>CBDCWY010000001.1:0-39602 GCA_965223545.1 Planctomycetota bacterium | reverse complement strand
GGTGAGCTTTGGATCGCGTAGAGCGGCGGCGGGAGCGTCGGAAGGCCGCGCTCGCCGCGGCGCTGGACGCCAGGCGGGACGCCCCGAGGCCGACGGCCGCAAAGCAGACCGGCCTCACGACGTACCTCACAGGCTCGTTCGGCTACGGGGTGGACTACCCGTCGTCCAGCGCGGCCGGACTGGTCCACCACGCGTACACCCGCAACGAGATCGCGTTCTCGGGCATCCGCGAGCTGGCCGACGCCGTCGCCTCGCTGCCGTTGGTGGTCCTCAACGAGCAGACCGGCGAGACGACCGAAGACCACCCGGCCCTGCGCGCGTGGCAGAACGGCGCTCCGAGCCTGGAGATGCCGCCCTCGCTGGTGATGAAGACCTGGGTGACCTGGCTCTACACTGGCGGCAACGGCGTGCTCCAGAAGGTGCGCGGCGGCAACGGCCTGACGCCCGCCCCGGTCGTCGAGCTCTGGCCGCTGATGCTGCCGCGCCTCTCGATCGTCCCCGGCGAGCGCCGGCTGATCGACGAGTGGCGGTACCAGGTCGGCGCGCGGACGTTCGCGATCCCGCCCGAGAACGTCACGCGGGTCCGCTTCCCCTCGCTCACCGACGACGTGTGGGGGATGTCCCCGCTGCACCCCGCCTTCCGCCGCATCGTCGGCGACAACAAGGCGACCGACCTGATCCATGAGTGGATGGACAACCGCGCGGTGCCCTCGCTCGTCGTGACCGGGGCCACGAAGCCGAACAAGAGCGACGAAGAGCGGCACCGCGCGCAGATGCGCGAGAAGGTGAAGCACGGCGACGTGATGTTCGTCGGCGGCTCGAACGCGATGGGCGGCACGGTCGACGTCAAGTCGATCGCCTGGGACATGCAACAGCTCGGGATGCCAGAGGTCTTCGCGCAGAGCGAGACCCGCATCCTCGCGGTCCTCGGCGTCCCGCCCATCCTGGTCGGCGTGAAGGCCGGGCTGGACCGCTCGACCTACGCCAACTACGGGATGGCGGTCCGCTCGTTCTGGCAGGAGACCGTCCGCGCGCTGCTGACCGCGCTCGAGTCGGTCATCAACGCCGACCCCGACTTCGACGTCGGCCGCGGTCGGCGCATCGTGTTCGACACGTCGGGCGTCCCCGCGATGGAGGCGGTTCGCGACGAGCGCCGCGCGAACGCCCGCAAGGACTACCTGGCCGGTGTCATCAGCCTGACCGAGGCTCGCGAGGAGGGCGGCTTCGGCGCTCCCTCGCCCGAGCTCGTGGCGCGCGAGGAGACCAGGGACGGGAACTCGGCGGCTGCGGCCCGGGCGCTGTCCTCCTCGCCGGTGACCCGCAAGTCCGCTTCCGACGTCGCGAGCGTCGGAGCGGCGGTCGGCACGTCTGCGCTTGCCGTTGCGGCGAACCCGAGGCTGCGCAAGGCGTCGCGGGAGTGGTATCGAAGGATCGAGAACGACTCGGTAAAGGCGCTCAGGGAGGCGGAGCGCCTGGTCGGCAAGGCCGCCTCTCGGAAGCAGATCGACGAGGCGGAGGCCGCAGCGATCGCCGCGGCCGTGGCGGCAGCGCTGTCGCTCGCAGCGGAGGACTGGCAGCGGCTGGCCGTGGAGAACCTGGTGCCGATAATCCGCGCCCTTGCCGTCGGCAGCGCCGAGGCGACCGCGGTCAACTTCGGCATCGACTTCGAGATCGATGCGACGCCGACGGAGGAGTTCCTCTCGGCCTACGAGCTGAAGTTCAGCCGCGAGATCACCGACACGGCGCGCGAGCGCGTGCGCACCATCCTCCGCGACGGCCTCGAGTCCGGATCGTCCGTAAACGACATCGCGCGGCAGTTCCGCGAAGAGTTCAGCGACTGGAGCGCGGCAAGCGCTGAGCGGGTCGCCAGGACCGAGGTGATACGGGCAAGCAACAAGGGCGCGAAAGCCGCTTACGTGCAGGGCGGCGTCACCGAGATCGAGTGGATGACGACCACGAACCCCTGCGAGTTCTGCGCTGCCCTCAACGGCCTCGTTGTGGGCGTCCAGCAGAACTTCGTTAGCGTGGGCGCGACGGTGGAGGGAGTCGACGGGGGCACGTTCACCAACACCTTCGTGCCGGTCGACGTTCCGCCGCTGCACCCGCACTGCGACTGCACCATCGCGGCCGTGGACTAGGAGGACTGAGAGATGCCCAGAGGACTCAAGGCACAGCCGAGCCGCGTCGTCGTCCCGGTCAGCGTCAAGGCTGACGACGACGGCGGTCTCGCGGTCGAGGGCTTCGCGAACGTTTACACGGTGGACGGCGACGAAGTGGTCGACGCGCACGGCGAGGTCGTCCGCGCCGGGGCGTTCACGAAGTCGGTGCAGGAGCGCGTCCCCCGCGGTCTCGTGAAGTTCATGGACTCGCACGGGTGGACCGCCGGCGCGGTGCTCGGCACCGTCGTCGAGGCTGAGGACCGCAAGGCGGACGGCCGACACGGGCTCTGGTTCCGGGCCGAGCTGAGCGACACGCCCGAGTCGCGCACGATCGTGCAGAAGATGCGCGAGGGGCACCTCAACCGGGCGAGCGTCGGCTTCAACCCGATCCGGGTGACCTACGAGGAGCGCGGCGACGGCGAGGGCGCGACCCGCGTCGTCCCGGTGCACCACGAGGCGAAGCTCATGGAGGTGAGCGTCGTGCCGTTCGCCGCCAACGAGTTCAGCGAGATCGCCGCGAAGTCGGCCGACCCCGGCCGCGTCGTGCCTTTCCAGGACTTGCCCGTCGCCAGCGACGACCACGTGTGGGAAGCGAACGCGGCGCGCGAGCGTGTCGAGGCGTGGGCGGCGAAGGCCAAGGGACGAACCGAGGCGCGGATGCGCCAGGCGTTCGTCCTCGCAGCTCCCCGCACCGCTCTCGAGGCCAAGAGCGCGGCGGGCTACTCGATGCAGATCGCGGACGTGGTGGGAGGCGAGCTGCGCGTCGTGCCGCGCGCCGTGTACTCAGCCGCGGTGGCCCTGTCGGCCCCGGGAGAGCGCTTCTCAGGGCCCGGCGAGATCGCCGCGGCGCGCCTGCACGTCGGCCGCTACCTGAGCGCCGCGGGGCTCGTCGCGCCGTGGGACACGGAGGCCGCGCTCGCGTCCGATCTTGCGCTTCGCGCGATGGGCGTGCAGACTGACCGGGCCTCGCTCACCGAGCTCGTGCGTGCCGCAGACAGCGGCACGCGGGCCGCGATCCGCGAGGCGCTGGACGCCGGGCCGGCCGCATCAGGCAGCGCGCCCACGGACCAGAGGGACAAGAACGCGCCGACACCCATGTCGGCTGACGAGCTGCTAGCGGGCTTCGACGCCCTGGCAGCCACCCTCGGAGGTTCGTCAGATGCCCCAGGCACCGAGCATTGAGCCCGTCCTGATCGATCCGGACGCGTACGCACCCAAGAGCGAGACGCACCCCGCCGTCCTGAGCGCCATGCGCGCAGCGAACGACCTGGTCTCCAAGGGCAAGGCCGTCATCGACAAGGCCCGCGCCGAGAACCGCGAACCGACCGCCGAGGAGCTCGAGCAGTCGCGGAAGATGTTCTCGGACGCGCTGGACATGAAGAAGACCGCCGACACGATGGTGGGCGGTCTCCAGCTGGGCGTTCAGATGAACACCCCGAACGCCATGCGGCCGATCACGAACGGCACGGGGCAGAAGTCGGAGACGCCGACGGCCGAGGCTCGAGCCGCGGTCCTGTGCGCTTACCTCAAGCACGGCGACCGCGAGGGCGGCCACGAGCTGCGGCGCGTGATCGCGCAGCACTGCAAGGACGGCGGCATCCGCACGTTCTTCGACCCCGAGGCGGGCTACCTCGTTCCGCACGAGGTGTCGAGCGAGATCATCCAGCGCATCCGCGACCTCGTGCTCATCACCGCCGCCGTGCGAACGCAGATGACCATGTCGCAGTCGCTGACGTTCCCGACGCTGGACTTCGTCGGCGAGTTCGAGCACGCCGAGGAAGTGGTCCCCGACCCAGGCATCGCGATCACGAACTTCGGCGACATGCTGGGGAAGAAGACCTTCGTGCCCGAGCCCTTCACCCGCGCGGTGAAGATTCCCCGCGACTGGCTGGAGGACGTCGGCATGGCGGGCGAGAGCCTGCTGATGGACATCACTCAGCAGATGCTCGCAGAGGACATCGAGCGCCGGATCATCGGCGGCACGCCGTCCCGCAAGTCGTTCGTCGGCCTCTACGACACGCCTCTCCTGCCGACGAAGGACACCACGAACGCGAGCACTGTCCTGACGCCCGAGGACATCAAGTCGCTGCCGTACGCGCTGAAGGCGCAGTACCGCGGTCGTGCTTCGTGGGTCCTCTCGCGCGCGGTGATCGAGCAGATCATGCTCATGCGCTCGGACTCGGGTGCCGGTCCCGGCACGGGGAACTGGCTGTGGCGCGAGGGCATGACCGCTGGCCAGCCCGCCACGCTGGTCGGGTTCCCGGTCATCGAGAGCGAGTACGTCCCGGCGTTCGAGAACGTCGCCGGCTCGCCTGCTGCGCTCTTCGGTGACCTGTCGCAGTACCTGCTGGTCATGCGGCGGCAGCTGGGCATCCAGCGCCTGGTCGAGAAGTTCGCGCTCAACCGCCAGGTGGGCTTCATCTGGGACTTCCGGGCCGACGGAGCGCCGCTGCTCAGGGAGCCCTTCGTCAAGCTCGTCCGGGCGGCCTAGCCGCGTGTTTCGGCGCCAGCGCGCATTGTCTGACCGAGTTCACGAGAGCATCAACAGGAGAGAACCATGAGCACGAACATGGACCTCATCACCAACGTCGTCCCGATCACGTCGCTTGCGCCAGCCGTGCGTGCAGCGAGCGAAAACGGCGTCGGCGCGGACTGCGCCACCACCGCGGGCGGCGGGAAGCGCGTGACGTTCCTGGTCGGTGGGACATACACCGACGGGACGCACGACTTCACGTTCGAGGAGAGCGAGGACAACGCTTCCTGGACCGCGATCGACGAGATCAACCTGCGGTTCCGCGACTCGGTGTCCGGCAACTACCAGCGGCTCGCCGGCGGGACCCTGGTCGTCGACAGCGCCGAGCGCGCCGAGCCTCGCATGGTCGAGTACGGCGGACGCGGCCGGTACGTCCGAGTCGTGCAGACCGTGAGCGTCGCGGGGACTCTCGAGTCCTACGCGATCGTGCTCCTGCACGACCTGCGGGACACCGGCACGTCGCAGTTCTCGCGGACGGCCCTGAACCCGTAGCCGTCCGCAGCGCCCATGTAGGCGTTGCTGCTTGCCTCAGCCTGGGGGCGCGGTCGAAAGGCCGCGCCTCTTTGCGTTGCTGTAGACTCCCGGCGTGCCCGACCTCATCACGCTCGACTACGCGAACGACTACCTCGGCGTCGCCCCGTCGAACAAGAGCGGCATCGTCCAGTCGCTCGTCAGCGCCGCCTCGCGCGCGGTGGTCGAGCACTGCGGGATCGAGCTGGACGTGCAGGACCGCGTGGACGACCTCGACGGCGGCGGCGAGTTCCTGATCCTGCGTCAGCGCCCGGTGGTGAGCGTGACGTCGGTGGTCGACCGCTGGTGCGACGACAAGGAGGTCGAAGACACCGAGTACGAGGTCGCGGACGCGCGCGCCGGGATGCTCGCGCTCTCGCCGTCGGCCGGGAACGTGTGGTGGCCCTGGTGGCGGAACCGCCGCGGGGCCTGGTGCTGGCCGGAGGGCCGTCGCCGCTACCGCACGACCTACCGCGCGGGCTGGGCGCTCCCCGGGACGACTCCCGGCGCTGGCGAGGAGACCCTGCCGGGTGACATCCAGCTCGCGACCGCGATGCTCGTGCAGGTAAGGTGGTCCCGCCGCGATCCGGGCGAGACGCAGGAGAAGCGCGGCGACTGGTCAAGCACGCGCGAGACGGGGATGCCCAAGGACGTGGTCGCTCTCCTCGCGCCATTCCGGGAGTTCGACGGATGAAGTACGAGGCGATGCGCAAGGCGGACCTGGTGAAGATCGCGGAGGAGCGCGGTCTCGATCCGGGCGGTGCCACGAAGGCAGAACTCGTCGAGATGCTGGGCTCGGCTGACGCCGAGGCCAGCGACCGGGTGAGCCCGGACGTGCCTGCGGAGCCCGAGGACGCCGCGGACCTGGTCGGCCAGGAGGTCGAGGTCGTCTTCCCGAACGGACTGACCGAGCGCGCCAAGGTGATCGCTCAGGACGGCGACGTGCTGGAGATGCGCTGCCACCGCAACCCGAACCGCGGCCGCTCGTACGGGACCGCGTACCACCGCAGCAACTGCTCGCCGTGGGTCGAGGGATCGGGCGTCGTCGGCTGGCGTCTGCCGGGCTGATGAGCGTTCGTCCGGAGCGGACGACGGAGACCCGCCCGTCGCTAACCAAGAACGCCCCCCCGGGCTGCCTGTGCGAGGGGCGCGGGTGCAACTGCTGCGCTCCGCCTGATCCGGTGATCCGCAGTGATCCGCGGATCAAGCCAGGCTCGAAGTTTGATCCGTCCGGGTCCGGATCTGGCCCGGATCTGGCCCGGATCTGGCCCACGCTCGTCGCATTCCTCGGCGCTCTCGCCGTCCTGACCATCGTCTACTCGCTCGCATGAACGCCGGGTCGATGCAGATGCGCGCGCGGTGGCTACAGGCCTCCCGCGTCTCCGACGGCAAGGGCGGCTGGTCTCGCGACTTCGACGACCAGGGCGAGTTCCTGTGCCAGATCAGCGAGGCGGCGACACGGACCTCTCGCGAGCGCGTCGAGGCGATGCAGCGCGGCGTGCACGCCGACTGGATCGTCGACACGCTCGCCGACCTGCGCGCCTCGATCGGTGACCGCGTCGAGTGGGGCGAGCGCGACGGTCCCGACCTCGTGAGCGCGCGCATCGTGCGCCGCCAGCCGCCGCGCCGCGTGACCGACCCGCTGCGGCTGTTCGTCCTGGAGGTCCAGCAGGGGGACGACACCTGATGGCCGGCCGCGTGACCAAGTGGAACGCCGCGGGCGCGTCCAACGAGTTCGCCGATCGGGCCGTCGTCCTGATGGGTCGCGCGACGCGAGCGGTCGAACGCGAGGCGAAGGTGTTGGTCAGCCGCACCCAACCGACGATGCGCTCGGGCGCGGGCAGGCGGGGTCTCGACCCCTCCCTGCCCGGTGAGCCGCCGAAGGTCGTCACGGGCGTACTGCGGGCGAACATCGCGCAGAGCGTCGAGCGCACCCAGCGCGAGGTGATCGGGTTCATCGGCGTGCGGAAGGGGTTCGCGCCGTACGCGCGCCGCCTCGAGATGGGCTTCGTCGGCCGCGACCGCGCGGGCCGGATGGTCTCGCAGGGGCCGCGCCCCTACCTGCGCCCGGCGCTCTTCGGGAAGCTGGGCAAGGTCCGCGAAATCTTCGGCGTTGAGTAGCAAGCTTCTCGCGCCGAGATCGGCTAAGAACCTGCGCAGGCGCTAGCTTCCGTCCGCGATCGGCGGCGGTTTGTTAGCAGGCGTCGCGCCCACGCTCGGCCTGTCGCCTACCACGGACAGGCCGCAGACCGCCTACACCGGAAAACCCCCGCCCTTGCTCAAGTCCGCCTGCGCGACGTTCGATGACCTGCTCAGCGCAATGTTGCGCGGGAGGAAATCGCAATGAGCGAGAAGAAGAAGAAGAGCACCGCATGGTCGAGGTTCTGGATCGGCTGCGGATGCACGCTGCTGCTGTTTGCCGCACTCGGGGGAGCCCTGTTCCTGTTCCTGATGCTGACCGGGTAGCGACACCCGCGATCAGCTACACTCTCCGTCGTGCTCGACCTCACCCAGGCCGTCTACGACGTGATGGCGGGCGATCCGACCCTGGTCGGGTTGCTCGCCGACTACCACGGCAGCCCCGCGATCTTCACCCAGGACACGATCCCGGAGGACGCCGAGCCGCCCTTCGTCGTCACCGTCGGGAACATCGTGAACGACCCGCTCGACACGAAGAACACCAGGGCGCGCGACACGCTGCGGCAGATCGACGTCTACTCGAACGAGGGCGACAAGTCGGACGTGCAGGAACGCCCGTCCAAGCGCATCCGCGAGCTGTTCCACCGGCTGCCCTTCCCCGTCCCGGGCGGCACGACGACGATGCTCGTGAACGTGTTCGGGCCGACGCCGAGCGCAGCGGGCCCGAAGCTCGTCGGCCGCACGCTGCTGCTGCGGACCTGGGTGAACGAACCCGACCCGTAGGCGTAGTTCACCGCGCCGACGGGGCGTGCTACCCTTCGCGCAGCCGTCGGAGGAGCCGCCATGCCCAAGTTCAACGGAACAGAGATCGTCGTCGCCATCGAGGACGCCTCTACACCGGGTACGTTCGTCGTTCTGGCCGGTCAGCGAGACTACACGCTCGACCTGACCGCGACAGCCATCGACGCGTCCTGCAAGGACTTCAACGACGCGATCAAGATTCCCGGGCGACGCGACTCGACGCTGACGCTGGACGCCGCTTGGATCGACACCGACGCGGCGTACCTCGACCTTCAGGCGGCGTACTTCGCCGACCCGCCGACCCTCGTGAAGGTGCAGGCGCAGAAGGACGGCACCCCGTTCCTCGAGGCCGATGCCGTCATCACGTCGCTCGGGCAGCGCGCGCCGGACAACGACCTCGCGACCACGAACATCGAGCTATCGGTGACCGGAGGCTGGACGCAGCTCCCGTAGCGCTGGCGTGTATCACCCTGCCGCGTAGACTGCGCGCAGGAGGACACGGATGCGCCCTACCACCGCCACGTTCAAGCACAAGGGCCGCCAGTACGGCGTCCGCTTCACGTTCGCCGCCGAGTACCTGTACGAGATGTGGTCGGGTGAGACCCTGTCGCTGCTGCGGGCGCGGATGGCGGAGTCCATGCAGAAGGCGGTCGAGGCGACCGCGGCGCTCGGCGAGGACGCCAGCGAGGCGCAGCGGACCGTGGTCACCGCAGCGGCTCTCGCGCGCGCCAACTCGCCCCTCCTCTCGCCGATGACAAGCGCGACATTGATGCGCGCGGGTCTCGAGGGATGGCGGCGGCAGTCACGCTCGGAGCGTGACGAGCTAGGCCAGCAGGACGTGCTCGCGATGCTCGACGACCTGGGGACAGCGAAGGTCGTCACGCTGCTGTCCCGGGCGCTCAACCTGTCGGTTGAGACCGCGGCCGAAGACGAGAGCGAGTCGGACGAGCGCGCCGAAGAGGGAAAAGACGAGCCCCGCTGACGTGGCCTGAGCGCGAGCGTGAGGCCGAAGAGCTCGGCGTCCAGCTCCACGTCTTCTGGGACCTGACCCCCGGTGAGTTCGTGACGATGGCGCGTGCACGCCGCCTGCGCGACGCCCAGCAGGCCCGCGAGATCGCCTGGTGGACCGCCGCGCTCAGCGGCATGTCGATGGGCGGCAAGCGGCTGCCCGACCTGCGCAAGTTCCTCGATCTGCGCCCCGAGAAGGTCGACGCGGCTACCATGCTCGCCGAGAAGGACGAGTTCTTCAGGAGAGCGCAGGACGCCGTGAACCGACCGCGAGACAACCGTGGCTAACGGGCCGAGCGTCCCCCTCGGCGAAGCGCTCGTCGCGATCCGCGTCGACACGGCGTCTCTCAGGCGGCAGCTGGGCGCCGCCCAGCGTGTCGTGTCCGACACGGTGCAGAACATGGGCGCGCGCCTGGGCGCGATCGGGGCGTCCCTGACGAAGTCGGTCACTCTGCCCCTGGTCGGGCTCGGCGCGGCAACGGCGAAGATCGCCACAGACTTCGACCGCGCTGGCAAGCGGATGCAGGCCGTCGTGGGCCTCACGTCGAAGGAGGTCGCGGCGTTCAAGTCGCAGGTGCTCGACCTCGCGACAGCCACCGGAGTCGGCCCGCAGGCGCTCCAGGAGGCGATGGAGCGGGTGACGTCGGCCGGTCAGCGCGGCGCGACGGCGATCGCGACCCTCGACGCGGCGGCGCGCGCCAGCGCGGCCGGTCTGGGCGACGTCAGCGCCATCGCGCTCACGGTCACGGCGGCGATGGAGGCGTACGGGTCGGAGACGCTGGACGCGGCCACGGCGACCGGGCAGCTGGTCGCCGCGGTGCGCGAGGGCAACGCCGAGGCGTCCTCGCTCGCGCCGGTTCTCGGACGCGTCCTGCCCATCGCCGCCGCCCTGGGCGTCGAGTTCAACGAGGTCGGGGCGGCCATCGCCGCGATGACCCGCCTCGGCACGTCCGCCAGCGAGTCGGTGACCGCGCTGAAGGGCGTGTTCTCGGCGATCATCAAGCCGAGCACACAGGCCGCCCAGGCGTTCGAGGACATGGGCATCTCCCTCGACGACGTGCGCACGATGCTGGCCGAGGACGGGCTGCTGGCCACGCTCCAGTTCCTGAGCGACGCGGTCGACGGCAACGTCGACGCGCTGGCCGAGCTCTTCCCGAACGTCGAGGGTCTGGTCGGCGTGCTCGGCCTGGTCGGGAAGAACGCCGCGGGCGTCAACGGCATCTTCGGCCGCATGGCGCGCTCGGGCATCCCTGAGCTGGGCGCGGCGTTCAAGGCGGTGCAGGGGCCCGGCTTCGAGATGGACCGCGCGCTGGCGTCGATCCAGGTGGCGATGATCCGTCTCGGCGACGCGGTGCTGCCGGTCCTGGTTCCCGCGATCATCAAGATGAGCGAGGTCGTTTCCGGCCTTGCGGAGCGCTTCGCCGGGCTGAGTCCGACGATGAAGACCGCGATCGTTCTGGGCGCTGCCCTCGCTGCTGCGCTCGGGCCGCTCGCGTTGGCGGCTGGTGCCGTTCTCGTCGCGTTGCCCGCTCTGGGCGCAGGGCTTGCCGCGCTCCTCAGCCCGATCGGCCTGGTCGTCGCCGCCATCGTCGGAGCGGGCGGCCTCATCGCCGCGTTCGTCCTCATGCCCGAGTCGGTGAAGGCGGCTCTGGGCGAGTTCTGGGCGGCGATCGTGCAGGTGTTCGACCGCAACCTGCGCCGCGTCCCCGGTCTCGTGCGCAGCATCCTCGGCGAGATCAGCCCCGCGTTCCTTCAGGTGTCCGACGAGTCCTCTAACGCGCTGCGCACGCTGGCGTCGAACGCCTCGACGTTCCTTGTCGACACGTTCAACAACCTGCTGGCCCCGATCAGGGGCGCGCTCCAGCCGATCCTGAACATCTTCGAGACGTTCCGAACGGAGGTCACCAACCGCCTCATCGACCTGCGCAACGCGGTGTTCACCTGGCTCCTCGAGAAGATCGAGCCGATCGTGAACAAGGTGTTTGCCCTGTGGGCGAAGGTGCAGCAGTTCTGGAACGAGCTCTGGGGCGACATGGCGACGACGGTCGCCGTGCAGACGGTCAACATCATCGGGACGCTCACGAAGGAGGTCTCGCGGGCAACGTCGAAGTTCACCGAGCTCGGCGCGGCGGCCTCGGGCGCGATGGCGCCGGGCGTGCCGGGGGCGCTCTCGCCGCTGATCGGCGGTCAGACCGGCGCACCGGGCGAGCAGCCGGGCGCGCTCCCCGGCCTGGGCCTCGACACGTCACCCGCCGGGCCCGGCACCGACGCGATGGCCGCCCTCGGCGACACGCTGACCGCGGCGGCCTCGCAGATGGACCAGTTCGCGATCGCCAGCGACGGGGCGAGCGAGAGCCTGGCGAACTTCGTCGAGACCGCGAGCGGAAAGGGCGCGGGCAAGGGGCTGCCGACCGCGGGCGGCGAAGGCGGCGGCGCACCGGGCGGTGCCGGGGGCGGAGGCTTCTTCGGCGGCCTGGTCGACGGGATCACCGCCGCGGGCAAGGGCATGTCCGACCTGGCGGCGGTCGGGAAGAAGCTCGGCCAGTCCCTCGCGCAGGGCATCGGCGGAGCGTTCACGTCGATCGTGATGGGCACCAAGTCGGCGAAGCAGGCGTTCAAGGAGTTCGCCGTCACGTTCCTGACGAACATCGTGCAGATGATCGCCCAGGCCGCGGTGCTGGCGCTCCTCACGAGCATCTTCTCGGGCGGATCTACGGCGGCGACGGGGGCGACGTCGTTCACGTCGGCGTTCACGTCCGCGCTGACGGGTCTGTCCGGGATCACGCAGGCCGCGCCGCGCAACCGCCTGGGCGGTTCGTACGTCGTCGGGGGGCAGAGCACCGGACCGGACAGCGCGTTCGTGCTGGCGCGTGCCACGCCGGGCGAGATGGTGACGTTCACACCGCGTTCGGCCGCCGCGTCCCCGGGCGGGGCGGCTGGGGTCGGACCCGCGCAGCCGACCGTGAACATCGTCATCAACGAGGGCGCGGGCACGAAGGGCATGGTGACGTCCTCGAACAGCGCGAACGGCGTCACCGAGGTCGTGATCGAGACCGTCCGCGCGGACTTGCGCTCGGGCGGACGCACCGCCGACGCGATCGAGGCCGCCACCGGCAGCACCCGCCCCCCGAGGAGCACCTGAGATGGCAACGCCCTGGCCCGCGACGCTCCCCGGGATGCCCTTCAACGTGCAGGACGACCTCGGCGAGAGCGTCGTGCGTTCGCAGCCCGACCTCGGACCGCCGAAGGTGCGGCGCAGGACGTCGCTCGGCGTGCGGCGCGTAACGCTGCCGGGACTCGTGCTCACGAACACGCAGCGAGAGACCTTCCGCGTCTTCTACGAGACGACCCTCGCGAACGGCTCGCTCGCGTTCGAGTGGGACCACCCGACCGACGACGCCGAGACGCTGGACTACCTGTTCGAGGCGCGGCCGATCTGGCGCATGGTCCGCGGAGGACCCGACGACGCGCGGGCGTGGATCGGCGACGTCCGCCTGGTCGTCGTGGTGACGCCGTAAATGCCCGACCGAGGCATCCCGCAGGGCGTCCTCTCGCGCCTGTTCGCGCAGTACAGCGACGTCCTGCTGCTGGCGCTGCTCACGGTGGACCACGAGACCCTGACGTCGCCTGTCCGCTACGCACGCGACCTCGTGGACGTCACGAGCCGAGGCGACGTCTACTCGGCGCGCGGCTTCGACGTCACCGCCCCTGCGGAGAGCGCGGAGGGCGTCCCCTCGGCGTCGCTGCTCTTCGACGCGACCGACCGCGTGGCCATCGACCTCTTCCGGCAGTTCAAGACCCCCGCCGAGGTCGTAATCGAGATCGTGGAGGCGGACGACCTCGACGCCCCGATCGCGCGTTGGGACCTGTCGTCGCGCGGCCTTCAGTACGACGACGAGTCCGTGCAGGTGCGGCTCAGCGGGCCGCTGGTGCTGGACGAGCCCTGGCCCAAGGCCTCGTACACGCCGAACCGTTTCCCGGGCCTGTTCGCGCGTTGACGTTTTCGGACCTGTGATGACGCCGCGCGACACTTTCGGTCAAGAATTGCCAAGAACCGCAAGCAAGTTTGCAGTTTTTGCTACAGGGCTGAGTGAGCGGTGAGCGCTGGCGTCCCGTCCTGGGCGAAGGCCCTCACCGGCAAGCCGTTCCGCCTCGGCGCGGACGGTCCGGACGAGTTCGACTGCTGGGGCGTCGTGCGCGCGGGCTTCCGCGCAGCGTTCCGCGTGGAGCTGCCCGCCCTGCACAGCGTCCGCGCGGCGTCGATGGCGCAGCAGCAGCGGGCCGCGCACGCAGAGTCCGACTGGCGTCCCGCCACCGCGCTCGACGTCGACCGACCGGGAACCGTGCTGACGTTCCGCCGTCGCCGCGGCGTGCACGTCGGTCTCGTGGTCTGCCGCGGGATGATGCTGCACTCGCTGATCGGCCGCGGAACAGAGATCGCGCGGTACACGGTCGTCCCTTGGGCATCGACGCGCATGGGCGCTTGGCGGCTTGTAGACTTCCCGGATGCCGCTGAGACGCCTCTGGGTTGAGCTCCGCCGCCGCGTGCGGCGGCTGCTGAGGCGCGACCGTCCGGGGACGTGGCTGCTCATGCGGCGCGCGTCGCCGTTCGAGGCGTGGACGTCGAGCTACCACGAGGCGGGGACAACGATCAGCGACGCGGTCGCAGTGCTCGAACCGCGCCCTCTGCTCGACCACTGCGAGCTGAACGGCGATCCGGTCGCGGTGAGCGACGCCGGTCGGACGCTGCGCGACGGGGACGTTCTGACCGTCAGCCCCCGACCGGGCGCGGGCGTCGCCCTCGCGCCGCTGGCGTTCATCACCACGGCTGCGGCAGCTGTCTACGGGCTGCGAATGCTCCAGCAGTCGATGGTCCCGCCAGCGCCGGACGACGACCCCGACAGGCAGCGGAGCGGCAGACGCGCGGCAAGCGGGCTCGCCAACGCGGCCCGTCCGTACGAGGGGATCGGCCAGGTGCTCGGCCGCGTTCGCATGTACCCGGACCAGGCGGCGGCGTCCTACCGGACCGTCGAGGGCGGCAAGCTCGTCCAGTACGTGCTGCTGACCTGCGGCTACGGGCCGGTCGAGTTCGATGACCTGCGCTTCGGTCTCGACCGTGTGCTGCCGATCGGCACGACGATCACGTACACCGGGAGGATCGCGGCGGACTCGACGCTGTGGAAGAACACCGAGTTCGAGTTCCGGCAGGGTACGCCGACGGACGCCGCGATCACGCTCTACGCGAAGAACGTGGTGCAGCAGAACCCCAGCGTGCGGCTGACGCAGCCGAAGGGCTGGGTGCGCCGCGTGACGGTCGACGAGTGCATCGGCTTCACGGTGATCGTCGGATGCCCGCAGGGCCTCTACTTCGTCGACAGCAAGGGCAAGTACCAGAACGCGACCGTGCGCGTCCAGGGGCGCTACAGGCTCCAGGGGACCGCGCCCTGGATCACGATCCCGCTGCTCCGCCTGCGCGCGAAGACCCGCGACCCTTTCTACGGGCAGCGCACCGTGAGCGGCCTCACCGCAGGCGTGTACGAGATCGAGCTCCGCCGCGTCACGGCCCCGCCGGCGGCCGGTGTCTCCGATCAGACGGTGTGGTCCTCGATCGTCGTGAACCGGTCCGGTCCGGCGGTCGTCGAGCCGGGCCTGTCGTTCATCGCCGCGCGCATCCAGCTCACCAACCAGAAGAACGACACCGACGACCTGAACCTGGTGGCGACGACCGTCGCCAAGGATTGGGACAAGGGCACGATGACGTGGATCGAGCGCGCCACGGACAACCCGGCCAGCCTGTACCGCCACGTGCTCCAGGGGGAGGCGACCGGGAAGCCTGTGGACGACGCGCGCATCGACCTCGCCGAGCTTGCGGACTGGCACGAGCGCAACGAGGCGCTGGGCTTCACGTTCGGCCGCGCGCTCCAGTCGCGACGTCGTTCCGTGTGGCAGATGCTGAAGCTCGTCGCGGCCTCCGGGCGCGCCCGCGCAACGCAGGTCGGCAGCCGCTTCACCGTCGTGCAGGAGCTCCCGCTCGAGGGCGAGCCCGTCCTGCACGTCACGCCCCGCAACTCGTGGGGCTTCACGTCGAGCGTCCAGCACCCCGACGTGCCGAACGCGCTCCGCGTCGGCTTCACCGACCCGGACCAGAACTGGCTGGACACGGACCGCGTCGTCCCGAACACGGGCTTCACCGAGACCACCGCCGAGGACGTGAGCCGCCTCGACGTGGAGGGCTGCACGTCGGCCGGCGGTGCCTGGCGCATCGGCCGGTACAGCCTGGCGGCGATGCGCCTGCGCAACGAGACGTGGACCGTGACGATGGACGCCGAGTACATCAACGCCGTGCCCGGCTCCTGGGTGAAGATCACGCACGACGTGCCGGGCTTCGGCGTCATCTCGGGGAAGATCGTCGGCATCACGCTCGGCGGGTCGGACGTCGTCGCGGTGACCACCGACGTCGAGTGCCCGACCGTGGGCGGCTCGTTCTACCTGCTGCGCTACCGGAGCACGTCGACCGGAAAGAGCGTTGCCGAGGACGTCGCCTTCGTGAGCACGTCGCAGTCGCCCACGGGGCTGCGGTCGTTCATCACGTTCGCCAGCCCGATCAGCGCGCCGACGCCGTTGCCCGCGATCGGAGACCTGTTCATGTTCGGCGAGATCGTGTCGGGCGAGGACACCGAGGCGATCGACGCGAAGGTGGTGCGCATCAAGCCCGCCGACGAGTACAGCGCGACGATCGTGCTGCAACCGGCCGCGCCCGAGCTCCTGGACGACGACGACACGACGCCGCCCGACCTGGACGAGAACGTGAACATCAACAGCGCGACCTCGACCCTCTCGCCGCCGCCGGTCTCCTCGGTCGGGCCGACCAACGGAGGCAGCGGTGGGTAGCGGCGGTCCCATCGGCATCGGCAACACCCCGGGGACGGACAAGCCCCCGATCGCACCGGCGACGCCGCGCGGCGAGATCGAGGTCCGCTTCGCGCCGTACGGTCCGAGCACGGTCGCGCGCCGCCTAGGCGAGTGCGAGAAGCCCTCGCTTGCCTACGAGGTCCAGTGGCGCGAGGTGCCCGAGGAAGACCCAGAGGTTCTGCCGATCGACGACCCGACGTTCTCGTCGAGCGGGCTCCTCGATCCCGACTCGGGCGTGTACCGGATCGCCGAGCTCGAGCCCGAGACGGACTACGAGGTGCGCGTCCGGACGATCGACACGCGGAACAAGTCGCGCTCGGAGTGGCGCTCGTTCGTGCGGACGACCTACACCGAGACCGAGCTCGACGGGGTGGAGGACGTCACCCGGCCGCCGCCGCCCGAGGGGCTGCGGTTCACCGGGCTCGACAGCCTCTCGTGGCCGAAACAGGAGAGCGACGTCATCGTCGGCTACGAGATCAGGCACGCCTCGGGCGAGTGGGGCCCCGAGGCGTGGGACTTCGCCGAGCCGGCGCACAGCGGGATGGCGTTCTCGCCCTTCTCGCTCGTCGAGGTACCCGGCGGAGCGCGCACGATCCTCGTGAAGTCGATCAACGCCGACGGTGTTCGTTCGCTGGAGGCCACCGCGTTCTTCAGCGACGGTCGCCCCCTGTACTCGTCCCTGCTGTACGAGGACATCCACGTCGACCTCGGTGCGATGGGGTACCCGGGAACGATCACCGGAGGGACGGTCACGGGTACCGCTCCGGACGAGATCATCGAGGCTGACCTTCTGCCGGGCGCGTCGGACACGCACCCCGCGTGGTGGGGCGACATAGCGAACGAGTGGGGCGACGGCTCGACGTTGCCCTACTGGGTGGACGACACGGTCGCGGCGTGGACCGGCATCCACGAAGAGCTCGTGTACCAGTTCGACGTCGACCTTCTTACGCCGACGGTCTACCCCGCGGCACGGCTCACGATCGAGGTCGCGTCGGACTCGCCGAACGGGCCGATGCGCATAGACTTCCAGCGCATCGACGTCCCGGGGCACCCGGTCGAGCCTTGGTTCGGAGTCGTGGACGCGATCGATCCGGGAACCTACAGGTTCCGCGTCATCCTGCCGCCGGGCCCGCTCCAGTCGAGCATCACTCAGGTCGAGTGGTCGCTCTCCTACACGTTGCAGGCCGAGGTGACGTACGACCTCACGGTGCCGAGCGGGGGCGTCCGCATCCCGCTGCAGCGCACGTTCTTCAAGATCATCGAGGTGACGCCCACGATCAAGCAGCCGGGAACCGACCCGGACACCGTCATCTTTCCGCTGGACTTCGACAACGTGCTCGGCCCGCTTCTCGTCAGTCGCAAGCACCCGAACCTGGACCGGGACGGGTTCTGTGACGTCATTGTCTGGGGGATCGGATGACACTTCCTTCACGAGCCGACTGGGCCGCCGCAGCCACGCAGGCAGCGCTCAAGAGCCTTCTCGGCGACATCAGCGAGTTCACCGCGCGGCTCATCGGCGGCGCGCCAGTCGGGACGTACGTCCTGGCCACCGGGTCGTTCGTCCCGGTCGAGTGCGTCCTGTCGATCGACACCGAGGGCGCGGCCGCCACCGACGTCCTCGACACGATCGACCCGGTGAACTTCGACGGCGGCCAGCCGCTCGTCATCGGCATCGCCGACGCCTCGCGGGTCGTGACCGTGACGCACGAGGTCGGCTCCCTCGGGCAGGTGTCTCTGCGCGACAGCGAGGACGTCACGCTCGCCGACCCTTCCGAGCGGCTGCTGCTCCAGCTCGACGCGACCGCGACGCCGAACACCTGGGTCGAGGTCGCCCGCTGGGGGTTCGCCGAGGCGCGCCCGGTGACGGTGTCCGTCTCGGTCGCGGAGGAGCTGGACCAGGCGGCGGCGAGGCAGTACGCGTCGCTCGACGCGGCGGGCCCGGTGACGCTGACGCTGCGCAGCGCGAAGCCCGGACGCGTCGTCGTCTGCGGCGTCGGCGGCTCGAGTCCCGGCGACGAGTTCAGCGTCGTGCCCTCGGGCGACGTGATCGTCGTGGACGGTGTATCCAGCGCGACCGGCTGGAAGTCCTCGACGACTCACGACAGCCTGGCGCTGCGGTGCTTCGAGTCGGGCACCTGGGTGGCCACGTCATTCGTCGGAACCTGGGTCGCGGTGTGACTTGATACGATGAACCCGGCGTCAGGCTCATTCGCCGGGGAGAGAGCATGCGGAATGCGACAGCGCTGAGTCCGGAGTCGGAGAATGCTTTCCCCCGACTGCACTCGGAAGTGAAGGTCATCGAGCGCGTTGACGTGAAGGTCGCCCGCGTGCACCCGCTGGTCTGGTGCGTCGCCCTCTCGCTGCTCGCGGCGAGCGCCGTTCAGATCGTCATGCTGTACCATCTCGGCGAACAGGCGCGCCTTCTGCGCGTCTCGGTCGACGCGATGCGCATGGAGGTGAACGGTGGCGGCTCCCAACCCACGCGGCCCGGGCACGGTGACGGCGATGACCTACTCGACGGCGGGCGTTAGCGCGATGGTCACGTACTCGGACGGCGAGACGCCCGATCCGGTCACCTACGTGGACCTCGACGGGAACATCCTGCGGGCGTTCGAGCGCGGTCAGGACAACGGCGGCGTGACGGTCCTCGTGGACCCCGCCCACCCGACGAAGCCGACTCAGGTCACGGCCCACAAGTGACCGCTCCCGCGCCTCCGGCCAGCCCGGCGAAGCGCCTCGCTCCCTGGCTTGCGCTGGCCACCACGCTCGCCGTCGCCTCGATGTCCACGGGCAAGCTCTTCCAGCGCGTCGCTGACCACGAGTCGTCCGAGGGACACGCGGAGTCGTCCAAGAAGCTCGACAAGCTCACCGAGCGCGTGGTCTCCGAGGAGACGCGGAACGTCGAGCGTTGGGCTGCCCTGGAGCGTTCGAGGACGGAGCGCTACGAGCAGCAGAAGGCTGACAACGCCCGCATCCTCGACGCGCTGGACGAGCTCCGGGAGCGCCGCTGATGTGGTGGCTTCTCGTGTTCGTCGGGGCGACGGCGATCGGTGTCGGGCTGTGCGTCCACCTGATCCTGTGTCCGCCGCCGCGCAGCGAGGCGCAGGACGTCCGCGCGCCCCAGGAGGTCCGCGAGCGTGCCCGAGAGCGCGTCCCCGTCGAAGCCTGAGCGGAAGACGTACTCGCTGCGGGTGCGGTTCACCGAGGCGGAGCGCAGGAGGCTGCGCAAGCACGCCCGGGACCGCGGCCTCACCGTGACCGAGCTGGTTCGCGGGTTGCTCCGTCAGAAGGGAGTGATACAGTGAGCTGCGAACGGAGGACCGCATGAGCATTCTCGACCGCTTCCCGATGAACGGGTGGAAGTCCGTCATCGGGGCCACCATCACGATGCTGTCCGTCGCCGTCCCCGCGCTCGCGCAGGAGCCGCGTCGGTGGGACATCGCGGGTGCGGCGTTCGGCGCATGGCTCGCCGCCCTCGGCATCGTCCACAAGGCCGAGAAGGCCGGGACGCTGTCGTCCTCGCGTGGGACGCACGCACTGATCGAGGTCGAGACCGCCGCCCGGCCCGCGGCCGGAGCAGCCCTTCTGCTGTCCGCAGCCCTGCTGTCCGGTTGCGGGACCGTCCCCGGATCGGGCGCGGCGTCGGCCGGTGCTCCTATGCCGGCGACCAACCTCGCGCAGACGGCGAGGGACCAGGCAGCCGTGCCCGGCCAGGCGTACGGCGGGCACGTCTACTGGAACTTCGCCAGCGCGACGCCCGGCGAGGTCACGATGGCCGTGATCGAGTACGCGCAGAAGACGAACGCTTCGCTGAAGGACCTCACCGAAGCGCTCAAGGCCACGAACGGTGCTCCCGAGGTCGTGACCATCACGACGGAGGGCAGCGTTCAGGGCGGAGACGCGGACAACGCCGGGGCGGGAACCTCCGGTGCGTCGTCGCTCTCCGGCTCCGGCTCTCTGGGCCGCCCGCAGTAGTGGCCGGGCTCAACTCGCCCGAGAGCCGCCACGAGATCGAGCTGGCGGCCGTGGTCGAGGCGCGTCACCCGTTCAAGCGACTCCAGGTGTCGGACGTGCTGCTCGTTCACCGCGCGTCGCTCCACAAACTGCTGGCCGACCCGCGCGTGTCGCAGCACCCCGAGGTCCGCAAGGCCGTCTTGGAGATCATGTAGTCATGCCCGTCACCGAACCCCGCCCCCACTGGCCGCACAAGTCCCGCGAGGACGTGATCGCGCTCCGCGCGCAGGTCGCGGATGTCGACGGCATCACCGCCGCCGACGACGAGGGCTACCTTCACCGCCGCATCCTCGAGGTCATCGACGCGCACCTGCGCAGCGGTGGCGACCCGCGCGACCCGACGACGTCACACTCAGCGATCGTCGCCGCGGTCGTCGGCTGGACCGGCGAGGTCGCCGGCGGCGCGGACCTGGTCGACATCACCGGCGAAGTGCTCGACGCGCTCGGCGCGTACGCGCACGATCCCGAGACGTAGTCATCCCGTTGCCTTCGCCGCGAGAGCGGCGTCGGCTCCTTCTTCCCAGCGCCCTGTCGTTCACGCGGCGGGGCGCTTCTCCGTTGGCCCGCTGCCACGTCGGCTAGACTCTCCCGCGTGAGTCGCCGCAGGATCGCCGCCCGAACACGCCTGCCGGGACTGGACGTCCTGTACCGGGACCAGCGTCGCGAGGTGCTGGTCACGGTGCACGAGGACACGGGCCTCGAGGTCCGGCCTCAAGATCTGTCGATGTTCGACAACGTGCGCCTGGTGCTGTGGCCCGCTTCCGGCGGGGCAGAGACGGTGTTCGAGCTCGACGTCGTTCCTGCCGGTGACGACCGCCTCGAAGACGTGGACGGAGTCCAGGCGAAGGCGGTCTTCGACAAGACCGTGACGCTCGCTCCCGGCGACTACTACGGGCGGATCGACCTCGTCGACTCGACCGACACGAAGCAGGCGGGCAAGCAGCTTGAAGTGCAGATCGTCGCCGGCGGCGGCAGCTAGGGAGACAGTGCGATGCCCAAGGGGTCGACGTTCGCGAACGAGGTTCTGAAGCTCATCCTGAACAACACGGCGGTCGCCGACGTGGGCGACGCCTCGGGGCTCCAGCCCTCCGCCACGCTGGGCAGCGTGCACCTGGCGCTGCACACGGCCGACCCGGGCGTAGGCGGTTCGCAGAACACCAGCGAGGCGGCGTACACGGGATACGCGCGGAAGACGGTCAGCCGCGGCGGCACCGAGTGGGTGACCGACGGTGGCAACGGGCTCGAGAACGCGAACGTGCAGGCGTTCCCGGCGTGCACCGGGGGCTCCGAGGTCATCACGCACTACTCGATGGGCAGCGCGTCGTCCGGGGCCGGGAAGATCTATTACACGTCGCCGCTCGGGTCGCGCGTGGGCGCGTTCACCGCGACCGACACCGGAGACCTCTTCACGTCGCCCGCGCACGGCCTGGCGGACGACGACCGAGTTACGTTCCGGGCGCAGACCGGCGACACCCTGCCGACAGGCATCGCCGCGGGGACCGTCTACTACGTGATTTCGGCGACCACCGACACGTTCCAGGTCTCGGCGACCGAGGGCGGGGGGGCCGTCGCGCTCACCGCGGACGGCGCAGGCGTGGCGACGAAGGTGGTCACTCTGGCGGTCTCGTCCGGGATCACCCCGCAGTTCGGTGCCGGCGACCTGAACGTCGTCGAGACGTAGCGTCGTGCCGTTCCTGGCCCTGCACCGGACGGGGCGGCGCAACGCTCCAGGCGACCCGGACGACGTCCCGGGCACGGTGATCTGCGTCCTGCCGGACGACGTGCCGGACTTCGGACGCGAAGCGGAGCGCCAGTTCGTGTTCTTGCGCGTCCCGGATTTGCCGTTCCCGGCAGACGAGATGCCGGGGAAGGTCGTCGACCTCGACGCCCTAGAGGCCGGGCTGTCGAACGGGGACCGCGCGATGCTGCGACGCTCCCGCGACGGACTCGTCCGTGTGAGCAAGGCCGAGACCCTGCGCCTGTCGGTCGCTCCGCCGATCGTCGAGCGCCCAGAGGTCGAAGAGCTCCGCGAGAGCCGCCGTCGTGGCTGACGTCATCCGGTCGATCCGCTCGAGCGGCGGCGACTACGCGACGGCGGCGCTGTGGGAGGCGGCGATCCCGTCGAACACGACGGACCGCTGGATAGGCGAGATCGACGAGGACTTCGACGCGGGCGTCGTCACGATCAACGTCAGCAACTCGAACAACCAGCAGCACACGCTGCGCGGTGGCTCGTCGAACGACTTCCTCAACGCCGCTGAGTGGGACGTCGACACCGGGATCGACCTCACGCAGATGAGGACCGACCTCGACTTCGCGCACATCCGGTCGACCGGCACGGCCGCGCTCGTCACGGTCGCGACGAACGACATCGTCCTCGAGCGCCTGGCGGTGTTCAGCGAGGGCACGTCCACGACCGCGGCGGCGTACTGCGTCCGCGTCGAGGCGGCGGGCGACGACCTCACGATCCGCTACTGCCTGCTGTACCGCGACGTCGGCCCGAACAACGCCAACGGCTACATCGTCGGGAGGTTCGCGGGCGGCGACGGGACCGTCCTGCACGACAGCGTCCTGTGGTCGTCGACCGGGACGTCGATCCGTGCGGGGACCAACGCCGCCGGGAGCCCCGCGTCGTTCGACGTCGGGCACTGCACGTTCCTCTCCACCGGCAACTGGGGCATCATCGGCACGAACGAGATGACCCTGTGGAACAACGTCTGCCTGCTGACGGGGCAGACCGACCTCATCAACTCGACGTCCGGAGTGGGCGGCGACTTCAACGTCACGGACGGCGCGGCGAGCGGCAACCCCGGCGCGAACTCCTGGATCAACCAGACGCCGGCCGACGTCATCGAGGACACGTCGCTCGCGTCGCTCGACCCGCGCGTGAAGGGTCTCGCGGCAGCCACCTATCAGGGCTCGGACCAGTCGTCGCTGTTCGGCTCGGTCGACATCGCGGGGCGGACTCGCTCGAACTTCATCGCCGGCGCGTTCGAGACCGAGCCGGAGATCCCTCCGACCGACGTCGAAGCGCAGTCGATCGGTTCGGCCGACGTCGCCGGGTCGCTGGGTGGCGTCGGAGCGCTCGCCGGGGCTGCGGTCGGGTCCGGCGAGCCGAGCGCACAGGCATCGGCAGCCGGCGCGCTCGCCGCCGCCGCAACGGGGAGCGCCGAAGGGGACACCGTCGCCGCTGCCACCGCGCCTCTGATCGCTGGCACGACGGGAGGAGCCGACGTCGCCGCAACCGCGAGCGGGACAGCGGGGCTAGGGTCGCGGTCGGGGGGATCGGCGGACGTCACTGTCGCCCTTGTGGGCGACGGGGCGCTGATCGCGGCGGCCGAGGGCTCAGGGGTCGCCGAGGGCCTGATCGTCGCACTGGCACCCGTCTCTGCGCGTTCCGAGGGCGTCGCAGAGACGTCGGCCCTGATCGGCGGCAACGGGGGTCTGGCGTCCCGCTCGAGCGGGACCGCGCTCGTGTCTGCGGCCGCGTCGGGGTCGGGATCGCTGTCCGTCGGGGAGGTCGCCGCCGGCCTCGCGTCCGCCACGCTCCTCGGAGCGGCTTCGATCTCGTCGGCGACCACGGGCAGCGGCGACACGGCGGCGACGGCGTCGGGGGTCGGTTCCGTGGCGGCCGCATCCACGGGCTCGGGCGACTCGGTCGCGCTGCTGGGGTCGCGTCAGAGGGCCGCGCTCAACTGGATCGTCAGCGCCCGCGCGGCGACGTCCGTCAGCTCCGGTGCGACGCTCTCGGCTTCGTCGTCCGCGGCGTTGGACGTGCAGACCTAGTCAGCGTCGACAGCGCGGAGCCGGGCGAGCTCTCCGCCTTGCGCGCGAACCGATCCCGCTTTGCGGCCCAGAGGGCGCGGACGCACTTCGGCATCTGACGGCAGTCCGCGGTGAAGCAGACGACGTCCTCGCGGCCGAAGCACCAGCGGTTGCGACTCACAGTGCGGCCTTCCATGCGGGTCCGGTCGCGCAGATCCACCGCGTGTCGTCCTCGGTCTCACACAGGACGAAGCACAGCGTGGTCTCGTCGCGGAGGACGAACACGTCGCCGTCTACGAGCGCGCCGAACGGAGCAGGCTCGAGCCCTGCGGGCGAGCCGGGCACGTACCGCGGTCGTGGCGTGCGGTTGGCGTCCTCGGGGCGCACGTCGTGCCGCACCCACACGAACGAGTGCCCGTGCGAGCGGTCGACGCGGATCACGCGCTTGAGGGTCTTCACTCCTCCGCCTCCCACGCCACGAGGTACACGCCCTCGGGATCGTCCGGGTCTTCGCGGCAGCCGTCCTTGCACCTGTGCGGCGGGCAGATGGCCCAGCGCGTCGTGCTCCGCGCGTCCCACACCTGGGCGTCGTCTCGCCACCACCGGGCGTGCGTCGCGCAGTCCTCGGCGAGCTTGAGGACGTTCGTCGCGTCGGGCTTGACGATCATCGGGGCGGACGGCTTGCCGCTGAGGACGCGGTGCGCCGAGCGCGGCCGCGCGAACGCCGCGGAGACCCGCAGCTTGACGGCACCGCGCAGGTAGCCCGACTCCTCGACCTCGGCGGCGGGGACACCGGACTCCGAGGCTGCGTCCCGAACCGCGATCCTCAGCAGCGCGCGGGCTCCCTTCGCCCAGGTCTCCATTGACTTCGCCGGGTACATGTGGACGCGGATGAGGGGCTTGCCGCTCGCCGCCTTGCCGACGACGAACGGCTGCGCCTGCGGGCTGCGCCAGGACGCGGGACGCCCCGGCACGAAGCACCGCAGGATGCGAGGCGACGTCACTCCGTCGCCGTGCCGGGGTTCGGCTGGCTCGCTCTCCGCTTGCGCGGCCGAAGACGCTTGAGCTCCGAGAGCTCGACACGCTCGGCTGAGCGCTCACGCTTCAGCTCGTCGATCTGCCTGCTGAGTCCGGCGATCCGAACCTCGGAACTGCGTATCGCCTCCTCCAGTCGGTCACTGAACTCGGCGGCATGCCACAGCCTGCTGGTCTCATCTCCGCTCACGACGGCTCCCCCTGATCGTTGTCGGCCGCTGGGGCCGAGATGCCCGGAAGCCCGAGCTGCCCCTCAACGTCGGCGGGTGCTTCGTCAGCGCCCGTCTCGCCCTCGACGTACATCGGCACTTGCAGAAGCGCCGCGAGGACCGTGCTGTTCGCCGCCCCGCTCGACGCGCCCCGGAACAGGACCGGCGAGCCGTCGTGGTCCGGGACGACGACCTGCACCCGGGACACGCCCGCCCGGCGGAAGCACGCCGCGACGGTCGCCAGGCGAGCGACGTCGACCACGAACGAGTCGGACTCGCCGTCGTCCTCGAAGTGCTCGCCGAGGTCGGGGTACTCGAGGTCGTCGACCTCCTTTCCGTTCGGCATCGCGAGCTTCAGCGAGAACGGTGCGACGAGTCTGTCGCCGGACAGCTCCGCGTACTCGTTCGCGTTCAGACGGACGGCGTCGCGCCCCTTGATCAGCACCGGAGTGTGCGTCTCCTGCGGCACGACCGCGCGGAAGACGACGCGTCCGTCGTGCGCCTCGACGTGCGTGGTCGGCGGCGTGTCCCCCGACGCGTGCACATGCACGACGTTCGTCGCCGGCGGCACGTCCTTGCCCTTGGCCCGCGTCGCGGCCGCAGCCGCCCGCAGCAGTCTCGCGTTGATCTTGCTCGTCATCCTCAACCCCCGTGCTTGTGAACCTCGGCCTTCTCGATTTCCCGACGCAGGGCGGCCGACAGCCCTGCGTTCGGTGTCCACAGCCCGAGCGCTCCTCGGGCCTTGATCGGTCGAATGGGAACCGAGACGCCGACGCGCCACGCCCACCGGCCCGGCGTCCAGTCGCCGACCATCCGCTCCTCCGGGTGGACGTCGGCGGCCTCGGTGCGCTCGCACCCGTCCAGGCGCAGCAGCGCGATGAACTCGCCGCGCCGCTGCCAGCCACCCCACAGGTCGACCGCGGCGTCGTGCTCCCCGGTCTCGAGCAAAGCCCCGAGGATCGCGGAAGCAGACTCGGTCGCCTCCGTCCTGGTGCGGTCCTGACTGGTGTGGAGCGCGAGCCAGCCGCGGTAGCCGGTCGACCACGAGCGCGTCTCGTAGCGCTTGATGCCGAGGGCGAGGAGCGAGGCCCAGGGCTGGCGGACGGAGAGGGCGCGGAGGCTCACGAGAACTCGTACCGAACCAGAGCCCACGACCCGCCGGGCTCGCAGGGCGGCTCGTGTCTCAGATGGCGCAGAAGACCGGACTCCGTCACGATCGTCCCGGGATCGGGCTCGAGCGGGTCACCTGTCCAGCGACGCCCGGTGATCCACCACAGCATCTCCTTGGTCTCGACCTCGCGCCCGTACTCGTCATCTATGAACATGTCCGGTCTCGCGAACAGGACGCGCCAGTCGGCCAGGCAGTCAGGCAGGTCGAAGGGGTACTCCCATTCGTCCTCAAGGTCCGCATCCCCGTACACGCGGAGAGCGAACACCCAGCCAGCCGACGCCTTGCCGATGTGCAGGGAATGCCACTCCTCCTCAAGCGCGTGGTCGCACTCCTCGCACCTCCGCACCCGCTTGTTCAGGTAGTAGTTGGTGCCCATCAGGACGCCTCCCGGGCGGCGACGGCGGCGCGGTAGGCGGCGATCGAGCGGCACGTCTCGCACCACTTCGACGGTTCGTCATCGCGCACGTCGTTGACACACCAGATATCGTCGGCGTCCTCAGTGACGCCGGCACTCCAGACCTCGCACCTGGCGAGTGCCGCCAGCGCCAGGGCCGCAGCCCCGACCGGGTCGGCGGGGAGGGCGGAGACGTAGTGGGCAACCTTGTACAGTTCGTAGTAGTTGAGCCGCCTCAGTGCGTCCCCGCGACGGATCAGGTCGTCGGCGCGGTCAGGCATCGGACGGCTCCGAGAAGACCGTCGGGACGCTCTCTGTCGTCCGGCCGTAACGCGCGACGTCATCGGCAATCGCTGCGTTCTGACTCGCGAACGGGCCGTGAACATGGACGACTTCGCCACCGATGTGCGTGCGCGTGTACCAGCGCCCCTCCGCACACTGGAACGTCTCGCGCCCGACGGTTCCGGAGCCGCGAATGTGGTAGGTCTCGACACCGAGAAGGCCGGCCACGCGGATCACCATCTTCAACGATGACGGCCCCTCGACCAGACGCCAGTGCTTGACCGTGTCCGAGGAGACGTCGCGAAGCCGTGTCGAGAGTTCTTCGTCCGACAGGCCGCGCTCCCGCATGAGAGCAGCGAACCGATCGCTGTCCCACAAGCGCGCCATCACGCACCCCCTAGCGCGGCGCACACTGCGCTCAGCATCGCCTCGGTGGGCGTTCTGCCGTGCTCCGAATAAGTCCTTCCGTCACGCAGCGAGAACAGCGAGACACCGGCCCCGCGCGTGTCGAGGGTCGTCTCCGTCGCGTGAAACGGCAGCGTCAGGGTGTGAAGGTGGATGCCGTCCGGCAGGGCGTCGGCGAGAGCCCCGACGCACTCGAATTCCTCTGTCAGTCCCTGGCTGACCTTCCAGATCGAGATCGGGCCGCGAGCGGTCTCGGTCTCGATGCAGCACAGGAAGTTCTCGTTCGGGTCGTCTTCGCAGGTTCCGCCGAGCAGCGCCGCCGCCCGCTCGGCCAGGGCGCGCAGGTCGGTGGCGGTCACGAGTCACCCGCCTCGCCCTGGATGGCGGCGCGCTCTTCCGCCTCTTCGTCGGCCGCCTGCACGACCGAGTCCGTGACCTCCGCCGACACGATCGTCGGCATCTCCACGCCGACCTTCTCCGAGTCGGTCGCGCCGAGCAGCCGGTGGTCGTCGTCCTGCATCGGAAGCAGGTTGCACAGGCGTCTGACAGCCGTCTTGCACGCCATCCGGTCGAAGTGGTCGACCCACGGGCCGCGCCCGCCCGCCTTGCTCGTGCGCTTCACAGCATCCACCTCGGCGCGCGTGAGGACCACGAACTGCGGAGGCCCCTCGCTCAGCGCCGCGCTCGCCCAGACGTGCGTGATCGGAGCGTCCTGGTCAGCCTCCCGGCGGAACTTGAGGAACGGCGCGGTGCCCATCTCGTAGTCGAAGAAGTCGCCATCGCGGACCACCTCGGCGCTCATCGCGTGGACGTGCCCCGAGCGGCGCGCCATCGTGACGAGACCGCGGTAGTCGATGATCGGCGTGCAGATCAGGCCGTTCTTCGTCTTGAACGGGACGAGCCACATGCCGCGCGCACCCGTCGGCGGCAAGCCGTACTGCGCGCTCAGCACGAGGCAGCTGAGCAGCGAGTCAATCGTGCACTCGTACAGCTTCGGGTTCGCGTTCAGCGCCGTGATGGTCATCCGCGCGAACCGGTTGGCGTCGATGCCGATGTTCGGAAGCGCCGCGCTCAGGCGCGCCATCCCCTTCTTGCTCGTCAGCAGGGCGCGGACCTGCGCCGCCCTCTCGTTGAGCGTCGTGATCTGTGTCATCTCAGCCGTCTCCCTTGAAGCGGCACAGGGGGCGAACCCCCGCCTTGTTCGTCTTCCACGACCAGCCCGACCCGTCGCCGAACTCGCCTCTCTCCGCGTCCCCGAGCTCGGCCCGGATCACGTTTTTCCTGCGGTCGATCGCCGCCTTGCGACGGGCGACCGACTGCTCGATGGCCTCGATCTCCCGGGTCGCCTCCCAGGCCTCCCAGCCCAGCGAGACGACCTTCCCCGGCTCGTGGTCGCCGTGCACCGCGGCGAGCGTGCGGGCGTCGTCCGGACCGGGCTCCGGCGCGTCTTCCTCCCGCACGCGACGGGCGAAGTCGAGCAGCGCAGGGCGGTTCTCGACGACCCATTCGGCGTCGTACTCGACGACGTCCCACACGAAGCGGTTGCCGCCGATCAGCGCGCCGACGTACCACCGCCGCGCCTCGCAGCAGTCCATCGCGTGCTGCACCTGCGCGACGACGTGCGCAGGCACGCCGTCCGACCAGTCGTCCGCCTTCCACTGGCTGACGTTCTTCACCTCGCCGCCGACGACCTCGCCGCCCACGAACGCCAGGCCGTCGGGCGAAGCAAACAGCGCGGGCCAGCAGCGGTGGCGGACGATCGCGAGGTCGAAGTGGCCGAACGCGACGCCGCACTCGGCGCCGAGCTGCCTGAGGATCGCGGGCTCGAGTCGCTGCCCCCACGCCAGCCACTCGCTCTCTCCGTCGTCGCCCTCGACGAGCCCGACCTTCTCCGACCACAGCGCGAGCGGCGTGCGGAAGGTCGAGAGCCCGAGGACGGCTGCTGCGTCGCTGCTGCCGACGCCCGAGCGCCGGGCCGCCAGCCACTCCTCGCGGGAGTCGAAGGTCTCCAGGCGGTCGAGGGCGCTCACGACGTCCTCCGCACGCGGTCGTTCACGTCCTCGCGCAGCCCGTACTTGTTCAGTGCCGCACGCAGCGCCATCGCGCCCGGGTGCCCGAGCGCGAGCAGCGCGCGGACGGCCCGATCGGCGATGTCGTCGAGTGCCATGACCCGATCCGCCGGGGCGAAGTCGTGCTCGCCGAAGCGAACCGTCCATGTCCGCCCGCGGAGGGTGACGTCCAGGTCGAGGGCGGCGATTGCGGCCCGGGTCACTGGTACCAGTCCCCTTCGTCGATCCTGACCGGTGGAGGCGTGACACCAAGACGCTTCGCCAAGCGAAGCGCGACCGGGGCGAGGACGCAGTAGAGGCGGTGCGGGTCGCCGTCGTGCGCTCGACACGACGGGCAGTAGTACGGGAACCAGCCCGTCTCGTTGCAGCCGCCCTCGTCGCTCGACGCGAACTGAAGAGATACCAGCGCGGTCAGCGCCTCGCGCATCAGCTCTTCGTCGGATACCCGGTTCACGGCCCGGCGGCTCACGACCGCCCCCCCTGCGCGACCAGCGCGTCGTGGCGGCACGTCTCGCAAGGGCGGCTCCATCCGCTGAAGTGCTCGGTACCGCTGCCGAGGCAGTCCTCGCACTCGTCCTGGTATCCGCATTCCCACGCGGCCTGGCAGAGCGCGTCGACCGGCTCGGTGCCCTCGATCAGGTTGAGCAGCAGGGCCTCGCCCAGCGTCTTTCGCAGGCTCTCGTCCGCGCCGCGCAGGGTGCGCAGCCAGCGGATCTCGGGTGCCTCTCGGTTGTTCATGTTGCCTCCTTGGCGTTCTCCGCGGCCGGTCGGCCGCTGTCGTTCGGTCTATCGCAGCTCGGCGACTTCCACCTTGAGGTCGGCGGCCAGCTCGGCCCACTCGGCCTCGGTCGTCGGGGGGTTGCGCAGGTACGAGACGAACGCCCGCAGGTCCACGCGGTACGCGGCGGGCAGCCGCGCGAACACCGCGTTCGACGGTCGACGGACGCCGCGCTCCCACCGCGAGACCGCGGCACCCCTGACGCCGATGCGCTCGGCTACCTGGCGCTGCCGGTCGCCGGTCAGACGCCGGTGCTGCCACAGGCGGTTGCCGTCCAACGCCCAGCGGTCGGAAGCCTTGTTCACGGTGGAGTTCGCGCTCATGGATGCACACGGTAAGAGAACGACCGCACAGGCGGAAGAAATTATCCGGCAAGTCCTGTGGACCGCGCTAGCCTGCGGTCGATGAAGAAGGCGAGGAAGCAGGCGTGTGAGCATTTCGGCTTCCCGCCCGGAACCTCGCACGTCCAGCTCATCCGCCCCCTGTTCGCCGAGCTGTCCAGGCTCGGGATCAGCGACGCGGAGTACCGAACGCTCTGCGCGGTGCTCGACGCCTGGAGGTGGTCCGGGCCGACGTGGCAGCGGCTCCGCATCCGCGACCTGCGCCCGCACCTTCCGCAACCTCTCACGGCGGACGGCAGCCCCAGCCCGAACGCCGCGCGGATCATCCGCCGTCGTATCCGCTCCCTTGAGACCCGGCGCGGCTCCCGTCCCGCGCTCGTCGAGCGTCGCAAGGCGGACAGGCTCGGCGGTCGACCGACCTACTCTCTCGACCCGCTTCTGCGCGTGTGCCTCAGGCTCGCGAAGGGACAACCGCTCAGCCTCAAAGGTGAACAGCCGGTGTTCACGTCGCACCGCGGGAACACCAACGTGAACACTGGGAGCTCACGTCGGAGGTCAAAGGTGAACACTGGGAGCTCACGTAGGGGAGCTCCTGCTGTTCACCTTCAGGCTCCTCAAGAAGCAAGAACTCAGAACAAGATGCGCGAGCGCGCGTGCGAGCCTGACGGCACGCACACTCGCGCCGGGGAAGCCCGGACCGCGGAACACGACGTCGCCGACCACGAACTGCTCGCCGCCTTGCGCGACGCACGCATGTTCGGCTGGGACCGCGTCAGTCCCGGCAGCGGGCTCGCCAGAGCGGAAGCAGAGCTGGTCGCCAGACCTGAGACCGCCGCAGGAGCAGCCAGGGCGGCGCTCAGGGCGTGCGGGTGGCGCGGGACGGGTACCGAGCCGTCTGCGGAGGAGATCGCCGCTCACGCGGCGTCTGAGCGCGTCGCCCGACGCCCGACCGCAGACCTCCGACCGGAGTCGCGGCGCGAGCTCCCTCCGCAACTCGCCGGGCTGTCGCCTGCCGAGTACCAGGCGGAGATTAACCGCCGCAGGAACGACATGCAGGCTCAGATCGCGGCCATGCAGGCCGCCGAGAAGGGAGCGAAACCGTGAGGACCAGGAAATGCGTGACGTCCGAGGAGTGGAACTTCCTGCCCGCCGGACAGGCTCGACGCGAGACCACGCTGAGGCTCTGGCAGGCGGTCGGCCGCCGCTACCCGCCAGAGACCGGGCCCGTCCCGAAGGTCGACCTCGACCGCGCCGGTCTCACCCACCTGGTCCTGCTGGACCGCGTGCACCCGCAGCACCGCGACGAAGCCTGGTACGCCGACGTCGAGCGCTGGCTCGCCTACCGGCCCCCAACCGACGTCGAGCGCGACGCGCCGCCCGTCCTGCGCGAGGTCGGTCACCTGTCGAAGCAGGTGCTGCTCGCAACCGTCCGGGCGACCGGTGATCGGCGCGCCGCAGGGATGGCGCTCTGCGGCGTTCTGTACGAGCGCCGGAACGCTGTCTGGGTCGACGAAGCGCGGGCGTTCCTGGCCGCCGCCGGCTGGAAAGAAAAGGACCGGTGACTTGGAAAGTTCTTACCAGTTCGCGGTGCCGCTGGTATAAATTCTCCACGTCAGGCGCGGGGAAGCGCGCCGCAGAACGCCAAGGAGGCAACGATGCTGAGCAAGAACTTCACCACCTGGTCCCTCGTCATCATGGGCGTCAACGGCTGCACCACCTTCGGGCGGTTCGTCTCCCGAGCCCACGCTCTCCGCTTCTCGCGGACCTTCGAGCATCGCAAGGGTCACGTCGCGGTGAAGATCGGCGGTGCGTCGTGAGCAAGGCGAAGCCCGAGTACGTCTGGATCGTCGAGAGCGGGGAGCAGCACGAGGGCGGCGAGTGCATCGGGGTCTTCCGCAGGTACGCGGACGCTCGCAAGCGCGCCCTTGCCGAGACCACGACGTTCGGAGGCGACTGGAAGCGTTCGCCGCGCAAGAACAGGTGGCTGAGCGGAAGCGACTACGTCGACATCCGAAAGATGGTGATCCGGTGACCGCCCCCGACACCCCCGCCCGCGCGCTCCTGCGGGAGATCGCCGCGAGCCGTGCGCTGCCCGGGATCGACGGGCGGATCGAGGCGGTGCTGGAGGCACCGGACGCGATCTGGCTCGCCAGGATCGAGGCCGAGAAAGAGGTCACCGCCCTCCGCGCCCGCGTGGCCCGTCTGGAGGACGCACTGAGGCCGCTTGCGGCGCGATGGTCAGGCGGCTCTCCGGTCTTCGACAGCGAGCTCCGTCTCGTCCGCCTCGGTGCGCTGCGGGCGGCGAGCGAAGCCCTCGGGGACTGTCCCGAAGGGCAGTCGCCGCCTCTCGCGGGGGCGGAGGGCGCGCCCGTTCTCTCGAAGTTCACCCTGTTCTGGAGGTACGGCGAAGCAGAGGTCATCGAGGGCACGAACCCGGGAGATGCGTTCCGCCGTGCAGGCATCGGCGCGGGTGCGATGCCTGCGCTCGACGTGTGGGAGCGGGGCGACCGCCGCGGGTCGCGTGTGTGGGACAGCGAGTCGCGCGAGTGGCGTCCCGCCGAGACAGGGGCGGAAAGCAAGCCGACGTCAACGGCGGAAGGGGGCGAGGATGCCTGACGAACAAGTGGACGTGGTCGAGGAGCTGAGAGATGAAGACTGGGAGGCGGTCTTCGGCGAGTGCGGATACAACGCCACGGCGACGGCCTTCTCGATGCAGCCCCCCGGGACTCCCGGCGATCCCCGTGTCACCCGCAGTGATGTGGAGGAGGTGCTGCACATCTGGGGGTCTGAGCATTACTACGGCGAGTGGGACGGCGCAATGGTCGGTCGCCTGAAAGACGGTCGGTTCGTGGCGGCCCACGGCTGGTGCGACACGTCGGGCTGGGGCTGACAGGACGGCTCGTGGGTCTCCGTGTCAGAGACCCTTGAGGACGCTGTCGCGTTCGGCCTGGACCAAGAGCAGAGGGAGAAGCTGGGAATTGACTCCCAGGGGAAGGCGGTGCCCGATGCCTGAACCGAGCGAGTGCGACCGCGAGTATCGGTGCGGCGAGTGCTTGGAGGTCTTCTCGTGCAGCACGGGAGAGCGGCTCAGAGCAAAGATCAAGAGGCTGGAGACGGCCATCGACGCGTCCCGCGCGGAGGGGGTGGCAGAGGAGCGAGAGGCGTGCACGCGGCTCGCAGACAATCGAGCCGGAATGGCTCGCGCCTTACACGACGAGGGCCGCTTGGAGGCGTTGGCGATCCGCGACGCCATCCGCGCCCGCTCGGCGGCAGGGGACGAAGGTGCCGGTCCGAGAGCGCAGGAAACCGAGGCGCGGGGACGGGCGAGAAGCGATGCGGAGGGTGACCCGACGCCAACGCGCAGCGCGGCCGAACAGGTCGAAGCCGCTCCCCCTGTGGAGACGACCGAGGCCGCCCCTGCCACCGAGCCGAAGGTGATGGACTACGTCGTGCATCCCGCTGCGTTGGACGTGCTTGCTCCCGACGCCCGCCTGCCCGAGTGGTCGATCAACCTGCACGTCAGCGGCGTGAACGGCTACGCCGAGTGCAGGCACGGGAACCTGTACCGGTTGCAGAACCGGCACGGCTTGGCGTCGTGCTGCCGCTGCCCGGAGTGGGTCTCTCTGGGCGAGCCGCCCGAAGAGACGCGCCGCCTGGTGGACGTGGAGCGGCGGGGCGGGGGTGCGTCGTGACCGCCCCGCGTTGCACCAGCCTCACGAAGCGAGGAACCCGTTGCGGCGGGGTGGATGCCCACGTCGCCGACTGCCTGGAGGCCGAACGCCGGTGGCAGCGGTTGGCGCCGGCGCAGCGCGCCTACGACAGATCGGCTCTGCTCGGACTCCTCGACGAGAGCCCGTGTGATCGCTGCTGTTCGTGCCACCTCTGCGCGCCCTGCGGTTACTGCACGGACGGCGGGTACTGCGACGAGCACGACGAGATGCGGAACGAATGCGGGTGCGAGCAGTGACCGCCCCGACGACGCCCGGCGAGCTGCGGCAGCGGCTGTACGCTGCGCACGCTCGGTTCGCGTTCGCGGCTTTCCAGCACCACGAGAACCCGAGTCCGGAGTTCGCGCAGAAGGTCACCGAGGCCGCGAAGGAGTTGGGCCGCGTGACTCGTCTGCGTTCCACGACATTTCTGGCCTCGCTCGGCGTGGTAGGGGCTGCGGGCGCTCTGGTCCTGGAACTTGAACAGGTCGGACTGCCCCCGGCAGCCCTCAAGCGGCTGGACGCGCTCATGGCGACGCTGGCGACCGTTCACGCAACGCTGGGCGGCGAGCCCGAGGGGGTGACGCCGTGACGCGTCCCGAGACAGTCGTCGTCCTGCTCATCATGCTCGTCGTCCCGTTGGCGTTCCTCGGGTCGATCGACGCCCTGCCGTGGCAGCGGAGGGGGCGATGAGCCGCCCGTTCGTCACCACCGCAGAACTCGAGGCCGCGCTGAGCGAACGCTACCGTGACGAGCAGGCCGAGAGATACGGGCAGTCGCCCGCCGACGTGCTGCTCTTTGAGGTTCCGAGTCCGCGCACGGGCCAGCGCAGCGTCGATGCCCTCTGCGTTCGAGGTTGGGCGTCGCGCGGCTACGAGGTGCTGGGGTTCGAGATCAAGGCGGGCCGCAGCGACTGGCTGCGAGAACTCAAACAGCCGGAGAAGGCGGATCCGTGGATACGCCGCTGTCACCGCTGGTACGTCGTCGCGCCCACGGGCCTCGTTCGCAAGGACGAATTGCCGAAGGGCTGGGGGCTGCTCCAGCTGCGCGCCGACGGCAAGCTTGTCGTCGCGCAGCGCGCATCTCTCCGAGAGCCGGCCCCGCTCTCCTACCCCCTGCTCGCCCGGCTGCTCCGCAGCGCCGTGAAGCAGTCGAACGAGCGCGTGGCCGTTCTCCACCGGGAGATCGAGACCGAGGCGGAGAAGCGCGCGATCAAGATCGCCAGCCGATCGAACACGGCGGAGGCGCGCGTCCGCCGGGCGTACAAAGCGATCCGCGCGAACCTGCGCAGGTTCGAAGCCGAGACGGGGCTACTCATCGGCAATGAGTTCGAACACGGGTTGGGGCTCGACCGGCTCGTCGCCGCCGTCAAGTGGGCGAGGGCGCATCGCCGCGCGAGCAAGGAGACGGACCAGCTGCGGCGCGTGGCCGCGCGTCTGACCAAGGCCGCTGACGAGTGGGACGCCGACCCGCTGCTCGGCGAAGAGAAGGGCGGTGATCGATGAGCCGCGCCCTCGACGCCGCGCTGGCGGAGATGGTGGGGGAGACCGAGCTACTGCCCGAGCACCCAGAAGCCGCTGAGACGCGGTGGTTTGTGTTCGACGGGGATTGGTTCCGCGAGACGGTCATGCCGGACGGGCGGAAGTGGGTCGAGCAGTCGTCAGTCCTCGCCTACTCCACCGACCCTGCCGCGAGCGCGGAGCTGCGCCGGTGGGTGCGGGAAGGCGGCGGCCACTACGTCGTCGCGGCCGTTCCCGACGGTGCGACCGCGCAGGTCGGGCTCGGCGACCGACCGGGCCAGGACGGCAGCGCGGACCACGAGAACGAGCCGATGGCGTTCGCCCTCGCCGCCTACCAGGCGCGATACGGCAAGGCGTGGAGCGAGCCGGGGGGGTCGTCGTGAGGAACATCAGTTTCGCCCTCACCACGCGCCAGTTCCGCGACCGCACCAAGACGGTAACCCGTCGCCGTGGCGTCTGGTGGTCGACCGTCCTGCGGCCGGGCACGCTGCTCTGCGGCGTCGAGAAGTCGCAGGGGATCAAGAAGGGCGGCCTCGTCCGGCTCGGTGTCATCCGTGTCGTCGGCGTGGAAGTTCAGGCCCTGTACGAGATCCAGAACTACGGCAACCCGCGTTCGCGCACGGATGACGGTCGCGGCGAGTGCGCGCGCGAGGGCTTCCCAGGCATGATTGGCGAGGAGTTCATCGAGTTTTTCTGCCGTCACATGGGAGGGGACTACACGCAGCCCGTCACGCGCATTGAGTTCGAGTACGTCACGCAGACTGCGTGCGATGAATGCTCACTCGGCGTGATGGACGCAGAGAACCCGCACCGCAACGGGTTTTGTCGCTGCGCGTGCCATGCCGAGCCGGGGGCGGGGTCGTGAGGAACCTCTCGTTCGCCCTCACCACGCGGCAGTTCCGCGACCGCACCAAGACAGTCACGCGCCGCCGCGGCACCTGGTGGTCAACGGTCCTGCGGCCCGGCACGCTGCTCTGCGGCGTCGAGAAGTCGCAGGGTATCAAGAAGGGCGGGCTCGTCCGCCTCGGCGTGATCCGCGTCGTCAGCGTGCGCACGGAGCCGCTGTGCGACATGCTTGCGTTGCAGGGCCACGAAGCCCTCCGGGAGTGCGAGCGCGAGGGGTTCCCCGAGTTCACGCCGGCGGCGTTCGTGGTGATGTTCTGCGGCGAGATGAAGGTCCGCCCGGACAGCGTCGTCACGCGGATCGAGTTCGAGTACGTCGACTCGCCCACCTGTGGGGGCGCGTGACGTGACGGTGCAGCGCTCTTTCGAGCTGTTCGAGTACGTCGCTGGCTCGGGAGCCGAGGTAATGCGCCTTGTTAGGCCGGTGCGAGACCCACCGATTGCGCTGCTCGTCTGGGCCGTTCTCGGCCTGTGCGAAGAGTGCTCAGCGGGTGACGAACCCATCTGGCTGAAGGAAACCGCTGAGTTCGCACACGGCACCTATCACGGGATCGAGACGTGTGGAGCGAACGACGTCCGCCGCGCCGCGAGGGCACGCGCCCGCGGTGAGCCCGTGCCGCCGATGTGGGCAGCAATCGAAGCGGAAGAGCACTCGCATGCGACGCCCAGGATGGCAAATCCGACGTCTTACCCGCCGCTGCGCCCCCTGCTGCCGAGGAGGCGACGCCGGTGACCCCCGAGGCCCCCCGCCCGACCTGCGCCGCCGATTTGCCCACCCGGCCCGGGAGTGCTACTCTCAGAGAAGTTGATGAAGTGCAGCGGCCGCCATCCGTGGCGCGCCTGCAGCACGTGAGTTCCCCCGCGCTTGCGGGGGTGCCTCTGCCGCCCGTTGCGATTTCCTCCCCAGGAATGTCTCGCAGCGGGCGGTGTCTCTTGCGCCCCTGCCAGGGTGATACGATCGCGCCATGAGACCCGAGCCCGGTGGCCGCCAGCCCGGCGAGAGCGCCAAGGCGTTCGCCGCCTTCGTCGCCTACCGCGACGCGGGCGACGACCGAACCCACGCGCTCGCCGCCGAAGCGGTCCAGAAGTCGCAGAGCCTCATGGCGACGTGGTCCGCCAAGTGGAACTGGCGAGAGCGGATCGCCGAGTGGGACGAGCACATCGACAAGCAGGCGCGGCGAAGGACCGTTCATGCGGCCAGGCGGGCCCGCGCACGGCATTGCGAGATGGCCGAGCTACTGGGCGGCCTCGTGAAGCGCCAGCTTCTGGAGTTCAATCGTGGGTGGGACGAGTACGAAGCGGGCGAACGGAAGGAACCGCCGCACCTCTCTCCGGAAACCGCCCGCCTTTGGCTCGTCACCTCTGTGCAGATCGAGCGCCAGGCGTACGGCCAGGTTGACGAGCGCATCGAGATCGTGAACCGTGGAGCGCAGGATGACTGGCTCGACGCCGCCCTCGCAAGCCCTGACGCAGCTCTCGCGGTCGACGCTCTTGCGAAAGTACTGGCGCGCGAGTCCCGCGGCGATGGCGGAGCACCTGACCCGGCATGAGGCCGAGCCCTGGCGGCGCGCCCCGCACCTCGACTACCTGAACTCCGTCGTCCTCCGCGAGTACGTCCTCTCGCGGACGAGCCCGGTGCCACGCACCGTCGTCGCGATGATGCCGCCCGGGCACGGCAAGTCGTCCTACCTCTCGCAGTGGTTGCCCGCGTGGATGCTCGAGCGCGACCCGACGACGCGGATCATCGGCGTGTCGCACGGCCACGACCTGGCTCAGAGGAACGCGCGCCAGGTCCGCAAGATCGTCAGCGACCATGCCCACGCGCTCCGCGTCCGCCTGGCTCCCGACTCGCGGGCGAAGTCGCGTTGGAACACCACGCAGGGCGGCGGCCTGTTCGCGGCGGGCATGACCGGCGGCATCACCGGCTGGCGGGCCCGGGTGATCCTGATCGACGACCCGGTCAAGGACAGGAAGCAGATGTTCAGTCGCCAGAACCGCGAGGATCACTGGTCGACCTTCACCGACGTCCTGGCGACGCGCCTCGAGCCGCACGCGCTCATCGTGGTCCTGATGACCCGCTGGCACGAGGACGACCTCGCGGGCCGCATCGTCGCCGAGGCGTCGAACGACAGCGAGGCCAACCCCGTGACCGTCGTGCGCCTGCCCGCCGTCTGCGAGCTGCCCGCCCACGAGTCGCGCGCCGACGGCTCCCGGGTCGACTGGCCGAACGGCGTGCCGCCAGGCTGGACCCGCGGCGAGGACGGCGAGCTCCGGGACGAGATCGGCCGCTCCGCCGGGCAGGCGCTCTGGCCGTCCCGCTTCTCGCTCGCCTCGTTCCGCCCGTTTCAGGAGCGGCCCGCGACCTGGTCCGCCCTCTACCAGCAGCGACCGCAGGCCGACGAAGGCAAGGTGTTCCGCCGCGAGTGGTTCGAGATCACCGACCAGGTGGTGCCGCGCAACGCGCCCCGCGTCCGGTTCTGGGACCTCGCTGCCACCGCCGCCAAGGGCGGGAGCGACCCCGACTACACCGTCGGGCTGCGCATGGCCCGCTACGCCGACTGCTGGTGGGTGGAGGACGTCGTCAGGTTCCGCGGGAGCCCCGCCACGGTCGAGGCACGGCTGCGCGCCGTCGCCGACGCGGACGGCCGAGGCTTCCACCAGGTGATCGAGGTCGAGGGCGGCGCGAGCGGCAAGATGGCGTACCACCACATCGTCGCGCGGGTGCTCCGCGGGCACCGCGTCTCGGGCGAGCGGGTCACCAAGGACAAGGGAACGCGCGCTGCGCGGCTATCATCCGCGGCGGAGAACGGACTCGTGAAGATCGCCCGCGCGCCTTGGACCAACCGACTGCTCGAGGAGCTGGAGGCGTTCGACCCCGACGGAGGCGCGGTGCACGACGACCAGGTCGACGCCATGTCGGGGGCGTTCAACCGCCTCGACAGCGGGG
>OZ245006.1:4800000-8065702 GCA_965223545.1 Planctomycetota bacterium | reverse complement strand
GCGCGGCACTCGCGTGCTCGGCTTGCTCATGGTGGATCGTGACTCCCTTCATCGGCATTTGGGTAGTGCCGGGTAGTCATGAACCACGCGAGCGACCATCGCTCTCAAGACCGAAGTCCCGGTGACATGAGAGGATAGAACTGGTCGGGGCGACTGGATTTGAACCAGCGACCTCTGCGTCCCGAACGCAGCGCTCTACCAGGCTGAGCCACGCCCCGACCTTTGTGGTGCAGCGCCACGGGGCGCGCACCGGGCGCGGAAACCTAGCCCCATCCCCCACCGCGGTCAACAGCGCGCCGAGGCACAACCGGCTTTTCGATCGGCCTCGCGCTTTTCGCCGGCGCGGCCAGCGATTAAGCCTCTGCGCAGCATGCGGCACCGCCTCCTCAACCCCGAGATCCTCGAGCTGGTCGAGGGACAGCGGGCCGCGGACCTGGAGCAGGTCGTGCGGGATCTGCACCCGCACGACGCGGCCGAGATGCTCGCCGGGCTGGAGCGCCCGGCGCTGATCGCCGCGCTGGCGCTGCTGCCGATCGAGCTCGAGCGGGATCTGTTCGACTACTTCGACGCCGAGGCGCGGCTGGCGATCGCCACGGATTCGGGCCCCGAACGGTTGAAGCAGCTGTTGGCGGTGCTCGCCTCCGACGACCGCGCCGAGTTCATCGACGAGCTGCCCGAGGACCTGGCGGCACGGCTGATGCCGTTGCTGACCCGGGCGGTGCGGGAGGATCTGATCCGCCGCGATCGATTCGAGGACGACCAAGTCGGTGCGATCCTGTCGACCGAGTTCTCGGTACTGGACCCGAAGCTGACGGCGGCGGCGGCGCTGCGCGAGATCCGCCGGCAGGCACCGACCCGCGAGACCATCTACTACAGTTTCGTCGTCGACCCAGAGCAGCGACTGGTTGGCTTCGTGTCGTTGCGCCGCCTCATCATGGCCGCCGACGAGGAGCTGGTCGCCACCCTGATGAACAAGCAGGTCGTCTGCGTGCAAGCGACCGACCTGCAGGAGGACGCGGCGCGCACCATCCGCGAGTACGACCTGCTGGCGGTGCCGGTCATCGACGAGAGCGGGCGGCTGCTCGGCATCTTCACGCACGACGACGCCGCCGACGTGCAGGAAGAAGCGGCCGAGGAAGACCTCGAACTGATGGCCGGCATCGCCGGCGAGGACGATGCCGAGGGCTATCTCGACGCCGCGGTGTTGGCGCAGGTGCGCCGGCGCGTGCCGGTGCTGACCGTGCTCGCCGTGAGCTTCGTCGCCATCAGCAGCGTGGTGCAGCACTTCGAAGACCAGGCGCGGGGGGTGGTGTACGCCCTGCTGCCGATGATCCTGGCCACCGGCGGCAACGTCGGCAACCAGGCCTCGACGGCGGTGATCTTGGGGCTTCGGCACGAGCTGACGCCGGCCGCCGTCGGCCAGGTGCTGTGGAAGGAGCTGCGCATCAGCATCTGCATCGCCGCAGTGCTCAGTGCGATCGCCGCGTGCGAGGCCTACCTGCTCTGGCAGGGCCACAGCGCAGGCGACATGGCAACGCCCCTGCACACCAGCGCCGCGGTCGGCCTGGCGATGGCGCTGCACGTGGTCACCGCCGCCGTGCTCGGCGCACTGATCCCGCTCGGCGTCGCCGGCGTCGGCCGCGACCCCTCGATGGTTGCCCACCCCGCGCTGGCAACGCTCGCAGACCTATCCGGCGCTCTGATCTACTTCGCCACCATCACCGCCCTGCTCTGACTCAGTCGGTTTCGGGGCATCAACGCCAGCGTCCTGCTCCGTCGCCGGAGGCTCCGGCGGCGGCACTGCAGGGGTCACTTCCGCAGCCATCGAAGGCACCGTCGTCGCCGGCGGAACGCCCGGAGCCGCCGCTTCGGTAGCCTGCCCGGCGGGCGGCGGCGGCGCTGGGGGCGTTGCCGCGGCAGCTGCGGGCTCCGGTGCGCTGGCCACTTCGGCCTCGTGAATGCGGCGTTGCTGCTGCAACGCGATGCGGAACTCGCCGCGCTCCTCCGGCTCGGCCGGCCGCCACTGTCCCTGCTGCCGCCGCTTGTTCACCGCCGAGCCCTGCATCACCAAGCTGGTGACGTGCTTGGCCTCCGGCGAGAACACGTGCACGCGGCCGCGCCCGCCGAGCACGACCACGGTGTTTTCGCGGTCGTCCCACAGGAGGTGCTCGTCGTTCGCCCCGGACGCGTCTTCGTACGCCTTGCTGGTCGGCCGCTGGCCCTGCTGGGTGCGCTCGTCGGCGTGCTTGGTGCGGCGACTGCGGCGCCGCGAGCGCCCGACCAGCTGGCGCGCGAGCTCCTGCAGCAACGGCATGGCAAACTCCTCGGGGTCGGTCTCGTCGCCATTGGCCTGCTCCCCCGCCAAGCGCAGCGACTCCTGGTCGAGCTTGCGCTGAAAGCCCGACAGGATCTGCGGCACACTCGGGTCGGCGACGTCGAGCACGTCGGCGTTCCCCACCGGGTGCACGCGCAGCCGCGGCCGTCCCTCCAGCGTGCTGCCAAGCAACAGTTGAAACGAGAACGCCGCGCGCGCGTCGCTGTTGAGCAACGGGTACAGGCCGGCGTCGACCTGGCCGAGAATGCGGTACACCGGCGACGACTTGCCGAACTCCGCCAGCTGCGCCGTGCGCAGCACGCGGCCGGCGGTGACGTGCGTCAACACCACGTCACCTCCCGCCAACAGCTCGTCGATGCCGTCGTCCTTGCGCTCGATCGCCATGGTGACGAAGTCGGTGAAGTTCGGCCGTCCCGTGCTGCCGTAGCCGTCGAACACGTCGCGCGGGTTCGGTGGCCGGCACGCTTCCGCGTCCGCGGTCTCGCTGTGGTAGCTGTACACCGCACCGGGCACCAGCGCGCGGTCGTGGTCGCGCACCTCCTTGACCCGCCGCAGGATCTGCTCCACTGCTTGGCTGGCGGCCTTGGCGCCGTCGCGCTGGGCATCGATCGGAATGCGCAGCTGCACGTCGACGAACCGCGGCATCGACAGGAAGTCGACCCCCTCGATCTGCAGCAAGCCCTGCGCCATCGTCGACAGCGAGCGCACCGCGGTGAGCGCGTGGTGCTCCGAACTCGCCCGTCCGCCACCACCACCGCGCCGGCGACGGTCGCCGCGCGGCCGGCGCTCCGGCCCGGCGCCGGGCTTGGCCTCACCGTCCGCCTTGCGCTTGCGGCGTCGGCGGCGACGCTTCTTCGCCCCGCCGTCTTCCGCCTCCGCGAGACCGGCAGGCGCCGGTCCCGCGGCACCCTCGGATGGCGGCGCCGGCGCGCCCTCGGCGGCGCCGGCAGCTTCCGCGGGAGCGGCCGGGGTAGCCGCTGCTGCGGCGGGCGGCGCGGCAGGAGTCGGAACCTTGCTCTCGGCCTCGCCAGCGGCGGCGGCGGGCTCGTTGGCGTGCTCGTTCACGCCCCCGATCGTCGAACACCCGTGGGGGTTTGTGAAGCCCGAACAGCGAACTTCGCCAGGCACTGAAATCTGCCGCCCCGAGCTGCTTCAATCGTGCCGCCATGAGCGATTCCGTCGTGCACGACTCCATCCTCTCGACCGTGGGTGATACGCCCATGGTGCACCTCGCGCGCATCGGCCGCCATCTGCCGTGCGAGCTGTACGGCAAGTGCGAGTTCCTCAATCCCGGCGGCTCGGTCAAGGACCGCATCGGCGTGCGCATGCTGCTCGACGCCGAGGCGGAGGGCCGGATCAAGCCCGGCGACACGCTCATCGAGCCCACCTCCGGCAACACCGGCATCGGCATGGCGCTCGCCGCCTGCGTGCGCGGCTATCGGATGATCATCACGATGCCGGAGAAGATGAGCCGCGAGAAGCAGGTAGTGCTCGAGGCGCTCGGCGCCGAGATCATCCGCACACCGACCGAGGCTGCCTGGGACTCGCCGGAGAGCCATATCGGGGTGGCCAAGCGGCTGCGCGAGTTGATCCCGCACTCGCACATCCTCGATCAGTACTCCAACCCCAGCAATCCCAACGCCCACGAGGAGGCAACTGGCGAGGAGATCTACCAACAGTGCGACGGCGAAGTGCACGTCGTGGTGATGACGGCGGGCACCGGCGGCACGATCACCGGCGTGGCGCGCGCGCTGAAGAAGAAGGACCCGAAGATCCAAATCGTCGGCGTCGACCCGGTCGGCTCCATCCTGGCGGGCCCGGACGAGATCCGCTCGTACAAGGTCGAGGGCATCGGCTACGACTTCATCCCCGACGTGCTCGACCGCGGCCTGGTCGACCGTTGGATCAAGAGCAACGACACCGACTCGTTCCGCACCGCGCGCCAGTTGATCCGCCAAGAAGGCCTACTGGTCGGCGGCTCGGCCGGGGCGGCGGTCTGGGCCGCCATGCAGGTGGCCCGCGACATGCCGACCGGCACGCGCGTCGTCACGATTCTGCCCGACTCGATCCGCAACTACCTGACCAAGTTCGTCGACGACCGGTGGATGCGGGAGAACGGGTTCTTGGCACCAGAGTGGGGCGCCGAGACCATCGCCGACATGCTGCGCGCGATGCCGCCGCGCGAGGTTCACACCGTCGACGTCGGCGACACACTGGGCTACGCCGTCGGCCTGCTCAAGTCGAAGGGCATCTCGCAGCTGCCGGTGCTCGACGGCGGCAAGCTGGCGGGAATCATCACCGAGAGCGACGTCCTGCACGCCATGGTCGAGGGCCGCGCCAGCGGCAGCGCGGCCATTGCCGAGGTGATGGTGCGCCGCGTCTCGACCGTCGAGGAACACGCCAGCGCCGCCGATCTCAACGCGATCTTCGACCGCGGCGAGGTCGCCATCGTCGTCGATGGCGAGCACCGCGTGCTCGGCATCCTCACCAAGCTCGACTTGATCGACTACCTGACCAAGTCGCCGTCGGTTCGCTGAGCCGACCGTCCGCTCGAGCGGTCACTCGATCTTCGCCCGCAGCGCTGCGCTCTCGGGATGCAGCGCGAAGCCCTGGCGCCAGGTCTCGAGGGCGCGTTCCTTCTCGCCCTGTTGGTCGTACAGGTTGCCGAGGAAGAGATAGGTCTGCGCGTGGCGCGGCTCGCGCACACCCGAGGCCTGCTGCTGCTCGATCAAGGTCTCGAACTGGCGTGCTGCTTCCGGCCCCTTGCCGAAGATCGGTGGCCAGAAGGACAGGGCCGTGGCCTTGCTGAAGCGGGCCTGCCAATGGGTCGGCTCCAGCTCCAGGGCGCGGTCGAAAGCGCCGTCGGCCCGGTTCGCCCAGGTGCCCGCCTCGGGTCCCGAAGTGCCGGCGACGAACAGCTTCTGCAGATAGGCCGCACCGAGATCGACCTGCGCCTGAGGATGCTGCGGCATGCCCTCGGCACGCTCCTCGAAGCGGCGCACCAAGTCGTCGACCAAGCCGGCATCGGCGGCGCGCTTCCACAGTCCCTGCGCCTCGCGGCCGGAGGGATCCGCGCTCAGCGCATCGAAGAGCTCGGTGGCGAGGTCCGCGCCCGCGCCGGTCGGATCCCCGCCGGCCGGCGGAGACGCGCCCAACGCCGCCAGCTGCTCCCGGACGATCTGGGCGATCGCCGCGGTCGATGCGGCCGCCGGCACCGCCCGCGCAGAACCGCCGCCGGCAGCGCCTTCCAGGTCGTCGACGCGTTCGGCCAAATCGCGCAGCTGCTCACCGGTCACGTCCTGCTGCGCGCGGATCTCCTGCAGACTGGAGTGGACGCCCGCGAGCAGAGCGGGCGTGTCCTCCGCGGTGGATGCGGACCAGCTGCTGACGGCGAAGGCGACTCCGCCGGCGGCGATGGCGGCGGTGGCGATGGCGATGGAGGTTTGCATGGTGGTGTCGTCGGGCTGCACTACCGCCATCGCCCTCGGGATATTCGAAGGACTTTCTACGGCGTTCTCACCACTCGAAGCGCGCCGCCGCCGCGCCCTTGGCCAACCGGGTCCGCAACGCCATCGCCTCGTCGCGGGGCAGATTGGGCAGGTGGGTCGGCGAGCCACCCGCCACGTAGACGGTCAGGCTGCGCAGGCCGAGCAGGCGGTCGACCGGTGTGGCGCGCGTCACCAACCCCTGCACCTTGCGCAGGGGCACGAGCGCGCGATAGCGGCCCAGGATCCCCCAACGCAGGGCGAGATGGCCGTCGGGCTCGGTGTAGCCCAGATTGTGGAAGGACAGCACCCCGATCCCCCACGCGACGGGGACCAGCAACAGCACCAACAACGCGTAGGCGTGCACCGCCGGCCAGAGCATGCCGGCGAGGATCGCCGCAAACAGCCCCCCCTTGGCGGTGATGCGCAGGACGACCTTGCGCGAGACGCGGCGAAACCGAAGCCGCCAGAGCTCGACTCCCGGCAGCAGCACCGGGACGAGCGGCTCGATCCGCTGCCGGTCGCTCAGCGGCACGACGACGTCACGCCCCCCGCGCGCCTCCTGGCCGGGGTCCATGCCCGAACCGGCCGAATCCGCCCGCAACACCGCCAGGCCGAATAGCCGGCGCAAGAAGCTCTGCTCGACGGTGACGCGCTGCACCCGACGCCGCGGCAGCGACGCAGCCCGCGTCGTGAACAGGCCGTAGCGACGGGTCAGGACATCGTCGCGCAGGGTCAGGTGGAAGTTCCAAAACATCAGGAACGAGGCGCCGATCGACGCCAACCAGCCGCCGAGCAGAATGACGAAGAACACCGCGGCCAGCACGCCGACCAGGAGCGCCCAGTGGACTTCACTCAACCACGCGGCGAACGCGCCGAACACTCCGCCGACCCGATCGGCGAGACCGAACTCGTAGGCCACCTCGTAGGCGCCGAACAGGCTGGCGAGGATCACGCCGATGCGATTGTCGGTGAGGCCCAACAAGAACAGATCCCCCGGCGTCGAGCGCAGCAGGAGCAACTCCTGCGGCGGTGGCGGAACGTCTGCGGCGGAGGCCCCCGGTTGCAGATGACGGAGCTCGTAGAGCGCGTTGCGCAACCGCTCGGCGGCGGTCCGCGACAGCGAATCCAACCGCGCCTCGGAGCCCTGGCTCGACGCGGTCTCGATGGCGACGACGACCAGCCCGCACATGCGCCGCACCAGAGTGGACTCGAAGCTGACGTCCTGGATCCGATTGATCGGAATCCGCCGCTCCTGCCGGTGCAGGATGCCTTCGGTGGTGATCAGCTCCTCCGTCGTCAGCCGGTACTCGAAGGTGACGAAGCGCGCCAGCGCGTACGCCATGCCGAGCACGAAGTACATGCCGACCGCGACCAACAGCCACGGCTGCTGGCTGAGCACCGCGATCAGCAGGGGCAGCAGCGATTGGCGCAGACCGTCGAGAAAGCGCAAGAACAGCATGCCGGGGTGCAGGTGCCCCGCGGCCACCACCTGCGCCGGCGCCGGCTTCGCCTCGTCTTCGGGCAGCGACTCAGATGACGTCATCACCCCGCGCCGCCAACACGCGGTCTCGCATCGCGCGCGCCGTGGCGACGGTCAGCCCCGGCACCCGAAAGGTCGCGCCTTCGGTGCCCGCGGTGAACACCACCAACGTCGCCAACCCGAACAGCCGCTCGATCGGCCCGCGCCGCAGGTCGATGTGCTGCATGCGCGAGATCGGGATCGTCTTCTCCTCGCGGAACAGGATGCCGTAGCGCATCACCAGCAGCTCGCCGTCCATCCCGTAGCGCCACGTCCAGTACGCGAGCGGCGGCTGGACGAAGGTGAGCAACAGCATGAAACCGCCGAGACCCGCAGCCGCCGCGGTGTACCACCAGGCGTGCTCCGGATCGTGTTCGCGCAGGTAGAGCACCCCCGCGGCCATCGCCCCGCCGAGAACCACGGTGGTGATGGCGTTGCCCAGCACCCAGTACGGCACTGTCCGCCCTTCGAGCCGGTGCATCGGCGGCTCGAAGCCCGCGCCGCCATCGGGCGGGCTCCAGTCGGGGTGATCGGCGTCCTCGGCGTGCATCGGAGTGTCTTCACACCCGCCGAGCTCGGTCCGCCCGCCGCCGCACGGCGCGCGGACCCGGCAACCTGCGCACGGACAGATGGGGTGGCTGACCGGATTCGAACCGGCGACCCCCAGGACCACAACCTGGTGCTCTAACCGACTGAGCTACAGCCACCACGCAAAGCGGCCCGGAAGTGTGCCGGCTGCGCGTTGCGCGGTCAATCGCCGGACGCGCGAGAATGTCCGAATCACCGTGCGAACTGCGGCGCCGACGTTGCCGACAAGAGCCTTGATCGACGGTCGACGCCTAGCTACGTTGCCGCCCGCAATCGGCCTCCGTAGCTCAGTTGGTTAGAGCAGCGGATTCTTAATCCGCGGGTCCTAGGTTCGAGTCCTAGCGGGGGTACCAAGCGCAGCGGACTGCCTGAGTCGGCGTCACGAGCCCTCGAAGAAGCGCGCCGCGACGACGACAGCTTTCGGCGAACGCCGCGGCCCCCTGCGCGCAAAGCGACGCACCGGCCGCCCCCTGCTCGAGGGCAGTCAACCAAGCCGCTTCCCGAGACCCATTTGCGCCCCACGGAATTCCATGCAGGCGCGGGGCGGCCCCGATTTGCGCTGCTACGCCGGCCGCTCGCGGAAATCCAACCTCCCCCGCGACCGCCGCCACCCGCCCTTCAGCAGCCAAGTCCGCGCCCGCACCGTCGGCCGCACCACCGGCTCCGACAGCTCCACCACCTCGCGCCACCCGTCGAACCAAGGCCCCGACGAGTAGACGTCGATCAGTTGCCGCGGCCGCTGCCGGTGGTGCCAAGCATTCTGCAGCACATACACCAACGCCCGCCGCACCTCCGTCGGCGAACGCAGCACGCGCTCGTGAAACCGCTCGGCAAACACCCGCCCCGAGCGCCCCCACAGCTTGTTCAACCCCCGCGCCATCCGCACCAACAGCCCGGTCATCCCCCGCGTCAACGCCTCCCGATCCTTCGCCTCGACCAAGAAGTGCAAGTGATCGCGCTGCACCGAGAACTCCACCAACCGAAACCCGAACCGCCCACACCCCGCCCGGATCCGCTCCACCAACATCCAGTACGTCCGCGCATTGCGCAGACCGGGCAACCCCTGACACAACCGCACCGTCAAGTGCAACGGATACCGCGCCACCAACGCCCCCCGCGCCAAGTGCGGCACCGTCTCGTCACTCACTTTGGGCCGACCAGCCCCTTCCCGAGCCCCACCCCACTGCCGAAACGGAAGCTCACTTTGCACCACCCCACGGCGCCGTCCCCCGCGCCGCGATCGAACTGCCTTGCTCGTCATTTGAATTAGCGACCTTACTAAAAAGGGAGTCAACATGCAAGAATCCGACAAAGAATCTGCGAAAGCGGCCGGCGAATTGCACGCAAACCGGCTCATACCACCTCCAGCTCCAGAGCTGAAGGCTCGCCTCAGCAACATCACCGCCGACAGCGGTCCAAGACGAGGCACGGGGTGCGACCGCCGCCGACGGTGACGGAGCTGAGGCGAGTGCGCACCACTCCGCGACGACATGCGCGATCTTGATTCCGCGACCTTCAGCCCAGGCCGCACACCCATGCATCACGAGCCGGGGACCGTCGCCCGCTGCTTCGTCACCATCGGTGTTGGTCGTGGGCGGGCCACGGGTGTCTCAGTGGGCGTGGCCACCCGGACCGTGGGCGTGGCCGTGGTTGAGCTCTTCTTGGGTTGCTGCCCGGATGGAGACTACCTCGATGGCGAATTCGAGGGTGCAGCCGGCGAGGGGGTGATTCAGGTCCACCGTGATCTGATCGCCGTCGATCTCGGTGACGCGCAGCACGACCGGTTCGCCGTTGCCGAGCTCACCGCGCAGGGTGGTGCCGGGCTGTAGATCCAGGTCCGCGGGAAACTGGTCGCGGCCGACCTGCTGGATCCCTTCGGGGTCGCGTTCGCCGTATGCCTTCTCCGGCGGCACGCTGACCTCGAAGCGAGCACCGGCGGCCTTGCCGGTCAGCGTTTCCTCCAGCCCGGGCACCAGATTGCCGTGACCGTGCAAGTACGACAGCGGCTCCTCTTGGGAGCGGTCGACCACCTGTCCCTCGACGGTCAGCGTGTAGTGAATGGTGACGACGGAGTCGACCTGGACGGCATCGATCTGCATGCGCGGCTCGCTTGATGGGTGGATTCGGGTCGGCCTGGCCCCGGTTCGAGGGACACAGGGCTACAGCCACCCGACGCTGGCCCCCCGGTTCGATCGCTCGGGCGGACAGCCACCGGCGAATGCCTGCGGCAATCGTGTGCCGGCACGCTAGGAGTCCACGCGGCAGAAGGCAAGCCGATGGCCGCAGGGCGCCGCCTGGCCGCCGCGGCGCATCAGCCGTCGGAACGCCGCGCACGCCGATCACGGCGGCCGCGCAGCGCGTCGCGGCGGGCCTCGCGCCGCGCCTCGCGCCGCCCCGCGGCGACACCGGCATCCGCGGTCACCGGCTGCACGGGCGCGTCGCTGAGCGCGGCGGCCAGCGCGCGCACGGTCGGGTGCTTGAACAGCTGCACCATGGACACCGTGCGGCCGAGCTCGGCCTCGAGCCGGTTACGCACTTGCACCATCAACAGCGAGTGGCCGCCGAGCTCGAAGAAGTTGTCGTCGATGCCGACGCGCGCGGTGCCGAGCAGCTCGGCCCAGATGCCGGCCAACCGCTGCTCGAGCTCGTTGCCCGGCGGCGCGACCGGCGCGCTCTCGCCGGCGACCGGCTCGGCCGGCGGCGGCAGCGCGTCGCGGTCGACCTTGCCGTTGCGCGTCAGGGGGAACGCGTCCAGGCAGACAAAGGCCGCCGGCACCATGTACTCCGGCAGGCGGTCGGCGGCGAAGGCACGCAGCGCGGCCGCCGGAGGCGCCGTCTCCGGCGCCGGCCGCAAGTAGGCCACCAACCGCTTCTCGCCGGGGCGATCCTCGCGGACCACGACCAGAGCATCGCGCACCGCGTCGTGTGCCGCCAACACCGCCTCGATCTCGCCGAGCTCGATGCGAAAGCCCCGCACCTTCACTTGATGATCGATGCGCCCCAAAAACTCGATCTGGCCATCGGCCCGGTAACGCGCGAGATCACCGGTGCGGTACATCCGCGCCGCGCGATCGGCGGCGAACGGATCGGGCAAGAAGCGCTCTTCAGTCAGGTCCGGACGCCCGTGGTAGCCGCGGGCGAGCCCGTCGCCGGCGACCATCAGCTCGCCGGGCACCCCGATCGGCACGGGTTGCAGGTGGCGGTCGAGCAGATAGACGCGCGTGTTGTCGATCGGCCGACCGATCGGCGGTGCACTGCCCGCACGTTCGGCGGCGTCGATCGGCACGCACGTCGTCACCACCGAGCTCTCGCTGGGCCCGTAGTGGTTGACCAGCTGATAGGTCAGGCCCGGCGGCGGCGGCCGGTGCAGCTTGTCGCCCCCGGTGAGCATGCACCGCAGCGCCATGTCCGGCGGCTGCGGCTCGGCGATCACCAGCTCCGCCAACGGCGTCGGCAGGAACGTCAGCGTGATCTTCTCCGCAGCCAGCCAGTGCAGCAGATCGCGCGGGCCGGCGCGGGTCTCTTCGTCCGGGAGGTGGATGCTGGCGCCGGCGGTCAGGTACGGCCACAGCTCCCAGACCGACGCATCGAACGCGGTTCCCGCCAACTGCGTGGCACGGTCGGCGGCGGTGACTTCGTACACCCGCCGGTGCCAGGACAGCAGGTTGACCAAGCCCCGATGCGGGATCTGCACTCCCTTCGGCCGGCCGGTGGAGCCGGAGGTGAAGATCACGTAGGAGAGGTGGTCGGCGTTGGTGCGGCACGCTGGGTCGTGATCTGCAGCGCCCTCGATCTCGGCGGCGTCCCGGTCCACCGCGATCACGCGGGCCCGGCAGTCGGGCAGCCCCGGCAGCACGCTGCTCTGCGTCAGCAGTACCGGGACGCCGGCGTCCTCCAGCATCATCGCCTGCCGCTCGGCCGGATTGCCTGGATCGAGAGGCACGTACGCACCCCCCGCCTTGAGCACCGCCAGCAGGGCGACCACCAGCGCGGGAGTGCGCTCCATGCACACCGCCACCAAGACGTCGGGACCCACCCCGTGTTCGATCAATCGATGCGCGAGCTGGTTTGCCCGCCGGTTCCACTCGGAGTACGTGAGCGTGGACGCGCCGCCGTCCAGGGCCGGGCCGGACAGCGCCAGCGCATCCGGTGTGCGCGCCACCTGCGCCTCGACCAGCTGCTGCACGCTGACGCCGCGGTCGAATTCGACCGCCGTCCGATTCCACTCCACCAGCAGCTGCCTGCGCTCGGCGGGCGCCAGGATCTCCAACTCCGCGAGCGGGGTGTCGGGCGCTGCCAGCGCGGCCGCCAGCAGATTCTCGTAGTGCGTCAGGAAGCGCTCGATCGTCGCGCGATCGAACAAGTCGGTGTTGTACTCGACCGCGGCAACCATGCCGTCCTCGACATTCCACAGGAACAGCGCAAGGTCGACCTTGGTCGTGCCACTGTGAACATCCCACGGCTCGAACACGCGCGCCGGCTCAAGGTCGGCCAGCGCCAGCGCCGGGCGCGGCTCGGCGGGCAGATCGAACATCACTTGAAACAGCGACGTCGCGCCCTGCGCGCGACCGGGCTGCAACGCCTCGACGACCAGCTCGAACGGCAGGTCGGCGTGGGAGAAGGCATCCAGCGCCACGCCGCGCACCCGCGCCAGCAGCTCGCGGAAGCTCGGGCCACCGCCGAGGTCGGTGCGCAGCACGATGGTGTTGACGAAGAACCCGATCAAACCCTCGAGCTCGGCGCGATCGCGCCGCGCGATCGGCGAGCCGATCAGCACGTCGTCCTGCTCACCGTAGCGCGACAGCAGGGCGGCGAACGCCGCCAAGTACAGCATGAATGGAGTCGCCCCGGCGTCCTTGGCGAAGTCGGCAAGTGGGTCGGTGAGGCTCGACGACAGCCGGCGGTGCGCAAACGCACCGGTATACGTGGGGCTCGCCGGCCGCGGCCGGTCGAGCGGCAGCTGCAATTGCGGCAACGTGCCGCCGAGCTGCTCCTTCCAGTAGTCGAGCTGGGCCCCCACGACCCGATCGCGTACCCACTGCCGCTGCCACGCGGCGTAGTCTCCGTACTGGATCGGCAGCGCGGGCAGCGGCGACGGCTGCCCTGCCTTGAAGGCGGCGTACAGCGCGGCCACTTCGTCGAACAGGACGCCCAACGCAGCCGCTTCGGAGATCGAGTGGTGCATGCACACCGACAACACGTGCTCCTGCTCGCCGGTGCGCAGCAACACCGCCCGCCAGAGGGGGCCACCGACCACGTCGAACGGCCGTCTCATCTCGGCGCGCAGCCAATCGCGCACCGCCTCCGCGTCGGCCGCGTCGATCGACACCACGTCGAGGGCGATCTCCGCGGGCGCGTGCACGCGCTGGACCGGCGCGCCATCGCCAGCGTCGAGAGTGGTCCGCAACGTCTCGTGCCGGTGTGCGACCTCCTGCAGCGCACGCCGCAGCGTGTCCACGTCGAGCGGGCCGCGCAGCGGCACCGCACCGGGCACGTTGAACAGGGGCGTGCCGTGCGCCATCTGGTCGAGGAACCAGACGCGCTCCTGGGCAAACGACAGCGGCGCCACCGGCCCGCTGTCACGAGGCGGGATCCGCTCCGCGCTACCGGCACCCTCCCGCTCGAGAAGTGCCTGCAGGAGTGCGCGCTTCTTCTGGGACAGATCGAGCTTGGACTTCGGGCGTTGGCTCATGGGGGCGACTGCGCGGCCGTCACGGCGCGCAACGGGCGGGGGCATCGATAACGTAGCACGCCGCCAGCCCGGTCATAGCCGGCGCCCGACGCGCCGCGGCTGCGGCGGCGCTGCCACCGAGGACTCGTCTCAGCGCGGCGGCGGATGGGTCGGACTCTCCAAAGCGTTTCCGGCAAGAGCGGCATCCGAGTTTGATATCTCCTAAGTCATGTCAAGGGGTTTTCGCTGGGGCTCGACATCGCGTGTGCACGGCTTGTTCAGGACTCTTCCACAAGACCAGGGAAGTGTTCTTGCATGAGATCACCGATCGGGTGAGGTTGACGTGGGGATTCCACGGCCAGGCCTGTGGCGTCCATTGGGCGGCCACTCAAGTCCCTCGTCGTCGGAGTCCCCACTCGTCCCTGTCGCCGTTGGTCGCGCTCATGCCGCTGTGGCGCGACGATGCTGCGCGTGAACTTGGCTGCGATGAGCGCGCGCGCGGCAACCTTCGTGAGCTCGTTGCCGTCGGCGTCTCGCAGGACGTAGCGGACTTGCGTCGACGCCGGCTTGTCATCGGCGCGCTGGCTGTCGCGACGCTTCAGGAGGGCGTAGACGCGGCGCGCCATCTTGCCAGCCAATGCGATGAGGATGAGGTTGTGGTGATCACCTGCGGCGTAGCGGCGAGCGTAGTACGCCGCGAAATCCGGATCCCACTGGCGAGCGACGTCAGCTGCTAGGTAGAGGTACTTCTTGAGTACTCGTTGGCCGGTTTTGGTGATTGGCATCGAGGGGTCGCTCATGCCCGTCTGCTTCCGGCGTGGACACAGTCCGCAGTAGCTCACGAACTTCTTGCCGTTCGAGAACCGCGCGATGTCGCCTACCAAGGCTTCGATGGCCGCAGCGATCGTGGGACCGACGCCGCGCAGTTGCTCGAGTGTTCGGTCAGGATCGACGCCCAGGTAGAGCTTCTTGATCTTTGCGTCGAGCTTGCGAACGTCCGTGTTCTTGCGCTCGATCTCATCCAGCTCGTACACCACATCCTCTTGGATGGCCTCGTAGTCGAACGGCATCTGCCCCGCAGCTCGCAGCTCAGCGTAGTACTCGGCGGCCTGTCGGCAGGACTCGAGCACGCGGTCGACCAAGCACGGGTCATGCGTTCCCTTGGATCGCTTCGTCAAGAAGCGCTCCAAGCGACTCTTCCCAAGGCCGACCGCTTTCACCGGATCGACGTAGCGCCGCAGAAACCCCATCTTAGCGGCACTGAACTTCTCTGCCCCCAAGGCCTTCATGAGGCTGGGATTCGCCAGTACCAGTATCGCGTGCACACGACGCTTGTGGTCGCTGAGCTCGCGCGCCAACCGCTCACGCCGCTTCACGAGTCGACGGATCGTCGTCTCGTCGGCAGTTGGAACACGCAGCTGGTGGACGCCCTTTGGATCCATCTGCGGCAGACGCGCAGCGGCCTCGGCGTCTACTACGTCGGTTTTGGTGTGCTTGCTATAGAACTTCCGCAGGTCGCTCAGCTTCTGTGGTTTGCTCACGTAGATCTGGAACCCTGCGGCGTTCACGTGCGCCGCGATGGGCAGCCACGCCAACCCCGTTGGTTCCATCACGAAGCTCACCGGACCCTCGGCACCTTCCTGTGCACGGCGCAGCAGAAGGTCAATACCCTCACGGCTGTTCTCGACTGAAAACGGTCTGCCCCGAGACTTCGCACCATCCAGAACGACGGCTCGGTGCTTGCTCCTCAAGCCGAGATCCAATCCAACGAATCGATTCATGTCCCCTCCATGTTCAACGAGTGAGTGTCGACGAGAGGACTCTCCCTACCCGCGCAGTCCGCCTGAGGAGGCGAGTCGCCAAAACGGTTCGTGTTTCGGGGCCGTGATTTCTCACGCCGCCAATCTCCTAAATCGGGTCCCCCACGCGGGAGGAGAGTCGCAGAACCAAATGAGGGGCCGCTCGAAGCGCCACCATTGCGGCAGATCGCGAAACCTCTCCGTCGCACGCCGGGGGACCCTAAGCTCTCTTGCGGCCGATGACCAGACTCCCGACACGACTCCTGCGGCTGCACCATCGCGCGAGTCTTCCACACCGCTACGGCGCGACGGGTGTGGAGAACTCTAGCTTCGCAGATCATGGAACCACACATACCGTTGCGGCCGTGGCCGCGCTGAGCCTCCGGGAGCTGCGTTGTCGAAGCTCCAGCGGCATCGAGCCTTCCGAAAGGTTGTCGCCGCGCGAAGACTTGCGGCCCCGGACGCTCAGAGGATGCGGCGCTTCTTGCCCGACGCGCTCGTCGACGCAGCCGCCTCCGCGGCGGCACGGCGCACCTGCTCCAAGACCTCCTGCAGCCCCTCGGTCTCGGCGCCGTGCTCGCGCAGGGCACGCATCGCCTGTTCGATCGAGCGCTGCGCCTGCCGGATCTGCTGGTGCGCGTGCTCCAGCGCCGGTGCACCTTGCCCCTCACCCCGCGCGGCGCGCAATGCGCGCTCGACGGAGTGCGCCAGGTTGCCCTGCGCTTCATTACCACCAATCAGCGCGCCGACCAGGCCCTGCACATCGCCGGTCAGCCCCAGCGCGCGCAGATCTTCGTCGTCTGCGATCTCCTGCTGGGCGTGACGGAGGCCCTGCGCCATCGCCTTCTCGACCAGGCCCTGCAGGCTGCCCATCGCGTCGCCCTCGCCGCCGAGCAGCGCACGGGCCAGGCCCTGCACGTCGTCGGTCAAGCCCATGGCCCGCAGATCCTCATCGTCTGCGATCTCCTGCTGGGCGTGGCGGAGGCCCTGCGCCATCGCCTTCTCGAGCACGCCCTGCAGGCTGCCCATCGCGTCGCCCTCGCCGCCGAGCAGCGCACGGGCCAGGCCCTGCACGTCGTCGGTCAAGCCCATGGCCCGCAGATCTTCGTCGTCTCCGATCTCCCGCTGCGCCTCGCGCAAGCCGTGCGCCATGGCCTTCTCGACCACGCCCTGCAGGCTGCCCATCGCGTCGCCTTCGCCGCCGAGCAACGCACTGGCCAGGCCCTGCACGTCGTCGGTCAAGCCCATGGCCCGCAGATCTTCGTCGTCTGCGATCTCCTGCTGCGCCTGGCGCAAGCCGCCCGCCAACGCCTTCTGCAGCACGCTGCCGAGCGAATCTCCGATCTCCCCTTCACCGCTCAGCACGGTACCGACGAGCCGCTCGACGTCCCCCGCGATCCCGAGCGCGCGCAGGTCCTCGTCGCCGCGGATCTCGGCACGCGCCTCGTCGAGGGCCGCCTCCAGCTCCGCCTGCACCCGGCGCAGGGTGTCGTCGCCCTCCGCGCCCCGCTGTGTCGCCGGAGCGGGGGTCTCGGCCTCCGACTCCTCCGCCTCGATGCCGTGCTCGGCCAACGCCCGACGCACCGCGGCCTCGATCTTGCTCTCCAAGCTCTCCTCGGACCGACTGGTCTTGGCGCGCTGCGCGCCCCCTTCCTGGGCGAACGTAGGACCGCCGGCGAGGGTCAGTGCCAGGGCTGCCACCGGCAACACGGACCAGCGGCGGCGAACGGAGTGCTTCGCGTGCAGAATCATCTCGAGTCTCTCTTCGAAAGCGCGACGGTCCGCCTGGCGCGCGCCGAGCGCGACCGCGGCGGGCGCCGCTTGGGATTGCAGTTCCAGGGTGTCGATCAACGCGCCGGCGTAGTCGCGCCGTGCCTGTGGGACCGCCCACAGCGCCCACGCGTCACAGGCGAGCTCGGCGGCGGCGCGCATGCGCGACCGCGCCAGCCACAACAGCGGATGCCACCAGAAGGCGATCAGGGCCAGCACCTCCAGCCGCGCCACCCAGTGGTCGCGGCGGCGCAGGTGCGCCAGCTCGTGCGCCAGCACGGCGTCGTGCGCACGGCTCGGCGCCAGCATGCGCGCCGGCCACACGAGCACCGGGCGGCCGGGGCCGAACACGAAAGGGGTCACGGCGTCGGCGACCACGGCGACGCGCGGCGGCGAAACTCCGAGCCGCGCGCCGAGCGCGCGGACGCGGCCGAGAAAGGCGGCAGGCGGTGGCGCGGCGCGGCGGAGCCAGCGGCGCGTGCGGAGCGCGCCGCGCGTCAGCCAGACCGCGGTGCCGATCGAGCCGATCGCCCAGAGCCAAAGCAGCCAGGCGAAGCCCTCGGCTCCCGGCGCGGCCGGCGGAACCGCGGGCTGCTGCAAGGCCAGCAGCAAGACCGCGGGGTCGAGCGGCGCCCCCGCCGGCAACGGCATCGACCCCGCCGCGGGCGTCGCGATCCCCACCGCGGGGAGCACCGGCCAGCGGAGCAGGGGCGGCAGCATCAGCTTGACGATGACCGCGAGCCAGAGCAGGTGGGCCACGGCCGGCGCCGGCCGCAGCCAGCGCACCGCGGCCCACACCGCGACGCCGAGCGCCAGCGCGCCGGTGCTGTGCTCCAACAGCCAGGTCACAATGGCCCCCCGGGATCTTCGGCATCGCGATCGGCTTCGCTCTGGTCCGCGCTCGCTCCGGGAGCCTCGTCCAGCATCCGGCGGAAGCGCGCGATGTCGTCGGCGTTGAAGCGACCGCCGGCGACCAAGCGCAGCACCAGCGGTACCCTGGCGCCGTCGCACAGCTCGGATGCCAGCTGGTCGAGCCGCTGGTCGAGCAGATCCTCGCGGCTGACCGAGGCGGCGAAGACGTGCGCCACGCCACCCCGGTCGACGCTGACGTAGCCCTTGTCCTCGAGCCTGGAGAGCAGGGTCTGCACCGTCGTGTAGGCCCGCGCCGGCGTCGCCGCCCGGAGCTCGCGCACCGTGCTCGGACCCCGCTCCCACAGTGCTTTGAGCAGCGCGAGCTCGGCTTCGGGGATGGCGGGTCGGTCGGCGGGTGGCATGCGGTGAGCCTATGGCGCCGCCATGGCAACGGCGCGCGCAGAGCCTACTTCCGACAACGTGTAGGATTACTCCGACAATCTGTCGGAGTCGGGCGAATCGCCCGGATCAGACCTGCACGTCGGCGACCGCCGAGTGCGGCGCGAGCACCGGCTCGTGCGGCAGAGCGACCCGGAAGGTGGCGCCTTCGCCCTCGACCGACTCGACCCACACCTCGCCCCCGTGGCCGAGCACGACCTCGCGCACGATGTGCAGGCCGAGCCCGCTGCCCGAGATGCCCCGTGTGTTGCTGCCGCGCTCGAAGCGCCGGAACAACCGCGACAGGTCGTCGGCGGGCACGCCCATGCCGTTGTCGGCGATCACCAGCACGTCGCGGTCGCCCTCTTCCTCGGCCGAGATCCGGATCGTGGTCGAGCGATCGGGGTGGCCGTACTGGAGCGCATTGCCGACCAGGTTCATCACCACCTTGTGCAGCGCCCACTCGTCGGCGCAGACCACCGGCAGCGGCTCGACCAACACCCGGGCGTCGGACTCGGAGATCTCGAAACGCAGCGCGCGGAGCACGTCGCCGACGACGAGCTCGAGGTCGACCTCGCGGAAGTCGAGCTGCACCCCGTCGTAGTCCAACCGCGAGCTGTCGAGCAGATCGCTGATCAAGCGCTCCATCAGCTGCACCGCGGCAAGCCCGTTGTCGAGGGCGTCGCCCATCTTGTCGGTGACGTCACCGAACATGCCCTTGCGCAGCGAGGCCAGCATCATGCGTAACACCGCGACCGGCTTGTTCAGGTCGTGCACCGCGTTCTGCGCGACCTGCACCAGCTCCTTGTTCTTGCGCTCCAGCTGACTCTTGTAGCGATCGAGCTCGCCGAACTGCTCGGCCAGCTCGACGTTGCTCTGGATCACGTCCTCCAGCAGCTGGCCGGACTCGTGCACGTCGGCATCGACCGCCGCCGGTTCGGTGTCGGCCGGCTCGAACAGCGCTTGCTCGAGCTCCTCGTCCGAGAACAAGACCTCGCCATCTCCGGGTGCTTCCAGGTCGGTGGACGGCGCTTCGCTCGGCACGGTGACCGACACACTGGGGCGCTCGGTGACCTCGCCGCGGTCCTTCGCCTCGTCGTGCAGCTCCCAGAGCCGGCTCCTCACGCCGTCCGCCACCTCGGTGCCGTCGACCTTGCCCCTTCCCAGGTTGAAGCGCTCGGCCTTGGTCTCGATGATCTGGCCGGCAGCGTGCACGAAGGTCTCGAAGACCCCGTGCCCCTCATGCGCGATCGACGGGAACGACTGCAGGCCGTCGCGCCACTTCAACGCCGCGTCGAGCTCGCTCTCGGCGAGCACGTCCGACAGGTCGCGCTTGTTGTACTGCAGCACGATGGGCAGGGTCTCGGGGTCGAGGCCGTTGCTGCGCAGGTTCTCGCACATGCTGTCCCGCGACTGCACGTTCTCCTCCAGGCGGCTCGCCTGGCTGTCGACCACGAGGACCACGGCGTCCGCGCCCTGCAGCACGAGCCGGCGCATGCGCTTGTACTTGGGCTGTCCGGGCACGGTGTAGCCCTGGATGCGGATCTTGAAGCCGGCGATCTGGCCGAGGTCGATCGGCAAGAAGTCGAACAGCAGGGTGGCGTCGTCCTCGGTGTTGATCGAGACCAGCTGGACCTCGTCACGCGGACACATGATGCCGTGCACGGCCTGCAGACTCGTCGTCTTGCCGCCCATGCCGACGCCGTAGTAGACCAGCTTGGCGCTGATCGTCTTGTCCTTGAGACTGATGAAGCCCATGCAAAGGCCCTCCTCGGCTCCATCGGAAACGGCAGCGCCAGCAGTACAGCAAAACCACCTCTTCGCCGGGCGTCGCACCGCGGCCCGGGGGCGGCCGCGCCGCTGTCAGCGCGCCATCGGCAGCAGCGCGCACCAGACGCGGCGGTCTGGCGCCGTCATTGCCGCCAGCACATCCGCCACCGCGCCGGGGGTGACCGACGCCAGGCGGTCGACCAGATCGACCGGCCATTCACCGATCGCGCGCAGGGCGGCGCGACGCAGCCAAGGCAGGGCGGTGTGGGCGGACATTCCCGGCGGCACGCCCGGTCCCCGGTCGTCGTACAGGCGTTGCAGGCGCGCCACCGTGCTCGCCACCACCGGCGGGTTTGCCGCGCGCTCGGCCGCCGCCAGCACCCCCTCGATCTCGGCACTCGTGCGTTCCACCACTGCCGTTGGTGCCGGCGACGTGCCCGGAAACGGCGTCGGCGCCCGACGGCCGACGACCGCCACCGGCGCCCGCAGCGGGTCGTGCGAGAAGGGCGTCAAACGCGCTGCCGCCTCGCCCCCCCGTGGCCGGCCGAACGCCGCGACCGCCGCGTCCCGCACCAGCTCCATGGCGACCAGACTCGCGGCGAAATCCGCGTCGGATGCGTCGGGGCAGCGCCAGCCACAGCTGACGTAGGCGGCGGCGACGCGCCGGTGCGGACGCTGTAGCTCCAGGGTCTGGTCCGGCTGCAGGTTCGATGCCGGCAGATCCTCGGCCGACCGCGAAGCCAGCGGCGCGAGCAGGGCGCGCGCGCGCGCGGCCGCCACCGCGGGGGGATCGGACGTCGCCAACAGCAGTCGCGCGCGGACGGGATGGAACGCGGCCCGGCAGAACGCACGCAGGGTCGCCGGCTCGAGGTCACCGAGGGTTGCTGCACTCCCGTCGGCGTCGCGGCCCTGGAACAGCGCGCGCGCCGTCAGGCCGGTCAAGATCGGCCCGGGGAACACCTCGCGGTGGTCGTCGGCGCGCAGCGCCGTGCGCCACACGGCCCGCGCGCAGGCGTCGTCATCGAACTGCATCTCAGCGTCGAGCAGGGGCAACCAAAGCGCGATGATGTCCGCCAGCTGCGGTGCGCTCGTCTGCAGCACCACCGCTTGCGGCGTCACCTCCACCGCGGTCCTCGCCGGCGCGCCCCGGCGGTCGAGCGTCAACCGCAGCAGCTCGCCGGCCGCCTCGACCATCCCGCTGCGTCCCGGCGGATCGAGCTGTCGACCACCGGCGAACCCCAGCACGGCCGCGACTCCCTGCTGCCCTTCGACCTGCACGCAGCGCACCCTCAGCCCACTCGGGCCGGCAGTCCATTCGGCGCCTCCCTGGGCAGCGCTGGAAGCGACGACGGTCGTCGCCCAAGACGCGATGGCCAACGCGCGGCAAGTGGGAGCGAACGATTGCATGGTGGCTCTATCGCAACGCTACCGTTCCAGCAGCGCGTCGGCCACCAACCTGCCGGCTTCGATGCGCACCACGCGATGCGCGACCGCTGCGGCCATCTCTTGGTCGTGGGTGATCAGCAACACCGCGACCCCACCGCCCCGCGCCGCCCGCAGCAGCTCGCCGACTGCCCGCACCGCCGTGCGGCGGTCGAGGGAGGCCGTCGGCTCGTCCAGCACCAACGCGCTGGGGCGCACCGCCAAGGCACGCAACAGCGCCACTCGGCGCCGCTCGCCACCGGAAAGTCGTTCGCGACTGCGCGCCAACTGCTCGGCCGAGAGCGCCAGCTCGCGCGCCGCGGCGACGCCGTCGAAGCCCGGCGCGGTCACTTCGCGCAGCAACGCGTCGATGCGCCGGCCGGGCGTCAGCGAGCCGAAGGCGTCTTGAAACAGCATCTGCACGGACTGCGCGCCCCCGCTCCGCGCAACCTGCCCCTCGGTCGGGGTCAAGTGGCCGGCGGCAACCATGCCGGCCGTCGTCTTGCCGGCGCCGGACGGGCCGACCAGCGCGACGACCTCGCCGGCGCGCAGGCGCAGATCGACGCCGCGCAGATGCCAGTGGCCACCGCGGCGGACGCCGACTCCGCGCAGGGCCAGCACGACGTCTTCGCCCGCGCGCCGCGCCCGCTCGGGCCACGGCGCGACCGGGGGCAAACCCGCGCGGACCACGCCATCGACGACCGAGAACGCCTGCGCCGGTAGTGCGTCGACGACTTCGGTGCGGTGGGTAGTGATCAGCGCCGCAACGCCACCGCCCAGTGCGCGGCGCAGCTGCGCCAACCAGAGGTCCCGGCTGGCGTCGTCCAGGGCGGCGGTGGGCTCGTCGGCGAGCAGCAGGCGCGGCGGGCGCAAGGCCATCATCGCCAGCAAACAGCGTTGGGCCTGTCCGCCGGAGACCGCGTGGGGCAGGCGCTCGAGCACGGCCGCCGGATCCTCCACGCCGAGCGAACCGAGCGCGCTGCGCACCGCATCGGGGTCGGCACCGGTCGCCCTGCCCAGCTGGGCACCCAGTCGAGCCCGCGGGTCGAGGGCCGCGCAGGCGTCCTGCGGCAGCCACAGCACTGACTCCCGCAGGAGACGCCGGCGTGCGCCAGCGCCCAGGCCGGCCAGGCGGACGCCGGCCAGCCACGCCTCGCCGGTCAGGGCGAGGTCGGGGTCGATGCCGAGCAGGGCGCGGAGCAGGCTGGTCTTGCCGCTCCCCGAGCTGCCCAGCAGCACCGCACAACCACCCGGCGCCAGCGACAGGTCGGCGACCTGCAGCAGCGGTTCGCCGCGGCGCAGCACCGAGACGGCGCGCAGGCCGAGGACAGCGCCATCGTGCGCGTCAGCGTCACTCCCCTGCGGGCGGTCCGAGGCCGGTTCGTGCATCGAAAAGCGAAATCTGCGTTTGCATCATAATCATGTCTGGCACTGGGCTTGCACCGTCGTATGCAAGACCACCACTTCGGAGCCTCGCATGAACGCACGCCCCTCTGTCCTGCCCCACATCCGACTGGCCACGGCCGCGGCGCTTTCGCTTTGCTGCGTGGCGGTCCCGAGCCGCGCGCAGAGCCCTTTGGACCGGATGTTCGAACGCTTCCAGCAGCAACGGATGCAGCTGGTCGAGTCGCAAGCCGGCGTCGATGAACACCACGAGCTCGCCGCGACCTTCGCCGACAAGCTGGAGGCGTTCTTGCCGCTGGCCAAGGGCGACGACGTGCACAACGCCCGTCTCATGCTGATCGACCACCGGCTGAACCTCGGCCAACGCGACCGAGCCGAGCGCTTGTTGCAGGGGTTCGACGGCAAGACCACGCCGGCATTGGTGCTGGCCACCGCCGCCGAGTTCGCCGCCCACTTGGGGCTGGACGGCGAGCGCGACCGGTGGATCGAGGCGGCGCTCGCCAAGCGCGAGCCGTTCGAGACCCGCATGCTGCTGGGCATGCACCTGATGACGCGGCTGGCGGAGGTCGAAAAGGGCGAGGGCGTGTTCCGCGAGGCCCTGGCCGCGGCCGGCGACGACGAGCAACGAGCGCGGGTGCGCTGGTACCACGCGATGGCGCTGCGCGAGCGCGAGGACCTACCCGCGTCGGCGCACGAAGAGGCGCTGCGCAGCTTGGCCGACGAGTTGTCCGACACGCACTTCGGCAGCATCGCCGCCGATCGGCTGCGGGCCCGCGCGCTCGCCCCCGGCAAGCCGGCGATCCCGTTCCGGGCCACCGACGTGAACGGCGCGGCAGTGGAGATGACGCCGCCGAACGACGCCGTCGTCTTGCTGCACTTCTGGGCCAGCTGGTGTGGCCCCTGCGAACGGGCCGCACCGCACCTGCGCCGCTGGCACGGGCGCTTTGCCGACCGCGGGCTGGCGATGATCTCCGTGTCGATGGACGACCAGGTCGAAGCCGCGGTCGAGGTTGCCGAGCAACACGGCGCGGAGTGGCCTTTGGTCTGCGACGGCAAGGGACCACAGACCGAGCTGGCGCTGCGCTACGGCGTCGATGGCCCGCCGCGGCTGTTCCTCATCGACCGGCAGGGCAAGATCATCAGCCTTCGGCAGTACCCGATCGACGATGCGAGCGCGGCCGAACTCGAGAAACTGATCGAGGCGGCGCTCGCCGGCGAGTCTTGACCCCCGCCGACGCCGACCGCAAGCGCACCGCCGCCTTCTGGGACGCCAGTCACGAGCGCGGTGATCCGGCGGACAGCTTTCTGCAGCACCCGCTGCTCCAGCTCTACGTCTCACTGCGCGCCTTCGGCGATGCCCGCCCGCACATGCAGGCGCTGTTCGACGCCGTCGCGCAGTACACCGCCCCCGGCGCGCGGCTGTTGTCGGTCGGCTGCGGCGCTGCGATCAAGGAGCAGGCCCTCTGTCAGGCTCTACCCGACCGGCACGTCGTGGGCATTGATCTGGCGGCGGACACCGTCGCGCGGGCCGCCCGCGGTGCCGCCGCTGCCGGCATCGAGAATCTGTCGCTCGAGGTCGGCGACTTCAACGCCCTCGATCTGGCCGCGGATTCCTACGACGCCATTCTCGGCCTCGGCGCCCTGCACCACATCCGCGAGCTGGAGTCGTTTTGGCAACAATGCCGCCGAGCCCTCCGCCCCGGTGGACACGTCATCGGTCAGGAGTACATCGGCCCGTCCCAGTTCCAGTGGACCGCCGCCCAAGTGGAGCACGGCAACCGCGCGTTGGCCGAGCTCGTGCCGCCGGCGTTGCGCGGCGACTGCGACGTCGTCGAGCGCATCGCGGTCGACGATCTGATCGCGGTCGACCCTTCGGAGGCGGTGCGCTCGGCCGAGATCTTGCCGACCGCGACGGCGGCGGGGTTCGGCATCGACGAGTACCGCGGCGGGGGTGGTGGCCTGTTGCAGCCCCTGCTGCATACCCGGCTGCCGGCGTTCGATCCCCTCGACTTCGCCCACAACGAAGTGCTGTTCGCGCTCTGCGAGCGCGAACAGTCACTGGCCGACGGCGACGTCCTCGGCGACACCTACGCCATGTTCGTGCTCGCTGCCAACTGACGCCGCCGCCGCGCGCAGCGACTCCACCTGCGCCCTCGAGGCCTCCGACGACGACGACAGCTCATGCGCGTGCTCGGCGATCGACAGCATGATCGCACGCAGCTCTCGGATCTCGTCGCGCACCACACCGAAGCCCTGGTGCTGTCCCTGACAACCGTCATCGATGCGGCCGATCAGCGCGTTGACCGAATGCACCGACTCCGCGACCTGGAGGAACACCGCGCGCAGCCGCTGCGCCACCTCGACGCCGTGCTGCGCGCGCTGGCGTGCTTCGTCCAGCAAACCCGCCGTCTCCTTGGCCGCCGCGGCGCTGCGCGCCGCCAAGTTGCGCACTTCGCTTGCGACCACGCCGAAGCCGCGGCCCGCGGCACCGGCTCGCGCCGCTTCGACAGCGGCGTTGAGCGCCAGCAGATTGGTCTGGAACGCGATGTCGTCGATCGCCCGCAGCACCGTCGAGATCCGCTCCGAGGACTGCTCGATCGCCCCCATCGCGGCCCCCATCTCCTCGACTTCGCGCTGGCCGGTCGATGCGGCCTGCTCCGAGGAACGGGACAGCGTCAGGGTCTCCGCGGCATCGGTGGCGATCGTCGCCGTGGTGTCGCCGACTTCGGCCATCAGCCGGTCCAGGTTGTGCAAGCTGCGCGCCTGTCGCTCGGCGCCGTCGCGCAGAACGCCGCTCGCCGAGTTCGATTGGCCGAGGCTGGCCTGCAACTCCGACAGCAGCTGTTGGTTGCGTTGCGCGCCGGCACCGATCGACGCCCGCGCGGCATCGAGCGCGGCGCTGAGCTCACCGATCTCGACCGTGCCGGCGGTCGGGATCGGACTGTCGAAGTCGCCCTCGCCGAACCGACGCGCCCGCTCGCACAGCTGCCGCAGCGACGCGGTCGCCCGCCGCACGATTCCACGCAGCGAGACGAGAAACACGATGAACGCGATCAGGGCGGAGACCGACACCCATCGGCTCTCGGCCTCGACGCTCGCCAGCAGAGCGTCGAGCGGACTGTCGACTTCGACCAACGCCGGCTGGCTCATTCCACGCAGTGGAGCGTAGGCAGACACCCAGTGTCCATGCGAGTCGCCGTACACCCCCGTGCTGGCCGCCCGCCCGCCGAACAGCGCCGCCCGCATCTCCGGGCGGTACTCGTAGCGGTGCCGCCAGTACGGCTGCTCCGCACTGGTCGCGAGGAACTCCATCGCGTTCTCGTGCAAGCGGTCGGGCTCCGCCCTGACCCTCGCCTCGAACTCCGGCCGCAACACCAGCACGTACACCGGCGAAGACAGCCCGTTGGCGGCGACACAGGCGCGCAACAGCTCGTGCACTTCGCGCACCGGGGGCGGCGCCGCCGCCCAGTCCGACACCGCGTCGAGGAACGGCTGCGCGTCGCACGCGCGCGCGAAGCCTTCGAGACGCCGCCCACTCAGCACTGTCGAGGCAATCGCGCGGTTGCGCAGCCCCTCGTTGCGCACGGCGTTGGCCCGCCGTTGGTGCGCATCCGAAACCGCGATCACCGTGGTATACGCGGCGAGTACGAGCGCGATCGCCAGCGTCAACCGACCACTCAGGCTCCGCGGCGTCCAGCGCTCGGCCCAGCTCTCCCTCACTCGCTCCACGTTCCTGCTTCGTCCGCAAAAGTGCGGAGACTGAGAACCATTTCTGCACGTTCGGATGTCCCAGAACACCACAGGCGTCGCGCCCTGGAATTGTGCGCGGGTCCGACGCCATCGCCTTGATCGGCCACTGCCGGCCCCAGGTCCCGCCGGCGGTCAGCGGCGCGGTCGATACCGCCATGCCAACAGCTGTCCCACCACCGAAGCCACCCCCTCACCGACCAGGACCGCGAGGGCGGGGGCCGCGCAGAGCGCATCGCGTTGGCCGCCGGCGATCCGCCAGTGCAGCAGCATGCACGCGACATAGCACAGCAGGAGCGCCGCAGTGCTGACCCGGTGCGCTCGCCCGAGGCGGAAGCCAACCCCGATGGCCAACCGCAACCCGCCGATCGCCGCGAGGACGACCAAGACGATGGACAGGACCCCGCCCGGCAACAGCGGCGCCGGCGCCGGACTCGGCAGGAGCGCGGTCGGGTCGCCACGCACCGCGCCCAAGACGACGATCGGCGCCAGCGCGAGGCAACCCAGCGCCAGCAGCATCCACGGTAGTACTCGGCGGGGCAGCGCGCGCACAGGGTAGCGCAGCCACTTGCCACGCCGTGCGGCGCGCCACCCCGAACGAAAGGCGATGCCCGCACTCAACAGCGCCGCGAAGCCAGGCACCAACAGGTACAGGCCGGCGTGCGGTACGCACGCCATCGCCAGGCCGATCGAGGCGCCCGCGGTGACCGTGGTCCACAGGCAGCGCAGCCAGCCACGGCGCGCCGGTGGCCGCGGGACGACGGCGGGGAACCCGACCACCAACAACACGCCGAGGCCACCGAACAAGGCTGCCGGCACCTCCGGCCGGAGCACGGCGCCGAGCTCGAACACCGGCCCGGTGGCTGCCAATGCCAGACAAGCAAACAGGGCCGTGAGCCGCCGGCGGGCCATCGACACGGTCAGGTACAGCAACCCCGAGATCGCCAGCAAGCCGAGCACGCTGGACAAGCGCGCGCGCGGCAACAGCTCGGCCGCGCGCGCGGGCTCGGCGGTCGCCGGCAGGGTGGCGACCGCATAGGCGCGCACCACGGCACTCACCGGGGCCTCGCGGGGGCCGGACTCCAGCGCAGCCCGCAATCGATCGAGCTCGCCTGCAGCTGGCGCCGTGGCCAGGGTGGAACCACCGACCCACGCGGGCAGCCCGACCACCAGAACGGTGATCACCGCCGCCGCGAGCCGGAGCCAAGCGGTCTCGCCGCGCGCGGGCCTCGGAGTCCGCGGCCCGTCAGGCACGCAGAGCGATGCAGTCGATCTCGACCAGCGCGTTCTTCGGCAGAGTGCGGACGGCGACCGTCGCACGCGCCGGCCGGTGTTCGCCCAGTGCGGCGGCGTAGACCTCGTTGACGGTGGCGAAGTCGTCCATGTCGGCGAGGAAGATGGTGCTGCGCACCACGGAGCCGAGGCTGCTGCCGGCGGCCTCGAGCACGGCTGCCAAGTTGCGCATCACGCGCTCGGTCTGCGCGCGCGCCGTGCTGCCGACCAGCTCCCCCGTGCCCGGATCCAGCGCGACCTGACCAGAGCAGAACACCAGGTCACCGGCGACCACCGCCTGGCTGTACGGACCGATCGCCGCGGGTGCCGCGGAGGTATGGACTGTTTGCACTTTCAACGCCGCCTTTCTCGCAGTCGGGCACGCAGCCGCGCCTCGACGTCGGGACTCAGGAAATCGGATGCGTCCCCACCGTGGTTCACGATCTCTTTGATCAGGGTGGACGAAACGTAGCTGTAGCGCGCACTCGGCATGAGGAAGACCGTCTCGACCGCGGTGTCGAGATGCCGGTTGGTGAGTGCCATTTGGTACTCGTACTCGAAGTCCGATGCGGTCCGCAATCCACGCAGCACGACGCCGTGACCGTGCGCGCGGCAGTAGTCGACCAGGAGGCCGTCGAACGCCGTGATCTCGAGGTTGGGCGCGCTGGGCAGCGCGGAGCGCAACAGCTCCAGCCGCTCATCGAGGCTGAACAGGGCCGCCTTGGAAGCGTTCTGGGCGGCCGCCACCGTGACCTGGTCGAACAACGGCAGCGCGCGTTCGACCAGATCCTGGTGGCCGCGGGTCACCGGGTCGAAGCTGCCGGGGTAGAGAGCCGAGACCATCGGCGCCGATGGTAACCACCCGGCGCGCCGGAGCACTCCTGGATGCCGTGCAAACCTCCCCCGCCGCCACCACGATCGGCGCTGCCCTGTACGCCTGTGGCGCGGCGTGCGCGGCGCGCGACCTCGGTGTGGTGGGCGGCGCGGTGGCGGTCGGCGTGGCACTGCTGCTGTGCGCCTGGCGGCGGCGGGCGGGCCCGTGGTTGCTGGCGATCCCGGCCGCGCTCGGCGCGACCAGCCTGCCGCCGCCGCCGGCTTCGTGGCCCGCTCCGGGACCCGTGCTCGTCGATGGCGAGGTCCGCGCGCCGGTCCGCCGGACCGCCGATGGCAGTGGAGTGCGGTTGACGTTGGCGTCGGTGAGCGGCCCGCGACTCTGGCTCGACGTCGACGGGCCGCTGGTGGCACTGCCGGGCGATCGGGTCCGCGGCGTCGCGCGGCTCACCGGCTGGCGCCGGCGTGTCGCCCAGGGCCGGCCGCCACGGGCGCGGGCGGTGGCCGCGGCCCTGACGGTGGTACGCGGCCGGGCGCCGCCAGAGCGCTGGATCGAGGCACTCGGCTTGCGGCTCGAGCGCGGGCTGGTCGCGGCGATTCCCGGGACCTCGGGCTTGCTGCTGTGCCACCTGGTGCTCGGCCGTGGCCCGCCGCTGCCGGCGCCGGTCGTCGATGCGCACCTCGACGCCGGCACGGTGCATCTGCTGGCGGTGAGCGGGGCGCATGCGAGCATGCTGGCGCTGCTGGCCGGCATCTTGTTCGCCGCGATCAGTGGCCGCTCGCCGTGGACGTCGCGTCAGTACCGCTGGTGGTGTGTGCTGTTCTTGCTGCTCTACGCCGCCATCACCGGCATGGAGCCGCCCGTGCTGCGCGCCCTGGTGGCGTTCTCGCTGGCGCTGCACGCCGGGGCGCGCGGCCGCCGCATCGACGTCGCCGGCCTGTTGGCGGCGCCCGCAATCGCCACGGCGGTACTCGCCCCCAACGCGCTGTTCGGCGCCAGCTTCTCGCTCAGCTACGCCGCGGTCTTCGGGCTCTGGCTGGCGGGGGTCCACCGCGCCGAGACGGCCTTCGCCCGCTGGGTGCGCGGGCCGGTGGTTGCCTCGTTCTGGGCGACGCTGCTGACGGCGCCGATCACCCTCCACCTGTTCGGCCAGTGGGCGCCCTGGACCATCGTCGCGACGCCCCTGCTGGCGCCGTGCATCGCGTTGATGCTCGGGTTCGGCTTGCTCGTCGCGATCACCGCCGCCGTCGCTCCGTGGCTCGGTGCGGCGGGTGGCGCGCTCCTCGCCCCGCTCACCGCGGTCTATCTCGACGTCACCGCGGCGATCGCGACCCTGCCCGGCGCGCCGGTCCTCGCCACCCGCCGCCTCGACGGAGCCCTCGCCGCCGCCGCCCTCGCCGGCTCACTGGTTTGGATCGCCCGGAGGCCGCACCGCCGCCGGATCGGCGCCGCCTGCTGGCTGTTGGTCGGGCTCCACTTCGTGCCGGCCGGGCGCAGCCGCCGGGGGGAGCTCGAGCTCTGCGACGTCGGCCACGGCCTGGCGTGCGTCGCGCACGACGCCGGCGGGGCCCGGCTGATGGTGGACTGCGGCAGCCTCGGGGATCCGCGCGAGCCTGCGCGGCGCGCCGCGCGGGCTCTGCTGCCGGCGCGTCACCTCGACACCTTGGTGCTGACCCACGGTGACCACGACCACGTCGGCGCAATCCCCACGCTCCTGCGCACCGTGCGCGTCGATCGCGCCATCCTGCCCCGCGAGCTCGCCGAGGGAGCGCTCGGCGCCCTGCTCATGGCCGCCGGCGTCTCGCTGCGTCCCCTGTCCCCGGGCGAGTCCCTGCAGGAGCAAAATCTCCACGTCGAGCGGCCAGCGCTCACCGCGGCCAACCACAACGACCACAGCCTCTGGGTGCGCATCGACCTTGGCCGCTTCGCCGTATTGCTCTGCGGCGATGCCCTCGAACACGGCGTCGACAGCTGGCTCGCGCGCAATCCCGAGCCGGCGCCGGTCGACGTGCTGGTGCTGCCGCACCACGGCCGCGCCAACCCGCGCCTCGCCGCCCTGTTGGACGCGGCGCGGCCCAGCCTCGCGCTCGCCTCCAATCGCGCCGAGCCGGCACCGCCGGGACGCACCGCGCAGCTGGCCGTGCGCCACATCCCACTGCTCGAGACCGGCAATCGCGGTGCCATCCGCCTCCGCGCCGGGCGCCGGCTGGAGGTGCACTGCGCGCTGCCTCTGCGGTTGCCGAGCCGGCAGTGATCGCGGCCTCGTGTCGAAGGCGTTCACGGCTCGGGATGGGCGGCTGCGGCGGCGCGCGGCTACTTGGTGAGCTCGTCGAACACCGCCGGCGAAAGCGATCGGATCTCATTGCCGGCCACCCGGCCCTGCGCGGTCTCGATCCACTTCGTCTCTCCGGCCACCACCAACGCGACGACTCTGTCGTCCTTGTCGGTCAGGCACTCGATGGACGCGTAGTACGACGGAATCTCGGCAAAGGACGCCACGCGTCGGGGTGGCTGCGGTGTTGGGTCGTACATGGGTTCGCTGAACAACCAGAGCCCATCATTGATCCCGAAGAAGGAGATGCGTCCGTCGCGATAGAGCACCGTCCGTTCTGCGATGCCGAGACAAGCCTCGATCTCTGACCGCTGCATTCCCAAGTGTAGGTCGTCGTATCCGCATCTCCTGCTCTGCAGCACGACCACCAGGCCGCCGATGAGCAGTGAGGCGGCGAGGGCGAGAGCTGCGGCTCTCATCATCGGTGTCGAGCGCAGGGAGGCCACCGGCGTCACCCGTCGGCCTGACGCAGCCAAGCCAAGCAGAGCAGGGCGCACGCCGTCCCGTAGCAGCGGCCGAGCTCGTGGCTGTCGACGAAGCAGCCGTCGATCTCGGCGATGGACAGAATGGTCTCGCGCTGCGTGCGCGCGCACTCGGCGCGCAGCGCGGGATCTTCGAGGGCGAGCAGCGCGCGCGTACGGTAGAGCATGTCGTACCAGAAGAAGAAGCCGCCGTAGCCGAGGCGGTCGGCGTGGTCGTCGTAGCCGCGCACCGCTTCCAGCAGGCCGTGGTGCTCGAACGCGGCTTGCACGGCGCGGGTGAGATCGGCGGGGTCGCGGTTGCGCCAGCGCGCCAACGCCAGCTCGCACAGGGGCATCCGTCCCGCGGCGGCGGCGACGTTGCCGCTGCCGCCGCCGCGCCGCTGAGAGTACGAGTAGGCGCCGTTGGCCGCACGACACGCCAGCAGCGCGGCCACGCCGCGGTCGACGACGGTCGGCTCGACTTCGACGCCGTGTTGGCGCGCTGCGTCGAGGGCGAGCAACGCCGACGCCGTGGCGAATGGGTTGCGGTACTCGTGATACCAAGCGCCATCGTCGGCCTGCAGAGCGCTCACCGCGGCAGCAAACCTCCCCAGCGCCGCGCGCACTTCCTCGTCCTGGGGCGCGTGGCGCAGAAGGCTCGCCGCGAACTCGAGCCGGAACACCTGCGCCCAGAGCACCTCGTCGGTGTCGGCCTTGGCGAGCTTCTCGTCGTCGAGGACGAACGCGCGCACCGCCGCGAGCGCGCGCTCCTCGTCTTCGTCCAGGTCTCGATCGGCGGCGTCTTCGAGCAAGGCCCAGCCGACGAGCGCGGTAACGGCCGCATACACGTTGGGCAGACCATCGGTGCCGCCGAAGTCGTAGCGGCTGTCGCGGTAGCCGCCGTCGGGCTGCTGCAGGTCGAGCAGGAAGCGCCGGCTGGCGGCCCGCAGGGAGGCCTCGTCGTAGAGATCGGCCGGGGCGCGCGTGGTGGCCTCCGCCGAGACCAATGCCCCGGAGGGCAGAGCGCGAAAGTCCTCGAAACCCAGCGCGAACGGGCCGTGGCCCTCGGCTTCGGCCGCGGCCTTGGCACCGAACATCGTCTCCGGGTAGCGCTCGCCGATGCTGGCCCACAGCGCGACCGCGCGATCCGCGCGGCGGCTGCGGTGCAGAACCGCGCCGCGCAGGAAGCCGGCTTCGGCCGCGAGATCGACATCGGATTCCGCATCCGCCGCCAATCGATCCAGCGCCGTCGACACGTCTTGGTCGCGCCTCGCCGCGTAGGCCTGCCACGCCCTCGCAAGCGTGGAGTGCCGCGGCCGCGCCTGCACGGGCGCTCCCGCCAGTGGGCGCAGCCGCGCGAGGAACCAGTCGGCGTGCAAGGTGATCAGTCGGTGCGCGCGGGCCAGCACGCTGCCGTCCGGAGCGAGCACGAGGAAGCCCGGCTCGATGAACTCTCCACGCCGCAACCCGTAGCGCTCCTGCACCGCTCCGGCCGCCGGCACCGCCACCGGCACGAAACCGCCGTTCAGTAGATCGACCAGGGCGGGAAACGAAAACGGCCCGGCCCGCATGTAGCGATCGATCTCGGCCTTGCGGTCCATCGGCGAGCGCGCCACGGTCGGCACGTACCAGAACACCGGCAGCTCCCGCTGCCGCGCCTCGGCGATGGCGTCGTCGAGCGCCGCACGCCACTCGACAGCGCCGCCGGCGCGGGCGGCGACCGCCGATGGCGGCGGCCGCACCTTGGCGGTCGAGTTCTGCGCGGCGATCGATCCGAGAAGGCTGCCACAGATCAGCAGCGCGGCGGACGGAGGATTACGCATCGGAGCACACGATACCGCGGAGCGGGCCGAGGCAAGCGGACGACGTTCAGCGGAGCGCGCCGATCGAACCCGCCAGGGCGCGGGCCTTGTCCGCCAGTCGCAGCACACTCTCCTCCTCCGTCACGTCGCCCAGCCGCTCGAGCTCGAACCACGCCGCCGCGTTGCCCTCGACCGCCGCGTGCGGCGTCGCGTCATCCGGTGCGATGACCCAGAACCGCAGGTCGTAGTGCAGGTGGGCCGGCTCGACCGAGCCGTCGGCGCGCTCGCGCGCCGGGATGCGATGCACGTCGACGTCGAGCAATCGCGGGCCGTCGCTCGGCATCCACAGCTCGGCGTCCCACATGCCGGTCTCCTCGCGCGCCTCGCGCAGCGCGGTGCGGTGCACCTCGGGCTCGCCGTCCGAATGCCCGCCGGGTTGCAACCACCGGCCGAGCGCCTTGTGCTGCACCAGCACACAGCGGCGCGCGTCGGCGGAAGTCAGCCAGGCAGAACCCGTGACGTGCCCCGGCCGGCAGGTGCGGAGGAAGCAGTCGGGCCGGGCCTGCACGAAATGCACGACGTCGTCGACGCGAGCCCGCTCGGCCGGTTGGCGGCGGTGGTAGTGCTCGAGCAGCGTCAGGACATGGTGGCGGTGCATCGCCGGCAACTCTACGGCGTTGCACTGTCCTTCGAAATGGATCAAGATCGAACGCGATCAAGCCCGCTGCCCTCGATGACCCTCAACTTGGCAACCTGGGTGCGTGACAACGCGCGCCGCCACCCCGCGCGGCCGGCGGTGTTCTGCGGCGACGCGATGCTCGATCACCGCGAGCTCTACCGGCGCTGCCGCGCGACCGCCGGCGCGCTCCGCGCGCTCGGCATCGGCCGCGGCGACCACGTCGCGTTACTGCTGCCGAACGTCCCCGACTTCACGATCTGCTACTTCGCGTGCCATCACATCGGCGCAGTGGTCGTGCCGCTCAACGTGCTGCTGGTCGCCGATGAGATCGAGTACCACCTCGACGACTGCGACGCGGTCGCGTTGATCGCCTGGCACGGCTTCGCCGAGGCCGCGCGCGACGGTTTCGAGCGCGTCGCCGGTTGCCGGCACCTCCTGCTGGCCGGCTGTGACGAGGCCGCGGCGCCCGCCACGGCCCTCGCCCCCCTGGTGGAGACCGCGACACCCGACGACGAACCAACGCCGACGGCTGCCGACGACGTCGCGGTGATCCTCTACACCTCGGGAACCACGGGTCATCCCAAGGGCGCCGAGCTCACCCAGTTCAACCTGTTCTACAACGCGGAGTACGTCGCCAGCCATCTGACCCCGGTCGACCACACCGGCGTCGCGCTGGTCGCGCTGCCGCTGTTTCACAGCTTCGGCCAGACCGCGCTGCAGAACGCACACTTGTCGGTCGGCGGCGCCATCGTGCTGCAACCCCGCTTCGAGCCGGGGCCTGCGCTGGCGCTGATGCGCCGCCACGCCGTGTCCGCGTTCGCCGGCGTGCCGACGATGTTCTTCGCGCTGCTGCACCACGAAGAGGACGAGCCGCCACCGCGGCTGCGCTACTGCGTGTCGGGCGGCGCGCCGATGCCGGTCGAGGTCATGCACGCCTTCGATCAGAAGTTCGGCGTCAACATCCTCGAGGGCTACGGCCTGTCCGAGACGTCCCCGGTCGCCAGCTTCAACGTGCTCAGCCTACCGCGCAAACCCGGCACGGTCGGCCAACCGATCCGGGGAGTCGAGTTTCGGCTGATCGACGAGAGCGGCGCGACGGTCAGCGCGATCGACACCCCCGGCGAGATCTGCATCAAGGGACACAACGTCATGCGCGGCTACTACCGCCGCCCCGAAGAGACCGAGGCCGCCCTGCGCGACGGCTGGTTCCGCACCGGCGACGTCGGCACGGTCGACGCCGATGGCTACTACCGCATCGTCGACCGGATCAAGGACATGGTCCTGCGCGGCGGCTTCAACGTGTACCCCCGCGAGATCGAGGAGGTGTTGTACGCGCACCCCGCGATCGCCGAGGCCGCGGTCATCGGCATTCCCGACGAACGCCACGGCGAGGAAGTCGTGGCGATGCTGGCCCTCAAGCCTGGCCAGCAAGCCACCGCCGACGAGATCATCGCGTACTGCAAGCAGCACCTCGCCGCCTACAAGTACCCGCGCATCGTCCGCTTCTTCGACGCTCTGCCCAAGGGGCCGACCGGCAAGATCCTCAAGCGCGCGCTGCGCGCACAGGCCACCGAGAGCGAGTAGCCGTCACCAGCGGAACAGCGACGCCGCCCAGGTGAAGCCGCTGCCGAACGCCGCCGAGCAGACCAGCATGCCGCGCCGCAACCGTCCGTCGCGCTCTGCAGTGTCGAGACCGATCGGGATCGTCGCCGCCGTGGTGTTGCCGTAGTCCGCGATCGTGTGCACGACCTTCTCCGCCGGCACACCGAGGATCTCCGCGACCTTGTCGTTGATCCGCTGGTTGGCCTGGTGATTGACGAACAGATCCACGTCGTCGACGCTCAGCCCGTTGGCCGACAGAGCCTCCAGCGTCACTTCGGGCATGCGCTTGACGGCGTGCTGGAACACCAGCCGCCCGTTCATCTGCGGGTACACCGCCGCCTCGCCGATCGCCTCCGGCGGAATCCAGACGCGGTTGGCCGTGCCCGGTGCCGGCCATAGCAGCTCGTCGGCAAACGCGCCATCGGCGTGCAGGTGGTGGGAGATCAGAAACGACTCGCCCGAGGTCGGTGCGTCGTCGTCGACTTCCGTTGGGCCGATGACGACCGCGCCGGCACCGTCGGCGAACAAGACCGACATGTCGCGGCCGCGCGTCGACAGATCCAGGCACTTCGACTGCACCTCGGCACCGACCAACAGGACCGTGTCGTACTGGCCGGACCGGATGTAGAGGTCGGCCATCGACAGGCCGTAGAGGAAGCCCGAGCACTGCTGGCGGATGTCGAAGGCCGGGATCCCCGGCACGCCGAGCTTGGCCTGCAGGTAGCAGCCCGAGCCGGGAAACGACCGGTCGGGGCTGAGCGTGGCGAACACGATCAGGTCGACGTCGGCCGGCTGCAGGCCGGCCCGTTCCAAGGCTTGCCGGGCCGCGGCTTCGCCGAGGTCCGAGGTCGCGTTGCCGGCGGCGTGCTCGACCCAGCGGCGGCGTTCGATGCCGGAGCGCTGCCGAATCCACGCATCCGACGTGTCCATCCACTCGAGCAAGTCGTCGTTCTCGACCACCGCGTCGGGAACCGCACTCCCGACCGCCAAGATCCTCGCCCGTCGCGCCATACAAGCAGCCTCGTCTGATTCGTGTCGCGTCCGGCGCGCCGCGCCAGGCGGTGGCCGGCGATGCTACGCCATTTGGCCGGCGGTCGAGACCCTCTTTGCCGTGCCGACGGCGAGACCCGACCTGGAACCGCACCGCGCGCGGCGATAGCCTGCGTTCAAGTGTTGGTCCGCGACTACCAGCCGGGCGACGAGCGGCGCATTCTGGAGTCCTTCAACCTCGTCTTTCGCGAGGTTTGCGGCGCCGGCTACGTCGACCGCGACCTGGCGACCTGGCGCTGGATGTTCGCCGACAACCCGCACGGCCACCGCATCCTGCTGGCGGTCGACACCGACGGCACCGTCGCGGCGCAGTACGCCGCACTGCCGTACGCGGCCCGGACCCCACTGGGGCCGACGACGTTCTCACAGATCGTCGACAGCTTCGTCCACCCCGACTATCGCCGCGGACTCAAGCGGCCCGGAATCTTCGTACAGACCGCGGGTCCGGCCTTGGAGCAGTGGATCGAGCGCGGCGACGGTCTGCTCTACGGCTATCCGGTGCGCGCAGCCGAGCGCGTCGGCCAGCGCTACTTGCAGTACAGCATGCTGCGCGTCGTCGACTTCCTGGTGCGCTCCACCGACGGCAACCCGCCGCCGGTGGCCGGCGATCTGGAGGTCGGGCCGCTGGCTGGGCTCGAAGAGCCCGCGCTCGAAGCGGAGGTTTCTCGCTTGGCGCAGCAGGTGATCGGCAGCGAGCGCTGCGCGATCGAACGCACACCGTCGTACCTCGACTGGCGCTACTGCCGCAGCCCGTCGGCGCGCTACGAGTTTCTCGCCGCTCGCCGCGACAACGCGCTTTGCGGGCTGGCGGTGCTGCGCGCCGAGCACGACACGCTGGTGCCGGGCGCCTGCGCGATCGCCGAGTGGATGCTGGCTCCCGGCGACACCGCCGTGGCCGATGCCTTGCTCGCGGCCACCCTGGAACGGGCCCGCGCCGCCGGCCGCACGCGGCTGTTGGCGATCTTGCCGGAGCCCTGCCGCGAGTACGCGCACCTGCGCGCGCGCGGCTTCGACGTGGTGGCCTCCGCCGACACCCTGGAGCGCCGGCTCACCTATCGCGTCGGACAGCCCGGCCTGACCCCCGAGGTGTTGGCCGCGCACTGGTACTACACGCTCGGCGACTCCGATCTGGTCTGACCGGCGGGCCCACGGAGCACGCCGGCCGGCCACTGGACGCAGGCGGTGAAGACCCGTTCGCCGTCACAGAGCCACCACCAAGGGCGGCCCTCCCGCTGCTCGGTGAACAACCGCGTCTGATCGTCCAACGCAGCGGCGGCGCGAAACTCCATCTCGTACGCGCCCAGCGCGTCGCCATTGCCCGCGGCGGCCACGGCGTCCTCGACCACCGCCCAGTAGACGCTGTTGTTGACGTGCCCTTGACCATCGAGGTCGGTGGGCCGCACCACCCAAGCCGTCGACGGAGAAGCGGGGTCGGGGCGGCCGTCTCCCAACCGCAGTTGGGGCCGCGTCCGGCGGCCCTCGATCACCGTCTCGTACAGCGCGCGGAACGCCGGGCTGAGCGCGGCCGGCCGGCCGGTGCCGCCGTCCACGCGGATCCAAAGCGTCAACGTGTCGATGCGCCCGGAAGGGCTCTCGATGGTCGTGCGCCGCTCCGCATAACGGCTGCCGAGCGACCAGCAGTAGGTCGTCACCACGACCCGCTCGCCGACAACGGGGAACGCGGCGACGTCGATCAACGTCCGGCGCACCACCCACTCGAGCTCGTCGAGGCCGGCGTCGACGACGTCATCGGTGGCGATGTCCTGCAGGTAGCGCGCCACGGCATCGAGCCGCAGGCGGCGCTGTGGCGTGACGTCGGTCTGCCGCACCACGCGCTCCATCGCGTAGCGGCGGCCGACTTCGGGCAGCGGAGGGAGGGCTTGCGGAGGGCGCGTCATCGGGGGGAAGTCTCGCATGCCAAGGGCGTTGCGGTTGCCGGCTGCGACGGGATCTCGCAAAATTTCCGCCCGGGGTCGCTTCCCCGATCGTCGATTCCATGGCAGGGTTGAGCAGGTCGGGCAGCGCCGCACCTCCGCAACCGTGACTCGCACCCCCACCACCTCCCCGTCCGCCGTGTTGTTCCAGCTCGTCGGACGTTCGCTGTTTCCCATCGTGGCGCTGGCGCTGATCTCGGGAACCCTGCTCTGGGGCCCCTGGGTCAGCCTCGTCCTCACGATCATCTGGTGGCGGATCGTCACCTGGAGCGCCTGATGCCGGCCGCATCGACGACGGCGCCGCGCACTCCGCGGCGCGGGCTGCTGGCCCGGCCCGAGGACATCCACTGCGTCGTGTTCCACTTGGTCGTCCTCGTCGGCTACGGCGTCGCGTTCTGGATCTGGCTGCACCCCGACGCCGCCGGCCTGCACGACGGCTGGTCGAAGGCGGCGTTCGTCGCGTCGGCCGCGTTCTTGTTGGGCTGGGCCTCGGGGATCGACGTCGGCGTCAACTTCCACAACCACACCCACCGCCGCATCTTCACCCGGCCGTTCTTGAACCGGTGGTTCGGTCGGCTGTGGACCTTCTCGGGAGGTTGGCCTTCCTTCTTCTGGCAGCACGCGCACGTCAAGGTGCACCACGCCAATCTGCTGGGCCCGACTGATTGGACGCTGCCGAAGCGCCGCGCCGACGGCAGCTTCGAGAACATCTACCGCTACGTCCTGCTGCACTGGCCGTGGCGCTACGCGGTGCATCTGTGGCACGACTTCACCACCGGCCGCGGCGGCCACCGCGTCGGCCGGCGCGCGCTGCGCGAGCTCGCGATCTTCGCCGCGCTGTGGTCGATCCCGTTCTGGATCGACGTGCAGATGGCCTTGTGGTTGTGGGTGCTGCCCCAGTGGGTCGGCAACGCGGTCACGATGGGGTCGGGCATGTACGTCCAGCACGCCGGCTGTCGGGCCAAGTCGGAGACCCATCCGGTGCAGCACTCGAACGGCTTCACCTCGGCGTTCTTCAACCTGACGATGTTCAACATCGGCTACCACATCGAGCACCACGACTACCCGGGGGTGCACTGGGCCGACCTGCCGGAGTTCCACGAGCAGAAGAAGGCCGCGCTGATCGAGGGCGGTGCGCACTACGTGAGCTACGGCTACTACGGCGCCGCGCATCGGGTCGCGTCCCTGACCGACTCCGAGGGCGGCCGCCGCAGATTCGCCGAAGACCATCACCCGGACTTCGCACCGCGCCCGACTGCCCTGGCGGCCGGCGAAACGCGCGCTGACGCGATCCCGGCGGTGCCGGTGCCACACCCGCGCCGGCGGATGCGCCGGCTGCTGCGCGGCCGGCGCCAGCCGGTTCAGCGCGGCGCCTGAAGGCGGTCGCGCCGGCGGTTCTGTCGGCGAGCGATGCTCGACACGGCCGCCACCGAGGTACACTCTTTCGCGGCCCGGCGGCGGCCCATCGCCCGCTGGCCGCAACGCCCCGATGGAGACCGATCCCGCCACCAACATCGAAACCGCCCCCGGGCTCGCCTTCGGCGTGCACCGGGCGCCCCTGCGCGGGCACATGCGCACGGTGTGGCCAATCCTGCGCGACCGCGTCTGGCGGACCCAGGTCAAGCGGAGCCAGCCATGGCACACCACCGTGCACGACCCCAAGACGGGCGCGCTGCGCTTGACCGGCCAACTCCGGCAGGTGCCGGGCGCCGAATCCCTGGTCGTGCTGGTCCACGGCCTCGGCGGTAGCCCCGACAGCGTCTACATGCGGGGGGCAGCGATCACGCTGGCCCGCGCCGGCTACTCGACTCTGCGGCTCGCCCTGCGCGGCGCCGACCGCCGCGGCGAGGACTTTTACAACATCGCCCTCACCGCCGATCTGCACGCGGCGCTGCAGAGCCCCGAGCTCAAGGGCTATCGCCACCTCTACGTGCTCGGCTTCTCGATGGGCGGCCACGTCGCGCTGCACCTGGCCTGCGATCCACCGCACCCGCGATTGCGAGCCGTCGCCGCGCTCTGTACGCCCCTCGACCTCGGCGCCGCTCAGCGTCACATCGACAGCCCGCACGTGGCGACCTACCGGCGTTGGGTGCTCGGTGGTCTCAAGCAGATCTACACGGCGGTGGCCGCCCGCCGCGCGGTGCCGTCGCCGGTCGCCGAAGTCCAGGCAGTGGAGACCATCTACGACTGGGACCGGCTGACGATTGCACCGCGCTACGGCTACCGCGACCCCGAGCACTACTACAGCGAGCTGTCGATCGCGCCGCGCTTGCCGAAGCTGCGCTCGCCGGCGCTGCTGGTCCTCGCCGAGGACGATCCGATGGTGCCGCTGCGCATGGTCGAACCGTTCTTGCCGGGACCATCGTCACCGCTCGAGTTCCGGCGGGCGCCGCGCAGCGGCCACGTGGCCTTCCCGGGGCGCCTGGACTTGGGCCTGTCGGACCGCCGCGGCTTGGTGCCGCAAGTCTTGAGCTGGTTTCGCTCGCACGCGTAGGGCTCGGTGTCAGCCGCGCAACCCGACCCGCGCGCGCACCAGCCCACAGAACATCGCGATGCCGGTGGCCAGCAGGTCGTCGTCGAAGTCGAAGTCGGGATGGTGGCAGCCCGGCGTCTCCCCGACCGGGTCGCCGGCGCCGAGGAAGAAGTACGCCGCTTCGACCTCCTGCGCGAAGTAGGCAAAGTCCTCGGCCGCCGCCAACGGCAGTCCATCGGGGCTGACCCGGTCGGCGCCCACCACGTCCACCGCGACCTCGCCCACCGCCTCGGCACAGCGCGCCGCGTTGACCAGCACCGGGTATTCGCGCGCCACCTCGGTCTCGGCGCGAACGCCGTAGGCCCGCGCGGTGTCGTCGATCACTTGCTCGACGTGCGCGATCACCTCGTCGCGCAGCGCGGCGTCGAAGGTGCGGATCGTGCCGAGCAGGCGCGCCCGCTCGGGGATCACGTTCTGCACGGTGCCGGCCTGGAAGGCGCCCACCGTCACCACGGCGATCCCGCGGCTGCCGACGCGGCGCGACACCACCGTCTGCAGTGCCTGCACCACCGCCGCGCCGGCGACGATCGGGTCGCGGCAGACTTGCGGCTGCGCCCCATGCCCACCGCGGCCGATCAACTCCGTGACGAAGGTGTCGACCGAGGCCATCACCGGCCCGGCGGCCACGCGCACCGTGCCCTTCTCGAAGCCCGGCCAGTTGTGAAGCCCATAGACCTCGCGAATCCCCCGCAGGGCGCCCTCGCGCACCATCACGCGCGCGCCCCCGCCGCGGACACCCTCCTCCGCCGGCTGGAACAGCAGTCGGACATTGCCGGCCAGGGCATCCCGGTTCTCCGCCAGCCACGCGGCGACGCCGAGCAGGATCGCGGTGTGGCCGTCGTGCCCGCACTTGTGCGCCCGCCCCTCGTGCACCGAACGGTACGGGAGGTCGGTGTGCTCTTGCATCGGCAGCGCGTCGAGATCGGCGCGCAGGGCGATGCCGCCGTCGGTGCCCGGCGCGGTGTCCACCACCAGGCCGGTCTCGGCCACATCGCGGGGCGCGAAGCCGCGCTCTTCCAGCCACGCTCGTACCGCGGCTTGCGTGCGGTGCTCTTCAAAGCCCAACTCGGGGTGGCGGTGGAGATCATGGCGCACGGTGCGCAACGTCTGCAGCAGTGCGTCGGAGACGGCGTCGGTCATGGCGGAGGAAACGGTGGAACTTGGCGGCCTTCGAAGACCGTAGCCGTCGGGCGCGCCGGGTTCTCTTGCCTAAGCCCCGCGGGGGGCCGACAAATCGACCTTGCCACGGCACAATGCGGTGCCGTCCGTCGTCGCATCTCCACGCATGACCGCTCACACCGTCGCCATCGCCGCGCTCTGCCTGCTCTCGACCGCTGCCGCGCAGGACATTCGCAAGGGGCTCTGGAAGAACCGAAAGCCGCCGGAGGGCTGGATCGTGCACCGGACGCGGGGCTACCAGATCCAGTCCCAGGCCGGCAAGGAGAAGGCCGAGCGGCTCGGCGCCCACATGGACGCGATGCTGAGGATCTACCGCAAGTCCTTCCGCGTCGACAAGGCACCCGCCAACCGCTACGCCGTCAAGCTGTTCAAGGACCGCGAGAGCTTCCTCGCCTACGGAGCCTCCCCGTCGGCGGCGGCCTACTACGACCCGGTCGACCGCGAGATGGTCTGCTACGACACCGGCAAGTGGGCCGACGATCCGCCGGCGACCGGCGGGGCCAAAAGGCGCAGTCGCACGGTGATGGACACCCTCGGCAATGCCGCCCACGAGGGCTGGCACCAGTACTTCCACTGGTACATCACGTCGTGGGTGCAGATCCCGTCGTGGATCAACGAGGGCATGGGCGACTACTTCTACTGCGCCAAGCCGGTCGGCGAGGGACGGCGCCGCACCGCGGACCTCGGCGCGATCAACCGCCAGCGGATGCCCGCGGTGTGGGGCGCGGTCAACACCGGCCAGAACGTGCCGATCGCCGAGCTCATCACGATGTCGAAGAAGCAGTTCTATGACAAGGGCACCATCTGCTACCCACAGGGCTGGGCACTGTGCCACTTCCTGCAGCACCACGAGGACAAGCGCTACCGCGCCGTGGTGCCGACCTACATCCGGCTGATTCGCGACGACACGAACTTCGAGGCCATCACCGAGCGCGCTTTCCGAGGCATCGACCTCGACACGCTCAACGAAGAGTACGAGCAGTGGGTGCTCGGTCCCGCCGTGGAGCAATACAGGGCCGAGGGCAAGTCACCGGCGGAGGACAAGAAGAAGTCCGCCGAAGACGGCGGCTGACGCGGCGACGGCGTCAACGTGGGCGGCGACGGTGCGCGACGGCGGCCGCGCACAGGAACGCAAGCGCCGCGCCTGCGCCGAACCAGCCAGCTTGGTTCCAGACGGCCCACGCCGCGCCGACCGACACCAGCGCCAGCCCGACCAGCATCGCCACGTTCCACCCCCAGCGCAGTGCCCCCACAGGCCGGTCGGCGCCCAACAAGCGGGCGTTGTTGAGCATCAAGAAGAACGTCCAATAGGCGATCGGCAGCAGCGTGAAGCCGAAGACGGAGGTCGGCACCGCGAGCCAGAACTGCGCATCCCCACTCCAGACGAACGGCCCCAGCACTCCCACCGCGGGCACCATGCTGGCCCACCGCCGCGGCCGACCGCGCGGCTCGATGCCCAGCATCTCGCAGATGCAAAAGCCGGCGATCAACATCAGCACGATGACGGTCGAGATCGCCATTGCCAACACGCCGATGCCGAACACGGTCCGCGCCACGCCCGCGCCGGTCAGCGGTGTCAGGGCGGTCGCCAGGTCGAACGCGTCCCGGCGCACCAAGACCGAGGCCAGCCGGCGCTCGGCCTCTGGCAGGGCGTCGAGCTGCGCCGGCGTGGCGTCGGCGACGCCGAGTCGGGCCGCCAGCAGCCGGTCGTAGCTCGCCGCCGCGCTCGAGGACGGGGTCTGCCGCGCGAGCAGGGCGTCGTCGGGCTGGGCGTGGAACCGCGCGCCCGCGGCGAGCACCACACAGCTGGTCGCCAAGACGAACGGCAGGAACAGACCGGTGGCGAGGTCGAACACCGCCAGCCCGCGAAACTCGCGGTCCCAGCCGCGCGCCCGCATCGAATAGGGCAGCAAGAAGGTCATGTTGATGCCCACCGCGGTCGCCGCGGCGGTGACCATCACCTGTCGCTGATCGCTGACCACGACCGCCTGCCAGTGGCCGCGCGCCGGCTCCGGCACCGCCGCGAGCATCTCGCGCAGTGACGCCGCCGGTGCCCACAGCAGGGACGGGTCCGGCACGAAGCCGGCCGCGACTGCCGGCCAATCGAGGCCACCGCGCTGCGCCAGGACGACGACCACGCCGAAGAAGCTGACCACGATCAGCCCCACCATCGCCTTGAGCACCAGCTCGAACGCCTTGATGCCGCGGCTGCCGCGGTCGTACATCCAGACCACGGACACGGCCGCGACCAGAATCAGCGCGCACGCGATCGCCGCACCTCGATCCGCCGGCAACCCCGGCAGGAGGTTTTGCTGCACGGCGGCCGTGCCCAGCGAGAACTGCGGCAGACACCAGACGATGCTGGCGACGAGGGACGCGAGCGCCCACCCCCAACCGAGCACCGGGTTGACGTGGCGGTTGATGGCGCGGAACGGCGGCTCGCCGGTCGACAAGGTGACATGGCTGATGGCGCTGAGCATCACCACGCCGATCGCCATCGCCAACGGCTGCAGCCAGAGCAGCGAGGTGCCGCCGAGCACGCCGAGGTAGAGGCTGCCGGCGAGCGAACCGCCCCCGAGAGTGATCGCGCTCTGCAGCCAGCCGGGCCCGGACAGCGCGGCATAGGTGGCGAGCTTGGCGGCGGGACCACGCGCGCGGGCTGCAGCGAGGCGACCGCGCTCGTACTCGGTTCTGTTCTCGTGCTGCATACCGCCCTGGCAGCACCATAAACAGGCGACCGGCAAAGTACCCCCGCTGTTCGGGGGAGACCCGCCGCCCGACGTCAGAGCGAGCGCGGCATGCGCTCGTCGGCGGATGAGTCCGCGACGACCGCCAGGCAGTGCCACACGCGTTCGCCCGCGGCCCGCGCCTCGGCCAAGCGGCGGACCTGCATGCCGGCGGCCTCGAACCGACGCCGCAGCGCACCGCGCGCCATGGCGGCCGCTGCCGGCCGTGGCCGCACCCGCCCCTCGAAGAACCACTCGCGCGCCGCGCGCATTCCAGCGGCCAACCCGGCCCCCGCCGGCACGACAGCGACCGCGAAGCCGGGGGCCCGCAGGATGCGCGGCAACGCGCGGAGGATCGGGTCGGCACAAGCCGCCGGCCCCAGCACGACGAGGTCGACCGTGCCACTGGCCAACGGCAACCGCTCGCCATCGACGCGCAGATCCGGACCGACGCCGCCCTCGGATTCCGCCGCACCGAGTGCCGCCGAAACCACGGTCCGCGCCCCAAGGGCCGCGAGCGGAACCACGCCGGCCGAATCGAAGCTGTCGGGGGCATCCAAACCGAGACGCAGCACGCTGCCTCGCATCGCGGCCAGCAGCGACGCGCGCTCGCCGACCCGCAGCCCGCGCAACAGCAGCGCCGAGGCCTTCAGCGCGCCGTCGTCCGGCCCGCGCGCGGCTACGCCTGGGGCCGCCACTGCTCGAAGCGAGCGATGGTCTCGCGGAACGACTCGGGCACCCGCATCGGTCGCAGCTCGGGGTCGACCGCGCAGTGCGTGGTGTGGCCGGTGGCGATGGTCTCGTTGCTCCGCTTGTGCCGCAGGCGAAAGCCGAAGGTGAACGACGCGTTGCCGATCGCGCGGGTGCACACGTCGATGGCGACGACATCGTGCAGCCGCGCCGGCCGGGCGAAGTCCAAGTGCGCCGAGACCACCACGTTGTCGAAGTCGCGGATCGGCCGGTTGCCCTCGGTCAGGCCGAGGTTGAGGAGATAATCGACGCGCCCGACCTCGAGATAGGTGAAGTAGGTGCCGTGGAAGACGATGCCCATCGCATCGGTCTCCGGCAGCCGCACGCGAACCTCGGTGCTGAAGGAGAAGCGGTCTTGGGGTTGGCTCGGCTTGCTCATCGTGCTCTACGGCTTGTGGCGAGGAGTGTCCCCGCTTCTTCCCGACCCGGTCCGTCGGGCGGGACGGCGTTGGTATGATCTTCGCTGCGACTCGCAGCCGCCGGCGCCGCCCGACGCCGGCCTGACTCGGCCGACAATGCCGTTGGATGCGCGGATGCCGATGATCGCCAGGTTCAAACCGTTCTCGACTAGCCTCGCGGTGTGTCTCCTTGGGGCGACACTCCTTGCGGCGACCCTGCCCGCGCACGGCGGGGCGTATCGCGGGCCCCTGCCCTCGGTGCCGGGCCCGACCACGCCCGGCGGTCCCACGACCGGCGGCCCGGGGTCGCGCACCACGGGGGCGAGCGGCAGCACCGACCGCACGCGCTGGCAGCTGTGGTGGGAGTTCAACAAGGACGCCTACCTCCGCCGCCGTCCCGGCGAAGGCGGCGTCACCGAGGGCGGGATCGAGCTGCCGAGCGGGCTGCCGGTCACGCTCGACCACAAGCGCAACGCGATCCTGCCCGCGCTGCGCCGGCTGATGCGCACGACCTCGAACCGGGATATCACCTCGTCCTGCATGGTGGCACTGGCCAAGATCGGCATCGACCACGAGGATTTCCAGATCCTGCCGCTGCTCAGCAAGCAACTGCGGCGGGGCGATCAGGAGATCCGCGAGACCGCCGCGCTGGCGCTCGGCATCGCCCAGCGCACCGACGCGATTCCACTGCTGCAGAGCCTGCTGCACGACACCAGCGACGGCCACCGTCTGATGCAGCAGGAGAGGGTCGACGACCGCACTCGGGCGTTCGCCGCCTACGGGCTCGGCGTGATCGCCACCGGGACGCCCGATCTGACCGTCAAGAACCAGGTGTTCGAGGCTTTGGTGCCGCTGCTCGCCGACGGCCGCGAGGACGACCGCGACGTGCTGGTGGCGGTGATCAACGCGATCCGGCTGGTCGATCCCAGCCCGGAGAAGGGTCCGCGCCACGTGCGCTTGGCTTGGCGCTGCCTGGCGGCGCTCGAGGACTACCTGCGGCTCGACCTCGGCGTCGGCCGCCAAGTCATCCAGGCGCACGTCGCGCCGGCGCTGGCGCGCATCCTCGGCCGCGGTGACACCGACGACCACCACCGCGTCAAGCGCGGCCTGGCCGAAGCGCTGCTCGGCCGCGACCGGCGCAACGCGACCCTGGCCCAGTCGGCAGCGCTCGCGCTCGGGGTCATGGTCGCGCCGCGCGAAGAGCGCGATGCCGACGCGGTCTACGCCACCGCGCTGCGCCGCGCCATCGACCAGCACCGCGACGTGCAGGTGCGCTACTTCTCGACCCTGGCGCTGGGCCAGATCGGCGGCGAGGCCAACCTGCAGGCGCTGACCGCGCTGTGGCGAGATTCCAAAGGGGCCGACCGCTCGTGGGCCGCGCTCGCCCTCGGCCTGCTCGCCCACCACGCCCCCGAGGTGACCGGCCAGCAGGGGCCATCGGTCGCCCAACGGGTCGGCACTTTGTTGGTCGACGGCCTCGACACCACTCGCAATCCCGAGGATCTCAGCGCGCACGCGGTGGCCCTGGGCCTGGCCGGGCACCGCAGCGCCGCCGAGCAGCTGCGGACGATGCTCAAGAAGTACCGCAACCAGCAGGAGCTCGCCGGCTACCTCTGCGTCGGCCTCGCGCTCATGGACGACCGCCACGCGATCCCGCTGATGGTCGACATCCTGCGGGACGCGCGCCGGCGCCCGGTGCTCATGGCGCAAGCCGCGGTCGCGCTCGCCCGCCTGCAAGAGCGCGGCGCCGCCGAGGTCCTGCACCCGATGCTGCGCCGCACCGACCACCAGAGCATCACGCTCGCGGCCGCCGCCAGCGCCTTGGGCTGGATCGGCGACGACCACAGCGTCGAGCCGCTGCTGAAGGTCGTCGGCGCCGAGAAGATGCCCAAGCTGCTGCGCGCCTTCGCGGTGGCCTCGATCGGCATGATCGCCGACCACGACTGGCTTCCGTGGAACGCCGCGATCGCGCGCGACATGAACTACCGCGCGATGGTCGGGACGCTCAGCAACGGGGCGTCGGGCGTGTTGGACATCTTGTAGGGCGTGGTTCGGGCAGAGCCGGGGCCGGGCGCCGTCCCGGGACTCGAGAATGCAGTCACCGCGCGTCCACTTTTGTTCGGCGGCGCAGTTGATGGGTACGATCCTCCTGTGTTGCGGTCGATTTCTTCTGGGCGATATCGCAGCACGTCTAGGAGAACTCGATTTCTTCAACCGCGGTCCTCCCCCCGGACGGTTCCTCGGAACACGAGAACATTCTCATTCCGCTCGGAGCCGATATGCATGCCGCTCGTCCCCGCCCGTCTCTTCAATGGGGCTGTCCGGCCCTGAACCCACGTGTCAGCCGGTCACCCCTCAGGCCAAGGCGTGTAGGGCCAGCATTGGCCGCGGCCCTCACGGCGGGCGGCCTCGGATGGCCTAGCACTCTCCACGCTCAGCCCGGCCCCGCATGGACGCCCGAGGCGGAGTACTCCGACACGCTCTTCGTAACACCCGGCGGTGACGCAGTACTGGCCGGTCCCATGCTGTATTCAATGATCGGCGGAGGAGATACCGCCTACGAGCATGCCAGTGACCCGACCCTGATGGGAGGTGGTCAACACACGAAGGTCGGGCTGTCGGTGCAGGTGTACTACTCCGCCGACACCGAAGGCCCAGACCTCACGGACCCAACGAAGCACATGCGATATTACATCAACCGGGGGCGATCGTCGAACTCGATGCCTCTGCCCCCGGATGTGCTGTCCATTGGCGAACTCCCGGACGTGGTACGGTTCGGCTTGGACTCGAACAGCCCGGACGATGACCTGGCCGACTGGGCGACTCTGGCCAAGTTTCCGCGCACGATCGCGGCGATCGAGTGGGCTCGCTACCTGAACATGCCCATCTCCTTCCAGCTCCAGACGTCGGTGAGCCACGGTGGCTTGTTCGATGGCGCGATACCCGGGCTCTCGCCGGTCGTCTATTTCCCCAGAGAGACGGACTTGGACGCCTACACAGAGAGCCGTGGTGCAGACCAGTGTATGTGGGATGTGTCGGATCTCTGCAATGTCAACCTAGGTAACGGTTCTACCTACCCAGCCAACGACCCCTCGCAGCTAGTGCCCTCGGGGGCGACGTGGGGAAGTTTCTCGTTCGCCACTCCGACCCTGGCGGACTCGGACCTCGCAGTGGCGATGGGGATGAGCCCGCTCCCGTATCGGGACCTCCTCATGAGGAATCTTGCGGACGCGATCGAGCAGTTGGTCGCCATCGGTAATGACCCACGCTACGCGGGACGCTTCGTTGCGGTTGCCATCGACCCGGAGATCTCAAATCCGTCTCATCGGAACGACACCTACAACCTGCCAAGCCTAAGCGGACCACCCCTGCCACGTCCGTTCTTCGAAGACTATCACCCAGCGATGGTCCGAGAGTTCGCGTACTACCTGCGTGATCGCTATGCGGGGGACTTGAACGCATTCTGGGATGACTTCGGCGCGGACTACCTGGCATCTGGCGGCTTCGGTCACGTGCACACACTACCCACGACCTGGGAGGACGTCGACGCGCCGCGCGACTATCCGCTTTCTTTGACCTCACCACGAAGCGCCTACTGGCAGGAGTGGTGCAATTTTCAGACCCGGGTGCTCGACGAGTTCTTGGAGGAGCTCGTCGACACGGCGGTCGAGGCCGGCGTGCCGCCGTCCCGCATCTTTACGCACCAGACGTTGGCAAATGGCTCGTATCACCCCAATCGTGTAAACGGAAAGAACCAGCAGTGGCTCGACGACTGGACGCACCTCGAGAGCTCCCGCGGCTACATTGGGATCACCCAGTATCAGAAGTTCGGCGTGATGGGTATCAGCGGTGGAAAGAAGAACGCGTACTACGAGAACCTCGCGCGTCGCGATGAGGCTTGGGGGGCGCCGGAGTACAACCCGTGGGTTCAGGTGTCGACTCCCTACGCACCAGTCGGCGCAACGCTGTCGGAGATCCAACTGATCCTCGACAAGGCGTGGGCGAGGCGAGCGCAGGTCCTTTGGATGCATTCCTGGGGCAGCCCGTCTCACCCGGCCGCAGACGTCTACACCCATTACTGGACGCGGGATCCGATCACGCTCCTGCTCCAGCACCCGACGAGCTTGGAGGATTGGACGCCCGTGAACTTGATTCCCAAGGGCGGCACGTGGCAGGCGACGACGGCCAACGCGTCATACCTCGAGTGGCCAGGGGCCAACGGCCCATCGTTCTCCTACCAGGCCGAAGACTACCCGTGCCTGGGCGTGAACACGATCGCGTTCGATGACGGCAGCCCAGACGTGCAATTCGACATGCGCGTGGAATTCCAAGCGGGTGGGCAGTGGCATCAGGTGGTCAAACCCAATTGGATGCGCTACGGCACCGATGCCACACACTGGTGGGGCATCGACCTCAGCCGCGAAGACCCGGTGAACTACTCCGGCACGATCACGGGCCTGCGCTACCACCCGGTCGGCCACGTCGATCGCTGGGCGAGCGTGCTGGAGCTGACCTTGTTCGGCAACAACCACTTCACGACCGCCATGAAGGACCTCTTGGTTGCCAAACGGAGTACACCGCGGCCCGCGCTCGCGCTCCTACCAGTTGCGCCGCCTCTAGGTGCTCGACTTGACCTGATCATCCCTCAAGCGTTCGGCAACGGCAGCGCCGACTCGCGCCTGGTCGTCTATGGCAACGATCCCGACGCGAACAACACGAACTACGAGGACTTTGGCTACGCCGGCAACTTCTACCCCGCCACCGTCACCTGCGGTGGGGTCGCCCGGTCAGCGATCGTCGCACCAGCCTCTCGCTTGATGGGGCAGATCAAGACGGGGCGCTACCGTCGATTGACCCTTCCCAATGACGCGGAACTGAAGCTGCGCTTCGGCATGGGCATCGTTGATGGCAACGCATCCGCGGACGGCGTGCGCTTCCGCGTGCTGCTCCGCGACCACGAGACTCGCGAGCTCGTTCCGGTGTTCAGCGAGGAGTACCGCGCGAACGAGTGGGCCATCCGCTTCGCAGACCTCTCTCCGTGGGCCGGCAAGACGGTGGATCTTCTGCTCGAGACTCACGCCATCTCCAATGATACTGGCGACGAGTCCGCCTGGGCCGCGCCCACGTTCATCGGTGCCGGTGGCGGCGCCTAACCGCGCGTCGAACGATCGACCGCGGCGTGACAATCGGATACTCATTCGCCGCTCGCGCTCTCGGCCACTCTCTTCATTCGCGGACGCCGCCCCTCAGCGCGGTCGAGGCCGCAACCAAACACGGAGCGTTCCGCGACCCGAGCGTCGGTCGCGGGTCCCGCGGTCGCCGGCGGCCGCGCTGAGCCCAGAGGCCAGTGTTGTCTTCGAGCCTCCGGGAGCTGCGTTGTCGAAGTTCCAGCGGCATCGAGCCTTCCGAAAGGTTGTCGCCGCGCGAAGATTTGCGGACCCTGAGGCTCAGCGCGGCCACGGCCGCAACCAAACTCGGATGCCGCTCTCGCCGGAGCGGTTTGGAAGGTCCGACCAATCCGCCGCCGCGCTGAGCCAGGAGGCACTGTCTCTCCGAGCCTCCGGCGCGGCGGCGACTTTGCCATGGCAGCGGCGTCGCCTAGAAAATGTTGTCGCAGCTCGAAGATTCGAGGCGCCGGAGGCTCAGCGCGGCCGGGGCCGCAACGGTATGTGTGGTTCCATGATCTGCGAAGCTAGAGTTCTCCACACCCGTCGCGCCGTAGCGGTGTGGAAGACTCGCGCGATGGTGCAGCCGCAGGAGTCGTGTCGGGAGTCTGGTCATCGGCCGCAAGAGAGCTTAGGGTCCCCCGGCGTGCGACGGAGAGGTTTCGCGATCTGCCGCAATGGTGGCGCTTCGAGCGGCCCCTCATTTGGTTCTGCGACTCTCCTCCCGCGTGGGGGACCCGATTTAGGAGATTGGCGGCGTGAGAAATCACGGCCCCGAAACACGAACCGTTTTGGCGACTCGCCTCCTCAGGCGGACTGCGCGGGTAGGGAGAGTCCTCTCGTCGACACTCACTCGTTGAACATGGAGGGGACATGAATCGATTCGTTGGATTGGATCTCGGCTTGAGGAGCAAGCACCGAGCCGTCGTTCTGGATGGTGCGAAGTCTCGGGGCAGACCGTTTTCAGTCGAGAACAGCCGTGAGGGTATTGACCTTCTGCTGCGCCGTGCACAGGAAGGTGCCGAGGGTCCGGTGAGCTTCGTGATGGAACCAACGGGGTTGGCGTGGCTGCCCATCGCGGCGCACGTGAACGCCGCAGGGTTCCAGATCTACGTGAGCAAACCACAGAAGCTGAGCGACCTGCGGAAGTTCTATAGCAAGCACACCAAAACCGACGTAGTAGACGCCGAGGCCGCTGCGCGTCTGCCGCAGATGGATCCAAAGGGCGTCCACCAGCTGCGTGTTCCAACTGCCGACGAGACGACGATCCGTCGACTCGTGAAGCGGCGTGAGCGGTTGGCGCGCGAGCTCAGCGACCACAAGCGTCGTGTGCACGCGATACTGGTACTGGCGAATCCCAGCCTCATGAAGGCCTTGGGGGCAGAGAAGTTCAGTGCCGCTAAGATGGGGTTTCTGCGGCGCTACGTCGATCCGGTGAAAGCGGTCGGCCTTGGGAAGAGTCGCTTGGAGCGCTTCTTGACGAAGCGATCCAAGGGAACGCATGACCCGTGCTTGGTCGACCGCGTGCTCGAGTCCTGCCGACAGGCCGCCGAGTACTACGCTGAGCTGCGAGCTGCGGGGCAGATGCCGTTCGACTACGAGGCCATCCAAGAGGATGTGGTGTACGAGCTGGATGAGATCGAGCGCAAGAACACGGACGTTCGCAAGCTCGACGCAAAGATCAAGAAGCTCTACCTGGGCGTCGATCCTGACCGAACACTCGAGCAACTGCGCGGCGTCGGTCCCACGATCGCTGCGGCCATCGAAGCCTTGGTAGGCGACATCGCGCGGTTCTCGAACGGCAAGAAGTTCGTGAGCTACTGCGGACTGTGTCCACGCCGGAAGCAGACGGGCATGAGCGACCCCTCGATGCCAATCACCAAAACCGGCCAACGAGTACTCAAGAAGTACCTCTACCTAGCAGCTGACGTCGCTCGCCAGTGGGATCCGGATTTCGCGGCGTACTACGCTCGCCGCTACGCCGCAGGTGATCACCACAACCTCATCCTCATCGCATTGGCTGGCAAGATGGCGCGCCGCGTCTACGCCCTCCTGAAGCGTCGCGACAGCCAGCGCGCCGATGACAAGCCGGCGTCGACGCAAGTCCGCTACGTCCTGCGAGACGCCGACGGCAACGAGCTCACGAAGGTTGCCGCGCGCGCGCTCATCGCAGCCAAGTTCACGCGCAGCATCGTCGCGCCACAGCGGCATGAGCGCGACCAACGGCGACAGGGACGAGTGGGGACTCCGACGACGAGGGACTTGAGTGGCCGCCCAATGGACGCCACAGGCCTGGCCGTGGAATCCCCACGTCAACCTCACCCGATCGGTGATCTCATGCAAGAACACTTCCCTGGTCTTGTGGAAGAGTCCTGAACAAGCCGTGCACACGCGATGTCGAGCCCCAGCGAAAACCCCTTGACATGACTTAGGAGATATCAAAGGCCGAGCGCGCCGCGACAGGAGCGGAGCCCGCGATTCCAGCGGTCCCGGGCGGCGGCGCTGAGCGTAGACGCCAGTGTTGCTTTCGAGCGGCCGGGAGTTGCGGTGTCGAAGCCCTGACGACAACCGGCCTTTCGGAAGTGTTGTCGCCACACGAAGATTGTCGGCCCCGGACGCTCACTGCCCCGTAGGCGGCTGCCACAGCTCGACCTTGTTACCCTCGGGGTCGACCACCCATCCAAAGATGCCGAACTCGCCGTCCTCGACTTGGTCGAGGACGTTGCAGCCTTCGGCCACGAGCGCCGCGCGCAGAGCGTGCAGATCCTCCACGCGATAGTTGATCATGAAGGGGGCGGTGCCCGGTGCGAACCGCCCGTCCTCTTGCGGACCGATGGACCAAACCGTCGTCCCACCCGCCGGCTTGCCGTCCGGGCCTGCCCAGGAGAAGGCCGTTCCTCCCCACTCTTGGACATCGATGCCGAGGTGGCGCTTGTACCAAGCCTGGAGCGCGGCTGGGTCCCTGGCCTTGAAGAAGATGCCGCCGATCCCTGTCACTCGCTTCATGTTCGATCCTGCCGAAACCACCACCGCGCCACGAAAGCCAGGAGAGGTCCTCGACCGACGAGTGCCCCGCACACGGCGCGCGTCGGCCATTATCATCACGTGGTGCCCGCCATGCTGCTCTCCACTGCCACCCTCTGCTGGCTGACCGCCGGCGCGTCCGCCCTCGGCCCACGTCCGGACGAGGGCTGGGACTTCCTGCTGCTGGAGATGCCGCACCGCACGGTCATGGGCGGCCCGCTGCAGTTCGCGGTGCGCGGCCGACCGGGGGTGCCGTACGTGGTGTTCGGCGCCGGCGCTCGCGCGCGCTACCCGTACCAGAACCTGACCGTGCACCTGGGGCTCGGCAGTCTGTTCGTCGCCGGCAGCGGCGTTCTGCCGCCGGCGGGGGCGAGCGCGCACGCACTGCCGATCCCCAACGTCCCCGGCCTCGACGGCTCCCGCCTGTTCTTCCAGGGCTTCGGCCAGGACTCGTCGGCGATCGGGGGGCTGACCGCGACCGACAGCAAGGCGGTCACCCTGCTGCGCGAGCGGGGCCAGCCCCTGGTTCCGCTGCTCACCGTCAACCGCATTCCGCGCGACCAGAACGGCAGCGAGCCGCTCGAGGGACGGCTCGCCGTCCCGCTCACCGGCTTTTCGATCGACCTCGTCTTCGACGACCGCGGTGGCATGCCCATCGACCCGACCTCGCTGAGCATCACGGCCGACCAGCCGCTGGGACTCGGTCAGATCGCCGCCGGCGCCGAGCTCGCCGGTCGGTTCCAGGTGACGGGCGCCGGGGCGACGGCCGTCGTCGACGCCAGCTGGAGCTTCCCGGTCGGCAGGGTGACGCTGACCGCCTCGGTCGCCAACCGCGCCGGCACGCGCTCGCCTGTCGAGACCTACCGGGTGCGCGCGATGGCGCTGACCTCGGCCAACCGCCCGTTCGCCAGCCGGCAGCTGTGGTGGGTCGACTTCGACGCACACGATCTCGACGGCAGCGGCGTGGCCGACTACCGCGAGGACTTGCTGTTGTTCGGCCTGGGCAACAGCGCGACCGCCGTCACCGGGCCTGCGGCGACCGTCGCCACCTGGTGTCGAGACGCCACGCTCGCCTACCTGCGCGCCTACTACGGCGCGGGCAGCACCGATCCGGTCGACGTCGCGTTCTTCGACAGCCGGCCGGCAACCACGCACGCCCGCATCTGTGTCGGCGGCCGCAACGGCTGGCCGGCGTCGCAGCTGCCGCCCGGTGCACAAGAGACGACGGGCTCGGCGTTCCTCAACCCCCGCAACCAGCGCAAGAACTTCGTCAACTGCGGCGGCAACCTCGGCGTGCACCCGCGCTCGATCTTCCACCTGTTCAACGGCGTGGCCGAGTTCATGCGCGTGTTCGATCCACTGATCGCCAACCCGGTGGGCAACGACCCCCTCGACGCCGTGGTCACCGCGCCGTCGTTCGATCCCGGCCAGGCGACCGCCGCCGAGCGGCAACGCCACCAGCAGATCGTCACGGGAGTCCTGCACATGAGCCGGGCGGTCGCGTTCGTGCTCACTCAGGAGACGAGCCACTCGATGGGCCTGGTGGCCAACGGCTCCCTCGGCGGGGCGGGCTTGCTGGGCGCCGAGCGCTGGGGCCACTCGACCGGTGGCCATTTCGACGACGGTCGCGGCAACTTCATGTCGGGCAACAACTCGACACCGGCGCCGGCCGCCGTGAACAACCTGGCGCTGATCTGGAGCCACTTCCAATCCGGCCGAGCGCACTTCACGCCGCTCAACTGGGCGTACTTGCGCGAACGTGTGATCCAGGGCTGAGACTGCGGTCCGCCCTTCGCCCCGAGGGCAGTCGGCGATTCCCGCCGATCGCCCTACACCCGCGGCGGCTCCGTCGCCGATAGCTGGCTCGAAGTACGAGGAGGACTCAAGTCAGCTATGCGGATCCACAAGACGGTCTCGGTCGCAGCCCTCGCCATCGCGGCGCTGCTCGCTCCCTGCACGGGCCAAGCGCCCGGCGTCGCCAAGCAGGTGCAGGTCAGCCCTGGTGAGCTCTCGGGCAAGATCTTGGAGAGCGGCACGCGCAACGGCGCCGACGGGCACTCGATGACTCTGCGCACCGTCGACGGCCAGGAGGTCGGCAAGGTGGTCACCAACCCCGACGGCACCTACACGACCCCGGCCCTGCAGGACGGCCAGTCCTACGTGCTCGAGGTTGCGGACGGCATGCAGCTGCAACTCAACGCCGGGCCCAACGCGACCATCAAGTCCCTCGACATCGTCGTGCCCAAGCAGGCGCTCGCCGCCGCCCCGGCAGCGCCGGGCGGCGCCGCCGGCGCGGGTGCAGGCGCGGGTGCCGGTGCCGGTGCAGGTGCAGGTGCGAAGACCGCGGCGGCGGGAACCGCCGGTGCCCAGGGCGCCGGAGCCGGAGCCGCCGGCAGTGCCGCAGCCGCGGGCGCCGGAGGTAGCGCTGCCGCGGGTGGCCTCGGCGTCGTCGGCTGGACCATCATCGGCGTCGGCGCCGCCGCGATCGCGGTGCCGATCGCGATCGATGCCGCCGACGACGGCGACGAGAACGTCGTCAGCCCCGCGTCGCCGTTGCGACGCCGCTGACGGCCCCGCGCCGCTCGCGGCGCAACCACTCCCCCCCCACCCCCCCTTGGGACCCGAAAGGGCTCTCGTGCTCCCCGACCCAAAGCGCAAGCCTGGCCTGCTGCTCATCACCGTCTGCCTTGCCGCGGCCGCCTGCACCTCGGTGGACTCGGTCAACGACGAGGCAATCCTCGCACAGTCCGACGCCGGCGAAGGCAGCGCCGCCGCCGACCCGGCGAGCAGCTGGTTGCCACCCGTCAAGACCGAGTACCGCATCGGTCCGCGCGACCTGCTCGAGATCGAGGTCTACGAGCTGGAGGAGCCGGATCAGACCAAGGTGATCCACAGCCGTGTCTCGCAGACCGGCGACATCACCATGCCCCTCATCGGCAGTGTGCGGGCCGCCGGCCTGACCGCCGAGGGCCTGCAGCGCTCGATCGAGGGCAAGCTCGCGGCCGACTACCTCGTCGATCCCTCGGTCAGCGTCTTGGTCGAAGAGTTCCAAGCGCGCAGCGTCACCGTCCTCGGCGCGGTTCAGGCACCGGGAACGTTCAACCTGCGCGAGAACTCGACCACTCTGGTCGGCGCGCTGGCGGTCGCTGGCGGCGTCACCGAGAAGGCGGGATCCGAGGTGTTCGTGCTGCGCAGTGGAGTCGGCCTCGGCGCCGCGGCAGAGGCCAGCGCGTCCGGTGACGCCGCGGTGGGACCGACCGCCGCGCCGATGCCGCGCATGCTGCGCATCGACCTGATCGACCTCATCGAGCGGGGAGATCTGTCCGCCAACTGCGTCCTCGAGGACGGCGACGTCGTCCACGTGCCACCCGTCCCGCACTTCTTCGTCTCCGGCATGGTGCATCGCGGCGGGCGGTTCCCGCTGCGCGGCGAGATCACGGTGCTGCGCGCCATCGCCATGGCGGGCGGACTCAAGGACGAAGCCACGCCGGCCGCGACGGTTCTCATCCGCAAGACCGACGCCGGCCGCGTCACGATCCCGATCGACCTGACCGAAGTCGAGGCCGGCTCCGATCAAGACATCCGTCTGCAACCGGACGACGTCGTCCAGGTCAACGAGAGCAGCGGCTCGCGCTTCGCGCGCGGCATCGCCGACCTGTTCCGCGGCCTGTTCCACGTCGGCTACAACCTCCGCTGACCCGAGGCTCCAAGTGCTCGCCACGCCAAGCCCATCGGCCGCTGCGACGCCGGACGCCCCGGCGGCGGAGCACTCCCTCGCCGGCTTCGACCTGCGCTCCGTGTGGCGAACGCTGTCGACACAGCGCTGGCTGATCGCGGTCACCACCGCGATCCTGGTCGGCGCTACCGCGCTGTACAGCTTCACCGCGACGCCGTACTACCGCGCCAAGGTGCGCCTGCTGATCGAACGCGAGGGCGAGCGCACGCTCACGTTCCAGGAGATCTACAGCCTCGGTACCGGCGCCGATGACTACTACGTCACGCAGTATCGCATTCTGGAGAGCCGCGCCGTCGCGGCGGCGGCGCTCGAGCAGCTGACCGCGTCCGAGCGCGAGTTCTTCGCCCGGGCCGAAGACCCCGTCGAACGCTTGATGCAGCTGCGCCGCATCAAACCGGTGGCCAAGAGCCGCCTGGTCGACATCGAGGCCGAGCATCCCGACGGCCACGTCGCCACCCGCATCGCCGGGGCGCTGGTCGCCGCGTACGTCGCCAACGTGCAAGAGCGGCGCACCACCGCGTCGAGCACCGCGCTCGAGCGGCTGCGCGCCGAGGCAGCCAACCTGCAGGCCAAGCTGGTGCGCGCCAGCCAGGCGACCCAGGACTTCAAGCAACGCCACAAGATCGTGTCGATGAGCGACCAGCAGAGTCTGGTCGCCGCGCGCCTCGAGAAGCTGTCGGACGAGCTCGCCGACATCGAGCGCCAGAACCGCGAAGCCGAGTCGCGGCTGCAGGCGGCCGACGGCGCCGCGACCGACGCCAGTTTCGGCGGCGAGCTCCCCGAAGTGCTCGAGAGTCGCGTCGTCGCCGATCACAAGCGCGAGCTGCTCGCGGCGCAGGGCGAGCGCTCGGCGCTGTCCCAGCGCTACCTGGGCAAGCATCCGCGGATGCTCGAGAACACCCGGCGCATCGAGGCCATCGAAGCGCAGCTGCGGCACGAGGTCGATGCGATCCACCGCGGCATCGTCGAACAACACCAACGGCTGACGCGGCACGAGGCCGACGTGCGCCAACGCCTCACCGAGCAAGCCGACCAGCTGCTGGAGCTGGAGCAGAAGTCGATCGAGTTCGACATCCTCAAGAACGAGGCGGACAACGTGCGGCGCATGCACGACGCCGTGCTCGCCCGGCTCAAGGAGGTCGAGGTCATCAACGACCACCAGGCCAGCAACGTGCACGCCCTCGGCGCCGCCGAGGTCAGCCAGCGCCCGGTGCGGCCGCGCATCCTGGTCAACCTGGGGCTCGCCTTGTTGTTGGGCTTGCTGTGCGCCTGCGGCCTCGCGTTCGCCGTCGACGCGCTCGACTCCTCGATCAAGACGCCGGCCGACGCCGGCGAGCTGCTCGCCTTGCCGGTGCTGGGCATGGTGCCGCGGCTCGAGGGCAAGCGGGCGGCGCGCGGCGCGGTCGATCCGGAGACCTTCGACCCCCGCTCGGCGCTGTCGGAGGCGTTTCGCACGATCCGCACCAACTTCACGTTCTCGGAGGCCGGCCGCGACATGCGCTCGCTGGTCATCACCAGCGCGACGCCCGAGGAGGGCAAGAGCCTGGTGTCGATCAACCTCGCCGTCAGCTTGGCGCGCGGCGGCAAACGCGTGCTGCTGGTCGACGCCGACCTGCGCCGCCCGCGTCTGCACCGGGCGTTCGAGATCGACGTCGAGCTCGGCTTGTCGAGCGTTCTGGTCGGCGCGGCCGCCCTGGAAGACGTCACCGTCGAGACCGGCGTCGACGGGCTGTCGCTGTTGCCCTGCGGCATCATTCCGCCCAATCCAGTCGAGCTCCTCGCGGGCGAGCACACGCGGCAGTTCCTCGCCAACGCGCTGCGCGCATTCGACGTCGTGCTGATCGACTCGCCCCCGGTGGGCGTCGTCAGCGATGCCTGCGTGCTGGCGACGCTGGCCGATCGCACCGTCTTCGTCGTGCGCAGCTTCAAGGCCCACCGCGGCCACTGCCGGCGCTCGGTCGCCCAGCTGCACCGCGTCGGCGCCAAGCTGGCGGGGTGCATCGTCAACCACTGCGACGTGCGCGCCGGCCGCTACGACACGAGCTACGAGTACAGCTACCTGGCCTACGACTACTCCGCCGAGGACGCGGAGGGGTCCACCGGGGGGCAGGGATGACCGCGGGCCAGCATCGCGGCGGCCGGCGCAGCTTCGCCGGCCTGGTCCGTGCCACGCGCAGCAAGCTGTGGCCGCGCCCGGGCACAGGCACGGCAGCAGCCGTCCAACCCCCGCTCACCGGCATCACCGATCTGCACTGCCACCTGCTGCCCGGCGTCGACGATGGCGCCCGCGATCTCGACACCGCCCTCGAGCTGTGCCGCCGAGCCTGCGAGGAGGGCGTGGCGGTGGCGATCACCACGCCGCACACGTTGGACGGCGTCTACGACGTCCAACGCGCCACCGCGCGGCGCGCGCTGCAAACGCTGCGGACGGCGCTGGGTCGCGAGGGCATTCCGCTGCGCGTCGAGCTCGCCGCCGAGTGTCGCTACGACGCCGCGTTGCCCACGCTGCTGCGCGACTCCCCGGACGTCTCGCTCGACGGCGCGGGCCGCTACCTGCTGCTCGAGCTGCCGCACGAGCAGGTCCCGGCGGGACTGCCGCAGCTGATGTTCGCGCTGCAGACGCGCGGGACCACGCCGGTCATCGCCCACCCCGAGCGCAACCTCGGCGTCCGCCGCGACCCCGACCAAGTCGAGGCTTGGGTCGAGCGCGGCGTGCTCTTGCAGCTGACGGCTGGCAGCCTGAGTGGCGCGTTCGGTGGGCCCATCGGCCGCTGCGCCGAACGGCTGCTGCGGCGCGGCTGGGCCCACGTCGTCGCCAGTGACGCACACTCGCCCGGCAAGCGCCCGCCGGCGATGCAGGCCGCCGTGCGCTGCGTGCGCGCCCTGGTCGGGAACGACGCGGCACGCGCGCTCTTCGTCGACAACCCGGCGGCGATCGCCCGCGGCGCCCCGGTCCACGAGATCCGGCCGGCCCGGGGCCGGCGGGCGGTGCGAGGCCGGCGGTGAAGTCCCCGGCCAACACCACGCCGCGGTTGGTGGCCATCGAGCTCACCGCCCTCTTGCTGTTGGCTCCGCTGCCGCTGGCCTGCGTGCCGGCCACTCCTCGCGCCTGGCTGACCGCCGCCCTGCTCGGCTTCGCCGCCACTTTGGCATTCACCAACCGCCGGCTGCTCGAGCGCTGGCGGCTGCCGCCGGGCGGTACGGCCCTGCTCGCGTTTGCCGCCTGGGGCTTCGCGCAGGTGGTGCTGGCACCGCCCGTCGTCACCGCGAGCGGCGCGGCGCTGCTGCCGGAGCGGGTCGACGCCGCCATCTCGGCGGTGCCCGCGCGCACCGCCAGCCGCAGCCGCGAGGTGCTCGCCGGAGTGCTGCTGTTCTGTCTCGCCGGCGCCGTCTGGCGCGGCGTCGCCCGCGCGAGCGCCCTGGCCGCGGGGCTCGTGGTGTTGGCCACCGCGCTGTCCGCCTACGGCATCCTGGTCACCGGCGGCGCCGTGCCGCCAGTCGATGCGGGCCAGGTGCGCGACGTGGTGTCCGCCACCTACTTCAACCGCAACCACTTCGCCGGCCTGCTCGAGCTCGCGCTGCTGACCGGCGCCGGCCTGTTCACGGCGCGCCAAGCCGCGCACCGCGGCGGCGACCCCCACCACCTGCCGCTCCAGCTCGCGCTGCTCGCGGGCCTCTTCCTCTGCGCAGCTGCGCTGTTGATGACGCACTCGCGCGGTGGCGTGGTCGCCACCAGCGTCGGCGCCGTGGCGTTCACCGTGCTGATCGCCCGCCACCGCGGAAGCCGGCCGGCGCGCCGTTGGTGGCTTGCCCTCGGCGCTGTCGCCATCGTGGTTGCGGCCAGCGCTCCGCGCGCGCTGGTCGAACGCTTCGGCGGGACCGCTGCCGAGTGGGCGGACGCCGGCACGCGGCCCGACATTTGGCTGAGCGGCGCAGCACTGCTGGCGGCATTTCCGTGGTTCGGCACCGGGCTCGGCACCTACGCCGACGTGTCGCCGCTGACACAAGCCACCGCGATCGGCGGCCGCATCGAACACGCGCACAGCGACCCGCTCGAGTTCATGGTCGAGACCGGCGCGGTCGGCGCGGTGCTGCTCCTGCTCGCGGCGCTCACCTTCTGGATCCACCTCTGGCGCCGCCTGCCCCGGGTCGCGGATCCGGCGGTTGCGTATCTCGTCTGTGGGATGGCCGCGGGGCTGTTGGCGATGGCGGCCCACGGCCTGGTCGACTTCAACCTGCAGATCCCCGCCAACGCCCTGTGGTGCGCGGCTCTCGCCGGGACGACCGCGGGCCTGCTGCGCGGGGATGCGCCGATCCGACGCGAACGCGCGTGGTCACAGCGCCTCGGCACGATGACCACCGCGGTCGCCGGTTGTGCCGCCGCCGTTGGCGCGTGGTTCGCGATCGCCGAAGGCAGCGCCGCCGCGCTCACCGACGGCGGCCGCTACGCGCTCGCCAACCGCATCCACCCGCGCGCAGGCGAGGGCTTCTTGGCGGCAGCCGAGCACGCCGCGCAAGAGGGAGTACCCGCGCCGATCCGCGCCGCGGCCGAAGCGGCGCTGCGCCACAACCCGCTGTCGCCGACCGCGCACCGACTGCTCGGCCGCGCCGCGCTGCACGCCGACGCGGGCGTCGCCGACGCTGCGTTTCGCCGCAGCCTGCAACTGACCAACCCACACGACCGGCCGAGCCACCAGCTCGGCGTTGCGCGCGCGCACATCGCCGCGGGTGAGCTCGGCCGCGGCTTGCAGTGGTGTCACGATCTGTTGCGCCGCAACCCACAGCTCGCCGGCGAAGTGCTCGACGAGCTCTACCGCTCCATCCCGGCTTACGAGGTGGTCCGGCTGGCGGTGCCCGACAGCGCGCCGGTGCGCCGGCAGTGGATCGAGGTGCTGACCCGCCACGGCGACTTCGCCGGCCGCGAGCAAGAGCTGGCCACCCTGCACGGACACGAGATCGCCGCAGGTCAGGTCACGCTGACCGATGGTATCGTGCTGCGCTCCGCCGACATGCAGGCCAAGCCGGATCCGCGCGGCCAGCGCATCGCGGTGGACCTGGCGCTCACCACCGATCGCGCGCGCTACTCCCCACCGGCGCCGCCGGCACTGCCACCGCACGCGTGGTTGCGGTTCGACGGTCCGGGCGCAGCGGGGGCCCGCCGCGTGTTCCTCGACCAGCCGCGCGCCGCGTGGACCTTCGTTGCCGACCACTCGTTTCCCCCGGGACGCTACGCCGTCACCCTGACCTTTACCCGCGACGCCCCACCGCTGCCGATCGGCGCCTTCACCGTCGAGGACCGCGTCCTCGCGATGACGCACGCCGCGCCGGTGACGGCCGCGCGCTGGCACTGGTTCGCCGCCGACCCGCTGCGACGCCACACTCCGGATCCCGGCGTGCCGCTGCGGCCGGGTGACCGGTTGGAGCGCGCCGTGCGCACGAAGGGTCCCGGCGAGCTCCTGGTGCGGTGCGCCGCGCCCAGCACGCTCACGGCACAGCTCGATGGACAACCCGTTCCACCGCGCGATGCCGGCCTGGCGACGCACCACCGCTTTGCGCTCCCCGCGCTCGACGGCCAGCGGCTCGCCATCCTGCCCGGCCACGACGAGCCGATCGTGCTCGACTGCACCTTCTTCGCGGAACGACCATGACCGGCGCCACCACGATGCCCGATTGGATTCCGTTCGGCCGCGACGGCTTCGTCTGCATCCTGGCATTCATCACCGCGCTCGTGGTCGCCGCGATTGCGACGCTGCCGGCGCGGTGGCTGGCCCTCCGCTTGGGAGCCATCGACCAGCCGGGCGGCCGTCGCATCCACGCGCGGCCGACGGCGCGCCTCGGCGGCCTGGCGGTGCTCGTCGCGGTCTGGCTCGGCAGCGCGGTGGCGCTCGGCGCCGAGGCAATGCCGCTGGGCGAGTTCGACGACCGCTGGCGCAGCGTGCTGCCGATTCTCGTGATCGGCGCCGGAGTCTGCGCGCTGGGCGCGCTCGACGACGTCCGCGGCCTGTCGCCCATGGCCAAGCTCGCCGGCCTCGCCGCCGCGGCCGTGGCGCTGCCGCTCTGCGGCGTGCGCATCGACTTCCTGGCGCTCCCCGGGGCGGACCGGTTCGAGCTGGCCTGGCTCGCCCTGCCGGCGACGGTGCTGTGGGTGCTGGCGTGCACCAATGCCGTCAACCTGATCGACGGCGTCGACGGCGCCGGCTCTGGAGTCGCGACGGTCTCCGCGTTCGTCTTGGCGTTGGTCGCGCTGGGGGTCGGCGACCCGGTCAGCGCGGTGCTGCTGGCGGCCGTCGCCGGCGCGAGCTCCGGCTTTCTGCTGCACAACCGACATCCGGCGACGATCTTCCTCGGCGACTCGGGCTCCCTGCTGCTCGGCTTCCTGCTGGCGGCCATCTCGGCGGCCGGCAGCACCAAGCGTGCCACCGCACTGCTGCTGACCGCCGCTCTCCTGGCGCTGGCGGTGCCGTTCACCGACTCGGCGCAGAGCTTCCTGCGGCGCTTTCGCCGGGCGCGCGCGGCGGACGACGTGCGCTCGCTGCGCGGTGCGCTGCGCGCCACCACCGTGGCCGACCACGGTCACATCCACCACCGGCTGCTCGGCCGCGGCCTGTCGCACTCACAAGTCGCGCGCGTGCTCAGCCTGGTCACGCTCGCGCTCGGACTGAGCGCCCTCCTGATGCTGCCCAGCGAGCGGCCGTCGCTGCGCGCCTTCGCCGGCGCGACGCTCGCCAGCGCCTACATGCTGCTGCGGTTGAGCGCTCTGCGCCCGGCAACCCGCGCCGATGATTCCAGCGCACCGCGCGAGCCGACGGTGGTCTTGCCGAGCCCGGACCGGGACGACGTGCTGATTCCGCAACCACCGCGCGCCCCGGCAGCGCAGCGCCGCCGTCCACACGCCACCCCACAATCACTGTCCCGGAGCGAATCGTGATTCCATCCGTGCCGCCCATCACGCGCACCGACACGCCGCCCGCGAGCGGGCCGGCGACGGTGGTCTACATCGCCGCGACCAACGAGATCGGGGGAGCCGACGCCAGCTTGTACGAGCTGGTCCGCTGCCTCGATCGAGAACGCTACACACCGCACGTGGTGCTTCCGCACGCCGGTCCCTACACGGAGCGCTACCGCGCCCTCGGCGTGAGGGTGCACCACGTGCCTCTCAAGAAGCTCAAACACACCCTCAATCCACTGTGGCACGCGGCCTGGCTCGGCCGCGCGCCGGCGCGCATCTGGCGGATCGCCAAGCTGCTCGAAGCGCTGCAGCCGCGCATCGTCCACATCAACGTCAGCGTCGAGCTGCTCGCCGGGCTGGCGGCGCGACGCCACTGCAGCCGCACCGGCGCGCAGCTGGTGTGGCACGTGCGCGAGCTCGACCTCAAGCCGCGCGCCGTGGAGAGCGCCGTGTTCGGCTTGGTCCGCTGGTGGGCCGATCGGATCTTGACGATCTCCTCGCCGCTGCAGGACAAGCTGGTGCGCGGCGCTCCACTGCCACCGCCGATCGAGGTGATCCACAACGGCGTCGACCTGCAGCGCTTCGCGCCGCGAAGGCCTCGACCGGGGCGCGCCCCCGTGCTGGGCTGGGTCGGACGGCTGGTGCCATGGAAGGGTGTCGACCACGTACTGACGGTGTTCGATGGAGTTTGCCGCGCGATACCCGACGCGCGGCTTCTGCTGCAGACCGCACCCGTCGCCGCCCACGGCGAACACGCCCGCGCGTTGCGCCGGCGGGCCGACCGCTTGGCCTGTGCCGCGCGCATCGAGTGGCGGGACAGCTCTCCGACTCCGGAGACCTCGTACGCCGAGATGGATCTGTTCGTCCACTTGCCGGTCTTGCAGGAGCCGTTCGGCCGCACGCTGGTCGAGGCCCAGGCAGTCGGCGTACCGGTCCTCACCTGGCCGCACGGCGGCATCGTCGATGCAGTGCGCGACGGCGACACCGGGCGGCTGGTGCCCGTCGGCGATCTTGACGCGGCGGTGAACACCGCCACCGAGATGCTGCGCGATCGCGACGCGCTGGCGGCGATGGGCGCCCGGGCCGCTCGCTTTGCCCAAGACCGGTTCGGTGCCCAGCGCTACGCCAGCCGTGTCGCCGACAGCTACGATGCGGTGGTCGCCACGGCGCCGTGACGGGACCCGCGACCCGCGACGGGCTATGCTTGAACGTCGCCTCCCCGCGCCCTTCTCCACCCCACCTTTGCTCCGCTCGCTCCCCCTCGCGGCGTGCGCCATTCTCGCGGCTCCCGCCGTGGCGCAGTCCGCCCGCAACGTCACCCTGCAGTCGGTCTACACGCCGGCGGGCGTGCCGGCGGGCAAGTTCGCCGACGTCTGGGGCTACGCCAGCCCGAGCGGCCGCGAGCTCGCGCTGCTGTCCGGCGAACCCGGGGTCTGGGTGATCGAGTGCACCGACCCGCGCAACCCGGTCGAACGCGCCTTCTTCGCCAACGGACTCTCCGGCTGGAGTGACGAGGTGCCGCACGACATCCGCACCTTCGGTCGCTACGCGTACGTGGTCACCGAGGGCGGCGGCGGCATGCAAATCCTCGATCTCGGCAACCCCGACCAACCGCGGCTGGTCACGACGTGGGGGCAATCGTTGTGGAGCAACGCCCACAACTTGGCGATCGACGTCGAGCGCGGCATCGCCTATCCGTGCGGAACCGACGTCGGCGTCGGCGTGATCGACCTGCAGAACCCGGTGGCACCGCGTTGGCTGCGATCGTACGGGACCAGCTACGTGCACGACCTGTTCGTGCAGGACGGCGTCGCTCACATGGCCGAGTTCAACGCCAGCCGCTACGTCACGGTCGACGTCAGCGCGCTGCCGGCGATGGCACCCCTCGGCGCGATCGCGGTCCCGTCCGCCCACTCGGCCTGGCCAACTCGCGACGGCCGCTACGCGGTCACCGGCAGCGAGCTGCCCGGCGGCCACCTGCGGATCTTCGACATCGCCAATCCCCGCCTGCCGCAGCAGATCGCCAGCTACCGCACCGGGCCCGCCGGCTCGATCATCCACAACCCGACGCTGCGCGACCGGGTGGTGCACATCGCGTACTACGCCGAGGGATACCGGGCGGTCGACCTGAGCGACCCGCGCAATCCCATCGAGGTCGGGCACTACGTCACCAGCCCGGGAACGGGCGCCTGGTCCGGGGCCTGGGGCTGCTACGCCGGTCAACCTTCCGGCAACGTGTACATCAGTGACACCAACCGCGGCCTGTTCGTCCTGCGGCCGGCGGCGCTCGGGCGACGCTACGGCGCCGCCACGGGCAACGGCAGCGCACGGCCGCCGTCACTCCACTTCTTCGGCGCTCCGTGGCTCGGCAACCGGCGCTTCGCTCTGCAGATCGACGACGCGCCCGCCGGCGCGCCGGCGTTGCTCCTCTTGGGCACGGCACCGGCCAACGCCGCCCTCGGCTCGCTGCGCGTCTTGGTTGAGCTCGGCCGCCCCGGCTCGCCGGCGCTGTTGCTGCCCCAACGCACGGATGCCGGCGGCCTCGCGACCTGGCCGACACCGGTCCCCACCTCGGCAAGCCTGCTCGGTGCCTCGCTGTACGCGCAGGCCCTCGTCGCCGATCCCGGCACGCCCGGCGGAATCGCCGGCACCCGCGGCGTCCAGCTGCAGCCGTTCGCGCGCTGATTTTTTCGGCAGTCCGACTGCAGCTTTCCCGGTGCAAATGCCGATCCCAAGGGCGGAACGCGCGTTCGCGCGCCCCCCCCGACCCATGGCATCCGCAAAGACCCAGGCGCAGCCGGCCGCCGCCCCCGGCCGGCTCCTGCGCGCCGCCCCCGAACGGCCGCTACCGCAGAAGCGCCCCAAGGCCACCGTCGACCTGACCGTCGCGGTGGTCAACTACCGCTCGCTCGAGCTCCTGCTCGACAGCGCCCACACCTGGGCGCGCGCGTGCGGCGCGCTCGAGGTCGACTTTCGCGTGGTCGAGAACGGCACCGGCGAGCCGGTCGCAACGCGCCTGCGCGAGGTGTTTCCCCGCGCGACGGTGATCGTGCTCGAGGATTCGGTGTCGTTCGCCAAGGCCAACAACATCGCCCTGCGCGGCTTTCGCGGCCGCCACGTCGCCCTGCTCAACCCGGATACCCTGCTCACCGACGGCTGCCTCGAAGAGCTGGTGCGCTACCTCGACGCGGCGCCCGGCGTCGGCGTCGTCGGGCCGCGCGTTTGGGACGACCTCAGCCGCGAGCATCTGCAGCGCTCCTGGCGCCGGTTTCCGACGTTGTCGGCCGCGCTGTTCAACCGCTATTCGCTGCTCAGCAGACTGTGGCCCGACAACCCCTGGACCCGGTCGTACCTCAACCTCGACGCGCCTCCCACCGACACCCAATCGACCGATTGGGTCAGCGGCTGCTGCATGCTGGTGCGCGGCGAGCTGTTCCGCGCCCTCGGTGGCCTCGACGATCGCTACCCGATGTTCTGCGAGGACGTCGACCTGTGCCGCGCCAGCGGCGCGCACGGCTACACCGTGGTCTACCACCCCCGCGCCGAGATCGTGCACCTCGTCGGCGGCTCGCGCCGGCGCGCGCCGCTGCGCAGCACGTGGCTCCGGCACCGCTCGATGACCCAGTTCGTGCTCAAGTACCGCAGCAAATGGCACCCACTGACCTGGACACTGGTCGCCGGCATCTGGTCGCGCTTCCTCGCGCACGCGGTGCTCGGGCCGAAGACCCACTGACTCCTGCCGCCACCGCCATCGAGGCACCGGCCGGCCCGCTCGAGGCCGAGGCTGTGCACGTGCTGACGTGGCGCCTGCTGGACTACGAAGGCGAGGCGATGACCTACGGCGGCCAACAGCGCTGGCTGCTGGAGCTGGTGCGGTTGCTCAACGCGAACGGCCATCCAGTGGTCGTGCACCAGCGCGCGACGCGCGCCTTCGAACGCGCCTTGCACGCCGGCGCCCGCATCGTCGGCCACCGCTGCCCGGCCCGCGCTTGGGCATCGCCGGCCTTCAACCTCGCCTGCCACCGCTCGTTGCCGGCCGGTGCGCCGGTGGTCTACATGTTCGAGGACCTGGCCTTCCCGCTCTGCCGCCCGCGGAGCATCGTCGTGCAGCACGGCATCTGGTGGGACGGCGAGTACGGCTGGGCCAAGGTGCGGCTGGCCGAACGCGTCGCCCGCCACGCGGTAAGTCGCGCCGGCGCGATGGTCTGCGTGGATACCAACTTCCTCAACTGGTACCGCGCCCGCTGGCCGGATGCCGGGCACGATCGCAAGCTGCACTACGTCGCCAACTTCATCGACCCCGACCAATGGGGCCCTCAGCCGCTGCAACCGGCGGCCGTGCAGCGGCCGGGCGCGCCGCTGACCATCTGCTTCCCCCGGCGGAGCGAGCCGCGCCGCGGGATCTGGCTCATGTCCCAGGTCGCGCCGCGGCTGGCGCGGCGACACCACGCCCTGCGCTTCGACTTCGTCGTCGGCTCCGGCTATCACACCGAGCCGCTCCGCCGGCAGCTGATCGACTCCGGCATGCGTCGCGAGCAGTGGCAGCTGAGCAGCTTGCCGTTCGAGCGGATGGGCGAAGCCTACGGGCAGGCCGCGATCGCGGTGATTCCGACGATCTGCGGGGAGGGAACTTCGCTGAGCGCGATCGAGGCGATGTATCACGGCTGCGCGGTCGTCGGCACCTGGGTCGGCGGGCTGCCCAACCTGATCCAGAACGGGCACAACGGCCGCCTGGTCGCGCCGACGGCGACCGATCTCGAAGCCGCCCTGCACCAGCTGATCACCGACTCCGACCTGCGCGTCCGCCTCGGCCGCAACGCGATGCAGGCCTGCCCCGAGCTCTACGGCCTGCCGCGCTGGCGCGCCGAGCTACAACCCGTGCTGGCGCGCGCGCTGCGCGTCGCCGCGCAGTGAGCCGGGCCGCCGGACGGGCGGTCGCCGACGGCTGGCAGCCGCTGCTGCCCGACTCCCCGGCGGCCGTGGTCGCGGCGCGCGGTGCAGCTCCGGGACGGGCATCGCGCGCGGCACTGACCGCCACGCTGCACGTGGGCCTCGCCTTCCTGCTGTTCGGCGACTACCTGTCGTTGTCCATCTCGCACGCGCTGACCGGCGAGAGCGGCAACTGGATCGCCGGCGCAGCGGTCGCGCAGCTGGTGCTGTTGCCGCTGGCCGTGGTCAGCGGCCAGCTGCGCGGCATCCTGCGCCAGCGCGAGGTCTGGATCTTCGCCGGGCTCGGCGCGGTGATGCTGGCCCACGTGGCGCTGCTCGCGGTCACCGGCCGGACGCTCAACGGCTACGGCGAACAGAAGACGGCGGCCTTCTTCCTGCTCTGCGGCCCGTCCCTGCTCCTCGGCTGGGCCGCCGGCCGTGCCGTGGCGCCGCCGCCGGCGCGCTGGCTCATCCTGTTCGCAGCACCGTTGCTGCTCTGCAGCTTGGCCTCGCTCGCCCTCGAGCCGGCGCGGCTGACGATCGACTACTTCTATCGGCTGCACGCCTACGCGGGCGTGCTGGTCCAACCCGCCCACCAGGCGCTGGCCTTCGCGCTGGCCAAGATCGCGTTCGGCGCCGCGGCACTGTGGGTGTGGCATCGCGGTCGCACGGGTCCGCGCCGGCTCAGCATGGCGGTGTTCGCCATCTGTCTCGGCTTGATCGCGATCTCCGGGGCCCGCGCTTACACCATCGCGGCGCTGGTGGCGCTGGCACCGCTCGCGATCCGCCTGCGACGCGCCGTGCTCTGGCCGGCGGCGATCGCCACGGTCACCATCGTCGCGTTCTACAGCTCGTCGGCATCCGAAGTGCTCGAGCAGCGCTTCGACCCGGGACGAGTCCTCGAGTCACTGGCCTATCAAGAGCGCGCCTACGCCTGGCAAACGTCCTGGCAGGCGTTCTTGTCGTCGCCCTTGATCGGCGTCGGCCCCGGCGGATTCGCCGAGCTCGACGCGTGGGCGGAACGCTCGTATCCGCACAACATCTTTCTCGAGTTCGCCAGCGAGTGCGGCCTGCTCGGCCTGCTCTTGTTGGTCGGCCTGCTCGGATCCGTCGGCCTCCGGGTCTGGCGCACGCGCGGCGCCCCACCATCGGCAAACCGTGCGCTCGCGTTGTCGTTCGCCGTGTTCGCCGTCGTCGGTGTGCAGGCCGTCGGCGACTGGATCCGCAACCACTTCTTGTTCATGGCGCTGGGCATGCTGATGGCTGCGTGCCAGAGCGTGCCGGCGACGGAAGCGCAGCGGCGGTGAGCGTCCGGGGCCGAGAATCTTCACGCGGCAGCGCGCTGCCCGGAGAGATCGAGGGCGCCGCGGCCGACCACTCCGTGCGCGCTTCGGCCGACCGGTTGGTGCGCAACCTGTCCTTCGTCGGGATCGGCGTGGTCGGCAGCGCGGCGGTCCAGTACGCCCTGTTCTTTCTGGTCGCCCGCTACCTCGGCGTGCCGGCGTACGGAGTGTTCTCGCTGGCGCTCACCGTCGCCCTGCTGGCGACCCCGTTTTGCAACTTGGGCACCAGCGTCGCTCTGGTGCACACTTGCACGCGGCAGCCCGAGGCCCTGCCGGGCTTCCTCGGCGCGGCCCTCGTCTGGCGGGCGCTGCTGGCAGTGCCGGTGTTCGTCGCTGCGCTCGGCATCAGCATGCTGGCCGGCTATCCCGCCGAGGTCATCGCGCTGCTGCCCGCCCTGTTCGTCGCGAGCCTCGCCGATGGCGCCGGCATGCTGGCGTCGTCGGTGTACCAAACCTGGGAGCGGATGGAGTGGACGGCGCGGATCGCCATGCACCGCAGCCTCCTGCGCGGAGCCGCCATGGCCGCGGTACTCCTCGCCGGGGGTGGTGTCGACACCCTGGCCTACGCCTACGCCGGTGCCGCGGTGCTCGCCGCCGCGCTGCCGTGGGTCGGCATCGTGCGCCAAGTGCGGCCCGCGATCTCCGCGCACGCGATGGCCACGACGCTGCGGTCCTCGATGCCCTTTGCCGTCGGCGTTCTCGCGGTGCTCGCCATGGGCCAGCTCGACGTCTTGCTGCTCGGACTGTGGCGCGACGTCGAAGAAGTCGGACGCTATCACGCTGCCACCCGTCTACTGGTGTTGGCGTTGCTCCTGCCGCAGGTGGTCACCACCGCCATCTCGCCGCTCGCCTACAAGCTCGGCCACCACGGCCCTACGGCAGTCGCCCGCCTCTACCACCTCGACGCGACGGTCGTCGGCACGGTGGGCTGGGCCGGCGCGCTGCTGCTCGCCCTGCACGGCGATGGGCTGATCACTCTTCTGTTGGGAAGCAGCTACGCCGGCGCGGGGCCGCTCGCCGTCGCCCTGGCGCCCGTGCTGTTCCTGCGCTTCGTCGCCGCACCGCTGGACAATGCGCTGCGCGCGGTCGGCCGCCAACAGGTCTGGGGCCGCGCCTGTTGCCTGGCAGTTCTACTCAACGTCGGCGCCAACGCCGTCCTGGTCCCCGGCGGCGGCGCGCTCGGCGCCGTGCTCGCGATGGTCGCCACCCAACTGTGGTACGTTCTGCATCTCGCCGGCGCGCTGCGGTCCGCCGGCGTCGACCTGGCGTGGCGCCGCGTCTTCCGCCGCCCCCTGCAGCTGACGGCCCTGCTGGCGGTCGTCGATCTCACCGGCCGGCTGTGGCCAGCGCTGGACCTCGGTGCGCTCGAGCTGGGAGTGGTCCTGCTCGCCTTCGCGGTCTTGGCCTGGTGGCATCCGACGCGCGAGGAGACCGACCTCAGACGCCATCTGCGCCGCGCGGAGCCGGCGTCAGAAACCCGCTGACCGCCGCGACGATGCGCTCGGCGGCCCGGCCGTCGCCGTATGGATTGCGCGCGCCCGCCATCGCGGCATGCGCCTTCGGGTCATCGAGCAGCGCGGTCGCGGCCGCCAGAATCCGCTCCGGTTCGGTTCCCACCAGCCGGCTGGCACCCGCCGCGACCCCCTCCGGCCGCTCGGTGACGTCGCGCAACACCAACACCGGCAGGTCGAGGGACGGCGCCTCCTCCTGCACCCCGCCGGAATCGGTGAGCACGAGGTGGGCCTGCCGCATCGCCGCGACGAACTGTGGATAGGTCAGCGGCGGGACCAGGTGGATCCGCGCGTGCCCCCCGAGCAGCTCTTGCGCCGCGCGCTGCACGTTGGGATTGGGATGCACCGGGTAGAGCACCTCGATGTCGCGCGCCTCGACCAGCGCACGCACCGCGCCGAACACCGCGCGCAGCGGCGCACCGAAGCTCTCGCGGCGGTGCGCGGTGAGTAGGACCAACGGCCGCTCGCCGGAGCCGTAGTGATGCGGCAAGTCCCGCTCGGCAGCCCACAGCAAGGCGTCGATCACCGTGTTGCCGGTGACGTGCAGCCGGTCCTCGGCGACGCCCTCGCGCCGCAAGTTGTCGGCCGCGGCTTCGGTCGGCGCGAAGTGCAGGTCGGCGAGCCACCCGACGACCGCGCGATTCATCTCCTCGGGAAAGGGCTGCCGGCGATCGCCGGTGCGCAGTCCCGCCTCGACGTGGCCGAACGGAATGCCGCGGTAGTAGCAGCACAACCCGGTGACCATCACCGTCGTGGTGTCCCCCTGGGCGAGCACCAGGTCCGGCTGTTCGCGCGCCAAGACGGCGTCCACCGCCGACAGCATGCGGGCGGTCAAATCCGCCAGTCCCTGGCCCGGGCGCATCAGATCCAGGTCGACATCCGGAGCGACGCCGAAGAACTCCATTACGGAGTCCAGCATGTCCCGGTGCTGCGCGGTGGCCAGAACCCGCACCTGGAGCTCGGGCCGCGCGCGCAGCGCGGTGATCACCGGCGCCATCTTGACCGCCTCGGGGCGGGTGCCGACGGCGAGCAGTACGCGCCGCCGGCCGGCGGTGACGGGTGAAGCCGCCGTCGTCTCGTGCAAGCTGGTCATTCCGAGGGGGGGGTCGAAGGGCGCTTTGGGGGCCAAGCGCTGCCGCGTGGCCGGGTGGCGCAAAGCGCACCCATGGTATCGGCCAACCCGCGCGGCCCGATGAACCGAACGGTTCTGAACGGAAAGGCCGGCGCGCTGCACTCCGGACCCGGCGCCGGCCGATACCCCAGGAGGCGGCGACCGCCCCCTCGAGCACCGCCCCCCATCATGCGAGCCCCCGAGCGCTACGTCCTGTTGGTGTTCGTCTGCGCCGTCGCGCTCCTGCTGCGCGCCGGCTACGTCGCCGTCACCTACGTCAAGGACCCCCTGCGCACCGACGCCGGCCAGTACGCCCAGGCGGCGCACAACCTGGTCGAGCACGGCACGTTCTCGGTCGACCGCCAAGCCCCTCCGCGGCCCGATTCGCTCCGCTCCCCGGGCTACCCCGCGCTGCTCGCGGTGGCGATGGCGATCGCCGGCAGCGATGGCTGGTACGCGGCCGTTCGTTGGCTGCAGGTCGCTCTGTCGACGCTGGCGGTTTGGCTCGCGTTCGCGTTGCTCCGCCCCATCGCCGGCGACGCCATCGCCTTGGGCACCGCCGCACTCACCGCCCTCAGCCCACACTTGGTCACCAGCTGCAGCTACATCCTGACCGAGACCGCGTGCAGCGTGAGCCTGCTCGGCGCCCTGCTGGCAGTCGCCCGACACCGAACGGTTCTGGCCGGCGTGTTGCTCCTCGCCACGGCCGCCATCAACGAGAGCTTTGCCCTGCTGCCGTTGGCGCTGCTGCCAGTCTTCACCAACCGCCGCCAGGCGATCACCATCCTGCTGATCGTCGGCGCCGGCGTCGGCGCATGGGCAATGCGTTCGCACGGCATCGACGATCCGGCCCTGCGCGGCAGCCAGCGCGCCCTGATGACGATGACGCATGGCGCCTACCCCGACTGGGTGCACCGCGACCCGCGCTACCGCTACTCGGCGTACCTGGAGGACGAAGCCCAACCCGAGTTCGGCCGCTCGTGGCAGCGCTTTGCCGAGGTGCTGTCCGAGCGCGTCGGCCAACAGCCCGGCAAGTACCTCGCCTGGTATCTGCTGGGCAAACCGGCGGCGCTGTGGGGTTGGTCGATCCTGCAGGGACAAGGCGACGTGTACGTGTTTCCGGTCGCCGATTCGCTCTACGAGACCCAACTGGCAGCCGAGGCCACGCGCCGCGGCATGCAGATACTCCACCCGCTGCTCGTAGTGCTCGCCGCCGCCGGCGCGGCCGCCGCGCTGTGGCGGCGCCTGCGCGGCCACGGGCTCGGACGAGATTGGCTGCTGCTGGCGCCGCTGCTCTACGCCACCGCGGTCTACACGGTGTTCGCCCCCTGGCCGCGGTATGCCACTCCGCTCCGGCCGGAGCTGTACGGCTTCGCCCTGCTGTCGGCCGCCGCCGGCGCCCGCGCGATTCTGGCGCGGTGGCGCCGGCCGATTCAGCGCGAGGGACTGGTCAACACCGCGCGCCGCTGACCTTCGGCCGGCCGGTGGACGGTGTGCTCACCGTTCGGCCAACGCACGCGCACCTCGGCGACGGTCTGCGCGTCGGTACCGAAGAGCAACTCCGGACTGGCCGCCGACAGGTAGCCACTGCCGCACACCACCGGCAACACCTGTTGCCGGCCACCGGCCAGCTGCACGGTGACCCGCGCACCGATCGCCGTCGGGTTGCCCGGCGGCCCCTCGAGGCGCACGGCGAAGAACCGCGTCGACGCCGCCGTGTTGCGCAGGACGCGCACCGGCCCGTCGTTGATCCCGACCAGGAGATCCGGGCTGCCATCGCGATCGAGGTCGGCGCTCACCGCGGCGCTCGCATCGGCAGCGATCACCACCCCGGTCTCGGCGGCGCCCCGCCAGGCCGGAGGGCCGCCGTCCACGCCGGCGAGCACCTGGCCGAGGCCGCCCGCCATCCTGCCGGTCTCCGGCTCCGGCGCATCGGAGTTCTGCGCCATGAACACATCGAGCAGGCTGTCGCCGTCGAGATCGCGGACCACGACGCCGAAGCCCGGAGCGACCTGCACCCGGCGCTCGAATGGCAGCCAATGGAAGCTGCCGCCACCGTCGTTGCGCAGCCAACCGCTGCGCAGCTCGCTGGCAGTGTCGCGGCGCGCCGCCGCCAACGCCGCGGCACTGTAGATGTCGTCCAGGGCCGCGTGCGCAAATCGCTCGTAAGTGGGAAAGCGCTCGGCGACGAACGGCATCGCCGCACTGCTGCAGCTGCGGCCCCGCACCGGCAGCTGCTCGTCACCGCGCAGCTTGGCTTCGATCACGTCGAGGACCCCGTTGCCGTCGAAGTCGGCGCTGTACAACAGGGCGGGATGGTCGTCGTCGGCGTGGTACTTGCTGTTCTCGCCGTTGTTGGTCGCGACCAGGTCGAGGTCGCCGTCGGCGTCCAGGTCGCCCACCGCGACGGCGTTCCACCAGCCCGTGCCCGCGGGCAGCGCCTCTCTTGCGGCCAACGACCCGCCATCGCCCGCGTTCCGCCACCACACCAGGGGCCGCCAGTGCGCCGCGCCGATCAGGTCCAACCAGCCGTCGTCGTCGAGATCCGCCCACAGCAACGCCGTCACCATGCCGGCGTCGGCCAGGCCCGGCGCGTGCGCGTCTTCGAGGACGGTGAACCGACCGCCATCGTTGCGCAGCAGCCGAGAAGGCGGCGCATGTGGATAGCGGCCCGGCACCACGCGCCCGCCGACCGCCAGGTCGACGTCGCCGTCGCGGTCGAAGTCGGCCGCCGCCACCGCGGAGCTCGAGGCGAACGGGCCCGGCACACGTTCGGTGGCGTCGCGAAACCCACCGCTGCCGTCGCCCAAGTACAACCGGTCGGCGTAGGTGGCAGCGCCAGCCTCGGCCTCGATGCCCCCGCTGGCAACGAAGAGGTCGAGCGCACCGTCGGCATCGGCGTCGAAGAAGACCGCGCCCATGTCCTCGGCCTCACCGTGCATCGTCCACGGACCGTCCACCCGCCGGTACTCGCCTTCCCGGTGTAGATAGAGAGCACCGCCCTGCCCAGCGGCCCCTCCCACCCACACGTCGTCCGCGCCGTCCCCATCGACGTCGGCGACCGCGATTCCCGGTCCTGCTCGCGACAGCCGGTGCGGCAGCAACGGCTGCAACGCATAGTCGTCGAAGGCCCGCTCTCGATGTTCGAACGGCAAGCCCAAGCGCGCTGCCTCCTCGCGAAACCACGGTGGCTGCCCAGCGCCGGCCGCCGCCGCCGGCGCGGACCGCACTTGCGGCGGAGGCGGCTCGGTGACCGTCACCGCGTGGTCCACCGGTACGTCATCGAAGCTCTGCTCGACCCCCGACGGCCAGCACACGACCAACTGCTCGATCCGCGACTCCGTTCCCAAGCCGAAGAACGCCGCCGGCTCGCACGACGACAGGTAACCCCGCACCGGCATCACCTCGCGCACCTGCACGCCGCCCGCCGTGCGCAAGACGACCCGCGCCCCGATGCCCGCCGAGTTGCCGCCCCGGCCGGCCAAACGGACGACCAGACGGTGTGCACCGACGGTCTCGTTGCGGTAGATCCAAGCGTGGCCGTTGAGGTTGTTGACCACCAGGTCGAGATCGCCGTCGCGATCCATGTCGCCGTAGGCCGCGCCCTGACTGACGCCGCGGTGGTCGATCCCCCACTCCTCGGCGACGTCCTCGAAGCGCAGGTCGCCGAGGTTGCGGAACGCGAGGTTGCGTTCCGGCAGCGCGGCGATCCGCCGCGCGAACGCCACCTGCTGCGCACGCGGAGCCCCGGCCAAGCGCAGCGCGTTGTCGGGATTCATGTCGAAGCGCGGGATGCCGTTGGTGACGAACACGTCGTTGTGTCCGTCGAGGTCCCAGTCGGCGAGCAGCACTGCCCAGGTCCAGTCGCTGCTCGCCAAGCCGGCAAGATGCGCGATCTCTTGCAGCCGTGGCGTGCCGCTGTTCCAGAACACCGCGTTGCGCATGTACTGCGGTGGACGTGCGTTCTCCAGCACCCACCGGCGACGGCCCATCGGCCCCATGAGCATCTTCGACTTCTCGTGCGAGGTGGCGGACATGTCCGCCACCATGAGCTCGAGGCGGCCGTCGTTGTCGAGGTCGGCCGCATCCGAGCCCATCCCGTAGTAGGCGGTGTGCGGCACGGTGCGGGCGGCGACTTCTTCGAACAGCCCGCTGCCGAGGTTGCGGTAGAGCTGATCCGGCGACTCCAGATCGTTGGCCACGTACAGATCGAGCCAGCCGTCGCCATCGAAGTCCCACCACGTCGCCGACAGCCCCATGCCCTGGTCGGCGATGCCGCTTTCGGCGGTGACGTCGACGAAGCGGCCGCCGTCGTTGCGCATCAAGCGGTCGCGCTGGCCACCGAAGTACAGCTGGTCGCGCATCGCGAACACGTGGCTCCGCGCCGCCTCGGGAATCCGCCATTCCCCATCCGCCAGCACGACGCCATCGGTCGAGCCGAACATCTCGGCGGCGGTCTTGGTCACGGCGGCCGGCACGCGCACATCGGCGACGATCTCGGCCGGCAGATCCCCGGCGAAGACGCGGTTGGTCACGATGTACACGTCGAGGTCACCGTCGCGGTCGTAGTCCGCGAACGTCGCCATCTGACACGCGGCCACCAGATCGAGGCCGAACTCGGCCGCCCGTTCGTCGAACTGCCCATCGCCGCGGTTGACGTACAGCAGGTTGGGCGACTCGGTGTTGCACACGTACAGATCGAGGTCGCCGTCGCCGTCGATGTCGACGAACGACGCACCCGATCCCCATGCGGCCCCGCCGTCGACGCCGGCGCGCTCGGTGGCGTCGACGAACTCGAACGGCGCGCGCTGCAGGAACAGCGCGTTGCGGCCATCGCGCGAGACCAGATAGACGTCGGGGCGGCCGTCACCATCGACGTCGCCGACCGCGACGCCGGCGCCGTTGTTCAGGTAGGGGTATGCGTTCTCCGGCAAGAGCTCGTTGACGAAACGCAAGCCCGTGGCGTCCGGATCCAGCCGCACGAACCGCCGCTCACCTTGTCCGGCGAGCGGCCGCAACGGCTCGCTGACCAAAGGCGGCGGTTGCCGCTGGCAGGCACCGCACGCCAGCGCGCCGGCGAGCAGCCACGCCCGGACTCGGAACACGGGCTTGGCCGGCGCGACCTCAGCGGTCACCGTATTCTCCGAAACGGAACCGTTCGTGCATCGGCTCGGTGCGCCCGACGCGCATCAGCCGCGCCAGCTCGGCGGCCACCTCGGGCAACTCGGCCGCGAGGTCTTGCTGCTCGCCGATGTCGTTCTGCAAGTCGTACAGCTCGAGCGGGGCGTCGGGCTCCTTGCGCAGGTTGCGCCGCACCGCCTTGTAACGGCCCTTGCGCACGGCCAGCTGTCCGCCATAGCCGGGAAAGTCCCAGATCAGGTAGTCGTGCTGCCCTTGTCCTTCGCCGCCGGTGAGGGTGGGCAGCAGGCTGATGCCATCGCACTCGCCCTGCAGCGGGACGCCGGCGACATCGGCGAGGGTCGGCATCACGTCCTGGAATCCACAGACGTGATCGGTCTCGGCGCCCGCCTCGATCACACCCGGCCAGCGAGCGATCAACGGCACGCGAATGCCGCCCTCGTAGACCGATCCCTTCAGTCCCCGCAGCGGACCGGAGCTCTGGAAGAACTCGTAGTCGACCTGTCCCTTGAGGTGGGTCACCCCGTTGTCACTGGTGAACACGACCAGCGTGTTGTCGGCGAGCTCGAGCTCGTCGAGCAGCTCCATCAGCCGGCCCACGCTGCGGTCCATGTGGCTGACCATCGCCGCGTACGCCGCCTTGGGCGTCGGGTGCGGCAGGTAGCTCCGCCCCTCGTACGGCGTCTCCGGCCAGCGGCCCGCGTACTCGGCCAACGACGCCTCGGGCACCTGCAGCGCCAGGTGGGGAATGGTGAAGGGCACGTAGCAGAAGAACGGGCGCTCGGCGTGCGCGCGGATGAACTCCAGTGCCTCGGCCTCGATCAAGTCGTGCGAGTACTGCGCACCGGTGACGCCGCGGTCGTTGCCCGCAAGCCGCACCTGCTCGGCGTCGCTCCACAGGTAGCGCGGATAGAAGTTGTGGGCGTGGCGCTGGCAGTTGTAGCCGTAGAAGCGGTCGAACCCCTGCGCCAGCGGATCGCCCTCGCTGCCCGGATAGCCGAGCCCCCACTTGCCGAACGCGCCGCTGGCATAGCCGGCGGGTGCCAGCACCTCGGCGAGGGTCACGTCGGCGTCGCGGATCGGCTTCTGCCCCTCCGGCTTGTGCTCGAAGTTGTCGCGGATGGTGGCGTGGCCCGAGTGCCGGCCGGTGAGCAGCACGCACCGCGCCGGTGCACACACCGGCGCGCCCGAGTAGGCCTGGGTAAACCGCATTCCCTGCGCCGCCAGCCGGTCGATGTGCGGGGTTGCAATGCGCTCCTGTCCGTAGCAGCCGAGCTCGGCGTAGCCGAGGTCGTCGGCCATGATCAAGACCACGTTGGGGGGTGCGCGAAACCGCGGTGCCGGGGCTTCCTCCAGCCGTGGAGCACGCAGCACGATGTCCTTGAACCGCCCGGTGTCGTCGAACGAGCCCACGCCCAGAGCCCCGTCGGCAAAGGTGTGGTCGGTCGCGGTGATCACCGGGCGCTGCATGTCGTCGAAGTAGACCTCGATCCGACCATCGGTCACCGATCGACGCAACCGGACCCGGTGCCAGCCTGCGCCCCAATCGACACCGTCGGTGTGTGCGGTTCCGATCGCTCTTCGGTCGGCGCCATCGACCAAGAACACGTTGTGCGCGTGCGCGTCGGCGGCCGACGCCAGGTGCGCGTAGTAGTAGCGGCTCGGGCTCTGCACGCCGAACACGATGCAGAGATCGCGGTGTGGGTATTCGCGGCCGGTCTGCTGCGCCACCACATCCAGCTCGAAGTCGCCGACCCGCACGTCGGCCAGGGCCAGCGCGCGGGGCGAACGCACCGGCGGGGAGTAGCTGCTCGCGGCGTGGAGCTCGAGGCTTCCATCGCGCACCCGCCACGCCGCGTCGTCCGACAGCCTCCACTGTGCCAGGCGCGCCGGACCGTCGAACTCCCAGCGTCGCTCGAGCATGCGTGTGACGGCGGCATACCTCTCGTAGCGAGCCGCGATGCCCGCGTCGACGGCGTCGCCGCGATGCAGCACGAAGCGATAGCGCAGGGTCAGGCGCTCGCCAGGCGCCAAGCGCAGCGCGCCGGTACCCGGCGGAGCGCCCTCGAAGTCGTGCGCACCGAACGGGTTGGCCGCAAGCAATCCGTAGTCCCGGGCATGCCACCAGGTGGGGTGCGCGTGGTTGTCCGGGTGTGCCATCAACGCCACCCCGACCACGTGCCCGTCGACGGCGCCCCAGTAGTCGACCCACTCCGCGCGCTTGCCCCAGGCTGACGCGTCGGCATGTCCCCGGCTGGTGATGCAACGCCCGCCCGCCGCCGGGCCGCGCAAGCGCAGCTCCTTGGCCAGCCGGATCGCCATCGTGCCTTCTTTGGTGTCGCCGAACTGCAGTGGACCGGCGCTGGTCTCGAGGGTCACGTCGTAGTCGATCTCGACGGCCCCATCGACCGGACGAAACCGCAGCACGCGCCGGTCACGGCACACCTCGCTGCCGTCGGCCGCCAGCCAGCGGTTGCGCGCTGCGATGATGCCCGTGTCCTCGACCACTTCGGTGCGGTCGAAGGCGACGTGCTCGATGCGGCCCGCGGCGGCGCCTTCGGACCAGAAGTCGACGCCGTTGACATCGCCGTGCGCGAACCACAATGACCGCTGGTGGACGTGGTCGCGCTGCTCGCCTTCGACGTCGTCGCGCATCGGCCAATGCCGCACCACGACGGTGCCACCGGGACCGTGCAGGGGATACAGGATCGGTCGTGAAAAACCCTGGTGGCGGTAGACCGTCAGCAGCTGGTCATCGATCGAAACCCGCACTCCGTCCGCTCCCTGCTCGACGCGGACGCCGCTGGGATTCTGGGCCGCGACCACGCCCGCGGCGCACAGCGCGGCGGTGACAAAACCGGCAGTGTTGCGCATGCCGACACCATAGCGCCGCGGTGCCCAGCGCTCGCCACCACGGGCCCCCTCGATCTCAAGTCGGTGTTCGCGCCGCGTCGATGAAGCGGAAGTGACTCCGGCCGCCCGAACCTGGACGCCACCCCATTTGTTGCGGCGAAAGCGCTCGAAGATGCCCGCCTTGATCACCGGCCTGGTGGTCGCCGGCGGGCTCGGGCTCGCAGGCTACTCGCAGCTCCCCACTCTGGGCCAATGGCTGTTCGAGCGCGGCCAGCGCGCGCAAGAAGAGGGCGATCTACAGGGTGCCGTAGTCGAGCTCGAGCGGGCCCGTCTGGTGTTCGACACCTACGGTGACGCGAGGGGCGCCGCCGCCAGCCTCGAGCTCGCGGCGCGCTGCACGCGGCCCGGCGCCAACCCCGCCGGCAGCTGGCGACAGACCACCACGCTGCTGCGCACCGCGATCGACCTGCGCGAGCAGATCGGCGACGTCTTGGCGCGCGCGCTGGCGTTGCGCGAGCTGGCCCTCTGCCGCCAGCGCGACCGCGACCCCGCCGGCGATTGGCAGGAGGCCAAGACCCTGCACGAGCAGAGCGCGGACTTGTTCCGCCAGCTCGGCAACCAACGCGAGCTGCGCACCGCCCTCCACTGGGCGGCGTGGTGCGTCACGCCGACCGCGCAGAACCCCGAAGGCGATTGGGACGCCGCCCTGCAGATCAACGCACGCGCTCTCGAAGTGGCTCGCGAAGGCAAGGTGCCCGCGGTCGAGCTGGCCGAGTCACTGCGCGCCCTCGCGCACTGCCACCACAAGCGCGATCACGGCGACCTGCGCACGGCGCTGCTCTCCTACAGCGAAGCGGCCGAGCTCAGCGGCGCCGCCGGCGCCCACGCCGACCACGCGGCGAGCCTGCGCGCCATGGGCGAGATCCTCGTCGACGACCGCAACCCGCAGCCGAAGGTAGAGCGCGCCTGCACGCTGTTCGCCCGCGCGGCCCGGCTGTTCGACCGCGCCGGCGAGGTCCTGAGCCAAGCGGAGTGCTTCGGTCTGCTCGCGCACTGGCAGATTCCGGGTCGCAACCCCAACGGCAGCTGGCAGAAGGCGGTGACCGCCTACGAGACCGCCGCCAAGCTGTGCGCGCGGGTCGAAGCCAACGCCGAGGAAGCCAAGTTTCGGCACTGGCTCGCCTGGAGCCTGCAGCCCAACCGCAACCCGGACGGCGACTGGTCTTTGGCGGCGGCTTCGTACCAGATCGCGGCGCAGCGCTACGGCGGTATCCAGGCCGTGGCCAAGCAGGCCCAGTGCCTGATCGACCAGGGCTATTGCCTGGCGCGCGGCCGCCGGGAGAACGTCAGCTCGGTCGCGCGCGAAGTGATGGCGCGCGGCATCGAGCTGCTGCGCGACATGGGCAACGACCGCGCCGCCGACGCCTGGCAGCCCTGGATCGACGAGACCAAGTAGACGACGGCGAAGGACTCGGCGCTCGGCGATCGGAGCGCTACGCTCTCTGACCGTCATGACCAAGGTCGATCGCCGCGTCTTCCTCTCCCGCAGCGCCGCCGCCGCCGCGGTCAGCGTCGCCCCCCGAACCCGAGCGCATGCCGGGAACGACGAGATCCGCATCGGCCTGATCGGCTGCGGCGGGCGCGGCAAGGGCGCGGCGCTGCAGTCGATCCGCTCGAGCGAGGGCGTGCGGCTGGTCGCGCTGGCCGACGCCTTCCTCGACAAGGCGCGTGGCGCCCGCGACGCGCTGCGCGCCACCGAGGACGGCGCGTTCGAGTCCCACGTCGACGTCGCCGACGAGGCCATCTTCGGCGGTCTCGACGCGTACCAGCGGCTGATCGAGCACCCCGACGTCGACCTCGTGCTGCACGCCACCGCACCCGGCTTCCGGCCGCTGCACCTCGCCGCGGCGGTCGCCGCCGGCAAGCACTCGTTCATCGAGAAGCCCGCCTGTGTCGACCCCGCCGGCTACCGCTCGATCCTGGCCTCCGCCGCGATCGCGCGCAAGAAGGGACTCGCCATCGTCACCGGCACCCAGTTCCGGCGCGCCAACAACTACACCGAGGGCATCGAGGCGATCCACGAGGGCGCGATCGGCGACGTGCTGTTCGCCCAGGCGCGGTACTGCTCGGGCGGCATCTGGTACCACGCCCGCGAGGAGGGCGAGAGCGACGTCGCCTACCAGCTCAGGAACTGGTACCACTTCGTCTGGCTCTGCGGCGACCAGATCGTCGAGCAGGCCGTGCACAACATCGACGCCATCAACTGGGCCATGGGCGGCCCGCCGGTGTCGGCGTTCGGCGCGGGCGGCCAACGCCTCAGGCCCGCCGACAGTGAGATCTACGACTGCACCTCGGTCGACTACGAGTACGGCACCGGCGCGACTCTGTCGTTCATGTGCCGCCAGCAGCCCGGCGCGGCCGAGACCAGCAACCGCATCGTCGGCACCAAGGGCATCGCGGTGATCGCGCCGTTCGGCACCACCACGATCACCACGCACGGCGGCGAGCGGCTGTTGAAGACGCGGTACGAGCCCAACGCCTACGTCACCGAGCACGAGCACTTGATCGCGTCGATCCGCGCCGGCAAGCCGATCGTCGAAGCCGAGGAGATGGCGGCGAGCTCGTTGACCGCGGTCATGGGCCGGCTCGCGGCCTACACCGGCGAACGCGTGACTTGGGACTTCGTCGCCAACGAGTCCACCCTCGACCTGATGCCGGCCGACCTGTCGATGGACGGCGCGCTGCCACCCCCATCGGTGGCGCGGCCGGGCGACACCAAGTTGGTGTGACCAGGAGGAAGACCGCGGGCGTCAGGGGTGCAGCACGACCGACGCCGCCGGACCGCCGGGTTCCAGCGTCAGCTCCTCGCGGGCGCCGCGGTCGGCATCGGTCACCACCACGCGGTAGCGGCCGGTGGCGCGCGGGGCCGTGACCCGACCGTCGGCCGGCAGCGGCCCGGTCGACCACAGGCGATCGCCATCGAACACCTCCACCACCGGGCGCCGCGCGCCACTCACCGTGATCGGCGGGAGTCGCACCGCGCCGGAACGGGCGTCGTTGTCGGTGGCCGCGAACGACACCGGCCAGCCGGACGGCTGGGCATCGTCGGCGGGCTCGTCGCGGTCATACGCCAGACGCCAGCAGTCGATCGCGACGCGGCGTCGGGTGACGTCGCACCAGAGCTCGGCATGCCCCGCACCGCGACGGTGGCCGACCGCATCGGCCGCGTCGTCCTCCGGCCGCACCGGACGCGGGTGGCCGCTCGCCAACAGCGTGAACGGGTTGCCGCGCGCGTCGCGCGCGGCCTGCAGCAGTGGCCAGCCGGGTTCGGGCGACAAAGCAGGGGGCACGGCGATCCACGGCAGCCGCAGACCGTAGGACGCGTCGGCCGACGCATCGACGCCGTGGCGGAGGAACACCGGCGGACCGTCGCCGCCGGCAACCAGTGGTATGCCCGCGCGCCTCAGGATCTCCAGGATCTCGTCGCGCTGGGCCCGCGGCCACGGCGCGGTGGCATTCGCGCCGCTCGGCATCGCGGCCAGCAGCTGCGGCGCACAGGCGATCTTGAGCTCGACACCGCGCCAGTCGCGACTCCACCCGCGCAGGAACTCCAGCTGCGGGTCACTCACCAGCTCCGGCGCGGTGCCGTCGCCAAAGTCGAGCAGCGCGAAGCCCACCCCGCCGTACGCCACCGCGCGGTAGCGCTCGCCGCCGGCAGCCGCCGTCGGCGTGGGCAGATGACCGGCCAAAGTGCGCCGCACGACCAAATCCAGCGCGGCTCCCGCGCCGCCCCCGCGCCCGACCCTCGGTGAGGGGCCGCCGTGCGGATCGAGCAGCATCAGGCTCAACCGATCGCGCAGCAGATCGCCGAACGCCCAGCCAAACACCCCGAGCCGTCCGAGGTAGGCCGCGACCATCCGTTCCTCGCCCGCCTCCGGCAGCGGGCGGGGCCCGATCTGACCACCGGCGAACAACAGCACGTCCGGATCGGCCTCGCGCAGATTGTCCACCAACGCCCCGTGCGGGAAGGTCCGCTCGGCGTGGCCCCGCACCGCCGCGACGTGCACCAGCCCCGCTTCCTTCGGTGGCCGCACGCTGCCCTCGAGCGCATCGGCCGAAGCCGCGCCCACGGCAACGACGCGGTAGCGGTGCCGGGTCGTCGCGTCGAAGTCGGGCACCTGAAACACGGCGTTGGCGGCGACGGGGTCGACCGAAGCACTCTGCGCCAGCTGCCAACCAGCGCCGTCATCGAGCCACAGCTCGGCCTCGCCCACGCCGGCGGCCGGTGCCAGCTGCGCGCTCAGCCGGAGCACCCCACGGTCGACGCTGTGCTGCGTGAACCAAAGCGGACCGTAGGCACGGGACGGGTCTTCGCGCACAGCCTCTCCGCGCACCACCCAGTCGCCGAACCAGTGCCGTGCCTCGAACGCGCCCGAGCGGCGCCCCGGCAGCCGGTAGTTGTTGATCAAGGCAAGCCCACCGCCGACGTGGACCCGCGGCACCAGGAACTCCGCGCTGGCGATGGCCTCCGCGCCGGCCGCAGCGTGCACCGACAGCCGCACCGAGAACCGGCCGTCGTCGGGCTCGGCACGCAACCGCAGCTGCATCTGCGCCAGAGCCGCCACTGCCGGGTTCGGCGCCGCGCCGACCGGGGTGTCCAAGAACAACCGGCCATCGCTGCTGACGCCGAAGAACATGCCGGCGCCGCGCACTGCCGCCGAGCGATAGTCGCGCCCACCGCGCACGCCCACGGCGAAACCGGCGTTGCCACGCCCACCGTGTAGACGGCCGATCTCGACTTCGCATTCGAACGGCGCCTGCGCCCCGTCGGCCAACCAATGCGTCAACAGGTGCAATCCGCGGTTGGGCGCCGGATCCAGGACCTCGACACGGCCCGCGCGCAGGCGCCAGTCGTGCAACGGTTGCGCCCAGTACGCCGCCCCCACCCACGCCCGATCGACGCCCTCGTCCCAGCCGGCACGGAACTCACCGGCGGACGCCGGCGGCGGCGGCCGCTCGACGGCCGGCGTGGCCACGACCGGCGTCGGCAAGCGGGCGCCCACCGCGGCCAGCGCGGCCTCCAAGGCGGCATCGAGACGCGCCGACGGCGCCGCCGGGTCGTCCCGATCGAAACGCTCGCCCGGATCGGCGGTCAGGTCGTACAGCTCGCGCCGACCGCTCTCGAACCACCGCACCAGCTTCCACGGACCGCTCCGCAGCGCCGCGTACGGACCGATGCGGCCGCCGCGCAGCTCGTGGGGGAAGTGCCACAGCAGGGTGCGCGGCCCTGTCGCCGGAGCACCCGCCAACCACGGCATCGCGTCGACACCATCCATCGCCGGGATCGCCTCCCCGCCGGAATCGGCGGCGCCGACCAAGGCGGCAACCGTCGGCGCGAAGTCGAGGCCGCTGACGACCTGCTCACACACCGCCCCAGCGGGTAGCCGCGCCGGATAGCGAACCACCAGCGGGACGCGCACGCCGCCCTCGTACGGGTAGCCCTTGCCCGCCCGCAGCGGATGGTTGCTGGTCGCGGGAGCATGCACCACGCCCCCGTTGTCCGAGGTCAGCCAAACCAGAGTGTCGCGGGTCAAGCCGCCGCGGTCGAGCGCGTCGAGCACGGCCCCCACCGCGGCGTCGACACTCGCCAGCATCGCGGCGTACTCCGGCTGCCGCTGGTACCCCGTCGGCTTGGCGCGAAACGCGGGCACGCGCGCCGGCTCGGCCGACAGCGGCAGGTGCACCGCGTGGTGTGCCAGGTACAAGAAGAACGGCTCCGCCCCTTGTCGCTCGATGAATCCGACGGCTTCTGCAGCTTCTCGCGTGGTGAGGTACTCGCCCTGCGGCGCATCCTCCAACCCCTCCAAGCCTTTGATCCGGTTCCTTTGGTACGGCGCCGTGTAGCTCGGCGGCCGGTCGTACGGGCTGCTGCCGACGCTCCACGCGAATCCCTGCGCCCGCGGCCCGAAGTCGTCGATGCCCAGATGCCATTTGCCGACGTGACCGGTGGCATATCCCCACGCCGCGAGCTGCTCGGCCACTGTGACCTCCGCCAGGGGCAGCCACGCCGCACCGCGCGGCGTACGCGTCGCCGCTCCTTCGCGCTGCGTCTCCCCCGCGGGCTGGCGCCGCAGCGCCGCGGCGCGCCGCGCGGCGAGCGAGCCGCTGCGCAGCATCTCGGTCATGCCGTAGCGCGCGGGGTGCCGCCCCGTCAGCAAGGCCGCCCGTGACGGCGATCCGACGGCGCTGGCAGCGTAGGCCTGCGTGCAGCGCACGCCTTCGCGCGCCAACCCGTCGATGCGCGGCGTTTCGTGGTAGCTGCTGCCGTCGCAGCCCAGGTCGTGCGCTCCCAGGTCGTCGATCACGATCAGCACGATGTTGGGCGGACGCTGCGCCGGGGCCCAGCTGGCGATGGTGAGACACACCAGAGATCGCACTGCACGCCGCAACAAGCTGGTCATCGACAGGCAGACCATGCCCGGCGTCGCCTCGGAGTTCCAGTTCTTGAACCGCTCACCGCGGCGCGGTGGCCGGCGTAACATGGCGCAACCATGCTCGCCGCCGTCCTCTCCAGCGCCGCCCTCATCGCCGCCCTTCCACCCGCGCCACCGCAAGATACCGCCGAACGAGCACGCGCCCTCGCCGAGGCCGCCCCCGATGTCGTCCGCTACCGGTCGATCGGCCGCTCGCGAGGCGACCGCGAAATCGGTCTGCTGGTGGTCGGTCGCGGCGACGCCGACGCGCTCGACCGGCGGCCGGGCGTGCTCCTGGTCGCCGGAGCACACGCCCACTACGGCTTGAGCGGCGAGCTCGCCCTACACCACGTGCAGACCCTGATCGACGCCGACGGGGCCGCCGAGGCCGACGACCTTCTCACCGGAACGGTGTTGTACGTCATCCCCCAGCTCAATCCCGACGGCGCGGCGCTCGGCCGCAGCGGAAACGCCAGAGCCATCGATCTCGACCGCGACGGGGCCACCGACGAGGACCCCCACGACGACCTCGACGGCGACGGACTCATCGCGCAGATGCGCTGGCGCAGCCCCGAGGGCACGTGGCTGATCGACGAAGAGATGCCTCAGCTCATGCGACGGGCCGACCCCGCCGCCGGCGAACGCGGTGAGTTCGAGGTGGCGGCCGAGGGAATCGACAACGACGGCGACGGTGAAGTCGACGAGGATCCCGGCGACGGCGCGCAGCTGCACCGCGGCTTCTCGCACGACTTCGCCGAGTTCGACCGCGCCACCGGTGGTCTCGCCTTGGGTGAACCGGAGAGCCGCGCGCTGGCCGACTTCGTCTTCGCGCAGCGCAACATCGGCATGGCACTGGTCTACGGGCCGGACGACACGCTGCTGTCGACTCCGAAGACCGACAAGGGCGACCGCCGGGCGCCGCTCGGCGGCATTCTCGCCGGCGACACCGCGCTCTACGAGGCCGCCGGCGAGGCCTACCGCGATGCGACGGGCCGCAAGGGCAAGGCCCGCGACCGCCACGACGGCAGCACGTGGTCGTGGCTGTACTGTGACGTCGGTGTGCCCGCGTTCGCCGCCGATCTCTGGCGTCCGCCCCAACCCGACTCCGACGACGAGCAGCGCAGCACCGAAGACCGCGTCCGGTACGCGCTCTGTACGGCCGCCGGCCGCGGCTTCGTCGCGTGGCACCGGGTCGATCACCCGCAGCACGGCGCGGTCGAGATCGGCGGGTTTGCCCAGCTACCCGTCGGCGCGCTGCTCGGGGACGACGAGCGGCAGACCCTGTTCGACGGCCACCACCGAGCACTGCTGGCGCTGCTCGAGCTGCGGCCGCGCTGCCGCATCGACTCGTTCGCCGCCGAAGCGCACGGCGGTGGCGCCTATCTGGTCAAGGCCGCGGTCGTCAACGACGGGCGCGCGGCGGCCCTGAGCGCGATCTCGGCGAAGAGCCGGCGCTTCAGCCGGCCGCGACTGAGCCTCGCCATCGGCGGTGCCGCGCTCCTCGCAGGCCGTCCGCAGCAGACCACCGACAACCTGCCGGCGGGCGGCCGGCAAGAGCTGCAGTGGTGGGTGCACGGCACGCCCGGCACCGTCCTCACCCTCGACCTGACTACCGATTTCGCCGGCCGCGACCGCGCCGAGGTGACCCTGCCATGACCCTTCGCAAGTTGCACGCGTTCGCGGCCGGCGCGGCCGCTTTGTTCGGCGCCGGGGCCATCGCCCCCGCGGTCACCGCGCAGGGCGCGCCAGTGCTCAAGCTGCCGGTGCACTGGAATCGCCTCTACGACTACGACGAGATCGTCCAGCTCGTGCAGCGCATCGCCGCGACCTGGCCGGAAATGGTGGAGGCGCGCACGATCGGCCAGAGCACCGAGGGCCGCGACCTGTGGATCTTGATCGTCCACAACCCGCGCACCGGCGCGCACACCGACAAGCCCGCGTTCTACAGTGACGCCAACATCCACGGCAACGAGGTGCAGGGGGCGGAGGCCAACCTGTACACCGTTTGCTATCTGCTCGAGCGCTATGGCCGGGTGGAGCAGATCACCGCGCTGCTCGACCGCGTCGCGCTCTACATCGTGCCGTCGGTGAACGTCGACGCACGCGTGCACTGGTTTGCCGAGGCCAACACCAGCTCGTCGTTCCGCTCCGGCGCGATGCCGGTCGACAGCGACCTCGACGGCCGCGCCGACGAAGACCCCGCAGACGACCTCGACGGCGACGGCCACATCACGCAGATGCGCAAGCGCGTCCCGCTCGGCGAGGGCACCCACCGCGAGCTGCGCGACCATCCCGGCCTGATGGAGCGCGTGCGCGGAGAACAGCAGGGCGACTGGTTGATGCTCGGCAGCGAGGGCATCGACAACGACGGCGACGGACGGGTCAACGAGGACGGTCCCGGGGGCTACGACCTCAATCGCAACTGGCCGTCGGGCTGGGCACCCGGCTACGTGCAGTTCGGCGCCGGGGCGTATCCGCTGTCGCAACCCGAATCCCGCGCGGTCGCCGACTTCATCCTGGCGCATCCCAACATCGCCGGCTGCCAGGCGTTCCACAACGCCGGCGGGATGATCTTGCGCGGACCGGGCTATGCCGACTACGGCGAGTACCCGCGCGCCGACGTCGCGGTGTACGACACCCTCGGGCGCGAGGGCGAGTTCTTGCTGCCGTTCTACCGCTACATGGTGATCCACAAGGATCTCTACACGGTGTGGGGCGGCTTCGTGAACTGGACCTATGAAGGCCTTGGCATCTTCTCGTTCACCAACGAGATGTGGGCGCGCAGTCGCATGATGCAGGACGACGAGCGCCTGTCGGCCGAGGACCGCCGGCGCTGGGAGGATCGGCTCACGCTCGGCGAGAGCTACCGGCCGTGGCGCAGCTACGAGCACCCGCTGTACGGTGCGATCGAGATCGGCGGCGCGGCGAAGATGACCGGCCGCCTGCCACCGACCTGGCTGATGGAGGAGGAGCTGCACCGCAACGCCGCGTTCGTCATCTACCACGCCGGCGAGATGCCCGAGACCACGCTCTCGGCGCCCCGGGTCCAGCCGGCGCCGGGCGGGCTGCACTACGTCGACGTCGAGGTGCGCAACGCGCGGACGATCCCGACGCGCTCGGCGCACGCCGCGGCCAAGCAGATCGGTTTGCCCGACCGCCTGACGCTGCGCGGCGACGGCATCGAAGTGTTGGCCGGCGGCGAGCCCACCGACCGCTTCCGGCTGCAGCGCATCGACCTGCAGGAGCGCGCGCCGCAAACCCTGCGGCGCGAGGGTGGCGTACCGGGTCACGGCCGTTGGCAAGCCCGCTGGATCGTGCGCGGCGCCCCCGGCACCGCCTTCGAGATCGAGTTCCGCGCCGAGAAGGCACTCGACGCCACCGTGCGCGGGACACTGTGACCCGCCCCGCCACGAGCGGCGGGTCGCCGCCCCGCTGATGCGTGCTCGGCGAGGGGCGGCGGTGCTGCTGGGAGTCGTGTTCGGACTCCTGGCGCTCGAGGTGGTGATGCAGGTGGGCGCCTATTGGAACTGGCGCACTCTGCGCGCGGTCCACCGCTCGGAGACCGCCAGGGATGGGGCCCACACGGTCCTCTGCGTCGGCGACTCGTTCACCTACGGCCTCGGCGCCGCGTCGCGGGAGGCCAGCTACCCCGCGCGTCTCGCCCAGCGGCTGGAGCAGGCGGCCCCGCGCCGCTACGCGGTGCTCAATCGAGGGGTCCCCGGCGCCTCGTCCGCCGACCTGCTGCGCCGTTTGGACGAACACCTGCGCACCCACGCGCCGCACACCGTCTGCGTGCTCATCGGCTACAACGACCCCACCAGCCTCGATCCGGAGGTCACCGTGGCCGAGGCGCGGAGCACCGGCGACGCGCCCGCCGGCTTCGAATGGCGTTGGCGCACGAAGGCGCTCATCCAGCGCATCGTCCGCCACTTCGACGAGCAAGGCTCAGCGGAGACGGGCGGCGCAGAGCTGATCGGCGACTGGCACGCAGACGGCGCCGGCTGCACCTTCCTCGCCGACGGCACCCTGCGGTTTCTCGGCATCGTCGCGCCATGGCGGGTCGATGGCGAGGTGTTGCACTTCGGCAGCGGCGACGACCGGCGCACCGTGCAGTGGCGGCTGCGCGGCGATCGCCTGCACCTGCGCGGCGACGACCTGCCCGGCGGTGCGCTGGTCCTGCAGCGCGGGCCGCCGCCGGGCGACGCGCTGGATGTCGCCCGCCGCGCGCTGGCGCGCGGCGAGCTCGAGGCCGCCGACGCCGCGCTTGCCGGCGCGGCCACGGCGTTGCGAGAGTCCGTGCCGGGGCGCGCCCTCGCCGCCGAGCTCGCGCACCGCGCCGGCGACGCGCGCCGGCGGGACGACGCGCTGGCGGGCCTGCGCGCCGACCCCTCGCCGGCAGCGCGGGCTGCCCTGGCCGGTGCGTTGTTGGCCACGCGCCGACTCGACGAGGGAGTTCCCACCGCTCTACAGGAGCTGGCCACAGACCCTTCGCAGCCGGAGCTGTGGCGGGGAGTGTTCGAGGCGGCGCTGACCGACGCCCGCTTTCGCGATCGCGTGCTCGCCGCAGCCGACCGGGCCGCCGCCGCACTGCGGGACTCGCCGGATCAGTACGCCGCGTTCTTGGCAACCCGCTCCAACCTCAGGCTGCTCGCCGGGGAGCCGACGGTCGCGCTGGGCGACGCCCTCCTCGCCGGGGTCGCCAGCGGGGACTGGGCCGTCGCGGTGCGGCTGCTGCGCCGCCACCGTGAAGCGCTCGACGACCCAACGGTCGAACGAGTGCTGCAAGCACTCGACCTCAGCGGTCCCGCGCGCACCTCGGCCCGCGACGCCATCGACCGCGCGCTCGCCGACGCCGGCAGCGTCGCGTCCGTCTACGCGCGCCACTTGCAGGCGATCGCGTCGCTCTGCCGCCAGCGCGGGGCGACTCTCGTGCTGCTGACCTACCCCGAGCCCATGCGCGACCTCGAACCCGTCCTGCGCGAGTTCGCCCGCGGCACCGGCACACCGTTGATCGACACCCAGCAGCGTTTTGCCGAGACCACTCTCCCGCGCGCCGACTTGTTCATCGCCGACGGTCACTGCACCGATCGAGGCTACGACTGGATCGCCGAGGCCGTGGCGGCGCACCTTCTCGCCAAACGCGGCAGTCGATAGCCGCTGCAGCGTGCCGCCGCGGAGCGCTCGACCGCAGCGCGGAGCGGCGCGATACTCTGGCCATGCTGTCCCGCTACCGGATGTCGCGCGGCCGCCGCCCGCCGGACGATCCCCTACCCGCCGGTTCGCGACAGGACACGCGCATGCACACAAAGCACTGCCTGCGGCCAGACAGGGAGGCCGTACGCCTCTATCTCGAGGCGCCGGCGACATCGACTTGGCGCACTTTCGCGCGCAACTACCGCGCCCTCTTGGCGGCGCGCTTCCGACAAGACCCGGCGCCGTTCGCCGCGCTCGCGGCGCAGGCGACGGCTGGCGACGTCTGGCTCGGCTGCAGCTGTCCGACGGCCACCAACCCCGACGTCCGGCGCTGCCACACGTGGCTGGCGCTCGAGTTCATGCAGGCTCGCTTCCCGTCGCTCGAGGTCGTGTTCCCCGCCGTCCCCCGATGAGCGATACCGGTGACGACCCGGGCGCACGGCGCTGGCTGCCGGTCGCCGGCCTCGCCATCGGCCTGACGGGCTTCGCGGTGATCGTCACGACCTCGCCGCCCGAGGGGTTGTCGTCCGCAGCTTGGTACACCGCCGCCACCACTTGGCTGATGGCGTGCTGGTGGCTCACCGAGGCAATCCCGATCGCCGCCACCGCCCTGGTTCCGCTGTGCGCGCTGCCGCTGCTCGGCGTCAGCGACATGGCGACCGCCGCCCGGCCCTACGGCAGTGACATCATCTTCCTGGCGATGGGCGGCTTCATGCTGGCGATCGCGATGCAACGCTGCCAGCTGCACCGCCGCATCGCACTGTCGATCGTCGCGAGAGTCGGCACGCAACCGCGACGGCTCGTGCTCGGCTTCATGCTGGCGTCGGCGTTTCTGTCGATGTGGATCTCCAACACCGCGACCACCGCGATGATGCTGCCCATCGCAATCGCGGTGGCGCAGATGTTCCGCCCGCACGATCGGGTCGGCACCTACGAGTTCGGCATCTGTCTGCTGCTCGGCGTCGCCTACGGCGCCACCATCGGCGGGGTCAGCACGTTGATCGGCACCCCGCCCAACGCGGTGTTCGCGGCCGCCGCTGTGGAGCTGCTCGACGTGCAAATCGGGTTCTTCGACTGGATGCTGGTCGGCGTGCCGGTCGCCGCGGTGTTCCTGCCGGCGACGTGGCTCGTCCTCACCGGTTGGCTGTACCCGCCGGGAACTCTGCGCGGCGATGCCGCGGCGCTGTTCACCGCGGAACGACGCGCGCAGGGCCCGCCGACCCGGACCGAACGCGCCGTGGCGCTGGTCTTCGCGCTGACCGCGTTGGCCTGGGTCTTCCGCGCGCCCAAGCAGCTCGGCGGCTGGGAGCTGCCAGGCCTACAGACCTGGCTTCCAGAAATGCGCGACTCGACCATCGCGGTGCTGGCCGCCCTGGTGCTGTTTTGCTTGCCGGGAGAGCGACCCGGCCAACGCGCCCTCGACTGGAAGGCCGCCACCGCGCTCCCCTGGGAGGTCATCGTGCTGTTCGGCGGCGGGCTGTCGCTGGCAACGGCGATGAACGACACCGGTCTGGCGGCGTGGATCGGCTCCGGCGTCGCCGGCCTGGGCACCCTGCCGCCGTGGCTGATGTTCGCATTGGTGGCGGCGCTGTTCGTGTTCTTGACCGAGATCACTTCCAACCTGGCGACCTGCGCGATGGCGATGCCGATCATGGCCGGCACCGCCAGCGGCCTGGGGGTACCGGCCGTCACGCTGATGGCCGCTGCCGCGCTGTCGACCTCGATGGCCTTCATGCTGCCGGTGGCGACCCCGCCCAACGCCATTGTCTACGGCTCCGGCTACGTCGGCGTTCGTGATCTGATGCGGGCGGGCGTCTGGCTCAACGCCGCCGCAGTCGCCTTGGTGACCGCGGCGGCGCTCTGGTTGCTGCCGGCCCTGCAGTGACGGGCCGGCGCGGCGCTCAGTTGTCGTCGCCGACCTTGCGTCCCTTCGCCGCGGCGAGGAACTCCTCGAGCTGCGACTTGGCCTCACCGATCCGGGGATGGTCCTTGCCGAGCTCGATGGCCTTCTTCTCGTAGCGGATGGCCCCCTCGATGTCGCCGTTCTCGAACAGCGCGCGGGCGTAGGTGTCGACGTAGAACCAGTTCTCCCAACCCGACGCCTCGTTGCTGGTCCGCGACAGGCTCAGCGCGATCTCATCGTACTGGCCGCCGTAGCGCTCTTCGGTCAGCAGCCGCCAGGCCAAGTCGTTGAGCGTCTGGGGATCTTCTCCGGCAGAGCTCAGGAGACCCTTGAGCTTGCCGCGGGCGGTCTCGATCTCGCCTTCGCCGTGCGCGAGCTCGAACGCCTCCACCGGCGACACGGAGACCACGGCACGCGCCGGTGCCCGCACTGCGCTGCGCGCGGCCACGGCCCGGCCACCCCGGCGCTGCCGGTGCTGGGCGACCAGATGCTCGACCATCGGAGCGACGTCCGGGATCCCCGATACGCGCGCCGCGGCGCCGAGCCGGTGGGAAGATTGCGCCAACCGCAGGGCGACGCTCGTGTTCTGCAGCAGACCGGCGACTTGCTCGAGCTCCTGCTTCTGGCGGCCGCGCATGAAGTGGCGCGCGATCTCCATGCAGCGACCAACCTGGGCAGCGACCGCCACGGTGCTGTCACTGCCGAAGTGCCGTACCGCGCCGGCGAAGGCCTCGTCCTGCGCGACTCCGTTGCCACCACCGCGCAGCGCGGCCGCGACCGCCGCCTCGCTGGGCGACACGGCCAGCGTGTGGCCCTTCGTGCCGAGGTAGATCGGCACGCCGGCGATCTCGTAGCGGACGCCGTTGCCGGCTTGCTGCGGCTCTTGTGCGGCGCCAGCCCCGGCCTGCGCCGAGCCGAGCACGAGATCCCACAGCGCCATGCTGCGCTCGACGTCGTTGCAGTGCATGGCCAACGCGACCTCGGGCATCGGCCCGAATGGCGCTTCGTGCACGCGCGGCATGACGTAGAGCGCGAACTCCGCGACGTTCGCAAACACTTCGCGACCGAGGTCCATCAGGCTGACGGCCGGTCGCCCGCGTCCGTCGACGTTGCCGGCCGGCACATCGCCCCGCTGGTTGAGCGCGCCGGCGGCGAAGAACGCAGCTCCCGACGGCACCATGGCCAACGACTCCGCACTCAGGTTGGACATGCGCAGCAGATTGAAGGCGATGTTGCGGTGGCCTTCGTCGAGGTCGAGGGCCAGCTCGAGGGCCAAGCCCTGATCATCGACTCCCAGGTGACCGGCGACCGTCTGCGTGCTGCGCACGTCGAGCAGCATCATCGCGGCCATCACGCCCGGATCGCGACGCGCCGCGCGCTGTGCGAGCCCCTCGATCATCGGCAGCAGCGGCTGCACGTTGAGGCAGAAGAACGCCAAGTCGTCGCCGCGCATGCGCAGCGCGCCCTGGGCAGATTCGCTGTCGGCCAAACACGGACCGCCATCACCGGCCAACCGCGCCACCACCTGCTCGATCGTCGCGCGCTTGCGGCCCGCCACCAGCAGCTTGTGGGTGAGGGTGACCAGCGCCTGTCCCTCGACGTCGAACGTCGGGTGACCACCGATCGCGGCCACCGGACTGGCGCCCGCCGGCAGCGCGGTCTCCAGCAGGCCGCGCACCACGTCCAGCTTGCCGGGGTGGGCGATCAACACGCCGTCCTGCGGACCGCGGCGGGGGTCGAACTCGGTGATTGCCACGGCGGCACCGCGCAGGCCCAACAACCCCTCGATCAGCTTCGGGCTGATGCCGAGTCGCTCGGCGCTGCCGTCGCCGAGCAGGCCGAGCTGACTCACCAGGGACTCGAGCTGTTGACCCGGCCGGTTGAGCTCGAGGTAGAAGATCGCATCCGCCGGCATCAGCCGCGCGAAATCGCTGCTGGCGATCTCCTCGGCGACGGCGCGGGCGCGCGCGCCGGCCTTCTGCCGCAGGGCCTTCGGCGCGGCGCGGTCGCTCTCCACCGCGCGGTAGAGCTCGAGCGCGCGCTCGTAGTCGGCGCGCTCGCACTCGAGGTAGTAGGCCTCGTGGAAGCGGGCGCTCGGTTCCTGCGCCCGCGGCGTCGCGCAGGCCAGGGCGAAAGCGGTGGCCGCGAGGATCGCGCGGCAAGAGGACGGGTACTGCACAGTCGGAGCCTTTCGTTGAGACCTGTCGGGGGCGCTGCACACCAGCGGTCGCGGGCGAGGTCACCCAGTCGGGGGGGCACGGTGCGGGCAGCGGTGCCGGTTATTCGAAACCACCTTACGGTCGCGCAGACGACCGAGAACGCGGAGCCGGCACTCCCATGTGATCGGCAGTTCCGCGTCACCGACCCAACCGTCGTGACGGCCGATCTTTCCCGAATGGGCGCCGTAGAATGCGCTGCATGGCAAGTGCCCCATCCCGCTCCGCCCGCCGGGCCCGGCGCCTCGCCGCAGCTGCTCTGCTGTGCTTGGCGCCGCCGGTCCCCGCCACTTGGTCGATCCTGCTGCTCGACACCACCACCGGTGAGATCGCCGTCGGATCGGCGACCTGCGTCTCCGGCATCAACCTGCGCAGCGTCACCCCGGTCGTCGTGGTCGGCCGCGGCGCGGCGACGGCGCAGGCCGCTGTCCCGGGTTCGATCGCCAACCGCGCGCTGATTTGGCGGGGCCTGCACGCCGGCACGGCGCCGGCGCGCATCCTGGCCGAGCTGCGCGCTTCCGACCCGAACCACAGCCGGCGCCAGTACGGCATCGTCACCGCGCGCGCGGCGAACACGTTCTCGGGTTTTCAAACCGGCATCTGGTCGGGCGGTGTGGTCGGCACGGTCGGCACGATCCGCTACGCCATCCAGGGCAACGTGCTCACCGGTGCTGCGGTCGTCGGCGCCGCGGAGCGCGCCGTGCGCAGCACGGCTGGCGACCTCGCCGAGAAGCTGATGGCGGCCATGGAAGCCGCGCACTCCATGGGGGGCGATGGCCGCTGCTCGTGCACGACCGGTGGGCCGACCAGCTGTGGCGCACCGCCGGCGAGCTTTCGCAAGTCGGCGCACGTCGGCTTCATGCTCGTGGCGCGCCAAGGCGACCGGGATGGCACCTGCACCAGCACCGCGCTCGGCTGTGCGCACGGCGACTACTACCTGGCGATCGACTACGTCGGTCGCAACGCCTCTCCCGACCCGACGCAGCAGCTGCGTTACTACTTCGATGGCTGGCGCGCACTGCAAGTCGGCCGGCCCGACCATCACCTGTCGAGCACGTCGGCGGAACCGCCGCAGCTGATCGCCGACGGTCGTTCGAGCAGCCGAGTGACGGTCGTCTTGCGCGACTGGCGCGGCACCCGCTTGCCCCGGGGCGGCGCCACGCTCCGCGTCGCGCCCGACCCGCTCAGCACGGCGCCGGTCGGCATCGGCGCCGTCGTCGACCATGGCGATGGCAGCTACTCGTTCCAGATCACCGCGGGCGGCGCCGCCGGCCAGGCGACGCTGCGCGTCACCGCCGACGACGGCGGCCGGCCGGTGTTGCTGTGGCCCCCGCTCGACATCCCGGTCACCGGCGACGCACTTTGGGCGGGTTCATCCACGCTGTCGGCGCGCACGGGCGGCACCGTCGCCCTCACCCTGCACGCCGGCGCGGCGCGCACCGGGCGCCCCTACGCGCTGGCGGCAGGTGCCAGCGGTACGACTCCCGGCACGGCGCTCGGCGCGATCCGGCTTCCGCTCAACGCCGACCCCCTGGTGAGCGCCTCGCTTTTGCTCGCCAACAGCCCGGTGCTCGTCAACACCGCCGGCTTGCTCGACGCCGAGGGCCGCGCCGACGCGGCGTTCACGCCCCCCGCTGGGCCGCTGCTCGCGCCGCTCGCCGGCACCGAGCTCCACTTCGCCTACGCCCTCCTCGCGCCGATCGACTTCGCCTCCAACGCAGTCGCCGTCTCGATCCGCCCCTGAACCTCGGTGCTTTTTTCGGGGAGAACCGGCGGCGCCGGAATGTGGAAGGACAGCCACCGTAGCCGATGACCGACGCGATCCCGATCCTGCTGACCGAGCACGCCTCAGCGCTGCGCCAGCTCGCACGGCGGCTGCTCGCCGACGATCACGCCGCCGCCGACGCAGTGCAGGAAACCTGGCTGCGCGCCGTGCAGGCGCCGCCCACCGGACCGCGGCCCGCGGCGTGGCTGGAGACCGTGCTGCGCAACGTCGTCCGCCACCGGCACCGCGCGGAGACCCGCCGAGCGCAACGCGAGCACGCAGCGGCGCGGCCCGAAGCGGTGGCGTCGGCGGCGGATGCCACCGAATGGCGGCAGACGCTGGCGGCGCTGAGCCAGGCGATCGACACGCTGCCGCCGGCGCAGCAGGACGTGGTGTTCGCACGCTACTTCGAGGGCCGCCCGCCCCGCGCGATCGCCCGCCGGCGCGGGGTCGACGTGCGCACGGTCTACCGCGATCTCGAGCGAGCCCGGGTGGCGCTCCGCGCCTCGCTGGCGCGTCGCCTTGGGTCCGGACATCGCTGGCGCGCGCGCGTTGGGCTGTTGCTGCCGGCAGCCTGGCGGCACGGCTGGCGCGGACCGATAGCCACCGGAGCACTGTTGATGGCGAGCAAGAAGATCATCGCCGTGGCCACGGCCGCGGGAATCCTGAGCACCGCCCTGCTGTTGACGCCGCCATCGTCACCGCCGACAGCGGTGGCCCGGGGGGGAGAGCCCCCGGCGGCCCCGACCACGCTCTCCGGCGCCGCCGCCGCCACGCCGGCAACCGCCGAGCGCAGTCCGGTCACCACCGCCGACCCGGTCGAGGCCCTGGCCCCGTATTCGTACGAGCTCGAGATGCTCGCGTTCGACAATGGCGACCTTCCGGCTCAGCGCGCCACCCTGTGGGTCGCACCACAAGGGCATGCACTCAACCACGTGCGCACCGATGCACACGGCCGGGCACTGCTGCGCTGGCGTGGCCGCAAGCCCACGATGGAGCTGCTGTGGGGAAGTCCCGCGGACTACAGCAAGGGGACGCGCCTGCGCCGCACCCGCCTGCACGCCGGCCAATCTCACCGGGTGGTGGTCTCCATCGCCTCACCGGCCGCGGGGTCCAGAGTCGCGGTCATGGGCCGACTGGTGAGCTGGTCTCGCGTGGAGATCGGCGGCGCGTCGACCCCGATCCCGGAACTATTTCAGGCCAACGACGGGACCCACTGGTTCGAGACACCGCGCACGCCGGTCACCAGCGGCGCCGAGGCCGTCCAGATGTGGCAGGGCATCACCGTCTCCACAGCGTCCAACTTCGTGCTCTTCGACGATGCCAAAGCCGAAAACCGCAGCGCCGTGATCTTCGGCACGGCCACCGCCGCCGACGGGACGCCGGCGCAGGCCGCGCTGGTCGTCGCCAGCCAAAGCGAAGACTGGACCCAACGACACGTCGTGCGCACTGGCGACGACGGCACGTTCGAGCTGGCGCTCCCGCCCGGTGAGTACTTCCTCCGGGCCGGCGGTGGCGATTTCGGCCGAGCGACGACCCACCTCGCCGTGGACGCCTCCGCCCGGGTCCCGTGGAACCCGACGCTGGCGCGCGGCACCGAGCTGCGCGCCAGCCTGCTGAGCCCTGACGGCGCGCCGTTGGCCGAGTGGTTCGTCGAGATCGAACCCGACGACGGCAGCGCGACCACCGTCGACGTCGCGCGCACCGACGCCGATGGCTGGTTCGCGATCCCCAACGTCGATCTGCGCCCCTACCGCCTGCGCGCGCGACCGCCAAAGGTCGCGCACATGGTTTGGCAACGCGCCGCGGTCATGCCCGGCACCGAGCCGACGTTCGCGGTCGACGCCGCGGCGACCGCGGCGGGGGCGCTCGAGGTCGAGGCCCGCGACGACCACGGTGTGCCGTTCGCCGGCTGCGAGGTGCGGGTGTGGAACTCCGCGCTGGACGAGGCAACACGCGTAGCACACACCGGCGAAGACGGTCGCACGGTGCTCGAGGGGTTGCCGCAGGCCACCTACGGCGTCGAGATCGGCGGCGCCGGGACGCCCTGGCGCACACTGCCGCCGGTGCAGGTCTTCGCCGGCGGCCAAAGCCCGGTGTCGGCGATCGACCTGCCGCGCCCGGCGCTGCCGCGGCTGCTCGGCACCGCGCCCGACTCCTCGGTCCCGCTGACCCGGATGCACCCCCTCGTTCTCAGCCGGGCAGGTCTGTGCGTGCCCGACGTTGGTCTGGCGTTGCCGGTGGGCACCTACCGCCTCGGGCCGCGGCCGGGATCCAGCGAGGTCGAGATGATCTCCGGCAGCCAGGACGTGCCACCTCCCACGCGCTGAACGCAAGCAGGCCGAGCGGCCGCAACCCGATCCGGCTAAGCTCGGCGCCATGCGCCCAGCCGTGCTCTGTGCTGTGGCCTGTGCGGCGAGTCTCGCCGCGCAGGGGTATCAGCTTCCCCCGCAGCCGCTCGTCGACTGCATCGACCAAAACCCACCGCCGTCGGTCAGCGTCAGTCCGGACCGCACCACGCTGCTGCTATCGACGCGCGAGGCGATGCCGACGATCGACATCATGGCTCGCCCGTTGCTGCGCCTGGCAGGGCACCGCATCGACCCGCAGTCGCGCGGCCGCCAGCGCGGTGCGCGCACGCGGCAGCTCGAGCTGATGCGCATCGACGATGGCCGCCGTTGGGCAGTACGCGGTCCCGACGACGCCGACCTCGGCAGCGTGCGCTTCTCCGCCGACGGCAGCCGGATCGCCTTCACCAACACCACCTCCGACGCGATCGAGCTCTGGGTCGCCGAAGTCGCCGGCGGCGCGGCGGCCAAGATCGACGGGATCCGTCTCAACGGCACGATCGGAACCACGCTGCAGTGGATGCCCGACCAGCGCCACCTCTTGTGTCTGACCGTCGCCCGCACGACTCCACCGCCGGCGCCGCCAAACGCCCCGTCCGGTCCGAATGTGCAGGAGACCCGCGGTGGCGCCGCTCCGGTGCGCACCTACCAAGACCTCCTGCAGACCCCGCACGACGCCGATCTGTTCGAGCACTTCGCCGAGAGCCAGCTGGTGTCGGTCGACACCGAGACCAACGCCGTGCGTGCGATCGGCGCGCCAGCGCTGTACACCTCGGTAGCACCCTCGCCCGACGGCGAGTTGCTGCTGGTGACCGCGTTGCAGAGACCGTTCTCCTACCTGGTGACCAGCCGCTCGTTCCCGCAGACGACCTCGGTCATCGACTTGCAAGGTGACGAGGTGCGCCAGATCTGCGTGCGGCCGCTGGCCGATCGCGTGCCGATCGGCGGCGTCATCGAGGGGCCGCGGCGCGTCGCGTGGATCCCGAGCGAACCGCGCACGCTGCACTGGGTCGAGGCCCGCGACGGCGGTGATCCCAAACGCGAGGTCCCCCATCGCGACGAGCTGATGACCTGGACCGCGGGGGAGGCCGCACCGACCGCCTGGTTGCGCATCGAGCACCGGTTCCGCGGCCTCGACTTCGCCGCCGATGGCGACTGGGCGCTGCTCAGCGAGTATGACCGAGACGCGCGGCGCGCCCGCTCCTGGCGAGTGCATCCGCGCATGACCGACGCCACGCCGGAGCTACTGCTCGACCGCTCGACGCAAGACAGCTATGGCGATCCCGGCCGGCCGCTGCGCCGGCTCGACCCGCGGGGGCGCTCGGTGCTGCACACGATCGACGGCGATCTGCTGCTGGCGGGAAGCGGTGCTTCCCCCACCGGCGACCGGCCCTTCCTCGACCGCGGCCCGCTGGGAGACACTGTAGCGCAGCGGCTGTTCGAGTGTGCCGAAGGCCGCTACGAGCAGGTCGTCGCGGTGCTCGACGCCGAGGCGACGCGCATTCTGCTGCGGGCGGAATCGACCACCGAACCCGCCAACTACTTCGTCGTCGAGACCGGCACTGGTGAGCGCCGCCAGCTGACCCACTTCGAGGACCCGATGGCGACCATGACGGCCGGCATCGAGAAACAGCTGCTGCACTACGAGCGCGGCGACGGCGTGCCGTTGTCGGGCACCCTCTACACGCCGCCGGGCTACGACAAGACCCAGCGGCTGCCGCTCTTGGTGTGGGCCTATCCCCGCGAGTTCACCCGCGCCGCCGACGCCGGCCAGGTACGGGGCTCGCCGCATCGTTACACCCGGCTGGCCGGCACCTCGCCCCTGCTCCTCACCCTGGCCGGCTACGCGGTGTTGGACAGCGCCTCGATGCCCATCATCGGACCGACCGAGACCGCCAACGACACGTTCGTGCCCCAGCTGGTCGCCAACGCACAGGCGGCGATCGACGCGGTGGTCGAGCTTGGCGTCGCCGACCGCGATCGCTGCGCCATCGCCGGCCACAGCTATGGCGCATTCATGACGGCCAACCTGCTCGCGCACAGTGACCTGTTTCGCGCTGGAGTCGCGCGCAGTGGCGCCTACAACCGCACCCTGACGCCCTTCGGCTTCCAGAACGAGGAGCGCACCTTCTGGCAGGCGCCGGAGATCTACTTCGGCATGTCGCCGTTCATGCACGCGAACAAGGTCGACGAGCCGCTGCTCTTGATCCACGGTGAGATCGACAACAACTCCGGCACCTTCCCGATCCAGTCCCGGCGCTTCTACCACGCCATCAAGGGCCACGGCGGCACCGCGCGGCTGGTGATGCTGCCGCACGAGAGCCACGGCTACCGGGCGCGCGAGTCGGTGCTGCACTGCGTCGCCGAAACCGTCGCATGGCTCGACGAGCACGTGAAGAACGCCGCGGCGCGGCCGGCAGCGGCCGAAGCCGGCCTGCAACGCGCGCCCTCGGGCGACGGCTCGCGTTAGGCTGCGCCGGGCCGCGAACGAGATCGCGGCCCCGGCGCCGGCCGCTCAGGCATCGACCTGGGCGACCATCTTCGCGGTGGCCTGCACCGGCCCCCAGTGGATGACCAAGGAGAGGTTCTTGGCGTCGTCGCCGGTCTTGATCTCCATGGTCAGCTTCTGCTGTGGCTCGGCTTCCATGTCGGTCGTCAGCGGCACGACGATGCCGCCCTCGGCCATGTTCGAGGTGCTCGGGTTGAGCTTCTGCTCGGTGGCCGCCTTGGGGTCCAGCAGCACGAGGTTGAGCTTGCCCTCGGCGCCCATCTCCGCCAGCAGGTAGTAGAAGCCGGCGGGAATGGTGGTGTCACCCGCCTTCAGCGCGCAGCTGGTGTCGAGGGTGGTCCAGATGTCCTTGCCGAGCCGCGCGCGGGTACCGGCCTCGGCGCCCTTGATCTGCTCGGCGTAGCTGTCCTTCCACTCGGGCTGGCCGTAGTGCACGGACACCAGCCCGTGCACGTTGAAACCGCCGTCTTGGGTGAAGAGGAAGACCTGCGCGGTCTTGCGGTCGGAGGTCCCGGCGAAGGCCTGGAGCTGGGCGGCAGCGCTGCCCGCGAGCGTCATTGCCGCCAACGCGGCGGTCAGAGTCCAACGTGTCATCATTGCTTGCGCTTCTTTTTGGAGTTGTGGTTCCCGTGAAACTGGCTCCTCGCAAAGAGCGAGGGGCTGGAGGATACCGACGCGTAGCTAAGACGACCAACGCACCAAGTGGCGAGAAATCTCCCCATTGGCACCGCGGAGCAGGAACAAAACCCCGAGCTCGGAATCGTCGAATTCCGCTAACAGCGCGGTCGCCCCGTCTACGCCAACCAGCATCAGTGCGGTCGCCAGGGCGTCGGCCAACGCGCAGGTCGAGGCGCGCACCGATACGCTGAGCACATTGGTGGACACATTGCGCCCGGAGCGCGGATCCAAGATGTGATGCAACTGCTCGCCGCCGACCGCGCGCACGTTGCGGTAGTCGCCGCTGGTCGCGACGGCGAAATCACGCACCTCGACGACCTCCGCCAGGCCGGCCGGAGGCGACGACGACGACGGCGGCTGCTCGATGCCGATCCGCCACGGCACGCCGTCGGGTTTTTCGCCCCGGCAGCGGGTCTCGCCGCCGACTTCGACCATACACGCGGCGATGTCGAGTTCCGTCAGCCGATCGATCACCCGATCCACTGCCCACCCTTTCGCGACGGCGTTCAGATCGATCTCGAGCTCCGGAATCGCCTTGGCGAGATGGCTGTCGTCGACGACGCGCAGCTTGGCGAAACCGACCCGCGCGCGCGCGGTGGCGAGCTCTTCGGCCGAAGGTGGCGGCACTTCACGATCCTCGAAGCCCAGCGCGGTGACCAAGGGTCGTACCGTCGGATCGAACGCGCCGTCGCTGGCGCCGGCGACACGCAGGGCGAGCCGGCACACGTCGACGACCTCCTCGGGCACCTCGAACGGCGCCGTGGAAGCATGCGCATTGAAGCGAGACAGCGGACTGTCCTCACGATACGTGCTGAACAAGCCGTCGACCCAAGCCACTGTCTCGCGCACCGCCTGCTCGACATCGTCCCGCGGCGCGGTGGCGACGTACTTGACCGCGAAGCTGGTGCCCATGGTGCCGCCGTGCATCTGCTGCACGGCGGGGCGCAGCCCGAGCAGATAGACGGCGGCCCCCGCCACCAGCGCGGCCGTGACCCAGATGCGCGCCCGCCGGTTCAGCACCGCCGGCCGCGGCTCACGAGCCGAAGTCGTCGAAGCGCACCATGTCGTCTTCGATGCCGAGCTCGTCGAACATCTTCAGGCACGCAGACAGCATCATCGGCGGACCGCAGAGGTAGAACTCGATCTCGTCGAGATCCTCGTGCTGATCGAGATGGTTGTCGCGCACGACTTGGTGGATGAACCCCGTGTAGCCGTCCCAGTTGTCTTCGGGCAGCGGATCCGACAGGGCGATGTGGAACGAGAAGTTGGGGAACTCCTGCTCGATCGCGCGGAAATGGTCCTCGTAGAAGATCTCGCGCTTGCTGCGCGCTCCGTACCAGTAGCTGACCTTGCGGCCGGTCTTCAGCGTGTGGAACAGGTGAAAGATGTGGCTGCGCAGCGGGGCCATGCCCGCTCCACCGCCGATGTAGACCATCTCCCGATCGGTCTCCTGGATGAAGAACTCGCCGTACGGGCCCGAGATGGTGACCTTGTCGCCCGGCTTGCGGCTGAACACGTAGCTCGAGCAGATTCCCGGCGGGATGCCCTCCGTCCGCGGCGGTGGAGTCGCAATGCGGATGTTGAGCATGATGATGTTGCCCTCGGCCGGGTGGTTGGCCATCGAGTAGGCGCGAAAGCACGGCTCGGGGTTGTTGGCGACGTAGTCCCAGACCTTGAAGCGGTCCCAGTCCTCGTGGAACTGCTCCTCGATGGCGAAGTCCTTGAACTTGATGCCGCGGTACTCCGGAACGTCGATCTGGATGTAGCCGCCGGACTCGAAGTTGAGGAACTCCCCTTCCGGCAGCTTGACCACGAACTCCTTGATGAAGGTGGCGACGTTCTCGTTGGAGACGACCTCACACTCCCACTTCTTGATGCTGAAGACCTCGTCCGGGACGCGGATCTTCATGTCCTCCTTGACCTTGACCTGGCAGGCGAGCCGCCAGTGCTCCTTGGCCTCGGAGCGAGAGATGTGCGTCTTCTCGGTCGGCAGGATGTCGCCACCGCCCTCGGTCACCTGACACTTGCACATCGCGCAGGTGCCACCACCACCGCAGGCCGAGGGCAGGAACACCTTTTGCCCACTGAGCACCGACAACAGGGTGCCGCCGGCATTGACCTCGAGCGAACTGTCCGGATCGTCGTTGACGACGATCTTGACCTTGCCCTTCTGCACCAGCTTGCTCTCGGCGAACATCAGCACCAAGACCAGCAGGAGAATGACGACGGTCAGGCAAGCGATGCCGACCAGGATCGAGCCGAGAAAACTCATGGCTTACAGCTGGATGCCCGCGAAGGTCATGAACGCCATCGCGATCAAACCGGTCACGATGAAGGTGATGCCGAGCCCGCGCAGCGGGCCGGGCACGTGCGCCACCCGCAGCTTCTGTCGAATGGCGGCCATCGAGATGATCGCCAGAGCCCAGCCGATGCCCGAGCCGAAACCGAAGACGGTCGACTCGACCAGGGTGTAGTTGCGTTCGACGACGAACAGCGACGCGCCCAGGATGGCGCAGTTGACGGCGATCAGCGGCAGGAAGATGCCGAGCGCCATGTAGAGCTTGGGGCTGAACTTGTCGATCGCCATCTCGACGATCTGCACCATCGCGGCGATCACCGCGATGAAGAAGATCAGCCCCAGATAGCGCAGATCGGTGTCGGGCAGCCCCGCCCACGCCAGCGCGCCCTCGCGCAGCACGTACTCGTGGATGAGCCAGTTCACCGGGCAGGTGATGGTCTCGACGAAGATGACGGCCAAGCCCAGCCCGACCGCGGTCTCGACCCGCTTGCTCACCGCCAGGTACGAGCACATGCCGAGGAAGAACGCGAGCAGGATGTTCTCGACGAAGATCGCTTTGACGGCCAGGCTGATCAGCGCGCTGATGCTGCCGGGGTCACCGCCTTGCGCGAGCAGTGCAATCATCAGTAGTCCTCCCGCCGGGCCGAGATCGCCCGCTGCACCCAGACGATGATGCCGAGCAGAATGAACGCGCCCGGCGCCAGCAGCAGCAGACCGTTGTTGAAGTACCAGCCGCCGTTGGCCGCGTACCAGCTGTCGGGGATCACGCGCAGGCCGTAGAGCGCGCCGGAGCCGAACAGCTCGCGGCAGGCGGCCACGGCCAGCAGGATCCAGGCATAGCCCAGCGCGTTGCCCAAACCGTCGAGGAAGGCGCGCCACGGCGGGTTGCTCATGGCGAACGCCTCGGCCCGCCCCATCACGATGCAGTTGGTGACGATCAGGCTGACAAACACCGTCATCTGCTTCGAGACGTCGAAGGCGAACGCCCGCAGGGTCAGGTCGACCACCGTCACCAGGCTCGAGATCACCGTCAGCATGACGATGATCCGGATCTTGTTCGGAATTCGGTCGCGCAGCAGCGAGATGACCACGTTGCTGGAGCACAGCACCGCGATCACCGCCGCCGACATCACGACGGCGGTCTCCAACTTGACCGTCACCGCCAGCGCGGAGCAGATGCCCAGCACCTGGGTGGCGATCGGGTTGTCGTTCATCAGCGGGTCGAGGACCGCGCTCTTCTCCTGTTTGCCGAACAGCGGCGGTTTTGGCGCCGGTGATTCGGTAACCGGAGGGGCTTCGGCTGTCGCTGTCATGGACGTCTCACGAGCGGAGCTTCTTGAAGTACGGCTGGTAGGTCTGCAGGTCGGCGGCGACGAAGTTCGTCACGCCGTTGCTGGTGATCGTCGCACCCGACAGGCCATCGACCATGTGGCGCTGCTCGGCGGCGATGTTGGCGTCGACGACGCCCTTCTTGACGGTGACCGAGCGCAGGTTGCCGCGCTCGTCGAGGATCTTCTTGCCGCGCCAGCTGCGCTGCCAGGCGAGATTGTCGACCTCGCCGCCCAGTCCCGGCGTCTCCTTGTGCGCGTAGAAGGTGATGCCGCGCACGGTGTCGAGATCCTGCTCCAGGGCCAAGAAACCGTAGAGCGTGCTCCACAGGCCGTAGCCCTCGATCGGAATGCAGTAGATCGTGTTGCCTGAATCGTCGCGGCCGCGGAACAGCTCGACGTGCTCGCGCTCCGCCTTGGGCAGCTTGGCCGACGTCGACGCCATCGCGTCGAGCGCGTCGGCCTCGGCTTCGACCGGCACCAGCTCGACGACCCGCTGCACGCTCTCCTGCAGGCGCTCGCCGCCGCGCATCACCTCCTCGGTGACCTGCTCGCGCTTGACCTCGAGCACCTGACGCTCGACGCGCTCCTCGTAGAGCCGCGCCAGCTCGTCGCCCGAGAGCGGCGCAGCCGGGTCGACCAGCCCCATGGCGAGCAGCACGTTGCGCTGCTTGTCCAGCCGGGCGTTCTCGTCCATCCGCGCCTTGAGCCCGTTGTAGGTGGCCGCCAGGCAGACGGCGAGCACGAAGCACAGCGCCGCGGCGAAGCCGAGCGTGTAGGTGTTGCTGTTCTTATCCAAGACGGGCCTTCCTTCTCCGCACGTTGGCGGCGACGACGAAGTGGTCGATGGTCGGGGCGAAGGCGTTCATCAACAAGATCGCCAACATCACGCCCTCGGGGTAGGCCGGATTGACGGCCCGCACCAGGACGGTCAGCACTCCGATCAGGATGCCGTAGATCCACTTGCCGCGGTTGGTTTCCGGGCTGGAGACCGGATCGGTCGCCATGAACACCGCACCGAACGCGAAGCCCCCCATCACCAGGTGGTAGTGCGGGGGCAAGCCGCCGATGCCGTCGAGGTGGCCGGCGGCGATGTTCATCAGCCAAGCCGTGCCGACGACACCGATCACACAGGCCGCCATCGTGCGCCACGAACCGATACCGGTGACCAGCAGCAGCACCGCCCCGAGCAGGGCACAGAACGTGCTGGTCTCGCCGGCGCTGCCGGGCACCAGACCGAAGAACAGGTCCCACCACGAGTAGCCGGCGTGCTGCACCGCGTCGGCAGCACTGGCGGCGAGGTCGGGGATCCCCTCGCTCGGCAGGTGGTTGCTCGAAAGCTGCGCCTTGGCCGCCGCCGCCAGCGGCGTCGGGTGGGCATAGCCGTCGATCAGCGAACGCTCGGCGTTGCCCGCGACCCAGACGAAGTCGCCGCTGATCTGCGCCGGGTAGCCGAAGAACAAGAACGCGCGCGCCATCAGCGCGACGTTGAAGATGTTGTGGCCGGTGCCGCCGAACACTTCCTTGACCAGGATCACCGAGAACGCGACGGCGAGCGCCAGCTGCCACAGCGGGATCGACGGCGGCACGATCAGCGCGATCAGCATGCCGGTGACCAGATAGCCCTCGCTGATCTCTTCTTTACGCCAGACGGCGAACGCGCCCTCAATGTTCAGCCCGACGAAGTAGCTGACGAACAAGATCGGCAGCATCTGCTGGAAGCCGAAGGCGATGATGTCGCCGAACCCCGGGTTGGCGACATCCGGGGCGTAGGCCGCGCCGAACAGCAGCGACTGCAGCCAGCCGACCTGCTCGGGATACGCCGACGCGCCGCCATCGCCGGCCATCGCCGCCAGCGCGGCGAAGTGCTGGTAGCCGGTGTTGTAGAACGACCACAGCAAGCACGGCACCAACGCGATGATGACCGTCCACATCGTCCGCTTGAGATCGATGTAGTCACGCACGTGCGGACCGCGCGCCGGCGTCGTGTTGGACGGCGTGAACAGGAACGTCTCCATGGCGTCGAACAGCGGCCACGCCTTGTGCAGCTTGCTGTCCGGCGCGTGGTAGAGCTTGCGCCCGGAGTCGACGAGGTTGCGGAGCAGCTTCATCGCGCCTCTAGCCTTCCTTCTCGAACAAGTCGAGCCCCTTGCGGACGATGTCACCGACCTCGATCTTGCAGGGGTCGGCATACGTGCAGAGCGCGACGTCCTCCTCGGTGACCTCGAGCAAGCCGAGCCCGAGGGCCTCCTCGAGATCGCCGGCCTGGATCGCCCGCACCAAGAACGTCGGGTGAATGTCGAGCGGGGTCATGTCTTCCCACGCGCCGATGTTGACGATATTGCGCGGCCCGCCGTTCATGCGGGCGTCCAGCTCGTACTGGTCCTTGGGCGCCACCCAGCCGAACACCGACCGCGACGCGCTGTGGCGGCCGAACTGCGGCGTCGCCCAGCCGAACAAGTCGCGGGTGTCGGCCCCGCTGGGGATGACGGTCACGGTGTGCGTGTAGAAGCCGAGCAGGCCATCCGCCGCCGACTTGACTCCGCTCAGCACGGTGCCGTCGATGACCCGCGCATCGGCCGGCGGCGCACCGCCCATCACGGCCGACAACAGCGCACCGTTGCGCACCCGGCAGTAGCTGCGGCGCGGCGCGGCCGAGCCGGCGACGGCGACCACCCGGTGCGTCGGATAGTGCCCGGTCGCCAACCACTCGCCGATGGCGACGGCTTCCTGCGCCTTGAGATACCAGGCCACGCGGCCGGCCCCGAGCGGCGCGATCATCGCGATGTGCGTGCCCACCAACCCCGCCGGGTGCGGCCCCGCGAAATCGTGCACCTCGGCGTTGCGCAATCCCGCCAGCTCCGGCGCGAGTGCGCCGGCGCGCCGGGTGACGAACACCTTGCCCTCGGTCAGCCGCGCCAGCAGATCGATCCCCAGCTGCAACGCTTCACCCCGACCGCGCACCGCGATCGCGGGGTCGCACGCCAGTGGCTCGGTGTCGAGGCCGTTGACGTAGATCGCCGCCGGCAGCGCCGCCGGGTCGGCGATCTTGCCCACCGGCCGCTGCCGCAACAGCGGCCACAGGCCCGCGCCCTGCAACGCGGCGATCAGCTCGTCGCGCGGCGCGCTGGCGATCTTGTCCGGATCGATGCGCGGCACCGGCGCGAAGTCGTCGTCGCCGACAGTGACCTCGATCCGCAGCGGAAACCGCCGCGCACCCAGCTCGATGCGGGCGACCTCGCCGGTCGCCGGCGAGCAGTAGACCACGCCCGGCCGGCCCTTGTCGCGCAGCAGGGGCTCCCCGGTGCGCACGCGCTGTCCGGGCTTGACCAAGACCTTGGGGCGAAGGCCGAGGAAATCGTCGGGCCGCAGGCCCGCCACCGGGGGCTCGGGGCAGCTCTCGACCTCGGGGCTGGCGGCCCCGGCGATCTTGATGTCGAAGCCGCGGCGGATGGTGTGGGTGTTCATCGAAACGCTCGAGTTTCCTGGTGCCGGCGCAACGCCTGGGCGGTCTACGGAGTTGCGGCGCGGGCCTCGGTGGTTCGGACGGTCTCCATTCGGGCTCCGCTCGCCTATGGACAACGCTCACCGCGCTGCCGCGGTGCAGGGATCTCCGCCGCGGGTCGACCGCAGCGCGTGCAGCTTCCGTCCGGCCCGACACCGCCACACGAGCCGCTCAGCTTGCGGCCCGTCGTCAGGGCCACCAGCACGACTACGAGGACCGGGACGGCCATCACCAGCACGGGGAGAAACAGGTCGGACACCAGCTACTCCGGGAGGAGAAGGGCGAAACAGGGTAACGATCGGTCGCCGAGTTGCGAGCCCCCGGCCTGAGAAACCGGCCCGAGAACCCGACCGCCCCACACGGGTTGCGCGGAGCACGGCCGAGAGTGGCGGGAGCGCATGGGAATCGAACCCACCGAGACCGCCTCTGGGGCGACCCCCACTGGTTTTGAAGACCAGGCAGGACACCAGCCCCGATCCGCTCCCGTACCAGCAGGGCGCATCATGCCGGCCGGCTGCCGTGGTGCAAGGTGAATCGATGCCGACCCCAACGCCCGGCGTCAACGCGGCTCTAGCCGTGCGCCGTCGGGCCCGTCGACGACGCGGTAGCCGTGCTCGGCCAGGGCGTCGCGCAAGCGGTCGGCCTCTGCCCAGTCCTTGGCAGCGCGGGCCGCCTGCCGCTGCTCGAGGAGCTCGAGCAGCGCCGCCGGCACCTCGGTGGCCGCCGGCGCGGCGGGCTCGGGGCCGAAACAGCCCAGCACATCCTCGAAACGGGCAAACGCGACCAAAGCGCGCTCCGCCCCCACCGCGCTCGGCGCCGCCTTGTTGACCGCCGAGACCAAGCCGAACACCGCCGCCAACGCCTCGCTGCTGTTGAGGTCGTCTTCCAGCGCCGCCGTGAACGCCGCGTCGGCGCGCTCGACCGGCGCGCGCAGATCATCGCCCGCCTCCGCTCCGCCGGCGCGCTGGGCGACCAACCGGGCGCGGGCCTGGCGCACGCGCGCGATCGCGCGCCGCGATTCTTCTAGCCCCGCGAACGTGAAGTTGAGCGATTGCCGGTACTGCACGCGGAGCAGCGCATAGCGCAGCTCCGCGCCGCTGAAGCCGCGCTGCAGCACATCCTGCACGGTTAAGAAGTTGCCCTTGCTCTTCGACATCTTCTCGCCGTCCACCAACAGGTGCTTGACGTGCAGCCACATGCCGACGAACGGCACGCCGGTGGCGGCCTCCGACTGCGCGATCTCGCACTCGTGGTGCGGGAACAGATTGTCCTCGCCCCCGGTGTGCAGGTCGAAGCTCTCGCCGAGGTACTTCATCGCCATCGCCGAGCACTCGATGTGCCAGCCCGGAAAGCCGCGCACGCCGCCCGAGAACGGCGCGTCCCACTGCATCAGGTGCTTCTCGTCGACCTTCCACAGGGCGAAGTCGCGCGGGTCGCGCTTGTCGGGGTTGGCGCCGAGCCGGGCGTGCTCGCCGCCGAGCTCGTCGAGATCCTTGTTCGACAGCCGTCCGTAGGCCGGGAACTTGGCGATCTCGAAGTAGACGTTGCCGTTGACTTGGTACGCGAAGCCCCGCTGCAACAGCCGCTCGATGATGGCGCCCATCTCGGCGATGTGATCGGTGGCGCGCGGCAGCTCGTGCGGCATGCGAAACCCGAGCTCGGCCAGGCAAGTGCGGAACTCTTCTTCGTAGCCGCGCGCGATCTGCCACGGGTCCCGCTTGGTCCGGCGCGCCGCCGCCTCGAGCTTGTCCTCGCCGCGGTCCTCGTCGTCGTCGGTCATGTGGCCGACGTCGGTGATGTTCATCACCTGGTGCACGCGCACGCCGCGATCCTCCAGAAAGCGGCGCAGCAGATCGGCGAGCAAGAACGAACGGAAGTTGCCGATGTGGGGCGACGAATACACCGTCGGGCCGCAGTGGTACATCGAGACCCGACCGGGCTGGATCGGGGTCAGCGGTTCGAGCTTTCGGTGGAGGCTGTTGTAGAGGCGCAGCAAGGTCGGCTCCGGTCGGGCCGCTCAACTTAGCCGCGCGGCTCGGCCGATGCACGGCGGGCGGCGACTGCCCTCTCGCGCTGCCCGACACCATCTGCGACGCTGGACGCCGTCCCGCCGATGACCGAAGCCGCCCCCCCATCCACGGTCGCACTGCTGCGGCGCGCCGGCATCGAGCTCGAGGCACGCTTGGGGGCGGGTTCGAGCGGTGCGGTCTACGCGGCCCGCTTCACCGACGCGGCGCCCCGCCGCCGCGGTCAAGCGATCGCGGTCAAGGTGCTGCATCCCGAGCAGGCCGGCGACGACGTGGCGCTGCGGCAGCTGCGCACCGAGGCCGCGATCGGCCGCCGGGTGCGGAGCCCGCACGTCGCCCGCATCTACAGCCTCGAGGAGACCGTCGACGACGACGGCGCGCCGTTCGTCTTTCTGGTGATGCAGCTGGTACAGGGCCGGCCCCTGCGCCGTGTCATCGCCGACGGCGCACCGGCGGTCGAGGACCTGGTGCGCCGCATCGGGCTCGATACCGCGCGCGGACTCGGCGCGCTGCACCGCCGCGGCGTGGTCCACCGCGACGTCAAGCCGGAGAACCTGGTGCTGACGCCGGAGGGTCAGATCGTCATCGTCGACCTCGGCCTGGCCCGACGCGGCGGCGCCGTGGGGCCGCCGAGCAGCGGCGGCTTCTACGGCAGCGTCGCCTACGCCGCGCCCGAGGTGCTCGCCGGCCAACGCGCCGCCGCCTCCGCCGACCTCTACGCCCTCGGCCTGGTGCTGTTCGAGAGCCTGACCGGCCGCCATCCGTTCGCCGCCGCGCGCACCGCCGACGACATGCTGTACGCGCATCTGCACCGCCCACCGCCCCGCGCCTCGCACTTCGAGCCGCGCTGCTCGGCGTTCTTGGAACAGCTGATCGGCGAGCTGCTGGAGAAGGACGCCGCCGCCCGGCCGCCGAGCGCCGAGACGGTGGCGGACGCGCTGCAGGGCGGCGAGGGGTCCCGCTACTGGCGCCGCCACCAGCGCGAGGCGCCGGTGCTCTTCGCCGAGCAGCGACTGCGCGCGATGCGCCGCGCCGCGCCGACTCGGTTCTTCGATCGCCGCGACCAGCGCCGGCTGCTCGACCGCGCGCTGCGCGCCGCACTCGCCGGACGCGGCGGCGCCATCCTGCTCACCGGCCCGCGCGGCATCGGCCGGCGCCGCCTGCTGGACGAGTGCCTGGCGGCCTGGCTGCGCGCCCACCGCGGCTTGGTGCTGCTCGGCGGCGAGCCGCCGCGGCACGGCGAAGCGACGCACGGCGAGCCGTTTCCGGCGATGCTGCTCGGCTGGTTCCTGCGCGGCGACGCGCCGGACTCGCCCCACTCGCGCGCCCGCCTCGGCGCGCGCATCGCCGCCGAGACCGACCTCGGGGGCGAGGACAGCGACCGGCTCGCGGCGTTGTTGTGCGGCGAGCAAGGCGACGAATCGGCGCGGCTGCGCGCCGAGCGCTTGGCCTTCGGAGTGCTGGCACTGTGCCGCGCAGGCCACACGGTCGTGCTCCGCGTCGATCGGGTCGACAACCTGTCGCCGACCGGCAGGCTCGTCATCGGTCAGCTTCTGCCGCACCTGCGCGAACACCGCTTGCTGCTGCTCCTGGTCGGTCCCGCAGGCCAAGCGATCGAGGGCGCCGCCGTCGATCACCTGCCGCTCGGCGGTCTCGAGGAAGACGCGTTCCTCCGCTTTGGTGCCTCGCTGTTCGAGCCCGACACCCGTGGCGAGGGGCTCGACGCCTTCCTGCGACGCGCGCACGCCAGCACGGGCGGCAGCCCGGGAAACCTACTCGACGCGCTCGCCGCGCACGCCGAGGCCGGCGAGCTCACCGGGCGGCCGGGACGATACGGCGGGCTCCGCGTGGCGGAGCTCCGGCCGGCAGCCCCGGCCCTGCAACGGCTGCGCGAGCTGGTCGAAGCGATGGCCCCGCGCCAGAGCTACGTCCTCAAGGCCGCCGCCGTGCTCGGCGAGACCTGCGCCCTGGCCGACCTCCGCGCGCTCACCGGCCAGACCGAGTTGATGGTGCTCGAGGCGCTGTCGATGCTCGACGACGTCATCTCGGCCAGCGGCGGGCGCGCCGCGTTCCGCCACCGCGACTACCGCACTGCGATCCTCGAGCTGCTGCCGTCGATCAGTCGCCAGCGCATGCACCGCGCGGCGGCGTGGATCCTCGAGGCGCGGGGCGCGCCGCCGCTGGAGGTCGGACTGCAGTTCTCCGCCGCCGCCGAGCACGTCGCCGCCCTGCCCCCGCTGGAGCGCGCCCTGCGCGCCCTGGTCCGCGCCGGTTCTTCGCGCAACGTCGCCCGGGTGGCGAAGCGAATGCGCAAGCACCTCGACGCGGCACCGGCGTCGGCCGAGCGCGAGGCGCTGCACCGCGAGGTGTTGTTGGTCGAAGCCGAAGCCAACCTCGAGCTCGGCGAGGATCGCCAAGCGCAGCTCGCATTGGCGGCCGCGCTGAAGCGGGCCCTTGCGGCCGGCGACCGCGCGGCAGCGGCGCGCGCCCGCCTCGGACTGGCCCGCTTGGCACACGACCGCGGCCAGCTGCTCGCCGCGCTCGACCTGAGTGACGGCGCGGCCCGCGACCTCGACGAAGGCACAACCCTGGCGGCGGCTCTGACGCTGCGTGGAACGCTGCGGGCGCAGCTCGGCGAAAGCGAACGCGCCCGCGCCGACGCCGACCGGGCGCTCGCCGTCGCGACCGCCACGGGCCACGCCGGTGATCCCGTGCAGGCCCTGCTGCTCCTCGGCAGGCTGCACGCGCGGGACGGCGAGTTCGGCGCCGCCTTCGAGGCCCTCGACAATGCCGCGGCGGGCTTGCGCGAAGCGCCGTCGGCGCGCGCGATGACCACCCTGCAGACCGTCCGCGGTGCGGTCTTGCGGGAAGTGGGCGACTACGTCGCCGCCCAGGCCGAGCTCGACGCGGCCTACGAGCGCAGCCGCCGCGGCGCCGACAACCATGGCCGCTTGGCGGCGGGCCTCGAGCTCGGCCGACTGGCAATCGCCCGCAACGACCGCCAAAGCGCGGCCGTGCATCTGGCCGACACCCTGGCCGGCGCCAACGACACCCGGCTGCGGCCGATCCGGGTCGGCGCCGGTCTCGCCCTCGAACGGCTCGGTGTGCCGTGCGCGGGCTTGGCGCGCGACGTCGAACAGACCGACCACGCGGCGTTGCGCGCCGAGTGGTGGCTGCTCCAGCGCGACCGCCGCAGCGCGCGCGGGGATGCCGCCGGCGCGTCCGAGGCGCTGGCAGAGGCCACCGCCCTGGAGCGGGCGTGCGCGCTGCCGCTGGCGTTGCGCCTCATCCTACTGGACGCCACCGGTGAGGAGCCCGCCGCCGACGCAATGGTCGCCGCGGTCGCGGCGCGCGCCCCCGGCGGCGCGTTTCGCCGCCGGCTGCGGCAGCACCTGGCCCTGCGGCGGACGCGCGGCTGGTGAGCCCGGCCACGGATTCTTGGCCTCACGGCGCGACCCGTGGCCACCGCGGGTTAGGCTTGAGGCTCCTCATGCGGCCCCAGGTTTCACGCTTCGCGCTGTTGGCGACGCTGGCGCTCCTCCACGGCGCGTGCCGCGGTCCGGCGCGGACCGAGGCGCCGCGACCACCGAGCAACAGCAGCGGCCAGCCGACCGAGGCCACGGCTCGACTCTCCGACAGCGAACGCGAGACCGCGTTCCGCACGGCCGTCGAAGCGCACCTCGCCCGCGACGCGTTGCTCGAAGCCCTGGCCGTGTGCCAGCGATGGACCCGCGCCAACCCCGACTCGGGCGAGGCCTGGCTGCTGCTCGCCCAGTGCCTGATCGACCCCGACACGCCCCCGGCGCACCGCGACCCGGCGCGGGCGGCCGCCGCCGCGGCCCGCGCCCGCGCCGCGAGCCTCGAGCCCAACGCGCGCGTCCTGGTGACCCTCGGCACGGCCCAGTACCTCGCCGGCGACGTGCGCGGCGCGTTGGCAACCTATCGCCAGGCGTTGCGCGCGCCGGACCTCGACTGCGCCGACGAGCTCAGCGCCTTCGTCGACGAGCTCGAGCGGGGTTGACGAAGGGTGGGCTCTTCGTTGCCGCCCAACGCCGCTCAGTACAACGTCGCGCGCGGCTGCTCGGCACCGCCGAAGTGCAGCGCGCCGCCGACGAACCAGCCGGACAGGTCGAAGTCGCCGATGTAGGCCCGGCCGTCGACGACGCCGTCGCCGTCGATGCGCGCCCAGCGATAACCGCCGAGCACCTCGAACCAACGCGTCACGCGGTAGGACAGCATTGCCTCGAAGTCGAGCCAGGTGCCGTCGCCATCTCCCAGGTCGCCGCCCATGCCGCCGAACGCCAGAGTGCCGGTCATGCCCTTGTCGGTGAAGCCCGCGCGGACGTATGGCATCGGCACCAGAACGTCGGAGCGCACCGACTCGCGCGCGAGGGTCGCGTGCGAGACCACGTCCAGGTCCCAGTCGAAGTAGTCGCCGGCGACCCCCAACCCGACCCAGTACCCCGGTTCGGACACGACGTCGTAGGTCAGCGCGACGCGGATGTTGGTCAGGTCGATATCGGCGGCGACCGGCGTGCCGGCCGGGATGTCGCCGAACCCCGCGGGCAGCGTGCCGTTGCCGGCGTCATCGCGGCGGAACGCGCTCGCGTGCAACCGCCACCGCTGGGCGACGGCCTCGCCGAACATGTAGACCGAGCTGTCGCGGTCTTCCAAGCCGGCGTCCCCGTCGAGATCGACGAGGCGCTCGCCGATGGCAACCGAACCGGTGCTCGGCCCGAGCGCGGCGTCACCGCGCAGGTTGGTGTTGAGGTAGGCCGCGCCGGTCGTCAGCTCGACGCCATGACAACCGGCGGACACGAGCAAAACCGACAGCAAGAGGGGAGTTCGCAGCGTCATCACGGTGAGGCGAGGGTTCGGTCGAAGGGGAGCGCGGACGACAGCGCACGGGAGTGGCTCGCGATTGTAGGGACTGTGCACGCCTTGGCGAGCAAACGCCAATGGCCCATGCGGGCGCGCATTCGGCCACCCGGGGTCGCGCTCACGAGCGCCAGCTCAGTCGATGCCAGCGCACCGCACGGGCGAGGCGCGGCGCCAACGCCGCCACGCACGCGCGCCGCCGGCGTCGATCCAGACCGAGGCCGGCGAGGAATCGCAGCGTGTCGACACCCCGAACTGCCGGCAACCGCGCCGCGTGCCGCACGGTGTAGCGCGCCATCCGCAACAGCATCCAGTCGCGGTCGGCGGCAGCGGTGGGTCCCCCGCCGCACGAGGCGCGGTCGAGATCGAGCAGCCACACCGCGCACTCGCCGTCCGCCGCGCGCGCGATGAAGTTGTCGGGGTGAAGGTCCGGGTGCCGTAGGCCAGCGACGAACGCCGCGCCGACGACTTGGCCGGCTCCGCGCACCGCGGCGCGGCGCCACTGCGGGCTGGCCGCGACGAACGCCGGCAACGGCGACGCGCCTTCCACACAGCGCGTCACCAACCGCTGTTCGTAGCCGCGCCCGCGCCGGCGGGCCAGCGCCGCCAGCGGCTCGACCACCGGCACGCCTTTCGCCGCCAACGTGGCCAAGACCACGAGCTCCCTCGCCGTCCGCTCCGCGTCGGCGACGGCAGCCGGCAGCCACGCGCGCAGCAGCCCGCCGCGGCGCAGCGGCCGGGTGACCGCGCGGCCCACGCCTTCGAGATCCAGCACCCCCACGCCGCCGCGGCCGGCGGCACCCGGCAGCGGGGCACCCGGTGACCACAGCCGCTCGGTCGGCACCCCGACCAACGCATCGTGCACGACGGCGTGACCGTCGGGGAGCTCTCGGCGGTGGAATCCCTCGGGCACGGTCATTTCGCTATCGCGCCGAGACGGGCGCCACGCCCGCACCTTAGAGCAAGCCTGCGCGGCATGCATCCGGTCGCCGCTGGGGGTGCGGCACGCTAAGTTCGCGCCATGCCGTTGCCGGAGAACGCCCGCGTCCTGCTCATTCGCCTCTCGGCGATGGGCGACGTGCTGTTCTCCCTGGAAACCCTGGCGGCGCTGAAGGCCGAACGGCCCGACGTGCGCATCGACTTCTTGGTCGAGGACCGCTTCGCAGCGCTGCTCGAAGGGCACCCGCAGATCGAACGACTGCTGGTCTATCCCCGCCGGCGCAAGCCGGCGATTTTGGCCGCACTCCGCGCCCTCCGCGCACAGCGCTACGACTGCGTGCTCGACCTGCACGGCAACCTGAAGAGCGCGGTCCACGCCCGCCTCGCGCGCAGCCGGCTGCGGCTCGGTTACTCCCACCCCATCGCGCGCGAGCGCGCCGACCTGCTCTATCACACCGCGGTGCGCCTGCCCGAAGCCCGGCCACACCGCGCCGAGCAGGGCTACCACCTGCTGCGCCATCTCGGCCTGCGGGCAGCCCCGGCACGCGCGCGGCTGGGGCTGCCGCCCGCGCAACCCACCGCCGCCGACGGCGCCGTCGTGTTGCACCCCGGCACCAGCGCGTTCGCCGCGTTCAAGCGTTGGCCGACGACGCACTTCGCCGCACTGACCAAACGCTTGGTCGGGCACGGTCTGCCGGTCGCCGTCAGCACCGGGCCCGGCGAGCACGCGCTGGCGGCCGAGTTGTGCGCGGCGGGCGCCGCCCACCTCGACGGCAGCGCGCTCGGGTTGCGCGGGCTGGCGGCCGCACTCGCCCGCGCCCGCGTCGTCGTCGCCGCCGATACCGGTCCCCTGCACTTGGCGGCCGCGGCCGGCACGCCGGTGGTCGCGCTCTTCGGGCCGAAAGACGCCGCGCTGTACGGGCCGCGCGGCCAGGACCACCGCGTACTGTTCGCCGAGACTCCTTGCCGGCCGTGCCGCCGGCGGCAGTGCGCGTCGCCGCAGTGCGTGCTCGGCATCGCCGTCGGCGACGTCGAGGCCGCGGTCCAGGAGGTCTGGAACCTGGCGCCGAGCGACACGCCGACGCCCCGCGAGCAGCCATCGTGACCTCGCCCCGCGTCATCGTCGTCCGCCACCCCAAGGAGCGCATCGCCAAGTGCTCCCTGCGCCACCTACACGGGCGGCAGGACGTCGAGTTCCACCGCGCGACGCGCGGCTTCCGCATCGACGCCACCGGCATGCTACTGCTCGCCGTCGACGCCCCCGAGCTGTCGCCCGCCGACGCCGGCCCACCGCTGCTCCTCCTCGACAGCACTTGGCGGCACTTGCCCGCCCTGGTGGCGCGCGTCGACGGCCAGCCGATCCACCGCTCCCTACCGGCATGGGCGCGCACCGCGTATCCGCGCGTCAGCAAGGTGTTCGACGACCCGAGCCGTGGGCTCGCTTCCGTCGAAGCGCTGTACTTGGCCCGCCGGATCCTCGGCGACGACGACCGGACCCTGCTCGACGGCTACCACTGGAAGGACGAGTTCTTGGCTCAGCTGGACCGCCGGCCGAAGCCGTAGACCAGCTGGCCCAGCAGTCCCTTGGGAAAGCGCTCGATGCCGGGAAAGCCCAGCCGCACATCGCGGCCGTCCGACGGCACCCAGGCGGTGCCGAACAAATAGTCCCAGACGCTCAGGCTGAGGCCGAAGTTGACGCCGTGGGCGCGGTCCTCTGGCAGCGCGTAGGCGTGGTGCCAGATGTGCATCCGCGCACTGTTGAGCACGTAGCGCAGCGGTCCCAGCCGCGGGGCGAAGTTGGCGTGGTTCAGGTGGCCGATCGCGGTGGCGATCATGTGAGCCCAGAAGAATTCCTGGATGCCGAAGCCGATCAGCGCCAGCGGCACGTACTGCAAGCTCTTGTAGACGACGTTCTCCATCCAGTGGTAGCGCAGGTGGGCGGCGAACCCCATCTGCTCCACCGAGTGGTGCACCTTGTGGAACTGCCAAAGCCAGGGGACGCAGTGCAGCAGGCGGTGGATCCACCACTGCACGAAGTCGCGGGCGACGAACAGCACGGCGACCTGCGCCGCTACCGGCCACGCCGCCACCGAGACCGCCACCGGGTTGTCGATGCCGATCGCCGCGAGCGCATCGTGCCAGGCGTGGACGACGACCTGGCTCGCGGCGTGGAAGCCCACCAGCGAGAACAGGAAGTAGTTGAACAGCATGTAGAACGCGTCCAACCAGAAGTCGCGCCGCAGCCGCGGCTGGTGGCGCCGCCACGGCCACAACAGCTCTAGCGCGTAGGCCAGCAGGGAGAGGCCCAGCAGCCAGTAGAAGTAGTTGCCCCAGTGCGGAGTCGTGACCTCGCGCGCCAGGTAGCGCGCGTAGTCCGCCAGACCACCGAGGAAGACGGCGCCGTAGTCGGTGCCATCGGCCGCCCCCGTGACGGCGGAGGCGGTCCAGCTGTCGAGCGCGCAGAGCATCGGTCGAGTCGGGGCGCCGTGCGCCCCGACAACACCATAGACGCCGCGCGCGCGCCGCTACATGCCGGCGCTGAACTCGCCGATCACGTCGTGGTCGGCGGTGCCGTCGGTGAGCTGCACGATGCTGCCGCTCGAGCGGACCCAGAGGAACAGGTCCGTGGTCGTCTTGCCGGTCGCCGTGCGCTCGAACAAGACGTCGCCGGCCGCCGTGCCCGCGCCGAAGGTGTCGGCGGGATCGGTGGTCACGGTGACCTGACTCGGTCCGGTCGCATCCCAGAGCTCGAGGCCGGTCGGCGCCGAGAACACGAAGCTGCCGCCGGAGGTCGCGCCGCCGAGCTGGCTGTTGGCGAACACGGTCGACGCGCCCGCCGGCGTCACCAAGTGCAGGTCGGCGCCGGCCTGCAGCAGCAGGTTGTCGTCGCTCAACACCTGGTGGAAGGTGAACGGACCGGCCGAGGACAGCGTCGCGACGCCGCCGGCGGAGGTGTCGAACAACAGCACGTCGCTGCCGCGCAGGAACACCACGTCGCCGGTGCTCAGCTGCGCTTGGTAGGCGTCGTCCGCGGCGTCGCTGGACACGGTGCGCACCGCCGGCGACTGGCCGTGGCGGTAGGCGTAGAGGTCGGTGTTGGCCGGCGACGCGTTCTCGACCAGCGAGAACACCAGCTCGTCGGTGACGGTGACCTGGAGCGCGACCTCGTCCGCGGTCGTGCTCACGCCGACCGCGGTCGACTGGCCCAAGGCGGGATCCCAGACGTAGAGGTCCTGCGTCGCTGCGGTGACCTGGAACACGATCTCGCCGGTCGACAGCGCCCCCGCCAGGGCCTTGCTCTGGGCCTGCACCGTCGCGCCGAGGTCGGCACCGATCTCGACGATGCCGGCTGCGGTGCTGTAGTGGTACAGGTCACGCTCGCCACCACCGCCGACGCGGCTGAAGACCACCACGTCGCCAGCCAGCACGCCGCTGAGCGCCTCGGCCGTCGCCGCCGTCGCCAGACCGGACGAGGTCCGCGTGTCGGGGTCGTAGATCAGGATGTCGCTGGGCGCGCCGGCTTCGTAGAAGATGCGACCGTCGCTGGCGAACATCGGGTTGCCCTCGGGCGAGCCAACCGCGGCCGCGATCTCCGTCACCTGCGCGGTGTCGATCCGCCACAACAGCAGATCGGTGTCGCTCGGATCGCTGGCAGGCGAGCGCTCGAACAGCACCACGTCGTCGCTGTGCCCCACGTAGGTGGCATCGTGGGTGGCGGAGTCGCTGATCACGTGCGTTGCGCGCGTCTGCAGGTCGAACGCCACGAGCCGCGTCGTGCCCGCGTCGCGCTCGTAGACCACGAGGCCCGCGTCCGTCGTCGCCACCAACCGATCCGGCACACCCAGCGTCGAGCTCACCGACACCTGCGCCTGCGTGTCGGTGTCGACCAACAGCAGGTCGTCGCCGCTGGTGACCACCGCCAGGTTGGCAGAAAGCACGACGACGTCGATCGTGCCGCGGGTGACCTTGTCGCCGTCCGAGACGTCGAACTCGACCGTGTAGCCGCCGACGGTGTCGAACATGTGGGTATAGACGCTGCCGGCGATGCTGCCGCCACCCGAGACCACCGCGTAGGTCAGAGGATCGTTCTCGCGATCGCTCACGTAGTCGGCCAGGTCCAGCGACAAGGTCTCACCGCCGTTGACCTGCTGGCTCGGGATCGCGCCAACCCGTGGACCGGCATTGCCGACGCCGCTGCCGCAACTCGTGCACATGAGCGCCACCGCACCGGCGAGCGCCACGAAACCAAGACCCTGATGCTTCCCCATTGATGTCCCCCTGGCGGAGTTCCGCCGGTGCCGGCTTCATCGTGGTACGGGGAAGCGAAAATTGAGGCGTTCTGCAAACGCGCCGTCGCAAGGCGACGACGGCAAAGCCCGACTCAGCGCCGCCGGCGCCGGCCGCTGGCGAAGACCGCCTCGACCACGTCGGTGAAGCGGTCGACGTAGACGAAGGTGAGGCCCTTCACCAGGTCGGGTTTGAGCTCGTCGACGTCGACCCGGTTCTCGGCGGGCAGCACGACGCGTTTGAGCCGCTCGCGCCGGGCGGCCAGCACCTTCTCGCGTACGCCGCCGACCGGCAGCACCTCGCCGACCAGCGTCAGCTCGCCGGTCATCGCCAAGTCGCGCGGGCACAGCACGCCGCGGGCGACCGACATCAGCGCGCAGGCGATCGCGATGCCGGCGGACGGACCATCCTTGCGGATGGCGCCGGCGGGGAAGTGCACGTGCACGTCGTGCCGGTCGAAGAAGGCCGGGTCCAGCTCGAGGGCAGTCGCGTGGCTGCGCAGATAGCCGAGCGCGATGCGGCACGACTCGGCCATGACGTCGCCCAAGCTGCCCGTCGTCTGCAGCTGGCCGCGGCCGGGCATCGCCGCGGCCTCGATGAACAGCACGTCACCGCCGTGCGGCGTCCACGACAAGCCCTGCACCACGCCGGGCACGCGCACCTTGCGCTCGCCCTCTTCGCCGAAGCGCAGCGGTCCGAGCAGCTTGTCCAGATCGCCGATCGCCACGCGGGCGGGCGGCTTGCGCCGGCCGGCCACGGCGCTGGCGGCTTTGCGGCACAGCCGCACCACGCACTTCTCCAGACCCCGCACGCCGGCCTCGCGCGTGTAGCGCCGGATGATCTGGCGTAAGACCGGCGCACCGAGCGACAGCTGCGCCTTGCCGAGGCCGTGTCGCTCGATCTGCTTGGGCACCAGGTGGCGCCGGGCGATCTCCACCTTCTCGGCCTCGAGGTAGCCCGGGATCTCGACCACCTCCATGCGGTCGCGCAGCGGCTCGGGGATCTGCGGCAGCGCATTGGCCGTGGCGATGAACATCACCCTCGAGAGGTCGAACGGCACGTCGACGTAGTGATCGAGGAAGGCCGAGTTCTGCTCCGGATCCAGCACCTCGAGCAGCGCCGACGCGGGGTCGCCGCGGAAGTCGGCGCCGAGCTTGTCGATCTCGTCCAGCATGAGCACCGGGTTGTTGGTGCCGCACGCCTTGAGCCCCTGCAGGATCCGCCCCGGCATGGCGCCGATGTAGGTGCGCCGGTGGCCCTTGATCTCGGCCTCGTCCCGCATTCCACCGAGCGAGAATCGCCAGAACTCGCGCCCCATGGCCCGCGCGATGCTGCGGCCCAGGCTGGTCTTGCCGACGCCGGGCGGTCCCGACAAGCACAGGATCGAGCCGCCGTGCGCGGGCTTGAGCTTGCGCACCGCCAGGAACTCGAGGATCCGGTCCTTGATGTCCTCGAGGCCGTAGTGGTCGGCGTCGAGCACCTCGGCCGCCGCCTTGAGGTCCTGGCGATCCTTGGACGCCTTCGACCACGGCAGCGCCACCAACCAATCGAGGTAGTTGCGCACCACGCTGTACTCCGCCGACTCCACCGGCGTGGTGCGCAGCTTGCCGAGCTCGTCCTCGGCGCGGGCGCGCGCGGCGTCGGGCAAGCCGGCGTCGCGCACGGCTTGCTCGAGGCGCTGCATCTCGGCCTCGCGGGCGTCGGTCTCCTCGCCGAGCTCGCGGCGGATGATCTTCAGCTGCTCGCGCAGGAAGTACTCCTTCTGCGCGCGCTCCGCCTTGGCGCGGATCTCGGCCTGGATGCGATTGCCGAGCTCGGCCAGCTCGAGCTCGGCGAGCACGTACTCGAGTGCCAGCTCGACCCTCTGGTTGACGTCGATCGCCTCCAGCAGCGCCTGCCGCTCCTCTTGCTTCTTCAAGAAGTAGCTGCCGGTGAAGTCCGCCAGCTGGTCGGCGCGCTCGATGTTGAGCACCGCGGTGCCGAAGTCCTCGCCGTAGGCATCCGACACCGCGACCACCTTGCTCAGGTTCTCGCGCAGCTTGCGGAACGCCGCCTCGGTGCGCTTGCCGGACGCCGGCAGGTCGACCATGGTCTTGGCCTTGACCACCAAGAACGGCTTCTTGCGCACGAAGCGGGTCACCTTGGTGCGGCGCAGCCCTTGGCACATCGCCGAGGAGTTTCCGTCGGGCAGCTTGAGGGTCTTGAGCACGCGCGCGGCGACGCCGACCTCGTAGAAGTCGGCGGGACCCGGCTCCTCGAGATCGGGCTCCCGCTGCGTCAGCAAGAGCAAGAAACCGTTGCCGGCCTCGGCCTTGGCGACGATGTCCCGCGCGCGCGGCGTATCGAGCAACACCGGCAGCATCAGATTGGGGAACGGCACCGCCTGCCGGAGCGGAAACACCAGCAGCGTCTCGGGGATGTCGTCGTGGACGACGATCGCCCCTCCACCCCCACCCCCGCCGACCGTGATCGTCGGCGGCGGCGCGGCGTCGGGTTGTTGGCCGTTGGATTCGCTCATGCGCCGGCGCGGTTGTAAGCCGGCGGCGCGCCTCGATCAAACGCGCGCCCAGCCCTTGGCCCGCTCGACCGCGGCGCCCCAGCGCCGCCAGGTGCCAGCCGGATCGCGCAAGCCACCGCCCGGTGCGATCACCGTCGCCTCGCCGGCCACCGGCGGCAGGGCATCGGCGCTCGCCGCGAGCCTGGCTCCAAGCATGGCGATGCGAGCGGCGCCGAGCGCGGTGGTCTCGAGCTGTGCCGCGCGCCGCACACCCACTCCCGACAGGGTCGCTTGCATCTCGAGCAGCAAGTCGTTGGCCGCAGCGCCGCCATCGACGCGCAGCTCGGCGAGCGGCGTGCCGGTGGTCGCCTCCATCGCCAGCTGCAGCTCGCGCACCTGCAGCGCCATCGCTTCGAGCGCGGCACGCGCGACGTGCCCGCGCCCGGTGCCCCGCGTCATGCCGATCAGCAGCGCGCGCGCGTCCGCATCCCAGTGCGGCGTGCCCAAGCCCGCGAACGCCGGCACCATCACCACGCCGCCGCTGTCGTCGACCGAGCGCGCCAACGCCTCCACCTCGCTCGATTCGGCGATCATCCCCAACCCATCGCGCAGCCACTGGATCAGCGCGCCGCACACCATCACGCTGCCCTCGAGCGCGAACGTGTCGGTGCCGTCCAGCCGCCACGCGACGGTCGACAGCAAGCCGTGCGCTGCCGCCGGCGGCTGCTCACCGCAAGTGCGCAGCATGAACGCGCCGGTTCCATACGTGCACTTGGCACCGCCCAAACCGACGCAGCCCTGCCCGAACAGCGCGGCCTGCTGGTCGCCCAGGACCCCGGTGATCGGCCAACCGGTCGCCGCCACGCGGCCGAACGCGCCGGCGCTGTCCCGCACCTCGGGCAAGCACGCGCGTGGCACACCGAACAGCTCGAGCAGCTCGTCGTCGTAGTCGCCGCGCGCCAGATCGAACAGCGACGTCCGCGCGGCGTTGCTCGCCTCGGTGGCCACCACTTCTCCGTCGGTCAGCCGGTGCAGCAACCAGGTGTCGATCGTGCCCGCCACCAGCTCGCCGCGCGCGGCGGCGGCGCGCGCGCCGGGCACGTGGTCCAGGATCCACGCGATCTTGGCGGCGGAGAAATACGGATCGAGGGGCAGCCCTGTCTTCGCCCGCACCCGCTCGGCGTGCCCGGCCTCGGACAGGGCGCGCAGCTGCTCCGCGGTGCGGCGGTCCTGCCAGACGATCGCGCGGTGGACCGGCACCCCGGTGCGGCGGTCGAAGACGACGACGGTCTCGCGCTGGTTGGTGATGCCGACGCCATCGATCTGCGGTGCGCCCGCGGCCGCGTGCGCCTGCTGTGCCGCCTGCCACTGCGTCGCGAAGATCTCGTTCGCGTCGTGCTCGACCCACCCCGGCTGCGGAAAGTGTTGCTCGAAGTCGAGCTGGCCCGCGCCCAACACCCGGCCGTGGGCGTCGAACACGAGTGCTCGACTCGACGTTGTGCCCTGGTCGAGGGCGAGAAACGCTGCGCACATGCGCGCCACGCTAAACCGAAGCGGGCGCGGATCAGAGCCCGCCGACCACGAAGCGCAGCGCGTTGGAGACGACCAGGCCGAGGGGGTTGGCCGCCGGGTCGCCGACCAACGCTTGGCCGAAGAAGGCGGCGCCGAGCATGCCCGGTGGCGACGGCGGCACCGAGAACCGGGGCGTGGCGCTGCCCGCGACGTTGACCAGCGGCACCACCGCCTCCGCGCTGCTCCACAGCCAGCATCCCGGTGCAGGCGTCGACGACAGCTGCAGCGGCAATGGCCACGGTCCGAGGCTCTGGTCGGACACACCGACGACGAACAGGACCGGGGCGCCGGGCGCCAGCCTGGTCACGGCCAGATCGAGGTGCCCACCGGACCAAGGCCCGCTGTTGGCCACCAGCGACGGCACTCCGGCTGCGCCCGCACAGCCGACTCCGTAGGGGGCGGCCGCCGCCGGCTGCACCGGCGCGTAGTCCCAGGTGTCGCTCAAGGCCTGGCTGAACTGCGAGTAGTCCTGCCATTGGCCACCGGCGACGATCACGCGGCGACGGGCGCGATCGTAGGCCATGCCGTGCGCTTGACGCCCCAGCGCCGGCGCATCACCGCGCCGCACCCACGCCCCGTTCCATTCCCAGGTCGCCACCGGGTAGCCCCCGTCGTAGCCACCGAACAACACCACCCGCTCGCGGTGGGCGTCGTAGGCGAGCTGCGGCTGCCACAGGTTCTGGGCCGTGCTGCCGACCGACCGGCGGCGCCAGGCGCGCCCGTCCCAGGTCCAGGTCTCGTTGGGCCGCCCACCGTGCAGCACCAGCACGCCGAGGGCCTCGTGGCACACCATCGCGGTGTTCTCACTGGCCGGCCCCGCCGCCGACACTTGCCGCCAACCGATTCCGTCCCATTCCCACGTGTCGACCAGCCAGCGCACGCCGTCCCCACCGCCGTGCACGACCACGCGCTGGCGCACCGTGTCGTAGGCCGCACTGGCCCAAGCCCGCGCGGTCGGCCCGCCCGTCGTGACCGGCTTGCGCCACTGCTGGCCATCCCACTCCCAAACGTCGGCCGACAGCGTCGCCCCGGAGCGGCCACCGAACAGCACCACCCGGCCGCGACTCCTATCGTAGGCAATGCAGGCACCCGACCGCAGCGGCGGGGAGACTGCGGGGCTGCGGCGATTCCACACCACACCGTTCCACTCCCAGGTCTCGGTCCTCACGCGGGTCCCGAGATACGGATCGTCATTGGTCACCGCCACCACGACGCCGCGCCGATCGTCATCGACCAGCCGGAGATCGCCCTCCGGCGCCGGACCTGTGGGTTGCAGTTCGCCGAACACGGTTCCGTCCCAAGCCCAGATCTGCCGCGTCGAAAACGTCAACGTCGCCGCGCGCGCGGGGTCGAAGACCGTCGGCCCCGGCGGCACCTGCGAGCGGTAGTTCGCATGGGCGCGCCAGCCGGTGCCATCCCATTCCCAGATGCGATCGGCGACCTGTGGCAACACCACGCTGCCGCGCGCCGGATACTCGCACATGCCCGCGCCCCCGACCGCCGGAGGCGCGAACGCAGGGCGCGGGTTGCTCCATTGCACTCCGTCCCACTCCCACAGATCATCGAGCTGCCGGAAACCATCGAAACCGCCGAACAACACCGCTCGACCGCGGACACCGTCGTAAGCGAACGCGGCCAACCGGCGCCCCGGCGGCCCCGATGCCAGCGGGAGCCACTGGGCGCCGTCCCACGCCCAGAAATCGCCGAGCGCGAGCGGTCCACCGCGGCCACCGAACAGCAGAACCCGGTTGCGCGCGCGGTCGAACGTCATCACTGCCCCATTGCGCGCCGACAGACTCGCGGCCGGGGCCATCGCGATCCAGCGCGCGCCATCCCACTCCCAGGTATCCCCCAGCAAGCGACCGCCGCGGTCGACCCCGCCGAACAGCACGACTCGCCCCCGGCGCGCGTCGTACGCCATGGCGTGGCCGCTCCGCGCCACCGGTCCGGGCCCGGGGGCGGTCGGAATCAAGCGCCACGTGGCGCCATCCCACTCCCAGGTCTCGTCGAGCATGGCCCCGGTCAACGCGCGGGCGCCGCCGAACAGCACGACCACCCCGCGCCGCGTGTCCGCCGCCATGGCGGTCCCCGTGTGGGCCGCCGCGTCGCGGAAACCCCGCTTTTCTGCCTACTTGACGTAGACCGCTGCGCCGCGCGCGATCACCAGGTCAGGCGCGCGCGACGCGTCGACGTCGCTGAGCGGGTCACCGGCCAAGACCACGAGGTCGGCCGCCGCGCCGGCGCGGATCACGCCGAGATGATCGGCACCGAGCACCCCGGCGGCGACCACCGTCGCCGCCGCCAGAGCCTGCTGGGGCCGCATGCCATACTCCACCATGAGCTCGAGCTCGCGGCTGTTGTCGCCGTGCGCGAACACGCCGACATCGCTGCCATTGGCGATGGTGACGCCGGCGGCCAACGCCCGCGCGAACATCTCGCGCGCGGTGCGCACGCGGGGGTGCTCCGGCTCACCGTCCTGCCAGCCCGAGTAGCGCGCGATCGACTCCGAAGCAGTCAGCGTGGGACACAGTGCCACGCCCCGCTCGGCCATCAGCTGCAGCGTCTTGGCCGAAGCCTCGTAGCCGTGCTCGATGGTGTGGACACCGGCCAAGACACAGCGCTGCATCGCGGCGTTGGTCACCGCGTGGGCGGCGACGCGCAACCCGGCGCTGCGCGCCTCATCGACCGCTGCCGCGATCTCCGCGTCGCTGAAGGTCGGCGTCGCCGGCATCCCCGGGCGGCGGCGGTAGTCGGCATAGATCTTGATCCAATCCGCGCCGGCCGCGATCTGCTGGCGCACGGCGACCCGCACGCCGTCGGCGCCGTCGGCCACTTGGGCACCGACCGGCATCACCCAGCGCGGATCGAACCCCGACGGGCCGTAGCAACCGGTGGCGACCAGCGCGCGGGTGACGGCGAAGATCCGCGGACCGACGATGGTGCCCGCGGCGACCGCGTCGCGCAGCGCGACGTCGGCGAAGCCCGCGCCCTCGGTGCCGAGGTCGCGCACGGTGGTGAAGCCGGCCTCGACCGTGCGCCGCGCCGCGACGGTGCCGCGGATCGTGCGCGCCTCGAGTGACTCGCGCAGCACTTGGTCGGTCCACGGGGTCTCGTCGTACGGGTGCAGCAGCAAGTGGGTGTGCAGGTCGATCAACCCGGGGATCAGATAGCGACCGCTCACATCGAGCACCTCGGCGCCCTCCGCCGACACCGCAGCGCGGTCGCCGACCGCGGCGATGCGACCCCCCTCGACGCGGACGACCACGTCCCCGCGCCAAGAGGCGGCGTCCTCGGCCAGGACGCGGGCGCCGACGAGCAGCATCGGGCCGGCCTGCGCGGCAGCGTTGCCACAGGAGAGCACGGACAACGCGAAGCCGATGGCGCCGCGACGGTAGGCGTTCATGGCGCCCACGATGGCCGATCACCGGCGCCGCGGCAAACGCCGGCGCACGGCGACCGCAGGCCGTTACCATGGCGGGGTGCCCGATCGCCGCGAGTTCTTGACCAGCGCGCTTTCGGTACCCGCCGTCGGCTGGCCCGCGCCGCGGCTGCGCAGTCATGCCCTGGCGAGCGCGCTGGCGACCTGTGCCGCCGACCGGCGCGCGCCCGCCGCGGTGGCCGCCGACGAGGACTTCTGGGCCGCTATCGCGCGCGCGTTCGCCGTCGACCGCAGCCTGCTCAACCTCAACAACGGCGGGGTGTGCCCGGCCCCCGCCGTGGTCCAGGATGCGCAGCGCCGGCACTTGCAGTTTTCTCACCAGGCGCCGGCGCACAACATGTGGCGCGTCCTCGAGCCCCAGGTCGAGGCCGTGCGCCGCGGCCTGGCGCATCAGCTCGGCGTGACGCCGGAGGAGCTGGCGATCACGCGCAACGCGTCCGAGAGCCTGCAGATCTGCCAGCAGGGCATCGACCTGCCGCGCGGCGCGACCGTGCTGACCACCGATCAGGACTACCCGCGGATGCTGGCGACGTTCGCCCAACGGGAGCGGCGCGAGGAGCTGGGGTTCGTGAAGATGCCGCTGCCGCATCCGTGCACCGATGACGATGCGGTCGTCGACGCCTTCGAACAACAAATGGACGCCCACGAGCCGGCGCTGCTGCTGTGCTCACACGTGCTCTACACCACCGGCCAAGTGCTGCCGGTGGCGCGCATCGTCGCCGCCGCGCGGCAGCGCGGTGTGCCGTGCATCGTCGACGGAGCGCACGCCTTCGCGCACCTCGACTTCAAGATCGCAGACCTCGGCTGTGACTACTACGGCGCCAGCCTGCACAAGTGGCTGTTTGCCCCACACGGCACGGGCCTGCTCTACGTAGCGCGCGATCGCATCACCGATTTGTGGCCGCTGATGGCGGCGGACGCCGTCCTCGACGACGACATCCGCAAGTTCGAGCAGGTCGGCACGCACCCGGTGGCCGACCGGCTGGCGATTGCCGAAGCGCTGATGTTCCACCGCAGCCTGGGCGCTGCGCGCAAGCTGGAGCGCCTGGTGTACCTGCGTGAGTACTGGTTGCAGCGGGTCATCGACGCCGCACCGGGACGGTTCACCGTGCACACCGACCGCGCCCCCGGCCGCGCTGGCGCGATCGCCACCGTGCAGCTCGACGGCGTGCCGTCGCGACGCGTGGCTGGCTGGCTGCTGCGACGACACCGCATCTTGGTGACCGCGATCCGCACCGAGCACTTCGAGGGCATCCGCGTCAGCCCCAGCGTGCACACGACGCTCGCCGAGCTCGATCGCTTCTGCCGCGCGCTGCAGCAGGCCGCCAGCGACGGGATCGGCGACTGAGGCCGGTTGTCTTGTCGCCCCGCGCGGGGCCGCGTAACTTTGCCGGTCATGAAGGCCAGTGACCTGCCGCTGCAGTACAACGCCGTCGCCATCCTCGAGCACAATCTCAGCCGGCGCGCCGACAAGGTCGCCCTGCTGAGCGCCGAGCGACAGGTCACCTACGCCGAGCTCGGCGACGAGGTCAACCGCACCGGCAACGCGTTGATCGCTCTCGGCATCCGCCCGGGCGACACCGTGGCGATCCTGGCCAACGACTCGATCGAGTGGGTCGCCGCCTACTTCGCGACGATCAAGATCGGCGCCATCGCCCTGAGCCTCAACACCCTGCTGACCGGGCGCGATCTGCAGCTGATGCTGGCGGACAGCCGCGCCGTCGTGCTGCTGCACCACGCTGCCTTCGCCGACACCGTCGCCGCCATCCGCGACCGGTTGGCCGACCTGCAGCACGCGCTCGCGCTGGACTCCGACGACTTCCGCGCGCGGCTGGCGCAGGCGTCGCCTCAGCTCGAGGCGGCGCGCACACACCGCGAGGACATCTGCTGCCTCAACTACTCGAGCGGCACCACCGGCGAGGCCAAGGGCATCCCGCACGCGCACAAGGATCTGCCGCTGACCGCGCAGCTGTGGGGCGTCAACGTGCTCGGCATGCGCGAGGACGACCGCACCTTCGCCGCCGCCAAGCTGTTCTTCACCTTCGGCACCGGCGGCAACCTGATCTTTCCGTTCTACGTCGGCGCCAGCGCGGTGCTGCTGGCCGGCTCGCCGCGCGTCGTCGACAACGTCATGGGCACCGTGGCGCGGTTCTCGCCGACGATCCTCTACAACGCGCCGACCGGCTACGCGATGGCGTTGGCGCAGGAGGACCTCCGTGAGCGCTACGACCTGAGCAGCCTGCGGCTGTGTGTCAGCGCCGGCGAGGCGCTGCCGGCGGCGATCGGCGAGCAGTGGAAGGAGCGCACCGGCCTCGACATCGTCGACGGCATCGGCTCGACCGAGAACTACCACATCTTCTTGTCCAACCGACCGAACGACATTCGCTACGGCAGCAGCGGCAAGCCGTTCGAGGGCTACCAGCTGCGCCTGGTCGATGACGACGGCCACGATGTGCCGGCGGGCGAGGTCGGCAACCTGTGGGTCAAGGGCGAGACCGCGGCGTTGAGCTACCTACGGCAGTACGAGAAGAGCCAGAGGACTTTCCGCGGCGAGTGGCTGATCACCGGCGACAAGTACCAAATCGACGAGGACGGCTACTACTGGCACCGCGGCCGCAGCGACGACATGCTCAAGGTCGGCGGCATCTGGGTCTCGCCGGTCGAGGTCGAGGCCGCGCTGATCCGCCACCCGGCCGTCGTCGAGTGCGCGGTCGTCGGTCAGGCCGACCGAGACGATCTGGTCAAGCCGCTGGCGTACGTGGTCGCGGCCGAAGGCCACGAGCCGGGTGCCGCGCTCGCCGACGCGCTGATCCAGCACTGCGCCACCGACATCGCCGCCTACAAGCGGCCGCGGTGGATCGAGTTCACCGCCGAGCTGCCGAAGACAGCGACCGGCAAGATCCAGCGGTTCCAGCTGCGCGGCGCCGCGGCTGGCGATCGCTATCCGCGCTGACCAAGCCGCCGCGCGCCCCGTGGTTCTGGTCCCAGTCGAGCTGCAGCTGGTCGACGCGCCGCTGCCGGCGGAGGTGAACGCCCTGCTCACCGACGCCGACGGCCGCATCGAAGAGTACTTGCGCAACCACCGGCACGACGCGCGCACGGGCTTCTACCCCAGTGACTACGTCGTGGTTTGGCGCGCGCTGTGTGCACTGCGCCGCCAATCCCCGGAGCTCGAGCGCTTCTGCGAGTGGGGCTGTGGCTACGCGGTGGTCACCGGCTTGGCCGCGATGCTCGGCTTCGAGGCCTACGGCATCGAGATCGAGGCGCGCCTCGTCGACGGTGCGCGCGGGCTGCTCGCCGACCACGACATCGACGCCGAAGTCCTCGACGGCAGCTTCGTGCCCGAGGAGTACGCGGCGCACGAGACCCTGTCGGACCTCGACACCCGCACCCTGGTGAGCGGCCACGGCGCGCGTGAGGCCGACCTCGAGATCGCCGACTGCGACGTCGTCTTCGCGTTCCCCTGGCCGTCGGAAGAGGACCTCTACTGCGACCTCTTTGCCCGCTATGCCGCCGACGGCGCGGTGTTGGTCACGCACCACAACGTGGAGGGCATCCACGCCTACCGCCAACGGCGCGCCGCCGGACCCGGGCGCGATGCCCCGGATCGACAGTTACCAGAAGACGGCTTTGAGCTAGAAGAGTTCGAGTGAGGGCGTCCCCGACGCCCCCCCCACCAGAAGCGCGGCCGAACTCGCCCCACGACGCGGCCGCACCACGAAGAAGAAGGAGTCACTGAGATGCTGCTACGAGCACTCTCGGCCGCCGCTCTGTCTGCGGCGATCTGCACCACCACTCTGCACGCCCAGAACATGACCTCGGAGTCGTATGGCCGCAGCGGCCTGTTCGCCACGATGGTCGACCCCAACCTCGTGCTGTCGGCGCAGCAGCACGGACCGCAGAGCGCGTCGATCGACTTGGTCGGCGGCGGCGCCGGCGAGCCCGCGATCGTCGCGTTCTCCGCCAACCGCGCCGCGCTGCCGCTCGGCTGCTGCGCGGAGGTCTTGGTCGGCCCACCCATCGTGCCGATCCTGGGTCAGTTCGACGGCGGGGGGGAGTACCACATCGAGTTCGACCCGACGCTGCCCTCGCTGCAGGGCGTCACCCTGCACCTGCAGGGCGTCGACGTGATCCAGAGCGGCGGCCTCGCGCTGTCGGCCGGGCTATCGGTGTCGTTCGGACCCTAGAACGACACGCGTGCGAGGCTCCGGCGCGGGCCTACCAGCCGGAGTCCTCGTCCTCGGCTTCCTCGTCGTCGCCTTCCAGCGCCTCGCGAATCCACATCTGGAACTCGCCGATGTCGTCGAAGGCGCCGGGGTGCCGTTCGACTTCCCGACCGTCGCGAAAGAGGATGAAGGTCGGGAAGCCCGGCAGATCGAAGCGCTCGTCGAGCTCTTTCCAAGTGTCCGCGTCGACCTTGCAAACGCGGACCTCGCCCTCGAGGTCCCGCGCAGTCGATGATACCAACGGCACCATCTGCTGGCAGAACAGTCACCAATCGGCCCAGAAGTCGACCAGCACGGCGCCCTGGGCGATGGCTTGGTCGAAGGTCTCCGGGGTCAGCGCCGGGACGACATCGTCATCCGCGCGTGGTGTGGATTGTCTGGCGCAGCCCGCGAGCAGGACCCCGGCCAGCACCGCGTAGGCGAGAGGCTTCATGCTTGCGTCATCGACCGGTGGCCTCGCGCCACTCGAGCACCACTGGTTGGGATCACTCCAGTTTCTCGTACTCCTGCACGAACCAAGCCAAGACGAACGGCGTCAGCCCGGCGCACGCGGCCACGGTCACCCACACCCCGGGCATGAAGAGCGCGTAGCCGCCCCAAAGGCCGTAGGCGCCGAGCGCGCCGAGTGCGGCTCCCAGCAGCATTCCTCCAAGGAAGAGCGACGCATCCGCGGGCTTCATCGCCCGACCTCACCAGAGGCGTCGGGTTCTGGCCGCCGCGTGATCGACTCGCAGACGCCATGCATCACCCCGGCGGCGGCGACGATGAGGCCCGGGCACCCCATGCACCAGAGGAAGAACCCCGGACCGACCGCCGTCTCGGAGGTCTCCCCCGTCAGCCACGCCACGCCCCCGACCACCAGCAGGGGGAGCGCGCCCGCGATCATCATGAACAGGCCGAGCCACAACATGGGCGAGCTGAACAACAAGTGCCATCGAGACATCGGATGCGGCCCCTCGGTCTGCTGGCCCCTGGGTTGCTCGTTGGAATCGGACACAGTGCGTGGGGTTCCTCCGCAGCCGCTCGCTCCAACCCCGATCGTCCCCCATCGATCGTGACCGCGTCAAACGTCAACCAGCCCGACGGTCGAGCAGTTGGCGGAGTCGCTCGGCGTCGCTGCTCCATGCAGGCTTCCAGCAAGAGCGGCGTGCCCGTCGGCGCTCACTCTCGGCGCGAGTAGATGACTTCGACCATCCCGTTCGACAGGCTGCGCATCGACGTCAAGTTCCAAGAGCTGCGTTCGCCACCGGTTGGAAAGAGTGGAGTGCCAGCACCCAGCAATTCGGGCACCACGTACAGCTCGAGCGTGTCCACCAGGCCGGCATCCAGAAACGTCTGGAGTGACAGACCTCCTCCCATCAGCCAGACGTCCTTGCCTTCGGTTCCCAGCTCGGCTCGCAAAGACGCCGCAAGCTCACGCACGTCGCCGGCGAACGCCTCGACATTCGCTGGCACTTCGCCGAGCGAACGATGCGTCAGCACCACACTGCGCCTCGCCCCAAGCCGGGTGTGGCTCCGGCATTGAGCGGAGCAGCGTGATCGCACCCGAGATCTGGTGGTCGCAGGCTGGCTCGCCGCAAGTATTTGTGTAGAAGACACTTGTACAAGCATGCGCCCCTCCCTATCGGATACAGGATGCAACACCAGCGTCCTGGGAGGGGCGCTTCACGAGGGTACGTCCTCGTGAAGGTGCCAGTTGAGCACAAGGGGCTCGCCGAGTCGATGCAGAGCCTGGTCGACGCAACGGTGGCGGCGGCGGAGTCGAGCCGCGGCGGTCACGCGGTGGACTACGCGGACACGGAGAGGGCGATCGCCAAGCAGACCGCCGCGGTCGAGCGGGCAGCGCACGCGGAGGTGCTTCGCGCCCTCGACGTCGACGCGCCACGGATCCGGGTCCGAGGCGCTCTCTACGCCAGTTTCCGGCGCACGCCGGGCACGTACTTCACGATGGCGGGCGAGGTCAAAGTCGAGCGCACCGTCTATCGCCAAGTCGGCGTGCGCAACGGACCGATCCTCGACCCGATCAAGCTGCGAACCGGTGCCTACGGCCGCGGTTGGCTTCCTCTCACCGCCCAGTGCATGGCGAACGACATTCAGCGCGGCCGTAAGCGTCCGGTGACGCCATGGCGGCCAGCGGTTGAAGAGCGACCGCCGACGCGTCTCAGCAGGACTGGCCGGCAGCGCGTGCCTTCGCCCAGCCCCAGGGCGTGAGTTCGGCGATGCGCGACGACGGCGTGGTGGCGACAGCGACCAAGACGTCCTCGAGGTAGCGCTCGACGTTGACCTTCGCCAGCTTGCAGCTGAGCACGATCGAGTAGAGGCGAGCTGCCACGTTGCCACCCTTCTCGCTGGCGAGCGTCATCCAGTTCTTCCGGCCCGTCACGACGTGGCGCAGGTCACGTTCGGTGTCGTTGTTGTGGATCGGCAGCCGGCCGTCGTCGAGGTGCGCGAGCAACGGGTCCCGCTGCCGGATGGCGTAGCTCACCGCCTTGCGAAGCAGTTCGTTGCCCGCGGTCGCCGGATCCTCCTGGAGGCCGAACACGATCTCGTAGAGGCTGTGGAGCACCGCTTTGGATCTGCGGCTACGAACGGTCTCACGCAGTTCGATGAGGGCTTCACGGGTCAGGTTCCGATCCTTCGCTCGGGACAGTACGGCGCGCTCGATCCAGAAAAGCCTCTGGATCGGTCGCAGCGCCAAACCAGCCCGTGATGCACCAGCAGTGAGCGCATCCCGAAACTTCCGACGGGCGTGCGCCCAGCAGCCAGCCCGCGTGATCGCGTTCTGCTGCGCTTTCGGGTTCACACCGTCGTAGCCATCGGTCAACAATGTCCCGGACCACGCGCCGAGAAAAGCGTTGGGCCCCTTCGCGGATCGATTGTCCCTGAAGTCGGCCACGACCATCTCGTTGGGGCTGCCGCGAGCGTTCCGCCAGGCCCAGAGCACACCGCGCCGGGTGCCCTTCTGGCCTTCCAGTCGCACCCTGATCGGGGTCTCGTCGGCTTGAAGAACATCTTCTTGAAGCAGCTGGCGCCGCATCTCGGCCAGGATCGGACGCGCCGCGATCTCGTCGAAGCGCGCCAGCATGTCCCACATGGTCTGCTTCGGGACGTGCGCCCCGAAGCGGCGGAAGATCCCCTGCAGGCGGTTCAGCGGCAGGTGGTCGCCGTACTTCGCTGTGACAAGATGCGCGTAGACGGAGGGCTCGTACTTCGCCTTCTCGACGACGCCGGCAGGCATCGACGCCATCTTCATCCTGTGCCCGTGCGGGCACGCGTACTTGTTGCGCACGTAGCGCTTCACGACCAACCGCGCTGGGATGATGTGGCCACGCTCGGTGACGTCAGTCCCGATGCAGTGCATGGCCTCGCCGCACTCGGGGCAGCAGCGCTCCGCTTCCGGCACGTCGACCTCGACGACATGCCGATCCAGGTGCTCGGCGAACTGACCGCGACCGTGACCGCGCTTCCGCTTCTTCTTCGGGTCAGGCTTCGCGAGTTCGCTCGACTGCTCCGCTTCCTGCGCCTGCTTCTGCAGCTCTTCGAGCTGCGCGACGCCGGCCTCGAACAACAGCAGTTGGTTCGGATTGATGTGCTCGCGGCGCCGTCCGAACGTGCGCTGCTTCATCAGTTCGAGCTGCCCGCGAAGGCGCTCGATCTCGGCGCGCAGCTTGACGATCGTCGAGTTGGCTTCGTCGAGGTCCGTGAGCGGCGTCACTCCCTCTGATTAACACAAACCGGAGACGGATCAAGTCACGGCCAGTCGTTGCAGCACCTGATCGCGAACTTCTCTGCGTCGCGCGCCACGGAGGTCGATGCCGTCCAACAAGAGCGCGAGATCGCTACTCGCAATCTCGAATCGGCTGTTGTTCTCAGCCGAGCGATCGAAGACCTGAAAGCGGCCGCTCGTCAGTCGCTTCGCCAGCACCCAGTAACCGGACGGCTCCCACACCAGTGCCTTCATCATGGTCCGGCGCTTGTTGAAGAAGAGGAAGAGGTGACCAGATTGCGGGTCGTGGTCGACCACGTCGATGACCGCACCGGACAGACCACTGAAGCTCTTCCTCATGTCCACCGGCTTCCGGCAAACGAAGATCTTGACTTGCGGCGAGGGCGGAAAGCTCAGCATGGCAGCAAGACTCCGAGCAGCCGTCGGAGCGTCGCCTCGTCGAAGTCGCGCTGCACATCGACAACCGCGCCCGACGGCACCCGCAACTCAATGGCCGCTGCTCGTCGCGGCGATGGGGCCGCAGCGACCACCAGCTCCCCGAAGTCCGACACCGCCGGCGCGGACGTGGGCGCCGCCGCAGCTCGGGCTTGCCGCCTTGCCCAGTAGATGCGGTTTGCGTTGACTCCACGCCGGCGCGCGAACTCGGCGACCGTCACGCCTGAGTTGTCCAGCTCTTGAAGCAGCTCGCGCATCTCCGCCCGAGCCCACACGGGGATTCTCTTCGTCATCCGCCGCATCCTGCCGATCCGCCAGCGGCTTTCGAGATGCCTTCACCGGACGCTTACGCGCGGCCCGTCGCGCGATGCGGCGGATGCTGCCCGCCAGACAGGTCGGTTTCCCTATTCGCGGGCCAGCTTCGAGCGCGTCGCGCACCATGTCGGCGAGCACTGGCTTCGCGAACACGCGGACATCGAGGACATGCTCACGCAGGAGTTCGACGTGCCAGCGGAAGCCGTCGCCATGAGCGTGGCAGTCGACCGCGTGTCCGTGCCGATGGAAGAGGCCGCGAAGCGTCGGGCGGGCCGACCGCGCAAGGACGCGCCAAAGCGGCCCGTAGACCGGAACTTCCGGATGGCCTACTGCGCAACGATCACTTTGCACGACGCCGAAGGGGCGAGCCTGCACACGCTCCGGTACGGGTGCATGCCGGAAAGCGACGTCGACCTGTGGTTCGCTCAGATCGCCGGCGAGGCGTACAGGCTGTTGCAGAAGAGCCCGGACCTGCGAGTGAAGCTGCTGTCCGACGGTGCCCACGAGATGTGCAACCTGCTCCACACTCACTTCCCCGCCGCGGTGTTCGGCAACGTCGAGCAAGGCATCGACTTCTGGCACGTGGTCGAGAAGCTGGCGCCGGCCGCCGAGGTGATCTTCGGTGCAGACGGCGCCAAGTCGGAGTTGCACCGTTGGCGCGTTCGATTGCGCTGCGCGAACAGCGCAGCCGAAGAGATCCGCGCCGAACTGCGCGGTTCCGGCCTCGAGGATACTTGGCGGGACTCGAAGCGGCCCGTCCATGAGGCCATCACCTATTTCGAAAACCACGCCGAGCGCATGCGGTTCGCCAGATCGCTGCGCCTTGGTCTGCCAATTGGCAGCGGAGCTGTCGAGGCCACCTGCAAGACACTCGTGGCCGTGCGTATGAAACGCGCCGGATCGCGCTGGAAGTCGACGACCGGCGAACACGTCCTCCGCCTGCGTGCTCTGCCGCTCAGCGACCGTTGGGATCAAGCGATGCACAAGCTCCACGAAACCCGACGTACCGCCGTGAAGGTGGCCGCATGATCGAGTTGCTCAATAGCGGATCCACACCCCCCAAGCCTTTCGAGTCCGTGTTTGCGTGACCACTCGAACGTCGTGCGTCCCATCACGACCGCCCCAATCGCTGCGTCGAACCCAGCGAAGTCGACTTCGGACGTCATGTAGGCATCGAGCCAGCCGACACTGCCGTCCTCGTCGGCGAGGTATCCATCCAACGAGACAGAGAGAAAAGCCCGAAAGAGTGTCACCGGACGTCGCTCCTCACCTGCGCCATGGGACTGGGCACTCTACCAGCCTCCGGCTCTGCACCCGACTCTGAGGACGCCACCCCAACCCACTCACAGCTTGCTGGCTTGAGGTAATAACCCGGCCAGGACTCGAACCCGCCCCGGTCTACTTTTTGGTATCGTGCGTCATAGTCCATAGTCGTCTCCAAGCGTCCTAGTCTGAGAGGGCCGCGTCTGATTTGCGTACTGGTCCGAATCATTTCAGCGCATAGTCCGGTACCGCGTATACGTTGCGCACGACTCCGCCCTCAGAGGACACATAGTACAGTACAAGGTGACCGAAACATGTATCCAGGAACTTAGTCCGGGCGTCGCCCTCCCGCCCTAGAGCCGCACCCCGATGTTCCATCCGGTGACTGATTGATCGCACCGACTCTCCGGGTCGCGGGGGACGACTGCCCCACAAGAACTCGCCAGCGGCTCCAACCCACACGAGAACCACCGCCAGACTCACCCATGTGATTCGCACTTCCCAGCGCAATTGGCCGATCGAGACGACAATTGCGAGTGTGGACGCCAAGATCGCGATCTGTGTCACTACGCCGATCATGATCACGCCCTCCCCTGCCTGCCACGACGTGCACCATATGTTGAAAATCGTTGGGAGTATGTGGTAGCCGATGGCAATCGCCCGTGCCAACTTGACATAGAGAAGAAGCAGTTCCAAGAACGGCTTCATGGTGCATGAGCCGGACTCAAGAGGAGGCAAATACGACAATTCGTCGCTACTCCTCGCACTCCATCGCCTCGGGCACTGCACCGCTTAGGAAGCTGGCTCTCCTCGAGGCTCTCGAAGTCGGGGTCATACTTGTCGCTGGGATCGTGCATTCGACCGTTTGCCTCCGTCAAAACGGACTAAGAGCTTACCCCTATTCGGGCGCGCCTCGCGCTCCCAAACCGTCTGCAGCCGTGCGCACGCACCGTCGAGCGACGGCGCTTCGCCCTCGAGAAGCGCCAAGTCGAGCCCACCGGCGAGCAGCCTCCGCAGCCTCCAGACCAGCGCCGCGCCGACGGACCTCGCAGCGGCGGAGCCGAGGTGCAGCAGTAGAATGAGCACCTCCTCGGTCGCCTGGGCGCCCCTCGCCCGCACCAGGTGCGGCAGCGCTGCCGAGTGACGATCGCTCCACCAGCGAGACCACTCAGGGCCTGGCGAGAGCTGCCCGCCGTCGCGCACGAGTAGGTGGTCGATCTCCGCAGCTCGGATTGCACGATCCGCGGTCGAGACCGAGACACCCAGACGGCGCGCGCAGCTTGTTGGCGACGCCGACACAGGCACACCCGCCCGCACAAGCGCGAGTAGCTCACCGGCCAAGTGCCGATCTCCGAGCGGCAGCGGGATCCAGCTCACGCGGCGGCGATGCGCAGCCGCGTCGAGGCGAGGGGTGGCGGTCATCGCGACCCCCGAGTGGCGGACGCTTGCGTCGGGCTGCCGGCCGCCCTGCCGGACGTCGCGGTTCTCCGCGGCGTCCGTAGATCCGTTCGCCCCCTCTTGCTTGCCGGCTGTGGGGGCGTCCCTCTTTAAGGACCATGGCGGCGGTCTCCACCGCCTCTCGGGTGCCACGCCGGCTCCCCCCTCGGCTCCCCAGGCATTAGCCCACCGCCGTAACTCCTTGCCACCAAAGGCCAAGAGGTAATAACCCGGCCAGGACTCGAACCTGGACAAGCAGCACCAAAAGCTGCTGTGCTACCGATTACACTACCGGGCTACACCCGGGCGCGATCGCCCCGGCGCGAAGGAGTGGTTTCCGGACAAGGACTCGAACCTTGACTAAGAGAACCAGAATCTCTCGTGCTACCAATTACACCATCCGGAACCGCGACCGGGATTGCGCCCGGTCCACCCCGGGATGCGGGGCGGTCGAAGGATAGCTGCGTCCTGCGCGCCCGCAACCAAAACTGTCGGACCGAGTAGAACTCCGGCGGGAGCATCGGCGCGGCTTCGCTTAGCGCTCACCTGCGCGCAGCAGTGCCGCCAGCGCTTCGACCGACGCCCTCCGGCGCACGAAATCGCGCCCCAGGTCGGTGAAACGGCGGCGCCAGGCGCGGACGCTGTCGCCGTCGGCGAGGGCGAAGCAGACGGTGCCCACCGGCTTGTCGGCGGTGCCACCGCCCGGCCCGGCGATGCCGGTGATCGCCAGGCCGAACCGGCTGCGGGCGCGCGCCGCGGCACCGCGCGCCATCGCCTCCGCGACCTCGACCGACACCGCCCCGTGCCGCTCGATCAGGTCCTCGCCGACGCCGAGCAGCTGGTGCTTGGCGGCGTTCGAGTAGGTCACCCAGCCGGCTTCGAGCACCTCCGAGCAGCCGGGCACGGCGCCGAGGGTGGCGGCGACCAAACCCGCGGTGCAGCTCTCCGCCAGGGCCAGCCGCGCCCCGCGCGCCGCGAGCACGGCGACCACGCGGGCCGCGAGGCTGATCCCGCCCTCGTGTAGCAGCCACTCCGCGCACCGCGGCCGCAGCTCCGCCGCGGTGCGCGCGCACCGGGCGCGCGCGTCGTCGGCATCTGCACCGCGGGCGACGATGCGCACCGTCAGCACGCCGTCCTTGGCGGTGATGCCGACTCGCGGGTTTGCATCGGCCCCCATCCAGCCGCCGATGCGCTCGCCGAGCTCGGCCTCGTGGACACCGACCAGGTGCAGCTCCCACAGCGCGTGCGTCGCCACGCCACCGGCCGCGCGCAGGGCGGGCAGCACGCGCTCCGCCAGCATCGCGCGCATCTCGCGCGGCACTCCGGGCAGCGCGTAGAAGACACCCTCGCCGATCCGCAGTGCAAAGCCGGGCGCCGTGCCCCAGTCGTTGGCCAACACCTCGGCGCCGGCCGGCACCTCGGCCTGCAGCCGGTTGCTGGCCGGGGGCGTCAGACCCACGGCGCGAAAGCGCGCCTCGATTCCGCGCCACACCGCCTCGTCGAAGCGCAGCGCGACCCCGGCCGCCGCCGCCGCCGCCGCCCGGGTGCGGTCGTCCTCGGTCGGCCCGAGCCCGCCGGTGCCGATCACGACCGCGGCCCGCGCACAGGCCTCGGCGATGGCGGCGGTCAGCCCCTGAGGCTCGTCGGCGACGACCGTCACGCGGCCGACCTCATAGCCGATCTCCTCGAGCGCGCGGGCGACGTGCGCGCTGTTGGTGTCCACCGTGATGCCGTGCGTCAGCTCGTCACCGATCGCCAGGATCTCCGCCCGCGGCCCACCGGAGCTCACGCCGCGCTCCCCGCGCGCCGCGCCTCGCGGCGCTCCGCCCGCCCGGTCAGCCACAGCCCGACCAGATAGAGCCCCACCATCGGCACGCCCATCATCACTTGGGTGAACGGGTCGGGAGGCGTCAGCATCGCCGACGTGACGAACATGCAGAGCACGATCACTCGCCAGTGCTTGCGGAACGCCGCGTGCGAGACGACGTGCGCGCGGTTGAGCGCCAGCATCAACAACGGCAGCTGGAACACGACCCCCAGCGCCGCGGTCAGCGTGAACAGGAGGCGGAAGTAGTTGGAGACCGAGAACATCGGCTGCACCATGCCGAAGTTCATCAGCTCGACCAGGTAGTAGAGCCCGGTCGGCACGACGATCCAGTAGCCAAACGCGACGCCGGCGATGAGCAACAGCACGGCGCCCGGCAAGTAGCGCAGCACGACCCTGCGCTCGTGTTTGTACAGACCAGCGGCGACGAACGCCCACACCTGGTAGAGCACGAACGGCGCCGCGAGGATCAGCGAGAACAGCACGCTGGCGGCCATGAACGTCCAGAACTCCTCGATGCCGCCGATCGCCACCAGGTTGTACGGCACCTTGAAGCCACCGATGCTCTGGATGGACTCGCCGAACTCCTCGAAATCGAACTCCCCCGCGACGATCGCCTCGCGGTGTGTTTCCAAGAACTCGTGCCGCTGCACGTGCAACGCCGCCGTCGGATCCGCCGGCGCGCCCGCGTCCCCTGCTGCCCGCGCGCGCAGCGCTTGCAGCCCGCCGCGCTCGGCCAGCTCGGCATCCTTGAGCTCGAGATAGGCAGCAAAGCCGGTCTGCCACATCTCGCGGTACGGCTGCATGTAGACCGCCGACACGGCGTCCTTGAACGGCAACATGCCGACGACACACACCGCGACCGCGATCACCGACAGCATGAGCCGCCGGCGCAGCTCGTCCAGGTGATCGCCGAACGACATCTTGGCGAGCGATTCGTCGTTCGGCTCGGGTCCGGGGCTGGCTGGTGCGGAGGCCATCGTCGTCGTTCAAGAACGGCGCAGCCCAGACGATACGCTCCAAGCTGGCGCGGACCAGCGCGGCCGCCTTTGGGTCCAAGCAAAACAGCCCCGGCGGCACCGTTCGGGCGGGCCACCGGGGCTGTCGCGGAGCGCAGCGGCAGGCGCCGCCGCACTCACTCAGCCGCGCGTCACTCCTCGGTGCTCAGCTTGACGAACTCGCGCACCTTGTTGAAGGGCGCGATCTCGATGCCGAGCTGCAGCGCTTGCTTGTACTCGTCCGACTCGGTGATCGCGGTGAAGCCACCCTCCTCGCTGATCGTGTCACCACCGACGATCACCAGATCGACGGCCGGACCGATCGAGTCGTGCACCGTGTTGCCGAGCTGCTCGAGCGCCAGCTTGACGCTCGGCTTGTCCATCGGGTAGCCGAAGCGCCCCATCAGGAAGACGTTGCGACGCACGCCGGCGGAGTAGACGTCGTTGCGCACCAGGTCACCCTTGGTGATCGGGTCGTAGCGATCGACGACGCCGTAGAGCGCGAGCTCGGAGCGGTCGAACTCGACCCGGTTGACGCGGCCGTAGCCCTTGGTCGCCCCGGTGTCCGGCGAGATGATCTCGAACACGGTGCCGCGCGGCAGCATGTCGCGCCGGCCCAGGTCGATCCACGCCACCTCGGCCGCCTCGGACGAGCTCATCACGGTGCCGTCCGGCTCCTGCGGCGGGTTGACCAGAGCGATCTTCGCCGCCATCACGTTGTTGCGGCCGCGCAGCTGGTTCTCCATGTTGCGCCACGCCCGCTGGTCGGCGACGTGCTGCTCGCGCAGCTGGTCGAGCTCCTCGGTCTTGTTGCGCACCTGGTCACGCAGGCCGGTGATCGTCTCCTGCAGCGCCGTCTGCGCCGACTCGAAGCCCTGCTGCAGCTCGGCGAGCGCGTCGTTGAGCTTGCTGACCTCGTCGGTCTTCTGCTGGTTGGCAGTGCTGACGTTGGCCTCGAGCGTGCCGCGCATGTTGGTCAAGGAGGCGTTCTCGGCGACCACGTCGCTGATCCGCTTCTCCTTGGAGGCGAGCACCTGCTTGGTCTGGCTCAGCAGGCTCTGCACCGGCGTCGCGGTCGACTCGGGGATCGACGCGTCGCGGGCGAACTCCTGCAGCAGCGACTTCAGCCGGTTGGGCAGGGCGACGCCCTCCAGCGACTTCTGCGTCAGGGCGCCTTCCTTCAGGTCGTAGACGAAGCCGTCGCGCCCGGCGTAGGAACCGGTTTCGCCGACCACCTCGGCCATGTCCTCGGTGTAGTGCGTCAGCACCTCCAGGTCGTGGGTGACCTGCTCACTCTCGGCCCGGACGTTCTTGATCTCCTCGCGGAGCGTCGTGTTCTCGGTCATCTGCACGCTGGCGAAGCCCAGCGCGCCCAAGAACAAGACGAGCATGATCAAGAAGTAGAAGATGTTGATATGCGCTGCGCCGCGCTCGCGGGTGTGCATCAGACCGTTTCTCGTTTTCCGTGGGGATGGGCGTTGGTTCGCGTCCTGGCCGAGGGGTGAGCCAGAACCCGTGCCCGCCGACGCCCCGCGACTCCAAGTAGGAGCTTTGACACGGGGTTGGGACGAAGCAAGCGGCGGGGATTCTAGGTGGGTCCGCGGGCTTCGGTCAAGGCGGGAACCACTGGACCAACGGCTTGCGGAGCCAACCCAGCTTACCCCACGATGCAGCGTGCCGCGGCCCGGTTCGCCGCCCTTCGTCCCCCATTCCGCCCACTGTGCCGCCATTTCGCCCCGATCCCCCCCTGGTCATCGGCCTGCTGGGCGGCGTCGCCGCCGGCAAGTCGGCCGCGGCCGCCCACCTGGCACGCCGCGGCCTGGTCGTCGTGGACGCGGACCGCAAGGCCCGCGCGGTCCTCGACGACGCCGGCGTGCGCGCCGCCATCGCCCAGCGCTTCGGCGACGCGGCGCTGGACGCCGCCGGGGCCGTCGACCGCCCCGCGCTCGCGCGCACGGTGTTCGCCGATGCCGCCGCCCGCCGCGACCTGGAGGCGATCGTGCATCCGCCGGTGCGCGCCGCGCTCGAGCAGGCGCTCGGCGACGCGCTGGCACGCGGCGATTCCGTCGTGCTCGACATCCCGCTGCTGCTGGAGAACGGCTGGCACGACCGCTGTGACTGCATCCTGTTCCTGGACACGCCGCTCGGGATGCGGCAGTCCCACGCGCGCGCGCGCGGTTGGGACGACGGCGAGCTCGCCCGCCGAGAGGCCCACCAGACACCGATCGAAGAGAAGCGACGGCGCGCCACGGCGGTCGTCGCCAACGATGGCGATCTCGCCCAGCTGGGCCGCCGGCTCGACGCCGCGCTGCTCGCCTGCACCGCCCCGCGCCGGCGAAGGCCCGGCTCCTGACTTGCAAAGCCCTACCCCCCTGCCCTAAGACCCTTGGCTGACCCATCGGCCCGGTAGCCTGTTCGCGCCCCACCTCAGGACCCACCACCTCGTTCCGGGCCTTCCACCTCCGCGGCACACGTCGCGGCCCCCACCTCGACCCCCGGCGGCACTCGCACCCACCGGAGTCCTCTTTTGTCATCCGAATCGCAACGCGAACGCGTCGCGCCCGACGTCGGCAAGCTCGACGCCGGCGACCGCAACGAGATCTACGAGGCGGCCAAGAAGGCCGACTACGAGATTCCCAAGCTGCAGGCGCTGCCGATGGCCCGGCTGCTCGAGCTGGTCAAGCGCGAGGGGGTCGAGGGCTACTCGGGCCTCGGCAAGCAGGAGCTGATCTTCCTCCTCTTGCGCCGGCGCGTGACCAGCACCGGCCTCGGCTGGGGCGAAGGCGTGCTCGACGTCTTGCCCGACGGCTTCGGCTTCCTGCGCTCGCCGCGCTACAGCTACGCCGCGGGCCCCGACGACATCTACGTCAGCCCGAGCCAGATCCGCCGGCTCAACCTCAAGCCCGGCCACGTCCTCGCCGGACCGGTCCGCCCGCCGAAGGACGGCGAGAAGTACTTCGCCCTGCTGCGGGTCGAAGCGGTCAACGGGGGCACGGTCGGTGAGCTGCGGGACCGCATCCCCTTCGAGGAGCGCGCCGCGCTGCCCCCCGCCGAGCGCCTGCGGCTCGAGTACCGAGGCTGCGGGCTGGACGTGCGCGCGCTCGATCTGCTGGCGCCACTCGGCAAGGGACAGCGGACGCTGATCCGCACCCCCCCTCTCGCCGGCCGCAGCCAGCTGCTGATCTCGTTGGCGCAGGCCCTGCTGCACAACCACCCGGAGGTCTACGTCATCATCTTGATGGTCGACGAACGCCCCGAGGACATCACCCTGGTGCAGCGGCAGACCGGACCGGAGAGTCGACGAGAGGTGATCGCCTCGTCGTTCGACGAGCCGCCGAGCCGCCACGTCGCGCTCGCCGAGATCGTCACCGAGAAGGCGCGACGCATGGCGGAATCCGGCGCCGAGGTGGTCGTCCTGCTCGACTCGCTCACGCAGCTGACCCGTGCCTTCAACACCGAGGCGCCGCATACGGGCAAGATCCTCAGTGCGGGTCTCGACGCGGTCGCGGTACAGAAGCCGAAGCGATTGTTCGGCTCGGCGCGCAACCTCGAGGACAGCGGCTCGCTGACCGTCATCGCCACCGTGCTCACCGACACCGACTCGCACATGAACGACGTCATCGGCGAGGAGTTCAAGGGCAAGGCCAACAGCGAGATCGTCTTGCACGAGGCGCTGGCCGAGCTGCACATCTACCCGCCCATCGACATCGGCCACACCGGCACGCGGCGCGAGACCGACCTGCTGGGCGATGCCACGACCGCCAAGCTGCGCGCGCTGCGCAAGCGACTCAGCACCGTCAGCCGACAGGACGCACTCGAGACCCTGCTCCGAGAGCTCGCCGCCACGCCCGACAACGACACCTATCTCGACCAGCTCTGACCGAGAAGGGCCGCGACCCTCAGCCGCTCGTCAGTGCCCGCTCGCGGTCGCTGAGCGCGATCCCTCGCAAGACGAACAGCGACTCGTCGACCGCGCTGAGGTCGAGCCGCTCGCGGTGCTCGGCGTCGACGAGATCGCCGTCCGGGGTGGTGTCCACCGTCAGCACCGGCCGCTGCAAGTGCTCGGTCTGCGCCTCGACCACCCCGCCGCGCCCGTCGCTGAGCTGCACCCGCGTGCCGATCGGAAACAGCCCGATGGTCTGCATGAAGAGGCGCAGCATCGAGGTGTCGAAGTGCTTCATCGACATCATGATGCGGTAGGCGCGCACCGGAGACATGCCGGCCTTGTAGGGGCGCTCGGCGGTCAACGCCTCGTAGACATCGCAAATCTTGATCAGCTTGGTGACCGTCGACAGCCGCGAGCCCCGCGGCGTCGGCGGGTAGCCGGTGCCGTCCGGGCCGCGGTGGTGACCGAACGCCGTCGTCACCGCCCATGGATCGGTGTCGGCAAGCTCGAGCAGGATCTCACCGCCGTGCACCGTGTGCCGCTCCATCTCGGCCCGCTCGGCGTCGGTCAAGCGCGTGCGCGATTGCAGGATCTCGAACGGCACCCGCGCCTTGCCGACGTCGTGCATCAGCCCCGCCAACCCGATCCGCTGGATCAGCAGCGAGTCCGAGCTGAGCGAGCGGGCGAACGTCATTGCCAAGAACGCCACCCGGATCGAGTGGCCGAAGGTGAAGGCGTCGTAGTGCTCGTAACGCGCCAGGTTCATCACCGCCTTGGGGTCCCGGTCCAGCCGGCGCAAGACCTGCTCGAGCTGCCCCTTGGCAGTATCCAGGCTGAACTGGTCCCCCCGGCAGACGTCGATGGTGATCGCTTGCAGCGTGTCGACGACGCCCTGGTACAGCTGCAGCGGCAGGGTCAACTGCTCGGCCTCGCGGGCACCGGCCACCTCACCGGGAGTGCCGTCGCCGGTGCCGGTGCCCGCGCCGAGGCACAGCTCGGCGTCGGGGTCGTACGGCGGCAGAATCCCCACCGCCAACCCGCCGTAGCTCGTGAGCGCGCGGTTGACCTCGGCGAGGTCGCCGAGTCCGCCCGCGTTTTGTCCGAGTAGGTAGATCAACGCGTCGACGTCGGCCCGGGTCGCACCGCGGCGGAACTGCACGCCACCGCCGTGGAATTGCTCCAACGCGGCGATCAACCGCTGCGCCGACATGGTGGCCCCGAGCAGCGGCCGCTCTTCATAGATGACGTAGCCGTCGGCGATCCGCAGCGTGTAGTCCTCACCGCCGCCGGCGAAATGCGTGGCCAACCGCTGCTCCAGGCCTTCGACGCTGTCTCGCAGCCGAGGATGCCCTTGCGAGTAGATCCGGCTGTTGACCATGGCGGTCACCAGATCGTCGACGAAGCCGGCAGCGCCCTCCTGCACGCGGCCGTGCTGGTCGAACTCACACATCGATCCCCTCCCTCGACGCCATCGCGGTCAGCTCCTCGGCTGCGCCTCCAGCACCGCGGCGGCCGCTTGGCGCAGCGCTAGCGGCTCCCGCTTGAAGGTCAGCAGCTTCTTGCCCCGCACGATCTCCTCGAGCAGCTCGGCACTTTCGCGGCTGGGAAACTGGCGCAGGTGCTGGATCGCCACCAAGCGACGCTCCGCCTCCTCCGGTTGCCCCATGGTCGACTGCAGGAATCGCACCAGCAGCAGCGACACCATGCGCTTGATCCGCGCCGGAAACGGCGCACCGCCGACCTTGGCCGCCAGGCAAGCGACGTACTCGGCGGGCAGCTGGTCGGCCGGAAGCAGCCGCAGCGGCGTCGCCTCGCGCTCGCTCAGCTGCATGGCGCGCAGCAGCACGGCGACGTCGGCGGCCCGCCGCGGCACCTGCTCGAGCAGCATGCCGACCAACGGCATCGTCGCCGGCTGCGCCGCGGCCAGGACCTTGGAGTCCCGGTTGTGGATGCCGAGCCCACCGTCGGCGGCGATCGCCTCGGCAGCGGCCTCGATCCGCACGGCCCCGATCTCGCCGACGACCCGCGCCAGCAGGGCGTGGTCGCCGCCGTCCTCGGCGTCGAGAGAATCCAAGAACAGGGTGAAGCCCGTGGGAAACGAGTCGATCACGCGGTCTTCGGTGATGACGCCGATGCGGCGCAGCAACGGCATCAAGCCGACCTCGCGCAAGAACACCAAAAGCCGCGTCATGCCGTCGTCGACGACGAAGTCGAGCTGGCCGGTGAAGAACGCGCGCAGCACTTCGAGGGCGCGGGGCGTCGGCTCGGCGAGCAGGTTGTGCAGCTGGCCGTAGAGCTTGCGCTGCTGGCCGATGTCGTTGCTCTGCACCAGGAAGTAGAGGTAGACGAGCAGCTGCTCGTCGTCGAACTCGAGCTCGTCCAGCAGGCCACTGGGATCGGTGACCACCGGCAGCGCGGCCATCTCCCAGATCAGAGTGTCGAGATCTTCCTCGATGAGATCGTCGCCGGCATGTCCCCTCGGCCCGCTCGGCGCGACCATCTCGGCCGCCGGCGTCGCCGGGTCGGCATCGCGGTAGAAGAGCTTGCGCCCGACGCTGAACATCAGCTGGCTCAGCGCCGCATCCGGCAACCGTTGCACGTCGTCGCAGCTCTCGACCGAGGCGATCATGCCGTCCAGAATCTGCTCTACGCGCGCGCCGAGGGCTCCGGGGTCGGCGAGAACTTCAGCCGGCATCAAGCGCACCAGCCGGGCCAGAAGCTCGACCGCCGCGCTCGGCTGCGGTTGGTCCTGCGCGCCGAGCAGGGCTTGCTGTAGCCGTTCCAGCCTGGCACGGATCTCGTCCGACTCCTCGAGGCGCCGGGTCACGGCATCAGCACGCATCCGTGCGTTGCGCCTGGTGCCGCCGTCGCTCTCACCGCCGGAGCCGCGCTCGGCCAACAGATTGGCGACGTAGCGCCGCTCGATCGGCTCCAACCCGGGGTGCACAGCGAACAAGGCCGGATCGGCGGCGGCGGCCGCCGCTGCCCCTCCGCGCGCGCTGGCATCGAGCAGAGTCCGACTGAAGCTCAACAGACCCGCGGCGTCCGCCGGCGCGGTGAAGCGCGCGCCCGCCAGCCCGACTCGGTCCAGCCTCTCCTTGAGCCAGGCGCTGTTGCTGCTGTCATCGAGCGGCTGCTCCAGCTCGTCGACGAGAATGTGGTCCTGGAAGAACAGCACTTCCACCGACGAACCGCGGGCCGCGGCGCCGATCGCGGCGCTCCAATCGGCCAGGGTGGCCTGCACCCGCTGGTTGGTGTCCGGGTAGATCGCCAGCGCCTTGGTGAACACCACCCAGGTGTCGACCAGCGCGCGATGAGCGGCGCTGGGGTCGGTACTGGTCGGTTGGGTGGTCATCGTCTCCCGTTTCGGCCGCGGCGCTGAACGGCAGCTCCGCGTGTGCGCGTATCCGTCGTTTCATCGGCAATGCCGTGGGCCCGTCCGCAAGTGCCGCTGTGCCGCCGGTGTCATCTTGAGGCCCGCCAACCCCAGCGCCCGCTGCCAAGGAGAGTGTGGGGCCACGGCCGCCAAGCACCCTCCCGCCGACATGCACCTTGGATTCGCGGCCTGGTTGGGGTCAGCTGCCGGCTGCCGCCATGCCCAGTCCTGCGACCGACGGCCACCTCGCGGTGCGCGACATCGAGCTCTCGTTTCCCGGCGGCTTCCGTCTGCGGGCACCGGGTCTCGACTTTCCCCCGCGCAGCGCGACGGTGTGCATCGGCCCCAGCGGTTGCGGCAAATCGACCCTGTTGCAGCTGCTCGCCGGGATCCTGCTGCCCGCCCGCGGCGAGGTCGTCCTCGACGGTACCTCCTGGGCAGCCCAGACCGACCGCGACCGGCGCGCACGGCGGCTGTCCCGCGTCGGTCAGGTGTTCCAAGAGTTCGAGCTGCTCGACTACCTCACCGTGCGCGACAACATCCTGCTGCCGTACTTGGTGCAGCCGGCGGCCGCCCGGGACGACCGCGTGGGGCAACGCGTGCGCGCCCTGGCGCAGGCCAGCGGCATCGAAGAGCTGCTGCCCCGCCACCCCCGGGCGTTGAGTCAAGGAGAGCGCCAGCGCGTGGCGCTGTGCCGCGCACTGGTCACCCTACCCGCGGTGGTGTTGGCGGACGAACCCACCGGCAACCTCGATCCGGTCACTTCGGCCGCGGTTCTCGACCTGATGCTGGCGCAGACCCGCGAGCGCGGCGCGACCACGATCGTGGTCACCCACGACCACAGCGCGCTGCCGCGCTTCGGCCGCGTCATCGAGTTCACGACCGCGACCGACGGCTACAGTGAAGCGCACCTGCAAGCCCACTGACCGGACGCACCACCGCAATGCCCAAACCGCCGCGAACGCTTCACGCCCTGCTTCACGCACCGAGACTGTGTCTCCTGGCTCAACGCGGCGGCGGATCGGGCAGACGTTCGAAGCTACTCCGGCACAAGCGCCATCTGGGATTGGTTGCGGCCGCGGCCGCGCTGAGCACCGCGGCTTGTGGCGAAACCGACCCGGCCGGCGCGCAGCCGAACGCCACCGGCTCACCGAGCGTGGTGACCACGATCTACCCGTTGCACTGGGTCGCCCAGCGCCTGGTCGCCAGTGAGGCAACGTTGACCTGCCTGGCAGGCGCCGGCAGTGATCCGCTGCACTTCGAGCCGTCGCGGCAACAGATCGCGGACATGCAACGGGCCGCGTTGATCGTGCTCAACGGTGCCGACTGCGAGGCTTGGGCCTTCACCGCCTCACTGCCGGTCAGCCGACTGGTCGACACATCGCACCCCTTCCGCCGGCGGTTCTTGCGCTTCGAGAACGCCGTCACCCACACGCACGCCGACGGCACGACGCACAGCCACACCGGGATCGACCCGCACACCTGGGTCGATCCCCAGAACCTGGCGGCGCAGGCGGAGGAGCTGTTGGACGCCCTGCAGCGCACGTTGCCGAACGCGGGCGAGGCGCTGGCGCAGCGCATGACGGCGCTGCGCACCGACTTGCAGGCGTTGGACGCTGCCTTCGGCCAGATCCGGCTCGGTGACGGCGAGGTGCTGGTCGCCTCGCATCCGGCGTACGGCTACGCAGCGGCGCGCTACGGCTGGCGCTTGGTCAACCTCGATCTCGACCCCAACGCCGCGCCCGACGAAAGCGCGCTGCGCGATCTCGAACAACGGCTCGACGGAGTCACCGCCCGCGTCATCCTGTGGCAGAGCCCGCCCTCGCAGGCCTGGGAGCAGGCGGCGCGCGATCGGTGCGCGCTACGCAGTGTCGTCTTCAGTCCCTGCAAGACCCTGCCGGCGCCGGGCGACGACGACTATCTCGCGGCGATGCACGCCAACCTCGCGCGCCTGCGCGAGGCATTGCGGTGAACGCCGCGTGGCCGCGCGCCGCGGTTCTCAGCCGCGGCGGCCGCGGCCCGTCGGCTGGTACTCGAACGGCGCGGTCTGGGTCGCCGCCTGCTGCGTGATCTTTTCGAACAGATCGATGGTGTGCACCGCGTCGACGCGGTTGATCTTCCAGGCCACGTCGTCCGGCGTGTGGTAGTCGTTGTGAAAGTCCTGAATGATGGCGAACAGCCACGGCACACGCTTGGAGTTGAAGGCGAAGTGGTCGCTGCCTCCAGGACCCATGCCGCCCGCGACGACGACGTCGAGCGGTGACTCCTCGAACATCGGCAACAACCACTCCTCCATGCCGGCCGCCGACTTGGTGCCGCTCACCGACAGGCGCTTGTTCACGATCCGCCCGATCATGTCGAAGTTGATGCAGAGCGCGTGCTTCTCGATCGGCGCCAGCGGATTCTCGACGTAGTAGCGCGAGCCGTGCAGCCCGGCCTCCTCCGCGTCCCAGCCGACGAACAAGAGCGAACGCGCCGACTCACCTTCCGGCAGCTCGGCGTAATGCCGCATCATCCGCTCCGCCAGCATCAACACGCCGGCCGAACCGGACGCGTTGTCGTCCGCGCCGGGGTGCAGCTGGCCGATGCGCTGGCTGTCGCGCGCGCCGTAGAGGCCGATGCCGAGGTGGTCGAGGTGGGCGCCGACGACGATCCACTCGTCCGCCAACGCGCCGCGGCCCGGGATCATGCCAGCCACGTTCTCGCCGAAGTTCTCCTGCTCGACGAGCTCGGTGGTCAGCGTGACCTGCCCAGGGAAATCGACCACCAATCCTGCCTCGTCGCACCGCGCGCGCAGGGCAGCCAGCGAATCCGCGTCGGGCGCCAGGGCCGAGATCAGGCGATCGGCAGCGGCGCTGGTGAAGTGCATCACCGGCAGCTCGCCGCGGGTGCGGCCGCCGCCGCCCGAACGCGTCAGCTGCTCGGCGCGCGGATCACTGGCACCGGGTGTATTGGCGACGATGACTCCGACCGCGCCGCGACGGACGACGGCGCGCACCTTGCGCGACAGGCTCGCCTCGCGGGTCCACGGCCGCGGCGGCATCGACCAGCGGCTCTTGCCGTCGGGGTTCAGCGGCTCGTGGCGCAGCAACAGTGCGATCTTGCCACTGAGGTCTTCATTGGCCGGAAAGCTGGTGTAGCCGTCGCTGCCCTCGTTGATCGCGTAGCCCACGAACACGACCGGCGCGGTCACCGTGCCGGTGCCGCCGAGGCCCAGCGTGTTGTAGTCCTGCCCGGCGACGAAGCTGACGCTGCCGTCTGCCACCGCGACGTGCTCAGTCGCGACCTCGCGGCTGCCCCGCAGGGGGAACCGCTGGCGATAGCTGGCGGCCTGGCCTTCGCCCCACGGCGGTCGGGTACCGGCCTCACGCAGGTAGTACTCGAAGTACTCCCGCGCCACCTCCATGCCGCGCGAACCCGGCACGCGCCCCTCCATAAACGGACTCGAGAGGGTGGTGACGTGCTGATCGAAGATCTGCACTTGCTCGCCGGAGGCTTCCAACGCACGCCGCGTCGGCGCCGCCTCGGGGTCGCGCTCGACCAGATCCGGGCGCTGGGCGGTCAGGCATGGGGTGAGCAACGCCGCCAACAGCGCGGCGCTTTGGAGAGAGGTGTGGGTCGCCATGGATTCGTGGCCAGCTCGGAGAGCGAAGACTTCGGATGTTCTACCGGCCACTACGGCCGGTGACCGGGCCATGCGAGGCCCGGGCCGCGGCAAAGTAAAGGGGCTCTGCGCATCGGCGATCGCGCCGTGCCCGCGAGTCGGGCGCAACTCCTCGATCGAGGTGACCGACCGCGCGCCGCGGCGACGCGCCCGCCGGCGGAGAAACGTCGCCGCCAATGCGCGGCGCCGCTATAGCATCCCGGCGATGTCCCACGCCGTGCTCGTCGCCGCGATGCTCGGCCTCGCGCTCCACAGCGGAGACCGGCCACCGGCCCACCCGGCCGACGGGCCCGACATCGATGTTCGGCTGCGGATCGGCCCGGGCGGAGTGACCATGGCCCTGCTGCTCAACCTCGCGTTCGTCGACGAGGTCGTCGACACACCGCGGGAGAGTGAGACGGCGCTGCATCCGGTCGAGTACGAGTCCTACCACCAAGATCTCGCCGCGCATTTTCTGGCGACCAATCGGGTCGAGATCGATGGCGTCGAGGTCACCGCCGAGGTCGGTTCGTTCGAAGTCGGCGAGCCGGACCTGACCTTGCTGCCGCTGTTCCCGCGGATGGGGGTCAAGGCGTTGCTCAAGATGCGCCTGCTGCTGGAGTATCCGGCCAGCGCCGCGCCGGAGCGGGTCTCGGTGGTCTGGGGCACCTTTCCCGATGATCTGGTGCTCGACTTCGGCGGCGGCGCGCCGCCGATGAACATCAACGTCCAGGTGGTCGCCCGCGGCGTGCGCGAGCACGTGCTGCTGAGCACCGAGGAGCCGGGGTACACGTGGCACGACACCGGCGCCAGCGCGCTGGACGCGTTCGACCCGGTGCCCCTGGTCGAGGCCTCGACGCCGCCTGGCGTGGGCGTACCGCTGATCGGCGTCGGCGCGCTGTGCGCCGGAGTCGGTTTGGGCTGGCTCGCCCTGCGCCAGCGGCGGCGGCCACTGCTGGTCGCCTCGCTGGCGATGTTCGGCGCGGCCGCGCTCGGCCGCGACGCCGGCCGGTCGAGCTGCCGCTGCCATTTGCGGGCCCGAGCTTGCCCACCGCCGACGAGGCGCTCGCGATCTTCACGCCGCTGCAGCGCAACGTGTACCGCGCGTTCGAGTTCGTCGACGAGAGCGAGATCTACGACGCGTTGGCGCGCAGCGTGCACGGTGACCTGCTCGATCGGCTGTACCGGCAGGTCTACCAGAGCTTGATCCTGCACGAGGAGGGCGGCGCGGTGAGTCAGGTCGAGGAGGTGCGGACGGTCGACAACCGCGTCGAGCAGATCGGCCTGCTCGGCGAAGAGGAGTGGCCGGGGTTCACCGTGCACTCCCGCTGGCAGGTCGACGGCGCGGTGTACCACTGGGGGCACAGCCATGCGCGCACGCAGGAATACGAGGCGCGCTACACGGTGGCGCGGACGCCGACCGGCTGGCGCATTCGCGACCACGAGATCCTCGCGCAGGAAGTGATCGCCACCTCCAGCACGGATCCGCGCGCGGCCGGGGGCGGCCGCTGAACCCGAGGCCGGCGATGCGCGGCGTGCTCTGGCTGTCGTGGCGACACCTGCTCCACCACCGCGTGCGGAGCGGAATCACCATCGCCTGCGTCGCCGCGGCGGTGTTCTTGCCGGTGACGACGCAGCTCCTCTTGCTGCGCTACCAGACCGACTTGACCGCGCGCGCCGACGCCACGCCTCTGCTGGCGGGCGCGCGCGGCAGCCGGTTCGATCTGACACTCGCCGCGCTCTACTTTCGGCCGGCAACCCTGCCGACGGTACCGTTCGCCCAAGTCCGGGCGATCGGCGCGACCGGCTGGGCGGCACCGATTCCGCTGCACCAGCGGTTCACCGCGCAGCGCCACCCGATCGTCGCGACGACGCCCGAGTACTACGAGTTGCACCGGCTGCGGGCGGTGCGCGGCACGCTGCCGCTGCGCTTGGGCGAGGTGGTCCTCGGCCATGACGTGGCGGCGGCGCTCGACCTGGACGTCGGCGCCACTCTGTTCTCCGATCCGACCGATCTCTACGACCTGTCCCGGCCGCCGGCGCTGAAGATGCAGGTCTGCGGTGTGCTGGCGCGCACCGGCAGCGCGGACGACGGCGCGGTGTTCGTCGACCTGAAGACGGCGTGGATCCTCGAGGGGTTGGCGCACGGTCACGAGGATGCGCGCGACGCCGACCCTTCGTTGGTGTTGGCGCAGACCGACGAGGTCGTCAGCCTCGGTCCCGCCTTGCGCTCCTACCAGGAGGTCACCGACGACAACGCGCACACGTTCCATGTGCACGCCGACGACACCCAGCTGCCGCTGACCGCGATCATCGCGCTGCCGTTCGACGAGAAGGCAGCGACTCTGCTCAAGGCGCGGTTCGACGGCAGCGGGCAGTGGCAGATGGTGACTCCCAGGGCCGTCGTCGACGATCTCCTCGCCGCCGTGCTCCGCGTCAAGCGCGTGCTCGACGTGCTGGCGCTGCTGCTGGGCTTGAGCACGGCGTTGCTCGTGGGGCTGCAACTCCTGCTGTCGATGCGGTTGCGCGCCGGTGAGATGCGAACCCTGCGCCGCATCGGCTGCAGCCCCGGCACCGTGCGCCGGCTGCACGCGACCGAGCTCGCGCTGCTGGCGATCGGCGCGCTGCTCGTCGCCGCCGGCCTCACCGTGGCCACGCTGGCGCTGGTTCCCGATCTGGTGCGGGCTCTCTGACACGAAGAGGGCTGGCCGCGGGGCGGGGTGGAGCGGCGCCGCGAGAAAATCGAGTCTGACTCGGTACGTTCCGCGGCGTGATGGATCGGAGCCTGGCTCCGTACGTTCAGTGGGCGTGGGGGGTGTCGGTGCGCGTGGCGCGGTCGAGGGTCAACGGGTGGCGGTGGGTCTGCGGGGCGGTGCGTTCGGGGCAGGTATCCATGGCGCAGCCGGAGCAGTCGTCGGGACGGCAGGGGTCGAAGTGGACCACGGTTTCGGAGGAGGCCTCGGCGACGGCGGCGATCGTGCGCTCGACGTGGTCGTGGATGCCGTGCAGGTCGCGGACGTCGAAGTAGCGCGGCACGACCAGGCGCAGGTCGACGTGCAACAGGGAGCCCGAGCGCCGGCTACGCAGGCCGTGGAGGTCGACCCACGGGGCCTTTCTGGCCCCATCCAAGGCCTCGACCAGGCGCGCCAGGGTCGCTGGGTCGGCTTGGTCCATCAGGCCGCGCACCGCCCTGCGGGACAACGTGAAGCCCTCGCGCACGACGTGGACTCCGACCGCCGCCGCCACCAGGGGGTCGAGCCAGCTCCAGCCCGTCGCCCACACCAGAGCGAGACCGACCAGCACGCCGACCGTGGTCCAGACGTCGGCCAGCACGTGCCGGCCGTCGGCCTCCAACGCCACCGAATGGGTGCGTTTGCCAGCGCGCACCAGGTAGCTCCCCAACGCCGCGTTGATCGCGCCGAAGATCGCGAGCACCAGCAAGCCGAGGTCGAACCGGCCGGGCTGGGCTCCCAGCCAGAGCGCGCGCCCCGCCTCGAACAGAATCAAAGCGCCGGCGCCGAACAGGAAGCCACCCTCGATGCCAGCGGAGAAGAACTCGATCTTGCCGTGGCCGTACGGGTGGTCGTCGTCCGCCGGCATCGCCGCCAACCGCAGGCTGCCGACCAGGATCACCGCGGCGACGACGTTGACCACCGACTCCAACGCGTCGGACAACACCGCGGTCGAGTCGGTCAAGGCATAGGCCCAGAGCTTGCCGCCAAACACCAACAGCGCGATGCAAAGCGACCAGCGCGCGGCGCGCCGCCGCAACCGCGCCGAATCCGCGGCAGGCAAGTCGGGTCGAGTGTGGTGATCGGTTGGCGGCAAGGGCAGCACCCCCCAGGACCCGGAGTCTGCCAGCGCGCCGCCCGGGCGCGCAAGCCTCCTTCCCGCCGGCGCTTGGGCGGCCCGCCGCGCCGGCGACAAAAGCCGCCGGGGACGCCAGGCTGGCGGGTATGCTCTGCCGCTCGCCGCGCGGACCGCGGGCGGGCACCGAGCATGCGCGTTCTGTTGACCAACGACGACGGTCTCCACGCCCCGGGAATCCGCGCCCTGTACCGCGCGCTCGTCGGCATTGGCGAGGTGCTGACGGTGGCGCCGTCCACCGTCCAATCGGGAACCGGCCACGGCATCACCTTCGACGAGCCCCTGATGTGCGAGGAGATCGCCTTCGCCGGCGACGCCACCGGCATCGCGGTCGAGGGCCGCCCTGCCGACTGCGTCAAGCTGGCGCTCCGTGCCATTTGGGGCGAGCGCTTCGGCGAGGGCAGTCGGCCGGACCTCACCATCAGCGGCATGAACATGGGCGCCAACGTCGGCATCAACGTGCTCTACTCGGGCACCGTCGGCGCCGCGGTGGAGTCGGCGTTCTTGGGCGTCCCCGCCATCGCGGTCAGCCTCGAGCTCGGCGATCGCCAGCGCACCGAGTACGACCGCGCCGCGCAGATCGCCCGGCAGGTGATCGACCGCCTCCTGACGCACCCGCTCGACCAGCACGACGTCATCAACGTCAACCTGCCGCGCATCGAGAACGCGGCGCAGGAAGTGCCCGAGCTGCGGGTCGTGCCGATGAACATCGCCGCCGGCCTCGACGGCTACGAGCGCCGCACCTCGCCCGAAGGGCAGGTCTACTACTGGCCGGTGGGAGACGGCATGTCGTTCGCCCACACCGCACCCGGCTGCGACGTCGAGGCGATCGCCCAGGGCAGGATCGCGGTCACCCCGCTGTCCTACGACCTGACCGACCATCCGCGCGCGGCTGCGTGGCGCGAGGCCATGGAGCCGGCGCGGTGACGGGCGGCGCAGTCGGCGGCCGAGCCCTGCTGCTCGCGGCACTCGGCGGCGGAGTGTTCGCCGCGTCGTTCTGGCACAACGACGAGGTTCTCGCCGCCGCACTGCACGAGCTGGAAGCGCGCCCCGAGGGCATCACCGCGGCGACCGAGCAGCTCGAGGCAGCGCTGCCCTGGGGGCCGCGCTATGCGGCCACGCAAACCCTGGCCGCGACCTGCGCGACCCTCGCCGACTGGCACGCCCTGGCCCGGCTGCCGGCGGCGGAGCTGCTGGCGGGTTGGTCCCGGCTAGCGCAGGTCCCCGTCGCCGAATCCTTGGCCGGCCGAGCGCGCAGCCGCGTGCAGCGGCTGCTCGACCGCGCGCGCCGGGACTGCGTCGACGCCCTGCGCCAGCAGCTCATCGCCGCTCTGCCGGCGCGCGCGCGCTGCGGCGAGCCGGTGCCACTCCTGTCGTCCGTGCCGATCGAGCGGCTCATCGTCACCGGCCCCGAGCGCGGCCCGTCACCGGTGACCCGCGACGAGCAGGGCTGCGTCACGTTCACGGCACCCGGCTCGCACCGGATGGAGTTGCAGTGTGGCCCGTGCACGCTGACGCACGAGATCTCCGTCGACCCGGTGCCGGAGCCCGCGGTGACGACGCGGCCGAGCACGCCGCCCGGAGGCGCCGTCGGTCCGGTGACGGTGGCGCCACCGACCCCGCCCGCCGAAGCCGCGCGCATCGTGCTGGCCGGCCTGCGGCACGGCGATCGCGTCGCGCGGCCACCGGCCTCCGCCCTGCGCATTCGCGGGCGGGTCCACGGCCGCGGCGCCGGCGTGGTGCGCGCCCGCGGCGGAGAGGCGAGCGGGATTGCCGAAGTCGCTGCCGACGGCGCCTTCACCCTCGACTGGGTCATGCCCACCGTCGGCACCCAGCAGCTGGCGCTCGTGTACGGCCAGGCGCGCTGCGCGCTGCTGCTCGACGCGGACGCCGATCCACCGGTGCTCGATCCCCCACCGCCGGGCGTCGTCTGGACGCGGACCGCGCGCACCACCATCGAGCTGCGCTGCGCGGCCGCCGATGTCGCATCGGTGCGCGCCTCGTGTACCGGCCCCGACGGAACGACGTCCACCCTGCACTTGGCGCACCAGTTCGGCGGCATCTACGCCGCCGATGCGCCGACGCCGGTCGACGGTCGCTACCGGGTCCGCGCCTGGGCGCTCGACCGGGCCGGCCATCGATCCGCCGAGGTGCGGTTGACGATCCAACGCGACAGCGCGCCACCGATCGTGGAGCTCGGCCTGCCCGAGCAACCGCTGGTACTCGGCCGCCCACACCACCTGCCGATCACCGTGTCACCGGCCACCGACCTGCACGCACTCGACGTCGTGCCCGGTCACGCCTCGACAGCCGAACCGGTGCTGCGCTGGGTGCCCGATCACGAGCGCACGCTGGTGCGCGCCACGGTGCGCGACCCGGCCGGCAACACCACCACCGTCCGCGCCTGGGTGCGGGCCACCGGCATCCCCACGTCCGTCGACTCGCTGACCACGACACCCCTCGCGGCGGCACTCGGCCCCGACGACTCGGCCCTGGTGTGCAGCCGCGCCGAAGCGGTGTTGACGACGCCACACGGTCTCCGCCTGCACGTGCCCCGGACCAGTGGGCAACCGGTGGCGCTGTCCGACAGCCAGGCGGTGATCGCCGACGGCAAGCTCGCCGAGCTGTTCCGCGCGCCCCGGGACGACGCGCAGTGGGTTCTGCACGAACCACTCGAGGGGCACGGCGCCGGGATCACCGCGGTCGCGCTCCACGACCGACAGCCGATCGCGGTCACCGGCGACCAGCTCGGTGTGGTGCGCATTTGGGACACCGACACCGGCCGCCAGGTCGGCCGCTGGACACCTGCCGCACCCGGCGCTGTGCACGCCCTAGCGCTCGCCCCACAGGCATCCCACCTGGCGGTGGCGTGGCGCGAGCGTGGGCTCGCCATCCTCGAGCGCGACGGCCGGCGCTTTCGGCCGGTGGCGCGCCACGACGGCGCCTTCATCGCGCTGCACTGGAGCTCCTCCGACTTGCTGGCACTGACCGAGGATGGGGTCGTGCACGCGGTCGGCGAAGGCGGCGACCTCGCCGTGCGCTGTGGCCGGGACGGACTGAGCCGCCGTCCGGCCACCAGCTTTGCCAGTGACGCGGCCGGCAGCGCGGTCGCGATCGGATTCGCCGACGGCTCGGTGGAGATATGGCAAGCAAACCGACGACGAATCGAGTGGGCCGGCCACGACGGCGCCGTGCTCGCGGTGCGCTTCGACGGGCGGCGACGCATGCGCTCGCTCGGCCGCGACGGCGAGCTGCGGCACTGGTCTTGGTAGCGACCGTCGCCGCCTGCACCACGCCCGCTCCACGCGTGCCGCACCAGCTCGCGTTGCCGGCACACGACGGCCCGGTCCTCGCGCTGGCCTTCGCGCCCGACGGCGCGGTGTTGGCGTCGGGGGGTGCCGACGGCGCCCTGCACCTGCATCCGCGCGACGCCGTCCGGCCGGCTCCCGCGCTCCTCCGTTTCGAGGACGAGCTCCGCGCGCTGGTATTCGCCGGCCGCCGCACGGTGGTCGCCGGCCCCGGCTCGAGCCTGCACGCCATCCACATCGACGAACGCGGCACGCAGCGCTCGCCGCTGCGACACGACGCCACGACCCCGATCGACGGCCGGGTACTGTGCCTGGCCGCGGTCACCGGCGACACCGTCTTGGCCGGCACCCGACGCGCCGCCTTCGGCACGCTCTACCGCTGGCACATCGACCGCGCCCCAGAATCCGTCCACAACGGCGACGGCTGGCTCCGCGCGCTCGCCACCGGCGCCGAGCGCCACATCGTGGCGGCGCACCGGTCCGGCGACACGGTGGTCTTCCAGCTCGGCAATCCCGCGCCGCGGTTGCCCTTCGAGCACAGCCGGCAGCAGACCGCCGTGGCCATGCGCGGCCGCACCGTGCTGGGCGCGGGCGAGGACACCCGGCTGCGGCAATGGTGGTTGCCCCACGGCACCGAGCAAGCGCGCGCCCGCGTCCTCCACGACGGCGGCGGCGAGTGGATCTGGTGCGTGGCGATCGCTCCCGACGGGCGCTTTGCCGTCGCCGGTGACGGCGGCGGCCGCGTGGTCACCATCGACCTGTCCTCCGGCCAGCGGCGACGCCTGTTGACCGCGGACGCGCCGGTGCGCTGCGTCGCGATCTCTCCCGACAGCCGATGCATCGCGGCGGGCGACGACACCGGCAACATCTGGTGGCTCGACCCCGATGCCGGAACGCCACTGCCACCCTACGACGAGGAAGCGGCGACGCAGTAGAGATGCTGCCGGCCGCGCAGATAGAGAACGTCGCCGACCACCGCGATGCTGGCGTCGAAGACGTCGTCGAGCTGGTTCTCGGCGACTACGCGATACTCGTCACCGTCGGCCACCACCACGGTCTTGCCGTCGCGCGAAGTGAGGTAGACGTGACCGCCGGCCCCCACCGGTGAGGCGTACACCGTGCGCAGGCCGAGCCGCTGGCCCTCGTAGTGCACGTTGCCCGTGGCGGCGTCGAGGCACGACAGCACGCCGTTGTTGCTGCGCAGGAAGTACAGTCGCTCGCCGTAGAGCAGCGCCGAGGGCACGTACGACGTGTTCTGGTTGTGGCTCCAAAGCACGTGGTCGGTGCCGTCGAGCACTCCGCGCGCGCCGCTGAGCCGGATCGCCTGCAGCGCGTTGCCGCGGAAGCCGCTCATCAGATAGACGACGCCATCGCGGTGGATCGGGGTGGGGATGCAGTTGGTCGTCATCCCGGTACAGCTCCAGACCTCCTCGCCGGTTTCCAGGTCGTAACCCCGGCTCGCGTTGGTCGCCGGCAGGATCACCTGCGCCCTGCCATCGACTTCGACCACGACCGGCGTCGCCCAGCTGGTCGGCTCGTCGCGCGGCTGCCGCCAGCGCTCCTCACCGGTGTGCTTGTCGAGCACCGCGATGAACGAGTCGCCCTCGTGATCCCAGGGCACGACGAGCGCGTCGCCGTACAGCGCCGGTGAGCTGCCTTCGCCAAACTGCCGGCGGGTGAACATCGGACCGAAGTCCACCGACCACAAGACCTCGCCCTGCAGGTCGAGGCAGTGCAAGCCGCGCGATCCGAAGTGCGCGTACAGGCGCTCGCCGTCGGTGACCGCCGAGTTCTGCGCCTGCGTCGAGGTGCCGTGGCCGCGTTCGTGCGGCACGCCCTCGGCCACCACCGTCTGCCACAACTGCTCGCCGTTCTGCCGGTCGAACGCGACGACCGCGTACTGCAGAACCGTGGTCGGCGGCCCACCGCCGAAGCCACCGCGCGGCGGGCCGCGCCGCTCGCCGGCTTCGCCGCCGGGCGGCCGCGGACGGTTGCGCCGCTCACCGCCGGGCCGCGACGACCGTTCGCCGCCGGCATCGGGGCGCTCCAACTGCGACGGCTCGCCGCGCTGGTCGGTCTCGATCGCACACGTCACGAACAAGCGATCGCCGAACACCACGGGAGTCGAGCTGCCGGCACCCGGCAGCTCGACCTTCCAACGCAGATTGCGATCTTCGCTCCACTCGGTCGGCGGTCGCGATTCCGGGGCGGCACCGCTACCCAGCGGGCCGCGCCAGTTCGACCATCCTCCTCGACCGGCGCCGTCCACCACCGCCGCCTGCGGCGGCGCCTTCTCGATCTTGCCGAACAAGTGGCCACCGTGATCGGCCCCGGCCCAGGTCCCCGCGTAGCGATCCCCGTAGACCAGGACGCGCGCGGTGAACTTGCCCAACATCGGCACCGCCACGTCGGTGAGCTGGATCATCGGCGTATCGCCGGCCCAACGCACCTCGACCACCACCGGCACGGTGAGATCCTTGCCCGAGTAGCGGATGTTGGTGTCGAGCCGCCACCGATCCCCGCGCAGCTTGCGCACCTCGCCGATCGCGTAGCGCTCCTCTTGCGGCGGCCGGCTCGACGCCGAATCGGTGAAGTGACCGGCCAGCACCGCGCCCGACATCAACGCGCGAAACGCCTCTTCGCGCGCGGCGCGGTCGTCCGTCACACCCGCGTCCTGCGGCGCAGCGAGCAGTGTGGCGGTGAAAAGGAACGCGACGGCACCACGAGCGAACAACATCAGACCACCTCGGACAGAAGCCAGAACGGGGCCGGCATCTTAGGGACCCGGGTCTTCTTTGTGCAGCCGGCAGCGGCCTCAGCGCCACTCGTACGCGACCAACGCGTGCAGCGCGCGGACGAAGATCTGACCGCCGTCCACTGCCAGGTGGGCCCAAGTGTCGTCGTCGGCCAGCTGCACTCGCTCCTCGACGCGGCAGCTCTCGGGCGACGCGCGGATCAAGCGCAGCACACCGGTATCGGCCAGCGCCAGGATCCGATCGCCCTGCGCCACCAACGACCAGTAGCGGTCCCCCATCGGGCCGGACGTCCACCGGGTCGCTCCAGTTACAAGATCGACACAACTGAACCGCTGGCTGCGCAGGAACAGGTACGCGTCGCCGTCGACGACGACCGGCGACGTCATGAAGCCCTGGGCGCGCCCGCGCCAACCCTCGGCCGCCCGCACCGCGCCCGACTCCTCGTCCACCGCGAGCTCGAAGAACACCGCGCGGCCGCCGTAGGCGGTGGTGAAGACGCCGTCGCCGAACGGCTGCGGGGTCAAGATGTTCATCCCCCGGTCGGTGCGCACGGCGCGCGACCACAGCACCGCACCGCTATCGGGGTCCAGACCGTGCAGCCGCGTCCTGCCCTGCACCAGCAACATGCGCCGGCCGGCGAGCTCGGCCATCACCGGCGAGGCGAACGCCCCGCCGAACACACCTTCGCCGGCCTCGTCCGCCAGCGCGCGCCACCGCGTGGTTCCATCGGCGGCATCCAGACACAGCACCCCACCGCCAGCCTGCACGTACAGGCAACCGCCGTCCACCAGCGGTGAGCACACCAGGCCGAACTCGGGCCGCGGTGCATCGAAGCGGGTGGCGCAGTCCACCCGCCACCGCTCGGCTCCCGTGCCCGCATCCAGGCAGACCAACACGTCGCGCATGCCGCCGAAGTACACCGCGCCGCCCGCGACGACTGGCGTCGACCGCGTCCACGATCCGTTGCGGGCAGCGAACGGTGGCACTTGGATCGCGCCCTCCCAAGCCACCGCCCACCGCGGTTCGCCCGTCTCGCGGTCGAACGCGCGCGCCACTTCGCGGCTGCCGTCCTCGGTCTCCAGCGTGTAGACGCGCGCACCATCGACGACCGGACCGGAGTAGCCGGCGCCGAGCTCGACGCGCCACGTTTCGCGCAGCCTGCCCTCGAGCGCGGCCGGCCATGCGGGCGCGGGACTGTGGCCCGAGCGGTCCGGCCCGCGCCACTGGTTCCAGTGACGGACGCCTTCCGCAGGTGATGTCGGCGCTGAGTCAACGGGCTCTTGCGCGGAGACGCTGAGCGCAATCAGCAGCGTGCAGAAGCAGGCGGAAAGGCGCCGAGGAACGCGCAGGCGCAGCGCGGCAGGACGGTTGCTTTGTCGACACACGGAACCAACCTATCATGCCGCCGGAGGTTCCCCATGCGCTTGCCCCTTTCCCTCTGTCTGGTCGCCGCGATCACCGCCTGCCGCTCGCTGCAATCGCCCAGCGCCACGGTCTACGACATCGGCGACGTCCACTTTCCGATCCACACCGCCTCGGCCGACGCGCAGCGCTGGTTCGACCGCGGACTGGCGCTGACCTACGGCTTCAACCACGAAGAGGCGATCCGGTGCTTCGGCATCGCCGCCGAGCTCGACCCCGAGTGCGCGATGCCGCACTGGGGCATCGGCTACGCCGCCGGTCCCAACTACAACAACGTCGAGATGACCGACGAGACGGCGCGCACCACCTTCGAGGCGAGCCGCCGCGCCGCGGCCTTGGCCACCGGTGCCTCGCCGGTCGAGCGCGCGCTCATCGATGCGCTACAGGTGCGCTACCCGTCCGACGCCCTCGTCGACCGGCCGCCGGTCGAAGCCGCGTACGCCGAGGCGATGCGCGCGGTGCACCGGGCGCATCCCGACGACGACGATGTCGCCGCTCTCACGGCGGAGGCGCTGATGATGCTGCGGCCGTGGAAGCTGTGGGCGCCCGACGGCACACCTGCCCCCGAGACCGCCGAGATCCGCACGGTCTTGGAGCCGGCGCTCTTGCGTTGGCCGGATCACCCCGCGCTGTGCCACCTCTACATCCACGCGATGGAGGCCGGGCCCGAGCTGCGCGCGGCCCTGCCAGCGGCGCGACGGCTCGAGCAGCTCGCGCCGGGGCTCGGCCATCTCGTGCACATGCCGAGCCACATCTACCTGTGGGCCGGGCTCTACCAGGACCTCATCCGCGTCAACGAACGCGCGGTCGCGCTCGACGAGATCTACGTCCGTCACGCCGGCCGCGAGAACTTCTACAGCCTCTACCGACTGCACAACTACCACTTTGTCGCCTACGGCGCGATGTGGACCGGACAGCGTGCCATGGCGCTGCGCGCCGCGCGGCGCTTGGTCGAAGAGATCCCGGCGGGACTCGCCCAGGAGGCGATCGACTTCCTCGATATCTTCCACGCCACTCCGTACCACGTCATGGTGCGCTTCGGGCTGTGGCAAGACTTGCTGGCCGAGCCCGAGCCGGACACCGACCTGCTGGCGACCCGAGCGGTCTGGACCTACGCGCGCGGTCTGGCGCAGGCAGCCCTCGGTCAGGTCGATGAGGCGGCCGACACGCTGGTCGCGTTCCGCGACGCCCGCGCCGCGGTGCCCGAGTCGCGATTGCTGTTCAACAACTCGGTGGCCGAGATTCTCGCGGTGGCCGAGGCAGTGCTGGAAGGCGAGCTCGAGTATCGGCGCGGCAACGACGAGCGCGCCTTCGCGCTCTTGCAGCGCGCGGTCGAGCTCGACCTGTCGCTCAACTACGACGAGCCCTGGGGTTGGATGGAGCCCGCCCGGCACGCCCTCGGTGCGCTGCTGACCGAGCGCGGCCGTTTCACCGCGGCCGAGCAGGTCTACCGCGCCAACCTCGAGCGCTATCCGGAGAACGGCTGGGCCCTGCACGGCCTGGCCGAGTGCCTGGCCGAGCTGGGTCGCCACGCCGAGGCCGAGCAGATGCGGGCGCGTTTCGCCAAAGCATGGGCCCACGCCGACGTCGAGATCCCGGGCTCGTGCTTCTGTCGCACCGGCGGCTGACGCGTTCGCCCATCCACTCCGCGCTTTGCCGCTGCGCGGATGCGCGCTACCTTCCGCTCGTCGTCGCGGGCCCATGCCTGCGGCGCGGCCTCGCATGCCCCAACCCACCGCCTTCCACGCGCGCACCCACGCCCTGTGCACCAGCTTGGCGTTCAAGGAATGGGCCGGCTGCCACGCGGTGCGGCGCTACGACACCTACGTAGACCGCGAGTACTACGCGCTGCGCCATCAAGCGACGGTGATGGATGCGACTCCGCTCTACAAGTACGAGATCCGGGGCCAGGGCGCCCGTGCGCTGCTGTCCCGAATCAGCGTCCGCGACTTCACCCGACACGCAGTCGGCCGGGTCAGCTACGTCTGCTGGACCGACCACGCCGGCAAGGTGCTCGACGACGGCACCGTCTCGGTACTGGCGGATGACCACCTGCGGTTGACCTCGGCCGAGCCGACCTACGCCTGGCTGACCGACCACGCCCGCGACCTCGACGTCCGCATCGACGACGTCAGCCGATCCCTCGCCGCACTCGCGGTGCAGGGCCCGCGGGCGCGCGACGTGTTGCGGCCGGTGGTCGGCGGCGGCATCGACGCGCTGCGCTTCTTTCGCGCCATGCCCGCCCGCTTCGGCCTCGATGGCGGCAGCGCCGAGGGGGTCGTGACACGCACCGGCTACACCGGTGACCTCGGCTACGAGCTGTGGGTCGAGAACGACCGTGCCATCGCCCTGCTCGACGCGGTCCTCGAGGCCGGCCGCCCGCACGGGCTGCTGCCGATGGGCCTCGACGCACTCGACGTCTCCCGCGTCGAAGCCGGCTTCGTGCTGAACGGCGTCGACTACACCCCGGCGCGGCACGCGTTCATCGAACGGCAGAAGTCGACGCCTGCCGAGCTCGGCTTCGACTGGATGCTGCAGCTCGAACGCGAGCCGTTCGTCGGCCAGCAAGCGCTGCTCCGCGAGCGGCAGGCCGGGCGCCGGCGCGCGTTCGTCGGCCTGGTGGTCGACTGGGACGCCTTCGAAGAGATCCACGACCGCTTCGGCCTGGTGCCCCACTTGGCCACCGAGACCTGCCGCGAAGGTGTCCCGCTGCTGCACGGCGGCGCGCAGATCGGCTACGCGACCAGCCGCGCCTGGTCGCCGCTGCTCAAGCAGTACTTGGCGCTGGGCACCATCGATGCGGCACACGCCGCCCCCGGCACGACGATCTCGATCGAGGTCACCTGCGAGTACGAACGCCACACGGCCGCCGCCGTGGTCACCCCGCTGCCGTTCTTCGACCCGGAGCGAAAGAAGGCCTGATGGCGCAGCTCTGGGATGCGGTGATCGTCGGCGGTGGACACAACGGCCTGGTCTGCGCCGCCTATCTCGCCAAGGCCGGGCGTCGCGTCCTCGTGCTCGAGCGCCGCCACGTGCTCGGCGGCGCCGCGGTGAGCGAGCAGCTGTACGACGGCTTCACCTACTCGGTGTGCAGCTACGTCGTCAGTCTGCTGCGGCCGTGGATCATCCGTGAGCTGCAGCTGCCGCGCTTCGGTCTCGACCTGATCCCGCTGGAGTCGTCGTTCCTGCCGCTGCCCGACGGCCGTTCGATGTGCCGCTGGTCGGACGCCGCCCGCACCCGCGACGAGGTGGCGGCGTTCAGCCGGCGCGACGCCGAGACGCTGGCCGAGTTCAGCCAGGCGATGTCGAAGATCGGACGCTTCGTCCGCCCCATCATCGACGCGCCCGCTCCAGAGCCGACCAGCCTGCACCCCGGCGAGCTGAGTCACCTGCTGCGGCTCGGCCGCCGCTTCGGGGATGCCGATACGGCGCAGCGCGAGTTGCGGCTCAAGCTGCTGACGATGAGCGCCATCGACTTCCTCGACGAGTGGTTCGAGTCGGACGAGCTCAAAGCACCGATGTCGGTGAGCGGCATCATCGGCACCTTCTTGGGTGTGCGCTCGCCCGGCACGGCGTACGTCCTGCTGCACCACTACATGGGCGAGATCGACGGCGCGTTCCGCAGCTGGGGATTCCAGCGCGGCGGCACGGGTGGGGTGAGCAACGCGATCGCCGCGGCCGCGCGCCACTTCGGGGCGGAGATCCGCACCGAGGCGCCGATCGAGCGCATCGAGGTGCGCGGCCAGCGCGCCACCGGCGTGGTGCTGGCAAACGGCGACGTGGTGCGGGCCAAGCACGTGATCTCCGGCTGCGACCCACGCCGGACGTTCCTCGGCTTCGTCGGCGCCGACCATCTTCCCGACGAGTTTTCCCGCGCGATCCAGCGCTACCGGTTTCGCGGCAGCTCGGGCAAGGTCAACCTGGCGCTCGATCGCTTGCCGGAGTTCGCCTGCCGCCCGGGCGACGAGCACCTGCGCGGCGACATCGCGATCGCGCCCAGCGTCGAGTACCTCGAGCGCGCGTACGACGAAGCCAAGTACGGCTCCTTCTCGCGCCGGCCCTACATCAACGTGGTGATTCCGTCGACGGTCGATCCCACGGTCGCGCCGCCGGGCAAACACGTGATGTCGTGCTTCGTGCAGTACGCGCCGTACGACCTGTCCACCGGCGCCGACGATTGGCCGGCCCAGCGCGAGGCCTTCGGCGACACGGTCGTCGACACCCTCGCCGAATACGTACCCGATCTCCGCGACCTGATCCTGCACCGCCAGGTGCTGACTCCGTGGGACCTGCAGCAGGAGTTCGGCCTCACCGAGGGCAACATCTTCCACGGCGAGCTGACCCTGGACCAGATGGCGTTCTTGCGCCCAGCGGCTGGGTGGGCGCGCCACGCGACCCCGATCGCCAACCTCTGGCTGGCGGGCTCCGGCGCGCACCCCGGCGGCGGGCTGATGGGGGCGCCGGGGGCGCTGTGCGCCAAAACCATGCTGCGCAAGGCGAGGATCTGACGATGGCCGACGGCCAGCGACGCGCGGTGGTGCTGGGGGCCGATCTCGACGGCTTGGCGGCGGCAGCGACGCTTGCCGGCGGAGGAGCCGAGGTCACCGTCGTGGACGGCGCGCCGCAGACGGGCGGGATCGCGGCGGCCGTGCCCCTTGCCGACGGGCACGTGGTGCCGGGCCTGCTGCACGATCCCGGGCTGCTGCGCCGCGGACTGCTGGCGACGGCGTTGGGTGAACACGACGTCTCCTGGCGCGCGGACCGCGGCGCGCTGCACGTGGTCGCCGAGGGCGATGTCCGCACCGCGCTGTCGCGCGATGCCGGTGGCACCGGGGCCGACGCCGCGGCGTACGAACGATGGCGGGCATCCATCGACCGCCTGACCCACGTCGTTGCCGACCTGCTCGACAGTCCCCCACCGATGACCGAGCAGCTGGGTTGGCGCGACGCGCTGGGCCTGGCGCGACGCGGCTGGGCACTGCGCCGGCTGGGAAAGCGCGACCTGCACGAGCTCTTGCGGATCGCCAACCTGCCCGCACACGACTGGCTGGGCGAGTGGTTCGCCGATCCAGCGCTGCGCGCCGGCTTGTGCGCACCCGCTCTCTGTGGCACCGTCGTCGGCCCGCGCGCCGCGGGCACCACCGCACTGCTCTTGCTGCGCGAGGCCGCGCGCGGCGACGAACCGGTCGGTGGCCCCGCAGCCGTGTGCGCCGCCCTGGAGCAGCGCTGCCGAACCCTCGGCGTCCGCTTTCTGCTGGAGGCCGAGGCGGCGCGCATCACCACCGTGGCCGGCTCCACTCCCGCGGTGGCCGGGGTCGCGCTGCGCGACGGCACCGAGCTGGCCGCGCCCCTGGTGCTGTCAGCGCTCGACCCGCAGCACACCCTCCTCGACCTGCTGCCGGCGGGTCTGCTGCCGCGACCGGTGGAGACCGAGCTGCACCACCTCCGCGCCCGCGGTAGCTCGGCCGTTCTGCTGCTGGCACTGCGCGGCGACCTCGACCGACTGCCCGGCGACGTCCACCGCTTCGTCACCGCCACCGACCCCGAGACCTTGGAGCGCGCCGCCGACGCGCTCAAGTACGGCGAGCTCTGCGCCGCGCCGTGGCTCGACGTGCGCCTCTGGCACCGCAGCGACCCCGGCTGCGCTCCGGCGGGGGCGGGCACCCTCTCGGTGCACGTGCACGGCATCAGCCACGCGCTGCGCGGCGGTTGGGACGACGCCGCGCGCGCCGATCTACGCCGCCGCATCGTTGCGGCGCTCGATGCCGCTGTCCCCGGCACGACCACTCTGGTGCACGCCGAGCAGCTGCTCACACCCGCCGATCTCGAGACCCGCTACGGACTCCGCGGCGGCCACCTCTACCGCGGCGAGCTGGCGTTGGACCAGCTGCTGCTGCAGCGGCCCGCCCTGGCCCTCAGCCGCTACGCGACCCCGGTCGCCGGCCTCTACTCGTGCGGCGCCGGCAGCCACCCTGGCGGTCCGTTCGCCGGCGGCGCCGGGGTACTGGGCGCGCGCGCGGCGTTGGGCGATTCCTGAGGCACCTCGCGCACCGACGACCTGGCGACTAGAGCCCGAGTTCTGCACGCAGGTCCGCCGCCAACAACAAATGGAAGTGGTGCTCGCCGACTTCCACCGCCGGCGCGTAGCGGCCGCGGTCGTAGCCGCGGGAGCGCAGCCCGCGTTGTACCGACTCGCAGATCTCGATGTCCTCGCGCTGGGTGACGGCGGCCTGCTCCAGGCTCTGGGCGACGAACTCCGGGCTCGGCTCGCCTTCGAAGTAGAACTCGTAGACCACCCGGCACCGATCCGGCCCCAGTGGCACCACGAGGTTGGTGTCCAGACAGGGCCCGTAGCGGTTGAGCATGAAGTTGGGGTAGAGCCACGCGTACAACGCGCCGGCGCCGATCCGCGCCGCCGGGTCGTAGGCCAGCTCGCCGCCCGCCCGGTCCGCGGTCGCCGGGGCCGTCTGCAGCGAGCTGCGGTCGAACACCTGCGTGGCGTAGGCGGCCATCTCGATCTGCGCCGCCAGGCTGGGGTGCATGTGCGGGATGTGGTAGCCGCCGTCGAGATAGTTGTCGACGTACACCTTCCAGTTGCAGCCGATCTCCCATTCCACGGTGTCGACGTAGCGCAGCGCCTCGAAGCCGCGCTGCTCCAACGCCTCCCCGGCCGGCCCGAGCGCCTCATGTGGGGGCGGCGCGTCGGGGTCGGCGCAGACCCACACCCACGCCCCCCACTCGGCGCACGCCATCGCCGGCAAGCGCGTCGCTGCTCGGTCGAACCCGCGCACCCCGGTCATCCGCGGCGCGTGCTGCAACCGGCCATCGAGGCCGTAGCGCCAGCCGTGGTAGCCACAGACCAGCGCCTCGGCTTTGCCATGGCCGGTCACGACCTCCCGCCCCTTGTGCCGGCAGGTGTTGTGGAACGCGCGCAACGCACCCTCGGCGTCGCGCGTCACCACCCACAGCTCGCCCGCGAAACAACCGCTCGCGTGGGTGCCGGGTTCGGCCACCTGCGAGCGGCGCACCACCGGCTGCCAGCACCGCGGCCACACCGCGGTGCGCTCCAGCTCTTCGATCGCGGCGGAGGTGTACCATTGTGAGGGCGGCATCGACGCCCGCTCGATCGGCACTGCTGGATCAAACTCCACGACGCTCGCCCGCAGTGAGGCGTCTTTGCCGACACCGCCAAGGGGGCTCTCGGGCTGAACCATCGCGCCACGGTAACCGAGGCCCCCAACCAGCGACAGCGCGCCGGACCGCTACCATCGAGGGCCAATGGACGCGACTCACCCCGCGAAAGCGATCTCCATCCTGATCGCCATCGGACTGGCCACCGGCGCGTGCGCCCGCGCGCAACAACCGCCGCCGAGCGAAGCGCCGCGCGCCATGGAACGATCGCGCACCGACGGCTGGCGCGCGGACCTGCGGTTCGTGCGCGAGCAGTTGCTCGCGTTGCACCCGAATCCGTTCCACGGCGTCGACCGCGACGTCTTCGACGCGGCCTTGGCGTCGGCTGCCGAGGACATCGAGGCGACGACCGACACCGAGATGCTGCTGCGTTTGATGCGGCTGGTGGCCCTGCTCGGCGCCGCCGGCGGCGAAGGACACAGCGGTGTGCGCCACCGCGATCACGGTCGCCTACCGGTGCAGCTGTACGAGTTTCCCGAGGGGATCTACGTCGTCGATACCGACGACGACCGCGCCGGCGACCGCGGCTGGCAGCTGCTCGCCATCGACGGCCGGGCGCCAGCGGAGATTCTCGCCGCCCTCGCACCGCTGGTGCCGGCGGACAACCCCACCAACCACCGCGTCCGCCGCTTGTTCTTGACCCACATACCGGAGCTGCTGGCCGCGACCGGCTGCAGTCAGCGCGAGTCCGAGGTCACCGCAAGACTGCGCGACCCCGCGACGGGGGCGGAACGCACCAGCCGGTGGCCGCGGATCGCGAGCTCGGCGGCGCGCGCCGCGATGCCGCACATGCCGTTCATGCTGCCGCCGGACGACACCGTGCGCTGGCTGCGCCACCGCGAAATACCGCTGCGCATGGAGCTGCTGGCCGAGCACGACGCGGTCTACGTCCAGTATCACGCGATGCAAGCGCGCGCCGCCGGCGGCGTGTCGATCGCGGCCTTCGCCCGCAGCCTGGCCGCGCTTGCCGGCGAGACACCGGAGCGGCGCGTCATCATCGACTTGCGCAACAACGGCGGCGGGAGCAACACGACCTATCGCCCCCTGCTGCGCATGCTGCGCGATCACCCCCGCATCAACGCCGCCGGCCACCTCATGCTGCTGACCGGGCGTGCCACGTTCTCCGCGGCGGGCAACTTCGTCACCGAGGCCGAGCGCTCGATCGACCACGTCACCCTGATCGGCGAAGCGCCGGGAGGCGCGCCCAACCAGTACGGCGACGCCCGTTCGGTCCAACTGCCGCACTCTCCCGCGATCACCGTCCGGATCGCGACCCGCTATCACGAGAAGAGCCCGCGGGACGCGCGCTTGGAGCACGCTCCGCACGTGCCCGTCGCGCTGTCGGCGGCGGACTACTTCGCCGGGCGGGACCCGGTGCTCGACGCCGCGCTCGCCCAACCTCGCTGACGCTCAGGCCCTCGCGGCCACGCGTCAGTCGGCAGCGCGCGTCAGTCGACAGCGCTGAGCTGCTCGGTCGCCACCCGCGCCATGAAGTCGGCCAAGAACTCGGCCTTGCCGAAGTCCTCGGCGTCGAAGCGCAGACCGACCTCGTAGGTGCGGACGCGCACTTGCTTGACCCAGCGCACGTTCGCCTCGATGGCGAAGATCTGCTCCTCGATCGCCACCCGCACCTGAACGCGTCGCTTGGCCTTCGGTGGCTGCGGCGTCGCCAGTCGCATGCCGCCCTCGCTGACGTCGAGCACGACGCCGAAGGCCTGATCGCGGGTGCCCTCGGTCGCGGTCCCCGGCTCGGTGATGGCGGCGAAGATCAACTCGGCGGCGTGCCGCTCGGCCCGCCGCGGCTGTGTCGGTTCGTTGGGTGTGGTCATTGCAAGGAAGCCCGGACTGCAGTCCATGGTTCCTTTCGGCCGCCGCGGGGTATGGGCTGAGCGCCGGTCGGCGATGTTTCGGGCGCCGACAGAACCGCCCCGGCGGCGACGCCGCCATGACGACGGCGCTTGGCCATCGCTCACCGGACGCGCCGGGAGACGGCGTACCACAGGGCCAGCGGCACGACGATCGAGAGGGCGAGGGCCCAGCCGGGGGCATCGCGACCCCACGCGCCGACTCCTGCCCAGGCGAAGCCCAGCGGCACGCATCCACACAGCGATGCGAGCGCGAAGCGCGACCAGCGCATCCCCGCCAGGCCCGCGGCGCAGGCCAGCAGCTCGGGCAGCACCGGCACCCACCGCGAGCCGGCGACCAGCAGCGCTCCCCGGCCCGCGAAGAAGGCCTGCGCCCGCCCGAGGTCATCCGCGCCGAGCAGCCAGCGCGCGCCGCGCTCGCCGACCGCGCGGCACAGCCAGTAGCCGGTCGCCGCCGCGGCGAAGCTGCCGGCAGCGCCGACCACCCCGCCCCAAAACGCACCGTAGACGACCCCCAACGCCGTCAGCACCGCGCTGGTCGGCACCGGCAACAGCAGGTCCGACACCAGCAGGCCACCGCCGACCCACCAGGCGTCGCCCCGCTGCTGGCGCAACCACGCCACCACGTCGCCGCCGGCCAGCGCCCGCTCGAGCGCGCCGGCGAGCCACACGAACGACACTGCCGACGCCGCCACGAAGATCAAGACCACGGTGACCGAGCGCCGCATGAGTCCTCGCTACTCGCGCCTACCGCCCGCCTCGTCGGCCGCGGCCTCGATGCGAATCGAGCCCGTCGCGGCGCCGACCTCGTAGACTTGGCTCACCCGGAGCGGCGCGGCGTCGCCCGCACCGTGCAGAGTCGCGACGTACGCGCCCGGCAACAGGGTTGCGGTGAGGGTCCCTTGGCGCGTGGTCCAGAGCGGGCCGACCCGACCAAGGATCGGACGACCCGGCTGCGCGGCGTCGATCTTGGCGAGCATCATGCGCCCCCAAAACGGAGCTCCATCCACTGACACCGTCATCATGACCTCTTGCCACCGCAGGGCCGGGGGGAGTTCGATTTCGGTGCGGTGGACCTGCCCGCTGCGCACCTCCACCGATGCGGCGCGCAAGCGGACCTCACCGGTCAAGCCGTGCTGCGGCTCGACCACCAGCCACAGCTCCCACTCACCCTGGTTGAGCCCACGGCATTCGAACGCTCCGTCCGGCTTCACCTCCCATTGCGGTCCCTCGAAGGCCGGCACCCACCGGTCGCCGTCGAAAGCGACGACGCGCGCTCGCGACGAAGCGCCCGACCAATCGCGGATCCTGCCCAGGATCCGCCCCGAGGGCGACAGCCGCACGATCGTGGTTCTGCCAGGCACCGGCTGCCACGGATCCACCCGCACCAATCCGCACCCCGGGGCGTGGACTTGCAACACCAGCCCGCGCCCGCCGGCATCGCCGACCACGATCTCGCCGCTCTCGCCGGTGCGCCCTGCTGCGACCTGCAGCTGGCGGTGCAGGCCAGTGGCCACCGGTGTCAGCGTATCGAAGGTCAGCGCACCATGAATTCCCTTGCCCGGCAAGCCGAGGCTCGCCAACGGCTGGCACACCGTGATTCCCGCCCCCGCGACCGGCCGGCCCTCGTCATCGATCACCGTGATCCTGTGGCGCGGGCGCGAGAGTGCGATGCGCGCGCTGCCGGCATCCGTGCGGACGCGTACAAGCCCAGAGTCGGCGAACCCAGTGCCGGCCGCCCCGACCGCCACCAAGACCTCGGCGCCGGCGAGTCGGTCGACGACGACGACCCCCTCGGCCCCCGTGGTCGCCACGGATTGGTCGGTAGCGCGGGCCCTGGCTCCGGCGCTTCGCAGCACTTTGACCCGGCAACCAGCAATGCCAGCCCCGGTCCGCCCATCGACCACCGCGATGGCCACGGTCCCCCCCCGCTCCAGCACGATGCGGAGCGGCGCGTCCTCGACCGTCCACGCACCGGTGCGCAGGGTTCGCGGATACTCCCCGCGAGGGTCGGTCACTTCGATCGACGAGATCGGTCCACTGCCCGGCCAGCGCAGCTCGAACTCCCCGTTGGCGGCGCTCACCGCCTGGCGGTGGCGCGCCCCCGCGCTGGCCAGGACCTGCATGCCGCCGAGCCCCACGCCCTCGACGCTCGTCACGCGCCCGAGAATCAGCGCCGGCATCTCGACCACGACCGTAATCTCCCCTGCCGGCACCACACCACCGGAGTCGATGCGGATCGGAGGTGCCCGCACGATCTCGCAGTCGTCCCCAGTGACGTGCCAGGTCCCCTCGGTCAACGGCGTCGGCGTGACGAAGCCGCCGGCACCATTGGCGGTGATCTGCACCATCCCGCGCTGATCGAAGTCCTCCCGCGCAAACGCCGCCGACTGCCGGCGCACGAGCCGAAAGCGGACGCCCGGGACCGCGCGGCCGTCGGCAGCGAGCACTGACCCCGCGACCGTGAACGCGCTCCCTACCACCAGCGCACCGGCGTCGTAGTCAGCGTCACCGGCGGTTTGGGGTGGAATGTCGTGCCGGTAGCGCACCCCGTCAACCGTGACGCACAGGTCGTAGCGATGGTCGGTGTTGGTCGGAACGTCCAGATGGAACGTACCGTCCGCGTCAGGGCGCGCGGTCGCGACGACTCGACTGGCAAGGAGCCGGGATGGGGTCGGGCGAGGGGCCAGCTCGACGACAGCACCGGTCACCGGCGTGCGCGCCCGCGCGTACAGCACGCGGCCGGTAACGGTGAGCCGCGGCGTGAGCGCGACCACGGGATCCCGCGGCGCCCCCGCCTCTGGCTCCGGCAGCGGGCCGATCAGAGCACGGGTCGAGCCCGACGGCGCCTCGGCGGGCAACTCGAACAGCGGCGCGACCGGCGGCCCGGACCACCACGACAACCACGCCCCGACCGCCATCAACGCGAGCAGCACGACCGGCATCCAGACCGCCGCGCGCCCGAGTTGCATGAGACGTTCTGATCCGTTGCGCAAGCTGCTGACGATCCGTCGGCTTCAGGATCACCGGATCAGCCGGCGACGTCAACGCGCCATCGGCGGGACTGCGCTACATCCCGCTCCAACCACCGATGCGCAAGTCGAGGCCGTTGGTCGCGGACAGGCCCGCGGAGCTCGCCGCCGGGTCCAAGATCAGGTACTGCGCCGCCCAACGCGCGCCGATGAAACTCGACGAGGACGGCAGCGTGAGCGGGGCGACGGCCGTGCCCACGCCGGACGTTGGCACCGGCAGCGTGAGCACCGGCATCGAGTAGAGCGTGCACAGCGGCGCGAACCAGGGCGCCAGGCTGATGCTCACCTGGTTGCCGAGCAGGAAGTAGGCGGTGGTCGCCGGCGGCGCGCTGGTGAGCACCATGGACAGCTGCGCGCCGGTCTCGGCCACGCCGATGTAGCTGAGGCCCGGCGTGCCGTTGGAGCCGGGGCACGCCTGGCCGAACGACTTGATCGAACCCGGCGTGTGCTTGAATGCGGGCAAGCCGAACTGCGGGAACAGGTCGTGCGCCGGCCAAGCCGGGATGCTGTTGGCCACGACGCTCAGCGCGTCGCCGCTGATGGTGCGGCAGTCGTCGCTGCCGTTGGTGAAGAACACGAACGACACCCCGTCCTCCCGCCGTCCGGCGAACGACACCGACCCGCCGAGGCCACCGGTATGCGCGAACATCTTCATCGTGCCGCCGGCCGGCGCGCTGACGTCGACTTCGAACCAACCTTTGGCGAAGCCACCCGGCTCGCTGGTCCACATGCTCTGCGTGAGCGCGGCGCCGAGAATCGGGTTCTGCGCACCGAGGTCGAACGAAGCGAGCACCTTGGCGTAGTCCGGCGCCGCGAGCACCCAGCCGCCGTGCGCATCGAGGTTGGCGTGATTCCAACCACCGTAGCGGAGGGGCACCCAACCCTGCTGCGGGTCGACGACGCTCTGCGCGGTGCGCAGGCGGCGCGGGTGGTAGCGCACCTCGCCCGGCAGGATCTGCGCCACGGTCGAGCCGCCGAGCACCGCCCGGGTGATGCCGAGCGGCGCGAACAGCTGCGCCTGCAGGACCTGCTCGTAGCTCTGGCCGGGGTGCAGCGCCTCGAGCACTCGGCCCAGCAGGCTGAAGCCGTAGTTCGAGTACACGGTCGCCGTTCCCGGTGTGTAGTCGAGGGGTTGGCCCTGCATGTAGGTGCGGATCTGGTCGGGGTTGACCGGCAGCGCGACGCCGAGCGCGCTGGCAATGGTGGTGTCGGCGAACATCGGTTCCAAGCTGGCCGAGCTGTCGAAGCCCGCCTGGTGCGTCAGCAAATGACGCATCGTGATCGCGTTGCTGCGCGGGTCGGCGAACACGGGATTGCCGAACAAGCCCGCCATCGGCGTGGCGTAGCCGAAGGTCTGCGGCGCCTGCTGCATCTCTTGGTGGATGGCGATGCTGGTGAGTGGTTTGCTCAGCGATGCGATGCGGAACAGGCTGTCGGGCTGCGCCTGCGGATAGCCCGCCTCCGCCCAGGTGTAGGCGCGGGCGAGCACCAGCCGCTGGTCCTTGACCACGCACAGCATGCCCGAACGCACGCCGGCGCCCTGCAGGAAGTCCTTCGCCCAATCGTCGAACGCGACCAGCTCCGGTACGAACGGTCCCGTCTCCGACCACTGTCTCTGCTTGGGCACGTCGGTGGCGGCGAAGATCGCGGCGAATTCGGTCTTCGATCCGCCGCCGGCCGCGTGCACGTTGATGGGATACCAGCCGGCCCTGGCGTAGCTCTGCACCTTGCTGTCGTACTCGGAAGCCGACATGCCGCTGTGCGCGGCCCAAGGGCCGACGTCGGTGTCGTACCACAACGTGATGAAGTGCGAGCCATCGTGGTTCATGGCGACGTTGACGGCGCGGGCGTAGCCCGCTGCCATCGCAGCGAACTGCGCGTTGTGCTCGGTCCCGCTGTCGGCGCCGTAGATGCCCCAGCCGTACTTGTCGGTGTCGTTGGGCTCGAAGGCGACCACGTAGCGGGTATCCTGCGCGTCGCCGTAGGCGTCGACAGTCGTCATCCGCCAACGCAGTGCGGCGGCGGCTTCGATCTCCTGCTCGAGCTCGGCAAAGTCGATGCCGTGCCGGGCGCGGATGCCGTGCTTGGCGACCTCCAGCACTCCGCTGAACCGCGCGTCGCTGGCCGAGCCGACCGCGGAGAGCAGTCGCGGCGTGTGCGTCTGCGCGTTGTCGTCCAACAGCTGCTGATACGCGTTCCCGTCGAGGCCGTGGAAACCGACGAACGCGGGGCCACGTCGCTGGATCCACACCGCGGCGTAGCGAGGGCTGGCGACCGTTCCGTAGCTGGTGAACGCGATCATGCGGTAGCCGCTCGCCGACATCGTGTCGAAGTGTCCTTGGTGCGTGTCGCCGTCGGCGCCGTGGTAGGCGAACGTCTTCTGGGCGACGGCGGCGGGAGCGAGAACGAGCAGACAGGTGACGAGAGCGAGGGTGCGCATGCGGTTGCCGTGGGTGGAGCGGGCCCGAGTGCCCGCACTGCCCGAAACGCCAGCGGCGCGCGGTATCCAAGGGCGTTTCCGGCGAGAAAAGTCGCCCGCACGGAAGCGCTTCCCGTTGCTTCAGCCCCGCGGCGGGCGGACCCATCGGCGCCACGGGTGCCAATCACGCGCCAGCCAGAGCGCCGCTGTCATCGCCCGCCGGTTGCAGCCGCGCACCACTCGGCCGATGCCGGGCGCGCTCTCGAGGGCGGTCGGCAGCAGCGCGAAGCCGGGCAGCGGGGAGAGCGCCCCGAGCTCGCACGTCGGCCCCCGGGCGAGCTCCTCGAGGTAGCCCGCGGGCACGTCGTCCCGCGCGGAGAGCGCCTCGACCAACAGGGTTCGATAGCGCGGCGTCGGCGCGAGCCCTTCGCGCGGCGCGGCCGCCCGGTAGTAGTGCAACGTGCGCTCGCCGTCGACCATCGCGACGCGGGCCTGCAACCGCAGCACCCTGGCGGCCTCGACGAAGTCGAGACGGCGCAGGTCGGCGCGCAGGATTCGGTACAACCTGCCGTACACCCGGTGCCCTGGTGCCGGCTCCACCGTCGCGAAGCCCACGCCCTCGTGCGGCGACGGCTGCGCGAAGCTCAGCCGGTGGTCGGGCAGGACGTGGTCCTTTGCCTCCAGCGGAAACACCCGCCGCTGCCGCAGGACGTCGTCGGACTGGTTGGCGCCGAACGCGAAGTACCAGACCGTGGCGTCACCGGGACAGAGCGCCCGCCGCAGGTCGTGCCAGTCCGCCGCGATGCGCCAGAGCAAGACGCGCAGCACCATGCTTCCTCACCGCGTGCCGAGCTGCAGGACCGGTTTGGCCGACCCCGCGGCCGCCGGCGCGCGTGGCGGGCAAAGATCGGTGTCGCGGAAGAGCAGCCGCAGTCGCTCTTCGTAGTTGTACTTCAACGGCGTGCAGATCACTGACTTGTCGGCGCCCTCCTGCCATTGCTTGGCGCAGCCACCGAAGCACACCGGCAGGAACGTACAGGCGCGGCACTCCTCGTCGCGCGGGATGTCGACGTCGACCCACTTGCGCAAGTTCTCCGGTCGATCGACGCCGCCGGCGAGATCACCAAAGGCCTCCTCGGCGACGCCGCAATCCTTGTAGCACTTCAGCAAGTGGCCCTGGGCGTCGACGAGCAGGGTATCCCCGCGCACCGCGGTGCAGATTCCGTAGCTGACATCCAAGAAATCGTCGAGCCGGAACCCCAGCGCGTGCGCCTTCTCCAGGACCGACACTTGCAACGCCGCGAACTCGGCGGAGGACGCGAACCGCTTGCCGTCGGGTTGATAAGCCGGCGACGTCATGCCAGCGCGGTAGTTGAACAAGGGCGCACAGTACAAGCGGTCGATGTGCTGCTGCATGCCCGCGGCGTCGAGCGTGTCCAGCAGGCGCAGGACGTCCGTGTGGTTGAACGGCGCCAAGTGCACGCGCACTCCGACTTCGACCTCGTCGGGGACCGCGCGCAGGTTGGCGAGGATTCGGTCGAAGGATCCGTGGCCGCCCGGCTCGCGCCGCGTGCGGTCGTGCAGCGCGCGGTCGCCGTCGAGAGTGACCTGCAAGCTGCGCACGCCGAGGGCGCACAGCCGCCCGGCGACGTCGGCGGTCAACAAGTAGCCGTTGCTGATCAGCAGGGCGGAGTACGAGAACCCGTGCTCGGCCGCCAGCGCGCAAAAGCCCGATGACAGCGACTCGACCACGTCCAGGCCGCGCAGCGGCTCGCCGCCGAACCACTGCACTTCGAGAGCGTCGAACGAGCCAGTCCGCTCGGCCACCAGCTCGAGGATGCGCGCCTGCGACGCGGCGTCGAGAAAGACCTCGGCCTTGTCCTCGAAGCAGTAGTGGCAGGAGAAGTTGCAGCCCATCGTCGGCGCGATGACGAGGCCGAGCGCGCGAGAGTGGAACCGCTCCCGCCGCGTGCGTTCCCGGATGAACCCGATCTCGTGGAAGTCATCGTCGATCAAGAAGCGACTTTGCACCATGAACTCGGCGAACGTCCGCTCGTCGTCGCCGAGGTCGGTGGGCAGGCCGTCACCGCTCCACCGCAGCAGCCTCCGGTAGGACGCCGGCGACAGCTTGACCGCCGCGCGCGACAGCAAGTTGACGGCCACAGTGTGGTCTCCGTCGCGGACGAAGAGGTTGTAGCTCGACAGACGCATGACGCGAGAAAACCCCGCGCTGCATCTTACGGAGTTCCGTCCCATTGCGCTGGTCGATCCGTCGAGGCGGGCGCCGAACAACGCGCCACACTGGTATGGTTGCTGAGCGTACCGTTTTGGTGACGCGCAGGTTTGCCGCGCCCAACCACGGAACATCAGGTGGGCGTCGGGCGTCCGCAACGCAGCGGCTTCGCCGCCACCTCGCTTCCAAGACAGGAGCCCCATGCCTCCCATCCGCCCCGTGCTCCAGCGCTCGTGGCCTCTCGTCCTCGGAACTCTTGCGCTCGCGGGTTCGCGCCGCGACGCCGTGGCGCAAGTCGGCGGCGAAGCCGCGATCGCGCCGCTGGCCCCCGGGGCGGTGACGCCCGCCGACCCGCTCGAACGCTCACAGTGGTTCAATCTCCCCGACGGCCGCTGGAACTACGGCGAGGCGGCGGTGCTCGCTGGCGTCGACGTCGGCGGCGTGCTCGGTGCGGACCCGGCGCCACCCGAAGCGTTCGGCTACACCGTCGACCTCCTCGGCACCGGCTGGACGCCGTTCTCGACGCCGGCCCCGAGCTCGCTGCGCCACCGCGTCGGTGAGATCCGCCGGCCCCCGGCGCAACCACCCACCGAATTCGCGGCGTCCTACGAGTTGATCGGCCCGGACCCGTTGCCGTCGGGCGCCGGCCGCTACGCGGTCGTCGTCTTCTCCGTGCCGCCGACCCACGTGCCGCTGGACAAGCCGGACCAGGCACCGTTTTCCTACCCAGGCGACGCCAGTAACTACGGTCTCTGGTCCGCGCGGGACTCCTCTACCGGCAACTGGTTCCGGTACCCGTGGCCCGGCATCGATCGCGTCGTCGAGCACTTCCGGCCGGGCGCCGGCAGCCGCGACTACGACGTGTTCGGCGCCTACATCGTCCCCGCGGCGTCGCACCGCCCGCTGGTGTCGACCATGCAGCGCTACCGCCAACTGCGCGAAATCGTCATCCGCCACCTGGTGGACGACCTCGGCTACGACGCCACCAAGATCGGCTTCTTGGTCGCGGGGGGCTCCTACGGCGGATTGCCGGCGCACCTCTTTCCGCTGCTCTACCCCGACGAGTTCCACGCCGGCTTCGACTCCGCCTTCCACCCCAGCGTGCGTACCGTCATCAACGACCAGGACAGCTACGACTTCTACAGCACTGCACTCGGTCGCGGAAACAGCGGCGCCGGCTACACGCTGGCGGACATGACGGACTTTCCGATCTTCTGTCGCATCGAGGGCACCGACTACAAGAGCCTGTCGCTGCTCAACCGGCTGGTGCTCAACCGAGACCTCGGCGGCGGCCACGTCCTACGCCCGGTCTACTTGCTGTCCGGTGATGTCGATCCAGTGACCCACGGCAACGACTGGGTGAAGATCGTCGATCCGTCGGCGACCAACCTGCGGTTCGGCCGCTACACCCCGATCAGCACGGCACTGCACCCACCACACATCTGGTGGTCGGTGGTCGGCAAGGCGTGCCACGGCGACAACGCCGTCGGCGAGCCGTTCACGATCTTCAAGACCTCCGGCTCGATCACCACTCACGACGTCACCGACGCCCTGTGGGAGATGGTGCCCGAGGCGCGCAAGCAGATCGACGTGACCATCACCGCGGGCATGCGCCCCCCACCACTGGTCCCGCTGGCGGCGTCGCTGGCGACGCTCGAGCCGCACGACCACGTGCTGGCGCGGCCAGCGCGGCCCGACGTGCCCACCGCGGCGGGCTTGCTGCAAGAGGTGCCCGCGTTCCGCCGCCACGGCCACGGCACCTACACCGGGTGGAAGGACTCGCTGGTGGTGCGCGGTGGCTCGGTCTACGTCGGCAGCGCCGACGGCGTGATCCACCGTTTCGCCCGCGACGTGATCGCGCCCGGCACGCTCGAGCCTCTGCGCGAGATGGCGCAGTCCAACGACGCCGGCGCCGACTTCGACATCGGCTACGGCGCGTGGGCACTGCAGGTCGCGGACGTCGATGGGGACGCCCAGGACGAAGTCGTCGCGGCCTCCTACAAGCGCATCGCGATCCTCGACGCCAGCACCTTGGCACTGGAAGCGGTTGCCGATGCTCCATTTGGTCAAGCCGCCCCGGCGTTCGAGTACGCGTGGCCGCGACGACTGCAGATCGCCGAGATCAACCCGGCAAACCCGGGCATGGAGATCGTCTGCACGACGCTGCACGGCCGCTTGTTGGTGCTGGACCAAAACCTCTCGGTCCTCGCCTGGCACGGTGAGGGCGGCATTCGCGACCTCGTCGTCGGCCCGACACCGACACCGCATCTGCCGAGCAGTGACTTCGATCGGCCGATCTACGGGATGTCCGCGCGGGGCCACGTGTTCGCCCTCGAGATGGACACCACGGTCACCTCGGGGCCGCAGGGCAAGCTCGTCGCCGCCTCGTCACTGCAGTACGGGCGCATGATCGGCCTCGAGCCCGTGCAGTGGGCCGGACAACCGCGCGTCGCGGGCCTCTACGGCACGCTGCTCGGGCCGTCCTCGGTGCCGAGCTCCGGCACGCAGACCACCGCCGTACGCATCTTCGACGCCGACACGCTGCAGGTGGTCGACGAGTTCGGCTCGCTCGAGAACCCCGGTGGCTTGAAGTCGCTGTACGGTCCGCTGGTCGCGGGCAACGAGGGCTCGTTCGCGGTAGCGCAGAGCGGCGGGACGACCTACATCGTCGCCTTGTTCCAACGGCACCTCGTCATCTGGGACGACACCAAGACCCTCGTCGGCCTCAAGAACCTCGAGTCGTTCGCGCCGGCCCGCGGCGCGGTCGCGGTCGCCACCGGCGACCTCGACGGCAACCCCGGCGACGAGATCGTGATCTCGACGCTCGCGGGGCACGTGGTTTGGCTACAGCTGAGCGACGTGCTCGACACCTCGCCTCCCTTCCGGCTGTCGATCCTGCGCAAGGTGGACCCGGGCGCGACGACGTTCTACGACCACCGCACTAACTCCACGTTGGCGGCCACGTGGGCGATGGCCGCGGACCCCGTCACCAATACCTTGCGCGCGGTGGACGCCACCGGCGCGTGGTGGCGGATCAATCCCACCAACGGCGTGCCGATCGGCACGGCGATCAGTCTCGAGGTCGCGCTTCCGCGCAGCGTCTCACGCATCGTCTGGGCGGGACCCAACGCCCAGAAGATGAAGCTCGAGCAGGGCGGAGTCGGCGTGTCGCAGTGGGCCGTCAACCCCATGGGCCCGGCGCGCCGCGTCACCACCAAGGCGTACCTGCCGCTGATCCCATCCTTCTGGGCTCCGATCGCGGCCGACAGCACGTTCTTGTTCGGCGGGTTCTGGGTGTTCCAGCAGCCGGGGGACGCGCTGTTGTCCGGCGGCATCTCGCACGCGGCCTGGTGGGCCCCCAAGCCGCTGTGGGCGGGTGCGTATCCACTCTCCTATCCCAATCTGGTGCAGGCGGTCCGTTACGACCTCGCGGCCACGCCGGTGCCGCGCCTGCAGGCGCTGTGGAACTCGACCGGGCCGGACCTGGTCGGTGCACGGCCCGCGGTGCCCTCGTCGCCGGGGGATGGCATCGCGCTGCGCACCGAGTACGACCTCGCCGACATCTGGTCGCACCAGGCCTGTCGCATCGGGCGCGTCGATCCCGGCTTGACCGCGCCACAAGCAGTCGTCAGCGGCCTCGACGGCGTGGTCATGCTGCTCGAGACTCGCTTCGACGGCAGCCACGCACCCCAACCGATCCGCACGCAAAGCGCCGACTACGGCTTCGGCGGAATGGCACTCGCGCTCGGCGACTTCACCGGCGACGGCTTCGACGAAGTCGTGTTCGCGCCCTACTACGACACGGTCGACAGCGCCGGAAACGACGCCACCGCGACGTTGCGCGTCCTCACTCACGACGGCACCAACTTCGTGCCGCACCTCACCGTGCCGATGCCCACCGGGGCGGGCGCGCTGGGCTACGCGCCGTCGGGGATCGCGCTGCACGATTTCACCGCCGACGGAGTTCCCGAGATCGTGGTGACGACGCTCACCGGTGAGCTGTTCGTGTTCGATGGCAGCAGCGCGGCGCTGCTCGACACCGAATACGTCGAGGGCGCGGTGGGCGCGCTCAACTCGATCGTCATCGCCGACTTGGTCGGTGCCGACGGCAAGGCCGAAGTCTACGTCGCAGGCTCGATGGGCATCCGGCGGTTCGACCAATGACCCGACATCCCGAGGTAGGACGCATGCATCGCTGCACGATCGGCCCGGCCCCGGCCGCGCCCAATCTCCCCGCCATCTGCCGGCGGCTCACTTGGGCCACCTTCGCCGTGCTGTCGGCGCTCGCTGTCCCCGCGCAGGAGCTCCCGACGAGCGGCCGTCCTGCCGACGGCTCTGCCGCCGCGGCACGCGTGGCGCCCGCACCGCGGCCGGTCGACGGCCCCCGCTCGGTTTGGATCGTCGATCAAGCCGCCGGCCCGGGCAGCCACTTCACCAGCCTCTTGTCCGCGGCGACCAGCACGCGCGTGCGCGCCGGCCACACCCTGCGCGTGCGCAGCGGCAACTACGCCGCACCGACGCTGACCAAGGGGATCAACGTGGTCCCCGAGACCTGGGGCGACAGCGTGGTGTTTCGCGGCGCGTTCACCATCGCCAACCTCCCGGCAGGTGAACGCTGCGCCCTCAAGCGAATGAGCGCCGACCTGGGCGTGGCGAGCTCGGTGCGGTGCGACAACAACGCTGGCTCGGTGCACTGCGAGGAAATCGACGTCGGCGTGTTCGGGCTGGGCGCGTTCGCAATCAGCAGCTCGGTGCACGTCACTCTCAACACGTGCGACGCGAGCGTGGTGACGGTGGACCGGCGCAGTCTCGTGCTGATGAACCAGTGCCGTGTCGTGGCCGCGCTCGGCCCGCAGCCGCACGCGCTGCTGGTCGACCAGAGCGAAGTGATCCTCGCCGACTCGATCGTCTTGGGCTCCGGCGGCGCGATCGATCCCTTCACCTGCGCCGTCACGCTGATGCCGGGACCGGCCGTCGAGCTGCGCTCGGGGTCGGTGACCATCACCGGCCCGGGCGGCTCGGCCCTCGGCGGCACCGCGGAGACGTTGTTCTGCGGCACGGTGGCCGCGGGCGCTGGTGTCTTCGGCAGCGGTCAGGTCACCGTCGATCCGGCGACACCCGAGCCGCACAACGGTGTCGCTGGCCCGCAGGTGATCGCGCAGATCGTGCCGGATCTCGCCATCCGATACCCAGCGCCCGGAGGGACCATCAGCGGACGTCTCTGGGGGCCACCACAGTGGAGCGCCATCGTCCGGTCCTCCCCTCCACCCGCCGGGGCGCCCACTCCGCTCGGCAGCAGCTACCTCTGGATCGATCCCAACGCCGCGGTGGTCAGTTTCATGGGGGTCATCGGCGGCAGCGGTTTGCTGGCGCTGCAATCGCCGTTTCCAACCACGAGCAGCGGCCCGATCTCGTTTCAGGCCGAGCTCCTCGATCCGATCGGCAACCGCGTGCTGTCCACCGGCGCGGTGATCGTCATCAACCAACAGTGATCTGTCGGTCGGCGGCTGCATGAACCATGCCTCCACTTGCTGATGCCATCGAACACGCCCTGCGCCGCCGCTCCCTCGACACCCGCGACCTGGTGACCACCGGCCTGACCGCGGGAGTGCTGCCCTCGGCCGTCGTGGCGTCCATCCTGCAGACCGAGGGCATCGAGGTCGGTCAGCTCATGACCGAGCTACTCCCGGTGGCGGCCGCGTACGCGCGGCCGCCAATCTCGGGGTTTCGCGTCGGCGCCGTTGCTCTGGGAATGCCGCCGACAACCGGGCCCGGCCCCGGCAGCCTGTACCTCGGCGCCAACCTCGAGTTCTCCGGCGAGGCGCTGAGCCTGAGCGTGCATGGTGAGCAGGCAGCGACCGCGCTGGCGTGGCTGCACGACGAGCAGGGTCTCCGGGCACTGGCGGTCAATGCGGCGCCGTGCGGCTACTGCCGTCAGTTCTTGTTCGAGCTCGCCACCGCAGCGCAGCTGGACGTGCTGCTGGTCGCCGACGAAGCTGCGACCGGCTACACCTCCCGGCCCCTGGCCGACTATCTGCCCGATCCGTTCGGGCCGCACGACTTGGGCGTGACCGGCGGACTGATGGCTCCGCAGAACCACGGCCTGCGCACGCATAACGCGACTCCCGCGGCGCTCGCCGCACTCGCCGCGGCGAACGCGAGCTACGCGCCGTACTCCAAGGACTACTGCGGGCTCGCACTCATGCACAGCTCAGGCGCGGTCTACGCCGGCCGCTATGCGGAGAATGCCGCCTTCAACCCCAGCATGTCGCCGCTGCAATCCGCGCTCACTCATCTCAGCATGAGCCTGGATCCCGGCGACGACCTCGCCGTCACCGGCGCGGTGATGGTCGAGGCGCCGGCGCCGATCAGCCAGGAGTCGGCCACCCGAGCGGTCCTGCGTGCCGTGGCTCCCGGCGCAAGCCTGAGCCGCATCGAAGCCACGCTCACGTGACCGTGCCGCGGCTGCCGCCGGCGCGCAACACCAGGTAGCCGCACGCGCCGGCGATGGCCGTACCGATCAGGATCCCCAGTTTCGCCGTCTGCAGCATCGCCGCGTCGGTCGCGAACGCCAGGTTGGCGATGAAGATCGACATCGTAAATCCCATGCCAGCGAGCAGACTCATCCCCGCGACGTGCCGCATGCTGATCCCCGGAGGCAGGACACCGACGCGCAAGGTCAAGCCGAGCCAGCAAAAGCCGGTGATGCCGAGCAGCTTGCCGACGACGAGCGCCGCGGCGACGGCCAGGACGAGCGGGTCGCTGACCGCCGCGAGCGCGGGCCCGCGGACCTCTACGCCAGCGTTCGCCAGTGCGAACAGCGGCACCACGAGCAAACCGATCGGCGTCTCGAGAGCGGTCTCCCACCGCTGCAGGGGAGTGCTCGCCCGCCGCGCCGTCCGCCGCACCTCCTCCACGATCTCGTGCTGCGAAGGGGCCGCAAGGATGTCCGTATCCTCTTGCCGCTGCCGGCGCAGACGGCGCATCAGACGCGCGATCCGCTCTTCGAAACGGTGAGACGAGACCTTGGTCCGGGCCGACACGGTGAGCGCGACCAGCACGCCGGCGACCGTCGCGTGGATGCCAGAGCACAACACCGCGTACCACAGCGCGACCCCGACGCCGAGGTAGACGGCGGGGCGCCGCACGCCGAACACGTTGCAGGAGACGAGCAACGCAAACAGTCCAAGTGCCGCGAGCAGCGAGCAGCGCGTCGGCCGAGAGCTCGTGGCCGTAGAAGAAGGCGATCACGAGCACAGCCCCGATGTCGTCGATGATCGCCAGGCCGACCAGAAACGCCGCCAGGCTTGCGGGCACCCGCGTTCTCAGCAACGCGAGGACTCCGATCGCGAACGCGGTGTCCGTCGCCATTGGCACTCCCCACCCGCCGGAGGCCTGCGGCGGACACAGCGCGGCAAAGACCGCTGCGGGCACCAGCATCCCGCCCAACGCGGTCACCGCGAGCAAGCGGGCCCGCCGCGGATCCTGCAGGTCGCCGGCCAGAAACTCGCGCTTGATCTCGAGCCCCAGCAAGAAGAAGAACAGCGCCATCAGACCATCGTTGATCCAATGCCGCAGCGACATCGACAGCTCGAAGCTGCCGGCGTGGATGCCGACCTTGGCCTCGCGGATCGAGTCGTAATGGTCGGCCCAGGCCGAGTTGGCCAGCACCAGCGCGACGACGGCGCAGCCGAGCAGTAGTCCGCTCGCGACGACTTGGTCGGAGATGAACTCCTGCAGCGGGGTCAGCAGCCGTTCGACCCGACGCTCGATCGGCTTGGGCGCCCGGCGGTCTTCCGGGACCGGCTCGCGATCTTCATCGGTGGTGCTCATCGGCTCGCCACCCCATCACGGCGAAACCACGTAGACTTCGCCCATGCTGAGAGCGAAGCCCGAGGCCGGCACACTCGGCACCGGGCCGAGCAGGGCTTGCACGCCGAGCTGGGTTCCGAGCAGTGGAGCGGCCAGGGGAATGGTCACGGGCAGCACGGCTCTCGGGAACGAAGAGACGCCGGGCGCCAGCGCCACGACCCTCGGCGACATGTAGTCCAACAACCGCCCGTTGGCGACACCGGGCAACGGTGCACCGATCGACACTTCACCGATGAAAGGGACATACGGCTGGCCGAGGCTGGCGTAGACCACGATGTTTTCGCTGGTTCCGGGCTGCAGTCGCGCATCGATGCCAAACTCGGCGAACCCCGTTTCGGTCGGGGTACACCGCGGCACCGCGCGCACCACGGGGGGTGGCCCCACCGTCAACAAACCTCGGTCGTAACGCACCGCGAACCGCCCGCCCGGCAGTGGCCCCGCTCCAGGAGTCAGGAACAAGCTGCCGCAGGCCTGGACCGCCGGGAAACCCGACCCCGCCCAGTGCACTGCGTTCCCGCCGATCGCCGCACCGGCTCCTCCCACCATTTGCCCGGGCAACCGCGGCCCCCAGAGGTGCACCGTGCTGCCATCCAAGACGCGCACCGCGTCGCCACCGCGCGCCTCCAACAGGGACGGGGCGGTGAAGTTGTCGAATCCAGCTCCGGAACCGGCGATCACGACCACATTGCTGCGCTCGATCAACAGCCCGTGGACCCCTGCATCGAGGCCTCCACCCGCCGCCACCGGCACCGCGGTCAGCCTCGCGCGCGTCGCGCTGGTGCCGACCGCGCCGGCATACACGTGTCTCAGCACGACCGATCGAGCATCGACGATCCATCGCGGCGCGCGCGCTGATCCCGGTAAGGTCGGCCCGCCCGTACGCGCCTCCCTGCCGCAAGCTCACCGTCCCGTCGCACTGCGCGATCCTCACGGCGGGAGCCGCGCCCGTCTCGAAGTCGGTGGTGAACCCCACCAACGACATGGACTGCCCGGCGGGCACGTTGACGATCTCGATGGCGGGCGCTGCTCCGCCACTCAGCACGCCGAAACAGCCGCTCGTCGATCCCCTGCACAGGATCGAGACGCCCTTGCCGTCGATCCGGACCGCGGGATAGATGCCGGGATCCACCAGAATCAGCTGCCCCGGAGCAGCGGCGTCGACCGCGTCTTGAATCGATCGATACGCACGGGTGGCGCCCACGAGCAGGGCTTGCGCCGCTGGTGCTGCCTGGAAGATCGCGACCGCGATCACGACCGCGACAAGGTTCTTCATACCCACCACCTCATCCTACCGAATGAAATCCGGATTCTCTTCTCTCGCGAGCCCGACTAGATGACAGACTGCTCGCCATGCGCCTGGTGGAGCAGCTGTTGCACCTGAACGCCGCGATCCGCTACGTCGCGGTCTACCGGGGAGGACGTTTGACAACGGTGGCCCGCGCCGACACGAGGGGCGCGAGCAGCGCGGAGTCGGATCGCTACGAAGAGCTCCTCGTCAACCCGACGCTCCTCAAGCTCACCACCCAACGGGGATCGATCGACTGCGGTGGCATGAAGTACCTCTTGATCCGCTACGGCAACTTCTTCCAACTCGTGGTTCCGCGCGCGGACGGGCACGTGTCGGTCGCCATCGAGGCCGGCGCGGACGTCGCCGACGTGGTCGGCAGAGTGCGCGATTGGCTCGACCGGCACGACGACGGCGGTGACGGGCTGCTGGCTTGAGGCCTGAGGTCCGCGCACGTCGCGCGATCATTCCGGCGCCGTCTCGGGATCACCATCGCGTTCCTCCAAGGCCGCCAACAGCCGAATCCCGGCTCGGGTCAGCAGCGTCCGCACGGCGGCTTCGCTGCGCCCCATGCGCTCGGCCACTTGCCGGCCACTCAAGCCGACGACGCGGGCGAGCAGCAACACCTCCCGATAGTCAGCGGGCAACCGGTCGATCGCGCGCTCGATGCGCTCGGCCTGCTCGTGGGCGATGGCCTGCTGGCTCGGACTGGGTTCGCCACCGGCAAGGCTGAGGTACAGCCCCGCGCGCACCGGCCCGCTGCCGTGGTCGCCGCTCGCGACCCGGACCTCACGCCCCACGTCGCGCTTGCGAGCCCGGTGAAACGCGCGCTTGCGCCGGATCTTGTTGAGCGCGGCCGCAAACAGCCAAGCGCGGAACGCCCCGGGGCCGCGGTCGCCGAAGCGCGGCAGATCGCGGAGCACCTCGCGACAAACCGACTGCACCACGTCGGAACTCGACTCCCGAACGCGCAGCCGCGGATCCAGCTGCAGACGCACGTAGGCCCGTAGGTCGTCGAGATGCGCCGCGATCAGCGCGTCGATGGCGCCCGGCTCGCCGCGCTGCGCCGCAGCGACCAGCCCATCGCCCTGCTCGGGCCCGACGCTCGACCTTGTGGGATCCACTGTGCGCCGGAGTTTATCTCCGCGCCGCGCCGGCGCCTTGGATCCGCGCCCCGGCCGAAACACGAGATCGCGTGAAACATCCCCCGCCAATTGCTCCTTGGGCAGCAACCATGACGACAAGACAACCTGGCGGCTTCTGCACGGGCGCCCGCATCGGCCTGTGCCTCGCACTCTCGAACGCCTTCGCCGCGGCGCAAAACGGAGGGATCGATTGGGCGGTTCACGTCGGCGGAGCCGGCGACGAGGTCTGCTGGTCCACCAGGGGCGTGTGCGCCCTCGATGACGGCAGCAGCTTCGTCGTCGGTTCGACCACCACTCAGCCCACTGCCGGCGCACAGGACGCGCTGGTCGCCCATCTGTCGCCGGCCGGAGCCGTGCTCTGGACCGTGACTCTCGGCGGCAACCGCGACGATTGGGCCAACGCGGTCTGCCATGATCCGGTCACGGGACGCGTGGTCATCGCGGGTGCCACCAGTTCCGCCGATTTCCCCGTGACCACGAGCACCGCGACACAAGCGTCGCTGGCGCCGGGACTCGACGCGTTCGTCGCCGTGCTCGACGCCAAAGGCGGCGCGTTGCGCTACGCCACGTTCCTCGGTGGCGGCGGCGACGACGATGCCTCCGACGTGCACACCGATCGCACCGGCTCGATCTGGGTCCACGGCAAGACCACATCGTCCGACTTTCCCACCACCGCCAATGCGTGGGCGACGGCGGCGCCGGGCCCGCCGGACCTGTTCGTGACCCACTTCGACCCCAACATCGCCGGTCGCGCTGCAATGCGCTACTCGACCTATCTCGGCAGCGCGGGGAGCGAGCCCGCCTTGACGCCCAGCGACCTGCACGTCGATGCCCGCGGCGTCGTCACGGTGCTCGCGGAAACCGACTCCAACGCCTTTCCCACCACCGCCAACGCGTTCCAACGCCAGTTCTCGGGCGGCGCGACCGACGTCGTGCTCTGCCAGCTGGACCCCTCCCTGCCGCCGGCGAGCCAGCTCGTGTGGTCGACCTACTTCGGCGGCACACTGCTCGAAAACGGCAACGCCCTGGCCGAGCACAACGGCGTCCTCTGGATCACCGGACACACGCGGTCCGCTGATCTGCCGGTGACGGCGGGGGCACCACAGCCGCTCTTGGCCAGCGTCTACGACGCGTTCGTGTTCGGCCTCGACCCGCGACGCGCGGGCTCCGGCCAGGTCGTCTGGGGAACCTACTACGGCGGCGGCCGCGACGACGGCGGCAACGGGATCTCGGTCGACGCCGCGGGGTTGGTGACGCTGGTCGGCTCGACGGCCTCCGCCACGCTGCCGGGTACGAACGCGGGAAGCCTACAGCCAACACAACCCTGCACCGTGCAGAGCGGCGCGCTGCCGTGCTCGTTCGTCGCGCAGTTCGACCCCGCGGCGGATCGCATCCAGTACGCCAGCTTCTTCGGTACGCCGGGCACCACCTACACCGCTCTCCTCGCGGCGGCGCCCGATCCGCTCGGCGGCATCGTGTGGGCCGGCGCCGCGCAGGCCACGGTCCCGTTTGCCACCAATCCGCACTCAGGTGGCTGGGACATCACCGTCGCGCGCTTCAACTTGCTGCCGGCGGGAGCGCAGCGCTGCGCGCTCGACTCGCCGACCTGTGGCGCGCGCCTGTTCACCGGAGTCACTGCGTGGCCGGCGAGTGGCAGCACCGCGTGCGCCCTGCGCTGCTCGGGCATGCCGGCGGCGGGCACGACTCCGCCGAGTGGCGCGCTGCTGGTGGACGTCACCGCGTCGTGCGGCCCGCTGCAACCGATCCTCGGGAGCCATCTGCTGCCGTTCTCGTTGGCGCTGCCGATTCCCGGCGCGCCGACGACGATCACCGTGCCGCTGCCGCTCGCGACGGTTCCCGCAGGGGCGAGCGCGAGCTTCCAGTTCGCCTGGATCAACCCGGCGGCCTGCAGTGGCGCCCTGCTCAGCGCGAGCAACGTGCTGCGCGTCGTGGTCCAATGAGCGACGAAGTCGCGCCCGACCGCGGCACTGCGTGATCCGCGTGACCCCCCCCGCCTTTCTCGATGGCACCGGACGACGTCGACGCCCTGCTGGAAGACTGCTTGCTGGAACGTCCCGCTACCGCGTGGGCGGCGCGCGTCGAAGCGGCATGCGCCGAGCATCCCGGCCTCGCGGCCGAGCTCCGGCGTCGGTTCGAGAAGCTGGCCTCCCTCGGCTTGCTCGCCGCGCCGTTCGACGACCCGCTGCCCGACCGCCTCGGCCACTACCGGCTGCTGCGCCGGCTGGGTGGCGGGGGCATGGGCGTCGTCTACGAGGCACACGACGAACGGCTGCAGCGGCGGGTGGCGCTCAAGGTGATCCGCAACGCAGAGCTCTACTTCGCCGGCGCCCGCGAGCGCTTCGCGCGCGAGATGCTGGCGGCGAGCCGCCTGGACCACCCCAACGTGTGCCCGATCTACGACGCCGGCGAGATCGACGGCGTGCCCTACCTGACGATGCGCTACATCGAGGGCGACAGCCTCGCCACGCGGCTCGATGCACGGAGGCGAGCGCTGGAGAGCCCGATCTCTCCGCCGGGCGGTGACAGCGCGCGGTTCGAGGCCGTGGTCATGACCGAGAAGCTGGCGCGCGCCCTGCACGCCGCGCACGACGCCGGTTTGGTCCACCGCGACGTCAAACCGGGCAACGTGATCGTCGACCGCACCGGCGAGCCGATGCTGCTGGACTTCGGGCTGGCGCGCGCCGTCGAGCCGTCGGCGCCGGGCCTGACCCGCACCGGGGAACGGCTGGGCACGCCGGCCTACATGGCGCCGGAGCAGGTCACCGGACGCCGCGCGGCCGACCGCCGCACCGACGTCTACTCCCTCGGCGCCACACTGTACGAGTGCTTGACGCTGCACCACCCGCACGAGTCTTCCTCCCCAGAAGAGCTCTATCACAAGATCGTGGCCGAGCCGCCGCCGGACCCGCGCCGCTTCGCCCCGGGGCTCGACGGCGAGCTCTGCGTGGTGGTCGGCAAGGCCCTGCAGAAGCGCCCCGAAGATCGTTTCGCCACCGCGGCCGAGTTCGCCGACGAGCTTCGCCGGATTTGCCAGCACGAGCCGATCCGCAGCCGCCGGCCTTCGGCTTGGTTGCGCGTGCTGCGATGGAGCCAACGCAATCCGACGGCGGCTGGCGTGCTGACCGCGACCTTCATCGGTCTCACCACCTCGCTCGCGCTGTTGTACTGGAGCGTGCACGCCGAACGACGCGTGCGACAGGCCTCGACCGAGTACCGCGCGTTGGCGCTGCTGCAGGCCGCCGGTGATTGCGAGGATCTCGACCCGCAGCGCGCACTGCGCTACGCGCGCGAAGCGCTGCGGCTCGACGACGACGAGCGCATCGTGGCCCGGACCCAGGAGATCCTGTTCGACTTGCGCGCGCACGCGGTCGTTAGCCCAGACCCGGCGTCCTACGCGGCGTTCTCTCCCGACAGCAACTTCGTCGTGACGACGCGGCCCGGCGCCCAGGCTCGGCTGTTTCGCCGAGCGCACAGCAATTGGCGGGAAGTGGAGCTACCCGACCCGGACTGGCGTACGGGCAATGCGACCCTCCCGGCGGTGGCCTTCTCGGCGGATGCCAACGAGCTGCTGTTGACCGGGCACGGCAGCACGTCACGGCGCTACTCACTGCGCAGCACGCCACCGCGCGCGCTCGAACCACCCCCGCGCACGGGGCGGCCGCGCTTCCACCCCGACCCCGGCGATCCGCGCCTGCTCCTGGTCCAGGTCGCCGAGGCCATCACTTCGGTGTGGGCGCGCGACGGCGACGCGATCCACCACCTGGCGGACCTTCCCCACGCCGAACCCCGAGGCTGCTTCTGGTACGACGCAGGGTTCCTGCCCAACGGCTGCATCGTCGCCGGCGGCAAGCTGTGGGACACCGACTACCGCGAGCTCTCGGTGCTCCCCTCCCCGGCAGCCGAGTCGATCAACGCCGTGCTGGTCGGTACCGACCACTTCGTCTTCACCTCGTCCGAGAACCACCTGACCGCCTGTGACCTCGACGGCCGCCTGCTCGCCCACGCCGACCTGCCGTTTCGCCACGACCACGACTTCATCGACGTCGACCTGGACCGCGGCGGCACTCGGCTGCTGGTGGCGCGGGCAGGCCAGCTAAGTGTACTGGACGCGCACTCGCTGATCGAAGTCGAACAGTGGACCGCCGCCGCGGTGTCGCGGGTGCGCGAGGGCTGGCACGCGCGGTTCGCCCCCGACGGCCGGCGCATCGCCGCCAGCGACGGCTACGGCCGGATCAAGCTGTGGAGCGTCCAGGGAACGCAACTCGACGAGTTTGCCGCGCACGGCATGGTCGCGCGCCTCGAGTGGACACCGGACGGGCGCGGCCTACTCGCCGTCAGCGGGCCGAGCGTACGGGTCTGGCACCTGAGCATGCACCGTGGGGTCCCCGCATACTCCGGCCTGGGCGATGCCGACGCCGCGGTCTCCGCCAACGGCGACACGGTCGTCTTCACCGCCTCACACGCCGGCACCGTGTGGGTCTGCGACGCGCGGGGCACACCGCGGATGGACCCCATCGCCATCGACTTCGGCACTCCACACCTGCGTTTCATCGCGGACGACCGCGTGGTCATCGGTTCGCAGCGGCGCAGCCGGTTCAGCGTGCTCGACCTCGCCGGCGGAGCCGCGCGCGTGCACGAGCTGCAGGCGCCGCGCCCACTGGGCAACTGTCCACCACTGCTGCTGGCCGACGGCACTTGGTTGCTGCCAAGTCGCCGGCGGATCTTCCGCTGGCGACCCAACGCGGACCCCGAGCAGGTCGCCGTCGGACCGACCCTGCACCTCGCCGCGGCGCCGGACGGCAGTGCCGTGGCGTTCGGCGGCTTTTCGCAGTCCCTCGGCGCGCAGCTGTGGTCGACCGAACGCGGCGTGCTCCGCAACCGCTGGAGCGCGCCGGTCGCACTCACGGTCCGGTTCGTGGCATTCACGCGCGACGGTCGCCATCTGCTGGCCGCGGGCAACGACGGCACCGCCCGCCTTTGGCCTCTACAACAGACCGAGGAATCCGCGGAGGACGTCTTCGCCGGCCATCAGGCACCGCTGGTCTGCGCCTGTCTGTCGGTTGACGAGACCCGCATCGCAACGGCGGCCAACGACGGCACGATCCGCATCTGGGACCGGGCCACGCGCCGGGCCACCCTACGCCTGCGCCATTCCGGCGTCCGGCGGATCGCTTTCACCAGCAGCGGCCAGCTCGTCAGCGCCGGCAGCGACGGGACGGTGCGCTGGTGGTGGCTGGACGTGGCTCCACTGCGCAGCGCCCTGCGGGGGCTGGACATCGAGCCTCTCACAGACGAGGAGCGACTGCCGGTGCGCCACCTCCTCGACGGCTGAGGGCCCAGACCGCCATCACGTTGGCCTCTCGGACGGCGGCGGCGGTCGCTTCGACCTGCTCGGACCAAGCGGCCCTGTCGAAAGCAGTTCTGGGGGGTCGCAGCGCCACGGTCTGCGTCGCGGCCGCAGCGGCCGCCCCGCAACGAACAACAGCGTAGAGACTCTGGAGGTCATTCTTCTGCCCAGGAACCGTCTCCGCGCGCGGCTCCGGTTGACGAAATCCAGCCCTTTCCCCCTGAGGCGCCGCGAGGCCGGGCGGAGCGTAAGCTGCCCACATGACGAGTCGGTGCCAAGATGCCGCTCTCGCGTGCTCCGTAATCGCGGTGGCCGCCGGACCCGCCGCGCAGGAGATCGCCGCGCCCGACCAGTTTCTGGAAACGCGTCGCTTGCTCCAGCGAGCCATCGACGACGGCGATCTCCCGGGAGCCTCGATCGTCGTGCTGCGTGGGGGAAAGACCGTCTGGGCAGAGGGATTTGGTATGGCCGACGTCGCGACGCGGCGCCCGGCTACGCCGGAGACGGTCTACCCGGTTGGACGACTCTCGGAGGTCCTGACGGCGACCGGTTTGATGATCTTGGTCGACCGCGACGTCCTCGAGCTCGACACCCTCCTCAACGACGCTCTACCAGGCGCCAAGCTGCGCTTCCCCGCGAGCGATGCAGACTCGGTGACCATCGAGGCGGTGATGGGGCACGCTGCCGGTTTGCCAGTGCATTGGAGCTTCTACGACGCCGACGAGAGGGTCCCGGCCCTGGAGGAGACCCTCCGCGCATTCGGAGTCACGGCCAGCTACGCCGAGTGGCCGCGCCCCACCAACATCGGCTATGTCGCTCTGGCGCGCGTGGTCGAGCACGCGACCGAGCAACCTTGGGATCGGTTCCTCCGGCAAGAGCTCTTTGCTCACCTGGGGCTGCGGGCCACCGGTCTTGCTCCCGACGAAAGCAAGGCGGCAACCCTTTACCGGAGAGAAGTCTCCGGCGGCTTCTCGCCGGTCGCGCCGGCGAAGAGCAGCAATCCAGCCGCGTACGGATTCTGGAGTTCCGCCTCCGACCAAGCCCGGTTCCTGCTCCTGCATCTGCAAGACGGTGCGGTTGGCGGTGAGCGAATCCTGAACGAGAACCTCACCCGCCGCATGCGCACGGCCATCGACCGCAAGGATGGTCGTGGACGGGGCATCGGATGGCGCATCGGTCCGTGGCCGAAGCCCGAGTACATCTACCTCGATGAGCTGCCGGGGTTCGTCCGCGGTTATCCGGACGCCGACGATGGGTTCGTCCTGCTGACGAACGGTGCGCCGCGAGCCCTGCGCGCCGTCCAACAGCAGTTGATCGCGGACCTCGGCTACGAAGAGGGCGCGGACTGGCGACAGCCACTCAGACCCGGAGGCAACCGCGGCGCCCCGCCCATGGACGGAACCTGGAGGGGCGCGGTGCAGCTCGAAAACGGCGCGCTAAAGGTCGTGCTCGACATCGGTGTGCACGCCACGACCTTGTCCGCCGGCGGTCAAACCGTCCGGTCCCTCGACACGCGCGTCTCTTCGTCGAGGCTGTGGGCGACGTTCACCCCCGACGGCCATTTGCCGGGAACGGAGTTCAGAGCCGTTCCCAGTTGGCGCTTCGATCTCCGGCGGATCGGAGACGCCCTCGACGGAATCGCCTACGCGGTTGCCGAGGACCGCTTCACCCTCCCCCACCTGGTCGAGCTGCGCCGGGCGCAGTAGCCACCGGCGTTCACTGCACCCAACGTTGCCGTACGACGCGCCGCACGACGGCGTCGCCGTCCAGGTGGTCCGCCCGCCACTCCGGCCCCTCGTGGGAACTGTCGAAGACCAGGCCGCCGTCGTCGCGCACCCGATAGGTCGTCGTCCGGCACGGCCAACGCTGGGCACCCCCCGGGGTCCTCGCGATGGCGTCGAGAAACTGCTCTTCCTGGGCGTCGTCGACGCAGTCCATCTCGGCATCCAGGCGCTCGAAGTCGACGACCTCCAGAGCTTCTCGGCCGATCAGCGTGAAGCCCGCGCGCTTGCGGCGGCACGCGGCAAAGAACGTCGCTCCGTACGCGCCGAGCAGCGTGATCCACGAGCCGAAGGTGGGTGGCGCCGCCGGCGCGGGCTCGATCGGCACGAGCACGGCGGGAACGTTTGCGGGGACGGCGTCGGGCAGTGGCACGTCGGGCTCGGGCGCGCGGATCGTCATCGTGCCGGGGGGAAGGTCCGGCGGCGTTTCCGGCTCGGACTGCGGCTCGGGCCAAGGCAAGCGCTCGGCGACCGCGGTGCGCCAGCGCGACAGCGCCTCCTCCCGCGTTTCGCCGGAGGCGACCGCCGTGCCGGTCATCCCATCGGCGACCGCCCACCTCGCACCCCGCCCCACGCGTTCCTCGAACAGCGCGCGTCGCAACGCCCCGAGTCCGCAACACCAAACGCCCTGCGCGCCGTGCGGCATCGCCACCGGCAGTTGGATGCACCCCGGGCCGTGACGGGTCGGGGCGAGCCCGGCGATGAACTGCGCGAGCAACTCGGTCGGATTCCCGCCTTCGGCCGCGACCGCACTCGGCAAGGCGGCGAGCGGATGGCGATGGTGCGACCGGCAGGTCTCGAGCTTGGCACCGTCGTCGCCGTAGACGATCTCGATGTGCTCGGGCCCGTCCACGAGGCGGATCTCGCCCGCGCCGAGCCCGCGCAGCTTCGGCGGCTTTGCCGGCGGCGGAGGCGGCACATCGATGGGCTCCACGCCGAAGGGTACCCAGTCGGTGACGACGGCGAACCGGCGGCCGATGCTGAGCTCGAGCACCGGCCAAGGCACGATCTGCGACGCATGGTGCGGATCGCGCCGGAACAACCGCCGCATCGCACCGCCGTTCGCCGTCTCCTCCCAGCCCGCGCTGCCGATCAGGGCGACGACCGCGTCGTACAGCATCTCCGCATGGCGGCGCGAGGGGAGCGCGGCGGCCGCGGCGCGCACCGATTCCGGGGGGCCCGCGGGTCGGCGCTGGGGTTCCATCATGGCATCGTCCCGCGCGCCGGTCGCACTCACAAGCCCTGGCGTCGCAGCAGGCTGTGTGCGGCTTTCCGCAAGCGCGATCGCGCTACGATCCGGTGTCGACGGCGTTTCCGTCGCGCTGCAGTTCGTCGCGCCATCACCGATGCCTACGCTCGGCCTCCGGCGTCCTGTCTCCGTAGATCGCGTCGCCCGCGTCCGCGATGTAGGACGATCCGTGGTCGCAGTCGAGGATGAAGGTCGCGGGCTCTTGGCACACCCAGCGACCTCAGCCATGCGCCAGACGAACTCCTTGCCGTCACAGAGCACTACGAGCCAACGGAACGACCGATGTTCGCACAGAGTCGAGACCTCCATCTCGATCCGCTCCACCAGGGTCCGTATCCCGGGCTCGGACATCTTGGCAAAGCCCCGCCGTGCTTAGCACCACTTAGTACCCCAGCACGGTCACGCTAGTGTAGTGCCTCGTAAATAGGTGTAATTATTTGGGCGCGCGCGCGTTGTGTATCGTGGGAGGCCACCACGATGCGAGTAGCAGTTCCGATCACACTCACCGAAGACGAGCGAAGGCAGTTGCACAAGTTTGCCAGAGGCCGAAGCACGCCGGCGCGCCTCGTCCTGCGCGCAAAGATCGTTCTGCACGCTGCAGCAGGAATGCTGAACAAGGAGATCGCGGAGAAGCTCGAGACACAGCAGAAGACCGTGAGCCTGTGGCGCAAACGGTTCTCCGAGGAGCGCATAGCGGGCATCGAAAAAGACGCACCTGGCCGCGGTCGCCCACGTACCATAGACGAGGAAACTGTCGCCGAGATCATTCGGATCACGACGCAGGAGGATCCACCGAACGCCACGCACTGGAGCACTCGCGACATGGCGAAGCTGGTCGACGTGAGTGCGGCGACGATTCGCCGAATCTGGGTTGCACACGGGCTGAAGCCGCACCTCTTCCGCACCTTCAAAGTCAGTCGTGACCCCAACTTCGTCGAGAAGCTCGAGGACGTCGTCGGCCTTTATCTGAGCCCTCCCGAGAACGCGATTGTGCTCAGCTGCGACGAGAAGTCGCAGATCCAAGCGCTCGATCGGACGCAGCCCTCCCTGCCCTTTCGCTCGGGCCGTACCAAGACCGTCACTCACGACTACAAGCGCAACGGGACGTCCACGCTCTTCGCCGCGATGAACACCGCAACCGGCAAGATCATCAGCATGTGTGCACCGCGGCATCGGCACATCGAATGGTTGAAGTTCCTCCGACTGATCGACGCGGAGGTCCCCAAGCACCTGGACGTCCACATCATTGCTGACAACTACTCGACCCACAAGCACGCGAAGGTGAAGCGCTGGTTGAAGCGTCACCCTCGGTTTCACATGCACTTCACGCCAACGAGTGCGTCGTGGCTCAACATGGTCGAGCGCTTCTTTCGCGACATCACTACAAAACGAATCCGGCGCGGCGCGTTCCCGAGCGTCCGACGACTCATCGAAGCGATTCAGGCATACATCGAGCAGCACAACATGGACCCCAAACCGTTCATCTGGACGGCCAAAGCAAGCGACATCCTGGCCAAGGTCACCCGAGCCAAGGCCGCACTCGCGGATAATTCCCATCTGTCTGACGCACCACACTAGCAGTGGACACATCGACGACCCCCAAGCTGGATAGCGTCAGTGCCTGAAAAGCGACCGGCAAGCCAACCCATGATGGTGGCAAGGCTCCCGGCAAGGGATACTCAATACTTGCGCGTCCCGTCGCCGGCAGAGTTGCGGCATGCACGGCAGCAAAAATGGATCCCACCCAAATGCCCGGCCAGCCAGGGGATGCGCCAAGTGGCTGCGACGGCCCTGGCTGCGCCACGCTCGTGAGTATTACCGAAGCGGCATTTGCCGGACCCCACAGCGTAAGCGATACGACCCCCAACCCCATCGCATTATGTGCGCCGATATGGGGATAATCTTGACGTATCACCCTGATGCTACCTGCGATACCATCGACGCGCGCTAGGCTGCCAAGAACAATCGAGCCGCGACGCCCGGACACACCGTCGACCTGTACGCCTTCGCACCCCCGGCGAATGGCCTGGCCACCAATAATTGCCGAAGGACCAGTTACGAGGATATCGCTATCTACAGCACGGAGCGCTGGCAACGGGGACGTGGTCACTTGACAACCCACCCCGAGCATCCTCCCTGACGCAACCACGGAGGAGGACGCAATTACGATACGCGCCTCACAAACATCGATGCCCGCCATTGGGTCGCGCCTAACTCCGATCATGGATTCAGAGATAAGGACCCCGCTGGATTTCGCCCAAACCCAGTCAATCGAGCACCAGTTCAGAGTGACCTGTGCGCAGTCTCTGATAGAAACCCCTGCACTCCCAAAACTGCGGTTGGAAAAGGAGTCGACATAGACTGGTCCGGCATTCTCCCAAATGTTCAGTTGAAATCGCGGAACAGTGACCGGAAAAAGCCCCCTGATGGTACACTTCTGCCCCGGGCCCAAGCCACTGATCGTCATACTTTCCCGTACTTCGAATCCACTTTTGGAACTATAGGGTGGGACAGGTGCGGCAACAATCTGTAACCCCTTGGACACAGTCGTGCTCGAGTAAAGCCCTACTCGAACGACGAGCGTGTCTCCGGGAGCCGCCGATTCAACCGCGGGAGGCAGGTCTGTGAAATGGGCCCCTGGGCGGTCGCTCGCGTCAACGATCCACGTATTCTGACAAGGCAAAGCCCCGGAGAACAGGAGTGCCACAATGTTCATCTTACGATGCATTTTTTCCACTCAATAAAGGGGTCACATGGTGATAACGCCCAACGTGGGAGGCGCTCCTCATGCACGCCGAATCTGGCGCAGCGGCGCGCACCGATTCCGGGGGGCCCGCGGGTCGGCGCTCGGGTTCCATCATGGCATCGTCCCGCGCGCCGGTCGCACTCACAAGCCCTGGCGTCGCAGCAGGCTGGGCGTAGCCCTCCCCGCAACCGCTGGCGCGCTACAATCCGGAGAATCGCGCCGACGATCCACGCCACGACGAGAGGTGACACGATGAGTCCCCGACGGTCCGCACCCCGCCTCGCGCAGCTCACGCGCGTCCTGATCTTCTTCGGGATTGCCGCCACGGCCGCTCGGTCGCAACCGCGCCACTGGGTCGAGCGACAGGCCAGTCCCGACGCGTTCGACCAACACGCCATGATCTACGACGAGGCCAGGCGCCGTGTCGTGCTGGTCGGCGGCGACTACGGCAACACGCGCGCGGAGACCTGGGAATGGGACGGCAGCGAATGGACTGCCCGGTCGACGCCGGCAGGCCCGACCGCCCGGATGGGGCACGCCACGGCCTACGACGCTGCCCGCGCACGCTTGGTGTTGTTTGGCGGGCGCGATGCTGGCCAATCCCCGCTGGCGGAGACCTGGGAATGGGACGGAGTGGCGTGGGCCCAACGCTCGCCGGTCCGTGTGCCTCCCGCGCGCGCGGGCCACGCAATGGCGTACGATGCCGAGCGCAACCGCGTCGTGCTGTTCGGCGGCGCCGATGCATCGCAGAAGTTTGCCGACACCTGGGAATGGGACGGCAGCGATTGGACCGAGCGGAGCACGAGTGAAAGCCCGATGCCACGTGACCGCCACGCCATGGTCTACGACGCCGCGCGGCAGTGCGTGCTGCTGTTCGGCGGCGACAGCGATATCGGCACGCTGAACGATACGTGGCTGTGGGACGGCACCGCGTGGGCGGTGCGCTCGCCCGCGACCCGCCCCGCGCCCCGCGCCGAGCACGCGATGGCCTACGACTCCACGCGACAACGCACGCTGCTGTTCGGCGGCACCGACAACGGCGCGGCGTCGGCCGAGACCTGGCTGTGGGACGGCACCGAATGGCAGCTGCTACCGGCGGCGGCGACGCCCTCGGCCCGGTCTCGCCAGACGCTGGCATACGACGCGACGCGACAACGCGTCGTGTTGTTCGGCGGCTTCGACGGGACGCGGTGGAGCAGCGACACGTGGCTGTGGGACGGCACGGGATGGGTTCTACAACCGACTCCGGCACCGCCGTTCTTGCAGTTCGCTGCGCTGTCGCAGGACGACGCGCGCCAGCGCACCGTCTTGTTCGGCAAGCAGGCCGGGCGCAACGCGGCGCCCGAGACCTGGGAATGGGACGGCACCTCGTGGATGCGGCGCTCCCCGGCGAGGAGCGCTCCGGCTCGCGAGAATCACGGGATGGCGCACGACAGCGACCGCGGCCGCACCGTGGTCTTCGGCGGGTTTGGCCAGACCACCCGCGACGACACCTGGGAGTGGGACGGCACGCAGTGGCACGAGACTGCCCCCGCGGTGACGCCGCCGGCGAGAGTACAGCCGGCGATGGCGTACGACGCGGCGCGGCGGCGCACGCTGCTGTTCGGCGGCATCCGCGGAGCCGCGTTGGCGGACACCTGGCTGTGGGACGGCACCGACTGGTCGGTCCGGGTGCCGGCCACGAGCCCCGCCGCGCGCTTCGATTTGGCCATGGCCTACGACCCCCGGCGCCAGCGCATCGTGTTGTTCGGCGGCTACAGCGGCACGCGCGCGTTCGGCGACACGTGGGAATGGGACGGCACGCGCTGGATCCAACTCAACCCCAAGACGAGTCCGCCGGCGCGGTCGGGACACGGCATGCTGTACGACGCCGCGCGCGGCCGGGTCGTGGTGTTCGGCGGACTCGGGCTGTTTCCGCTGGCCGACATCTGGGAGTGGGACGGCACCGACTGGACCCAGCAATCGAGCACCGGCTTTCCCCCCGCAACGGGGCTGATGGCGTACGACGCATTTCGCCAGCGCGCGGTCATGCTGCTGGGACGATCGACGTGGCTCTACGGCAGTCCAGCCCTTCCCGGGGCGGCGCCCTACGGCCAGGGCTGCGCCACCACCGGCAACCCGCCAACGCTGAGCGCCTTCGGCACGCCGCTGCTCGGGCGACAGGGATTCGCGATCGAGCTCTCCGACGCCCCTGCCCTCGCAACCGCGGCGCTGCTGCTGGCGCCTCGCCAGGCAAGCATCGCCATCGGCGGTGGCTGCACGGTGCTCGTCGACCCGAGCACCGCGTTGCTGAGCAACCTCAGCACGAACAACGCGGGCATCGCGTCGTTCTCCCTGCCCCTTCCCGCGACGGCAACCCTGGCCGGTGCAGTGCTCTACTGCCAGGCGGCCGCGGCGGATCCCGCGGCTTCGGCGCCGGGGCTGGCGCTGTCGGGGGGGCTCGCGGTGACGGTTGCGTACTGACCGCGGTGGCCAAGCGACCTTCGCCGTAGACTGAAGCAATGACGAGTCAATGCCGGGAAACAGTCTGCTCGTTCTCCGCCCTGCTCTTGGCCGCGGGGCTTGCCGCGCAGACGATCGCCCCGCCCGCCGAGTTCGAAGAGACCCGCCGCTTGCTCCAGCGGGCCGTCGGCGACGGGGAGCTCCCGGGAGCCTCGGTCGTCGTACTGCGCGCGGGCGAAATCGTCTGGGCCGAGGGATTCGGCTTCGCCGACCTCGCGACGCAGCGCCCGGCCACACCCGACACGGTCTACCCGGTCGGACGGATCTCGGAGGTGCTGACGGCGACCGGGTTGATGCTCTTGGCCGACCGCGAGGTCATCGACCTCGACAAGCCGGTCAACGACTATCTCCCCGGCGCGAAGCTGCGGTTTCCCTCGGGCGACCCGGACACGCTCACGGTCGAAGCGGTGATGCAGCACGGTGCCGGCCTGCCCGGGCACTGGAACGCCTTCGAGGCCGAGGAGATGGTGCCCAGCCTGGAGCAGACGCTGCGAGACTACGGAATCACCGCAGGCTTCAGGAACCTCCGCGTCACCCACAACGTGGGCTATGTCGCGCTGGCACGCGTGATCGAAGCAGCGACCGACCAACCCTGGGATCGGTTCTTGCGGCAAGATCTGTTCTCCCAGCTGCGAATGCACGCCACCGGACCGCTGGCCAGCACCGCAGACGTGGCCACCATCTATCGGAAGGACACGACTGGCTCGCTCGCACCGGTCGCCCCGCTCGCCAGCGACAATCCAGCCGCCAACGGCCTCTGGAGCTCGGCTTCCGATCTGGCACACTTTGTCCTCCTGTATCTCCAGGGCGGGGGATTCGACGGCAAGCGCATCATGCGGGTTCGGCAGATGCGCCGCATGCGCACCGAGCTTCGTCGCAAGGACCATTTGCTTGGCCGCGTCGACTCGGAGCAACACATCGGCTGGCGTCCCTGGCCCGAGCCGGAGTACTTCTTCTTCACGGGATCGGCATCGACCGCGGGTGGTCGCATCCGCGGGTATCCCCGCCAGGATGATGGCTACGTCCTGCTCACGAACGGCCCGGAATCGGTCTTGCTCGACGCCGAGTCGCAATTGATCGTCGACATGGGACTCGAGATGGCCGATGCAAACATGGCGGTCGGCTACGGTGTCGACGACGCTCCACCGATCGAGGGTGCTTTCGAAGGGACCGTGCAGCTGCCACGCGACACCCTGGAGGTGGGACTTCAGATCGGCGAGGGGCACGCGATCCTGTCCGTCGGCGGCGAAACCGTTCCATCCACGGAGTCCAGGATCCGTTCTTCTACGTTCCGAGCATCGTTCGCCCCCGACCACCACCTCCCCGGAACACAGTTCCGCGCGGTGCCGACCTGGAGATTCGACCTCCGGCTGACCGGGGACACCCTGACCGGCATCGCCTACGCGGAAGCGGAAGGCAGGTTTCGCCTCGCCCACCTCGTCGAGCTTCGCCCCGATCGATGACAACGTCGCGGCGGCGTTCTTCGATTCCCGCGGCAATCCCCGGGCCGGTGTTTTCTGGAATCCGGCGGTCGAAAGGCCGAGCCTCGCGCGAACGGTCCGGCTCCAATGACCGACCGGATGGCGCTGTCCACGATCGCGGCCGCGGAGCTCGGTTCCGACGGCTTCTTGGTACTCGCCGCCACCGCGGTCTTTCTGGTGCTGCTGGTGACCGAGCTGGCATCGTTCGCCGCGCTCGGCCTCATGCTGGTCGTCGCGCTGCCCCTGCTGGGAGTCATCGATACCGGCACCGCGGCGGCAGGCTTCGCCAACAAGGCGGTGCTGACGATCGCCGGCCTCTACGTCATCGGAGAGGGACTGACGCGCACCGGGGCAATGGAGCTGTTCGGCCGGCTGCTGGCCCGCTTGAGTGCCGGCCAGGAGTGGCGCCTGGTGCTGGTGCTGTGCCTGATGGCGGCCGCCATGTCCGCGTTCCTCAACGACACGGCGGTGGTCGTGGTGATGATCCCCGTGCTGCTCAAGCTGTCGGCCAAGAGCGGGATCCCGGCCTCGAGATTGCTGATGCCGATGTCGTTCGCCGCGCTCCTCGGCGGCATCTGCACGCTGGTCGGCACGTCGACCAACCTGATCGTCAGCGGCCTCGCCGAACAGCTGGGCGCCCCGCCGCTGACGATGTTCAGCGTGACACCGGTCGGTGTGCCGATGGCCCTGGCCGGGATCGCTTTCCTCGCCCTGGTGTCGCGCCGCGCCCTGCCGAACCGGCAGAGCTTGACCGTGCTGATCGAGAAGAGCCCGCAGCGCGACTTCGTCACCGAGCTGAGCGTCGGTGCCGACAGCGCACTCCTCGGCCGGCGCTACGAGCTGCCGTTGACGGAGGGCGGCGCATCGGCGCTGTGCTACATCCGGGACGAGGTGATGCAGCAGAAGCCGTTCGGCGACGCAATCGTGCAACCGGGCGACGTGATCGTCGTCAGCGGCACGCTCGAAGCCTTCAGCACTCTCACGGGGACGGCGGGACTCGATTGGCTGCACGGCTTGAAGGTCGACCCGCGCACGGTGGAGCTGTTCGAGGTCGCCCTGGCACCGCGCTCCACGCTCGCGGGACAGCGGATCACCGAGCTCGGCATGCACTCCCGGTTCGGCGTCACCCCGATGGCGGTGCTGCGCGCCGGCCGCCACATCCACGAACGGGTGGGGCAACAAGCTCTGCAGCCCGGCGACGTCCTGCTGGTGAGCGGCGACGAGGCATCCCGCGCCCGGCTGCGCGGCAGCCAGGACTTCTTCGCCCTCGCCGGCGAGCCGAAGCCCGCGCGACTCCGCGGCCACACGGCCATCGCTCTGTTGATCGCAATTGCAGTGATCGCGCTCCTGTCGGCCCAATCCATCTTCCACTGGAAGGCGATGCCGGCGAGCTCGGTCGCCCTCGCCGGGGCGCTGGCGATGGTCGCAACCGGCGTGGTGAGCACGCGCCACGCATTTGGCGCCATCGACTGGTCGATCCTGGTCTTCCTGGCGGGAACCCTCGCACTCGGCGAGGCGATGCGGGAAACCGGCGTCGCCGCCTGGTGCGCGGACTACCTGGTGATCCTACTCTCGCCCTGGGGAGCCGCCGCGGTAGCCAGCGGCTTCGTCCTGCTCGGGTTACTGTTCAACTTCCTGGTGGCGCACAGCGCGGTGGCAGTCCTGTTCACGCCGATCGCGCTCGCCGCCGCGACCCAGCTCGCCGCCGCGCGCGGCGTCGCCGCCGACTCCGCCGAAGCCCAAGCCCTGCTGCGCGCCATGCTCTTGGCGGTCTGCTACGGCGGCTCGATGTGCTTCGCCTCCCCGATCGCGCACCAGGTCAATCTGATGGTCTGCGGTCCCGGCGGCTACCGCTACCTGGACTTCGTCAAGCTGGGCCTCCCGTTGTCGCTGGTCGTCTGGCTGGTGGCCTCGCTCGGGATCCCACTGGCGACGGGGCTGTGGTGAGACAACAGGTACCGGCCTCGACCACCCAGGCCGGCCTCGCCGAACGATTCCCGTCGTCCCGAAGCCGGCGCAACCCCAAAGACTCGATCCCGCGGCCGGAGTGGCGCCAGCCACGACGAACGCGGGACCGAGTCTTGCTCGGGGAGCCATTAACGCAAGGAGCCCGGCCAAAGGCCGGGCTCCTTGCGTCAATGGCTCCCCGAGCAAGACTCGAACTTGCGACCCACTGATTAACAGCTGTCGGCCGTATTGACCGGAGACGCCTTCTCGCGCCCGTCCACGGCTATCCCGCCTTGCCGCGGTACAGATGCGCGGTACAAATGGAGCATGGCCACGCGTCGGAAGCTGCCGAGAGTCCCCGCCGGAATCCAGGTTCGCACCCGCAAGAACGGCTTCGTCTACAAGGCCCGAGTCTTCGAGCACGGTCGACAGCTGCCAAGCCCAGCGAGGGCAACGGTAGCCGAAGCGCTCGCCGACCTCGAGCGAATGCGACATCGCGAGAGGGTCATCCCTCCGGACCCCATGTCGCTCGCCGGCGCGATGCGTCTCGCCCTCGAACTCTGCGAGCGCAAAGAACGCAAGCCGCGCACGCACCAGTGGTACGTCGAACGATTCCAACTCCTCGCCCGCGAGTTCCCTGAGAACCCCGCGCTCTACCAACTGACGCCTGAGGCCATCGAGTCGTTCGCGAGACGTCGCGCGCAGACCGTCTCCTGGTCGACCGTGCGAGCCGACCTCCGAGCGCTTGGCCGGTGTTTCGTCGTCGCTGGTGTGCCGAGTCCTCTGAAGCGCGTCCTCGCGTTCTTGCCCGATGCTCCTCCCCCGAAGATCGACTGGTTCGGCCCCACCGAGGTCCGACTCGGCCTTCGAGCGATTCGCCGCTGGGAGGGTGACGCGCGCATCAACTCCGATCGTGATGCACTCATCATCGAGTTGCTTCTGATGACCGGGCTCCGCCTGCGCGAGGCCGCGGATGCCCGCCTCGAGCACCTGCAGCTGCGTCGCGGAGTGCTTGAGGTGCCGCACGGCAAGCGAGGACCGCGTACCGTGCCGCTGCACGAGGATGCGCGAACCGCGTTCCGGGAGCTGCTCGCGCTGCGCGGACCAGCGACTCCGCAAGCATCGCTCCTTCCACTCTCCTACTCCGGGTTGCTCTCGATGATGAAACGTTGGAGCAAACGCCTGGGTGAGCCACGACTGCATTGCCACGCGTTGCGCCACACACTCGGAACGATCATGGCCATGAGCGGAGCCTCCGAGTTCCAGATCGCTGAGATGCTCGGACACCGCAGTCTCTCGATGGCTCGCCACTACGCGCGTATCGTCGGACGCGACGCTCGGCGCGCGATCCAGCCGATCACTTGGAGGAAGAGAGAAAGTCATAAGCGGTCGTCCCTGGGTGGGTGATCGCCTGCTCGCGGCGGCGCTCGGATTCGATGCGTTGGCGACAGCGTTCGTCACGCGTGTCCCACCACCGCAAGAAGTCAGCACGGCAGACAAAGCCGGCACGCTGGCTTGTCCACTGGATCGCAACGAACTGCCCCATGCGCTCCATGGCCCGAATGTCGGAGACGGTGATCCCGTAGTCCCTCGCAATCTCGGCGGTCCGCATGATCGGCCGCGGCTGTCGGTGGGTTGCCACAGCCCTAAGCGCCCCTCAATGCATTCTGTTCCCACATCGCTCGACGCTCAGACGCAAGGATGTCCTCTCGCTGCAGGGTGGATAATTGACACCAGTCCCGCCGACACTCCTCCTGCAGTTCGCAAAGATCTTTCGCCCGCAGCGTTGGCGTAAACCTACCGACCACCTTACTCCAGTGGGCTGCCCATTCGATCGACAACTCGCGACGGTCCGTGTCGTCTCGCGAGGGGGTGAGCAGCTCAATGAAATACAGCGGAACCCCGCTGTTCCACCCCCAACGGTCCAGATGCCTGTGCCCGCGGGACCACACCAAGCTCCGTGTAGCCCGACTGAGGTCAGTGCAGCGGCAATGCCGACCATCAGCGGTCACGTGTCGCCACCCGCGATCTGTCCTCGTCAACAGGACTTTCCCGTTGCGGCAGAAACGGCACTTGCTCAGCGTTGACATCATAGCCCTAAGCCCCCGCCTCCGCCGCACACGCTTCCAAGTCCGCCATCGCACCCTCGTTGGAGGCGAAGAAGATCACTGAGCACACACACTCCGGCATGTCCGAGTGCTCTTCGCCCTGCCACCAGGCCACAGCCTCCATGAGGCAGACGCCTTTCTCACGTGTCGCATGCTTTCCATGCGACGACTCGATCTCGTCGATCGGAATCACGCCTCGACCTCCCGCTCCGCAGCCTCGAACTCGTCACCGCCAGCCTCAGCCACCGGCTCCGCCGCCCGCTGTTCAGCCCGTCGCTGTTCCCGCAGCTCGAGCCATGCCTCGAACTCCTCCGCGCAACGCTCGAGCTGGATCTCGTACGTCCCGCGCGCACGGGCCATGCCGTTCCCAACGGTCTGGTGGGTGCAGCCCATCGCCTCCGCGATGCGACGCTGCGTCGCCCATGGATCGCAACGGTGCAGCACAGCCATCGCCACGCTGCGGGCCGCGACCGCCTGGCGAGTGCGGACCTCGCGGTCGTGAAACTCGTCGAGCGGCAATCGGAAGTGCCAGGAGACGATACGGGCGACCTGATCTACGTCGGAATTCTCCATGCGCCTTGCCCCCTCCCACGGGGCCGCGTATAGGTTGAGATCGGTCGACAGACCGGGCCGATGACCCCCTGGACGCGACCTTGCTCTTCGCCTGACTTGTTCCCCCGCGGCTGGTGCCGGTGTACTTGTGGTGAGTCCCGCGACTAACGTCAGCTGTGGGTAGCGGCGAAGAGTGAGTGAGCGACAGGGGCGAGGCTCGGCCATCGCCGCCTTGAAAAAGACCCGCGCCCCGCTCTCCTCGAAACCGGAAGGCATCGGGGAGAGCGGAACACGGTGCGGGCCAGGCTGGTCGAGCCTGGGTAGTGCCCCGCGGCGACTTGTTCCTAGCGGGCCGAGCTTTTGGCTCGGGTGGTGACCCGCTTCGACTTGTTCCTCGCGGGCCGGGCCGTAGCCCGGGTGGTGCCCCGCTCCTGGAAGATCGGCGCTGGCGCGCCCCATGACGTTGCTGCCGGAGCAGCAGCGCGCCAGCGCCATGTTCAAGGTGCTCCACTCTGACCGGCTTTGGCGCACCTTCCGCGCCGTCGTGCTGGCCAGGAGTCGAGCGGTGCCGGGCTGGTTGCCGACCCGGCGGATTTCGTGAAAAAAGTCGTCCAGCCCCTGGGACGGCGAACGTTCCTCCTGGAGCCCGTTCAGGCCAGGGAGAGTGACAGAAGCTGGTTGCGAGAGCGCAACTTGCGTCGCCGCGCAAACTTGCGGTAGACCGCTGCGATACTTTCTCGCGGCGGGTTCGCGTCCCATGCGAAGGGTTTCGCCCGAGATTGCGCGTCCGTGCCCCTGCCAACTGAGCGTTGATCGGGATAGACCATCCTCTCGGGGATTCCCTGTCGGAGCCCATGACTGCAACCTGCTCAGCACCTCTACGGCGTTTTTCTGCGCGCTCACGATGTCGATCGCATCGCGGCTTCCGGGGGCGTAGTGGGCGGTTTGGATCATGTCCGGGCTTGACTGATGGGGGCAGGATACGTACTTTTTGGCGTGTGTCAAGCGCACCATTCCGCCCTTTCCCAGTTTTGTTGGGGCTGTTCTTGCCGGAGTCTGGCCCGGGTGGGACATTCCCGCTCGTGGTTGACAGGATCGCGATCGGTCAACGGCTTGCAAAAGCGCGTCGCCAGGCCCGGCTGACGCAGAAGGAGGCCGCCGAGGCAATCCGCGTCGGCCTTAAAACCCTCCAAAACTGGGAAGCAGGTTCGGCGACACCACCCGCTGACAACTTGGCCGACCTCGTCCTCCTGTTGCAGGGCAAGGGGTGTCGGGTTGACGCCAACTACCTCCTCGGCACGCCTCCGTCAGAGCTGCTCGGTGGGGTTGCTGTCGTTGACGAAACCCTCGCCCAACGCTTGCTGGCCGTGAACGCCGACGCGGATGCTCGCGGACTGTTGGTCAAGAGGGTCCTGCCCCCGTTTCAGGTTGCGTTCCTTGTGCCAACACCCTTCCGGGTGACCACACCGGAAGAGGCTGAGGCGTTGCATCGGCAGTGTGAGGAGCACGTGCGGGAACGCGCGCCCGGCGCATGGGAGCAGTGGGCAGCGATGCAAAGGGGAGACCCGAACTAATGCTAGTGGGCTGGGGAGTGGAGCAGCGCTACCCAGACGACTTCCGACCCAGGCGCCGCCGATCGGGGCCGCTGAGGTCGGCGCTGGTCATACTGATTTGCGCGGCGCCGTTGGTCGGGTCGGGCTATGCGTTCGCCAAGTGGGACGGCCGGAGCAGCAGAACAAGCCTTCCGGCTCGTGAAGCCATCTCGATTATTCAGGCCCCGGGCGAGCCCCACGGCAGAAGGCAAGCCGCACTGCTTCAGCTTGCGGCGACGATCCGCGACGGAATCCGCGCGATTCGACAGGCGGAGAACGACCCGGGCTTAGCCCTCGACGCCTCCATCCAACAAGACCACTTTCGCAAGGAACTCCGATGACCCTGAGCGTCACCCCCGACCCACTCACCGCCGGCGGAACCGCGACAGTCTGCATCTCAGGCCGGCCTCCCAACAGCTCTGTGACGGTCAGCATCGACGATGGCGGAGAGCAAACATCTTCTGTCACGTTCGACGTGGATGCTGAAGGGAATGGCTGCGGAGAATGGCCCGTCCCGTCGCACGGGTGGACACTTGCAAACTTCAATTTCGGAGATTGCCCGCAGATTTCGCGATCGATCCAGCCAGCACCCGGTTAGCCGAGCACATCGTTTCGTAGCCCGGGGGCGGGGGCAGGGGAGGAAAGCTGGGACGGCGAGCGCCGTTCCAAACATCGACCCACCCCCATGAGCCAGCCGATACTCACCCCCTGCCGCTCGCTGCTCCTGCTCGCCCTCCTTCCATCCTGCAGCCACTGGAAGCTGCGCGAGCTACCGTGCTACGAGTCCGCACTCGCAGTCGAGCAGACTCAAGACCCGCCCATCGTCGCACCGCTCGAGCAACTGTTCGAGGAAGGCGTCGCTGTGCTGGTGCCGTACGCCACGGCGTCGTACTCCACCCACGGGACGATCACTCGGCTCGGTGCGAAAGGGGTGACGAGCAAGTCGAAGAAGCACAAGCCCGACGTCATAGCTTGGACGTTTCGAGGTTCGCAATACGCAGGCTCGACGACGATGTACCACGGCTACGGCATCTTTGGATCGTACGCAAATTATCGAAACCACTTCGCAGTTGGCTTGTACCGCATCGCCAAGAGTTGTATCGGTGCATCGATCGATTCTGACGGCTTCGTGTTGGCGCCCACACCCGATTCCGCAGGGGCCGGCCTCCGCGCTGGCGACCGCATTCTCGCGGTGAACGGGAAATCGACCAAGGTCAACGCAGTGGGGGTGATGCCAGCTGCAGAGCAATTTCTCACGCTCGAGCCTGGCGAGCTTGTGACGTTGCTCGTACTTCGCGGGAACGAGAGCCTGACGATTGAGACTCCAGCGGCTGCCAACGGCGGCGCACTGCCGGAAGGCGCTGTCGCCGACGATGACGATGATGACGCTGGAGAGTGGTAGTCTTGACCGGCATGTTGCCTCACAGTCCGCAGGAGAGCGAAGCATGACTTGGTCTGCGGCGTTGATCCGTCTCGGCGGGCGCGAGATGGCGCGCGGACTATGCCGTCGCGACTTCCTCAGCGCCCTCGGCGCCTCGTTTGCTGTGCCACGGTGGTTGCCGCCACAACCGGAGCAGTGGGGCGAACGGTCGCCGGGTTACCGCGTGGGGCTGGTCAGTGATCGGGGAGAAGTGGTCCAGGCCGTGCGGGTTGGGAGTTTGGACGAATACGTCGAGTTCCCAGAAGCGCGTCAGGACTTCGTCTGTGACGCCCTGGCGGTCGCCGGGCCCGGGATCCGCGGCGTTGAGATCGTCCCGTTGGACTGGGCGCCGACTGTCCGTCCGGGGAATCGGATCCTGATCCCAGGCGGTTGGGGCCCTGCTTGAGGGTGCGGCAGCCATGGTCCGCATCGCAACCGTCAACTGCGAGAACCTCTTCGCCCGTTACCGCTTCCGCCGCAACTTCACCCCCAGCGACGACGGGTTCACGATCAACAACCTGGCGTTCGACCTGCACGACGACGACGCCAAGAAGATCACCGCGAAGACGATCAGGGCGACCGACGCAGACGTCGTCTGTCTCCAAGAAGTCGAGAGTCTCGAGGTGCTCGAACGGTTCAACTCGCGCTACCTCGGCGGTCGTGGCTACCGCCACCGGATCGTGGTGGACAGCCACGACCCCCGGAAGATCGATGTCGGCGTCCTGAGCCGCTACCCCATCGTGGCGATCCGCTCACACCGCGACGACCGGAATGCCGCGGGTACGAGCTGGCTGTTTTCGCGCGACTGTTTGGAGGTCGACATCAACGTCGGCGGCAAGGTGCTCTCGCTCTTCGTCAACCATTTCAAGTCGATGATGGGCGGCCGAAGCGCGACGCGGCCGCGGCGCGAAGAGCAGGTCACCGCCGTGGCCTCGATGATCGACGACTACTACGAGCCAGGCATACCCGCGAACTTCGTGGTTGTCGGCGACTTCAACGACTACCGCGGCGAAGGCACGGCCCTCTCTCCGTTGCTCGACCATCCGGAACTCGTCGACCTGGCCGGTCGCCTTCCTGCCGAGGACCGCTGGACGCACTACTGGGCGGGCGGTGGCGAGTACAACCAGCTCGACTACATCCTCTGCGGCCGTCTTTTGGCCGAAGCGAACCCGGACGCCACGCCTGAGGTCGTCCGCTCAGGACTGCCTTGGCGGGCCACGAGATATCAAGGCGGGCGGTTCGACGATGTTGGCGAGGACCAGCCCAAAGCGTCCGACCACTGCCCGGTGCTCGTCGATCTCGAGCTGTTCTGACCCACAGCATTCGGGGCGTCCACCGCCCCCAGCTCCGCGGCCTCGGGCGCCTCAAACCCGGGGCCGCATTTTCCTACCGCTCGTCCGTGGACTCGACGACCGCGCGCCCGTAGTACCCGAGCCGTACACCGTCAACGGTGTAGTGCTGTGCAACGGCGTGCACGTGATGGACATCGCCTGTCGCCAGATTCACGTATCGATACCGCATGTCGAACATGCGGCCCTCGCGCGCCGCGCTGTACCACTCGTCACGCACGGCGTCGCGATCATCGACGTGCAAGAAGCTCACCCACCCGTGGTCGCGAGCCTCTGACCGGCCCATTCCCGTCAGCCGCTCCATTGCGCGGTTGATGAACAGGCACTCGCCCTCGGCGTCGCTCTCCCACCAGGGCTCCGAAGTCGTATCGAGCATGGCGCGCATCGATGCGGCCGATCGAGCCTCCAGGTGAGCGATGCGCTTGCCGATCTCGTCGATCGCATCCCGCATTGACTCCCCACCGTTCGGCTGCGTCTCGTAGGCGACCTCATCAACCTTGGTCTGGAGCCCCTTCAGCGACTTCAGGACCGCGGCACAGCCGGCGACGAACGCTGTGAGCGCTCCGATGAGCCACTCGATGTGCTCGGGAAAGCTCACAGCCCCGCCACCACCCGTAGGGCAACACCGGTTGCGCCCCTGAGGATCCGAGTCGCCAGGCCCACCACCGCCGCGGCGGTCTCGGTGCTCGTCGCGCTCGCGAGCTCGAGGTACGTCGCCGCGATCGCTCTCTCGGCCACCGACGTATCGATGCCCGTCATCCGGTCCACGGCGACCTCTGCTGAGATCTCGACGAGCCGGTGCGCGATGGCGCGGATCTCCGGCGTGTCCTCCTCCAGGAAGCGTTGCAGGCTGGCGTCGATGTCGTCGCGCACGGATTCGACGAACGTGGACACCCTACTCATCGATTCGCCCTCTCTGCAGCCTCGAGCTGGACGCGCCAGCCGTCGAGGAGCGCCAACAGGGCCAGGCCGTTGCTGGACCGAAGGTCGGGATCGTTGGCCGGGTCCTCGTCCGCGAGTGCGCGCACGATCGGCTCGATCACGTCGAACCGAGCTCGGTCAGCCCGCACGTAGGCGGCGTCGGGACGGAGGTCGGCGCAGCTGGTGAGCGAAAGAGCCAAAAAAACCGCCGCACAGAGCCGTCTCACGACACTCCTCCTGTGGAGCCCGGCCCCGGGCGCCAGGGGCCATGACCACCTGAACTAGTCGTGAAAGTGAACGGAGCGGCCGGCGCCCCGAGGGTCGCCTTCTGCTCCGCCTTCTTCACCTCGGCCCGCGCCATCCCGTAGCCCATGGACGCAAGCGCCGCAGCGATCGCACCGGCCGCCTGCGCCCAGGGCGAGGTAGCCCATGCGGCAGGGATCGCGGAGGCGACCGCCACAAACAGCGCCAGCCAGAATTCGCTGGTCCGCACTCCTCGTCTCATGGTCTCAGTCTCCGAAGTGAAGCCCGACCGAGACGCTCACGTCATCGGTTGCGGGCCCATCGACTTGGACCATCCAGCGATCTCCGGGGGCAAAGACTACTGGCTTGCTCCACTCGCCGGTAGTCGTGACCGTGCGAGTCGTGATCGCGCCAATACCCGACGGGGCAGCCACCTCGGTCGTGGCCTCGATGCAAGCAACGGGGATCTGACGCGTAACGACCGGGGCGGCCGTGGAGGTTGTGGCCTCGGGCGCCGGGGGCGTGATGGAGGGGAAGACATCCGCGACCGCAGGAGCATCGGTGGTCGCCTCCTGCGCCGACACCGAGATCGTCCGCGTGACGGTCGGCTCGAGCACCAGAGTGCTGAGCAGCAGCCCGTCGACTCCGAGCGCGAACGGCCCCATGTTGGGCGCCTCGGTGACCAGGTCGATGGGCCCGACCGCGATCGTGCGGTTGATCCCGGGCGCTGGCGTGTCCGTGACCGCTTCCTGCGCTAGGACGCCTTTGGTTTCGGCGGTACCGGTGACCACAGTCGTTGTCGACGTTGTGACCGTGATGACTCCGACGGCCACGATCCGACTCTGCCCCACGGCCGGCGCCGAGGTTGTCGCCTCCTGCGCCGGAACCGTGACCGTGCGCTGGACCGTAGGAGCCAGCGCATCGGTGGTCGCCTCCTGCGCCGGCACCGAGACCGCGGCGCTTCCCTGCACCAAGACCGAGCCAGTGGTCGCGGTGGCCTCCTCGGCCGACACCGGCAGGGTCCGCTGGGGCTCTGCGGCCGGCGCATCAGTCGTCACCGACTCGGGCGGCACTTGGAGCGTGCGGGCCAAGGTCGGGTCGACCGTGCTTGCCACTGCCTCCTGAGCCGCTGGAGTCAGGAGCCTCTGCGGCGCCGGGTCGACGGTCGACGTCGTGGCCTCTACCGCCGGCACCGAGACTATGGTCTCAGTGGTTGGGGTGACGGCGCCGGTCGAGGCCGTTGCCGTCTCAGCACTCACTGCGAGGGTTCGGTCCTCTCCGACCGCCGGCGTGTCTGTGGTCGCGGTCTGGGCAGGCACCGCGATCGTGCGCAGCTCGTCAACAGCCGTAGTGTCTGCCGTGGCCTCCTGAGCCCCCACGACGAGAGAGCGACTCAGGCCCGGGTCTGCCGTCGTTGCGGACGCCTCTTGCGCCGGGACGGTCAGTGTCCGGTTCAGGCCAACGGCCGGCGTGTCGGTGACCGCCTCTTGCGCCGCCGGAGCAAGCGCCGAGGACCCCACCACCGTGACCGATCCGGTCGAGGTCGTCGCCTCCTGGGCCGTGGCCGCGACCGCTCGGTCCTCCCCAACGGCAGTCGTGTCGGTTGCCGCGGACTGCGGCGCAACCGACAAAGCCCGGTCTTGTCCAACCGCGGGGGCGTCGGTCGCCACCTCCAGCGACGGGACCGATATGGTCCTGGCGAGCCCGACTGTAGGCGTGTCAGTGGTCACCTCTTGGGCTGCCGGCGTCAGGTTCGAAGCCTCGAGCACCGTCACCGCACCGGTCGACGCGGTTGCCTCCTCGCCTGAAACAGGCAGCGCGCGGTCTTCGCCCACTGCCGGGCTCGAGGTCGTCGCCTCCTGACTCCCGACCGCGACCGTGCGCTGCAGCGCAACCGCGGCCTCGGACGTCGTCACCTCCTGCGCGCCAACCGTCAGGTGGCGGTCAAGACCGACGGCAACGGTATCCGTCGTCGCAGTGATCGCCCCGACTTGGATGACTCGCGAGAGGCCAACCGCAGTGGTCGAGGTCGACGCCTCCTGCGGTCCGGTCGGCAGTGCACGGTCAAGGCTCGGCGCCGGCGTGTCGGTCGTGACCGACTGCGCGCCAACGTCAATGTCGCGAGCTAAGCCAACCGACCCCGTCGATGTCGTGGCTTCTTGGGGTGCAGGACTGAGGTTGCTGCTCGTGATGACCGTCGGGCTCAGAACGGTCGTGGTGACCTCCTGCGCGCCGACCTCAGGGCGAGCCAGTGTGTAATACTCCAGCTGGATGGGCGACTTCCGAATGCCGGTAGCACTGCCGTCGTAGCCGAACTGGGCAAAGCAGAGCGCGGCAGGCGCGTCTACCCCGTAGATCGACGAGATCCGATCGATTCTCCCCCGATCTCCTTCAGAGATCGTGACGGCTGCATCCCATGTACCCGACGGCCCGAGCCCCGTGTACCGCAGCATCTTGACAACGCGATCGTCTCCCCCAAGAGGATCGCGTACCACGAAGTAGACCAGCAGATCGTCGCCGCAAACTTGTAATGCGACCTGATCGTCCGTCCCTATAGGTCGATTCGCTGTACCGGTTGGAGGGGTCGTCGCAGTTGACCAGGTCTCGCTTGATTCGTCGAATACCCTGAGCTTCAGATCTCCGCCGTTAGATGCCGAGTCCGTGTGCACAAGGAACACGTGTCCGCCACCACGCGCCACCCCCCAGTCCATGTCGTGTGCGGCAGTGCTGGCGATCGCTGTGGTGACAGTCCCAAATCCGTCGTTGGAAACGGTGGCGGACTTGATCTTTGAATCCACGTCATCGTGATAGATGACAATTGCCTTCCCTGAGGCCAGGCCGATGCACGCCGCACCGCGATGGACGGTTACAGTGTTCGGTGTCGCAACGGTGTGCGTGGATTCAAACGCGGAGAGGCTGTCCGCGTTTGTTGAGCGCCGAGCCCACAGCTGATCACCGGCCGTCCCTCGCACGCCGCCAACCCAAATGTGTCCCCCATCGTCGAGGCTCAGCCCATTCCCGTCGTTGGCCCATTCCGCGTTGACGGTCGTGTTCCCATCCCACGTGATCGTGCCGCCACTGATCGTGCCACGGTTCAGGTAACGATCGCTGCTCCCGTTGTTGTTCCCGTTGAGGACGTACACCCGATCCGTCGCGCCCCAGAGCGCCACTCGGATCTTGCCCTGATTCGTAGATGTGTCGCCGCTTGAAAATGAGGCTTCGGACGACCACTCAGATCCTGGGCCGGACCAGTGGCGGTAGCGAATCAAGGGGTCTAGCCCGGTCGCAACCGCGTGGAAGACCCAGAACCGGTCTGCATGGTAGAAGCCGTGGTTGACCGGAGATTGTCGAAGCTCGACGTTTGCCGTCGAGACATCGGTGAAGCCTAGTGAAGTGATCGAGTGGCGTCGAGTCGGCGTACCAGGGATCACTACACCTGGGTAGGACGCTCCTGTGTCAAGCGGCACGGACGTGCCACCAAGCACCATACGGAACGAGACCGATCCTTCGCACGGCCACCGTGCGCGAATCGCAAAATCGACCTCTAGATCGCCGTTGGCCGAGAGACTCTCGGTCCCTACTGCCGTTTCGTGGTACTTACCCTTTGTCGATGCTCCCGAGAGCAGGGTCGAGCCGACAGTTGCTCCGGCGACTGCTGCGCCATCCTCGTATCGGAACCAGTACGCATCTGCGTCGCCCTGGTCCCCTAGCTGAGACCACTCGACGTCGTCATGCGAATACTGCAGGGCTGCCGCCACATCCGACCCCGATATTCCGCCCTGCTCGATGAGTCGGACGCGTAACCGCAGCGTTCCGTTCTCAAGTTGCGCAGCCGTCAACGTCGGCGCCATGTTCTCCGCCGCCAGCGCCGTCATGCTGCCATCCGGCGTTGCATCCGAGTACCAGCGCCACACGCCTTGCGCGGGCGTGAAGGTTCCGGCGACAGGCGATGGCGTGCTAGTCGTCGCCTCTATCGCGGAGACCACAACCGTTGTGTTGGTTGTAGCTGTCGGGTTCGGGGCTGATGTCGTCGCTTCCTGCGTAGGAACGGTGACGACGCGCGAGAGCGTGGGGGCAACCGTCGAGCTCGTCGCCTCCTGCGCCGATGGCGTCAGAACCGTCGCCGCTGTGAAGGGCGTCGTGATGAGCTGATCCGACTGCCAATCGAACGACTGACCGCCATGCCCCCCCGTGCGGGCGATGCCGATCACGACGACCAGACGGTCGGTCGACGAGACACCTTGCCCCGCTGTCATCTCGCTCGTCGTGACGCTCCAGCTCTTGACGCCCGACGTGCACGAGGTAGTCAGACCCGTGCTGCTGCCCCATGTCCCCTGCGAGGTTCCCGAGGAATTGACGCGGCACAGGTAGACCTCTGTGACGGAGACATTCGAGTTGCCGGTGGTGATGTTGAGTCGGACCGTCGCCGTGGACGCGGGCCAGGCGCCGACATCCCCAACCGCATCGGTCTCCCAAATGACCGCGTAGCGAGTGCCCTCGCTGTTCGTTTGAGCCGTGAGCGTGGCGGTACCTGCGGCACCGCCGACCGAGGCTGCCTTGTTGACCTCAGTCTGGGCCGCGGACAGTCCGGAGCAATAGGCCGCAGACCCGTGGGTCGCGGCCGTGTCCGTTTGCCGGTACTCGACGGTCACGCCGGGGCCTCCGCCGCATGCACGCGCGCACGCAGACGCTCCCAGCGCCGGTCACTCAACAAGCGACCGGGCCGGGACTCTACGCCTACAGGCGGGGTCTCACCCTGCGCGAACCCGTCGCCATCGGGCCAGATGTAGTCGTGACCGTAGTAGACGTCCGAGCGCCCATCGACGCGAAACGCTCGCACGGCCACAACCTGCCCAAGGTCCGCCCAACGGTCACGAGTGGATGTACGTCGGATGATCCTGCCGTGCCGCCACTCCCACGCCAGCCAGCTCACCCCCCGGGCTGCATCACAGTGCCGGTCAGCTCGATCTTCGGCACGTGCACGACCTGCTCCTGCAGCACCAAGGTACGCAACTTCGCCCGACTGCATGTCACCGACGACCCCTTGTTCGTCGCGCCCTCGACCAGAAGCTCGGCGCGACAGTAGTGCATCAGCCCTTGGTATTGGACGGGGCAATCCGTCTCCAGGTGCATGGCCTGGATCACCCCGCCCGTGTTGTCACGCCGCCAGATGACCCACAGCTTCGTCGGCTCGTCGTAACGAAACTGCCAGTCGATCATGCAGGCGTCGTTGATCTTCGGTTGCGCCATCTCCTCTCCTCCCCGATTCAGGCGACGCGCATGATGCCTTCAGCATCATACTGGAGAGTGATCTGCGTGCCGTTCGTGGTCGTCGAAGCGACCGTTGCCCAGCCGAGAAGGACCGAGTTGGCGTCCGTGGAGGCTGTGGTCGGCGTCTCTCGCAGGTAGACGACCTTGTCGAAGGTGTCATTCGTGCCGTTGCCGATTGTGAAGACCGAATCGGCAGCATCGAACTCGACACGGGTATTGCCGTCGTCGCGCACGAGCGTCTTCGACGCCAGCGCGAACCCGCGTGACGTGTAGCCGGTTGCAACGATCTCGCTGGCCGCGATGTCGTTGAAGTGGTCGTCCGTCGTTGCCGACGGCGTGTAGGTCGTCTTCATCAAGGCGACCTTGATCGTGTCGCTCAGAAGACTGACGGGAGGATCCGTGTCCGCGGAAGCGTCGAAGATGACGAGCTTCCCTTCCTGGTACCATGCCATTGACTCGCACTCAGGAGGTATTCACCTCCAGGCTTGCCATCTCCTCGAAAGCTCCAGTCTCTGGGTTCCACTTCTTCAAGCGAGCCGTCCAGGTGCCCAATGCACCTGGATCGACGGACGAATGTTTGAATGTCACGCTCACGCCGGTCGCAACCGCGGGCTTGGCAAACACGCCTCCCAGCTCGCTTCCGTCGTGTAGGTCCACGGACGTTACCGCGCTGCCAGAGTCTTCGCCAGTCAGCGTCACGTAGCCTGACGTGCCTCCGTGCAGGCCCTCGAGCGAAACAATGGCCTGTGGAGCGAGCGGCAACTGCGTGTCGCTTGGCGCGGCAGCAAATGTCAAAGAGTCGCCAATGTCGTGGCCAGAGATTGGCACAAACACGACGTGCTCATCGAGCAACACGAAGCGCTCGCCGACGTAGTGCGTGGGGATCGCGTCGGCTGAACGCAACATGCCGCGGACGATGCCGGTGAGGATGTAGGTGCCGTCCTCTTGCAGCGTGGCGTTGGTCCATGAGATCGCTTCTCGGCCGACCAACGCCATCTGCTTGCCCGCGAGGGCAGCGTCGGTGGTCTGTGACGACAGCTCACCGTCCGCGTAGAGCTGCACCCGAATGCTGGCCCCGAGCTCGAGGCCGCCCGGCACCGCGTCGCCGCTGAGGAGGGTCCCGCCGACCAAGTATCCGATCGTTCCGGGCTTGGCTGTGCCAACGGGGGTCGCGTTGCCAACGTCGCCATCTTCGACCAGGTAGATCTCCGACGCAGGCCAGTCGCCGGCCGTCTGCGACGTAGCCACGTAGACACCGGACCGGCCGTCCTCGTACTCGCGGAAGCCGCTCAGCTCGAACGCTTCGATGGTGACCAGCGGCGACCACTCGAGCTGGCCGGCCGTGGGACTCGCGGTGCGGAGGCCGCTGGACCCCGCCTGCACGACTGGATCCTCGCGGAGGGCGATGCACTCGGCCTCGATCAAGCCGTCGTTGCGGATGTGCACGACGTCGATCTCGAGCTTCCAGTCTCGGCCCTGGTACTGCTTGATCGACTCGAAGAGGTCGGTCTCCTCGAGGTTGAGGAAGTAGGTCGGCAGCATCAAGCGGTAGCGCTGCCGCTTCTCGTGGAGGTCGTTCTCGATGCGGCGGGCGGCCCGGCTCGCGAACTGGGAGTCCAGAGCCAATCCCGTCTGCATCAGTCGCCGCTCGGTGTCGACCCCCACCTTCCCAAGACCATCTCGTGACCCGTGCTGGAGACCGTACTGGTTGTCGCGGTCTACGTCGTAGTAGCGAAGGTTGACCCGTCTCGGGAGGTGAGCCAGGCTTCCATTTGAAATGCCGACCATCTGCGAGGCCGGTGAATCCCCAAAAGGCCGGGCATCGAGCAGATCGGGATCGAGATCGACACGAGACCTGCTGAATCGGCTATGAAAACGTAGCACGCCGCCTCGATCACTGGCCGCCACGTCGTGCATCACCATCAGATCCGAGAGCGGCTTCTTAAGGTCGTCAGTCGACTGCCACTGGAGTCCGTAGATCGGGTCCGGCGGCAACTCTGAGACATCGACGTTGGAAGACGGGATCCCGGCTAGACCCGTGATCTTGACGATCGCCCCACCGATAGTTGTCTCTTGCCCTGGACCCTGACTCTCGTCGTACGCTTCGTTCACGAAGGCATGGATGTTCGGCGGCCGCAGACCGAACGGGCCGATATCGAGCCGGGGCAAGAACACGTAGCACATCCCTGGAAGGGCTGGTGCGGGGTCGGAACCAAGGTTTCGTAGTTGCCACTTGGTCGAAACCTGAGGCTCATTCTTGCCCAGGAAGAACTCGACGTTCTGAGCGTCGACTGAGAACGCCTGCCAGAAGGTGTCCCCCGCCTGAAACGTCCAGGCTCCGTTGGCCTGGTTGCCCTGCCACGGATAATTGCTCGGTGAGACAGTGGGCCTTGTTGGACTAATGACTCCGGATGCCCAGGATGCGATCGTCCCGGTACTGCGCATCGCCACGAACCATGGGCGCAGGTCCAGGACCAGTGTCCCAAACCCGTTGGAGTCGAAGTACGACTTGACGACGGCCAACGAAAGCCCGTTCGGGTGCAAGCTCGACGTCTCGCCAGCGGCGGTAGGAACGCCATTGTTGCCCAAGTCGTCCGTTACAACCACGGGAGCCCCAGGCTGCAGGTTTCCAAACGCCTGGACAGCGCTACTTAGGCTCGTCGACTTGAACTCCACATGCCATCGAGCGAGGTACCACTCTTGGCTGAAGATGCCGAAGCCCCAACCTTGGGGCGCGTCCCAGTTGATCGTGAAGTCTTGACCAGAGAACGCGGAGGAGAATGGGTATGTGCTGTAGGCCGTCGACGAATCGAACATCAGACGAGTGATCGTCTGCTGCTCATTCGCAGCAAGAGCCACGACAGCATCAACGAAGTATCCACTGCCGCCTCCTCCGCCCTTGCCGCCACCGTTGCCGTAGGCATCGCTGATGTAGACGTAGTGCCCTACGACGCGATTCCTCGAGCCAATCGCGACCGTTTCGGCGGTGCCCTCATCGGCCAGACTCGGCGCGAACGACTCGAACTGGATGCGCTCTGACTCACCAAAGATCCCGACCTCTTGATCGATGATCGCCCCGAGCACAGCACCGAAAGCGCCCACAAGAGGGTTGATCGCCGCGCCAGCAGCTCCAAGTAGACCCGACGCCATCAGGCCACCTCGTAGGCAGGCATCACCCGCCCCTCCCAGTTCGCGAGCTTGGCGATGTAGACATGCCGCATCTCGCGCTCAGACGTCACGAACCGTTGCCCATCGATCACAACGCCAAGATGATTCGGCTCCGGCCACGCCTCCCAGCGCAGCGGAACGATGTCGCCCCTCCGCGGCCGCCTAGCGACCGACTTGCCGAAGTTCGCCACCAGCACGCGCTCGAGGTCACGCCACCGAGGCCGCTTGCTGTAGCCGAGGAAATCGCTCAGCACGAGCCCGACACGTTGCGCGGCCACGCGTACAACGCCCGCGCAGTCGAGGCCGACGCGCGGATTCCGGCCCTGGTGAACGTAGCGGATCCCGACCAGGGCCTCGGCCTCTGCAGCGAACCTGTCGGCGAGCGTCATGGGTTGATGAGCTTGTCCGTGCCAGGGACGTATGGGTGACCGCGGAAGTAGAGGTGGTAGGCGTCGAACTTGTTCTGGCAGTGATCGGGGCTGTGGTTGCAGCCGGCGATCAGATCGACGCGATCCCCAGTCTGCGGCAGCTCCTCGGCCGGGATCGCGAGAGTGATGGTCACGAAACCTCCGAAGTTGGCGCTGCTGGCCGCGATCTTCTCCTTGCTGCCCGCGTTGGGGCCGGTCAGCCAAGTGACTCGTCCCTCGGCGTAGTAGTCGGCGACGTGTATCGACCCCGTGGCGGCGAAGAGCGTGAACACGCGCCGGTTGGTGACCTGCGTGACTTGAACGTTCGGCTTCGTGAACGGTGCGAGATCGAGGCCGCAAAACGATCGCACGCCGTCGTTGACGCCGAGCTCGTTGCCGCAGTTCGGCTCGATGACGGTGCCGATCTTGCGATCGAGTAGCTCTGTCCAGCGCACCAGGTCCGCCTGCCACTCCAGCTCACCCGGCTCCGGATCTCGCACCTGCCAGATCCCGAACCAACGCCCCCCACCATCCGGAAAGCGCCAGTCAACCCAGCTCTCGTGGATGGTGGCCGCATCGAGCCGCCCGTTGCGTACGTCGTCGAATGTCGGCCCGACCCCGGTCTCCTGGTCGATCAGGATGCCAATCCGGCTTGTTCGCGGGCGCAAACCCGACTCGTTTCGAATCGGGTGCGCGTTGACTCCCGGTTCCGGCTCGTACTTCCGGCCCCGGTACCGCACCGGCCGATCGTGGTCGGTCAGCAAGTGCTCCTGCCCGTCCGTGCGGATCACGCGAAAGAGCCGCGCCACCTGCATCGTGCGCGTCGGCGCAGACACCGTCGATCCGTTGCGAAACGCCATCAGGACCTCGCCACCCGGCTTGCCGAGTTCCAGACGTCGATGCGCCAACTACCGAGATCAGTGGAGTTGTCGGTGAGGAAGATGTCCGCATGCCACCCGATCGGGATCAGGTTGTTCGGCAACGCCGCGCCGAACGCATTACGGATGCGCAGCCGACGCGCTGAGTTGACGTCGTTGCTGATCGTGCCGACATAGCCCTCTTCCAGCGCCTTGGCGAAGTAGGGCAACAGCAACACTTCGTCCGCCGCCACGACCGGGAGGATCTGGATGTGCCAGTGCCGCGCGTGCTCAGGGTGCCAGTAGTGCGTGCCGCCCCCGTCCACCGTCAGCCAGGTGACTCTGCCCCAGTGCTGCTCGGGGGCGGTTACCTTCTGCCCGCGGGCGAAGGGCGATGTTGCTGGAACGCTCACAGCGCCAACCACCCCTGCCGAGTCGTGCCGTCGATGAGGTGGACCTCGAGCACGCGACCCAAGGTCATCGTGATCGATCCTTGCGTCAGCAGGTTGCCGCCGCCGACCTCGCGCAGCACAGGGTTGTTCGGCCCCTTGTTGTGCAGGAGGAAGTACGGGCCGCCTGGCGTTGTCCAGTCCGTTCCCTGGTAGCTGTGGGTCAGGTCGCGGGCATCAGGCAACCGCAACTCCTGGCCCGCGCTGTGCCCCGAGAACTCCTGGAACAGGCCGTCCTCGAACTTGATCTGGTGCGGTGACCCCTGCGTCACGGTCACGTCACGCCAACCGCCAGCGTCCCACTCGTCGTGCCACTCGCCCGGGGACTGGAGGCTGCACTCGTTCAGGCGACCGTTGTCGACGCTGGCCTCGTCGGGGCCGCTGTACGTGATCTCCATGCCGCCGGCGGTCTCGGTGCTGAAGCGCGCCGGCGTGTAGAACGCGAAGCACGCCCCCACCAGCAGGTTTGGCGCTGGGGGAGTCGCGAAGCGGACGAATCCTTGGTCGTAGTCAACGGAGTAGTGCGTGCCCTCGGTGAGCTGCCCAGCGACAACGTCGGTCGTGTAGACAGAGACCGCCATCAGGTGGTCGTCCTCGCCAGGCGGGATGATCTTGCTGATGCGGCGGAATCGGTCCTCGGTCAGGTTTGGAAGGGTCGCAGTGCCGGTGCCGTACGCTTTGTAGACCGGGAAGCGGTCCAGGGCACCGTTGCCGAGGCCGATGAAGGTCCAGTGTGTGGGGTCGGCGGGATTTGGCGCGCTGTCGTGATTCGGGTGGGTCGACCAGTCCGCCCAGTCCCGCACGGGAAATCCGAATGCCGGGCCGCGTGCGACGTGCAACTGCGACAGCACGTCGGCGATCGTGTCGCGCGCCATGCCGGACAGGTCGAGGTCGATCGAGAGGCGGGTCTGGTTCGCGGTCCATTGGCCTTTGCGCACAACGCGGCCGCTGTCCGCAACGGCGGTGATGACCGAGTGTCGCGGTCCTGTTGACGTGCCGAAGCCCGAGCAGCGCTGGAACGTGTTGCGGTGCTGGAACCCCATCAGCACCGCTCCGGGGCCCAGCTACCGAGTTCTGATCTTGTCGTGCGTGTGCGCACCGCGGTCTCGGCGGGCGCCCAGCTATCTCCGAATGTCAGGCTATCCTTGCCGGGAGGTGGGCGCCACCCCGAAGGGCTTGGCTAGACCCTTCTCTGGGCCCAGTAGCGGACACGTTCGAGGAACTGATCGCGAGTCGAGCGCCCCTCCGCCACTCTGATGATCTCGTCATGGAGCTCGTCGTCAGTAGCCAGGAGGAACCAGCCGTTCGCGGCCAACGTCGTTACCAACGCCATGTGTCCGGTCCGCTTGTTGCCATCGAAAAACGGGTGGTTCTGGATGATCAGGAAGCCCAGCTGCACGACCTTGGCAACCGTGCCCTCGTACAAGTCGCGCCCGGCGAAACTGCCGGATGGCTGCGCAATGCAAGATTTGAGGGCTGCTTCGTCACGAACCCCTGACTGCCCCCCGCCATTCTCCAGGGCGAGGCGATGCAAGAAGAGGACCTCATCTTGGCTCGGCAGCCAGGTAGTCACGCCAACCGATGCAGCAGACTGGAGTACTGACGGGCCAGAGAGCGCGCCAAGTCCTCGAAGGATTGATCCGAAGACCACTCCTCCTCGCTCCTGGCTAGCTTCTGGTCCGAGAAGTAGCTCTGCATCGCGGCCTGGGAGATCTCGGTGTTCGTCCGCGCCTCGGGACTCACGTCGCCACGCGCATCACGCCACGGATCCTCCCGATGCGTCAGCTCCGACAGCTCGCCGGGAGACTTGTTGCCGTAAGCCTCCAGCACTTGGTCGACTACCAACCGCTGCTTCTCGGACAACTTGCCCTCGCCCACCAACTTTTCTTGCTGGTGGTACTGAGCGTCGTAGAGGATCGGGCACACCGGCCCGAGCCTCCACGCCTCGATCCGCTCCGCGAACAAGGGCGTCCCCGTCCACGCAAGATGCCACGCCTGCGCGTAGTAGCACAGCTTCTGGACCTTCAGCGTGTTGGAGTCAGAACCAACCCTTGCCTGTACGTACTTTGCAACCTCGAGCACGGATGTCATGGCGCACCCCCCCCGGGCGCGGGGACACCCGGTTCGTCAGCATCGTCTAGATTCTAGGCCGAGTTGACTCAGCCCGAGCGCGGACGCGACGACAGCACGGGCATCTCAGGGCGCAAACCTCGACAGCACCGGCGCTTGCGCGATCGAGAAAGTTCGAGATTCCCCATGGCATGGGGCACTCACACCCCCAGCCAACCCGCCTCATCTCGCGTGTAGAGCCGAACCGTCTCGCCTGCGGCGAACGAGCTGACCACGGTGTTGTTGTCGAAGTCAGCCAGCCGGAACGTGTTTGAGCCGGCGTTGTGCAGCCACATGATTGGGCCGCCCTCGGGCACGCCGTCGCGCTTCGGAAGGTAGGCGGTCAACCCGCCCGCGGTTGCGGTCAGGCTCTGCGACGCGCCGGGCCCGAACGACAGCTGGTAGTCGATGCCGAACGACACGTCCGCGTGCCGGCCAGCGAACCGTGGCTCAGCGTCTTCGATGCCGTTGGCGATCTCTCGGACGACGACAGGAGCCATGGCGTAGACGCCCTCCTCGTCGCCCGCGTTGCGGATGTAGTCGACCTGCTGCTGAAGGAACTGCTCCGTCACGGTCGGGTCGAACTGCGCCGCGACGTCGAAGGTCCCCGACCACAGCACCTGCGTGCCCCGGGGGATGGCCGCCGGGATCGTGATCTGGCCAGTGCTCCGGTTGACGCTGTAGCCCGGCCCCTCGAACAGCTCAATGAGCGAGAGCCCGACGAGCGCGTAGACCCTGAGCCAAGCCTTGGGGTCACCCGGCAGCTTGAGCTTCTGGATCGGGCGGCTGCGGACGTAGCCGTTGCGGCGGTAGTGCTTGCGTGCCTGGAAAGTGATCGCACCAATCCCGTCACCGCAGCCGAGGAGGTGCAGGTTGCGCGTGTCGGCCAGGCTCGCCAGCGTCGGGACAACGCTGTGCTTCGAATCGGTCGAGTAGTCGGTCCAGTCCTCGAAACGGAACCCGTCGGCAGGGCCGCCTCGAGCTCGGTAGAAGTCCAGCAACGCCGAGGCCCTGACCGCCGTGGTCAGTCGATGCTGGACGTTCCAGACTCGCAGCGGCAGCTGGTTGAGCGAGCGCTGCAGGCCTCCGCCGTTGTGCCACTCCTGGGCGTCGGCGCGGTAGCCAGGACCGCCGGAGCTACCCCATGAGATCGACGTGGGGAACAGCGTCTCGCGGAACGCCATTTAGCGCCGCCTTCCCATGATCTCGCGCTTGCGCTGCTCGTTCATCTGGCGCGCAGTCCGAACGGCCTGGTCGGTCGACTGGACGTTGATGATGATTGGGGCATTGCCGCGACCGGTCGGGCTTGACGCGCCAGGAGCGACGCGAGAGCCATCCGGAAACGTTGGGGCTCCGGAAAACGGGAGAGGCACCCGAGGCTCGAAGACGCTGGGGGCGGCGAAACGAGCCGGCGCGTAGGTCGGGAGACCGAGCTGGTTCAACTGGTTGTTGGCTGCCTGAGTGCCCGTGGCGCCAGTTGCCTGGGTTGATCCAACGCGGCCGCCGAGAGCCGTGCCGATCGCTGACCCCAAGGCCCCGAACAACTCGTTCCCGAGACCTGCCAGTGGCTTGACCACGAAGTTCTCGGCAGCCCCCTGCGCAATCTGGCGCAGGATCGACTGGCCGATCTCCTCGAGGTCGCCACCCTCGATCGCATCCAGGATGCCGCGGCCGAGGGCCTCGCCGATCGTCGCCCCAACATCCCCGAAAGTCAGCTCGAGCTCTCTCCGGGAGAGGATCTCATTCTCTAGCGATTGCTGCTCATCGAGCACGCGATCCAGCCGCTTCCCCGCTAGAACTTCCTCGAGCTTGATCCCCGACTCGCGCGCCAGGTTCTCCAGCTCGATCAGGGCGACGACGCGTTGGCGCGCATCTCCTGTTTCCCGAAGGATGCGGGCTTCTTCCTGAAACGGGCGGAGGAACTCTCCCGCAAGCTGATCTCCCGCTTGCACGTTCGCCACACGGCGAACCTCGGCGGCATGCTCTCGTTCGCGGGCTGCCTCCTCCTCGGCCTGGCGACGGAGCTGCTCTGCAAGCTCTTTGTCTCTCAGAAACCCCTCGAGCAACAGTTTCGCCCGTTCCTCACGGGCCTCGTTTCTGGCTAGCAGACTCAGTCTCTCTTGCTCGTTCCTTGCTGTTGCGAGGAGTGCATCCGCCTGAGCGCGCGCTTGTTGTGACGCAGGGTCATCACCGAGCGCTGCCCGGTTCGCGAAGATCTTCGCTTCCACGGATCGCAGCCGCGCGATCTCGGATTCGATCTGCTCCCTCTGGAACTTGAGTCCACCCTGAGCGACCTCCAGAAACGCCTGGTCAAAGCTCTCCCCCATCTCCTGGAAGATCTCCGCAGCCTCGCGTGCGTCTTGCACGATGAAGTTGTCAGGGACACGTTGGATGGGCGAGAGGACTTCAGCCTCCAGCTGAGGGTTGAACTTGGCAAACTCGGCCGCGGTCTGGTTAACCAGCTCCTGCTCTTTCCGCAGGTCCCTCAACTTGCTTGTGAGCAGCTCCGTAGCGGCGGTGGCGGCTGCAAACCCAACAGTGAGTGCGGCCGCGATTGGGTTCGCGCGCATTGCTGCGCCTAGCCCCCGCACCGCCCCTGCGGCCAGCGACAAAGACCCCGCCAACCCCGCCGTTCCAAGGGCCACAGCCAGGACCTTCGCGGCAGAGGCTGCAGTCTCAGCGCCATCCGCAAACCCTTCCGCGCCACCCTCCATCCCTGCCAACGCGCGCACTACGTCGGTTGAGAAGTCGACGATCTCTTTGAGGGCCGAGTCCAGACCGCTCTCGCCGAGGACGAGCATGAGTTCCTCGAGAGAGGACCGGAACGACTTGAACGACCCCGATAGCGTGTTGGCAACCAGGTCCGACGCCTTCTGCGCCTCACCCTGGAACCGCCCAGTCGCCTCCTCCAGCTCCCGCATCCGGTCGACGGAGTTCTTGAGCACACCGGCGGCGGCGACGTTGCGTGCCTCGAACACCTGCGTGGCCGCGGCGGCATCGAGACCAGCTGCAGCCAGCGCTTGAAACGCCCCATCAAGACCAACTCGCCGCGGGTCGATCTGCTCGAACGACAACCCCAGCGCCTCGATCGTCTTCCGGGCCTCATCGCTCGGGTCGATGAGGTTGAGCATGATCTGCCGCAGGTTCGTGCCCGCCTGGCTCGTCTGGATACCGGCATCGCCAAGTACACCGATCGCGGACGCAGTCTCCTCTAGCGAGATGCCGAGTTGCTGCGCGATCGGCCCTGCGACCACAAGCGCATCCGCAAGCTGCGCAAACGACGTGTTCGACCGGTTGCTGACGATGACCAGGTCGTCGACAACCTTGGTTGCGCTCGATGCGTTCAGCTCGAACTGCTTGATGACGTTCGAGACAATGTCGGCCGCCTGCGCGAAGTCGACCTGGCCGGCCAACGCCGCGTTGATGGTGGGCTGGATCGCCTGCAGCGACTCTTGGACGGTGAACCCTGCGCGAGACAGGAAGAGCAAGCCTTCGGCCGCCTGGCTCGCCGAGAACTCGGTCGTGGCGCCGAGGTTGCGGGCAGCATCCTCGAGCTCGACCATCTGCGCTTGGGCCTCGGCCAGCGATCCGGCCGACGCAGTCGCAACGCCCTGCAGCTGCGCCATCGATCGCTCAAAGCCCGCGATCGTGCTGATCCCCTGCCGGGCCGCCGCGATCCCCGTGAACGCACCACCCAGCCCCAACAGCGGACCAAGCAGCGAACGCGTCGTCCGCCCCATCGTCCGCAGCTCACCGTCGAACTTGTTGATCGCGCGATCGGCCCGCTTCGCGCTCGCCGCTACGCGATCCGTCGCCTGCTCAGCCTGACGCCCACCTTGCCGCGCACCCCGCGCGTCAATGTCGAGTCGCAGCTGTTCAACGGTCGGCATCGCTCTCGGGCGCGCCGCGGATGACTATTCCGTCATCGGTCGGCGGGTTGAGGCCCTTCTCCTTCGGTTTGCGGTCCCGGAGCATCTGGACGTCGACCTCGCAGATCGCGGTCCAGTACCACCACCGTCGGCGAAGACCATGCAGCTCGCATCCAGCAAGCGCCTCCGACATACGGACCCGATGCGGACGCCCCGTCACCGTGCAGTAGGTCCGGGTCGCGTCGCAGTCCAACCACAGATGGAGAAGTGGCACCCACTCGGTCTTGATCTCCGGCCGGTTGGTCCAATCCTCTGGTGGCGTCCCGGCTGCGATCGCTGCCCGCAGCGCCTTGGTCCAGTTGCCGTCCTCGTCCAGCCATTGGTCTCCGTGCTCCTGGCGCCACCTCAGGAAGCTGACGAGTTTCCCGCCGCGGCCTTGGCGGAGGCTTGCGTGTAGGCCGCAACGCCCATCACGACATTGCGGACCCAGTTGCCGAACGGGCGGAGGCGCTCCTCGACCATGAACGGCTCAGCATTCTCTCGCGTGCAGGGAAGCGGCTCCTCGTCGTCATCGAGAATGCCTTCCCACTCACGGAACAAGACCGCCATGGCCTGCCTGGAGAGGCGCTCGTACATCTCCTTGGGGACGTTCCCGTCTGGATCGCGGTGCGGAGCGCACACTTGCTCGAGCCTCTCCGCGTAGTCCGGATGCGTGATCCGCGACAACTTGACCCGCACCCGGTCATCCCACGGGTACGTCGCCCAGACGCCTTCGGTTGCTCGATCAACATCGAGCGCCAAGTCCGAGATCTTCGGCATGCTGCTATCTCCCTTTCCGGCCTCGATCAGGCCGCGTCGAACGAGTAGACCTCGACGAAGCTGCCGCCGGCGGGCTGCTCAGCGGACCAGTCCATCGAGACTTGGATGTCGGTGCCCTTGCCTCGCGCCGGCGCGCTGTACGAGCTGTAGCGCGTTGCAGGAAAATGGAAGAGCATTCCCTTCGTGCCAGCGCTCTCGACGAAGCTGAACGCGAGCCCGCTCAGCTCGTTGTCCAGGAACTTCTGCGGGATGCTGGTGTCGCCGTCGAACAGGAACGTGGTGTTCCCGGTGGCACTGAAGGACCCGCGCGAGAAGCTCGAGGGCGTCGACTCGCCTTGGCACTGCACGGCGCGCGCACCGTTGGTGATGCGGAAGCTGCCCTGGATGCGGCAGGGGATGCCGGTGTAGCTGCCGGCGCCACCCTCGAACCACGCGACCGCGTTCTGCACCCCGGTGAACGCTTCGTTGCTGCTTGCAGCGTTGTAGGTGCCCCCGAGAGCGGTGCTCTCGAAACTCGGCGTGCCGGTGATGTAGCCGAACGAGACTGTGATCGGCCCCGTGGTCGGCATGTTGACGTCTAACGACGTCGGGATGGCGTCGATGAACCGGATATACGGGTTGCCGGTCGAGATGTCGGTGTGGTAGCGCTCGATCGTGAAGTACGAGAGCACGGTATCGGGGATGAGGAGCTGACCCGGCTCGACGTGCTGGCCCGCGGCCGCAGTCACCGAGGCCGGCAACGTGAGGCCCTCGACGGTCAGATCGTTGTCGGTGCGGGTCGTGACACGCGCGATTCCGTTGGCCGTGGCGTCGGGGAACCCACTCGCCAGCACCCAGCCACCATTGGTGAAGCCGTTCGCCGTCGTGAAACCGCCGGTCTTGTTGTACTTGTTCCCGTTGATCCCGACGTTGGTCTGCACGGCGGGGTTGAGGCCGGTGCTCAGCGAGTTGTTGCCCGTCAGATCGGCGTAGAGGAGACCATCCAAGCTCTCCTCCCACCCGCTCTCGTGCAGCACGCCATCGATGCCGCCGGTGCTCTGGATCGACTCGCGGACCGCCGTCTGCGGCTGCCCTCCGTCGTTCATCTCCGGGCTCTCTTGCGCGTTCGCGGTCGAGCCCAGCGACTCGCTCGTGTAGCGGAAGATCTTCTTGTCGGTGACCGTCGCCGGCACACCGCGACCACCATTCTGGTAGCCGATCGCCAACCGGACTGCTTCTGCGCTTGCCATCTATCCGCCCTCGCTACGCCACTGCCGAAACCACGCTGAACGGCACGAGTGTGTCGTGCCTCCACCACGCCCCGTCCTTGCCCACGCTCTGGAGGTACGGCGTCCCCAGTCGCACCCCCTGGTCGCTGGTGTTGCGGAACCGCCGCACCACCGCGTCACATACCGCCAACCCAGGACCATGCCCGCTGCCAAGCGGGCTGTAGACCTGGACGCGCGTCAGGCCCGACGACTCGATCGCTGCGCCAAGCCCCAGCGACTCCGGAGTCGAGCTGCCGAAGTCCGCCCAAACCATGCACCAGGTCTCGCTAACGTCCGGCACATCGGTGACCGACTCGTTGCCCCACAGCGTCCGCACCGGCAAGACGCTCGAGACCGTCGAGCACATGCGCTCGCGGATCGTCTCGAGCGTTGAGCCGAAGGTGACCGGAGCAAACGCGGCGATGCCTGCATCCGAGTCCTGGTCGTCGTCGACGTACAGGGGGATGACCGCATCCCACCGGAACCAGGCGCCTTCGCGGCCCACCTGCTCGATGTGTCCCGGCTCCCAGATCACGCCATCGCGCAGGCCCGGAGGGAACGAAGAAGCGGCGTCCGAGGCTTGGTTGCGCCCGGCTGCTAGACTCCCGAGAGGGCCCCGGACGCCAAGACGAAGGGTCGCGCGCTTGCGGTACCGCACCGAGCGACCCATGCACAGCTGCTCAGTGCCCGAGTGATCGACCGTAGCGCCCCACCACGACGCGCCTGCCGATGGCTCCGGCTTCTGCACAGCTCGATTCTCGAACTCGACGAGCGCACCGTTTTGCGTAGCCCACTCGCCGCAGACCTGGCGCTCGACCAAGTCCACCATCTCTTGGTAGGGCCCGACGCTCATCGCCAGCCCCCGCAAAAACGTGAGGGCGTGGAGGTCTGCGGTGGGAGGAGATAGCTGGACGACCCTTGTGAAAGTGTGTCCGTCGAAATCCACCGCTGCGTAGGATCGCCCAACCTACGCACCCCCACGCCCTCGACTCCGCTCATGCCGCGAGCTCCCGGACGGTCACGGAGACCATCCCCTGCGGCGCCTGTACGCTGAATCCGCCGAGCACTAGCACTCGGCCCTTGCGTCCCGGCCGCGGGTCCTTGCTCGGACCTGGGTTCTTCGGGATGAAGCCGCCGCGCTCGACGATCGGTCCATACGGGACGTTGTTCGTGATGTGGACGACCTTGTAAGGACCAAGCGTCGTCAGTCGTCCGATCGCCAACGCAAGCGGGTCCGCGACCTGGCGCTCGGAGACCGGAATCACGTCGATCGTCAGCCACCAGTTGCCGCGCAGGCGACCGGAGTCCACCGGCGTCCGCAGCACGATGCGGCGCATCGCCTCGAACGCGATCTGGCGATGAATCTCGACCAGCCGATCCGGCACTGTCTTCCGCGCCCAGCGCCGGACGTTGATCGAGTAGGACGCGGCGTTGGTAGGCAACGATCACCGCTCCAGCCCCACCTGAAACAGGGCAACATCGGCGGCCGTCTCGCTGCCGTCGTCAGGAAACGGCGACGATGCCGTGACGACCCAGGTCTTGCTGCCGACGGTGAGCGTTGAGTTCATCGGCGGCGGAGACGTGAGTGATGCGCCGGCGATCAGGGTCGTGCCAGACTCGGTACGGCCGAGCTCGGAGCCCGTGATTGCCTCGGTCGTGAACGGCACAACCCTGACCGGGAAGGTCTCGCCAGGCCCTGCAATCTCGATGCTCGAACCCGGCACTGGGGCCACGTCGGGATACTTGAGAACCCCCGCGAACCCGTGCTTGAGCAGGAGCCGCGTGGCCGTCGCCCGACCCCTTGTGACGATCGGCGAGACCATCACTCGACCTCCGAGAAGCCGAAGCCCATTTCGCCAGGGGCGATCGGGCCGTGTGAGGCGGGGTCGAAGACTTGTTCCTCGGCTGAGAACGGCGGCAGCGGACCAAGCGCCTCGGCCATCTCGTGCGGCGGCACGTGCTCTCCCAGCACGACCCAGCTGGCAAGCTCCCAGTCACGCAGCTCGCGGTAGGGCACGCACTGGCGCTGGTAGCCCTTGGCGATGTCCCAGAGCTGGCTGCCGACAGGGGCCGACATCACGCCATCTCCACGCGCCCGGCGGGCAGCAAGATCGGTCGCAGCATCGCCTCGACGCGAGGGAAGCGCCGCACGGCGACGCCCGCCTCATCCGCCGACAAGCCGCCAGAGCCGTACTCCAACGACTCGGTGATCGGCCCCAGCTTGACCGTGCTCTTGACGACGGTGCCGCCGGCCGAAAGCGTTGTCGGCTGGAACGGATCGCCAGCAACGATCAGCTGACGACGCGCAGCAGCGATGAGCGCGCTCGCCCTTTGCAGCAGCACCGGGACGCTATCGCTCTCGACGGCGTAGCCGTCACAGTCGGTCGCGCCAATCCGTGGCCAGGACAGCGCCTGCACGTCGGTCGCGCGTGTGCCAGGCCAGCGACACGCATAGAGGTTCTCGAGCTCCTGCGTGCCGACCCGTAGATCCTCCTCCTGCTCGGAGACGGTCACGGTCCAGGTTTCGCCGATGGACGTCAGGTACGTGGCTGCGTCGGCGACGGAGATCCATGCCTCCGCCGTCGCGAGCCCCGTGCCGTCCTCGACGATGAGCGCCATGCGCTAGGACGCCTTCGCCTTCGTCTCGGCAGCCTTCTTCGCATTGGCCTCAGCCTGCGCCTTGGCGTCGGCTTCGGCTCTGCGCTTCGCTTCGGCTTCCTCGGCCTCCTGCTTCGCGGCCGCATCCTTGGCGGCGCGGTCGGCGTGGACCTGAGCAATCGCGGCTTCGCACTGACTCGGATCGGCACCGCTGCCGACGAGCTTCTCGACGAGAGCGCCTCGAGCGTCGTCGCCGAAGTAGGCAACGCCCACCGCCTCGCAAGCAATCTGGAGGTCCGGCTTCGACAGCACCGCGAAGCGGCGCCGGCGCTCGTCGGGCGAGATGAGAATCGCCTCCTTGCGGTCGCCCCCCGAACCATCGGGCGGCATCAGCGATGCTTGCCCGGATGCCAACAGCTCTCGCGCGTCGACGGGTGAGCGCAGCCCCCACTCTTTTTCGTGGCGCAACCAAACTCGTACCGCCCCGGATGCCGGGTCCACCATCTGTGCGGTGATCCCGGCATGGTCTCGATCTCTCTCGATCACGTTGTCATCTCCAAGCTCGACCTAGCGCGCGATCTCTGCGCCCGCTCCGTGGCCGCGCGCACCCACGGAGCGAGCAGGAGGTCCACGCCTACGCCTTGACGACCTTGCTCATCCCCACGAACGCGCTGAGGGTGATCGACGGGGTGGTCCCGGCGACGACCACGGCGAGCCGCAGGTACTGGTAGCTGGTGGTCTGTGCGACGTCGTTGTGGAACGGGATCACGTGTCGACCGACAACGCTGTCGGCGTCGACACCGGTCCCGAGGGTCGAGGAGTCACCGAGCTTGCCGCGCGCGATGGTCTGGACGTCCGACGAGAAGTCGGAGTTCGACGACCCCTGCAGCAGCAGCTCGTACGACTCGTCGCCGGTAGTGATGTCGATCGCGCTGACATCGACGACGAGATCCCCGGAGCCGTTCGCCGCAGCGCCAAGATCCAGAGAGGCCGCAGAGCCATCGACCTGGGTGACGCCGCTGGCGGTGATAGCCGCAGCGCCATCGGCCAGCTGCAGCTCCTTGTCGAACATGTAGCCTCGAGTGAGTGGCATGATGCTTCTCCTTCAGATCAGGCGACGGCCGCCTGGCCAGCGTCGATGTCGCGCAGCCGGGTCGCGGCACGCGGGTGATAGAGGGCGAAACCCACCAGCCACTCGACGCGAGTGCGCAGGACCGGCTTCTCGTCGATCTCACCGAGATCCCTGGCCTCCATGATCCCGTTCTGGATGCCGCCGAGCATTCCCTCGCGGAAGCTGACGACGTAGATCGAGGTCGCTTGCGCGGCACCGCCGCCGGTGGCCGCCTCGTTGTCGCCAAGGGCGACGTACTGCGACGCCACGCCGAAGCCGTCGACCTCGACGATCGGAAGGCCGTTGTAGCGCGCGAACTGGATGCCGAAGTCGTCCGTATCGAACTGGATCTCGCCCGAGATTGACGTCTCTTTGGCCGCCTTGCTCATCACGCGACGCGCCCTCTTCGTTGCGATGATGTGCGTGGCGTCTTCGGTGTTGTCGATTGCCTCGTTGACCTTCTCCATCGAGAGGGGGCCACCGCCGGCCGCGCCCGAGTTCGACAGCACCTGGCTGCCAATGAGCCGCGCCTGCAAGCCGGTCGGCTCACGGGGGTCGGTCAAGCCGTCCCCCTTGATGAAGGTGTGGGCGATCTTCTGGCCCATCGCCTTCACCTTCATCGCCTCGTGCGTGCTACGCACACCGATGCCACGGGTCTTGATGATCGCCTTGTCGACGTCGAGATCGCCGCCGCCAACCAACAGCGGCTCGCTCACGGGGTTGATGACGCCAGCCGACGCCGTGTAGCCCTCGTTGATGCCGCGGAACGCGATGCCGGGCAGTGCCTGCTCTTGGTTGTAGGTCAGGCCGCCGCCGGTGATGTCGTCGAACGGAAGGACGCCCATCAATGGCGTCGAGCGCGCGAACAGCTCGATGATCGCAGCGCGGTGGACGTCGCCGCTGTTCAGCTTCGACGCCTCGTATAGTGTGAGTCCCATTTCCTCGCCCCAGGTGTTTCAACCCTCCGGGGCTGAGGACATGGCCAGGCCCACGGAGTTCGTCCGTAAACCCGGCCCCTCAGGGATCCCCCCTGCCGTGCAAACCTGGCGCACCACGCTCAGGTTTGCGGCGGGAGACCGGCGAGCCCAGACGGCTGGCGCGCACCACGCGCCAGAGGAATGGACCCAGTGCGATCGCTTATCGCATAGTCGCTCGCAGAAGGTCAACCCTGCGCGCGCTAGTTTTTCTCAATTTGCCGCGGTGTTGCCGGCTCATTGCCGGTTTGTTGGCGGGAGCTACTCGCCGTACTTCTGCGCATAGACGGCTTTCAGCCGCTCGCTTGCAGAGCGTTGGTCCCCGTCGACCGCCGCCGGCTGACGCTCGGGCTGCGGCTTCCTCGGCGCCGAGGTCGTACCCTTCACCTCGGGGACGACGAACTGGTCCTTGAACCGCCCATTACGGGACGACTCGACCAACTCATCCAGACCCATGTACTGCTCGGCCTGGCCAGTTCGGTCGCTGTAGCGGCGGTTGCCGTTCTCGTCGAGCACGTGGAACTCGTCACGACCGTTGTCGTTCGTGACGTGCTTGACCTGGCCCTCGAAGGCCAGCAAGAGAAGCTCCGGGTCGCGGGCACGGGCGGCCTCCTTGTCCGAGGGCGCCAGGTACTTCATCAGCTCGAACCGCGTTGCCTGCTTCGAGCGCATGGTCTGCGCCTCGTCTCGCTCGCTCGTCAGGCGCTTCACCTCGTCAGCGTGTGAGCGCTGCACGCGGTCCAGCTTGTCCTGGACCGCCGTCTTGATGCGCTCCTCGATGTCCGCATCGTCGCCGAGTTGCTCGAGGCGCTCGATCGCCTGGGCTACCTCGTCCGGGTCCAGGGCGTTGCCGTCGGCGTCCTTGAACTTGGCCAGCGTGTCTTGCGCCTTCTTGGCGTCCGCGCGAGCGCTCGACAGCGACCGCTTGAGGTTCTCGACGTTGTGCTCGATCGTGAGCCCACTGCCGGAGGTGCCGTCGAAGACGAAACCCTCGACGCCCGAGATCGTTGACTCGACGTAGTGCTCGCGGAACGGCTCGTCGACGTCCTCGAGCGTCTTGATGTGTAGTGGTAGTGCCATCTCTTTCTCACTCCTGTTTGTGCTTGTCGCATGGGCGGGCCCTGACGCCCAATGTCGACGAAACTGTCTCTTTGCAGTCGCAGCCGACCCGCGGCCTGTACGTCATCTCTACGATCTCGTTGATCGGGCCAGTCATCCGCGTGACATGCCGGTCGCGGAACCAGAACCTCGGGGGGCCGTCCTCGTAGTTCCTGTTGATCGTGAAGGGCGCTCCGTTCTTCTCGTAGACACACGTTGCGCCGTAGACGGTCACAGCCAGAGCGACCTTAGAGGTCTTCTCCAGGCAGGCGCCATCGTCAGTCCTGACGAACTCTTGGGCGGTCCGCACCAGAGCGCCCTTGTCCGTCCGCTCGACTTCGCAATCGGTCGCCGCCAGCGCGATGCACACACCGTCGTCGTCGATCGCCGCAAGGATCACGCCGCGGTGCTCGGCCCGCTGCTGCGCAGCTTTTCGCAGGTGACTGGGTACAGTCGCTGTGCACAGACGGTGCCGACCGGTGAGCGCGTCGAGGAACTGCAACCGGTTCATCAGTTCGCCCCCGAGTTGGCCATGCCGCGTAGCCGGCGCTCGATCTTGAGCAGCTCCTCGTAGCGCAACGGCCGCAGCGTCGGCACGTCCACGAACCGTTGGATCGGCACGACGCCCCGGCGGAAGAGGGCGGCCTTGGACTTGCCGAGAACCGCCTCTTGCCGCTCTCGCGACTGGCGCTTGAGCCATGGACCGATGTCGTCCACATCGGGCACCAACCCATCCATGCTCGCCATCTGCGCCGGGGGTAGTCCTTGCAGGGCAGGGATACTGCGAGCGTGCTTCAGGATCGCGGTCACCGTGCTTCGGCACCATGGGTGCGCCGGCGGACGAGGGCCGCTACCTACGCGCCAACGCCTTCCGTGTAGGCCCGCACAGATCTGTGAGACGCGCGAATCCAGCGTCGAGACCCACTGCACCAGCTTGATGATGTCGGCGTTCTCGACGAACACCGCCTCGCGCGCCTGCGTCATCGTGTGGTTGACCGCGGTGCGGACAACCATCTCCGCCTCCCGTCGGGTCGCCTGCATGACGCCGTCGGTGAAGCCCTCGGTGCGGCGCCCACGCACACGGCGCACGATCGTGTCGACGCCCTCGCCCTGCGCGATCCCAATCCGGATCGCTTGGCTGACGCGCCGCGCGGTGTTCTGGCCGACCTCCGCCGCCCACTCGCGCAAGAACTTGCCCTGCATCGGCCGGCGGATGACAACCTCGCGCAGCAACGCTGCCGAGGGCGATGCGATGCCGAGCTGGACCGGGACGACGTCTTGGAACTCGCGCACCTGCCAGGCCGCCTCCTGCTTCGCCAGCCCGACCAACCGTTCGCGCAGGTCGGCGTTCAGCGCCACCGCGCCTCCGCGCAGGACGTCGCGCAAGTCCTGCAGGCGCTTCTCCAGCAGGATGCGCCGTGCCTGCGTGAGCCGCGACAGCGGCCGGCTGTCGGCAATCTTGGCGATGCGCTCGACCTCCCGCAGCGTGTCCGGGATCAGGTGCTCGTCCAGGAAGCGCATGACCGCGCGGACCTCGCGCGCTTTGAACCGCTCCATGAGGACCGCGTGCAGGATGGCGCGATCGTTGAGCTGCTGGTTGATCGACTGGGGGCCCTGCATCAGTCCTCAGCCCAGCGGAAACGCGTCGTCGACCAGGAAGCAACCTCCCCGCCGCATCGACGCATGCGGGTTACTCCATCGAAGACCAACTCTGGGTCTTGTGCCGCACAAAGACCGCCACCCCTCACCGAAAGTGTCAGGCACTCGGGGATCCTGGACCAGAGGACAACATGCGCAACCAGCACTGGACGCTTCCGAGTAATCATCAAATCGCCACGAACGCTACTCTCTCGGCCGGTGCCGGTTGCGGTGGCGACCATGTTGGCGAGGGCCGCGTCGAGTTCAGGGGCGTCTGACGAGCACGAAAAAGTCTCTACGCCGACATCGAAGGCGACAACTGGAAGAAAGAGGCCGGTGCGCTCTTCGATGAGGACCTCTCCGTCGGAGGGTGTTCTGTCAATGAGTACGCTGGCTTCTCGGTGCCTTACATTCCCTCCGCTTGAAGGCACCGCCTGCTTGCTCGGATACGAGTGGCCCTTCGAGCACTTGTCGTTTCCGTCCGGGCGCCGCTCTCGGGTCTTGCCAGGAGCGCCACACTTCGGGCAGAAGCCGTAGGGCGACGGCGAGCTATCGGGCTTCGTCATCAGCGACCTCCTTGAGCACCCAGCAGTCCTCCGCACGGCGCAAAACCCACTTGCGGCCACACGAGCATTCTTGCCCTGGGCTATCGGTGCGCCAGAACAGCGCCTCAAGGCAGCAGGGTGAGGGGAACAGCGCGCCATCAATCACGGCCATCGCCTGGTCGAAGAAGTCCTCGGTCGAGAGCTCGAGCGGGGCGGCGAGAGCGACTTTCTTCTGCGCAAACAACCGAGCGATCCGCCGACTCCCATGGGCCTGCGACCAAAGGAAGAAGACGCAGACGCACAGAAGAACCAAGAGAGCGAGGTCGGCCATCGTCACCACCCACCTTCGTTGACGAGGTAGACCTGCTGTTGGTTCGCGATCTTGCCGCCGTCGCCCAGGTAGTCGTTGTGCCACATGCTCATGCGAAACAGTGCACGGACTCCGCGCTTCTGTGCTGGTCGTACTCGGTGCAACGTGGTCGCACCGATCTGCATGACGACCCCGTCCGATAGCACCATGCGAGGCATCTCGTCAGGCACTTGATCGTTGACGTGACTCCAGAGGGCAGAGTCACTCCGGGGACTCTCGAGAATCTCAACGGTCAACGGCTCGACCGCGATCTCGGGGTTGCAGACATCCCCGCTCGATACGCAACACAGCACCGTGTCGCGAATCGTGATGCGGTCAGGATCAGGCTGGCCGTGGTAGGTCTCTCGTCGAACGCCGTCGCAATGCCACCCTGGTACGGCAGGGTACTCCCCCACGTTCAGACGGTGTACGCGGAAGTCGATGTTCGGCAGCATCCCGAGTGACCGGCACCGCTCGAAGTAGTCAGCAGGAATGCTGTCGAGAATCTTGTTGGCGACCGGTCCACAGTTCCGACGAACAAACTCAGGGCTTGCGGCGTAGACACTGATTTCCTCAACCAACTCGCCGACTTCCCATGTCGGCACGACCCGAGCTAGCTCCACACACTCGGGAACGAGAGTCCACGAACGCGTCGGTGGGCCTGGAAGCTTGCGCCACTGCATCTCCGGAAGACTTGTCGTGGGCACGTACCTCACGCCACTCCCTCCCGAGGCAAAGCCATCCACTGCCGCCCTTCCTCGGTCTTGAATGTGCGCGCCTCACCTCGCAGCCAGAGCATCCACAAGGCGGTCTTCGCGATGCACCGCAGAGACATCGACGCCGTGAGTAACTTCTGCTCCACGACGTAGATGTGCGGATGCAACAGTGCGCGGAATAGGCGCATGTCCACCGTCACGCCATCCCAGAGGATGACGATGCCGCCCGCTAGCCCGATGCCGATGACGAAACTCAGGGCTGTAACGACGTACTCATCCATCGGCCACAGCCTCCGAAACATCGAAGGATCCATGCAGTCCCTGCTCCCAACACGACACCACGCAGCCAGCAGCCTCCCATTTCGGCAGCTCGAACAGACCGCGGCTCATGCGACCTCCTCCGCCAGGGCTTCCAGCGTCACGCCAAGACCGTGCTCCAGCATCCGCTCGAGCATCAGCACGAGGCGGTCGCCGCACTCCTGATGCAAGCATTGGATCAGCTCACGCTCGCCGTCGGACCGCGCCAGCGCGATCGCGCCGTCGTACATCGGCTCGAACTCGGACGTAGCGATGTGCAGCATCTCATGCCGCAGAGTGCGTAGCACACTCTCGCCGTCGTCGTGCTCGGTCTCGTCGATGCGGATCGTCGCAGTTCGGTAGCGCGGCGTGGCTGTGCACACCCCGCGCACGTCTGCCTCGGTCTTGCCCCAGAGCACTTCGATGTGCCAGTCATGCAGACCGAGGCGGTGCTTCATCGCAGGGATGGCGGCCTTGCAGCGGGCGAGTTCGTCGGCGGAGATCACATGAACTCCAGGGCGTCATCCGAGGGCACGTCGCCAATCCCGAGCTCCTCGAACACCTGTTCGACGACGAGAGCCACCTGCTTCGCATCCCACTCCATGCCAGCCGCGGCGGCGGTGAGGTGGCTGGCTTTCTCCGCCGCGTCCTTGACCAGGAACTTCGGCGAGGAGGGATCGCTAGAGCCTGGCTGCAACTCGCCGGGCGGGACAAAGGCAGCGCCATTCCAGAACTGCAGCGGGGCCGACCCGCGTAGCACCGTGAAACCAGCGTCTTCCAGTTCAGGGACGCTGCGAGTCTCGTCTGTCGGCAGGCTGTAGACCCAACCATCGCGATCGACGACGAAGCGTCGATCGAACGAGGGTGCGTCCGGATCTCTGGCGGCCACTACTTGACCTCCAGCTGGATCATGTCCCCCAGCTCTCGCTTCTCCCAGGGCACGGGCGTCTGCACTTCCCACGAAATCGCTTCCACCGAGTGGTGGGCGCTCTGGTGCTTCTGGATCTCCATGAAGTTGATGTTGATCTCTTCATCGAACTCCATGACCGCAGTCCCACCCTCAAACCTGAGCGGCCCGTTAACGGCCCGGTGCGGGTCGGTTGAGTAGACCTTGCTCACTGGTGAACCATCCTTCCGAGTAGCCAGAATGATGGCTGTGAAGTGTCGTGGCGTGCGTTCTCCGCGAGGGTCGACGCCATCAAAACGATAGACATGCCGATCCGGACGCGGACCAGGGGCAGGGAGTTGTTCGAGGCGGACATCCTCGTCGTCGATGCTTCGGATCTCGCTCAGTTCCTCGTACATGTCCCAGCGGCTAGCCGCCCTCAGGATGTTCTTTTGTCCGCCACCTACGCACAGGTTGCCGCAGGAGCATGTCTCGTAGTTCGAGGGGGAGGAGTGGCTCTCAACGACCTCGCCGCAGCATTTGCACTTGGCCTTGTTCGTGATGATCCGTGTCACTGCAACCACTCCGGAAGATCGGGCAAGTCAACGACCTGGTTCGCCAAGTCGTGCTCACAGTCGCCCAGGAAACGCAGCCTTCCATCGGTGATGAACAAGTGGCACAGCTTCTCGCCCCGGGTCAGGAGCGATGGCGTGAAGGTCGGCGCGTCGTAGCTTCCGTTGAACGACCAGCGGGGCACCTGCAGAGCGTGCGCGGCCTCGCATCCCGGGCAGTAGATCCAGACCATCCAACCACTCTCGATGCCTCCTCCGATGTAGCGATGGACGGAGAACGTGCGGCGCGTGCCAATCTGCATCGGATCAGTTCCTCTGCTCTTCGCCCGCCTGGTAGGCCCGCATGGCGTCCACCGCCGTAGCCAACAGCCGCAACGTCGTCTCGACGATCACAAGCTCCCCGCCCGCTGTGCGTGCCTTGAGCATGACCGTGGGCCGCCCCTCCGCAGTGCCGCGCGGCATCAGGCCGATCTCAGCCTCCTGGTTGGCAAAGTGAGCGTCGGTCGGCTTCTCGCCTTCGCGCAGGCGGAAGCCTTCAACCGTGAGGTCGGCGTGCCAGTCGAGAGCCTGCATCAGTCCTCATCTCCCGATCGCTCGCTCAGCTCCACGAACAGCCCGGGGTTCTCGACTTTCCGCCCTTCGAAGTCCAGACCTCCAGATACCTGGACATTCCCGCACGTGCACTGCGCCCACCACGCGCCACATCGATCTGCGCTTTCAACCGTTTCGTCACAGCGGAGGCACCTGGCCTTGTTGGCCAGCAGCACATCCCCCCATCGTTTCGAGTCAGGGCGAAACTGATCCCACCAGTCGTCGTCGACGGAGCGAGTCTCGGGCTCCCCCGCCATGAACGCGCCGCAGAGATTCGGGAGTTCCTCAAGCGAGGGGGACGAATCGTCGTAGTGGAGCAGGGAGCGCGGACCATAATCGTCCGACTTTCTTCGGTCGAAGTGGCCTAGCGCACACGTCACCACCTCACCGGTCGGGGTGTAGTCGCTGTACCCTGTCTGGTGCACGCGTAGAAGCGCACAGTCGTAACACGTCCGCCCAACGCTCTCAGGCTGCGTCATCCTTGCCCTCCGGATCGGGCTCGCCCTGCCCCTGATCGCCATCGTCGTCGATCGCGAACCTCGCAAGCTCCAGCTCAGCCTGCGCCTCCTCCTTCCGCCGCTCGATCTCGGCCTCGGGATCAACGCGGTCGCTCAGGGCCCCTCGCGCAACGAACTCGCTCGTCATCGTGACCGTCGAGATGCCGCCGCGCTCATGCAGCTTCATGATCCGGTCGAGATCCTCGCCCGTGGTCAGCGACAGCCGGAACGAGGCCCAGATGTCGATTCCCCAGCCTTCGGGCAGCTCTTCCTTGGCCCACGTAGCAGCGTGCTCGTAGCCGCGCTCCAGCATGATCTCGAGCAGCCGCACGCGCGACTGGATGTCGGACGTGCTCTCGGCGGTGTCGATCGCCTTGCCGGTCGCGGTCGGCGTGCCGGTCTTGCTGCGCAAGGGCTCGAGGCTCGCGACCGCCATCTTGAGTTCCCAGCGGTCGAGGTCGTCCCAGCCAGTCTGCGCAGCCGCGCCCGAATGCTCGTGGAATGACAGCTTGGCGTTCGGGTTCTTGACGCCCTTGATCTGATTCGGTCCGACCAAAAGCCCCTCTTCCAGTTCCGTCTTGTCGACGCCAGAGAGGAACGCCGTCGCGATTCGCACTCGTTCGACGTACTGCGACTGCCGGCTCGCGGACCGCAGGTGCGCCAGGTTCATTCGCGCGATGTGGTAGAGCGGCGGCCGACACTCGTAGATGCGCTTGGCCTTGCGCGGGCCGAACTGACCCCAGACGAACGGGAGCCCGGGGAACTCGTGCTCGCCGCTCTCCTCAAGCACCCACTGTGCGTCGGTACCACTGCCCTCGAGCACATGCGTCGTCCACATTCCGCGCTCGCCAAACTCGGGCGCCGACATAGAGCGGATAATCGGGAACTCACGCATGCCGTAGAGCCCGACACGCTCAGAGCGAAGGTCGAGCCAGCGAATGGCGTCGATTGTGGGGTCGCCCGCCTCGTCCACGCCCTCGGACCACCAGAACAGGTCGCGCGCAGGGATCGCCCGGAACCCAGGCCACAGCCGTTGACGCTCGACGTCGGCCGGACTGGTGCCATCCAACACCTCCGGCATGTCCACGAGGAAGCCAGCAGGCCCGTACTTCGTGCCATCGAAGAGCAGCGAGCGCGCGAACGCGGTTAGGTCTTCGTCACCGCCGGACACCCGCTTCTCGATGCGATCAAGCGGGTACGGCAGCGGACACGGCTCGCCCGCGTCGTCGCAACCCTGTTGCACCTTCACAGACTTCTCGAACGGCCGCAAGCTGTTCGCGTCGACGGCGCGCGCAAACCCAGGCGTCAGCACTGTGCCCGAGAGCCGGCGCTGGTAATCCTGGGGCTTCTCGGCAGCGTACCTCGGCAAGTACGTCGAAGTCGCTGCCTGGATCGCATCGTCACCATCGACGAAGTCGTCGGCGAAGTCGAAGAAGGGCAACATGCGCCAGAACGCTGGACACGCTGACGCAACCGTCGCCTTCTCCGGATCGGACGGCAGGTGAATGCCCGCGAGCTGCGTTAGCCGCGGTTGGCGCTGTGCGGCGTCTTGGTGGTTGCTCATGCAACATCCGCCGACCAAAGCTCGGTGCCACTCACCGGGAACTTGTCGGCGATGTAGTATCCCAACGCGTCAGTCGCGTGAGTCAATGGGCCACCTTGCACTTTCAGAAGCTCGCCACTGCCTTCGACTGTCTCGACTTGTTCGAAGTCGCGAATCGTCTTTGCCGAGTATTTGGGGTCGACGTATAGGCGGATCTTGCCATCGGTCGATTGCACTCGGCTGTTGACGGCGTTCACTCGCGCGCGCTCGTCGGAGTTCTGCGTCCGATTGCGCATGCTTAGCCGTTGGCCAAACGCACGCGCGAACTCGCGTTCGATGATGTCCCAATCCGAGCCCAGGACCGCGGTCGTGCCCTTTGCCCCGCCTGTTGCGTCGCCGTAGACATGCACCTCGCCCGGATGCATCCCCCACTCGTTCAGGACAGCCCGACACACCATCGGTGTGTTGCTGTGCTTCTCGATCCAGGTCTCGGCGATGACGATCGTGCAGCCGTCGTCGGCCTGCTCGGGCGTGATCTTCTGGCCCTGCCAGTGCTGGGCGACGATGCAGACGCCGGGGCTCGTGTTGAAGTCGAAGCAGAAGATCAGCGGGCGGGAGGCGTCGTAGAGCTGGGCGACCGGGGCGACGTTGGCGTCGGACCAGTTGTAGTAGGCGAGGCCGGCGAAGCTCTCGAAGCTGCCCTCGAGCTCCTGGCGGAACGTGCGCTCGTCCATCGAGCGGCGCAGCGTCTCCAGCTGCTCCGGCGACATGATGTCCGCCGATTTCCACGTGAAACGGTCCCAACTCTCGCCAAGAGCTTGCAGCCGAGGCACATCCTGCCATAGCTCCCAGTAGTGGTTGCGACCCTCGGGGACGCCGATGAACCACGCCCAGCCAGGAGGGCGACCCGGAGTGTTGAGCGCAGGGAAGACGTGAGCCATCCACGTCTCCTGCTTCATGTTGGCGTACTCGTCGAGCACGATGCCATCGAGCGGCTCGCCCTCGATGCGCTCTGGCCGGTCCATCCCGACCACGCAGAGGCGCGTGCCGTTACGCAGGACGATGGTCAGCTCGGTTTCGCTAACCTGGCTGACCCACGCCGCTGGCACCAGCGCCTTGAGGTCAATCCAGTAGATGCGTTTCGCCTGATCCCGCGTCGGTGCGGCGAATGCATACTTCCGGCCAACACACGACGTCCGGCAGGCCCGGGCTACGACCCACCGCTTGGCAATCTCGGTCTTCCCCGATCGACGACCCGCCGGGACGATCCGGAACCGGCTGCGTGAGGCCCAGTACAGCGCGTATTGCGCGGGGTGGTAGCTCAGCGGCCGCCACCGCGGGGTCAACGCCTGCGCACGCACTACCCGAACCCGTCCTCGTGCGGGTCCTCGCCCTCGTCGGGCTTCCGAGCCACTGTCTCGCGGATCTGACGACCAAGCTCCTCAAGCTGCCGGGCGACCTCGAGCGGGTCCTGACCACTCTCGGCGAGCAAGCGGCCGGCGACCACCCGCTCCATGAAGACCTCCGGTCGCCTGTGCTTGAGCAGAAAGATGCCCGGCGTCGGCGACCACTTGGTCACGACTCGACGCTCCACGAGGATCTCCTGCTCGCCCGCGCCTTCGCCGTCCTTCTTGTAGAGCGTGACCTCGGTCACCTCCTCCCAGCCGTGCCGCGCCTTGTCGCGGAAGACCTCCTCGAGATCGTCGAGGTACGGGCCCAGTGCCTCGTCCCACGCCTTGGCGAACTCTGGCTGCGCACTACGCCGGCGGTAGGCCGACGACTTGCCGATTCCGAGGGCGTCACACGCAGCCTTGACCGTCCCTCGCTCCTCAAGGGCAGCGCAGAACGCGTCTGTGCTCCACCGGTAATCGGTGCCTCGCTTTTTTTTGGGGCTCCCGGCTTTCCCGGACTTTGCCCCGCGCTTCTTCGCGGCCATGCGTGCTCGCGCTCGGCCGCCCAGCTATCTCGAGGGTGATTTTGGGCGATCTGGCAGGGCTAGGGCAAGCCGGTACACTGCTCACACCTCCCAAAACCCTGCTGGAGACAGGGGCAAACATGAGCAAGTCGGACCGGATCAGATTCGACATCCTCCCTGACGAGTACGTGAGGTTGCCAGAAGCCCGTCTCAGCTTCTCTGTGGAGGACGGACCGGAGGGGCGACGGATTTCCTGTTCGTATCTTGCGCTGCAGGTGTCCAACGCCGGCGGAGTGCAGCAGAAGATCCTCGCTGGCGGAAAGGTTGTCGCGGATGTCGACTGTCAGGGGACCCTGATCGGTCTGGAGGCGCTCGCGTGCATCGCAAAGCCAGACCTGCCTGAGCCCAGGCAAGTGAATGTCCGTCTATGGTGCGCAATCGCGACGACGATGGAGCACTGGAACATGCTGCAGAGCGCGCTTGCGAACACACTGAACGAAGTGGCGCCAGCGCCAACCTTTCGTAGCAGATGGTGCGGACGCCCCCACCCCGAGAAGTTGACGATGGCCCACTCCTCACATCACGCAAGACAACGCGCCATGTCTAGCCTCGACGACCTCCTCGAGACGCCAAGCTGGGAACGGGTGTTGGCCGTGATGGGAAAGTGGGCCCTCAACCCCGCAGAAGCCATCGAAGGTGACGACGTGAAGTAGACGCTACCGTTGGAGATGTAGGCGTGCCCGTTCTTCAGCAGGCGGCCCACGGTCCTCAGCATGCCAGGCACAAACTCCGACGCTCGCGGCAGAACATGCGGCATCCGACACCGGAGCGCGCGCATGCACCACAGGAACTCCTCTTCGTGGTAGCGCGCGATCTCCTCCGGCGTTGACCCGCGCTTGTCGGCCGCGGCCTGGATCTTGTCGACGTCGTCCGCGGTCATGTGGCCGACGTCGGTGATGTTCATCACGTGGCGTACGCTGTAGCCCTGGTCTTCGAGCACACGACGAATGAGGTCGGCGACCAGGAACGAGCGGAAGTTGCCGATGTGCGGCGTCGAGTAGACGGTCGGTCTGCAAGTGTACATCCGGACGAAGCCCGGTGTGTGTGGCTGGACGGTCTCGACCTCTCGCGATCTCGTGTTGTAGAGCTTCATTCCTCGTCCTCCGCACGCACGAACTTGCCGTCCTCGTCGAGCCGGTAGGGCACGTTGGGTTCGATGCCGTTCTCGCCGACGTAGGCGACGTGCAGCCTGTGGCGGGAGCCGTCCCAGCGCTTGATTGCGAGCATGCCTCCGTCGCCCGACGTGCTAGTGCCGCCGTTGCCCGACGTGCTCGTGCCATAGTCGCCCGACGTGCTCGTGCCGTCGTTGCCCGACGTGCTCGTGCCGTCGTTGCCCGACGTGCTCGTACCTCCGTCGCCCGACGTGCTCGTGCCGCGGTTGCCCGACGTGCTCGTGCCCCCGATGATCGCCGCCCCCGGGCACCGCTCACTCAGCCATGACGTAGCCTCTTCGCGGGTGCCAGCCACCCAGACGATGCATGATTGCACCTTGACCTTGCCGCCGAGGTCGACGACCTCAACGCCCTCTGGGATCTCGGCCGCAATCCAGATCGCGCCTTCGCTCCAATCGAACAGGCCGCCATCTCCCTCGCCGTTCAGCGCGCCGTGAAGTCCGCCGCCGCACTCAGGAGTCGGGTCCCAATCCGGGGCCGTGACGACTGTGTCAGGCGTGAGCGGCCAACGGAAGCCGCCATGTGCCTCGCCCTTGGGGCCAACGGTCTTGAGCAGGTAGCGGGCAGTTCGTGTCGGCTCCCGACCCCTGTCTGAGTTCTCCTGCATCGCCTTGCAGCGCAAGCAATCCACCTTCTCCGACACGGCCGCCACCTCACCGTAGGTGCCGCACCAGGCGACATTGCCCATCCCGTGCGCCAAAGCCTTCGGGTGCTGGGCGTGCAGCTTGTTCTTTCTCGTCATCAGATCCCCGCCTTCGCCATCCACCGATATAGCGTCCGTTCGCTGACGCCCAGGGAGCGCGCCGCCTGCTCACGGTGGCCCCCGGCCGCCTTCAAGTGCGCGCGCACCAGATGAAACTGAGCCTCGCCGAACGTCATCGACGCCCAACGCATGTCCACAGGCTCCTGCCCTTCGCGGACACGGAGGCCGATCTCGACCTCAACCTCAACCGAGTAGGTGCAGCCTGGGCACTTGAATCGGCTAGTCACGATCCACCTCCGGCCATTCACGCCGCCGAACATCCTCGGGCCACTCCCCCGGGTTGCCGCCCTTCGGATCCGAGAGGTTCATGGAGCGTCTCGCTCTCTCGTCGCCACGCCAGGGCGAACCACCCAGTTGCTTGACGAACACCGGCGTACGCGCGTCATCGCACTGACGGACCACGTCACGCACCCATTCGTAGAGGCACGGGCGTGCCCCTGGTCCCGACTCACCACCTACGATCACCCAGTCAAGGCAGATGCGACGGACAACCTCTTTCGGGAATCCAAACTCGCGGAGGCTCTCGCCCGGCCACAGACCGCCTGGACGGGGGTCTTTGTCGTAGCCCGGGCACTCGTGATCGCACAGCCCGTTCGCCATCTCCAGCGGAGCAGACCTACCCCATGGCTCCTTGCGCAAGCCGCAGTCGACGCAGTTGACCGCGGTCCCGATCTCGTCCAGCCATGGGCTCAAGTCGACGTGGCCAAGCAGAGGCTCGACACTTGCGAACCGGATCGCCGCGGGTGTTTCCGCCAGCGCGCTGAGCCTCTGTCGGGCGGCGGCTTGATCTTCGACCGACGTGCCGAGCCACACATTCGGAAGCGGCCAACCCGCGTTCAGCGCGCAATCGTTGTCGGGTGGCTCCGTGAGCGCATTGGCAGCGGCGTTGATCCGCTCGCGCACGCCATCAGCCGCGAGGTAGTCACGCATACGTTCCGGCCGCTTGGTCAGCACCTGGAACGTGTGTCTCCCCGCTTGCGCCATCACCCCGAAGATCTCGTCAATCTGATCGTCCCGGACGGCGGGATGAAACAGATCGCTCATGGAGTTGACGAACACGCGACGTGGCTTTCGCCATCTCAGCGGCTTGGTCAAACGTTCCCGGTGGAACCACACGTCGGTGAAACGCCGTGGTCGCTCTCGCCCGTCCTTGGTGACCACCTGCCCTGCGAAGACTCTGGGAGCAAGTCGCTCCGCGTAGCAGTTCTTGCAGCCAGTCGAGACCTTCGCGCAGCCTGTTGTCGGGTTCCATGTCTCGTCGGTCCACTGAATCGCCGTCATCCCAGCACCTCCTGCTGCCGCGGCTCAAGCCGCGTGCCAGCCCTCTCGATCACCACCACCTCACCCCGCGCAAGCGCCTCAAGCCTCGCGACCTCTTCGAGCCCACCACTGACCGCCAGCTCCATGTAGTCGATCTCCTTGGCGCACTCGGGGTCGCTCTCGAGACCACGCCACTCGACGATCTGCGCCTGCCACGTGGCGACCACCTCCCGCAGGGCCTTCGCCTTGCGACCGACCTCGGCACGCTTCCTGGCGTCGTCGATGTGGCGCACGAGGCGCTCCTCGGCGGCCGGCGTGTGGAGCGGGAGGATGCGTGTGCGGCCAGGCATCACTCCTCGTCGTCTGCGAAAGCGAATACGCCAGACTCCCGATCGCCGATGCGGACCGGGTTGATCTGGAACAGGCCGCCGCCCGCGTAGTCGCACGGCCCGCGACCCGACTCGAACGCGACGCGATCGGCACCCGCCCACCGGCCAACGCAGGAGTACGCCACAACGTCCTCAGGTGCGCCAACGGCCTTCCACTCTTGGACCGAGGCAACGTGGCCACACGCCGGGCAGACGAACCGCCAGCGCATGACATCCGGGCCGAAGCGGCGCTCGCCTTCGGCCTTCCACTCCTCGACGGTGTTGAAGTGCGTGGTGGCAGCAGTCATGACACCTCCCCCTGGAGCCGTCTCTCGACGTCGGTGTCGAGCTGACGCATCGCCAGTGGAAACTCAGTCGCGAACTTCTCCTGACACCGCTTCCAGTAGTGGTGATCGATTTGCCAGACCGCATCCGTCTCTAGCCGGACGTAGCGCCCGAACACCTCCTCATCTCGCCGCACCCGGAGCCTGAGCGGGAGGATCCCCCACGCCGACCGCAGCTTGCCCCTGTTCTTCTCCGCAAGCTCAAGGGCGCGCCGCATCGACGCGTCATCGTGCGGCACGAACGTGTGGCCGTTCGCCATTGTGTGATTCGTGCGCGCCAGGGTGTTCTGCTCGCTCTCGTAAGCCCGCGCCTCCACGTCGCGCGGGGTTGGTTCACGGTGCAGCGTTTGGCCAAGGTAGCGCGCGAACTCGGCTCGGATCCCGTGCTCAAGCACATCGCCAAGGTTGACGACATCTCCACGCCACCCCTCGCCTACGCACAAGACATCGGTGCAGTACGTGCTATCGAACTCGTCATCAACAGACCGATCCCATGCTGGCATCGAGCGCATGAGGCGTTGGGGGTAGTCCGCGCGGTTTCCCCCTCCTGTACGAGACAGTACTCGAATCTCGCCACCGTCATCACTCGCGCGCACGTCACGGAAGCGCTGTACGTCGCTCGCCTTCAGGCCAACGACAGCCAACAGCAAGTTGGCCTGCTGGTTCCTGCCGAACAAGGCGTTGTAGAGACTCATCAATCCCCCGCCACCATGTCCGCGTCCGCGTCGGGGTCGAATCCCTGCGCGTCGTCGGGGTCGGGCTCAGGCCCCGATAGAGGCTCGGTCTCGACGACTTTCGCGTCGGCCTCGCGCCTCTCCTTCGCCTTGCTGAGCGCCTCGCGTAGCTTCTTTGCCCCGGCGGGCGGCGCCTTCCTGTCCTCGCCTTCACCGGCATCGCTCCCGTTCTTCATCGCGACGACGTCCTCCCAAACGAGATCGCCGTCCCGGAGCGCTTGATAGATCGACCGAAGCTCTGCGAGTTCGGCAGGGGTCGCGCGCCCGAGGTCGTAGCCCGCGCCCTTGATCGCGGCCACGTCGATACCGACCGCCTGGAATGCATCGACCAGCTTGCGGCGGAATGCGTCAGGATCCTCGGCAGCCTTGTTGGCAATCGTGTGCTCGAGCGTTGCCAGGGCCTCGTCCCTGAGCCAGCCAGGCAACAGTCGCATGGCCAGTGTCCGCAACGCCTTGGACTCTTCGCGCCCCACCTTCGCCAAGAGGTCAGGTTCGCTCGCCTTGACGGTGTAGACCTTTTTGCCGCTGGCGTTGACGCGCACGCTCAGGGGCGTCTGCCCCTTCCGCAAGAACCGGCGTTCGACCGTCTTGTCGACCACGACCTCGCGCACGTAGGGGACGCAAGACTCCAGATCCATGACCCGCACGCGGATCATGCGCTTCTCGAGATCGTCGTAGATCACGGTGGATTCGACGTGGCAGTTGCCCATGGCTGCCAGCGCGGCCTCTGCGAACCTGATGGTCGGGCCGCTCGCCTTCTCTTCGCCAAACGGCAAGGTGTAGGTCGCCGACTCGGCAAACCCGGGCCGCTTGCACTCGCGCAAGAGCTTTTGCCGCACGACGTCCATGTCGCGAGGGCGAGAGGCCGCCACGACGAAGAGGGCCCGCACTTCCTCGACAGCCCGCGCCGTCGCGGCCGCAACACCCACCTCCCCCTGCGCTACGGTGACCGCACTTGTGGACTCCACGTCCAGGACCGCATCGCGGACATCGTTCTCTGTTGTCGTCATGATCTCCTCTTCTTTGACTTGACCTCACGAAGGTCGAACACGCGCTTGTCGGTGCCCTTCCTCTGTTTCAGCATGAGCCGCCAGCCCTCGCCACGAACCCCTTCGCGATCTCCGACCAACTCGATGAGTTGATTCTGTAGCAGGCTCTCGGCTTGGTCGGCGTCCGCCTTCCTTCGCCTTGCCTGCAGCCAGCGGCGAGCCAGTTCCGACTCGCGCTCGCTTGCCTCCGCCATCGGTTTCGTGACGCGCGGATGCAGATCCTTGAAGTAGTCGCGCCAGGTCTCTGACGCATCGATCGCCGGCGGGCGCTTGGTCAGCATGTGGTCGCGATAGAAGCGCTCGCCAACGTCACGCAGAGCGCCGACGGTGTCCTCGTCCCATTCGACGACGTCGAGGTGCCACTCGGTCCCGCAGATCGCTGCCGCGATGTGGGCCTCGGGCAGATCCGAGACATCGCACTGCCAAAGCGCCTGCGTGGTCACGTAGACTGGCGTGCCGTCATCCCAGTGGTGGGCCACTCGTCGGCCGACGAGCTTGATCTCGAGCACGCGACCGGGCGCGCCGTCCACGAGGCACAGTCGGTCGGGTGATGCGGCTTGCCAAGAGCGCTCGGGATGGGAGAACGTCGCCGGCTGGGGCACGAACAAGCTCACCGTCGGGTTGTCTTCGGCGTAGACCTGCGCGATGCACGCTTCAACCAAGTTGCCCAACCGCGACCCAGCCGTTTGCTCGCGCGTGCTCTTGCCCATCTTCTCGAGCCAAACATCGATCGGGCCGGACCACGGGTTGAGTCCGGCGATGGCGGCAATGTCTGATGAGCCGATCCGGGTCTTGCGAAACTCCAGCTGCTCGGGCGTGAGCTGGCTTGTGGGTAGCTGAGTTGTCGTCATCGTTCCTCCTAGCAATCCCTGCACCCGCATTCCCAGCTCCGACCGGGTCTATCGCGGATGACGAGCGGCTCTCCGTGCTGCGGGCAGTAACGGTCTGCCGGCGGCACGCCGAGTAGATCCATGTGGCGGTCCGAGCCTGTTGGCGCTTGCGGGTGCAAGTCGATGCACTCCACGCACCAGCCAGGGACGTCCGTTGGCGCGCTGCAGCCGAGGCAGCGGTTGTTGGGGTCGTGGATGACGGTCATCGCCACGGCTCCGCGTGTAGCAGGGCGAGAATGACCAGGCCGAGAACCGCCACCGCGATACAGGTAGCGGCCTCGCGCAACGCTTCGCGCGATTGCATTTGCTTGTTCCTTGATTGGGTGAATCGCCGGGCCCGCGTGGTGTCGGGCGTCGACGTGGGGGTGATCTTACACTACATCGGGAAAACGCGCTCGACGGCCTCGGGCTCGCCGAGGTGTGTGCGCAGAGAAACGAGCACGCGCAGGGCATCCATGCCGACGCACCTCAGCGCGGCGGCGATGTGCTCGGCCGCGGCCGTAGGGATCCACGAAGCAACGTTGAGTCGGCCGGCATCGGTCTCGATCCAGACCGCGGCAAGGCCCTCGTCGGAGAGGTGATCGATCGTGACAAGAGGGTCGCGCATCACGCCCCCTCCCGCGTGCATGGCCAGCAACGCCCGCGGGCGTCCAGATCGACGCCGCACTCAGGGCACTCGGGAGGCAGCGCCTCCTCCAGATCCCGCGCCAACCGCAGCCCAGCCTTGATGGCCTTGAGCAACTCCGGCCAGGTCCGCGCCAGGTGAAGATCGCCGCGAATCGACTGCGGGGCCTCGTCGCCCAAGATGAGCGCGATCGCTTCGACGGTGGAGTCTGACACGATCATCAGCCCGCCTCCCGTTGCTCGGCAATCGCCGCGCCCAACGACACCAGCAGGTTGCCATCCAGCGGCCTGGCCGGCTCGTCCTCGTCGTGCTCGCACTCGGGGCAGAACGAGTCGGCGCCGTGGTAGGCGAGGGGCAGAGCGCAGCAGTCGCAGACTGCGGCTTCCGGCGGGGAATAGAGGTACTCCGGCGAGCGGAATCTCATCGTGCTTGTTCCTTTCCGCCGGGCCGTGTGGTGGACGGCTTCGTCCGGCGACGGTTTCAGTATCGGCATCCGGCGTCGAAAGTCAAGACTTTGCGCATGCGAATTTGCGCTTTTCGATCCAGTCTGCGAGGATGGCCCCATGAGCGCGCAGCGCAAGATGGGGCGACCGACCGAGTCCATCGACGGGGATGTGCTTCGGCCTAGGACGGTACGATTCAGCGATCTCGAATGGGAATGGTTGCGCAACGCCGCAAACAGATCTGGCGTCGGGGTGTCGGAGTGGATTCGGATGAACGTTCTGGTTGGGGTACGCCCGGAGATGCTGACTCGTCGGAAGAAACAACGCCCACCCGCTTGACTTTGCGCACTCGGAAAGTAGGATGGGGGACATGGAACAAGTCGCCACCACCATCGAAGCCGCCGAGAGCGTCACCGTCCGATGGACCGAAGCCGGATGTTTCCCCGCCGAGAATGTCGACATGAGCGTCGACGCTTTCCGGGCCCTACTCTCTCGCATCCGTCGAGAGTGCGAGGAGGAGATGTGCGGCGCCTACTGCAAGGTCGCATTCCTGGCGGGCGGAAAGTCTTACCGTATCGATGTGACCGACGACCCTCGCAGCATCGACCTGGGTCAAGCCTGGCTCTACTGAGGCGCGTTGCCGACGAGCACTAGAGCCCCAGGAGCCTCCCCGACGTCGCCAGGTACAGCCCGGCCCCAACACCACCCCGGCCCCCTGCGGGCCGGAAGTCGAGCACCATCCAGAACTCGTCGCCGCCAGAGGGGATGAAAAGCCTCGGCCCGCCGAGCACATCGGTGCCGACGATCCCGGACAACCCCGCAGCATCGACCCGCAAGATTGGGTTGGCTGGGTTCGCGGTCCACGTCCCTGCCGCACCCCACCCCGTGCTCATGTAGTGGTCGAGGTGGCCATCGGTCGCCTGACACACCAGGTGCAGCGTCTGCCCATCCGGGTCGAGGATCACGTCCGCCCCACCACCGATCCCAGACAGCACCGGCGCCGGGTCCTCGATCGGCCGAATGATCCGCCCCGAGGTCACGGTCGACACCGCGCGCGAGAGCACCAGACCCGAGTCGCTCTCGGCAACCGTGAAGACCAGCAGCTCGTCGGTGCCAGGCCGCTCGACCGCGGTCGGATCCCGGTGCCCGCCGGCGTACTCGAGCACACCCGGACCCGGCACCGTCGTGTACGCCTGCGCCCAATCGTTGCCAGGCTCCACCAAGGTTGCTCGATCGACGTCGCCTCCAAGGCACCATCGGCACAGCCTGCCATTCGGCTGCGGCGAAGTCGCCACCGCGATCGATGAGACCTGGCCCGTGTGCGTATTGCCCCCCGAGTCCGCGGGGCGCACGCCAGGATCCTGCGCGAAGAACAGCAGCTTGAGCCCGCCGAGCGCAGAATGCCGAACGACGTGCGGCCCCGTGACACCATTGCGGTGACGACTCGTCGGCGTCGCCGCCATCTGCAGCGACTCGGGATCGCCCGCCTCGTAGCTCGCCGACCAGTCCGCCAGCGGATCTCCATCGATCGGCATCTCCGCGTAACCGATCTGCAACGGACGCGGGGCCTCGGTGTTGACTTGGGGCGCATCCTCGTAGGCACAGAACAGCAGCTCGAGCTGTGTGCCGTCATCGGAGACGCGCACGTGCGGATCGCTCTCGCTCGAGTCTGTTGCAAAGCTGCCGCCGTCGGTCAACATCCGGCCAGAGACCACGAACGGCGACGGGAAGCGGACGCGTGCAACGCTGCCACCGAGCACCGTCGGCGAAGTGATGGTCGCGACCGCCTGCTGCGCGGCCGGGAACAGGATCACGACGCCGACAGAAGTCGGCGCTGGAGTCTCTGTGGAGACTGCCTGCACAGCGACCGCCATCACTCTCGCGCTGCCCAGCGACGGGGTTGACGTCGATAGCTCGACGACTCCGACCGCAACAACCCTGGTCGAGCCCTGCAGCGCAGGAGTAGAGGTGACCAACGGCTGCGTGGCCGGCCGCAGCACCCGCCCCATGCCGACGCTCGCGGTCGTCGCGGTCACGGACACCGCGGCCAGAGTCAGCAATCGGTCGAGAGATACCTGGCCAACGCTGGCCATAGCAGTGAGCGCCGGCACAGTGACGACGCGCGAGACCTGCACTGGCAAGGTCTCGGTGACAACCTCTTGGGGCTCGACCAGGTGAGCGCCCTCGACGCCGACCATCCCGGTCGAGGCCGAGGCTGTCTGCGCCGGGACCTGCACCGTGCGCGAGACCGTCACCGATCCCGTGGTTGCAAGCGCCTCGAGCACGGCAGGCACGAGAGCGTTGGCGACACTTGCCCCAGCGGTAGAGGTCGACACCTCGATCGCTGCTACGCGGAGCACGATCCCGACGGATGGCGCGGTTGCCGACACGGTCTGGCCCGAGACCGCAATCGCACGATCCATGCCAACTGCCGGCGCCGAGGTCGTCAGCTCCACAGTGGCGACCGGGATGACGCGAGCCATCCCAACCGCACCGACTCCCGTCTCCAGGTTCTGCCCGAGCACGAGCCGCGCGGTCTCCTGCACGACCGGGCAGTCGCAAACCTGGAACTCCACGTCCTGTGGTGGCACCTGAATGACGCGTGAGACCGCCGGCGCTGCCACGCTCGAAACAGCCTCTTGCACAGACACGGCCACGGTCTGCGATCCACCCGACGTGCCGGTCGAGGCGGCACCGACACTCGTCCCCGCCTCGATCACGCCCACCGTCACGACGCGCTCGACCGACGACTCGGCGACGAACACGCCGGCGTTGACGTACCGCTGCACCGGTGCGCCATCGAAGAAAACGAACAACTTGCCGCTAGCCAGGTCCGGCAACAGGCACGGCGCCCCCACCTTCGTTGGCAGCCCCTCACCTCCGCCGAGATCAGCGGAGATCGAGCTGATCGTGATGAGTGGATTAGCTGGGTTGACGACCCACGATCCCTTGACGCCAAGGGCATCCGACCGCATGTGGTGGACGCCCCAGTTGGACGTGCCGATCGCGTGCAGGTAGAAGCAGTGATACGACCCGTCGGTCGGGTCGCGGTGCACGCTGTAGTGATGCGCGCCCGAGGTCGCGGCACCGGAGTAACCCGACGGCGTGTCTTCGTACGGCGAGAAGACGTAGTCCGCGTCCTTTGTGAACGTCAGTCCGTCTAGCGCCGCATCCTCAACCGCACGCCCGAGCCGCCACCGGTGCGCTCCGCCGGGACTGATCTCGTTGTGACCGCGGTAAAACGCAACCGTGCGGCCGAGTCGCGGCTCCCAAAAGAACGAGCATTCGCTGACGCCACCGCGCCATGTCACGATCTGGCTCGGGGGCTCACCTTCGAAGACCTGGAAACCGCCCTCCCACGCCTGGTCGGCCTGCAGGACAAATCCTGGATGCCGGACCCAAACGCGCGAGGAGTGTGTCGGGTTGGTCGAGCTCGCGGCCTGGATCGCGAAGATGCTGCCCGCCTCGCCGTTGGGCGTCGTGCCGGGAATCACCTGGTGGTACAGGAACCATTTCTGCAGCACGGGGTGCCACATGAGGCACGGTGTGTCGAGACCGTCCTCGCTGGCCGTCCCCTCGATCCCGTACAGCTGCGCGATCGGCCACGATGGTGATCCGGGGTCTGCCGGCGTCTCGCTCCACTGCTGGAGGATGTTGTCGGGGTTGAAGGGCGACTGCTCGCTGTAGGCGATCGTGTTGCGCGCACCGAAGTACAGCGTCGCCAGACCGGCTACCGGATCGTGGTAGGCGAAGACATCGCCGTGACCCTGGTTCGGCGATCCCCGCCACGGCGCCGACGTGCCGTTGACGAGTGACCCCAGCGTCGTGGTCCGCTCCTGCCTTGGGAAGCCGTAGCCGTAGCCCGACGCACGAGACGCCACGAGGCGGTACTTGTCTGTGCGCTCTTCGAAGGTCTCGATCAGACCCCATGCCTGCTGCGCGTCCCATCCGTTCGCGAGCCCGTACCAGCAGACTTCAGCGTCGGACGCGAGCGCGGTCTCGAGCTCGTCGAGGTACTCGTCGATAGCGGCGAGCATCTCCGGAGAGTTCTGCCAAGACTCGGGTTGGTTCTCGACATGCTGCCCCGCCTCGTAGCACAGCAGCTTGATGCCGAGCGCGTCCGTGACATCGTCGCGCCAGGTCTCGAGATCCGCGATCGGCTGAGTGATCGAGGCGGACAGGTTCGCAAGGCTCGTGACGCCGCTGCCGAAGTACGGAGCGACCGCAACGCGGCCTATCGCTTGGATGTTGGCGACCGCTTCGGGGTGGACAGGGTTGCCGCCAAGCCACGGCGGCGACGTGAACGGAAACGATCCGCTTGCTGCGTTCTGCCAGGCGAAGACGACTTGGACGCGGCCTTGCAGCTCGGCTGCCACGACCCAGTCCTTCATTTCTTTTGCCCAGCGGCTCGCGACGATCGCGTTGCGCTCAGGCCCTGGGATACCGGCGCCAAACTCGGCGAACGAGGCGTCGTCTAGAACACCGTGCTGCGGGAAGTTGGTATTCCACAGCTCGTTGCTCAGCTCGACGTAGACCTTGGTCGACGTCGGGATCTGATTCAGTCGCGCGTTCAGCCAAGACAGGAACTTGGTCTGATTGCGCCCGATGTAGAGTGGCACGCAGAGCCAGATGCGCTCCGCGTGCGGCACGTTGCAAAACTTGGCCCGAACACCCGTGTTGGTGAAGGTCGTCCCCGACCAGTGCGTCGATGTGGTTGTGTTGGGCCGTAGACTGGCGGAGTAGGAGATTGGGAACGGCGCGCTTCCGTCGAGCTGCGAGAAAGCGCCATTCCAATCCATGAGCCGGACGCACTGACGGAACGGTCGCAGCGCGTCGGCGAATTCTGGTTTCCAGGTGCCACCCGAACGGAACCCCGCGGGGTAGACCTCGAACTGCACGTCGGCCATCGCGGTCGTCGCGCTGACCGTGAAGTCGAGCCACACGTTGACCGGTGGAGAGCCGCTGACCGTGAAGCTGTTGGGGCCCGTGGAAGCGCCGTTGCCGTTGACGGTGACGGAGTTGACATTGCCCGCAGCGTTGCCGCTGACCTTCCAGACGTAGTCGCCCGTGGGGAGGCTATCGCCATCGGTGAGCAGCAGCATGTACGTCGTGCCAGCGGCGTAGTCGCCGGCAGCGTACGTAGCCGGGCCGACGAAGCCGTCGGTGCGAGGCCACGCAGCCTGAAGCGCCTCGTTCTGGAAAGGCCTCGCCTTGGCCCAGCTCTCGAGCTGCAGTACGTTGACGCCCAGTTTCACGGTCGCGGCTCCGTGGGCGTCCAGCTAGCTCCCGGCGCAATCCTACCGTGATCGAGACGTGATGGACGAGTCCCGCAAGCTGCAAATCAAGGAGGCCACCGACCTCGCAGCGCTTGTCGAGGGGTACACGCGGCTCAAGCCGAGTGGCCATCGGCTCGTCGGTCTCTGCCCTCTACACCAGGAGCGGACGTCGTCCTTTACCGTCTACCCGGACTCGCAGCGTTGGAAATGCTATGGCTGCGGGGCATCAGGAGACGCTTTCGCGCTGCTGCAGGAGCGCGAGGGGCTGAGCTTCCGCGAGGCTGTGGAGGAACTTGGACGGCGAGCCGGGATCGACACCGAAGGCATCTTCTCCGGACCTTCGACCCGGGCGCCACAGCCGTCGGAAGCGCTCCAAGCCGTGGCAAGAGCTTGCCAAGCTCACCTCCGGAGTCCGGCCGGAGCCCGGGCACGCTCGTACCTCGAGGACCGCGGGCTTGGCGAGATTGCGGCCACGTTCGGCGTCGGGCTACATCCTGGCAATCCGGGCGCGCTCGCTGGATGGGTGCGACGCGAGGGTCTCGACCTGGCAGCGCTCGACGCGACTGGGATCCTACGCGGCGACCGCGAACCGTTCCTAGGTCGACTCATGTTCCCGATCGCCGACGCCCGCGGCCGCATCGTCGGCTTCGGCGGCCGCGCGATGACCCAGGCTCGCGCCAAGTACATCAACTCCCCCGAGTCGCCAGCCTTCCAGAAGCGGCGACAGCTCTACGGCCTCCACCAGGCCAAGCGCGCCGGCGCCCGCCGCATCGTCGTGGTTGAAGGCTACACCGACGTGCTCGCTTGCCACGGCGCGGGGCTGACAGGGGCGGTCGCGGCGCTTGGGACCTCGATCACTGCCGATCACGGGCAAGCGCTTGCACGCTGGGCGTCGGATGGGGTCGTGCTCCTACTCGACGGCGACAAGGCGGGGCGCGCCGCGGCGGAACGGGCATACGCGGAACTCGCGCCCGTTGGACTCGACCTGCGCATAGGACTACTGCCTGAGGGCGTCGACCCCGCCGACCTGGCGCGCACTCAGCCCGAACAGTTGCGCGGGATCGTGGATTCGGCGGACGACGCGCTGCGGGTGTGGCTGGGCCTTAAGCGGGGTCGCCCCGACCGCGAGGTCTTGGCGGACTGTCGGCGTGTGCTAGGTGTCATCGAGGATCCCGCCGAGCGCGAGCTGCTCGGGCAGCGGATGGGGCGCGAGCTTGGCATCCAACCGATCCGAGTCGCGACCAAGCACAAGCGCGACGCGGAGCCCCCCAAGCGAGCGGACCCGCTTGCGCAATCGTCCGTCGAGCTGCTCGCGTGCGTGATCGCCAGGCCCCACCTCGCCGCGATGGCGACAGCCGAGCCTGAGCTTGGAGTGGTCGGGCCGATTGTTGAGCGGGCGACCGCGATCGCTGCGGTGGATGGGGCGGGGCTGCTCCGGTCGTTACTCATCGGTGCGGAGCCGGAAGCGGCCGCACTGATCTCGCAGGCGGCGGATGTGGCGCCGTCGCTGACAGATCCCGAGGAGGCGTTTGACCTGCTCTGTCGGCAGCGGAGAGAATGGCTGAGCCGACAGGCGCGAGGACGAACAGAGGCTGCGTGCGGGCTTCTGTAGTTCGGTGCTTCGCACCAAGATTTGGAGAGAGAGGGATGTCCCGTGATCGACGTCGAAACCAACTGGTGGCCGGCCCACAGCGAATGGCCGCCCGCGGATGAGACCTTCCGCCTGTTTCACGCGCAGGCGTTGGCCCTGCTTCTGCTTACCGAGGACGTGATCCTACTCAACAACGACGGTCGCATCGTGCCGGAGGTGGACTGCAGCGACGTGTTCGCGTGGGGGTGCGCCGACGCCGAAGACCTCCCGCTACTCGGCTTCGGTGACGAGCGAGAGGCACCCTTCTGGGATCTCTACGAGCGAGTGCGAGCTTGCCCGAAATGGGGCTCGACGCAGTGGTGCATTCTGCGACGTGGGCGACGCCCGCAGGCTCCAGTGGAGAAGCGGATGCGCGAGGAAGGTGCTTGGTTGCCTCAGTTTGACGAGTTCGAGCCTTCGCGCACCTGGGTCGAGGGGCCGGCCTGATGGCGAAGAACTGGGAGGACCAGTACGTTTCCTTGCGCCGGCGCGAGATCGGCGCATGGAAGGGACGGGTTGAGACCATGGAACACGCGGCGCGGCGCATGGCCCGCGAGATCGATGCCCTGCGTGCCTTCGAGGATGAGATCGTCGAGGTCATCGGCAGGGCTAACTGGCGGGCCCTGCGCTCGGCGCGGGAGGGCTACTCGGGGTGACCAACGAGCCTAGCGATTGGGGTCGATTTCTCACTTGTCTCAAGCCATCGCGAGGTCTGCAGCGATTGCTGGACAAGGCTTCACGTCTCGGCGCCTCCGAGGAGGAGTTGCGCGAACAACGAATCAGCTTCGCGTTCGGAAACGCACCGACGGGTGAGGCGATTACGAAGGAGTCGGTGCGGCGCGCAGCCGAACAACTTCGCGCACAAGTCCTACCGCAACGCCACCCACTCCCGCGACCGCCAGTCGCTAGCGATCGCCCCGAGCGCCGACCGACACCGAGCCGCCATCGCCTCGTCGCCTGCTGCAACTGCCTCGCGCTCCAGGATGACTAGCGCCGGCGCGATCCACAGCAGAAACGGCCGGTACTCGAACCGCCCACCGTCCGCGATCTGATCCGCGGTCAGCGCCGCACCGCCCTCGATCCAGCGCAGCGCGTCGGCCGCCGTCCAGCCGCTCTCGGTCTGCCAGATGCCCCAGGTCGCGACCGTCCGGGCCACGTGCCGGGAGAGATCCGCCGCGGTTTCGTCGCCGAGCACTTGAGCCACCGCGTCGAGCCCGCGCACGCCGATCGCCTCCATCCACGGCTTCCAACCCGCCCAGCGCCCGTCGAGCATCGAGCCCTTCTTCGGCTCGACAGCCAGGATGCGCACGGGCGACGAAGTGCGGCCCACCCACTGCTCCGCGGTCAACGCCACGCGCGCACGTAGCCGTTCGGCGATGTCTTGCCGGCCAGTGAGCAGGTAGAGCCACGTCCCAACCTGCAGCGTGCGTCCCACAGTCCGCGCCGATCCCATGCTATCGAGCACGGTATTGCCGGAGTTGACGCGGACCATGCCCAGCCAGGTCTCGCAGTGGTGATCGATCTCGGACAGCGCCCAGCGGTCGCCGGTGAGCAGTGCGTAGGTTGCCAGGTAGTTGATCGAATAGTGCGAGACCGCGTGACCCTGCCAAGCACCGTGGCCCTTCGACGGCCCTGGCTCCTTACCCAGCCGGTTGCGCGTGATGCGCATGTCCGGCCGGCAATCCCACAGCAGGATGTCGGGATCCTGCGACATGAGCACCGGCGCCCCGGTCTCGTCGCGCAGATGCGTCGGCCGGCACGCGGACTGCCGCACGCTCCAGTCGATCGCGTAGAGCCGATGCGGCTGCCCCGCGGCGGCCATCGTCATCACCACCGAGGAGAAGTCGGTCTGGTCGCCTGGTTGGCCGGCATACGGAGCATTGCCGAGCAGCGCCGCGGCCCAGGGGTCGCCGATCGGGATCGCTCGATAGTCGGCGGTCGCGCGCCGGCGCGCCTCGGCCTCGTCGACGCGAGAGGACTCGGGCACGTAGCCCCACGGACCGAACGCTCCCGACTCAGCCCAGCCATCAGCGACCGCGAGCAGCGGCACGGTTCGCTCAGCCTCCGCGGTCTGCCAGTCGGTCGTCGGGAAGAGTAGAGAGAGGTGCAGCGTCTGCGACTCGCCGTCGGCCCAGGTCGCGGGTCGGCACACACGCATGCGGATGGCGTTGCCGGCGAAGCTCGCGGCGAGCACCTTGGTCTGCCCGTGGCGAACGACCGGATGCGCGCCAGCGACCTCGAGCTCGATCGCGGGTAGTGCGTGAGACAACGCCGGGTCGCGCGGATCGGAGTCGCCGAACGAGATCCAGGCACGGGCGAGGTCGTGTCCGGAGAGGGCCTCGAGCACGCACTCGCCCCAGACCACGGTGCCAGGGACGCGGATGCGGGAGCGCCATGCTTTGACGAGGTTGCCGTTCTCGATCGGCTGCCAGGCGCCGAACGCCGCGGCCGCGGCGCCGACGCGGAGGATGATGCGGAGCTTGGCGGCGCCTTGGGCAACGGATTGGGTCCAGCGGAAGGCGGTCGGTGCGGCGGTGTCCCGGGATACCGGGACAAGAACTCGGCTCCGAGCCTCGACCCGGACGGGCACGTGCGTCCGCGCGTAGCGCCAGGAGCCGTCGGGCCACGATGCGCCGAGCTGGCGAACGTCGAGCGCGGTGCCGGCGACGGAAAGGGACTGGCCGTAGTACTCGCCTTGCGCCCACGGGAGAACCGTCGTCACGATGCTCGACCGCGGTTGGCCGGCGAGGTTGACGACGTGGACGCTCGCCACCGGGTCTTGCGCCGGCAGCGAGAGCAGGAACAGGAGCGGGGCGACGAACGCCGCGATTCGGTGTGTCATGCTGGGCCTCGGGGCGCCAGCTATCTCCAGGGAGGAGTCTACACGACTTCTGGAAGACAGAGAGAGCGCCGTCGGCGAATGGTCACCGCACATCCCAGCGAGGAATCTCTTCGGCGGCCAGGCTGTAGACCGCCTCGACCATCCTCCCAAGAACTATGGCGTCCTCTTTCCCGCCTAGGTAATGGCTCCCGATATCGACCTCGCAACAGTGATCCCACTTGGCCTCTCCCTGCATCGAGCATGCAGCAGCATCGATGTCCTTCGTGTCCCGGGGCATGCCGCCTCGGTCGGGGACGGTCTGGTAGATCGGTGCGGAACCGTCCGTGTCGATGATGCGCAAAACAAAAAAGCGCATGTAGTAGGCAGTCACTGAGTAGTAGATGGAAAAGCTCGGCCTCACCGAATCCCCGCACCAATAGACGCGGTGACGCTCGCATTGCGTTGGCTTCTGTGGTGGTTGCGTATCTGTTGCCATGCCAAAGCCTCAGGGCAGCCTCAGGGCGCCAACCATCTCCGGCGGCAACTATCCAGCCCCGCCGGCGATCTGCTTCTGCACGTCCCTGAACACCGCGAGCGCTCCGGTGACGAACCCGTTGGCAAGGCTCTGGGAGACCCTTGTTGGCGGACGGTCGAACAACTCCTGGATTTCGTCAGGAGTAGGGTGACCTTCTCGGCCAATCGCGGACCAGAGCCATTCCGTGGCATCCAAATCAGAGGCGCGCTTGGGATGAGCCCGCTCCAGGCTCTCTAGCTCGCGCCACCGGGCCCTGGTCTTGGCCCACCGGACGCCTACGTTGAATCCCAGGGTCTCGTCTTGAACCTGGTCGTCCGACTTGGTCGCAAGTAATCGAGTGACGACCGCGTCGTCCGAAAGAGTTGCTTTGGAATCGCGGTCGATCTCCTCAAGCTTGGCGGCAATCGCGGCGGCACAGACTCTCGACCAGTTCGCGCGGTGCTCTCTCATGCGGGCACGAAGAGGATCAGGAACGTAGATGTTAGTTCTTGGCATCCGAGATCACCCCCCAAGAAGTTGCGTTGAGTTGAGTCGCGATAAGGTGCGCTGCGACGAGTAGCGGAGCGGAGAAGAGCGCGGCGAAGCGGAGCACGGCGTAATGGGGCGGAGCGATGCAGCGCGTCGACGGAAGCCAAATCGTTGCGTAGTGCTGCGGAGCGAAGCGATGCGCCACGTAGTGTTGCGGAGCGAAGCAGTGCAGCGCACTGCGAAGTAGATGTATTGGGGGGCTGAAACGTTGCGGCGCCGAGCGCTGCGTCGAGGAGCGATGCGTGGAACGGCGAGGCGATGCGATATGACGCGAAGCGGGGCGGTGAGTCGTGAGGCGTGGCGTCGGGAAGATGGAATCGTTGCGGAGCGTTGCAGCGCGCCGCGGAGCGCTGCGATGCGCCACGAAGCGATGCAGCGCGTCGAGGGGAGCGGCGGCGAGAAGATGAGAATCGTTGCGGTGAGTTGCGGAGCAATGCGACGCGAAGTGCAGTGCTGCGCGGCACTGCGGAGCGGCGCGGAGAGCTGCGACGCGGGGCGCTGTGGAATGCTGCAGGTTGTGTGAGTTGGTTTGTCGGTCGCGTTGCGTAGCGCTGCGATGTGCCAAGGTGCGGTGTGGAGCGATGCAGGGCACGGCAGGGCGATGCGTGGAAAAAAGAGGGGTTGCGATGCGAAGCGTTGCGAGGCAGAGCGTCACGTTGCGGCGCGAAGCGCTGCGGAGCGCCGCGAAGCGTGGTAGAGGTCAGGACTGAGTCTCCCGAAAAACCTCCAGCGTCCGCGACAACGGCAGCGCCTCCAAGCTCTCCGGAACGTGCTCGCGCAAGCGCTTGACGAAGCTCTGACTGGTTCCCTTCGCCGCGAAGTAGAGCACCGAGTTCCGCGCCTCCAAGTCGCGGCGCTCGTCCGGGCTCAGTTTCGTGACGTCAACGCAGTTTGCTGCGACCGCAACAGCGCGCCGAGCAGCCCGGCCGATCTTGACCGTCGCCTTCAGCAGATCCTGGTTGACGATCTGGCTGCTGGTATAGCGTTGGACGCCCACGTTCTTGACGCTGACGTAACGGATGCCCTCCTGCAGCAACCGTCGCATCGCGGAGACAAGCGGACCTCGCTGCTTTTGCGGATCGCGACCGACCCACTCTGCAATCTCGGAGTAGGTGACGGTCGCCCCCGGCTCGATGGCACGCAGTTTCTCCACCAGGATTCGCGTATCCGGGTGCGGCGGGTGAATCGGGCTCTTCTTGCCCTTCAGCTCGACTCTGGTCTCGGTCATTGCTAGGCCCTCCCTTGCGGGTAGAAAGACGTTGAGTTGCGGAGCGTCGCGATAAGTGGTGTGGCGTTGAGTAGCGTCGCGTTGAAGCGCAACGCGTCGTGGCGCGTGGCGACGTGTTGGAAAATCGCTTGGGTCAGTTCGTTGCGTTGCGTCGAGTAGAGCTGTGATGTGCCGCGGTGCGGTACGGAGCGATGTGGGGTCGGCGGGGCGGTGCGCGGCGAGGCGCCGCGGTGCGGCGGGAAGCTGGATCGTTGCATGGAGTTGCGCCGCGAAGCGGGGCGAAGCGGAGCGGTGCGACGCGGTGCGGTGCGATGCGCGGCGTGGCGCGGCGCAGCGTCGCGAGGCGTTGCGAAACTAGCCCTCGACCCACTGGGCCTCTTTCGGATCGAAGTCGAACCGACCGTAGTAGCCCCCGTTCTCCGGCCGAAACCTACCAATGCCGATCAGCATCCCGGATTCCCGCAGAACGCGGAAGAAGATGTCCTGAGTGATCTCGTCGTCCAGAACCACGAACGAGACGTTCGTCTGCCATCCCTCCGGGATCTTCGGGTAGCAGCGCCAAACGCGAGTGCCAGAGCCCTTCTTGCCATCGGCATTCAGGAACAGCCACTCACCCTCTACCTCATCTGCCTTGACCGTCAAGACCGGAGCGACGACGACCATCACTCCGGATCGGAAGTGTTTGGTCCATGTCTGCTGCCCCTTCTTCTTGATTGACAGGTACTTCGCGCCCTGCCAAAGACAGTCCTTGAGGCTCGTCGGCGGAATGATGACGTCGCCGTTGCCGTTCTTGTGGAGCCGCTCGCTCCAGCAGCGCTTTTCGAACGCCTCGTGCGACTCCTTCGGGCCGATCTCGGTCTGGAAGGGCCGGGACTGCGAATAGGGTGAGGCACCCCGCAACGTAACCGTGCAAGTTTTCATCACTTGTTCCTGTGTTCGTGGTTGACGGCCCCGTGTGGTGCAAGGCCGCCGAACATGGCGAAAGTTCGCCTCATCCACTTCTACTGAAGTGGTGTGAGCAGCGCAATAGATCGGCGAAGAAAATTGCATGCACTCGCGCGAGTGGCGATGCATGCACTCTCCCGCTCACCGATCCACCTCGGCCAGGATCGCAGCCCGCCCCCCAGCCGTCGCCGGCATGAAGTGCTCGCCACCCGGCACGATCGAGATCGTCTTCGCGCTCGAGATCGCCGTGAAGAACACCGCCGCTTGCGGAGTTGCAACCGTGCAGTCGTTGCTCCCGAGCAGCATCGACACCTCGCACCCGAACGAAGTTGTCGCCCCCGGATGCAACACGCTCGCCTCAGCCAGAGCACCAGGCGCAACGCCGCTGATGACCGGGCAAACCACGGTCGCAGGATCCGTCCAGGTCATCGGGCTGCAGGTGAACTGCGACGCGTACGGCTGCAGCGCGGCCTCAGCCTCCTGCAGCCAAGCCGCCGGCGGCGGGCTCGCGCAGAGGTACTGCAGTCGCGTCATCGGTGGCCCACCGCCAAGCACGACCCGGTCCCAGCGATCGCCCATGCCGTACGAGGTCAAGCCGTAGGCGACCTCCGCTGCACCGCCTGAGTTGCCGTATGCCCGGAACGGCCCCTGCAGCCCGCCGCCGGTTCCACCGGTCGTCATGACCCAATCGGCGACCAACGCACCTCGCTGCGCCGCCTCACGGATCGAGTAGCCGGCCGCGAACCATCCCCCGAGCCACTTGCGGTCGACGACCGTGTAGCCCCTAACGATCAGGTTGGCCACGAACTCCAAGCCCTCGGGCGACGAGCTGATGTACTCGGCCCCCGTGGTCCCGCTGTGCAGCATGACCGTGCCTGAGTTGCTGCCACTGCCACGGAAGAACCGCAGCGCACAATCTGCATCCGGAATCCCCGGCACCGTCGTCCGGAGCCGCACACCATCGTCCCAGTGCCGAAGCACCGTCACCTGTCCACTCAACATCGCTCACCCCTCCACAAACGCCTACGGGCGACCGACCCAATCGGCCGCACCGATCCACTTGGTCCGCTCATCCTCGTCGGGATGACCAAAGAACCACATCCGCCACACCCAGCGCCCCTCGCGCTCCTCGATGAGCACAGAAGGCGCCGTGATCCGCCCGAGCCAGTCCGGCCCACCGCTCGCGAGCACCGGATTCGCCGGATTGAGATGCCACTGCGCCAGGTTGCCCGCGCTGAACGCGTGGTGCACCTCGTACCGCGGCCCGTCCCGCATCTGCCAGAACAGGTGGAATCCGCCGCGCGGATCGCGGAACGCATGCGGCTGTCCGCCGTCGGGGATGATCGGGTCCGGCAACCGAACCCAGGTCTGCCCACCGTCCGGTGTGCCCGCGAGCCCGATGCTCGGCACGAACCCTTTGCCGTACGTCACAGCGCCATAGACAACGATCACCCACGGCCCGAACGGCCCGAGGAACGTCGGCTCTTGCACGCCACCGACCAGATCCCCATCCGGGTCAAGCCATGGCTGCTCCCATGCAAGCTCGGGCGATAGCGGCGAGCCGAACTGCTCAAGCGGTCCCAACACATCTCGCGACGCCCACAGCGTCACCGAGTCGCGTCGGCTCCAGCGTCCCTCGTACCGGTACGTCAGCAGAGCGCGCACGTGCTGCCCCGCGATCTCCGCGTGCGCCGGCGTCTCGAATTGCGTCGGCTGCGGGTTGCCGTCCTCGTGATAGATCGGCTTGCGGATCAGCTTCGGCGGTGTCCACCGCAGTCCATCGGTCGAAGTCGTGTGCGCGATCGCGGTCGGCCAACGCCGTAGCTCGCGGTCATAGACCGGATGCTGGAAGTCCATCCGGTACAGCTCGCCCTCGCGCCAGACGAACGGGTCGCCGCCGTGTCCCGCGGGATGCAGCGTGTCGCCCTCGGTCGTCAGCTCGCCGTTCTCGCGCATCATGCCGCCGATCAGTGTGCATCGGCCGAGCACGTCGAACCGACCGCAGAACGCGTACGGCGGTAGGGCCACCGCGGCGCGCAGTCGCGCATTCGGAGCGTCAGCGCCAATCGCGGCGCGAAATTGCTCGAGCTGCGTCGGTCCGGTCGCGCAACCGGACAGGTAGGCCACCGATGCGATCGCCGCGACCACGGCCACGATCAAGAACAGAGCTTCCCCGAGAGCAAACTCACACTTCCAACTGAAACGTCTCACGTCAATCCCTTCCATGCTGCTGCCACCATCTGCGGACAGACGCTGTTGCCGATCGCTCGGATCCTGTCCGCCCATCCGTCCACCCTCGCGGGAACCCTATCAGCACCTCGTCGAACTCCGGGTTGAGGGCCACCCGCCGCGATGTAGTCGAGCCACTCAGCTCGGAGCTCCGCTGGCCACTCGGCCCACTCCCCGCCTGCGCGAGCTGGCGGCCAAGGTCGGAGCCATGCCCCGTCGACCAAGCCCCCTTCGCGTCGCGGCTCGTCGGCGCCGCCCACTTCGCACCCATCCCCACAAGGGGCGGTCGCTCCGGGCCGTTCCTGCTCCAGCCACGCGGATCGGCGCTGTCGCCGCCCCCGCGGTTGCTGCTGCGCAGGCATGCCGTCGGTGCTGGCCACCGCCTCACCGCATCCGTTAGCGTCGTACCCGCCTTCGGGTTTTTGTCTGCGTAGGCAGCGGATCCGCTCTGCTTGCTGTCGCCAGCGGTCGGAGACGACCAGCGCGAACCACCGCGCACGCCCGACGGGGGCGCCAACGTCTTCGCCTTCGATGCACACGGGCGGCGGCAGCTCGAAACCCATGTCTCGAAGGTCCCGCCATGGCGCTCGAAAAGACTCGGCGTCGACGTTCTCCAGGAAGACGCAAGCTGGCTCCACTGCGGCGACGAGATCCCTGATCGCTGGCCAGATGGCGCGCTCGTCGGCCATCCCTCGTCGCTTGCCCGCGCAGCTGAATGGCTGGCACGGGAACCCGGCGGTGAAGATGTCGACCTGTCCTCGCAGCTCGCTTCCGTCCAACTCTTCGATCGGCGCGCACCACACACGTGCGCGATCCAGGGCCTGTTCGCCCATCCGCGCCAGGAGGATGGACGCGCAGAAGGCTTCCCGCTCGACGTAGCCCACAGTCCGGACGGAATCTCCGAGCGCGAGCTTGAGCCCGAGGCTGAAGCCGCCGATTCCGGCACACACGTCGAGGTGTCGGAGGGGATCAGCCACACAAGATCCCCTCCACTAAGACCCGCTCCCAGCACTCGCCCGACGAGCGCTCGAAGCCCCACACCACCAGTCGCCAGCCAGCCTGGCGAACGAACTCTAGTCGCGGAGACGCGAGCGCTTTGCTCGCCCGGTCCGCGACATGACTCCGCGACGTCACCTGAATCGCGACCGTGCCGCTGCCCGTAGCGGCCAGCGCATCGACGAATCCGAGAAGGTCCCGCGTCACCGTGCGGTAGCCACCGCCAGGCAACGGGAACCGCTCAGTCCAAGTGGTGGCCTCAAACCACCAGCCGCGGCGCACGCACTCGACCCGCGCCTTGTCCAAGGTCCATGACTCGTCGCTCTTGAGCGGCAAGCGGCCGATGATGTTGACCGGCTTCACCGCGGCGCCTCCGGGATCCGCTTCCGCACAGCGCCACACATCTCGCGCGCGATGCGTTTGATCTCGCCTTGACCCGCCCGCGCCATGATGCGCTCGAGCCGGTGCTGCAGGTTCGTCGCCGCAGCTCTCCGCTGGCCACCCTCCGGCAGCGCTTGCACATCGGCGACCTTCGCCAGCTCCTCGTCCGGCACTAGGACCTGCGCGATGCCCTCGATGTCAGCAATCGCCAACGTGATGCGCTCGATGCTCACACCGCGATGGCGCGCCCACATCAGCATCCGCATCGGATCCGGGCACTCGGCCCAGAACTGCTCCGGCGTCTCCCAAGGCGGCGACTTCAGCGCGATGGCCCGTGCGAGTTCGCGTTGGAAGTCGTTCACCGCGCCCTCCTCGCGACCATGAGCTTGGCGCCTGGTTGCCGGGAGTCACGCAATGCAACGCGCAGGCCCGCGGCGTAGCGCCAGGCGCAGGCGATGTAGCCAAGCATGAATGCGAGTGCGATCGACGTTGCCTCAATGGTCATGACATGACTCCCCCAGGAAGCGAAATCATCGAGCGCACCACATCGGCGCAGCGTCGGCGCATCGCGCTGCGAACGCTTTTTGCGACGGCATCGTCGCTCGGATCGATTCGGCCAAGCTTCGCAAGATGGGCGGAGTAGGCGGCGTGGGCTACCGCAGCCGCGGCGTTGGATGCCGTTCGGCCAACGCCTTCTATGTCGGTAGCGCTGGCAGCGAAAGCCGCGCTATCAGTCGCGTTGTAGATCATCGCCGCAGTGTTCGCCGCCCGAGCAGCTCTGAGGGCCGTGGCCCTTGCAGCTGCCGACCCACTCTCGTGGAATGCCTCCGCAGCCTCGATGGCGGCACGCGCCAAGTCGTCTCCCTTCGGCATCAGAGTGCTCCCAAGCCTTGAGCATGCCGCGGCAGCTCGGGCCACGAGCCTCACGGGGACGCCAGCCCTTGGCGCCCACCACAACAGCCAGTCTCCGCGCGGACACTCCGCCCACGCCTGCGGCTCGTCCCGGTCACCGACCCAGGCGATCGCCTCCTCGCACGCGTCGTGTTGCACAAGCAACTCGCGGAACGTCCTCGTCGCTGTCATGACGTCGGCTCCAAACTCAACGCCCGTCGCTCCACCACCGGCGGCGGCGGATACGCTCGCTCGTACGCCTCCAGCAGCCGGTGCACCTCCTCGGTGTCGACGCCCATGACCGTGGCCGCGTGCTTGACCCCGAACCCGTCCGCAACCGCGATCGCATGCGCCTGCCGCACGCGCCGGTCCTCGCACTCGGCGTAGTTGCGCATCTGCGCCGTCCCGTCCTCGCGGTCGCGCTGTCCTGGCTCGATGTCCGGATCGCGCGACCCTCCGGCCGACCGGAACCGCTCCACGTCAGCCGCCGCGGCACGCCACTCACGAGAGCCGAGGATCGCCCCCAGTGCGCGCGCAGCCTGCTCCGGCTCTCCGGGGCACGATCGCCTCGCGTGCTCGCTGAGGATCCGTACAGCCGCCAAGGAGGCGCCCGCAGCGGCCAGGCTCTCGGCCAGCTCGCGACGCGCGCTCGGCATCGTTCGGACGCCGTGGTCGGTGAGCAGCTCGTACAGAGCCTCAGCCGACGCCGGCATGTCGTCCAGCGCACTCATGAGCACCTCCGGCTGTTACGCGGTGGACCTGTTGCGGTCTGGCGTGAAGGGGGTGGGGGTGGGTCAGGTACGGAGGGTGGTTTAGGTACGCCGTTCCGTACCTGAGAGGGGATATCCACCTCCACCACCTTCTTAGCGGTACCGCGAGGGAGGGCGGTACCGGTCATCTGTCGTTCTAGCTCTCGTTCTCGTTCTAGCGTTGCGCGCGTTGCATCCGTCCCATCGCGTTGCAGTTCGTCCCAACCGTCCCATCGCGTTGCAACACGTCCCAGCCGTCCCATCGCGTCCCACTGCGTTGCGTTCGTCCCGCTGTTGCCGCGCGTCCGGTGCTGTTCTCTGGGTGGAGATGGCCGAGAAGTGGGCGCCTCTTCAGCATCTCGCCCACCAACTGGTTCAGGTCTCGACCGGGACTTCCTTGACCGTTCAGAGGATGTCTGGGCTGGGGACAGCCTCTGTCCCCAGCGGGCAACGCCCGGGATGAACACGGAGCCGTTTTCGAGGATCTCGATGAGACCACGCTCCGCCAGCACGCGCATCGCACACGCGACGTCGTCGACAGTGACCCCTTCCTGGATCGTGCAGATCCCACACCAGATGGTCTCCGGGTGCGCCCTGTCGGCGCTGACGATGCCGTCGTTGGGTCTACGCTTGTGCGATTTCAGCAGAAACTGAAACGCAACAACGCCACAGAAGCCGATGCCGCGGAACCGGCGATGATCGAAGTACTCCGGATCGATCTGCAGGAAGTCAATCGCCATTTCTGAACGTCTCCTCTAGCTCCAGCCCTGCCCGGCCCGCGCGATGACAGCAAGAAAGACCACGGCCGCGGCCCCGACCACAAGCACCGCGAGTGCGAGAAGCCACCAACTCATGCCCCCTCCTCGCTGACCTTCGCCTCCCAGTACCGGCACGTCCCACGCACGTTGACCTCGTCGCACCGGGGTCGCCCCTCAAGCGTCAGCGAACCGTCCGATCGCGTGAAGCAACCGAGCCCGGAGATGTGGTCGACGACTCTCTGCCTACGCTCAGCGCTCGGGTGATCGCAGTAGTGCAGGCTGCGGTCGAACTCGTCGGTTGGGCCGCGGTGATGTCGACAGTTGACGCAGATTGATGGCTCAGGCATGGGCTGCGTCCTCCTGCTTGACGGGCCACGACAGCCCGAAGTCCTTCCGGCGGATCTTGGCCATCCTGCCGTCTGGGTGGTGCCAGACGATGCCCTCGCACCGGTGTCCATCGAGCCATGCACGGATCTCTTCTCGCGTGCGTGGGTTGCCCGCGATCGGGAACTTGTGCGAACTCAGCCAATGCCTGCCCGGTTCGCTGTGTGGGTTTCCCTGCACCTTCGGACCGATCAGCTCATATGTGCCCTCAGCGAGGGAGAGCCTGTACGCCTCCCGGTGCCACCGATCCTCCGGCCCGTCGCCGACCGGGACCCACCCTGGCGTCTTCCCCGTATTGGGATCCGGTTCCTGCGCTGGCTCAAAGTCGGGGGGAGGCGTGCGGCCAGGCTTCAGCTCGTACCGCTTGAACAACCTGCCGCCACGAACGAGGCAAGCCGTCCCATCCCACTTCGGATGCGGGGCACCTTCGCCATCGAACACCCACTGGCATTCCGGATTGACCTGATCCGTAACCCTTCGAGGGTTGTCCGGGTCACGCAAGAACAGCATCGGGATCTTCTGCATCAGCTACCGCCCTCGGGAAGAAGTGCGGCGACCGCGAGAAGCTCGGACCGCGGTCGCCGCGTGCCGCCGATGCCAAACCCCCCAGCATCGAACAGCGACATGAACAAGGTGGGCGCTGGCCCGTCGATCGGACGGTGCCGCCACCAAGGCAGCACCGGGCCAGCACCCGAATGCGTAAGCCCACGCGCGGTCGCCGGCCCGCGCGTGGAAAGCCCGGACCACGGTTTCCCGTGTCCGCCGCGCCGGCGCGCGGGTGTAGGTGTGTGAAAGGGCCCCCCGACGGCTGCGCTTGACCTCTGACCGCTGGTTTCCCGCAGCTCACCAGCTCGGACACCCTCGTCGTTAGCGGGGGCCCCTCTCCTGTTGGGTGTTCTCGTGGTGCTACGCATGGGGCAGCATCTCCCGGACTTCGGCTTCGGAGATCCCAAGCTCCGCAATCGCCTCGGTGATGTCGTTGTGCTCGCAAACACAGTCGCCGTGGTCTCGCCCACAGTCTTGACATGTGCAGCAGTGTCCGTGCGCAGGACTCCGTGACTCGTAGGTGGGCTTCGTTGGTTCCCACTCCGTGAAGTTCCACAGCAACCGGAGCAACGCCTGCGCGATCAACCTCTGCTTGGCCTGCGCGGCATCAACCCGCTCCAGGTTTGCGCGGAGGGATGCGCACCGTTCCTCTAGCTCGACAATCCGGTTGCACGCACGGTCTAGCTCGTGCTCCGCACCTTGGTCGGCGAAGTAGCGGATCGCAGACCTGGTGCGCGCCAGATCGCTTTCGCTGCCGTAGACACCAAGCGATCTCTCGTTCCTGAGGAAGTAGCGCAGCGCCTCGACGTGCTGGTGGATCGGGTTGTGGTAGTCACGCATCGCGCGCCGCCTCCTCCGCGCGCTTCAAGTGCGCTCTAGCGTTGCGTTCCTCTCGCTTCAGGTCGTCGACGACACACCGGAGGCGCCGAACCTCGGCCTGCAGAGAGATCTCCTGCTGCCTCCAGCGCGATGCCTCCTTCGCTATTCGAGACAGCGCAACGAATGGCTCGACTTGATCCTTGCACTTCCGACACGAGACGATCCCCGAAGCGTCGTCGACCAGATACCCAGCACGGTGACGGCACTGCCCAGGCTCCGCGTGCTTGCGCTCAAAGCGGGCCTGACCCGAGACGCCAATGCCTGAATGGATGACGTTTCCATCACGCATCGCGCAACGCCTCCTTCGCTCGGTCAAGTTCCATCTTCACGTCACGCTGCTTGGCCTTCAAGCCATCGATGACCCTCTGGAGACGGCGTGCCTCGGTTGAACGCGCCACAGCTTCGATCTCCGCTCCAGTGACTCCGGCTTCTTCCAATGCAAGCGAGATCTCTTCGTGCTCCTTGACGCAGTCGAAGTAGTCGGACCCCTTCGCGTCGGTTTCGTAGCCTTCCTCGTCGAGTAGCGCTTGCCACCCCGTGAAGTCCATCAGAAGACCGAGCAGATTGAGTACGATCCCTTGACGCTCAGCAAGAGCGTGTTCCATCTTCGCGAGCCGCTGCCGCGCCCACGCCGACAAGCCGCACTTCTCGGTGCAATCGACGTCGCCGCAGAATCTGCAGGCTTGGTCAGGCATCGCGAGCCTCCCTACCCAGCAATCGCTCAGCAGTGACTTGCAAGTTCTCCGCCGCTCGACGCACGGTCCCGAACTCGCCTAGCAGGTCGCAAGCCCAGTGCACCGCAGCGACACGGTCACTGCGCTCACCCCGGTAGCCCTGGATCTTCAACCCGAGGTTCTCGACAGCCTTCACCGCCCCAGCCCACTCTCGGGATCGTTCGCGCCTCTCCTTCCTCTCAGGACTCTGTGCGTCGACTTGCTTCTGAAGCCGGCTGAGCTTGCTCCCATACCAAAGATCGACGAGTCGATCGAGATCCTCGACCGTGATCGGTCGACCCGCGAACTCGGCGAATCGCTGGTTCTGGTGCTCGAGTTCGGCGGCCCATCGCACCGCCGCGCGGAACAGTGTCGCGACCATCGCTGGCGTCGGCTCGTACTTGCTGTGCGGTGCACGCACTACGGTCACGAGCCGCTCGCCTCGTACCACCATCAGGCCAGTGCCCTCTGGCACCTCAGCCTTTTCAGCGACACCTGGTGCGCACACGAACCAGAACTCGTTGCACTCTTCGCAGAAGCGCTCACGCTTGCGCGGCTTGTCGAGTTCGCGTAGCCAGTCCTGGCGACTGACCTTGACCTCGAAGGCGATGACCGCCGCAGCGTTGCTGCCCCAAACGCCGACAGCACAGTGGTCGATCCGGTTGCGCGCACCAAACCCTGGTGCGTCGGCGACCTCGTCCAAGACGAGCCAGCCCTTGTCAGTGCGGTAGCGGGCTCGGATGCAGCTCGCAACGACAGCAGCCGTCATCTTGGATGCAGTCTTCGTCTTCGCCATCACACCTCGTCCCCAAAGCGCCGCAGCAACGCCCGCAGCTTGCGCGCAACCACGTCGCGCCGCGACGGGTAGCGCCCCGTGTCCGTCACGAGATCGAGCGCCACGGTCGCGATCTCCCGCAGCTCTTCCTCGAGCTCGTAGGCGCGGCGCTCGGCCGCTTCGCATCGGTCGCAGCCAGGCATCAGTTGCTCTCGACCTCCTGCTTCTGCTCCAGCGCTACTTGGTCGACCAAGTGCTGCATCAGCTCCAGGGCACGTCTCAGGTTGGCAACTCTCTCGGACAGCTCAACCCACGAAGCTCCGCCTCTCGCACGGGCTGCAAGCTCCTCAGTGAGGAGGATGTTGCCAGTGCACATGCCCCGGAAGGCCGCGCGTCGGTTTGCCTCTTTGCTCATCTGACGTCACCTCCTGCCGCGGCCGCCTTGGCGTTCTCGAACTCCGTAAACCACTGGCCGATCAGCTCGGACGACAACCAGGCCAATGCCCCGCGCACCACGTCATCGCTGCACTCATCGAGTGCAGAGAAGAGGACCGGGCCGATCTTGGCGTTGGGGTTCTCCATCCGCCTGCTGAGCGCTGAGATCCAGCCAACTCGACCGGCCTCCGCGAAGTCTTGGAAGTCTTGCTCGGTGCGCGGATGCTCCGCCGCACGCTCGACTCGTCCTCGCTGCTCGGCGCCCTCACGCATGGTCACGAGAACCAGTTGGGCGTTGGCACAGAGATCGACGATGCGCTTCCAGTCCGCGCCGTCGGCCACAGCATTCGCTATCGAGTCGAGTGTCTTGGCGCCGACGCGAGCGACGTCGACGAAACGTGCGCGGTCGTCATCGTGAACCGTGACCATCACGCTCCTCCGTTGCCCAAGGCGTAGAGGATGTAGACGGTGAGCACACCGAACCCGGCCCAGAGTGCCAGGCTAGCGAACAGCACGCAGCCCCAGACGATCACGCGTTGCCGAGCGGCATTGTTGTCGCGCTCACACATCTTTCGACTCCCCCATCTCGCCGAGTCCGAGGACGACCCAGTGCATGTCGACCCCGAAGCGGCCGCCGTGCAGCACGTAGGTCACGCGCTTACGGATCTCCGCGGGGACATGCTGGTCGATCATGAGTGGACTTCCGTCTTCGTTGCAGTAGCGCCCGGATCGGCGGCCTGCGCGCTCCACACCAGGGTCGAACAGCTGCAACAGCAGGACGTCGCCGACCATGTAGCCGCGGTCGTCGATGCGGACCTCGAACGTCTTGCGGCCCTCGCGAACGGCTCGCCACGGCTCGGGCCAGGTCTTGAGAGTATGGACGCGCTCACGCATCACCGTCCTCCTCGTCATCACGCAGGTCGACGACCTTCGCGAGCGACTCGCGAGACGGGACCTTGCCGCTCCCTGTCCACGAGAACGGAGAGTGCTTCGCGATCCAGGCGTTCACCGCGGCGTCGATCTCCGTGGCGTCTGCCCGAAGTTCTCCGTCCTCGAGCGGCAAGACGTCGGCCAAGAACTCCGACATCTCGAAGATCGGCGAGAGTTGCGGCACACAAACCTCCAGGCGGATGTCTGGGTCCTCGTCGATCGCGTCCTGGACCTCGTCGATATCCCAGAAGTAGCGATCGCTCATCCACTCGCAGAGCGGGGTCTCGCCGTCCCACTCGACGCGGGAGAGCTTTGCGTATCGCTCGGCAGCGCGCTCCGCGCGGCACAACTCGCAGCACGTGTAGTGCTTCTCGCGGCGTTGTCGGCCGCAGTCGCACGGCATCGACTCGGCGCAGCAGTAGCGCGCCAAATCCTCTTCGTCGGCGAACCAGCGCTTGCACGACTTGCACGCCCAGCCGGTGACGGTGACGACCCCGGCAGCCTCTTCGTAGGGGAGCGTGGGACGGTCAGGCACGGCGCGCCCCCTCTTCCTGAATCAGTCGCGCTTCCAGTAGCCCGTCGAAGCATTCTGGTTCGCGCGGGATCACCGCCGCAGCCATGGCCGCGGGGTCGCCTGCGCCGAGGAACTGGCTGATCGACTTCGCGGTCGCCTCCGGCGATCGCAGCAAGTCCTCGAAACGAATGACGAGCAACCTGTCGGCGCGAACGGCATCGCGGAACGTCTGGTTATCGCGTCGGATAGACTCCGCGACGCGCTCGAGGTTTGCCCCGCTCACAAGCGCGGACACGCCCATCGCGCGCATGAACTTGACTTGGCTGCGAGCCTGCTGGGTCGCGTTGCGCTCCATCCAGACGTAGAGAGCTTGCGGCGGCGGAGCGTCTCGCAGCAGCGGCGGACAGAGCACCTTGTGTGCGCGACCCGGTTGCAACCAGGTCTGGTTGTGCAGGTTGGCCGTGCGCGGATCCTCGTAGGCAGGGAACTCGCCGAAGCAGCTCACGCCGCCGCGGTCGAGCATTTGCATGACAAGCGATGAGCCCGAGCGAGCGCAGCCGGCGACGATCCAGGGGAGGTCGGTCACGTTGTTGCTCCTTTTCGCGCACGACGCTTGCGCTCCGATTCGGCGTGGCAGTGCCTGCACAGCCGTTGATTCAGCTCGCGGCGCACGCGCCAGCGACACGAAGTGCAGAACATCTGCTCGACCGTCGGGAAGCCCGGCGGCAGAACGCCTGCGGGGACAGTGCGTTGTGCGCACTGCACTGCGGCGGGCGTGGAACGCTGTTTACCCACGGCGCACCGCCTTCAGTTCCGGATGCAGATCCAGGACGTCGCTGTCGGGGTCGATCAGCCTGTTCCGGGGGTTGCACAGCGTGGACATCCCGAAAACGACGCGGAACAGGCTCGCCTGCGAGCAGCAAGTCAACAGATGACTCAGCGCACGCTTGCACGCCGTTGGATCGTCGACGTCGATGGACTCGTCGATGTTGCTCGGATCCCAACCACTTCTCAGCGCATCGAGCGCGGAGCACAGATCGATGGCCTGGGCGATGTCGGCGTCAGATGCTTTGGCCATGCGGACGGCGTGTTTAGCCACGGCGCGCCTCCTCTTCGGGAGGAGGTCCCATGCCCGCCTCGATGCGGTTGAACTCGCGTTGCGCCTGCAGCAGGCCGCACTCGCACTCCGTCGACTGGGAGACGCAGAAGGTTGAGCACCATGAGGCATGCTCCTGCTGACCGGTGCCGATCAATCTGTGGGCTGCCGCGAGACGCTGTTCGAGCCGTCTGGCCCTCACCCTCATTTCGCAGATCAGGTCAATGTGTTGCTCGGCGTCGCGGTAGAGGTAGCGCTCGATCTCGCTCATGCACGGTGGATGGACGCCATCTGGACGTCGGACCCGGGAGAGCCTTGCTCTCGCGGCAAGGGGGTTGAACGCGTTAGCCACGGCGCACCTCCTCTCCACGAAGACTCCCAAGCGCGTTTCGTGACTCCGGCGAGCGCTCCATTAGGTAGACGCGACGGCGCAGCCGGTCCCGCGCATCGCGCAGCTTGCCGATCTCGCGACGGAGGCTTTGGAAGTCCTCGCGTAGGAGATAGACGTCCTGCAGTGCCTTGCCGGCGTTGCGATCCGCACGGTCCCATCGCCAGCACTGACGCGTCCGATGGGTTGCCCGGATCGCCATCATCAGCGCAAGGAGCGAGACGGTGGCAGGGCCGTAGGTGACGAAGTGCTCAGCGCTAACCACGCCGCGCCTCCTCCGCCCACCTACGGTGACGCGCCTCCTCGGTATAGTTCGAGAGGCGTGCGCTCAACCGCTCGTAGGCGCTCACAACTGCTTCGATCGCCTGCACGCCGGCCTCGCCGAGCACGGCGTCGGCCGGCCAGTCCTTAACGGTGAGCGCCGACTCGCGCAGGTCGTCTGCCGTCGCCCTCAGATCCGCGAGGAGGCGGCGGGACTCGCCGACGATTTCGGCGACCTTCGTGGCTGGCGTCCAGTTGTCGCTGCCGTCGTCGAGGACTCGTTCGAGTGCGAGGATGGCGTCGGTGCGTGCGGATTGCTCGCGTGCGAGAGAGGCGGCGAGTCTACGGGCCTGCAGCTTGTGCTCGTCGAGTTCGCCGGCAGTCATGGCAGCGATATGCGCGGCGGCGGTGCGACGCTCGTCGGGAGTGGTGTCCTTCCACACCTCCATCAGGCCGAGAAGGCGCGTGGTGAGCGTCTGAGTGAAATCAGCCACATGGTCAGGGGGCTGGCGCGGCACATCTTGACCAGCCTCCACCTTGTGCTTGTCGATCTCCGACTGGATGAGCCGCTCGAGTTCGTCTAGCTGCCGCACCTCCTCGTCGCGCTCGCACTGAGCACGGTAGACGCGGAGAGCTGTGAGCCATTCAGGACAGCGGTCAGCCACGTTGGGCCTCCTTCCACTGGAACGGCAACCCCGGCGCCCGCTTGCGATACAGCGTCAGAGCGCGGATCCGGTAACCGCACCCTTGATGGATGCCGATCACCCTCTCGAACCGCGTATCGGGTGGCGGGTTCGGAACGAGGAAGTGGACGAACCCGATCAGCCCAAGCGGGCGAGTGACGCGCGCTGCCTCCGCCAAGAGGTGTGCGGGGCGCGGGTATTCGGTCTGGTAGAGCGACTCCGCGTACTCCACGGAATAGGGCGGATCGAGCAACACCGCCCGGAACCGACGGTCCGGGAACGGTAGGGCGCGGCCGTCTGCGACCACGTCCGGCAGGACCTCGGGGCGGATGTCGACTCGGATGCCTGGGGTGGCGGGGCCGAGGCCTCCGCTGCAGACGTGCAGCGTCTCACTTGGGTCTGGGCGCCCCATGCGCTCCATGGCCCAAGCGAGGAAGCCCTTTGGGTACGCGCCCCAGGTGCCACCGCCCTCGACGACCTCAGTGGGCGCCCAGACCACGGAGCGACCTGCAACTGCTGACCGCCCGCGCTCACGGTCTGCGACGTGACGCGGCAACTGAGTGCCCACCCGGAGGCGATCGGGAGGGGTGTGGACGACGTCATCCACGGCACGCCCCCCCGTTCGTCAGCGCAAACACGCCAAAGTGCTCGCAAGCCGCGGCGTCGTACGCTGCGGCCGCCGCCTCGGCAGTCTCGTAGGTGCCGAGGAGCATGTCCCGCCCCTCCACGGTGATGTGCGCGGCCCATCGGCTACCCGAGCGAGTCACACCCTTGAACCCGCAGGCGGTGCCGCGGTTGGGCCGCCGGTTCTGCCCGTTGCGCACGTAGTCCCCGACCCGCAGGTTCGCACGACGGTTGTCGAGACCGTTGTGGTTGATGTGGTCGACGCACTTGCCGCCGGGCTCGCGGTGCTCGTCCTGGAGACCGAGCAGGAAGCGGTGCATGCCAACGGTGCGACCACCGATCACGGTCCGGGCGTAGGTCGTGCGGGGGTTGACCTGCCGCGTCCATCGCCATTCGCCGACGAGGGCGACGTCGCGGAGGTCGAGGAGCACGGTCTCGCCGGTGGGCAGCTCCATGAGTGCGACTCCGTCGACGATCTTGACCGGGTTGCGAGCCGCGACGCCCGGGAGGCCATGGACCGGGAGGAACGGGGTGCGCCTTGGGACCCGACGATCGACGACGCGGAGGTTGGCCAGGCGGAAGTCGTCGCGGTCGGCGTTGAGAAACTCGACCTGCTGGAACTTGGTCGCGTCGGTCAGGAACTTGTGGAGGAGGGACTCGACACGCCTTGTCCGAATCCGTCCCGTGACTGCTCTGACCGCGGTCGGGTTCCGGCCGCCACCTTTCATCCAGTTGAAGGGTGCGACCTTGGCCACAACTCCCGCATCGAGTAGCACGATGCGACCACCGGGAAGGGCCATGAACGCCTGGTCCCCAACGACCGCGATCCGGTTGCGGGCGCTGGCGGCGGCCGCAACCGGAGAGACGGCTGTCGCGGGAGCCGTCATCGTACCGCCCCCTCCGCTACCAACGCCGTTCCGTGGTACAGCCCGCGGTACAACTCGGACGTTGTCGCGATGCCTTCAGCGACGCCTGATGGCGAAAAGAAAAGCGCCCCGGACCGACCTAAGTTTGGCGGCCAGGGGCGCTTAGTTGGCTCCCCGAGCAAGACTCGAACTTGCGACCCACTGATTAACAGTCAGTTGCTCTACCAACTGAGCTATCGGGGATCACGCCGGGCGCCAAGCGCCCATGCGAAGCGCAGAACAGTAGCTCTCATCGGCGCCGGTTCAAGTCGGCCTGGAACGCCGTGGGTAGAAATCTCGGGCCCGCCGCTGCCCACAGGAACTCCGCGCGGGCCCCTGGCGTTCTGGCTAGCTCTCCCGGAGGAGCGCGGGGCGCGGCCGGGGACGCTTTCCATCGAAACCCGGAGACCACCGTGAGACCACTCGGGAATGCTGCGATCACCGTTCACCCTTCTCGGCCTGAGCCCCGCGGTGGCCCAGGGCCTCTACGTCGGCCCGGAGCCCGCGCCGCCAACCCACACTCCACCGAGCCAGGAGCCCCGCCCGCTGCCGATCTCGGTGCGGCCGGGGACGCCGGCGATCCGGGCGACGTCGCTGGCAGTGCGCACTTCGATCGAGAACCACATCGCCACGACCCACATCGAGCAGGTCCTGCACAACAGCGGCCGCACCATCGGCGAGGGCACCTGGATCCTGCCGCTGCCGCCCGGAGCACTGGCCGACGGCTTCGAGATGATCGCCGGCGGCGTGAAGATGGAAGGCGAGGTGCTCGACGCCGCGCGGGCACGCCAGATCTACGAGGACATCGTCCGCCGGCAGCGCGATCCGGGGCTGCTCGAGTACTTCGGCGGCGGCTGCCTGCGCGCGCGGGTGTTCCCGATTCCCGCTCAGGGCAACGTCACCGTGTCCGTGCGCTACCGCCAAGTGCTGCCGGTGACCGCCGGGCTGCACTCGTACACGTTTCCGCTGCGCGCGGCTGGCCTCAACGGCGCCCCGCCCGAGCAGATCACCCTCGACGTCTCGATCCACTCGACCGAGCCGCTGCTCAACGTCTACACGCCGCTCGGTGGTGTCGACATCAGCCGGAACGGGGACCACCGCGCCCGCGTCACCTACGAGGCCAAGGGGCAGCTGCCGGCGCGCGACCTGCAGCTGCACTACGGCATCGCCGACGGCGAGTTCGGTCTCAACCTGATGACGCACTGCCGCGAGGGCGAGGCCGGCACCTTCCTGATGCTGCTGGCGCCCAAGCAGGAGTGGCCGGTGCCCGAGAACACGGCGAAGAAGATCACCTTCGTCATCGACACGTCGGGCTCGATGAAGGGCACCAAGATCGCGCAGGCGCGCGGCGCCCTGCGCTTCTTCCTGCGCTCGCTGCACGAGCGAGACCTGTTCAACGTGGTGCCGTTCTCGACCGCGGCGCGGCCGTTCTTCGCCAAGCCCACGCGCGCGAGCGCCGAAGAGGTCGAGCGCGCGCTCGGCATGGTCGACGGCATCGATGCGCGCGGCGGCACCAACATCGAAGACGCCCTGCTGCACGCGGTCGCACAGGAGGCGACCGACGCCGCCGCAGAGAACGTCGACTACGTGCCGATCACCGTGTTCTTGACCGACGGTCTGCCGACGGTCGGCACCACCGACGCCGACGCGCTGCGCGCGGCGGTGCGCAAGGCCAACCGCGACGCCGGCCGCGTGTTCGTGTTCGGCGTCGGCAACGATGTCAACACGGCCCTGCTCGACGGCATCGCCGCCGACAGCCGCGGCGACCGCGACTACGTGCGCGACGGCGAGGACATCGAGGTCAAGACCGGCGCGCTGTTCACCAAGCTCAGCCACCCGGTGATGACCGGCGTCGAGATCGTGTGCGACGGCATCGAGGGGTTCGATGTGTTCCCGCGCACGACTCTCGACCTGTTCAAGGGCAGCCGCCTGTTGCTGCTCGGCCGCTACCGCGGCACGGGACAGAAGGCGATCCGGCTCAAGGGCACCCTCGACGGCCGCGCGGTCGAGTTAGTCTTCGAGGGCGAGTTCACCGGGGACGACACCCGTCACGACTTCGTGCCGGCGCTGTGGGCCGAGCGCAAGATCGCGATGCTGCTGGAAGCGATCCGCACCAACGGTCAGCAGGCGGAGCTGGTCGAAGAGGTCCGCCGCTTGGGCAAGGAGTTCGGCATCGTCACCCCGTTCACTTCGCACCTGATCGTCGAGGAAGGCATGCGCGTCGCGCGCGCGCGGGGCATCCACATCCAGGGCAACCGCTGGTCGTTCGGCGATGCGGATGCGCTGCCCCGTTTGACCCGCGACTTCATTCGCGCTGGCGCCCTGCCCCCGACCTCTCCCGCGCCGGACGGGCAACCCACCGAGGTCTACCTCGGCGCGGCACTCGGCCAGGCCAGCGCGGAGGCCGAGAAGACCGAGGAGCGGCTCGGCCGGCTGGCGCTCGACCAGGTCGGGGCCGACGCGGTCAACAACAGCGTCGGCTTGTCGCTCTTGGCAAAGGGCGAAGCGCAGACGCCGGCACCGATGTTCGGCGAGCAGGGCGGCCTGGCTGGCGAGCTGCTGCGGCGCCGGGTCGGTGAGCGCACTTTCTATCTGGCCGGTGGCGTCTGGGTGGACGGCGCGTTCCGCGAGGCCGATCGCGCGCGGCTGCGCACGGTCGAGGCGTTCTCCGATGACTACTTTGCGTTGCTACGCAAACACCCCGACCTGGCGGCTGCCCTCGCGCTGTCGTCGAGACTGGTCCTCGTCGTCGGCGACGAGGTGATCGAGGTCCGGTAGGGGCGCGCTCGTGCACCGCCGGCACGCAGTCGTTACGCGGGCGCAACTCCGGAGCTAGTAGAAGCGGGTCGGTCGCGGTTGACGCGGCCGGCCCGCTTCTTGCCCCGTGCGGCGGTGTTCGTTGTCCCTGCCAGGAAACGCCGATGCCCGCCGCGACGCCACTGCTCTGCCTGATGCTCTCGCTCGCTCCGCAGCAACGCCCACCGGCGACGCAGTCGCCCCGCCCCCTCGCGTCGGCCGGCGCCGCGGGACCGCTGCGCGTCACGGCCGAAGTGCGCGATGGCGTCGCCACCACGCGATGGCGCCAAGTGATCCGCAACCACACGTCGCGACCACGCGAGGCGCGCTGGGTGCTCCCGCTGCCACCGGGCGCGGCCGCCGACCAGCTGCGGCTCACCGTCGACGGGGTCGAGACGACGGGCGAGGTGCTCGACGCCGGTCGCGCACGCGGCATCTACGAGCGCATCGTGCGCCAGCGCCGCGACCCCGCCCTGCTCGAGTACGACGGCCAGGGCTGCGTGCGGGCGCGGGTGTTTCCGGTCCCGGCGCGCGGCCAGGTCACGCTCGAGGTCCGCTTCCGGCACGTGCTGCCGCAGGACGGCGGCCTGCTGGCCTACCGGCTGCCGCTGTCCGCACCCTCGGTCGACGGCACGCGCCCGGACGCCACCACCTTCGACCTGTCGGTGCACAGCACCGATCCCATCGTCAACGTGTTCTCGCCGTTGGCAGGCGTCGAGATCGCGCGCCGCGACGACCACTCCCTACGAATCAGCGCCGAGTACGATGCGCCGCGCACCACCGGTGGCGACGGCGCGGTGTACTGGGGCACCGGCGATGCCGACTTCGGCGTCCACCTGCTCACCCACCGGCGTCCCGGCGAGCCCGGCTACTTCTTGGCGCTGCTGTCGCCCAAGGTCGAGCTGCCCGACGGCCAACGGCTGGCCAAGTCGATCCAGCTGGTGCTCGACACGTCCGGCTCGATGAAGGGCGACAAGATTGCGCAGGCACGCGCCGCGGTGCGGTTCTTCCTGCGCTCGCTGCACCCCGAGGACCACTTCAACGTCGTGCCGTTCTCGACGGAGGCCCGGCCGTTCTTCTCCGAACCGGTGCCCGCGTCGGCCGAGCACGTCGCGCAGGCGCTGCAGCTGACCGCGACCATCACCGCGCGAGGCGGCACCAACATCGAGGACGCGCTGCACTGCGCGCTGCGCGCCGCCAGCGACGACCAGCGCGTGCCGATGACCGTGCTCTTGACCGACGGGCAGCCGACGGTCGGCACGACCGATGCCCGCACCCTGGTGGCGAGCGCGGGCAGCATCAACGATGCAGGCCAGCGGATCTTCGCGCTGGGCGTCGGCGACGACGTCAACACACACCTGCTCGACCACTTGGCGGCCTCGACACAGGGCGCGCGGAGCTACATCCGGCCCGGCGAGGACATCGGGATCGTCACCACCGGTCTGCTCACCAAGCTGAGCCATCCGGTGCTGGCACGGCCCACGCTCGACCTGGGCGGTGCACGCGTGTACGGCGTGATGCCGCAAACGCTTGCGGATCTGTTCCGCGGCAGCCGGGTCGGCGTCGTCGGGCGCTATACGGAATACGGCCACCACGCGGTGCGACTGCGCGGCGCGGTGGCCGGTTGTCAGAAGGAGTTCGTCTACGAGGGGACGTTCGCCGAGGAGTGCCGCGACCACGAGTTTCTGCCCGCTCTGTGGGCGGAGCGTCGGGTCGCGGTGCTCCTCGAGTCGATCCGGATCAACGGCCACGCGCCGGAGCTGACCGAGGAGGTGGAACGGCTCGGGGTCGAGTTCGGCCTGGTCACGCCATTCACCTCGCATCTGGTGATCGAGGAGAGCGTGCGGCTGGGCGCGAGCCCCGGTCCCCGTACCGCAGCGCTTCCGCGGTCCGGCACCGCCGCCACGCCAAGGCCGAGCGGTCCAGCCTCGGGAGGACCGAGCTCACCCGCGCCGCCCCCTGGCGCGGCGGCCGCGGCCTCCAAGCGTCGCTTCGAGCGGCTTGGTCAACAACAGACCGGCGCAGAAGCGGTCGCTGACAGCCGCGCCTTGGTCGTCGGCGCCGATCAGTTCTTCACGGGTGGCACGGGTGGACAGCGCGCCCGCCCCACCACTCCCCCGCCGGCGGCGCCGCAGACACGCCGCGCGGGCGGCCGGACGTTCTACCAGGTCGGCGAGGTATGGATCGACCGCGCCTACGGCGACCAAATGCGCCGCCACGTGCGCCGCATCGAAGCGTTCTCGGACGACTACTTCGCGCTGTTGCGCGCCCATCCGGATCTGGCCGCGTGCCTCGCGCTCGGTCCGCGGGTGCGGATCGTGCTCGATGCCGCAACGCCCACCGTCATCGAGACGACGCCGGCGGGGTGAAGGTTGAGCAGGAGTCTCAGAAGTCCACGCCGACCGCCTCGCACAGGAAGCGCATGAAACCCTTCGCCGCGGAGAACCGCCGCGCCACGCCGGCGGCGAAGTCGCGAGCCTCGACCGCCGTGGGCCGCAGCTCGACGACGCCAATGAAGTCCTTGCGCTTGAGATCCTCGATCACCGGGGAGTCGCGGTCGAAGCCGCGCGGCGGACGCTGTAACGACTCGCCGGCTAGCTCGTAGTCGCGGCGAAACGCGGCGCCGCCGCGCGCCTTCTTCCACGCCGGCGGGTCGGTGGCGATCGCGGTGCGGATCGCGGCCAACGCGTCGCGCTCTGGGTGCCACAGCCCAGCGCCCAAGAACGCGCTCTTCGCCTCGATGTGGACATAGAAACCGGGGGCGTGCACGTCCTTGCCAGCCTCGTGGCGGAACTGGATGCCGATGTTGGTCTTGTACGGAGTCTTGTCCGCGCCAAAGCGCGTATCCCGGTAGATCCGCATCAACGAACCACCAGTGCGCGAAGGCACCGCGGTGAAGTGCGGCGAGATTCTCTCCAGGGGCGCCCGCATCGCCTCGATGAACGCCAGCGCCGGCGCCACCACATCCTCCTCATGCCGCGGCTTGTTGGCCGCGAACCACGTGCGGTCGTTGTTGGCGGCAAGCTGGCCCAAGAACTTGCGCGTGCCGCGCGGGAACCCACTGAACGAGGTGGAAGCCATCACGCCCACGGTAGCGCGTGCCGCGGCGCTCAGCGCCCCGCGTCGTCGCCGAACCACGGCGCGTCAACCAGCAGCTCGTCGAGCACTGCCGTGGCATAGCTGCCGCGCGGCAGCTCGAATGCCAGCTCCAGCCCGCGGTCCGTGCTGCGCACCCTCGGCTCGATCAGCGGCACGCGCAGCGGCCGGCGCGCGCCGGCGTGGCGCTTGCCCGGCACCCGGGCGAATGCGTGCGCCGACAGGTCGAGCGCCGCCATCGCCTCGGCCTCGATGCGGCCGGCTTCGCCGGTCGCGGCGAGGAGGTCCGGCCCCGGCAGGGGTCCACTCGGCGACACTTCGAAGGCGGCGGCGCGCGGCGCCTCGGCGGCGGCGTCCTCCACCACAAAGCACGCGCCGTTGCGGTGCAGCCAGGCGACGTCGCCCTCGAGCAGCTGATCGCAGGTGGCGATGCGAGCGGTGAGGACGCGGTTGAAGACTTCGCTCTGCACGGCGGAGACCACCAGGCCGAGCAGCCGGCGCGGCATGGTGCGCGCCGCTTTGCGTGGATTGCCGCGCAGGATGCGCAGCCCCTTGTCGAGGTTGGCGCCGCGCTTGCCGAACCGCTGCACACCGAAGTAGTTCGGCACGCCGGCGTCCGCCAGCTGCGAGAGCCGTTGCTCGGCCTCGCCAACGTGTTCGGCGCCCGCGCCAACAACCGTGATGCGAAACCGGTTGCCGCGCAGATGGCCCAGCTTGAGCTTGTTGGTGTGGGCCCGCGCGGCGAGCACCACGACGCCATCGAGCTGCAGGCCCTCGACGCTGGCAGGGGGCACGTCCTCGATCGACACCCACTGCCGCGTCACCGCGCGCGCATCCTTGAGCCCGGCAACCCCGAAGTCACGGTCACGCCGGCCGAGCGCCCGCGCCAGCGCGGCGATCGCGTCGAACGTCGACCGGCCGCGCTTCTCGATCCACAGGTAGGTATGCGAGCCCTCGCCGCAGGGCTCGTACAGCGGCACCTCTTCGACGACGAAGTCGTCGCTGTCGCTCTTGTAGCGACCGGGCAGCGCGCCGGCGCGCGGCGTGCGCGGCACCGGGCGGGTCGGCTTCTGCAGCAGACTCAGGACTTGGCGCGCTTCTTGCCGCGCCGCCCCTTGGGCTTGGCCTCGGCCACCGCGGTGCGGCCATTGCCCTTGCCCTTGCCGTTGCCATTCGATTTGCCGTTGGCGCTGCCGGCCTCGGCGCCGTTGCCGTTGGCCGCGCCGTCGCCCTTGCCCTCACTGGCCTCGGCCGCGTAGGCCGCGACCGGGTCGGCATTCGTGGCGTAGGCGATCAACCGCGCCAGCTCGGCGCGCATCTTGTCGCGCGTGACGATCCGGTCGAGCTGCCCCTTCTCGAGCAAGAACTCGGCCCGCTGGAAGCCCTTGGGCAGCTCCTTCTTGATCGTCGTGGCGATCACCCGCGGGCCGGCAAAGCCGATCAGCGCGCCGGGCTCGGCGAGCAGGACGTCGCAGACCGAGGCGAAGCTGGCGGTGACGCCACCCGTCGTGGGGTGGGTCATCACCGAGATCGAGAAGCCGCCGGCGTCGTTGAGCCGCGACAGCGCGCCGCAGGTCTTGGCCATCTGCATCAGCGAGATGGCGCCCTCGTGCATCCGCGCCCCGCCGGAGCAGGAGAACAGGATCAGCGGCAGGCCGTGCTCGCGCGCGTGCTCCGCCGCCAGGGCCACTTTCTCGCCGACGACAGCACCCATCGAGCCGCCGAGGAAGGAGAAGTTCATCACCCCCAGCACCGCCGGCAGGCCGCGGATCGTGCAGGTGCCGATGATCACGGCCTCCTTCTCGCCGGTCTTCTGCCGCGTGCTCTCCAGCTTCTCGCCGTAGGGCACCCGGTCGACGAAGCCCAGCCGGTCGCCGCCGGTGAGCTCCTGCGCCAGCTCGACGAACGAGCCCTCGTCGGCAGTCAGCGCGATCCGCTCGCGCGCCGGCAAGGTGAAGTGGTGTCCGCAGGACGCGCAGACCCGGCGCTTTTGCTCGAAGTCCTTGCGGAACAGCATGGTGCCGCACCGCTCGCACTTGATCCAAAGCCCACCGGGCATGTCCTTCTTCTTGCCAAATCGGGTCCAGGCCATCGCAATCGCCAGGTCTGAAAGAGGGTAGAGGTGAGATCCAAGGATACCTTTCGGGACCGCGCAAAGCCCCCCTGGTCTCGAATCCGGCGTTCTACCGAGGCCGGTGCGCGTCCGCGGTCCCGCGCAGAGTGTCGATCGCCACCTTGGCATCGGGCGCTCCGAACACCGCGGTGCCGGCGACGAAGACGTTGGTTCCCGCCGCCGCGCAGGCGGCCACCGTGTCCGGCGCGACCCCGCCGTCCATCTCGATCTCACCGCGGAAACCGAGGTCCGGCAGCGCCCGCACCGTGGCCAGCACGTCCGGAATGAATTTCTGCCCACCGAATCCCGGGAACACGCTCATCACCAGCACCATGTCGAGCTCCGGCAGGTAGGGCCGCAACCGCTCGACGTCGGCATCCGGGTTGAGCGCCATCGCCGGCCGCGCACCGCGCGCCCGGATCCTCTCGATCAGCGCCAGCGCATCGCCGCGGTCGGCCACTTCGAGGTGGAAGGTCAGCACGTCGGCACCCGCATCGAGAAACGCATCGGCGTAGGTCCACGGGTCGTCGATCATCAGGTGCACGTCGAGCGGCCGCTGCGCCACGCTCTTGATCGCCGCTACCACCGGCGGGCCGATGGTCAGGTTGGGCACGAAGTGCGCGTCCATGACGTCGACGTGCAGCCAATCGGCACCGGCTGCCTCGACGCGCGCCACCTCGTCGGCGATGCGGGCGAAGTCACACGAGAGCAACGACGGGGAGATGCGCGTCGGGTGCATTTTGTTCCTGCGGGTCGGTCGATGGGCGGCGAAGCGAAGGGTTGCGTCAGTCCAAGGCCGCGATGCCGGGCAAGGTCTTGCCCTCGAGCAGCTCGAGCGACGCGCCACCGCCGGTGGAGACGTGGCCGACGCGGTCCTGCACGCCGACCTGCTCGACCGCCGCGACCGAATCGCCGCCGCCGACCACCGAGAACGCCGCGCTGTCGGCGACCGCCCGGGCCACTGCCTCGGTGCCCGCGGCGAAGGCCGGCATCTCGAACACGCCCATCGGCCCGTTCCACACGATGGTCTTGGCGGCGGCGATCTCTTCGGTGAAGGCCGCTACGGTCGCCGGCCCGATGTCGAGTGCCATGAGGCCGTCGGGGATCGCGGGCCCGTGCACGCTCGCCGCAGCATCTGCCTTGAACTCCGCCGCGCAGACGTGGTCACTCGGCAGCAGCAGCCGCACCCCGCGCGCCGCGGCGCGGGCGCGGATCGCCGCCGCCTGCTCGAACAGATCCGGCTCGCACCGCGAGGCGCCGATCGCCGTGCCGTCTTGGGCCAAGAAGGTGTAGGCCATCGCGCCGCCGATGATCAGCCCATCGACGACGTCGATCAGGTTGAGCAGCACCGGCAGCTTGTCACTGACCTTGGCGCCGCCCAGGATCGCGAGCAGCGGGCGCTCCGGCGCCTGCAACACGCGGTCGAACGCGCGGATTTCGCGCTCGAGCAACAGCCCCGGCGCGCTGGGCAGATGGCGCGGCACGCCGGCGACGCTGGCGTGCGCGCGGTGCGCGGTGCCGAACGCGTCGTTGACGTAGACGTCGCCCAACCGCGCCAGCGCCGCCGCGAAATCGGCGTCGCCGCGCTCTTCCTCGGCATGGAAGCGCAGGTTCTCCAGCAGCAGACAAGCCCCCGCCGGCAGCGCCGCTGCCGCCGCTTCCACCTCCGCGCCGACGCAGTCGGCAACCGTCTCGACCGGGCAACCGAGCAGGGCGCGCAGCCACTCGGCCACCGGCGCCATCCGCATGCGCTCCACCACCGCGCCCTTGGGGCGGCCGAGGTGCGACATCAGCACCGGCCGGCCACCGGCTTCGAGGATGGCGCGCAGGGTGGGCAACGCCGCGGTGATCCGCGCGTCCGAGGTGACCCGGAGGTCGTCGTCGAGGGGAACGTTGAAGTCGACGCGCACCAGCACGCGCTTGGCCGCGAGGTCGAGATCGGAAAGTCGCTGCACGGCCGGCTCCTGCTGGCTCGGGGTCTGTGCTCGAGGTCGCCTGTTGCGGGCGGGTTCTCAGCCCAGCGCGTGGGCCTTCTGCATCAGGTCGACGACGCGGTTGCTGTAGCCCCACTCGTTGTCGTACCAGCTGACCACCTTCACCATGCGGCCGCCCTCGCCGACCATCGTCGACTGGCCGTCGATGACCGAGCTGTGCGGATCGCCCAGGATGTCGGACGACACGATCGGGTCCTCGGTGTAGGCGAGGATGCCCTTCAGCTTGCCCTCGGCAGCACTCTTCAACGCCGCGTTGACGTCGGCGATGGTCACCGACTTGGTCAAGGTCGCGGTGAGGTCGACGACCGAGCCGTCCGGCACCGGCACGCGGAGGGCATAGCCGTCGAGCTTGCCGTTGAGTGACGGGATCACCTTGCCGACCGCGCGGGCGGCGCCCGTCGTCGTCGGGATGATGTTCTGCGCGCCGGCGCGGGCGCGCCGCATGTCGGAGTGCACCAGGTCGGCGATGCGCTGGTCGTTGGTGTAGGCGTGCACCGTCACCATGAGGCCGCGCTCGATGCCGAACGCGTCGTGCAGCACCTTGGCCATGGGCGCCAGGCAGTTGGTGGTGCACGAGGCGTTGGAGATCACCTTGTGCTCGGGCTTGAGGTCCTCGTCGTTCGCGCCGAGCACCACCATGGCGTCGATGTCGCCCTTCGGCGGCACCGTCAGCAGCACCTTCTTGGCGCCGGCCTGCACGTGCTTCATGCACGCGTCCTGGCTGGCGAACACGCCGGTCGACTCGACGACGAAATCGATGCCCATCGCACCCCACGGCAGACTCGCGGGATCGCGCTCGGCCAGCGTCTTGATCTCCACGCCGTCGACCAGCATGCCGCCCTCGGTGGCCTCGGCGGTGCCGGCGTAGCGACCGTGCACCGTGTCGTACTTGAGCAGGTGGGTCAGCGCGCTGCTCGGCGCCAGGTCGTTGATCGCCACGACTTCGCAGTCGTCGCGCTGCTGCAGCACGCGGAACACCAACCGGCCGATTCGACCGAAGCCGTTGATTGCAATCTTCATCGCCTAGAGTTCTCCGTTTCGATTCTCCGTTTCGCGGACAGGCCGTGGCTCGACAAACGGGGGCGCCGAAGGGTGGGTCGACGCCGGCGCGCCGCTGCGTGCGGCCTGCAGCGGCGCGAAAGTTCGGGTTTCGAGGGTTTGTCTGCCGGCGGCGTGGCGGAGTATATCGAGCGGCGGGGCCCGACCCAAATGCAGCTTTCTCCCTTCCCGCGCGACGCAAGCGCCGCCGTCGACGAGCTGGCGGACGCGTTGGTCCGCGCTTTGGAGGACGCCGCGCTGCCGGCAGACGCCGGCCTCGTCCTCGCGCTGTCGGGTGGTCCGGACTCCTGTGCCCTGGCTCTCGCCGCGGCGCACCTGCGCCATCGCGGCCACCGGCGGGGTCCGTTCACCGCGGTGTGCGTCGATCACCGCCAGCAGCGCGCGGCAAGCCACGGGCAGGCGTTGGTGCGGACGCTGGCCGCGCAGCTGCAGCTGCCGTTCGCCCTGTTCACGGCCCATCTACCGCGGCCGGCGTCCGAAGCGGCGATGCGCGCGGCCCGCTACGACGCCTTGCTCGCCGTCGCCCGCGAACGCGGTGCGGCCGCAGTGCTGACCGCGCACCACCGCGATGACGACGCCGAGACCGTCGCACTGCGCGCGCTGCGCGGAGCGGGACCGGCCGGACTCTGCGGCATGGCGGCCCGCCGGCTCCTGGCTCCGGGCGTGCTGCTGTTGCGCCCGTTGCTGTCGCTGCCGCGCGCGCGGCTGGCCGACGCCTGCGCCGCGCACGGCGTGCGCGGCTGGCACGACCCCACCAACCGCGACCCACGGCAAGCGCGGGCTCGCGTTCGGCACGTGCTGCTGCCGGCGCTCGACCGGGCGCTGGCGCGGCCGGCGAACGGCGCGCTGCTGGCGCTGGCCCACGCCGCGCGCCGCCTGCACAAAGCCGGCCAGCAACGCGTCGCGCTGGGACTGGCGCACGCGGCCCACACCGCCGCGCCGGGTCGACTGCAGCTCGGCGACCGGCAGCGGCCACTGCGCGCCGCGGCGCTGGCCGGCGCCGATTGGCAGATCGCCCTGCGCGACGCGCACGTCGCCGTCTGCGGCGCGCCACCGCGCCGCGGTTGGCTCGCGCGCGCGGTGGCGCTGCTCGACGCTGACACCGGCGCACAGCTGACCGGGCCGGTGCTCGCCGAACGACGGCGGCACGGCCTGCTCCTGCTCGACCGGCGATGCCTCGGCCCGCTGCCGCCACCGACCGCGCTCGATCGCCCGGTCACTCCGTTCGGCGCAACCGGTTGGAGCATCGCGCGGCGCGCGAGGCCCGCCGCACCCCGGCGCGCCACCGTGCCCTCCCGAGACACCGCCATGCTGGACGCGGCGGCAGCCGGCGGTGCGCTGTTCGTGCGGGCCCCGCGGCCCGACGACCGAATGCGGCCGCTCGGCGCGCCGCGCGCCCGGCGCCTGCGCCCGCTGCTGGCCGCGCGCGACGTCGCCCGGCTCGAGCGCGACCGGCTGCCAGTCGTCGTCGACAGCAGCGATCGCATCGTCTGGTTGGCGGGAGTCGAGATCGCCGCGCACGCGCGGCTGACCGCCGACAGCCAGTCGGCAATCGAGCTTCGGCTGCTGCCGACGCCGGCCGACCATGGCGCGACACCGCCGACCGCGCGATACTGAGCCCCAGCCCCGACCGCCCCGCGACTCCGCCGCCGCCACTCCATGTCCCAGCTCACCGTCGAGAACGGCGTCCAGAAGGGCACCGTCGTCTCCCTGTCGCGCGATCAAGTCTGCACCGTCGGCAGCCATCCGGACTGCGACCTCGTCCTGGACGCGCCCGGCATCGCCGAGCGGCACGCAGTGATCAAGGCGCTCAAGGGCGAGGGCTTCGGCGTCAAGGCGCTCGACGCGGACGTCGACGTCAACGGCGCCGGCATCGAGGCGTCGCCGCTGCGCGATGGCGACACCATCGAGCTCGCCGGCATCGTGCTCCGATTCTCCGCGTCGGCACGCGGCGCGAGCGGCGGCAAGCGGATCACCGTGGCCGGCTTTCGCATCGCCGAGGTGCTCGGCGCCGGCGGCATGGGCACCGTCTACCGCGCCGAGCAGGTCAGCCTCAACCGCGAAGTCGCCCTCAAGGTGCTGTCGAAGAAGCTGACCAAGGACCCGGTGTTCGTCGCGCGCTTCGTCGCCGAGGCGCGCGCGGCGGCGCGGCTGAGCCACCCCAACGTGGTGCAGGTGTTCGACGTCGGGCACGACGGCGACACCTACTACTTCTCGATGGAGCTGATGTCGGGCTCGCTCGAGGACCGGCTCAAGCAGGGCCCACTGCCGCCGGAGGAAGCGCTGGCGGTGATTGGCGACGCCGCCCGCGGGCTGGCCTACGCCGAGTCGCTCCGGCTGGTGCACCGCGACATCAAGCCCGACAACCTGATGGTCGACGCGCACGGCAGCGTCAAGATCGCCGACCTCGGCCTGGCGATGACCGACGAAGACGACAACAGCAAGGTCGTCGGCACGCCGCACTTCATGTCGCCCGAGCAGGCTCTGCGCCGCCCGCTCGACCACCGCAGCGATCTGTACTCGCTCGGCTGCACGCTGTACCGGTTGCTCAGCGGGCGCACGCCGTTCCGCCGCTCGTCGGTCAAGGAGATCCTGGTCGCGCACGTCAAGGAGACGCCCGAGCCGCTGACCGACTTGGCGCCCGCGGGTGGTCCCGAGGCCGCGGCGATGGTCGAGCGGCTGATGCAAAAGGACCCCGACGCGCGCTACCAGAGCGCCGAGGAGCTGGTCCAAGACATCGAGGCCGCGCTGGCGCCACCGAGCCGACGCGGCATGTGGATCGCGGCCATCACCGCCGCCGTCCTGCTCGCCGGCGGCGGCCTCGCCTGGGGCCTGACCCGCCCCGAGGGCAAGACGGTGCGCGAGGTGGTGCAGGAGAAGGACCCCCGCGTGGCGGGGTTGCTCGAGCGCATTCGCCAGATGGAGGGCGAGCTCGCCCGGCGCCAGGCGCTGCTCGACACCACGGGCGGCTCGGCCGAAGCGCGCGCGGCGGCCCTCGACGTGGTCGCCAAGGACCATGCCGACACCGATGCGGCCGCCGCCGCCAGCAAGGATGCCGCCCGCATCCGCGCGGAAGAGCGGCGCCGCGAGGCCGCGCGCCTCGCCCACGACGAAGCGGTGCGGGCGGCGGCGGACGGCGTGCGGAAGGCGGTCGACGGAGCCCTCGACGAGGGCGACTACACTGCGGCGCTCGCCACCCTCGAGCTCGCCGTGGTCCCCGCGGAGCTGCGCAGCGAGGACGCGGTGCAGGCCGCGCGCGATGAGGCGGCGGCGCGCGTGCGCCGCCACGCGGCGGCGCGCCTGGCACAGCTGCGCGGGGCGGTGACCTCCGCGCTCGACGCGCGCGACGCCGACGCGATGGCGCCGGCGATCGACGCGATCGCCGCCGTGGTCGCCGCGGACGGCGGCTGGCCGGCGGGTGTGTTCCAGGACCGCGCCGAGCTCGAACAGTGGACCACCGAGCAGCGCGAGGCACTGTCGGAGCTGCAGCTGTCGCTCCGCGCCGACGTCGAGAACGCGGCGTGGGAGCGCTTTGCCACCGCAGTGCTCGCCGACGACGGCTTGCTGGCGGACGTCGATGCCCTGGCCCTCGACGACGCCGAGCAGGGCGCGCGGGCGCTGGCGGACGAGCTCGGCGAGTTCTCGCTCGGCGAGCGGGCGGGCGCGATGGCGCAGTCCCTGCAACGAGCGGACGCGTTCGTCACGCGCTTCGCGCAGGCGGCGGAGAGCTCGCTGCTCGAGGCACCCGCCGAAGGCGACGCCGAGCGCGAGGTCGTCGGCTTCGTCGCGCAGGGCGACGAGGCCGGTCTCAAGCTGCGCGAGGTGCGCTCGCTGCGGCGCACGCTCGACACGATCCCGCTCGCCGAGCTGCGCGGCACCGCGCTGGCGCGGTCGTTCCGCATTCCGACCGACAAGCCGACGGTCGCCGACCGCGCCGCGTTTCTCGGCTGGTTGAGCATCGCCGACCTGCGGGCGGCGGCGGCGCGCTACTTGACGGCCATCGACCCGAACGACGCGAGCTCGGGCACCGGCGATGGCGCGTTTCCGCACGACGACGGCGCGATCGTCGCCGCCCTCGATGCGCTCAGGCCGCATCAAGAGCCCTGGGCGATGCACCTCCGCCGCGAGGTGCGCGCCGCCCACTTGCTGGTGCGCGCGCTGCGCGACTTCGCCGGTCACCGCAACCGGTCGGCGGCCAACCTGATCGACGAGCTGAAGCGCGACCACGCGCGCAGCCTGATGGCGGCGGCGTTCTGAAGCACCGCCGCGCGCGAGATTCTGGGACGATCCCCAGTCGCGCGCGGGCGACACCGGGCGTACGCTTCCACGCCCCATGGTCGGGCCCCCGCAACCCCCTCTGCGCCAGCGCGTGCACGACGCCGCGCAGGAGCTCTTGGCGCGCGTCTCGCAACGCCCCAAGGTCGCCATGCTGCTCGGCACCGGCCACAGCGCGATCGCCGGCCAGCTCGCAAACAAGCTGACGGTGCGGGCCGACGACCTGCCGGCGGGCATGCGATTCTCCAGCGGCTCGCCACTGGTGTTCGGCACCCTCGACGGCACGCCGGTGGTCGTCGGCGACGCGCCGCTGGCACCGTACGAGGGCTACTCGGCCGGCGACGTCACCTTTCCGGTCCGCGTCCTGCGCGCGATGGGCGCCGACCGGTTGGTACTGACCGCCGCCGGCGCCAGCCTCTCGCTGCAGCTCGAGCCGGGATCGATCGCCGTGGTCGAGGACCACCTCAACTTCTCCGGCATCCACCCACTGCAGGGTCCCCCCGACGCCGAGCTCGGGCCGCGCTTCCCCGACATGTCCGAGCCCTACGACGCCGCGCTGCGCGGCCTGGCGCGCGAGGTTGCCGCCGAGGCGGGCATTCCCTGCGCGCAGGCGGTGTTCGCCTCGGTTCCGGGCCCGAGCTTGCCCACCCGGGCCGAGTACCGCGCCTACCGGCGGCTCGGCGCCGACCTGGTCGGCATGTCGCTGGCGCCCGAAGTGCTCGCCGCGGTGCACTCGGGCGCGCGCGTGCTGGCGTTGATCGGAGTCACGCAGAGCATCAACCTCGAGAGCCACAGCCCGGTGTCGATCGAGGCGATGATCGAGGCCGCCGACCTCGCCGCACCACGCATGGCATCCCTGCTGACCGGCGTGGTCCGGCGGATGGTGCAGTGACCGCTACGGCGCCGGTGCGTTTGGGCGTGCTGCTCTCGGGCAGCGGCCGCACCCTGCAGAACCTGCTCGACCGGATCGACGACGGCCGCTTGGCGGCCGAGGTGCGCTGCGTGATCGCCGACCGCGAGGGCACGGTCGGCATCGAACGCGGCGTGCGCGCCGGCCTGCCGACCGCGGTGACCCGCGATCCCGAACTGATCTACGCCATGCTGCGCGAGCACGGCGTCGAGCTGGTCTGCCTGTGCGGCTATCTCCGCCTGCTGCCGATCGCCGCCGACTTCGCCGGTCGCATCCTCAACATCCATCCCTCGCTGCTGCCGAAGTTCGGCGGCAAGGGCTTCTACGGCGACCGCGTGCACCGCGCGGTGCTGGAAGCCGGCGAAACCACGTCGGGCTGCACCGTCCACCTCTGTGACGAGGTGTACGACCGCGGCGAGATCCTGGTGCAGCGCACCGTGCCGGTCACGCCCGACGACACGGTGGAGACGTTGGCGGCGCGCGTGTTCGCCGCCGAGTGCGAGGCCTACCCCGAAGCCATCGAGCGCTGGGTCGCCTCGCGGCGCGCTTGACGCTACCCTCTCGCCGTCCACGCCTGGAGAACCGACCTTGACGTGTCCCTGTGATACCGGCCTCCCGATCGAGCAGTGCTGCGGCCCGATCCTCAGCGGCGAGCGCGACGCCCCCACCGCGGTGGCGTTGATGCGCGCGCGCTACTCCGCCTACGCGCGCGGTGAGATCGACTTCATCATGAGCACGCAGGACTCGGGCGAAGACGCCGACCGCGCCTCGACCGAGAGCTGGTCGCGCGACTCCGACTGGCTCGGCCTCGAGGTCCTCGGCACCGAGGGCGGCGGCGAGAGCGACGACACCGGCAAGGTCGAGTTCGTCGCCCGCTTCGTGCACAAGGGCGAGGAGAGCCGCCACCACGAGGTCGCCGAGTTCCGCCGCAGCGGCACCCGCTGGATGCTGATCGAGGGCAAGATGCAGAACAGCACTTTCCGCCGCACGCAGCCCAAGGTCGGGCCCAACCAGCCGTGTCCCTGCGGCTCGGGGAAGAAGTACAAGAAGTGCTGTGGGGCGCCCTGATTGCGGCAGGCGGGCCACTATGGCGGCTCACAAACGTGGCGGCGACGCTCACGACCGCTCGTGCGGAGGCGTTGAGACCGAACCAAGCGGCGCGTGCTGGTTGGTTTCGCCAAGCGCCTACGGCACGCCGTCCGGCCAAGGTCGCGGCGTGTGGCTACTGGCGTGATTCGCCCAAGGCCACAAGCAGACTGACCAACGAGAGCACATCGATGCGGTTGTGCTCGAGCACGCGGTCGACCGGCCCGGTCGCGTCCCGCAGCCACTGCAGAAACGCCCACGGCGCCTGCGAGCCCGGCAGGTCGTCGTCGCGCAGCACGCCGAGGCGGCGTTCCTCCACGGTGCGCAGGCGCACGTCGGGCAACTCCTTGCCCCACGCCCGCCGCGCCAAGTAGTAGAGGTCCAGGTGCTTGTCGGTGAGCACGGGCGCCGGCACCCGGTGCAGGGTCATGCGCGAGGCCAGCCGATGGCGGTCGAAGCTCTTGCCGACGAAGGTCACGAGCCACGGCCGCTGGGCCAAGCGCGCGCCGACGTGCGCCAGGGCCGCCGGCTCGTCGGCGAACGAGCGCAGGAACACCTGCTCGAGCACGAAGCGGTCGGCTTCGAAGAAGCCCAATCCCGTCAGGAACACGACCGTGCCGGCGCCACCCGAGAGGCCGGTCGTCTCGGTGTCCAAGAACAGGCAGTCCTCGAGGCCGAGGTCGAGCGCTTTCGCCTTGGCGAGCTCCGCGATCCGCGCCCAGGACACGGCGCGCGCGGCCGCCAGCGGCTCGCGGCCGTGTCGCGTGTCCAGCGGGTACTCGATGCGGCGCACGTAGCAGCGGCCAAAGTCGTTGTCGATCTCGTCGCCGGGAGGCAGTTGGACTTTGCCGCGGCGCACGCGCGCGGCGTGCCGCCGGAGCGCCGCGGCGAGTGCGGGTGACGGCCGGCGCGCGGCCGGCAGGCGGGGCAGATCACCATCGGCTCCCGCGACGGCGTCGGCAAAGGCCCTCCGCAACACCCGCCGCGCGTCTCTCAACCCAACCCTCCCATGGCGGACTTCACGACGCGCGCAGCATGATCTCCAGCAACCTCCGCGACAGCAGCTTGCCGCGCCCGCCCTGGTCGCGTGCCGGCCCGATGCACGACGGACAGCCGCGCTGGCAAGCACAGCGCCCCAGCAGGCCCAAGCCCGCTTCGAGCACGGCGCGGTGCTGGCGGAAGATCCGTTCCGACAGGCCGACGCCGCCCGGCACCACGTCGTAGATCGTCAAGGTCGGCCGCTCGAAGTGCGGGTGCCGCACCTCGGCGGTGACGCGGACATCGCCCGGATCGACGCGCACGAACAGCGGTACCAGCCCCTGGATCAGGTCGGCGACCCCGCGCAGTCCACCGGCGTCGGCGGCGGTGTGCAGCCCCGCCTCCAGCGCTGCTTCTGGATCCAAGACCAAGAGGCACGCCTCGGTCTCCAGCTCTTCCGGCGGCAGGTGGATCTCGCCGACGCCGACGTTCTCACGGGTGTAGAAGCGCACCTTCTTGAAGCCCTTCGCCAGAGTGGAGACGTGCACCTCGCCGAGATGGGCCTCGTAGGCCGCGTAGCGCGCGACCTCGTCGTCGTGCAGCACCCGCACCTCGGTCTCGGTCTCGGCGTCGGTGTAGTAGTCGACCTCCACCTTGCGCACGTAGGCCCGGCGGCCGTGGTAGTCGAAGCGCTCGACTTGGTACTGCTCGCCCTGGTGGCCGTAGATCGCGCCATCGTACACCTCGGTGATCGCCGAAGCCCGGTCGACCTCGCCCAGCACGACGCCCTCGTCGCGATCCATGATCACGACGTTGTCCATGTCCGCCGCCGACAGGCTCACGCCATCGGCGGGGAACGTCGCCGCTGCGTAGTGATAGCGCCCGCCCTCGCGCACCAACAGCCGCAGCTCGTCGCACAAGAACGCCAGCACGTCGGCCGCGCTCTCCGATTCGCCAAAGCCGCCGTCGGCGTCGAACGGCAGCTCGAAGGCCGCGCACTTGAGGTGGTTGGCGAGAATGATCGGGTTGTCGGGATCGATCGACACCGCCTCGCGCGGCTGGTCGAACAGATAGCCCGGGTTCTGCACCACGTACTGATCGATGGCGAACGAGCGCGCCAAGAACAGCACCGCGCTCTCCCGCTGGCGGCGGCCGACGCGGCCGGCGCGCTGGAACGTGCTCGACACCGTGCCCGGGTAGCCGACCAGCAGGCAGACGTCGAGCGAGCCGATGTCGATGCCGAGCTCCAGCGCGCTCGTCGTCACGATGGTGCGGATGTCGCCGGACGCGATGCCCTGCTCGAGATCGCGGCGCAGCTGCGGCAGGTAGCCGCCGCGATAGCCCGCCACTCGGCTCTGCGGCACGTTGCGCTTGTCGGCCTCGTCGCGCAGGTACTTGACCAGCACCTCGACCGTGGCGCGCGAGCGCGCGAAGGCGATCGTCTGCAGATCGGTCGCCATCAGCGCCCCAGCGACCTGCCGCGCGGCCTCCACGGCTGGCGTCCGCTGACCGGAGAGCTCGGAGAAGAGGCGCGGATTCAAGAACAGGTAGTGCTTGGGCCCGCGCGGACTGCCGTCGCGATCGACGACTTCGACCGGCCGTTCGAGCAGCCGCCGGGCGTGCTCGCCCGGGTTGCTGATCGTCGCGCTGGCCGCGCAGAAGACCGGCTCACTGCCGTAGTGCGCGCAGATCCGGCGCAGCCGCCGCAGCACGTTGGCGACGTGCGAGCCGTAGACGCCGGACAGGGTGTGGACCTCGTCCACCACGACGAAGCGCAGGCCCGTGAACAGACCCTGCCACTTGGTGTGGTTGGGCAGGATCCCCGAGTGCAGCATGTGCGGGTTGGTCAGCACCAGATGACCGGCCTCACGCAGCGCGCGGCGCACGGCCGGCGGCGTGTCGCCGTCGTAGACTGCCAAGCGCAGATCCTCGCGACCCGCGCCTTCGAGCAACCGCTCGAGTTCCCCCATCTGGTCGCGCGCCAACGCCTTGGTCGGAAACAGATAGAGCGCGCGCGCCGACGGATCGGTCAGTAGCTGACTCAGGACCGGCAGGTTGTAGCAGAGCGACTTGCCCGACGCGGTGCCGGTGGCGACCACGGTATTGCGGCCGTCATGCAGGTGGTCGGCGGCTTCGACCTGGTGCGCGTAGAGCTCGAGGATGCCACGCGCTTCGAGCACCTCCCGCAGCGCGGGCGCGACCCAGTCGGGGTACGGCGCCATCGCGGCCGGCCGCGGCGGCAGCGTGTGCTGGGCGACCAGCTCGGCCGGCTGCTCGGCCTGCTCGCGCCACTGCCGGACCAGCTCGGTCACGCGCATCGCTGGTCCTCCCGCGATCCGGGATGGCCGCGCCGGCGCGTCACTGCACCGACAGCGGAACGTGCGCCCGCGCCACGTTGCCCTGATCGATCGCCGCCAACATCCGCGCGATGCACTGCCGCAACGCCGCCCCGGCCAACACCCGCGGGCTCGGCGGCCGCATCGCGACCCCACTGTGCACCTCTTCGGCGAACGGCTCGCGCAGCAGCACCGCGCGCCGGCCGTTGGGACCCGCAGGCGCGTGCACGGTGAGCTCGACCTCGACGAAGCCCAGACTGCGCCGGCCATCGACGACCTCTTGCACCCCGGCGCCGAAACGGCGCAGCGCGCACTGCACGACCAGCGCATCCGGCGCCGCCCGCTCGCGCATGCCGGCGACCACGCCGCTGTCGGCCAGCTCACGGCGCAGGATCGCATCGACCATCGCCGGCACGCCACGCTCCCAGCCGCCGTCCGGCAGCAGCTGCACCGGCGCTCCGACGGTGGCCTCCAGCGGCTCCACCTCGTCGCGCTGGTCGACCACCGGCGTGAGGAAGGCACCCCGATCGGCCGCGAGCGTCGCGCGGTAGCCGGTGTCGCGATACAGCGCCTCGTTGGCGCTCAGGTCCATCGGCGGCGGCGAAGTGCACGCGCCACACCACGAAAGCCCCGCGACCAGCGCGGGCCCAAACCGCAAACCACCCATGGGGTTACTGTAGCGTTTTCAGACCGGCCACACCACGAGTCACGGCGAAGCCCCGGCGGCCTCGCCCGAGCACCTCTCTCACACCACACAGATGAAATGAAGCACTTTGCACTGGGACTCGCCGCTGTTTCGCTGGGCAGCCTCACGCTGAACTCGGTTCTGCTGCTAGACGGCGTCAACGACACCGCCGAGATCGCCGACAGCCCGTCACTGAGCGGGCTGCAACAAATCACCGCGGAGGCCTGGTTTCATCCGAACTCCTCCGCCTTCTTCAGCAACGGCGTGAGGCGATCATCGCGCAATTCAGCAGCTCGCTCGGAGAACGCCCTTACGGCCTGTCCTACCATCGCACGATCCAGCGTGTGCGCGTCGCCATCAACGAAAACGTTGGAGGCACCTTCTTCGATGGCGTCATTCCGATCCAAGAAGACACTTGGACCCACGCGGCCTTCACCTACGACGGCGTCGTCGCGCGGCTCTACATCGACGGCCAACTCGACACCGAACGGGCGGTGTCGGCCGGGCCTGTGCTCGAGTCCACCGTCCCCCTGCGCTTGGGCGCTCAGGCAGGATCCACGACCAACTTCTTCGCGGGCATGATCGATGAGGCACGCATCTGGAACGTCGCCCGTACGCAGGCCGAGATCCAAGCCGGGATGCGGGGCATTCCCAGGCACCGGGCGCCGGGCCTGGTCGGCAACTGGTCCATGATCGGAAGCGATCTTCTCGGCCAAACGCCCGATCTCAGCAGCTTCGGCAACCACGCGACCATGCTCGACAACGCGAGGATCGTCGTCCCCGATGACCAGCCAACGGTGGTCGGCACGGCCCGCACTCGCGCTGGACACAGCTGGCCGACACTAGCAGACCTGCTGCAGCGACCGAACGGAGCAGGCGACTCCTCTCGCAACTGAAGACGAACGTCTGCGAAAGGGGGCCGGACCTGGTTCGGAACGTCACTCCACACCGCGCGCAGCATCGGCGAGCATCTCCGCTTCGACATCGAGCCGCACAGACGCGCGCACATCGTCGGGCAGCGACGCCACGCACCGCTGCAAAGCCATGCGTGGATCCGTCTCGTCCGCGCCGTGCCGCGACGCGAACGCATCCAACTCCGCCGCGTGCGCCGCCAGCATCTGGCGCGCGACCGCGTGCGTCGCGAGATCCTGGTCGGGCTCGCGATGCATCAAGTGCGAGAACGCCAACGCCAGATCGAGGATCGGTCGCACTGCCAACCGCGGCAGGCCGCGTTCGATCGCCAAGTCCGCCGCGTAGATCGCGTCGACGACGGCGTGGCGCAGCATGAAGCCCTGATCCCACACGCCGTCACGCACACCTTTGGCCAGCGCCACCTCCCACTGCCGGGTGCCGCCGGCGCCGCCGTTGAGGAAGTCGAAGAACGCGACCTGTTCGTCCCCGCCGATCGCGCCGCCGGCGAAGCCCTCGGCGTGCAGGGCGACGGCCGCGCTCATGCCGATGCAGCCGTCGAACACCATGTGGTGGCCGATCAGCTTGGTCTCGGCGCCGGCCTCGACGCGGGCGCCGAGGTGGCGCGGGTGTCCCAGGCGCTCGAGCGTCGGGCGGAGCCGGTCGTAGAGCGCTCGGTCGCCTCCCGCCAAGATCAGCATGCCGCCCTCGCCGCCACCGCGCTCGGCACCGAGTGGGCCTCCGGTCAGCGGATAGTTGGCGTAGGCGATGCCGCGGTCGCCGCAGTACGCGTGTGCCGCCCGGGCGAAGCCCGTGCTGACGGTGGAGAGATGCAACACGGTCGCCGCCGGCGCGGCGCGCGCCAACCGAGCGCCGAGCTCGGCGACCAGCGGTAAGTCGTCTCCGTTCTTGCCACAACAGACCACGACGACGTCCAGGTCCCCGCCGGCGACCAACGATCGAAGATCCCCCACCAACTCCGCCCCATGTGCCCGCCACGCCGCCCGCGCCGCGTCGCGCCGCGCGCCCGGCTGGCCGCGGTCGTGCACGCGCAGCACGCGCGCGGGCCCGCCCGCAAGGTGTCGGGCTGCGGGGGACGCCATCAGGCCGAGGCCTCCGACATAGGCAACACGCATCCTCATCGCCCACATGATGACCGACGCGGACAGCCGGATCTCTGCTTTTGGGGTGACGCTGGGCGGGTTCACGTAGACAGAGGGGTGGCATGAGGCCCCCGTCCATCGATGCCCGCTTCGAGCAGTATCGCCGCAGCGGTGATCCGCAGTGTCTGGCGGACGTCTTCGACGTCGCCGCGCCGCGGCTGCTGTCGTTGGCGCTGCACTTGGCGGGAGAGCCCGCTGATGCGGAGGATCTCGTGCAAGCGACCTTCGTCACGGCGATGGAACGCGCGGCGTCGTTTCAGTCGGGAGCTGCGGTGCTGCCGTGGCTGAACGGGATTCTCACGCGGCACGCCGCCACCGAGGCGCGGCGGAGCCGGCGCCGCCCGCGGCCGGAGCGGATGCGCCCGGTCGAGGCGTCCGGCCCGGAAGAGCTGGCGCAGCGTGCCGAGTTGGTGTCGCTGCTGCGGCGCGGAGTCGAGCGGTTGCCGGATGGCTGCCGTCAGGTGGTCCTGCTGCGGATGCAGCACGGCCTACAACCGGCCGAGATCGGCGAAGTGTTGGGGATCCCGGCGGGCACCGTGCGCATGCGATTGCACCGCGGCTTGGCCAAACTGCGCGCGTTGTTGCCCGCCGGCGTGCTGGTCGCGCTCTGCGGCATTTCGACTCGCGCGGCAGTGCGCGGGCTGGCCCGGGTGCGGGCCGACGTCTTGGCGAAGGCCCCGCTGGCGTGGAAGGCGGCGCCCCTGCTCTCGATCGGAGGCTTGCTGAGCATGAAGAAACTCTGGGTCGGAATCGTCGCACTCACAGCGGCACTCGTCTGGTATGCGGGACAAGGACAGGTCGGCGTCGTCTCCGAACCCTCGGCAGCGGACGCTCCGCCGGCGACCGCCTTGCAGGGAGGCCACGCCAGCACCGAGTCGGGCGGACCCGAGCCCGCCGACGCCGAGCGTCGCATCGGCGTCGCCGCGGCGGCTCCGCTGGCAACCGGCCGCGGTGCGCTGCGGGTCGAGGTGCGCACCGAATCCGGTGACCCGGCGCGATGGGTCGCGGTGTCGGTCGCATCGCGCGATGGCAGCGACCCGACGCTCGGTCCCGCCGCCATCGCGGTCGATGACGCGGGCATCGCGTTGTTCGACGATCTGCCCGCCGGCCTCTTCGACGTCTGGCTCGACCGCGAGCGGCGCGGGGCAGGCCCGGCGGTCGACATCCCGGCCGGCGGCGAGACGCGCGTCGCGCTGGTGCTGCGACCGGGGACCAGGGCGCGGGGCATCGTCGTCGATGACCGGGGTGTGGCGGTGCCGTTTGCCGACCTCTGGCTGCTGCGACAGGTCGTCGGCTTTCCCTGCTCGCGCATCGGACGGGCGGACGCGAGCGGTCGCTTCGCGGTGGAAGGGCTGCAGATCGGCAGCCGCATCGGTGCCAGCGCCGCCGGCCACGCGCCCTCGCTGATGTATCGGGCCCACGCGCCGGGCAGTGCCGAGGTCGAGCTCTCGATCGCGTTGCGCGGGCTGGCCGCGGGGCTCGTCGGCGTCGTCTACGGCCCCGATCGACGGCCGATGGCCGATGCCGTGGTGACAACGGCCGGCGCACTCTCCCGCCAGTTCGCCGGGGGGCTCATGGGGTGGCCGCCTCGCGTGGTGAGGACCGGCACCGACGGCGGCTTCGCGTTGCCCGATCTGCACCCCGGCACCGAATTCCTCGACGTGCGCGCCGCCGGCGCGGCGCCCCTGTCGCGGCGCGTCGAGCTCGTCGCCGGCCAGCGGACCGCGGTGGAGATCTCGCTCGAGCGAGGCGCTCTGCTGACTGGCTCGGTGCGCGATCGCGATGGCCGCCCGATCGAGGCCGACGTGCGGGTGACCGGTTTTGCCGACCACCACACCGTCTCCACGCGCTGCGGCGCCGACGGCAGTTTCTCGCTGGCCTGTCTGCCCGCGCAGCGCATCGAGGTCACCGCGCGCGCCACCGGCTGGCAGACCGCGCGCCGCGTGTTCTACCCCGACGCGGCAGGGTTGCGCTGGGATGCGACGCTCGAGCGAGAAGCGATCGTGCGGCTGCGACTGGTCGACGACGCCGAGCAACCGCTGGGCGGATGGAAAGTGCGGTGGATCGGGCGGGGCGGCGACCGCGCGCAGACGGACGATCAGGGCCGGGCAACTCTGCCTCTGGCACCCGGCGCGCGCGGCAGGCTCGCTGTGCGCGCCGCGGCGATCCACGGAGAATGGCGCTGCGACTGGCTCGGAGATCTGCGCCCGAGCGACGACGAGATCGTGGTGCGCATCGGCGCCGCTCGCACCGCCGCAGGTGCGCTGCGCGGCACCCTCGATGCGACCGAAGAGCAGTTCGGCGCGATGACCATCGCCGTGCATCAGCTCGGCGTCAACCGAGTGCCGGCGTGGATCGGCCGGTTTGCGGTCGAGGAAGGCAGCTTCGAAGTCGGCCCCCTCGCCGCCGGACGCTACGCCCTGTCCTTGTTCGCGGCCCGACCGGCACATCGATGGGTTGCCGATCTGGGCGAGTTCGAGATCGGCATCGGCCAGCGCGTCGACGCCGGCCGCGTGTCGTTGCCAGCGGCCGGCCAGCTGGATCTCCAAGTGAGGCGCAACGACGGGGAGGCGCTGCGCGGGACCACGGTGCACTTCGTGCGGCCCGGCGGCCGCGAGATCCCGAGTCCGGCGACGCCGACTCCCGACGGCAAAGTCACGCGCGCGCTGCCGGCGGGCGACTATCGCATTGCCGTTCTGTCCAACAACGCCGAATGGGTCTCGCAGCGCGTGCGCATCGACGCGGCCCGATCGACGGTCGTCACGCTCGACCTGGCGCCGGCCACGCGGCGGCTGATCCGCTTTCCGGCCGTGGAGCCGCCGGGTTGGGAAGGGGTCCAGCGCGTCGAGTTTTGGCTGCGCGACGCCGGTGGGCGCACACTGCACAGCAGTGTCTACGACCCGCGCGAAGAGCACCCGTACCGCTACGCTCCCGCGCTGCCGGCCGGCGCTTACCGGCTCGAGCTGGAGCTCGACGACGGCCGGCGGTTTCGCGGCGAGTTCGCGATCTCCGACCTCTCCGCATCGCGGTCGCCGATTGTCGTCGACGTCGAGCAACTGCCGTAGCTCGATTCGGAGCCTGAACGCAGAATCCCGACAGAATCCTGCGGCCGTTCGCGCCGAACGAGGATTCTGCCAACGTGGCGATCGAACAACCGACTGCGCGCGCCGGAGCGTGGACCGACGAGCGGATCACCCGCCTCGTCCGACGCCACCAGCGCTCGCTGGCCGCCTACCTGACCGCGCTCGGATGTCCGCAGAGCCACGTCCCCGACATTCTGCAGGAGGGTTTCTTGGCACTGCTGCGGTCGGGCTTCGTCGAACGCGATCGCGGCTCGACGGCGGCGTATCTGCGGCGCACCGTCAAGAACGGTTTTCTCAAAGCCGTGCAGCGCTCGCCGCGTTCGGTCGAGCTGTCGGAAGTCGACGCGGCCTGGGAGGCCTACGAGGGGCATGACGATGGCGCTTCGTACTTGGAAGCACTGCGCGCGTGCCTGGACGCCCTGACGACGCGCACGCGTGAAGTCCTGCAGCTGCGCTACGGGCAGGACTTGTCGCGCGCCGAGATCGCCCGCCGCGCGCAGCTCTCGGAGGGTGGCGTCAAGTCGATCCTGCTGCGTGGCAAGACGCGCCTGCGCGAGTGCATCGAGCGGAGGCTGCAGTGAAGGAGCCGCGCGAGCTGGTGCTCGAACAAGCCCTCCGCCAAGTCCTCGGATCCCCGGTGGACGATCTCAGCTGGCGCGTCGTGTCGGCGTGGCGGCAGGCCGGCGCAGCTTCCGCGAGGCGGCGCGGCACACGCTTGCGCGCCTGGCCGTGGCTGCTCGGTGCGGTGGGCAGCGCCGCGCTCGCACTCATGGCCCAGCAGATGCTGAGTTCCGGCCGGGCTGTGGTCCGACTCGACCCGCCAGCCCTCTCGTCGGCGCCAGGCCAGTGGGAGCCGCGCACCACCAACCGGGTCACGAGCGGCCACACGGTCGCCGCCGAGCAGCCGGCCGCGCTCGAGTGGCCGCGCGGAACGCGCGCCGAGCTGGCAGCCGGGGCGGTGGCGCGCATCTTCGGCGCCGAGGCCACACCACGCGTCGTGCTGCTGCGCGGTGCCGTCACCGTCGCTTGCGCGCGCACGAGCCCTTGTGTCGTCGAAGTCGGGCGCACCTCGGTCACCGCCGCCCCGGGCGCACGCTTGCGCGTGCGCGCGCTAGACGACGACTACCAACTCGGCCCCCGAACGTTCTCGAACCTCACGGAGGATTTACACATGCACCGTCTCACTCCTGCCGCGACCGCGGCCATCACGCTGCTCTCCGGCACTGCCGTGCTCCACGATGCCACGGGCAGCTCTGATCTTTCCGTCGGCCACACGGTCACTCGACCGCAGGACCCCGCCGACAAGTGGCGCGCCGTGCTCGCGAAGCAGGAGGGCACGTGGGACCTCACGATCACGGACTACAACGGCGACCGGAGCCGCGAGTACCCCGGCTCGGAAGTGTGTCGCTTTCCGTCGGGCGGGCGCTGGCTGATCTCGGACATGCAGGCCGACCGGGCGGATGGCTCCGCGACCTGGGCGCACACCGTGCTCGGCTTCCTGACCCGCGACGGGCAGTGGACCGGCACGTTCGTCGACAACTTCGGCGGACCGATCGGCCTGTTGAGCGGGCCGATCGGCGAGGACCCGAGCGTGCAACAACTGACGATGCGACGCGCCGGCGGCGGCGATTTCGGCATCCGCACGACGATGCGTTGGGTTGGCGACGACGAGCGGCGGACCGAGATCGAGACCGAAGCCAACGGCGAGTGGCAACGCGTGCGCGTCATCGTGCACCGCCGCCGCGAGTAGTGCGTGACGCACCGCGCGCTCCGTGCGCGCCACCGGATCGAGCGGCCTGACGCGCTTGCCGGGCGTACTGCTGGGCACGCCCTTGCCGCCGAACGGCGGCCTGGCTAGCCGGAGGCGGCCGCGAACGGCGCCAGCAGCTGGGCGCCCTCCAACACTCGCAGCCGGTACAGAAGGCGCGGCTGCTGCCGGTTGCGCACCAGCACGGTGTCCGCCTCGCCCGGCACGCCCTGGTAGAGCTCGAACACCACGAGCGCCATCCCGTTGGCGCGGGCGAGCTCGATCACCAGCGGCTCCGGCAGGTCGTCCCGCTCGCCGTCGAGCACTGCCGTGCCGCGCAGGTCGGCGAGCGTTTCGGACACCAGCGACGCGAAGTCCGGCGGCGCGGCACCACCACCCTCGACCGCCCACTTGCCGTCGTCGTCCTTGATGAAGCGCCGCTCGACGCCGCCCTTCGAGTAGGTCACGCGCCGGATGTCGAAGACCACGGCCTGGCGGTGGACCTGCTTGTGCACGTACTCGTACCACGGCCGCGCCAGTACGTCGGCGACATCGGCGGCGATGCGAGCGACGTGCGTCTCGCCAGCCCGCCTTGCGTAGGCCGCCCCGTCGGCGGCGCGGCCGAGCGCGACCTCCACCCTACGCTGTCGCATCGGGCCGACCAGCTCGATGCCGACCGCGCCCTCCTCCAATCCGTACGCGCTGGGATCCGAAGACGGCTGCTCGACGAAGCTCTCGGCGCCGAACCGACTCAGCGCATCCAACAGCTGGGTCACCACGCTGGGATCCGCTTCGCTGCGGATTGGACCCTCCAGCCGCAGCAGCTCGTCGCGGCCGCGGCGAAGGACGAGCGGAGAGCCAACCCCGGCGCCGGGATCGACGACGACTTCGGTGAGCTCGTCCGGGGCGAACGGATTCATCAGCCGCGAGCGCAGCGCCTCGACGCTGGCCTGCAGGGCCGGCAGGACGTTGCGCGCCTCGAAGGTGAAGTCGAGATCGCGCGGCGTCAGGTGCCCGCGGATCATGAACTCGCCCTCGCGCCACAGCTGCAGCGACTCGCTGCCCGCCGCGCCGTCGACCTCGATGACGAAGCTCGGCTCCGCCATCGGCCCCAAGCCGGTGTTGCCGGCGACGAAGCTCTGCACCGACAGACCGAGCAAGTTGGCGACGAACGAGTGCGCGCTGCCCTGGTGTGCGGCGGTCTCGATCGGCGCGGTCAGCCGCAGCCCCTCGCGGCCGCGCTCCAGGCGCACCACTGAGTAGGTGTGGTCCTCTTGCCGGCGGCGCAGCTCCAGGCGGTGCATGTTGCCCGGCTCGTTGAAGAACACCTGGCGCTCGCGGAAGTCGTCGACGTTGCCCTCGATCACGCTGCGCAGTGCCTTGCCGCCGTGGTACACCGTCTCCCCCAGCCGCACGAACAACTCCGTGCCGAGCGGCCCCTCGCTGCCGATCTCGAACTCGCGCCGCTCGCCGTCCTCGAACACGAACTCGACCCGCAGCGCGGGCGGCGACAGGCCGAGCTGCGCGGCGAGGTCCTCGTCGACGGTGCCCGGCCCGTAGATCGCCACCAGCTCGGCGGAGTTCCAGGCGTCGCGCACCGCCAGCATGCGCGCCCGCGAGGCGTCATCGCGCAGCGGCTCGAGGACGCGGTAGCCCCGCACTCCGCCGCGCTCGAGGACGATCGGTGTCGCCTCGCCGCGCTGCACGGTGATCCGCGCGACGTGCGCGAAGCTCCGCTCGCCCAGCGCGCGCACGGTGAGCACCGGCCGGTCCTCCTCCACGCCCTCGGTCCAGTAGATGCCCGCGACCAGCGCGCCGACCAGAATCAGCAGCAGTAGCGTCGAGCGCCCGCCCATTCAGGCCCGCCTCCGGCGCCAGGCGACCGCCACGCCCAGCAGCAGCAAGGCGCCGGGCACGCCGAACACCAGCAGCTGGTACATGCGCTCCAGCTGCTGCGGCTTGAGCTCGAGCGCGCGCGAGACGTAGCGGTTGCCACGCACGCTGACCAGCGCGTCGCGCCGCGCCAGCCAGTTGAACAAGTTGAGGGCGAGGTCGCCGTTGACGCTGAAGCCGGTGTTGACGAAGGCCGCCCCGCTCAGCAAGACGCAGTGCCCCGGGCGTTCGCCCTCGGTGGGGTCGACGTCGATCACCGCGCCGATGCAGCGCGACGCGTAGGCCTCGCGCTGCCGCGGCGGAACCCGCGTGGCGCGCGGGTCGATCCAGGCCTTGGGCCCGGTGCGCAGAAAGCTCGTGTCGACCCGGACCCCGTCCTCGCCGCCGTCGACCTTGCGGATCTCCCGGCCGCCCTTGACCACTGGAAACCGCTGGTTCTGCAGCAGCACGCGGGTCACCGGGTGGACCGGGTTGAGGTCGGTCAGGTTGAGGTTGACCGCGTAGTCGCCGCCCATCTCGGCGCCGGGGTTGCGCGGGTCCTCGACGATGTGGCACACCAGCTCGCGGCCGATCTCGAAGCCGAGGCGCTCGCCCAGCGCGCGCATGGTCGGATTCCAGCTCGGCCCGACGAACGAGTAGGCGAGGTTGAGGAACACGCGCCCACCCCGGCGCATGAACGCGATCAGCAGCTCCGCCTCGGCGTCGGTGAGCTCGGCGCGCGGCTCGAGGATCGCCACCACGGTCGCGTCGTCGGGGATGCGGCCCTCCTGCGCCAGGCTCAGGCTCGCCACCTCGAAGCCGTCGTCCGCCAGCGCGCCGACCATCTCCGAGTAGCTGTCGGCGATACCGTCGGTCAGCGACACGTGGTTGCCGGCGAGGAAGTAGATCTTTGGCGTGCCCTCCACCAGCAGCTGCTTGAGCGCGGTGGAGATCGCCTCTTCGCCCTTGTAGTCGCGCAGCCGCGGCACCGCCTGCTGCCCGCCCGGCACCGGCGCGCTCGCGTCCGGCAGCTCGAGATCGGCGAGGTCGTTGACCAGGTGCAGGACCTTGCTGCGGCTGCCGCGCCGGATGACGACGACGTTGTAGTTGCGGTTTTGGATCTGCTGCATCACCGCGCGGATCGCGTCGACGTCGCGCATCAGATCGTGGTGCGTCACCGTCACCGCGTCGCCGCCGAGGAAGTCGTAGGTGCGCAGCAGATCGGTCGTGTTCTGCTGCAGGGCTTGGTAGAGCGCCCGGTACTGTTTGCCCTCGGGGCCACCGACCTGCATCGAGCGGATCGGCAGGTAGACGGTGTGGAACTCGATCGGCTCGTCGCTGTCGCGAATCTGCGCCAGCAGATCCTCGGTCGCCGGCTCGACGCTGAACCGCGCCTGCGGCGACACGTCCCACAGCTGCCGCAGGCTGGGCCGGGCGAACAGCAGCGAGATCAGGCCCCATGCGCCCAGCGCCAGCAGCGCCGCCAGCGTCAGGTTCAACCAGCCCCAGACCTGCCGACCGGTCACCGCCATCGCTTCGACCCCAGTGCCTTCACCGTCAAGAACAAGAAGAACGCGGCGCCGCCGAGATAGAACACGACCTGACTGGTGTCGATCAGGCCGCGGGCGAACCAGCTGCTCAGGTGCTCGTACACGTTGAGCTGCGACAACAGCGTCTGCACCCAGGGCAGCTCGAGGACCTCGGGCGGCAGCAGCGGCCGCAGCAGGTCGGGCCCGGCCAACAGCGCGGTGTTGAACAGCATGGCGCTGAGCGCGGCCAGCAGCAGGTTGTCGGTGGTGCTGCTGGTGAAGCAACCGACTGCCAACAGCAGCGCGCCGAGCAGGAACAGACCCAGGTAGCCGGACAGCACCGGACCGAACGCCAGGCTGGTCGCCATGAACGGTCCCGTCGTCAGCACCCACAGCACGACGAGGGTCGGCAGCCACAGGACGGCGAAGAACAGCACCGCGGCGAGCCACTTGCCGAGGACGACCTCGTAGTCGCGCACCGGCGCCGTCATCAGCACCTCGAGCGAGCCGGTCCGACGCTCCTCCGCGAAGCACCGCATGGTCAAGATCGGCGGCACCAGCACGATCATGAAGTTCGTGCTGCGCATGAAGATGTAGTAGCTCGAGAACAGATCTCGATCGCCGCCCTGGTCGGCCATCACCTGCGCGATGGCCTGCACCTCGGCACCCCGGAACAGATAGAAGAGCACCGCGATGACGTAGGCGACCGGGTTGTAGAAGTAGGAGGTCAGCTCCTTCTTCAAGGTGGTGACGATCGTGCTCACGCCACCCCCTCGGCGTCGGGCGAAGCCGCGGACTCCGCTCCTTCGGTGATCTGCTGGAAGAAGTCCTCCAGGGTCGGTTGCTGGATCGTCAGCTCGCGCAGCGCCACGCCGTGCGACGCCAGGGTCGCGGCGACCTGATCGCGCGGGTCGACGTCCCGCTCGACGACGGCGGTCGCGTGGTGGTAGCCCTCGCCGACCGGGCGGACCTCCGCCGCCTCGACGCCCTCGATCGCACCGAGCCACGCCGCCAGGTCGTCGGCCGGCGCCGCCGCGCAGACCACCAGCCGCCGGCCCCTGCTCTCCTCGAGCAGGCGCCGCGGGGTGCCGTCGGCGCGGATCCGACCGCGGTGGATCACCAGGATGCGCGAGCTGACGTCTTCGACCTCGGGCAGGATGTGGCTGGAGAACAGCACCGTGTGCTCGGCGGCCAGCTCGCGCACCAGTGCCTTCATCCGCCGGCGCTGGTTGGGGTCCAGCCCCGAGGTCGGCTCGTCGAGGATCAGGATCGGCGGCCGCGCCACCAGGGCGTCGGCCAGGCCGACGCGCTGCCGGTAGCCGCGCGAGACGTGCCCGACCAGCTTGCGGCGGACGTCGTCGACGCCGCAGCGCTCCATCGCCGCCCCCACCGCGGCGCGCCGCTCATTGCGCGGCACGCCCTTGAGCGCGGCGCGGTAGCGGAGGTACTCCTCGACCCGCAGGTCGGGGTAGATCGGCACGTTCTCGGGCAGATAGCCGATCTGCCGGCGGACCTCGACCGGCTGCCGGAAGACGTCGAAGCCGGCGACCTCGGCGCGGCCGCGGGTGGCCGGGTGGTAGCAGGTCAGCACCCGCAGCGTCGTGGTCTTGCCAGCGCCGTTGGGACCGAGGAAACCGACCACCTCGCCGCGTTCGACGGCGAACGACACACCGTCGACGGCGCGCGTCGCGCCGAACTCCTTGATCAGGTTGTCGACGAGGATCATGCGGTGCGGCCTTTGTATCGCGCCGCGTCGGCCGCGGTAACCGCTTTCCCAGCCGAAGCGTGCGGCGCGCCGAGCGCCACGCACGCCACACCGGCACGCCAGCCCGCGCCAGGGCCCTACGGCACCGGGACGATCTTGTCGGGCTCGCCGGCGCAGGCGGCTTCGAACTCGCGCCGCGCCTCGGCCTCCTGCTCGCGGGCTTCTGCCTCCGCGGCCTGCACCTCTTCCGGCACCTCGTTCTGCGGCAGGTGCGGCTCGGCCCAGGCCAGGAAGGTGTTCAGGTCCTCGGCCAAGTCACCGAGAAAGTCCTCCTTGCGCAAGCGAATGCGCAGGGTCGGCTCGCCAGCGCGCACCGCGGCCAGCACCGCGCGGATCCGGTAGATCGGCCCGGCGACGCGGTGCGACACCTTCAGGCAGTTGAACAAGAACAGCCCCGAGGACACCAACAAGAAGCCAAGACACGCGAGCAGCATCGTCGCGACGCCGTCGATCTCGACGTTGGCCTCGATCGCCTTGGCAGTGACCCGGGCACAAAACAGCCCCATCAACGTGACCGAGACCATCACGCACAGCGCCGCCGGCCAGGCGACCTGCGCAATGATGCGCGACTGCATCTGCCGGTCGACGATCAGCCGGCGCCTTCTGAACTGCTTCCCCATGTTGCCCCTCTTGTGCGGATGCGTAGGGCACCGGCGCGGCACCGGGGCCCATCTTGCGCGTATCGTCGCGGGACCCGGGCCGGGTTGAGCGGGGATCGATGCGGGACGCGGCGGTGTAGGTGGCGCAGCCGGGGTGTAGGAGCAGCGCCAGAGGGCCGCGGTTGCCATTGCCATCGGGCGCTGAGCCACGCGGGAGCGCTCCGACTCGCGACCGATCGGACGCCGGTCTCACTCTGGGACCCCGACCCGAGGAAGCGTGTCTCGTGCGCCTCACTGCAATTGGCCGGACCAGCGCCAAACGCCCGGTCGCCCCTGCGCCGATCCACCCCCGTCTTGCACTACGATTCTCGGACATGCGCCCATTCCTCGTCGCATGCTCGGTCGTTGCCTGCGCCGCCCCAGGACAAACGCAGACCACCTGGAACGTCGATCTGCTGAACCGGCCCGGGACCGACTTCACCGACCTGCCGGCCGCCGTGGCGGCGGCGGCTCCCGGTGACATTCTGCTGGTGCACTACGTCGACCCGACGCTGATGCAGTACACCGCGGCTCGGATCACCCGTGGACTCTCGGTGATCGGCCAGGGCCCGGGACGGCCGGGAATCGACGGCCGGCTCGACGTCGTGCTGGTTCCCACCGGCGAAGAGGTGTTTCTCGCCAATCTGAGGCTGTCGCCATTCGACACCAACGGCGGGCCGACCAGCGGCGGGCTGCTCGTCTCCGACAACGTGGGCGCCGTGCACTTGATCAACATCGTGCGGACCAACCCCGGGCCCAATCCCGCCGCGACCCTGTTCGATCGCTTCACGATCGCGCACAGCGGGCTGGTCACCATCTCGCAATGCTCGCTCGCCGTGGCCAACAGTGCGCTGTACGGACGCTTGGCTCTCACGGACAACACCAGGGTCGTTGCCGACCAATCCGCCTTCGTGCCGATCGCGTTCGGCGGCTTTCACACGGTGGAGCTCATCCGCTCGGAGCTTGTCCTGGTCGATTCGACCGTCTTCGGCTCGCCGAACCTCGGGACACCCGGGGCCGCGATCGCGCACTGCGATGCGCGGATCCTCGTGGCGGGACCCGGGTCGGTGGTCGTCGGCGGCACGGTGTTGGGTTCGACGGTGCCCGGGGTGGCGGTCCTACCGACCGGCGGCACGTGCACGGCGACGACGGAGTTGGTCGCCGACCCGCGTTCGAACGTCGGCCCCGCGGTTGGGGCCAACGTCACGACGCAGTCGATCCCGGCGCTGAGCTGGTCGATCGGGGGCTCGCCGACGACGCTGGCGGCGACGAGCTACGGCGATCCGGGAGCGACTGCGGCGCTCGTTCTCGGGTTCCCAGCGGCGACGCCGTTCACTTTGCTCAGCGAGACCTTCTATCTCGCTCCCGGGCGGCAGTTCGTGATCGACGTCGGCCTGCTGAACAGCGCCGGGGAGCGCGGGTTCGGGTTGACGCTGCCGTTCACCTCGGCCCCCGGCTCGACGGTCTGGTTGCAGGGGGCACAAGTCGCGACCTCAGGCTCTCTGGCTCTCACCAATCCGGCCCCGCTGCTCGCATGGTGATGCGACATCGGGTCGCGCCCCAGACTCGTGGCGTTGGCGGACCCCACTCAAGGGGTTGATCTCTCTGGCCGATCAGCCACAGAATAGGAGGATGAGCTCCTATGCGCCCAACTAGCAAGAGAGATTGACATGCCCAAGTGGAACGTGACCATCCCCGACCGAACGGACCGGCTGGTGCGCGTGTTCCTGGCCCGAACGGGCATGAAGAAGGGGGACCTCTCGAGCTTCGTCGGTGAGGCAGTGTTGGCCGAGGTCGTCCGTCGGACGGCCGCCCACCTGCAGGAGCGCGACCCCGAACTCAGCGCCGAAGGCGCGGCAGAACTCGCGGAGAATCTGGCTGCGATAGAGATCGGCATGGACGACGTCCGAGCTGGTCGCGGCGAACCGATGAGAGAAGCCTTGGCCGGCATCGCTGAAGAGCTTGGACTCAAGCTCGACCGATGACCTACGAGGTCTTCGTCACACCAGGAGCCAGGAACCGCATCCGCGAGCAAGCCGAGTGGATCGCCACCGAGCAAGATGCGCCACAGCGCGCAGTCGAGTGGCTCCAACGGGTCTACGACTTGATCCAGGGACTGGAGACGATGCCGCGACGCTATGCGGTTGCTCCGGAGGACGCGTGGTGCGACTTCGAGGTGCGGGCCATCGCGATCGGGCAGTTCGTTCTCTTCTTCACGATCGTCGAGGAAGACCAGGCGGTGTGGGTGATGCACGCGCGCCACGGTCGGCAGCTCAGCCGTGCGGAGGACTTCGGTGGCTGGCAACCACCCGGCAAAGGAGAGTGCTGAACTCTCTCTCCCCCCCCGGAGGCTGACAAAGCGCGTCGTAGATTCCTGGCGCTGTCCGCCCGCGCGCGGTCCAGGAGGACCCGCCTACTTCACTTCGAAGTCGGCGTCCTTGATGTCCTCGTCGCCCCCACCCGAGCCGCCACCGCTCTTCGCGCCGGCCGCGGCCTCCTCGGGCGCCGGCTCTCCGCCACCGCCCGACTGCGCCTGGGCCAGGATCGGGCCGAGCTTCTGCGACGCCTCGTTGAGCTTGTCGACGGCGGTCTGCAGGGCGGCCTTGTCGCTGCCCTCCATCGCGTCGCGCACCGCCTTGATCGCGGCTTCGAGCTCGCTCTTGAGCGGTGCCTCGATCTTGCTCTCGTGCTCGGAGATCAGCTTCTCGACGCCGTAGGCGGCCTGGTCGGCCTGGTTCTTGAGGTCGACGAACGCGCGGCGCTCCTTGTCCTCGGCGGCGTGGGCCTCGGCGTCCTTGCGCATGCGCTCGATCTCGCCCTCGTCCAGGCCGGACGAGGTCTGGATCGTCACCTTCTGCTCCTTGCCGGTGCCCTTGTCCTTGGCGGACACGTTGAGAATGCCGTTGGCGTCGATGTCGAAGGTGACCTCGACCTGCGGCATGCCGCGCGGCGCGGGCGCGATGCCCTCCAGCCGGAAGCGGCCGAGGGTGCGGTTGTCGCGGGCGAACTCGCGCTCGCCCTGCAGCACGTGGACGTCGACCGCGGTCTGGTTGTCCTCGGCGGTCGAGAACACCTGCGACTTGCTGGTCGGGATCGTCGTGTTGCGCTCGATGAGCTTGGTCATCACCGCGCCCTGCGTCTCGATGCCGAGCGACAGCGGCGTCACGTCCAGCAGGACGACGTCGCTGACGTCACCGGCGAGCACGCCACCCTGGATCGCGGCGCCGAGGCTGACCACCTCGTCGGGGTTGACCGAGCGGTTGGGCTCTTTGCCGAACAGCTCCTTGACCAGCTCCTGCACCTTGGGCACGCGGGTCGAGCCACCGACCAGAATCACTTCGTCGATCGCGCTCGGATCGAGCTTGGCGTCCTTGATCGCGTCGAGGCACGGCTGCCGGCAACGCTCGACCAGGGGGCCGACCAGCTGCTCGAACTTGGCGCGGGTCAGCGTCTCCGACAGGTGCTTGGGCCCGCCCTGGTCCATGGTGATGAACGGCAGGCTGATGGTGGTCTGCTGCGCCGACGACAGCTCGATCTTGGCCTTCTCCGCCGCTTCCTTGAGCCGCTGCAGCGCCATCTGGTCGCCGCGCAGATCGACGCCGCTCTGCTGCTTGAAGGTCGTGCACAGGTAGTCGATCAGCGCCTCGTCGAAGTCGTCGCCACCGAGCTGGGTGTCGCCGTTGGTCGACTTGACCTCGAACACGCCGTCGCCGACGTCGAGGATCGAGATGTCGAAGGTGCCGCCACCCAGATCGAACACGGCGATGCACTGGCTCTTGTCCGAATGCTTCTTGTCGAGGCCGTAGGCCAGCGCCGCCGCGGTGGGCTCGTTGATGATGCGCTCGACCTTGAGGCCGGCGATGGTGCCGGCGTCCTTGGTGGCCTGACGCTGCGAATCATTGAAGTAGGCCGGCACGGTGATCACCGCGCGCTCGACCGTCTCGCCCAAGTAGGCCTCGGCGGCCTCCTTGAGCGACTGCAGAATCATCGCCGAGATCTCGGGCGGCGTGTACTGCTTGTCCGCCACCTCGACCTTCACCAGCTCGTCGGCGCCACCGACCACCGAGTAGGGCACCATCTTCTCCTCGGCCCCGACCTCATGATGGCGGCGGCCCATGAACCGCTTGATGGAGTAGACAGTGTTCTGCGGGTTGGTGATCGCCTGCCGCTTGGCCGGCGCGCCGACCAGACGCTCGCCGCTCGGAGTCATCGCCACGACCGACGGCGTGGTCCGGGTGCCCTCGAGGTTGGGGATCACCACCGGCTCACCCCCCTCCATGACCGAAACCACCGAGTTCGTGGTGCCGAGGTCGATTCCGATGATCTTTGACATAGTGCTCTGCAATCCGTGATGTGTCGCGTCGGGCCGGGCCTCGACCCCGCTGGCTCGAGATGAAACCGCCGCCCGTCATGTTCAAGACTCGTGCCAACCGGCAGGTAGCACCCAAGGCGTTGTGTCTCCGTTACTTAGAGCATCCGGACCGATCGGACGCGCCCTCGGCGCGCCAATCTGACAGCACCGCCGCCAGCGGGCTCTGTCAGAGTGTCAGCTTCGCGCCGACAGCGGCCATCGCCACAGCACCGCCGCGAACAGAGCCGCCAACGCTGCGTGGCCCAACAGCAGAGCCCACCAGACAAGCGTAAGGGAGCCGCCGGCGCCCGCCCAGAGCACGGCCCCGACCACCGCCGGCAGCAGCACGACCCCGTGACCGCCGAGATCCAGCGCCAGCGGGGTGACAAACCAGCCGGCGCCGTGCCACGCCCCGGTCACCCCAATGCAGAACGCCGCCAGCGGGTGCGCCCACACCGCCCAGCGGAGATACGACGCTCCTGCAGCCGAGACCTCCGGGGTCGCGCCGGCGACGAACAGCTCGACCAGCCACCCGCCGCCCGCCGCCAAAGCGACCGCGAGCACCAATCCCAGCGCCGCGGCGACCGCGCCCGAAGCCCACGCCAACCGCTGCGCCACGCGCCCATCGCCGGCACCGGTCGCCGCGCCGGTCAGCGTCGTGCCGGCGCTGGCGATGCCGGCCGCGGCGAACAGAACCAACGTGTCCAACCGCGTGGTGACCGAGAACGCCGCCACCGCGGAGTCACCGCCGACCTCGGCGACCGCCCGCGTCAGCGCGAGCACTGCGGTGGCGCGCACCGCGAGCTGGGCAGACGGCGGCCAGGCCGCGCGGGCCAACCGCCCGAACTCGCCCGCCGGCCCCCGCCAACCGTGCCAGCACAGACGCAACGGCGCGGCCGGCCGCGCCAGCCAGGCGTAGCCGGCGATCGCCATCAGCGCCCGGCTGATGACCGAGGCGTACGCCGCACCGACCGCGCCGAAGGCGGGGATTCCCAGCGCGTCGACGCCGAACAAGAGCACCACGTCCAGCAACAGATTGAGGCCGTTGGCTGCCAGCAGCAGGACCACCGGCATCCACGTCTCCCCCGCCGCGCGCATCGCCGCGGTCGACTGCATCAACGCGAACATGGTGACCGTGCCCAGCTGCACGACCACCGTGTAGTGCACGCCGATGGCGCGCGCGCCGCCACCCACGCCCTGCAGGTCCACCGATGGACCGGCGAGCACCGCGCCGACGACGCCCACGACCACGCCCAGGACCAGCATCCACAGCTGCGCGCGCGCGCTCAGCGCCGCGGCGCCGAGGTGATCACCGGCACCGATCCGCTGCGCCAGCAGGGCCATGGTCGCCACCGACACGCCGTTGCCGAGGATCATCGGCAGGAAGTTGACGGCGGTGGCGACGTGCACGCCGGCGACCGCATCGGCGCCGAGCCGCCCCACCAACGCCAGATCCACCAGGTTGATCAGCGCGTGCGAAGCGAACGCGAACGCCAGCGGAACCCCGGTGGCGACCACCGCGGCCAGCGGCCGGCGCGTTCTGCCGCCGGCGGATCGACTCTCGGCCGCGGCGGCCAAGCGCCGCTACTTCTCGCGCGCCTTGGCGACGAGCTCCTCGACCCGGCGCAGCATCGTCGGGCCGTGGTACACCCGGCCGTCGACGATGGTGTAGCGCACGCCGCCGCCGCGCACGCTCTCGCCGTCGACATAGAAGTCACAGCCGGTGGGGTACAGCGCCTTGAGGTTGTGCAAGGGGTTGCCGTGCACGACGACCAGGTCGGCGGCGAGCCCCGGCAGCACGCGGCCGAACTCATCGGCGCGCCCGAGAACCCGGGCCCCGTTGTAGGTCGCGTGGCGGATCACCTCGAGCGGCGAGAACCCCGCCTCGTGTTGCAGCTCGAGCTCGCGCACCAAGCCGAAGCCCGGCATCACGTAGATGTAGCCGGCGTCTTCGCCAGTGGTGATCACACCACCGAGCTCGGCGAAGCGGCGCAAGGCGTCGAACCAGAGCTGGTAGTTCTCGCGCCAGTAGGCCTCGTCGGTGGTGGTCCAGCCGATGAAGTAGCTGCCGTGGCTGTCCAGACTCGGCTTGAAGAACTGCTCGAGCGCCGGATGCAGGTAGGTCGGAAACCACGGCTTGTTCTGCGCGCGCTGCAAGTCGCGGCTGGCCTCGTAGATCGCCAGGGTCGGGCTCCACGCGACGTCGTGATCGACCATGCCGGCGAGCACGTCGGCGAGCAGCTCCGGGTCGGTCTCGCGCCACAACCTGCCGGCGTAGCGGAAGCGGTCGACCTCGTTGCTGTAGCTGAAGTCGGCGGGAAAGCGCTGCAGACCGCGCAGCGCGGCGTCCGGGATTCCGTACCAGTGCTCGATGCTGCGCACGCCGAGCTCGGCGTAGTCGAGGGCGTTGGTCGGGCCGACGCCGATGTGCGCAGTGCACGGCAGCCCGACCGCCCGCGCGGTCTTCAAGATCGCCTGCAGGTGCTCGCGCCGGTAGCTGAAGTTGGACCACAGCTTGATGCCGTCGGCCCCCTGCGTCGCGAAGCTGCGCACCCGCTGCTCCGCTTCCTCGGCACTGCTGACGCCGCCGAACATGCGGTAGACGAAGATGCGCGGGCTCTCGATCTCGAACGCCGCGGCGCGCGCGCGCAGGCGTTGGGTGCGGCGGAAGTTGCTGCCGTTGTCGCGCACCGCGGTGACCCCGGACGCCAACCACAGCCCGAGGTGGTACTCGGCAGGGATCGGAATGCCGGCCATCACGTCCTGCAGGTGGCCATGGGTGTTGACCAGACCCGGCATCACGTAGCAATCGGTGCCGTCGATGAACGCCGCCGGCCGCTCGATGCGCTCGGCGACGATGCGGCCGTCGCGCACGAACACACTGCGCGGGCCCTCCGGCGGCGAGCCGTCGCCGCGGATCACGTGAGCGTTCTTGATCTCCAGAGTGTCCGGCCGTGCGCCGTGCTCCACCGGGCGCTGCGGCGCGCTCGCCGCCAGCAGCAACAGCGTCGTTGCGGTGATCATCGGCGGCCGACTATAGCCGACCGCGGGCGGCGTTCAGGAGACGCCGAGCATGTTGCGCGCCCGCTCGAGCACGCGGGTGGGCGAGAACGGCTTGGTCATGTAGTCGTCCGCGCCCGCCTCCTCGCCGGTGGCGCGGTCCGAATCCTGCCCTTTCGCGGTGAGCAGGATGATCTTCACGCCACTCAGGCTCGGGTCGGCACGCACCTGCTTGGTCACCTCGAAGCCGTTGAGCTTGGGCATCATCACGTCGAGGAAGACGAGGTCCGGGCGATGCTCCCGAATCAGCGCCAGCGCCTCCTCGCCGTTGCGAGCCTCGAACACCTCGAAGCGCTCCTTGCGCAACACGAAGGTCAGCGACCGGCAGATGAACGGCTCGTCGTCGACGACCAGGACCTTGGGTGTACTCATTGCTCTTCTCTAAGCGCCGGTCGGCGGAACCTTGATCACCACAGCCGTGATGTCGTCACCAGCGACCTTCTTGTCGGCGAATGCGTCGACTGCCTCGAACACCGTGCGCAGGATCTGCTCGGCGCTACCACTGGCGGCGCCGATGAGGACGCGTTCCAGTCCCTCTTCACCCAGCATTTCGTCTCCGTCGTTGGTCGCCTCGACGACGCCGTCGGTGTAGAGCACCATGACGTCGCCCGGCTGCAGCTCCAGAGTCTGCAGCGGGTGGTCCGGCTCCGGCAGGAAGCCGAGCACGGTCGTGTCGCTCGGGATCCGCTCGATGGCGCCGGTCGCCGCCCGGTAGACCATGGTGTCGTTGTGTCCGGCGTTGCTCAGGCTGACCCGGCCGCTGTCGGGGCGGATGGCGGCACCGACCGCGGTGATGAAGCGCTCGGTGCGCACCAGGTCCTGGTAGAGAGTGCGCGCCAGGGCGTCGAACACGCGATCGACCCCACCGCTCGAGCTGGCCAACGCGCGCAGCGTCGCCCGCGCTCCGACCATGATCATGCCGCTCGCCAGGTTGTGGCCCGACACGTCGGCGACCACCACCAGCGTGCTGCCGTCCGCCATCGGCAAGTAGTCGAAGTAGTCACCGCCGACGGCGCCCGAGTTGGTGCAGCGCCCGGCGATGTCGAAGCCCGGCACGGCGACGGTGCCGGCGGGCAGGATCTGCTGCTGGATCTCGTTGGCCATGCGCAGCTCGTTGCCGAGCTCCGCCACCTTGCGGGTGCCGAGCACGGAGCCGAGCATCGACGCGATCGAGGTCGCCAGCTTGGTCTCCTGCGAGCCGAGGTGGTCCGACGTCGAGTACGCGTTCTCGCGCTTGTCCATCACCAGCACGACACCCAGCACGACGCGCTTGTCGTCCTGACCGTAGTGCACGGGGACCGCGATCAGCTCGTGCTCGGCGAGGTGCTCCGGCGTGCCCGGCGGCCCCAGCCGCGGACCGTCGCCGACACTGCGCAGGACGGCGTCGCCCGGTCCCTGGATCGCGTCCCAAACGACCCGCGCGTCGTCGCCGATCACGGTCGTGCCGCGGTACGGAATGCCGACCGCGCTGCGGCCGCTCGCATCCATGCCGACCTGCACCAGGACCTCGGCGTAGCCGGTGGCCTGGTCGTACTGGACGTAGAGCGCGCGGTGCACGCTGGCGGCGACGACCAGCGCCTTGAGCCCCATCTCGGCGACCTCGTGCACCGAGCGCCCGGTGGGCAGGCTCGGCAGCGTGTCGCCGACCATGGAGACCTCTTCGAGCAACGCCAGCGAGCTCTTGTTGATGCTCTCCATGTCGCCGTCGAAGCGATCCTGCTCGATCAACAGATCGAAGAAGCCGGACAAGAACGGCTCGACCCCGGTCCCCACCGCCGCGTCGTAGGTGATCACCGCCACCGCGCCCTGCTCCGGCAGTGCGCACTGCAGCGCCGCGCGCCCGGCGGCGGCCTCGACCACCGCACGGCCGTCGCTCACCGTGATCTCCGAGCCGTCGTCGGTACCGGCGTGCATCACCCGCGCGCCGGTCGCGTCGAAGACCGAGATCGAGAGCTCACCGGCGACCACGACCGGCATGGCGCTCAACGCACCCGTGGTCTTGGCGTTGGCAAGCACCGGCATTACCCCTGCTGCGCCGTGACGCGGGTGTGCTTGGTCATGCTCAGGACGTTCCACTCGCCGTCCCGGCGGTAGTCGAGCTCGTCCATCACCATCCGCGCGATCATGATGCCGTAGCCGCCCTCGCTCTCCGGGAACTCCTCCCCGGCGGGTTCGGGGGTACTGGCGGTCGGGTCGAACGCCGGCCCCTGGTCACGCAGGGTGACGGTCATGCCATCGCCATCGACCTCGAAGTGGACGGCGACCGGCTGCTGCTCATCGCCGCGGTAGCCGTGCCGCAGGATGTTGGTGACCATCTCCTGGATGGCCAGCAGCACGTTGTAGCGCGTTCCCTCGGGATCCTCCTCGAACGGAATCGAGGCCAGCAGCGTCTCGCCCGTTTGCCACGCGATGCGCAAGTGATCCATCGCCCCGCGCAGGAGCAGTTCGACTTTGGCACTCATCGGGTCCCGGCTCTCCTCTTCTCGCGTTTCGTGGCGACCCCAACAGCTCCCCTATCGGCAACCGCGGCGCCGGGCTGAACCCGCCGCGCGTCGGGCGCCGGCGCGGACGCTGCTGCCGCGCCGGAACGCCGACCCCACCGGGCCTTCGGGCTTTACCGCATCGGGGCGCGGGGCTACGGTCTCGAGTGGTTGGACCGCTGCCGGGAGGGGCGCATTGACCACCACAGCACTGACACCGCGGCGCGGCCGCACTCGAACCCCGAACGGGCCCGTCGTGAGCACCGGCCGGCCGGCCGGCCGCCGGTTGGGCGGGCAGGGCGCCGCGGCGCGAGCGGTCTTGCTGACCACGCTGCTGGCGGCCTGCATCGCGCCCCCGCCGCCGCTCGAACCCAAGGCCCGCATGCCGGTGCCCAAGCTGTCGGTGGCGGCGCTGACCGCCCCGGCGACCGCAGCACACCGCGAGCTGCGCGACCTCGACACCCTGCCCGAGTCCCCCGCGGTGCGCTTGCGGCGGGCGTTCCTGCTGATCGAGAACGGCAGCACCGACCGCGCCCTGCGCGATCTCAACCAGCTGCTGTTCGGCCGCCTCACGCCGTCCCCCGACGTGCAGGCGCTCGCGCTCTACGTGCGGGCGCTGGCGCACGAGCGCCGCGGAGACCATGAGCGCGCCGGCCTCGACCTACAGGAGGCCGAGCAAGTGGCCAGCGACCCGGATCTGCGCCGTCGCATCGAGGCGCGCACGCGGCCGGTGGTCGTCACTCCAACCCCGGTGGCCAGCACCGCCGTGCTGGCGCGTTCGGCCTGGAGTGCGGCCGCCGGCCGCCAGCAGAACATGTCGCGGATGGGGCGGGCGCACCGCATCACCGTGCATCACTCGGCGCGCATCACCCGCCCCGGGTCCCGCGCCAACGCCGCCGCCGCGGTGCGCGCGATTCAGGATGCGCACATGCGTGGCAACGGCTGGGGCGACATCGGCTACCACTTCCTGATCGATCCCGACGGCCGCATCTGGACCGGCCGGCCACTGGCGTGGCAGGGAGCCCATGCCGGCGACGCCGCGCGCAACCGCGGCAACATCGGCATCTGCCTGCTGGGCAACTTCGTCCGGGGCCGCGAGGGGCAGGACCCCCCACCGCGCCAGCTGCACGCCCTGCGCGGCCTGCTCGTCCAGCTGTCGACCGACCACCGGATCCGGCCGTCGCAGATCCACACCCACCGCGAGCTGCGCGCGACGGCGTGCCCCGGCGACCGCTTGCAGTCGGTCGTCGACCGCCTGCGCCAGGCGTGGGGTGCCGGCGACTTGGCGCTGGCCCTCGACGAAGAGTAGGGCGTCCCAAAGGCGCCGAACGCTGCTCTCGCGGCCCCCGAATTGCCGATAGCAAGAGGGCCGTGTCTCGCACCACCGCTCTCTCCGCGGCCGACGGTCATGCGCAGGACGTGGCGGGGAGCCTCACCCAGCCGGCCGCCCCACCACGCCCCGCGGTCCCCGGCACCGTCACGGCGTGCGCTGCGATCACGGTGATGACCATCCTCGTCGCCTGGTTCGCCGGCGACCCCGCCACGGATCCGCTGTTGCGGCCGCTGTACTTCGCGGTGCTCTGGGGCTTCTTCCACTGGTTGGGACGCCGGCAACCGGAGATCCGGGTGCTGCCCTTCCTCCTGGTGCAGGGTGGGTTCGCGGTGTTGACCCTGGGCTACGTGCTCGCGGCGGCCACCCGCTGGTTGGCGTCCGAGCAGCCATGGGTCGAATCGGTCTGGGTGGCGACGCTGGAACGCGGCGCGGTGTTCCTACTGGGATTGAGCATGGTCTCCTACGGCATCGTGCTGTGGATCCCCGAACTGCTCGCCGGCCAGCAACTCCTGCGCGAGCGCTACGACCGCACCAAGGGCCGCTTGCAGCGCTCCGAGCACGCCCGGGCGCGCATCGAGCAGCGCCTCGAGCAAACCCAGAGGGTGCACGCGATCGCCGAGCTGTCCGCCGGCTTGGCACACGATCTGCGCAACCCGCTGGCGATCATCAAGGCCGCGGCGCAAGCGCTGCACACGAGCCACGGCCGTGATGGTGACATCGCCGACCACTTGTCGGTGATGCAGCGCAACGTCGACCGTGCCGAGCGCACGATCGCCGGGCTGCTCGAGGTCGGTCAGCCGCGCAGTGGCGAGGCCGGGCGGCTCGATCTCGCCGCGACGCTCAGCGAGCTCGCCGCGCTGGTCGCGCCCGAGGCCCGCCGGCGCGGCGTGGCGGTGGACGCCAGCGGCAACCCACCGCTCGTGGTCGAGACCGACCGCAAGCGTCTACTGCAGGCGCTGGTCAATCTGCTGATGAATGCGCTGCAGGCATCGGCCGAGGGCGGCGCGGTCGCGTTGCGTTGCCGGCCGTTCCGCCTCGGCGGCGCGGCGCTGGCCGCGGTGAGCATCGAGGACCGCGGCACCGGCATCGACGAAAACACCCGGCAGAAGCTGTTCCAACCGTTCTTCACCACCAAGCGAGAGGGGTCCGGGCTGGGATTGCTGTCGACGCGGCGCGGGATCGAGGAACTCGGCGGCCGCGTCGGGCTGTTTCCGCGCGCTTGCGGCGGGGCGCGCGCGCTGCTGTTGCTGCCGGCGCAGCTCGAGCCCGCCCCCGCACCCCGCCACCGGAGTTTGGCATGCGCGAATCTACCGTCCTGATCGTCGACGACGAGCCCGACATGCGCTGGGTGCTCGGGCGCCTGCTGCGCGACCACGGTTTCGCCGTGCGCGAAGCCGAGCACGGAGCCGCCGCGCTCGACGCGGTGCGCGACACGCCGCCCGACGTCGTGCTGTCCGACATCCGCATGCCGGAGATGGACGGGGTGGCGATGTTGCGCGCGCTGGCCGAGAGCAAGCCGGACATGCCGGTGATCCTGCTTTCGGCGGTCGAGGACGTCGACACCGCGGTCGGCGCCATGCGCGACGGCGCCTACGACTACCTGTCCAAGCCGTTCGATGCGGACCGGCTGCTGGCCACGGTGCGGCGGGCCGCCGAGCGCGGTGCGCTGCGGCGCGAAGTCGCCACGCTGAAGACGCGGCTGGCGCGCCAGAAGGTCGGTTTCGGCAGCAGCCCGGCGGCCCTCGAGCTGCAGCGCGCGATCGATCTGGTCGCGCCACAACCCACGCTGTCGGTGTTGATCCAGGGCGAGTCCGGCACCGGCAAGGAGGTGGTCGCCCGCGAGATCCACCGGCGCTCGCCGGCCGCCAGCGGCCCGTTCGTGGCCGTCGACTGTGGCGCGCTGCCCGAGCCGCTGATGGAGAGCCAGCTGTTCGGCCACAAGAAGGGCGCATTCACCGGCGCCGACAGCGCCAGCCCGGGTCTGTTTCGCACCGCGCACGGCGGCACGCTGTTCCTCGACGAGTTGGGCAACCTGCCGTTGGCGCTGCAGGCCAAGCTGCTGCGCACTCTGCAAGAACGCGTCGTGGCGCCGGTCGGCGGCGGCGAGCCGGTGCCGTTCGAGGCGCGGCTGCTGTGCGCCACCAACGCCCAGCTCGAGGACGCCATCGGCGCCGGCGCGTTTCGCATCGACCTCTACCACCGCGTGGCCGAGTTCCGCGTCGAGATCCCCCCGCTGCGCACCCGCCCCACGGACCTGCACCACTTCGTCGAGCAATTCTTGGGCGAGGCCACCGCCGAGCTCGGCTGCCAAGTCACCGGCCTGACCGCGGCCGCGATGGCAGCGCTGGAGGCGCATCCCTGGCCCGGCAACCTGCGCGAGCTGCGCAATGCGGTGCGACGGGCGGTGCTGGTCTGCGGCGGGCGCGAGATCGACGTCGCCGACCTCGGTCTGCACGGCCCGGGCACCAGCGACGGCGTCACCTCCGCGACCTCGGGCTCGCTCGCCGACCGGGTGCGCGCCGCGACCGAGCAGCTCGAAGGCCGGCTGCTGCGCGAGGCGCTGGCCGAGGCCGGCGGCAACAAGACGGCGGCCGCGCGCGCGCTGCAGATCGACGTGACCACGCTCTATCGCAAACTGCGGCGCCACGGCATCTGACGGTACGGAGCCAGTCCTGCCCCGACAGATTTTGTCGGCCCTTCAGGGCAGGAAACTAGCCGCTGAGGAAGGGGGCGGGGAACGTGTGAGGGGCCCGGCAGCTACGCCCCCAATAGCCACTGGAGCACGTTTGCCCCAGAGCCAGTCTGGGTCCGAGTTGGCCATCCTTCACTGGTGAGGGGCACGTCGCCGTGCCCACTCCCGCAGGTCAGATTCGTTTGATCGCCGCCTCGGGCCGGGCCCACCACAACAAGGAGGATGAAGTATGGCTCGGAAGGGCAGAACGAGGAAGGGCAAGAAGCCCGCAGCGGAAGTATTACCAGTCGTGAAGCCCAACGCCGCCGGAATCGACATCGGCAGCCGCGAGCACTGGGTGTGCGCAGCAGCACCCGACGGCAGTCGTCCGATCAAGCGATTCGGAACGACGACGCCCCAACTAGAGGCGCTCGCGGACTGGCTGGAGGAGCTCGGAGTGCGATCCGTCGCGATGGAGAGCACCTATGTCTACTGGATTCCCGTCTACGAGCTACTCGAGTCGAGAGGCTTCGAGGTCATCCTCGCGAATGCCCGCGAGGTGAAGAACGTGCCGGGCCGCTCCAAGTCCGATGCCAGCGATTGCAGTTGGCTGCAGAAGCTACACACCTATGGCCTCATTCGCGCTTCGTTCCGGCCTCCGAAGGACATCTGTGCGTTGCGGACCCTGCAACGCCATGCCGCGTCTTTGATCGCGCAGCGCACGCGCCACACGCAGTTGATGCAGCGGTCACTGGATCAGATGAACGTGGCGATCCATCGCGCGGTAACGGACATCACCGGCAAGACCGGCCTCGCGATCATCCGCGCGATTCTCGCTGGTGAACGCGACCCTCGAGCGCTCGCCAGACTGCGTGATCCGCGCTGCAAGATCTCCGAGAAGGAGCTCGCGGATCACTTGCAAGGGACCTGGATCGAGGAGCACATCTTCACTCTCGCTTCGGGCTTGCGGATGCTCGAGCACACCGACCACGAGATCGAGTCGGTCGAGAAGCGATTGATGGCGATGATCGAGGACCTGCAACCGGAGGAAGCCAAGACGGCCGACGTCCCCGAGCATCCAGACCCCCGCAAGGAGAGGAGCATCCGAACGAAGGGCGGCCGGGAGCTTCGCGATGCCCTCTGCCGGCTCGTCGGGTGTGATCTCACGCGAATCGACGGTATCAGCCCGAGCACGGCCATGATCGTGCTCACCGAGGTCGGCTACGACCTCGATGCTTTCCCGACCGAGAAGCACTTCGTCTCCTGGCTACGCCTGTGCCCACGTCAAGCCGTCTCGGGTGGAAAGCGCATCAAGAAGCACCGCAACAACATCGCGGTCAGCAGGATCGCCACGGTCCTCCGGATGGCCGCCCTGTCCCTCCAACGTACTCAGACAGCTCTCGGCGCACACTTCCGCAAGATCGCCCGCGCGAAGGACGGCAACGTCGCCATCTTTGCCATCGCCCGCAAACTGGCCCTGCTCATCTACCGCATGCTGAAGTTCGGCCAGGACTACGTAGACGAAGGCGCCAAGGCCTACGAGGAGCGCTTCACCCAGCGACGCATCGTCGGACTCCGACAGAACGCTAAATCCCTCGGGTACAAGCTCATACCGATCGTCGAGGCTGGGTGAGTTTCAGGTCAGGCTCCGTACCATCATCTTGCGGGTGACCATGGTGCCGGCGCCACCGACCGTGGCAGGCGTGCCATGGTTTGGCTGCCGGGGCGGCGGCTGCGGTTGCGGGGGAGGGCTCGGGAGATGCCCTTGGCAGCGCGGAGAGTGCCGGCGGCCGCGATTTTTTGTCGGCGCTGGCAAGGTCATTGCTACGAGGAGCATGACTCACCTCCTTGCTTGCGAATGGACGATACGGGGGCCGCGGCCGCGGCCCCCGGTCATTTAAGCCGAATCGGGACCGCGGTGGAGTTGTCGGGCGACCCGCGCGTTGCAGGCCGGGGTGAGACGACTATCCTGCGGCATGCTTGGCCCCCGACGTCCACCGACCGCCCCGGCACGCCCCCCCATGATCCTTGCCCGCGCGATGTTTCGCACCGGTCTTCCGTTGCTGGCAGCCACTCTTGCCGGAGTCGGCTGCAGCAAATCGGACGCGTCCACCGCCGATCCGGCGACCGGAACGGCGGAAGCGCCCATCGCTGGGCAGCTGGATCCCGGCGACATCGTCCTGGAGCATGACTTCGGCAGCCTGCGGCACGGGGACGTGGTGACGCATGACTTCGACATCACCGCCGCGCACGACGCCGTCGGCTACGCGCCGATCGGCTTTCGCTCCGGCTGCTCGTGCGCGGGCCATCGCTTCGTCATCATCGACCGCCTCGGCTCCGAGCGCGAGGTCGACCACCTGCCGCACGCCTACAAGACCCTGCAGCAGGGCGACCGGCTGTTGCTCCGTCTGACCATCGACACCAACCTCAAGGAGGCCGTCGACCAGGAGCGCCGCACGCTCGACGGCGCCGCGATCTTGCAACGCGCGGAGGGCGACGAAGACCACCCACACGTGCCACTGCCGGTGCGCTTTCACTTCGCGATCGACTCTCCGGTCTCGGTCCAACCCGCGGCGCACGTCGACTTCGGCACGCTGCCGCTGGCCAAGACGCTGACCCGGACGGTCGAGCTGATCGCCGACACGCCGGGAGTGGTCTTCGGCCCCGCCCTGGTCGACAACGGCCGCGTCGTGGCCACCCTGCACGGCGTCGAGAACGGCCGGCAGAAGCTCGACCTGCACATCGATCCCCGCGCCGGCACGGGCGCGCTGGGGCCGCTCACCGCGACGATCACCGTCAGCTCGACGCTGGAGCCCGCCTACACCTTGCGCATCCCCGTCTCCGGACAGGTGATTCCCGAGATCCAGGTCGAGCCGTGGCCCGATCTGAGCTTCGGCAGGATCCCGTTCGACGAACCCACTGGCGACGACAAGTTCCTGCTGCTCACCGACCACGCCGACCGCGAGCCCGGCTTCGAAGTGCGCGGGATCATCGACCGCAAAGGCGTGTCGCTGGCCGAGCACTTCGAGGCCAGGCTGGACCCGTTGGTCGGCGCGCCCCATCAGGCCCGCCTGACCCTGCGCTACCTCGGCACCCTCGACGGGGACAGCTTCCGCGGTGTCGTCCGGGTCGGCAAGCCGGCGTCACCGAAGGTCGTGGTCGAGATTCCCTTCTACGGCTTTCGCAAGGCCGATCACTGAAATCGCGGAGCCCCGATGCCTCGTCTGGCCCAGTCCACCTTCATGGTCGCAGTCGCCGGCCTCACCCTCGCGCCCACCTGTACCCCTCCGGCGGAGCAGGCGCAGGCCGCGCCAGCGGCGACCGAGCCGCGCGTGCGGCTGCGGCTGAGCGGGGCGATGCAGGGGCGGCTCGAGCCCTGCGGCTGCGCCGCCGCCCAACTCGGCGGCCTGCCGCGACGGGTATTCCATCTGCGCCAGGACAAGGAGTTCGACCTGCTGCTCGAGGGCGGCAACTTGGTGACCGGCGGCACGCCCCTCGACAGCATGAAGCTGATGACCGCGCTCAGCCTGCTGGCGATGCCGCAGTCCGAGTACCACGCCATCGGCGTCGGCCCCAACGAGCTGGACTTGCCGCTCGAGGAGCTGGCGGCGTACACCAGCGCGTTTCCGTTCGTCTGCTCCGACCTGGCCTCGCCCGAGGGCTCGCCCTGGGCCGTGCCGACACACCTCGACCTGCAAGCCGGCGAGGTGTCGGTGCGGGTCGGTGCGCTGGCACTGTCGGTGCCGGAGCCGGCCGCCGCGCGCCTCGAGCTCGTGCCGCCGGCCGCCGCGTGGAGCGCGGCGATGGCCGGCGTGCCCAGCGATGCCCTGAGGATCCTGCTGGTACACGGCAGCCCCGCCGACGTGCGCGCCCAGGCCGCGCTGCAGCCGGCACCCGATCTCGTCGTCGGCGTTTGCGCCGAAATCGCCGAGCCGCCACCCGCGCTCGAACCCGGCAATCCGGTCCCGGTGGTTTTCGTCGGCACCCGCGGCCGCATGCTGCTCGACGTCACCTTGACCCGCAAGGACGACGCCCCGGTGGTCACCCGCTACCGAGTCATCCGGCTGCAGGGCAGCGAGACCGCCAAGGGCGCGCTCGAGGACCGCGACGCCAAGCTCGCCCTACTCGCCCACCGGCAGATGGTCGCCGAGGGCGGCGTGCTCGAGCAGATGGCGGGCGTGATCCCCACCGAGAACGGCGCCCACTACGTCGGCAACGACGCCTGTGTCGATTGCCACGAGGACGCGGTCGAGGTCTGGAAGACCACCGCGCACGCGCACGCCTGGCGCACCTTGGAGGAGGCCGAGCAAGGCGATCGCTACGGCTGGCCGGTGACCCGCTACCCCGACTGCGTGCGCTGCCACACCGTCGGCTACGGCTACGAGTCGGGCTTCGTCAACCCGAAGCAAACCCCGCGGCTTGCCGACGTGGGCTGCGAGCAGTGCCACGGTCCGGGCAGCAAGCACATCGAAGACGGCGACCCGACCCTGATCGAACGCAGCGACCACAACACCTGCCTGACCTGCCACGACCTCGAGCAGTCACCGGACTTCGGCGCCAACTACGCCGAACGCTGGCAGGCGATCAAGCACTGAACGTACGGAGTCAGGCTCGATTTTCTCGCTTCGCGGTGCTGCCCGGCCGTTGGCCGGGCAGCACCGCGAAGCGAGAAAATCGAGCCTGACTCCGTACGTTCAGCGGCGCGGACTTTGGACCGTGGCGCGGTGTTGCCACCACTGGAGCCATGCGTCGCGCTCTTCGACCGAGATCGACTCGCCGGTGAGGACGGCGAGGCAGGCCATGGCCAGCCGGGCCTCATCGGGCTCGCCGAGGCGAACGCGGTCGATGAGCAGCTCGGCGGCGGGTTCGCGATCGGCTGCCGGCATCCACAGCGCGGCGAGGTACTGCTGGCGGGCGTACTCGGGCCGCCGCAGGCGGAGCGTGTTGCGCAGGGTGCGCAGGGGCTCGGCGCGGATCGGCTCGGCGCCGGCCGGGACTTGGCGCAGCGACCAGATCGCCACCGCGGCGTCGTCGACGCCATCAGCGGCCTGTTCGGCGGGCACATTGCCGGCCAACGGACAACGCTCGCCATCGATGAGCACGGCGCCCGGCAGCGCGTAGGCGGCCACCGCGACGTCGCGCAAGACGGCGGTGTCGGACGGCGAGGCGACGCCGAAGGGCAGCGAAAGGACTTCCTCTGCCATCAGGTCGACGGCCTGCTCGACCCGCAGGACGGCGCTACTGCGGCGCATCGTGACCGTGCCGAGCACGTCGGTGTCGCGCACGGTGATCCGCACCAGGAAGCCGGCGCCGTCGGCCCCCAGCACGACGGATTCGTGCGGCGGCCACCGGCCGCCGATTTGTAGCGCGAGCTGGAGATCGGCGCCGAGGTTGCCCGGCGCGGCCAGCGGCACGACCCGCGCCGACGACCGCAGCCACCGCTCGAACGCCAGGCCGCGCTCCGCCGCACGAAAGCCATCGATGCGCTCGCGCGCCCACGCCGGCGCGTCGTCGCGCCGGTGACTGCGCACCAGCTGGCGCAGCCAGGCGTCGTCCCGCTCGAGCAGCGCTTCCTGCATCTGCTCCAGCACGCTGGTGTAGTACTGGGTCACCGCCGGACCGGCGCCCATCCCACCGCCACCGGCCATCGGCACCACGACGGGGGTCAGGTCGAGCGGCGCAGTCGACCGCTCGAACTCCAGCGGCGTGGTGACGCAGGCGCCGCCGGCCAGCAGCACGGGCGCGGCGAGCAGGCCGCGCACGCGTGCTCGCCGCCCCGCCCGCGCCGTCATCAGGCCTCGTCCGGCTTCGGCTCGGCCGCGCTCTCGCCCTCCGCGCTGGCCTCGGGCGCCGGCGCGCCCTCCTCGGCGGCCGCCTCGGCGGCCTCGACCGGCTCGGGATCGCCGGACGCCGCCGCTTCGCGCTCGCTCATGCGCTGGCCCAAGTCCTTGAGCTGCGTCGCCAACGTGCCCAGCGGCGCCGGCGCGGCAGCGGTCGACGCCTCCTCCTCGACCGGAGCCGCCGACTCGAGCTCTTCGCCCTCGAAGTGGGCCTGGATCAGCGTCAGGCCGATCTTGCGCTCGTCGGGGTCGATCTTGATCACCCGCACCTCGACCTTCTGGCCGACCTTGACCACGTCTTCGGGGTTGTCGACCTTGTGGTCGGCCAGCTCCGAGATGTGCAGCAGGCCCTCGAGCCCGGACTCGAGCTCGACGAACACGCCGAAGTTGGTGATCTTGGTGACGGTGCCGGGGACGCTGTCGCCGATGTGGTAGCGCGCCGGGATGTCACCGGCCCACGGATCAGGCTGCAGCTGCTTGAGACCGAGCGCGATGCGCTTCTTCTCCTGATCGACCGAGAGCACGACGCACTCGATCTCCTCGCCCTTCTTCACCACCTCGGAAGGGTGCGTGATCTTCTTGGTCCACGACATGTCCGTGATGTGCAGCAGGCCGTCGATGCCTTCCTGCAGCTCGATGAACGCGCCGTAGTTGGTCAGGTTGCGCACCCGACCCCGGATCACCGTGCCCGGCGGGTAGTTCTGGGACACCATGTCCCACGGGTTCACCTCGGTCTGCTTCATGCCGAGGCTGATCTCTTGCTTCTCCTGGTTGACCTCGAGCACCACGACCTCGACGTGGTCGCCGACGTTGACGACCTCGCTGGGGTGGTTGACGCGCTTGGTCCAGGACATCTCGGAGATGTGCACCAGGCCCTCGACGCCGTCTTCCAGCTTGACGAAGGCGCCGTACGACATGAGGTTGACGACCTCGCCGGTGACGCGCGCGCCGACCGGGTACTTGCCCTCGATGTTCTCCCAGGGGCTGGGCTCCTTCTGCTTCATGCCGAGCGCGATGCGCTCGCGCTCGCGGTCGACCTTGAGGATCTTGATCTCGACCTCGTCGTCGATCGCGACCATCTCCGAGGGGTGGTTGATGCGCCCCCAGGTCATGTCGGTGATGTGCAGCAGACCGTCGATGCCGCCGAGGTCGACGAACACGCCGAAGTCGGCGATGTTCTTGACCACGCCCGTCCGGACCTGGCCCTCGTCGATCTCCTCCATCAACTTCGCCTTCTGCTTCTCGCGCTCCTCTTCGATGAGCTTGCGCCGCGAGATGACGATGTTCATGCGCTCTTCGTCGATCTTGATGATCCGCGCCTCGATCTCCTTGCCGATCCACTCGCCGATGTCGCCGGTGCGGCGAATGTTGACCTGCGAGGCGGGCAAGAAGACCGGCACGCCGATGTCGACCAAGAGGCCGCCCTTGATCTTGCGCTGGGCGACGCCCTTGACCACGTCGCCCTCCTTGTGGGTCTCGATGATGTTTTCCCAGCCGCGGATGCGATCGGCCTTGCGCTTGCTCAGCGCGATGTGGCCCTCGGCATCGACGATCTCCTCGACCAGGGTCTCGATCTCCATCCCCGGCTGCACTTGGGAGGGATCCTCGAACTCGTCCAGCGGAATGCGACCTTCGGCCTTGTAGCGCACGTCGACGACGACGACCCCGTCCTCGAGCACGCTCAACACCGTGCCCTTGATGATCTGGTTGGGGGCGATTTCGTTGACCGTGTCCGCCATCGCGGCGTCGAGGTCGTCCAGGGTCTGCACTCCCATGGCCTCGTTGGTGAGCCTGTCCAGCTCGTCGGGGTCCATGGCGAATCGTTTGACGAGTTGCTTACCGTGCATCAATGAGAATGGGGGCCAGCTGAGAACGAAGGGAAGACAGTGATCGGGACCACCCCGGGGTCACCGCGCCGGCGAGTCCAAGACCCGCCGCTGCGGACCTGGATCCGTCGAGGACGGTCGGGGCGTCGGAGTCGCGGGCGGAACGGCATCGGACTGCGGGTAGCCGCTCAGCAGAGCGACCCGCCGGCGCAGCTCGTCCAGTCCTCCGTCGGCTGTGACCTCGTCGGCGCGCATCTCCGCCCCATAGGCGATGGAGCACCGGCGGAACAGCCTCGGGAACCTGCGGCCCCGGGGAAAGGCCTCGAAGCTACCGCGGACTCCGGCCGGCACAACGGTGGCACCGGTTTTCTTCACCAAAAGGAGGACGCCGCGCTTGAACGGCGCCACCCTCCCGTCGACCGACCGCGTGCCCTCGGGGAAGACGATCACCGCACCGCCCTCACGCAGCACGTCCAGCAGCTGCTGGAGCGCGGCCGTCGCCGGCGCATCCCGGTCGACGAAGACCGTGCCGACCGCCGCCATCCACCGCCCTACCAAGGGGATGCGGCGAAGGCTCTCGCGGGCGAAGAAGTGGCACTGCCGCGGGCAGGTGGAGCCGACGATGGCCGGATCCAGGTAGCTCGAGTGGTTGGCGACGATGACCGTCGGGCCCGCGGTGGCCGGCATCGGCGACTCCACCCGGAAGCGAAACAGCACGCGCAGGATGCCGCGCGTCACCGGCTTGCTCACCTCATGCAGCCAGCGGTTCACGACTCCGCCCCGGCCTCCCCCTGCCCGCGCACCATGCGCACCAACGCTTGCACGACCTCCGCGATGCTCAGGCCGGTGGTATCGAAGTAGGTGGCGTCGTCGGCGCGCCGCAGCGGCGCGTCTCGGCGCGTGCTGTCGAGAGAGTCCCGCACGGCCATCTCCTCGCGCACCATCTCCTCGGACACGTCGCGGCCGGCGGCGAGAAAGTCCCGGTGTCGCCGGCGGGCGCGCTCGTCGGCCGAGGCGTCCAGATACAGCTTCCACCGCGCCGCGGGGAACACCACCGACCCCATGTCGCGTCCCTCGGCGACCACCGGTCCGGCCAACGCCACGCGGCGCTGCAGCTCGCGCATGCGGGAGCGCACCGCCGGGATCGCCGAGACCGCCGAGACCCGCGACTCGACCTCGTGCGAGCGCAGGTGCGAGCGCACGTCGCGCTCGCCGATGCGCAGCGCCCCGCAGGCGTCGAGCCGCAGGTCGAGATCGGCGACGACGGCTTGCACCCCCGCGCCGTCCGCGGCGTCGACGTTGCGCTCGAGCAGCGCCCACGTCACCGCCCGGTACATCGCGCCGGTGTCGAGGTAGGCGTAGCCCAGCGCGGACGCCAACGCCCGCGCCACCGTGCTCTTGCCGGCGCCCGACGGACCGTCGATGGCGACCACATCGCGCAGCGTCTGTGGATCACACGGGGATGAGGATGGGGACTTGCTCATGCGAACGTCTTGCGGCGGCCTGAGCGCCGCCACGGCAGCCCGGCAGTGTAGCGTCTCCGCACGATCAAAGCCTCGGGCTCGTGGCTGCTTCAGCGGATCTCGAGCAACAGCCCGGTCAAGGGCGGCAGCCGAGTGGCGAGCACCCGGCCACGGAGCTCCTCGCCCGACACGAGATCCGTGGCATCCACGGGCTCGGGGAAATGCAGGCGCACCGGCCGGGGGCCGCGCGCGACGATCGCCGCCATCTGCGCCGGCTCGTCCAGGGCGTTGATGCGCACCGCGACCAGCATCCGGCCGTCGGCAGTGCGCAGCCGGGTGCGCTCGATCAAGGTCGGCAACCCATCGCCGACGACCTCGACCGGCGGCCGCACGCCGGCGTCGCGGGTCACCCGGCGCACCCGCGCGCGGAGGTCGCGCGCGGCGGCCACCGCATCGGGGTCGAGCCGGAGCCGGCCATACTCGCAGACGGCGAGGTTGAAGTAGACGGCGCGGCCGTCGCCGTGCCGGTGCTCGAAGTGCACGTGGTTCTCGCCGTGCGGCTCGCCCAGGGCGCCCCGCAGCCGGGGTTCGGCCACGCCGACACCGCTGGCCAGCCGCGCGGCGTCGGCCCGACCACCGCGCACGCTCAGATCGGCCAGGCGCGCGCTGCGCTCGTGCAAGCCGAACACCTCGTCGAGTACGCCCTGCCGGCGGGGCCGCAGCCGCTCGTCGTACACCCCCGTGCCGTGGTCGGCGAGCACCGTGCCGCCGGCGGCGACATAGCTCTCGATGGCCGCCGCCTGGGCATCGCTCAGCGCCAGCAACGCGGGCAGCACGACGAGGCGCGGCGGGGCGACCTGCAGCCGCTCGGCGAGCTGCTCGACGAGCACCCAGCGGGGTTGCAGGCCGAGGTCCTCGAACACCTTGGTCCACGAGTGCCGCGCCGCCTGGCTGGTGCTGTGCTCGGCCTCGTAGCTCGACAGCCGCCGCAGCCACGAGCCACCGTCGGCGGCAGAGTCCAGCATCCAGTGCGCGCGCACCGACGCCTGTGATTCGACCAGCCACACCGGATCGCGGAGCAGCTCGCTGCCGGCGGCCGCCGCGGCCGCCGCGCCCAAGGCCGCGAACGCGTTGCGCACGGCCAAGCCGAAAGCGGTCGGCTCGCCGGCCGGCGCGATCGCGTCGCCGGCACTCCAGATGATGATCCCGGACATGCCGTGCGCGACGAGGTCGAACACGCGCGCCGGCATGAGCGCGCGTGCCCACTCGTCGGCGAACAGCGTGCGCACCTGGCGCGCTCCCCGCGGCGCCAGGCACATCGCCAAATCGCGCGCGCCGCCGATGTCGTAGACCTCGTAGAACGTGGCGTCGGGCAGCAACAACCGGTAGTCGTGCCCACCGAAGGCCGCCGGCGGCTGCATCCCGGTCAGCCCGCGCGGCACGCCGGGCAGGGCTGCGTCCACCATCGCCGCGACCCGTGCCACCGCGGCCGCGAGCTGCTGCTCCTTGAAGCGCAAGTGGTCGTGCCACACCGCCAGCCCACCGGGCAGCGCACCGGTGATCAGCGCGCGCTCGCGCACCTCGTCGGTGGTCAGCGGGCGCACCTGGTCCAGCGCGGCGAACTCGGTGCCCCACTCCCGGTTGATCCGGTCGACGTCGCCGTGCGCGGCGGCGGCAAAACGCTGGAACGCGCGCAAACAGTCTTCGCCGAAGCAGAAGTCGAGCGGGTTGCCGCGACGCGTCACCGAGATCTCGTCGCCGAGCGACACCGCGATCGGACCGTGCGCCTGCACCGCCGCCAGACGCCGCGCCGTGGTCTCGTCCAGGGCGGCGCGGGCGGCGTCGCTGGCCAAGCACGCCGGCCGCTGCAGGGCGTCCCTGCGGCGGTGCTCTTGATAGGCCTTCTGACAATCGAGCCACTCGGCGTCGCGCAGCTCGAGCACGCCCTTGCCGGCGATCTGGTCGCGGTAGAAGCGCAGGCCGTGGCGCGCCGGCACCGAGGCATCTTCCTCCGCGGCGACGCTCACCGCGGTGAAGCCGAGCGCGCGGACCGTGTCGAACAGCGCGGCGTCGCGCGGCGGCCCGCCGTGCAGCCACAGGATGCGCTCGAAGCCGGTCCACTCGGGCACCGCGGGCGCCTGTGCCGCCGCGCCCCCCACCACGAAGGCCACGGTGGCCACGCACGCCACAAAGCGCGCGCAAGGGCGTTCGGCAGACGCCGGCATCACTCGATCCCGTAGTCCTTGAGCTTCTCCCACAACACCTTGCGGCTGATGCCGAGCACGGACGCGGCCTTGGTGCGGTGCCCGCCGACCGCCTTGAGCACGTGGGCGAGGTGTTGTCGCTCGGCGCGCACCAACACTTCGCGCAGCGTCTCCAGCGCCGTCGGTGGCTCGAGCGCCGCGCGCCGCGACTTGTCGACGGGCAGCAAGTGCTCCTTCTTCAGCACGGTCGACGTGCCCGACATCGCGATCGCCTGGGCGACGTGGTTCTCCAGCTCGCGGACGTTGCCGGGCCAGGCATAGCCGCTCATCGCCTCGAGCACGCTGGTCTTGATCGTGTAGCGCGAGTGGTCTCCCAGCTTGCGCACGAAGTGCTGCGCCAGCAGCGGCACGTCGCCCTCGCGGTCGCGCAGCGGCGGCAGCTGGATCGGCACGACATTGAGCCGGTAGAACAAGTCCTCGCGAAACTTGCCCTCCCGCACCAGGTCCAGCAACCGAGCCTTGGTCGCCGAGATGACGCGGATGTCCACCTGCACGGTCTGCTCGCCGCCGACGCGCTCGAACTCCCGCTCTTGGATCACGCGCAACAGCTTGACCTGAGTGACGAGCGGCATGTCGTCGATGTCGTCGAGAAAGATCGTGCCGCCGCTGGCGAGCTCGAACCGGCCGCGCCGCAGCTTGCCCGCGTCGGTGAACGCGCCGCGCTCGTGGCCGAACAGCTCGGTCTCCAGCAGTGTTTCCGGCAACGCCGCGCACGACAGGGCGACGAAGGGCTGCTCGGCCCGGGACGACAACTTGTGGATCGCGCGCGCCACGCACTCCTTGCCGGTACCGCTCTCGCCCTCCACCAACACCGACGCGTCGGTCGGCGCGACGGTCCGCACCACCCGCATCACGTCCTGCATGGCCCGGCTCTGGCCGATCATCCCGGGCAGACCGCCGTCGCCGCGCAGATCCTCTTTCAGCTTGCGGTTCTCGTCGAGCAGCGACCGCAGCTGCGAGATCCGGTTGAGCCGCTCGATCAGGGCGTCGTTCAAGAACGGCTTCTGGATGTAGTCGTCCGCGCCGGCGCGCATCGCGGCCACCGCGTGCTCGATCGTCGCGTAGGCCGTCATCACCAAGACCTCGGTGTCGGGCCGGCCGCGCTTGGCGGCTTCCAGTACTTGCAGACCATCCGCGCCGGGCAGCCGCACGTCGGTGATCACCGCGTCGAACACCTGCTCGTGGAGGATCGACAGCGCCTCCCGCCCGTCACCGGTCACCGTCACGTCGTGTCCGGCGGCGCGCAGATCGTCCCCCAAGGTGAGGGCGATCGTCTTCTCGTCCTCGACCAACAACAGCTTCATGAAGGCCAGGCTACCGGAGCGGAGCCCTCGACGCTCGCCTCGAGCACCGGGCGCGCCGGCAGCGCGCGGGGCGCCTACTCCGCGCCCGGCCGGTCGGTGGCGCGCCGCGCGGGAGTCGGGGTCGCCAGCGCGGGCGGCGGCGACGGCTCGTCTTCGCCGGTCTCCGCCACGTAGCGTTCGGCGTTGAAAGAGACCACGCGGTCGCCCCCGGTCTCCGCCGCCCACTCGAGCGCGACCTCGGCGCGGGCCAGCATGGTGTCGAAGAACATCGTGTCGCGGTCGTCGCAGGTCGCCACCGCCAGACTCAAGCTCAGCGCCACCGGCTCGCCCCCCACCGACACCTCGAGCCTGCCGAACTCGGCGCGCAGCCGATGGCCGACGGCGCAGGCCTGCCGGTCGTCGGTGTGCGGCAGCAACAGCAGCAGCCGGTCCTCACCGAGAATGCCCAGCTGATCCGCAGTCCGCGTGCGCTCGTTGACCAGCTTGGCGAGCTCACCTCGCACCGCGTCGATCAGCGGCCGCCCGTGGGTCGCGAGCAGAGCGGCGAAGCCGTCCGGCCGGATCAACACGCAGGAGACGGCGAAGCCGTGCCGCCGGCCGCGCGCGAACTCGCCCTTCATCAGCCGCAGGATCTGGGCGTGCGAGAACGGCGCCTCGGCGGCGGCGTTGGCCGTACTCGCGGCGAAGCGACCGGCGATCCGGCCGCCGCCGCCCCCACTGCTCGCCGGCGCGCCGGCACTGCTGCGAAAGCCCCTCGTCATCGCTTGTGCTGTGACCTCACCCTGCCCGAAGCACCGCGCGGCGACAAGACCCTGCCCGGCCGCACGCTTGCTTCTCTATCGGCCGCCGGCCGCCGCGGCTCGCTACGATTCGACCTCGAGCACGTGGTAGGCCTTCTTGCCGCGGCGCAGTACGACGAAGCGCTCCGCCAACAGATCGCCGGCGCTCAGGCGCGCCTGCGGGTCGGTGATCCGCTCACCATTGACCGCCACCGCGCCGCTGCTCACCGCCTGCCGCGCCTGGCCGCGCGACGGGCACAGGCCGGTTTCGGCCAACAGTGCGACCAAGCCGCCGTCGGGTCCCGCCAGCCGCTGCCGGTCGACGCGGGTGCGCGGCGAGCCGCGCAGCGCGTCGGCCAGCTGGTCCGCCGACAGCGAGCGCCAATCGCCGCCGCCGAACAGCACCGCGCTGGTCGCCTCGGCCTGGCGCCGCAGCGCCGTGCCGTGCACGAGATCGGTCATCTCCTCGGCCAGGGCGCGCTGCGCCGCGCGCGCGGCCGGCTGCCGCGCGGCCTCGAGCTCGAGCCCTTCGATCTCCTCGACGGTGCGGAACGAGCAGTAGCGCAGCAGGCGGCCGACGTCGGCATCGGCGGCGTTGAGCCAGAACTGGTAGAACTCGTAAGCGCTGGTGCGCGCGGGATCGAGCCAGACGTTGCTGGCCTCGCTCTTGCCGAACTTTGTTCCGTCGGCCTTGGTCAGCAGCGGAACGGTGATGCCGTGCACCACCGTGTCGCGCTGGCGCCGCACGAGATCACAACCCGAGACGATGTTGCCCCACTGATCGCTGCCGCCGAGCTGCAACCGGCACTCGTGGCGGTCGTGCAGCGCCAAGAAGTCGTAGGCCTGCAGCAGCACGTAGCTGAACTCGGTGTACGAGATCCAGCGCTCGGGATCCTCGAGCCGCGGCTTCACCGAGTCCCGCGCCACCATCTGGTTGACGGTGAAGTGCTTACCGACGTCGCGCAAGAACTGGAGCAGCGGCATGCGCGCGAACCAATCGAGGTTGTCGACCAGCACCGCACCGCGCTCGCCCTCGCAGTCGAGCAGACCCGCGATCTGCGCGCGCAGCGCGCGCGTGTTGTGCGCCAGCGCGTCCGCGTCCAGCAGGGAGCGCTCGCCCTGCTTGCCGCTCGGGTCGCCGACCATGCCGGTGGCGCCGCCGATCAACGCGATCGGCCGGTGGCCGGCGCGCTGCAGCCGGCGCAACAGCACGACCTGCAGCAGGCTGCCGACGTGCAGCGAGTCGGCGGTGGGGTCGAAGCCGATGTAGCCGGTGACCGGCTGCGCCGCCAACCAATCGGCGAGCTCGGGGCTGGTCGTCTGGTAGAGAAGCCCTCGCTGCTGTAAGTCGGCGACGAGGTCGTGGGGCATGGAGCGCAGGGGTTAAAAAAACCGGGCCTCAGCCGGTCAGTGCTGAGGCCCGTAAGGGGAATGCTATGGAATGGAGAGGGCGGTTAGGGAGGGGGATTTCAGTCTCCACCCCACAGCGTTCCCTCCGGTGTACCAGATTCGGACAGAAGAAACTGCTGCGGGTTGCCGCGGTTTCGGCAGTGGCGCGCGCGGGCGGCCCCGCGTCTGCCAACTGCGGAATAGTGTGCCCGGGTCTCCCCCGGGTTTCAACACCTCTTCCACAAATTTGCACCGCCGCTCGGCCGGGCGCGGCGCGAGCGCCCGCTGGCACGGCACCCAGCGCGACGCGGCCCCTCCGCGGCCGCCGCAGCGCTACACCGGCCCGCCTCAGCGCGGCCCGAAGACCGCCGGCAGGACCCCGCTGAGCCAGTCGTTGGCAGCGTAGATGTCGATCTGCGGCCACTTTGCTTTCAACAACACCAACAACACGACGACCGCGCCGGTGTAGAGCACGAAGAAGATCGCCCGCGACAGCAGATAGGCGACGAAGTTCTTGGAGCGGTGCTTCACCGACGGTTTGGGGGTCTCGCGCCCGCCGCGCACCACCCAGTCCCGCTGCGCGCGCAGCCCCTGCTGGAGCAGGCGCTCGTCGTCGACCTCCACGCGCAGGATCGCGTCGGTGGTCTCGCGCCATGGATAGGATTCGGGACTCCGCAACAGCTCCTTGCGCAGCGCGGCGAGCTGCTTTCGGCTCACGGTTCCCGCCATCAGCCGCAAGGCGGCCTGGCCGACGTCGTCCAGCACCGGGTCGCGCGCCTCTCGCATCGCTTCACTCACAAGCCCTGGCTTATCACAAGCACCCGCGAGCGGGCCGCCCAAAACCCGATCCCAACCGCCCCACCCGGCAATTCCGTTTCGATGCTCCGACTCACTCCGCGCGCCGACCGGCGGCTGGCGATGCGCCTCGAAGACCTGGCCTCGGCGCTGGACGCCGGCCTGCCGGCCGACGGCATCCTGGCCGATGCCGGCGGCGGCCCGCTCACCGCGCGGCTGACCGCGGCCGGGCTGGCGCTGTCGCCGGCGGAAGTGCGCGCCGCCGAAGCCGCCGAGCAAGTCGGCGAGCTGCCGCGGGTGCTGCGCACGATCGCCGCGCGCCGCACGGCGGACGCCACCCTCGCCCGGCGACTCCTCGGCCGACTGGCCTACCCGGCGCTGCTCTTGGCCCTGTCGATGGCGGCGTTCGGCCTGCTCGCCGCCGTGGGCAACGGCCGGGTCTGGGTGGCGCTGGCCGGTCCGCTGGCGATCGTCGCCCTGGTGCTCGCGGTGGCGTTCTTCGCCCACCGCGCGGCGACCGATCCCGCCTTCACCAGCAGTCCGATACCCGGTCTCCGCCGGCTGTCGCACGACGTCGGCCAGACCGCGTACCTCGACGCGATGGAGATGCTGTACGGCGCCGGCGTCGGCATCGTCGAGGCGCACGACCTGGCGACCAAGACCGTGCGCATCGCCTGGGTCCGGCTGCGCTTGGCGCAGGCCGGCCAGCTGCTGGCCGGGGGCGAAACCTCGCTGGCCGACGCCCTGGGGGCGAGTGCGGCGCTCGACGCCGAGACCCTCTCGCTGCTGCGACCCGGCGAGATGTCGGGCGAGCTCGAGGATGCGTTGCGCCGCGCCGCGGGCCGCCGCCGGGACGTCCTGCAGCGCACCGCGACGGCGCTCGTCGTCGGCCTCGGCGGCACCGTGTACGCCCTGACGGCGGTGTGGATCGGCTGGCGGGTGCTGTCGTTCTACTCCGGGTATTTCTCTATGCTGCGCTGAACCGCGCGCCGGGGTTGCGTTCGTCCATCGCGGCCGCGGCGCGCGAGCGAGGAGTACGGCAAAATCCACCTGACGGGGCCGCCGTCGCGGGGGTCTGCACCTCCGTCGAGCGGCCGTGCGGCGGCCGCGCCGGTCGTCTGCAACCATGAGACTGGACCTGAAACAGACCCGCCCGCACTCTCCCGAGCCCTCCGACGACGAGCTGGCGCTGTTGCAGCGCAGCCAGACCGGAGACACGGCCGCGTTCCAAGAGCTGCTGCGGCCGCATCTGGGATCGCTCTTGGCCCTCGGCCGCCGGCTGACCGGCGACCACCAGTGGGGCGAAGACCTCACCCAGGAGACCCTCGTCCGGGCCCTCCGCGGCATCGGTCAGTTTCGCGGGGAAGCGTCGTTCCGCACCTGGCTGTTCCGCATCCAGGTCCGCCTCGCCAGCGAGCCCGCGCGCTGGCGCCGGCGCGACCGCGCCACCCCGCTGGCGCACATCGAAGTGCCCGACCACCTCGGCGCCGCGCCGGACGAGCCGGCGGTGATGCGCGAGCTGCACGACCGCATCGAGGAGGCCATGGAACGGCTGCCCGCGCGCCAGCGCACCGCGCTGCACCTGCGCGCGTTCGAGGGACTCGACTACGAGGCCATCGCCAGCGCACTGCAGTGCTCGACCGGCGCCGCGCGCATGCTGGTGCTCGAGGCGCGCCGGCGGATCATGACCCGCATGGGGAGGCACCTCGCGCCATGACAACCGGCCAACCACCCCACGGCCCGTCGCCGGCCGAGCCGGAGCGGCACCCGTGCCCGCAAACCGATCTCGTGATCGCGCACTTTCTCGACGGCGAGGCGGGGGCGCCCGGTGACGGGCTCAGCCGTCACCGGCAGAGCTGCCCGGAGTGCCAGCGCGCGCTGGCGATGGCGCGCCGGCTGGACGCGGTGATCGCCACCAGCGCGGCCGTGCCGGTCGATCGCCGCACCGCCGACCGGCTGCTCGCCGGCGCCGTCGCGGCGCAGGAGAGCATGCCGCCGCGGCGCCGACCTGCACTGCGACGCACATGGCGCCGCGCGGCCCTGGTCGCCGCCGGCTTTGCCGCGGCGTTGGTGCTGCCGCGGGCGGGTGGCGGGGACGAGCCGCAGGAGCCCCCCCAGCAGACCCCCACCGTGGCCGAGCACGCGCCGGGGCCGATGGCGGTGGCGCCGGCCGAACCGGTCGTGGCGATCGCGCCACCGGAACCGGAAGCCGCCGTCGAGATTCCCATTCCCGCCGCGGTGGACGGCTATGGCAGCTTCGAGCACGTCCTGCCACCGCGGCGCACGCAGCGCGACGCGACCGCGCGCTCCAGGAGCGAGAGCCGACGGGATCCCTCGTTCGACGCCGGCCCCCCGGCTCTGGCCGCGCTGCAGGCCACCGGCCTGTTGCGGCGCCACGGTCTCGGCCTGCGGGTGGTCGATGCCACACGGCGCGCCGCCGAGGAGAGCGCGGCATCGCTGATCGCGGCCTCGCTGGGCGCGGTGGACGCCGACGGCGCGAGCAGCGGCACGCTGCGCTGGGCAGAGCACGTCGCCGGGTTGCCCGACGGCGCGGTGCTCGAGCGCGTGCTCGAGCACTGCCGCCACCGCCCCGAGCTGCGCAACCGCCTGCGCCGCGCGCTCGAGCGCCGGCCCTATCCCGCGCTGCGCACGGTCTGCGCCTGGATCGGCGACCCGCGCATGGATGTCGTGCTGGCCGACGACGCCACCGACGACCCCGACGCCACCGAGCAGTTGGTCGCCGCCGTGCAGCGGCCGGCGCGGCGCCCCGACCGCGTGCGTCTGCTGCTGTCGCTGTGGGGCACCGTGCAGGCCCGCGGCCTCGTCGCACCGGACGCGCCGCGCGCGGCGGATCGCGCCGAGCGCTGGTTCGGCCCCCTGCCGGCGCCGGCCACGACCACGCTCGTCGATCTGGCGCGCGCCTCCCGCCATGCCGGCGAGCAGCACCGCTGCATCCTCGCGCTGGGTGCCCGCCGCCAGACACCCGCGAGCCTCCGCTACCTGGTGCAGACCCTGCTCGGCCCGCGATTGGAGCTGGCGCAGCTGGCCGCCTGTGCCCTCGGCCGACGGCCGGCCGATGAGATCGAGCGCGCGCTGCTCGTCGAGCTGCGCCGCGGCCGACGCCCCGAGCTGCTGTTGGCGGCGCTGGCCAGCAGCCGCGCCGACGGGGTGCAGCGCCGCATCCACGCCCTCGACGCCACCGACGAAGAGCGCGCGTTTCTCGCCGCAGGCGGTTTCGACCGGCACCAGCTGCCGATCGCCGCGGCCCTGTTTCGGCGGGGAAGCCAACCGGAGCGCTGACGCCCCGGCCGACCCGGCCACCCGACCAACTCACCGTCCTGTGTCGCCCAATGGCCAGGACTCCGTACCGACCGACGACTGCCATGAGCCTACTAGTCACCACCTGCATGACCCTCGCCAACCTGCTGCCGCAGGCCGACCCGAACCCCGCGCGCGTGGTGCGCGACATCCCGATCCGCGACTGGCTCGGCGTGGCCGACGCGGTGCCCCCGCCACGGCTGGGTTCGCTGCTCGGCTTCCGCGACCAGACCACCGACCTGCTGGGTCTACGCGAAGAGAACGAACGGCTGATCGACCCCGACTTCATCACGGACATCGCCTACGAGCAAGCCCCCGAGGAGTTCGATGACGAGACCATGACCGTGTCCTTGCAAGGCATGACCCTGCGGCTCACCGGTCCCCGCGACCGCGTCGCCGAGGTCGAACGCGAGCTGCAGCGGATCGCATCCGCGATGGTCCGGCACGTCCGCCTACGAGCGACGCTGTACGGGATCGAAGACGAACGCGAGGTTCCGATCGTCGCCACCGCCGAGCAGTTCGCCGCCGTGACCGCCGGGCTGCCCGAGCTCTGGAGTGGCCGCTCGACCTGCGTGTCCGGCAACGCGGCCGCCCTGCACAACACGCGGGCGACGGGCTACGTCTACGACTACGACGTCGAGGTGGCGCAGTCCTCCAACATCGGCGACCCCAAGACGCGCTCGCTGCTCGAGGGAGTCCAGCTCACGGTCGAGCCGCACGCGCTGATCGGCACCGAGGAGCTGGCGGTGTTCGCCCAGTTCTGCGTCGGCGAGCTGCGCGGGCCGATCGAGACCCGCAACATCGGCGTCGACGACATGCCGTCGCTCCACGTGCCCCACGTGAACACGACGTCGGGTGCGTTCTCCGGCCGGATCCCCAACGGCGGCGCCCTGCTGGTCACCGTGCGCGGCGCGCCCGAAGCCGGCTCGCGCTTCGTTCTGGCGCTGTCGGCGTCCGCCGACGCGCCGCCCGCTGGCGGCGGCACGGCAGTGCTGCCGGTGTCGGCGATGCTGACGGACGCCCTGACCGCGCGCGTGCTCAAGGTACGCGAAGACTACGACCAGCCCGAGAGCATGGTCGCCGCCGAGGACTGGGGCGCGGAGGATCGGCTCGACGAGTCGTCTCTCGAAGACCAAGTGCGCAGCCTGCTGCAGCTCGAAGACCACGACGGCCTGCGCCTCACCGGCAACTTCTTGCTGCTGCGCGCCGGCGCCGACGTGCAGCGCGACGCCGCCCAGCTGCTGGCCGCCATGCAGGACCGCCAGCTGCGCACCGCCCGCGTCCGCCTGCACACCGCGCTGGTGCCGGCGCACGCCGCGGCCGCGTTCGCCACGGCAGCGCAGGGCGCGGCCGACAGCCTGCCGGCGACGCTGCACGAAATCACGCTGCCGATGCTCATCGAGCGCCAGCACGCGGTGGTGCGCGGTCATGAGACCACGCAGGTGCGCGACTTCGACGTCGAGATCGCGCAGAAGTCGGCGGTCGCCAACCCGATCGTGATGCCGGTGTTCTCGGGCACGCAGAACACGATGATGGTCTACCCCACGGCCAGCGGACCCGCCGCCGAGCTGCGCGTCGACCTGACCTACTCGTCGCCACCAAAGCGGCACGCCACCGAGGCCAAGACCGGCGGCGACCTCTACCTGTCGGCCGAGCACACCGCCAACCTGGGGCACACCGGCCCCCTGGCCAACAACCAGCCGCTGTCGTTGGGCGATGGACCGCTGGTGCAGATCGGCGCGCAGACCTATCGCGCCCGCCAGTCGGTCCGCGTCGACATGCGCTGACCAGACTCCGGCACGGGGATGCCGGTTGCCAGCAGGTGTCCAACCGTGGCGCCGGTATACTCGCGGTGGTCCGCAACCACGCGAGTCCCCGATGTCGATGCGCCTAGGTCTGAACCAGAGCCTGAGAACCGAGCAGCGGCTGGTCCAGTCGCCGCAGATGATCCAGGCGATGCAGATCCTGCAGTGCCCGATGATGGAGCTGCAGGATCAGATCGAGACCGAGCTGCAGGAGAACGTCTTCCTCGAGCTGAGCGAGGGCGAGCGCGAGCGCGACGATCGGAGCGAACCGGAACGCGGCGAGGCGGACGGCGAGTCGTCGCTCTCCCTCGAGGAGAAGCTGCAGAATCAGTACGCGAGCGAGCTCGAGCAGCTCGAGGCGCGCGCCGACCGCGGCTCGCGGCCGGCGCGCGAGTACGGCGAGGACGGCGACCGCAAGATCGAGGTCCTCAACAACACGCCGGGCCCGCACAGCTCGCTGGCCGAGCACCTGCTCGAGCAGGTGCGGATGATGGAAGTCTCCGACGCCCTGTTTCGCGTCATCGAGCACCTCGTCTACAGCCTCGACGATGACGGGCGCCTGCAGGAGACCGCCGAGCAGGTCGCCGCCGATCTGGTCGTGCCGCTGCCGCTGGCCGAGGAGGCCATCGCGCTGCTGCGCGACCTGGACCCGGCCGGTGTCGGCGCCGCCGACCTGCGCGACTGCCTGCTGCTGCAGCTCGAACGGCTCAGCTACACCCGCCCGCTCACCGTCCGCCTGGTCGGCGACCACCTCGACGACCTGGCGATGAACCGGCTGCCGAAGATCGCGCGCGCCACCGGCGCGACCATGGAGGAGATCAAGGAGAGCTGGGAGTTCCTCAGACACCACCTCAACCCGCACCCCGGAAGGGACTTCACCCCGATCCGCAACGCCACCGTGGTGCCCGACGTCACCGTCGACGAGGTCGAGGGTCGCTTCGAAGTGCGCACCGAGCGCGGTTCGATCCCCGAGCTGTCGCTCTCGCCGGTCTACCGCAAGCTGCTCAAGGAGGCGCGCGAAGACCCCAAGGTCTACGAGTACCTGCGGCGCAAGATCGACGCCGCCAAGTGGTTCATCGAGGCCGTGCACCAGCGGCAGAACACGATCCAGCGCATCGCGCGCGAGGTGGTCGACCGCCAGGCCGAGTTCCTCCGCCACGGCATCCAACACCTCAAGCCGATGAAGATGCAGGAGGTGGCGGACGCCGTCGGCGTGCACATCTCGACGGTGAGCCGCGCGATCTCGGGCAAGTTCATCCAGACGCCGCAGGGCATCTTCGAGATGAAGCGCTTCTTCTCCGGCGGCACGGTGACCGACAGCGGCGAGATGGTCAGCCAACAGGCGATCAAACAGAAGCTGCGGGAGATCGTCGACGCCGAGGACAAGACCAAGCCGATGTCGGACGATCAGCTGGTCGAGGAGCTCGGCCAGCACGGCATCCACATCGCCCGGCGCACGGTGACCAAGTACCGCAAGGCGCTGAGCATCGCCTCCTCCAGCCGGCGCAAGGAGTTCTGAGAGGCCGGGATTGAGGCCTCAGGGCTTGTCGCCCGGCAGCCGCGACAGCAACGCCCGCCGCGACAACCCGGTCTCGACCAACAGACGGCGGACCTCGTCCTCTTCCGGCCGGCGCAGCACGTCGCCGCCGGGCGCGCGCCACACCTTGTAGCGCACGACACCCCACTCGGTGTCGACGGCCTCGCCCCAGCGCTCGAGCACCGCGCGCTGCAGAGAACGCCAACGGACCCCCAAGCTGGTCGACTCCTCGAGCAGGAACTCGAGCAGCGCATCGCGCTGCGCGGGCGGACAGAGCACCGACAGCAGCTGGCCCGGCCGCCCCTTCTTCATGTGCACGGCCTGCACGTGGGCGTCGACCGCGCCGCGCGCGAGCGCGCCGTCGATCAGGTAGGCGAGCTGCTCGCCGGAGGCGGTGTCGAGCGTGCACTGCAGCTCGAGCACGGTCTCCACCGCGTGCGCGGGGGCGGCGGCGGTGTGGCCCACCGTGAGCCGCAGCACGTTGGGGAGTGCGTCTGGATCGCGTTCGCCGGCGCCGTAGCCCGAGCGCTCGGGGACCCACGTGAGCGCCGGGGCGAACTCGGCCACCCACACTTTGAGCAGCGCGGCGCCGGTCGGCGTGGTGGCTTCGCCCGCCACGCTGCCGGCCACCACCGGCACCCCGGTCAACAGCGCGGCCGTCGCCGGCGCCGGCACCGGCAGGGTGCCGTGCTCGCAGTGCACCACTCCGCTGCCGACCGCGACCGGCGAGGCATAGAGCCGCTCGAGGCCGAGCTCCTCGATGCCGGCGCAGGCGCAGACCACATCGACGATGGTGTCCTCGGCGCCGACCTCGTGGAAGTGCACCGCGTCCACCGAGGTCCGGTGCACGGTGGCCTCGGCCTCGGCCAGCACGGTGAACACCTGCACGGCGCGCTGCCGGACACGGGCGGGAATCGCGGCGCGTTCGAGAATGGCGACGATGTCGGCCAAATGACGGTGCGGTCGTGGCCCCGGCGCGCGGCACACCTCGAACTGGACCGCGCCGAGGCCCGCGCGCAGCACGCGGTGCTGCCGCACGCTCACTCCGGGCAGCGGCAGCGCCGCGACCGTGCGCTCGACGGCGGCGAACGGCAGCCCCGCGTCCAGCAGGGCGCCGACCCACATGTCACCGGCGACGCCGGCACAGCAGTCCAAGTAGCCGATCTTCATCGCGACGTCGGAACATCATCGGCCGGCCGCGCGTCGCATGGAATGGCCTTTGCATCGCACGCGACACCCCTTTGCGGGGGCCTCGGCCGGGCGGTGACAGCGACGTTCGCGCCGCCGGTCCGGTAGACTTTCCCAAGCTCCCATGGGGGGGGCACCACGCCGCCGCCATCGGGTGCGGGAATCCGACGACGAATCCATGGGCAAGAACGCACAGCCATGAGCGCCTGCGCACACCGACTCGTCCGGCTCGTGACCGGCGTGGTGGTCGCCGCAGGAGTGGTGGCGCAGGACGCGGCGCCGCCGGTCGAGGCCTCGATCGCGGCGATGCTGGCCCACGACGACGGCGAGGTGCGCGGCGAGGCCGCCCTGGCGCTGGCGGTGAGCGGCGACTCCCGCCACTATCCCCGCCTACTCGCGCTGGCCCGCCACCGCGACCCGCAGGCGGCGGTGCGGGCGCTGGTCGCCCTCGGCGAGCTCGGCACGGCCGGCGCGGAATCGCTGCTGGGCGACGTGCTGCTGCGCCCGGGGCACTCGGTCGCGCGGCGCGCGGCCGCCGCCTACGCCCTCGCGATCCTGCCCGACGATCGCGGCGCCCGCGCCGTCGACGGCTTTCTGCGGCGGATCAGCGGCGGTGGCCATCGGCGGCACCGGGAGCCGCTGGCCGCCCTGCTGCACGGCATCGCGCGCCGCGGCGACGCCAGCCGGGCACCGGCGTTGGAGCGGCTGCTCGGCGACAAGAGCTATCGCGATCCCCTGCTGCGCCGGCTGACCCTGCGCGCGTGGGCCGCCTGCGACGGGCGGGCGCTCGACCTCCGCCAGTGGCTGCGCGCCGAGGCCGAGCACGACCGCCTCGGCGCTCTGGAGGCGGTGCTCCGGCGCCCGCAGGCGCTGACCGCCGAGGTCGCGCCGCTGGTGTTGGCGCTCGCCACCGACGATCCGAGTCCGGAGGTGCGCGGCACCGCGCTGCGCGCGCTGACCGCGGCGCGGGCGCCGGCTGCGCTGGTCGCAGCGCAGCACGCGCTGAAGAGCACTGCGCCGGTCGAGGTGGCGGCGGCGGTCGCCGCGGTGCGCGCGTTCGGCGCCCAGGTGGCGCGCCGCGACCTGCTGCTGCGCGCCCTACAGCATCCCACCGAGCGCGTGCAGCAGGCAATGCTGGCGGCGCATGACCGCGGCCGCGCCCTGCCAACCGATCTCTCCGATGCCTGCCTGCAGGTCGCGCGCGACCGGCGCAACAGCGGCGCGGTGCGCAGCGCAGCGGCCGCGCTGGCCGCGCGCACCGGCGACCGCGAGGCCGTGATCACCCTGCAAGAGCTGTTCTTGGAGCTCGAGGAGAGCCACAGCCTGACCCGCGCCGCCGCCGGGCTGGCCCTGCTCGCGCCGCGCACGGCCCTGCCCACCGACCTCGACGCCCCGGCGACGGCGAGCGACCGCAGACTGCAGGCGGTGCGCATCGAAGCGCTGTTGCGCGCCCGGCACCCACAGGGCGGCGCGCGGCTGGTGGCGGCGTTGCAGGACGAACGCCTCGGGGCGGGGGAACGCGCGCGCCTGCTGCGCGCCTGGCGCCTGCGCGACCGAGAGCGGGAGCCGGCGGCGCTGCGCGCGCTGCTGCCACCGGTGTTCGCGATCGCCGTGCTCGGCGACCTCTGAGGCGCTCCCCCACGCCCGGGAGGCTGCACCGCCTGCCGAGGGCATTCCCCGCCGGCCAAATCCGGGGTTTCCCGATGGCCACGGCGGCTCCGGCCGGATCGACTGCCGGCATGGAACACTGGATCGTCTTCCTCCTCGTCGGCGCCGTCGCCGGTTGGCTGGCCGGCCAACTGATGAAGGGCCGCGGCTTCGGCCTCCTCGGCAACATCATCGTCGGCATCCTCGGCGGCATCGTCGGCGGCTGGCTCTGCGGCCAGCTCGGCCTACACCTCGGCGAGGGCATCGTCGGCGCGATCTTTACGGCGTTGTTGGGTGCGGTGGTCTTGCTGTTGCTCGCGAGCTTCGTGCGCCGGGCGGAGTAGGCGGGCGCGGACGTCGTCGACGCTCCTCGCGATGACGAAGCGCCACAGACGACCGGTCAATCAGCTCCCTCTCCGCAGTCGGTCAAGCCGTATTGCTGGATCAGATCCTCGCGGCCAATGGCACACCACGCGGACACCGCGGATCGCTCGTGCTTTCGTGCATTCGTCTGCAGGGCTCCGGGATTCGCTCGTAGAGCGTTAGTGCCTCTTCGTGGGCCCCCCGGCGCGGCGTCGCGCCCCGACCCCGCCAGCGCGATGTCGCCGAGGCCTTGGATGCGGTTGGCCTCGCCCAGCACCAAACCCACCTGTTGGTAGATGTCAGCGGTCACGTAGCCCAGGTGGACCACTGTCACGTTCTTCCGGTGCAGCAAACTGAAGATGCGATATCGGTGACCGGATTATCCCAGTGACAGAAGCGAGAGACCGAGTCGGCCCGGGCCGCGTCCGGTGACGACTCGGTCCACGCGACGTGCTACGTGTCGCCGCGGGGCGAGCCAGCCCCATGTTACGCAGCATATCCGCAGCGGTCGTGGCTTGTTCCTCGCGCTGCGCCCGCTCCGACTCGGCCGGACGCAGCTACCACACGCCGTCGCGGCAGCGCGCTCGCCGAGCGCCACCACCTCGTCGCCCACCCCCACCTTTGCCGGCGCACTCGAGCCCGATGTCCGGCACGCCGCCGTTTGAGAACGGCTGGTCGGAATTGGTGCTCAATCCCACCAATAGTCGTGTAGTCTTCGATGTGAACGTGGCCGGCGCAGCTGAATGCGGATGCCGAGCGGCGAGCCGTATCTCATCGTCGGCAGTGAGGTCTTCGCGGCGGTCCCCGATGCGCGGGTTCTCAGCCAAGCTCTCGAACGCCGCCTCCAACTCGTCGAGGACGCGACCGGCAACGCGGACGCCGAACTCACGATCCACGTAGTCGAGCATGCTCTGGAATCCCTGTCGTGCTTGCGGGCTGAGTCGGTAGGCCACTCAGCCCCTCTCCCCGGACTTCCCGCGCTGCCGCAAGAACTCGCGCATCTCGCCGACGACCTCCGGACCGTCCAGCAGCTCGCCGCGGTCCGCTTCCTTGAGCCCCGCCGCCAGTGCCGTCCTGAGCCTCTCGAGGTGCGCCTCGCGCAGCCGGTCCTGCTCGGCCAGCAACCGCAGCGCCTCGCGCACCACCTCACTCTGGTTGTTGTAGAGTAAGCGTCCGGTGACGCCATGGCGGCCAGCGGTTGAAAAGCGACCGCCGACGCGTCTCAGCAGGACTGGCCGGCAGCGCGTGCCTTCGCCCATCCCCAGGGCGTGAGTTCGGCGATGCGCGACGACGGCGTGGTGGCGACGGCGACCAGGACGTCCTCGAGGTAGCGCTCGACGTTGACCTTCGCCAGCTTGCAGCTGAGCACGATCGAGTAGAGGCGAGCTGCCACGTTGCCACCCTTCTCGCTGGCGAGCGTCATCCAGTTCTTCCGGCCGGTCACGACGTGGCGCAGGTCACGCTCGGTGTCGTTGTTGTGGATCGGCAGCCGGCCGTCGTCGAGGTGCGCGAGCAACGGGTTCCGCTGCCGGATGGCGTAGCTCACCGCCTTGCGAAGCAGCTCGTTGCCCGCGGTCGCCGGGTCCTCTTGGAGGCCGAACACGATCTCGTAGAGGCCGTGGAGCACCGCTTTGGATCTGCGGCTACGAACGGTCTCACGCAGTTCGATGAGGGCTTCACGGGTCAGGTTCCGGTCCTTCGCTCGGGACAGTACGGCGCGCTCGATCCAGAAAAGCCTCTGGATCGGTCGCAGCGCCAAACCAGCCCGTGATGCACCAGCAGTGAGCGCATCCCGAAACTTCCGACGGGCGTGCGCCCAGCACCCAGCCCGCGTGATCGCGTTCTGCTGCGCTTTCGGGTTCACACCGTCGTAGCCATCGGTCAACAAGGTCCCGGACCACGCGCCGAGAAAAGCGTTGGGCCCCTTCGCGGATCGATTGTCCCTGAAGTCGGCCACGACCATCTCGTTGGGGCTGCCGCGAGCGCTCCGCCAGGCCCAGAGCACACCGCGCCGGGTGCCCTTCTGGCCTTCCAGTCGCACCCTGATCGGGGTCTCGTCGGCTTGAAGAACATCTTCTTGAAGCAGCTGGCGCCGCATCTCGGCCAGGATCGGACGCGCCGCGATCTCGTCGAAGCGCGCCAGCATGTCCCACATGGTCTGCTTCGGGACGTGCGCCCCGAAGCGGCGGAAGATCCCCTGCAGGCGGTTCAGCGGCAGGTGGTCGCCGTACTTTGCTGTGACGAGATGCGCGTAGACGGAGGGCTCGTACTTCGCCTTCTCGACGACGCCGGCAGGCATCGACGCCATCTTCATCCTGTGCCCGTGCGGGCACGCGTACTTGTTGCGCACGTAGCGCTTCACGACCAACCGCGCTGGGATGATGTGGCCACGCTCGGTGACGTCAGTCCCGATGCAGTGCATGGCCTCGCCGCACTCGGGGCAGCAGCGCTCCGCTTCCGGCACGTCGACCTCGACGACATGCCGATCCAGGTGCTCGGCGAACTGACCGCGACCGTGACCGTGCTTCCGCTTCTTCTTCGGGTCAGGCTTCGCGAGTTCGCTCGACTGCTCCGCTTCCTGCGCCTGCTTCCGCAGCTCTTCGAGCTGCGCGACGCCGGCCTCGAACAGCAGCAGTTGGTTCGGATTGATGTGCTCGCGGCGCCGTCCGAACGTGCGCTGCTTCATCAGTTCGAGCTGCCCGCGAAGGCGCTCGATCTCGGCGCGCAGCTTGACGATCGTCGAGTTGGCTTCGTCGAGGTCCGTGAGCGGCGTCACTCCCTCTGATTAACACAAACCGGAGACGGATCAAGTCGCGGCCAGTCGTTGCAGCACCTGATCGCGAACTTCTCTGCGTCGCGCGCCACGGAGGTCGATGCCGTCCAACAAGAGCGCGAGATCGCTACTCGCAATCTCGAATCGGCTGCTGTTCTCCGCCGAGCGATCGAAGACCTGAAAGCGGCCGCTCGTCAGTCGCTTCGCCAGCACCCAGTAACCGGACGGCTCCCACACCAGTGCCTTCATCATGGTCCGGCGCTTGTTGAAGAAGAGGAAGAGGTGACCAGATTGCGGGTCGTGGTCGACCACGTCGATGACCGCACCCGACAGACCGCTGAAGCTCTTCCTCATGTCCACCGGCTTCCGGCAAACGAAGATCTTGACTTGCGGCGAGGGCGGAAAGCTCAGCATGGCAGCAGGACTCCGAGCAGCCGTCGGAGCGTCGCTTCGTCGAAGTCGCGCTGCACATCGACAACCGCGCCCGACGGCACCCGCAACTCAATGGCCGCTGCTCGTCCCGGCGACGGGTCTGCGGCGACCACCAGCTCCCCGAAGTCCGACACCGCCGGCGCGGACGTAGGCGCCGCCGCCGCTCGGGCTTGCCGCCTCGCCCAGTAGATGCGGTTTGCGTTGACGCCACGCCGGCGCGCGAACTCGGCGACCGTCACGCCTGAGGTGTCCAGCTCTTGAAGCAGCTCGCGCATCTCCGCTCGAGCCCACACGGGGATTCTCTTCGTCATCCGCCGCATCCTGCCGATCCGCCAGCGGCTTTCGAGATGCCTTCACCGGACGCTTACGTTGTAGAGGCCGGAGGCGACCTTCTTCTGCACGAGCTCGTCGAGCTCGGGCGTGAGGTTGACGTTCATTGGTAGAGCCTAGCACACCCGTCAAAGATTAGCAATCCTTGACATCGGTCAGAGCGGCTTGAAGCTGCAGTTCGGTCACAACACGGCGGAGCATCTCGAGACCTTCCGCGCCCGGGTCGAGGTGGACCCCGACCGCGGCGACCTGCCGCGCTTCGTCGAGCTAGCAGGCCGTTGAAGAAGGGGAGATCTGGTCTCGCGGGAAGAGACGTATGCCGTGCGGCCGCGAATCACCGATCCGCCGAACGAAACCGACGATCCGGACGACCCAGCAGTCGATTCGATGTCGGAACGGGTCGTGGATCTCGAAACAGACCTCAAGAAGGCCGCAGCCCCCCCTCTGCAATGCCTTCGGCGTCCCGACCGCGAACAAGCTCCGCATGATGGTCCCCAGATTGCCTGCTGCGGCATGGACCACGTACCGCTTCTTGATGTTCTCGATCCCGCGTAGCCATGTCCGTCGGACTACTCCTGACTCGCAGGTATGAGCGAAACTGCGTTCGACGCGCTCACTCCGGTGTCGCTGGAGCACCTTCGACCGCGGGCCTGCAACTCGTCGTCGGTTGGCTCGATACGCTTTCTGCCAGGACGCTGGCTTGTCAGTCCACTTGCGGTTCCGTCGTGATCCCGGCTGCGGGATGTAGGAGCGAATACCGCGCTGGTCCAGCCAAGCGAGGGTCTCGGTCTTGTGGTAGCCCTTGTCGGCGACGACCTCTTCGTACGGGGTGTCGTGCTCGGCACTGACCAGCGCGGCTTCGGCCTCGACGACTGCTTCTTTCAGCGCCTCGCTATCAGCAGTGTCGGCATGGTGGACTGTTGCGGCGACGAGGATCTCGGACTCGGTGTCCAGCGCGTGCTGGGCCTTGTACGCGAGGTGCGTCCGTCCGTCCTTCATCTTCGTGATTCGACTGTCGGGGTCAGATGGCGACCCCCAGTCCTTGTTCGAAGTCTTCTTCCCGCGGCGCTTGCGATCGAATCGCCGCAGGTCCTCCTCCGTGGGGCCCTCGATGCCTGCTTCCTTCGCAAGTTCACGCACGTAGTCGCTCCAACCCTTGCCGGTATCCTTGCGAACGATCGACTTCATCGCCGCGTTGGCCTCCAGCGTGGTCGTGTCCACGGCCAGCGCCTTGCCCCTCACAATGCCCTTGGACTTCGCGATCTTGACGACGAACGCGAACACTTCCTCGTGTACCTCCACCGGCAACCGCTTGCGGATCACGGTCAGGCTCGAGTGATCCGGGGTGCGCTCGGTCGGGAGCAGTCCGAGAAAGTCCTGCAGCGAGCGACTGTCGCTGCAACGCCACGCGATTCCGCGCTGCGAATCCACTCCCTCGAAGTAGCCAACCAGCAACATCCGAAAGTAGAGGCCCAGTCGGATCGAGGGCCGCCCCCCCTCTTTGTAGTGCGGCTCACACAGCGACTCGACGTGACGGTCAAACTTCGCGTCGGCGAGAAGCTCGTTCAGCTTCGAGTAGAAAGGATGGCCGGGCGATCGCGGCAGGGCCGTCGTCGCGACCAAGAGCTCCTGTTGCTTTGCGCGTCGCTTACCGAGTGCCATGGAATCCACCTCCGCTGATCAGGATGTCATCCCTACGTACGTCGATCAGTTCACGGCAGCTCGATCTCGAAGTTTTTCAACGGTCTGCTAGAAATGAGCCACTATACTCACGTAGACTGGTAGCAAGGGCAGACGAAATCCACTGATTGCCGGAGACCAACCATGTCCAAGACCCGCGACACCCGGTTCTTCCCCCACCCAGAAGCGCGACCTTTCCGATGGCGTCTTTTCGACCAAGCTCAGCGCACCGCCTTCTTTGACCTCGTGAAGCACCTGGCTCGCGCTGTGGACCTGCTAGACGATCATGGGGACGTAACACCAGCTCCCGGCGCACCGATCAAGCTCGACGCCCGACGCTGTAGCTCCAATGTCATGGTGTCCGGTGATCGAGGAACAGGAAAGACATCGCTCCTGCTGTCCCTGCTCCAGTGCTGCACAGCCAGCACTTCCGAACATTGGGACCGAGAGATCGAGAAGCTCCAAGACGTCAACGGTGACCGTGGCGACGGTCATGGCTTGGCGTTCTATGACGAACTCAGGCGCGACATCGGAACCCTTCGGGAACGCCTCTGCTGGCTCGAGACGCTCGATATGGAAGTCTTGCCACGCCCCACCAACCTCCTGGCTGCAATTCTCGCACGAATCCAGCGGCGCGTGGAACCACTCGATCAACTGAGGCTCAGTGACCCCGACCAGCGTGGGTTCCTTCGCCACAACCACCCACAGGACTCAGACCCTCTCGCTGACCTGGGCAGAATTCAGCGCGATGTCGCGATTGCCTGGGAAGGCAACCTCCGAGAACGAGCCGCTACTCTCGACCCGGATGTGTATCAAGTGGAGACGCGGCGGGCGGAAGTTGCGCGCCTGCAATTCGGTGAGCGACTGTCATCTACCCTGGCAAACCTGGCAAGGGGTTATCGGTGGCCCGATATCAAGGATCCGATCTTTGTCTTACCTATCGATGATTTCGATACAAACCCTGCCAGGTCGGTTGAACTCTTGCAGATGCTGAGACTGCTATCCGGCCCGCGGCTGCTGGTCGTGATCCTAGGCAGCATCTCTACTGCCACGACAATGATGCAGCTCAAACTCACCGGCGAGTTTGTGGACATCGCGAGACAAATTGGACCCGGATCTGCGGTCCACGGAGAGGAGCTCGCTGGCCTGCTGGGCGGCACAGCACACTACACCATGCGCAAACTGATTGCGCCGTCTCGACGCATCCGGCTGGAACCCATGCGCGTAGGCGAAGCTCGCGCTTACAAGCCACCCGACCTCGCAGATTCCAAATCGATTGATGGCCTCCTAACGGCGCTCCCGGTCATCATTAATACGGCCCCCGAATCCCACATCGGCGAGGACGACAAGCGCGCGCCGGACCACCAGCCGCGGTACCAGTGTGTATGCGGTCAAAAGATCAGAAACATGAGCGAGTTCCTGTTTTTCGACCCGGAACGGGACAGCCACGCCGAGCGCTGGGGTCAGGGAATCTACAGCGGCGCAGCCCTCTTCGTCGCAACTCCACGCTACGCTTCCGACATCTGGTACGTGCTCCTGCGGGCAGAATCTGAGTATGCGTCCATTCGTGACAACATCCAGGACGCAAGCACTGAAACCGACGTGCGCGGTTTACTCGGAGAGCTCGACACGATTCAGAAGCCAATCGAGAACGTACGCGACGCTACGATTCCCGCGATTGGCGCATTCGCGACTTTCTACGCTGAAGCCATAGAGGAGGAGCGAGACCTCAACCCAACCGAGAAGCGGCGACTCCTGCGGGCAGTGCGCCGCGATTTCCTCGGAGGATGGGAATTCCACACCGACAGCCTCCAGCCCCTTCGGGGCAAGGGGAGAGAGCTCGAGATCCCAGAGGAGAAGAAGCGAAAGAACACGCTCCTCGCCTGGCAGGTTAAGGACTGGGATTTCCGACCTGAGCGTCTCGGTCCCGGCGACAGAGTGTCCAACCCCGAGCAACAAGGCATGGAGCAATCTTGGCGCTGCCTCTCAGATCGATCCACAGCAACAATCATCATCCTGCACGATCTACTCGCCCTCCGAACCCCAACAGGCATTGCGGGACCGTACCTGACCCCGGACCCAAAGCGGGACTGGGCGGCCTTCGTGGAGGGCTACGACAACTCGCACCCGAGGGAGACACCTGACTCGGTCTGGGCGACGACGCGATGGAGACTCAAGCCGGAAGTCACAGTCGATGTTCCGTGGTACCCACCCCGATGGAGAAGTTTCTGGCAGTTCAACTACCTCCGACATGTATGGAATCGAGCCGTTCAGCAAATGCGCCGGCATCCGGCATCAGGCGGCAAACGTTACGAATACCTCGCCTTCACCTGGATCGCCGCATCTACAGCTGTCCTGACGGGAACAGAGCGCTTCAAGGCACTGGACAGCGCCGGCAACCCGAACGTCGACGCATTGCCATGGGAGAAGCTAGCTGCGCGCGTAGAAGAGCTAGCCAAGGCCGTTGAGACACACCGAGCTCATGGTCAAACCAGCTGGGTAATGCTAGCGGAAGACTGGCTCGTCAGCCTCGTTTCCCTCCTGGCGCCGGAAGGGGGCCTAGATCTGCCCAACGACAAAGGAGAACTATCACCTACCGTTGCACAGATTTTCTGCGAACCACGGAATAACCCGTCACTATGCAGTTTATGGACAGATGCGCTGCTCGACTCCGTACGCACCCAACGCCGCCAATGCTGCAAGCTGTTTTGCCATCACTATAGCAACAAGGAATCGGACAGCTTTTTCGCCTGGTGGCTATTTGCTCCCACCAGAGTCCTCAGGCGACTCGAGAACAGTACGCGCCTTCTCAAAGCGCAAGTCGCCAAGCTTCGCGCCACGGACATAAACGATGCTCCTGCGCCAGAGACACCGCCCCTCACAGAGGAAGCCTCCGATCCCCCGCACAATAGCACAAACCAAGCTGTGGAAGAGACATTGAGAAAGATCAACGACGACCTCAAGACAATCGAAAAAGACCTGACCGAACAAATGGCCCAAGCTGACTTCAGGAACCTACGAAGCCAACACGATCAGCTCACCCAGTTCAGAGTAGACCTAGAGAAGCGCAGAGAACACCCACTACACACTCTCGCCGACGGAAAACTGATGCTCACGGACGACGACATAGACGATCTCCTACACCAGACCGGGCATCTCCCTACGGTTGACTTGGGGTATGACAAGTAGACAGACCGGAATTCCGGCCTTCTATGTGCTGGCCGAAGTCGCAGCTGCCCCCATAGCGTCAGAGGCATCGCTCGCGATCGGCGCAACACGACTCGACCCACGAATGTCGCGACCCACACGCACGCTTTGGCGAGCCACCGAACGCGACCTAATTCACGCAACGCCGGCGCATTCCATCGACGACATGGTGCGAGTGCGAGACCGACTGTGGTTTGACGCTAATCGTTCGTCGCGCCCTCTGGCCAGCTACGTCTCCACCCTATCGCAGCGCTTCCTAGTTCCGGACGGCGCCAAGGCCCGCCCAGCCTTGAGCGGAGTCGACGAGCGACTTGCCGGCGTGTTGTCGGTCCCCAGCGAGGTCGCGGCGCGGCGCGCATGGCGTTGGATCTCCTTCGCAATGCCACCAGAACTACTCCTTGCGGCCCTGCCCGTTACACCACCTCCCTCATCGGTTCAGAGCGTATCACCGCTCGTGCTCCGATCGCTTGCGGATAGGGGCTTCGCTGAAACACACCTGCACCTTGGCGCTGCGCTGGAGTTTGGTCACCTCTGGATCGCCGCCACGTGCGGAATCGCGGATCCGGACTGGGGACCAGACGCTTGTCGAGCTCCCGGCGCGGCAATGCGAGAGGGTAAAGATCTTTCCGCGTGGCTCCTCCGTGCTGCTCTCGCCCGCTACTTGCTTGCCGCATACCTCTCCCAACCTGACCGGCAGCAAGATAGGGGCATGGCACACTACCTGACCCAGATCGTCAACCCTGCTCTCGTTCGAGAATTCGACGCTGTGCACGGGCTCCGCGTACGCGACGCCCTACTGGAACTACAACGCGGGAGCCTGGATACCGACTCATCTCAGCACGCGGAGCTCCGGTACGCGTACTCGTCGATTACCGGAGTGCGCCCTCGCGAGCGGTCAGACTCACTCGAAGAATGGTTGTCGCGCGACCCTATTGGCCACTTTTTTCCCGTAACCTCTGCAGACGAAGCGAGCTCCGACATCCGGTTCCTGCACACAGCGATGGGCTATCTGCACCGCAATGAGCACGACACGGCCTTCGGCCGCTTGTTCTGGCAGCTTGTCCGGGTGCAGAGCATCTTCTATCGGAACATCGTCCTACGTCCGATGACGCCCGGCCTGCAGTGGTTCGTCCGCGCATTTGGACGATTGGCACCCAGCAAGCGCTATATCGGAATCGGTGCCCGAGTCGAGGCCGCCGCCTCCGTTTGCGGCCTCGCCGACGGCTCTCGTTTCCGGGGCGCCGGGGCGCGCAACCCAAACTCAGAGTCGAATGCTCTGACCACGATGAGCGAAGCTCCCGCGCGCGCGGACAACCAGGGACTGCAGACGACTGAGGGACTGAGGCCGCCTGGTGGCCTCCGGTCACTGGAAGTTCGGACATCGCCGAAGGACTCTGTGTCGAGCACTCTCAGCACAGTCCGGGAGGCTATATCTGCGGCGAAGCGGACTGGAGTCACCGAGTTCGGTTTGGTCTTCCACTTCCTAAAACGACGCGGCGGGGGAGCCGAAACGGGCACGCCTCGAGCAAGCGGAGCAGACTCCGAAGCAGACCCGTCGTCGATCAACAATGCAACAGGGTATCGGTTCGCAGCCTACTACAACCAACTGCGATCCCATGCAAAGTCCCTGGCCTGGGTCCTATGGCACTTTCCACTGTCTATGCGCGTGATCCGGGGCATCGACATCGCAGGCGACGAGCTGGCCGTTCCGATCTGGGTATTCGCTCCAGTATTCCGGTACCTGGAGACAACCAGCGATTTGGTCGCGCGACGGTTTGCACCGAAACTCGGTGACATATCTAGTCCCCTCCACAAGACCGTCCATGCAGGCGAAGACTACGTACACCTTCTGGGAGGGCTGCGCAGACTCGAAGAGGCGATTGACTACCTAGGCCTGCGAGAAGGGGATCGCATTGGGCACGGCCTCGCTCTCGGTCTGGATGCCGAATCCTGGGGAGAGCGAGCGGGCGGTGTAATCGTCACACGAGAGGAGAGACTCTGGGACCTCGTGTGGGAATGGAAAATGTACGCCGCAACAAGTGTCGTCCCTCAGGCCGATCGTGCATCGTTCGTGGAACGCGAGATCGCTCGGCTATCGATGGCAGTCTTCGCGGAGGAACTCCGGCCATCCTTTCTAGCGCGCCACTACCGCGATCTGCATTCCGACGACACACTGCGAAGCCTCGGTTTTCCGGATGGCGCGGCCGAGGGACGAGGCGCCGATAGCTGGCTCTTGGGCTATCTCACGAGCAGAGACATCTACTCGCGAGGCCAGGAGACCGAGTGGGTCGACACACGACCCGAGGGCAAGATCATCAGAGAGCTCCAGCGTGGGTTGCGCAGGAAAGTGGCTAGTCGCGGGCTCACGGTCGAGGTGAACCCATCGTCGAACCTTCTGATCGACAATCTGGGCGACCTTCAAGACCACCCACTGTGGCGGCTTTGCTCGCTAGACGGGTCCGGAGAACACCGCATCGCTGTTTGCATCGGGTCTGACGATCCCGTCACGTTCGCAACCCGCCTGCCACAGGAGTACACCCTGCTCTACGACGCAATGCTCGACTCCGGAGCTTCCGCGGAGGTGGCCGGACGGTGGCTCGAACAGGTACGGGCTCGGGGTCTGGCGGCCCGTTTCACGCTCGGGGGATGGGATCAGAACGATGCGTTCGAATGCCCGCGGGTCAGCGCCACCACGACTGAATTGCCACACCTACTCTAGGAGTCTGCGCCACGGGATGACGCGCTAGCCCAGAAGTTTCGGCAGAAGCAGTAGGCAGAGCGACCTCTCCTTTCGTAGAGAGGACATGGGTCAGTTCCGCAAGCAAGAGAATCGCCGCCAGGGTTTTCTGCTGCCGCCGTCGCCAAGTGACTGGCTGCCCGAAGGCCATCTCGCGTGGTTCGTGATCGATGCGGTCGATCAGTTGGACATCGACGACTTGCTCGACAAGTACCGGGTGTCGGGCAAGGGCGAGTTGGCCTATCCGCCCCGCGTGATGCTCTCGCTGCTGATCTACGGGTACTGCACGGGGACGTTTTCGTCGCGCAAGATCGCCGCCCAGATTGAGGACAGCATCGCCTTTCGGGTGATCGCAGCGGGCCTGACGCCCAGCCACCGGACGATCTGCCGCTTCCGCGAAACTAATCTGGACGAGTTTCAGCGACTGTTCGTGCAAGTCGTCCAGATCGCGAAGGAGTCGGGACTGGTCAAGATGGGCACGGTTGCGATCGACGGCAGCAAGGTGAAGGGCAACGCGAGCAAGCGGAAAGCGATGAGCTACGACCGCATGTTGAGCGAGGAGAAGAAGCTTCGCAGCGAGATCCGCAAGTTGACGAGGGCTGCGCGGGCGCAGGACGATCTCGATGACCAAGCCTTCGGCCCGGACTTCCGCGGCGACGAGCTTCCGGAAGAGCTGAGCCGGCGGAAGTCACGCCTGGCGAAGATCAAGGAAGCGAAGGAACGGCTCGAGGCTCGCAAGGCCGCGGAGGCCGAGGCCAAGCGGCAGGCAAAGGCAGACGACGACGACAGGCCTGGCCCCGGAGGGCCCGTGTTGCCGAAGCCCAAGGACCAAGAGAACTTCACCGACCCCGACAGCCGGATCATGCCGACATCCGGCAAGTCCTTCGAGCAGGGCTACAACACCCAGATCGCGGTAGACGCGAAGAAGCAGATCGTCGTCGCGACCACGGTGACCCAGTCGACCAACGACCACAACCAATTGCTCCCGGTGCTGAGCGCGAGCTTTGAGAACACCGGTGAAACCGCAAAGCGGGTGTTGGCGGACGCTGGCTACAGGAACGAGGAGGACTTTGAGTTGCTCGACGCGATGGCAATCGACGGCTACGTATCCGTTGGGCGCGAGAGCAAGCAAGCCAAGCGACCGGCGAAAGAGCAGCCGCATACCGCTGCGATGAGAAGGAAGTTGGGGACCAAGCGCGGGCGGGCGCGCTACCGAAAACGCAAGGCAATCGTCGAACCCGTCTTCGGGTGGGTGAAGCACGTGATCGGCTTCCGATCGTTCCACCTCCGCGGCCTCCGCAAGGTGAAGGGCGAGTGGAACCTCGTCTGCATGGCGCTCAACATCCGCCGAATGGCGGCAATGGCTGCCTCACGATGAGGAAGAAGGCCGCAGGAGGCCCCATTCGTCACTCTGGACGCCCCATCGACCACTGGGGACATCGGTCACTCGCGTAGCGAACAACGGGAGTCCGATCCGGGAAGTCGCCGCGATCACGCAGGCGAGCCCCGGAGAAACCGCTGCTCGACTGCCGTGGCGCAGACTCCTAGTGGGTCGCGCCAAAAGTTCGGGGGATTAGTTTCACAGGTTCCCCGGTCGTTCCGTATCTGTTCGCATGGGCGCGATGGGTAGACCGAAGGCGGTTCTGAAGCTCACGGACGACGAACGGGGCGTGCTGCAGCGCCTCGTACGGCGTCGGTCTGGTAGTGCGGCATCCGCGATTCGGGCGAAGATCGTTCTGCGATGCGCCACGGGTGCGGAGAACCAGCATGTTGCGGAAGAACTTGGTGTCAGCCAGGCAATGGTCGGCAAGTGGCGCAAGCGCTTCGTTGAGCAACGACTCGACGGCCTCTTGGACGAGCCCCGCGTCGGGCGTCCGCGCACGGTGACCGTAACTGTTCCGGCAACCACGTCTGCAAACGCTCGAGTCGTCCGCCACGATGGCGGCCATGTCGAAGCGAGCAGGTCGTCGCCGTGAGATCCGGCAGGTTCTCGCGCTCCGCGAGCAGGAAGGGTTTTCGCTGCGTGCGCTCTCGGAGCGGTTCGGTATCCCGATCGGTACGCTGAGTTGGTGGTCGCATCGGTTGCGATCAGAGGAGAGCACTGGGTTCGCGGAGGTCCGAGTTGTCGATCACGATGGTCGGGGTCGGACGACTAGCGACGAGGGCGAGAGTTCGAGCCTTGTGCGGCTCAGGTTCCCGGCGGGCGTCGTCGCGGAGTTCGAGGGCGCGATTGCTCAGGACATCGCGTACCGCTTGCTGGACTCTGTGACTGACTGATGCTGGCCTTCCCAGCGGGCGTGCGCGTGTACGTCGCCAACGAGCCAACCGACATGAGGAAGTCGTTCGACGGGCTGAGCGCGATCGTCCAGCACAGCTTTCATCGGGATCCGTTCGATGGCGACGTCTTCGCGTTCTTCAACCGGCGTCGCGATCGCGTGAAGATCTTGTTCTGGGATCGCAACGGGTTCTGGATCTCGATGAAGCGACTCGAGCGCGGCACGTTTGACAGCTGGCGTCCCAAGAGCGGCGACGCCACACATGTCGAAGTCGAGCGCGCACAGCTCGTGATGTTGCTCGAAGGGATTGATCTGAAATCCGCCAAGTTTCGTCGGCATTACTCACGCTCTGTTCGTATCAATGGTCGCGATGGGCGGTCGCAAGCAAACGGTCAACGTCGACGCACTGGATGAGGCGCAGCTACGTGCCTTGATCCCGGATCTGCTCACGCAGATCTCGTCGCTGAAGTCGCAGATGTCCGACCTTCAGCGCATGCTGTTCGGTCGCCGCTCGGAGAAGAGCCGCTACATCGACCCGCGACAGCTGCTGCCGTTCGCACAAGAGGCGGTAGAGGAAGCGAGAGCCGACGCCAAGGCGGCCGAAGAAGAGGCCGAAGAGATCACCGTCCCCGAGCACAAGCGCAGGCGCACCAAGCGACGCAAGGACTTCCCAGAGCATCTCCCGCGGCAACGCTCCGTATTCACGATCGAGGGCGAGGACCTGCTGTGCCCTTGCTGCGGCAACGGCCGTCGGGAGTTCGGCGAAGAGGTCTCGCAGGAGCTCGAGCGCATCGAGCTCTCGTTCGTCCACCAGATCGTGAAGAAGAAGTACTCCTGCGCGACCTGTCAGGGCTACGTCGTCGTCGCCGCCGGCCCCACCCGAGTCCTCGACAAGAGCATCCTCGGCCCCGGCTTCCTGGCGCAGATCATCTTCGACCGGTTTGCCAACCACATGCCGTACGCGCGCCTGGAGAAGAAGTACGCAGCCGAGGGGCTCAGCCTGTCGCGTAGCGTCTTATGCACTTCGGCGATGCGCTGTGCCGAGCTCTTGAAGCCCGTGTTCGATGCCCATGTCGAGCAAGTTCTCGAGAGCCTCGACACCTCCGTCCTGCAGGTGGACGACACCTACGGCAACCAGCGCAACGGCCGAAACTCCGGACAGAAGAAGATCCACGTGTGGGCGTGGCGCGATCAACACGCCGGGGTTTTCTACAACGCCACGGACTCACGCAATCGCGGCAGCCCCAAAGAGGTTTTGGGCGACCGGGGTGGTCGGTTGCAGTGCGATGGCCATGACTGCTACAGCGATCTCGATCCAACCAGCATCGCGCGCATCGGATGTTGGTAAGCGTCCGGTGACGCCATGGCGGTCAGCGGTTGAAAAGCGACCGCCGACGCGTTTCAGCAGGACTGGCCGGCAGCGCGTGCCTTCGCCCAGCCCCAGGGCGTGAGTTCGGCGATGCGCGACGACGGCGTGGTGGCGACGGCGACCAGGACGTCCTCGAGGTAGCGCTCGACGTTGACCTTCGCCAGCTTGCAGCTGAGCACGATCGAGTAGAGGCGAGCTGCCACGTTGCCACCCTTCTCGCTGGCGAGCGTCATCCAGTTCTTCCGGCCGGTCACGACGTGGCGCAGGTCACGCTCGGTGTCGTTGTTGTGGATCGGCAGCCGGCCGTCGTCGAGGTGCGCGAGCAACGGGTCCCGCTGCCGGATGGCGTAGTTCACCGCCTTGCGAAGCAGCTCGTTGCCCGCGGTCGCCGGGTCCTCTTGGAGGCCGAACACGATCTCGTAGAGGCCGTGGAGCACCGCTTTGGATCTGCGGCTACGAACGGTCTCACGCAGTTCGATGAGGGCTTCACGGGTCAGGTTCCGGTCCTTCGCTCGGGACAGTACGGCGCGCTCGATCCAGAAAAGCCTCTGGATCGGTCGCAGCGCCAAACCAGCCCGTGATGCACCAGCAGTGAGCGCATCCCGAAACTTCCGACGGGCGTGCGCCCAGCACCCAGCCCGCGTGATCGCGTTCTGCTGCGCTTTCGGGTTCACACCGTCGTAGCCATCGGTCAACAAGGTCCCGGACCACGCGCCGAGAAAAGCGTTGGGCCCCTTCGCGGATCGATTGTCCCTGAAGTCGGCCACGACCATCTCGTTGGGGCTGCCGCGAGCGCTCCGCCAGGCCCAGAGCACACCGCGCCGGGTGCCCTTCTGGCCTTCCAGTCGCACCCTGATCGGGGTCTCGTCGGCTTGAAGAACATCTTCTTGAAGCAGCTGGCGCCGCATCTCGGCCAGGATCGGACGCGCCGCGATCTCGTCGAAGCGCGCCAGCATGTCCCACATGGTCTGCTTCGGGACGTGCGCCCCGAAGCGGCGGAAGATCCCCTGCAGGCGGTTCAGCGGCAGGTGGTCGCCGTACTTCGCTGTGACGAGATGCGCGTAGACGGAGGGCTCGTACTTCGCCTTCTCGACGACGCCGGCAGGCATCGACGCCATCTTCATCCTGTGCCCGTGCGGGCACGCGTACTTGTTGCGTACGTAGCGCTTCACGACCAACCGCGCTGGGATGATGTGGCCACGCTCGGTGACGTCAGTCCCGATGCAGTGCATGGCCTCGCCGCACTCGGGGCAGCAGCGCTCCGCTTCCGGCACGTCGACCTCGACGACATGCCGATCCAGGTGCTCGGCGAACTGACCGCGACCGTGACCGCGCTTCCGCTTCTTCTTCGGGTCAGGCTTCGCGAGTTCGCTCGACTGCTCCGCTTCCTGCGCCTGCTTCCGCAGCTCTTCGAGCTGCGCGACGCCGGCCTCGAACAGCAGCAGTTGGTTCGGATTGATGTGCTCGCGGCGCCGTCCGAACGTGCGCTGCTTCATCAGTTCGAGCTGCCCGCGAAGGCGCTCGATCTCGGCGCGCAGCTTGACGATCGTCGAGTTGGCTTCGTCGAGGTCCGTGAGCGGCGTCACTCCCTCTGATTAACACAAACCGGAGACGGATCAAGTCGCGGCCAGTCGTTGCAGCACCTGATCGCGAACTTCTCTGCGTCGCGCGCCACGGAGGTCGATGCCGTCCAACAAGAGCGCGAGATCGCTACTCGCAATCTCGAATCGGCTGCTGTTCTCGGCCGAGCGATCGAAGACCTGAAAGCGGCCGCTCGTCAGTCGCTTCGCCAGCACCCAGTAACCGGACGGCTCCCATACCAGTGCCTTCATCATGGTCCGGCGCTTGTTGAAGAAGAGGAAGAGGTGACCAGATTGCGGGTCGTGGTCGACCACGTCGATGACCGCACCGGACAGACCGCTGAAGCTCTTCCTCATGTCCACCGGCTTCCGGCAAACGAAGATCTTGACTTGCGGCGAGGGAGGAAAGCTCAGCATGGCAGCAGGACTCCGAGCAGCCGTCGGAGCGTCGCTTCGTCGAAGTCGCGCTGCACATCGACAACCGCGCCCGACGGCACCCGCAACTCAATGGCCGCTGCTCGTCGCGGAGACGGGTCTGCAGAGACCACCAGCTCCCCGAAGTCCGACATCGCCTGCGCGGAGGTCGGCGCCGCCGCAGCTCGGGCTTGCCGCCTCGCCCAGTAGATGCGGTTTGCGTTGACGCCACGCCGGCGCGCGAACTCGGCGACCGTCACGCCTGAGGTGTCCAGCTCTTGAAGCAGCTCGCGCATCTCCGCCCGAGCCCACACGGGGATTCTCTTCGTCATCCGCCGCATCCTGCCGATCCGCCAGCGGCTTTCGAGATGCCTTCACCGGACGCTTACGGATGTTGGGCACACCTTCGTCGCTATTTCGTGAATGCGCGGAAGCTCGGCGACTCGACCACGGAGAAGGCTCTGGGCTGGATCGGCAAGCTGTTCGCGATCGAGAGCGTCGCCAAGAAGGGCAAAGAGGGTCGACCCCTCACGGATGACGAGCTGGTCAAGGTTCGTCAGCGCGACTCTCGTCCGATCGCGAACGCGCTCAAGGCCTGGCTCGAGCAGGTGCACATCGACCAGCCGAGCCTCCCGAAGGGTCCGTTCATGGAGGGAGTTCGCTACGGGCTCAACCAGTGGCCTGCTCTCGAGCGCTTCCTGACCGATGGCCGCATCCGCGAGATCTCAAACAACGGCTGCGAGCGTGCTCTACGTGCAGTCGTGATCGGCAAGAAGAACTGGCTCTTCTTCGGATCCGAGGACGGCACCCAAGCTTCACTCATCCTCTTGAGTCTCGTCCAGTCGTGTCGAGAGCATGGCATCAGCCCGCTGCTCTACCTGCGGGATGTGCTTCACGCGATCTCGACCACTCCTGCCTCCCAGGTCGGTCAGCTGACTCCGCGTGGCTGGATGCTGGGACGGCAACGGCGTGCCCAGATCGCCGAAGCCGACAACGCGATCGACAACGTCGTGCGTCAGTTGTTCGTGGGCTCGTAGCCCAGCCGGCTACGGACGGTCACCGTCGTGCCCAGCGCCGGCGCCGACACGCGGTGGCGGAAATCTCTGTTCATGCGCCGGTTCGGCGCGGCGCGAAGAACGTGCGTGCCGGAACAGTTACCGGTGACCGACGCCGACGTCGAGCGGATCGTGGACGTCACACTGCACGAGAAACCGCGAGGTTGTACGCACTGGAGCTCACGGAAACTCGACAAGGAGCTCGGAGTGTCTCCAAACGCTGTACGGCGTACGTGGCGGGCTTTCGGGTTACGTCCCAACCGAGCAGAGTCGTTCTCGCTGTCGACGGATCCACAGTTCATCGAGAAGGTTCGCGACATCGTTGGGCTCTACATGTCGCCGGCGGACAACGCGTTGGTTTTGTGCGTCGACGAATAGTCGCAGATCCAAGCCCTGGACCGCTCGCAGCCGCTTTTTCCAATGACTCCAGGTCATCCAGAGCGCCGGTCGCCGACCTACGTACGCCACCCCACCACGCCGTCGTCGCGCATCGCCGAACTCACGCCCTGGGGCTGGGCGAAGGCACGCGCTGCCGGCCAATCCTGCTGAGACGCGTCGGCGGTCGCTTTTCAACCGCTGACCGCCATGGCGTCACCGGACGCTTACCTTCACACCTCACACCGACGTACTCCTCGTGGTTGAATCTGGCTGAGAGCTTCTTCTGGATCGTGGATCGCAACGTCACACGCCGTGGGGTCCATCGCAGCACGCGGCAACTCGAGAAGGCCATCCGCGAGTTCCTCGACGAATACTGTCAGCGGTCACGTAGCCCCGGTGGCCCACAGTCACGTTCTTCCGGTGCGTCAAAGTGACGATGCGACCTCGGCGACCGGATTATCCCGGTGACGGAAGCGAGCGACCGAGTCGGCCCGGACTCCGTCCGTTGACGACTCGGTCCACGCGACGTGCTACGTGCCGCCGTGGGGCGGCACCATCCCCATGTTGCGCAGCAGATCCGCAGCAGTCATGGTCTGCTCCGCGCGCTGCGCCCGCTGCGACTCGACCGGAAGCAGCTGCCACACGCCATCGCGACGTAACTGTTCCGGCACGCACGTTCTTCGCGCCGCGCCGAACCGGCGCATGAACAGAGATTTCCGCCACCGCGTGTCGGCGCCGGCGCTGGGCACGACGGTGACCGTCCGTAGCCGGCTGGGCTACGAGCCCACGAACAACTGACGCACGACGTTGTCGATCGCGTTGTCGGCTTCGGCGATCTGGGCACGCCGTTGCCGTCCCAGCATCCAGCCACGCGGAGTCAGCTGACCGACCTGGGAGGCAGGAGTGGTCGAGATCGCGTGAAGCACATCCCGCAGGTAGAGCAGCGGGCTGATGCCATGCTCTCGACACGACTGGACGAGACTCAAGAGGATGAGTGAAGCTTGGGTGCCGTCCTCGGATCCGAAGAAGAGCCAGTTCTTCTTGCCGATCACGACTGCACGTAGAGCACGCTCGCAGCCGTTGTTTGAGATCTCGCGGATGCGGCCATCGGTCAGGAAGCGCTCGAGAGCAGGCCACTGGTTGAGCCCGTAGCGAACTCCCTCCATGAACGGACCCTTCGGGAGGCTCGGCTGGTCGATGTGCACCTGCTCGAGCCAGGCCTTGAGCGCGTTCGCGATCGGACGAGAGTCGCGCTGACGAACCTTGACCAGCTCGTCATCCGTGAGGGGTCGACCCTCTTTGCCCTTCTTGGCGACGCTCTCGATCGCGAACAGCTTGCCGATCCAGCCCAGAGCCTTCTCCGTGGTCGAGTCGCCGAGCTTCCGCGCATTCACGAAGTAGCGACGAAGGTGTGCCCAGCATCCGATGCGCGCGATGCTGGTTGGATCGAGATCGCTGTAGCAGTCATGGCCATCGCACTGCAACCGACCACCGCGGTCGCCCAAGACCTCTTTGGGGCTGCCGCGATTGCGTGAGTCCGTAGCGGTGTAGAAAACCCCGGCGTGTTGATCGCGCCACGCCCACACGTGGATCTTTTTCTGTCCGGGGTTTCGGCCGTTGCGCTGGTTGCCGTAGGTGTCGTCCACCTGCAGGACGGAGGTGTCGAGGCTCTCGAGAACTTGCTCGACATGGGCATCGAACACGGGCTTCAAGAGCTCGGCACAGCGCATCGCCGAAGTGCATAAGACGCTACGCGACAGGCTGAGCCCCTCGGCTGCGTACTTCTTCTCCAGGCGCGCGTACGGCATGTGGTTGGCAAACCGGTCGAAGATGATCTGCGCCAGGAAGCCGGGGCCGAGGATGCTCTTGTCGAGGACTCGGGTGGGGCCGGCGGCGACGACGACGTAGCCCTGACAGGTCGCGCAGGAGTACTTCTTCTTCACGATCTGGTGGACGAACGAGAGCTCGATGCGCTCGAGCTCCTGCGAGACCTCTTCGCCGAACTCCCGACGGCCGTTGCCGCAGCAAGGGCACAGCAGGTCCTCGCCCTCGATCGTGAATACGGAGCGTTGCCGCGGGAGATGCTCTGGGAAGTCCTTGCGTCGCTTGGTGCGCCTGCGCTTGTGCTCGGGGACGGTGATCTCTTCGGCCTCTTCTTCGGCCGCCTTGGCGTCGGCTCTCGCTTCCTCTACCGCCTCTTGTGCGAACGGCAGCAGCTGTCGCGGGTCGATGTAGCGGCTCTTCTCCGAGCGGCGACCGAACAGCATGCGCTGAAGGTCGGACATCTGCGACTTCAGCGACGAGATCTGCGTGAGCAGATCCGGGATCAAGGCACGTAGCTGCGCCTCATCCAGTGCGTCGACGTTGACCGTTTGCTTGCGACCGCCCATCGCGACCATTGATACGAACAGAGCGTGAGTAATGCCGACGAAACTTGGCGGATTTCAGATCAATCCCTTCGAGCAACATCACGAGCTGTGCGCGCTCGACTTCGACATGTGTGGCGTCGCCGCTCTTGGGACGCCAGCTGTCAAACGTGCCGCGCTCGAGTCGCTTCATCGAGATCCAGAACCCGTTGCGATCCCAGAACAAGATCTTCACGCGATCGCGACGCCGGTTGAAGAACGCGAAGACGTCGCCATCGAACGGATCCCGATGAAAGCTGTGCTGGACGATCGCGCTCAGCCCGTCGAACGACTTCCTCATGTCGGTTGGCTCGTTGGCGACGTACACGCGCACGCCCGCTGGGAAGGCCAGCATCAGTCAGTCACAGAGTCCAGCAAGCGGTACGCGATGTCCTGAGCAATCGCGCCCTCGAACTCCGCGACGACGCCCGCCGGGAACCTGAGCCGCACAAGGCTCGAACTCTCGCCCTCGTCGCTAGTCGTCCGACCCCGACCATCGTGATCGACAACTCGGACCTCCGCGAACCCAGTGCTCTCCTCTGATCGCAACCGATGCGACCACCAACTCAGCGTACCGATCGGGATACCGAACCGCTCCGAGAGCGCACGCAGCGAAAACCCTTCCTGCTCGCGGAGCGCGAGAACCTGCCGGATCTCACGGCGACGACCTGCTCGCTTCGACATGGCCGCCATCGTGGCGAACGACTCGAGCGTTTGCAGACGTGGTTGCCGGAACAGTTACATCGCGACAGCGCGCTCGCCAAGGTCTGAAGGCAACGAGACCCAGGTCCGTCAGCCGCTCCAACGCCGCATCCACCCTGCCGACGTCCATGTCCAGCGCCACTGCCATGCGCGCCCTGCTGTAGTAGGAGCTACCGCGCGGGTCCGCGGCGATCGCCAGCAGGACGAGCACGGCGACGGCGTCGGGACCGAGCCGACCCAACCAATGCTCATGGAGCAGGTGTGCATCGAGCCAGCCGAACGACCCGTGCGGCCTTCGCACCAGATCGGGTCGGGGCGGATCAGGTCGCTTCCTCACGGGGCGACCTCGTCGATGGCCTCGGTCACGACATCCGCGTCGATCTCCTTGCGTTTGCCGCGCAGGGCAACGAGCAAGCTGTGCTCGGCCAGTCGATCGACGAGGCGTGGGATCCCGCGCGCGGCCCGCGCGATGGCCTCGGTGGCTTCGGGGAGGAACAGCGGCGCAGTGCGCCCCGCCACCTGCAGGCGGTGCTCGAGGTACTGCCGGACCTCGTCGGTGTGTAGCGAACGCAGCCGGACGCGCATGACGATGCGCTGGGCGATGGCCTCGTTGATCGCGAGCCTCAGATTGCTCTCGAGCTGTGGATGCCCACACAGCACCAACGTCAGCTCGTCGCGACTGTCGGTCTCGAAGTTGGTCAGTAGTCGCAGGTCGTCGAGCACGTGGGTCGGCAGCAGGTGCGCATCGTCGACGATCAAGACCGGCTGGATCTTCTGCCCGTGAGACAGCTTCTCGATGCGCTCTTTGACCTCTCGGAGGACGCCTGCCTTGCGGTAGCGCGGCTCGATGGCGAAGCCGCGCGCGATCTCGCGAAACAGATCGAGCACGGCGCACGTGCTGTGGCTGACGTAGCAGACCGAGTAGGCGGCCTTGCCGAGCTCGTCGATGAAGGCGCGCAGGACCGTGGACTTGCCGTCCCGGGAGCTCCGAAGACCGCACCGATTCCGCGTCGGTCGAGCAGGTAGCGCAGCCTGTCCTGTGCTTGCTGGAAACCATCTGTGACGAACAGCTCGTCGGCCCCGAGCCCCTTGCCGAACGGAATGCTCTTGAGGCCGAATACGCTGCGCAGCTTGGTCTCGAGTCGTGGGTGATCAGCAGACATGGCACGCTCCCTCGGCGTCGTCGTCCTCGCCCAGATGCTCTCGGCGCAGGTCATCCGCGAGTTGGTCGAGCGATCTCAGCTCAGGCTTTGGCTGCTTCGGAGTCGCTTCTTGATCCGCCGGTAGCCGTCGCACGTACCGATTCGCGCGCAGGTCGACGGGCATCGCGCGCACCGGCTCGCCGGAGTCGGTGAGCACCAGCACGGCGCGCAAGTCGTACCGGTCGAAGCGGACCTTGACCTTGCGGCCGATGAGCCGCGGCCCCGCCTCGAATCGGCGACCATCCAGCGTCAGTGTGCCGTCCTTTGCTACGCGGCGAGTCACCTCGTCCATGAACAGCAAGTCGAGGTCGACCTCCCGCGGCAGGGGGCGGATCCCGTCGGACAGCCGCAGCCATCGATCGAGCGGTGTCTCGCCGTCGATTCCCCGATGCGGACGCTGGTGATACTCGCCCTCGATCCAGGCGAACAGCAGCCGATTCAGCTCGTCGATGCTGAGGCGATTGGCGTCGATGCGAGTCAGAAACCCGCGGCGCACGGTGAGGAACCAGCGCTCGAGCTTGGCCCGGCCCTGCGGCTGGTAGGGCCTGGTGTGAATGAGCTGGATTCCCATCCGCGCGCACACCGCCAACAGCAAGCGGCTGCGGAAGATCTGGCCGTTGTCGAAGTAGAAGCGACGCGGCACGCCGCGCTTCAGCATGCTCTGCTTGAGGCAGTCTTTCAGGCTGCGCAGGTGCTGCTCGAAGTAGAACTGCGCGTGCGGGATGACGCGGGTGGCGTCGTCGAGGATGGCGATGAGGTAGGTCTTGCGGCGCCGCCCGTCCTTGGCCGGGAGCGCTGGGCCGTACATCACATCGCCCTGCCAGCAGTCGCCGGCGAGGTCGAAGGCGAAGGCGCGGTGATCCTGGCGATTGCGTGTACGGCGTTGATCGAGGCCACGGGCGCGCAGAAAGCGGTACAGCGTCGAGAGCGACTGGAGCTCGCCGCCCTTTCATACGGCTCGAAGCTCGGCGATCAGACCCGGGCCGTCGAGCGCCGGTCTCGCCTCGGCGAGATCGGTGATCGCGGCGGCGAGGTCGTCGTCGATTCTGCGGCTGTGACCTTGGTCGCGACGGCGCTTGTCCTCGAGTCCGACGAGGCCATCGCGGCGGTACCGCATGAGCCAGTCCTCGATGGTGCCGAAGCCGATGATCGTCTGACCACGTCGCGGATGCTGATGAGGCTTCGCCGCGATGCGGCGGATCTCACGCTTGAGGGCGCCGCGCGGGCCATCGATCGAGAGCAGCGGTGCGATGATCTGGTAGCGGAAGAGGGCGAGGTCGGAAGGGGGTTCGTTTGACATGGCGCCCTTGTCACCGGTGACAAGGGGATCGTGCGAAGCCGAAGCGCTGTGTGCCGTGGGGCCGCGTTGTTGCCGAACACGACGTCGGCCGCGGAACACCGATCGAATCCGGTGATCGCCGAGAGCTACGCGAGGCCCGAACGCGTCACGCGATGCAGCCCGACAGCGTGTTGGACGAACGCCGTCGCGGCGCTGGCAAACCCGTGGCAAAGACCTGCGATCAACGCGGCGACGTCGCGTCGGATTCCACGAAGTGAAGGGTGCGGCTCGAGAGCTCGGTGCCGAAGCCGGGCGAGGTACGTCCGGATCGGGCCAGCTCGTGCCAGGAAGCCATCGCGCAGGGACTGCGCCACGGAGTGACCCGGCGTATCGGCCCGAACGCGACGGAGCGCTTTGAGCAACGGCGTGCCCGACACGTAGTCGCTCAAGAACGGTCCCAGGATCTCCGGGCCGTGTTGGCGCCGCGGAATGCAGAAGTCCGGCAGCAACGACACGGTCCGGCCCGATCGGGCGCAGAGCAGCCGCCGAACCGGGATGCGCACCGGCTCGCTCTCGCCGGGAGGGAGGTGCTGCCGGTGGTAGAGCCCGTGTCGTCGAAGCCGGTGGCCGTCCTCGCAGAACGGGCAGCGGTCCGCTTCGGCCACGGAGAGCAGGAGGTCAGGATTCGCCTCGTAGGCGTTGAGACCGCCGCGGACTCGGAGTAGCTTCTGCACCTGCGTAACCACGCTTGCGGCGCAGGTTTGCAAATTGTCGAGCGCCGCGATCGACCCCTCAGAGCGCCAACTCTGTGGGGTCTCCTTACGTACCGGGAGCCTGAGCCCGCCGCCATCCCGCAGGCGGAAGAACCAGATCCACAGGAGCCGCGCTGAGCGCTGGAACCAGATCCGCGCCGCGACTCAGCGGGAGCTGTTGGCTGCTACCCGAGTCGGATTGCGCCGGTGACTCCCGACCGCGATGCACCGGCGGACCGTGACCGCCGGTGGCGAGTTGGGACCGGCGGTACGCGGCTCCCTACAGCAAGAAGAAGGAGGCGGCGATGCATGACCGCTTCGATGCGCGCATCGTCGACGGGCTCGAGAAGCTCGGTAGACGACTCGAGCGAGCCAAGAAACCGGCGGACCGCACGCAGGTGGAGCGTCAGATCGGTCGCTTGCTCGAGCGCAATCGCCGCGCCGCCGCAAAGTATCGCGTCTCGGTGAAGGACGACGCATCACGCGGGTCCGGACTGCGACTCGAATGGTCTGAGAACGACGCCTGGAGGGACTGGGCCGCGCTCACCGAGGGGACCTACATCCTGCGCTCCAATGTCTCGGACTGGTCGTCGGAAGAGCTGTGGCAGACCTACATCCAGCTCCACCACGCTGAAGCGGCGTTCCGCATCCACAAGACCGACCTGAAGATCCGTCCCGTTTGGCACCAGCGCGAAGACCGCGTCCGCGCGCACATCCTCGTTTGCTTCTTGGCCCATGCCATGTGGAAAACGCTCGAGGGTTGGCAGAAGCAGGCCGGGCTCGGCTCGAGTCCGCGCACAATTCTGGAGGAGATGGCCCGGATCCAGACCGTGGACGTCGTCCTGCCGCTCGAAACGGGCAAGGACATGAGGCTCCGATGCGTCGTCGACCCGGACAAGGAGACTGCCGTGCTGATCGAGCGCCTCGGGCTGCGCCTCCCGAAGCGGCTTCGTCAGCTCAAACTCGTTGCAGAAATGTAGTGCCGACTTTCGTCGAGTTCGGCCTCCAGAGCCTGCCAGGACCTCGTATTCGGCGCCAACTGTTCAAGTTGGGCTAGGCAGTCGTCCGGCACAAGCGGGATCGAGGGGCCCCGCAAGCGCGGCGCCGCCGATTCCCTCAACCGCTCAGAGGATCCGCTTGCCGAACGCCGACCCCGCCAGATCCACCGCCACCTCCCCCGACGCATTGCGCACGTCGAGCACCGGGTTCAGCTCGGTGATCTCCAGGCTGGTCATCTTCTTGCAGTCGGCGATCATCTCGAGCAGCAGGTTGCCCTCGCGCCAGCTGATGCCGCCTTTGACCGCGGTGCCGACGCCGGGGACGTCGCGGGGGTCCATGCCGTCGAGGTCGTAGGAGACGTGGAAGCCGGCGCAGCCCTCGCTGGCGTGGGCGATCGCCTCGGCGGCGACGGCGGCCATGCCGCGCTCGTCGAGGTCGCGCATGGTGTAGGCGTGTACGCCCGATTGGCGGACGATCTGCTTCTCGGCCTCGTCGAGGTTGCGGATTCCGATCAGGCAGACGTTCTCGCGCCGCACCTTGGGGCCGAAGCCGCCCATCTCGACCAGGCTGCGCTCGCCCATGCCCAAGAGCGCGGCCAGCGGCATGCCGTGGATGTTGCCGGTGGGGCTCGTGTCGGGCGTGTTCATGTCGGCGTGGGCATCGACCCAGATCAGGCCGACGCGCGCGTCCTCGTTGCGGTAGTGCTCGGCGACGCCGCTGACCGTGCCGATCGCGATCGAGTGGTCGCCGCCGAGGACCACCGGCATGCCGCCGCCTTCCAGGATGCGCCGCACGCGCAGGCGCAGCCGGTTGCAGACGTGATAGATCGGCTGCAGGTACTTGGCGTGCGGCTCGCCCGGGTCGCAGCTCTCGGGCGTCGGCACCGCGACGTTGCCCTCGTCGACGACCTCGTAGCCGAGGCCGCGCAGGGTCGCGCCGATGCCGGCGACCCGGATCGCGGACGGCCCCATGTCGACACCGCGCCGTCCGGCGCCGAAATCCATCGGTACGCCCAAGATATGCAGCCGCCCGCGTTCGGTCATGGCGGTCGAGCCTACCCGTCCACCGAACGCAGCGCGACCGGCTCGCCGATGCCGACACCGAGCACGTCACTGGCACGGCCCTCGCACACCGCTACCTCCAGCAGGTCGTACGAGTTCACCAGTGCCAGCAGCGCGCCGGGCTCCGCCTCGGAATACGTGCCGCGCAGCGGCACGGTGCGGCCGGCGATCTCCACCGCGGTGGCCCCCGCGGCCGCCGCCTGCGCCGCCGTCACCGAGGTGATCAGGTTGCCGAACGCGTCGACCAGGGTCACCTCCGGCGCCCCAGGCTCCGGCATGGCGATGCGCTCGACCGCGGGCGCCCGCGGGCCGAGCGCGCGGAAGCCGAACTTCCGCGCGCTGAGCAGCCCCGCCACCGGCGCGAATACGTCGCGCCCCCAGAACGTCCGCGACGGCACCGGCAGGCGCAGGGCGGCGACGTCGAGCGCGCGCACCTCGGCGCGGGCGCCGGCTCGCTCGAGCACCAGGGTGAACAGCCCGTTGTCCGGCCCGATCCAGTAGACGTCGTGCGCGCAGACCGCCAGGGCGCGGCGGTCGCTGCCGACGCCGGGGTCGACCACCGCGACGTGGATACTGCCCTTGGGAAAGCGGCCGATCGCGGCGGCGACGACCAACGCGCCGGCGCGCACGTCGTGCGCCGCGATCCCATGCGTCAGATCGACGACGTCGGCGCGCGGGTGGCGCAACCGAACGGCACCGTGCATCAGCCCGACGTAGGGGTCTTTGAGGCCGAAATCGCTGGTCAGGGTGACCAGGCCGCAGGGCGTCGGCAGCTCCATCAGTGATCTGCCGGCTCGCCGAGCAGGCCGATCAGCTCGGCGCGCTTCTCGGCCAGCAGCTCCTCGGTGTCGGCCTCGAGCCGCAGCCGCAAGAACGGCTCGGTGTTGCTCGCCCGCACGTTCACCCACCACGTCGGGTAGGTCACGGTGACCCCGTCGAGCTCGTCGACCTCGCCATCGGCGTAGCGTTCGGCGACGGCGCGCATCAGGGCTGTCTTGTCGTCGACCTTGAAGTTGATCTCGGGCGAGCTGTGGTAGACGCGCAGGCGGTCGGCGGCCTGCTTGAGCGTGACCTTCTCCTGCCCGAGCTGGTTGAGCACCATGATCGCGGCCAGCACGCCGCAGTCGGTGTAGAAGTTGTCGGCGAAGTAGAAGTGGCCCGACAGCTCGCCGCCACCGACACAGTCCTCGCGCCGCATGGTCTCCTTCATGAAGGAGTGCCCGACGCGCTCGCGCACCGGCCGTCCGCCGAGGCGGGTGATCTCCTCGGGCAGGATCTTGGACGAGCGCAGGTCGTAGATGATGCCCGCGCCGGGGGAGCGCTCGAGCAAGCCGCGCGCCAGGATCGCGGTGATCAAGTCGGCGTGCACCGTGCGACCCTCCTCGTCGACGAACGCGCAGCGGTCGGCGTCGCCGTCGAACGCCAATCCCAGCGTGGTGCCGTGCTCGCGCACGGCGGCGCGCAGCGGGTCGAGGTTGGGCTCGTACAGCGGGTTGGCCTCGTGGTTGGGAAAGGTCCCATCCAGCTCTTCGTACAGCGGGATCACCTCCAGGCCCGGGATCTTGGCGAAGATCGCCGGCCCCTCGGCGGCGCCCATGCCGTTGGCGTAGTCGACGACGATCTTCATCGGTGGGATGTCGCGGGCGAACGACACGATGTGGTCGACGAACGCATCCCGCATCGCCACGGTCTCGCGGCGGCCCGGCGTCGCCGCGGTGCGCAGCTCGCCGCGCTCGACCATGCCGGCGATGTCGCCGATGCCGGAGTCGCCCGACAGCGGGCGCGCCTCCTCGCGGCACAGCTTGAAGCCGATGAACTGCTTGGGGTTGTGGGACGCGGTGACGCAGAGCCCGCCGTCGCACTCGAGCTTGCCGATGCAGTAGTAGACCATCGGGGTCGACGCCAAGCCGACGTCGATGACGTCGCAGCCGGCGGCGAGGATGCCGTCGATGATCGCGTCCTGCACCGACGGCGCCATGGTGCGCATGTCGCGCCCGACGACCAGCCGTTTGGCGCCGGTGAAGTTGGCGAAGGCGGTGCCGATCTTGGTCGCGATCGCTTCGTCGATCTGATCGGGATAGGTGCCACGAATGTCGTAAGCCTTGAAGATCGTCACTGGTCCATCCTTACATTCTGAGATCTAAGCGCCGCGGTCGGCGCCGCCGCCGCTGTGCCAATCGCCGACGGCTTGCAAGCATCGCTCGACGTCCGCGTCCGTGAGGTCTCGGTGCGTCACCATGCGCACCCGCCGGCGGTCGACCGCGCTGGCCAACACGCCGCGCCGCGCAAGAGTGGACAGCAAATCGGCCGGCGCCGCGACCTCGAGCTCCAACAACACGATGTTGCTATCGGGCGGCGTCACCCGCAAACCGGAGAGGCCGCCTAGGCCCTCCGCCAGGCGGCGCGCGCGGTGATGGTCGCGGGCCAACTGGCCGGGACCGTCGCGCAGCGCGAGCAGGCCGGCGGCAGCCAGCACGCCGACCTGGCGCATGCCCCCGCCCAGCGCCTTGCGCACGCGGCGCGCCGCGGCGACGAAGTCCTCGTCGCCCAGCAGCACCGAGCCGATCGGTGCCCCCAGCCCCTTGCTGAGGCAGACCGAGGCCGAGTCGACGCCGTCGAGCAGCGCCGCCGGCGGGCAGCCGAGGCCGACCGCCGCGTTGAACAGGCGCGCACCGTCGACGTGTACGGCCAAGCCATGGCGGGCCGCCGCCGCGACCCGATCGCGCACGCCGTCCGGGTCGAGCACCGTGCCCCCCGCCATGTTGTGGGTGTTCTCCAGCACCAACAGCCGCGAGCGCGCGTCGTGGACGTCGTCCGACAACACCGCGTCCTCGATCTGCGCGGGCGTGGGGAAGCCCCGCTCGTGATCGAGGGCCCGCACCTGCGTCCCCGACCAACGCGCCACCCCACCGGCCTCGTAGCGGTAGACGTGACACCGGCGCTCGCAGATCAGCTCGTCGCCGGGCCGGCAGTGCACGTGCACGGCGATCTGGTTGGCCATCGTGCCCGACGGCACGAACAGGGCGGCACCGGTGCCGAACACGGCGGCGGCCTCCGCCTCGAGCCGCGCGACGGTCGGGTCTTCGCCCAGCACGTCGTCGCCGACCTCGGCGCTGGCCATCGCCGCTCGCATCGCCTCGGTCGGCTGCGTGACCGTGTCGCTGCGCAAGTCGGCGACGCGACGCGGTGCTCTTCCACCATCGGTCATGCCGGAGGCGTCCTGGTCGCGATCGCGGCCACCACCGCGGCGGCCCACAGCAGCCCACTGATGATCAGCTGGGAATCGCGGAACAGCAGCCGCGCGGGATCGGCACCCTCGCCGCGGCGGTGTACCAAGAACAGGTAGCGAAACACGCCGAACACGACGAACGGCACCGTGTACTTGAGCCCCTCGCCGTGCATCTGCAGCGACCCGGCGTCGACCGCGTACAGCGCGTAGCACAGGATACTGAGTGCCGCCAAGGGCGCGATCACCTGATCCAGGAAGCCGAGCTCGTACTCGCGCACCGTGGCGCGCGTACCGCCCTCGCCGCCCATCCGCTCGACTTCTTCACGGCGCTTGCAGAAGGCCAAGAACAGGGCAAAGAAGAACGTGCAGAGCAGGATCCACGGCGACGGCGGCACCTGGACGACGGCGGCACCGCCCTGGACCCGCAGCTGGAAGCCGAGCGCGATGCACAGACAATCGACGATCACCAGCTTCTTGAGCCAGAACGAGTAGGCCAGGTTGAGCAGCAGATAGGCCAACGGCCAGCGGAAGAAGCTGCCATCGCCCAGGCCGAGCGCCCACGCCAACGATGCCGCGGCGCAAACCGCGCTGACCGCGGCGGCGACGCCGCGCGGCAGCCGCCCGGACGGAATCGGCCGGCGGCTCTTGCTGGGATGCCGGGCATCCGCGTCGGCGTCGACCAGGTCGTTGAGCAGATAGATCGAGCTCGACAGCAGGCAGAACACCGCGGTCGCCGCGAGCGCCTCCGGCAGCGCCTCGACGACACCCCCGCGCCCCGCCAACCGGGCGTGGCCGAACGCGAGCGGCGCCAACACGAGGGCGTTCTTGACCCACTGGTGTGGGCGCATCGCTTCGACCAGGGCGAGCAGCATCGGCGGCACGATAGAGCAACGCGCCGCGCCGGTGAACAGGCCGCCCTGCGGGCCCGCTCAGCGACCGAGGTCGACGAACGCGCCGCCGGTGTGCTCGGCCAGATCGCGCAGGAAGTTCTTCTGGAAATCGCCGATCGCGATCGCGTGGAACACGATGCGGAACACCTCGTTGACCCTGAACACCTCCTCCAAGATCTCGAGGGTGTCGACCAGCACGCCCGTGCTGGGGCGCCCGTCGCTGAGGAAGAACACGGTGTCGAGCTTGTTCTTGATCGACACCTTGCCCTGGGTGACCGCGCTCTTGGGCGGATCTTCGGGGTCGATCGAGAACGGATACATCAGCGCCTTGAGCGTGTTGGTCTTGCCCGCCTCGAGGTTGGCGGCGCCGGTGAGGCCGGCGCCGGCCAGCTCGACCGAGGCCGAGCCGCCGATCGGCGCCAGCCGCTTGACCCAGCTCGACGCGCTCGCCCGGTTGACGATGTTGGCGGGGACCAACCGCTTCTTCCAAGGATCCAGATCGGTGGCAAACGCCACGATGTTGAACCACGTGTTCTTCGACAGACCGTCGATGGCGCTGAGCAGCTCGGACTTGACGATGCCGAGCTTGGTCAGGTCGTCGTGCTGCTCGAACCGCTCGCGCTCGACGACGACGTCTTCCATCGAGCCGGAGACGTCGATGATGAACAGGACCCGCGTCGAGGTGGTCTTGATGCCGACGAACTGGTTGGTCTCTCGCTTGCCGTAGAACGCATCACTGCGCGCGCGGGCCGCCCTCGCCTTGGCCAGCTCCTCGTCGGTCGGGATGCGCCAGTCGATGGACTGCAGGTTGTCCCACTGCCGCTGCCACATCTCCGCGTCGGTGCCGAAGTCCAGCGAGGTGATCTCGAACAGCGCATCGGCAGCCGCCTCCATCATCCGGCCACCGCGCTCGAGCGCGCCGATCAACGGCGGCACCGCCGCCGGGTCGCGGATCTTGCCGAGCGCTTGCACGGCGGCGTCCTCCACCTGCCAGGCGCCGTCCGACATCAGCGGCACGAGCTCCTCGGACAACCCCTTGACGCGCAAACTCCCGGCCGCGTCGGCCGCCGCCATGCGCACCAGCGGGCCCTTGTGCTGCAACAGCGTGCGCAACGGCTCGCGGCAGGCCTCGCCCTCGCCCACCGCGCCGAACGCGCGCGCCAGCTCGTAGGCCAAGGTGTCATCGAGCCGGCGCGACGCCGTGACCATCTCCAACAACACCGGCACCACCTGCTTCTGCTCGGCAGCGGCGAGCACGCGGATCATGTCGGCCTTGCGCTGGTTGTCCTTGACCTCGGCGAGCTCCTCCACCATCGGCGCGAAGCTGGCCTCTTGGCGATAGGCGCCGATGACCTCGAGGGCCGCGTTGCGGACCTCCTGGTCGGGATACTGCAGCAGCGGCATGAGCTCCGCCACGGCCTCCGGGCAGTCCATCCCCGACAGGGTCTGCACGGCCGCCACCCGCTCCGCCGCCGTCTTGAAGCGCGGAAAGTAGCGCCGGAACTCCGCCACCGCCTCGCGCCGCTCGGCGTCGGATTGGCCCGGCAGCAAGGGCATCGTTAGGGCTGCGAGAAGCAGGGTGAGCGCGGCGCGGATCATGCTCGGCATCGGGGTCGCGGTTTCGCGGGGCGTCGCCGATGGTAGCCGATCGACGCGCGGCGAGACTAGGAAGCCGACCACCACGACAGCCGCGCGTGCGCGGCCAGGTTGCGCTGCACGCGGCCGAGGTCGCGCTGCGCGTCCCGCACCGCCGTCGCCGTCACTTCGCCCGGCCGGCGGTGGAATCGCGGCTTGAGAGTGAGCACCAGTCGGCGGCGGTACTCCAACTCCAGCACCCAGTGGACGTCTTGGCCGGCAGCGCTGAGCGCGAGCGACTGCACGACGCTCTCCACCGTGCGCCAGCCCTCCGCGCCGCGGACCGCGAGCTGCACGAACGGCCAAACGAGCGCGTCGGGGTCGCCGGGGTCGGCGGCGACCACCGAGAGACCGCCGAGCTGCTCCAGGGTCTGCACCAACGCGTAGATCGACGGATCGAAGCCGCGCTCGCGTGCCTGCCGCGCCGCCAGCACCGCGGTGACGGCCGGATCGTCGCCGGTGATCGCCCCGCACAGTCCGCACTCGAGCACCGACTGGCCCTCGATCTGCGCCCGGGCGAGGGCGTCGTTGCCGCACTCGTCACAGATCGCCATCGACAGGGCGCAACGCTACCAACCCCGCCGCCCGCAAGCCATCGGGCGGGGCCGCGCTCACTTGCCGCCGGCCGGCGGCTGCGGCTGCGGCTGCGGTGGCTGCGGCGGCTCGGCCGCGCGCGGAGCGGCTTGCTTGCGCAGTCGCTCGCGGACCAGGCTGCGCACCCACTCGTCGTCGCTCTCCTCGCCGAGCCGCACGCCGGCGGGGTCCTCGTCCGTGATCTCCATGATCTCGGTGTCCGGGATCACCACGCGCGCGTGCTGGCCGATGGCGACGTCGCGCCCATCGCCCCGCGCCGAGATGCCGCCGCGGATCCGGTTCTGGTTGTTGAGCCGGATGAATCCAGTGCGCTGCTGGCGCAGCTGGGTGAACTCCTCGCTGTCCACGGAGCCGACCTGACGCAGCACGGTGAACGGCAGCGTCACTTCGCCTGCCTCGAGCCGCAGGGTGATGTCGTTCGCGTCCAGGGCCTTGACGTTGCCGATGAAGTAGTTGCCGTTCTTCAGCTCGGCAAAGGCGTGATCGCCGGCGACCAGATCGACCTCGAGCGCCGGCGGCTGCGCGTCGACGATTCCGGCGAAGGCCGATTCGCCGCCGATCTCGAGCTCGTCTCCGATCGCCAACGGCGCCTCCTCGGTCGGCCGCGCCGCTTGGGAGGGCGGTGAGACCGGCGGCAACGTCGGGTCGGCGATCGTCACCGACGGGTCACCGCCCTGCGGCAGCGCCTCTCCACCCGGATCGGTCTGGCCACCTGGCGGCGGATCCGCTTGCGCCACCGCACCGGGATCGCCCTGTGGGTCGGTCTCTGGGTCGGTCTGCGGGTCGGTCTCTGGGTCGCCCTGCGGAATTGCCACCAGGGGGTCGATCTCGATGGGATCGACCTCGGTCGGGTCGCCCTGCTCCGGCACCGGGACGTCGATCGCCGGCGGGGTCAGCGTCGCGACTGCATCGGGCAGCGCATCCGGCGGAGCCGCCACTGCCAGCCGCGTATCCGGCCGGGCGATCTCGGCGCGCCGCAGGGTGACCTGCCCGCCGTCTTCGGCCGTACCGCGCCGCTGTTGCCAGGCCCAGTAGCCGCCCGCTCCCCCGAGCAGCAGCACCGCCGCGGCCGCCGCGGCCCACAGCGGCGCGCGGCTGCGCTCGCGCTCACCGAAGTCGAGGCGCTCCTGCGCACCGATCTCCGGCTCGGCGTAGTCGTCGAAGTCCTCGAAGTCGTCGGCGTAGTCGTCGCCGTCGAACTCGCCAGCCACCTCCTCGCCGTCGTAGTCCTCGTCGCCTTCTTCGCCGTAGATCGGGTCGGAGTCCGAGGTGTATTCCTCGTTGTCGTCGCGCCAGTCGTCGTCGCCTTCCGCCCAGTCGCCCTGGTCCTCGGCAACCGACTCCTCATCGCCCCAGTCCTCGGCCTCGTCATCGAGAGAGACACTGTGGACGTTGTCCGCCGGCGCGGAGCCGGCAAACGACGGGGTGGGCGGCGCGGCGAACGCGGGCTCTTCCTCGATGTCGAAGCTGGTCACGTCGTCCAGCGAATCGCCCGGATCGAAGGCCTCGAACGTCTCCAACGAGTCGAAGCTCTGTCCCTCGCCAGCGGCGCCCGGCGCGGCGTCGCCGGCCGGCGGCGGGGCGAACGCCGGCGCGTCGCCGCCCGGCAGGCCGATGTCGCCGGAGTCCTGCGCCGCGCCACCCCAAGCCGTCCCACCGTCCTCGTCGAACCGCCGCGCCGTCGCGCGGCCGGTGTCGATGGTCGGGCCGGGCTCGAACAGAAAGTCCTCGGGGGCTCCGGGCAACTCCGAAGCATCGAACAAGCCCAGATCGTCGTCGCTGTCCGCCGCGGCGGAGGCCGGTGCCGAAGGCTGCGCGGTGGCAGCCGCCTCGGGAGTGGGCGCAGCCGGCGGTTGCGCGCCGGCCGACGACGGATCCTCCGCCGAGGCCAACCACGCATCCAGATCGCTGTCGTCCTCGTCCCCGTCGTCCGCGGGCCACGCGGCGGCCGCGGGTGCGGGTTCGGCCGACGCCGGCGGATCGTCGACCAGCGCCAGCGCTTCGTCGATCGCGTCCGCGACCTCACCGCCGACGTCGTCACCCGCGTCTTCGTCGAGGCCAGCCTCGCCGAAGGGGTCCGCGTCGAGCGTTTCCTCATCCGCGTCAAGGCCCGCAGCCTCGCGCAGCTGCTTGCCGACGTCCTCCTTGATCTCCGAAACGACGCCGTCGATCTCGTCCCAATCCTCGAGGATGTACGACGACTCCTCGAGATCGTCGAACTCGTTCTCCTCGGAGATTTCGCGTGGGTCGTTTTCGCCGGTCATCGGAACTCCTGCTGGGGACGGCTTTGTATCAAATCGCGGACTGGCCAGTCGGTCTCACTATCGGCACCGTCAGGGGCCGGACTCGAGCCGGGCTGCCGGGTCTTCGCCGGAAGCGTCGTGCACGGATCCCGGCTCATCGACAGACGATGCCAGCAGCGCCGCCGACGCAATCGGCAACTCCCCTTGACAGCGCCGTTTGGGCACCGGAGAGGCTACTCGCCGCCGGCCGCGCCGTCCTCGGCCGCGAGCTGCTCCGCGATTGCCGATGATGGCAGCAAGACCCGCACCCCGCCGCGCAACCGGGTGAGACCGGTGCCATCGACATACTCGAGCAGCGGGATCAGGAACTTGCGGCTGGTGTCGAACTCGTCGCGCAGCGACGGGATGTCGAGCACGTCGTCGTTGCGCAGGCAGTTCTGCCGCACGCGGCGCAGGGCACGGCGCAGGGTCGCAGCGTCGTAGAGGTGATCGCCCACGCGTTCGATGCGGCCCTCGTCGGCGGCGCGCGCCAGCAGCCCCTCCAGAGCCGACGCCGACTCACCGACCGCAGCCGCCATTTCGGCCGGGGTCGCCGGCCGGAAGCGCCTCTGCTGGCAAACCGCCTCCACGCGGCGCAGGCGGTCGGCATCCACCGGCGACAGCGGCTTCAGCCGATCGACGAAGGTCACCACGCCCTGCGTGCCGGTGCGGACCTTGCCCTTGGCGACGAGCTCGTCGAGCGCGGCCTCGAGCAACACCGCCGGCAGCGCGCGGCTGTGCCGGAACGACGCTCGCTTGACCGATGCCGCCAGCGGCCGATCGCGCAACATGCGGCCGACCGAGGCCTCCACCTCGGCGATCCCGCCGGCCAGCACATCGGTCAAGAACGCGCGGCCGCCGCGCTCATGGAAGTGCACGTCATCGAGCTCGTGCATCAACTCCAACGCCTCACCGGTGTCGATGGCGAGGGTCGCGGCGAGTTCGCCCGGGGTCAGACCTTGCACGCCGGCCATGGTCAGCTCTTCGTGCACGCGGTTCTCGATCGAGGCGCCCGCCGCGTGCAGGCGCTCGAGCTCGTCGCTCAGCATGCGCCGCCGATAGCGCCGGGGCGCGTCGAGCAGGCGCAGCACGGTGCCGCCGCCCACCGTCACCACGGGGTTCTGCAGCCGCAGCAAGAAGCGATCTCCGGGGGCGCAGCACAACGAATCGGTGAGTAGCACGCGAGCCACCACCTCCTCGCCGGGCCCCAGACGATCCCGGTCCAGCAGCAGCAGCAGGCCTTGCGTCTCGACCGTGCCGGTGTGGAAGCGCACCTCGCGGCGGTGCTCGAACGGCAGCGCGCGGGGCAGCAACCGCAGCTCGACGTCGACCGCGTTGCCGGTCGAGTACACCCCGGGCGAGACGGCGACGACGCCGCGCGACAGCTCGCTGGCGCGCACATCGGGTACCGACAGGGCAGCGCTGTGGCCGGCGACGGCGCGCGCCACCTTGCCGCCGAACGCCTGCAGGGCGCGGACCTTGGAGCGCGCCGCACCCGGCAGGAACTCGACCTGCCCACCGGACTCGATCGCGCCCGCCACCGGCACGCCGGTGACCACCGTGCCGATACCCTTGAGCTGGAACACGCGCTGGATCGGCATCCGGAACGAGCCGGTGGCCGGCCGCGGTGGCGTGTCCAAGGCCAACGCCTCGATCGCCGCCGACAACTCCGGCACGCCCTCGCCGGTCGTCGAGCTGACCCGCAGGAGAGGCGCGTCTTGCAGCACGGTCCCCGCCACGCGCTCGCGAATCTCGTCCTCGGCCAGCTGCGCCACCTCCTCGTCGACCAGGTCGATCTTGGTCAGCGCGATCACACCGCGGCGGACGCCGAGGAGATCGATGATGTCGAGGTGCTCCTCGGTCTGCGGCATCACGCCGTCGTCGGCGGCGACGACCAACACCGCCAGATCGAGACCCGTACTGCCGGCGACCATGTTGCGCACGAAGCGCTCGTGGCCGGGGACGTCGATCAACCCGAGCAGCCGGCCGTCGTTGAGCTTCAGGCTGGCGAAGCCCAGATCGATCGTCAGGCCGCGCTCCTGCTCCTCCTTGAGGCGGTCGGGATCGGTGCCGGTCAGCGCCCGCACCAGGGAGCTCTTGCCGTGATCGATGTGGCCGGCGGTCCCGACCATGACCGGGTGGATCGCGCCGCGTACGCCCAACGCCCTCAGCCGTCAGCCAGGTAGAGCATGCGCTGGCAAGAGCCGCACTGCACGATGCTCGATGCGCCCATCAGCCGCGCCAAGTCGTTGGGCGTCACCCGCGTGTAGCAACCGGTGCACACCTCGCCCTCGACCGCGCAGACCGCCTCGCCGTCGCGCACGTCGAACAGCGAGCTGTAACGCTCGAGGGCATCGCGCGAGATGTCGGCGAGCATCGCGTCCCGCCCCTCGCCCGCCTTGGCCAGCTCGCCTTCGCGCTCGGCGCGCAGGGTCGAAGCCTCTTCGAGGAACTTGGCGAAGGTCGCCTCTTCGTCGGTCAGCGCGGCTTTCAGTCGTTCGACCTCGGCGCGCATGGTCTCCAGCTTGTCGAGCAGTTCTACGCCCTCTTCCTCGATCGAGCTCTGCTCCTTCTTCACCGCCTCGATCTGGAACAGTGTGGCCTGGTACTCGGCGTTGTTCTTGACGGTGTTCAGCCGACCTTGCAGCTTCTTGATCTCCTCGTCGGCCGCCTGGATGCCCTTTTCCTGCGCCCGACTCTCGACTTCTGCCCGCTGCAGCTCCGCCTGCGCCGCCTCCGCGCGTTGCCGCGTCTTGTCGAGCTGCTGACGCCGTCGCTGCTCTTCTTCCGGCAACGAGGTCAGGTCCCTCCGGATGCTGGCCAGCGTCCGGTCGACCCTCTGGACCTCGAGTAGCTTCTTGATGTCGGGGTGCACCCAGGGGGAGGATAGCTGGGACGACCGACACGGCAAGGCCGCTCAGAGAAACGTTTCGCAGTGGGGAACGCGTCGGGCGCGGCCGAACGACCGGGTCAGGCGGTCAGGCAGACCGGCCGGCGAGCGCGGTCTCGAGCGCGCGGGTGAATTCCTCGACCTCGAGTGCCACGCGGTCCAGGAGCGCCTCCAAGTCGGTCGACAGGCGGGCCTCCCGCCCAGCCAGCTCCAGCTGCTGCAGCAGGTCCGCCAAACGCGCCCCACCAAGCGTGGCGGTGTTGGACTTGAACGTGTGCGCCGTTCGCTCGAAGTCGGCGGCATCACCCTTCTGCCGCGCCGTGCGCAGCCGCTCGCACATCTCGGCGCGGGTCTCGACGTAGTTGCGCGACACCTTGGCCAACAGCTGCGGACCCCGGCGGCCCATTCGACGCAGGCGGTCGAGGGCGGTGGGGTCGAGCAACGGCAGGCCGACCGCGTCCGCGGCGGCAGCGACCGCGGCGACCCCGGGGCCGGCCGCCCGGGCGCCGGCTCGTGGGGCCAGCCACCGCCGCATGACCGCGACCAGGCCCTCGTGGGTGTAGGGCTTGGGCAGAAAATCGGTCATGCCCGCCGCCAGGCAGCGTTCCCGATCGCCGCGCATGGCATTGGCCGTGACCGCGACGATCGGCGGTAGCGCGATGCCGGTGTCGCGCTCGCGCGCGCGCAGTCGCCGGGCCGTCTCGTAGCCGTCCAGCTCCGGCATGTGGCAGTCCATCAGCACCAGATCGAAGCGGCCGTTCACCAGGTGATCGATCGCCTCGAAGCCGTTGTTGGCGACCTTCACGCGGCAGGCCAGCGCCTCGAGCATGCCGCAGGCGACGTCTTGGTTGATCGGGTTGTCCTCCACCAGCAGTACCGAGGCGTTGAGCGCCGGCCAGTTGGCGTCGGCGTCGCGCTGCATGGCGCGCCGCAGCCGCCCGCAGAGCGCGTCGACCAGGTTCTGCCGGCGCACCGGCCGGGTCAGCTGGGCCACGACGCGCGCCGGCGCGGGGCCCGCGCCGCCCAGCTCGGCATCGGCGTTGAGCAGGTAGCCCACCTGGGTGCTGCCGAGCGCGGGATCGGTGTCGATCATCTCGACCAGAGTGGGCGCGTCCATCCCGGGGAACCAACGGTCCATCAGGACGAAGTGGACGATCCGGCCAGCGGCGGCTTCCTCGCGCAAGAACGCCAGTCCTTGCGGCGCGCTGGAGAACGCCATCGGCTCCACCCCGAGCTCTTCCAGCAGCGACACCAGCTCCTGGCGCGGCAGGTCCCGGCCCTCGAGCACGACCGCCCGCAGCCCGGTCAGATCCGCCGGTGCCGGAGCATCGCCGTCCTCTACCGCACCGACCGCCACGGTGAACCAGAACGTCGAGCCCCGGTCTACCTCACTCTCGACGCCGATCTGCCCGCCCATCGCCTCGGTCAGGCGCGAAGCGATGCTCAACCCCAAGCCGGTGCCACCGTGCTGGCGCGTGGTCGAGCCGTCCGCCTGGCGGAACGCCTGAAAGACGTCGGCCTGGCTCTGCGCCTGAAGACCGATGCCCGTGTCCTCCACCTCGAACCGCAGCAGCCGTTCGCTGGGGTCGGCCCCGCCCGGCAGCGCGCGTGCCCGCACCCGCACGTAGCCGTGTGCGGTGAACTTGATGCCGTTGCTGACCAGATTGGTCAACACTTGCCGCAAGCGCTGCGGATCGCCGCGCACGGTGGCCGGCAACGACGCGTCCAGATCGAGCACCAGATCCAAGTCCTTGGCGTGGGCGCGCTCGGCCTGCAGCTCGACGACCTCTTCGACGACATCCCGCACCGGATACGGAATGCACTCGAGCTCGAGCTTGCCGGCCTCGATCTTGGAGAAGTCGAGGATGTCGTTGATGATGCCGAGCAGCGACTCCGCCGAGCGCTGGATCTTGCGCGCGGTTTCGCGCTGGCGGCCGCTGAGCTCGGTGTTGAGCAGCAGGTCGACGAGTCCGATGACGCCGTTCATCGGCGTGCGGATCTCGTGGCTCATGTTGGCCAAGAACTCCGACTTGGCGGCATTCGCGGCGTCGGCGGCCTCCTTGGCGGCCTGCAGCTCGTGGTTCGAGGCCTCGAGCTCGCCCATCGCCGCCTGCAACGCCCGGGTGCGTTCGCGAATCTGCCCATCGAGCGCGACCGCGGTTTGGAACAACGACATGGACCCGCCCTCGAGATCCATGCTGCGCTCGACCCGGTCCATCAAGACCCGGTTGATCTTCTCCAGCTTGCGGACCCGCGCGCGCAGGTCCTCGCACTCGTCGCAGTGGGGCTCCGTCACGATTCGTCCGCGCCGATCGCGACCCCGGTGAACGTCTGATTGACGTGCATTCCGTTGTACTGTTCCCCATACGTGCTGAAGCCGACGACGTTGCTGCCCCGCAGCACGTCGAACACCTCGTCGGTCAGCGACTTCTGCTCCATCTCGAGCTTGCGCAGGATGCAATCGCAGCCGATGACGAGGTCGGGCTGACCGATCTGCGCGTGCACTTGCGCCAGCTCCTCGCTCAGGCGCGCCGCCATGTCCACGCCCCGGGCCACGGTCAGCACGATGCCCTCGTCGATGCTGCAGAAGAACGTCAGGCTCAGGTCCTCGTTGGCCTTCTGGATCGAGCGGACGAACGGCTTGCCGCCGATCCGCACCACCACCGGGTGGCTGGCGAAGATCATCGGGGTGAGCTCTTCGGACTCGAGACCGACCAACCGGGCGAACTCGACCGCTGCGGGGTTGCCGTTGATCTCGGTGACCACGCGCCGGGCGACATCGGCCTCGGTGACGATCATCCGCTCGGTGCTCGGGTCGAAGTGCTGGGTCTGGAACACGCAGAACGGCCGCGTGGTCTGCACCAGGGCGAACACCGCGGCATCGGTCTGCAGCTCGCCGTCGCGCAGCACCCACGTGCTCTGGAACGACGTGGCATCACCGGCCGAGCCACCGAACATCTCGATGTCGCCCAGGCCCTGGTACAGCGAGCTGGCGACCGCTTCCTCGCGCACCGACAGCCCGTCGATCAGCAGGTAGCCGAAGCTGTTCGCTCCGCGCGGCGCCGGGCCCCGGGCAGCGAGCTGCTCGCGCAGCGCGCGCGCCGCGGCCGCGCCGCGCTCGAACTCGAAGTTCTGCAGCTCGTCGAGCAGCACGGTCGCGGCGCGGAAGTCGTCCCCGCCCAGGCTGAATCCGCTCATGCTGCCGTCGCGGTAGCCGTCGGGCGACAGCTCCCCCGCGGTCGAGCAGCCGATCACCGGAACGTCACCGAACTCCGCCGCGACCGCCGCCGCGAGCTCGTCGCGGTCGTAGTCCGGTGAGAAGTGCAGGGTCACGAGCTCCAACCCCGGCTGGCGCAGCGCCGCCGCCATCTCGCCGACGGCGGCCTTGGCGCACCGCTGCTCTGAACCGGCGACCCGCACGCCCTGGGTTTCCGCTCGCAACATCCGTTCAGACTCCCCCGAGTCAGACTCCCCCGAGGTCCGAGCACCGTTGCGCTCGAACTCCCCGACCTTTCGGCCGACAGCCGGACAGTCCCTTAGCCCACCGCCGGTCCAGCGGCGCCGAGCCGAGGCCGCCCCGCCGATTGAAGCCACGCCATGGGCGTCACCGCCGCCGGGCTACGACGATTCGTGGCTGGCGTCGAGAAAGCCGGAAAGACGCCGCGCCCGGACCGGGTGCTGCAGCTTGCGCACCGCCTTGGCCTCGATCTGCCGGACCCGCTCGCGGGTGACGCGGAAGATCCGACCGACCTCTTCCAGCGTGTAGGTGTAGCCATCGCCGATGCCGTAGCGCAGCTTGATGATCTCGCGCTCGCGGAAGGTCAGCGTGCTCAGCACATTGTCGATGCGCTCCTTGAGCATCTCGCGGCTGGCCGCCAACACCGGCGACTCCACCGCCTCGTCCTCGATGAAGTCACCGAAGTACGAGTCGTCCGACTCGCCGATCGGCCGGTCCAGCGAGATCGGGTGCTTGCTGATCTTCATCACGCGCTTGGCCTCCTCGACCGAGACCTGCGCCGCTTCCGCGACCTCCTCGATCGAGGGCTCGCGCCCCTTGGCCTGAATCAGCTTCTTGGTGACGTTGCGCAGCTTGCTCATCGTCTCGATCATGTGCACCGGAATGCGGATGGTGCGCGCCTGGTCGGCGATCGAGCGGGTGATGGCCTGCCGGATCCACCACGTGGCGTAGGTCGAGAACTTGTAGCCGCGCCGGTACTCGTACTTCTCCACGGCCTTCATCAGGCCGGTGTTGCCCTCCTGGATCAGGTCGAGGAAGGACAGGCCGCGGTTGCGGTACTTCTTGGCGATCGACACCACCAACCGCAGGTTGCCGGACGACAGCTTGCGCTTGGCCTCTTCGTAGGCGGCATACGCACCGCGCACGAGCTGCAGGCGGCGGTCGAGCTTCTCGATCGTCTCCAAGCCCTCGGCCTCGAGGTCGGAGACGCGCTTGCGCAGCTCGACGGCGATCGGGTTCTTGATCTGCGCGCCCCGGTAGCTGTTGAGCTTGCGCTCCAGGCGACGCAGCTCGGCCAACCTGCTCTCCAGCAGGTCGATCATCGGCCGCACCTTCTTGCCCTGCAGGTTGAGCTCCTCGATCAGGATGACGCACTTGCGCTTGCGGGCGACGATCCGCTTGCGCAGCTCGGTGACCGTGCTCGCCGCGCATCCGTTGTGCGTCACCGTTTCGAAATCCGCCCGGGCGGCGTCGTACATCCGCCGCAGGGTGTCGATGTTGCCGGGCAGCCGGTCGGACAGGTCCGCCTTGCCGATCTCGGGGTCCTGCTGGTTGACCTTGAGCGTGCGGTCGAACGCGAGCTCGCCGCGGACCACGTCCTCCAGGATCTCGATCGCGTTGGCCAGGCCGAACCCCGAACTCAACACCTCCTTGCGGAACTGCTTGCGGGTCAGCTCGATCTTGCGCGCGAGGCTGATCTCCTCCTCGCGGGTGAGCAGCGGGATCTCACCCATCTGGGTGAGATACATGCGGACCGGATCGTCGATCTTCTCCGTCATGTCCGCGGCGGCGGCGGCGGCGAGCTCGGCTTCGGCGGCCTCGTCCGAACTCTCCTCGGTCTCCTCGTCCTCCGACTCGAACGGGTCCTGCTCCTTGCTGGCCTTGCCCTTCTTGCCGCGGCGGCTCGCCGCTTCGGCGGCCGGCGACTTCTGCCCGACCCGCTCGACGATCTCGATCCCCGCATCTTCGATCATCGCCATCGCGGCCTCGATCTTCTCCGGCGACGAGGCGTCGTCCGGCAGGGCGTCGTTGAGCTGTGCCAGTGTCACCGAAGCGCTCTTGCGCGCGCGCTTGATGAGGCTCTTGATGGCCGTTTCGAATTTGTCCATGCGAGGAGGCGAAGGGGGAGGTGGGGTAGAGGACCGGTCGGACAACTACGGTGGAGAAACCTCGCGCGCGCGCAGCTCCTCGACGTAGCGTCGAGTGAGTTCCTGAACGCGATCGTGGTTTCCCTCGGCGCGGGCTTGTTGGAGCTCGAAGCGAAGCTGTTGCGCGTTGCGGCGCGCGAGGAACGCGCGGCGTTGGCGGCAGACGAGGTCGAAGGCCTCTTCGGGCTCCTGGAGGCTACGGGCGAGGTCGGCGCAGACCGCCAAGATCTTGCCCGATTCGGGGTCTTCGGCGCAATGCGCGAACAAAATTCGCAGCAACGCATTGGTGTCGTCGGCACCGCCCTGCACGGCGGTGTCGGCGGCGGCGACCAGCCGCTCGACCGGCGCGGCCAGCTCGTGCTCGGCGGCGGCCATCGGCGCCAGCGGCGGCGCGGCCAGGACACAGGCCAGCAGGTCCTGGTCGGCGCCCAGCAGCGGCGTCGCCGGCTCCGCCTCTCCGCCCGCCGCGTCACCGCCGACCGCGGCGACGGCGCCGGTGGAAGTGGTCGCGGTGGCGACCCGCGGCTTCAGGGAGCCGATCGACCGGCGCAGGGTGGCCTCGTCGATCCCCAGCTGCTGGGCCATCCGACCGAGCAGCAGCGTGCGGCGCATCCGGTCGTCGATCCCGGCCAGCACCTGCTTGCAGTCCTCGACCACGGCGGCGACGTGCACTTCCTGGCGCAGATCCAGGCGCAACCGCTTGAGACGAAACCACATCTGCAGCGCGTCCTCGGCACCGGCGAGGAGCTCGGCGAACGAGGTGCGGGCGGCGTCGATCTCGCCCGCGTCGCGGCCGGGCCGCGCCGAGAGCAGATCGGCGGGATCGGCGCCATCGCCGACCAAACCGATGCGCACCTCGAGCTCGGTCTTGACCAGCTCGGGGTAGGCCTTCTCCGCCGCGGCGCGGCCGGCGCGGTCGCCGTCGAACAGCAGCACGACGCCCCCGTTGGCGTAGCGGCGCAGGATCTCGCCGTGCGCGGGCGTCAGCGCGGTGCCCAGGGTCGCGACCGCGCCCTGGAAGCCGGCCAGGTGGCAGGCGATGACGTCGGTGTAGCCCTCGACGACGACGATCTGGCGCTCGCCGGCCCGCTTCACCAAAGGCAAGCCGTACAGCGTCTGCCGCTTGAGGAAGAACGGCGACTCCGGCGAGTTGATGTACTTGGCCCTGGCGTCGTCCATCGCCCGGCCGCCGAAGCCGATCACCCGGCCGCGGGCGTCCTCGATCGGGAACATCAGCCGGCCCGCGAAGGGCTCGCGCCCGGCCCGCAACAGACCGGCCTGCTCCAGCACGTCGAGGGGCAGCTTCTGCGCCTTCGCGAACTGGCCGAACACGCCCGGCCGGGCCGGGTGCGCACCGAGCCCGAACGGCTCGATCGCCGCCGCCAGGCCGCGGCGCTCCAGATAGCCGCGCACCACCTCGCCCGCCGGCTGGCGCAGCGCCGCCGCGAAGTAGTCGCGCACCAAGGCGAGCACGGCGTGCGGGTCGGGGCCGCGCCGGCGCGGTTCGCGTTGCGCGCCGAACATGCCCTCGATCGACACGCCGGTGCGCTGCGCCAGGGTCTCCACCGCCTCGCGGAAGGTCAGGCCATCGCGCTCCTGCAAGAACTTGAACGCGTCTCCCCAGGCGCCGCAGCCGTAGCACTTGTAGTGCTGCGAGTCCGGATAGACCGTGAACGACGGCGTCTTCTCCTGGTGGAACGGACACAGCCCCTTGAAGTAGCGACCGGCGGGACGCAGCGGCACGTAGCTCTCGATCAACGCCACCAAGTCGGTGGCGGCCTTGATCTGCTGGATGATCGCTTGGAACCGTTCCATCGGGGGAGGGACACCGGGGCCCGTGTGCGCGCCCGCCCGACTTCCGAGCCGTGGGGAATCGTGCTCGGCGCCCGCCAGAAGCGGTCGAGTGGCGCGTGGCGCGCCGCCCCTCGACCTTCGCCCAGCCGGACCGTCGGTGCTGACGGGTTTATCAGAACGATCCGATAAACCTCACAAGTGTAGTCCGGCAGCGGAGTTGGTCAAGGCAATCCGACGGCGCAGACGGCCCGGCCCCCGGGGCCCCCGGGCGCAACCACCCGCGCGGTGGCGCTCACGAGCCCCGGGCCCGGCGCCACAACGCCACAAGATCGGCCGCCCCCAGCTCCACCGCCCGGCGCGCGGCGAGATCCTCCGACAGGGCCGGCATTTCGAGCCCGGCCGCCACGGTCGCGGTGCGCAGGGCGTTGCGCAGCGTCTTCCGACGCTGGGAAAACAACTGCCGCACGAAGCCCGCGTAGCTCCGCCGCTCGGTGGCCGCCGCGCCGGCGAGCGGGGCGGCTGGCGCCGGTGCCAGCTCGCAGATCGCCGAGTCGACGCGCGGCCTTGGGCGAAACACGTTGCGGCCGACGCGCCGCTCCAACCGGCACGCATACAGCGCCTGCACGACCGCCGACAGGGCGCCGTAGGCGGCGCTGCCCGGCGCCGAGCACAGGCGCTCGGCCAACTCCAGCTGGACCAGCACGGCACCGCGGGCGGGCGGCTGCGGAAGGGCGCACAGCTCGGCGAGCAGCGGGCCGGCGATCGCGTAGGGCAGGTTGGCGGCGAGCACCAAGCGGCGCCCGCCACTCAGCGCCGCCGTCACGGCGGCTTCGACTTCGGCGCTGATCCGCCCGCCGTGCAGCGCATCGGCCGCAACCAGGTGCAGCCCTTGGCCCCCGCCGGGCATCCGCGGGCGCTCGGCCCGCAGAATCTCCAGCAGGCGGCGGTCGATCTCGACCGCGACCACCCGATCCGCGCGCGCCAGGAGCGCGCGCGTCAGAAAGCCGAGGCCGGCGCCGACTTCGAGCGCGACGTCATCGCGGCACAGCCCGGCGAGCGTGGCGATGCAGTCGTGCAGGCTGGGGTCGAGCAGGAAGTTCTGGCCGAGGCGGCGGCTGGGGTGGAAGCCGCGCTGTCGCATCTGCTCGAGATAGTGCGCAAATGGCGACCGCGCCCCGTCTTCGCTCATCCGCCGAGCACCCCGGTGACCGTGCCCCGCAGCGGCCCGTGCACCGCGACCCGTTGCAGCGCCTGCGCCAGCCGCGGCGCCAACACGTCCCGGTGCGCGGCGAGGAAACCGCGCAGCTGGCGTTCCTCGGCCGCCGTCGGCGCCTCCGGCTCGGCCAGCAAGGTGCACAGCAGCGCCAGCGGATCGGTCGCGACCCGCACGCCCAGGGTGTCGCCGCGCTCGCCGGGCGCGCGCTCCACCGACCAACTGCGGCGATCGCGCACCAGCGCGCGGAAGTGGCCACCGACCACCAGCCGCGGCAGGGCCCCGCCCCAGCTCGCCATCGCCCACACCGCCGGCGGCGGCACCCCCGGCTGGCGCCAGATCTCGACCGCCGCCGTGCCCCGCAATTGGCGCCACAGGTCGACGCGGCGTTGCAACTCCAACAGGGCCCCGGCGCCGGGGACGTCGTCGGGCTCGACCACGGGCTCTTCCGGCGACACCGCCGCCAACAGCATCCAGGCCGCGGGCGCGGGCAGTCCGCTGGGAAGCCAGACGCGTGCAGCGGCGACCCGGGAGAGCGCCGCCGACCGGCGCCACCAGACGCCGAGCGCGCGCGGATCCTCCGACGCCCGCACCGGCTTGAGCCCCTGGTCCATGAAGGCGCGCGGCGGCGGCAGACCGTCGAACGCCCACGCCGCCATCGCCGGCACCGCCCGCACCAAGACCACGCCGCGCGCGTAGCGGGGCCACCACACGGTCGCGCCGAGCGCCGAGCCAGCGCCGCCGAACCAGCGGCCCCCCACCGATTCGGTCCATTCCGCCACGTTGCCGAGCAGGTCGTACGGAGCGCGATCGTCGGCGTCGCGGCCGGACTCGAACGTGCCCACCGGCACCGGACCATCCAGGCCGAGCTCGCCGCTGTTCACCCATTCGACCCGGAACCGGTTGCCCCACGGATAGGCGTAGAGCCCGCCGCTGGTCGCCGCGAAGCGCCACTCCTCGATCCGCGGCAGCCGGCAGAACCGCCAGCGCGCGAACTCACGGGCGCGGCGCAGGTCGACCTGGGTCGCGGGCAGTCCGTCGTCGACCTGCCACGGCCGATCGATGGACGGCAGCGCGTCGTCGTCGCCGCGCGCCATGGAGAACGTCCACCAGTCGCGCCGGGTGGTCTCGAACCGGTCCAGGAAGAACACGCCGAGCCCGTGCGCCCGGCCGTCGAACCGGACGAGGTCGCGGAACACTCCGTAGCGGGACCAGCGCGGCACGGCGTCCTCGGCCGGCGCGCACGCGGCGGCCAGCAACCCCGCCGCGGCGATCGCGCAGCGCGGCCCTCGCGCCCGGCCCCCCTGCTCGGCCCCGACGCTGGCCGGCGCCATCGCGCTATTGCCGCAGCATCATGATCTCGACGCGCCGATTGCGGCTCTTGGACGCGTCGTCGGTTCCGGCCACCGCCGGGCGGTGCTCGCCGAAGGCCGAGACGTGCAGCTGCGCCGGATCGACGCCGCTGGAGATCAGGTACTCGACGACGGCGATCGAGCGTTCGGCCGACAGGCGCAGGTTGGTGCGCCACTGGCTGCGGCGGATGGGATCGGAGTCCGTGTGGCCATCGATCCGCACGGCGTGCCGGTGCTCGCGCAGGATCGGCACCAGCTGGCCGAGCACGCCCTGGCCCGACTCGGTGATCGTCGCCTGGCCGGAGCTGAACAGGACCTCGCCCTGCAACTCGAAGACGACACCCTCGGCGGTCTCGCGCACCGTCACGCCCTGTAGGTTGCGGCCGCCGCCGTTCTGGAACTGCTCGATCAAGCGGGCCAGCTCCTCCTTCTGCTGCCGCAAATGCGCGGCGTCGACCGCGTTGCGACCCAGCCGGTCGACCTCGCCACCCAACCTGCGGTTCTCCTCTTCGAGTTGGCGGTGGTAGGCCTCGAGATCGCCGATCTGCCCCCGCAGCGCCTCGTTGGCGGCGATCAGCTGGCGGTGCGCCTCCGGGCTGACGCAGCTGTGGAGTGACATGGCGAGCATCGCGACAGCGATGATGGACACACGGTGCATGGCCCCCTCCGGCAAAAGGTGTCGAACGTAGCTGCTGTTCGCGCCGCGGCCGACAGACCGAGATCGACGCGGGCAGGGGCCCAGTCTGGCGCGACCACCGAGCGCCGTCAACGTAGTGCGTACGGAGTCAGGCTCGATTTTCTCGGCGCACGTACGGAGCCAGTCCTGCCCCGGCAGATTTGTCGGCCCTTCAGGGCAGGAAACTAGCCGCTGAGGAAGGGGGAGGGGAACGTGTGAGGGGCCCGGCAGCTACGCCCCCAATAGCCACTGGAGCACGTTTGCCCCAGAGCCAGTCTGGGTCCGAGTTGGCCATCCTTCACTGGTGAGGGGCACGTCGCCGTGCCCACTCCCGCAGGTCAGATTCGTTTGATCGCCGCCTCGGGCCGGGCCCACCACAACAATGAGGATGAAGTATGGCTGGGAAGAGCAGAACGAGGAAGGGCAAGAAGCCCGCAGCGGAAGTATTGCCAGTCGTGAAGCCCAACGCCGCCGGAATCGACATCGGCAGCCGCGAGCACTGGGTGTGCGCAGCAGCACCCGACGGCAGTCGTCCGATCAAGCGATTCGGAACGACGACGCCCCAGCTAGAGGCGCTCGCGGACTGGCTGGAGGAGCTCGGAGTGCGATCCGTCGCGATGGAGAGCACCTATGTCTACTGGATTCCCGTCTACGAGCTACTCGAGTCGAGAGGCTTCGAGGTCATCCTCGCGAATGCCCGCGAGGTGAAGAACGTGCCGGGCCGCTCCAAGTCCGATGCCAGCGATTGCAGTTGGCTGCAGAAGCTACACACCTATGGCCTCATTCGCGCTTCGTTCCGGCCTCCGAAGGACATCTGTGCGTTGCGGACCCTGCAACGCCATGCCGCGTCTTTGATCGCGCAGCGCACGCGCCACACGCAGTTGATGCAGCGGTCACTGGATCAGATGAACGTGGCGATCCATCGCGCGGTAACGGACATCACCGGCAAGACCGGCCTCGCGATCATCCGCGCGATTCTCGCTGGTGAACGCGACCCTCGAGCGCTCGCCAGACTGCGTGATCCGCGCTGCAAGATCTCCGAGAAGGAGCTCGCGGATCACTTGCAAGGGACCTGGATCGAGGAGCACATCTTCACTCTCGCTTCGGGCTTGCGGATGCTCGAGCACACCGACCACGAGATCGAGTCGGTCGAGAAGCGATTGATGGCGATGATCGAGGACCTGCAACCGGAGGAAGCCAAGACGGCCGACGTCCCCGAGCATCCAGACCCCCGCAAGGAGAGGAGCATCCGAACGAAGGGCGGCCGGGAGCTTCGCGATGCCCTCTGCCGGCTCGTCGGGTGTGATCTCACGCGAATCGACGGTATCAGCCCGAGCACGGCCATGATCGTGCTCACCGAGGTCGGCTACGACCTCGATGCTTTCCCGACCGAGAAGCACTTCGTCTCCTGGCTACGCCTGTGCCCACGTCAAGCCGTCTCGGGTGGAAAGCGCATCAAGAAGCACCGCAACAACATCGCGGTCAGCAGGATCGCCACGGTCCTCCGGATGGCCGCCCTGTCCCTCCAACGTACTCAGACAGCTCTCGGCGCACACTTCCGCAAGATCGCCCGCGCGAAGGACGGCAACGTCGCCATCTTTGCCATCGCCCGCAAACTGGCCCTGCTCATCTACCGCATGCTGAAGTTCGGCCAGGACTACGTAGACGAAGGCGCCAAGGCCTACGAGGAGCGCTTCACCCAGCGACGCATCGTCGGACTCCGACAGAACGCTAAATCCCTCGGGTACAAGCTCATACCGATCGCCGAGGCTGGGTGAGTTTCAGGTCAGGCTCCGATTCATCACCCGGCGGCGCCGTGTGATGAATCGGAGCCTGGCTCCGTACGTGCGCCGAGAAAATCGAGCCTGACTCCGTACGGTTCCCGGGCGCGGGCGCTAGCTCTTGGCGAAGAGGGACGTGAGTCCGCTCGGGGGCGCCTCGGCGGCGATCGAGTAGATCACGATGAAGCCGTAGAGGGCGATGATCGCGCCGACGATCGCGATGCCGGTGACCCAAGCGGGCTCCTTGGTCTCTTCTTCGACCTCGACGGCGCGGGCGCGGCTGCGGGCAGGCGCGGCGGCCGCGGCCGTGCGGCGCACCGGCTCTTCCTCTTCGAGGTCATCCTCGGCGAGCAGGGTCTCCTCGTCGGAGAGCTCCTCGGTCACCATGCCGGTGTCGTCCTCGAGGGAGTCGGCGAACACCAACTCGTCTTCGTTTCGGTCGGCGAGCGACTCGATGTCCTCGCGCTTGAACTTCATCGACTGGCCATCGCGGAACGCGCGGATCTCGCCTTCGGAGACCAGCTTCTTGAGCTCCTCGCTCTGCATCTTCAGATCGCGCAGAGCCTTCTCGAACGAGACGAAATCCTCATTGGGGTCGGGCACGGATACCTCCACAGGGTCAGCTCGGGGACGAGCCGCGGAAACGAAGGGGACGGACAGAATTGTAGATCATTTGCCGCCGGCTGTCTCGCCGGCTTTGACGGCGTCGGCGCCGGTCTCGGCCGCCGGCGCGCCCTGGCCGCTGCCATCGGCCGATCGACCGCGTCGCTCGAACTCGCGCGCGAGGTCGTCGTAGGTGTACTCCGACTTGTCGTTGTAGGCGTGCAGCTGCAAGTCCAGATCGATCCGCCGCGCGCCGACGAACACCAACCGCCGGGTGTTGGCCGAGCCGCCGCGTGCCTCGTACACCGCCAGCTGGCGCCCGTCGGTATCGAGGACGTAGAGCACCGAGGTGCCGACGCCGTAGCTGCCGGTCACCGCGATGAAGCCGTTGGCGGCGGCCGATTGCCCCGCGTCTCCGCCGTACACCAATGGTGCCGGCGCATCGGCGGCAGCGGCGGTCGGATCGATGGGAGTCGAGGTCGTCGGCGGCGGCGACACCGTCGGCGTGCCCCGCCCCTGGGGCAGCACCAACGCCGGCCGCTCCGCCGCGCTGAGGACACCCGCCTCCGGAGCCAGGCAAAGGCCAGCGGCGAACGCACCGGCGATCAAGCCGCCGACGATCAATCCGTGGGTGAAGGTCGCAGTCATGGTCTTGTGCACGCGGGTCGAATCTGCTGTCGGGGCGGCGGGCACTATACCTCGCCACCACGCCGATCCAGCAATTCCGGCGGCGGGGCCGCCGGCAGGACCAGGCGGACGGTGAATCCCTCGCCCGGCCGCGAGTTCACCCGCAGCTCGCCTCCGTGGTTGCGGATGATCGAATAGCTGATGAACAGGCCCAGGCCGCTGGCATCCGGGCGGTCCTTGGCGGAGAAGAACGGGTCGAACACCCGCTGGACCGTCTCGGCGTCGGCCCCGGGCCCGTTGTCTTCGACTTCGAGCGCGACGTTGGCACCCTCGCTCCAACCGCGCACTCGGAGCGTGCACGGCGGGCTCTGGCCACCGAGCGCGTCGAGAGAATTGAGGAAGCAGTTGAGCACGACCTGCTGGATCTCGTGCCGGTCTCCGATCGCGTAGAGTTCCGCCGGCACCGCGCTCGACACCGCCACCTGCTGCCGGTCGATCCGGTGCTTGACCAGTGAGAGGGCGGCCTCGACCGCTTCGACCAGCGGAAACGGTGCCGCCTCGATCTGCCGTGGCGAGAAATCGAGCACGCGCCGGGTGATCGCACCGACGCGCTCGAGCCCCTCGAGCACCAGGTCGAGGTAGACGCGGCTGCGCTCGTCCAACCCCTCGCGTTGGCGCAGGCGGTGCACCGCGTTCATCATGCCGCCGATCGGGTTGTTGATCTCGTGCGCGATCCCGGCGGCGAGCGTCCCCATCGCCGCCAAGCGCGAGGACTGCACCAACGCGCGCTCGCGCCGCGCCGCCTCCTCGGTGGCGCGCTGCACTTCGCGGCGGAGCTCATCGGTGTGGCCCGCGACTTTCTGCGCCATGACGTTGAACGCATCGACCACGGCGTTGAGCTCGCGCGCGCCGGACACCCGCTCGACGCGGACCCCCGCATCGCCGGCGCCGACTCGCGCCGCGGCAGCGCCCAGTCCGTCGAGCGGCCGGCCGACGAAGCGGCGCAACATCCAGAAGCCCAGCAGCGCGGTCAACGCCGTCGCCAGCAGCACCGGCAGGGCGAACCAAGCCAGTCGCAGACTGCTCGGCGATTGCAGCGGGACGTACCACGCCGCCGCCGATTCGGCGCCCCGCGTCGGCACGGCCAGACAGAAGCCGCCGCCCGCCTCGACCGGCTCGACGCGCCCGGCAGCCTGCCGGCGCAACGCCTCGGCGATGCCGGCCTCGATGTCGGCGCGCGGGAACTCCGCGCTGCGTCGGTGCGCGGCCCCCATGGGATTGAGGTCGACGGTGCCGGCAAACCCCGAGCTGACGACCAGCACATCGCGGAAGACACCGCGAAAGCTGTCGACGCCGAGCAGCTCGCGGACCCAACCGACGCCGATGTCCTCGGACGGGTAGGCGTCCTCCAGCAGCTTGAACAAAAGGCTCCGGTAGAGCTCGCGCTGCGCGACGTCGGCCTGCCGCTGGCCGTACAGCAGGACCAGCTGCACGGCGCCCACCACCGCCGCGTTCAGCAGAACGATCAGCAGCAGCAACCGCGCGGCGAGCGACATCTCGATCGCCTCAGGTGGGCCGCGCCGCCGCGGTCACCGCAGCTTCTCCATGATCTTGAGCAGGGGCAGGAACAGCGCCAAGACGATCGCGCCGACGATCACCGCGAGCACGACCAGCAGGATCGGCTCGATGATCTTGAACGTGGTCTCCACGGTCCGGTCGACCTCGGCCTCGTAGCGGTCGGCGATCTTCGCCAGCATCCGATCGAGCTCGCCGGTCTGCTCGCCGACGTCGACCATGTTGACGACCACGTCGTCGAAGATCCCGCTCTCCCCCATCGGCACCGCAATGCCAGCGCCCTCCCGGATGCTGGCATGGATCCGGTCGACGGCGCTGTTGAGCTGCACGTGGCTGACCGAGCCGTTGACGATCTCCAGCGCGCCGAGGTGGGGCACGCCGCTCTGGATCAGCGTGCCGAACGTGCGGGTGAAGCGCGCCACCAGCGACCGCTTGACCATGCCGCCGAACACCGGGATGCGCATCAGCAGCCGGTCGCGCATGGCGCGATAGCCGTGCACCTTGGCGACCAACAGCCGGTGAATGCCGTAGAGCAGCAACACCCCGCCGACGTAGGCCCACCAATACAGCTGCAGGTGCTCGCCCATCCGAATGATGAAGCGAGTCAGCGCCGGCATCTCCTCGAGACCGCCGAACTGGTTGATGAAGATGTCCTTGAACTGCGGGATGACGTAGATGAACAGCAGCAGCAAGACCACCGCCGCGACGAGCAGCACGACGACGGGATACGCCAGCGCGCCGCGCACCCGGCTCTTGATCTCCTCGGACTTCTCCATGAACCCGGCGAGGCGGTTCAGGATCTCCTCCTGCACACCGCCGGCCTCGCCAGCGCGCACCATGTTGGTGTAGAGGCGGTCGAAGACACCGGGGTGCTTGTCCATCGCCTCCGACAGTGCGGTGCCGCCCTCGACGTCCTCGAGCACGGTGGCCAGCGTCCGCCGCATCTGTCCCTGCGGCGTCTGGCCTTCGAGAATTCGGAGACACTTGGTCACCGGGATTCCGGCATCGAGCAACACCGCCAGCTGCGAGGTGAACTCGGTCAGCACCTTGGGCGTGACACGGCGGCCGCCGATCGCGCCGATCGAGCGCAGCGTGGAGCCTTCGCCGGGGCCACCGCGCGCCTTTGCCGCGGGCTTGGCCTTGGCAACGCTGACTTGGCGTTGGAGCTTCTTTGGCATGAGTGATCTCGAGGCAGCGCGCCAGGCGGGGGACGGCCGGAGCGCAGAGCGAACCGGGTCGGCGGATGGGGATCAAGGGGGAGGACCTCCCGCAATGCCGTTTAGCTCCGACCAGCCCGAAGTTGCTCAGCAGATGAGGAATCCATCGAACCCGAACTGCAGCCCTTCCGTGGTCCGGCACGGCCGCAAGAAAGTCAGGCAGAGCTCTTCAGGAAGTTCTCGATCGGTCTTGCGTTTCGATCCAGCGGATGGCCGCTGCGCGTGCCCCAGTCCTGGCGCCAGGATAGCACCTGGTTCAGCCGCAACTTCTGGGGCAGCCAGCCAACCAGCATCGCCGGCGTGTCTCGGTCGAAGTTGAAGCGCGGTCGCGTGAAGTTGCGGTACGCGATGTAGATGTGCAGCTGCAGGTTGAGGAAACAGCGCTTCTTGCTGACCAGCCAGGACTCGCGCCGCAGACGACCGTTGAGGTCGCGCGCCATTGCCTCGGTATGGTTGATCGCGAACAGCGGGTTCCAGGTCTCGCGCGGCAGCGTGCTCGGTGTTCGCCGGTGCTCGAGCCGCGCGCCGAAAATGCCCCTCGCGAGTCCTGAGTAGGTCGTTTTCTCGTCCGTTTCGAGCAACACGGTGGTCAACCGAGTGCAAGCGCGCGCGCCCCGGCACAGCGCATTGCGCGTTGCCGCGCGCGACCGCGACGGCCGCCGGCCAAACCGCCGCGCGTCGGCCTCTATCGCTCGCCGGCGCGCAGCCGGTTTGGGGCCACCGGGGCGGATCGGGGCCGACCGCGCTGCGAGGATGAAGCGGCTCCCGCGCTCGATCAGGACAGGCAGCGTCAGGGGCCGCGTGTTGCGGCGGCCCTCGTAGCTCTCGAGTTCGTCGAACTGCAAGCTCGAGCCCACCGGGAGGTCGCCTCGTAAGTTGTTGTTCAGGCGGCGGACGTGACGACCGATCTTGCGGAACTTCATCTCGGTGTTGCGCGCCGTGAGCCCGGCCAGGCGTGCGGTCTGTCGCAGGCCCAGGCCAGAGCAGAGCAACATGACGATCCAGGCGTTGCGGTCGGGCTTGTGGTCGCGGTAATCCATGCGGAACGTCTGCCGCGAGAAGCCCTGCCGGCAATGGCGGCAGCGGAAGCGCGGCACGCCTTGGGCGCGGCACTTGGGGTAGTAGTAGCCACGGCATACGAAGAAGCCGGGCCGCGGGCTGCGGTTGTGCGGGCAAGCTGAGTTGGGGCAACGCGGGGGAACGAACATCGGCGACCTCCGAGACACAACGCGGGGGGGACCAAAAGGGCACCGTTTGCGCAGTTGGCCCTGCGTCACTTCCTGTGACTCGGAAGAGGGCTCCGGTTACGTCTCGGTCAGCGTCTCTCAGCTAGCCAGGCCCACGGAAGGGCTGCAGTTCTGATCGAACCCACGAGCGGGAGCGTCCGATCACTCACCACCCGACAGCGCGCGGAGTAGATCCACGCCATAGCGCGCCTTGGCCACCGCCAGGGCCAGTAGCAGCAGGCTGACCACCAGCGTCCAGTACGGCCACCGCACCCGCCGGAGGCCGCGGCGTACCGCCAGCGCTGGCGACAAATGGACCTCCTCGGCGGGCAGCGCCACCTCGGTGACGGCGGCGGTCGGCGTGCCGACCGAGACGATCACCGCGGTGCAGTTGTCGCGACCGCCACGAGCATGCGCCGTGGCCACGAGCTCCTCGGCGGCCGGCTGCGGCGCCTGCGCCGTGATCGCGCGCGACAGCTCCTCGAGGTGCAGAGCGCTCCACAGGCCGTCGGTGGCCAACAGGAAGCGGTCCCCGGCGCGCACGGCCACCACCCGCACATCGGCCTGCTCGACGCCCTTGCCGCCGCCGACGCAGCGCGTCAGTTGGCTGTCTCCGGCGACCACGTGGTCGGTGGTCAGCTGCTCGAGAACGCCGTCGCGCAGGCGGTAGCAGCGCGAGTCTCCAATGTGTCCCAACGCGACCTCGTCGCCCGCCACCGCCACCGCGGTCAACGTCGTGCCCATGCCGCGCAGCGACGGGCTCTCCAGCGAAGTCTGGAACACGCGCTGACACGCCGCCGCGAAGCCCTGGCGCATCGAATCGCCGAGCGCCGCACCGTTGCTCGGCGCCGCCATGAAGACTTCGCACAGCGCGCGAATCGCCGTCCGGCTCGCCTCCGCGCCGCCGGTGCTGCCGCCCATTCCATCGGCGACCGCCGCGATGCCGGTGTCGCTCTCCACCGGCATCAGCAGGATGAAGTCGTCCTCGTTGGTGCGACGCACCCGCCCGGTGTGGGTCGCCGCCCCCACCGCGAATCGCGCCGGCACCCTCATCGCGTACAGGACTCGGGTTTCTTCATTGCATCGAGAGCGTCGCCGATGCGGCTTGCGCGGTCACGGTTTGCACGAGGACCTGAAGAAAGCGCGTGCCGGCCGGCCGCGGCAACGAGGCTCGGTATCGATAGACCGCCGCGTCCTCGACTTCGGAAGCGAGCAGCTGCCGCTCGAACGCCGCGGCACCCGGGTCGTCCTGCGGAACCGAGTCGCGCCGCAAGCGGACCGCCGCCAGCCGCTCGCGCGAATCGACGACCACGGTCACCCCTCCGTCGGCGAGCGACAAGCGCACCTGGGCGGGCAGCTGCTGCTCGACGCGAGTCTGCACGTCGGCGGACTTGAGCTCGCGCGCCATCGACTCCAGCAGCCGGCTGGACGCCGCTGCGCGCACCTCGGCCTCGACCGCGGCGGGATCGTCCCCGACCCAGAACGGCGGCACCACGACCGACTGCAGCAGACCCAACCAATCGGTGCGCTCGACCAGCGCCAGGTCGACGGCACCGCCGTCGGCCAAGCCGCTGTACAGCTGGCGTCCGGTCTGCACTTCGCGCAGGGTCACGTGCAGCTGGGCGCGGGACTCATAGGTATGGTCCGGAATCACCATGCCGAGCCCGATCAGCAGCCACACCGACAGCGTGATCGGCCACTGACCGTTGACGCCGCGCGCCTCCACCGGTCCGTCGCGCAGCCGCTCGACCACCAACAGCAGGTCATAGCCGGCGCGGCGGGCCTGCTCCAGCACCGCTTGCAGCTCGCTGTCGCGCAGCGGCACGGGTCCGGCGAGCGCGGCCAGCCGCTGGCGCACGGCGCGGCCGGCGCGGTGCTGGTCCGCCTGCACGAACACGCGGCCGCGTCGCAGCACACCGATCAACTCCTCCAGCGAGAGCACCTCGTCGCCTTCGCCCTGCGGCCGGTAGGTGCGTGCCAGCCACGGCGCCGGATCCGACACCGAGGCCGAATCGACGAAGGCACCTCCACTGACCAGCACCGAGTACGGCAGCGGCGGCTGCGCCGCGAGATCGGCCAGGTCCGCCGGCCCCGCGCTGCGGCAGCCCGCGACCGCGCCCAGGGCGAGCGCCAAGACGAGCCCGCGGACCGCACGACGCATGCCGAGCATCGCCGTCCTCATCGGCGCACCCATGCCAAGAACGGCGCGCCGGCCGCCATGCGGAAGCCGACCCGCGCCAGCCGAGGATCGGCGCCGTGGCGGGTCTCGTCGAGCCCGTCCCGGCGCAGCATGAGGGTCACGACGACGCCGGCGACGCCGGCGGTCAGTGGTTGTGACGGATCGCTGAGCCGGCGCCCTTGCACGTCGACCGGACGCCAGGGCTCGCCGAGCGCCAGACCGCGCAACACGCCGTAGCGCTCCACCAGGATGGCCAGCTCGGCGTCGCGGAACAACGCGCCGCCGTCGCCGAGCTCGAGCGCGCGCTCGACGTGCCGGGCGTGATCGCGCAGCAGCTCGAGCAGCAGGTCGTCCGGCGATGCGGCAGGCAGGTCCAGCACCCACTCGCGCACTCCGGTGTCGAGGCCGTTCCAGCCGGCACCCTGCTCACCGGAGACCGAGTCGCCGAACTCCGCCAGCTCGGCGTGGGTGGCGGGCCAACGCGCCGGGTTCGTGCTCCGCCCGCTCCAGCGCTCGAGCTCCGCCAGAGTCGGCCGCGGCGCCTCGCGGCCGATCCCGTTGAGGCCGGTCGGCGTCGATCCCAGCGCGGCGATCTCCAGCTCGAGGCCGGTGGGCAAGCGGAGAAGCTTGGGATCGCCGGCCAGCGCGACGCCGGCCAGGGCGATCGCGGTGTGCGCCTGAAAGTAGCTGACGCCGGTCACCGGTCGCTCGGGCCCACTGGCCACCGCCTGGCGCCAGGCGAAGTCGTCGGGGTAGATCAGCGGCCGCAGCCTCTGCAACCGATCGGCGCCGGCGGGGTCGCCGGCAAACACGCAGCGCGTGCCGATCTCGCTGCCGGCCCACCGTTCGCCGAGCGCGATCAACGCGTCGTACTGCGCCCGCGTGAGCTCGCGATCCTGCAAGAAGCCGTCGCCGACGCGCTCGGTCACGGTGGCCGGCCGCAGCCCGCTGCGGGCGATCCCAGCGGGCACCGGATCGCGCCAGACCCCGTCGCGCGGACCGAGCACCGGGACCATGACGATCTCCCGCAACGGCGCGGCGACGGACGCGTCCTCGACCGCGAGGCGCCGCAGCGGCAACGGACGCAACGCACTGCGCACGGTGCGGACCCGCACCGCCACCTCGAACGGGCCCGCCGGCGTCGCCAACCGCACCGGCAGCTCCGCTTCTCGCCCCTCGGGAAACGACTCGCGCCGGCCACCGAGATCGAGCGCGGTGGCGACGTCGGCGAACGGCAGCTCGAAGCTGAGGCGGGCGCCGTCGGCGCGCGGCTCGACCACGACGCCGTACGCCTTCGAGTTCGGCAGCGCCGCGGTGACGCGATCACCGGCGGCGAGCGGCCAGTCGCAGAGCAGCGCGACGCGCACGGGCCGGTCGAACTCGCACTCGACCTCCGCCTCCGCGACCGGGGGCGGAGCACCGTGAAAGAAGCGCGCCAAGCCGACTGCGCGGCTTCCATCGCCGACCTCGAGGTCGGCGGGAACGCGCCGCTCGCCCAACAGGACCGGCAACGGCCGGTCGAACGGGTCGCGCAGCTCGAGAGCCACCGTGTTGGCGCCGCGCAGCACCACCCAGGGGGCGAACAGCTCCGCTGTGCGCTCGTCCGCGGCGCGCAGCGGCTCGGGCGACAGCTGGCCGACCCGCCCCACCCACGCCCGTCCGCGCAGCAGGCGGCGGTCGACGTCCTCGATGCGCAACGCGTTGCCGAAGGCGACGCGATCCCCGTGCCGCACGAGCACGTCGCGTTCGACCAGCTGCTGCAAGAAGCGCGCGGACGACGTGTCGGCGACCCGAACGCGCGGCACGCGCTGCAGCACGTGCCATGGCACGGCGTAGTGCTGTTGCTCCTCCTGCGAGTCGACCATCGTCACCCGCAGCTCGTAGACACCGTGCGGCACCGATTCGGGCAGCTCGACGCGGCCGGATCCCGGGCGGGCATCGCGCACCGGCAGCTCGACGCGGTCCGTTGTGCCGAGCACCTCGGCGACCGTCGGGGTGAAAACCTCATTGCACGCCAGCAGCAAGTCGGCGGCACCGCCGTCGGTGACCAGTGTGCTCGCGCCGCCGACATCGACGACGCGCGCGGTGATCGGGCCCTCGGAGGCCGGCACCGCCAAGCGCATGCCCAACCCCTCGGGTTCGAAGCGCAGCTGCCGCTGCAGCGAGGGGCCGACGTTGCCAGCGGCGTCGCGCACCGCGAACACGTAGACCCCATCGGCAAACGGCGCGCCGTCGACATCGCTCGAGCGGGGCAACAAGACCTCGTGGCCGAGCTCGAGCCGCAGCTCGGTCTTGCCGTCGGGCAAGCGCACGACGAGGGCCATCGGCTGTCGCTCCGGATCGGCCGGGTCCTCGCCCCACTCGATGCGCAGCGGCGCGCCCTCGGACCCATAGGTGACGATGTCGTCGTGGCGCCGGCCGAAGACCCCGGTCACCGCCGGCGCGGCCAAATCGACAGCCCGGCACGCCCACTCCGAATCGGACCGGTTGCCGGCCTCGTCCTCGGCTTCGAGGCGCAGCACCGCGTCGAGGCGGGCGCGCACTCCCGCCAGCTCCGGCAGATCGCCGAACAGCTCGGCGGCCTTCAGCCGCTGGCTGCCCTCGACCTGACGCGCACCGTTCAGGAGCGGGCGCCGCACCTGGCGTTGCTCGCTGCCCTCTTGCCACTCGAGCACGAGATCGTAGCGGCGCAGACTGCCCGCGTCCTGCACGCCGAACACCACGTCCGAGCCGCCGGCGAGTTCGCCCGGCTCGGCGGTGTCCACCTCGAGCTCCAGCGCGGGCGCGGCGTCGTCGAGCAACACTTTGCAAAACCGCATGCGCGGGCGGCCGGGGGCTTCGAAAACCAACACCGCCGGGCGGGCCAGCGCGCGCAACTCGGCGAGCAGGTCGCCCCAGGCCGGCGACGTCGCACTCGACAGCACGAGCTGAGCGCCGCCGGGCGCGATCTGCGGAGCCAGCAGGAAGCGCTCGGAGACGCCGGTCGCCGCGGTCTCGACGGTCAACGCCGCGCCGTCGAAGCCGGCGAAGCCGAGCTCGAGGGGGTCCAGATCGCGCCCCTGAACCTCCACCGCGTCGCGCGGCAGCTGCGTGTCGAAGCGGAGGTTGCCCTGCACGTCGAACAGCTGCGGCTCGGCGCCGTCGCCGCTGTGGGCGACGACGAACGCCGGCAACGACAACAACAGCGATGCAATCGCCGCGCCGCGCAGCAGCAGGCGGCGCGGATTGCGCACGTGCGCCAGCTCACGCATCACCGCGGCGGCGTCGGGCGGCCGCCGGTCGGGGTCCCGCGCCAACAAGGCGCGCACCAGCCGCGCCAACCGCGCCGGCGTCCCCTTCGGCGGCCGCAGCGGCAGCAGGCGGCCCTCGATCGTCGCCTGCACCATCTCGTCGGTAGTGCCGGGCTCGAGCGGCGACCGCCGCATCAAGCACTCGTAGGCCAGCACGCCGACGCTGTACAGATCCGCGCGGGCATCGGTCGGTTCACCGGCGAGGTACTCGGGCGCCGTGTACGGCGGATTGGCGAAGCGGGCCGGCGAGCCATCGCCGTCACCGCGCGCCTGCGGCGGGCCCTTGGCGATGCCGAAGTCGAGGATCTTGACGAACGGTCGCGCGTCGCGGACCAGGGCCATGACGTTGCGCGGCGTCAGATCGCGGTGCACGAGGCCCGCCGCGTGGGCGCTCGACAATGCCGAGCAGATCTGCGACAGGATGTCGACCAGATCACCGAGACCCAGCCCCTCGCCTTGGTCCATCCACTCGTCGAGAGTCACGCCCTCGACCAGCTCCATCGCGATGTAGACCGTGCCGTCTTCGTCCTCGCCGACGTCCAGCACCCGCGCCGAGTGCTCGTGGTTGACCCGTCCCGCCTTGCGCGCCTCCTCGACGAAGTAGCGCCGCAACTCCGGTCGGGTCGCGTGGCGGAGGTGCAGCAGCTTGAGCGCGACGCCGACCAGCGAAACCTCGTGCACCGCAGCAAACACGGTGCCCATCCCGCCCTTGCCGACGACGTCGGTGATCCGGTACTTGCCGTCGATCACCGCCCCCAACAGCGGGTGGGCCGCGTCCTGCTCGCCCCGACGGACCGGAAAGTGCACCTCATCGCCATCCACCAGCCGCAGACCGCACGACGTGCAGTGGGTCTGCTCGGTGTCCGAAATCCCCTCGCAGACGAGGCAGATCTTCATCGGGCTGCAAGCCGCGCTGCGGAGTGGGTGTTGGGCGCGTGTCGGGGTCGCATGGGATGGCCGCGGACAGGCATCGGAACGGCGCGAAGCCGGCCGTCGCGATTATCGCCCAAGATGACCCAAATGGCGGACACTCGGTGTCTTCGGCAATTCCGAGGGCAGAATCCGAGGGCAGAATCCGACGCCGCGACCGGCGATCTCGTCGCATTCGACCACCGCCAGGTCCGACGGCTCACGCGGGCCGCTCGCGGAAGTCCAACCGCCCCCGCGACCGCCGCCACCCCCCCTTCAGCAGCCACGTCCGCGGCCGCACCGTCGGCCGCATCACCGGCTCCGATAGCTCCACTTCCTCGCGCCACCCGTCAAACCACGGCCCCGACGAGTAGACGTCGATCGGCTGCCGCGGCCGCTGCCGGTGATGCCAAGCGTTCTGCAGCACATACACCAACGCCCGCCGCACCTCCGTCGGCGAGCGCAGCACCCGCTCGTGAAACCGCTCGGCAAACACCCGCCCCGAGCGCCCCCAAAGCTTGTTCAACCCCCGCGCCATCCGCACCAACAGCCCGGTCATCCCCCGCGTCAACGCCTCCCGGTCCTTCGCCTCCACCAAGAGGTGCAAGTGATCGCGCTGCACCGAGAACTCCACCAACCGAAACCCGAACCGCCCACACCCCGCCCGGATCCGCTCCACCAACATCCAGTACGTCCGCGCATTGCGCAAACCGGGCAACCCCCGGCACAACCGCACCGTCAAGTGCAAGGGATACCGCGCCACCAACGCCCCCCGCGCCAAGTGCGGCACCGTCTCATCACTCACCTTGGGACGACCAGCCCCCTCCCGAGCCCCACCCCACTGCCGAAACGGCAGCTCGCCCTGCCCCGCCCCACGGCGCCGTCCCCCGCGCCGCGCATGAACCGTCTTGCTCGTCATTTGAATTAGCGACCTTACTAGAATGGTCGTGGAGATGCAAGAACCCGCACAAAGTAATCTTGGGCACTCGCTGACGGTGACGGAGCTGAGGCGAGTGCGCACCACTCCGTGACGAAACGCGCACTCCTACGCGCGCTCTTGATTCGGCGACCTTCAGCGCAAGCGGCGCATCCACGCATCACGACCGGGACCGCCGCCCGCAGCTCCGTCACCATCGGCGTCGGTCGCACCCTGTGCCTCGTCTTGGACCGGCGCTGATGGTGATGGAGCTGCGGGAGGCCCCCGCAGCTCTCGATCCAGAGGCCGAGGGACCGCGCAGGCGTGCCGCCAGAGCTCCCACCACCTCCAACTCCAGAGCTGAAGGCTCGCCTCACCACGCCGAGTAGCCGCGGGGGGTTGCCCCCCCGCAGCTCTCACAGAACCGGACTTGTGGGTCACACATCCGGCTCTTCAGGACGGTATCCCCCAAAGGGGCCGCCAGTCGTAACGGCGCTCGTCCCAGAGCTTGGAAAGCGACACCAGCCGCTCAGCAAACCACTGATTGGGATAAGCGCGTTTGATCGCTCCCGAGTTGCTCTGCCACCACGTGCCACGCCGGCCAAACGCGGTGCGTGCAGCCGACTGCCAGCTGCACCCACGGGCGACAAGGTCTCGGAAGAGGTATCGCGGTCTCTTCTTCTGCCGAATGATGATCGCCCGCAGGCGTCGTCGAATATGGCCATCGAGATTCCGCAAGGTCCGCCACGCGGCCTTCGTGATCAGCTTGAAGTAGCCGATCCAACCACGGAGGTAACGGTTCAGTCGTTCGATGCACCAGGACAGCCGACCACCCCAGGACCGCGGCGTAAGCTCACGGATTCGGGCGTCGATGCGATCCAGAGTGCGACGGGACAACTGCACCGTCAGCCAGCCCTTTCGAGTTGCGCCTACGCGAAACCCGAGGAAGTGCCGGCGATGGGCCAGGTCGACGGAACTCTTCGCTTCGTTCACTTTCAGTCGCACGCGACGTTCGATGAACCTGCGAATCGAAGCCATGACCCGGTGTCCTGAGCGCTCGCTACCGACGTAGATATTGCAGTCGTCGGCGTAGCGCACAAAACGCAACCCGCGTCGTTCCAACTCCCAGTCCAGTTCGTCCAGGACGATGTTGGACAGCAGAGGTGATAGCGGGCCGCCCTGGGGCGTTCCTTCTTCCGTGATGACGCGGGTGCCATCTGGAAGAACCACGTTCGCTTTCAGCATCAGGCGGATGATCCGCAGCACCCGACGGTCCTTCACCTTCTGAGCCAGCCGGTCCAGGAGGCGTTGGTGATGGACACGGTCGAAGAACTTCTCCAAATCGATGTCCACCGTGTACCGCCGACCCTGCTTCACGTAACCCGCTGCTTCGGCGATCGCTGTGTGGGCTCCCCGCCTCGGCCGGAAGCCGTGGCTGCTGTCGTGGAACGTCGGGTCGTAGATCGGCTCCAGAATCTGGCGCACGGCCTGTTGGACCCAGCGGTCGATCACGGTTGGAATCCCGAGACCCCGCTGCCCACCACTGGGCTTCGGGATCCACACCCGACGAATATCGCCGGGCGCGTAGGTCTCCATGAGCAGAGCATCGCGGAGTTTCGGGAGCAGGTGTTTCGCATGACGCTTGACCTCTGACACCGTCTGTCCGTCGACGCCCGGGGCGCCCTTCTTGCTTACGACATGTGCCAGTGCGCTTCGCAGGTTGCCCTGCTCCGCGACCAGCTCCAGCAGATGGCAGTAGCCGTCCGCTGGCGGTGGAGCCGATTCCGATCGATGGCTGCAATCCGTCGTAGGCACCGACGTGGACTTCGTGGCAGATTCGTCTGCCCTTCCGGCCACGCCGTCCCCTTGCGGGCTCTCGGCGAAAGCGAACTGCAGTTGCCGTGGTTTCGGCTTTCTCATCCTGTCACCCCCTTCGCTCCACCGGCATTACCCGGCTTCATCACTACTACGGGGTGATCCGACTTCGCTGCATGCCTTGGTGGGTCGTCGTTGCCTCCTCCCCACCTACCGCTCGAAGCGGACACACAGAGATCTCCCTGGGTAAGAACGCAGAGTTTCGCGCCGCCGCCGGTTCCAGTACTCCGAGGTCGCGACTGGATATCGGGCGTCACGTTGGATGGCACGCTGACCCAGACCTCGAGAGCCTTACGGAACTTCGCTTTCGCTCGGTGCTGCGCTGCGTCTAGGGCTTCCATCCCACACGACCTCGCGGGAACAGCACGGCACGGTGTCCGTCCTGTTCTGGCATCCCGGATCAACACCGCGCACCGCCCTCTCGGACGGCACACGGCTCCCCTTTCTGCCTCGTGCAGCTGCCTTCGACTCATGGTTTCCTCCAGTACGGATCCATAAAGAACTTTCATCTTCAACTCTGCGCCCATGCCAGGCGCAACATCACCGACGACAGCGGTCCAAGACGAGGCACGGGGTGCGACCGCCGCCGACGGTGACGGAGCTGAGGCGAGTGCGCACCACTCCGTGACGAAACGCGCACTCCTACGCGCGCTCTTGATTCGGCGACCTTCAGCGCAAGCGGCGCACCCACGCATCACGACCGGGACCGCCGCCCGCAGCTCTCGATCCAGAGGCCGAGGGACCGCGCAGGCGCGCCCCCAGAGCTCCCACCACCTCCAGCTCCAGAGCTGAAGGCTCGCCTCACCACCATCACCGACGACAGCGGTCCAAGACGAGGCACGGGGTGCGACCGCCGCCGACGGTGACGGAGCTGAGGCGAGTGCGCACCACTCCGTGACGAAACGCGCACTCCTACGCGCGCTCTTGATTCCGCGACCTTCAGCGCAAGCGGCGCATCCACGCATCACGACCAGGACCGCCGCCCGCAGCTCTCGGTCCAGAGGCCGAGGGCGCGCCACTCCACGACGAAACACGGGATTCCGGGGTCGCCGCCCGCAGCTCGTATTAGTTGGTGGGGCGGGGTTGGAGGTAGGTGCGCCAACGGTTGATCAGCCGCAGCTCGCCCGACTGCAGGCCGGCGAGGCCGGGGAACTCCGCGAGGATCGAGCGCAGCACCGTGACCTTGACCGCGGCGTCGACGCGCGGAGCGACGGCACCCGGTGGCCGGCCGTAGGCGAAGAAGGCGGTCTCGCCATCGCCACGGCGCAGGCCGACGCGCACCTCGGCGGCGTAGGGGTCCCGGGTGTAGCGGTAATGCAGGTTGCGCGCATCTACCAACACCAGGTCGGGGGCCCCTTCGACCTGTGGGGCGATCACGGTGCCCCACTCGGCCGCGACTCCCGCCGCGGCCCGCACGACCTCGTCGGGATGCGGCTCGCCGGCGCGGCCGGCCTCGGTCCCGACCACCCGCTCGGTGACGGGCAGGCCGGTGCCCGCGACCCAGGGCAAACAGATGCCGGTGGCATCGACCAACGACTCGGCACTGCCACCGTCGGGGGCCAACACCTCGAGCACCGGGCGCCGCAGCGAGAGCTCGAGTCCGAGCTTGTCGGGGAACGCGCGCTGCAGGTCGACTGCGGCAACCCACGGCGAGGCGCGCAGCTGCTCGGCCAGCCGCTGCGCGGCATCGTTGTCGAGCAGGTCGAGTCTGCCTTCGAGCCGCGGCTGCAGGTCGCGTAGCATCGAGAGGAACAGCGCGCCCACGGCCCACTCCGGCTTGCGGAGAAAACCGACGCGGCCGAGCTCGACCGCGGCCGACGCGTGCACCGGCTTCTGCAGCTGACCGCCGACGACGCGCCAAGCGCGCGGACCGGCCAACCAAAGCGTGGCGGCAAAGGCACCGAGCACGCCAGCACGGAGGATCCACACTTGGGCTTTCGTCATGCGCTGGGCCACCGCGGGCGCCGCGCCGAGAGCGACACCCGGATCACCGGGTGCCTCTCAGCCAACGGCGTTCAGGCTCAGTTGAGACGGGTGACGGTGGGCTTGCCGTCGGCCGTCGACTTCACCTCGCGCTCCTTGCGCGGCGCCGGAGCCTCGTCGAGGTCGTCGACGAAGATCTCGATCAGGTCGAGCCAGTTCTCCACCAGCTCGCGATCGAACGTCAGGGTCGGGCCCTGCTTTGCTGCGGCCAGCTCGTACTCCATCAGGCGAGCCATCACCTTGAGCTGTGAGAGATGCCGCTGGATGTACGAATCCGAACCCTGTTCCGCCTGCCTTCTCATGACCACCTCCCGTTTCGGGTTGGGTTTGGGGCACCGTCGCGCCCGTGGGGTGTGAACGACCGAATCTGGGCCCCAACCCCGCCCGCGACACCGTTGCGCGAGCCTTGGGAGAGGGCGAGTTCGGGAGCATAGCACCCATCCCATGGGATGCAATGATTCGCAAAACACAACCTGTGGTAGTTGACCGCATCTTTCCACGGCAGCCGACACAGCGGGGCAGAAGTTTGTCGGCGAGCACCTAAGATCCCCGCGATGGTGCAGTCGCCAACGCACTTCAAGGGCCTCGAGCTCAACGCGTTTCAGGTCCGGGCGGCGCACGCGATCGACGCGGGCCACAACGTGTTGTTGTCGGCTCCGACCGGTGCGGGCAAGACGCTGGTCGCCGAGCTGGCGATCGAAGCGGCGTTCGCCGAGCGCCGGCGCGCGATCTACACCAGTCCGATCAAGGCGCTCAGCAACCAGAAGTTCCGCGACTTCAAGGCGGACGGCGTCGATGTCGGCTTGATGACCGGCGACCTCACCCTGAACCCGGGCGCACCGGTGGTCATCATGACCACCGAGATCTTTCGCAACGCGGTATTCGAAGACCCCGAGCGCTTCGACGACGTCGACTTCGCCATCTTCGACGAGATCCACTACCTCGACGATCCCGAGCGCGGCACGGTGTGGGAGGAGAGCTTGATCTTCGCGCCGCCGCACGTCCGCTTCGTCGGCCTGTCGGCGACGATCGCCAACCTCGAGCAGTTCGGCCGCTGGCTGCGCTCGATCCGCAGCCAGGATCTGGTGGTGATCCGCAGCGAGAAGCGCCCGGTCCCACTCCGCCATCAGCTGTTCCACGCCGCCACCGGCCCCTTCAACCTGGCGCAGCGCAAGCGGGCGATCCAGACGGCTCGGCGGCACCGCGGCTCGCGGCGCGATCGCGGCGACCGCAACCCGCGCGGCCGGGGCGGCCGGGGCCGCAGTGCGCCGCCGTTTCGCGCCGCACCGATGGTGCTCGACGAACTCCAGCGCGACCGCCTGACGCCGGTGCTGTTCTTCTGCTTCAGCCGCCGCGAGTGCGAGGTCAAGGCCGACCGCAACCAGCACCGGCGCCTGCTCTCGCCCCGCGACCGCAAGGCGTGCGCAGCGTTGTTTGCCGACATCTGCGCCGCGTTCGAGCTCGAGCCGGACAGCGACGCGGGCCTGCGCGGCATTCGGGAACGCGCGCTGCGCGGGGTCGGCTACCACCACGCCGGCATGCTGCCGATCCACAAGGAAGTGGTCGAGCGGCTGTTCACCTCGGGTCTGCTCAAGCTCCTGTTCACCACCGAGACCTTCGCGCTCGGCATCAACATGCCGGCGCGCACCGTGGTGTTCGATTCACTGCGCAAGTTCGACGGCGTCTCCTTCGACTACATGCGGGCGCGCGACTACATGCAGATGGCCGGCCGCGCCGGCCGCCAGGGCATCGACCGCGAAGGCCTGGTGATCTCGATCCTCGACGACGACGACCTGCAAGACGCCCCCTTGGCCGGTCTGTTCGGCGGCAAGGTCGAGCCGATCGTGTCCCGCTTCAACCTGTCGTACTCGACGATTCTCAATCTGTACGAGCGTCTCGGGTTCGGCCTGCTCGACGCCTACGACAAGTCGTTCGCCGCGTTCCAGGCGCGCACCGGCAGCCAGCGGGTGCGCGAGCGCAAGCGCGCGCAGGCACGGGCCGCGCTGCGGGCGCGGATCGGCGTGCTGCAAGACGCCGGCTACCTGGGCGAGCGCGAGCTCCTGCCGCGCGGTCGGATCGCGCAGCAGATCAACGGCTACGAGATCCAGGTCACCGAGCTCTTGTTCCACGGCGCGCTCGACGACCTCGACATCCACCAGCTGTCGTCGGTGATGGCAGCACTGGTGCACGAAGAACGCCGCGGTGGCGACGGGCCAGCCGCCGGCGAGCGACTGCTCGGCGAGCACACAGCGAAGATCGACGCGGCCGTCCGGCGCTTTGCCGCAGTCGAGCTGATGCACGGCTTCCGCGACACGATCAAGCTGCCGTGCTACGACATCGTGCCGCTGGTCGACGCGTGGAGTCGGGGAGCCGACCTGCACGAGATCCAAAAGCGTGCCGGCAACGACGGCGGTGATCTGGTGCGCACGATGCGCATGGCGATCCAGATGCTGCGCCAGCTGCGAGGCGCGCTCAGCGAGGACTATGCCTTGGCCGACCGCATCGCCGAGGCGGTGGTCTGCATCAACCGCGACGCGGTCGACGCCAAGCGACAGTTCGAGCTTGGCTGATGCGCCGGGCGGCGAAGATCGGCTGCGCCGGGGGCCTGACCCTCGCGCTGCTCGCCGCGCTGGAAGGGGTTGGCCGCCTCCTGCACCACACCCCCACCGGCGCGGAAGCGCGCACGGCGGCCTTCAACCGCGAGTTCTACGAGCCCGATCCCGACCTCGTGGTCCGGCTGCGCCCGCTCCTGGACACCGACTACACCACGGTGCGGCCGGACTTGGCCGGACGCGTCACCACCAACGCCGAGGGCTTCCGCGGCGGCGCCTTCGCGCCCGCCGACGAGGACGCCGTGCGCATCGCGGTGCTCGGTGACTCGGTCAGCTTCGGCTTCGGCGTCGACGACGCCGAGACCTGGCCGCACCACTTGGCGGGTCTGTTGGCCGCCGACGGCCGCGCGGTCCAGGTGCGCAACCTCGCCGTGCCCGGCTACAGCACTGCGCAGGGCCGGCTGTTGTTCGAGCGGCGCGTGCTCGACGGCGAGTTCGCACCGCACATCGTGGTCTTCGCCTTCGGCTTCAACGACGGCTACCTGCGCGACCAAACCGACGCGCAGACGCGCATCAGCGAGCGCCGGCGGCGCGAGACTTGGTTGGGTCGAACCCGCGGCTGGCTCGCCGAGCACAGCGCGTTCTGCGCCTGGCTGTGGAGTGGGCCACCGCCGGCGGCGACCGCGGTGCGCGTGCCCGCGGCAGAGGTCCGGGCCAACCTGGCGGCGGTGGCCGACGGCGCCGCGCGCGCCGGCATCGAGCTGGTCTTGATCGACGCGTCGTTGCCGCACACCTTCGCGCGCGGCGCGGTGCAGGCGATCGCTACCGAACGCGACCTGCCGTGGCTGGCGTTCCGCTCGGCGTTCGCCGCCCACCGCGGCATCGGCGCCGGCGGCGCCTGGCCCGACGGCGGCCCGCTGACCGTCTCGGTGCCGACCCACGGGATTGCCATCCCGGCAGCTCCCGCGGGGCAGCCGACGTGCGCCCTCGTGCTGCTCGACAGCAGCGACCAACGGCCGCGCTGGCGCCTGCTGCCGATGAACGACGCCGGCACCGCCGGCGACGACCGCGCCGGCGACGGCGTCTGGTCGTGTCGCTGGGACGTCGGCCGCGGGGACCGGCCCGAATTCGGCGTCTGGATCCCCGGCTTCGCCGCCCAGCTCCCGGAGATGGCCGACCCGACCGCGCTCCTCAACGGCGTCCACCTACAGCAGCCCGGACCACGGAGCACACCCGCCCTCCGCCTGGCGGCGCCGAACGCCTGCCCCTGGCCCGAGCTGGTGCTGCTTCCCGACCCGATTCACGCCAGCCCGGCCGGCACCCGGGTGATGGCCGCCGCGGTCGCGGCGGCGGTGCGCGGCTGCCGGGCGTGGCGCAGCGGCTGAGTCGCCTCCTCCTCGCGTTTTTTGCGCGGCCCCGGCGCCGGGCCGGACCTATCGTCGGCCGACCGACATGAAGACCTACGACGTACTGGTGCTGGGCGGTGGCACCGCCGGCAGCCGCGCCGCCGCCACCGCCGCGGCCGCGGGGGCGCGCACCGCGATGTTCAACGACGGCGAGCTCGGCGGGCTGTGCATTCTGCGCGGCTGCATGCCGACCAAGACCATTCTGCACGCGGCACACTTGGCGCACGAAGCGGCACACCACCGCACGCCGGGCGTCGGCCACGCGCAGCTGGCGATCGACTACGACGCGGTCATGGCCAACAAGGACGCCAAGGTGCAGCGCTTCAAGAACGCCAAGATCCGCGGCATCGAGGGCGGCGGCTACGAGGTCATCGACGCCCGCGCTCGCTTCACCGGACCGAACACGGTCGAGGCCGGCGGCACCACCTATCGCTTCGCCCGTGGCGCGGTGATCGCCACCGGCTCGGTGGAGAAGATCCCGCCGATCGACGGCGTCGACGCGGTGCCGTTCTGGACCAGCGACACGGTGATGCGGGCCCATGCGCAACCGACCAGCGTGGTCGTCATCGGCAGTGGCGCGATCGGTCTCGAGCTTGCCCAGTTCTTCGCGCGGGCGGGGACGCGGGTCGAACTGGTGAGCCGCCGTCGGGTGCTGATCGACAGCGATCCCCTCATCGCCGACGAGATCGAGGCCGCGCTGCGCGCCGAGCCCAACCTCACCCTGCACGCTCCCTGCACGCCGGTGCGGGCGCGGCACGACGACACCGGAGTCGCCCTCGAGCTGCGCGACGCGGACGGCGCGACGCGCAGCGTGCACGGCGAGATCCTGCTGCTGGCCACCGGCCGGCGGGCCGCGCTCGACGAGCTGGGCCTCGAGGCCGCCGGGGTCGAGGCCGCGCGCGGCGTGGTGGTCGCCGACCGCAACCTGCGCACCACCAATTCCCGCATCTTCGTCGCCGGCGACGCGCGCGGCGTCGAGCTGCTGCTGCACACCGCGAACTGGGAAGGCGAGGTCGCCGGCAATGGCGCCGCGCAGGTTCCCGGCGACCATCATCTCGACGACCGGCTGCCGATGTCCGTGGTGTTCACCGACCCCCCGTACGCGACCGTGGGCTACACCGCGGCCGCTGCGGAGGCCGCCGGCCTGTCGCCGCGCCGATCGCACGCGCGATTCGCCGAGACCGGCCGCGCCATCACCCAAGACGTCGCCCACGGCGCGTGGGTCTTGGTCACCGACGCGAGCGGCCGCCTGCTGGGCAGCCAGATCCTCGGCCCCCGCGCCGACGACCTGGTCCACGTCGTCGCCGCCGCCATGCAAGCCGGCGCCCATGTCGACACCCTGCTGAAGATGCCCTGGTACCACCCCACCCTGAGCGAAGTCATGCTCGGGCTGTTGCGCTCCGCGGCGGAGCGCTGACGGCAGTCACGCATCCGACGCGGTCACCCGGTGGCGCGGCGACACCGACCAGCCGAACTTGTCGCGCAGCACACCGAAGAAGCTCGCCGGTCCACGGGTCAGGTGCCGAAACTCGACCTCGGCCCGCTGCAGTCGCACCGCGTCGCACGCTTCCACGTCGAAAGAGACCTGGCCGTCGACCACCAGCTGGCCGTTGTCGGTGCCCGAATCGGGCAACAATCGCAGCTCGACGCCGCCGTCGACCTCGACCACCAGCGAGCGCGCCGACAGGGTGTGCGACGCCAGCGGGGTCAACAGCAGCGCATCCATCGAGGGCGCGACGATGGGGCCGCCCGCCGCCAGCGAGTAAGCGGTCGAGCCGACCGGGGTCGCGACGATCACACCATCGCCAGTGTGCGTCGCCAGCGACGCGCCGTCCCGCGTCACGGTCACCGTCACCATGCCCGCCGTCGGTGCGCGCGCCAGGACCGCGTCGTTGAGGCACAACGTGCCGCCGATCTCGGCGCCGTCGCGCAGCAGGCTCACGCGCAGCATCAGCCGCCGCTCCTCGACCAGCTCACCGCGCATGGCAAGCTCGACGGCGTGGCGCGCTTCGTCGTCGCCGAACGCGGTCAGAAACCCGAGTCGTCCGAGGTTGATCCCGAGCGTCGGCATCTGGTGGTCGCCCATGCGCCGCGCGGCGCCGAGGATCGAGCCGTCGCCGCCCAACACCACGACCAGGTCCGCGTCGCGGTCCGATAGCGGAACTTCGCGGTCGGTGACGACTTGCACTTCGGCGAACCGCTGCCGCAGCCACGTAGCGAAGGGTTCGAGCAGCTCCATGGTGCTGCCCTTGCGCTCGTCACCGACCAGTAGGACTCGCTGCATCGAATAGGCTTGGCGCCTGGCCCGCCCCGCGGCTCAAACCGGGGCGGCCTGATTGGACAGGAAGCGGCCGGCGACCGCGCCGGCATCCAGGCCGATCTCTTCCAGCACCTCGCGCCGACTCTGGTGCTCGAGGTAACGATCGGGCACCCCCATGATGTCGAAGTGCGCGCGCACCGGACCGCGCTGCGCGATCAGCTCGAGCACCGCCGAGCCGAAGCCCCCCATCACCGCGTGGTCCTCGAGCGTGACCACCCGGTCGTGCCGTTCGGCCAACCCCAAGATGCCCTGCTCGTCCAACGGCTTGGCGAACCGCGCGTTGACCACCTCGATGTGCACCCCGCGCTTGTCGAGCAGCGCCGCCGCCTCCAATGCCACCTGCACCATGTGGCCGTAGGCCAACACGGCGCCGTCGTCGCCGGCGCGCAACACCTCCATCTCGCCGAGCGCGACCGGCTGGCGCCGGCCGTCCCACCCGGGCAGCTGCTCGGCCTCGGGCGCGGTGCCGCGCGCGTAACGGATGCCGCTCGAACAATCCAAGGTCAGGCCCAAGTGCATCATCTCGATCAGCTCGGGGCCGTCCTTCGGCGCCATGAGCACGATGCCGGGCATCGTGCGCAAATAGGCGATGTCGTAGAGCCCATTGTGGGTAGCCCCGTCCTCGCCGACCAATCCGGCGCGGTCCATGGCGAACAACACCGGCACACCCTGCAGCAGCACCTCCTGGAACACCTGGTCGTAGCCGCGCTGCAAGAACGTCGAGTAGATCGCGGCGACCGGCCGCAGGCCGGCCGTCGCCAAGCCCGAGGCGAACGCCACCGCGTGCTGTTCCGCGATGCCCGCGTCGAAGAACCGCTCGGGGAACTTGTCGCGGAACTCCATCAGCCCGGTGCCATCCGGCATCGCCGCGGTGATCGCGACCACGCGGTCGTCCTTCTCCGCCAGCTCATCGATACCGTCCGAGAACCACTGCGTCCAGCTGCGCCCCTTGCGCCCGGCCTTGACCGCCGGGATCACCACCTGCGGCTCCACCGGGACCGGCTTGGGCTTGGCGGCGTGGGCGCGGTCGTAGCGCTCTTCGGAGCCGGGAACGCCGTGGCCCTTCTCCGTCTTGACGTGCAGCAGCACGACGCCATCGCGACCCTTGATGCCCTCGAGCACCGGCAGCAGCGCCTCGAAGTCGTGCCCGTCCACCGGTCCGTAGTACTGGAAGCCCAGCTCCTCGAAGATGTGGCCCGGATGCACGATGCTGCGCAGCATCTGAACGCTGTTCTCGATGCGATCGTCGAGATCGCGGCCGATCACCGGAATCGACTGGATCAGGTGGTGTAGCTTCTTCTTGGCCTGGTTGTAGAACGGCCCGGTACGCACCCGGTTGAGGTAGCGCGACAGCGCACCGACGGTCTGCGCGATCGACCAACGGTTGTCGTTGAGGATCACCAAGAGGCGGTCCTTCTCCAGCGAACCGCCGAAGTTGAGCGCCTCGAACGCCACCCCACAGCCCATCGCCGCATCGCCGACCAAGGCCACGCTGTGCCGGTCGACCCCGCGGATGCGGTCGCCCACGCTGATGCCGAGCGCCGCCGACATCGCGGTGCCGGCGTGCCCCATCAGGTAGACGTCGTACGGCGACTCGAACCGATTGCTGAAGCCGGACAGCCCGCCGCGCTGGCGCATGGTGTGGAACCGCTCCTTGCGCTCGGTCAGCAGCTTGTGGGGGTAGCACTGGTGGCCGACGTCGAAGACCAGCCGGTCGCTGCGGAAGTCGAACAGGTAGTGCAGGGCGATGGTCAGGTCGACCACCCCCATCCCCGAGCCCAGGTGGCCCCCCGTCACTTGGACGGTGTTGAGAATGACCTGGCGCAGCTCGTCGGCGAGCGCCGGCAGCTGGGCGCGGTCGAGGCGCTTGAGATCCGCCGGAGAGTCGATCCTATCCAGCAGCGGGGTCGGGGCTTGCGAATACTTCAAAGGCTCTGCTCAGCGGGTGCGGGCAGCGAGAAAGAACGGCGTATCTTCCAGCAGCGCCCGACGCTCGTCCACCCCTGTTCCGGCCGAGTCGACCGCGATCTCGCCGGCCAGGGCCGCCGCCTCCGACGCCAGCGCGTGCAGCAGCTCGCGACTGGCCGGCAAGCCGATCAGCGCCGGGTAGGTGAGCTTGCCCGCGGCGACGTCCTGACCCGGCTGCTTGCCGATCTCCTCGGCGGTGCCGGTGAGGTCCAGACAGTCGTCCGCGACCTGGAACGCCCGCCCCAGGAGTTCGCCGTAGCGCCGCAGCGCCGCCAGGGCCTCCGGCGTGCACCCCGGGCCGCTTCCGGCGAGCGCACCGACTTCGAGGCTGGCGGCGATCAGCGCTCCGGTCTTGCGGTCGTGGATCGCCGCGACCGAGTCCACGGTCTGCTTCGCCGCGGGCGCCCCCTCGGCCGCCAAGTCCATCACCTGGCCACCGACCATGCCGAGGCTGCCCAACGCCCGTGCAAAGGCGCGCACGGCCGGACCGCCGGCCTCGGCGGCCACCTCCAGCGCAAGCGCCTGCAGAGCGTCTCCGACCAGCACCGCCATCGCCTCGCCGTAGACGACGTGACAGGTCGGCCGGCCGCGCCGCAGTGGATCGTCGTCCATGCACGGCAGATCGTCGTGCACCAGGGAATACGTGTGCGCGCACTCGAGCGCCGCGGCCGGCCGCAGCGCCCGCTGCAGAGCGCCGCCGGTGACCCGACAGCCGAGCAGCGCGAGCAGGGGCCGCAGCCGCTTGCCGCCCGGGAACATCACGTAGCGCATCGCCTCGTGCAGCTGGGCCGGGACCGCGTCGGCCGCGGGCAGCATCGACTGCAGCGCCGCCTCGATGTGCGGCTGCTGCGCGGCGGCAAAGGCGGCGAACGGAGAGCCGTTCGAGCTCACTGGGAAGAGACCATTCCAAGCATGATGCGCGAGGCGTCCCCGCTGCTCACGCCCGGCAGGACGATGCGGTAGCCGCCGTCGGGAATCGTGGTCTCCCCCCCCGCTCGGCGCAAGATGCCACCGCGCACGAGCAGCTCGACCCGCTCGGCATTCGGGTCGGCGACGACCGCCAGGCGGTCGCATTCGATGGCGCTCTGCAGCCGGCGCTCCGGTGTGTAGCCGAGCAGCAGCACCTCGGTGAACTCCCCGTCCTGCAGGCCGCGGAGGGACTGCACCGCGTAGTGCTGCTCGGTGCGGGCGCTCTCCACCAGCTGCCGCAACCGCGACAGCCAGGTCTGGCGCTCGACCGGATCCAAGCGGGCCGCGGGCGCGGTCACGGGCGCCTGCACCGGATACTCGCCCTCCACCTGCAGCAGTCGCGCGAGCCGCGCCTCCCACATCGGGCCGTCCACCGGCAAGAGCTCGATCGCTCGCCCATCGGCGGGCAGGGCGACGCGCTCGCCGCCCGACCACAGGTGGCCGCCGTGCAGCCAGACGACCACGGCTCCCCGCTCGCGATCGAGCACCAGGCGCATGCGCTCCGCGAGGTAGACGGTGGTCGCCAACCCGTCGTCGGCGCGCTCGACCAGCTCCACGCCGCGCACCTCGCCATCGGCAAGCTCGACGCCGTGCAGGGCGCGCAACCAATCGAAGCCATCCAGCCGCGCGCACTCGTTGAACGCCGCCAGCACCAACCGCACCGACTCGGGCAGGTGGGGGATGCGGCGGCCCTCTTCGCCCTCCGCCCGGTCGCGGCGCGCGTCGGCCGTGCTGGCGAGCAGGGCAGTGGTCGCCTCACGCTGGTGGATCGCGGCCTCGAGCTCCGACTCCAAGCGCGCCAGCCGCTCCTCCAGGAACCGCTGGTGCACCGCCGCCCGGCGCGCCTCGCTGCGGTAGACCACCGCACAGACCAGCGCGCCGCACGCGGCCACCAGCAGGGCTGCGCGAGGCCACCAGCCGACTCCGCGGCGGCGGCGCGGGGCGCTCACTTGTCCCAGCGCTCGCCCTTGTTCTTGTTCCAGAAGTGCAGCCACTCGTCTGCGGCCTTGATGTCCTGTCCGGTGATCTGCTGGAGCGACTGGTTCCAGTCGCGTGAGATCGCCGCCAGCGTCTCCTTCGCCCGCTTCACCTGCGGGTCGCCGGGGTCGAGGCTGGCGAGCGACTGACCGTGCACCTCGTTGTATTTCTTGATCAGCTCCTTGGCGATCTCCTTGCGGACGCGCTCGTTGGCCTCGTGGTAGTTGCCCAGCGCCTCGCCGGCGGCGCGCAGGATGTGATCGGAGTGATCGCGCAGCGCGCGTTCGAGCAGGAAGTCGACCTGCTTGGGGTCCTTGGTCTTGCCGATGTTCTTGAGGAACACCGCCCGCAGCTCGACCCAGTCGCGCTCCGGCTTGAACTTCTTGTGGTCGTAGGCGCGCGCCAGGATCTTGGCGCCGTCGGCCCCCATCTGCCCCAGCGCGTAGGCAGCGGCGACGAAGATGCCCTTCTGCTCCGGATCCCGGCGCACGCGGGCCGACTCGAGCGTCGCCTTCAGTGCCCCGCGCACGGCCTTCTGATCCTTGCTGTGCATGCCGGGGTAGGCGATCAGGAAGCGATCGATGAACTCGGTCGCCACGGAGTCCTTGTCGCGATCGCGATCCTCGGCAGCAGCCTTGAACTCCTTCAGCTGGCCGGGCAGATCGGGATCGGGATCGGGCTTCTTGTCCTGTGCCGGCGCGACGGCAACGGTCAGCCAACAGACGAGTGAAGCAGCGGTGAGATGGTGTTGTTTCATGGCGCGATCCCGTGGGCTCAAGGGCGAATGCGCGACGCGGCCGACCCGGACCAAAGTGCCATCGGGTCGTCGGACGCCGCGACCGGCGCGATTCTGCCCGTCGATCGGAACTTCATTGCACCTATCGGCTACAACTTCCGTTCCGCTCCGCCGGACATCCGGCGTTGCGCGCGCCATCGTACCGCCGCCGCCGCCCGACCGCACGACAGCATTGGCAGCTCGGCGCCCGGCACACGGCCCTACCACTGCCGCGCCAGCAGCTCTCGCGCAATCTGGCGAATCTCCTCGGGGTCTGCCCGGTGCCATCGGCTGGCGCGCGAATCCAGGCCGCGGGCGGCCATCGCCTCTGCCAGCCGGCGCGACGCGCGCCGGAAACCGACCCCGTGCGGTGTCGTCGACTGTCCCTCGAGGAAGACGGCCAGGTGCGCCAGCACCAACCGTGGATGGGCGCTGAGGGCGAGCGCCGCCGTCTCCGCCCGCGCCTCGAGCTCCGCCTCGACCGAGGCCGCGCTGAAGCCGTTCTCCACCAACAAGCCGGCGATCCGCCCCAGGTTGGCCTCCAGCGGTAGGTAGTGGAAGACGTCCACCAGATGCGCGCGCTCGTGCCAGCGGATCACGTCGAGGACGGCGGCCTGTAGACCTTCATCCTCGACCGGCGACTGCAGCCCCAGACGCCAGTGCACGCCGACGGGGTCGAGCGTGTCCACGCTGTCGGGCAGCGGGTCGTCGGCGATGGCGCTGCGATCCGCGCGCGCAATCCGACGGCGTTCCAGGAGCTCTTCCGCCCATTCGCGGACCGAGTCCATGTCGACCACGTAGTGGTTGAGCAGCGCGACGCCAGCGAGATCGCCGCCGTACGCCCCGGACAACGAGCGGATCCGGCGGTCTTCGCCGACGACTTCGAGCGCGCGGCCCTCGAGCGGTAGATCGGAGTCCGGCGGCAGCTCGGTCATCGACAACCGCACCAACATCAAGCCCTCGGCGGAGCGCCCTTGGCGCTCGCCGAGCACCAGGTGACGGTTGTACTTGGCAAAGTGCGCGCACAGTCCCTCGGCGAACGGGTCGAGCAGCTCGCCGACGAACGGCAACTCGAAGCGCTCTGGTCGGCCGACCACGTCGACGCCGAGGATCTTTTGGCTGTGCCGGCGGAGCTCCTGCAGAACGGCGTCGAGGCCGCGCGGCTCCACCGCCGCGTAGCCGCGGTACAGGGTGCGCCGGACGGCGCCCTCGAACGCGCGTTCGCGGCTGGCTTCGGCGCGAACCTGCTCGAGAGTCGCCCGCGCGCCGCGCGAAGCGCTGCTGTGGGCGGCGATCGCCAGCGTGCCGATCCGCTCGGCCGCCTCCAGCAGGCCCACGTCGAGGAGAGCACGCACCAGCCGCGCAGCCTCGCTGGCGTCGCCGAGCGGTGCCTCCGCCGTCATCCACGCGCCGTCGAGCAGCGCCCGCCAGCGACCGCGCAGCTGGTTGCGCTCGTCGTCGATCAACCACAAGGGCAACCAGTCGCGCAGGTCTTGCAGGTAGCCGGCGACGTCGCCGCGCGCCAGCAACAGCTGCCACCACAACCGCCGCGCGCCCGGCACCGACCGGCTGTGCGGATCGCCACCGAGCACCTCCAGCGCCGCTGGCGGGTCGCCGGCCGCGGCGAACAGCTGCGCCACCGGCAACGCTCCCCCGCCCCGGCTCAGCGCCGCCTGCCGTGCGGGCTCGCGCCGGACCGTGGAGACCAGCTCTTCGAGCCGGTGCTCGGGCAAGCCACGGCTGACGTACTGCGACAACAGGCGACCGACGCCGCCGTCGAACGGCCGCAGCTCGATCGCCGACAACAGCATCGGCCAAGCCAGGTCGAGCTGATCGCGCGCGGTGTAGACCTCGGCCAAGCCGAGCTCGCCGACGCCGGGGTTGCGGTCATCGCCGCAGAGCGCGGTGTAGACCGCGACCGCATCGTCGAGCTGATTGCCCTCGCGCAGGGCGGCGGCGAAGGCGACCGCAGCGAGCGGGTGCTGCTCGGAGCGATGCCACAACCACGAATAGGTCGTCAGCGCCGCCGACAGATCTTCGCCACGCAGGGAGTACGCACTGCCGAGCCAACCCCAGAACGAATGCGGATCCAATGCGGTGGCGCGGGCGAAGGCGGCGCGCTTGGCCGAGTCCGCCGGCTGCAGCCGGCCGGAGAGGTAGTGCGCCGCCGCCGAGGCCGGTGCCGCGGCGAGCCGTTGCTCGGCCTCCCAACGCACCAGCCCGAACCGACCCCGCGCCCGCAGGATGTCCTGCCGCAGCCGCGCGGCGTCGACCGCGTCGGGATGTCGCTCGAGGACCTCGCCGACCGCCGCGAGCGCGCGCCGCGGCTCCCCGCGTTCGAACAAGCGCCGCGCCATCCAGACACCGTCCGCGCCATCGTGGGCCGACGGCTCGCGCAGCATCGCCGGCAGGAGCAGGCTGCCGGTCGCACCGCAGCCAGCCAAGAGCAGGAGCCCAACCACCCAACGCATCGGCGCTGATCTTCGTGCTCGGCGCGCCGTTGGCAAGACCGCGTTGGGTGCGGATTAAAAGGCAATCCCGCGGTGGCGCGAGTAGGCACCGCGGGCGCCCGGCCGCGTCGGCCCCCCCCCAGGCACCGGTTCGCGGCTCCGGCCCTCCTCCCCTCCGGTCCCCACACAGAGAAGAGCAGGTTGCGAAGGTCCCCTGTCTCCCGCACGACCTTCGCGGCCCCCGGCTCCGCCCCCCCACGGCGGCTGACCGGCGACCACGGACGACCGAAGTCACCCGCACCCGCTCTATCGGCTGCGCCGCCCGGCCAAACTTGAAGGCACGCGCATGACGCCGCCGGCAAGGGAGCCACGGAACTCGGAAAAACCTCACGTCTCAGCACGGCCACGGCCGCAACGCGCCCGGCGTCGCTCTTCGAGCAAACGCTTCATCACTGCACCCAGGTCCGGGTGGCCAACGCCCCCGAAAGCGTCGTGGATGCGCAGATAGCAGTCGAACAGTCTGTCGTACACCGCGGCTTCGTCCGCGCGCGGCGCGAACGCGCGGTCTCGTTTCGGGACCAACGCGTGCTGTGCCGCACCGACGTCCGCGAACGCACCGCCTGCCACCGCCGCCATGATCGCAGCACCCAGCGCACAGGTCTCCTGTGAGCCGCAGACCTCGACGCGGCGGTTCAGGACGTCGGCGTAGATCTGCAGCACGAGATCGCTCTTGGCGGCGATTCCACCGCAGGCGACGACCGCGTCGACGGCGACGCCGTGCGCGACCAAGCGGTCGGCGATGACGCGCGCACCGAACGCGGTCGCCTCGATGTAGGCGCGGTACAGCTCGGCGCCGGTCGTCGCCAGACTCAGGCCGAGCACGGCGCCACTCAACGCGGGGTCGACCAGGACACAGCGGTTGCCGTTGTGCCAGTCGAGCGCCAGCAGACCGCTCTCGCCGGCGCGCAGCGCCGCCGCCCCCTGGCTCAGCGTCGCATGGTCCCCGCCGAGGTGCGCCGCACACCACTCGAAGATGTCACCGACCGCCGACTGGCCGGCCTCGAAGCCGGCGTGGTCGGGCAAGATCGAGCCCCGCACGATGCCACACAGCCCGTCGATGGGCGGCAGCTCGGTCAGGGGCGCCACCGCCATGTCACAGGTCGAGGTGCCCATCACCTTGACCAGCTCACCAGGACGGATGCCAGCGCCGACGGCGCCGAGGTGGGCGTCGAACGCCCCGACCGCCACCGGCGTACCCGGCGCCAGCCCGAGCTCGCCGGCCAGACCGGCCGCCAGGCCGCCCGCGCGTTGGTCGGCGGTGAACGCGCGCTCGTACAGCCGGCGGCGCAGCCCCACCAACCGATCGTCGAGCGCGGCGAGGAACTCCTCGTCCGGCAAGCCACCCCAGTCCTCGGCGTACATCGCCTTGTGGCCCGCCGCGCAGACGCTGCGCCGCAGCTGCTCGGGTGCGGCCGCGCCGACCAGCAACCCCGGCACGTGGTCGCAGAGCTCGACGAACGAATGCGCCGCCTCGAACACCGAAGGCGCAGTGCGCGCGCAACGCAGCACCTTGGCCCAGAACCACTCCGAGCTGTAGGTGCCGCCGCAGCGCGCCAGGTACTCCGGCCGCATCCGGCCGGCGAGCGCGGTGATCTCCTCGGCCTCGGCCGCCGCGGTGTGGTCCTTCCACAGCCAAGCCATCGCCGCTGGCTCCGCCGCGAACTCCGCGCGCTCCGCCAACGGCACGCCGTGCGCGTCGACCGGCAACGGCGTGCTGCCGGTGGTGTCCACGCCGATGCCGACGACCTGCTCCGGCGTCAGCCCGACCGCGCGCCGCGCGGCGCCCAACGCCGCGCCCAGCGATGCCCGCAGGCCGTGCCGATAGTCGCCTGGCCACTGCCGGGCGAGGTTGGGGTCGGCGGCGTCCAACACCACGCCGTGCTCGCCGCGGCGGTAGGCGTGGCTCCCGACCCCGACCTCGGCGGCCGAGTCCAAGTCGACGACGACACAGCGGACCGCGGACGTGCCGAAGTCCAACCCGACCGAGTAGCGCGCCATGGCGCCATCGTTAGCGCGGCGCCGCCGGGGTGTCGAGCTGGACGGCGCGGAACTTCTCCAGCGGGATCTGCTGCTGGCAGCTCATCCGCTTCACCTCGAGGTCGATCAGCGGCACGCCGTTGTCACTGAGCACGGTGCGCCGCACCGGGAACCGCAGCCAGCCGAGGGTTTGGTACTGCGAGAACCGGACCCGGCGCCAAGTGCGGCCGGCGAGCGCGTAGCGCAGCTCGAGCGGCAGCATGGTCTCCGGCTCGCACCACAGCTCGAACACGTCGCGCGCACCGCCCTCGCCCTCGGCCGCCGCCGGCCGCTCGTTGACGATATCGATGACCTCGTAGTCGGTTTCTTCGCGCCGCACACGGCGCGGCGGACTCACCGCGAAACCGGGCTCGGCGAACACCCAGGGCGCGCGCAGCAGCAAACCGAACAGGTCGAGCTGCGCGACGGCGTCCGGTGCGGGCTGCTTGCGGGGCACGCCGTCGACCTCGGTCCACGGCGCGCTGCGCTCGGCCCGGCCGTGCACCAGCTCGCCGCCACGGAGCACGAGGCGGTCGCGGTCGGGCTCCGACAGATCCGCCTGGTGCAGCGCATTGAAGGTCGCCAGCACGCGGCCGTCGTGGCCGAACACCTGGACCAGGATCTGCGCCTGGACGCAACGCTGATCGTGCAGGCTGGACGGGTTGCCCACCGCCTGCCACACGTCGGCGAGCGGCGAGCCCAGCCGATCGCCGCTCAACGGCGCCGCGTCGGCGGCCGGTGGGTTCGGCGGCGAGACCGGCGACTGCGGGCAGGCGGCCAACCCCAGCATCAGCATCGACAACATGTCCCTTCCTTCGACATTTGGCCCTGCAGACGCCAACCTCGGATCCTCAGCGACCGCCACGAGAGGGCGTAGACTGACCCCGCTTTGCAATTCGTCCTTCGCGCTCCGTTCGCCCTGGTGCCGCTGGCCGTCGCCGGTTGCTCGGGCCCCGCATCGACTCCCGAACGGCCGATGCCAGCGCCGGCACCGCAGCAGATCGCGCTGGCGGCCGGTACCCTGCTCCGGCTTGCGCCGGTGGAGGCCACAGCCGAGGTGCCCGCGGCGTTCTTCGACGGGCTCTGGCGAGAAGCACTGCGCCAGAGCCCCCGGTTCGACGTCGCCAGCGGGGTCGAAGATCTCGAGGCGGCAGAACACACGATCGAGCTGTTCTGCGACCCACGGGCGCCGGCGCTGAGCTCGACGCTGCGGCGCCCCGGTCAGCCTCCGCTACCGCTCGCCGGCGTGCGGGGCGACGACCCGGTCGCGATCGACGCGCTGGCGCTGGCCACGCGCCAGGCGCTGGGCGAGGAGGTGCGCGCGCTGCCGCTGGCGAGCGCGGCGATCTACAGCGCCAACGCCCACTGTGTGCGACAGACCGAGGACGGCTGGCGTCAGCTCGCCGCCGGCCGCACCGAGGCGGCCATCCAACGCCTGCGCCGCGCGCGCACGCTCGACCCGGGCTGCACCATCACCCTGGCGCTGCTGGCGCAGGCCCTGTTGGCGCGCGGCAGCGAGCGCGGTGACAGCGCGGCGGTCGAAGAGGCGCGCCGCGGCGCGACCCAGGCGCTACAGCTCGCCTCCCGCACCGCGCCCACCACCCGCCACCGCTTGGCGCACACCGCCCTGGTCGCCGCATCGCGCACCGGCGATCCGCGCGCCGCCGACGAGGAGCTGCTGACCCTCGGTACCGTCGCCAGCCGCGAGCGGCCGCACGACCCACACGTGATGCGCACGCGCGCGATCGCGCTCAACCTGCTGCAACGCTACGAAGAGTCTCTTCCCGCCCTGCGCACGCTCCGCGCACGCTGGCCGCGCAGCGCGGAGATCGCCTACCACGCGGCCTTCGCCGAGCTCTGCGCCGGCGACGCAGAGGCGGCGGTCGACGCCGCCCGCGACGCCGCGCGCACCGTCCCGCCGCATCTGTCGCTGGTGCCGACCGCCCTCACCCTGCACGCCGCCGGCCGCCACGACGAGCTCGACCGGTTGCTCGACCGCTGGCTGGCGCGCGCCGGCGACGGCGCCGGCGGCCACGAGCTGTACCGCATGCGCGCCGCCCACGCCCTGCTCACCGACCGCGGCGATCGCGCCGCCGACGCGTTGCTCGCCGACCTCGAGTGGCTGCGCCGGCGTCCATCCGAGTTTTCCGCGCGCGCCTTGGAGCTGGTCGAAGCCGGCGAGGTCCTGGTCTGGATCGGGCGGCACGAGGACTTGGCCGTCCGGCTGTCCGCCTTCGAAGCCCTCCACGACGGCGCACCGGTGCTCAGCGCCGCGCTGATCTACCTCAACGGCCTGTGTGAAATCGCGCGCACCGACCAGCCGGCGACCGCCGCCGAAGCCCACCTGCAGCGCACCGGCCACACGGTCTGGCGCGGCGCGCTGCGCGCCGCCGCGCACCAGCGCCGCGGCGAGCTGCTCGACGAGCTCAACCAGCGCATGCAACTCTACGTCGGCACCGAAGCACCGCTCCCCCGCGCCGCCCTCGCGCGCGTCCTGCGCGCACTGGGCAGCGACGCCCAAGCCGAGACCGTGCGCGCGGAGCTGCGCGCCCGCCTGCACAAGGTCGACCTCCGCGCGCTCCACCTGCACCCCCTGATGAGCCCCGCCGCAGCCCTGGCCCTCCTCGGCACCTGAACGTACGGAGCCAGTCCTGCCCCGGCAGATTTGTCGGCCCTTCAGGGCAGGAAACTAGCCGCTGAGGAAGGGGGAGGGGAACGTGTGAGGGGCCCGGCAGCTACGCCCCCAATAGCCACTGGAGCACGTTTGCCCCAGAGCCAGTCTGGGTCCGAGTTGGCCATCCTTCACTGGTGAGGGGCACGTCGCCGTGCCCACTCCCGCAGGTCAGATTCGTTTGATCGCCGCCTCGGGCCGGGCCCACCACAACAATGAGGATGAAGTATGGCTGGGAAGAGCAGAACGAGGAAGGGCAAGAAGCCCGCAGCGGAAGTATTGCCAGTCGTGAAGCCCAACGCCGCCGGAATCGACATCGGCAGCCGCGAGCACTGGGTGTGCGCAGCAGCACCCGACGGCAGTCGTCCGATCAAGCGATTCGGAACGACGACGCCCCAGCTAGAGGCGCTCGCGGACTGGCTGGAGGAGCTCGGAGTGCGATCCGTCGCGATGGAGAGCACCTATGTCTACTGGATTCCCGTCTACGAGCTACTCGAGTCGAGAGGCTTCGAGGTCATCCTCGCGAATGCCCGCGAGGTGAAGAACGTGCCGGGCCGCTCCAAGTCCGATGCCAGCGATTGCAGTTGGCTGCAGAAGCTACACACCTATGGCCTCATTCGCGCTTCGTTCCGGCCTCCGAAGGACATCTGTGCGTTGCGGACCCTGCAACGCCATGCCGCGTCTTTGATCGCGCAGCGCACGCGCCACACGCAGTTGATGCAGCGGTCACTGGATCAGATGAACGTGGCGATCCATCGCGCGGTAACGGACATCACCGGCAAGACCGGCCTCGCGATCATCCGCGCGATTCTCGCTGGTGAACGCGACCCTCGAGCGCTCGCCAGACTGCGTGATCCGCGCTGCAAGATCTCCGAGAAGGAGCTCGCGGATCACTTGCAAGGGACCTGGATCGAGGAGCACATCTTCACTCTCGCTTCGGGCTTGCGGATGCTCGAGCACACCGACCACGAGATCGAGTCGGTCGAGAAGCGATTGATGGCGATGATCGAGGACCTGCAACCGGAGGAAGCCAAGACGGCCGACGTCCCCGAGCATCCAGACCCCCGCAAGGAGAGGAGCATCCGAACGAAGGGCGGCCGGGAGCTTCGCGATGCCCTCTGCCGGCTCGTCGGGTGTGATCTCACGCGAATCGACGGTATCAGCCCGAGCACGGCCATGATCGTGCTCACCGAGGTCGGCTACGACCTCGAAGCTTTCCCGACCGAGAAGCACTTCGTCTCCTGGCTACGCCTGTGCCCACGTCAAGCCGTCTCGGGTGGAAAGCGCATCAAGAAGCACCGCAACAACATCGCGGTCAGCAGGATCGCCACGGTCCTCCGGATGGCCGCCCTGTCCCTCCAACGTACTCAGACAGCTCTCGGCGCACACTTCCGCAAGATCGCCCGCGCGAAGGACGGCAACGTCGCCATCTTTGCCATCGCCCGCAAACTGGCCCTGCTCATCTACCGCATGCTGAAGTTCGGCCAGGACTACGTAGACGAAGGCGCCAAGGCCTACGAGGAGCGCTTCACCCAGCGACGCATCGTCGGACTCCGACAGAACGCTAAATCCCTCGGGTACAAGCTCATACCGATCGCCGAGGCTGGGTGAGTTTCAGGTCAGGCTCCCGTTCATCACTTCGCCGCGTCGACCCGCGGGCGTCGGGCCCGGTCGCCGCGGAAATCCCGCGCGCACCGCGAACACCCGAGCCGCCGCCGTCGCTCTCCCTGGCAGGGCCGCCTCGACGCCCCCCCTTGCCAAAGGAGTCTCTCCACATGTCGCATCGAGCCTTGCTCGCGGCCTGCCTCGCGTCTCTTCCGGTCGCCGCTACCGCCCCTGCCCAAACCGTGACCGGACCCGAGTTCGCCGTGTTCGGCCGCACGGCGTTCCAGCCGCGCCATCCCGATGTCGCATACGACCGAGATTCCGACCGCTACCTGGTGGTCTGGTCGTTTGCCGACGGGGTGCACGCACGCCTGGTGCGCGATGACGGCACCGGCTTTGGCGCCGGTTCGATTCGGGTCGCGGCGACCAGCGGCTACGTGCAGCCGGTGGTCGCCAACATCAACGAACGCGACGCCTTCGTCGTCGTCTGGACCGAGCAACCGGGGATCATCAAGGCGCGGGCGGTGTTCGCCAACGGCGCGCTGTCGAACACGGTCAGCGTCGCCACCGTCAACCAGATCACGCCGAACCTGGTCGACGTCGCGGGCGAAGCCGCAGACCAACCGGACGCGGCAGTGGCGGTGTATCCCGACCAGCTCAGCTCCAGCACCACGATCATGCGCGCCAAGCTGCTCGTGATCAGTCGTTCGGGCACGCTGGCGGCGTTCCCTTCGCAGCGGCTGGCGTCGATCTCCGGACGCGTGCTCGACGTCCGCGTGGCGCACACCGGCGGGCCACACCGTCGCCTGCTGGTGGTGTGGCGGCGCCTGACCACCACCCTGGGGGCGTTCGGCATGGTGTGCGGGATGGACCTCACGCCATTGACATCGCCGTTCCCGATCGCGACCGACACCATCGGCAGTGTCGATGGCGACGGCCGCACCTGGGTCGTCGCGGCGCGCGCCGCGGCGTTCTCGATCACCTTCGATCCACGCACGGGTACGGTCGCACAGACGGCCAATGGCCTGTCGTCGTCGCCGTTCGCCTTTGCCAAGGCAGCCAGCTGGCTCGGCGGATCGGCTGCGATCGCCGATGTGTCCTCGCCGCCGTTCTCCATCCAACAAGACTTGTACGCGCGGTCGGCCGACCCCTTCACGGTGGAGCTGTGCGAGCCCCAATTCGCCCTCGAACAGGACCAGAACGACACCGTGTTCGGCGCGTCGTCCGCCGCCAATGGCGGCGGTGGTGACGCCAGCCGGGCACTGTTCGTCTGGGCCGAGGGCGACAACAACACGACTGCGATTCAGGCCCGCACGCTGTTCGTCTCCGACGGCGTCTCGCGCGACCTGGGCGGAGGCTGCGGTCTGGGTGGTGAGGCCTTCGCATCGTGCGCCCGGGCTGACCATGCGGCGTTCACCCTCCGCGCGCGACACGACATCGACATCTTCACCCGCGGAGTCTTGCTGGTGAGTCCGCGGCGGCTCGATGCGCCGTGCAGCGGTTGCGTCCTGGTACCAGACCCGGCGGTGGGCATCGCGGTGATCAAGGGGACCGGCATTACCAGCTTCAAAGAGGTGCCGATCGCGATGCCGCCGTTCGCCTCGCTGCGCGGCGTGACGTTCTACACGCAATGGGCGTTGCTGCGCATCGGCAACACGTGTTCGCCGCTGGGGGCGGACTTGTCCAACGCGCTGGAGGTGACCATCCAATGACTCGCGACACGTTCCTTGTCTGTGCCCTCTCGCTCGCCGCGGCGGCGAGCCTGGCCGCACAACCCACGCCCACCACCGCCGAGCCGCCGCCGCATGCCGCACGGGACGCCATCGCCGACGCCTGCGGCATCTGGTCGGAAGAGGTGGGCCTTGCCGGAGGTGGACCCGACTACAGCGTCGAATTCACCTCGTCCGGGGCGAGATTCGTGCCGGCGTTGCCCGCCGAGGCAGAGCTGCACGCCATCGAGGTCGGGCTCGTGCAGCTGCGCCGCGGCGAGCGGACGGTCGCGAGCTGGGGCTCCGACAGCAAGCCGGCCCGGGCCGGAGACCGCCGCGTGCACTACCGGCACACGGCGCGCGTGACCGAGACGTTCGAAGTGCGTAGCGACGGCCTCAAGCACGCGGTCGAGCTGGCAGCCCGGCCCCCGGGGGATGGCGACCTCGTGGCCCTGGTCCGCGTCGGCTCGACCCTGGCCGCGCCGCCGGCAGGCCGGTGCGACGCCGGTCTGGCGTTGCGAGCCCGGCCCGGGGTGGGCGTCGACATCGGACGCGCCGTCGCGGTCGATGCCACGGGACGGCGCTGGCCAATGGCGATGGCGTGGCGCGACGGGCTGCTGGAGCTGCGCCTGCCGGCCGCCGCGGTCGAGGCGGCGGCGTTCCCGCTGGAGCTGGACCCGCTGATCTCGACCGTGTTCTCGATCAGCGCGACAGCCGGTGACACGGAGCCGGACATTGCGTGCAACGCGCGGTCCGGCCGCTACCTCGTCGTCTGGAGCCGGCGACTCGCGGCGACGTCGGCGGAGGTTCGCGGCCTGATCGTGGACCCCAGCGGCGCACCGCTGACCGGCCTGCTGCGCATCGACGCCAACAACACCGCGCTGTCGACTTCGCCCACCGCCGCCTTCGTCGCACAGTCGGGCCGCTTCGCGGTCGTTTGGCAGGAGGCGGCATCCCCGTTCGGACCCTGGGACCTGTGGGTGCGGGGCGTGGAAGGTGACGGCCAACGGTCGATCATCGTGCAGGTCACGCAGGCGAGCGCGCAGGACGTCGAGCCGGCTCTCGGCAGCGAGGTGACGGTGGTTGACGACGACGTGGTGCTGGTGTGGACGCGACCCGGTGAAGGCGTGCGCGGCGCGCAGATCCAGCTGCGACTCAACTTCCCGACCGTGATCTCGCCGCCGATGGTGCTGAGCGACAGCTTGCTGGTCGCCGACCCGGGCGCCGGTGACGCGTGCATCAGCCGTTCCGGCGGCGTTCTCGGGCGCTTTGTCGTGGCCTGGCGGTCGTCGGCCGGTGATGTCGGTGCGCGCCTGTTCGACCGCGACCTCGCCGCGTTGTCACCAGCCACGACGGTGACGACGAGCGGTCTGGCGTCGACCCCCGCGGTCGACGGAGACGGCCGCAGCTTCGTCCTGGTCTACCGCGAGCTGTCGCTACCGACCTCTCTGTCGGGCGACGTGATCGGCACGCCGCTGTCCTGGAACGGCAGTCGCCTGCTGGCGGCGGCGCCGGTGGCGATCGCCGCCAACCCGACGGTCGACGAACGAACTCCGGCGGTGGCCTGGCTCGGCACCAAGTATCTGATCGCCTGGTCTCGCGAAGGAGTCGGGTTTCTCGACTACGACCTGCGTTTACGGGCGTTCAGCCCGGCGTGCGCGGCCTGTGGCGACGAGGCGGTGGTCGGCAGTGCGGTCGGCGCCTACGACGCGCACCCCGCGATCGCCTCGGAGTTCCACGGTGGCGGCAAGGGCGACGAGGCCCTGGTGGTGTTCTCCAGCGTCGCCAGCACGAGTCTGTCGACCTCGCTCCAGGCCCAGCGTTTCGAGGCACTCGGGCCTGGTGGCCCGGTCGTTTCGCTCGGCGGTGGCTGCACGGGTGGCGGTACTGCCAGTACGATCGGGCCGGTCGCGGTCGGCAATCCGAGCTTCCGCTACCGACTCGACGGCGCCGACCCAACCGCGCCCACCGCGCTCTTCTACATGGGTCTGCCGAACCTCACCTACGCGTGCGGCAGCTGCACCTTCGTGATCCAGCTGATCACGGTCCCCGTCCCGCTGGTCGGCGGCAGCGCCGAGGTTCCGTCGCCAATCTCCTGCGCACTCTACAACGCCCTCGGCGCCAGCGTCGACGTGCAGTGGATCACGCTCGGCGGCAGCAGCTCGCCGTGCCCATCACTGCCGGGAATCGCCGGCTCGAACCGACTGCGCGTGACGATCGGCCTGTAGCTCGATCACCGGCGGCGGGGTGCGGCGAAGACCCGCCGGTGGGACGCCGGCTCGCGGTCGAGCGCGGCATGCACTCGGAACCTCGCGAGCGCGTTGCGAGAAAGTCGAGAACCCGCAAACGCCGTCCCACGGGGCGTCGCTCTCCACTGCAGCCCGGGCCGGACCTACCCGTGCCTGTGATACCGTTTTCCCCGGCCGCGGAGCGCTACCGACGGCACAGTATGGCCGACCGTCTCCGACAAACCGTAGTGGACGCCCAGCGCGGGGACCGCGCCGCCCTGGCCAAGCTCGTCGCCGAGCACATGCCGCCGTTGCAAGCGTTCGTCCGCGTTCGCGCCGGGGCCATGCTCCAGGAGCAGGAGTCGGTCGGCGACCTGGTGCAATCGGTCTGCCGCGAAGCCCTCGACCACCTGTCCGCGATCGACTACCGAGGCGACGCACAGCTCCGCAGCTGGTTGTTCCTCCTCGCGACGCGCAAGATCCTCGACCGCAACAAGTACTACCGCCGCGCACAGCGCGACGTCGCCAAGCGCGTGCCGCTCGACGACCACGCCACGCAGGCTCTCCTCCGGGCCTACGGACCCGTGGCAACGCCGAGTCAGATCGCCAGCGCGCGCGAGGAGCTGGACCGGATCGAACGTACGGTTGCGCAGCTGCCCGATGCCCAGCGCGACGCGATCGCCTACGTCAAGCTGCTCGGGCTCGGCTACGCGGACGTCGCCCGGCGCCTCGATGTAACCGAATCCGCCGTGCGAGGGCTCGTGGCGCGCGGCCTGGCGACGCTCGCGGAGCGGCTGCGGGAACCGGGCGCGGACTCCCCCTGACACGCGCCTCGGTCTCAGCAACGCAGCAGCAAACCGAGCACGCCGTGCGACCGCATGCCGGCCGACTCGTAGGCGTGGCGTGCCGCGCGGTTGGATTCCGCCACGTGCAGACAGACGAGCGGCGAGTCCGCGGCGCGCGCCACCCCGGCGACCAACGCGGTCGCCAGCCCCCGTCCGCGTTCCTCCGGGAAGGTGTAGACGCCCTCGATGACGACGCCGAACGAACCGGCGCTGCCGATGTCGAGCTTGCACGTGGGCTGGCCCGGCTCACCCATGACGAAAGTCTGGCCGGCGCGCACGCGCCGGCGGATCGCGTCGCGCAACCAAGCGCGGTGTACCCGCGCCGGGTCGACGCACAGGTCGACGAGGTTGAGGTCGAGCGCGGCCTGCATCAGCCGCGACTGGTCGCGCCGACCCGCGGCGCGCACGGCCGCCGAGGCCGGCAAGTCCACCGCGGCCGCGGCGTCGACCGCGTAGTACAGCTGGCGCCGGTGCACGAGGGGCTCCTGTGCCTCGCGCGCCGCCAGCGCGCCGACCCACGACTCCGGCCCCAGGACGATGCGCCACGCCAAGCCGCTGTCGCGCACCGCGTCGGCAACCGCGGGCGGATCCAGGTCGCCGCCCTGCAACAGAATCAGGTTGCCGCGCTCGCCGAAGAAGGCCACCCCGGCCAACGCGTCATCCGAGTACAGCCCGAGGATGCAACCACTCTCGCTCGACACCCGATCTCCGGCCAACCGGTTGCCGACGTAGACCCCGTGCGCACCCGCGCGCACCGCGATCGCCTCCGCGGCCGCGCGCTCGGCCGGCGACAGCAAGCGGGACGTGAAGCTGGAGAACGTGGACACGGGCTTTCGCGAACGCTGGCGGCGGCCAACCCGCCGGCCAAGCCTGCGTTGATCTTGGGTGATCGCGCGCGGATCCGCAAACACCGCCGCCGCCCGGCCAGGCTCAAGTCCCCGACCCTCAGGGCTCGATGCAAGCGGTGGGTCGGAACCGACCCATTCGACCGGTGTCCCCCACCCATGACCGTTCCCCCCACCACCGTGCCGTCGCTGGAGTCCATCGACGATCCCTGGGCCCTCGACGTCGAAGCGCGGCGGCTCCTCTTGCAGAACTCCTCTCACGCGCAGCAGGCCTGGCTACCACGGCTGCGCGCCATGGTCGAGCCCCCACATCCGGGCGAGGCGTTTCCGGCGTTCCTGCTGGAAACCGCCGCCCTGCGCCAGCTGCGCACCGCGATCGGTGACGCGACCGACCGCCACGCGCTCGACACGGCCACCGCGGACGAAGTGCAGCGCTTCGTCGATCTCTACTTCGACTACCTCTGAGCGCGCGCGCCGCCCAGCGACAGCTGGGCCTTATCCGACACCGGCGCCTCGCACACGCCGCGGCGACAGACGAAAGCGAGCGCGCCCTCGCTGGCGGTCTTGCCGGCAAACAGCGGAGACAGCGCTTCCAACTCCTCCCGGTTGTCGTCGTGCACCAGCGCGACGACGTGGTGCGGCGGGTACGCCGCCCGCACGGCCTGTAGCAGCGCGGTGGAATCCGCCGCCCCCGGCTCGCCGGCGATGACGACCTCGCGCGGATCCGACAAGTGCAGGTCGACCGCGAGCAGCAGCGTCGGCGCCGACAGCGGCTGCCGGGTCAGCACGGGGTGCGCGGCGCGCAGCACCCCCACGCCGAGATCTTCGAGCTCTTCATCGCCCAGCAGCAGACCTGCGCGCAGCAGCGCCAACGCCGCCATCGCCTGGCCCGAGGGAATCGACGATTCGGCCACGCTCTTGGTGCGGACCACGAGCTCCTCGTGATCGTCGGCGGTGAAGAAGAAGCCGCCGTGCTCGTCGTCGAGGTAATGCTCCCGCATGACCGCCAGCAACGCCTGCGCCTCCCGCAGCCACCGCGGGTCGAAGTCCGACTCGAACAGCGACAGGAGCCCGTCGGCCAAGAACGCGTAGTCTTCCAAATAGGCGGTCAGCCGCGCCTCGCCCCGGCGCCAGACGCGGCGCAAGCGGCCCTCCACCCGCATCTCTCGCAGCACGAACTCGGCGGCGCGGCGGCCCGCGGCCAAGTAGCGCTCGTCGCCAGTCACCTGATGACCAATGGCGCAGGCGGCGATCGCCATGCCATTCCAGGCCGCCAACACCTTGTCGTCGGTGCCCGGCGGCACGCGGCTGGCGCGGGCCGCCAGCAGAGTCGCCCGGGCCCGCTCGATGCGGGCGGCCGCGTCGTCGACTTCGAGACCGACCGCCTGCGCCGCGGCCGCGAGCGGCTGCGCGATGTGCAGCACGTTGGTGTGCTCCCAGTTGCCGGCCTCGCTGACGCCCCAGTACGCGCAGGCCAGCGCGGCATCCTCGCCGAGCAACTGCTCGATCTCGTCCTTCTGCCAGACGAAGAACTTGCCCTCCACGCCCTCGCTGTCGGCGTCCGTCGTCGAGTAGAAGCCGCCGGCATCGTCCTGCATCTCGCGCAGGAGATAGTCCAAGACGTCGCGCACGACGTCGGCGTAGAACGAGTCGCCGGTGAGGCGGAACGCCTCGGCGTACGCCGGGACCAGCAGCGCGTTGTCGTACAGCATCTTCTCGAAGTGCGGCACGAGCCATTCGCGGTCGGTGCTGTAGCGGTGGAAGCCGCCGGCCAGCTGGTCGTACATCCCGCCCTCCCGCATCCGCCGCAGCGTGTGCTCGGCCGCCGCCAGCGGCTCCCGCTCGCCGCTGCGCGCGTGGCTGCGCAGCAACACGCGCAGCTCGCTTCCATGTGGAAACTTCGGGGCGTGCCGCGGCGGGTAGGCAAACCCGCCGTGCTCCGCGTCGTATCGCGCCAGACTGTTCGCCGCCGCGGTGGCGAGGAAGGCGAGCTCGGGGTCGCCGGGGTTCGGCTCCGGCCGCAGCTGCTCGCGCAGATGACGCGCGAGGTCGGCGGAAGCCTTGTCGACTTCCTCGCGGCGGGTGTTCCATAGATTGTCGACGTGCTCGATCACCCGGCGAAACCCCGGCATGCCGTGCCGGTCCTCGGGCGGGAAGTAGGTGCCGCCGAAGAACGGCTTGCCCGTCGGACTGAGGAACACGGTCATCGGCCAGCCGCCGTTGCCCGTCATCGCCGTCACCGCGGTCATGTAGATGTCGTCCAGGTCAGGCCGCTCCTCGCGGTCCACCTTGATGTTGACGAACTTGTCGTTGAGCAGGGCGGCGATCTTCGGATCCTCGAACGACTCGTGCTCCATCACGTGGCACCAGTGGCACGCCGAATAGCCGATCGACAGGAACACGACCTTGTCCTCGTCGCGGGCGCGCTGCCACGCCTCATCGCCCCACGGATACCAGTCGACCGGGTTGTTCTTGTGCTGCAGCAGATATGGTGACGTCTCGTGGGCCAGGCGGTTTTCGTGCACGGGTTCTTGTCCCTGGAGCGGCAAAGCGAGGACGGCGGCGGCGAATCGCACGGAGTGCATGCCGCAGAGCCTAGTCCACCCGCATGCCTCCGTCAGCACACCACGGCCGCGACGCCCAGGAGCACACCTGCGCCACATCAAGGCACAGGCCGCCGGCAGCCGATGTCCCTGGCGCACACCCAGTGCGCCAAACCGTGCCTTCCACCGACTCGCAACCCCCGCCACCCGTGGCGTCGCCGCCCGCAGACGCGGCCCCAGACCCGGGTTCGCCGTCCGGCATGAACCCACTCCCGCCCGACCGAGGCCGGTGCGTCGAGCTGTTCGGCGTCTCGTTCGACGCGGTCACACTCGAGCAGGCAACCGAACGCCTCCTCACTCTGGCACGACGGCAGGACGGGGCGCCGCACCTCGTGTTCACGCCGAACGTCGACCACGTCGTTCGCGGCAGGCACGACTCCGAGTTTATCGAGCTCTGCGCCACGGGCAGCCTGGTGATCGCCGACGGCAAGCCGCTCGTGTGGGCCTCGCGCCTGCTCGGCAAGGACCTGCCGGAGCGCGTCGCCGGCAGTGACCTGATGCCGCGCAGTGCGGTGGAAGCCGCACGACGGGGCCTGCGCTACTACTTTCTCGGCGGCACGCCGGGCGACGCCGAGCGCGCCGCCGCGGTGATCGCGGCGGAGGCCGGTAGCGACGGCCTGTGCGGAATCGATTGCCCGCCGTTCGGCTTCGAGAACGACGCGGACTACGTCGAGGCGATGGTCGAACGCATCAACCGCGCCGACCCCGACCTGCTCTACATCGGCCTCGGCTCGCCCAAGCAGGAGCGGCTGATGATGCAGCTGCGCCCTCTGGTGCGCGCGCGCGCGATCATGGCGGTCGGCGTCACCTTCAGCTTCGTCGCCGGCACCGTGCGGCGCGCGCCGCGCTGGATGCAGCGCTGCGGCCTGGAGTGGCTGTGGCGCCTGGTGTGCGAGCCACGGCGGCTGTGGCGCCGCTACGCCAACAACCTGGTCGTGTTCCCGTGCATGGTCGCCGCCGCCTGGTGGCGGCGGCGCTCATCTACTGAAACGTCACGGTGACCACGTTCGAGGCGGAGATGCCGCCGCTCGTGTCGAGCGAGTAGCCCTGCAACCCGAGTGAGTTGCCCGGCGTGGTCGCCGGCACGTTGACCGTCAGGCTGCCGCTCTGGTCGGGACACAGGGTGATGACGAACGGCAACCCCGCGAGGAACGGCGTGCCGTTGACCGCGACGATGAAGAACGCGGCCGGAGCCCCGGGCACACCGTTCGTCAAGGTCAGCGTCAGCGGCGCCGGCGTCGACAGCTGCGTCGCGTTCGGCGCCAGCTGCAAGCCACCGACCCCGGCCCACTGGCAGGCCTGCGGCCCTCCGTGCGCGCCCATGTCGTTGCGCGCGCCACCCAGCGACGGCGGGAAGCAGACGTCGTTGTGCACCGGATCCGGATCGCCCGCGTCGACGCACGGCGAGCCGGCGACGATGATGTCGCAGCTGCCGGTGCCGTTGGCGAACATCGGGTCGACGTTGAGGTTGCCGATACCGGCGGGCGGCTGCGCGCCCTCGACGTTGCTGTAGTCGACGGTCACGCTGCCGCCACCACCGATCTGCGCGCCTTCGTTGAACCACAAGATCGAGTTGACGATCGTGTGCGCGCCGCCGGCGAAGTAGACGCCGGCGTCTTGGTTGGAGAGCGTCGCACCCCGCACCACGGTGCAGTTGGTCAGCGACACCGGCAGCGCCTCGGCGAAGATGCCCGCGCCCCGATCATCGGTGTCCGTCGTCCCGCTCGTGGTGGTGAAGTTGCCGGTGAACAGGCAGTTCGTCGCAGTCAGCGAAGCGAAGCTCGCGAACACCGCCCCGCCGAAGGCGCGCGCCCTGCCGGCCAAGGTCGCGTTCTGGTACGCCGCCTCGGCTCGGTTGCCACTGAAGAGCGTGTTGTCCAAGGTGAGGCTGCCGATCGCGGCGTAGATCGCGCCGCCGCGCCCGAGCGCGGTGTTGTCGGTCCGCCGGCCGCGCGACCAGTTGCCGTCGAAGCGGCACTGCGTCACCACCGCATCACCGATCGTGAACAAAGCGCCACCGGCGGGCTCGGCGGTGCGATTGAGCGCATCGGCGTTGTTCCCGGTAAACGTGCACCGCGCGATGGTGGCCGTTCCGCCGACATCGGCGTAGATCGCCCCGCCGTGAGTGCGCGAGCTGTTGCCGCTGAAGTCGCAGTCCGAGACGGACAGATCACCCTGCGCGAGCACGGCCTCGATCGCCATCCCCGAAGAGTTGCCGTCGTTCTCGGTGAACGTGCAGTCCTGCACGATGAGGTTGCCGGTCGCCAGGGTGGCGGCGACCGCCCCGCCGACCGGACCGGTGTCGTCGAACAAGCAGTTGGACAACACCAAGTCGCCAGCCGCCAAGTTCGCGGACACACAGCCACTGCGGTTGTCGGTGAACGAGCAGTCGCTGATCGAGGGCACGGTGTCGGTGAAGTTCAGCGCCGGCGTGCCGCCGGTGCCGGAGAAACGACAGAACGCCAGCTGCGCCGTCGCCGCCGCACCGCTGAAGCTGATCCCGCGCCAGCGCTGGTTGGACGCGGAGGCCTGGAACACGATCGGCTGCTGCGCGGTGCCGACCGCCTGCAGGCTGGTCGACACGTTCAGCGAGGCGCCGGTGTTGAGGCGCACGACCACGCCGGGCTGGATGGTGAGTGAGCCCACGTTGATCCGCGCCGTGACGCAGTAGGGCGAGCCCGCCGGCGTCCAAGTGGCGGTGCCGATGGAGCTGCTGACGGTGGTGCCGCATTGCGCGGTGAGCCCTCCCGGCGCGACGGCGGCGATGCCCAGCGCCAGGGGAACGATTCGAAGGGCGAGTTGCATGATGGAGATCCCTGAAATGAACGGCCTCAACGAATCAGCGGCGCGCGCGCGCCGCGAATGAAGTCGGTTGCCTGCGGCGAGTGCTTCTCGACCAAATCGACCGCACGCTGCCGGAGCTGATAATGATCCGCGACGTGCAGCGGCGTCGGGTCGACCGCACGCGCCACCGCGTCCAGCGACGGCGGCACCACGCCGGCGTCGACGGCGCGTTGCAACGCGGCATCGATCTCGGTCTGGCCCAGCTCCTCGGGCAGAGCCGGCGCACCGAAGAAGATCGGCACATCGGTCAGCAGGAAGTCGCCCGGCACGATCGCGACCACGCGACCGGACTGCTCCGACGCGTGCACTCGATCGGCGGTCTGGGCGCCGACGTAGAGAACCGGCTCGTAGGTCTGCCGCGGCAGGATCAAGCCGGGCGCGGCCTCGAGCACCAACAGCCAGCCGGAGTCGTACTGCAGGCCGTCGCGCCGCCAGGCGTGCACGATCTTCTCACCCACGGTGAAGCGGCGCGCCTCGACCAGCCGCACCTCCTCGGCCATCGGATTGCTCGGGATGTCCGGTCGGACCTCGGGGTCCTGCTGGGGCGACCAGAGCGAGGAGCCGGCGACGAGCACCGAGGTGCTGACCAGCGCGGCATAGAGAACCAAACGGGTTGTCTTCATGGCGTGCGCTCCTTGGCTCACTTGGCGGTCAGCTCGATCTCGTCCAGGCCGATCCGGCCCACGGACGAGCCCCACGACGGGCCGAAGTTGAAGATCAGCTTCGAGATCGCCGTCAGATCCAGGCCACTGCCGTTCTGCAGGAAATCGTCGATGCGGATGCGGATCGTCTCGAACTCGGAGTTCCAACCGACGTTGGGAGGCGGCGCGCCGCCGGCAGTGCACCCCGGACGCAGATAGGGCTGCTCGATGCCCGCGCCGTAGGCGCTGAAGTCGATCGAGCTCTGCACTCCGTCCTGGTCCTCGAGCGTCACCGTGAACGTCAGGTCGGCGAGCAACGCCTCGGTCAGCGGGTGCCGGGTGCCCTGCGCCGCGCGGAACGACAGGTACTCGTAGTCGGCAAAGCGAGGCACCGTCGCCGACACGTCGTAGGTGATGTCGAAATCACCAGTGCCGTCGACGCTGAACACGCTGCCGAAGCTCTCCGAACGGAACGGGCCGGTGCCGCCATCGTCGTCCATCGTGAACCCGTTGAACGGATCCGCCGCGTTGCGCGAGAAGAACCGGTCGCTGTCGTCCATCGTGCCTTCGACGTAGGACGGCGTAGTGCGCGTCACCGGGGCTCCCGAGCTCGCCACCGCCGGCGAAGCGCCGCCGGTGAGAATGTCCTGGAAGTCGTCGATGATGAACTTGCCCGACGCCTTGTCGTCCTGGAACAGCAGGTTGGCGACGAGGCCGGGCATGATCGGCACACCGATCGGCCGGAACGACTCGTACTGACGCCACAGGAAGTCACGCGAGGGCACGTCGCCTTCGACGTAGTGCTTCAGCAGGGGCAGGATGTAGCCCAGCATGATCAGGTGCGTCGTCGACCGGCCGATCAGGCCCGGTCCGGAGGCGACCGAGCTGGCGTTGCCGTTGTGGTAGTCGCCGTGGCCCACGCCGTAGAGAGAGGTCGACGACCGCAGCGCGGTCGCGCGGTCGTGGAGGTGGTACCACTGCAGGGTCGCCGACGACGCGCAACCGTTGACGTCCGCGTCGGCCTGGGCGACCCAGAGGTGGAAGTTGGCGTCGTGCGGGTGGGAGCCCGACGTGCCCGCCAACACCGGGCTGGCGCCTTCGAACCCACCGAAGTCGACCGGCGCGATGCTGTCGACGAGCACGATGTCGTCGATCGAGAAGTGGGTCGGCGTCACCACGCCCTTGAACAGATCGTCGTAGGCCCGCGCGACGCCGTCGCCGCCGCGGCTGTGGCCGATCCAGATGATCCGGCTGGTGTCGAGGTGGCCGTTGAGCGCGCCGCCGCCGATCACGTGTTGGTACTCGAGCAGGAAATCGGTGTTGGCGAGCGTCGACTGCGCCGCCGTGCCGCTGCCCGGGCCGGTGTTGTTCTCGTGGCTCATCACCACGTAGCCGTAGCTCGCGAGGTGGTAGCCGAGGTGGGAATACCACTGGTAGTTGTGGCCGTTTCCGTGGCTGATCACGACCAGCGGCAGCTGCCCAAGGTTGGCGATGTCGGTGGGCCAGAACGTGACTTGACCCAAGAACACCCCGCCCGTGTAGATCGCCTCGCTCACCGCGAGCGGCCCCGCAGCGGGGTTGCCGGGAGTGGAGCCGGCCGAGGTGTCGCGCACCACGTAGAAGCCCGCGACCGCGTCGTCGTAGCCGTCGATCAAGTCGACCGCCGCGTCGAATCGACCGTTCTGATTGACGTCGATGACGACGTCGTAGCCCACGCCGATGCGCGTGTCGCCCGAGCTCGCGCTGGCGTCGGGCCCGGCGAGCGCGCCGCTGTCCAGCGTGATGGTGTTGGCCTGCACCGTGGTGGTGGTGAACGCCACGGTCTGCGGACCGCCGGCCACGTCGGTGAGCGAGCCGTCGGCGATCCACTGCGTGCGGGTCTTCGAGTCCACCACGTAGACGTCGGCGGATTGGCCGGCGATCTCGGGGAGCTGCGCGGGATCGATGGCCAGCTCGACGCTCGCGCCAGCGTTGATCGCGCGCACGTAGTCGAAGAACGGAAACGCCGCGAGGCTGTTGCCGGCGAGCTCGACGTTGCGGTCGACCAAGGTCAGATCGGCGCCGTTGCTGAAGTCGAGCCCGGCCGGCGCGGACGGATCCGCCACTGCCGCGAGCAGGTAGATCGTCAGCTCGTGCAGCGCCGGCGACGCCGGCAGCGGCAGCGGCAGGGTCAGCTGGCCGCTGGCATCGGTGTTGCCCGCCACCAAGGTGCCGAGCGCCCCGGTGAAGCCGAGCGGCAGGCTCTGACCGAGGAACATCGTCGGCCCGGCACTCACGTCGATGAACAGGGTCACCGCCGAGTTGGGGTTGCCAGTGACGGTGACCACGACCTGGCCGCCCATTCGCTTCTCGACGGAAACGCGTCCGTCGAGCTTGAGATCCGAGGCCGCCGCGCTCGCCGCGATCGCGAGACCGGCAAGCGCTGTGGTGGCGAGACGCATCGTCGATCCGTGCACGAGGTGAACTCCTTAGCGCCGCGATGGACGCGTTCAAGTTGCCCCCGATCTACAGCGTCACCGGTCGACCGTCAATCCGGGCGCGGTGGCGCGCATCCCACACGAAGCCCGGCCGCGCCTCTTAGCCGAAGCTCTTCTCGAGCGTGCCGCGGAATCCCTGCAGGGCAGTGCGCTGCATGTAGAAGTGCAAACCGCGCTCGGCACCGAGCTCTTCGCCGCCGCCCGCGCGCCCCGGTCCGCCGTGCACCATCGCCGGCAACACCATCCCCGGCGGCAAGGCCTGCTCAGCCGACTTCTCGCTGCCGATCCAGACCCGCCCATGCCATGGGGCAACCGCGTGCACGAACTGCTCGGTCCAGGCGACGTCGTTGGAGTAGACACTGCACACCAAGCCACCGCCGCCGCGTACGGTGAGGGCGGCAGCCGTGTCCGCGCTGCCGTCGTACGGCAACACCGAGGCACACGGTCCGAAGACCTCGAACGCGTGGTACACATCGGCCGACGCGTCGGTCGCGACGATCAGAGTCGGCGCAACGAAATAGCCGGGCTGGGCGAGACGCTCAGGCCCACCACACGCGGTCGCCCCGCCCGCGGCCAGCTGCCCGATTCCAGCCAGCACTTCGTCGAGCTGCGAGGCACTGGTCAAAGGCCCCATGCGCACGTCGGCATCTTTGGGATCACCGACCCGAATCCGCTGCAAACCATCGACGACCGCCTCGCGCACCTCGTCAACCATCCCCTCCGGCACCAGAATGCGCCGCACTGCCGTGCACTTCTGCCCGGTCTTCTGCGTCATGTCGAGGACGATGTTGCGGACGAACAGCGCAAACGTCTCGGAACCGAGCTCGACGTCGGGCGCCAACACAGCCGCGTTGAGCGAGTCGGCTTCGATGTTGACGCGGACGTTGTTGCGCACCACCGTCTCGTGGCCGCGCAAACGAGCGCCGGTCGCGGAGGATCCGGTGAACGCCAAGCAGTCCTGCGGGCCGAGGTGGTCGAGCAGATCCCCGGCGCTGCCGCAGAGGAACTGGTAGGCGCCCTCGGGCAGCGCGCCGCACTCGATGCCGATCTGCGCCACGCGCCAGGCCACCAGCGCCGTCGGCGTGCCCGGCTTCTCGATGACCGGCATCCCCGCGAGCACGGCACAGGCCAACTTCTCCATCATTCCCCAGGCCGGGAAGTTGAACGCGTTGATGTGCACCGCGGCACCGGGTCGCGTCACCCAGATGTGCTGCCCCCAAAACCGGGCAGTCCGCCCGAGCTGCACGCCGTCGCCATCGACCAGATACGGCCGCTCGGGCAGGGCCTTGGCGTAGTGCGCATAGGCCGCCAGCGTGCCCGTTGCCCCGTCGATGTCGAACTTCGCATCGCCGCGGGTGCAGCCGCCGTTGGCCACCGCCAGCTCGATCAGCTCCTCGCGGCACTCGTGCACCGCCTGCGACATCGCCTTCAACGCGGCACCGCGCTCTTGGAACGACATCGCCACCAGCGCCGGCCCACCCACCGACCGCGCGTGCGCCAGCGCGGCACCGAAGTCGACCCCGCCGGTTCCACAGCGCGCGAGCGGCTGCTCGGTCGCGGGGTTGACGAGTTCACTCAGCGTCCCCTGGCCCTCCTGCCAGCGGCCGCACACGAAGCTCGAGAGATTGCGCATCTCTAGATCTCAGGTGATGAGAGCAGAGAATGCAACGCGGCTTGGCCTCGACTGCCGGCGCTGCCGCAGATCGCTGGTACCGGAGGTGGGACTCGAACCCACACGCCCTTTACGGGCATCGGATTTTGAATCCGACGCGTCTGCCATTCCGCCACTCCGGCGTTTCGCGAAACGGCAACAGGGTAGCGCCGGGCAGAGCGTGTTCCAGCCTCGAACGGAACCCGCAAACCGCCCGAGTCAGGCGGGAGCCTCGCCCCCGACCGCCAACCGCAACGCCGATTGCCGCAACTCGGCGGCCTCGGCCGTCTGTCCGCAGCGCTCCAGCACTTCGCCGAGCACCGCGGTGACCGTCGGCGTCGGGCCCAATGCGCGCGCTGCCCGCCGTGCCGCCCGCAGGGCCTTGACCGGCTCGCCGGCGCGGGCGTACTCGCGGGCCACCAGCAAGAGTGCTCCCTGGGTCGGGCACGCCTGCAGCAGTTGGCGCGGACTCAAGACACCGGGCCGTTCGTCGAACAGCTCGGCGAGCCGCGCCAGGCCCTCCGGGGCCCGCACTGCACCCCACTCTCGAACCGCGGCGGTGACGTCGCCACTGGCCAGCATCGCGCGACCGAGAAGGACACCAGCCGCAGGGGTCGCCTCGACGGCGTGGGCCCGGCGGGCAAACCCGGCGGCAGCCTGCGGGTCGCCGCCCTCCAGAGCCTGCTCCCCGGCGCGGATCAGGTCGTCGAGAAGCTGTTGGCGCGCGGCCGCCGCGGCGCGCGGCGCGGCCGCCGCCAACAGCCGCGCCTGCACGTCGGCGGCCTCGGCCAAGGCGCCGCGCGCGATGAGCAGGCGCCGCAGCGCCGCCAACAGGTGTGCGTCGTCGGCGAAGCGCTCGAGTGCCTCGACCACCTCGCGCTCGACGGTCTCCGGCAACATCTCGCCCTGCACCTCGGCCGCCTCGACCCTCAGCTGCAAGAGGCTGCGCCGCAACTCGGCCGGCAGACGCTTCTCGCGCACCCGGGTCAACCAGGCGATCGCCTCGGCCGGCTCGTCGCGTTCGAGCGCGAGCCGTGCCAACTTGATGCGCGCGTCCTGCGGCGCGGCGCGGTACTCGCGCGGTGGCGCGGCGGTCGAGCGCGCGGCCCGGCGGAACGCCTCCTCCGGCCGGCGCCGATCGTCGCCGAGCAACGCCTGCACGCCGTCCAGATGGTGCCGGAGCAGCAGACCGGAGCGCAGGCTGCGGAACGAGTTGCGCAGCAGCAACCACGCCACCAGCGCTACCACCGCGAGGATCGCATTGAGCAGCACGAGCCGACCGACAGCGTTGTCGAGAAGCGGCGCCAGCAGACCGGCGACCAGCTGGAAAGCGCCACCGACCAAGCCGAGCACGGGCTGCAGGAAGGCCAGCAGAACGAGCACCGGCAGGGCGATGACCAACAGCCGCAGCCAGGGGTTGGACGGCAGTAACGCGCGCACCGGCGCGCCGATCACTCGACCGAAGAGCCTACCCAGGCGCGCCATGCTCATCCCCCGCCAAGTCGTTGGCGCGCTCGGCGGCCGGCGGCTCGATGCCACCCGCACCGCCCTCGATCTCGTGTAATGCCTGCGCCAGGCGCAGGGCCAGGTTGTCATCGGTCTCGTCGGCGCGTAGCGACCGCAACTCCTCGCCGCCGCGGAGGGCGCACAGCGCGCGGATGATCCGCACGCGCCGGTGGCTGTGCCGCGAGGTGCGGCGCCCGGGCAGACGCCCGGCCAGCCGCTCCACCAACCCGCTGCTGCGGTACGCCTCGGCCAGCGGGCCGCGGGCCACAGGTCCGACCGCGACCAAGAGGCGGTGCAGGTCGTCGTCGAGCGCCGACGCGGAGGGGCCGAACAGCGCGCACACCGGCGCGACGACGTCCGGTCCCAGCGCCGCGATGCGCGTGGCCAAACCCTCCCGAACGTCGGCCGACCGATCCTGGTCGGCGTACGCCGACAGCATCTGGTCCAGCGCCCGCGTGGCAAATCGGTCGAGGGCATCACCAGCCACTGGCGCCAACGCCGCATCACCGAGCGCGTCGACCAAGAGCTCGCCCAGCTGCGGCGTGTAGCCACGCCGCTCGAGCACGCCGATCAACGCCGCCGGTTCGCGGGCGCCGGCGAGCGCCTCCACGAGCTCGGCTTCGCGGCGAAAGCTGGACTGCACGAGCAGCCCACTCGCGACGAAACCATCGCCGCGCACCGTTCGCAGCAAGGCGACCAAGACCGGCCGCGGGGCGGCGTTGAGGCGGTGGATCACCTCGACCGGGGCGAAGCGGGCCAACGCGGCCGCCAACTCGGTCTCGTCGGCGAGGCCGATGAGGAAGTCGAGCACGACCTTGCGCAGCTCGCGATCTTCGGTGTCCACCAGCTCCTCGAAGAACGGCAACGCGTCACGACCAAAGCCCTGCACCACGCGACCGACGACGGCGGCTTCACGGCTGGGTTGGAGCAGCCCGCTGATCCGCCCCAGGGGCCGGCGCGTCGCTTGCCGCAGGGCCGCGAACAGGGCGGGAATGACCGGCGGTCCCATGCCGCGGAGAACACCGACCAGCACGTCGGGAGGCTCCGACGGCCGCGCGGCGGCCGCCAACAGCTCCGCCACGGCATCTCCGCCGAGCGCCGCCAGATCTTCCACCGCCTCTCCGTCGCCGGCGAGCGCCGCCCGCACCTGCCGGCGGACGTGCGCGCGGTTGGCGTCGATGCCGTCCATGCACTGCGCCGCGTCCTCGATCGGTGCGCTGAGCGCCGGCTCGGCGAGCTCCGGCACCACACCGGCCTCGCAGTGCGGGCAGCGCAGCTGCCACCGCGGCAGCGCGCCGCGACAGGTCGGGCAGACGTATGGTGCTGGCAACACCGCCGCCCGGCCGGCCTCGACGGCCAACGCACCGGTGGCACCTTCCGCCAGTGCCGGGACTGCCAGCGCAGTCGCCGCCGGCAGGTCACCGCGCTCGATGTGTTGGCGCGCACGCAGCTGGCGCAGTTCCGGCACATCGGCCTCCAGCGACTCGGCCTCGCGGCAGAGAGCGGCCGCGCCGGCGTCGTCTCCCCCCCGACTCCGCACCGCCCCGGCGAGCGCCAGCGCCGCCGCCGCACGCGCGCGCACCGCCCGGCGCTCACCGCCGTCGCTCAGCATCGGCGCCAGCCTGCAGCCGGTGCGCCCCGCTTCTTCAGGCTGTCCCGCCGCGAGCTGCGCGGCGAACAGCAGGCGCAGCCCAGCGCGATCCTCCACGCGCTGCACCGCGTGCGCCGCGACTTCGACGGCCTCGCCGGCCCGCCCGCTGTCGAGCAGACTCCGCGCCAAACCGAGCTCGTTGCGCCGGCTATCGATGCCGAACGAACGCTGCAACAACAGGTGCTCTTTGTGCGCCGCTCCAGGCTCGCCGAGCTCGCACAGGACCTCGCCGTAGAGCAGGCGTGCGTACGCGTTCTCCGGGTCTTCGGCCAACACCTTGCGCAACCGCTTGGCGGCCCCACGCACGTCGCCCGCCAGCGCCTGCTCGACGCCGAGCAGGTAGTCACTCAGCGCACCCCGCGCCCGCGCTTCCCGCACACGACGAACGAGGTGGGTTCCGACCAAGAACACCACGGCGGCGACGACGGCGAGGACCAGCACTTCGAGCAACGCCGGCTCGGCGGCGAGCTCGCGCAGCCACTGCCATGCACCGCCGTCCCCAGCCGGGGTCACTCCCTGGGCGCGGGGGACGGAGTCGGTCGGCTCGGTCGTGGCGTGCATGCGGGCGGGTGGGGCCAAAGCGTAGCGCCCGCGCGCGGGATTGGAGACTGCGTTCGCCCACCGGCGTCGGCGCGCTCCAACGCCAGCCGCAGCAAGCGATCGAGCAGACCGGTGAAATCGAGCCCAGCGGCCGCGGCGGCGCGGGGCAGCAGACTCACTTCGGTCATCCCCGGAATCGTGTTCACCTCGAGCACGACCGGACCGTCGTCCGCCACGATCATGTCGACCCTGGACATCCCGTCGCACCAAAGCGCCTGATGGCAGCGCACCGCCAAGTCCTGCACCGACGCGATCATGACATCGTCGAGGCCGCGCGGCGGAACCACCTCTTCGCACAGCGACGCGGTGTACTTCGCGTCGTAGGTGAAGAAGGCATCCGACACCGGATAGATGCCGACCGGCGGCAGCGCCTCGAGCGCATGGCCGCTGTTGCCGAGCACGCCAACCGTGATCTCCTCGCCTTCCACCGCTGCCTCCGCCAAGAAGCGCTGGCCGAGGCCGCCGTCGCGGGCCAAGAACTCGGCGACGTGCGCGGCGCCCTCGGCGCGCTGCACGCCGAGGCTCGAGCCCGAGACGTCGACTTTGAGAAAGCACGGAAAGCCCACCGACTGCGCGATCGCGTCCGCCTCGCGACTCGGGTCGGCACGCCACAACGGCGTGGGACTGACATAAGCCCTCGGCATCGGCACACCTGCGCATGCCAACGCTTCGCGCGTGCGGATCTTGTCCATCGCCACGGCCGACGCTGCGACGCCGCAACCGACGTAGGGCACGGCGTGGAGTTCCAGCATGCCTTGCACCGCGCCGTCCTCGCCGAAGGCGCCGTGCAGCGCGGGCAGCACCACCTCGACCCCCGCGGCTTCGAGCAGCCAAGCCAGCGCGGCACCTGGCGAGCGCGACTGCATGCCCTCGGCCTTGAACCCCACCGCCCGGCGTGGCGGCGCCAGCGGCTCGGGGCTGGCCCACCACGCACCTTCGCGGTCGAGGTAGACCGGCCAGACGTCATGAGCCGCGGACAAGTGACGCAGCACCTGCGCACCCGACTGCAGCGAAACGTCATGCTCGGGCGAGCAGCCGCCCGCCAGTACCGCCACCTTGGTCATCGAAGGGCCCCCACCGTTGAACCGCGTGCATCATAGCAAGGCTCCGGCCCGGCGCCGCGAACGAGTCAACACACGCCGGTCGCGCGCGCCACGCCGCGCAGGATCGCGTCCGAGCCCCCGGTGCTGGGCAGGAAAGTCATCGACTGGTTGACGTTGTCGGTGCACCAGCTGCGCGCCGCGCGCTCGATCCGGGGCGCCAGCTCCGGCCAACCCTTGAGCACACCCCCGCCGAGCACCACAACCGCCGGGTTGAGGACCGTACAGAGCGAGGCGACCATGGTACCGGCCGCCAACTCGGCGTCGCCGAGGATCGCCGCCGCCGCCGCGTCGCCCGCCTCGGCGCGCGCCACGATGCGACCGACCGTCCAGCGGGTGCCATCGGCACACGCGCCCAGCTCGGCGGCCGCGCGGCTGGTCATCGGGCCACCGCCGCAGTACGCCTCGAAGCAGCCGTACCGACGGCAAACACACTGCCGGCCATCCGGCCGGAAGATCGCGTGCCCGACCTCGCCCGCGGCGTTGCCGGCGCCGGCATAGGGCGCCCCCCCGATGATCAGGCCGATGCCGATGCCGGTGCCGAAGAACAACACTAACATCGGATCCCGGCCAGCGGCCTCGCCGGTCAGATACTCGCCGAAAGCGCTGGCGCGACCGTCGTTCAGCAGGGTCACCGGCAGTCCGTAGCGGGCACGCAGCTCGCTTGCCAACGGCACCTCGGCCAACGGCAGGTTGGGGCTGCCGGTCAGCGTGTCACCATCGGCGAGCACGACCGCGGCGACTCCGACACCGATGGCCTCCGCCGGCAGGCAGCCGTCGAGCGGCGCCGACACCGCGTCGAAGGCCTCGTGCATCGCCGCGTCGAAGTCGGCCCGCACCATCGTGGTGGGTACCTCGCGCACGGCACGGACCTGGAGGTCGGCGTCGACCCGGCCAAACCGACACTTGGTGCCGCCCAAGTCGGCCGCCAGCACCGTGCGCAGGGGAGCCGTCGTGCTCATCGCGCGTCAGCCCCTCGCTCGCTCAAGCGTCGTGCGGCGGGTCGAGGCGCAGATCGTCGTCCGACAGCGTCTCCAGCACTTCGCCGAACAGCTTGACGAGCTCCTCGTGCTGCTTCTCCAACACCGAGATCCGCCACACCAGCTTCTCGAGCACCGGCGGCAGCAGGGCCTCGAGCGTGTAGTTCTTGATCATCTTGAAGGTCTCGATCCGCTTGGGATCGGGATCGGTGTGGAAGTGGTAGTGGTACTCGTTGTTGAGCGCCTCTTCCGAGAACTTCAAGATCTCGCGAGCGGCCTCCTGCACCGAGTCGTGGCTGTGGCTGATCTTGAACGCTTCCACCTTGTAGTGGTGGAGGAGCTGCTTGAACTGCTGCTTCACGGTTGGGCGATCACCAAGCAAGTGTTGTGGCCGCCAAAACCCAGGGAGTTGCTGATGGCGACCTTGACCGCACTCTCGCGCGCCGCATTCGGCACGTAGTCGAGATCGCAGTCCGGATCGGGAAACTCGTAGTTGATGGTCGGCGAGATGACGCCGCGTTGAATCGTCAACGCCGATGCCGCCAGCTCGATGGCACCCGAGGCGCCAAGCAAATGGCCGACCATCGACTTGGTCGACGAGATCTGCAAACGCTGAGCGTGCTCGCCGAACACGCGCTTGATCGCCAGCGTCTCGGTCTTGTCGTTGAGCTCGGTGCTGGTGCCGTGCGCGTTGACGTAATCGACCTCGCCGGGGTCGCACTCGGCATCCTGCAGCGCGAGGGTCATCGCCCGCGCCGGGCCATCGCCGTCCTCACGCGGCGCGGTGATGTGGTGCGCGTCGTCCGTCGAGCCGTAGCCCCGCACCTCGGCGTAGATCTTGGCGCCGCGCGCGCGCGCGTGCTCGAGCTCCTCGAGCACCAGCACCGCAGCACCCTCACCCATGACGAAACCATCGCGCTCGCGGTCGAAAGGTCGCGACGCGCGCAGCGGATCGTCGTTGCGCGTCGACAGCGCCTTCATCGCGCAGAAGCCGGCCAAGCCGAGGTAGCTGGTGGCGGCCTCCGCGCCGCCGGTCAGCATGACGTCGGACTCGCCCCACTGAATCGAGCGCAGCGCCATGCCGATCGCGTGGCTGGCGCTGGCGCACGCCGACACCGTGGCGAACGAGGTCGCCTGCAGGTTGTGGCGAATCGCGACGTGGCCTGCCGCCGAGTTGCTGATCAGCTTGGGGATGAAGAACGGGCTCACCCGGTGGATGCCCTTCTCCATCGCCACTTCTTTGGTCTGCTCGAACTCGAAGATCCCGCCGATGCCGGACCCCATGATGCAGCCCGCTCGGGTGGGATCCTCGCTCCCCATGTCGATGCCCGAGTCGCGCATCGCCTCGTCCGCCGCGATCAGCTGGTACTGAGCGAACAGATCGAAGCGCCGCAGCTCGAGCTTGGTGAAGTAGGCGAGCGCGTCGAAATCCTTCACCTCGCAGGCGAACTGCGTGGTGTGCTTGGACGCGTCGAAACGCGTGACCGGTCCGGCCCCGGACACGCCCTCCAGCAGCTTGTCCCAGGTCGAGGCGAGGTCCAGCCCCAGCGGGCTGATCGCCCCCATCCCGGTGATCACCACTCGGCGACGCGACATGGCCACCACCCGCGCTCAGGAGAGCTTGGATTCGATGTAGGTGATCGCGTCACCGACAGTCTGGATCTTCTCGGCGTCCTCGTCGGGGATGTTGATCTCGAACTCGTCCTCGAACTCCATCACCAACTCGACGGTGTCGAGCGAGTCGGCACCAAGGTCGTTGATGAACGAGGTCTCCCGCGTGATCTTCTCACGGCTGGTCCCGAGCTGCTCGCAAACGATGTTGAGGACTCGTTCCTCGACGTTCTCGACTTTCGCCACTTTCAAACCTCCCTTGGGGGAGCCAGGGTCAGATACGGAATGAGGGTCGACGCTCACGCCGGCACGGCTGCGGCCGGTCACATGGCCATGCCGCCGTCCACGACGAGCACTTGTCCCGTGAGGTACGCGGCGGCGTCACTACACAGAAAAGAAACGGTGCCTGCAACATCCGATGGGGTGCCGAAACGGGCCAACGGAATGTTTTTGACGGCCTCGGTGCGGACGTCCTCGGGCAGCCCGGCGGTCATGTCGGTCTCGATGAACCCCGGGGCAACGACATTTACGGTCACCCCGCGTCCCGCCAGCTCACGCGCCAGCGACTTGCTCATCCCGATCAGGCCGGCCTTCGCCGCGGCGTAGTTGACCTGACCGGCGTTGCCCGTCAGCCCGACCACCGAGCCAACGTTGACGATCCGGCCGTGACGGGCCTTCGCCATGCCACGGGCAAACGCCCGGCAGGTGGCGAACGCGCCGCGCAGATTGACCGCGAGCACGGCGTCGAAGTCCTCGGCCGCCATGCGCAGAAACAACCCGTCTCGGGTGATGCCCGCGTTGTTCACCAGCACCGACACCGGTCCGACATCGTCGGTCACCGCCTTGGCAAAACCATCGACCGCCTCGAGCGACGACACCTCCAAGGCGTAACCATGGGCCTCGCCGCCGGCGGCGCGGATCTCGTCGACCGTGGCCGCGCAACCGCCGTCGCGGGTCGCCGTGCACACGACGCGTGCTCCGCGCTCGGCCAGGGCACCGGCGATGGCGCGACCGATGCCGCGCGACGCACCGGTGACGACCGCGACCTTGCCTTCGAGCGTCACTGTTTTGTCTCCATCATCGAGCTTGGCTTGTCGATCCCAGGGCGATTCTACCAGCGCACCAGGACGTGCCCCCACATCAGACCCGCGCCGAACGCCACCATGCAGACGATCTTGCCCTTCTCGAGCCGACCGGCATCCCGCGCTTCGGCCAGCGCGATCGGCACCGAGGCCGCGGAAGTGTTGCCATACTGCGCAATGTTGACGAAAAACTTGTCGAGCGGCAACTCGAGCCGCTCGGCGGCGGCCTCGATGATCCGCTGGTTGACCTGGTGCGGCACCACGACACTGAGCTGGTCGTAGCCGTACGGCCGCATCGACTTCGCCACCATGTCGGCGAACACGCGCACCGCGAAGCGGAACACCTTGGTGCCCCCCATCTTCATGTAGTGCATGCGCTGGTCGACCGTGGCGTGTGAGGCCGGGTGCAGAGCGCCACCGGCCGGCACACACAAGACCTCGTCGTTGCCCCCCTCCATGCCGAGGGAGCCCTCGATGTACTCGCCCTGACCGGCCCGCTCCAGCGAGGTCAACACCACTGCGCCGGCGCCATCGCCGAACAGGACGCACGTGTTGCGATCCTGGTAGTCGAGGATCGTGCTCAGCTTCTCGGCGCCGACGACGAGGACGGTCTTGGCCGCCCCGGCGGCGATGTACTGCGCGCCGGTGTGCAGGCCGAACACGAACCCACTGCAGGCCGCGCCGATGTCGAAGCCACCCGCCTGCGGAGCACCGAGCTTCTCGCCGATCTTGCAGGCCGTCGCCGGAAACACCATGTCGCCGGTCACCGTGCAGCACAAGATCACGTCGACTTCGGTGGGCGCGATCCCGGCGTCGTCCAACGCACGCCGCGCCGCCTCGGTCGCCATGTCGCTCGTGCACTCGTCGTCGGCCGCGATCCGGCGGCTGCGAATGCCGGTGCGCTGCACGATCCACTCGTCGGACGTATCGACCATCCGCTCGAGCTCGTCGTTGTGCAGCTCGCGCTCGGGCACGGACTTGCCGAGCCCGGCAATGCCCACGGGAATCAACGTCGGGGTCGACATGCTGGCCATCGCGACTCGGGTGTCCGTACTCAGGAGCGGGCGGCCGCAGCGCGTGCCGCCGAAACGATGTGTTGGTTGAGATTGGCGCCGACCGCTTGCAGGGCGACCTTGACCGCGTTGGCGATCGCCGAAGCTCCCGAGCGACCATGGCAGATCGTCACGATGCCCTCGACGCCGAGCAGCAGTGCACCGCCGTACTCGGAGTAGTCCACCTTGTCCATGAGTCGGGCGAGAATCTGGCGTTTCTTCTCGTCGCCGACTTCGTACTCGTGCAGCAGGCCGCTGACCGTGCGCAGCATCCACTCGGCGACGCCTTCGCTGGTCTTCAGCAGCACGTTGCCGGTGAAGCCATCGCAGACGATCACGTCACAGGCTCCGCGAAACACATCGACACCCTCGACGTTGCCGACGAAGTTGATCGGCGCGGCGCGCAGCAGGGCGCCGGCCTCGACCGCCAGCGGACTGCCCTTGCCCGCCTCCGAGCCGATGTTCATCAAACCGACGCGCGGCTCCTCGGTGCCGAACGCGTCGTGGTGGTAGGCCGCGCCCATCAGCCCGTACTGCAGCAAATGCACCGCCTTGGGCTGCGGGTTGGCACCGACGTCGACGACGATGAACGGGCCGGCCTCGGCCTCGATCGTCACCGCGATCGCCGGCCGGCGAATGCCTTCCAGACCCGGCAAGCCGACTTTGGCGGCGGCGACCACGGTGCCGGTGCTCCCGGCGCTGAGGAAGGCATCTGCCCGGCCCTCGCGGATCAGACCGATGCCGACCGCGATGCTGTTGCGCGGCTTGCGGCGCAGGCCGTCGATCGGCGACTCGCCGCTGAGGACATCGGGGGCGTCGTGGACCTCGATCGCCGCGGGCAGACCGCGCCGGGCGAGGGCGTCGCGCAGCTGCTGCGCCGGGCCGGTGAGCAACAGCTGCTCGCCGGTACAGATGCCGCGCTCCAGCGACAGGGCAACCCCGTCGAGGATCGCATCCGGGGCGTGGTCACCCCCCATGGCATCCAACACTACCTTGCTCACACGATGCTCCACAGAGACCGCGGCGGCCATGGCCCCGCGCCGCGGCGCAACGGGCGTGGCCGGCCGAGGCTCACGCCATCTTGCCCGGGATCATCTGGCGGCCGCGGTAATGCCCACAGCTGGCGCAGATGTGATGCGGCAGGATCGCCGCCGAGCAGTTGCTGCACCGCACCAGCTGCGCCGGCTTGAGGGCATCATGCGAGCGGCGCTTGTTGCGACGGGAACGACTTTGTCGACGCTTCGGGACGGCCATGGGTCAGGCGGCGGCTCGGCCCGCGGATCGCGGCGTCCACCGTTCGAACTGGTTAGAATCCGGAGGGTACGGGCTGCTGGCGCCCGAGGAGCCCGGGAATGTTACGGCGGACTTTCGCGAAATCCAGCGCCGCCTGGGGCCGGCGGAGTGCCGGGGGAAACGCTCACACCGGCAGTCCAGCCGCCTCGAAGCAGCCCCGCAGGGCCGCCACCGCGTCGTCGAGCGCCGCGGCGTTCTGGCCGCGGCCCTGGGCCATCTGCGGCCGGCCGCCACCGCCGCCGCCCATCGCTCCGGTCGCGGCGGCCACCAGGTCGGCGGCCGACAGGCGGTCGGCGACGTCCGGCGACACCGCGGCGACCACCGCGACCTGGGCGGCGCCGGTGCCGAGCACCACGCCGGCGAACGGCGCCAACTTCTTGACCGCGCGCTTCAGCAGATCCTGCGCCTGCTTGCCGTCGAGCCCTGCGCGGACGTAGATCGCGCAGCGCACGCCATCGACCGCGCGGCACTCCTTCTCGAGCTCGGCCAGCAGCGCCGCCGGGTCCGGCGCCAACGCCTTCGCCAGCTCCTTCTTGACCTGCTTGAGCTCGGCGGCGACCTGGCGCACCCGCTCGGCCACCTCTGCCGGCGCCACCTTGAGCAGCTGGGCGATGGCACCGACTTGGCTGCGGTCGGCGGCCGACAGGGCCCGCGCGCTGTCGCCGGTCACCGCCTCGATGCGCCGCGTGCCGGCGCTGATCGCCGAGTCCGACACGATGCGAAAGCCACCGATGTTGCCGGAGTTGCGCACGTGGGTGCCGCCGCACAGCTCCTTGGAGAACTCGCCGACCGCCAGCGTGCGCACCTCGTCGCCGTACTTCTCGCCAAACAGGGCGACGAAGCCCGACGCTCTCGCCTCCGCGATCGGCCTGACCACGGCGCTGACCTCGATCGCCTCGCCAACCACCCCGGCGACCATGGCCTCGAGCTCCTCGATCTGCGCGTCGGTCAACCGCTCGCCGTGCGTGTAATCGAACCGCAACCGCTCGGGCGCCACCTCGGAGCCGGCCTGGTTGACGTGATCGCCGAGCACGCGCTTGAGCGCAGCGTGCAGCAGGTGGGTCGCCGTGTGGTTGCGCTCGGTGGCGCGCCGCGCCGCCGCGTCGACGCGCAGCCGGCACGGTGCGCCCGCGCGCAGCGTGCCCTGCTCGACCCGAACATGGTGCAGGAAGTAGCCATCCAGCGCCGTCGTGCCGAGCACCGTCGCGCGGCCGTGGTCTTGCTCGATGGTGCCGGTGTCCCCCACCTGGCCACCGCCCTGGGCGTAGAACGGCGTGGTATCGCTGACCGCGATCGCCTCGCCCTCGCCGATCTCGTCGCACAGGACGTGGCCCGTGCCGATCACCGCGGCCAGCGTCGCGTCCGCTTCGAGCGCGTCGTAACCGATGAACCGGGTCGGGCGGACGCCGGCCTCGCGCAAGCGCATGGCGGCGTTGTCGGCGAACACCGCGTCGGCGGTCGCCATCGCCGCGCGGGCCCGCGCCCGCTGGGCTTCCATCGCGGCCTCGAACTCGGCCTCGTCCAGGGCAACCCCGCGGTCAGCCATCACCTGCCGGGTGATGTCGACCGGAAAGCCGTAGGTGTCGTGCAGCTGGAAGGCGAGCTCGCCATTGTGCTCGAGCCCGCCATCGCCCGCGCCCTCGAGCGCCGCGGCCAAGCGCTGCATGCCCTGGGTGTAGACCGTGCGAAAGCTCTCCTCCTCGCCGCGAATCACCGACCGGCACTGCCCGGCGTGCGCGCGGACCTCGGGGTAGGCCTCGCCCATGACCTGGCCGACGACATCGACCAGCTCGCACAGGAACGGGTCCTCGATGCCGAGGTCGTAGCCATCGCGGCAGGCGCGCCGCAGGATCTTGCGCACCACGTAGCCGCGGCCCTCGTTGCTAGGCAGCGCGCCGTCGGCGACGCAGAAAACGACGGCGCGGGCGTGGTCGGCGATGCGGCGCATGCGCACCCCGTCGGCGGTGTCGGTCTCGTACGGCCGGCCCGAGCGCGCGGCGACCGCGTCCAGCAGCGGTTGGAACGCGTCGGTCTCGAAGTTGTTCGGCGCACCGGCCAACACCGCCGTGATGCGCTCCAGTCCCAAGCCGACGTCGATGTTCTTCTGCGGCAGGGGCGCCAGCGTGCCGTCGGCCTGACGATCGAACTGGGTGAACACGCAGTTGCCGATCTCGGTGAACCGATCGTCGGGCAGCTCTTCCAGGCCTTCGTGCGAGGGATAGGGCCGGTCGGGCGCACTGTCGTAGTAGATCTCCGAGCACGGCCCACACGGGCCGTTGGGCCCCTTGCTCGGCGCCTCGGCCGGCCAGAAGTTCTCCTTCTCGCCAAAGCGGAAGATCCGCTCGGGCTCGAGCCCGACGACCTCGTTCCAGATCCGAAAGGCCTCGTCGTCGTCCTCGTAGACGGTGACGACCATGTTGCGCTCGGGAATGCCGAGCTCACGGGAGAAGAACTCCCATTCCCACTGGATGCACTCCTCCTTGAAGTAGTCGCCAAAGGAGAAGTTGCCCAGCATCTCGAAGAACGTGTGGTGGCGCGGAGTCGCCCCCACGTTGTCGAGGTCGGGCACGCGCAGGCACTTCTGCGATGTGGTGACCCGCTGGTACGGCAGCCCCCCCTTGCCCAAGAACATGTCCTTGAACTGGTTCATCCCCGCGCCGGTGAACAGCAGCGTCGGATCGTTGGCGGGGACCAACGAGTCGGACGGCAGGCGTTGGTGGCCTCGGGCCTCGAAGAAGCGCAGATAGCGCTCGCGAACCTCGGCGACGGAGAGCGGCGTCATGGCAGTGGCATTCGGGTCTGCAGAACGCCGACCGCCGCCGCACGGCCCTGAGACGGCTCGGGGCGACCGGGGCGCCGGCGTTCCGGGCCGCGGAAACTAGGCCGGCCCGCGGGAGAAAGCAAACCGGCGCCCCCTGCGCGCGCAGCTGGCCGAGGCGACCAGCGGGCCCGACCGGGAGGTCGGCCGGCGCGACCCGGCCCTACTTGGCGGCGCCGCGCTGACCGCGCAGGGCAGCGGCATTGGTCTGTGCCGAGGTGCCGTTGGTCTTGCTCGTCCCACCGGCCTTGCCAGCGCCACCGCTCTTGGCCGGGGCGGAACTCTTGCCTGGGGCCGCACTCTTGTCAGGAGCGGTGTCCGCCGCCTCCGCCGACCCCGCGGCCTTGCCGCCACCCACCGCAGCCGGCACCGGCAAGCCCTTGGCCTCGAAGATCGCGCGCATGAGCTGGGTGCGGATCTCGACGTTCTCGTCGAGGAAATCGCGGGCGCGCTCGCGGCCCTGGCCGAGGCGGGTCTCCCCGTAGCTCACCCACGTGCCACTGCGCCGCAGCACGCCGTGCTCGACGCCGAAATCGAGCAGCTCGCCGGTCTGGTCGATGCCGCGGTTGAAGACGATGTCGAACTCGACCTTGCGGAACGGCGGCGCGATCTTGTTCTTCACGACCGTCGCCTTGGTGCGCGCGCCGACCGGGGCGTCCCCGCTCTTGATCTGGCCGATGCGGCGGATGTCGATGCGCACCGACGAATAGAACTTCAGCGCGCGACCGCCGGTCGTGGTCTCCGGGCTGCCGAACATGACGCCGATCTTCTCGCGGATCTGGTTGATGAAGATCAAGCAGGTGCGCGTCTTGGCCACCAGCGCGGTCAGCTTGCGCAGCGCCTGACTCATCAGCCGGGCGTGCAGACCGACGAACGTGTCTCCCATCTCGCCCTCGATCTCGGCACGCGGCACCAGAGCCGCGACCGAGTCGACCACGATCACGTCGATGGCTCCCGAGCGCACCAGGGTCTCGCAGATGTCGAGCGCCTGCTCGCCGTGGTCCGGCTGCGAGATCAGCAACTGGTCGAGGTCGACCCCCAGGCGCTTTGCGTACTGCGGGTCCAGGGCGTGCTCGGCGTCGATGAAGGCCGCCGTCCCGCCCGCGCGCTGGGCGTTGGCGACGACGTGCAGGGTGAGGGTGGTCTTGCCGGACGACTCCGGCCCGTAGACCTCGACCACCCGCCCCCGCGGCAAGCCGGCGCCACCGATGGCCAGATCGAGGCCCAGCGACCCGGTGGAAATGCCGTCGACCGGCTGCACCGTCTGGTCGCCCATCCGCATGATGGCGCCCTTGCCGTACGACTTTTCGATCGAGGCCAGCGCGTCCTCGAGTGCTTCTTCGCGGCGCGGTTCGCCCGACTTGCCCTTGCTGTTCGTCACCATGGTCGTTTCGGTCCCTCCCGGGGAGATTGAGGAGACAGACTAGCGGCGACCCTTACAAAAGCCAAACATTCGCCAGCTTTTTGCGCGAGCCCGCCGCATTTTGGTGGCCCGCGCGGCGCTTCCGGTCACATGCCGAGGCCCGCGAACCCCCGCGCCCCGGCTCCCGCGCCCCGGCTCAGCGCGGCCGCCGGCGACCGCGCTGAGGCTCAGATGCTGACGAACTGGATCAGCTCTTCGTAGCGCCGCTCGACGGTGGCGCGGTCGGCGGCGGCGATCGCATCGACGCCGAACCCCTCGACCGTGAAGCTCGCGGTCACCGTGCCAAACGCCATCGCGCGCTTCATGTTCCACAGGCTCAAGCTGTCGCACTCGGCGAGAAAGCCCATGAAGCCGCCGGCGAAGCTGTCGCCGGCACCGGTGGGGTCGACGACCCGATCGGTCGGGTACGCGGGCAGTGCCTGCTGGAAGAAGTTCGAGAACAAGAACGCGCCGTGCTCGCCCTTCTTGACGATCGCCAGCTTCGGCCCGAGCTCGAGCAGCTTGCGGCCGGCGCGGATCAAGTTGGTCTCCTCGGTGAGCATCTTGACCTCCTCGTCGTTGACGATCAGGCCGTCGACGCGCGGCAGCAGCGCCATCAAGTCACTGCGGTCGTTCTCGATCCAGAGGTTCATGGTGTCGGCGACGCGGAACACCGAGTCCTCCATCTGATCGAGCACCGAGGCCTGCGTGGCCGGGGCACCGTTGGCCAAGAAGACGTAGCTGGTGCGGCGGAAGGCGTCCGGCACGACCGGCGCGAAGCCGCCGAAAGTGTTCAGCTGCACGTCCAGCGTCTCCCGCTGGTTCATGTCGGCCGAGTAGCGACCGCTCCAGCGAAACGTCTTGCCGGGCTGCACTTCGAGCCCGTCGAGCTTCATGCCGCGCGATTCCAGCAGCTGCCGGTGCTCGGCGGGAAAATCCTCGCCGACGACGCTCACCAGCCGCACCTCGGTGAACAGGCAAGCCGCCAGCGCGAAGTACGTCGACGAGCCGCCGAGGCAGTCTTCGCGGGTGCCGAACGGGGTCTGGATGGAATCGAACGCGGTGGAGCCGACTACGAGCAGTGACATTGCCCAGTAGGATAGCAGCCCGTTCGGCCGCGGACCGCTGACTCTCGAGTGGTGGTCGGATCAGGAGCGCGATACGGCCACGCGCGCCGGGCGCGGCATCGTCGTTGCCATGGTGGTGAGGACGCCGGAGTCCGGCGCTCACGCGCCCTCGACGGCCTCGCGCTCGACCTCCTGCTCGATGTCGCTGCGCGTCACCTTGTCGCGCTCGAACAACACCAGCACTCCGCCGACCAGCGACCACAACGTCAGGTGCACGCGGTAGAGCACCGACAGGGCGACGCCGCGGGTTCCCATGATGAACTCGGCCGTCGGCTTGGCGACGTCGACCAGGTGCGGCGCGCCGAACTTGCCGAACAGCGTCTTGTAGAGCGCTTCGCCGACACCCCAGCCGTTGGGTCCGATCGGGAACGCCGACAGGATGGTGATCATCGGCACCAGGACGAAGTACTCGAGCGGCGGCATGCCGACGCCGAGCGCCTCGCCGACCAGCAGGATGCTCAGCACCGAGACCACGTGGTTGCCCATGCCGAGCACCAGCCACACCGCGATCCCCCGCTTGTGGCCGCGGTAGAAGTAGACCGCCTGGTCGACCTTCTGCAGGATGCCGCTGATGCCGGCCGGCAGGGCGCGCAGCAGCTCGTCCAGCCGGACCAGCCGCCGCACCCGCTTGCTGAAGGCGACGACGCCGGCGATCGCGACGACGCCGAGCACCGACCAGACCCCGATGGCGATCAGGCCGAAGCCGTCCTTGTCGAGCGCGAAGAGCACGACCAGCGCGCCGAGCAACGCCAGCGACCCCAGCCCCAGGATGCGATCGACCAGCACCGAGACCAGCGCGGGCATGCGGCCGCCCTCGCAGTGCTTGACGATGTACAGCGCCTTGACCAGGTCACCACCGGTCTGACCCGGCACGATGTTGTTGAAGAACAGCCCGATCCAGGTGAATCGCAGCGTCTCGAACCAGGTCACGCGGAGGTCGTTGACGCGCAGCAGCCACCACCACCGCGTGCTGGCGAAGAACACGCTCGCGCAGTAGCACAGCGCGCCCAGCGCGAACCAGGCCTTGTCGAGGTTGAGGACGTAGGTGAAGAAGCCGGGCGAGACCACGTCCTCGGGCGGGGACGGCGTGATCTCTTGCACCTCGCCCGTCGGCTCGCCGTCGGCGTCGAGCGGCCGAAAGGTCACCGTTTGCGTATCCCACCGGCCGACGATCTCGCCGGCGGTGTGCTGCTGCTCGCCGTCGGCGAGCTGCACGATGTGGGCGTCGCGCCACTGCACGTTGTAGAACACGAACGCCATCAAGGCGCCCACCAGCAGCAGCTTGATCAGCTGCACGACGTGACCGCGACGCGCGCTCATGACTCCTCCCGCCCGCGCACCTGACAGCGGGCGCGCCGCATCGAACCGCGCTCCAAAGCGGCCTGCCGCAGCGCGGCTTCGGCCAGCTCGCGCGGCTCGACACCGAGATCGGTGAGCGACGCCGTGCGCACCGGCGTGCCGGAGTTGGTGACGTTGAGGGCGAAGTGCATGAGGCCGGAGATCAAGGAGCGCGTCGCCACCGAAATCGACAGTTTGCCGTCACCGGCGAACAAATCGTCGCCGTCGCGGCGCAGCGGGGCTCCCGGCGCGCGCGCGAGCAAGAGCTCCAGCATCGTCGCGGCAAACAGCCGTTGGCGCAGCAGCGCCCTGCCGATGTCGCCATCGTCGAACACCTCTTCGACGAAGTGCAGCATGTCGTCGCCGGCGATGCCTGGACCTTCGAGCTGGTCTTCGAGGTCGGCGATCTCGGTCCGCGCCAGCCGGCACGGACCGCGGAACGCGATCAGCGCGTCGCCGACGAGGCCGGTCGTGCGCCGGATCCAGTGCGGGCGCAGCTGGCTGCCGTCGTACGGAGTGACCGGCGGCAGCCAGGCCGTCTGTAGCGGCTCCTCGCTCATCTCAGCCGCTGCCCCGCTGGCCACCCGGCACGTACTCGTCTTGCCACCAGCGCTCGGCCCAGGCGAGGTCGAACGACAGCGGGCGCTGCAGGCAGCGCGCCAGCGCGTCCAGCGCCACCATGCGCAGGTTGGCGTCCTGATCGCCGACCGCGGTCTCGTACAGAAACTCCACTGGCGGCACGCCGCCCGCGACCGCCTCCAGGGCGTCTTTCGGCGCCAGCTGGGCGCACATCCGCACCAGCTTGAGGCGCAGCAGGCGATCGTCGTCGAAGCGGTTGCTGTCGGCGACCAGCATGGCCGGCGGCTTGGCCAAGCGGGCCAGGACGTAGCCCACCGCCGGCGGCCCCGCGAGCCGGCGCAGACCGACGATGGCGGCCTCCCGCACGCGCGGGCTCTCGGCGTAGAGGGCACCGCGCAACCCCAGCGACAGCCCGTGCACCAGCGCGCGCCGCAGCGCCGCGCGCGTCGCCGCGCGCAACTCGGCATCGCCCTCGCGGCGGACGCCACGCACCAGCGCGCCGATCAGCGCGCGCTGCTCGACACCGTCGGGCAGCGGCGCCTCGGTGAGCGCGGCCAAGGCCTCGAGATAGGCAGCGCGCTCGGCGGCCGCCGGCTGCGCGCCGCCGCGCGCCTGCGGCCAGTGCGCACTCAGCGTCTCCAACCAGGCCGCCACCTCGGTCGCCGACGTGCCGCCGGGGTCGGGCACCGGCGTCTGCAGCGGGTCGACCGCCAGATCGGCCAGGTGACCGCTCATGCCCTGCAGCGCGACGATCTGGTTGAGCGGTTGATCGCTGCCGACCTGCACGATCCACAGCTCGCGCACCGCCGCCTCGCCGATCCGCTCGAGGTCGCGACCGGCGGAGGCGGCCAGCACGTGCAAGCAGTCGCGGACGAGCTTGGCCGGGTTGTCGACCTTGGTCGGCTCGGGCTCGACCTCCAGCGTCGCCGCCAGGACACCGTCCAGGCCGAGGCCGTTGAGTGAGCGCACGAGCCACGGATAGCGGCGCGGCTGGAAATCGTAGCTGAGGCGTTCCGGCTCCGCGGCGGCGTCGTCGCGGCGCGTCACCGCGTCGAACTCGTCGCGCGCGAGCTCGAACGTCGTACACGACCCGAACCCGGCGAGGGCCGAGAGCAGCGCCGCGCCCGGCGCCCACCGATCAGCCATCGGCATAGCCCTCGGGGTGGCTCTCGTGCCAGCGCCAGGCAGTCTCCACGATGTCCCGAGTGCTGCCGTAACGCGGCGACCATCCCAGCTCGCGGGTGATGCGCTCGCTGCTGCCGACCAGGGTGGCCGGGTCGCCCGGCCTGCGCGCGCCGATCTCGTACGGAACCGGCCGGCCACCGACGTCCTCGACCGTCCGGATGATCTCGCGGACCGACGTCCCGGTGGTGTTGCCCAGGTTGTAGGCGCGCGCGCCGCCCTCGCCCCGCTCCATCGCCTCCAACGCCAGCACGTGCGCCATCGACAGGTCGACGACGTGGATGTAGTCGCGCACGCACGTGCCATCCGGTGTGTCGTAGTCGTCGCCGAACACGGTCAGCGCCGGGCGGGTGCCCAGCGCGGCGCCGATCACGTTGGGGATCAAGTGCGTCTCCGGATCGTGATCCTCGCCACGGCGCCCCTCCGGATCGGCGCCGGCCGCGTTGAAGTAGCGCAGCGCGACCGAATCGATGCCGTGGGCGACCGCAAAGTCGCGCAGCATGCGCTCGCACGACAGCTTGGTCTCGCCATACGGGTTGCAGGGCCGCTGCGGTACGTCCTCGGCGATCGGCACGGTCTCCACCTCGCCATAGGTGGCCGCGGTCGAGCTGAGCACGAACCGCTGACACCCTTTCGCCGCCATCGCCGCCAGCAGGTTGTAGGTCGCGATGACGTTCTGCGACCAGTACTTGCCGGGGTCGCGCACCGACTCGCCGACCAGGCACTTGGCGGCGAAGTGAAACACCGCGCCGACGTCGTGCCGCGCAAACACGTCACCGACGAAGCCGGCGTCCAACAAGGTGCCCTCTTCGAGCGTCGCGTCGCCGACGGCGGCCCGATGCCCCTCGCTGAAATCGTCCAGAACCACGACCTCGCGGCCGCGCTCCATCAGCGCCAGCACGGTGTGCGAGCCGATGTAGCCCGCGCCACCCGTCACCAAGATCACCTGCCCCAAAACTCCCTCCACCTCGCCCGAGTCCGGCGGCGCACGGCGGGATCCTCCTCCGCTCCCATCGGCAGGAGGTCGGTCGATCCAGCGAGTTGGCTCAGCGTGTCGTGCACCTGGCGAAAAACGTATCCGTTCTCTTCGGAATCCAGAACGTCCAACAGCAAGGCGACGGCGCGATCGCGCTCCAGGTCGGCGACGGCGACGGCGGCTGCCGCCCGCACCATCGGCGCTTGGTCGTCGACGAACCCGCGCAGCCAGTCCTCGTCGGCGGGCCCCGTCGCCATGCCCAGACGAAGGGCGAGGCGGCGGACACTGGCCTCGGGGTCGGCCGCCGCCGCGTCGAGCGCGCGGCCGAGCCCGGCCGGATCCGCCTCCGCCAGGGTGCGCAGGGCGCGCGCGCGCTGCACCGGCGCCTCGGCACCGCGCGCGAGCGCGCGCAGCTCGGCCAGGTCGAGCTGCGGCCGTCCGGCCGCCGCCGCCGCCACTGCCTCCTGTAGCCCGCCCAGGACGGCGGGCTCGGGCCGGCGCGCAGCGGGCCACGCCGCGGCGGCCTCGAGGTGCGCGCGGGCGACGGCGACCTCGCCGAGCAACAGCCGGGCGCGGACCGCCGGCTGCAAGACCGCGACCACGGGCGCGCGCAGCAGGGCTGCATCGAGCACCTCGGCCGCCGCGCGCAGAGCCCCCTGGTCGCGCAAGAGCCGGGCGCGGGCCAGGGCGAGGGCCAGGTCGCCGGGGGTCGCAGCCAGCCCCTGGTCGATCGCGCGGAGGGCGCCGCGGTGGTCGCCGGCCTCGGCCAAGGCCGCCGCGGTGTGCAGCGCGGTGGCCACCGCATCCTCCTCGCTCGGCACCGGCGCGATGGAGGATGGCGTGCTCTCGGTGGGCTCGGTGACCTGCGCTCGCGGCGCGTCTTCTGGGTCCCGCCGTTCGACCGCGGGCGGTGGCTCCAGCTCGGCAGTGCGGGCGCCGGCCACGCCCAGGTCCGTCAGGCGGGCAGGCGATCCACAGCCAACGGCCGCACCAGCGAGCGCCCAGAACAAGGCCGCCGCCGCGACACAGCGCCGGTTCGAGGGCGGAGCGGATCGCATGGGGCGTTCAGTTGAAGGCGGCTGGGCGCGGATGCCAGAGGTTTCCCGATTGCGAGCTTCCGCAGCCCCTCTCCTTGTTGTTGCGCCCGCGTAACAACCGCAAACCCACAATTGTCCCGCGACTCCCAGGGAAACGCTGCACCCCATCCGCTCTGGCGCTATTCTGGGCACCATCTCCGCGAATCCACGGCGAACCGCGGCGCGCCCGCGCGGTTTTCCCATCGAGAGCCCCGGTCGGGCCTCGATTTTGCTTGTTGGACGACTTCGGAACCATCGCGACGCCGGCTGGCGGGTCCATCCCGCGCCGGGTCCCCAGCCGAACACTCTTCCCTCTCTGAGGAATCGTACCTGATGAACAAGATTCTGCTGAGCGGCCTGGCATGCGCCGGCCTCCTGTTCGCCCTGCCGGACACCGCATACGCCCACGGCGGCCAGTATCGCGGACCCGGCGACGTGGTCCCGCCGAACCCCGGTGGTGGTGGCGGCAGCGCTCCCGGCCCGCGGGGCCCCGGCACGCCCGGGCCGAGCGGCCCGACGACTCCGGGTCCGTCCGCGCCCGGCACGCCCGGCCCGGCCGGCCCGGCCACGGGCGGCCCCGCCGCTCCTGGTGCCGGCCCGGTGACCGGTGGTCGCGGCGCACCGATCGGTGACGACCTGACCAAGTGGCAGTTCTGGTGGGAGTTCAACAAGGACCCCTACATCAACTTGAAGGAGTCGATCCACGCCAGCCAGGTGACGACGGGATCGGACGAGTTCTTCATGGGTGGCAGCCGTCGCGCGGAAGCCAAGGACACCATGAAGCCGACCGAGGCCGACATCATGGGCCGCGTGCTGCCGGCGCTGAAGCGCGCCATCGACAGCACCGACCAGCGCGACATCGTCTCGTCGTGCATGGTGGCGATGGCCAAGATCGGCAAGGACCACCAGGACTTCAGCATCCTCGACGTGATGCGGGAGCGCCTGCCGAGCCGCGACCAGGAGATCCGCGAAACCGCCGCGTTGGCGATGGGAATCTCGCAGCTCGAGGCAGCCCTCGAGTATCTGCCGGACCTGGCGCGGGACACCGCTGCCGGGCAGAAGCTGGTCGACCGCCCGGCCGTCGATTCGCGCACCCGCGCGTTCGCCTGCTACGGCCTCGGCCTGATCGGCCACGCCTCCAACCAGAGCGACATCAAGCGGCAGTGCTTCGAGGCCCTGCGCGACGTGCTCAAGGAGACCGTCGACAGCGGCGTCATCGACCGCAACGTGCCGGTCGCGGCGATCAACGGCATTCGCCTGCTGCAGCCCGACGGCGACGAAGGCCTGCGCAAGGAGTGCGTCGACGCGCTGTGGCAGTACTACGAGAAGGACGCCGGCCAGGGCGAGCAGATGGTCCAGTCCCACGTGCCGCCGGCCGTCGCTCAGCTGCTGGGCCGCGGTGGCGACACCGATGGCAAGTACAAGGACGCGTTCGCCAAGGAGCTCAGCGGTGTCAAGCGCGCCAACGAGATCTATCAGTCGGCCGCGGTCGCCCTCGGCATCCTCTGCCAGCCGGTCGAGGACAACAAGGACGACAGGAAGTTCAGCCAAGTGCTGCTGAAGTACTTCAACGACGGCAAGGACCAGCAGACGCGCAACTTCGCGCTGATGGCGCTCGGCAAGATCGGTGGCAACACCAACCGCAACGAGCTGCTGAAGATCTTCGACAAGGGCAACAAAGCCCTGGTCAAGCCATGGGCGGCGGTCTCGCTCGGCGTCCTGGCCTTCAACGCCGCCGAGGCGGCCGGTGAGGGCGCGGCCGCCGACACCCAGATCGGCACCGACCTCCACAAGTCGATCAACTCGATCAAGAACGACCAGACCCAGTCGGCGATCGCCATCGCGCTGGGCCTGTGCAAGTTCAAGGAGTCCGCGGACACGCTGACCTCGCTGTTGATCAAGAACCGCCAGCGCGACGAGATCGCCGGCTACCTGTGCATCGGCCTTGCCCTCATGGGGCACGACCGGGCCACCGAGACGATCCGCGAGATCGTCGACAGCTCGGTGCGCCGTCCCGACCTGCTCAAGCAGGCCGCGATCGCGCTGGGCAAGCTCGGTGACAAGTCGGTGACCGACTCGTTGCAGCAGATGCTCATGGATGACAGCAACCGCAACGTCGCCAAGCTGAGCGCCATCGCCTCGGCGCTGGGCTTCATCGGCGACAAGCGGACCATCGATCCGCTGATCAAGATGCTGCACGACGAGAGCATCACCGAGCTGTCCCGCGCGTTCGCCGCGGTGGCCCTGGGTGGCGTGGCCGACAAGGAGCCGCTGCCGTGGAACTCGAAGATCGCGGTCGACATGAACTACCGCGCATCGGTCGAGACCCTGACCAACCAGCTCAACGGGATCCTCGACATCCTGTGACGCCGTAGCGCTGCAAAGCGCAGCGCGCGCCCGCGGACCCTCGCCGGGTTCGCGGGCGCGCTCGTTTAAGAGTGCGCGCAGGCGGGGTTGGTCGTCGCCGCGAGTTCGTGCTCAGGACTCGTCCTCACCCCGGATTGAACGGATCGGGCCAAGTCAGGTAGGCCGCGACCACTCCACCGACCGCGAATGCCCAAGCGCGTCTCGCATTCTGCTTACACGCTCGACAGACCGAGATGCCACCAAAGACGGCGATGCCGAATGCGGCGAGCCAGAGGCCCGCATTGAGAATGGTCGGCCCGAGGCCTCCGGTCGGGATCTTCTCGAGCTCCCGCTCCAGCGCACTCTCGATCGCGTACACCAGCATCGACTCGGCTTCGATGCCGACCCGCGCGGCAATCCCCGGAAAGAGCGTGACGAACGCGACCCGAGCCCAGAGCAAGAAGCTCAGCGCGGCCGAGGCCGCAACCAAACACGGAGCATTCCGCGACCCGAGCGTCGGTCGCGGGTCCCGCGGTCGCCGGCGGCCGCGCTGAGCCCAGAGGCCAGTGTTGTCTTCGAGCCTCCGGGAGCTGCGTTGTCGAAGTTCCAGCGCCATCGAGCCTTCCGAAAGGTTGTCGCCGCGCGAAGATTCTCGGCCCCGGACGCTCAGGCCCCACAGCAACCCGACGACATAGCACACTCGGACCATGATGCCGGCCGGGCACCGGCCGCCAACCCTCCTCGAACTCGCGCCCGCCGGCGTTGCGACGTCATCGCCCCACCGTCGACCGAATCCCGGCGGTCGCCGCGAACGCCCCGAGGCCGGGGCCGAGGCGATTCTCGACGAACGCCGGTATTGGCACGCCCGCGTGACACCGACCGCCGAACGCGGCCCAACCCGCCCTGCCAACGGCGCGGCCCGACTCTTGCAGCGATCCCAACCGTCCCTGGAGACCCCTGCGCGCAGGCGGCCGCCGGCTCTCGCTCCGCCCCCGGAACGAAACGAGCACGACACGCGAAGCCAAAGGCAGGTCTCCAGGTGAACCACTCTCTACGCAATCTCGGCTGCTGCAGCGCGATCCTGCTGTTCGCGGCGGCGGCATCGGCACACGGCGGCCAGTACCGCGGTCCCGGCGACGTCGTCCCGCCGAACCCCGGCGGCGGCGGCGGGCAGCGTCCGCCGCCGGCGGGTCCTGGCCAGCCCGGCGGTCCCAACGGTCCCGGGCCGGTGACGCCGCGGCCCGGCGTGGCCGGTGGCAACACCCCGGGCCCCGGCGTCGGCTCCGGTGGCGGCGCGGCCGGTGGCACGCGGACCGGCGGACGCGGGATCTCGATCGGCGACGACCTGACCAAGTGGCAATTCTGGTGGGAGTTCAACAAGGACCCCTACATCAGCCTCAAGGAGTCCATCCACGCGAGCGTGACGTCGACCGGCTCGGACGTGTTCTACATGGGCGGCAGCCGCCGGAGGCTGGGCCGCGACACGATGAAGCCGACCGAGGCCGACGTCGTCCACCGCGTGCTGCCGGCGCTGAAGCGCGCCATCGACAGCACCGACCAGCGCGACATCGTCTCGTCCTGCATGGTCGCGCTGGCCAAGATCGGCCTGGATCACCCCGACTTCCGCCTGCTCGAAGTGATGCGGGACCGGCTGCCGAGCCGCGACCAGGAGATCCGCGAGACCGCCGCGCTGGCGATGGGCATTTCGCAGCTCGAGGGCGCGCTCGAGTACCTACCCGACTTGGCCCGCGACACCGCCGCCGGCCAAAGGCTCGTCGACCGCCCGGCGGTCGACGCGCGGACGCGCGCGTTCGCTTGCTACGGACTGGGGCTGCTCGGACACGCGTCCAACAACGCCGAGTTCAAGCGCCGCTGCTACGCGCCGCTGCGGGAGATCGTGGAACAGACCCTCGAGCACGGCATCATCGACCGCAACGTTCCGGTCGCGGCGATCAACGGCATCCGCTTGATCCGACCGACCGAAGCCGCGTTGCGGGACGAGTGCATCGACACTCTGTGGCGCTACTACCGGAAGGCGGCGGGTCCGGGCGAGCAGATCGTACAAGCCCACGTGCCGCCGGCGGTCGCCCAGCTCCTCGGCCGTGGCGGTGACTCGACGGGTGAGTACAAGGCGGCGTTCGCCGCGGCGCTCGGCGGTGCTCAGCGCTCCCGTGAGATCCAGCAGTCGGCCGCCCTGGCGCTCGGCATCCTGTGCCAGCCGGCGGAGGACAACCCGGGCGACGCCCGCTTCAGCCACTCTCTGCGCGACACCTTCGCCAACGCCAAGGACCAGCAGACCCGCAACTTTGCGCTCATCGGTCTCGGCCAGATCGGCGGCGACGCCAACCGCAACGCGCTGCTGACGATCTTCGCCAAGGGCAACAAGGCGTTGGTCAAGCCGTGGGCGGCGATCGCCTTGGGCGTGCTGGCGCACGGCACCGCCAGCGACGGCCGGGCGACCACCTCCGGCCAGGTCGAGATCGAGCTCCGCCGCGCACTGGCGTCGGTGAAGAACGGTCAGACCCTGTCGGCGATCGCCGTCGCCCTCGGGCTCTGCCGATCGCAGGAGGCGGCCCCACTACTGCGGGCCCTGCTCGACGCCAACCGCCAACGGGACGAGCTCGCCGGCTACTTGTGCATCGGCCTGGCGCTGGTCGGCCACGACCGCTCGCGCGAGACCATCCGCGAGATCGTCGACGACTCGGTGCGACGGCCGGACCTGCTCAAGCAGGCCGCGATCGCGCTGGGCAAGCTCGGCGACAAGTCGGTGACCAACTCGCTACAGCAAATGCTGATGGAGGACACCAACCGCAACGTCGCCAAGCTGAGCGCCATCGCCTCCGCCTTGGGCTTCATCGGCGACAAGCGGACCATCGACCCGCTGATCAAGATGCTGCACGACGAGAGCATCACCGAGCTGTCGCGGGCCTTCGCGGCGGTCGCCCTTGGCGGTGTGGCGGACAAGGAACCGCTGCCGTGGAACTCGAAGATCTCGGTCGACTTGAACTACCGCGCCGCGGTCGAGACCCTCACCAACCAGCTCAACGGCGTCCTCGACATCCTGTGAGACAACAGCTTCCCGCTGGCCCCCGCCCCGCAAAACCGTGCCTCCAGCCTGGCGCACGCCTTTCACCCAGGAACCCGCCTGGGGAATGGCTCGACGCGACGCTGGGGGCCCGCCCAGATCACAGCAGCGGCCAACAGTTGAAAATCCAAGCGCGGTGCGGACGTTTGCCAGATTTCCAGCGACACACATCGAGGCCGGAGCACACGTCACCGAACCGCGCACGACATGGGCAAGAAGAAAAAGAATCGCGAGAAGAGGAAGCACCGGCGGAGTCAGCGCAACCAACACCTCAACGCACCCCGTAACGGACTTCTTGAGTCCACTGCAGAGGAGTTGAGGGACGTCACCGAGCGCATTGATGCGGTGCCCGATACGAGACCCAGTGCTTCGGCACGGCGCACGGTACTCAACGCGACAGCCAGCGCCGTTGGGACACAGGCCGTCGCCGTGCACGACGCGGTGCGTCGCGGCGAAGGCAAGGCCCTGCCGAAGACCATCCGCAACCTGCTCGGCGACGCGTCAGTCGAAGAGCTCGACTTGATCCAGCGGGCTCTCCGCACCCGTATGGCCAAGGCCGGGGGCAAGGTCCACCCCGACGAGGAGCTGTCAGATGACTGGCGCAACGGCGGCTACCCGTACCGGAACAAGATGTCTCGGCGACGCTACGAAGCGCAGAAGTACCTGCTGCAGGTGGAGCTTCTGAAACTGCAAGCCTGGGCACGCCGGTCGGGTGAGCGCGCCGTGATTCTCTTCGAAGGCCGCGATGCGGCAGGCAAGGGCGGCACGATCAAGCGCTTCATGGAACATCTCAATCCACGCGGCGCGCGGGTTGTCGCCTTGGACAAGCCAACCGACGCAGAACGCGGGCAGTGGTACTTCCAGCGCTACGTGCGCCACCTCCCGACCGAGGGTGAGATCGTTCTGTTCGATCGCTCCTGGTACAACCGCGCAGGTGTCGAGCGCGTGATGGACTTTTGCGATAACAATCAGTACGTCGAGTTCATGCGCCAGTGCCCGGAGTTCGAACGCCACCTGGTGCGCAGCGGCACACATCTCGTGAAGTACTGGTTCTCGGTTAGCCGGGAGGAACAGCGTCGCCGCTTCAAAGCGCGTGAGGCGCATCCTCTCAAACAATGGAAGCTGAGCCCGATCGACCGGGAGTCCCTGGACAAATGGGACGACTACACCAAGGCGAAGGAAGCGATGTTCTTCCACACAGACACCGCCGATGCGCCTTGGACGGTCATCAAGTCCGACTGCAAGAAGCGCGCACGACTGAACGCCATGCGCTGCTTCCTACACGGCTTCCCCTACGACGGTAAGGACTTGGATCAAGTCGGAGCAATAGACCCGATGATCGTCGGCCGGGCCAGTGCAACGTTTGGCAACTCCAGCAGTGCCTGATTCGGATTCAAGCCGGCTTGCTGCTGGCGACTAAGTCGACTCGCCAAAGCGGCATTTTCCGGCCACGCGTCTAGGCCACGAGCCGTCAGACGGCGCGCAGCGCGAAGAACGCCGCCAGGCCACCAGCGGCGATCCCCGCCCAGGCCAACCAGCCGTTGCGCGCGGCCACGTCGCCGGCGCGCGCCAGCCCCGCCAGCTCGACCGCGAGGTCGCTCTGCCGCGGCTCGAGGTACGGGCGCAGCGCCGCGTCGTCGAACGCGCGCGCAGCCTCGTACTCGGCCGCCGCTCCGGTCAAGTCGCGCTGTAACCAGCGCAGGTCGCCGGCCGCCAGCCGCAGCCTGGCGTTGGCCTGCCGCGCCTCGCCCAGCGCCTCGAGCGCTTGGGCCCAGTCGCCGGCGGCGCGCGCCGCGCGGGCGCGCTCCTCGGCATCGGCCGGGTCGACGTCGCCGGCCATCGCGATCAGCTCGGCCACGCCATCGCGCACCGCCAACGCGCGGTTCTGCAACACGTCGAGCAAGGGACGGTCGTCGTCGAGCACCGGCTCGCCGCGGCCGAACTGACGCCACGCCCCCGGTGCCGCCAGCTCCCGCCAGACTTCCGCCAACTCGGCCCGCGGCGGCGAACCGCGCAGCTGCGCCGGTTCGATTTGGTCGTCGCGCCGCGCGAAGATCGCGAAGTTGCGCGATCGCGGCACACGAAACGCCCAGGCCTCGCCGAACACCTCTGCCATCGTGTGACCGAGCGCGCGCACCACGCCGTCTTCGAACGAGACACCGCCGGCGTTGATGGCGACCACTCCGCCGGGCGCCAGACAACGTCGCACCGCCGCAAAGAACTGGCGGCTGGAGACGTGCGCGGGGACGTAGATCTGGTGCTCGTAGGCATCGACGAGCACCACGTCGTAGGTCTTGTCGGTGCACTCGACGAAGACCCGCGCATCGACGCCCGAGTACACCTCACCGCCTGCCCCACGGCCACCGAACCAGCGCTCTCCGAGCTCGACCACAGCGGGGTCGAGCTCCACCGCGTCCACCGTGCAGCGCGAAAAAACGGCACCGAACACGCGTGAGAACGAGCCAGCGGCCGCGCCACAAGACAGAACGCGCGGTTCCGCCGGCGCCGTGCCGTCGCCGGCGAGCAGCGCGGCGGCGAGGTGATAGTCGTAGTAGCGGCCGCCGGTGAACGGCTGCCCTTCGATCGCGATCGAATGGAACGAATCCAGCCCCTCGTTGATCTTCAACGTGGTGACCGCACCCCCATCCGCATCGCGCCGCAGCACCCGCAAGAACTGATACGGGCTCTCTACCTCGGCGAGCAGGACTGCGTCGGCGGGCGGCGCGCGCAGCGGCAGGTCGCGCGCCGGCATGAGCAGAAGCGGCACGGCGCACAGGGCGGCCCGCGGCAGGCTCGGCCGCAACAGCGCCGCCGCCAATGCCAGAATGGCGGCATCGATCCACAGCGTCGCCCGGCTGCCCAGCTCGGGGATCAACCAGTGCGTGGTCGCGAACGTGCCCGTCAGGCTGCCGAGAGTCGACGCCGCCGCCACCACACCGCACGCCCGCCCGACGGGCCGATGGCGCGCCAAGGCGACGACCAGCACCGGAGTGATGCAGCCCGCCACCGCCACCGGCGGCGCAAACAACAACAGCGAGGCGACCAGCGAACCCCGGACCATCGCCGGCATCGCCGCGTCCAACAAGAGGTCTTGCGGCAACAAGAAGCCACCGATCGCCGGCGCCACCAGCGGCACTACCGCGGTCCAGGCGCCGGCGATCAGCAGCAGCACTGCGGTGAGCGCCAGCGCGCGCGGTCGCTCCGCAAGCTGGCCGCCGCACCAGGCGCCGACCGCCAAGGCCACCAGCAGGACGCCGATGACGTTGGTCCAGACGAACGCGCTGTCGCCAAAATGCGGTGCCATGAGCCGCACCGCCGACAGCTCGATGCTCATGATGGCGTGCCCGGCGGCGAACGACGCCAACGCACCGCGCGCCGCCGGCAGCTCGGCGCTGTCGGTACTAGGACTAGCCAACCGCGGAAAACGCCTACTGGGCCTCGGGCACGGCCGTCGTGTAGGTCGTCGTGAACATGTAGCCGGGGTCGAAGCGGTTGAACATCCAGTCGGTCATGTTGTGGAAGTTGCGCTCCAACTTCTCGGTCAGCGCCTTGCCGTTGACCACGACGGTGAACTCCTTGTCGAGATCGATCAGCGCGTCGTTGAGGAACAGGGAGACCTCGGTGATGTTCTTCGCCTCGATGCGGATGGTGTTGGAGTCGCGGTCGGCCTCCGCCGACAGGAACGGCTGCAACTCCGCCGGGCCGAACGCGGTCTCGAACAGCGGCACGGTCACCCAGTAGGCCTTGCGGAACCGATCGTTGTTCGGCGCCCACGTCACCTTGCTGCGGAACAGGTCGCGCTCCACACCCTCGGCCCACTTGCCGATCGCCTCGTGCATGCCGCCGTACGGGGCCTCGCCCTCGGCTTCGAGCACGGTGCACGCGCCCGGTTCGAGCGCGTCGAGGGCCTCCTTGATCTTGCCGGCCGCCTCGGCAGTCTCGGCCGACGAGATCAAGCACACCGACATCCCGCCCAAGCTCGCCATGCGGAACGCGCCCATGTCGACGGGGTGGCGGACGATGACGCCGGCGAAGCGCGCCGGGAAGTAGCTCGCCAACCGCAGACCGAAGGCGCCGGCGCCCTCGCCGCAATCGAGGATCAAGCGACCGCGGTCCATGTTGAGCTGGCGCTGGGCCTCGCCCGCAGCGCCGAGCACGGCGCGGATGTAGTCCGACTCGCGCGCATCACCATCCGGCGTCGACAGATCGCCCAGGTAGTCGAGCGCCGTCTCCGGCATCTGCGGGGCGAGCACCAGCGTGGACTCGGCGAACTCGGTGCCCTTCCAGGTGGCCTCGTAGAAGTCCTCCGCGCTGATCGTGGCGTCGTCCTCGCGAGCCGGAAGCTGCAGCAGACACCGCATGGCTTCCTTGCCGCGGTAGCCCCGGGGGATCGCCGCGTAGTAGTCCTGCAACGCCCCCTTCTCCTTGCGCAACCGCATCTCACCGGTGCCCGACTCGTTGTCGTAGTCGAACACGTTGGCGAACACGGCCAGCACATCGCCGACGTGCTGCAGGGGCGCGTCGCGCTTCTCCCACTCGTTGATGAACTTCTCCTTGGCGCGCGAGGTCAGCTGGCTGAGCTTGACCAAGCTTTGGGCTTCGGTCTCCTCATCGTAGCGCTGACGCGCCTGGAACCACTTCACGGCCAGGCCATTGAGCTTCTTGATCTCGCTGGCTTTGAGGACCGACGTCAGCCGCGGGTCGCCCGGAGGGTCCTGTGGGGCGAGTAGGGCGAGCGTCAAGGCGACTGCGGTGAACACCATCGTTGGCTCCTATTGGCAGATTCTCGGTGGAAGCGATGCCGCGGGCGGGGGGCGCCAACCACGCGCCGCAACCATCCCGGCGAATCGTTGGTGCAAACCGCGCGCCAACCTCACCGGAGGCGCGTCGGTTCGCGTCCTTCAGGCATCGGTCCGGCACGAGCTTATCCCGACGTGACGACCGCGCCGAGGGAATCCAGCCCGGAAGGATCGCCGGCGGGGACCGACCTGTTACGTCGGCGGAACGATTACGGTCATCGCCGCGCGGCGCCGAGGCCGCGGTGCCAATCCGCGGCGACCCCCTGCAGAAGGGCGCGCCGCGCCAACGCAGCCGCGGGTCGCTTGGCCAGCACCACTGCCATCTGCCCCACCGCCGGCCCAACCCCCTCGCCGCGACCCAGTGCGAGCAGGAGCAGATTGGTGGTCGCCGGCCCGGTGTCGGGCGGCTGCTCACACTGCCGGCTGCGCTCCAGCGCCTCCGCCGCTTCCGCCGGCCGCCCCGTCCCCTTGAGGAACAAAGCCCAGTCGTTCCACAGGATGGCGTCGTCGGGCGCGGCCTCCAACGCCTCGCGATACAGCGACTCGGCGTCCTCGATCCGGCCGATGTGGCGGTTGGCCAACGCCAGGTTGGCCAAGTCGAAGGCGTGCCGCTGCGAGCTCTCGACGGCGAACTCGAACAACCACATCGCCGCGTCGGTGTCCCCCCGCCGCAACCAGCCACCCGCCACCGCCGCTGCCCCCAGACCGGCCAGCCCACCGTGCTCGACCAACACGCGGTGCACGAGATCGCCGTGCGCGTCGATGTGCCGCCGCACGGCGCGCAGTGCCGGGTCGGCGGCGCCGGCGGCGAGGTGCGCCCGCAGCAACCACTCGACGGTGGCCGCGTCGACATCGCCGGCGTCGACGCGCTGCTGCAGCAGCGCCGCGACGCGCGCCGCCTCACCGGCGCGAATCGCGCTGTAGACCGCGGCGGCGAACCACTCCCGCGCCGCGTCGCTGCTCGGATCGAGGCGCGCGTACGAACTCCACGCCCGCGCGTAGGCGTCGCGCTGTTCTTCCTCGGGCGCGCCTGCCACGGCCAGCTCCTGCGCGCGCTGGTAGGCATCTTGCAGCCCGACGGTGACCTCCTGCCCGGTCAAGCCACCGGCGCCCAGCGCCGCCACGATCAGCGCGGCGCGCAGCGGCGCCGCCGCCAACCCGTGCTTGTCCCGCTGCCACTCCACCACCGCTCACACCGCCTTTCAGCGCAGCTCGACACCCTCGCGCGCGACCACCGTGCCGACCCGGTGGGCATCTTCACCGGCGGCGCGCAGCCGGTCCTGCACCGCGTCGCCGTGTTCGGGGTCGACGATGAGAACCATGCCGAACCCCATGTTGAAGACCCGGTAGGCCTCGACCTCGTCGATCTCGCCGCCGTCGACCAAGAGCTCGAACACCGGTGGACGCGGCATCGCCGCGCGCTCGATCTCGACCCCGACCCCGGCGGGCAGCACGCGCGGCAGATTGTCGTAGAGACCGCCACCGGTGATGTGCGCCATGGCGTGCACGAGGTCCGCCTCGAGAAGGGGCCAGACCGCGGCCAAGTAGGAGCGGTGGACCGCGAGCAGCGCGTCGGCGACGGTTGCTCCGGCCAGCACCGACGGCCGGTCGTCCGGACCGAGCTTGAGCTGTTCGAACGCGACCCGGCGCGCCAGCGAGTAGCCGTTGGTGTGCAGGCCGGAGGAGGGCAGCGCGATCAGGACGTCGCCCGCGGCCACGCGACTGCCGTCCAGCACCCGCTCGCGCGCGACGCAGCCGACGATGGTGCCGGCGACGTCGAGCTCGCCGTCGCGGTAGACCCCCGGCATCTCCGCCGTCTCGCCACCCAGCAGGGCGGTTTGGTTCTCGCGGCACGCCGCGGCGACGCCGCCGAGCACCGCGCGCACCTCCTCGGGCACCATGCGCGCCACGGCGATGTAATCGAGGAAGAAGAGCGGCCGCGCACCCTGCACGAGGATGTCGTTGACGCAGTGGTTGACGAGGTCGGCGCCGACCCCGGCGAGCCGGCCCGCCGCCTTGGCGACCTTGACCTTGGTGCCGACCCCATCGGTGGAGGCCACCAGCAGCTGACCCGCGGCGCCCGCCGCGGCGAGATCGAAGATGCCGCCGAACTGCCCGACATCGCCGACCACGCCCTTCGTGTACGTCGAGCGGATCGCCTCGCGACTGCTCTGCACGGCCTGGTACTTGGCGTCGATGTCGACGCCGGCCTGGCGATAGGCGGAGGATGGTTCGCTCAAAGCAAGCTCCCGGTGGGACACTGGCGGCGCAGCTCACGCAGCACCGCGCGGTTGTTGTCGAAGGCGATCGGCTCGGGCAGTGCATCCAAGGAGAAGTAGCACGCCGCGACCGCATCATCGGCCGCCGCCAGCTCGCCGGCAACGGCCTCGCCGAGGTAGATCGCGACGTTGACGCGATTGCGCGGGTCGTCGCGCGTGTAGCACACGGCGAGCAGGCGGTGCAGCCGCACCTCCAGGCCGGTCTCCTCGCGCACTTCGCGCACCGCGGCGGCCTCCGGCTCCTCGTCGTAGTCCTGGAACCCGGCCGGGATGCCCCACGCGCCCCGGTAGGGCTCGATCCCGCGGCGGATCAGGAGCACCTCCCGGCCGCGCGCGACCACGACTCCCGCGGCGCAGGCCGGCGAGCGGAACTGCACGTAGTCGCAGCGGGTGCAACACTTGCGCGGCCGGCCGTAGGCCTCCCGCCGGTGCAGGGGCGCACCGCACACGATGCAGAACGCGGCGCGGTCTTCCCAGCGGCGGGACATGGTGGCGGCGGTTTTCGGTGTTGAGTTTGCCCGGGCGAGGCCGAGACCATAAACCAGCGAAGTCGTGCGCGACCATACCCCGAAGCGCGTGGCGATCCTCGGCAGCACCGGCTCGGTCGGTTGTCAGGCGCTGCAGCTGATCGCCGACCGGCCGGAGCGCTTCTCGGTGGTCGCCCTGACCGCGCACCGGTCCGCGCAAGCCCTGCAGCAGCAGGTCGAGCGCTTCGAACCGGTCGCCGTCTGCCTGGTGGCAGGCGAGGGCGACGAGAGCGCCGACAGCGCGTGGCTGCGCGGCGCGGACGGTGTCCTCGAAGCCCTCGAGGCCGGCCAGCCGGACATCGTGCTCAACGCGATCACCGGCGCCGCCGGGCTGCCCGCGTCGGAGTGGGCATTGCGCCGCGGCATCCCGCTGGCGCTGGCCAACAAGGAATCGCTGGTGGTCGCCGGTGACTACCTGATGCAGCTGGCGGCCGACAGCGGCGCGCCGATCCTGCCGGTCGACTCGGAGCACTGCGCCGTGTTCCAGTGCCTGCAGGGCGAGGACCGGGGCAAGGTGCGCCGCATCTACCTGACCGGCTCCGGCGGCCCGTTCCGCGAGCGCGCGCTCGACACGTTCGCCGACATCACGCCGGCAGAAGCGCTGCGCCATCCGACCTGGGAAATGGGGCCGCGGATCACCATCGGCTCGGCGACGATGATGAACAAGGCGTTCGAGATTCTCGAAGCCCGGTGGCTGTTCGGCCTCGAGCCGGACCAGATCCGCGTCCTGATCCACCCGCAGAGCATCGTGCACTCGATCGTCGAGTTCGTCGACGGCAGCATGCTGGCACAGCTGGGCCGCCCCGATATGCGGGTTCCGATCCTCTACTGTCTGGCCTATCCGGAGCGGGTGCCGTTCGAGTTCGAGCCCTTCGACCCGGTCGCGTTCTCGCAATTGACCTTCGCGGCGGTCGACGAGGCGCGCTATCCCGCCATTCCGCTGGCCTACGACACCCTGCGCGCGGGCGGCGACTCAGGTGCGGTGCTGAACGCTGCCGATGAAGTGTTGACGGGGATGTTCTTGGACGGCAAGGCGCGCTTCACCGCGATCACCGACACCGTGACCGCGGTCGTGCGAGACCACTCGCCAAAGCCGGTCGCGACTCTGGCCGACGTGCACGCTGCCGACCAGGCGGCCCGGCGCGCGGCGATGCGCATGCTGCACTGACGATGTCGCAACTCTACTTCATTCTGCTCGCCGCTCTGGGCATCGGCTTCTTGGTGTTCATCCACGAGGCCGGCCACTACATGTGCGCGCGCCTCGCCGGCGTCCGCGTGCTGGTGTTCTCGCTGGGGTTCGGCCCGCGGCTGGCCGGCTTCCGCCGCGGCGATACCGACTACCGGCTGTCGCTGGTGCCGCTCGGCGGCTACGTGCGCGTCGCCGGCGAGGACCCAACCGCCTCGCGCATCGACGCCGAGGGCGATCTGCACTCCAAGAGCATTCCGGCGCGCGCGATGTTCTTCGCCGGCGGCGTGTTGATGAACCTGCTGTTCGCCCTGGTCGCCTTCCCCATCGTGTTCCGCGCCGGCGTGGAGTTCGATGCGCCGATGCTCGGCGATGTGGCGGCCGGCAGCCCGGCGTGGCAGGCGGGCTTGCAGACCGGCGACCGCATCCTGCAAGTCGGCGACAAAGAGACTTACTCGTTCGACAACCTGCACGTCGAGATCGCGCTCGCCGGCGACCGCCCAGTCGACCTGATGGTCGAGCGCGACGGCGAACAGTACTCCGCGACGGTCCATCCCGCCTACGACGGCGAGCAGGGCATCTACACGATCGGCGTGCGCAGCGCGGTGGAAACCGCGGTCACGCTCGACGTCGACGCGCGGGGGCCCGCCTACGCTGCCGGGGCGCGCACGGGTGACACGCTGGTCGCCCTGAACGGGACGCCGGTGGACGCCTACAGCTACGTCGACGTGGAGCTACCGACGCGCTTCTCCGACGGCGCGGTGGAGCTGACCGTGCTGCGCGACGGCCGCGCGCATACCTTGCAGTACACTCCGGGCCAGGTCGACCTGCCACAGCCGATGCTCGGCGTGCGCGCCGCGCACCGGCAGGTCGCCGGCCTACGCGACGGCTTGCCGCTGCTGCGGGCGCTCGATCTGCGGGTCGGCGATCGCATCCAGAGCATCGACGGGGAACCCTTCGCCGGCGGCACGCTGACGGTCGCCGCGACACCGGGAGTGCTGCGCATGACGGTCTTGCGCGACGGCGAGACCCGCGTGCTCGAGGCCGAGGCCGACGCCGCGGCGCGCACCGCCCTGGCCGCGCACGTCGGCCTGGCGCACGCGCCGAAGAGCACGGCGGTGACGCCGGACCCCGACTCGCCGGCGGAAGCCGCCGGCGTGGTCGCCGGCGACGAGATCGTCGCCATCAACGGGGTCGCGCTGAGCAGCTGGCAGGACCTCCGCGCCGCGGTTGGACAGAGCGACGCGGGCCCGCTGCAGCTGGTCGTGAGGCGCGGTGGTGAGGAGCACTCCCTCACCCTGGTACCCGCCCGCCGGCAGAACGACCTCGGCTTCGTCGCCCAGCTGACACCGGTGCGCGAGATCATCCGCGAAGAGTCGTTCGGCGGTGCCCTGCAGGCCGGCTTGGTCTGCTCGTTCGACTGGATCAAGCGGCTCTACGTGACGCTGAAGAAGCTGTTCACCGGCGAGGTCGCCGCCAAGAACCTCGGCGGCATCATCACCATCTCCCGCGTGAGCTACGCGCTGGCGCAGGCGGGCTGGGAGCGCTTCCTCTACTTCTTGGCGGTGCTCAGCCTCAACTTGGCGTTCATCAACGTGCTGCCGATCCCGATGTTCGACGGCGGCCACCTGATGTTCGTCCTCATCGAGGGCATCAAGGGGTCGCCCGTCAGCGAACGCGTGTTCCACTACAGCCAGGTTCTCGGCCTCGCATTCATCGTCGCGCTGCTGGTGTTCGTCACCTACAACGACATCTTGAAGCTGCCCTGAAGAGGCCGCTCGCGCCCGACGCCCCGATGTCCGCTCTGGCCTACCTCCGCCTGCTGCGCGCGGGCACCTTGTTTTCGCCGGCGGCCGACGTAGTCGCTGGCCTCTGCCTCGCCGGCCTGCCCATCGGCGCCGGTGGAGCACGCGCGGCGGCCGCCAGTGTCTGCGTCTACGCCGCCGGCATGGTGCTCAACGATCACGCCGACCGGAAGCGCGACGCAGTGCACCGACCCGAGCGCCCCATTCCGGCCGGTGAGATCACCGCCGGCGCGGCCCTCGGACTCGGCGTCGTCCTGTTGGCGGCCGGCATCGCGCTGTCGCCGTGGTCGCCGTTCCACGCCACGCTCGCGGCTCTCGTGCTGGCCTACAACTACGCCGTCAAACACAACCACTGGGCCGGGGCGCTCAACATGGGGCTTCTGCGCGGACTCAACCTGGCCGCCGGACCGATCGTGCTGACGCTGGCCTCGCCGCCGCGCGAGGTCTGGATCGCGGCCGCGGTCTACGCCTGCTACATCGTCGCGGTCACCGTGGTCGGCATCCTCGAGGACGAGCGGCAGGTGCGGCACCGAACCGCCGAGTCGGTGCAGCTGGTACCGCCGATCGCCGCCGCGCTGGCCCTGCTCGGCATGCCCCACCCGTGGCCGGCGGCGGCGATCGGCGGGGTCCTGGCGCTGCTGTTCGTGCTGCGCGTGACCCGCGTGCCGCAGTGGGACCGCGGGAGCCTGCGCGCTTCGATGACCTGGCTGCTGCTCGGCACGATGGTGTACACCGGCTTGCTCTGCATGAGCGCGCACCGCTTCGTCGAGAGCTTCGCCGTGCTGGCGGCGATCTTGCCGGCGCGCTGGATCGCGCGGCGGATCGCGCTGACCTAGGACTAGGCCTCGGCCGCGATCTCTCAGATCAATGCACGGGCCACGTCGCGCGCTTCCTCCGGCGTCAGCACGTCGGCCTGCAGCAGCGCGCGCAGAGCCGCCCGCAAGCGCTCCGGATCGGTGAGCAACGAGCGCAGCACCTGCACGCCGATGCCCGCATCCTCGGCCAGCGCGGCATCGTCGCCGGAATCCGGCGCCGGGGTCGGCTCGGGCTCGCTTTCCTCGGACTCGAACGCCGGCAGCAGGTAGTCGTCCAGCGAGGTCGACGCTCCGCTGGGCGCCGCGGCCAGCCCCGCGGCCCAGTCGGTGGGGGAATCTGCGGCGTCGGTCGTCGCGACATCGGGCGCAGCCTCCGGCTCGTCCTCGGCCACGGCGCCAGCGCCGGCGCCGGCCAGATCCACCTCGCCGAAGCTCATCGGCCAAGACACACTGCCGGCCTCCCCGGTCTCGCCGTCAGCGGCGGCACCACCGGCAGCCGCCGTGTCCGTATCCGCCGCGATCTCGGCCTCGGTGAAGGCATCGGCGATCTCCGCCGTCGCTTCGCCAGCCGACGCGGCGGGCATCGGCTCCGCCGCGGCAGCGGCGAGATCCTGCAGCGGATTCGACTCGCCATCGCGGAACACCGGCATCACCGAGGTCGGCCGCCGGCCACCGGTGCCGTTGCGCGGCCGCTCGGGCAGTTGGCTCGGCGGCGGCGGCGCCTCGGCTTCTGGCTCGTCCTCCACGACGGGGGCCGTCGCCGCCTTGGCGCGGGCGGCGCCGCCGCTCGAGCGTCCCTCCGCCAACGAACGGACACACGATTCGGCCGTGCGGCGCACCTCGCCCAAGAACTCCTCGACGTCGCCGCCGATCCGCTCCCGCGATTCGACCTCGCGATCGTCGTTGATCTGTTGCACGACCCCCGCCGCCGTTCGGGTGGCGTCCGCGAAGAACTCGGTCGCTTCGCGCGCGAGCTGGGCGTTGCGAGTGGCCTCTTCCTCTACCGCCTCGAGCTGGCGGATCACCTCGCCCTTCGCGCCGAGGTCGCGCAGACCGTCTTCGCGCAGGCGCCGCTTGTTGCGGTCGCGCCGGTAGCTCTCGAAGTCATGACTGAGGTCGCTGTTCGTCATCGGCATCGGTCCGTGCTTGGCCAGTGCCCTCCGTATCGGCCCCGCCTGCGGGCTCCTTGACCGCACTCTTCACCACTGTCTCGAGAATGGACAAAGCCTGTCTCCGATCGACACCGGCACGCTGCTCGATCTCGGCCTGCGCGGCCCGCAGTAGCTGCCCCACCATGGGCCCCTCGCCGACGCCGAGGGCGAGCACATCGGCACCGGACACCAGCGGTGGCGGCGGCTCCGGCGGCAGTTCCGCCAACGCCCGCCGAGCGAATTCGTAGATGTGCAGATCGCCATGGCTGCCCAGACAATCGGCGCGATGAAACGCCAGGTGCGCCGGGAACAGCTCGGTCCGCAGCCAACGCTCGCGCTTGGTCTTGCCCATCTGCGGCAGCGACGCGATCCTGATGTGGTCACGGCAGATCTCGACCACCGCTTCGATCCAGCGCCGCGGAGCACGCAGCCGGCGCAGCATGCGTTCGGCCATCTGCGCCGACAGCACGTCGTGGCCGGTGAAGCGGATGCGGTCCGCCGCCCGCTCGAAGGTCGGCGGCTTGCCGACGTCGTGCAGCACGGCCGCCCACGACAACACCGGATCGTCCGCCGGCACGTGGTCCAAGACCAAGCACACGTGCGTCAGGACGTCGCCTTCCGGGTGGTACTGTGGTGGTTGAGGAACCCCGTCCATGGGCGCGAGCTCGGGGAGCCAAGGCGTTGTCACGCCCAGGTCGATCGCCATGCGCAGCGCGCGGCCGCGGCCACGGCCGGTGAAGGCGCGCGTCAGCTCGTCGCGCACCCGGTCGGCGGAGAGGTCACGGACCGCATCGCTGTGCGCGCGCAGGGCGGCGTCGGTGGCCGCCTCCAGCCGCAGGCCGCCCGCCGCGCAGAACCGCACGGCGCGGAGCATGCGCAGCGGGTCCTCGCGCAACCTCACGCTGGGGTCCCCGATCGCCCGCAGCACGCCGCGCCGCAGATCCTCGCGACCGCCGAGCGGATCGATCAAGCGGCCGTCGCTCAGATCCAGGTAGAGCGCGTTGGCCGTGAAGTCGCGGCGCGCGGCGTCGGCAGCGAGATCGGCAGTGAACTCCACGACGTCCGGCCGGCGCCGGTCTCGGTAGCCGGACTCGCGCCGCAGTGTCTGCACGACGCCGGCGACACCGTCCCGCTCGAATGCCACCGCGCCGAACGCGTGCGCGCGCTGTGGCGCGGTGCCGATGGCGGCGGCGACGGCGTCCGGCGGCAGGTCGGTGGCGAGATCCCAGTCGCGCTCGACGCCCGCCTCCGCCCGATCCGCGTCTGGCGTTGCGGCCTCCGCGAGGAGCGCATCGCGCACGGCTCCGCCGACCAGCCAGACCCGCCCGCCGCTCTGCTGCAGCGTGGCAGCGAGCTGCCGCAGCGCCGCGGGGACATCGAGCACGGGGCTCATGAGCCCACCGTCCACCGCCGGCCCCCACGGCGCAAGCGGCCACCTGCCAACGACCCTGCGATTGCACACGCGCGCGCCATGCCGCAAGATCCCGCGCGTGCGTCTCCGGACCCTGAATCTCGGCAATACGCTCCTGCTCCTGGGTTGCGTCGTGCTGGGCGTCACCCTCTGGGTTCCGTACGCCACCGCCGCGCGGGTAGCGCGCATCGAGCGCCGCGCGGAAGCGGCGGCGCGCGCCGTGTGCGGCGCCGCGACCGAGCTGGCACCGTTCGACTTGGCGACGCCGGATCTGGCCGCATCCCTGCTGGAGCGCACCGAGGGCCACGACCTCGAGGTCGACGAGGAGGCGTCGATCGCGGGCCAGCGCCTGGTGTTCGGCGCCAAGCACTACCGGATCGCGCTGCTACCATCGCCTGAAGACGAAGCCGCGCCCGACGAACCCCCAGCCTTCGAGGTGTACGCCTGGCCACGCTCCTATCTCGACGCCGGGCGCAGCGTGTTCTTCTTCCCCAGCCGAGGCCTACCCGCGTTCTCGCGCAACCTACAGGCGGGCTACGCCGGCCTCGATCCGGTCCCCGCCGCCGGCTGCGGCCACCCGCTCGACCACAAACCCGCGCCCGGCCAGTGGTACCGCGGCACGGACGACGAACGTTGGCTCGCGCTGCCGAACTCGTGAGGGTACGGAGCCAGGTCAGGCTCCGTACCTTCACGAGTTCGTTCGTTCGCGGGTGCGGCGCACGGTCAGAAGAACTCGAAGAGGAAGCTCGACAGCGCTTTGCGCATCGGTGGGTCCTCGGTTTCCTGCTGCTGCTTGATGGCGACCATGTCGTCGAGGGTGAGGTCGCGCCGCAGGTATTCGAGGGCCAGGAGCCGGAGCTGGGGAATCGCCTCGCGGTCGGCGAGCAGCGCGCGACAGCGGCGATAGACCTCCGCGGCGAACTCCGGGTCCTTCGCCGAGACCGCCGCCAGGTTGGCGATGGCGTGCAGGGCGAAGGCGCGGCGCCGGTAGTCCTCGGCAGGCAGCGCGTCGAACAGCTCGAGCATCCGATCCCCCGCGGCGCGCTGGTTCGGCATCACCGTGGCGGCGTAGGCGACGTTCGTGGTCCCGCCGGCGATCGGCGCTTCGGGCTCCATGAAGACGGAGCGCAAAGCATCGAACGCGGACGGCGCCGTGGACCGGGCGATGGCCTTGATGTACGGCCGGCGCTCCTCCGGGGCGGCGTTCTCCATGCGCGAGACGATCGCGATCAGCCCCTCCTCGTCACCCGAGGCGGCGAGATCGGCCATCGTGCTCATCAGGTTGGTGCCGGTCGCGGTGCGCATCGTGTCGATCAGCTGCTCGACGAACGTCCGCTCACCGCGCTGCACCAGCGCGTGCAACGCCATCTGCCGCACGTCGATCACCGGATCGACCGCGAACGTGCTGAGCAGGTTGCTGACGTTCTCCTCGTCGATTCCGCTGACCGCGACCATCACCGCCTGCCGCACCTGCGGATCCGGCGAGATGCTCAGCTTGAGGACATCGTCGAACAGGGGCTCCAGCCCGTACTTGCTCAGGGCGCCGATGGCGGCGATCTGCGCGTTCTTGAGGTCGCTGCGCAGCTGCGAACGCAGGTAGTGCGTACCACGAGCGTCGCCGACGGCGTGCATCACGCCGGCAATCGACCACTGCAGCTCGCCGCGCGCCATCGCCCACAGCGGCTCGAGTAGGTCCATCGCCTGCGGCGGCGGCATCTTCAAGGTCTCGTCGACCGCCATGCTGAAGTGCGGTGACTCCCGCACCAGGAGACCGCGGAACAACGCGCGGACCTCGGCCTCGGGCAAGTGGGCGCGCGCGGCCTGCAGCAGGGCGACCTGGCTGCGCGTCTGCAGCGCTCCGAGCGCTGGCAGCATGCGGCGCACGACTTCGGCGTTGCCCGCCGGAACCATGGCGATCATCGCCTTCTTCTGCACCGACTCCTTGCGGTGCTGGGCCGCGCGGAAGACCGCCTCGGCGACGTCATCGGAGTCCAGGTGCCCCATCCGGCCGAGCGCCTCGGCGATGTTCTCCACCTTGTCCGCCATCGAGCTGGTCTGCAGGGCGCGGTCGAGGGCCTCGGCCAGCACCGGCACCGCTTCCTCGCCGGCGCGCTCGAAGAACGCCATCGCCATCAGCCAACCGTCGCGCGTGCAGTTGCCCTGCAGCTTGTCGACGATCCGCTCCAGCGCTTGGCGCCGCGAGTGTCCGTACCAGCGATCCTCGGCGGGCGACAGGTGCGGCTCGAACGGAAAGTCCGCTCGCCAAACCTCGAAGCCGAACGGGTGGGTGGCAGGGCCGACAGCCGCCTGCCCCTCCGGGGCGGCCGCAGCCGCGCCCCCGGCTGGCGGTTGCTCCGAACAAGCCCACAGCAAGGGCAACAGGGTGAGATAACGCCGCATCATCGGGATCCCGAGTCGAGGCTGGCACCGCGCGCATCGCCGCCAGAGGTCGTCGACAGCCTCCTAGACCGAGCACCCCGGCGCGTCACCGAAAACCGCATGGCTAAGCCTACTCCCGTCCGGGCTCGGTGTCGCCGCCCGTGGATTCCGACCCTGCCGCCCCGTCTTCGGCGGTGGTCTCGTCCTCGGCCTCACCGGCCAGGGTTCCCTGCACGTGCTCGAGCGTGCTCTCCGCGATGCGGTAGTCCAGCAGATTGCGCAGCAGCCGCGAACGCGCCTCCTGCAGCTCTTGGTTGCGCTGCTGCACGTCCAGCGTCGTGCTCTCGCCGGCGTCCTTGCGCGCCACCTCGCGGGTGAGGTTGGTCTCCGCCAAGCGCACGCTCTCGCGGCCCCGCTCGATGCTCTCCGCCAAGGTGGCCAAGCGCCGCACCGCGTCGCGGACCTCCAGATCGACGTCGAACATCGCCGCGTACAGCGCCCGCCGCGTGCGCTCGACCTCGAGACCCGCGCGGTCACGCGCCGCCCGTGCGGCGTTGTTGCCGATCGGCACCGACAGCTCGAGGCGCAGACTCCAGTCGGGGAATTGAAAGTCGGTGGTGTCCGACCAGGCGTCGTCGAATCCCTCGCGCACGCTGTTGGTGGTGTACGAGCCGACGAGATCGAGCTGCGGCAGCACGTCGCGCTCCGCCGCCTCGAGCTGCACCTCGGCGGCGGACACGTCGGCGCGCAGAGCGCGCAAGTCGGGGCGCTCGCGCCGCGCCCGGGCGGCGATGATGCGCCAATCGAGCAACCCCGACCCGTCGACCGCACCGATCGGCGTCAGCGGCTCGATCTGCCGGCGCCACAGCTCGCCGTCGGCGTCGTCGAACAACAGCCGCCGCAAATCGTCCTCGCGGTCGCGGATCTCGTTCTCCGCGGTGACCAGCTCTTCGCGCCGGCGGGCCACCTCGGCCTCGTCGGTGACGCGATCCAGCGGCGCCAGATCGCCGACGCGGATCCGCTGGTCGGTGCGATCCAGCTGACGCCGCGCCAGCTCGAAGGCCTGGAAAGCCACGCGGTAATTCTCGCGGGCAAACACCAGGTCCCAATACGCCTGCACGACCGCCAGCAGCGTGTCCTGCACCACGCGGTCGTAGCGAAACGCCGCCGCCGCGCGCCGCGACTCCTGCACGTGTACGTCGCGCATGGTGTAGTCGTCCCACGCCCCGCGCAGCAGCGGCTGGGTGTAGGTCGCGGTGAAGTCGGTGGTGTATTGGCGCGCCGGGAAGCCCTGCACCGACGAGTTCTGCGTCAGCCGCGTCGGCGAGAACGCCAAGTCGAACAGACCACCCGAGGGCACCAGCTGCCGCACGCCGAAACGGGCGTCGTAGGTCTCACGGCTGATCGCCGGCTGGAACACGTTGCGGGTCGGATCCTTGCTGCGCGACACCGAGACGTGGCTGAAGAACTCGGGCTCGAAGATCGCGCGCGCGGCGCGCACGTCCTCCGAGGCCTGGTGCGGCAACAGCTCCTCGACCTTGATCGTGGTGTTGTGCCGCAGAGCCAACCGCAGCGCATCCATCAGGGTGAGCGGGTACTCGGCTCCGGCACCGGGATCGGCCGGGATCGGCACCTCGGCGAGCGGATCGACGACCGACTCGCCACCGCGACCCGCCGGGTCCTGGCCGTGGACGCGCGGGCCAATCGAAACGAGCGCGGCCACGGCCGCCGAGCACGAGAACAGCGCACCGGCGCGAATCATGCGCCGACCATACGCACTCGCCTGCTCGACACCAGAACCGAAGAAACCCGGCGCGGCGCCCGGCGAGTCTCGCCTCAGCGAATCGCGCTCACAGCCACGAGAGGCGGGCCGGGGGCTGCCCTGCCACGCGATCCAACTCCAGGACGCCGGCCACTCCCGGAGCCGCGAAGTTGGTCGCCACGCTGAGCAGCAGGGCCGCGGTGTCCAACACCGACTCCGGTGTCTTCGCCGCGCCGACCTCGCGCAGCTCCCACTGGAAGCGCGCCCACCCCGGCCGCGGCGGATACTGCCCCCAAGCCATCTGGTACAGGGCCACGACGTCGGCGCTGGCCATCAGGCGCGGCCGCCAGAGGCTCAGCATGCGGTCGACTTCACCGCGGTCGACGAGGTCACCAAATCCGTACAGCTGCGCGGCGAGCAGCGCCGGCTGCTCGACCGATGCCGCCGCCAACCGCTCCTGCAGGTGCGCGGCCACCAACCGACGCGCCTGCCGCGCGAGCGCGGGGTCGACCCCGAAGGCGGGGGCCAGCCGGAGCACATGTCCGGCATCCGCAAGGCTCGCCGCCGGGGTCTCGATGCGCAGCAGCTCGGGCCGGCGCTGGGCGACGACGACGCCGTGGCCGTGCGCCGCGACGCGCACCTCCGCCGGGCGCGACACCGACCTGGCCAACGCCGTCGCGTACCGGCGCACCAGCTCGACCTCGACGCCGTCGGTGAGCACCGCGACGTCCACCATCGCCGCCAACACGGCGACCCGGTCCGCACCCCGCACTTCCGGCAGCCGCCTGGCCAAATCGGCGCGCAGCGCCGCCACGGCGCCGCGATGGCCGGTGCTCGGACTCGAGCCAGCCGCCAACAGCGCGCGCAGCGCCAGCGCCGCCGCCCGCGGCCCGACCGCGTGCAACGGCTCCCGCTCCAGTCTCGCCGCGATCGCCGCCGCCAGCGCCTGGACCCGACCCTCGAGCCCCGGGTCTCCACCGTTGGCACGCATCAAGCGCCGGCGCTGGGCCGCGGTGAACCGCTGGCGAAACTCGTAGCGCAGCAGCGCCAAGTCGTTGTCGGCGCGCAGCACGTCCTGATGGGGCGCATCGCGCTCGAGGCGGGCCAGGGCCTCGTAGGTCGCGCGCAGCCCCAGCCCGCCGACGGCGAGAACGTCCTCCACCGCGGCGTCGTCCGGCTCGACCGGCGCCGCGCCGACCAGCGTGCGTCGACCGACGGTAGCAAAGCCCGCCGACTCCTCGTCGGCCTCCGCCGCGACATCGACAACGGCCGCATCCACCGCCGATACCGAAGGCGTGACCAGAGCGCCGGGCCGCTGCCACAGCACCAGAGCTGCCAACACTACGGCGGCCACCGCCGGCACGCCCAGCCACGTGCGCGCGGTCATCGAGCGCAAGACCGCGCCGGCGCCCGGCCGCCGCGCGCGCAGCCGCGCTCGACGGGCCGCGGCGTAGCGCACCGCGACCGGCACCCGACCGGATGGCTCGACGGTCAAGCCGCGCAGCTGCTCGAACAGATCGCGCACGCCCGCCGTCGCCAACGCCTGCGCCGGGTCGATCTCGAGTTGGCGGCGCGCGGCATGAGCCTCCGCCGACGACTCACCCAAGATCGCGTCCACCGCGCCCGCCAGGGCCGCGAACTCCGGATCGGGCCTGTGGTCAGACCGAGTCATCCGGAACCTCCGGCGGCCCGAAACGAACCGGGGGACGGCCGGTCCACCTCCTGCCGCTCGGGATCGAGCACGGCCTTCAGTGCCTTGACCGAGTTGTGCATCCGCGACTTCACCGTGCCCAACGGGATCCCCAAGATCTGGCCGATCTCGGCGTACGGCAGCTCCTGGTAGACCGCGAGCTCGAACACGAGCCGGTGCGGCTCGGTCAGCGACTCCAGAGCGGCGCGCAGCTGCGCGCGCTGCTCGCCGTCGATCGCCACCTCCTGCGGGCCGGCCCCGCCCGCCGGCACGCGCGCCGCCATGCTCCGCCCACTGCCCAGCATCGGCTGGTCGAGCGAGTAGAGCCGCGGCTGCGGCCGCGCGGACCGGTAGTGGTCGATCCAGAGGTTGGTGGCGACGCGGAAGATGAAGGTCGACAGCTTGCCCTCCGGCCGGTAGCGCCGGGCGCCGCGCAGCAGCTTCATGAACAAGTCCTGCGCGAAGTCCTCGGCGGCGTCGCGATCCCAGCAGAGGCGATAGTAGAACTGCACCAGGCGAGCCTGGTACTCGCCGACGATGCGGTGGAACGCGGCTTCGTCGCCCTCGGCGAACCGTGCCAGCCAATCCTCGGCAGTACCACCGGGGTCGCCGACCGGGCCCGACCCCGCTGGCGCGGCGCCGGTCGAAACGCGCGGCGAACCGGTTTCGCCGCCGTCCCCGCTGCGGTCGTGTTCCTGCTCTTGGCCCATCGAGTCTGTGGTGCGCCAACGCGACGTGCGGGCCACCGGTTCACGCCGGCCGTGGAGTTTCTCCAACGGCCTTCCGAGCGGCCGCGGCCGACGATTTCTCAATCATCTGCCAGTCAACAACTTAGCTCCTCGCATCCGGCGATGGCAAGGGGGGCGCCCGGCCTCAGCCACGAGAACGTCGGCGATCGGCCCCGCAGACGCGCGCGCCGGCCGGCGATCCCTCGCCGCTCCGCCCGCTCGAGCTCGACCCACAGGGTCTCGCTCGGCAGGAGGGTGGCGACCCGCTCGGCCCACTCGACGACCGCCACCCCGCCGAGGTCGGCCAGGTAGTCGACTCCCCCATCGGCCAAGAACGCCTGGGTCTTGGCCGGCAGGTAGGCATCGATGTGGACCATCGGCAGGGGCCCCGGGTGCTCGACCACGAGCAGATACGTCGGGCTGCACACCTCGTCCGGCTCGTCCACCCGCAGCCCGACCGCGACGCCGCGCGCCAGCGTGGTCTTGCCGGCACCGAGGTCGCCGCTCAGCGCCAGGGCTTGGCCCCGGCGCAGCTGGGCGCCGATCGCACGGCCGAGAGCGAGGGTCGCCGCCTCATCGGCGGCAAACAGCGCTCGCTCGACCTCGGTCACCGGCCGCCCCCGACCTCGTGCTGGTAGCCGGCCGCCGCCAGCCGGACGCGGGTCCCCTCTCGATCGACGAGCCACAAGCCGGGTGCCCGCGTGACCCGACCGATGGGCTGGCGCGCCGCCGGCCGCAGCGGCCCGCCGCGCGGCAGTCGCCCCCCCCGCGGCACCGCGAACAACAGCACGTGATCCTCGCCGTCCTTCATCGCGTGCTCGAGCGGCGTCCGCCCGCTGCGCCTCGAGCGGCGGCGCGCCGCGGCCGAGATGGGCACGGCCTCGCGGTCGAGCTCGGCACCGAGGCCGCCGGACGCGGCCAGCAGGGTCGCCAAGTCCAGCAGCAAACCGTCGCTGACGTCGATCGCGGCGCGGACGTCGGTGCGCTCGGCCAACCACACTCCCTCGCTGACCGGCGGGGTGAAGCGCAGGTGGTGTCCGAGCGCGGCACCGCCCAGGTCACCGGTGACGTGCAGGGCGTCGCCGGCGCGCGCGTTGCTGCGCCGCAGCGCAGCCCCGCCGAGGTGCCCGACCGCGGTGATCGCCAGGGTCAGCGGCCCGGGAGTGGCGCCGACGTCTCCCCCCACCACCGCGCAGTCGGCGCGCACCGCGGCGTTGCGCAGCCCGATGAACAGCGCCCGCACGCGCGCCGCGGGCATGCGCCGCGGCAGCAACACGGAGGCCACCAGATGGTGCGGGCGCGCGCCCATCGCCGCCAAGTCCGCCAAGTTGCGGTTGACGGCCTTGGCCGCCACCGCGCTCGGCGGCGTACCGGCGTCGAAGTGCACGCCCTCGATCACCGGATCGGTGGTGATCACCGAGGCACCGCGCCGCTCGGCGACCACCGCAGCGTCGTCGCCGATGCCGACCAGCACCGAGCGCGGCCGCGGAAACAGCTCCGCCAACCACGCGGTCCATTCGCGTTCGGTCTTGCCTGCCATCAGAATCTCGGCAGCGGGACTCTCGGGCGGCAGCGTGCCCGACGCAACCCTCAGGGCGTCCGACTACGGCGGAAACTGGGTCAGCACCATGCCGCGCACCGCTGCGGCGGGATAGCTCGACGCCCGTTCCAAGGCGACAAAGCGGGAAGCTCGGTTGTCGCAGCGCAAGGCGAGGCCACCGTCCTCGGCCACCGCCGTGACCCGGGCCAGCCAGCTGCCGCCCTCCACATCGCAGAACACCACCGCGCCGACCGGGACCGAACGCGGCGTCTTCCAGATGATGCAAGTCGTCCCCGGCGGGTGGGTGTCCAGCATCGAGTCCATGCCGTCCGGTACCCGCAGCAGACCGAAGAACCACCACAACAACGCGACCGAGGCGACGAACAACGGCAGCCCCAGCCGCATGGCCACCCGCGTCGCCCGCAACGTGTTCACCGCGCGGCCTCCTCACCACGAAACCCCGCGACCAGGGCACGGGCCGCCGCGCGAGGATCGGCGGCCGCGGCGATCGCGCTGCGCACCGCCAGCCCGAACGGCTGCACCGCCCGCAGCTGCGCCGCGCGGGCGGCATCGATGCCGCCGAGCCAGTAGATCGGGAGCGCGACGTCTGCCGCGATCGCCGCCGCCGCCGCCACGCCCAGTGGGCGCGCGCCCGGCTTGCACGTCGTGTCGAACACCGGCGCCAGGGTCGCGCAGTCCGCCCGGTCCGCCCCTGCGCCCGCCGCCGCCTCGGCATCGTGCACCGCCACGCTCAGCAACAGGTCGGCCGGCGCCCAGCGGCGCACGGCTGCGGCCGACAGCGAGCGGTGGCCGAGATGAACCCCGTGCGCGGTGGCGGCGGCGACGTCGGCGCGGTCGTTGATCCAGAGCAGGGCACCGGCCGCGTCGCAGTGCGGCCGGATGCGCGCGGCGGCAGCGCCGAGCGCGCGCGCATCGAGCCCGGGCTCGCGCAGCTGCACGCCGCACACCCCCCCGGCCAACGCCGCCTCGGCGATCGCCACCAACCGCTCCACGTCGCCACGGCCGTCGCTGATCCACAACACGCCGCGCGGCACCCGCTGCCGCGTCACTGCGCCTGCTCCCGATTGCGGCGCGAAACGCCGGCGGATGTGCGCCGCGGGCGCTTTGTCCGGGGCGCACGAGCCGGCGCGAGCAGCGGCGCCAAGAACCGCCCAGTGTGGCTGTCGCGACACGCCGCGACCTCCTCGGGAGTGCCGGCGACCACGATGCGGCCGCCGCCATCGCCCGCTTCGGGACCCAGCTCGAGCACCCAATCGGCGCACTTGATCACGTCGAGGTGGTGCTCGATGACCACCACGCTGTCGCCGGCCCGCACCAGCCGAGCCAGTACATCGACCAGCTTGCGCACATCTTCCAGGTGCAGCCCGGTCGTCGGCTCGTCGAGGAGGTGGATCACGTGACCGCGCGACGCCTTGCACAGCCGCGACACCAGCTTGATGCGCTGGGCCTCGCCCCCCGACAGGGTGTTGGCCGGCTGTCCCAGCTTCAGGTAGCCCAGCCCGACGTCGGCGAGCGCCTGCAACGGTGCGCGGATCTTGGGCAAGTTGGCGAAGAACGGCAGCGCCTGCTCGACCTCCATCTCCAGCACGTCCGCGATCGTCCGGCCGCGGTAGTGCACGGTGAGGGTCTCCTGGTTGTAGCGCCGGCCGCGACAGAGCTCGCAGGTGACCCAGACGTCCGCCAAGAAGTGCATCTCGACGCGGAGCTGGCCCTTGCCCTCGCAGGTCGGGCAGCGCCCCTCGGCGACGTTGAAGGAGAAGCGGCCGGCGCGAAAGCCCTTGACCCGTGACTCCGGCAACGCCGCGAAGAGCTCGCGGATCGGGGTCATGACCCCGGCGTAGGTCGCCGGGTTGCTCGACGGCGTGGTGCCGATCGGCGATTGGTCGACGACCACGACCGAAGCATCGCCGATGCCGTCGACGCGCAGCTTGGGCTGCCGCAACTGCGGCAGCAGCACGTCCATCACCAGGCTCGACTTGCCCGAGCCGGACACCCCGGTGACCGCGGCGAGAACGCCGAGCGGAACGTCGACGTCGACGCCGCGCAGGTTGTGGCAGCGCGCATCGCGCACCGCGATGTGCGCGCGGGGCGTGCTGCGCGCGGCGGGCACGGGGATGCCGAGCTCGCCGCGCAGGTAGCGACCGGTGAGCGAGTCGGCCGCCGCCACCTCTTCGGGGCTGCCGCTGGCGACGAGCCGACCGCCGCGATGGCCTGCGCCGGGGCCGACGTCGAGCACGTGATCCGCGCTGCGGATCACCTGCTCGTCGTGCTCGACCGCGACCACGGTGTTGCCCAGATCGCGCAGCGAGTGCAGCGTCTGCAACAGCTGCTCGGTGTCGCGCGGGTGCAGCCCGACAGTCGGCTCGTCGAGCACGTACAGCACGCCGACCAGCTGGTTGCCGAGCTGACTCGCCAACCGGATTCGCTGCGCTTCGCCGCCCGACAGCGTCGCCGCCGAGCGATCCAAGGTCAGGTAGCCGAGCCCCACCGCGGACAGGAACCCCAACCGGTTGTCGATCTCGGCGAGGATGTCCTGGGCGACGGTCCGCTCCGCCTTGCGCAGGCGCAACCGGCGCAGATGGGCGAGGGCGTCGTCGACGGTCATCCGACAGACCGCCGGCAGCGGCCGCTTGCCGATGGTCACGTGGCGCTGCGCCAGCTGCAGCCGGTCGCCCTCGCACGCCGGGCACGACCCGACCCGCATCACCGCCGACAGCCGCTCCGGCGCCTGGCTCTGATCGTGACCGTGAAACCACTGCTCGACCTGAGAGCACAGCCCCTTCCACTTGGCGGCGACCTTGTAGCTCCGACTGCCGCTCGCCCGCTGGCGCCGAAACGTGACCTCGAAGCGCGGCTCCTCGAGCCCCCACATCAGCACGCGCTGGTGCTCTGGCGCCAACTCCTCGTACGCCACCGTGAGGTCGAAGCCCAAGTGCTGCGCGACCTGCTTGGCCACCTTGTGGTACCAGCCGTTGCGCTTGGACAAGAACGTGAAGGCAGCGCCGCGGTGCTTGATCGCGCCGCCGAACAGCGGCCGCTCCGGCAGGTTGACGAGGAGGTCGGGATCGCACGCCACCGACTGCCCGAGCCCACCGCAGGCCTTGCACGCTCCGCTGTGGTGGTTGAACGAGAAGTAGCGCGGGTGCGGTTGCGCGGGCACCGACACGCCACAGTGCGGGCAAGAACGGTCGGTGGAGAACACGCGTTCGGCGCCGTCGGTGGTGCGCGCGATCACCAGGCCGCCACTCATCACGCCGGCCTGCGCGACGCTGTCGACGACGCGGCCGCGATCGGCGAACCGCAGCCGGTCGACGACCAACGCGACCGCAGCCTCGGCGGCAGCGGACGCCGGCAGCGGCTTCTCCAGCCGGTGCTCGCCGCCGTCGACCCAGGCGCGCACGAACCCCTGCTCGCGCCAACCCGCGACCAGCGCATCGAGGAACGCGCGGCGGCCCTCCTCGGTACCACCGCGGACGCCCTCTGGCATCCGCACCGGCGCCAGGATGTAGCCGCGCTCATCCTCGAACTCGGCTCGCAGCTGGCGGGCGATGCTGCTCGGCGAGTGCAGCACCAGCTCTTGACCGTGCTCCGGACAGTGGGGCCGGCCGATGCGCGCGTACATCAGCCGCAGGTAGTCGTGCACCTCGGTCGCGGTGGCGACCGTCGACCTCGGGCTGCGGTGGCTGGCGCGCTGGTCGATGGCGATCGCCGGTCCGATGCCCTCAAGCCGATCGACGGGGGCGCGGTCCATGCGACCGAGGAATCGCCGGGCATAGGTCGACAAGCTCTCGACGAACCGGCGCTGGCCTTCGCTGAACAGGGTGTCGAACGCCAAGCTCGACTTTCCCGACCCCGACACCCCGGTCACCACCGTCAGCCGATCCAGCGGCAACCGCGCATCGACCGACTGCAGGTTGTTCTGCCGCGCGCCGACCACCTCGAGGTGCGTCGGCCGCTGGCTCGCGCGGCGCCGCGCGGCCCGCCGCCGCGCCGGCGCCTTGCGCGGAGCGAGTGCGGCCTTCAGCGCACGGCCGGTGTGCGAGCCCGCGCACGCCGCCACTTCCTCCGGCGTGCCGGTGCCCACGATCTCGCCGCCGCCCGAGCCGCCGTCCGGCCCGAGGTCGATGATCCAGTCGGCGCAGGCAACCACGTCGAGGTTGTGTTCGATGACGACCACGGTGTTGCCCGCGTCGACGAGCCGCTGCAACGCCTGCATCAGCCGGCGGATGTCCTCGAAGTGCAGGCCGGTGGTCGGCTCGTCCAACAAGTACAGCGTGCGGCCAGTGGGTGGCCGCTGCAGCTGGGTCGCCAACTTGATGCGCTGTGCCTCGCCGCCGGACAAGGTGGTCGAGGGCTGGCCCAGCTTGACGTAGCCGAGACCGACGTCGTGCAGCGCCTGCAGGGGTCGCGCGATCTTGGGGAACGCGCCGAGCAAGGCGAGCGCTTCGTCGACGCTGAGCTCGAGCAGGTCGTGCACGTTGTGGCCCTTGAGCTCGATCTCCAGGGTCTCCGGATTGAAGCGCTGCCCGCCGCAGTCCTCGCAGACGACCTCGACCGGCGCCAACAGCTGCATCTCGAGCAGGGTGATGCCGGCGCCCTCGCAGCTCTCGCAGCGGCCGCCGCGGACGTTGAACGAGAAGCGCCCCTTCTTGTACTCGCGCACGCGCGACTCGGGCAACGCCGCGAAGAGATCGCGGACGTGGTCCCACGTCTTGGTGTAGGTCGCGGGATTGCTGCGCGGCGTGCGGCCGATCGGCGCCTGATCGATCTCCACCAGCTTGTCGATCTGCTCGACGCCCTCGATGCGGTCGTGCGCGCCGGGCACGTCCAGTGCGCCGTGCAGCGCGCGCCGCAACGCCCGCTTCAGGATATGGTTGACCAAGGTCGACTTGCCCGAGCCGGAGACTCCGGTGACCGCCACCAAGCGCGCCAGCGGCAGCTCGACGTCGATGCCGCGCAGGTTGTGGTGGCGCGCATTGCGCACCACGAGCGCGCCGCAGTCGTCGGTCCGGCGCGCCGCCGGCAGCTCGATGCGACGCTCGCCGCGCAGATACGCGCCGGTGAGCGACGCCGGCGCGGCGGCGACGTCGGCCGCGGTGCCCGACACTACGATCCGCCCGCCGCCGCGGCCGGCGTCGGGACCGACGTCGACGACGTGATCGCTGGCGCGCATCGTCGCCTCATCGTGCTCGACGACGCAGACGGTGTTGCCGCGGTCGCGCAGTGCGGCCAGCGTACCCAGCAGCCGCTCATGGTCGCGGGCGTGCAGACCGATGCTGGGCTCGTCCAGCACGTACAACACTCCCCGCAAACCGGAGCCCACCTGCGCCGCCAACCGAATGCGCTGCGACTCGCCACCGGACAGCGTGTCGGCGCGCCGATCCAGGGTCAGGTAGCTGAGGCCGACCTCGTCGAGGAACTGCAGCCGCTGCTGGATCGCCCGCACCACCTCGCGACCGATCGCCAGGGCGTTGCCGGTCAGCTCCAGGTCGTCGAAGAACGCGCGCGCCTCGGCCACCGACCACGCGGAGACCTCCGGCAAGCTGTGCCCGTCGAACCGCACCGCGCAGGCGGCGTCGTTGAGCCGGCGGCCGTCGCACTCGGGGCACGCGGTCGAGGCCCGAAACCGGTCGAGGTGACGCGCCGTCGCGCCGCGGTAGACCTTCTCCAGGTGCGCGATCACCCCCGGAAACGCCTTGCGATCCTTGCCGCGCGCCGAGTAGCCGCGCCCTTGCCGGCGCCAGACGAACTCGAACTTCTTCTTGCCGGTGCCGTGCAGCATCACCCGCTTTTGCGCCGCGCTGAGCGCGCGCCAGGGCGTGTCCATGTCGAAGCCGTACTCGGCGGCCACCGTGTCGAGGTGATCCAGCGTGAGCTGGCTGTACGCCAATCGCCCCTCGCCGGTGATGCACAGCAGCCCGCCTTCGCGCGGCGACAGGTCGGGGTCCGGCACCAGCAAGCTCTCCGCGAAGCTGTGCACCTCGCCCATGCCGTCGCAGTGGGCGCACGCGCCGATCGGGCTGTTGAACGAGAACAGCCGCGGCTCGAGCTCCGGCAGGGCGCCGTGTCCGTCCGGGCACGCCCGCTGGGTCGAGAACAGCTGGTAGTCGTCTTCGCAGAGCACCGCCAGCAGCCCACCGGTCAACCCCAGCGCCTGCTCGACCGCCTCGGCCAGGCGTGAGCTGTGCGCGGCGTCGACGCGCAGGCGATCCACCACGAGCTCGATGGTGTGGTACTTGTAGCGGTGCAGCGCGATGTCCTCGTCGAGGCGCCGCACCTGCCCGTCGATGCGGGCACGGACGAAGCCACGGGCGCGGAACTCGGCCAGCTCCTTGCGATACTCGCCCTTGCGCTCGCGCACGACCGGCGCCAAGACGAGCAGGGGCTGCCCTGCGAAACGCTGCAGCACGGTCTCGGTGATCCGATCCACCGACCAGGCCTCGATCTCGGCATCGCAGACCGGACAGCGCGGCGTGCCCAACCGGGCGAACAAGAGCCGCAAGTAGTCGAGCACCTCGGTCAGCGTGCCGACCGTCGACCGCGGACTGTGGCTGCCCTGCTTCTGGTCGATCGACACGGTCGGCGACAGCCCCTCGACGCGGTCGACCTTTGGCTTCTCCATGCGGCCGAGGAACTGGCGCGCATAGCTGGACAGGCTTTCCAAGAACCGCCGCTGCCCCTCCTGGTAGACCGTGTGGTAGGCCAGGCTCGACTTGCCCGAGCCGGACACGCCGGTGAACGTGGTCAGCGCGTCGCGCGGAAAGCTGACGTCGACGTTCTGCAGATTGTGCTCGCGCGCGCCGACGACGACGACACGGTCGGGGGAGGACGACATGCGCCGGGCATGCTACGCCGGCCGCAGCGCGCACGCGACCTCGGTCGGGCGGTCGTAGAATCCAAGCACATTGCCCAGTCCGAACCTGAGTGTGCGCGCCCGCCTGCTCGTCCTCGTCGCCATGGGCGGCATCTACACGTGGGGACTGCTGCGGCCGTTCGAGTGGGAACTGCCTCGCCGGCTCGAGAACGCCGCCCGCGCCACGGCGAGCGGCGGGTTCGAGTTCGCGGGCCCCGGCATCGCTCGCACCGAGGCGGCGCCGACCTGGCAAGCTGTAGCGATGGGCGGCGGCGAGCTGCGCATCTCCCTGCGCGCCAGGGCCCGGGTGGAAGACGCGCCGCTCGGATGGATTGTGACCACCGCGCTGCACGTGCACCGGCGCAACTTCGGCATCGGCCAAGACGGAGACGACCTGGTCTTCTACTTGCGCATGCCGGGCTCCGATCCCGGCGGCCGCGTGCGGCGTGCGCCGGTGGCGACGGTGGCGGGTGCCCTGGCTGCAGGAGAGTGGCGGGAGATCACCGTCGACATTGGTGCGCACCGGCTGCGCGTCGCGGTGGACGGAGTCGTGCGCGTCGATCGCGCACTGAACGAGTCTCCGTTTCCCCGCTGGGACCCGGACTACCGGCTCGTCGTCGGCAACGATCCCACCTACAACCGGCCGTGGCTCGGCGACGTCGAAGCGCTCACGTTCGACGCCGGCGGCGTCGAGCACCGGGTCCGCGGAGGCGATCTCGACGTGCCCGCGCGTTTTTGGTCGGTGCGCAACTACCCGCGGTTTCTCCCGCTGCGCTTCTCCAACCGCCGTGACTTGCTGTTCAACGTTGCGCTGTTCGTCCCACTCGGCGCCGTGCTCGTGTGGCTAGCGCGCCGCAGGGCGTGGGCCGCCGCCGGTTGGGCGGCGGCGTACAGCGCAGGCATCGAGGGGTTGCAGCTGTTCGTCTCGGCGCGCAACCCGTCCATCGACGACTTCTGGTGCAACGCGCTGGGTGGGTGGCTCGGCGCATTCACCGCAGCGTGGCTCGCGCCCGGAAAGGGAACTGAAGGTACGGAGCCAGTCCTGCCCCGGCAGATTTGTCGGCCCTTCAGGGCAGGAAACTAGCCGCTGAGGAAGGGGGAGGGGAACGTGTGAGGGGCCCGGCAGCTACGCCCCCAATAGCCACTGGAGCACGTTTGCCCCAGAGCCAGTCTGGGTCCGAGTTGGCCATCCTTCACTGGTGAGGGGCACGTCGCCGTGCCCACTCCCGCAGGTCAGATTCGTTTGATCGCCGCCTCGGGCCGGGCCCACCACAACAATGAGGATGAAGTATGGCTGGGAAGAGCAGAACGAGGAAGGGCAAGAAGCCCGCAGCGGAAGTATTGCCAGTCGTGAAGCCCAACGCCGCCGGAATCGACATCGGCAGCCGCGAGCACTGGGTGTGCGCAGCAGCACCCGACGGCAGTCGTCCGATCAAGCGATTCGGAACGACGACGCCCCAGCTAGAGGCGCTCGCGGACTGGCTGGAGGAGCTCGGAGTGCGATCCGTCGCGATGGAGAGCACCTATGTCTACTGGATTCCCGTCTACGAGCTACTCGAGTCGAGAGGCTTCGAGGTCATCCTCGCGAATGCCCGCGAGGTGAAGAACGTGCCGGGCCGCTCCAAGTCCGATGCCAGCGATTGCAGTTGGCTGCAGAAGCTACACACCTATGGCCTCATTCGCGCTTCGTTCCGGCCTCCGAAGGACATCTGTGCGTTGCGGACCCTGCAACGCCATGCCGCGTCTTTGATCGCGCAGCGCACGCGCCACACGCAGTTGATGCAGCGGTCACTGGATCAGATGAACGTGGCGATCCATCGCGCGGTAACGGACATCACCGGCAAGACCGGCCTCGCGATCATCCGCGCGATTCTCGCTGGTGAACGCGACCCTCGAGCGCTCGCCAGACTGCGTGATCCGCGCTGCAAGATCTCCGAGAAGGAGCTCGCGGATCACTTGCAAGGGACCTGGATCGAGGAGCACATCTTCACTCTCGCTTCGGGCTTGCGGATGCTCGAGCACACCGACCACGAGATCGAGTCGGTCGAGAAGCGATTGATGGCGATGATCGAGGACCTGCAACCGGAGGAAGCCAAGACGGCCGACGTCCCCGAGCATCCAGACCCCCGCAAGGAGAGGAGCATCCGAACGAAGGGCGGCCGGGAGCTTCGCGATGCCCTCTGCCGGCTCGTCGGGTGTGATCTCACGCGAATCGACGGTATCAGCCCGAGCACGGCCATGATCGTGCTCACCGAGGTCGGCTACGACCTCGAAGCTTTCCCGACCGAGAAGCACTTCGTCTCCTGGCTACGCCTGTGCCCACGTCAAGCCGTCTCGGGTGGAAAGCGCATCAAGAAGCACCGCAACAACATCGCGGTCAGCAGGATCGCCACGGTCCTCCGGATGGCCGCCCTGTCCCTCCAACGTACTCAGACAGCTCTCGGCGCACACTTCCGCAAGATCGCCCGCGCGAAGGACGGCAACGTCGCCATCTTTGCCATCGCCCGCAAACTGGCCCTGCTCATCTACCGCATGCTGAAGTTCGGCCAGGACTACGTAGACGAAGGCGCCAAGGCCTACGAGGAGCGCTTCACCCAGCGACGCATCGTCGGACTCCGACAGAACGCTAAATCCCTCGGGTACAAGCTCATACCGATCGCCGAGGCTGGGTGAGTTTCAGGTCAGGCTCCGTACCTTCATCACCGCCGGCTTGAAGTTGACCTTCGGTCGGTGATGGAACGGAGCCAGGCTCCGTACCTTCAGAGGACGGTGATGGTCACCGCGTTCGACATGGTCGCGTTCGCCGGCCGGCCACTGGCAGGATCGATGACCAGGACCTGGGCGTGCAGCATCACGCCGCGGATGGCGGGGTTGTTCGGCAGCGGCAACGGCAGCGCGGCGGTGCCGTCGCCGTTGACGGCGGTGCCGCCCGGCGAGGTCGGAATCGTCAGCTGCAGGCTGGGCAGCGTGTAGAGCGTGCAGTTGTCGACGCCGAACGGGGTCAGGCTGAGCGACACCGGAGTCGTGCCCAGCAGGAAGATCGCGGCCGTCGCGGGGGGCGCGCTGTGCAACTCCAAACGGAAGGTGGGGTTGCCCACCGTCGGCGACTGCGGCGCGCCGAGGACGGGCCACTGGCCGAAGCCACCGACGCAGCCATCGCCGAGGTTGGTGACGCCAGCGGCGTTGGCATACAGCCGCGTGGGTGCCGAGTTGGCCTGCGCGCCGCCGAGGAACGCCCAGCTGTCGCCGTTCTCGCTGGCATCGCCATCGGCAGTGTTGCCCGCCGCCCAGATCTCGATCACGCCCGGCGTCGCCGGCGCGGTGTAGCCGAACTGCCATGTGCGCCCGAACCCGGCGATCTGGTGCGTGATGAACGCACCGGTCGCATCGATCTTGCTCGTCGTACCGGCGCTGAACGCGCCGGCCGTCGCCTCCGCCACGAAACCGCCGTGGGTGCCGTTCACCCCACCGTTGGCGGTCGCGGTGACCTGGATCGCCTGGCTCAGGTCGAGAGATCGCTGCTGAGGGGCAAAATCCAACGACGGCAACGGCGCACCAGCGGTCGGAGTGTGGCACTGACCACAGCCCTGACCATTGCGGGCGATGGTCACCGGCACGGTACCGGCCTGGCCGGTGGCACCGGGCAAAGCCCCTCGCTGATAGCTGTAGACGGTAGCGGCAAACACCGCGGCGGACATCGTGCTCAGGACGAGGATGGAGCGCATCGGTCAAATCATACGGTCGAGGTCGGCATGCGACAGAGGCGCGGTTCCCGAGCAACGCGCACGCCGCGCCTACGGATAAACACCAATTTTCGGTCGAGAGTCGTGGGAGATCACCTGAATTGACACATCATACGGAGGCACCGATAAAGCGAGGCCACCTCTCACCTCAGCCTCGCATCCATGCCCGATCGCCTCGGCGGCAGTGCGCCGTTGCCGAGCAACCGCGTCGCCATCGCGGCAGTTCTCCTCGCAACGACGTTTAGCGCGTGCTACGCCGCGACGGTACTGCCCGCCTACCTCTCGGACCCTCGCAACGGCCTGGAGAGCCTGCTGTTGTACGGAAAGCTGACGGCCGAGATCGTCTTCAGCTTTCCGGCGGCGACCATGGCGATGGTCGCACTGGTCTACCTGTTCCAGCGCCGCGGTGCGGATACCGCGGGCACGCCCGCTGAACCACGCGAGCCCGACACACCCACTCCGACCGTGGCGGTGGTCTATCTGTGCTGCGGCGACCTCGATCACCAGGCGCTCGAAAGCCTGCGCGGCCTCAGGGCACCGGGGCGCCTCCTCCTCGTACTCCACGACGACCTCGCCGGAGGCGACCCCGCCGTCGACCGACTGCGGCCGAGCCTGGAAGCCGACCCGCGCTTCGAGCTACTGCTTCTGAACAGGCCAGAGAAGACCGGCGGCAAACCCGGTGCCCTGAACTACGTGCTGGGCGAGCTCGAGGGCATCGCCGATTTCACGCTCATCTGCGACAACGACTCGGTGGCAGTCGATCCGGACTGCATCCACCGCTTGCTCGAGCGGCTGCGCGATCCGTCGATCGCGATCGCGCAAGCGCGCAACGTGTCGGTCGCCGACGCCAGCCACTGCGGCGTCAACCGCGTGCTGTCGCGCGCGATCGACGTCTTCCACCTGTTTCTCTCGGTGGCCCAGCGCCACGGTTGGACCCCGTTCGTCGGCCACAACGGGCTACTGCGCAACGAAGCCGTGCGCGCTGTCGGTGGCTACACGCCCGGCTGCTTCGCCGACGACATCGACCTCACGGTGCGACTCAACCTCGCGGGCTACCGCGTCGCGTACGCGAGCGATGTGCCGTTCGGCGAAAGGCACCCGCCTTCGTACGCGGCGTTCCGCATTCGCACGTACAAGTGGGCGCTCGGGAGCATGCAAGTGCTCCGCCGGCACCTTTGGACGATCCTCACGACCAACCGGCTCCGCTTCGCGGAAAAATGGGGTCTGTTGCACTTCACGGGCTTCTACACCCTGCAAACCGTGCTGCTGGGGTATGTGTGCGCCCTCTACCTGCTCGGCCCGTTCGTGCTGCGCGACACTCACTTCGATCTGCGCACGACTCTGATCGCGGGCAGCGTCATCCCGGTCCTGATTTTCTTGCCGGTGATCGCGTTCTCGCTGCGCCACGGCCGGCTCCGCGAACTCCCCGCGTTCATCTGCACGTGTTGGCTGGGCTACGGCGCCACCGATTTCCCGACCGCACGCGGCAGCCTCCACGGCCTGTCCCGCCGCGAGCGCCGCTGGGTGCCGACCAACGGGATCGCCGACAACGGACTCGACCCTGCACTGCTGTGGGAGGCCGGCTTCGGCGCCGCCCTGCTGTTGGTGCCCCTGCTGTGGTTTCCCATGCTGCTGTGGTCTCCCCTCACCGTGGTGATTGCGGCGAAGTTCCTGTTCATCCCGACCATGGCAGTCCTCTACCGCGACCGCCACCTGCCTCCCCTGCGTCCACGCTGGGCACCGCTCGCCACGGCCAGCGCCCTCGGCGCCGCGCTCCTCGTGCTTCCCGGCCTCGGCAGTGTGCCGCCACAAGACCCCCCGGCGGTCCGCGTCACCGGCAAGACGCTCGCCCTCGAAGACGCTCCCTACAAGGTCAAGGGGGTGCACTACGGTCCCTGGCGACCGGGCACCGGGCCCGGCCGCTCGCCGTTCCCAAGCGAGGAAGAGCTGGCCGAAGACCTCGCCATGATCGCCGCCCTCGGCGCGAACACCGTGCTGGCCTACGATCCGCCACGCACCCTGCTCGACGTCGCATGGAGACATCAGTTGCGCGTGCTCGTCGCCGGCTGGCTCGACTGGCCTCAGCTCGGTAACGACGCGTTTGCCGGGCAACAGCAGGCGCTGCTCGATCGCGTCGAAGCGCTGCACGACCACCCTGCGGTGCTCGGCTGGATGCTGGGGCACGAGATCCCACCGTGGATCGTGGTGCAGCACGGCACCGCGAAAGTCGAAGGCGTACTGCGCGGCCTGTACGACGAAATTCGCGCCCGCGACAGCAGGCACTTCGTCACGCACGCCAACTGGCCCAACACGCGCACGCTCGATCTGTCGTTCCTCGACGTCTGCGCCTTCAACCTCTATCCGCTGTGGCCACCGGAGGTCGTCGCGATGGGCTACGGCAACTTCATCAGCAAAGTGCTGCAGCCGATCGCCGGCGACCGGCCGCTGTTGATCACCGAGTTCGGCGTCAACAGCATGGAGGCCGGAGAAGACGGGCAAGCGCAACGGACGACCGAATGCTGGACCGGACTCAACGCCGCCGGCGCGTGCGGTGGCTTCGTGTTCGAGTTTGCCGACGAGTGGTGGAAGAACTACTCGAATCCGCAGCTGCACGGCGCGTGGTGGGACCGCACGACGGTCGATGACGATCACTTGCAGCACGACGAGGACCCCGAGGAACATTACGGCTTGGTCACTGGCGAGCGGCGGCCCAAGGCCGCCTACCAAGCGGTCGCGGCGATGTTCGCCGCGACGCCTGCCGCGGGCTCGCCGCCGGTCGCCGGCGGCGACTGGTCCTCGGCGATGACCATCGTCTTGGTGTTGCTCGCGCTCGCTACGGTGTCCTTCTTCGCCGCGCTGACGCGCAGCCGCCGACGCGAACGAACCTCTCCAACCGTGAGCCAATCATGAACCGGAACCACCACTCCCGTCCCCTGGCGATTGCCGCACTGCTGGCGCTCGGTTCTTGTGCCACGCAAACCGACCTACGGCCAACCAGTGCTGCTCGGCCGTCCACTCCCGCCCCATCGGCGCGGGCACCCGCGGTCTTTCCGCGTGGATTCACCGCCAACCACGGCCAGTGGCCGGCCACCGTCCGATTCCGGGGCGAGGTTGCGGGGGCGCTGGTTTGGGTCGAGCGCGACGCCATCGCACTCGACTTCCAACGGTACATCGGGCCGGACCGAGGCCCAATGCGCAACGTCGTGCGCCTGCGGTTCCGCGGCGCCGATCCAGCAGCCGAACTGGTCGGCGAAGGCGATGCCGGCGTGCGCCACTTCTTGCTCGGCGAGCAGGCCAGCGACCATCACGTCGGCGTCCCCGCCCACCACAGCGTGCGCTACCGCCAACTGTACCCCGGCGTCGATCTACAGCTCTGGGTGCGCGATGGCACGCTCGGCTACGACTTGCTGCTGGCCGCCGGCGCCGATCCCTCGCGCATCGCCATCGACGTCCAGGGCGCGGGCGACCTTTCCGTCGACGGCGGCGGCGACTTGCAGCTGTCGACGGCGTTTGGGCCGCTGCGCCAGCCCCGGCCAAAGACGTGGCAGGTCGTGGACGGCAGACGGATGCCCATCACCTGTCGCTACCGGCGGCTCGGCGAAGCCGCCTACGGCTTTGAGCTGCCCGACTACGACCGCGGACACCCGACGGTGATCGACCCCGGCATCGACTGGTCTTCGTTCCTCGGTGGCTCGAGCTACGAATTCGCCATCGATGTCGCCCGCTCGGCGGCTGACGACACCGTGGTCTGCGGCGAGACCGCATCGAGCAACTTCCCGGTCACCGCCGGAGTCTTCGACCCGACCTACAACGGCTTCGGCGCTCCCACCGCCGACGTGTTCATTGCATCCTTCGACCCGAGCGGGACGGGACTGCGGTTTGGCACCTACCTGGGTGGCAGCTCGGGCGACAAGCCCTACGGCGTGTCCATCGACGCAAACGGCGACGTCGTGGTCGCCGGCAATACACAGTCCACCAACTTTCCGACCACGGCCGGCGCGCACTCACGCCGGCTCAGCGGCCGCTCGGATTGCTTCGTCACCAAGCTATCGGCGGACGGGAGCACCCTGCGCTTCTCCACGTTTCTGGGCGGCTCTGCCGGCGATGTGGCGCACGGGGTCGCCCTCGACGACCGCGGCCGTGCCGCCGTCGCCGGCGTGACTTCGTCGAGCGATTTTCCGCGCACCGCTGGCGCGTTCGGCACCGCACCGGCCGGCACCTCCGACGCGTTCGCCACGCTGCTCGCCGCCGACGGCACCAGCCTGGTTTTCAGCACGCTGCTCGGCGGCCGTAGCGGCGACGTCGCGCAAGCAGTCGCCGTCGACGCCGGCGGCCACGTCGTGGTCGCCGGCACGACATCCTCGGGAGACTTCCCGACCACGGCGGGCGTCGTACAGAACACGCAGCTCGGCACCTCGGACGCCTTCGTGGTGCGGCTGACTCCGAGCGGCGACGCCGCCGTGTTCGCGACCCTGCTGGGTGGCGCCAGCGGTGACGTCGCCGAGGCACTCGCCACCGAAGATGGTGGTGCCGTCATCGTCACCGGTGTTTCGGCCTCCAATGACTTCCCGACGACGGCGGGGGCGTACTCGTCGACAGCCCAGGGCTCGTCGGATGCATTCGTCACCAAACTCAGCGCCGATGGTCAACGAATGCTCTTCTCCACGCTGTTCGGCGGGGGCAGCGGCGATGTCCCGAAGGGCACCGCGTTGGAACGCACCGGCGCAGTCCTGATCGGCGGGCAGACTTCGTCCAGCGATCTGCCGTCGACCCAGGGCGCAGTGCAGGCTGCGGCCAGAGGGTCCGCGGACGGCTTCGTGGCACGCATCAGCCCGGATGGCAGTGCCGTGCTGTACTCGACCTACCTCGGTGGCGGAGGCAGCGACGGCGGCGAGGGCCTCGCCGCCGACGGCGAGCGCCGGGTGGTCTTGGCTGGAGTCACCGGCTCCTCGGACTTCCCGACGACCGCCGGAGCTGTCGGCCAAACACTGCGCGGCACCGCGGACGGTTTCGCCACCCAGATCGACCTCGCGAGCTGTGGACTCACCTCGCTCGGCAGCGCGACACCATCTTGCGTCGGGGCACCGGCGCTCGGGGGGACACGCTGCCCCGCTGCCGGCGAGTCCCGCTTCGCCCTGTTCGCGAGCAACGCCCCCGCCAACGCGGCCGGCGCGATCCTGCTCGGGGGTCGCGCGATTCCAACCGGCCTGCCCCTGCTCGGCGCCACGCTTTACTTGGACCCGACGGCACCGCTGGTGCTGCTGCCGGCACTGTCGACCGCCGACGGTGAAGCGCGGTTGCCGGTTCCGCTGACCAACGTGAGCAGTGGCGCCCGCGCCTACGCACAAGCGGTCTGGCTCAACCCGGCCGGCTGCGGTCCGACCGGCAACGCCAGCGCTAGCGCCACCCTGGTGGTCACGATCCAATGAGTCGCGGCGGGACCTTGATCGCGATCGGAGCCGCTCTCGGCGTGGTGCTGCTCGCCGTCTGGCTCGGCGACCGGCGCACCGATCCCGACCGATCACCCCGCAGCGAGGATTTCGAGCGCCAGCTGCGGGCACTCGGCGAGCGGGTAGCAACCCTGGAGCATCGCCTCGAGCAACGGTCCATGCCCGTGCCGGCAGACCCCGCCGCTCCACGCCGCACCGCAGTGACGGCAACTCCGGACCTCGAGGCGCTCGTCCGCCACCTGGTCGCCGAGCACGTCACCGAACTCCGAGGAGCAGCGCCGCCGCCGGCCGACGACGGGCTGCTGCAGCGCGCGCTCGCCGACCTCTCGGCAGCCCCCGACGACGCCGCGGCCCAAGCCATCTGGCAGCAGCTCGCAGACGCCGGAGCGCTCGATCTGGCGGTCGAGGAGCTGCGGACGCGTGCCGCGGCTGCGCCGGCCTCGGCCGAGGCCCGCGTCGATCTCGGCCAGGCGCTGGTGCAGCAGCTGCTCCGGACGTCGAGTCCCGACCAGCGCCGGCAACTCGGCGAAGCCGCCGACACCGCCTTCAGCGAGGCGCTCGAGCTCGACCCGACCAGCTGGCGGGCCCGCTTTCGCAAGGCGGAGGGCCTGGCCCACTGGCCCGCGGCATCGGGAGTTCGCGCCGAGGCGATCCGCCACTTCGAGGTGCTGGTCGAGCAACAGCGCACCATGGGCCGAGGCCCGCGGCAAGCGCAGACCTACGTCTATCTCGCCAACCTCTACGAGCAAACGGGGAACGCCGAGAAGGCGGCCTCGGTGCGCGCCGAGGGACTCGCCCGGCACCCCGACGACGAGCAGCTGCGCCGTGCCGCCCACCGTTGACCACCGCGCGGACGCCGGCGGGCAGTGCAGAACCCGTCTCCCAGCGCTATCATCACGGCGCTCCCCATGCATACAGGCTCCTTTCCGACCGGTGGCAAAGACAACTACCGCCGCGGTCAGTGGACGCGCCAGCAGCTCGAAGCCGGCGCCCCCCACAGCCGGCGAGCGTGGCTGATCGCCGCGGTCGGCTTCGCCGCGGGAGCGGCCACCGGAGCCTTCGGCGGTGGAGCTCTGGCCGGCACGCGCGCGGCCACGACACCCCGCCCGCCGCGCGAGCCGGCGGCACCCCCCGCGATCGGCAGCCTGGCATGGGCGCAGTCGCTGCGCTCGGCGCCCTTGGCGGACTTGATCCACTGGTCCGGTGAGCTCGAACGCGTGTCGATGCGCGACCGCACCGCCACCGAGCTGATTCCCCTCTTCGCCCGCCTCTTGCGCGGCGTGTTGCAGCGCCCGCAGCTGGCGCACGCGGACGCGGCGGGCGCCGTGGCGGCGCGCAGCCTCGCCCGCCTGGGGGCCGTCGAGGAGCTGGCGACGTTCGGGCCGATGCCCAGCGCGGCTCCCCTGCTGCCCGACACCCGCACTGCCCTGCACGCAGCACAGGCGCGCGTGCGCACCCGGGAGGTTCGGTAGACGTGGTGCTCGCCGACGGCAGCCGCTTCAGCATCGAGCCCGACCCGCCGGTGGCCGGGGAGACCGCCACGGTCACCTACGTCGGGCCGGCCGACTCGGTCGAGTGGCAGGTCGACGGCGAAGACGGGGTCTCCGTCGATCCCGACAAGGACGGCAACTTCGTGATCGACCCGGTTCCATCGGGAGGCGAGCTCGTGCTGTCGGACCAGCAGGGCGCCCCGGGCTACCTCCACCGCTACATCGTTTCCACCGAGGGCAAGTAGAGAACGTTCGCCATGCGATTTCGGACCGTAGACCTGCTGCTCGCCGCCGCCGCCGGCCTGGCTCCCTTGGCGGCGCAACAACGGCCACAGGTCACCGTGCCGGCGGCGAACACCAACGTCGAGGGCGACGGGCTCGTGTTCTGGGCACTCTCGCCCTTCGACGCGCGGCGTCAGCTCTTGCTCGACGCGCGCCATCTGGGCCAGATCGTAAACCAACCCATCCTCACCCTGTCGGTGCGTCGCAACGCCGCCGGCGACCGCCACCGCGGCGGCCGCTTGCACGTCGAGGTTTGGATGTCGCACACGAGCCGCGCGGCGAGCGCACCACAGGCGGCATTCGCCGGCAACCGCGGCGCCGACCACCAACAGGTGTTCGCCGGCTGGCTGACCCTGCCCGACGTGCCACAACCGACGACCGCGCCGGCACCATGGGTCGCGCCGTTTGCCGTGGACATTCCGCTGGACACGCCGTTTGCGTACCTGGGCGGGACGCTGTGCATCGAGACGATCACCACCACCGACCCGACCGCACCGACGCCTTGGTGGCCGATCGACGCGGTGGTGCAGCCCGAGCGCGGCGCGGCGACGTCGTACGGCACCAGCTGCATGACCAACATGGGCACCGAGCCGGCAACCGCGGACACCGCGCTGCTGGCGCTCGGCAGCACGGCGACTCTGAGCCTGTCGGGACCGCGCCCCACGCCCGCCCCGGTGCTGTGCATGATCGGCACCAACCGCACGGCGCTCGGCCCGCTGCGGCTGCCGTACGAGATGGGGCCACTCGGCGCCCCCGGCTGCTGGCTGTTGACGAGTGGCCAGATCTCGATTCCCACAGCCCTGCAGCCCCTCGGACCGCGCAACGGCCTGGCCACCGTGCGCGCGCCGATTCCCGCGACTCCGGCGCTCGCCAACATTCCGCTGTTCGTGCAGTGGGCACTGTCGGACGCCACCGAGAACGCGCTCGGCTGGTCGACTTCGAACGCCATCCACCTGCAGCTCGGCGCGTCGCTGCCGCGTTGGGACATCGGCTGGGTCGAGAGCACGGACCTCGGCGCCACCACCGGCAGCTCGTACTCCGGGCGGATCCCGGTCCTCTGCCTGCAGACGTGACGCCCGCCATGCCCCAGCGCCAGCCCCCACCTGCCGACACCGTCACTCGCGAGGTCGCGCCGTGGTGAATCTCGGCTTGAAGATCTTCTATCTGCGCACCCGCGAGCGGCGGTTGAGCCAACAAGCGGTCGCCGACGCGCTCGGCATTCGCCAGGCCACCCTGTCGCACGTCGAACGCGGCACTTCACTGCCCTCCGCCGCCTTGATGGTGGAGCTGTGCCGCTTCTACGACGTCACCCCGACCTACTTGCTGGACGCCGACCGCGGCGTCATCCCCAGGCCGACCGAACGCTGGTCCTCGCGCGACGCCTTGGTGACCACCGGTATGTGGATCGAGGCCCGCAGCGAAGATCTGCGGCCCGGGGCCGACGGCACCGTGCTGTGCCCGTGCCGCCCCGGCCAGCGCTTCTTCGACGACGAGGCCGCGGGCGGCGTGCTGCGGCTTGCGCCCTCCGACACGGAGACGGACGGTGAACGCGCGCTGGTCGACCGTTTGCAGGCGGAGCTCCAGGCGCACCCCAAGCGGCGCCACCGCGTCGGGGGCAGCTGACAGATCCGTCAGTTTTGCACGCGCGACGCCGCCGCGGCAAACTCGTCCGCGGTGATGCGCCGGGCACTCTGCCGCAGCACCTTCCGCCGCACTCCGGCCCGATCGAACACCTCGACCTCGGAGGCCCAGCCATCCGCGCGAAAGGTCGTTCGCGCCCAGGTGTGGCCGCCGTCACGCAGCTCGGTGCGCGTCCGCGCCGTCGCCCCTGCCGGATCTAGCTCGCCGACGCCCTGGTACAGACCGGAGTCGCTGCGGAACTCGAACCGCCCCCCCGACGCGCTGCTCACGCAGGCGTGCCGCTCCGCCGGTCTCCCCGCCGGCCGGTGCACGACCTCGCTGATGGTCGCGCCGCGGGTCGGATGCCAGCTGCGGGCCAGCCACGTCTCGGCCAACGGCTGCGCCGAGGCGTCGTTGCCCGCGGCGTGCGTGCGCACCGCGAAGTACTCCACCGGGGTTCCGCACGCCGCCCCGCACAGGAGCACCAGCAGACCGATCGTCGCGCGAAAAAGAGCGTTCACGACACCACACGATAGCGCCGTGATCGCGGCCGCCGAGCCCCTGGCGACAGCCCCGTTCGCACTGGCCGAACGGGGCCGCGCTCTCCGCTCAGCTGATGTAGCCCTCGCTCTCCAGGTGCAGAATGATCTGCTGCGCGGCCTGCTCCGGCGAGAGCTCGGTGGTCTGGATCACGACGTCGGCGTCCTCCGGCTCCTCGTAAGGATCGGAGATGCCGGTGAACTCCTTGATGATGCCGGCGCGCGCCTTGGCGTAGAGGCCCTTGCGGTCGCGCTTCTCGCACTCCTCGATCGGTGTGGCGATGTGCACCAGGATGTAGCCGCCGAGCGGACTGATCATCTCGCGGACCTGGCGCCGCACGTTGTCGTACGGGGCGATCGGCGCGCAGATGGCGATGCCACCGTTCTTGGTGATCTCCGACGCCACGTAGCCGATGCGGCGGATGTTGATGTCGCGGTGCTCGCGCGAGAAGCCGAGCTCCGACGACAGGTTCTTGCGCACGATGTCGCCGTCGAGCAGGGTCACCGGACGACCGCCCATCTCGCAGAACTTGACCAGCAGTGCGTTGGCGATGGTCGACTTGCCGGAGCCGGAGAGCCCGGTCATGAAGACCGTGAAGCCCTGGCGGTGCCGCGGCCGGTGGGACTGCTGCAGCGCCGTCGCGACCTCGGGGTAGGTGAACCACTCCGGAATGGTCTTGCCCTCCGCCAAACGCTTGCGGAGCTCGGTGCCGGAGATGTTCAGCACGCGGGCCTCCTCGGGCACCTCGTCCGCCGGGAAGTAGGTGTCCTGCTCCTCGACGTAGACCATGAGCTTGAACGGCACCATCTGGACGCCGATCTCCTCCTGGTGCTCGCGCATGAGGTCCTGCGCGTCGTACGGGCCGTAGAACGGCTCGCCCTTGCTGTCGTTGCCGGGACCGGCGTGGTCGCGGCCGACGATCAGGTGCGTGCAGCCGTAGTTCTTGCGGATGATGGCGTGCCACACCGCCTCGCGCGGCCCGCCCATGCGCATCGCCAGGTTGAGCAGCGACAGCTTGACGGTCATCTGCGGGTAGCGCGGCAACAACGCCTTGTAGCAGTGCACGCGGGTGTAGTGGTCGACGTCGCCCGGCTTGGTCAAGCCGACGACCGGCTGGATCAGCAGGTTGGCCTCGATCTCCTTGCTGGCGCGCAACGTCAGCTCGAAGTGCGCGCGGTGCATCGGATTGCGCGTCTGGAACGCGACCACCTTGGTCCAGCCCTGGCGCTCGAAGTCGCGCCGCAGCTCGGCGGGCGAACGGCGCAGCGCCTTGAAGTCGTAGTGCGTCGGCAGCTGCAGGCCCTCGAGCGTGCCGCCGACGTAGCACGGGTTGGTGTTGCGCATCAGGTGGGCGACCGCCGGATGCAGCTCGTCGGTGGTACCGAACACCCGTTGTGCTTCTGCCTCGAGGTCCGGCTTCCAGACGTCGCCGACGGTCATCGCCGCGAGCATCACGCCCTCGGGATCACGCAGCGCCAGCTTGCTGCCACTCTCGAGCTTCGCGGCCAACTCCTCCGGCAGGTCCAGGGTCACCGGCATCGGCCACAACGTGCCATCCGCCAACCGCATCTTCTCGCACACCCCCTCGTAGTCCTCGCGCCCCATGAAGCCGCGCAACGGCGAGAATCCGCCGTTGAGCAGGAGCTCGAGATCACACATTTGCCGCGGGGTCAGGTCCCAGGATGGCCACTCGCGCGAGGCCTCCTTGAGGGCCGCACTACGGGCGTCGTCGACGGTCAGGTCGCACAGCGTGCCACCGTGGGGAGCAATGAGTTGAGACATGGACAGTTCGCTTGGTTCGTTTCTCGGGAGAGCAATGAAGATGCACCGGCAGCCTGCGCTCGCGACTGGGAGCAAACGCTCGCCGTGCCGCGACAACTGGCTGCATGGTGGACGCCTTGGTCGAAGGCAGTCGCGCCTGGGTGGACGGCCCCGGTCACGCGGACCTGAGGCCGGGGCTGCGCGCGGCCTCCGTCGGCGAAGGGGATCCGGTTGAATATACCCGGCCGCCCGCTTCAGTCAGCCATTTGCCGGCCATCTCTGGCCGCCGGGCCGAGGCGGGCTAAGATTCTCCGCCCCGAGACGGCCTCGAACCCACCCCTCGTTTTGCTGGAGAACCCAAACATGAAGCTCTGGATCGCCCCTGTCATCGCACTCGCGCTCGTTTTCGCCATGCCTTCCTGCACCGCCGAAGCCGGCTCCGCGGGCAACCAAGTGGCCGGCATCGCCGAGCAGATCACCGAAGCCCTGAAGGGCGTCACCACGCCGGAGACCGCGCAGTCCGCCGCCGGCAAGCTCGGCGACCTGGTCACCAAGCTCAAGGAAGCCCTGCCGAGCGGTGGCGACCTCGCCGAGAAGGCGAAGGGCGCCGCCGAGGCCGCGATGAGTGCGGTGTCGGGCAAGTTCGACTTCAGTGCGATCACCGAGCAGATCTCGAGGATCACTGCCAACGAGAACCTGGCCGGCCCGCTCAAGGCGGTGATCGACCAGCTCAAGGGCCTGATCGGCGCCTGACGCGCAGACTCGACTGCTGCCCGGCGAGCGGGCGCGGCGTGCAACGCCGCGCCCGCTCGCACGTACGGGGCGCCCGACCCGCCGCAGCCTGGTGCGCCCACGACGCCACCGGCTACCCTTCCCGTGCCATGGCCGCGCTCGACCTCTCGCCGCTCTCCGGCTACACGCCGTTTCCCGGGCCTGTCGCCCTGATCATCCTCGACGGCGTCGGCATCGGCGACCACAGCGCCGCCGACGGTGTGCACCAAGCGCACACGCCGGTTCTCGATTCTCTGCTCGCCCGCCCCCTGTCGACGCAGCTCAAGGCGCACGGCATCGCGGTCGGCCTGCCCTCGGACGACGACATGGGCAACTCCGAAGTCGGCCACAACACGCTCGGCGCCGGGCGCGTGTTCGCGCAGGGCGCCAAGCTGGTCAACGCCGCGATCGAGTCCGGCTCGGTCTTCGCCGGCGACGCCTGGCAGCAGGTGCGCCGCCGCGCGGCCGGCGGCGGCACGGTCCACTTCCTCGGCCTGCTGTCCGACGGCAACGTGCACAGCCACATCGACCAGCTGACCGCGCTGCTGCGCCGCGCCAGCACCGACGGCTGCCGCCGCGTGCGGGTGCACGCGCTGCTCGACGGCCGCGACGTCGCCCCGCGGTCGGCCCTCACCTACATCGACCAGCTCGAAGCGGTCCTGTCCGAGCTGCGCGGTGAAGATCGCGACTACGCCATCGCCTCCGGCGGCGGCCGGATGGTGACCACGATGGACCGCTACGAAGCCGACTGGTCGGTCGTCGAGCGCGGCTGGCGGGCGCACGTGCTCGGCGAGGCGCGCGCGTTCGCTTCGGCCAGCGAGGCGGTGCGCACGATGTACGACGAAGACGAGGGCGCCACCGACCAGTACCTCGACGCGTTCGTCATCGCTCGCGACGGCCGCCCGATCGGCACCATCGAGGACGGCGACGCGGTGGTCTGCTTCAACTTCCGGGGCGACCGCGCGATCGAGATCAGCCGCGCGTTCGACGACGACGCGCTGACCGCGTTCGACCGCCGCCGCGTGCCGCGCGTGTTCTACGCCGGCATGATGCAGTACGACGGCGACGCCAAGGTACCCGACCACTATCTCGTCGAGCCACCGGCCATCGACCGCACTCTGTCCGAGTATCTGTGCACCGCGGGAGTCAGCAGCTACGCGATCTCCGAGACGCAGAAGTACGGCCACGTCACCTACTTCTGGAACGGCAACAAGTCGGGCTACATCGACGAGCGGCTCGAGCAGTTCGTCGAGATCCCGTCCGACCGCGTCGTGTTCGACGAGCGGCCGTGGATGAAGGCCGCCGAGATCACCGATGCGCTGGTCGGTGCGGTGCGCGGCGGGAAGCACAAGTTCGTCCGCGCCAACTACGCCAACGGCGACATGGTCGGCCACACCGGCAATCCACAGGCGATCCGGGTGGCGATGGAGTCGGTGGACTTGGCGCTGGCGCGGCTGCTCCCCGCGATCAAGAAGGCCCAGGGGCTGGCGATCATCACGGCCGACCATGGCAACGCCGACGTGATGTGGACCGAGAAGAACGGCGTGCGCACGCCGATGGTCTCCCACACCCTCAACCCGGTGCCATTCGTGATCGAGGACTACACCGGCGGTCCACCCCTGCGCCTGGCGCCCGTGCCGGAAGCGGGCCTGGCCAACGTCGCGGCCACCGTCTTGCAAACGCTCGGCTATCATGCGCCCGAGGACTACGCCCGGTCCCTGCTGCACTGACGCTCGAGGCTACCCAATGCTCGTTCGCCGACGACTCGCCCTCTCGGCCTTGGCACTGCTCGTCGCAGTCCCCTTCGCGTGCGGCGGAGCCGGCAGCGCGCCCGGCACGACCACACCCGCCGTCGAGGTCACCTTCCCGGGACGGGCGGCGCTGACCGACGCATCGCGCATCACGCTGCGCGGCACCACCCACCTGGCGCGGATCGACGCCGTGCTCGTCGATGGCCGCCGGGCCTCGACGCAGAACGGCTTCGCCGACTGGTCGATCGACGTGCCGCTGCAGCCCGGCGACAACGCGATGGCGATCGAGTTCGAGATCGACGGCCGCAGGTTCGCACTGCCCGGGCCGCCGTTGCAGGTGCGCCGCAGCCCACTGCTGCGCGAGCCAGTCGCCATCGATTCCGACGCCCGCCGCGCCGTCGTACTCGACTCGCTCTGGTCGCGCCTGATCGACATCGACACCACCACCGGCAACCGCCGCTCGATCGCGCTGCAGTCGGCCGCCGGAGCGGTGATCAAGGGGCAAGCGATCGCGCTCGACGGGGACCGCGCCTTCATCGCGGGCGCCAACGAGGTGTACACGGTGGACTTGCGCAGTGGCGACACCCGGCTCCTGTCGGCGCCGGGCCCAGCGGCCGCCACCACCGATTGGCACCGCACCATCGACGTCGCCCTGATGGGTTGGCTGAACCGACTTGTGGTGGGCGGCACCATCGTCCAGCCATCGGTCTTCGGTCCGCGCGAGCTGCCGGTGGTCGTCGAGGTGGACATCCTCACCGGCCGCCGACGGTTGCTGGCCGGCGGCCCACTGCCGCCGCCCACCGTGCCATGGCTCACGTCGTTGGCAGCGGTGGCCGTCGAGGTGCGCTTTCCTGGCCGCATCCTCGTCGCCGGATCGCTCTATCCGGGTGGCGGCCCGGTGCTGGGCTGGATCAACCGCAACACCGGGGCCTGGCAGATCGCCGCCAACCTGAGCAACCTGACCGCGGAGGTCGCCGCGATGCGACTGGACGGCGGCCGCGCTCTGGCGCTCGCGACCGACGGCGACCTCGCTGAGATCAGTCTCGCGAACGGCACTTGGCGCGTGCACTCCAGCACGCAGCCGCTCTTCGCCAGCGCCCCGACCCCTGCGACAGGCCTCTCGATCGCCGGCCCTGACCGCGTTTGGCTGACGTACGACGACCTCCACGCGCTGATGGAGATGCGACTCGACGGCACGCAGCAGCGCCTCGTCTCCCCTCAGCCACCGCTCGGCGGCGGACCACCCTTGGACCGCATCACGCCCTCGCTCGCCGTCACGCCGACCGAGGCTCTGGTGGTACGGCGCCCGGCCGCCGGCAGCGGGACACACGCAATCCTCGCGATCGCACGTGGCACCGGCGACCGCCGCATCGTCGATGATGGCACTACGTTCGGTGGCGCTGCCCTCGGCGCGCCGGTCGAACTGCTGTACGACCCGGCCACCGGCGCGATTCTGGCGTTGCGCGACGACGAGGTGATCGCCATCGACACGCGGCAAGCCAGCCGCAGGATCGTGCCCTTGGCGACCGGTGGACGCCGGTTGCGGGCGGTTGCCATCGACCGCCAGGGCCTCTGGCTCGCGCTCCTGGCAGAACGCGACGTCCCCCGCAGCCTCGACGTCCTGCTCGTCGAGCGCGCCAGCGGCACGGCGCGCCGGCTGGCGACCATCGGCCCGCAGGGCTTCGACCTCGCCTTCGACGACACGCGCGGCCAGCTGCTGGTGTTGGAGCCGAAGGCCGTCATCGCGGTGGACCTCGGCAGCGGCGCAGTGGCCGCGATCAGCGGCGAACCCGCCATGGGCGCCGTCGTTGGCACGGGCTCGATCTTCCTCGACGCCCGGGCCATCGCGGTGACCGCGGCCGGCAGCATCTTCGTCGCCGACGCCGGCCACGCCGCCATCGTCGACATCGACTCCCGCGGCGGGCACCGGCGCCTGTGGGCAACGCAGGGGAGCGGAACGGGGCCGTTGCTCGAGGAACCCACCGCGCTCGCGGCCGATCCGCGGACCGGTCAGCTGGTGGTCTATGACGCCGCTCTGCACGGAGCCGTGGTGGTGCACCCGGCGTCGGGCGATCGCGCGGTGATGTCGCGTTACGCCACCGACTCCGATCCCGGTGTGTTCCTCACCACGCCTGCCGGCCGCTGACGCCCTGGCAATCCACCCGGCGTCCGCGCTGGGCGCCGCCGGTAGAGTGAGGTGATGGTGCTGCCGACCAACGCCTTCTCCGCGTCGCGCGGTCCTGCGACGCTCGCCGTCGTTGCGACCATGGCGATCGCTTGCACGACCCCACCGACACCGCAGCGCGGGACTCCGGTGGAGACGCGCACCGCGCAGCCGACCGCGCCGGACAACAGGTTGGCCCGCCCGGCCGAAGAGCGCCACACCCCGCTTCCCGCGCGAGCGCCCGCACTCGGCGCCCGCTTGCACACCACGCGCTTGCCAGCGGCATCGTTCACCGCCGACACCGCCGGTCTCGATGCCGTGTTGCAGTGGCTGTCGACCGCCGCCGACCTGCCGATGGTGCAATCCCCTGCCGCGCGCGCGCTGATCGCCGACACCGGCGCCGCGTTGGACGTCGATCTGCGCGCCGGGGTGACGGCCGCGGACTTTCTCGATCTGATCACCGCCCGAGTGGACGGACTGCGCTGGCGCGTGCGGCACGGCGCGGTCTCGATCGAGACCGCGGCCGAGGGCCGCCGCGACGCGGTGTTGCAGAGCCACGACGTGCGCGACCTGCTGTTCGCCCGCACCGAGTTCCTGCCACCGGTGATCCAGGGCCTGCCGAGCGACGACGGAGTACCGCGCGCCGGTGGCGAGCGCGAGTCCGCCGCCGCCTACGAGCCGGACGTCCTCGTCGAGCTGGTGCGCACGATCACCGGCCCCGAAGTTTGGTCCGAGGACGGCGCGCGCATCGACGCCACCGAGAGCGGCTACCTCCTGGTGCTCGCCCCCAAGGCGCTGCAGCGCCGCGTCGCCGACGCCTTGCACCGCATGCGCTGACGCCGACGTCTCTCGCCCAGCGCCAGCGCGTGGGCTACGGTCTTGCCCGTGCGCACCCCGTTTGCCCCCAGCGAAGTCCTCCTTCTGGGCCCCGGCCCGTCACCCGTGCCGCACCGCGTGCGGGCCGCGATGGCGGCACCGACCCTGGGCCACTTGGATCCCGAGTTCCTCGCATTGATGGACCGGGTGCAGGCCGATCTGCGCGCGCTGTTCGGCACCGACAATCCGTTCACCCTGCCGATCTCCGGCACCGGCAGTGCCGGCATGGAGACCTGCTTCGTCAACCTGGTGGAGCCGGGTGACCGCGTCGTCATCGGTGTGCACGGCGCCTTCGGCGGGCGCATGGCGGAGCTCGCCCGCCGGCAAGGTGGCGACGTCGTCGAGGTCGCCGCCGAGTTCGGCACCGCACTCGACCCCACCGCCATGCGCGACGCCATCGCCGCCGGCGAGACCGCGCTGGTCGGCGTGGTCCATGCGGAAACCTCGACCGGCGTGCTGCAGCCCATGGACGAGATCGCCGCGGCGGCACGCGAGGCCGGCGCCCTGCTGGTGCTCGACTGCGTCACCAGCCTCGGCGGCGTCGAGCTCGACATCGACGCGTGGGGAGTCGACGCGGCCTACGCCGGCACGCAGAAGTGCCTGTCGGCCCCTCCGGGCCTGTCGCCGGTCACCTTCTCGCAGCGCGCGATTCAGCGCGCCCGCCAGCGCAAGGCGGCGCCACCGTCTTGGTATCTCGACGTCAACTTGCTCGGGGGCTACTGGGGCGGCGAGCGGGTCTACCACCACACCGCGCCGATCAACCAGATCTACGGCCTGGCGGCGAGTCTGGACCTGGCGCTCGAAGAGGGCGTCGGCGCTCGCGCCGCGCGCCACCGCGCGGTGGCCACCGAGCTGTACGAAGGCCTCGCCGCGCTCGGCCTGTCCTGTCTGGTCGATGCGCCGCTACGCACACCGATGCTGACCTCGGTGCGCGTGCCCGACGGGGTCGACGAGGCCGCGGTGCGCCGGCGCTTGCGCGCCGAGCACCAAATCGAGATCGGTGGCGGGCTCGGACCGCTGGCCGGCGCGGTATGGCGCATCGGGCTGATGGGACACGGCGCCACCTCGTGCTCGGTACGGCGGGTGCTCGCGGCGTTGCGCGACTGTCTGTGATGATCAGTTGCGCACTTCGATGCCGTTGCTGGTGACGATCTGGATCGGCGCGACACCGGTGTTCGCGATCGCGGCCTGCACGTCGACCACGGCTCCGGGCACCGGCGGGAAGGGCAAGGTCACGACCGCAGTGCCCGCGCTATCGGTGCCGATCGGCAGATCGGCCAACGGCTGAGTCAGCACGAAGCACGACCACGGCGCGGGCAACGGCAGCACGGTGCGCAGCGCGCCGAACAAGAGGACGCCCGGCGCGGCCGGCGGCGCCCCGGTGGTGGTCAACCGCACCGTCGCCCCTGCCGATGACGGCGAAGCCGTGCCAGCCAGCGACGCCCCACACGGCGGCCCGTAGCTCAGCACGCTCGGCACGACGACCGGCACCAAGCCCAGGTAATCGTGCAGCGCCCGCGCGAGCTCCGCGCCGACCCGCCGGTAGTCGTCCGGCGTGTTCCACTGCACCCCGTCCGGGCCACGGCCGTAGGTGCCCTCGAAGGTGATCGCCATGACCGGCGCGCCGCCCGCGCTGGCCCAGGCCTGGGTCGCGCTCCAGCGGTCGTGCATCATGCACTCGACGAACGGACGCACCGGCGCCCCGCAGCTGCTCGACAGCGTCGAGCCGCGGGCGACGAAGGCGCTGCGATTGCGAAAATCGGCGATGAACCGCGCCTCCAGCGCGTTGACGGCCGGCACCACCCCGCTGTTGTTGGTCACCGGGTTCCAGCTCGGGTTGGCGCTGTGCTGAAAGTGGAACGGAAACGCGATGTTGTGCGTGCTGTGCAGGTTGAGCAACACCTGGATCGGCGCAGTGCCCGGGCTCGCCGCGGTGCCCATCAGCTGCTCGATCTCGGTGCGCAAGGCCACCACCTCGCGCTCGGGGCTGTTGTACGGACTCGCCCACTGCGACTCGATCTCCACGCTCCTGCTGTTGGTGCGGTAGTTGCCGAGCGCGACGCCGTCCGGGTTGGCCATCGGCACGATGTCGAAGATCGTCTGCGCGGCCAGGTCCGCTGCGGCCGGGTCGGACGACAGCAGGAAGCCGATCAACCCCTCGACCATGAAGTAGCTGGTGGTCTCGGCGGGGTGGACGCCAGCGTGCACCCAGACCCGGACCTTGCCCGGGTCGGGCACGTTCGGATCGGTGAGCTGCACGCGCTCGATGGCGCGCCCCTGCCACGACGCGCCCAGGCTGCGGATGCCGCGCACCCTACCCGAGGGGTGCCCGGCGATGCTCGCCAGCAGGGCCGCCTTATCGGCCGTCGTGTATGGAAAGTACTTCGCCAGCCGCAGGCTGACGACCCCGGGGGGCGTGGTCACGGTGAAGCGATGCGTGCTGCCGGAGACCACCGGGACCGCGCTCGGCGGCAACCGCGTGTAGGCGCCGAACTGAGCGCCATCGGTGCTGGTGGACCAAACCGGCAGGATGACATCGCTGTAGCCGGCGTTGCGCACCGTGACGAACAAGGTCTCGCCGCCCGCCTGCAGACCGTCGATCTGGCAGTGCCACCACCGCCGCCAGCTGGTGGGCAGGGACGCATTGCCGTTGTCGTCCTGCATGGTCAGGTCGACGTTCCAACCACCACCCGGTCTCGCGGTGACGCTGGCCGCCGCCAATCGCATGGTCTCGCCACCGGTGGAGACGACCGGCTGCGCCACGAGGCCGGGTGCCGCCGCAGCGGCCGCGGCGGCGAACGCGGCCCCGGTGAACCGCAGAGGAGAGGAGCAACGCACGCCGCCACCGTCGGCGACGCCCCCACCTCTGTCAACGGGGGGTGCCGGCGGTCAGCGGAGGGCGGTCAGAGCTGCTCTTCGAGCAGCTTCTCGCGCACCGACTCCGGCACGATCTCGTAGCTGAGCGGCTGCATCGAGTAGTGGCCGCGCCCCTGGGTGATCGAGCGCAGCTTGGTCGAGTACTGGAACATCTCCGACAGCGGCACGCGGCCGCGCACCGACGCGATCCCGTCCGGCTTGGTGATCATCTCCTCGATGATGCCGCGCCGGGAGCTCAGATCGCCGATGACGTCGCCGGTGTACGACTCGGGGCTCTCGACCTCGATCTGCATGATCGGCTCGAGCAAGACGGCGTTGCCGTCGATCAGCTGGCGGAACGCGAGCTGGCCGGCCGCCTCGAACGCCATCACGCTGGAGTCGACCTCGTGCGCCTTGCCGTCGTACAGCTCGGCGGCGATGTTGACGAACGGGTAGCCCAGCCGGCCGCCACCGTCCGCGCCCATCTGCACGCCGGCGCTGACCGCCGGGATGTACTCCTTCGGCACGGAGCCGCCGGTGACCGCGTCGGTGAACGCGACGCGCTCGGCCTCCGCATCCTTGCTGAAGCGAACCCGCACGACCGCGTACTGACCCGAGCCGCCCGACTGCTTGATGTGCCGCGCCTCGATGTCCCGCCCTTCGCGAATCGTCTGCTTGAAGGCGACCTTGGGCTTGCCCAGCTTGATCGGCACCTTGAACTCCGACTCGATGCGGTTGCACACCACTTCCAGGTGCAGCTCGCCCATGCCGTTGATCAGCGTCTGCCCGGTCTGCTCGTCGGTCCGCGCGGTGAAGGTGGGATCCTCGCGCACCAGCTTGGACAGCACGTCGGCCAGCTTGTCGCGATCGGCGTGCACCTTGGGCTCGATGCCCATCGAGATCACCGTGTCCGGGAACTGCATCGCCTCGTAGACGACGGGGTGCTCTTTGCCGCAGATGGAGTCACCGGTCATCATCTCCTTGATGCCGATGGCGGCGACGATGTCGCCCGCCTTGGCCTCCTCGAGCGGCTCGCGCTGCGCGGCGTGCATCCGCACCAACCGGCCGATGCGCTCGGTGCGGCCGGTGCGGCCGTTGATGTACTTCTCGCCCTTGCGCAGGACGCCCGAGTAGATGCGGATGAAGGTGAGATCGCCGTTGGGGTCGGAGATCGTCTTGAAGGCCATCGCGCCGAGCGGCTCGTCCGAGTGCAAGCCTCGCACGATCTTCTCCTCGGTCTTGGGGTGGAAGCCCTCGATCGGCGGCACCTCGTTGGGCGCGGGCAGGTAGTCGACGACGGCGTCCATCAGGTTCTGCACGCCCTTGTCCTTGAAGGCGGAGCCGCACAGCACCGGGGTGATGCCGAGCGACAGAGTGCCCTTGCGGATCGCCGCCTTGATCTCCTCGTTGGTCACCGGCTCGCCCTCGACGAACTTCTCGAGCAGCTCGTCGTGGAACTCGGCGACGGCATCGATCATCGCCTCGCGGCGCGACTCGGCCTCGGCCCGCAGGTCCTCGGGCACGTCGTTGATGTGCAGGTCCTTGGCGTTCTCGTCCCAGGTGTAGGCCTTCATGTCGATCAGGTCGACGACGCCGCGGAAGCCCGCCTCGGTGCCGATCGGCATCTGCAGCGGCACCGGACGCGCGTTGAGCCGCGCGCGCATGGTCTCGACCGCGTGGTCGAGGTTGGCGCCGGTCCGGTCCATCTTGTTGACGAAGGCCAAGCGCGGCACCTTGTACTTGTTGGCCTGCCGCCACACCGTCTCCGACTGCGGCTGCACACCGGCCACGCCGCAGAAGATGCCGACCGCGCCATCCAACACGCGCAGCGAGCGCTCCACCTCGGCGGTGAAGTCGACGTGGCCGGGCGTGTCGATGATGTTGATCTTGTAGTCCTTCCAGCTCGCCGAGGTCGCGGCGGACGTGATCGTGATGCCGCGTTTGCGCTCCTCTTCGAGGTAGTCCATGGTGGCCTCCCCTTCGTGCACCTCGCCGACCTTGTGGCTGCGGCCGGTGACGAACAGGATGCGCTCGCTGACGGTGGTCTTGCCCGCGTCGATGTGGGCGATGATGCCGATGTTCCGCGTCATGCGGATCATCTGCTCGTCTTTGCTCTCCTTGCCGGAGGCGCCACGGGTCGGGGTGTTGGTCATCATGGTCGGGGGACGAAAGGGGTTCATTCAGTCAGGGCTGGTCGCGCGCGAGCGGCACGCCCCGCCGGTGGCCACGGTCGGCCGTCACAGTCATGGCAATGGGTGGAGCCCGGAGTCTCCGGGTGCCTGTGGATCCCGAGGCTCTCGCGTCCGGATTCCGAGGGCCGGGCGGAACGCCGGCGGATCGGCTGCCGCCGGCCTGCGCACCGCCCCCTCCGCTGGCGATATTGCTCGACTATGCCAGCGGCGGAAGTGAAGCAAACTGCCACAATCTCGTCCAGGGCCGGCCGCCGGATTTTTGTCGGACCGGTTTTTCTATTCTGCTGGGGCGCACGCGGTCGTCACCCGATCGGGCCGCCGGTCAGCGCCGGTCAGCGCCGGTCGCCGCCGACCACGGCCTCGACTCGGGATGCTCCCACAGCGGCGCCAACGCCGGATCGTCGAGCAGCGACTGGCGGACCTCGACCGGGAGCGCAAGGATCAACCGGCCGACGGCCACCGCCGCTGCCCGCACGGCCTCGTCCGGCGGCTGGCGCCCCCCGTCGCCGATCGCCGGCCCGCCGTGGCGGAGAGCGGCGGCGATCGCGGCCGCCGCGCGGCGGACCACCGCGGGCTCGGTCGGACGCCGCCCCGCATACGCCGCCGCCGCCACCGCCAGCCGCGGGCCGTCGCCCAGCTCTTCGAGGGCCTCGAGCAGGCGCCGGTCGCGCGCGTCGCGCTCGGTACCGCCGATCTCGGCCGCCGCCAGCAGGGTCTCCGCCTCGTCGATCGCCCGCGCCGCCGCCGACTCGTCTCCGCGCCCGACGCGCCACGCGGCCAAGTCCAACAGCAGGGCGAACAGCGCGTCCCGCGCCGGCGTCGCAGGGGCGACACGGGCGGCCGTGCGATACTCGCCGGCGGCCCGCGAGAACGCCGCCGCGACGGCCCGCGGCTCGGCCTCACCGCCGGCGGCGGCATGCCGGGCCCGCGCCGAGGCGATGTCGCCCCGCAACGCGTGCGCCGTCGCCGGCGCCTCGGCCAGCGCGCGGGCGAACGCCGGCGCCGGGTCGGCGCCGGCGGCGCGCTCTTGTAGCCCGAGCTGCAACCAGCCGCGGGCTCGCCACTCCGCGCCCAGGCGGACCGCCTCTGGCAGGTCGGCCTCGAGCTCCAACGCCTGGCGCAGCGCGGCAGGGTCCGACGCCGCGGGCCCCCTGGCGAGGGTGGCCACGGCGAGGGTTCGCCGGCTCGACCAATCGCGCATCAGCAGCCGCTGCCCGGCAAAGTCCGCGGGCAAGCCGGGAGAAGGCGGTAGGCCACAGCCCGCGGCCAGCGCCGCCAGGCGCACCGCCGATGCGCCCGGTGTCGGGGCGCCCGGTGTCGGGGCGCCAGGAGTCGGGGCGCCGGGAGTCGGCGCGCCGGTGCCGGCGAGCAAGGCGCGCCCTTCCTCCACCCGGGCCGACGCACGCTCCACGTCCCCGTCCAGGAGAGCGCGCTCGGCGGCGGCGGCGTGCAAGCGCGCCAACGCTGCCGCCGCTTGCCCGCGCCGGCGCTCGTCGGGCAGATCCAGCAGCGCGCGGAGCGCCTCGGCGGCGCTGCGCGCAGCCCGCTCGGCGCGCCCCCGATTGCCGACCAGCGCGGCCAACTCGGCGTGCCGCGCCCGGTTCTGTGCCAACGCGAGCCTCGCCTCGCCGTGCCGCGGGCGCGCGCGGACCACGCCGAGCAGATCCGCCATCGCCGCGCGGCGACGCACTTGCGCGGCTTCGAGCCGCTCGCCGGCCTCGAGCACCTCGGCCAGCGCGCTGCCGAGCAGCGCGCGCTCGTAGACCAGAGTGTCCTCGGCGGCCTCCACCGCCAAACGGTCGTAGGCCTCCAGCACCCGCTCGAGCTGACCGGCGCGACGCGCGCCGCCGCCGGCCGCAGCGGCGGTCTCGGCCAGCGGTCGCCACAGGGCGCGGCGCACCTCGACCGCGGCCTCGCGCATGGCAGCGTGCGCACTGGCATGGATCGCGATGCCCGCGGCCGCGCCGGCGGCGAGCGCGACCACGAGCAGCACGACCGCCAGCCCGAAGGAGCGCGCACCGCTGCGCCGGCGAGGAGCCTCGGTCATCGGTACACGCCCCTCCGCGCCACCGCGGCGGGTTCGAGATGGGCTGCAACCACGCGCGCTCCAAGCAAAGCGCCCACGGGTTTACCGCCTGCGGGACGGCTCGGTCAACACATGCGTGGTCGGCGCAGAAAGACGCGGGGCCGCAACCGAAGTTCTCGGGGCAACGGGGCTGCGAAAATGTCATCGCCGCTCGAAGATCCTGAAGCCGCAGACGCCCGTGACCAGCTCATCGCCATCGCCGCCCTCCGCCATCGCCGCCCCGCGGCGCCCGCCATGGCGCGACACCGCGCTCCTGTTCGCGGTGGCCTGCGCGGTGTACGTCGCGCTGCGGCAGGAGGCTCTCCACGGCGTCGACGTGCACGGCTTTCTCGACAGCGTGTACGCCGGCGAGCCCTACCACCACCACCACACGCTGTACTTGCGCCTGGCGATCGCCGCCGCGACGGCGCTGGCTCCGCTGGGGCTGGAGCCGCTCGACGCCCTGTGCGTGCTGTCGGCGTGCGGCGCGGCCACTGCGGTCGCGATCGCCCACCGCGTCTTCGGCCGCGTTGCGGCGCGCCTGCGCGCTGCCGCCGCCGCCGCTTGGCTGGCCGCGACGCCGGGGCTGATGTTCTTCGCCACCGTCGCCGAAGTGCACGCCGCGTTCTTGCCCTTCGCCATGCTGTCGCTCTGGTTGTTCGTCGCTCGCCGCGGTCGCGCGCTGCGCGGCCTGGTCACCGGTCTGTCGGTCGGCATCGCCGCATCGGTCCACGCGACGGGGCACCTGTTGACGCCGCTGTGGCTGGTCTGGTACCTCGCCACCGAAGCCGACCGTCGCGCCGTCCGCGCCCGGCTCGCCGGCAGCATGATCGCCGGCCACGTCGCGGCGGCGCTGGCGGTCGGCGCCGCCACCGCCGGCGGCGAGGCGGCCGCCGCCAACCAAGCTGGCTTCGTGCTCGAGTTCGCGCGCCACTTCTCCGCCAGCCAATCGCCGCTGGCGTTCCTCGACGCCGCGGTTCGGGAGTGGCTGCTTCCGTTCGCCCCGGTCTCGCTGCTGGCCTTGGCGGCGCTGGCGCGACGAGACACCGCCCGCCCCGCTGCGGTCGTCTGCGCCGGGGCGGCGGGCTACGTCCTGCTGAGCGCGATCCTGCTGCTCGGCGCTGACGAGCACGGTGCCTACCAGCTGCCCCTGGCCGCGCTGGCGGCGCTGCTGGCAGCCCGCGTCCTGCCCGGCGACTTGGCGATGGCCGGCGCGGTGCTGACCGCTCTGGCCAGCGCGGTCTGGCTGCACGCCCAAGACCGCCCCCATCACGATCCGGCGCGGGCGCAGACCCTCAGCGAAATGGCCGCAGAACGCCCCATGTTCTTCATCTTCGACGGCCGGCGCGAAGTCGACACCATCGTGCGCTACCGCGTGCAGATCCCCGGCACGAGCGTGCACGACCTCGCCGCCAGCTTGGCGCCGCTCGAGGCCGATGCGGCGGCAACCCAGTTCGACGCACTCGTCACCGGTCTCGCCGCGAGCGGCCGGACTCTGTGCTTCAGCCGGGGCGCCCTGGACCGCCTGCGACGCGTCGACCACGGCCCGGTCGGACAGCTGGCCCGTCAACACCTGCCCAACCGCTACGCGCTGCGCGGCTGGTCTCGGGGCGGCGTCCACCTGGTTCGGGTCGAGCCCCGCTGAGGATCGGCCCCACTGTGGGTCGGCCCCACGGTGGATCGGGGTGGAGTCAGCGCGAGCCGCCGAGGCCCTTGAGCGCCTCGTCCAGCCCATCGAGCGCCCCGGCATCGCCCGGATCGACAAAGCGTGCTTCGAGCTCTGGCCACCGTCCGGCGAAGTAATCCAGATCGAGGCGCACGACCTCGAACAGGGTGGCGATCAGCGCGTCGTCCTCGCCGGCGCGGTGCGGATTGACCCACTCCCAGACGACCTCGCCGTCGCGCCGCACCTCGAGGGCGCGGCCCGCGGTCGACTCGGTGATCAGGGTGTTGCCGTTGGCCAAGCGCTGGCACGACCCCAACCGGTACGACGAGAACACGCGCTCGGCGGTGCTGGCGAAGCTCCATTCCACCGCCAGCGTGCGCGGGTCCAGCTCGATCACCCGCGACCGCGGGCCCGACGGATCGGGGTCGCCGAGGTTGTCGAACACCAGGATGCGCCCGTCGGCCAGCACCGTCGGCTGGTGCTGGAACCGCGTCACACCGGGTGCGGCCCAGACCACGGTCTTGGCGCGGGGGTCGATCATCGCCACGGTGTGCAGGGTCAGCAAGGACACCAGGACATTGCCCGCCGCGTACATCGGATGGAGGTCCGCGAGGCTGCCGTCCATCACCTCGATCGTGTTCGCGTGCAGCACGTCACCGCTGCGCACGGCGAACGACAGCAGGTGGCGGAACTCGGAGTTCTCCAGACACTCCAGCAGCGACAGCGAACTCTCTTCGGCGCCGTTCGCCGCCAGCACGGTGATGCGATCGTCGAGGTACCAGCCCTCCAGGTAGGTCGGCGGACCGGCGCGCCCGTCGGCGGCCGCGTCCTCGCGACGCACGCGCGTCAGCGTGTAGATCCTGCCGTCCGGCCGGACGTCCAGGTCGTGGTGAGCGCGGCCGTCGTAGGCCCAGACCACGTTGGACTCGCGGTCGAGCTTGACCATGCCGTAGCCCTCGAAGATCGCCAGCAGCTCGCCGTTGGGCAGCAGGTGGGCGCGCCGCCAGAAGGTGCGGTGCACGGGCGCCTCCGCGTAGTCCAGTCCGCCGGGCCAAACGGTGTCGAACGCGCAATGCCACTCATGGAGCACGTTGCCCTTGAGGTCCTGCAGCTCGGCACGGGGCTCGTGGCCGGAGACCACGAGGTTGAGACCCGGATGGGTGGCCTCCACCTCGAACAGGGTGACGCACTCGACCTCGGGCGCCGCCTGCGAGCCGCGCAAGTAGGGCAGATTGGCGAGCTCGTTGGCGTCCATCGCACTGCCGCCGGTGACCGGTGCGCCCACATCGTCGGGCGCGCTGTGCCACATGCCGGTGGCCGGCGTGGCCGCCGACGGCTGCGCGGGATCGGCGCTCGCCTCCGTCGCGCCACCGGCCGAGTCGAGCCACCCCGAGCGCTGCAGCCAAACCCCCAGCGCGGCACCGGCAGCCACCAGAGTGGCCGGAATCACGAGTCGCGAGACAACGGTCATGCCGGGATTTCAGGAGAACCGCAACGGCTTCACAAGACCTCCCGCGAAAGCGCCGTAACGCCATCGCCCCAGACGTTCCCCCGTTGGCGTGGCTCTACACCTCCCCGCGGCGCTTCTCTGGGCGATGGCCCTCCAACCCTGTCCCTCCCTGCCGGTCGTCGGACCGCACAACGTGGTCGTCATCGTCGCCGACGACGTCGGCGTCGACATGGTCGGCGCCTACGACCAGTTCTACGCCGCCCACGGCCACCCGCCGGCCGGCTACCCGAACACCACGCCCACCCTCGACTACCTGGCCCAGACCGGAATGCTGTTCCGCCACGCCTGGACCAACCCCGTCTGCTCACCGACGCGGGCGCAGATCATGACCGGCCGCCACGGCCTGCACACCGGAGTGGGCAAGATCGCCACTCGGTCCTGCCCACCCGGCAACGGCACCGGCCTCCAGTACGGCATCGACACGATCCCCTCGATGCTGCGCGATCCGGCCGCGCCCTTTGCCACCCACACCGCAGCCGTCGGCAAGTGGCACCTCGCCGACGGCTGCCAGCACCCTCCGCCGAATCCTCTGGATCCGATCCACCCCCTCGGCGGCGGGATGACGCAGTGGTTCCACCAGTACGCTGGCTCGATCGGCAACCTCGGCGGCACGCAGACGTACAACAACTGGACCAAGACGTTCGCGACCCAGATCCAGGGCCCACCCGCGGACGAATGCGTGCCCGGCATGGGCGCTTCCTACTGCGAACAACAGGTGCTGACCTACGCCACCGAAGACACGGCCGACGACGCCATCCACCTGGTGCGCACCATGCCCGAGCCGTTCTTTCTCTACGTCGCCTTCAACGCGGCGCACACCCCGCTCGACGCCCCGGGCGCGCCGCTGCAGGCCGCCTCCTGTGCCGGCATCAACGGCAACCCCGACTGCGGCCTCACCCCGAACGACACCCCGCGCTTCGTCCGCTGCATGGTGCAGTGGATGGACAACGAGATCGGCCGCCTGGTCTGCGCCATCGAGAACGGCAGCGATGCGCCAGCCAGTCCCACGACGATCATCTTCATCGGCGACAACGGCACGACCAAGCACGCGAGCCTGCCGCCGTTTCCGTCGCCGGGGAAGAACAAGGGCACGGTCTACCAGGGCGGCGTGCACGTACCGCTCATCGTCAAGTCGCCGGTGATCGCGCCGGCGCAGACCGGCACGGTCGCCCTGCCGATCGTCTGCTCCACCGACCTGTTCGCCACGGTCGCCGATCTGACCGGTGCCCCGCAGCCGCCCGATCCGGCCGGCTTGCGCGAATCGGTCTCGTTGGCCCCGTACCTGCTCGGTTGCACCGTGCCAATGCGACAGTTCGTCTACGCCGAGAACTTCAAGAACAACTTCGCACCGACGGCATTCGGCACGCCACCGCCGGGTTACACGCTCGACAAGCACAATCGCGCGATCCGCGACAACGGCGGCCTCAAGCTGGTCGAGAAGGTCAAGAAGAGCGGCGCCCTGATCACCGCGGTCGAAGAACTCTACGACCTGGCACTCGACCCGTTCGAGTCGAACAACATCATCGCGCAGAAGGGGACCCCGGCCTACAACGGCCGCTACACCGCGCTGCGCGCAGAGCTGGACACGACGTATCCCCATCTCGTGCAGTAGCGGCCGTGCGGGACTTGCAGCGGCCGGCGCGCGGGGCACAGTGGCGGATGTGATCCACCGCCAAGACCATGACGCGATCGCCGTCCTGCGCATCGACAAGCCCAAGGCGAACGCGCTCGACCCCGATCTTCTGCGCGCTCTGCACGACGCCGTCGACGGCGCGCACCGAGACGGCGCCGGCGCCATCGTGCTGACCGGCACCGGCGGCATCTTCAGCGCGGGCGTCGACCTGCCGGCCCTGTTGCAGGGCGGCGAAGCCTACGCCCGCGAGCTGCTGCTGTGCCTCGACGCCGCCGTCCGACAGCTGCTGGAGTGTGACCGCCCCATCGTCGCCGCCATCAACGGCCACGCCATCGCCGGCGGCTGTGTGCTGGCCGCCTCGTGCGACGCCCGGGTGATGAACCGCGAGCACGGCCGCATCGGCGTCACCGAGCTGCCGGTGGGCGTGCCGTTTCCGGCGGTGGCGCTGGAGGTCATCCGCGGGCTGCTGCCGCCGCACACCGCCTCCGATCTCGTCCTCACCGGCCGCACGATGCGCGGCGACGCCGCCGCGGACTGCGGCCTCGTCGACGCAGTCACCGCCGGCGACGCGGTCCTCGACGAGGCGATGCGGCGCGCGGGCGCGTTGGCGGCCCTGTCGCCGCCGGCTTTCGCCGTCACCAAACGCCAGCTGCGCGCACCACTGCTGGACGCGATCGCGCGTTCTCAGGAGTTCGAGTCCGAAGTCCACCGGGTCTGGGCGTTGCCCGACACGCAGACACGCATCCGCGCCTACCTCGACGCCCTGAAGAAGTGAGACCGCTGATAATGGTGAGGCGCTGAAGAAGGAAACGACGAGGCGGCTACTCGACGACCCAGGTCTCGCCCCGCGACAACAAGTCGGCCAGCGACTCGCCGCCGTTCTTGGCGGCGGCGGCATCGATCTGCGCGCGCACCCCCGTCTCGAAGGTCGGCCGCTCGCGGCGGTGGAACACGCCCACCGGCACCGGGAAGTCGACCTCGGACATCTCGGCCAGCATCATCGGCACCGCGAGGTTGGTGCTTTTCTCGTCCCAGACCAGCACGTCGTCGGCGGTGACCCCGTCCTCACCGACGGTGACGATCTCCGGGTTGAGATCGGCGTCGACGCGGATGCCCTGCTTCTGCTCGGAACCGAACAGCAGGGGCTTGCCGTGCTCGAGGTAGAGCACCCGCTCGTCGCGCGCGCCCTTGTCGGTGAAGCCCTTGAACGCACCATCGTTGAAGATGTTGCAGTTCTGATAGATCTCGACCACCGCGGTCCCCCGGTGCGCCGCCGCCTGCATGACGGTCTGCTCCAGGTGCGGGCCGAACACGTCGACCGAGCGTGCGACGTAGGTCGCGCGCGCGCCGATCGCCAGCGAGATCGGCCGGAACGGATTGTCGACCGACCCCATCGGCGTCGACTTGGTGCGCTTGCCGGCCTCCGAGGTCGGTGAGTACTGGCCCTTGGTCAGGCCGTAGATCCGGTTGTTGAACAAGAGGATCTTGAGGTCGATGTTCCGCCGCAGCGCGTGGATGAAGTGGTTGCCGCCGATCGACAGCGCATCGCCATCGCCGGTGACGACCCAGACGTCCAGATCGGGGTTGGCGACCTTGACGCCGGTGGCCAACGCCGGGGCGCGGCCGTGGATGGTGTGGAAGCCGTAGGTCTCCATGTAGTACGGAAACCGACTCGAGCAGCCGATGCCGGAGACGATGACGGTGTTGCTCGGGTCCTTGCCGAGCGTGGCGAACGCCGACTGCACGGCGTTGAGGATGCCGTAATCGCCACAGCCCGGGCACCAGCGCACATCCTGGTCGGACTTGTAGTCCTTCTTGGTCAGCTTGGCGGCAGTGGTCATGACAGCCCTTCCAGAGTCTGTTCGATCTTGTCGGTCAGCTCGGCGCTGGTGAACGGCCGGCCCTGCACCTTGGTCACCGGCTCGGCATCGACCAAGAAGCGCGAGCGCACCAGCATGGCGAGTTGACCGCAATTGAGCTCGGGGATCAGCACGGCGCGAAAGCCGCGCAGCAGCGTCTCCAAGTTGGGCGGCAACGGGTTGAGGTGGCGCAGGAAGCACGCCGAAACGCGCGCCCCCGCCTCCTGGTGGCGCTGCACCGCACCGGTGATCGCGCCGCGCGTCGAGCCCCAGCCCAGCACCAGCACGTCGCCCTCGCTGTCGCCGAGAACCTCGGCATCGGGGATGTCCCGCGCGATGCCGGCGATCTTCGCGGCGCGCGTCGCCACCATGTGCGCGTGGTTCTCCGGCTCGTAGTTGACGTTGCCGGTGCCGTCCTGCTTCTCGATGCCGCCGATCCGGTGCATCAAGCCGGCCGTCCCCGGCACTGCCCACGGCCGGGCCAACGTGCTCGGGTCGCGCTCGTACGGCCGGTACGGTTCGCCGTCGCCGCCCTCGCGCGGCGGCGCGAACTCGACTTCGACCGCCGGCAGGTTGTCGGCATCGGGGATGCGCCACGGCTCGGAGCCGTTGGCGATGTAGCCGTCCGACAGCAACACCACCGGCGTCATGTACTTGGTCGCCAGACGGACGGCCTCGTAGGCCGCGTCGAAGGCATCCGCCGGAGTGGTCGCGCCGACGATCGCCACGGGGCACTCACCGTTGCGGCCGAACATGGCCTGCAGCAGGTCTGCCTGCTCGGTCTTGGTCGGCATGCCGGTGCTCGGCCCGGCGCGCTGCACGTTGACGACCACGAGCGGCAGCTCCGCCATCACCGCCAAGCCCATCGCCTCCGCCTTGAGCGCCATGCCGGGGCCACTGGTGCTGGTCACCCCCAGGGAGCCGGCGTACGAGGCGCCGATCGCGGCGCAGACCGCGGCGATCTCGTCCTCCGCCTGGAACGTCACCACGCCGCGGTGCTTGTAGGTGCTCAGCTGGTGCAGGATGTCGCTGGCGGGAGTGATCGGATACGAGCCGAGGAAGAGCTGCAGCCCCGCCTTCTCCGCCGCCGCCACCAGCCCCAGACAAAGCGCCTGGTTGCCCATGATGTTGCGGTAGCGGCCCGGCGCCATGAAGCGCGCGCGAGGCACCGAGTACGACGTCTGGAAGATGCCGGCGATGTCGGCGTAGTGGTAGCCGGCGCGCAGGGTCTTGACGTTGGCTTCGCAGACGTCCGGCTTGCTCTGGAACTTGGCCTCGAGGAACGAAACGCTCGGCGCGGGGTCGCGGTTGTAGAGCCAGTAGAGCACGCCCAGCGCGAACATGTTCTTGCAGCGGTCCTTGCTGCGCACATCCAGGGGCGACTGCTCCAGGGTCTCCCGCGTGAGCTTCTGCAGGTCGACTTCGATGACGCGGTAGCCGTCCAGAGCGCCGCTCTCCAGCGGGTTGTCGGCCCACTGCGCCTTCTTCAGATCGTTGGGCCGGAACTTGCCGGTGTCGACGATGAGGATGCCGCCGGCTTTGAGGTCGCCCAAGTGCACCTTGAGCGCCGCCGGGTTCATCGCGACCAGTACGTCGGGCTCGTCACCGGGCGTGTGGATGTCGAAGCTCGAGAAGCGCAGCTGGAACGCGGACACCCCGGGCAGGGTGCCGGCCGGAGCACGGATCTCGGCGGGGAAGTCCGGGAACGTCGCGAGGTCGTTGCCCATGATCGCCGTCGTTCGGGTGAACTGACTGCCGGTCAGCTGCATCCCGTCGCCGGAATCGCCGGCGAAGCGGATCACGACTTGTTCGACCTCGACGAGCTCGCGCTCGCCACCGCCGCCATTCTGTCGGGCGCGGTCGTCGACCTGGTTGGGTTGATCGGTGCTGGTCACGAGTCTCGATGGGTGTCGCCGCGGCGGTCAGCGCCACGGCCAGCGCTTGCCACACCTGTCTTTACACGCGTGGGCGCGGGCACTATAGCAAAGCCACCGGCCGCCGAAAGATGCCATCTCGGCGGTTGCGCGCGCCGGTTCTCGCGTTCCAACGCGCGCATGATCCCGCTCCGCGACCAGCTGCCGACGCTCCGCCCCGCGCGCGTCGTGCGCGTGCTGGTGGTGCTCAACCTCGCCGTCTTCGCGCTGTCGCTGAGCGATCCGGTCGGGGCCATCGAGCGTTTCGGCGCCCTGGCCTACCTGCTGACCGGCCGCCAACCCGAGCTGTGGCCGGGCGCCGACTCCGGCTGGCTGGTCAGCGCCGGCCGCGGCGAGGTCTGGCGGGTGGGCACCCACATGTTCGTCCACGCCGGCCTGCTGCACCTGCTCGGCAACATGTGGTTCCTGTGGGTGTTCGGTGACAACGTCGAAGAGCGCCTCGGGGCCGGTCGCTTCGCCGCGCTCTACGGCGTCGCCGGCCTCGCAGCGCTGGCCAGCCAGGTGCTCGCCGAGCCCGCCTCGGCCGTGCCGATGGTCGGCGCCTCGGGGGCGGTGGCCGGCGCGCTCGGCGCCTACCTCGTGCTCTACCCCGGGGTGCGCGTGCTCACCCTGGTGCCGCTCGGCTTCTTGCCGGTGCTGATCCACGTGCGGGCCGCGGTGTTCCTGTGGCTCTGGCTCGCGATCCAGGTGTTCAGCGCGTTCGGCGCATCGGGGCCGGGGGTCGCCTGGTGGGCGCACATCGGCGGCTTCGTCGTCGGCATGCTGCTGGCGCACCTCCTGGCGCCACCCGCGCCGGCCCGACGGCCGACGCCGAGCCGCCGTTCGCGCTTCTGAGAGACAGTGTGCTACCCGCGCGGTGACGACGCCGCGCCCGGCTGTTCGGCGAACGCCCGCAACCGCTGCCCGGCCGCAGCCAACACCGCCTCGGGCTCGCGGCCGGTCAGCACGGCCAGGGCCTGCTCGACCGTGTCGACCGCGATCACGCGAAACGCTCCCGCCCGCACCGCCGCGACCAGGTCTTGCTGCAGCATCAGATCGAGCACGTTGGCCGCCGGGATCACCACGCCCTGCCCGCCACGCAATCCACGCGTGGCACACAGGCGGAAGAAGCCCTCGATCTTCTCGTTGACGCCGCTGACGGCCTGCAGCTCGCCGGCCTGGTTGATCGCGCCGGTCATGCCGTAGGCGCACGACAGCGCCACGCCGGCCAGGCTGGAGAGCAGCGCCACCAGCTCGGCGCCGGAGGCCGAGTCGCCGTCGACGCCGCCGTAGTTCTGCTCGAAGCAGATACTGGCCTGCAGGCACAGCGGCGCGTCCTGCGCAAAGCGCCGCAGCAGATAGCCGCCGAGGATCAAGACACCCTTGTCGTGCAGCGGACCGGACAGCTCGGCTTCGCGCTCGATGTTCAACAGCCCACTGCGACCGCGGCTGCCGACGCCGGTCGACACCGTCACCCGGCTCGGCCGGCCGAACGCGAAGGTGCCGCTGTCGAGGACGGTGAGCGCGTTGATCTCACCGACCGCTTCGCCCTCGGTCCTCACCCGCAGATAGCCGTCGGCGAAGTCGCGCTCGAGGTGCTCGCGGCCGAGCTCGGCGCGGGCCTCACGCGCCGCCACCGCGCGCTCGACGTCTTCGCGCTGCACCGGCCCGTTGCCGCGCTGCTCGCGGTACCACGACGCCTCGCGGGCGACGTCGGCGAGATCGCCGAACGCCGTCGACAGGCGGTCGCGGCGGCCGGCCTGGCGCGCGCCGAACTCGACGACCGCGGCCGCGGCGGCACCGGCAAACGCGCGCAGCCCCTCGTTGCGGGTGAGCCACGCCAGCTGGTCGGCGTAGCGCCGGCAGCCGGCCGCGTCGGCCGGCATGCTGGCGTCGAACTCGGCGTGTACCTTGAACAGCTGCGCGAACTGGGGATCCTCGGCCACCATGTGCTCGTACTGGCCCGGCTCGCCGATCAACACGACCTTGACGTCGAGCGGGATCGGATCCGCCTGCAGCACGCCGCCGCCCTGGCCGGCGTTGACGTCGACCTCGCGCAGCTCGAGCTCGCCCGAACGCAGCGTCCGCTTGAGCTGACTCCACGCGTTGGGTTCGGAAAACACGTCGACGGCGCGCATCACGACGAAGCCCCCGTCGCCGCGCAGCAGCGCCCCCTCCTGCACGCGCGCCAACCCCCACGGCGCCTCGCGCATCAGCTCGAGGGCGCCGAACAGCTTGGCATAGCTGGGGTGCGCTTCGAACACGACCGGACACGGATCGCCCGGGTCGGTGGCGTTGACCGAATGCGCCGACAGCTCGTGCAGGGGACCGGGATCGACGACCTCGCCCTCGGACTCACTCGGCTCCAGCACCCAGCGCGGCAGCTCCCGCTCGATGTTGGCACGGATCTCGGCCAAGCGCGCGTCGACTTCGGGCTGCGGCCAGGCACGGCGAAACTCGTCGAGCAGAGCCCCGACGTGGCGCAGCACGTGCTGGCGGTCGAGCTCGGCCAGCTCTTCCTCGGTGCGCCGCGTCTGCCGCCGGAGGCGGTCGAACACTTCTTCGACGCGCTCCAGCATCGCCTCGCGCCGCCGCAGCAAGCCATCGCGCTGCGTCGCCGTCAGCCGGCCGTCACCGACCAGCGCCGCCATCGCCTCGGCGCCGAGGGCGTGCCCCTCGTGCACTGGCTGCACGTCCGCGGAGAACGCGCCGTTTTCCTCGTGCTGCACGATCGCACAGCCGTTTTGCTCCGCGACGCGCCCGAGCGCGGTCATCAAGCGATCCCGCCGCTCCTCGGCCGCGCGCAGGATCAGCTGCCGCGACATGCGGTGCGGCCGCGCCGCCAGCGCCGCGCGCATGGCGTCCCGCACCGACCACAGCATGGTCTCGTACTCGCGGGCAAAGCGATCGCCCGCACCGCGCGGCAGCCGCAGCAGCCGCAACCGCTGCGGGTCGCCACAAACGCTGACGTAGGCGTAGTCCGGGCCCGGGCGGCGCTCGGGCTGCAGCTCGGCGAGCACGTGCTCGACCAGGGTGCGGCGACCGCTGCCCGGGGCGCCAGAGACGAACAGGTGGTGGCCCGGCGCGCGGATCGCCAGGCCGGCGCGCATCGCGGCCAGCGGCCGCTCCTGGCCCAGGGTCTCCGAGACCCGCGGCTCGCGCCGCGATGCCCGCACCGGCGCACAGCTCCAGCGCAGGTCCTCGGCAGCCAACTCGACCGGGCCGGCCGGCAGCGGCGCGTCCGCCCCGTTGAGTGGTCGTCCCGACTTGGTCACGAGCGCGCCACCAGGACGGGGCACGGCGCGGCCTTGAGGATCTCACCCGCCGTGCTGCCCAACAGCGCCTTCATCAGGCCGTGGCGGCCCTTCGACCGCACCAGGATCAGGTCGACCTTCTGCACCAGCGCTTCCTTGAGAATCTGCTCCTCGACATCCTCGTCGACGGTCGCGTGCCCGAGTGCGACGACGCCGCGCCCCGTGGCCTCATCCACGATCTTCGACAGAATCGCCTTGGCATCTTCGACCAACGCCTGGTCGAAGCTGGCCGAACCCCGTCGCTGGGCCCGGTGCTTGCCGATCATGCTCACCGCCGCCGGCGTGTCGATGCAGACGAACAGGATCAGCTCGGCGCCCAGCTGCGCCGCCACCCGGATCGCATACTCCATGTCGGGGACGACCGGCTCCGACAGCTCGACCGGCGCCAGAATGCGGTGGATGGCCTTCTCCGGCATGGCTCGTAGTTGTAGCCGTCTCCCGCGCCCGGGCCAGCGCGAAAGTCACCGCGCTCGGCGGCGCCTCAAAAGGGCGTCGCAGCGCCGAGGCCGGTCAGATACGGCGCGCGGACGGCCGGCACCACCAACGCCTGCAACCCCAGCGTCAAGCCGACCAGGGTGGGGGCGGCCGGCACCGGCACCGACAGCGCGGCGCGACCGTCCGCACCGGCGATCAGGGGCGGCAACGGCACCAGCGGCGGAGCCAGCAACAGCAGACCACTCAGCCCCACCACCGGCACCGGCGCGGTCGCCGGCAGCCCGCCGACCGGCGCCACCACCGCTCCGCTGTCGGCCGAGATCACCACGTCCAACGGAGCACCTCCCGCCAACATCCGGCGGAACTCGGGAAACTGCGTCAGCGGCAGGACATCGGGCAATGGACTGAAAGCGTGGATCTCCGCCGCGGTCACGACGCGCAGGCTCTCGGAGCTCGCCTTGGTGTCGATCACCGCCGCGCCGACGTCGTGCGGGTGCACGGTGCCGTCCTGGCTGCCGAATCCCCAAACCCGCGTGCCTTGCTCGGCCAACAGCGCGGTGCGCCACTGCTGCACGACCAGCCCGCCCCCGGCGACCGGAGCGCGCACCCAGACCCGCCGCCGCGGCTCGAACACCGACAGACCCGCCGGCTCTTCCACCGCCAGCAGACCGCTCTGCGGATCCACGTGCGGCACCGATCCGGGGCCTGCCGACGTGAACACGAAATTGCCGTCGCGGGCGGAGAACGCCGCGAACCCGCCGTTCGCCTCGATCAGGCCACCGTTGAACGCGACCCGGGGAAACGCCGCCACCGGTCCCGCCGGCGCTGCGTGCCAGGCGCCGGAGAACGCGCTGAAGAACCAGCTCTGTTGGTTGACGCCGTCCTGCAACGCGGCGACGGTCCAGCTCACGCCGACGAACGCCTGGCGCGCGGCCTGGAACACAGCGCCTCCGGTGACCGCGCTGTAGGCGCGCACGCCGGTCGTGTCGAGGACCGCGGCGACGGCGGCGCTGCTCATCACCGCCGCGCCCGGCGGACGGGGCACCTCGGTCCACTGCGCCCGCGGCGCCGAGAAGAAATCGACCGCGCTGCCGCCGACGGCGGCGCCGAGCTGCTGCTCGGCGACGAGGCCGGCGCCGGGCTCCACCGCGGCGGTGGCGAACGCGCCGCGCACACCGCTGAAGCCCAGTGCTGTGCCGGCGGATTCCCACAGGGCGACGTCATCGCCGCTGGCGAACACCGCGCCGGGCGCGGGCGCCCCGGTCTGACTCCAGCCGCGCTGCGCCGCCGAATAGCCGAACACGGCGACTTCGGTCTCCACCACCGCCACCGTGCCGCTCGCGTGCACGCGCCGCGGGGTGCCGACGATCGCCTGCGGCTGCCAACCGCCGCCGTAAGCGGACTGCGCGGCGGCGATCCCGCCATCGACGACCACGGCCGTGTGGCCTTCGACGGCAACCTGCGCGCTCGGACCGAGTGGGATCTGCGTCCACACGCCGGTCAGGCCGGAAAACGCGTGCAGGACTCCGGCATCCTCGATCAGCAGCAGCGAGTCGTTGCGCTGGGACGCCGGATTGAGGACCACCGCTTGCGGTGAGAACGAGCGCGTCTCGAACACCCCCCGCATCGAGGAGAACACCGTGAACGCGCCGCCCGCCCGCAGCAGCAGCCAGTCGTTGGCGTGCCGCAGGCTGGCTCCCGCCGGCCGCGGAGTGCTGTGCCACCGCCGGGTAAAGGCGGAGAACACGTGCACGGTGGCCGGCTCCTCGTAGATCACCAGCTTGCCGAGCTGCTGGATCAGGCTCGTGTTGATCGGCGCACCGGGGCTCAACACCGCCCATGCCGGCCGGGGCTGGGCCACGAGGCACGCGCCCGTCACCAATGCGGCCGCCAGCGCCGGCGCCCATCGCTGGCCGCTGGCCCGCGCACACTCCCAGAAGCACGCCATCCGTATCGAGGATGCCCGCTCGGAGCGCCCGTGACCACCCCCGACCACCCGCGCGTGGACCCCGCACGACGCCGATCCCGAGGTATCCTGTCCCGGATGAAGCTGCTCACCACGATCTCCGCCGCAACGGTGGTTTCCGCCATCGCCGGCCTCCGCGCACCCGACGCCCCGGCAGCAGAGACGCCGGCCGCAACGCCCCTGCCGGCACCGCAGGATCCGGTGCGGGCACCGGCGGACGCGCAAGAGGAGTGGCGCCGTGCCCTGCACTACGCCATGCCCGGGGCCGAGCACGCCGAGCTCGCCGCGCTCAGCGGGCCGTGGGCGGTCGACGTGACCGTCACCTATCCGGGCCGCGAGACCCAGAAGAGCACCGCAGTGGCCGAGATCGAGGCCACGCTCGGCAGCCGCTTCCTGGTCGAGCGCATCGAGGGCGTCATGCAGGAGCAGGCGTTCGAGGGGTTGGGAGTGATCGGCTACGACCGGATCATGAAGGCCTACGTGATGAACTGGATGGACACGTTCGGCACCATGATCCACTTGGCGCGCGGCAAGCGCGACGACAACGGCGTCATCAATCTGCGCGGCCTGCGCACCAACCACATCACGCCGAACGGTCAGCCGTTCCGCACCGCGATCGAGATCGTCAGGGGCGACGAGCGCGCCCAAACGCGGATCATCAAGAAGATGTACGAGACCCTCGACAACAAGGAGGTGCTGGTCATGGAGATGCAGTACCGCCGTCGCAACGCCAACGCGCGGTGAGAGGCGATCGACGATCGAGGGGCGTCGCCGGCCAGCCGGCATCGACAGATCATGTCGCTGCCGGGGCGTCTGTTCCGTCGTGGAAGACGTCCGGGTGCCAGGCGGCGATGCGCACGCCGTTGCCGTAGACGTCGAGGATGCCCAGCCCGCCGGGCGGTAGGCGGAGACTGAGGCACCGGGTGAGCCGCATGCCCAACATCGCCGCGGCGAAGCCGGCGATCATCGCACCACTGGTGATCACCGCCAGCGTGCGGCCGGCGCTCTCCGGCGCCTGCTCCCACCACCACTGCAGCATGCGCTCGGTGGCCTGCCCCAAGCTCTCGCCGTCCGGCGGCACGCGCTCGGCAAAGCTCTCGAAGAAGTCGGTCACCGCGGTCGGGTCGCTCTCGACCAACGCGTCCCACCGCTGCCCCTGCCACCGCCCCATCGCCTGGTCCCGCAGCCGCGGCTCGAGCTGTACCTCGAGCTGCTTGGCGCGCGCCAGACCGGCCGCCGGCGCAGCCGACTGCTCCTGATCGGAGGCGTGCACGGCGTCGATCGGCACGGCTTGCAGCAGGTCCATCCAGCGCAGCACGGCGCGCTTGCCCCGCCGGCTGAGCGCGGCGTTGCCGGCACCCAGGGCGACGGCGGCACTGCCGGCCTCGAGCTCCGGGTGGTGCAACAGCAGCAGGCGACAGAAGTCGGTGACCTCGGGCAGCACGCCGCCAGGCTGGGCTCCATCGCCGCGGTTGTCAACGCATTCGAACCCCGCCCGGAGCGGACTCGCCGAGGAGTCCTTTCTTGACCGGCGCCCACCCGGCCGGGACGCTGTGCCGCACGTTGTTCGAGACCCTGAAGACGGGCATCGACGGGCTCGATGCCGTTCTCGGCGGCGGCGTCCGCTACCCGGCGGAGACCGCGGCGTTCGTGCTCATCACCGGCGGACCCGGCTCGGGCAAGACCCTGCTGGCGTTGGAGATGCTGGCGCGGGCGTGGTTGACCGGTCCGGACGGCACCACCTACCTCTACTACTCGGTCGAGCAGTCGCCGGACGATCTGCACAAGAAGATCGCCGCCGACTTCGACCACTACGGTCTGCAGGTCGACGTCGAGACGCTGCCGCGCGAGGTGCCCAACAAGCTCTGCCTGCAGGCGAAGACCGCGAACGGCACGACGCGGCTGGTGATCACGCACGCCAATCCCGCCTCGCTCGACCCCGAATCTCGCGCCGGCGCGACCGTCGACATCGAGTGGATCTTGGCCGAGATCGGCAACTACCGGCTGGCCAGCGGGGTCGGCATGGTCTGCATCGACAACGTCGGCCTGCTGCTCACCGACCTGGACTACTTCGCCAAGCGGACGCGCCTGGTCGCGACCCGTCACATGCTGATGTCGCGGCGCATCCACGGCATCTTCGTGCAGGAGGAGTCGAGCCCGCGCGACTTGCGCACGCCCAGCGCCGAGGAGTTCTCCACCGATCTGCTGATCCGGCTGTCGTTCCTCGACCGGCTCTACGGTTTCAAGGCGCGCAGCCTGGAGATCCTCAAGGCGCGCCACCAGTACTACTACCGCGGTTCGCACCACTTCTCGATCGCCGGCCGCGACATGCGCCGCGACGGCTATCTCGGCGCGCGCAACGAGCGGGGTCCCGGTATCCACCTGTACCCGTCGGTGGCGGCGCAGCTGTCGATCGCGCGCGACAACGCGACCGAGCCGCCGAGGCGCGGGCAGACGCCGATCGACTTCGGGCAGCCCGACTTCCGGGCGCCGTTCCTCAACGGCACCGGCCCGGTCGAGGGCTCCTCGACGGTGCTGTTGGCCGAACCCGGCACGCGCTACACCTACCTCGCGCTCCGCTTCCTGGCGGCCGGCCTCGCCGGCGGTCGGCCCGGGCTGATGGTGTCCACCAAGGAAGACCCAGACACCCTGACGCGCATCTGTCAGCGCGAGACGGCACTCGCACCGCACTGCTTGCGCGGCGACGACGAGCTGCAGCCCGACCTGCGCGTGATGTACCTCCACCCCGAATACGTCAGCCCCGGCAAGCTGATCTGGGACGTCGTCGGCCGCGTCCGCGGCGAGGGCAGGCCGGCGGCGCGGCTCGCCTTCGACAACGCCTTCCGCCTCGCCGACCGCTTCCCGCTGCTCGACAACCAGACCTTCCTGATCTCGGCCCTGCTCGACCTGCTGCGCTATCAGGGCGTCACCTCGCTGTTCGTCGACCTGGTGCCCCCCGGCTCGGCGCGCGGCCGCGCCGACTTCAACCCGGCGCAGTACATGACGACGTTCGACAACGTCTTCCATCTCTACCTCGAGCGCCAAGAAGGGGAAGACCAGCGCCCGTACCTGCGCGTGCTGAAGTCGAGCGCCAACGACTTCAAGCAGACGCAGTTTCCGATCGACTACCGGCGCGTCTGAGTACGTGAGTACGGAGCCTGGCTCCGTACCCTCACCGGTGTGTCGAGTACGGAGCCTGGCTCCGTACCTTCACCGGTCGCGGTGTCCGGCTACGATCTGCTCGACGACGGCGGGCTCGGCCAGGGTGGTGACGTCGCCGAGCTCGTCGTACTCGCCGGCCGCCACTTTGCGCAGGATGCGGCGCATGATCTTGCCCGACCGGGTCTTTGGCAGCCCGCCCACGATTTGGATGTGGTCGGGGGTGGCGATCGGGCCGATCACGGTGCGGACCTGCTGGCGCAGCGCGTCGACGCTGGCGGCCGCGTCGCCCTTGGGCAACACGAAGGCGTAGATGCCGGTGCCCTTGATCTCGTGCGGACAGCCGACCACGGCCGCCTCGGCGACGCTGTCGTGGGCGACCAGGGCGCTCTCGATCTCGGCGGTGCCGAGCCGGTGACCGGAGACGTTGAGCACGTCGTCGACGCGGCCGGTGATCCAGTAGTCCCCGCCGGCGTCGCGGTGGCAGCCGTCGCCGGTGAAGTAGAGCCCGCGGTACGGAGCGTAGTAGGTCTCGAAGAAGCGTTGGTGGTCGCCCCAGATGGTGCGCGCCATGCCGGGCCACGGCGCCTTCAAGCACAGGTTGCCGCGCACGTCGTCGCCGCTGACCTCGTTGCCCTCGTCGTCGACGAGACACGGCTGCACGCCGAAGTACGGCCGCGTCGCCGCCCCGGGCTTGCACGTCGTGGCGCCCGGCAGCGGCGCGATCAGGATGCCGCCGGTCTCGGTCTGCCACCAGGTGTCGACCAGCGCGCAGCGCCCCTCGCCGACGACGCGGTGGTACCACTCCCAGACCTCGGGATTGATCGGCTCGCCCACCGAGCCGAGCACGCGCAGCGACTGCCGCGAATACATCGTGACGTGCTCGTCGCCGAAGCGGTGGATCGCGCGCAGCGCGGTCGGCGCGGTGTAGAAGATCGTCGCTTTGAGATCGTCGACCACCTGCCAGTAGCGCCCGGCGTCCGGATAGGTCGGCACCGACTCGAACATCACGGTGGTCGCGCCGTTGCACAACGGGCCGTACACGATGTAGCTGTGCCCGGTGATCCAGCCGATGTCCGCCGCGCAGAAGTGCACGTCGCCGTCGTGGTAGTCGAAGATGTGCTTGAAGGTGTGGGCCGCGTAGAGGAGGTAGCCAGCCGACGTGTGCAGCAGCCCCTTCGGCTTGCCCGTCGATCCCGACGTGTAGAGGATGAACAGAGGGTGCTCGGCGTCGACCCACTCGACCGGGCAGACGGCGCGCTGCCGCGCCATCTCGTCCTGCAACCAGTGATCGCGCCCCTCGCGCATCGGCACCTCGGTGTCGTCGCGCCGGGCGACCAACACCGACCGCACCGGCAGCCCTTCGACGGCGCGGTCGACCGTCGCCTTGAGCGGGATCTGCTTGCCGCCGCGCAGCCCGATATTGGCGGTGAGCACGACCCGGCAGTCGGCGTCGATGATGCGGTCGCGCAGCGAGTCGGCCGAGAACCCGGCGAACACGACCGAGTGGATCGCCCCGATCCGCGCGCACGCCAGCATGGCGTAGGTCAGCTCGGGGATCATCGGCAGGTAGAGGCAGACGCGGTCGCCCTTCTGCACGCCGTGCGCACGCAGCACGTTGGCGACGCGCGCGACTTGCGCCGCCAGCTCGGCATAGGTGATCGTCCGATAGTCCCCGGGCTCGTCGCCGGCCCAGAGGATCGCCGCCTGGTCGGCGCGCTCCTCCAGGTGACGGTCGACGCAGTTGTAGGCGACGTTGAGCATGCCGCCGGCGAACCACGAGAAGTTGGCCGACTCGAAGTCGGCGTTCACCACGGTGTGGTACGGGTGGAAGAACGTCAGCGCCGCGGCTTCGCGATCCCAGTAGGCCGCGCTGTCCGCGAGTGAGCGCTCGTACTGCTCGCGGTAGTCGTCGAACGAACCGACGTGGGCATCGGCCGCGATTTCCGACAGGGGCGGGTAGGTCTTCTCGGCCATCGCCGCGTTATAGCCCGGCACGCCACCGCCGGCGGCGCAAAAACCGACCCGCCGCCGGGGCGTCGGCAGTTCACCACAGCCGCCAGCGCAGGTGGGCCAGATCCGCGCGCGCGCCTTCGACGTGCACCTCCGCGCGCAGCTCGACCGCGCCCGACAACGGCCACTCCGCCCAGACCGACAACCACGGTCCCGCACGCTCCTCGCCGGACTCGGGCGGCACGTCGGCGCCCGGCCCCAACAACATCCATCCGTCGTCGATCTCGACTCCGGGCAGCGCCCCCCGCGCGCCGCCGAGCATCGGCAGGTCGCGCAGGGCGGAGCGCAAGCCCGGTTCGTCGCCCACCGCCACCGCCGCGGTGAGAGTCGGTGTGGCGCGTCCACGCAACACCAGCGATGCCCGGCCAGCCAAGTGGCGGACGACGCCGTAGGCCGACGCCAGCGGCGCAGCGGCGACCCCGCCGAACAGCGAGGCGCCGTCGCCGAGATCGGACATCACCCGCGCCATGCGCGGCAACACCTCATCGGCGCACGACAGCTCGATCTGCACGCGCGCACCGCCGTCCCGCGCGGCCCCCATGCGCGCCGGCGCCGCCGCGGTCAGCGCTCCCGGCAAGCCCAGCTCGCTGCCGGTGGTCGCCAGTACGCCGGCACCCTGCAGCGCGCCGTCGCGCTGCCGCGCCGCCAGCGCCAAGCTGTCGAGCCCACGCAGACCCAGGCCGCGCTCGAGCCGATCGATCTGCCATCCGCGCATGCTCTGCCGCATGGCGCGGCGCAGGAGCTCGACGAGCTGCTGCAGGTCGACGTAGACCAACATGGACGCGGCGCCCGGCTCGGCGCCCGCGGCGGCGAGCCCGCCCAGAGCACGCTGGAACAGCCGCGACTCGGCGAGGCTCGGCCAACCGACGGCCAGGTCGGCCGGCGACTCCAGCACCAACGCGTCGCGGTGCTGCACCGCGCGCAACCCGAGTTCCGCCGGCAACGCCGCCACCAGCGCGTGCACCGGCGGCGGGATCGGCGCACCGGTCGGACTCCAGGCCACTACGCATGCCCGCCCGGACAGCTCCTCGGCGAACGCCGGCGGCGCCGCCCGCGGATCGGCCTCACCGCGGCAGGCCGCCGGCAGCGCGGCCAGGAGCAGGGTCAATCCAAGCCGCGGATCCACTGGACCAAGGGCCGAACACCCGAACCCGACGCACCACCCCGGTAGTAGTCCTTGGCGCGGCCACCCCAGGCCGAGCCGGCGATGTCGAGGTGCGCCCACGGCACATCGCCGACGAAGCGCGACAAGAAGGCGCCGCCGGCGGTGGAGCCGTTGCCGTGCGCCGGGCTGTTGAGGTTGGCGATGTCGGCGAACTGGCTCTTGATCTGCTCCTTGTGGACGTCCCACAGCGGCAGGCGCCAGCCCGGGTCGTCGACCTCGGCCGCGGCCGCGATCACCGCCTCGGCGACCGTGTCGTCCCCCATCACGCCGAACATCTCGTGGCCCAGGGCGACCACGACCGCCCCGGTCAGCGTCGCCAGGTCGACCATCATCGCGGGCTTGTAGGTCTTGACCGCGTAGGCGAGCGCGTCGGCGAGGATCAGCCGGCCCTCCGCGTCGGTGTTCAGCACCTCGATGGTGGTCCCGTCACACGCGGTGACGACGTCGCCGGGCTTCTGCGCGTCGGCATCGGGCATGTTCTCGCTCGCCGCGATCACGCCGACGACCCGCGTGCGGCCGCCGCGCAGGGCGCCGTTCTTGATCGCGTGGAACAGCCCCATGACCGCCGCGCCGCCGCACATGTCGTAGCGCATCTCGTCCATCTTCGCCGATGGCTTGATGCTGATCCCGCCGCTGTCGAAGGTCAGTCCCTTGCCGACGACGCAGACCGTGCGCTTGGCCGCGCCGCGCGATGGCTTGGCGTCGAGGACGATCAGCTTGGCCGGCTGCACGCTGCCGCGCGACACGCCGAGCAAGGCCCCCATGCCCAGGCGCTTCATGTCGCGCTCTTCGAGCACCTTGACCGACAGCCCCGTGCCCGCCAGCTTCTTCGCCTGGCTCGCCAGATAGGTCGGCGTGCACTCGTTGCCGGGCCGGTTGCCCAGGTCGCGGGCGAAGGCGGTGCCCTCGCCGGTCGACTTGCCGCGGGTGAAGCCCGCGCGGAACGCCTTGCCGTCGCCGGCGGCGCCCCGGTAGTAGACGACCGCGGCCTGTCCCTTGCGCGGCTTCGGCTTCTCTTTGCGCTTGGGCTCGAAGCGGTAGGCGCCGAGCACCAAGCCCTCGGCAACCGCCACCCCGGCGGCCTCGGCGCCGATCTTCTTGTGATCGGCCGCACCGACGACAATGCCGAACTCGCGCACGCCGAGCTGCTCCGCGCGCTGTTGCGCCAGCGCGGCCGCCCGCCGCAGGCGGTCGGTGGACACATCGCCGACCGCGCCCATGCCGACGAACCCTAGGCGGCGCACACCGGCCTCGCGGCGCGGATAGAACACACTCACGCGGCGGAAAGCGGGCGCCAGGTCGCCGGTGGCCTTGGCCGCCTTGACCGCGCCCTGCAGCGAGGACCCCAGCTGCGGCGTCTTGCCCTCGAACGCCAAGCCGAACACCAAATCGGACTTCGCCGAAACCTCGGCGCTCGCGGACACACGGATCTTCATCGACACGTTCTCCTCGGCAGGAACCGCCACCTCTTGCCGGCTCGGCCGCTCGGCGGCGCAGGGTAGCGGCCGGCCGGGAATGGCTCCACGCCTTTTGCGCCGGCGGCGGTGGCCAAGGGCACCCCCCACATATTCCCGAGTCCCCGCGCGGCGGCGCGGCATCCCGGATCTCGGTGCCCGCACTCCCGCCGGGCGATGACCCCGACGAACCCGATGACTCGACGAACCCGATGAACCGAACCGGACTCGCACTCCTGTGCACTCTTCTCTCTCCCACTCTGACCGCGGCGCCGCCTTGCGGCGGCGGCATCGAATGGCACTACGGCTCGCTCGACCAGGCATTGCAGCTGGCCGGTCAGAAGTCGGGCCTGGCGCTGGTCTACTTCTGGGCGGACGGCAGTGACTACTGCGGCAAGCTCTACCAGGAAACGCTGAACACCGACGCCGCGGCTGCCGCGCTCGACGGAATGGTGTGTTTCAGCGCCAAGCACGACACCGACACCGCCGCCCTGTTCGAGCGCTACAGCGTGCAGACGCTGCCCACGATGCTCGTGCTGCGGGCCGACGGACAGCCCGAGGACATCATGACCGGCTTCGTGCCGCTCGAGGACTTCGAGCGCGAAGTGGCGCGCATTCGCCGCGCGGAAGGCACCTTGACCGGCCTGCGCACCGAGCTCGGCAAGCACGAGCCGACCTCCGAGGAGGGCCTCGACGTGCGCTGGCTCTTGGTGGGCAAGCTGCAGGAGCTCGGCCTCACCGAGGAGGAGAACGCCCAGACCGAGAAGATCCGCGAGCTCGACCCCGACGGCAAGAGCCTGCCCGGCGCCCAGCTACGCTTCGGCGACCTCGTGCAGGCCACCGTCGGCCACTTGCAGCAGCTGCCGCCGGACGAGGCTCGCGCCGGGCTGGCGATGGCGGACTTGGGGCCGGTGTACGCGTTTGCGCGGAGCTGCCCGCAGCGCACCGTGCGGTTCTCCGCCTGGCGCAACTTGGCCCAGATGGAGGCCAACCGCGGCGACGTCGCCGCCGCGCGCGAAGCCGTGGAGCACTCGCTGAAGGACGTCGCCGACGAGAACCGCGCCCAGTGGTGCAACGCGCTGGCGGGGTGGGCCGTCAACAACGCCGAGCGGATCTCGTCGGTCGAGCGCAAGTTCGCCCTCGAGCTGGCGCAAGAAGCGGTGGCGCTGACCAAGAAGGCCCGCGCCAAGCCCGTCGACGCCGGTGCCGATGGCGACGGCTTCGAACGCTCCGACGACGCGCTCGGCCAGCGGCTGTGCGTGCTGGCGCAGACCGAGCTCTTGAACCGCAAGCGCGACAAGGCCAAGAAGACCCTTGCCGCCACCGGCGAGCTCGACCTCGGCGAGGACGTGATGCGCACCGTCGAGATGGTCGCTAAGAAGATCGAGAACGATCAGTGACGCCGCCGGCGGGGGCGGCCCGCCGCGCGAACCACGCGTAGACGAGGACACCGCTGCCGAGCACCGCCACCGCCGGCAGCACCGCGGCGGCCTGCACCAGCACCATGCCGACGGCGGCGCCGAGGGTGGCGGCGACGAAACCCAGCGGCACCCATGGATAGCCGGGGATCGGTACGGCAACGGGGCCCTCGCGCCGCCGCAGAACGCACAGGCCGATCACCGCGAGGACGGTGCCGAGGCTGAGGATCCAGCCGAGATTGCTGAGCTGGGCGCGCAGACCGCTCGCCCAGAGCACCGCCACCGACAGCCCGACCTGCAGCCAGACCGCGGCGCGCGGCACCTCGCCGCGGAAGCGCAGCCAGCGCGGGAACACGCCGTCGTCCGCCATCCGCGCGTAGACCCGCGGCCCCGCCATCACCATCGAGAAGATCGACGTCGTGCACGCCAGTGCGACGACCGCGCGCACCGCGGCCGCGGCGGGGGCTCCGCCGAGCGCGCCGGCGGCGGCCGCGGCGATGTCGGGCACCGCCAAGTCTGGGGCCGGTGCGGCGGCGACGAACACGGCGTTGAGCGCGAGGTAGAGCGCGCTCACCAGCAGCGTCGCCCCGAGCATCGCCCGCGGCAGGGCGCGGTCGAGCGCGCGCGCCTCACCCGCGACGTAGACGGCGGCGTTCCAGCCCGAGTAGCTGAGCGAGACCCAGGTCAGCGTCACCGCAAACGCCCCCCACGACCACGGCGGCAGCGCCGCCGGAGGCGCCAGGTCCGGCAAGTGCCAGGCGCCGAACGCGACCAGGGCGAGCAGGGCGATGAGCTTGACCGCGACCAAGACGTTCTGCACCAGAGTGCCCGCCGCCAGCCGCGCCGCGTGCAGCGCGCCGGCGCCGAGGATGAGCAGGCTGCCGCATGGATCGCCCTGCAGCGGCCGCGGCAGCCACGGCGAGAGGTAGCTCTGCGCCGTCTCCGCGGCGAATGCGATGGCGCCGGTGAACCCCGCCCACAGCGACACCCAGCCGGCGACGAAGCCGACGCCGGGATGCAGGGTCCGCGACAAGAACAGGTACTCACCACCCGACTCGCGCAGGCGCACCGCCAACGCGCCGTAGCAGAGCGCGCCCGCCACCGCCACGATGGCGCCGACGCCCCAAGCGGCCAGCACGCGCCCCGGCGAACCGAGATCGGCGAGCGCGAAGCCCGACGTCGTGAACACGCCGGCGCCGACCATGTTGCCGACCACCACCGCCGCCAAGGACACGACGCCGAGCCGCCGCCGCGAAGCTGACCGCTCGGCCACGGCTCACACCTCGGGGCGGCCCGCCGGCAGGTCCCCCACCCAGCGCTGCTCGCCGTCACCGCCGATCAGACGCTCCTGCTTGAAGATCGGCACCTCGCTCTTGATGCGGTCCATCAGGTGGCGGCAGGCGTCGAACGCCGGGCCGCGGTGCGGCGCCGCGACCACCACCAGGACCGAGGCCTCGCCGACCGGCACTTCGCCGAGCCGGTGCGCGACCCGCGCACGGCTGACGGCGAACCGCTGCACCGCGTCCTCGAACAGCCGCTGCATGACGGACTCCGCCATCTCGGCGTAGGCCTCGTAGCGCAGACCGGCCACCGCGCTGCCCTCGTTGTGGTTGCGGGTCACGCCGGCGAAGGTCACCACCGCGCCATCCTCGTCGGTGCGCACCTCGCGCTCGAGTGCGCGCGGATCGAGCGCGCCTTCGACCAGGTCGAAGCGGAACAGCGCCGCCGCGCTGCCGCCGCTGATCGGCGGAATGAACGCGACCTCGTCGCCGTCGGCCAGCACGTGCTCGGCGGTGGCGTAGTCGCGATTGACCGCGCAGGTCACCCGCAGCCGCTCGAAGTCCGGCGCCTGCGCGCACAGCCGCGCGCGCAGGTCGCGCACCGTGGCGCCCTCCGGCAGCTCGACCTCGAGCTCGTCGCCGCCCAGCAGCTCGCGCACGCTGGCAAAGCACCGCACCACGACCCGCATCGCGCTACGGCTCCAACGCCTCGACCACGGTGTCGGCGAACGCCTGCCGAACAGAGGTGATCTGCGGGTTGTCGCGCGTCGGGTGCACGCGGTTGGTCAGCAGCACGAGGCATAGATCGGTGCGCGGATCGCACCAGATCGATGTCCCCGTAAAACCGGTGTGGCCGAACGCGTCGGCGGACAGGAGGTGGCCGCCGGCGCCCCCCGGCACGTAGGTGTCCCAGCCCAGCGCCCGGCTGCTGCCCTCGACCAACCCCGCGCGGCGCGTCGCGTGCCGGGTCAGGGCCGGCGAGAGCCACCCCCGGCCACCGCTCAAGAACGCGACGCCGACCCGCGCCACGTCGCGCGCGGTGCCGAACAGACCGGCGTGGCCGGAGACGCCCCCCATCGCGAAGGCGTTCTCGTCGTGCACCTCGCCGCGCACGACCCGGCCGCGCCACGCACAGGCCTCGGTCGGCACGGCGTCGATCGGTTGGCCCGAGTGCGAGAACACGGCGCCCTGCATGCCGAGGGGCTGCAGCACCTCGTCGCGCACGACCTGCTCGAACGGCGCCCCGGCGGCGCGCTCGACGCACGCCATCAGCAGGATGAGACCGAGGTCGCTGTAGCGCTCGCGACTGCCCGGCGCAGCCTCCAGCGGCCGGCCCGCCGCAGCCTCGACGATGGCGCCGGCGCCCTCGTGCTCCTCCCAGAAGTGCTGGTGCGCCATCAGGCCGGCACTGTGAGTCAGCAGGTGGCGCACGGTCACCGCTCGCTTGTCCTCGCCGCCGAACGACTCGACCAGCTCGTGCACCGGCTGGTCGAGCTGCAGGGCACCGCGGTCGACGAGCCGGAGGGTGGCCGGCGTCGTCGCACAGACCTTGGTCAGCGACGCCAGATCGAACCGCGCGCCGACCGTCACCGGCGGGGCGTCCGCGGCGTAGCTCTCGGACCCGACCGCGGTCTCCACCACGACCTGCCCGCGGCGCGCCACCAGCGCGACCGCGCCGGGGAACGCACCGCGCGCCACCCCGGCGGCGAGCACCGCGCGCACGCGCTGCTCGAGATCGGCGGCAAAGCCCTCGTCCGTTGGCAGCGCTTCGCCGAGGTCGCGGCCCGGCAGCACCGTCAAGCCGGTGCCGCGCTCGGCGAGGTCGGGCAGCGTCACCGGCAGCCGCCCGGTGGCCGGACCGTAGCCCGCGAGCAGGTCAGCGACCGCCGACTCGGTGTGCTCGCCGCCGTTGTAGGCGCACAGGTAGGTCGAGACTTCACCCAGCTCGGCCAGCAGATAGGGGTTGCCGAACGAAACCACCACGGCGCGGCCGGCGGCGCCCAACGCCTCGGTCACCGGTCCGAGCGCGGGCGGCATGCCGATCGCACCGCTGTAGCTGCGCACCCGAACATAGAGCGCTCCCAGCACGAGCTCGGCCTCGGCCACGGCGGCCGCCGCGGCTTGCACGGCCTCGGCCTCGCTCTCCGCGTGCAGCCGATGCCACTCGAGGTCGGCCCCCAGCTGCGCGCGCATGTAGTCGCGAAAGCCCTCGCCGGCGCCGGCGTCGTCTCGATCGAGCACGGTGACCATCACCTTGCGGCCCTCGACCGACGGCAGCGGCACCAAGCCGTGGGTATCGCGCGCCAAGGTGACGCCGCGCACGGCGATCCGCTTGGCCACCGCCCGGTGCGCGTCGCTGCCCACCATCGCATCGGTCTCTGCGGCGGCCGAGTCGGAGGCCTCGGCGAGCTCCTGCGCGGGAGCCGGCGCCGCGACTTCCGCCGCGCGCTGCAGCGACAGGCCCAGCCGCTGTTTTGCAGCCAACAGCCGCCCCACCGCCTCGTCCAGGCGTTGCGGGGAAACGCGACCTTCGCGCACCGCCGCCACGATCGCCGCCCGCGCCGCGACGGGATCGGTGGGCATCAGCAGCAAGTCCGCCCCGGCGGCGAGCGCACGCACCGCGGCCTCCTCGGACGGGATGCTCTTGCGCACGCCACCCATGTCGAGCGCGTCGGTGACGATGATGCCGTCGAACCCCAGCTCGCCGCGCAGGTGGCCGGTGAGGATCGGCACCGACAGGGTCGCCGGCGTGCCGGGCTCCTCACCGAGGCCAGGCACCGCCAAGTGACCGGTCATGATCGCGCTGACGCCGGCGTCGATCGCCGCGCGGAACGGCGGCAGCTCGACCGCGTCGAGGCGCGCGCGGTCGCCGATCACGGTCGGCATCACCAGGTGCGAGTCCGAGGCGACATCGCCGTGGCCGGGGTAGTGCTTGGCGGTGGCAAGCATTCCGGCCCCCTCCATGCCGCGCACGAACGCCGCGCCCATGCGGGCGACCAGCGCGGGCGACTCGCCGAACGAGCGCACGTTGATGATCGGGTTGCGCGGGTTGACGTTGACGTCGAGCACCGGCGCAAAGCCCCAGTGCACGCCCAGCGCGAGCCCTTCCCTCGCGGTGATCCTCCCCTTCTCCTCTGCCAGCTGGACCGAGCCCCCGGCTCCCAACAACATGTTGGAACCGAGATCCGTGCCACCCTCGAGGCGAAAGGCGACGCCGGCCTCGAAGTCGGCGGCGATCAGCAGCGGCAACCGGCTGTGCCGCTGCAGCTCCACCGCCCACGCCCGGGCCTCGTCGACGTGGCCCAGCGACAACACCACGCCGCCCAGCTCGACCTCGTCGAGCCACGAGCGCAGCTGGTCGCGGGCTGTTTCTTGCCCCTCGGAACTGGAGAGGCTCCAAGCCATCAACAGCTGGCCGGCCTTCTGCTCGAGGGTCAACGCGGCGAGCGCGCTCCGCACCGGGTCCGCCGGCGGCGGCGCCGCCTCTTGCGCCGCGGCACAGCACGCCAAGACGGCGGCGGCGATGGGGAGAACGCTTCGGGGTCGGTGAGACTGCACGCACCGAGCCTACCCGCCGGCGGTCCACCAGCGGATCCGAGCCAGCGAAAATGCCACTCGTTGGCCCGCTACCGGGTTCCTCCCGGCGATCACTCGACGGTGACGCGCAGCGCGTTGGACAGCTCGCTCGGCCCGATCGCGCAAGAGCCACCGGGTGTGAGCAGCACCCACTGCTCGATGAACGACTGGCCCACCAGACTCGCGCTCGCCGGCAAGGGAGTGGTGAGTGCGGTGCGGCCACTGGGGTCGACGGCCGGCGCCATCAAGACGGCACCGGTCGCTGGGTCGGGTTGCAGCGTGCAGCTGCCACAGGGCAGGCCGAGCGTGCCAGCGCCGAGCAGCAGCAGCGCGCCCGCTCCGGGCACCGCGCCATCGAGACGGTGCGTGAACCCGGCGTTGCCGGCGACCGCGCACACCGCCGACGCACGCGCGCCGGCACCGCAGCCACCACCGAGATCGACGACCACGCCATCGTCCGCGCGGTAGCGCTGGACACGGATCTCCCGCTGTGGCGCAGCGGTCGGATCGGTCCACGCCAGCAGGGCCTCGCCGTTGCCGCCGGCGACCATCGCCGTCGACGTCGCGGCTGCTTCCAGCCCGGGAGTCACCAGCAAGTCGCCATCGCAGGGCCCGCACGAGAACGGATCCAAAGACGCCACCCGCAGCGACCAGGGGCCACGGAAGACCTCCTCTTGCAAGTAGGTCAACGCCTGCGAATCACCGAGGAAAGCAAGCTCGCCCACCGCCTCGCGCCGCGCCGGGTCGTTGGCCACGAGGACGCTCGGCCCGGCGACGAGCGCACCACCGCGCCACTCGACGCGGGCACACGCCACGTCGGTGTCCCCACGCACGACACCGGTCACGCGAAACGCAAAGCTCCAGCCCTCGCCGTCGCTGGCCACGGCGTAACCGGGCCGCGCACCCCGCACGACGGTAGACCTCTGGCTGATCACGGTGGCATCGGGATCGAGCAGGACGAGCTCGACGACCCCGCCCCGCAGCTGCCAGACCAGCAGCCAACCGTTGCCGTTGCGGTCCCGCGCGATGCGCGAGCGCGCCTGCGGAGTGTTGGGGAACGCCGCCTGGGTGGTGCCGATGTAGCGCGGCGCACCGAGCGTCAGGTCCTGGTTCGCGTCCAATGTCGCCGGCAGCGCGAACGGCGTGAACTGAGCCACCTCGTCGCCACCAACCGCCTCCAGCATGAACAGCAATCGATCGCCGCCGACCGAGACGTCGCCGCCGACGTCGACGTTGTCGTTCCAGCCGAACGGCGCCCAGCGCGTCGGGAACGACAGCTGCACCGGGTCGCGCATGCGACCGGTGGCGGCATCGACCACCCGCGCGTAGACCTCCCGGCCGACGCCCGGCACAGGCTCGCTGTAGGCGACGACGAACGCACCTCGACTCGCGACGCTTGCCACCGCAGGTCGCGCGCTGGTGACCGTCGACTTGCGCACGAAGAGCTGGCTGCCGAGCAGCGTGCCGTCGCCCGCCACCCGTTGCCCGACCACGTCGCTATCGGAGAACGAGAACGTCCGCTGCCACACGACCAGGTAGACGTCGCTGCCACGGTCCCAGGCGATGCTCGGTCTCTCGTTGGCCCCGGACCCCGGCGGTAGCGCCACCGACGTGCCGATCAGCGGATCGATCACCAGCGGTAGCTGCGCCCGGTCCACGAAGGAAGCCGGCAAGCCGACCTCTAGCACTCCGTCGTCGTAGCGCAACCAGCCGGCGGTGCGCGCGCCCCGCGCGTCGATGCCGACCACTCCATCGATGGTGACCACGGAACCGAGCACGCGATCGCGCAGGTCGAGTGCGGGGGTGCGCCCGCCGTCGCCATCGACGACCAAGTCGGTTGCGAGAGCGCCGCGCACCCACAGGTCGCCTTCGCCGGCCGGCAACTCGTGCAGCACGAAGCTCTGCTTCAGGCCCTCGGCACGCACCTCGTAGACCTCGGTGCAGGCGCCGCGCTGGTAGCGCACGACGAGCTCTTCGTGCCGGGGCACGGCAGCGGCGAGCTCGGTCCCCGTGCCGTCGCCCCGCCCCACCACGTGGGCCGCATAGTGCAGCGGCCGACTGACGGTGGCGCGGGCGCCGAGCGCGGGAACGAACGACACGCCGGCGGCACTGAAGCGCGCCTTGTACGCCGACCCGGTCGCCCACAAGCCGTCGCTCAGCTGCGCGACGCCCGCTCCCTGGCACAGCGCGGCGGCCACGGCGTGGTTCCGCGCAATCGCGTGCTGGGCGGCGGCGAGGCCGGACAGCAGCGCAACACCGGCCACGCCGAGAATCGGCCGGCGCACCGGCCACATGTCGAGTGCTTGCATGAGCCTGTAGTCGAAACTCCACTGCGCGCGTTACGCCGCCTCCGAAGCGAGTCGGGCGGCCGCCTCCCCGCGATGGCCGTTCGTGGACCGATGGAAGCCCATGGCCTCGGAGAATGCCGCAGATTTCCGATTCACACCCACTAGGGCGCGGCGCGCGTCGGCGAACTCCACCCCGGACGCCGGCTACTGAATCACCTGCTCGCGCTGCGTGTTGGTCAGCTGCGCGCTCAGCCCTTCCACCAATAGTGCCTGCGCAAAGACGTCGGCTCCCACCAGCGCCGAGTTGTTGGGCACCGGCAGCACCAGCGAGCCCACCGCTGCAGTCGGCAGCAGGGGGATCGGCGGTGCCAACAACATCGTCGCGGGCTCCAGGCCGAACACACCGATGCCGGCGAGCGGCACGCGGCCAGCGCGCGGCGACAGCGCCGGGACAGCGAAGTCGTTGCCCATCGGACGCCCGACCGTGTGCACGTCGATCCGCGCGTTGCGGCCGGGGCGCACGAGGCGCGCGAAGTGCAGCTGACGGCGCTGATTGGTGGCCACCCCCGAGGGGCCGCTCTGGGCGATCAGGATCAGGTCGGCGTCCCCATCGGCATCGACATCGCCGGCTGCCACCGGGAACGACCGGGACGCGAACGTCAGCAAGTCGATGAACCGACCCTGTCCGTCGTTGTCGAGAACGTGGGTGCCGTTCAGCCCGCCCGCGACGAGATCGAGATCGCCGTCGCCATCGCGGTCGAAGGCGTGCAGGTGCTCGCCGGTCACCGCCACGGGAAGCCGACCGGCACTCGCGTCGACGAACGCGCCGCTGCCGTCGTTGAGGAACAGCTGCGCGTCACCGAAGCCGACGAACGCGAGGTCGACGTCGCCATCACCGTCGTAGTCACCGGCAGCGACATCGAACGCCAGGATGGGGTTGCTCGGCATCCGGGTCGCCGACACGTCGCGGAACGCGCCAACGCCGTTGTTGAGATAGAGCGCCGCCGGATTGCCATAGTTGGCGAGGATCGCGTCGGCATCGCCGTCGCCGTCGACGTCGGCGACCGCGACTCCACGCGTGCGCAAGAGCGACTGCGGGAAGCTCGCGGTCGGCGCAGGCGCGAAGCGGCCGGCGCCATCGTTCAGCAACAACCTCGAGACCGAGTAGTTGCCCTGCAGCAGATCGAGATCGCCGTCGGCATCCACGTCGGCCAACGCCAGGTCGAGCGTCGGCGCGCCGCCGATCGGCAGGTGCGTGGCGGACGCGTCAGTGAAACCGCCAGCACCGTTGCCGAGCAGGAGGCGCGAGGAGCCGCCGCTCGAAACGCCGACCACCGCGTCCTGGTCGCCATCGCGATCCACGTCGCCGAACACGACCACTTCCGAGCTGCCGGTGCCGGCGGGCAACGGCGCGTCGGTGAAGACGCCACGGCCGTCGTTGAGCCACAGGCGATCGGAACCGGAGAACGAGCTCGGGACGAAGACGTCCAGGTCGCCGTCGCGATCCACGTCGGCGAACGCGGCCTTCCCCGGACGCCCGTTGAAGTCGGGGGCGCGGCGCTCGGCGGCCGGACGATCGAAGAAGCTGCCGGTACCGTCGTTCAAGAGCACGTCGAACGCGCGCGTCAACACCAGGTCGACATCACCATCGGCGTCGACGTCGGCAGCGACTTCGCCAGCGGCCGGGATGGTCGCGGCCAGCGCGAAGAAGCCACCGCCGTCGTTCTCCAGCATCCGCACCGTGCCGCTCGCCTGGGCCAGCGGGAAGTCGACATCGCCATCCCCGTCGAAGTCACCAGCGGCGTGGGGAACGCCGTAGCCGACCGGCGCGCGCTGGGCGGTTTGATCGCTGAACCGCGCGCTCCCGTCGTTGACCAGCACACTGAACCGCTGACCGACCAGCGCCACGATGTCGACATCGCCATCGCCTTCGAGATCGAAGAGCTGGGTCCCCCACGCGCTGCCACTCAAGGGCGGCAGCACACCCGAGGCCAACACGAAGCGCCCGGTGCCGTCGTTGAGGTGCACCCGAAACGACTCCTGACCGAGGAACATCCCGGTGACGAAGTCATCGTCGCCGTCTCCGTCGAGATCGGCGACCTCGACGGCGACGCTCTTGCCGGGCAACGCGGGAAGATGCGTCGCGGTAGCGTCCGTGAACCGGCCAGTGCCATCGTTCAAGTACAAGCGGTTTTGCGCCACGCTGGCTCCGCCGAAGTCCGCGTTGGCACAGATCAGGTCCGCGAAGCCGTCGCCGTCGGCGTCGAGCGCCGCGATCTCGGTGGTCTTGTCCTGGTCGACCGGCATGTGGGTCGCGGTGACGTCGGCGAACACGCCAGCGCCGTTGTTGAGCAGCAGCTGGTTCTGCTCGCCGAGCGTGGTGAAGCCGGAGTTGCCGGCCTTCACCAGATCGGCGTCGCCGTCACCGTCGACGTCGGCGAAGGTGACGCTGTGGGTCCAGCGCACGTCCGCCGGCAGGTTGGTACTCGTCACGTCGCGGAAGACCCCGTCCCCGTCGTTGAGGAACAGCCGATCCTGGCCACTGGCGGACGGGATCAGCAGGTCCGGATCGCCATCGCCGTCGACGTCCGCCATCGCGCCGGGGCCGGCGGTCGGCGGACCCGAGGGGATCGCGCGGGTGGTGAGCTCAGCGTACGGGGCCTGCGCGGGGAGCGACGCCCAGAGGGCGACTACCGCGAGGCCACCGGACAGAGAGAGACGACTCCTTCTCGTAGCCATAGGCCCGATGATAACGCACCGCAGCCCCCCCTGAGGGCGTCGGTTGAATCGGCATCGATGCCGCCGGAGACTGACCCCAAACGCCATGTCGATCCGCATCGCCACGTCCGTCGCCGCGCTCGTGATCGTCGGCTGCGGCGTGACCACAGCCGTCAAGACCGACCTCCGCAGCGCGACCGTCCGCGGCGTCGAGATCCACTACGTCGATTCGGGAGGTGAGGGGGAGCCGCTCGTCTTCGTACACGGCAGCCTTGCCGATCTGCGGGAGTGGGAACCCGTCGCCGCGCAACTCGCCGCCGACTACCGCACCGTCCGCTACAGCCGTCGCTACAACCACCCCAACGAGAACACCGACAGCGCGCGGGGCCACGGCCACTCCGCCGCAATCGAAGCAGACGACCTCGCCGCCTTGATCGACGCGTTGGGACTCGGCTCCGCCCACGTCGCCGGTGCATCCTACGGTGCCTACACCGCCCTCCTACTCGCGGTGCGTCACCCCGAACGCGTGCGCAGCCTGATCCTCGTCGAACCACCGCTGCTGCGCTGGCTCCCCGATCTGCCCGGCGGCGACGAGGTGTTCGCGGCGTTCCACAGTGGAACCTGGGCCCCGGCCGCAGCGGCGGCAGCCGCCGGTGACGACGACGAGGCCCTGCGCATCACGATGGACTTCTTCGCCGGCCCCGGCGGCCTCGACACATTGCCGCCCGCGGCCCAGCAGCAGCTGCGCGCGAACTTCCCGGAGTGGCGTGCGCTCCTGCTCTCCAGGGACGCCTTTCCGCCGGTGCTCCGCTCGCAGCTGGCGGCGCTCGAGCTACCGGTGCTGCTGCTCAGCGGAGCCGACACCTATCCCATCGCGCAGCTCGTCGATCCGGAACTCGAACGCAGCCTGCGGCAGGTCGAGCGCATCGTTGTCCCCAATGCCACGCACCAGCTCTGCACCGAGCAGCCAACGGTGTCTGCGACCGCAATCCGGCGGTTTCTACAGGGACACTGACTCCGGCGCCCCGCCCGACGCTGTTCAGCGCGCGCGGACCGCGGCCACCATGTCGCCCTCGCGCCGCTCCATCTGCTCCACCATGCGCAGCTGCACGCGGGCGCGGTCGAGGTTGTGGCCTTCGCGCGCCACTTTGAAGTAGACGTCGCCCGCGAGGTGGTCGGCGAGAAAGCGCAGACCGATCGTCAGCGTGACCAATCGCGCGGCAAACGGCATCAGCCGCACTTCTTCCGGCGTCAGAAAGCAGGCGGCGGTCTGCAGGTAGCCGTCGACCAGCGCGCGGTAGAGCTCCAGGTCGACGCCCGCGTCCGCCAGGTCGACGGCGTCCTCGGCGCTGGTCGCCGCGGTGAAGCGCACCAGATCGCCGAAGTCGTAGAGCGAGTAAGCCGGCATGCAGGTGTCGAGGTCGACGATGCACAACGCGCGGCCGCTGCGCACGTCGAACAGCACGTTGTTGAGCTTGGTGTCGCCGTGCACGATCCGCCGCGGCATCGTGCCATCGTCGAGCATCGCCTCGATGCGGCCGACGCCACGGCGCCGCGCATCGACGAAGGCGAGCTCGGGCTGTGCGCCGGCGACGCGCCCGACCGCGTCGTGCGCGACCGCCGCATCGAGCTGCTGCAGCCGGGCTGGCGCCGAGAAGAAGTCGGGGATCGTCTCCACCAGCTCGGTCGGCGGCAGAGCGCACAGCCGAGCCTGGAAATCGCCGAACGCGCGCGCCGCCTCGAACGCGCGCTCGGGGCTGTCGCACTGGTCGAACGACTCGGTGCCGTCGACGTAGTGGTAGGTGCGCCATGCCGCGCCCTCGGCGCGCAGGTGGCTCTGGCCGTCGCGCGCCCGCACCAGCTCGAGGGTGTGCAGCCCCTCGCTCTCGGTACCCGCGAGGTGCGTGGTGACGCGCTCGATGTTGTGCATCAAGCCCGTGATGTCGTGGAAAACGTGGCCGTTGAGCCGCTGGTGCAGGTAGCGCCGCGGTCCGCCCGGCTGCTGCCAGGTCGACACGAAGGTGTCGTGGATGTGGCCGCGCTGGTGGGAGTGCAGCTCGTGCAGCGCCCCCTCGATGGCGAAGCCGGCCGCGACCCGGCGCGCCGCTGCGAGAACGTCCTGGCTCAACGGTTCGGCCACCCGGGGGACTTCGACCATCGACCACCGCCGGTTGAAGCGGCGCCGGCGGAACCGGCACGGGGATCGGCGAGGCGCATGGTGCGGGGGGACGAGGGACACCCGGAGCCCGGGCAACGGAACATCGACGTCGACGCGGGCGTCAAAACAGCGGGCGTTAAAAAGGACTGGCGAGGGTCTTTCGACCCTCGCCGGCCCCACACACCTTTGGAAACCGGGCGCAGTCGCCCGCTCCACTCATCAGTGTGCCGGATGAAGGGGGGTGCCGTCCAGCCCCCGGAACGAGTTTTCTGCGGCGCCGGGCAGAATGCCGAACCGCCGGTGGCGGCGGCAGCATCCCGACCGCGTGCGCCCCACCGGAAGTGATGGCGGCGGCCGAGAGCCCCAGGGGCGACATCCTTGCATGCCCGCCGCCGGCCTCGAAGATCCCTGCGGCCGATGCCCGCCTCGTTGATCGACATCCTGTGCGCCGCCGACGACAGCGTCCGCCACACCCCGCTGGCCACCGCTGTCGAGCAGCACGGCGCGCCCGACCTGCTGCGCGAGGCGGCGCAGCTGGACCGCTTCTGGCGGCAGACCGACAACCTGTACCAGCGCGTGCGCGCGCTGCTGTTCCTCGCCGCCATCCATCGCTTCGAGCTGCCGCGCCGGCCCGGCCTGCCGGCCTGCGGCCACATCCCGCAAGACGGCTTCGCGGCGCTGCTCGAGCGCCGGTTCACCGAGGCCATCGACGCCCTGCTCGCCGCCGCCGAGCGGCAAGGCCCCAACGAGGCGGTGTCGAGTGCGCTCGCCGCCGCCTACCGCGGCCACGCGTTCCAGACGCTGGCCGACCAGGTGCGGCGCAGCGTGCGGCTGGCCGAGGGCAACGCCTGGATGTTCGAGATCCACGACGCAGAAGCCCAACCCCTGCGCGCGGCGGCCGAGCTGGCACCGCGCGCCGATGCGCCGGGGCCGTGGCTGACCGAGCACACCGCCGTCCGGCTAGACCTGTCGCACAGTGCGTGGAGCGACATCTTCTTCCTCGGCATGGACTACCCCGAGGGCGCGCGCGTCCTCAACCTGTCGATCGACCTCGCGGTGCGCGGCCGCGACACCGCACCGCGCCCCCCCATCGCGGCGTCGGTTCGCATCCTGCCGCGGCCCGTGCTCCGGCTGGCGAGCGACGACCTCGGCGCCGACACCGAGATCCACGCGCTGGCTGGAGTGTTCGACTTCGCCCGCGACCACCTCGGCCTGCTGCGCGCCGCGGTGATCTCGGCAGGCGTCGTGCCGCCCTCGCTCGAGGGCAGCGGTGCCGACCTCGGCGCCCTGCTCGGCGCGATCTGCGGCCCCGGCAACGGCCTCGAGGTGCGCAGTCACGTGCGCGGCATTCCCAAGGGCTCGCGGCTGGCGGTCTCCACCAACCTGCTGGCTTCGTTGATCGCCGTCCTGATGCGCGCCACCCAACAGACCGCGTCGCTCACCGGCGGTCTCACCGAGGCCGAGCGCCGCGTCGTCGCGGCGCGCGCGATTCTCGGCGAGTGGCTGGGCGGCTCGGGCGGCGGCTGGCAGGACTCGGGTGGCATCTGGCCCGGCGCCAAGCGCATCAGCGGCGTCCTCGCCGGCGCCGGCGACCCCGAGGACGGCATCAGCCGGGGCCGGCTGCTGCCGGCGCACACGCTGCTCGACGACAGCCTGGCGCCGGGCGCGCTCGACGCGGTGCGCAGAAGCCTGGTGCTGATCCACGGCGGGCTCGCGCAGAACGTCGGGCCGGTGCTCGAGATGGTGACCGAGAAGTACCTGCTGCGCAGCGCGTACGAGTGGCGCTGCCGGCAGCGCGCGGTCGCGCTGTTCGACGACATCCACCGCCACCTGGCGAACGGGGCGGTGCGCCCGCTGGCGGCGGCGACCACCGACAACTTCGACGGGCCGATCCGCGGCATCATCCCGGCCGCCGACAACCTCTACACCGCGCGGCTGCGCGCCGCCGTGCAGGAGCGCTTCGGCGACGACTTCTGGGGCTTCTGCATGCTGGGCGGCATGTCCGGCGGCGGCATGGGGCTCTGGTTCGCCCCGGCGGCGCGGGCGCGCGCGCTCGACGCCCTGCCGTCGTTGTTGCAGACGGAAAAAGACCGGCTCGTGAGCGCCATGCCGTTTGCCATGGACCCGGTGGTCTACGACTTCGCGCTCAGCGACACCGGGACCGTGGCGCGGCTCGAGGCGCCGGAGGCCGCGGCCGAGGCCCGCACCGCGCCACCGCCGGCGGAAGCCGCGCCGCGCTCCCTCGACGCCCAGCTCACCGCCGCCGGCTTCGACTTGGCCCTGCACGAGCAGGTGCGCGCCGCGCTGCGCAGCGGCGCCATCGGCCTGCGGCAGAACCGGCTGCCGCCCGACACGACCATCGAGGACGTCGGCCACGCAGACGTCCTCGACGGCACCGAGCCGCAGCCCGCCGAGGTCCTCGAGCGCGGCAGCGAGGCGCTGGCGCAGGGGCGGGTCGCCGTCGTCACGCTGGCCGCCGGCGTGGGCAGCCGCTGGAGCGGCGGCTCCGGCGTGGTCAAGGCGCTGCACCCGTTCGCCGTCCTCGGCCAGCGCCACCGCACCTTTCTCGAGGTGCACCTGGCCAAGAGCCGGCGCACGACGCGCGCCTTCGGCCAGCCCCTGCCGCACGTGTTCACCACCAGCCGCTTCACGCACGACGCCATCGACGCGCACCTCGACGCCGAGCGCGACTACCACTACCCGGCACCGCTGCGCCTGTCCCCCGGCCGCGCGGTCGGCCTGCGCATGGTGCCGATGGTCGCCGACCTCGAAGCGCTGTGGTCGGAGACGGCGCAGCAGCGGCTCGACGAGCAGGCGCAGAAGGTGCGGGAGAGCGCGCAGGCGGCGCTGGCCGACTGGGCGCGCGCGGCCGGCGAGGCCAGCGACTACACCGACAACGAGCCGCACCAGTGCCTGCACCCGGTCGGCCACTGGTTCGAGGTCGGCAACTTGCTGCGCAACGGCACGCTGGCCGAGCTGTTGGCGCTGCGCCCGCAGCTCGACCACCTGCTGCTGCACAACATCGACACCGTCGGCGCAACGGTCGACCCCGGTCTGCTCGGCATGCACCTGGCGGCGGGCGGGGCCCTGACCTTCGAGGTGGTACCGCGCTGCGTCGACGACCGCGGCGGCGGCTTGGCCCGGGTCGACGGCCGCCTCCGCCTGGTCGAGTCGCTCGCGCTGCCCCGGCCCGAGCTCGAGCTCGGCCTGCGCTACTACAACTCGATGACCACCTGGATCGCCATCGACCCGCTGCTGGCGGCGTTCGGCCTCGACCGGGCGGCGCTCGCCGACGAGCTGCGCGTGCGGCGCGCGGTGCGGGCGATGGCGGCGCGGCTGCCGACCTACGTCACCCTCAAGGACGTGGTCAAGCGCTGGGGACACGCGCAGGAAGACGTGTTCACGGTGTGTCAGTTCGAGAAGCTGTGGGGCGACATGACGACGCTGGACGACGTCGACTGCCGCTACCTGGAGGTGCCGCGCTTCCGCGGCCAACAGCTCAAGGACCCGGCCCAGCTGGACGGCTGGCTGCGCGACGGCTCGGCTGCCGCGGTCGAGTCCTGGTGCGAGTTCTGACCGCGCGCCGGACTCCGCCCGTCAGTCCCGCGGCGCGTGCTCCTCGGCGTAGGCGAGCCAGCGCGCGGTTTCCTCCGCCCCGAGCGCGTCGTGCAGCGCGCGCAGCCGGGGCAAGAAGAGCTCGCTCAAGAACGCGGCCCACTGCTCGGGGATCGGCGCGCGGCGGCCGGCGTTGCGCACCGTGTCGACGTCCGGCGGCACCACCGCGTCGCTGGCGTCGACGCCGAGGAACTCGAACACCGATCGGGCGAGCGCGGCGGGCTGCCGCGCCAGCTGGTCGAAGTAGCCGACGAAGAACGCGCCGTCGCCGTAGTGCGCTTGCCACGTGCGCAGGTTGGTGAGGTAGTCGGTGAGGCGGGCGGCATGCCGGCCGCGGAAGTAGCGCCGCACGCGCTCGGGCTCGCCGTCCTGCAGATCGATGCCGAGCCAGCCGGCGTTCATCTTGGCCTCCGACCACACCCGCTCGATCGGATCGCGCAGCAGGTAGATCACCTTGGCGCGCGGCAGCAGGGCGGCGATGCGAGCGACCCGGTCGGCCTCGAGATTGGCGTAGTACGGCGTGATGTCCCCGGCGATCTGGCCGGGACCCGGGTCGAACAAGCGCGCGTACCAGCGGTCGGTGCGCGGCATCAGCGCGTAGCGCAGCCACCAGCCGAGTCCGCCGCCGCGCGCGCCCTCACTGACGCCGCCGGTCGCGCCCGGCGCATCCGGGGTCGCCGCCGCAACACCGTCGCCGACGCCGCCGCCCGCGTCGCCGCCCCTGCGCGCCCGCACCTTGCGCGCCGCGTCCCCCACCAGGCGACGCAGCGCGGTGTTGCGCGGCGCCAGCGCCTGCAGCGCCAGAGGCCACCGCGACGCCGGCCGCGGCACGCCTTCTGCATCGCTGTCGAAGCCGCAGAAGTAGAACAGCTCCTTGAGCGGCGGCATCCAGATCCCGGGATGCTGCGCCAAGTTGTGGTAGAGCCAGGTGGTGCCCGCCTTTTGGGCACCGATGCAGAGAAAGTCCGGCAGCATCGGAGGCGGGACGCGGTCGCCCGGCGCGGCAGCCTAGGAGGCGGGGACCGGTCCGGCAAGCCGGCGGCGGTCGCGCATTGCCGTCGCGGCGCTCGGCGGCCATCCTTCCACCCACCGTGTCGCTGCGCAACACCACCAACCGCCTGCTCAAGGCCGCCGTCCGCCGGGTCCTCCACTTCGCGACGCTGCCGTTTCCGGCCGCCGGCCCGCGCGTCCTCACCTACCACAGCGTGGATGCCATCGACAGCCCGATCTCGGTGACCGCCGCGCTGTTCGCCGCGCAGATGGACTACCTGGTGGCGAAGGGCTACACGACCTGGACCGCCGAGCGCTTCGTCCGCGCCCTGCACGAGGGCCGCACCGTGCCGCGCGACGTCGTGGTCATCACCTTCGACGACGGCTACCTCAACAACGTCACCGAGGCCCTGCCGATCCTCGAGGCGCGCGGGCTCTGCGCCACCGTGTTCATGGTGACGCAGAACGACGGCGACCTGCCGCGCTGGGGCGAGCGCGACCGGGCGCGCATCGAGCGGATGATCGACGAGGTCTACACCGGCACCGACGCCGACAAGGAAGCCGCGCTGCAGCAGACGTACGCGACGATGACCGAACGCATCGCGACCTGGGACGAGCTGCGGCCGGCGCCGCCGCGCGGGCTGGAGGTGTCGTCACACACCCGCACGCACCCCTACATGGACGAGGTCGACGCGCAGCAGCTGCGCGACGAGCTGCGCGGCGCCCGCGACGACCTCGAAGCGCAGGGGTTCGGCACGGTGCGCGCGCTGGCCTGGCCGTACGGCGCGCACAGCGACGCCACCATCGAGGCGGCCCGCGCCGCGGGCTACTACGGCACCTTCATGGCGGAGCCATCGTGGACGCGGCGGCACCACCCCGACCCGATGCGCATCGCGCGCTGCAGCATCGACCCCGCACAGGGAGTCTTCGGCCTCGCCTTCCAGCTCGGCCGCGGCTACGACGTCTGGACGTGGCTGCGGGCCCGCCGGCGGGGCGGCGACTGACGACGCTCCAGCCCGCGGCAAGGGCCAGCGCTACTGCAGCAGCACGCGGCGGCCGGTGAAGCCGACGAAGCCGATGTTGACGCCGCGCGGCAGGATGTTGTTGATGTGCTGCTCGATCCACTCGCCGACGCGGGCGATGGTCGTCGGCGGGACGTAGATCACGTCGAACGGCTGCAGCTGCACGTCCGCCGCGACCAGCGCCTCCTCGGAGAAATCGAACTTCATCGCCTGCCGAACGTCCGGCCCGGCCTGGCGAATCAGCACGACACTGTCCTGCGCCGCCGTCGGCAAGAACCAACCCGACGCGGCGATCGCCTGGTACACCGTCTCGCCCGGGATCAGCGGTCGCTCGCTAGGTCGCTGCACTTCACCGCCGACGTAGACCCGCTGCCGCGCGTAGGCGCGCATCACCACCGCGAGGTCGGGGTTCTTCAGGTTCTTGGCGACCTCTTCGGTCAACGCGGCGTCGAGCTCGGGGATCGTGCGGCCGGCGGCGAGGATCTCCTCGGCAAACGGCATCGACACCTTGCCGTCGGGTCGCACCGTGAGCGGGATGCTGCGCTCCGGGTGATACGCGAACACGACCTCGATCTGGTCGCCCGCGCTGAGCCGGTAGCCCCCGGGGTTGGCTTCCATCACCTCCACCGACCGGATCTCGCCATAGTCGATATCGGGCCCCACGCAGGCCACGCCCCCGAGGAAGGGAAGCACGGACAGCAACACTCGCGTCAGTTTCATCACGGTTCTCTACAGATCGACTTGAAGGCCATAGTGATAGCTGAAGGCGACGATGCGCACGCCCTTCGGCAGCAGGTTGCTGACGTGCTGGCGCAGCCACTGACTCACGCGGCTGATGCTGGTGCGCGGCACGTAGACCAAATCGAACGGCTGCAGCTGGTAGTCGCCGCGCACCATGCCCTCCTCGCTGAGATCGAGCTTCTCGGCGCCGCGCAGACCGGGGCCGAGATCGCGCACCAAGATCACCGAATCCGTCGCGGCAGAGCGCTTGAAGTCGCCCGACGCCAGCACCGCGTGGTGCAGCGTCATGCCGGGCTCGAGTCCCACCACGCCAGGGCGCCGCACCTCACCGGCGACGTAGACCTGATGCCGGACCCGCTGACGCACGATCACGGTGAGATCGCCGTTCACCAGGTGCCGGGAGACCTGCTCCGACAGGATCTCGTCCAACTCCTCGACCGTCCGGCCGGCGGCGACCACCTCCTCGGCGAACGGGATCGAGATCTTGCCGTCCGGCCGCACCGTGACTGCCTGGTTCCGCCCGGGCTCGTAGGTGAAACGGATCGCGAGCTGGTCGCCGCGGCGGACGACTTGCCCCTCGGGATCGATGGTGCGCAGCGCGCCGACCATGATCTGACCCTCTTCGATGGCGGGTGCCACGCAGCCCGTACACGCCAACAGCCAGCAGACCACCAGGGCCGCCAGCCCCGGCATCCGGCGGCTGTGAACGTGCGTCGACATCGGCGTTGTGGCGCGGTGCGGACGGCCCCATGCCGGACCGCCCCCCTATCGCCCGAGAAGTCTACTCCGAAGCGGCCGACTCGCTACGGTTTCCAGGCCGGCCGCGCCCATGCCGCTGTTTGTGCCTCAGCAGTGGCCGCCCACTCCACCGTGTCGCATGCGCATCTGCCACGTCATCACCTCGATCCACTTCGCGGGCGCCGAGCGGCTGCTGGTCAACCTCGCCAACCTGCACGCGACGCGGCACGAGATCGACATCGTCTACTTCAAGAACGACCCGGATCTGGTCGCCGAGCTGGATCCCAGCGTCCGCGTGCACCAGCTGCCGCTCGGCCGCGGCCTCGCCGCGCGGCTGCGCGCGTTCTTGGCCGAGACCGCCCCCGACGTGCTGCACACCCACCTCGGGCACGCCGACTTCGTCGGCCAGTGGGCCTCGCGTGGCCTGCCCATGCGCCGCTTCTGCACGATGCACAACATCTGGTTCAAGTGGAGCTGGAAGGACCACGTGATCTTCCGCGCCTACCGCTGGCTGTTCCGCCGCGTGGTCCCCGACTGCCACGTGCTGTGCATCTCCAAGTCGGTGCACGAGCACGTGCGCCAGCGCCTGCGGGTGCCGGCCGCCCGCGCCAGCGTGGTGCACAACGCGATCCCCGACGTCCGCCTCGGCCAGGACCGCGCCGCCCTGCGCGCCGAGCTCGACATTCCACAGCACGCGTTCTGCGTGCTGTTCGTCGGCCGGCTCGAGCGGCAGAAGTCGGTGCACACGCTGATCGAGGCCGCCGCCCGATTGCGCAACTCGATCGACCGCCTCCGCGTGCTGATCGTCGGCGCCGGCTCGCTCGAAGCCGAGCTCCGCGCCCACAACGAGCGGCTGGGCACGGACGACGTGGTCCAGCTGCGGCCGGCGACGCGCGCGCCCGAGCGCTATTTCGCCGCCTGCGATGTGTTCGCGCTGCCGTCGGTGTTCGAGGGCTTCGGCCTGGTGATCCTCGAGGCGTTCCGCGCCGGCGTCGCCGTCGTCGCCACCGACATCGAGGGGCCGGCCGAGCTGGTGCAGAGCGGCGTCAACGGCCTGCTGGTGCCGCCCGGCGACCCCGACCAGCTGGCGCGCCGCATCGGCGAGCTGCACGCCGATCCGGCCTTGAGCGCGCGGCTCGCCGAGACCGGCAAGCAGAGCTTTACCGAGCACTTCGCGATCGAGCGCTACGCCGCGCAGATCGAGGCGCTGTACCAGGGGCGCGCGCCCGAGCCCACCGACGGCTGAGCAGCCGGATCGAGCTGGGTGCGGCTGCGGACCGATAGAAGAGCGGACGGCGGCACGGCCGGGACGCTGCCGACGAGTGCTGCCGCGCGGCGCCCGCATGCCGCATAATCGCCCTCGCACCGCCCCTCAACCACCCCTCTCGTCCGCGTGTCCAAGATCCGAGTGCTCGAGGTCCTCGAGGCCACCACCGCCGGCACCGGCAAGCATCTTCTGCTGCTGCTGCAGGGGATCGACCGCGACCGCTTCGAGGTCGAGGTGGCGAGCCCGCTGGTGCGCGACGAGTGGGTGGACAAGGGCGACACCAAGTTCGCCGAGCGCGTCCGCGCCCTCGGCATCACCCTGCACCCGATCGACCTGCGCAGCGGCATCCACCCGATCCAGGACCCCCTCGGCCTGCTCCGCCTGCTGCGCCTGATGCGCCGCGGCAACTACGACGTCGTCCACCTGCACAGCTCCAAGGCCGGCTTCCTCGGCCGCATCGCCGCCAAGCTCTGCGGCCTCAAGACGATCTACACTCCCAACGGCCTCTACTTCCTGCGACCCGGCAACCGCATGGTGCAGCGCCTGTTCTTGTGGCTCGAGCAGCTCGCCGGCCGGATGACCGACCGCTTCATCGCGGTCTCCGAGAGCGAGCGCACCGCCGCCGTCGAGACCAAGACCGTGCCGGCCGAGCGCATCACGGTGATCCCCAACGCCGTCGCCTGCGACGACGGCTTCCGCCCCGACGACGACGCCCGCCGCCGCATCCGCCGCGAGCTCGGCATCGACGACGACGCCTTCGTCATCGGCACCGCCAGCCGCCACAGCAAGCAGAAGGACCCGATGACCTTCATCCGCTCGGCGCGCTTCGTCCTCGACGGCGCCCCGCACGCCCGCTTCATCTGGTGCGGCGACGGCGAGAAGCGCCTGCAGAGCACGGTCGCCGCCCGCGAAGTCGACGTCTTCCAGGCGTTCCACTTCCTGGGCTTCCGGCACGACATCCAGGACGTGATGAACGCGTTCGACGTGTTCGTGCTCTCGTCGGTGTACGAAGGCCTGCCCTACGTGCTGCTCGAGGCCATGCTGCTCGAGCTGCCGGTGGTGGCGACCGACGTGATCGGCAACCGCGACACCGTGGTGCCCGGGGAAACCGGGTTGCTGGTGCCACCGAGCGATCCGAAGGCGTTGGCGGACGCGGTGCTGGAGCTGGTGCGCGATCCGGCGCGGCGGCGCGCGATGGGGGTGCGTGGGGCGGAGGTGGTGCGGGAGCGGTTTGATCTACCGGGGATGGTGGCGGCGACGCAGCGGCAGTACGAGGCGCTGCGGGAGTAGGGGGCGTGGTCGCGGGCTTGGGCTACTTCGCGCCCAGAACCGCGTCGATCGCGTTTGACGTGACGAAGCCGAGCGCGACCGCGGGGTCTGCGGCGTAGCCCTGTAGGAACATCGATCGCCCGACCAGACTGGGGAGGTTGGCCAAGGGGAGGGTCCACTGGGCGTTGCCTTGGGCGTCTGCGCGCCCGGCGAAGCCGAGGTCGACGGAGGCGTAGACTTGGCACTGGCTTGGTGCGAGCGTGAGCGGGAGAGTCGCGCCGAGCCATTGGGTGTTGGACTGGCCGACGGTAAGGACTGCTGAGGTGCCGGGGACTGCGCCGCTCAGGCTCAGGGTGACGGTGAAGCCCACCCACGGAAGAGTGCTGGTGTACAGGGCTGGCGTGCCCGACGAACCAGGACACGGCGAGCCAAAAGACCCGGCCGATGCAGGAGTGTTTGGCCCATACGACAAAAGCTCGCAAGTACGCGTCGTCCGATCCCAAACCACCGTCATTGACCGCTGTCTACGACTATCGTACGCTACTGATTGATAAAACGCTACCGGATGGCGCTTTGTCTGGATCCGTTTCAGCCGTTGGTTCCAAGCACTGCCATCCCACTCCCATGTATCAGACATCCACAAACCACCAGTAGCTACCATTTGATCGGATCCGGCTCGAAAACCTCTCGAACCATCAAAACCACCGACCAAGACAGCCACTTGTCGCGCATCATCCCAAGTCAACGAGGACCAACGCGGACCCGGCGAATTCTGCGGAAACAACTGGGTCCACGTGGAGCCATCGTACACCCAAGTGTCGTTTCGCGGTCTTAGATCGCTACCGCCGAACAGAACGCAGCGCCTCCGCACTGGATCGTAGGTCATTGCAGGCGCACACCTTGGACTCGGAGCGACAGGAGTCCGGATGTTGATCCACCTCACCCCGTTCCACTCCCAAGTATCGTTAAGAGCAGACAACGTTGCTCCCGTAGATCGGACACCTCCGAAAACAACGACCCGATCCCGCTCAGAATCATACGCCATCCCCATCCCTGCCCGAGCGGGACCATTCACGGCCAACTGCTGCCACGACACACCGTTCCACGACCAAGTATCAGCGAGGCTCAGAGGCCATAATGGAGATGGTGGGCCTGCGTCTCCGCCGAACAAGAAGATATCTCTGGCGGCATCCCTGTAGCACAACGCCGCATCGAAGCGCCTACCTGGCGACAGCGTGGAACCACTCTTGGTCCATTTGCCTGATTGGAGAGTCCAGGTCTCCGAGAAATTCAACCCCGCGCCGTGGACGAACAATTGGTCGGCTGCCTCGTGATACGCAACCTGCCTGGAAAACATCGGGAGCGGCGAGGTTCGCACAACCACCCAAGAGACAGGTGAGAGAGGCACAGTTCTGAGAGAGATTGACTGTGGAGAAAGGGTCGCACATAATAAACTGCCGAACCAGAGCGAGACCCACCTTTGATCAACCGTCATCCGCAACATGGTTGTCTCTGAGTGCAATCACACAGCCTGTAGTCCAACAACATGCATAATGTTCCGGAATGAAAGCCCCCAAGAAGGATTGGGGAACTCACTGTTATACCACAGCCGCCAGCGCCCATCAGAACCAATACCCCAGGCGCCGCCCCTCTGAGTGTCAGGCCCCCGGTCGCCGCGCTCGTCCGCGACGACGGCTTCCGCCCCGACGACGACGCCCTGCCGACGGATCCGCCGCGAGCTCGGCATCGACGGCGCCCCACACGCCCGCTTCATCTGGTGCGGCGACGGCGAGAAGCGCCTGCAGAGCACGGTCGCCGCCCGCGAAGTCGACGTCTTCCAGGCGTTCCACTTCCTGGGCTCCCGGCACGACATCCAGGACGTGATGAACACGTTCGACGTGTTCGTGCTCTCGTCGGTGTACGAAGGCCTGCCCTACGTGCTGCTCGAGGCCATACTGCTCGAGCTGCCGGTGGTGGCGACCGACGTCATCGGAAACCGCGACACCGTGGTGCCCGGGGAAACCGGGTTGCTGGTGCCACCGAGCGATCCGAAGGCGTTGGCGGACGCGGTGCTGGAGCTGGGAGCTGGTGCGCGATCCGGCGCGGCGGCGCGCGATGGGGGTGCGTGGGGCGGAGGTGGTGCGGGAGCGGTTTGATCTACCGGGGATGGTGGCGGCGACGCAGCGGCAGTACGAGGCGCTGCGGGGGTAGGGGGTCGTGGTCGCGGGCTTGGGCTACTTCGCGCCCAGAACCGCGTCGATCGCGTTTGACGTGACGAAGCCGAGCGCGACCGCGGGGTCTGCGGCGTAGCCCTGTAGGAACATCGATCGCCCGACCAGACTGGGGAGGTTGGCCAAAGGGAGGGTCCACTGGGCGTTGCCTTGGGCGTCTGCGCGCCCGGCGAAGCCGAGGTCGACGGAGGCGTAGACTTGGCACTGGCTTGGTGCGAGCGTGAGCGGGAGAGTCGCGCCGAGCCATTGGGTGTCGGACTGGCCGACGGTCAGGACTGCTGAGGTGCCGGGGACTGCGCCGCTCAGGTCAAGGGTGACGGGGAAGCCAACCCATGGCAGGGTCGTCGCGGTGAGTGTAGGCGATGCGGACGAGCCGGAACAGGGCGCGCCGTAAGAGCTGGCCGTCGCCGGGAACGTCGGGCCATATGACCAAAGCTCATCCGAACGCGTCGGCCCATGGTACAAAAGCACCATGGTCCTATGCCTCCGGCTATCGTATGCCACTGATTGGTAAAAATTGACCATGTAGTATCCGGCGGGCGGCCGGCGACGTCTCGCCCAATCGACACCGTCCCACTCCCATGTATCCGTTGTCCAACGGCCCGCAATCCACCACTGGTCGTGGGCACCCACTATGAAGGGATTATTAAAGCCGCCAGCCAAGACCATCACCTGCCGTGCTTCATCCCATGCCATCGACGACCATCGCGGGCTCGGCGCATTCGACGGAAACTTCTGGATCCACGTGGCACCATCGTACCCCCCAGGTATCGTTCTGCCCGCCACCCCCGAACAGGACGACCCGCTTGCGGATCGGGTCAAAAGCCATCGCCGGACCAGTTTTTGGGCTTGGAGCGACCGGGGGCATGATATTGATCCACTTCACCCCGTCCCACTCCCAAGTATCGCCGAGGAGGAACTCAGCCGTGCCCGTCGAAAAAGTGCCACCAAAAATGACGACTCGGTCTCGCACTGAGTCGTACGCCATCCCCATCCCTCCGCTGCGAGCGGGACCCCGAGCCGCCAACAGCCGCCATGCGACTCCGTCCCACGACCACGCATCCCCAAGACTCGGATAAAAGTATGGAGACGGCAGTCCATTATCTCCGCCGAACAGAAAAACGTCCTTCGACGCACTTCGATAGCACAGCCCTGGCGCGAACCGCCGACCGGGAGTGGAGCTGGAGATTCGGTTGGTCCACGTGGTCCCCTGAAAAACCCAGGTCTCGCCAAAGCTCGGCCCGGCACCATAGGCAAGCAGTTGGTCGGCCGAGGCGTGGTATACTATCTGGCTAGCAAAGGCAGGCGGAGACGACGAAGATGGCACCCTCGTCCAGGAGACGTTGGCGGCCGGCGCTCGGGTGTGGCTCCGGCATTGAGCGGAGCAGCGTGATCGCACCCGAGATCTGGTGGTCGCAGGCTGGCTCGCCGCAAGTATTTGTGTAGAAGACACTTGTACAAGCATGCGCCCCTCCCTATCGGATACAGGATGCAACACCAGCGTCCTGGGAGGGGCGCTTCACGAGGGTACGTCCTCGTGAAGGTGCCAGTTGAGCACAAGGGGCTCGCCGAGTCGATGCAGAGCCTGGTCGACGCAACGGTGGCGGCGGCGGAGTCGAGCCGCGGCGGTCACGCGGTGGACTACGCGGACACGGAGAGGGCGATCGCCAAGCAGACCGCCGCGGTCGAGCGGGCAGCGCACGCGGAGGTGCTTCGCGCCCTCGACGTCGACGCGCCACGGATCCGGGTCCGAGGCGCTCTCTACGCCAGTTTCCGGCGCACGCCGGGCACGTACTTCACGATGGCGGGCGAGGTCAAAGTCGAGCGCACCGTCTATCGCCAAGTCGGCGTGCGCAACGGACCGATCCTCGACCCGATCAAGCTGCGAACCGGTGCCTACGGCCGCGGTTGGCTTCCTCTCACCGCCCAGTGCATGGCGAACGACATTCAGCGCGGCCCGTCGCGCGATGCGGCGGATGCTGCCCGCCAGACAGGTCGGTTTCCCTATTCGCGGGCCAGCTTCGAGCGCGTCGCGCACCATGTCGGCGAGCACTGGCTTCGCGAACACGCGGACATCGAGGACATGCTCACGCAGGAGTTCGACGTGCCAGCGGAAGCCGTCGCCATGAGCGTGGCAGTCGACCGCGTGTCCGTGCCGATGGAAGAGGCCGCGAAGCGTCGGGCGGGCCGACCGCGCAAGGACGCGCCAAAGCGGCCCGTAGACCGGAACTTCCGGATGGCCTACTGCGCAACGATCACTTTGCACGACGCCGAAGGGGCGAGCCTGCACACGCTCCGGTACGGGTGCATGCCGGAAAGCGACGTCGACCTGTGGTTCGCTCAGATCGCCGGCGAGGCGTACAGGCTGTTGCAGAAGAGCCCGGACCTGCGAGTGAAGCTGCTGTCCGACGGTGCCCACGAGATGTGCAACCTGCTCCACACTCACTTCCCCGCCGCGGTGTTCGGCAACGTCGAGCAAGGCATCGACTTCTGGCACGTGGTCGAGAAGCTGGCGCCGGCCGCCGAGGTGATCTTCGGTGCAGACGGCGCCAAGTCGGAGTTGCACCGTTGGCGCGTTCGATTGCGCTGCGCGAACAGCGCAGCCGAAGAGATCCGCGCCGAACTGCGCGGTTCCGGCCTCGAGGATACTTGGCGGGACTCGAAGCGGCCCGTCCATGAGGCCATCACCTATTTCGAAAACCACGCCGAGCGCATGCGGTTCGCCAGATCGCTGCGCCTTGGTCTGCCAATTGGCAGCGGAGCTGTCGAGGCCACCTGCAAGACACTCGTGGCCGTGCGTATGAAACGCGCCGGATCGCGCTGGAAGTCGACGACCGGCGAACACGTCCTCCGCCTGCGTGCTCTGGCGCTCAGCGACCGTTGGGATCAAGCGATGCACAAGCTCCACGAAACCCGACGTACCGCCGTGAAGGTGGCCGCATGATCGAGTTGCTCAATAGCGGATCCACACCCCGGCGCTCTTGTTAGAGGTCCGGGCTGGGCGGACAGGACAGGACCGATCGATCCGGCGATGAGAAAGAGGGAGTAGCGCATCAGTAACACCATTCGAAAGCCGCCCGCGGCTCTCGCGAACCGCTGAACCCGAGACGCGCCGCAACAGCAATTGCCAGACTTTGTAGACATGTGCTTGGCGAGTGCTACGAGTGTAGGACGATCACAAGCTCGGTACTCGACCGGTGCTCGCGATCTACTTCGCACCGAGGACTGCCTCGATCGCGTTCGACGTGACGATACCGAGCGCGACCGCGGGGTCCGCGGCGTAGCCCTGCAGGAACATCGATCGCCCGACCAGGCTGGGGAGGTTGGCCAAGGGGAGGGTCCACTGGGCGTTGCCTTGGGCGTCGGCGCGCCCAGCGAAGCCGAGATCGACGGAGGCGTGGACTTGGCATTGGCTCGGTGCGAGCGTGAGCGGGAGAGTCGCGCCGAGCCATTGGGTGTTGGACTGGCCGACGGTCAGGACAGCTGGGGTGCCGGGGACTGCGCCGCTCAGGTCAAGGGTGACGGGGAAGCCAACCCATGGCAGGGTCGTTGCGGCGAGCACGGGCGTTCCCGAGGAGCCAGAGCACGGCACGCCATAAGAGTTAGCCGTCCCCGGAAAGTTTGGGCCATACGACCAGAGCTCATAGGAACGCGTCGGTTTATGGTACAAGATCGTCATGGTCCGCTGCCTCCGGCTATCGTACGCCAGTGCTTGGTAGAAGTCGAAGCTGTAGTATCCCGCGGGCGGCCGGCGCCGCTTCTCCCAATTGCGGCCATCCCACTCCCATGTATCCGTTGACCACTGACCCGCAATCAACCCAGAGTCATGAGCACCAATCGCCGCGGAATTATATCCATTGGCCAAGACCATCACCTGCCGTGCTTCATCCCATGCCATCGACGACCAACGCGGGCTCGGTGCGTTCGAGGGAAATCGCTGGCTCCAAGTCGTACCATCGTACTCCCAGGTATCGTTCTGCCCGCTACCACCAAATAGGACGACTCGCTTGCGAACCGGGTCATAGCCCATGGCCGGACCAGTTCTTGGACTTGGAGCGACCGGCGCGGCGATGTTGATCCACCTCGCGCCGTCCCACTCCCAAGTATCGCCAAGGGGAAACACGGCCGCGCCTGAGGAATAGACCCCACCGAAAACGACCACCCGGTCTCGTGCAGAGTCGTATGCCATCCCCATCCCACCGCTACGAGCGGGCCCACGAGCCGCCAACTGCCGCCACGCAACCCCGTCCCACGACCAAGCATCCCCAAGACTCGGACTAAAAACCGGAGACGGCGGCCCACTCTCTCCGCCGAAGAGAAAGACGTCGTTCGACGCACTTCGGTAGCACAGCCCAGGCGTGAATCGCCGACCGGGAGTGGGGCTAGAGATGCGCTTGGTCCATGTGGATCCCTGAAAAATCCAGGTCTCGCCAAAGCCCTGCCCTGCACCATGGGCGAGGAGTTGGTCGGCCGAGGCGTGATACACAATTTGGCTGGCAAAGGCAGGCGGAGACGACGAAGACGGCACCTTCGTCCAGGAGAGGTTGGCGGCCGGCGCCCTCGTTAGCGGTTCAGGCTGTGCGGGCAGGACAGGACCGATCGATCCGGCAATGAAGAAGAGGGCGTACCGCATCAGCAATGCCGTCCGAGAGCTGCCTGCGGCTCTCTCGAACCATCGAACCCGAGACGCGCCGCAACGGCAATGGCCGGACCTTGTCGACATGTGCTTGGCGAGTGCTACGTGTTGCGAATCGGATCATAAGCCATCGCCGGAGAAACTCTTGGGCTTGGACCGGTCGGCGTAGCGATGCTGGCCCATCTCACACCGTCCCACTCCACCGTGTCACCGAGGAACCCTCCACCTCCGGGCGAGCGAGATGATCCACCGAACATGACGACCCGATCGCGAGTGAAGTCGTGCGTCATCCCCATGCTAGGCCGTCCGGGACCGCCAACCCCCAATGGCCGCCACGCCCCGTTCCACGACCACGTGTCAGCAAGGCTCTGGTTGGTTGCTCGCCCCGGCTCTCCGCCAAACAAAACTATATCCTGCTTAGTCGGACGATAACAGCATCCTGGCGCGATTCGCGCACCAGAAGACAATAGCGATGTCCACATAGTCCACAAGGACCCCTGGAACGTCCAAGTTTGATCCTGTGCCAGGCCCGCGCCATGAACAAACATCTGGTCAGCACACTCGTAATATGCGAGCTGGCTCGCCAAGATCGGCGTCGGCGAGGACGGCACAATCATCCAAGAAACGGTCTGCGCCGGAATTCGCACGGCTAGAGACCCGACGACCAACAAGAACAACTCCGGGTAGCACCGTACTCTGCGGGCCACGGCGGCGACTCGCGTCGTCACTTGCATCACACCATTTGACAACTCGCCGCCTTGCGACACAACGCACGTTCGCGACACCGTTTGCGTCACAGCCGATGTCCGCAAAGCCAAGGTGATCAAGCCTTGATGGCAAGTAGCGCCCGGCTACACCATGTCGCGGTTGGAGTAGGTCTCGGGATCGAACTCGTAGACGTTGACCGAGACCACCGAGACGCCGGGCAGCATCTCCTTCAGTCGGCGGGTGAGAGCAACGGACAAGACCTTCTTCTGCTCGGTCGTGCGCCCGCCCATGATGTGAGCGAAGACGTGGAGAAAATCGGTGCCCTCGGCGCCCTGCAGGTGCAGCTGGTAAGGCCGAAGGCGCACCTTGATGTTGCGCTCTTCGAACAGCCCCGATCCCACGGCCGTCTCGAACACTGCCGAGAGCAACGACTCTGCTTCCACGCGCTCGAACAGACTCGACGAGCATTCGACGACGAAGTGCGGCATCAGCGATCCTCTTTCGAACTCAGTGCGCGCTCAATCCCCCAACGCCCCGAAGTCCCCGCGCAAGTACGCCTGCTGCGCCGCCTCGTAGTCATCCGGTCGCCCGATATCCAACCACTGCCCCTCGATCGCGTGCGCGCGCACCGCCTCCCCCGCCGACAGCATCGCCATCACCAGATCGGGCAGATCGCGCGGCGCGCCCGGGACCAGATGCCGCTGCACCTCGGGCCTGAAGCAGTAGATCCCGGTCGACACCGCGAAGCGTAGCTGCGGCTTCTCGTCGTAGCCGCGCACCTGACCGTCATCGCCGACGTCGAGCACGCCCAGCGACACGTCAATCGTCTTGTCGAAGCTGGCGACCGTGCACAGCGCGCCGGAGTCGCGGTGGCCGCGGTAGAACGCGTCGAAGTCGAGGTCGGTGAGGACGTCGCCGTTCATCACCAGGAAGTCCTCGCCGAGGCCCTCGGCCAACAGGCTCAAGGGGCCCGCGGTGCCGAGCGGGCGCTCTTCCATCGAGTAGTCGATCCGGACGCCGAACTTCTCGCCGTCGCCGAAGTAGGCCTGGATCAGGCTCGCCAGGTGGCCGACGGCCATGGTGAGGTGGTCGAAGCCGGCGTGGCGCAGCTGGCGCACGACGATCTCGAGGATCGGGCGCTCGCCGAGCGGCATCAGGGGCTTCGGTAGCACCGAGGTGTAGGGCAACAGGCGGCGGCCGACGCCGCCCGCTAGGATGATCGCTCGTCGGCTCATGGGGCTCATGGGCGGGTCGCGGAGCGGGCTCGGCAGGCGAGCCCTCGAAGCCCCCGGGCGCCCCGGGAGGCCTGGCGAAGGGTACGCCGCGACACGGCGGTTTGCGAGCAACGCCGCCGCGACCGGCTATACTCGCCTGACTGCGGCGACCCCATCCTCCACGGCGGCCCACGGCTCTCGCGGCCCGCCGCCCCCCGCCAAGCCGATCCCCGAAAGGCCCACGGCGCGGACGGTTGCCGCAAGCCACCGCGTTTCGCCACCTCGCTCCACCAAACCCCTCCCCATGGTCCGCGCCCTCGTCCTCAAGTCCAACGACTACCCCGTCGCCGGCGCCGTGCGCCTGGTCGAGATGTACGTCGCCCACCTCGACCACAGCCGGGTCGAGCCCGTGCTGTGCCACATCGTCTCCGAGGACCGCGAACCGACCCTGACCCAGGTGTCGCCGCGCTGTGCCGACCTGGAGAACCACGACATCCCGTGGCGCGGGCTGCGCAACGTGCGCGCCACCGCGGCGCAGCTGCGCGAGGTGATCGCCAAGGCCAACGTCGACGTCGTCACCAGCAACGACATGCGCACCGACCTCGTCTGCCGCATGGCCGGCGGCTCGGCGGGGATGGGCGTGCCGTGGACCTCGTTCGTGCACGGTTGGATCGGCTTCAAGCGCACGCTCGCCGACATGCGCTACGGCTTCTACGAGCTCGCCAACCGCTGGGCGGTGCGCAACGCCGACGAGGTCTGGACCGGCTCGCACGCCTGTGGCCGCGACGCCAAGCGCATGTTGCCCAAGAACATGCCGATGAAGGTGATGATGAACGCGGTCGAGCCCTACTACCTGCAGACGCAACCCGGCGAAGCCGAGGGCCTGCGCCAGCAGCTCGGCCTGCCCGAGGGCGCACTGCTGACCGGCACCCTCGGCCGCATGGCGTGGGCCAAGGGCCACCACCTGCTCCCGCAAGCCGTCATCGAGTCGGGCTGCGACAACCTCTACTGCGTGCTGCTCGGCTACGGCGAAGAAGAAGAGAAGCTGCGCAAGATGATCAGCGAGCCGCCCTACAAGGGCCGCGTCTTCATGCCGGGCAAGCGCGGGTCGATCGAACAGATGCCCGGCTACCTCGAGGCGATGGACTTCTTCTGCTTCTCCTCGATCCAAGAGAGCCTGCCGGTGTCCGTGCTCGAGGCGATGTATCAAGACAACGCCATCATTTGCGGCTCCACCGGCGACCTGCCGCTGGTGCTCGAACACGGCAAGTGCGGCCTGCTCTACCCACCCGGCGACGTCGCCGCGATGGCCCGCTGCCTGCGCCGCTACGCCGAGGACGTCGAGCTGCGCGAGAGCATGCGCAAGGCGGCCAAGGACCGCGTGCTGTCCTACTTCTGCGCGCCGCGCTACAGCAAGGACGTCGAGGACGGCTGGGTCTCGATCGTCGAACGCCTGGGGAAGAACCGGCGCGCGACCGCGTGAAGCAGCGGTTCGAAGCACTCGAGTACGACCGAGACGGCGGACTCGCGCGGTGCACGCTCTCGTTTCACGGCTCGCCCGAACGCGGCTTCGCCGTGCAGCGCAACGGCGCACCGCACCTGCAGCTCGGCCCGGGCTACGTCCCGCTGCGCACGACGACGTGCGGGGTCTGCTCGACCGATCTGGCGCGCCGCTTTCTGCCGTTTCGGCTGCCGCAGGTGATCGGTCACGAGGTCGTCGCCACCGATGCCGACGGCCGGCGCTGCGTGGTCGAGATCAACGCCTCGCACGCCGCGCGGCGGGTGGCGGCTGATTGCCCGGCGTGTGACGACGACCTCCCCACCCACTGCCCGGACCGCCTGGTGCTCGGCATCCACGATCTGCCCGGCGGCTTCGGTCCCTGGCTGCTGGCCCCGGTCGGCGCGGTCTTGGCCGTGCCGGACGCGGTGCCGACCGAGACCGCGGCGCTGACCGAGCCGTTCGCCGCGGCCTTGCGCGCCGCTGACGTGGTGGCGCCGCGCGGGGGCGACGTGGTCGCAGTGCTCGGCCCGCGGCGGCTGGGCCTGCTGGTGATCGCCGCGCTGCGCGCGCGCGCGACCGAGCAGGAGCGAGCGATCGAGATCGTCGCGATCGGCCGGCACCGCCGGCTGCTTGCGCTGGCCGAGCAGCTCGGCGCGGACCGCGCGGTCTGCATGCAGGGCGACGGCGCCGCCCTACCCGACGCGATGGCCGACGTCGTCGTCGATACGACCGGCCAACCATCCGGCTTGCAGCTGGCGCTCCGCCTCGCCCGCCGCGAAGCCCACCTCAAGTCGACCCATGGCCGGCCGGCGCTGGGCCTGAGCCAGCTCACCGCGATGGTCGTCGACGAGCTCAGCCTCGAGCGCGACGACGGTGGCAAGGCTGCAGGCGATCCCGACCCGCACGACCTCCTCGACCTGCGCGGCGCTCCACCGCCGCAACCATTGGCCTTCAGCCCCTTCCGCACCGTGCGGGTCGGCAACGCCACCGAGGTCGATGCCGCGATCCGCCCGGTCGCGGGGATCGAACGAGGCCTCGCGCGGCCCCGCGGCCGACTCCTGCTCAGCGGCGATGACCACGAATCCCCCTTGCTATCGGCGGTCGCGCGGCGCGGCCTGCGGCTGACCACGTCGCGCTGCGGCGACTTCCGCGCCGCGCTCGCGCTCTTCGAAAACCAACGAGACCTGCGCGCGTTGGGAGCGGCGTTGGTCACCGACCGCTACCCGGCGGACGCGCTCGACCGCGCGTTCCGGCGCGCAGCCGCGCCGGACGCGGTCAAGGTGCTCGTCGATGCCCCGGCTTGAGACGCGGCCGGCGGCCACCGCCCCCGTCGGCCCACCGCCAAGGCCGGTCCAGCCACCGCGAATGCCCCGCCGCCGCCCCTGCCCAACCGCTTCAATTTGCGATACAAAGTTGCTCCCGCCGGGGTCAGGGTAGACTCCGAGGAACACCGTAGACGCCGCCCCGAGGGTCCGAATGTCCACTGCGATTGAAAGTCTCAACCGATTGCGCACCACGGCGTTCAGCCGGACCGCAATCCTCGTGATCCTGCTGAGCACCGCCGTCGGCGCGGTGTACGGCTACGTCAAAGCGCGCAACATCCCGTTCATCTGGAAGATCAGCTCCAAGGTCATGGTGCACGTCGGCCGCGAGGGCAGCAGCAACCGCCCCGAGGTCGCGGCGGTCGGTGGCTCGCCGTTCTTCGCCATGGTGCCGGGGTCGGAAGACATCAATGCCGAGATCCACGTCCTGCGCAGCCCCGAGCTGATGCGCCGCGTCTACGAGTCGCTGCAGGCCGAGGAGGCCGGGCTCGAGTCGCCGGTCGACGATGGCGAGGGCCCCGCGGAGACCGTAGAGGCCGACAGCGGCGGCCCACTCAGTGTGCTGATGAACAGCATCCGCTCGATCACCAAACCGCTCGACTACCAACCCAACCCGGAGATGGCACGGCTGGCGGCCTTCAGCGGTCAGTTCCAGTTCAACGCGATTCCGAAGACCACGATGATCGAGATCGTCTGCATGACGGCCGATCCCGAGCGCGGCAAGCGGCAGCTCCAACGTCTGCTCAACGAATACCTGCTGTTCCACATGGAGACCTACAGCCAGGGTGAGAACACGGCCTTCTTCGAGCAGCAAGAACAGGAGATGGAGCAGAAGCACATCGAGGCCCAGCTGGCGTTCCGCGAGTTCCGGCACAAGCACGACATCCAGGACTTCGAAGCGACGATGACGCACCTGGGTGGGCGGCGGCGTGAGCTCGAGAGGGAGCTCAACACGCTGCACGCGCAGATCGCGACCAACGCGGCGCGCCTGACCCACATCGAGCAGCAGCTCAAGCTGGAGCCGGACATGACGCCGGCGACCGAGCAGTTTGCGCGCAACATGATGCAGGACCACATCGAGCGCATGCTGATCGACGTCGAGATGGACCTGCTGCGGGCGGAGAACCGCTACCACGAGGGCTCGCCGATGGTCGATGACCTGGCGCGCACCCGCGAGCAGCTCCGCGAGCAGCTCAAAGAATCCGAGCCGACGCGCAAGGGCTCGCACAGCCTGTCGCGCAACCCGATCCACACCCACCTGACCCAGGCGCGCATGGATGCGCAGACCACGCTGGTGGCCCTGGAGGAGCAGAAGACCCACTCGGAGAACGATCTGGCCCGGGTTCGCGCCGAGATCCTGCGACTGGACGAGCTCCGGCTGGACCACGACCGACTGCGCAGCGACATGGCCGAGCTCAAGCTCGACCTGCAGCAGATCAAGAAGGGCGTGCGCATCGGCAAGATGAACGTCCTTCTCGACCAGGCGCGGATCACCAACGTCAGCGTGGTCTCGCCACCGAGCACCCCGGCGGCACCGCAGTCGAAGTTCGGTTTTTCGACGCGCAGGTTCAAAGTTCTGTCCTGCGCCGCGATGGGGCTGTTCTTGTCGCTGGCCTTCTTCCTGTTGCGCAGCGCCTTGAACGAGACCCGCTACCTGCGCCGCGAGGCCCAGGACAAGGGCGGCATCAAGGGCGATGGCAAGTCCGAGCCCGAAGCGGAGGCAACGGACCTGCCGGAAGCGCTCTCGCCGACGGCGCCCTCGAGCAAGCGGCCGAAGAAGAAGTGACGCCGTGACCGCGATGCGTGCCGGGCCCGCCCAACGGCGGCCTCGGTGCGCGGCTGCCGGCGTGCTACCGTGACGGCATGAGCCGCCTCTACTTCCGCCAGCTCTTGGCGGGCCGCGACTTCGCCACCGGCGACGGCATCGCACGGCAGATGGTCAACTTCGTCTATCTGATCGGCGACACCGGTACGCGCCGCGCGGTGGTGGTCGACCCGGCGTACGCGGTCGACGAGATCCTAGACGTGCTCGACGCCGACGGGATGCAGCTCGACGGCGTGCTCGCCACGCACTTCCACCCCGACCACGTCGGCGGCGACCTGTTCGGCCACGACATCCAAGGTGTCGCGGCCCTGCTCGAGCGGCGCGGCACCAAGGTCCACGTCCAGCGCGAGGAGGTGCCGTGGATCAAGCACATGACCGGCTGCAGCGACACCGACCTCGAGGTGCACAGCAGCGGCGACGTGATCTCGCTCGGCGACATCGACGTCCAGCTGATCCACACCCCGGGGCACACTCCCGGCAGCCAGTGCTTCCTGGTCGACAACCGGTTGGTCGCCGGCGACACCCTGTTTCTACAGGGCTGTGGCCGCACCGATCTGCCGGGCGGCGATGCGGCCGCGCTGTATCGCAGCCTGACCGACAGGCTCGCCAAAGTGCCGGACGACGCGATGCTGTATCCCGGCCACCTGTACTCGGCCGAGCCCAGCGCCAGCATGAGCGCCACCCGCCGCGACAACGCGGTCTTCAAACCGCGCACCGAGGCGGAGTGGCTGCAGATGTTCGGCTGACGGCGTCCCGCCGTCAGTCGCCCGACGCCGCGCTGGCGCCACCTTTCCGCGCAGCGCCCGAGGCCCCGCCGTGCGCCGCGCCGTTGCGCGCAGCCCCGGCCCGCCGGCGGCTGCTGGCGGCGGCCAACGGCGGCCGTGGATGGCGGCCGCGGTGCCACGGCGCCGACTCGAAGAAGAACGACGATTCGCCGAACGCGGGTCGCAGCTGATCGAGCCAAGTCGCCTTGGCGTCGTAGCGCGCGAAGAACGGTTGCCCCACCCAGCTCGGGTCGCGCGCCTGGATGAACTGCAGGGCGAAGACGCGCTGGCCGGCAACCGTAGTCACGCCGTTGACCATCACCTTGCCCGGCGTCGCCGACATCGACGGACCGCGCACCGTGCGCGCCAGCCCTGACACGCGGCGGACCGCGCCGGAGTAGATCTCGTGGGCACGGCCCAGCGGCACCTCGAAGTAGCGCTTCGCGCCGGTGTCCCGCTCGACGAACATGTAGTAGGGCACCGCCCCGAGACGGGTCTGCTCGCGCCAGAGGTCGGCCCACACCTCGGCCGAATCGTTGACGTGCCGCACCAGCGGCGCCTGGCAGCGCACGATCGCACCCGTCGACCGCACTCTGGCAAGAGCGGTGCGCGCGACCTCGGGCTCGAGCTCGCGCGGGTGGCTGTAGTGGGCCATCAGCGCCAGCTGCTTGCCGGCGCGGACCACGTCCTCGAACAGGCGCAGCAGGTCGTCGGCATCGGCGCCGGTCGTGAAGCGATACGGCCACCAGGCCAGCGCCTTGCTGCCGATGCGGATGTTCTGCAGGTGCTCGAACTCCGGCGCCAACAGCGGCTCGATGATCTGTCGCAGCTTCTGCGTGCGCATGATCAGCGGATCGCCGCCGGTCAGGATCACGTCGGTGACCTCGGGATGCGCACCGACGTAGCGCGCCAATGCCGCCGCCTCCTTGTTGGCGAACTTGAGCTCGTCGGCGCCGACGAACTGAGCCCACCGAAAGCAGTAGCTGCAGTACGCGTGACAGGTCTGCCCTTGGCTCGGAAAGAACAAGACCGTCTCGCGGTACTTGTGCTGCATCCCGGCCACCGGCGCTCCATCGAGCTGCGGCACGTTGAGCTCGAGCTGCCCCGACGGATGCGGGTTGAGCTTCGCTTGCACCTGCCGCGCCTGCGCCGCGACCTCGGCCTTCGGCGCGTCGCGCCGAATCAGCCCGCGCATGCGCTCGAAGTCCTCGCGATCCAGCATCCCCTCCTGCGGAAAGGTGAGCTGGTAGATCGGGTCGTGTGGCACCTCGTCCCAGCGGATCAATTCCTCCACAACGTAATTGTTGACCCGGAACGGCAACACCGCGGCGGTGGCGCGGATCGCGTCGAGCTGCTCCGCCGACAGCCGGCCCTCATCGACCAACCGACCGACATTGTTCGGGGTATACGCCTGGTAGGTTCGCTGCTGCAACGGATCGCCTTGGGTTGAAGTGCCGCGGTCGAGGGCTGCCCTCGGAGCGCGTTGAGGTGAGCCGCACGCCACCCGCGTCCCCGCCGGCGGCCGGTTCAAGCCGGGGATCGACACCGATCCCTCACCCTGCAAGCCTCGGCGTCTACAGCGCGAGCAGCGCGCGAATCGCCGAGGGCGCAGCTCGAACCCTCAATTTAGCCCTCGTCAGGGCCCGACACCAGCTCTTTGCGGCCGGGTCGGCAATCCCCGAACTGCAGCCCTTCCGTGGTCCGGCACGGCCGCTAGAAACTCAGGCAGAGCTCTTCAGGAAGTTCTCGATCGGTTTTGCGTTTCGATCCAGCGGATGGCCGCTGCGCGTGCCCCAGTCCTGGCGCCAGGATAGCACCTGGTTCAGCCGCAACTTCTGGGGGAGCCAGCCAACCAGCATCGCCGGCGTGTCTCGGTCGAAGTTGAAGCGCGGTCGCGTGAAGTTGCGGTACGCGGTGTAGATGTGCAGCTGCAGGTTGAGGAAACAGCGCTTCTTGCTGACCAGCCAGGACTCGCGCCGCAGACGACCGTTGAGGTCGCGCGCCATTGCCTCGGTATGGTTGATCGCGAACAGCGGGTTCCAGGTCTCGCGCGGCAGCGTGCTTGGTGTTCGCCGGTGCTCGAGCCGCGCGCCGAAAATGCCCCTCGCGAGTCCTGAGTAGGTCGTTTTCTCGTCCGTTTCGAGCAACACGGTGGTCAACCGAGTGCAAGCGCGCGCGCCCCGGCACAGCGCATTGCGCGTTGCCGCGCGCGACCGCGACGGCCGCCGGCCAAACCGCCGCGCGTCGGCCTCTATCGCTCGCCGGCGCGCAGCCGGTTTGGGGCCACCGGGGCGGATCGGGGCCGACCGCGCTGCGAGGATGAAGCGGCTCCCGCGCTCGATCAGGACAGGCAGCGTCAGGGGCCGCGTGTTGCGGCGGCCCTCGTAGCTCTCGAGTTCGTCGAACTGCAAGCTCGAGCCGACCGGGAGGTCGCCCCGTAAGTTGTTGTTCAGGCGGCGGACGTGACGACCGATCTTGCGGAACTTCATCTCGGTGTTGCGCGCCGTGAGCCCGGCCAGGCGAGCGGTCTGTCGCAGGCCCAGGCCAGAGCAGAGCAACATGACGATCCAGGCGTTGCGGTCGGGCTTGTGGTCGCGGTAATCCATGCGGAACGTCTGCCGCGAGAAGCCCTGCCGGCAATGGCGGCAGCGGAAGCGCGGCACGCCTTGGGCGCGGCACTTGGGGTAGTAGTAGCCACGGCGTACGAAGAAGCCGGGCCGCGGGCTGCGGTTGTGCGGGCAAGCTGAGTTGGGGCAACGCGGGGGAACGAACATCGGCGACCTCCGAGACACAACGCGGGGGGGACCAAAAGGGCACCGTTGCGCAGTTGGCCCTGCGTCACTTCCAGTGACTCGGAAGAGGGCTCCGGTTACGTCTCGGTCAGCGTCTCTCAGCTAGCCAGGCCCACGGAAGGGCTGCAGTTCTGCGCGTTCAGCCGCCGCCGGACAGTCCCAGGATCGTCGCCGATCCCCACCACTCGTAGGCGGACCACTGCGTCCCGCCGACCTCGGCGCGCAGACGCTCCCCCGCGGCGAGGTCCTCGGCGTCCAGGATCGCCAGCAGCTCGCCCTCGCGGGGGCCACCCAGCGCGGCCACCAACAGCAGGCGGTCCCCCAAGGCCAGCAGCGCTGCGCGCTGATCGCGCGGCGCCTCGACCAGCACGTACTTGCGCATTCCCGCATCCCCGCCGCCAGCGGCGGCCCGCATCGCCTCGGCAGCGCGCTCGAGCGCCAGCAGGGTGCGCACGCGCGCCGAACTGCGCACCGGCACCGCGGTGTAGACCAGCGCGCCGGCACGCACCGCGGGGTCCGCGTCGGCCAAGGCCCGCGCCGCGTCGAGATCGGCGACATCGAACCAGAACAACCCCCGCCGGTCGCTGTCGGGATGCGCTTCGAAGGGCCCGGCGAACAGCAGCACGCCGCGCTCCCACAGGCGGCGCATGTTGGCCATGTGGCCATCCATCAAGGCCCCCCGCTCCGCTTCGGGCACCGGCTCGCCGCGCTGCAGGTACACCGCGACGAAATCGTCCTCACCGCGGTCGGGCGCGGTCCCGGCACACGCCGCCGCGGTGACGAGCAACAACGACAGCGAGAGCGGGTGGCGCAACCGCATCACACTGCCTTCGGCATGCGGACCTGCGCGTCGCCGTCGACCACCCGCACCGGGTAGGCGGCGATCGCCGATGCCGGCGACACGGCGCACGCCCCGGTGCGCAAGTCGAAGCTCCAGCCGTGCCATGGGCAAGAGACCGCGCCGCCATCGACGTCGCCCTCGCAGAGGGGACCGCCGGCGTGCGGGCACGAGCCGTCGACGGCCGCCAGGCCGTCGTCGAGCTCGAACACCGCGAGCTCGCGGCCCTCGACCACGACCGAGTGACCCGGCGCGAACACCAGCTCGCCCACCGCGCCGATCGACACCCAGCGGTGCGCGTCCGTCGATTCCGGTTGGCTCGTTTCCGGTTGGCTCATGCGCGGCGACAATACGCGTACCGCCGGATGATGCGATGCTCGGCGGCGTATTTGCGCTCGAAGTTGGTCGGGCCGAACGCGTGCCCCGGAGGCAGGTTCGACAGCCGGCGCTCCTCGTCCTCGTCGCGCACCAGCGCAGCGCAGCTGCCGAGCACGCCGCAGATCTCACCGGCGTAGGCGGCGTTGTCCGTGGCGCACAGCAGGTGACCACCGGCGCGCAGCACGCGGGCGTAGGTCGCGCACATGTCCGCCGAGAAGAACCGGCGCTTGCGGTGGCGCCGCTTGGGCCACGGGTCGCTGAAGTAGACGTGCAAGCGATCGAGCGCGCCGTCCGCAACCCGATCGCGCAAGTACAGCTTGGCGTTGTCGACCAGGACGACCGCGTTGTCGCGGCCCGCCTTCGCCAGCCGCTCGGCGCTGTAGCGCGCGTAGCTCGGCGCCGCCTCGATGCCCAACAGAAACACGTCGGGCCGCGCCTCGGTGGCGGCCACCATGAACGTGCCCTTGCCGGGTCCGACCTCGATCTCGACCCTCTCGAACTGCGACGGAACCAGCGTCGCCAGCTCCGGCGGATCGTCGCTCAGCTCGACCAACGGCAGCGCACCACTCGCCGCGTCCGCCGAAGGCACCCGTCGCCGAAAGGCGAGCTTGCCGCCGACGTGCAACCGCGTCGGCCGGCCGCGCGACGGAGAACCACGGTGTTCGGATTCCATCAACGAAACGTACGGTGTCAGGCTCGATTTTCTCGCTTCCCGCCCCCACGGCTAGAATGCGCGGTGGTGGAACTCCCGATGCCCGAGCCGATCACCCTCGCCGCGCTCTCGGTCGCGGTGACCGCTGCCGCCGTGGTTTGGTCGATCCAAAGAGGGCAGGTCGTGCGATCGGCAGGGGCTCTGGCGCTCACGACGCTGCCGGGCCTCCTCGTGCTCGCCGCGTTCTATTCCCTGGCGATCCACATGCACGTGCGGCTGCAGGGTTGGCCCGATTTCTATGGCTCCGACGGGTTGCCCCAGCAGCTCGTCGCGCATGCCGATGCCACCCACTGGGTGGTCTTCACCGGCGTGCTGGCAGCGCTCGGGATGCCAATGGTCTTGGCGCTGTTCGCAGCGGTGCCGCAGCTGCGCGCCAAGATGATCTATCCGGCGCTCAGCGGAGCCGCCTGCTGGACTGGCCTGTTGTTGACCGCGCTCGCGCCGGCCGGGTTTCAGCGGTGGTGGTGGGACTGACGGCCCGCCCGGCGCGACCGTTCACCGCTCGCGCCGTGTCCCCCTACCGAGACGCCGGCCGGGGCCGCGGCAGCAGCTCGTCGAGATGGGCGCGCATCACCATCTCCGGATCGCCGACCTCGCACTCGAAGAAGCCGTAGTCGGCGCTCGGCGCCGTGAACACCGCGTAGAACCGCTCGTGCGCTTGATGCTGCAGCGCCTCCACCAGCTGGGCCGGCGTCGCCAGCCCGACGCGTTCGAACTGGGTCGCGAAGTCCTCCGCCAGATCGATCGCGCAGCCGCTCCACTCGAGAAAATCGTCGAGCGTGCGCCGCTCGATGCGGCCGGATGCGAGCAGCACGTCGTAGAGCTCGAGCCCCGGCGTGGGCGCGCTCGACGTCGAACACACCACCTCGCCGGATCGGAACGTGAAGCACTGGACGATATCGCCGATGCCGACGTACAGCCGGCCGTTGCGCTCTCCCGAGCTCAAGAAGGAGAACACGGAGGTCATCGACATGTTGCCGCTGTTGCCGTGCAGCACGAGGGCGTTGCCGGCCGCCGCCTCGCCGGTGGCAAACAGCAACGCCGCAAAGTCGTCGCCTGCTGCGCGCGCGTGCGCCGCGCGCAGCAGGCCGCTGGGTGCGCGTTCGGCCTCGATCGCCTCGCGCGGTGGCGCCACCGGGGTCGCCGGCGGCGGGGCCTCGACGACCTGCGGCTCCGGACACGCCGCGCGCAGCCGCTCCACCGCCTGCGCCAACCGCGGACCTGGCTCGGCGGCGGCGATCATCGGCCGAACCTGCAACAGCAACGACTCGGCCGCCGCCAGATAGCCCAACAACAGGTCGTCCTCCGCCGGCGGCGCGGCGCGCCCTGACCCGAGATCGCGATCTTGCCCCACGTCCAGCCTATCGACCACGGCGCGCGGCCGACTCGCACCTACCGCCCACCCGCCGTTGCGGTCGAGACTTCGCGCCCCTCACGGCCACCGCAGCACGATCGCCGCCCTCAGTCGCCGCGGAGCGCGGCGTTGAGCTCACCGCGCCCGGCGCGCCACCCCGCCCAGCCGACCCAGAGCGCGCCGCTCGCCGCCAGCGCCGGCAACACCCACAGCAAATCGCGCCACCCCCGCGCCTCGGGACTGCCAGCGACCGCGACCAAAGCGCTCACCGCGCCGCACACGAGCCCGACCGCCAGCAGCGCGCCGTGCTCCATCCACAACAGGCGGTGCAACAGGCCCGGAGTGAAGCCCAGCGCGCGCAGCGCCGCCAGCTCGCCGCGGCGCTCGGCGGCGTTGCGCAGCACGACGGCGCCGAGGCCGACCGAGCCCAACAACAAGCCGAGCCCACCGAGCACCAGAAAGATGCGCAGATAGGTGTTCTGCACCGCCTGGAACGCCGCCAGCCGGACCGCGGTCGGCGTCAGCTCGAGGCCGAGATCGGCAAACGCCTCGCTCAAGTCGCCGCGGACGGCGGCCACCCGCTCGGCCGGGCCGTCGACCCCGATCAAGAACGCGCGGTGCCCCGACGTCTTGGGGAACGCGCGCGCCAACTGGCTCTCATCGACGATCAAGCTGCCCTGCAGGATCGAGCTGCGCAGCGTGCCGACCAGCCGCACCGGCACGGTCGCCCCCCGATCGTCGCGGTAGAGCAGCTGCTCGCCGAGCCCGAGGTGCAGGCTCCACTGCGTGCTCTGCGCGTCGCCGATCGCGGCGATCGCCCCGTCGGCGAGCGGCTGGCCGAGCAATCGCCAGGGACTGTCGCCGTCATCCCCGGCAAGCGCGGCGTCGACGGCGGCAAAGGAGAACGCGCCGCGCGCTGCCAACGCCTCGGGATCGACGCCGAGCAGACGCGGCTCCGCCGGCGAACCGAGATTGAGGCAGCTGGCTTCGTCGCCGTCGCGCACGCGCAGGGGCACGATGTCGACGCCACGCAGCGCCGCCGCGCCGAGGCCGTAGGCGTCGCGGCCTTCGGGCGTGCCGAGGTCGCGCAACACCGGCAACGCCGAGCGACCGAAGAGGGCGAAACCGCCGGTTCCAGAGGCTGCATCGGCCACCTCGGGCGGGCGTTGGCGAAACGCCTGCACCGCCGTCACCGTGAACACACCCGCGGCCAACAGGCCGACGCACGTCATGCTGCGCACCGGCCGGCGCGCCGCGTTGCGCCACGCGAGCGCCCAGCGCGACGCCGCCGGCCGCGCACTCTCACCGCCGCCGCCGAGCGACAACCGCACCGCCGCCAACGCCCCCACCAACAGCAGGGCGCCGGCAGCGAAGCGCCACAACGCCGCGTCGGTGCCGGTGGCGGGAGCCGCGACCCACAGCCCCACCGCGGCGAGCGCCGCGAGCGGCGCCACCACGCGCGCCACGGTGGCGGCGCCCGCGCGCGCCACCGCCGCCCGCCGGCGCAGCAGCGCCACCACCGGGGTGGCGAACGCCCGGCGCGTCGACCAATAGAGCGCAACCATCGCGACCAGCACCGCGCCGCCCGCACCCGCCGCGAGGCTGACCGGACGGCAGTCGAACTCGAGCGCGACCCCGCCCACCGCACCACTCCAAACCGAGCCCAGCGCCCAGAGCACGGCGCGCGTGTAGAGCAGGCCGAGGCCCGCGCCGAGCAGCCCGCCGAGCACGGCAATGACCAGCGCCTCGCCGAGCAGCAGCCGGCGCACCCCGGCCGGCGCGAAGCCCACCGCCATCAACGTGCCCAGCTCGCGCCAGCGCTGCTCGACGCTGAACACGAACAGCAGCGCGGTCAGCAGCACGGCGGCGATGATGGTGAATCCGCTCATTCCGCCGAACAAGCCGGCGAAGTCGGTGGTCGGCGCGCTGGCGACGCGGCCGGCAGAGGCGACGTCGGTGAAGTACAGGCCGATCGCCGCCGGGGCGACACTGCGCGGCAGCGCGCGCGCGAGCTCGGCAGCCCGCGCGGCGGGCAGCCGCACCGCGCTGAGCGAGCCGAACCGACTCGCCCACATCGCGCGCGCCGTCTCCAGCGCGACGAAGGCCTTGGGCGTGCCCCGGTGGAGTTCCCAGTAACGCTCGTCCTTCGGCCGCAGCCGCGCCAGCTCGACCGGCAGCCCCGGCTCCCAGTCGCGGCAGCTCGCGGCATCCCCGAGCCCCGGGAACGGCGGCATGAGCGTAGCATCCGCCGCTGCTCCGCTCAGCTCGGTGACGCCGCCGACGCGCAGCACGCGGTGCGCGGACCGCAACCCGGCGACCGTGTCGGCGACGGTGAAGTCGAGCTCGATCTCCGACCCGAGGCCGGCGCCGAGGTCGGACGCGCACCACTGGTTGAGCGTCAGCGCGTCCGGCCCCGGCGCAAGCGCCAGCAGCTCGCGAAGAACGGGATCCTCCACCGCCGCCGGGTCGCCGAGCGCACCGATCCCGGCCACGGTCGAGTACGGCGTCACCGCCTCGCCGTGGCGCAGGGCGTTGACGAAGTAGGTCAGCACCCCCACCGCGCCGGGCACCACCGCCCCGACCGCGTCGACCAGTGCCTGATCGATGAACAGGCGCCCGCTGCGCAGCTCGGCCACGCCGGACTCCAGGGTCACCAGCTCGAGGCCGGCGTCGGCCAGCGTCCAATGCTCCGCCAGGGCTTTGTCCAGCCGCGCGGCGTCGCCGACCGCGTCCGGATCGCCACCCGCCAACAGCGTGTTGGCGCCCGGCTCGAGCTCCAGTTGTGCGCACAGCCACTCGAGGCCGACGACCACCGAGAACGTCGGCAGCGGATTGGAGCGGAGGTCGAAGCGACCGAAGTCGCCCGCCGACAGAATCCCATCGACGTCGACGCGCAAGCCGAAGGAAACGTCATCGTAGGTCGCCACCGCCGCGTCGCGCGGCACCGGACTCGGTGCCTCGACGCGCACGACCAACACGTCCCCCACGGCGACGCCCAGCTGAGCGGCAGCCGCCTCGTTGATCCAAGCCTTGCCGTCCGCCGGCGTGCCACGCCGCATCGTCGGGCCCGGAGCGAGTGCGCCGAACCGCGCGTCGACGCCCAGCACCTCGACCAGGCCGGTGACCCCGCCGCCCGGCGGCGTCGCCACGCCCGGCAGGTGGAGGACCGGCGCCACGACCGCACCCTCGCCCAAGCCCGCCTGCATCGCATCGGCGAGCGCCGGCCGCACGCGGCGGTCCATCGCGTGCATCGCCGCGCGCACGCCCCCGGTGCGCCAGTGCACCTGCAGGGCGAGGCTCTTGCGCACCGAGTCGCCAACCGCCAAGGCACCGGTCAGTACCGCCGCCGTGCACGCCACGCCGCACAGCACCCAGCGGTGCGCGTTCCAGTAGTGCCGCAGGCCGCGGGCGATCAGCGTCCCGCGCTTCATGACGACGCGGTCGCCGCCGCCAACACGCCGCCGTGCAGCCGCAGCGTGCGCTGCATGCGGCCGGCCAGCAGCGGCGAATGGGTCACCGTGACCAGACCGGCGCCGGCCGTCTGCACCAGTGCGATGATCACCTCCGCCAAGGCTTCGGCGCCGGCTTCGTCCAGCGAACCGGTGGGTTCGTCGGCGAGCAACAACGCCGGCCGCGCCATCAGTGCGCGCACGACCGCCACGCGCTGGCACTCGCCGCCCGAGAGCTCGCTGGGCCGGTGCGTCTCGCGCGCCGAGAGCCCGACCTGCGCGAGCAGCGCGCGACCGCGGTCGATGGCTTCCGGCGGGACCCGCGACTGCTCGGCCAGCAGCGGGACCAACACGTTCTCCAGAGCACTGCACTGCGGCAGCAGATGGTGCTCTTGGAAGACGAAACCGACCGAGCGCCGGCGCAACGCGGCGAGCTCCGCCGCGTCGCGGTCGGCGAGCGGCTGCCCGTCGACCTCGACGACGCCCTCCTGCGGCGGCAGCAAACCACCCAGCACGTGCAACAGCGTGCTCTTGCCGCAGCCGGACGGGCCGACCACGGCGACCGACTCGCCGCGCTGGACGGTGAGATCGACGCCGCGCAGGACGGCATCCGCCGACTCAGCGCCAGGCGATGGATAGCGCACCACCACCCCCGCGGCGCGCACCGCGGGCACGCCGGCGTCGTGGCTCACCGGGGCTCGACCACGGGCTGCGCCGCCGCGCCGGGCTTGGGCCCTCCGGGGGTCGGCTTGTAGAGAGTCACCAGCGTGCCGCCGACCGCCGCCAGCAGGATGCCGGCGAAGAACTGCCAGCGCACACCGCCGAGACCGCCGGCCGGGGGATGCATGGCGATGCTGGCGATCGCGTTGACGATCGGCGCTCCGGCGAACACGATCGACATCACCACCGCCGGCTGGCCCCGCGCACCGAACGCGAGCAGAACGCCGAACGCGCCGACCGCGCCGAGCACGCCGGCGAACAGCGACCAACCGATTGCCTTCGGCGGCATCGTCCAGCTGGCGCCGCCGAGCCACAGCACGATGGCCGGCGCCAGCACCGCGGTCAGGAAGTAGGCGATCCCCACCCACAAGAACGCCTTGTAGCGACCGTGCGCGGGATCCCCCATTCCCAGCTGTCCGGTGTGCAAGAACACCCCGTACAGCCCCCAGGTGGCGACGGTGGTCAGGGCGTAGATCATCCACAGCGGTGGCGAGGCAGCGGGTTCGGGCATTTGCAGTCTGGCTCGAGGCAGTTGGCGCGGAGCGAGCGGCCCCGCGTCAGACCGTGGTCGCGATCATCCTAGTGGTACGCTCGAACGCGCTGGCCATCTGTTTCGCCGAGAACCGCGCCAACACAGCACTCCGGCCCGCGTCCGCCAACCGCTGGGCGCGCTCGGCGTCGAGCAACAGATCCTCGAGTGCCAACGCCAGCGCAGTCGCATTGCCCGGCTCGCACAGCACTCCTCCGCCGGTCGCCTCGATCAGCTCGGCGAACACGCGATCCTGTGGCTGCACGACCGGCACGCCCGCCGCCGCGGCCTCGAGCAGATACAGCCCGAACGACTCCCCGTAGGTCGCGGGCACAGACAGCACCGACATGCGGGCCAAGTGCCGCAGCTTCTCGTCACGGCTCGCGTTGGCAACGCGTTCGACGGCATCGGCGAGGCCGGCGCGCGCCAGCCGCGACCGCACCTCACGCCACAGAGCACGGTCCTCGGCGAGCTCGACGCCCACCGTCAACAGGCGCACGCCGGGCACGCGACCGCGCTTGGCCAAGACGATGAACGCGTCGACCAGGTCCGCCAGCCCCTTGTCGCGCGACAGCCGCGCCAGATAGCCGACCGTCGGCGGCTGCCGCTCGACCAGGCGCGGCGGCGCCGCCGCGAAGTCCGCGGTGTCGATGCCGTTGTGCACGACCGCGATGTCGTCGCGCCGCAGTCCCAAGCGGGCGGCCATCGCATCGCGGTAGGCACCGCTGACCGCGACCAGCCGATCGACGCCGGAAACCGCCGCCGCCAACGCCCCCCAGGCCTGATCGCGGTACGGCTGCGGCAAGGAGTCGAGGAACGGCAGCTCACCCTGCAGGGTGACCACCACCGGTCGCTGCAGAGTGCGCTTGATCGGCGCGGCGAGCCCGATCAGCATCGCGTTCGACAAGACCACGACATCGGGACGCGGCTGCTCGGCGACCCAGCGCAGCAGGGCATCGACCGACGCTCGCTGCGGCCCGGTCTCTCCCAGCAGCACACCGAGCGTCAGCTCGCCCAGCGAGCGCGCATCCGTCATGTCGCCACGGCGCGACGCCCAGCGCAGCAGGCGCGGGTGGTCCAGCGGCCGCGTCATCCAACGCGGCAGCCGGCGGAACAACCTGGTGCGCTGCTGGAGGTAGACGTTGATGCCTCCCATCTGCACGGCAGGCTCGCCGTCCGGCCGCTCCAACACCATCGGCAGGTACAGCGGCGCGACGTCGACGTCATGGCCGGCTTCGCGCAGCGCGGAGGCGAGGGCGTCGTCGCGCAGGCAGCTCCCGCAGTAGTAGTGCCCCGTGCCGGGGATCAACATCAAGAAGCGCATGCTCGGCGCCCGTCTCAGCTCTGCTCCGCGGGTGCGAACGCGTACAGCGCGCCGTCGTTGCAGCCGATGTACAGCCAGCCGTCGACGATCGCCGGCGACGACATCACCGGCCGGCCGAGATCGTACTCCCAGCGCTTCTCGCCGTCGGCCAGGCCGAGCACGTACAACCGCCCGTCGCCGGAGCCCACGGCGACCACCTCGCCGCAGATCACCGGCGAGGAGTCCACCTTGCGCCGGGTGGTGAAGGTCCACAGCGGCTCGCCGTCCGCGCGGCGCACGCAGTGCACGCGACGGTCTCGCCCGCCGAACACGATTCGGTCTTCACCGATCGCCGGCGACGAGAAGAACGCGTGGCGCTCGCTGGGATACACCCATGCGGGTTGCTCCGCATCCAGCGCGACCGCGACGAAGGCGTTGCCGTAGTGACCGAAGTAGACCGTCTCGCCGTCGGTCGCGACCGAGCCCGCGATGTGGCACTCCTGACCGATCTCCAGCTGACTGCGCGCCGCGCCGGTGCGGGCGGACACCGCGTGCAGAATCGCGTCGCAACCACCGAACACGGCGTCCTCGCCGACCATCGCCGGCGTGCCGTTCAGCGAGTTGGAGGTCTCGTAGCGAAACCGCAGCGCGCCGCTGGCGGCGTCGAAGGCGTACAGCGCGCCGTCGTAGCTGCCGACCAGCACGCGGGTTTCACCGTCCTTCAGCCGGACCCAATTGGCGCTGCCGAGGATCTTGTCGCCGGTCTCGTACTTCCAGCTCAGCGCACCGGTGCGGGCGTCCAAAGCGTAGAAGAAGAAGTCCGACGAGCCGACGAAGACGCGGCCGTCGAGCACCAGGGGCGGCGCATCGACGATGTCCTCGCTGGCGAACGCCCACACGCGCTGACCGCTCTTGGCGTCGACGGCGTACACGTTGCCGTCGCTCGAGCCGAAGTAGACCATCCCGCCGTGCACCACCGGAGACGACACCACCGGTCCCTCGGTGACGAACCGCCAGCGCAGCTCGAGTGGCAGCTGGAGTCGACCCGGCGCGACACCGCGCAGCTGCGCGTCGCCGCGGTAGACGGCCGCGTCCTCGCGGCCGACCGTGTCCTGCGCCGGGGCGGCGACGGCCAACGACAGCGCCAGGCAACGGCCCGCGCCCACCATCAGGGGAACGTTCATCTCGGCTCGAAACCATACTCGGACAGCAGGCGTTGGCGCAGCTGGCGCACCTCGACCGGCGACGGCTTGGACGCGCGCAGCTCCGCCCGCAGCGCGGCCTCGACGTCGGCGAGCGCGGTGCGCTCGCGGCCGAGGACTTCGACCAGGTGGTAGCCGCGGCGTCCGCGCACCGGCGCCGAAACCTCGCCCACCGGGGTCTGCTGCAGGACTTCGCCCACCGCGGCGCCGAAGCGCCGCAGCAGGCCGGCGTCCAGGAGCTTCGCCGCGGAAGGCACCGCGCCCTCCTGCCAACGCAGCCGCTCGGCCGCGGCGCGGGCGCGGGCGGCCTCGTCGACAGCGGTCTCGGTCGCTTCGGCGCCGGTGGCGCGCAGCGCGCGCTGCACGCCGGCGAAGCCGACCAGCAGGTGTCGCGCGCGCACGCGCACACCGCCGGGGCCGTAGCGACGCTCGAACAAGGCCTGCACCTCGGCGGGGTCGATCCGCCGATCAGCGCGGACCAGCGCCTCGACGCGCTGGTCGCGCAGCGCCTCGTTGGCGAACACGCACCGCTGCCAGTGATCGCCGACATCGCGGCCGAGCTCGTGCTGGCGGCGCACTGCCGCCGACCGCGCCAGCACCGGCGCGGTGCGCGCGAGCCCGCGCGCCGCGCACTCGCGCGCCAGAGCCAGATCGAACGCCAGGTCGGCGAGGTGGCGGTCCCCCACTACGGCAGTGACGTAGGTTGCGTACAGCGCGGTGTCGATGTCGCCGCCGCGCAACCGCGCCAGCGGACGATCGGCCATCGTCAAGAACGCGCCGCCAGGGGCCAGGGTCGGTGCACCGGCGGGATCTTGCGCCCACAGCAGCACGGCGAGGGCGGCGAACGGAGGGGCGGCAGAGCGGAGCGACATCGGCAGCATTGTCTACGGCGCGGCGCCGCCCGTGGCGACCGCCGTTTTGCCCGGCGCCGCGGACTCCCCTACCGTGGGGCCCCATGCCGCGGCGCGCCACCACCGAGGACGCCCTGCGCGGCCTCAACGCCGTGCGCGGCGATCCCCTCGCCGAAGACAGCCAGGCGCTGCTGGCGACGGCGCTGGTGCACAAGAGCAATCACGTGGTCGCCAAGGCGGCCTCGCTGATCGAGGAGCTCGACCTGCCGGGCCACGCGCCGGCGATGAACGAGCGCCTGCTCGCCCTGCTCGACGCCGACGCGGCCAGCGATCCGGGCTGCGCCGGCAAGACCGCCCTCGCCCACGCCCTCGCGCGCAGCGGAGGAATCGCCGAAACCGCGCTGCTGCGCGGCATCCGCCATCGCCAGATCGAGCCCTCGTTCGGCGGGTCGGTCGACACCGCCGCACAGCTGCGGGCGGCGTGCGGCCTCGCGCTCGCCGGCGATGGCCACGTGGACGCGCCCCGGCTGCTGGCCGATCTGCTGGCCGACCCGGAGCCGGTCGCCCGCGTCGGCGCGGCGCGCGCCATCGGCCTGCTCACCGCCGACACCGCAGCCCCCCTGTTACGCTACGCGTATTGGCGGCGCGACGCGGAGCCCCAGGTCATTGGCGAGGTGCTGGCGGCGCTGCTGCAGGTCGACGGCGAGGCGGCCCTCGACGTGGTGCGCGACGCCTTGCGGCGGAGCTCGCTGCAGCAGGCCGCCGCGCTGGCGATCGGCGAGGCACGCTGCGCCGCCGCCTGCCCGGACTTGATCGAGCTGAGTGCGCGCGCGCGCGACCCGCACACGCGCCGTACCGCCATCTTGAGCTTGGGCATGCTGCGCGCCGCGCCGGCGCGCGCCCACCTGCTCGAGCTGCTCGGCAGCGCGCCGCGCGCCGACGCCGAGCTCGCGATCGAGGGGTTGACGCTCGACCCGGCCGCCCGGGCCGAGGCCGAAGCAGCGGTCGCGCGGCGCGCTGCCAGCGGCGGAGACGACGTCGGCGACGCGCTGGCCCGCGCGTTCGACTGATTCTCGGCGGCCGCAGCTCAGCCGCAGCTGGCCCGCAGCATCGCCAGCAGATCCTCTTGCGCCACCGGGATCGGATTGAACTGTGCGGTCCACTGCCGCGCGGCCTCGGCGGCGAGGGCGGTGCTCGGCACGACGCCGTGTGCGCGGAGCGAAGCCGGCCAGCCGACCAGCGCGATCAACGCGTCGAGGCGGTCGGCGAGCGCCGCGGCGCTCGCCGGCAAGCCGCCGCGCGCGGCCAGCGCGGCGTAGAGCGCCGCGACCTGCGGCTCGCGCGCGTTGTGGCGGACCACCGCCGGCAACACCGTCCCCACCGCCTGGCCGTGGGTCAGGCCGTGGTGCGCGGTCAGCGGATTGGCCAACGCGTGCGCCGCGCCGAGCATGCTGTGCTCGATCGCGAGGCCCGCCCAGGTCGCACCGAGCAGCATCGCGCCGCGGGCGTCGAGGTCGTCGGGATCGGTCAGCGCGCGCGGCAGGCCCTCGTTGAGCAGCTCGAATGCACCCCGCGCGAACAGCGCGGAGGCGGGGTTGCGCCGCGCGGTCACCGCGGTCTCGACCGCGTGCCCGATCGCGTCCATGCCGGTGCAGGCGGTCACGCTGGCCGGCATGCTGCAGGTGAGCCGTGGATCGAGCACCGCCACCCGCGGCGCCAGCTGCGGATCGCCGCACGCCATCTTTTGGTGGGTGTCGGGTTGGCTGATCAGAGCGAAGGACTGCACCTCGCTGCCGGTGCCCGCGGTGGTCGGCACCGCGATCAGCGGCGCGACGGTTCCCCGCGCCTTGCCGACCCCCCAGTAGTCCTCCACCGTGCCCCCGCCGGCGGCGAGCAGGGCACCGGCCTTGGCCGCGTCGATCGCGCTGCCGCCGCCCACCGCGACGACGATGTCGACGGGTGCGGCGCGCATCGCCTCGGCACACGCCTCCGCATCCACCGTGGAGGGGTTCTCGCGCACCGCGTCGAACTGGCGCACCTCGAGCCCCGCGGCGACCAGCGCATCGGCCACTCGCGCGGCGTGGCCGGCACCGACGACGCCCGCATCGGTCACCAGCAGTGCACGGCGGCCGCCGCACTCCGCCGCCAGCGCTCCCGTCGAACCGGCGACGCCGGCGCCGAACACGATGCGCGTGCGCACGCTGCACTCGAACGCGCGCTGCGGGGCACCGGTGCCGTCGGTCACCACCCCTCGGCACGCTGGAACGCGCGTCGTTCGTACAACAGCTCGAACAGATTGCCCTCGTGCGGTTGATCCCACTCGACGACCGAGGTGGGCACCGGCCCGAGATTGAGCCGGTCGACGTGCGGCGAGCGCACCAGCTGATCGATCAGCGCCCGGTCGCGGGTGATCGCGGTCACCACCAGGCTCGGCCCGATCCGCTCCGCCATACGATCCGCCGGCACCTCGACGACACTGCAGAACGGGAACAGGTACTCGGTGCGCGCCAGCGGGTGGTCGAGACCGGCGCAGCGCACCACGGTCGGCCGCAGGAAATGGCTGTCGCCGATCGCGCACGCGCGCGGTGTGCCGCGCACCCGCTGGGTGACGTCTTCGGCACCGCCCGCCGCCAGGCCCCGCTCGATGGCGCCGTCGATCGCCGCGCACACGGCAGGCTTGGCGAACGCCGACAGCCGGGCCTCGGGGTCGTCGGCGGGGCGCGGCTCGATTCCCGCCAAACGCTCGGCGAGCGCGGCCGCCACCGCGTCGCCGTGCCGCGGCACGAAGATGGACGAGGCGTTGATGCAGCTGCGTCCGCCGTTGTCGGCCACCGACGCCACGAGCACATCGAGCAGCGCCGGCCAGTCCTCGATGGCGTCATCGCCGATCAACACCTTGCTGCGGCCCGGTCCGTGGATCTGCACGCGGGGATCGCCGGCGTAGATCTTGGTCACAGACTCGTCGCCGAACAACAGCGACCGGCCACAGCGATCGAGGATCGCCGCCGAGCCCTCGTGGTCGGTGGGATACACGCTGAACGCACAGCGCGGCAGGCCGGCGGCGAAGAACGCGCGCGCGATGCGCGCCGGCGTCCACGGCTCGTCGCGGCCCGGCTTGAGCACCACCGCCGTCTTCAGCGCCAGCGCCGGAATCCAGATCGAGTTGACGCCGGGGGAGTTGCTCGGCAGCACGACCCCGAGCACCGGCGTGGTGCTGCCGTAGCACAGCGGGATGCCCAAGTGCTCACCCTCGGCGGCGTCGATCACGCCCGGATCCATGCCGCGCGTCAAGCCGCGCAGAATCGTCGGCATCTCGTCGAACACCGAGAACACCTTCTGCATGTTGCGCCGGCACAGGCTGTGCGGCAGCCCGCTGGTGTGGCTCAGCAGTGCTACGAACTCGTCGGCCGAGAGCGCCGGCCCGTCGTCGCTGAGCGGCAACGAGCCGCGCAAGAACAGCTCACCGGCGGCCTTGCAGATCGACAGCAGCTGCGCCATCGGCATCGCGCGCAGCGGAGCCGTGCGCTCCTCGCAGCTGCGCAGATCGCGCCGCACCATCCCGGCGTTGGCCTGACTCACGCGCGCCATCACCCGGCCGTCGCGGTGGCTCTTGACCTCGACCTGCTCCAGACTCTCGTACTCCACGCCGGCGCGCAGAATCGGAATGTGCAGCACGCCGCTCACCGGACACCCCTCGACGACGCTGGGCGGGGTCTCGGACATGGAAACATGCCAGCACGAAGGACGCGAAGGTCGGCCTCTTGGCCGACCTCGAGTTCTCGAACAACGACGCTCAATAGACCCCCTCGACGATCGCCTCGGCCTGCGAGGCGAACGGTCGCACTTCGCCGACCCCGTCCCAGGGGTAATCCGCGCACGGCCGGCGGCGCAGGGCCTCGTCCCGCTCCAAGAACCGCGGCAGGAACAGCTCGTGGGTCAGCGTCGTCAGCTCGACGCGCCCCCACTGGTCGTAGTCGACCTCGCGGTCGGTGTTGTCGGGGTCGACGACGCGCAGTATCGCGCGGGGTTGCGGCGCGTAGTAGGTGATCGAGTAGCGGTCCTCGACCAGCGACTTCTTGTGCGCGGCCAGGCCCATCAACGTGTTGCCGTAGGTGGGCACGAAGCCGACGCGGTTCTCGAGCACCTCTTCGATCAGAAAGCGCGTCGTCTGTGGCGTCATCGTCGTGCCGCCGCAGAACACGCCGACGACGCCCGCGTCGGGAATCGACAGGCGCTCACCGAGCTCCTCGAGCAACTTCGGTGTGGTGAAGAGCACTGAAACCGAGCGCTTGCGCAGGATCGCAACCGCTTGGTCGATGACGTGCGCCATGTAGGCCTTGGCCTGACCGAACTCGCGGTTGGCGATCAGCTTCTTGACCCAACGCGGATCGAGATCGACGAAGTAGCACGACGACCCGCGGAAGTTGGCCAGGTGCTCGATCGCCAGCCGCAGCCGTCGCGGGCCGGTCGGGCCGATCATCAACCAGTAGCCGCCGTGCGGAAAGTGGCGGTCGTCGAGGGTGGCGGAGAACTGCTCGTAGTCGTGCTTGTAGTCCTCCCAGCCGATGCGCTGCTTTGGCAGGCCGGTGGTGCCGCCGGTCTCGAAGATGGTGAACGGCCAGCCGGCGTAGGCGCTTGGCACGAAGCGCTCGTGCGGCTCGGTGCGCAGCAGCTCGCCGTCGAAGTGCGGCAGCAGCGTCAGATCCTGCACGCCGCTGATCGCGCCAGGGTCGAAGCCGTGCTGCCGCGCCCAGTCGAGCCAGTACGGCGTGCCGGTCTCGAGCGAGAAGTGCCACTGCACGATCTCGCGCAGATGCGCGTCCAGGGCCTCGCGCGCCTCGCTGACCGCCGTGTCGGAAACCGCACTCATCACGCCTCCTTGCGCTCGGGCAGGTCGAAGAAGCGCTCCACCACCGACGGCGGCGGCGGCGTGGTGAGCAGACTGACGACGACCAGCGCACTGGCCGAGGCCGCGAACATCACCGCGACCGGCATCATGCCCATCACGAGGTAGTCCCCCTCCAAGCGCTCACCGGCCATGGTCGGCACCACCAAGCCGTCGTAGAACAACCACAGCCACGTCCCCGCCGCCGCCAACACCGAGGCGATGGCGCCGGCGCGCGTCGCCCGTCGCCAGTAGATCGCGGCAAACACCAGCGGGAACAGGCTGGCGAAGCCGCTGAAGCACCAGACCGCCAGATCGAAGATGCTCGGCGGCGGGAACAGCGACAGCACGTAGGTGACGGCGACGATGCCGAAGATGAACATACGGCCCAGCAGCACCTTCTGCCGGTCGCTGAAGCGCTCCTCGCCGGCGTGGTGCACGACGATGTCGTGCGTGAAGATCGTGCCCAGACAGACGAACTGCGAGTCCAGCGACGACATGATCGCCGCCAGGATACCCGCGGTCAGCAGACCGGTGATCCACTCGTTGTGCAGCTGGCGCGACACCATCGCCGCCAGCACCGCGTTGGAGTTGCCGCCCGGCGCTTGGATGCCGGCGCCCGCCGCCCAGATCCCGATCAGCACGCAGGGCACCCAGACGATGGCGATGAAGATCGGATGCGCGATCACCGTGGTGCGGAACGTCTTCGCGCTGCGCGCCGTCAACCAATGCTGGAACAGGTGCGGAAACATGCCGACCGACAGCGGCACGAACGCGTAGCTCAAGAACTGGAGATGGCCGATGGTTTCGGTGCGCGTCAGCAGCTCCGGCGCGACTTCCCGCACCTTCTCGGTGGCGGCGACCACGCCGCCGAGCGAGTCGGAGATCAAGACGAAGGCGAGCACGCCGACCGCCATGAACACGCAGGTCTGGCAGGCGTTGGCCATCGCCGCGGCGCGCACGCCGCCGGTGATGATGTAGGACAGCACCACCAGACAGACGAGCAAGCCGGTCAGCCACGGCGGCACCGCGCCCGCGAACCGCGTCTCGCCGCTGGGCAGCGTGACCCCGGCAAACGTGTCGGGGAACATGCCGACGGTGATTCCGCGCAGCACCGAGCCCGCGCCGAGCAGCCCGATCAGCAGGTACGGGATCACCAGCGCGACCAGGATCGGGAACAACAGCGTCCCCAGGCCGTCGCTGGCGAACCGCGCGCGAAAGAACTGGATCTGGGTGACGTAGCCGTAGCGCTTGCCGATCGCCCACAGCCGAATGCCGACGGCGAAGAACACCAGCGAGTGCACGATGCCCGAGGTCGACGCCATCAAGCCGTAGACGCCGATGCCGCTCTCGAACGCCTTGCCGGTGGACCCCACCAGCGCGAACGCGGTCATCGTGGTGCCGAACACGCTCATCAGCAGCAGGAACGGCCCGATCGATCGCCCGGCGACGAAGTAATCCGCGCTGCTCCGCCGCGCCCGCACCTGCGTCGCCACCGCGAACAGCAGCAGCAGGCTGACGTAGCCCGCGATCACGTAGAGCGCCGACAGGTCGGCAGCGGCCAGCATGCGCTACTCCCCGCCCCGCGGGTCGCCCGCGGGGTCGCCGTCCGCAGCGCTGCCGACGTCACCGGCGGCCCAGGCCTCGATCCACGACGGCCAGGCCCACGCGACCACCATCGCCCAGACGCAGCCGGCCGCGAGCGAGATCAGCGCGTGGAAGAACAGTCCGATCGGAATGAAGCCGAACACGGCCGTCTCGTCACCCCAGTACCAAAAGTCGTAGTGCACGATCGCCAGCAACACGACCAGCCCCCACGCGAGTCGCCCCTTGCCGCTCAGCGGCGCGCGCGCCACCCGGTCCGCTCCGTCGGGCGCCAAGGACTACTCGACCTCGGCGATGGCGTAGAGGTGGGTGTGGGTGGCGAGGTAGAGCACGCCGTTGGCGGCGATCGGGGAGCTGTAGATCTGCGCCGCGCTGAAGTCGAACTCCTGCACCTTGCCTTCGTCGTACTCGGCAGTCGCCGGCAGCGCGACCAGGAACCCGTCCTCGGTGCCGACGAACACGCGGCCGTCGGCGACCAGCGTGGATCCCCAGATGTGCGCGGCGGTGTCGTGCACCCACTTCTCCTCACCGGTGTCGGCGTCCAAACAGTACAGGAAGCCCGAGTAGTCCGCGGCGAACACCAGGCCATCGTGCACCGACAGCGTCGACAGCGAGCGGTGGATCTTGCGATACGACCACACCTCGTTGCCCGCCGCGTCCAGACAAACCATGTTGCCCACCCCCTCGCCGTGCTCGGGGTCCTGACCGATCAAGGCGTAGACCCTGCCCTCGTGGACCACCGGCGTGGCCAGCACTTCGCTGGGCCCCTTGCGGGTCGCGTACTTGATGGGCTCACCATCGCGCATCCGGTACTCGGGTGGATTGGCGTCGAACTGCCAGGCCAGCTCCAGCACGTTGAAGTCGTCCTCGGGCACCGGCTCGGGCTTGAACGCGTAGACCACGCCATCCGGTCCACCAAAGATCACCAGCCGGGTGTCCTCGGTCTCCAAGAACGCCGGCGACGACCAGTTGCTGTGGAAGATGCGCCGGCTCAGACCCGAAGACTCCTCGCCGAGCAGCGCACCGGTGTTCTTGTCGACCACGATCAAGCACGGCGCGTTCGGCGCCGGCGTCGTCACGTGACCGTAGTCCACGCCGTTGGAGGTCGCGGTCCACACCTGGTCACCGACCACCATCACCGAGCAGCTGGTGATGTTGTGCGGAAACACACCGCACTCGTCGATCATGTTGGTCGCCCAGATGATGTCGGCATCGGTGGCGGTGACCTCCATGGGTTCCGCGCCCGGGCCGGCCATGTACTGGCCCTCGCCTTTGAACGGGCCGTCGTTGCCGTCGGCCATCCCGTTCACGTCGAGACACATCACCTCGCACCGGTTGGTCACCAAATAGACGCGATCCCCCTCGACTGCCGGCGACGAGCAGATGCCCAAGAACTCCCAGTCGCTGACCTTGCCGGTGCCGAGCTTGGGCACGTTGAGCTGCCACAGGAACTCGCCGGTTTCCTCGTCGAAGCAGTAGACGCAGCTGCGGTCCCCGACGAAGCGCGGATCGCGCGGCACGTCGTTGTTGGTGCCGACGAACACCCGGCCGCCGGCCACGGTCGGGTTGCCGTAGCTCTGCGAGCCCAGCTTGGCGATCCACTTGATGTTGCGCGTGGTCGCCATGTCGATGTCTTCGCTGTCGCCGATGAACTTGCCGGCCTCGAAGGTGTGCGGCAATCCCTCGACGTCGGCGACCATGTTGCGCGACGCGTCGCGCCCCCACGCCGGCCAATCGCTCTGCGCCGCGACCGTCGGCGTCACGGCAAGAACTGCACTGCACACGAGGGCGGCCAACGCGCCGGAAAGGGTGAGTTCACTCATTGGGGGTCACGGTCAGGTTGTCGAAGTAGCAAGTGAATCGGTTCTGCGGAGTGAAGCCGTACAGGCCGGGCGAGCCGTGCCGGTGGGCGACGGCGTGCGGCACCTCCAAGGTCCACGCCGATGGCTCTTCGCCGTCGCGGGGCCAAGCCTTGGCGCGCAGCATGGCGCCACCGTCCGCGTCGAGATCGACCCGAGTCACGAGCCGGTACCACGTCTTGGCCTTGAGCTCGATCGGCACCACCTGGCGCAGCGACTCCTCGTTGGAGGTCACCCACAGCTCCTGGTAGTTGCCCATCAGCGCGAACAAGTAGCGCTGGTTGATCAGCCCGCCGCTGGCCAGCGTGCGGCGGTTGCCGTCGAGGTAGACGTCGATCGCGGCGGTGTAGTTCGACTGCCGCGGGTGGCCGATCATGCTCCAGGTGCGCTGGAACAGCGGGTTGACCAGGGTGCGGCCAAGCACTTGATTGCCCTCGAACTCGACGATCTCCCAGCGCGGCCCCGCCACCACCCACCACGGGCGCGCCGGGCCGCGACGGACGCCGGCGGCGTCGGCCTGCAACGCGGCGTCCTCGAAGTCGTCGGCGAACGGCAGCCGCGGCACGACGCGCAGGCGCATGCCGGCCTCGCGCTCGGCCGCCGCGAAGGTCAGTACGCGCGCCGCCGGCGGCGCGTCGGCGGCGACCTCGATCCGGCCCGCGCCACCGCCGCTCGTCATCTGCACTCCTTCGACCTCGGTGCGCAGCTCAACTCCATCGACGCCGCGCTGCACGGGCCGGCCGGCGGCATCGAGCAGATCGACGCGCACCGCGAACGACTCGCCCTGCTCGACGACGAGATCGGCGGGGCGCACCTGTAGCTGCGCCGGCTCGCCAGCCTGCGGCTGCAGTGGCGTCGGCGGCCACCCCGCCGCGTGCCCGGCGGCACCGGGCGCGGGCTCACCGGTCAGGCAGTACAGCTTCTCGGTCGTGTGCACGAACACCCGACCACCGGCGATCGCCGGCGCCCCCAGACAGCTGCCCTCGAGCTGCAGACTCTGCAGCACCTCGGGACCACCATCGCTCGGCCGCACGACGTGCAACGAGCCGTTGGTCATCGGCACGTAGAGCTTGCCGTCCGCCCACACCGGCGAGGCGTGGATCTGGTCGGGCGCCAGCTTCTCCTGCCACAACACCGTGCCGTCCGTTGCGTCGACGCAGCACAGCTCGCCGGTGGCCACCGTGACGTAGACCCGTTCGCCGATCAGCACCGGCGAGCTGGTGAACGCGACCAGATCGTTGCGCCAGACCTCCGCCTCGAGGCCCCGCACCTGCGCCGGCTCGCCGGGCGCCGGCAGGCCGCCGCGGCGCAGCGCCACCATCCGCCCGATCGTCGAGTCGTCGACGTTCTCCTTGCCGTGGATCGCGATCACCGTGTCGCCGAACAGCAGCGGGCTCGAGGACATGCCGCCGATCGACATCTGAAAGCGCCACAGAGGTTGGCCGGTGCGCACATCGACGCACACCAGATGCCCGCCCGCCAGGCCGGCGTACAGCACCCGCCGGCCCTCGACGTCGGCCACTACCGGAAACGAAAACGACCCATCCTTCGGCGGTCCGCCCGGGGTACAGCTCCACACCGAGGTGCCGTCGGCCTTGTCGAAGGCGTAGAACCGATCCCGCGTCGGCCCCATCGGCCCCCAGTTGCTGGTCGCCACGTGGACGACCACGAGATCCCCCTCGATCAGCGGTGCCCCGGTGCGGCCGTTGGGAAAGGTCCAGCGGCCGTACTCCTCCATCATCGAGTGCTGCCAACGCAGCGCACCATCCGGCGTGAAGCAGCTCAGCAGGCCCGGCGTGGACAGGCAGTAGACCAGCCCGGTCTCGGGATCGACCGTCGGGCTGCCGATCGCGTACCGGGTGTAGACCACGTCGCTGAGAAAGTCGGTGAGGTCGTGCTCCCAGACGATCGCGCCGCTCGCCACGTCGACGCACATCAACAGCTCGTGCGCGTCGAACCCCTCGCCGCGGTAGCCCATCGCGAACAGGCGGTCGCCGTGCACCACCGGAGTGCCCCGCCCGCGCACGGCCAGGCTCCACGCCCCGTCGCCGTCCAGCGCCAGCGCCGCGGGCAGCTCGGTTTCGTGGCTGGTGCCAGCCTGGTCGGGACCGCGCCAGCGCAGCCAATCCTGCGCGAGGGCCGAACCGGAAACGGTGATTGCGGCGGTGGCCGCACCGATGACGAGAGCGAGGCGCGTGGTCATGAGCAGCCGCATGCGGCGTGGAGAGCGAGTATAGCGACGGTACGCGGCGGCACCGGCGCCCTTGTTAACGGCATCAGTGGCCCCGTTGCGAGCCAAACCCGCGGCAATCGGCGGCGCTGAGCGGCCCCCGCCGGCAAGTCCGACTCGCGGGCAGCGCGCGGCGCGCGTAGCTGGGCTTCCTTTCGGTTCGCGGTGCCCGACCCCGCGCGTAGACTTCGCCGCCACTCGTGATTCGATCCAACGCCCCGACCCGGCGCTCTGCCGCGCCGCTCCTCGTTCTGCTCGCCTCGGTCGCGCCCGTCCACGGCCAGACCCCGCCCGCCGCCGCCCCGACGCCACAGGACCCACCGGTCGCCGAAACCGAAGGCAGCCGCGTCGTGGTCACGGCGCGCAAGTGGGAGGAAGCCGAGCGTGACGTGCCGCAGAGCCTCAGCACGCTGCGCTACGACGAGCTCTTGGAGCGCGGCGCCGAGACCATCACCGAAGCCGCGCGCTCGGTGCCCAACACGCTGATCACCGGGTTCACCTCCCGCCGGCTGTCGTTCCCCTACGTGCGCGGCGTCGGCTCCGGTCAGGGCGACCCGGCGGTGACCACGTTCGTCGACGGCGTGCCGCAGCTGTCGGTCAGCAGCACCAACCTCCCGCTCTGGGACGTCGAGCGGGTCGAGTTCCTGCGCGGCCCCAGCAGCGCGCTGTACGGGCGCAACACCGTGGGTGGCGCAATCCACCTGCACTCGCGCCGACCGACCAACCGGACCGAGCTGGAGGCACTGACGACGATCGGCAACTTCGGCCGCGAGGAGTTCCGCGCCGGCCTGAGCACTCCCCTGGTCGCCGACGAGCTGTACCTGCGCTTGAGCGTCAGCCACGAGAACCGCGACGGCTACACCACCAACGCGCTGACCGGCAACGACGTCGACGACCGCGACAGCTGGTTCGGCCACGGCCAGCTGGTGTGGACGCCCGACGCCCACAACACGCTGCGCTACACGATCTGGGGCGAGGCGGCGCGCGACGGCGGTTTCGTGTTGTCCGAGCTGAACGGACTCCGCGCCGCGCCCAACCGCATCGCGCAGGACTTCGAGGGCTCCGCCGACCGCGACGTGCTGGCCAACACGCTGCACTACACGCACAGCGGCAGCGACCTCGAGCTGACCTCGATCACCGCGGTGCAGGACTGGAGCATCGAGGAGAGCGCCGACTTCGACTTCTCGCCGATCGACGGCGTGCGCCGCTTCACGCAGGAGGAGCAGACCTACCTGTACCAAGAGGTGCGCGTCGGATCCCGGGGAGAGCGCGGCGTGCAGTTCAGCGAGCGGACGGCCCTGCGCTGGCTGGTGGGGATCAGCGGGTTCTACAGCGACAGCGAACGCGCGGCCACCAACGAGTTCCGCGCCGGCGGCGCGGGCATCTTGTTTCCACCGGGCCAAGTCGGCTCCGACACCGCGGCCGGCACCTTCGACGACTGGGGCCTCGCCGGCTTCGGCCAAGCGACCCTGTCGGCCGGCCAGCTGGAGCTGAGCGGCGCGCTGCGCTTCGACTACGAGGACAAGGAGGCCGAGCTGCAGCGCACGTTCAGCGGCTTTCCCCTGAGCGCCAGCGCACCGTCGCGCAGCGACCGCGAATGGCTGCCACGGGTGAGCCTGGCATACCGACTGACCGACGAGTTCTCGGCGTACGGCCTCGCCGCGCGCGGCTTCAAGGCAGGTGGCTTCAACACCACCGCGCCCGCCGGCCGCACCGCCTTCGGCACCGAGACCAGCTGGACCTACGAGCTCGGCCTCAAGGCGGGCAGCGAAGCGCACCGCGTCGAGGGCAGCGTGGCGGTGTTCCACATCGATTGGGACGACATGCAGCTCAGCCAATTCGACCCCACCGCCGGTGGCTACGTCACCAACGCCGGCGAGTCGACCAGCCGCGGCGTCGAGTTCGAGTGCGTGCTGCGGCCGACCGAGCAGATCGAGGTCTACGGCAGCCTGGGATTCTTGGACACCGAGTTCGACGCGTTCGTCGACCAGTTCGGCCAGAACACCGCCGGCAACGACCTGCCGTTCGCGCCCGAGCGCACCGCCAGCGTCGGCGCGCGCTACTCGACACCGATCGGCGAACACGGACACGCGGTCTTCGCCCGCGCCGACTACCACTCGATCGGCAGGTTCTACTACGACGCCAGCAACCTGCAGAGCGAGCGCTACGAGCTGCTCAACCTGCGCATCGGCGGCGGTGGCGAGCGCTGGCGCATCGAGGGATTCATGGAGAACGCGCTCGACGAGCGCTACGTGCCCATCGCGTTCCAGATCAACCCCGCCGACCCCACTCTGTTCGCCGGCGAGAGCGCGGGTCCCAGGACCTACGGTGTCACCGTACGCCTCAGCTGGTGAAGCGTGAGACGTGGTTCAAGGTGACCCTCGCCGGCACCGCAGCGCTCGCGGCTGCCGCGCTGGTGCTCGCGCTGCGACCACGCCCGCCGCAGAAGCTCGGCGGACATCTGGTCGCCGGCCTGCAGACCGGACCCTACTACATCGGTGACCCGGTGCTCGGCTACCGGTTCCAGCCGGGGCTGCACCGCTTCGACTACGACATCGGCGGCGAGCGCGGAGCCAAGTGGGTGGTGATCGACGCCGATGGCACCAAGGCCACCAGCCTCGTCGCACGAACCGACGATCGCCGGCCGGAGCTTTGGCTGATGGGCTGCTCGTTCGTCGCCGGTGACGGCTTGAGCAATGACGAAACCTTCGCCTGGATCGTCCAACAGAACCGCCCCGCACTGAAAGTGCGCAACTACGGCTGCTCCAGCTACGGCAGCCTGCAAGCGTTGTTGCGCCTGCGAGACGCGGTCGCCCACCAGCGCCGCTTGCCACGCTGGCTGGTGTTCTTCTACGGCTCGTGGCAACCCGAGCGCAACGTCGGCAGTTCGGACTGGCTGGCGCGCTTCAATCCGCCAGGTCGGTTCGATGAGTCCGGCCGGCGACACATCGCGGCCGCGGGCCTGTCCAACGGCGCGCTCACCGTGCAGCTCATCCCGTACGCCGACGACCGAGCGGCTTGGCACGACGCGCTCGCGGCTGCACCGACGCCGCACGCGGAGGCGGTCGAGGTCGAGAAGGCGATCTTCGACGAGCTGCACGCGCTGTGCACGGCGCACCGGATCGAGCTGTCGGTCGCGATCGTCTCCCAGCAGATCGACCCGCGCACGATGGACTCGCCCACGATCCGCCACGTCCGTGGCCTGGGCATTCCGGTGGCCGACCTCTCGCTGCCGGCGGGCAACCCTGAAGACGACGCGCGCTACCAACAGATCCCCGGCAAGGACGTGCACCCGACCGCTGCCGGCCACCGCCGCTACGCGGCGCAGCTGCTCGAACGGTTCTGACCTGCGGCCGGACCGGGGTCACTCTGCCGAGCGGAGCGGCGCCTCACCCCCCGAGAGCCACCAGCAACTCTCGCGCACGCTGCGCTTGGGCAGGAAAGCGCTCGCCGAAGCACTCCGCGGCCTGCCGGGCGAACGGAACAGCCTCGGCCGCGCGACCGTCGCGCTGCAGGACAACCGCCAGCCCCAACAGGGCGGCACCCCGCAAATCGGCGCGCTTCGTATCGGCGGCGCGCATCTGCGCGATCGCATCGCGGTAGACGCTCTCGGCGTCCGCGGTCCGGCCGGCGGCCAGCAGCGCGGTGCCATGGCTGCACAGCGCAGCCGCGAACCGGTCACCGCCGGCGGGAAGCGCCGACCGCAACACCGCCAGGGCGGCTTCGAACCGTGGCAGCGCGTCGGCATGGCGGCCGAGCCGCCCCTCGAGCTTCGCCACCACCAGCTGTGCCCGCGCCACGCTCGGGTGCGCGTCGTCACCGTGGTGCTCGCGGCGCATGGCGAGCGCCTCTTCAGCGCGCTGCAGCGCGCCCGAATCGTCTCCGCGCAGCGCCATGACCTCGGCCAAGTTGGTCAGGGTTCGGCCGAAGGCCTCCGGATCGGCGACCGCCTGCTCGGCGTAGCTGCGCACGGCCTGCTCCAGCGTCGCCTGAGCCGCCGCCGTGTCCCCCTGCCGCTGCTGCACTCCGGCCAGGTTGTTGAGACTCTGTGCCACCAACGGGTGCCCGGCGCCCAGCTGCTCTCGCCGGATCGCCAACGCCTCGGTCAAGTCGCGCACCGCCAGCGGCAGCGCGCCCCGCGCCAGGTGGATCATCGCCAGGTTGTTCAGGCTCTCGGCCACGGCCACGGTGCGCGCGCCATGCGCGCCGCGCCGGACATCGAGCGCGGCGTGGTGCAGCTCCTCCGCGCGGCCGACGTTGCCGAGCGCGCGCTCGGCGACTGCCAGGTCGTTGTAGGCGCGCCCGACGTCGGTGTGCACACCGACGGGCAACGCCTGCTGGAGCTGTAGAGCACGGGCAAAGTGCTCCCGCGCAGCGGCGTAGTCGCTGCGGCGCACCGCGAGCTCGCCACGAGAGCTCTCGCTCAGCGCCCACTCCAAGCTCTGCTCGCCGAACGCCTCGCGGCGCACGCCGGCGGCCTCGTCGACCAGCGCCAACGCCGCGTCGTGCTGCCCGAGTCGACCGCAGACCCGGCCGAGCGCATCGATCAAGTTGGCGCGCACGTGCGGGCGGTGGGCCAGCTCGCGCCGCGCCGCGGCAGCGTGCTGCGCCAACAGCCGCTCGATCCGGTCGCGCTGCACATCCGCTTGCTCCGGCGTCGAGGCCAACAACGCATCGACGACGACGTCGGCCAGTCGCTGCGCCGACCGCGCCTCGATGCCGGCGTGCTCGGCTTCGCGCGCGGCCACCAGTGCCTGCCGCCACGTCGCCACGCTTCCCGCGACCAAGGCCGTGACCGCGATGGCAGCGAGCGCGACCACAGCGCGATTGCGGAGCAGGAACTTCGCGCCCCGGTAGCGCCAGGTGTCCGGCCGCGCGGCCACCGGCAAGCCGGCGCGATGGCGTCGCAGGTCTGCGGCGAGCTGTTCGGCCGACCCGTAGCGGCGCGCCGGATCCTTGCGCATGGCCATCAACACGACGTTGTCGAGCTCGCCGCGCAGCAAGCGGTAGAGCCGACGCGGCGTGGTCCCCCGCCGCTCGGCGAGCTCCACGGCACCCACGGCGGCCGCCCCCGACGGCTCGGACTCGACCCCCGCGGGCTCGCCGGCCTGCCGCACTCGGGTGCTCGGCCGCGCTGGCTCCCGATCATCGAGCACCGAGCGCATCGCGGCGACCGAACGCGTCGTGAACCGATACGGTCGGCAGCCGACCAGCAGCTCGTAGAGCAAGACGCCGAGCGAGTACACGTCCGACCCGGTCGTCGGCGCCTCGCCGCGGATCTGCTCGGGGCTGGCGTAGTCCGGCGTCATCATCGCCGCGCGGGTTGCGGTGGGCGCGGCGGCCGCCCCCGGTTGCAGCATCTTGGCGATGCCGAAGTCGAGCAACACCGGGTCGCCCGCGGCGGTGACCAAGATGTTGGCCGGCTTCAGGTCGCGGTGCACGATCAGGTTTTGGTGGGCGTAGTGCACGACCCGGGCGACGCGCTCGACGAGCTCGAGACGCTGCGGCACCGTCAGGCGCAACGCGTCGCAGTGCTCGTCGATCGGCCGGCCCTCGACGAAATCCATGATCAAGAACGGCGTCCCGTCGTCCGCCAAGCCGGCGTCCAGCAGCTTGGCGATCTGCGGGTGCGACAGCGCCGCCAGGGCCTGCCACTCGCGCTGAAAGCGCGCCACGACCTCGGGCGTGCAGCGCCAAGGGTGGACCAACTTGATGGCCACGGTCTGCTCGACGAGACCATCCTGGCGACTGCCGCGGTACACCGACCCCATCCCGCCGGAGCCGACGCGCGCATCGACGCGATACACCCCCAGCCGCCGACCCAGGATCGGATCGTCGGCCGGATCGTCGCTGGCGGCGGCGACCGTGAACGAGCGGCCGAGCGCCGGCCGCTCCAAGAAGTCCAACGGCTCGTCGTGGTGGGAGAGCAGCGACTCGACCTCGGCGCGCAGCGCGGCATCGCTGCCACACTGCCGCTCGAGGGCGGCGGCGCGCTCCGCCGGCGGCAACCCGGCCAGGGCGGAGACCAGCTCGGCCACGCGATCCCACGACGGCAACGGTTGCCGCTCAGCCATCTTGGTCCACCTCCGGCCGCAGCGCGCGCGCCAGCCACGCCTTGGTCACCAGCCAATCGCGCGCGGCGGTGCGCGGGGCCACACCGAGCGCAACCGCGGCTTCCTCCGTCGTCAGGCCACCGAAGAACCGCAGCTCGACCAGCCTGGCCTGTTGCGGGCGCTCCTCGGCCAGCCGCTGCAGGGCCTCGTCGACCGCCAGCACCCGCTGGTCCATCGGGTCGGCCGGCAGGAGACCGACGTCGACGTCCGCCGCGCGGCCTCGATCTCCGCCCGCGCGCAACCGGCGGCGCGACCGCGCGTGTTCGACCAGAATGCGGCGCACCGCCTGCGCCGCCGCGGCGAAGAAGTGCGCTCGGTTGGCAAACCCGCCCTTTTCCGTGCCCAGCAACCGCACGTAGGCCTCGTGCACGAGGGCGGTCGGCTGCAGGGTGTGTCCGGCTCGTTCGACCCGCATCTGCCGGCGGGCGATCGCGTGCAGCTCGTCGTAGATCAGCGGAACGAGCTCCTGCGCGGCCGCCGCGTCGCCGGCGGCGGAACGGTCCAAGAGCATGGTGATTTCGGTCGGTCGGGCCATCGAGCAGTGGCGGCGCGCGCCCCACCCTAGAGCTTTGCACGCCGCATGCCGGGGGCGGAGCCTCGCCCCGATTCGCGACCGGAATTTTTGGCAGCGGCCGGACCCCTCCCCTCGCAAGGGCGGTGTCGCCCCCCTCACTACCGATTCTCCAATGTCCACCCCCATTCCGATCGCACTCGCCGCGTTGTCAACGCTGGTCCTGCCAACGCTGGCACCCGGTGCCGCCGCCCAAGTCCCCGACTTCGAGAGCCGCTCGATCACCTACGACACCGGCTCCTCGACCCTCGCCCGCATGCCGTGGTCGATGCGGCAGGCCGACCTCGACGGCGACGGGCTGCTCGATGTCGTCACCGTGCACGGGCCGGCGATCCCGAAGCTGGGGGTGCTGTTCGGCCGCGGCGACGGCAGCTTCGGCCCGCCGGTGCTGTACGACACCGCCGCCGGCTTCTGGGACGACGCCAACGACCTCGAAGTCGCCGACTTCGACCGGGACGGCGACATCGATGTCGTGGTGGCGAACACCGGCAACACCGGCAGCGGCAGCACGGTCTCCTTGCACCGAAACCGCGGCGACGGGAGTTTCGCCCCCCGCGCGGTCTTCCCGGCAGGCGCCGGCCCCACCGGGCTCGCCGCCGCCGACTTCGACGGCGATGGCTGGACCGACCTGGCGGTGGCCAACTTCGGCCGCCTCGGCCAGGGCAGCACGGTGTCCGTGCTCACCAACGACCGCAATGGCGGCTTCCGGCCTCCCGGCAGCGTGCCGGTGGGCGCCGGTCCCTATCGCATCGCCACGGGAGACGTCGACGGCGATGGCACGACCGACCTCGCGGTCGCACGCGAGGGACAGCGCGTGGTGATCATCCACAACACCGCGGAGCTGACCCCGGTCAGCTACCCCGTGCTGCCCAACCAGTTCGCCGGCGACTTCTACCCCTGCGTCGAGCTCGCCGACCTCGACCTCGACGGCGACCTCGACGTGGTCTACTCCAGCCTCAAGTCGGGGTTCCAATCGGGATCCGGCCGGGGTGCTGTGGCGGTGCTGCACAACGACGGCAGCGGGCGATTCGGCGCGGCGGTCGCCCTCACCACACTGCCGGAGACGCAGGGGGCGGCGGACTTGGCGGTCGGCGACCTCGACCTCGACGGCTGGCCCGACATCGCCAGCGCCCACCTCAACGACGGCGAATGGCTGCTGTTCGAATCGACCGGAGGCGGTGCGTTCGCGACGCCGCGCAGTCTACAGGCCGGCGCCGAGGCCATCGCCATCGACATCCTCGACATCAACGCGGATGCCCGCGCCGACGCCCTCGTGCTGGCGCGCTTCGCGCTGGGCCTGTGCGTCTACGAAAACACCGTGGGGCGGCGGTTCGCGGACCCGCGGCCGTACCCGTTCACGACATCGGGGCTGATCGTCTCGACCTCGATGGACAGCGCCGACTACGACGGCGATGGCGACCTCGACCTCGGTCTGGCGTTCTCGCCGGCGACCAGCAATGCGGGCGGCATCGGCCTGCTCGCCAACCGCGGCGATGGCACCTTCGCGGCACCCCGCGTACTGAACACGCCGGTGGCAGCGCGCGAGCTCGAGTTCCGCGACCTCGACGGCGATGGCATCACCGATTTGCTCTGGGGCGACGACTTCCCCCCCTACGAGGTGCACACCCGACGCGGCCTCGGCGGCGGCGCATTCGCCGCACAGCGCGACTGGCAGGTCAGCGGCTGCAAGATCGGCGATGTGCACGCCTTCGACATGGACCGCGACGGCGATCTGGACGTGGCGGTCTCGGCGGCGGCCTTCTGCGGGGGCGGCAACGGCCAGCCCCTGTTCTTGCTGCACAACGCCGGCGACGGCACGTTCGCGCGCGTCACGCAGCACACGCTCAGCACCTTCACCACCTTCGTCACCCACGCCGACATCGACAACGACGGCATCGCCGATCTGGTCACCAACAGCGGCTTCAACGGCATCGAGGTCAGCCTCGGCAACGGCGACGGCACGTTCGGCACACCGCTGACGTCGGTGACCGAGCGCGGTCCGCTGTCGATCGCCGTGGCCGACTTCAACCGCGACGGCAACCTCGACCTCGCGACCTCCAACCTCGGGCAGAACAAGGGCCAATCCACCGTGTCGGTGCTGATCGGCTTCGGGGACGGCGGCTTCTTCCCGGCGGTCCACTACGAGAGCGCCTATGACCCCGCGCTCAGCAACGCGCGCCGGATCACGGCCGGCGACATCGACGGCGACGGGGATCTCGACCTGATGACCGGCAACTGGAGCTCGCGCGATGTCTCCGTCTACCGCAACCGCGGCGACGGCACCTTCGATCGGCAGCTGCGCTACGGAACCGGTGACGAGGTGTTCGATCTGGTCTGGGCGGATGTCACCGGCGACGCGATCGAGGATCTCGTCGTCGGCATCGTGCCCGGCGCATCGCTGAGCTTCTTTCCCGCCGCCGCGGTGCTGCCCGGCACCGCCGGCAGCGCGTGGCGCAACCTGCGGAGTGCGCTCGGCGGCGCGCTGGGAGCACCGACCCTGCAGAGCGCGACGCCGGTCGTCGGCGGCCAGTCCGTGCAACTCGATCTCGCCAACGCGGCGGCCGCCGCCGCAGGCGTGCACGTCCTCGGCCTGCAGCGCGTCGACCAGCCGCTGCTGGGCGGTCTGCTCGTGCCGCGGCCGGATCTGTTGACGCCGTTTGCCACCGACCCACTCGGCGCATCGAGCCTGACTCTGCCGATCCCGGTCGGCGTCCCCACCGGCATCTCGCTGTTCGCGCAGAGCTGGATCCTGGACCCGACCGGCCCGAGCGGTGTCACCGCCAGCAACGCCCTGCAGGGCACGCAGTACTGAACCTCCTCGGCGCCAACCCAATCCCACCGATCATGAACCGAGCTCTCTGTTCCGTGGTTGCCGCGTGTGCGGCGGCCCTCCCCGCGAGCGCGCAGCACTTCGAGTTCGACGCGCCGAGCACCGTGTTCGACGTATCGCTCTCGACCGAGGCTCTCGTGCCCTCGGCGCCACAAGTGGCCGACTTCGACGGCGACGGCAACCTCGACCTCGCCGCCGCCAGCTGGGGCCCCGGCGCCAACGTCGTCGTGCTGCGGGGCGACGGCCGCGGTGGCTTTGGCCCGCCGTCGTTCTACCCGGTCGCCGGGCCGAGTGGTGGCATGGTGGCCGCCGACCTCGACGGCGACGGCGATCTGGATCTGGCCGTCGCCAACACCGGCATGCTGTGGGACGGCACGACGGTCACGGTGCTGCTCAATGACGGCGGCGCGGGCTTCGTCCGCGGCGGAGTCTATGTCGCCGGTCCGGGACCGACCGGCATCACCGCGGCCGACTTCGACGGCGATGGCGACGCCGACCTGGCGGTGGCGCACGACAACCTCATCAGTGCCGGCAACAGCTGGGCGTACTTGCGCAACCTGGGCGGTGGCGCGTTCGCGCCACCGGTGATCCGCACGCTGCCGAGCTCGTCCTCGGCAGCGGCCTCCGGCGACCTCGACGGCGATGGAAGGCCCGACCTGGTCATCGCCGGCGAGATGCACGACCTGTCGGTGATGCTCAGCGGCAGCGGTGGCTTCGACGCGCCGGTGGTGCACATGGGCTCACCGGTCATCCAGCTCGACAACCTGCCGGCCGTGGCGCTGCACGACGTCGATCGCGACGGGGATGCCGACCTGCTGTACACCGCCGAGCGCGCCGGCTCCGGTGCGTTTCAGGGCCCGACCGGCCACGTCGGCCTGCTGCGCAACCGCGGTGACGGCAGCTTCGATCCCCTGACCGTGATCCCGTTGGTCGCCGGCCGCGACGCCGGCACCTCGCTGCACGTCGCGGACGTCACCGGCGATGGCTGGGTGGACCTCTGCATCGGCCAACGCAGCGTGTTCGGGTTCTCGATCGTCGCCGGCGACGGCAGCGGCGGGTTCGGCACGGCGCAGCCCTATCGCTCGGGCAATGGCCTCAGCGGCGCGGTGCCGGCCGACCTCGACGGCGACGGCGACCTCGACATCACCGCGGTGTCGACCGGCTCGACGACGGTCGGCGTGCACAAGAACCCTGGCGACGGCGCCTACCCGGTGGCGCAGCACCACGACCTCGTGCCGCTCAGCTGGGCGCCCTGCTCGTACGGCGAGATGCGCACCGGCGACCTCGACGGCGACGGCGTTCTCGACGTCGTGGTCGGCTACAGCGAGAACTTCGGCTCCGGCAGCAACTGGGGCCTCGCCGTGGCGCTCGGCATCGGGGGTGGTCAGTTCGCGCCCTCGACGTTCTACCGCGCGCCGATGATGGCCAAGACGCTCGCGCTGGGAGACCTCGACGGCGATGGCGACCTCGACGTCGTCTGGATGGACGACCGCTTCCCCACGCGGCTCCGCTGGCGCCTGAACCGGGGCGACGGCTCGCTGGACGCCGAGCGCGCGGGGCCGGGCCTGGCATGCGAGGCCGACGAGCTGCGGTTGGCCGACGTCGACCGAGACGGTGACCTCGACGCCCTGGTCGCCGGCTGCAACGACGAGGTGCAGGTTTCGCGGCGCGACGGCGGCGCCTTCGCCGCATTCGCCGGACACGAGGTCAGCAACTACTTCGACGCGGTCGAGGCCGGCGACATGGACAACGACGGCACCATCGACCTGGTCACCAACAGCGGCATTCAGGGGTGGGTCGAGGTCAGCCTGGGCAACGGCGACGGCACGTTCGGCACGCCGGCCACCTTCCAGTCGGGATTCGCGGTCACCGAGATCGCGCTTGCCGACTACGACGGCGACGGCAACCTGGACGCGGCAACGCTGGACGCGAACTCGCTGACCATGTCGATCCTGCTGGGGCGCGGCATCGCGGGGTTGCTGAAGCCGCCGCGCAGCTACCGCGCCAGCCGCGCGGCGATCTCGGTGAGCAACTTCAACATGCTGGTCGCCGGCGACGCGGATGGCGACGGCGACGTCGACTTGCTGGCCGGCAACTTCGGCGCGCAGGACGTGTCGTTCTGGCGCAACCGGGGCGATGGCACGTTCGATGAACACCTGCGGCTCGGTGTCAACGAGCGCCCGTTCGGGCTGGCCCTGGCCGACCTCGACGGCGACTCGGTGCAAGACGTCTTGGTTCAGGTCGAGCGCTCGCCGGCACGCTGGTACTATCCGGCGCTGATCACCCTGCGCGGCACCGGCGGCGACGCCTGGACCGACCTTGGCAACGCGCTGCCCGGCGCCGCGGGCCCACCGCAGCTGCGCGGCACCGGTATCCTCCAGCCAGCGACGCCGCTGACCCTCGCCGTCCACCGTGCCGCAGCGAGCGCACCCGGGGTGTTGGTCTTGGGCGGCGCCCGCGTCGACCTGCCACTGCTCGGCGGAGTGCTCGTGCCGCGACCGGATGTCGCGGTGCCCCTGTCGACCGACGCACGGGGGAGCGCGTTCCTGCAACAGCGCTGGCCGCTGGGCGTCCCCGCGGGGTTGAGCTTGTATGCGCAGGCGTGGCTGCTCGATGCAAGTGCGGTCGCGGGCGCTGCGGCGAGCAACGGGCTGCGCGGCGTCACACCGTGAGCGGCGCGCGGCGAAGCGAGAAAATCGAGTGCGACTCCGTACTACTCGGCGAAGTGGAACAAGGCCTGGTTGGTGCGCACGAACAGGCCGCCGCGGGCGGCGACGATCGATGATCGAGTGAGATCGTCGTCGGGCTCGCCGAGTGCCGTGTGGTGGGTGATGTCGCCGGTCTCGGCGTCGACCACCACCACCTCACCGCCGTGGTTCATGCAGTAGACGTGGCCGTCCGCGATGGTCGGTGACGCGCGCCACAGGGTGTCCTTGCTCAGCTCGGTGGTCCACACGACCTCTCCGTCGACGGACGACACCTTGGAGAGGGCGCTCTGCACGTCGCTCAGGACGTAGAAGTGTCCGTCGGCGAATGCCGGCGTGGGCACGTCGCTGCTCACCGGGTTGGGTCGGCCGCTGCTGCGCCACAGGTTGGCGGTGGGCATCTGCAAGCCCTCGCCGCCGAGCCTGACGGCGAACACCGGCGCGCGCTTCGGCGCGCACACCAGCGCCACGCCATCGCCGACGACCGGCGAGGGTACCAAGCGCCACCAGCGTTCGCGGTGGGCCTCGTTCCAGGTCCCCCACCGCCACAGCTCTTCACCGGTCTCCGGCACGTGGCCGGTGATCACGTCGCCGCCGACGATGAGCAGCTCGGCGCGATCGTCGTCGCCGACGTAGGGGATCGGCGTGGCGTAGCTCTCGCGCGACTCGACGCGGGCATCCGAGGGGCGCAAATGCCGGTAGCGGGTCTCGCCCGTCGCGGGATCCAAGCCGAGCAAGAACGACTCGATGCCCTCGCGGCCGGGCTCGGCCTGCGGACCGCCCCGCTGCCGCCGCCGCTGCACCTCGACGTCGCGCTGCAGCACCGGCAGCACCAGCATGTCCCGCCAGAGCGTCGGGCTCGCCGAGAAGGTCCACTGGAACGCGAAGTCGCCGTAGTCCTCGCAGACGTTGCGCCGCCACTGCTCCTCGCCGTCGAAGTCGTAGCTCACCAGGTCGCCGTTGCCGAAGAAGAACACGACCCGCTCGCCATCCGTCGTCGGCGACGGCGACGCGTAGTTGCTGCGCCGCCCGCCGGCGACTCGGCTGCCCACCTCCCCGGGCCGATAGCCCGAGTCGGCATCGCGCTGCCAGACGATCTCGCCGGTGGCCGCGTCGACCCGCATCGCGACGAGCCGCTCGCGCTCGGTATCGACGGAGCTGAGGAAGATCGCGTCGCCCACCACGATCGGCGTGCACGCGGCGGGGCCGGGCATGGCGCAACGCCACGCCAGGTTGGTCTCGGCATCGAACTTGGCCGGCAGGCCAGTCGCCGGCGACCAACCGTCGTAGCGCGGCCCGCGCCAGTGCGGCCAGTCTTGAGCGTTCGCGACCGGCAGGACCGACAGACAGAGGATGGGCAGCAAGGCTGCGCCAGCGCGGCAATCACCGTTCATCGCACGACTCCAAGTCAACGAAACGTCAGGACCCCTCGGTGCCGGTGGGCCGCCGCGCTGCCAACCGGGTGCCGTGCCGCGCCCACAGCGCGCGCTCGACCCCGGCCGCCGCCTCGGTGTCCCACAGGCCACTGAGCAAGTCGACCAGACCCCGGCGCCGCTCCGCGTCGCGGGCGAACTCGCCGAAGTGGAACTCTTCTTGATAGTAGGCACGCACCAGCGCCTCGAACCGTCGATACGCGCGCCGGTAGTCGGCCGCGTAGCCGTCGAAGTCCAGCGGCTGGCCCGTGCGCAGCGCGCCGTCGATCGCTTCCGCCGCCAGCTCCGCCGAGTACAGCGACAGGAACAACCCGGTCGAGTAGATCGGATCGAGGAAGGCGAGGGCGTCGCCGACCAGTAGCCACCCGGGTCCGCCCTCTCGCTCGGAGACGTAGGAGAAATCGCGCACCGGCCGCGCCGCGGTGCAGCGCTCGGCGGTGCGCAACCGCTCCGTCAGTTGTGGACTCCGGCCGATGGCCTCTTCGAGGATGGCGATCGGCTCGCTGCCGAACTCGGTCAGCCGGTCCGCCGGCGCGACCAGACCGATGCTGACCGCGTCCGGCAACGGGATCCACCACAGCCACGCGGCGGTGTCGAGCCGGAAGATCAAGGTCGACCCCGCATCGATGCCCGGGTCCAGGCGAGCTCCGCGGTAGTGTGCCCAGACCGCCGCGTTGCGCAGCTCGGGGATCGGCACGCGCTGGCCCAGCCGCCGCGCCACGACCCCCGAGGCACCCGATGCGTCGACCACGACGCCGGCGCGGACCTCCTGCTCGCCATCCGGCGCGCGTACGCGGACGCCCTCGACCCGGCCATCGGCGCCGGCCACGGCGACGACCTCGACGCCATGCCGCACCTCGGCACCGGCGTCGCGGGCGGCGTCCAGCAGCATCGCGTCGAATCCAGCGCGTTCGACCTGCCAGGTCGTGTGCATGCGGGGATCGTCGACCTCGGAAAAGTAGAACGGCCGGGCCGCGCCGCGCTGGGTGAAGAACTGCACGCCGTGCTTCGCCGGACAGCGCAGGCTCTCCATCGCCGCGGTCACGCCGAGCCGATCCAGGCTGAGATTGACCGCCGGCACCAACGACTCGCCGACGTGTACCCGCGGGAACCGCTCGCGCTCGAGCACGACGACGCGATGCCCGGACCGCGCCAACAGGAGCGCTGCCGCAGCCCCCGCCGGGCCGCCGCCGATGATTGCCGCGTCGTAGCGATTCACGAACTTTCGGTATGTTTGGCACGCGCGCCGCGCCGTTCGCGGGGCGCGCGCATGCTGTAGCCGCGCCGGAAGATACGCGCGCCGGCCTCGCACTGCGAGTCCCGGAACCGTACCACCGACGCTAAGATCCAGCGCGCCGCGATGTCCGAAGCCAGCCAAAACGACCACGACACGGCCCAGCCGCGGCCCGACGCCACCGCCGCCGGCAACTACTTCGTCGCCAACTACCCGCCGTTCTCGGCGTGGAGCGCCGAAACCCTGCCGGCGGCCACCCAACGGCTCGCGCTGGCGCCGGAGAAGCCGCCGCCGTTCGGCCTCTACGTCCACATCCCGTTCTGCCGCAAGCGCTGCGATTTTTGCTACTTCCGGGTCTATACCGACAACGACTCGGCGCGCGTCCACCGCTACGTCGACGCCTTGGTCGCCGAGCTGCGCCTGCTGGCGGCGACCCCCTACCTGCGCGACCGGCCGCCGGAGTTCGTCTACTTCGGCGGCGGCACGCCGTCGTATCTGTCGGTCGACCAGCTGCGCTCGCTGTTCGAGCAGCTGCGCGCGCTGATGCCGTGGGACGCGGTGCGCGAAGTGACCTTCGAGTGCGAACCCGGGACCTTGCAGGAGCGCAAGGTGCACGCCTTGGCCGAGCTCGGCGTCACCCGCCTCAGCCTGGGCGTGGAGAGCTTCGATGCGGAGCTGCTGGCGCTCAACAACCGCGCCCACCGCGCCGCCGAGATCGATCGCGCCTATGGGTGGGCCGGCGAGGCGGGCTTCGACCAGCGCAATCTCGACCTGATCGCCGGCATGGTCGGCGAGTCGGATGAAGGTTGGACGCGCAGCGTCGAGCGCGCCCGCGCGCTGGCGCCGGAGAGCATCACCATCTACCAGATGGAGGTGCCGTACAACACGACGCTCTACCGGCGCATGCGCGACGGCGGCCAACAGGTCGCGCCGGTGGCGGACTGGCCGACCAAGCGCCGCTGGGTCGGCGAAGCGTTCGCCGCCTTGGAGCGCGACGGCTATCGCATCGGCAGCGCCTACACGGCCGTGCGCGGCGACGAGGTCCACTTCCGCTACCGCGACGCGCTGTGGCACGGCGCCGACATGCTCGGCATCGGCGTCGCCTCGTTCTCGCACCTCGGCGGCTTCCACGTGCAGAACGCGCACCACCTCGACGACTACCTGCAAGCGGTCGAGGCCGGCGCGTTCCCGCTGCGCCGCGCCCTGCAGCTCACCGACGAAGAACGGATGATCCGCGAGTTCGTGCTGCAGCTGAAGCTGGGCCGCGTCGAGACCCGGCCGTTCGTCGACAAGTTCGGGGTCGACCCCCAGCAGCGCTTCGCCGGTGTGCTGCGCGACTACCAGAGCCGCGGTCATCTCGAGCTCGAAGAGGGCGCGGTGGTGCTGACCCGGCAGGGCCTGCTGCAGGTGGATCCGCTACTCCAGGGCTTCTTCCTCGACCGGCACCGGAACGCGCGGTACGCCTGACCCCGCCGTGCCGACCGAGTTCACCATGCGCCGCCGCGTCGAGTTCGCCGAGACCGACATGGCCGGCATCCTGCACTTCTCCAACTACTTCCGCTACATGGAAGAGGTCGAGCACGCCTTCTTCCGCTCCCTCGGCCACCGCGTGCACCACGCCGACGGCGACGGCTTCGTCGGTTGGGCGCGCGGCAGCGCCAGCTGCCACTACGAGGCACCACTGCACTACGAGGACGAGGTCGAGCTGCGCTTGCGCGTGCGCGCGAAGCGGCGCACGTCGGTGACCTACGAGATCGACTTCACGGTTGCCGGTGAGGATGGCCCGCGGCGCACTGCGCAGGGCACGATGACGGCGGTGTGCGTGCGCAAGGACGCGGACGGTGGGCGGATGCGGGCGGTGACGATCCCGGGCGCGCTCGATGCTCTGCTCGAGGTGGCGGAAGCGGACTAGGATCGCGCGAACTGCCCATCGCGGGGGCGGATTGGCTACACCGGGGCGCCTGCCTCGGCCGATGAACCAGCGGGATCCCCCCGCCCGATCGTGAGCCACCGACAAGTACTGCTGCAGTGGGCGACCTCTCGGTTCTCGAAGACCGTCGGGGTGTACACCGCGAGCAACGTGATCGCCGCGGCGGTGCCGTTCCTGCTGCTGCCGGTGCTGACGCGTTGCCTCACCACCGAGGACATGGCGGCGGTCGCCATGTTCCAAGTGCTGATCGGCTTGGCGGCGACCTTCGCGGGGGTGAGCGTGCAGAACGCGATCGCCCGGCGCTACTACGACCGCGAGCAGTGCGACTTCCCCGCCTACGTCGGCAGCTGCGTCTGGCTTTGGGCGGCCGGCACGGCGTTGGTGGCCGCCGCCCTGTGGCTGGCCGCGCCGGCGATCGAGCGCTGGACCAAGATCACGGCCGACTGGCTGTGGTTGGTCGTGTGGTGCGCGAGCGCCCAGGTGATCACGCGCATCGTGCTGGCGATCTGGCAAGTGCGCGTGCAGCCCACGCGCTACGCGGCGTTCCAGATCGGCATCGCGATCTGCAACGCGGCGCTGACTCTGCTGCTCGTCGTCGGCTTCACCACGGGCTGGCAGGGACGGGTCGTCGCGCAGCTGACGACCTACGCGATCTTCTGCGCCCTGGGCCTCGGCATCCTGCAGCGCTTGGGATTCCTGCGCCGGCGGCCGGACCCGGCCGCCATGCGCCACGCCCTCGGCTTCGGCGTGCCGCTGCTGCCGGTCGCGCTGGCCGGCCTCGCGGTCAGCACCGCCGACCGCGTGCTGGTCGAGAACCTGCTCGGCTCGCAGCAGACCGGGGTGTTCGTGGTCGCCGCGCAGATCGGCCTGGTGATCGGGCTGCTGCAAGACTCCTTCCACCGCGGCTGGCTGCCATGGTTCTGCGAGCAGATCCGCCGCCGGGATGCCGAGCAGAATCGGCGCATCGTACTGATCATCTACGCCTACGACCTCGCCATCGTCGGCGCCGCCCTGCTGCTGGCGGCGGTCGTGCCGTGGATCTATCAGTGGTTCATCGGCGCGGACTTCCGCGGCGGCGCCGATTGTGTGCTCTGGGTCGGACTCGGCCTTGCCTTCAACGGCATGTACAAGATGCGCAGCGGCTACCTGTTCTACGAGCGCAAGACCCATCTGCTGTCGCTGACCTCGATGCTGATCGCCGCGATCAACATCGGCGCCAACGCCGTGCTGATCCCGCGCATGGGGATCGTCGGCGCGGCGCAGGCCACGGCTCTGTCCTACCTCGCCGGCTTCGCGATCACCTGGGTGTTGGCGGCGCGAGTGCACAAGAGTCCATGGGGTTTGCGCGCGGCGATCGCGAAGGACCAGCTCAGCGCCCGGGAGTTGCGGGATCGAACTCCGGCAGGCAACCGGCCTTCGGGAATGTCGTCGCCGCGCTAAGACTCTCGGCCCCCGAACGCTCAGCCGAAGTTGAGGTCGCACTCGGGGCAGCGGCGCAGCGCGGTCGAGAAAATCGTCGCGCACGCCGGACACACCGCCTCGTCGGCGTCGAAGTCGACGTTGACCTCCGAGGCGAGGCGCTCGATCTCGGACATTCCACGCTGCTCGTCGCTGCGCAGGCACTGCAGAGCCTCGGCCGCCGACGAGCCCGCGACCGCGAGCCCGGCCCGTGTGCCTCAACCCGATCCGCGCCTCGAGGGCACCAGCGCCGCCGCGATCGACTGCGCGCGCAGCAAGCCGCAGAGCCGCCCCATCTCGGGCGCGCTGCCCTCGGCGATTACGACGGGTTGGTCCAGGTCTTGTGCATCCATGGGCGATCGCGAGACGACAGCGCGCCAAGATAGCCGAGCGGAGCGACGGACGCATCCGAGCCTCGGGTATCCTCGGTCCCGCATGCTTCCGCTCAGCCTCACCGCGCTCGCGCTCGCCCTGCCGCAGTCCCCCACCGCGCTCGAGCAGACCCTCGAGCGCGCCGGTGACAACCTCCCCGCGCTGCGCGCGGCGCTGGAGCGCGTCGCCGATGACGAGCGCCCCGGGCTCGAGTTCTTGCTGCGGCACATGCCGGAGACCGACCTGCGCACGCTCACCGCGGACTTCCTCGTCGAGCACGTGCAGTTCGCCTACCGCGCGTGGCGGGCGGCGCCGTGGTCCGACGAGGTGCCCGAGCGTTACTTCTTCGAGTACGTGCTGCCCTACGCCAACATCGGCGAGCGGCGCGACGCCTGGCGCCGCGACTTCTACGAGCGCTTTCACCCGCTGGTCGCCGAGGCCGAGACGCCGGCCGCCGCGGCCGTGCTGCTCAACCAGCGGATCTTCGACGAGCTCGGCGTGCACTACTCGACGAAACGGCCGAAGGCCGACCAGAGTCCGTACGAATCGATCGAAGCCGGCATGGCATCCTGCACCGGTCTGTCGGTGCTGCTGATCAGCGCCTGCCGCGCGGTCGGCGTTCCGGCGCGCTTCGTCGGCACGCCGCGGTGGTCGGACGACAGCGGCAACCACTCCTGGGTGGAGATCTGGGACCGTGGCTGGCACTTCACCGGCGCGGCGGAACCGACCGGCGACGAACTCGACCGCGCGTGGTTCGTCAGCCGCGCCGCCGACGCGCGCGCCGACTCCGAGCGCTACGGGATCTTCGCCACGAGCTACGTGCCGACGCCGCAGCGCTTCCCCCTGGTGTGGCGGCGCGGCGCCAGCGAGGTGTACGGAATCAACGTCACCGAGCGCTACACCAGGGACGCGGCGGCGGTTGCCGACGGTCACGCGCGGGTGCGCGTGGTCGTCACCGACCCGGCGGACGGGCGCCGCCGCCGGGTACCGGTGACCGTGCACTCCGCCGGCGACGGCCGTCTGCTGTTCGCCGGCGAGAGCAAGGACGAGCGATTCGACGCCAACGACCACGTCGAGACGACGCTGCCGCTCGGCGCAGAGGTCATGATCGAGGCGAGCGGTCCGGGCGTGGCCGCGGCGCAGACCGTGGTCGTCGAGTCGGACCAACAGCTGGTCGCGTTGCGGCTGAAACCCGGGCTGACGCGCGCCGAGGCCGAGACCGAGAAGGAGTCGCTGTGGACCGACCACGTCGCGCGGCTGCGGCGCGAGCGCCAGGCCGAGATGGAGGCCGGCGCGCTGACGCACGGCGAGCACCGGATGCCGTTCTGGTTCACCACGCGCGGCGAGCCCGGACCCAACGGGCGCAGCCTGTGGCTGTCCCTGCACGGTGGCGGCGGCGCTCCGGCGGCGGTGAACGACCGCCAGTGGGCCAACCAACAGAAGCTGTACGCCCCGCCCGAAGGCATCTACGTCGCGCCCCGCGCACCGACCGACACCTGGAACCTCTGGCACCGCGACCACATCGACGTCCTGTTCGACCGCTTGATCGAGAACATGGTCGCCCTGCACGGCGTCGACCCCGACCGCGTCTATCTGATGGGCTACTCGGCGGGCGGCGACGGCGTCTACCAGCTGGCGCCGCGCATGGCCGATCGCTGGGCCGCGGCAGCGATGATGGCCGGCCATCCCAACGACGCCCGGCCCGCGTCCTTGCGCAACACGGCCTTCACTCTGCACATGGGCGCCGACGACAGCGCCTACAAGCGCAACGCGGTGGCGGCGCAGTGGCGCGACCAGCTGGCGCAGCTGCGTGCCGCCGATCCCGAGGGATACGACCACTGGGTCGAGATCCACGCGGGCAAGGGCCACTGGATGGACGGCGACGACGCGACTGCATTGCCCTGGATGGCCGAGCGCCGTCGAGAGCTGCGGCCGACGCGCGTGGTTTGGCAGCAGGGGCGCCGCACGCACCGCCGCTTCTACTGGCTGTCGGTGGATGAGCCCGTCGCGGGCAGCCGGCTCGTCGTCGAGCGCCGCGGACAGGAGATCGCGATTCTCGAAGCCACCGGTGTCGCTTCCGTCAGCGTTCGCTTGGACGACGCGATGCTCGATCTCGATCGCCCCGTCGTGGTCCGTCACCGCGCGCGCGTGCTGTTCGATGGAGTGCTGGCAAGGCAGCCGTCGGTGCTGGCGCGCACGTTGACCGAACGCGGAGACCCGGTCGGCATGTGGTGCGCCGAGGTTCGCTTGGAGCTGCCGGCGGCAGCCCAGGCGGAGGCCGGGCGCTGAGACGTCCACCCGCCGCCACGTCCGGAACTTCCCGCAGAAAGACCTCCTCCAGCGCCGGATTTGCACGCGGCCGGCCGAGTTCTCGCGATTGTCGCTGGCAAGACTTGCGGCGCGGAGACACAGATGAGGATCAAATCCTGGGGGACTGTCCCCAACTGAAAGACGAATCGATGATGAACTCCCGACTGCCCTTCCTTCCGTCCCTGATGATCGGCGCCCTGATCTTGGGCGCCTGCCAAGCCCCCACGCTGAAGACCGAGGATGCCGCCGGCGCGCGCGCCGAGGCCGACGCCGCCCTGGCCGCTTTCCTCGAGCGCGATCCCGACATCCAACGCTTCATCGACAGCTCGGTCGGCTACGCGATCTTTCCCAAGCTGGGCAAGGGCGGCCTGATCGTCGGCGGCGGCGGCGGGACCGGCTACGTCTTCGAGGGCACCCGGCTGATCGGCACCGCGGCGATGACTCAGGTGTCGTTCGGCGCGCAGATCGGCGGCCAGCGCTTCAGTGAGGTGATCTTCTTCCAGGGCCAGCAGGATCTGGACAGCTTCAAGAGCGGCACCTACGAGTTCGGCGCACAGGTGAGCGCCGTCGCCGCGACCAGCGGCGCCGCCCGCGAAGCGTCCTTCGACAACGGGCTGGCGGTGTTCACCCTCGCCGACAAGGGGCTGATGGCCGAGGCCGCCGTCTCCGGCCAGAAGTTCAAGTTCAAGCCGCTGCAGTGATCTGAGCGGCGACCGCCGCCGGCCATGCTACTGCAATGCCGCGCGGCGCAGGCGAAACGCAGCCAACCGGCTGCGACCCTCGCGTTCCTCGACGCGCCACGCCCGCGGCGCGATGCGCACGTCGAGGATCGGCGCGGTGCGCACTGCCGCCGGCAGCGCCACCGCACACCGGCCGCCCGTCAGGCGCAACGGCTCCGGCAGCGGCATCCATTGGCCGTCCTCCGCGCGCACGGCAACGTCTAAGAGCAGCGGCCCGTCGGCGGTGACCACCGGATCGGCATCCAGCACGAGGTTCTCGGCACCGTCACAACGGAGCGCGAGCACGACCCCGCGCCCGACGGTGCCATCGGCGGCCAGCCCGCCGTAGACCTGGTGGATCCCGGCCGCGCGTTCGAGCTCCACCGACGCGCCGACGAATCCGCCGACGGTCTCGGCATACTGCGCGGCGCCGGCCCAACGGTCCTCCGCCAGCCGCCCGCGGTAGACCGCGGGCAACGGTGGCAACCGACTGACGGAAACGCCCGCCACCCAGCCGCGCTCGACCAGCAGCGTCGCGATCCGCTGCGCGCCGGCGGCGACGCACTCCGCATTCGGGTGGGGATCGCCGTCCAGGCTGTCGGCCGGCGACCGGTCGCGGAACAGCAGCGCACACGGCACCGCCGGTGCGCGGCGGGCCAAGGTCGCTCTCACCAACTGGTGGAAGTCACCATCCCAGGGACAGCACACCAAGAGCCGCGCGCCGCGCCGCTCCAGCTGCGCGGCCAAGTCAGCCAGCGTCGCGGCAAACCAACCCCAGCGACGCTTCGACTCGGGCGTCACGCCGGTGCGCAACACGTGCTGCACCGCCGACTCGCTGCCGGACGCGACCACGCGGCGCACCAGGTCGAGCCCGGCCCGCGGTGCCCAAGCCAGGTAGAGCTGCAAGTAGCCCTCGGCGTTGAAGGGCACGCGCGCCGGGACACCGGGAGCGGTCCAGCTGGCCGGCCCTCCACGCGGCACGCGCTGACCGATCTCGCTCACCATGCTGCCGTCGTCGAGGTCGTTGTCGACCGGCAAGTAGACCACCAGGTCGGGAGCCAGCCGCTCCAGGTGCGCCTGCAGATAGCGCACCGCGTCCTGCGTGTTCCAGCCGGGGCAGGCCACCGTATGCACGACCGGCGGCGGCGCGGCCCCCACCGCCGCCGCCAGCGCGCGCTCGAGCTGGTGGCCGTAGGTCTCCTCGTCGCCGACGCCGAGCCCGAAGGCCACCGAATCCCCGAGCACGACGATGCGCTGCGCGCCGGCTTGCGGTGGCGGTCCCGGCCGCCGCCGCTGGCCATACGCGTCGGTGTGTGCCGCCACGCCGAGGAACGCGTGCACGTGCGCGGGCTTCATCACCACGCCGACGGCGGGATCGCGCGCCAGTGCGAACGGGCCCTTGGTCAGGCCGGCGGCGGCGATCCGCGCGGCGTCGTCGAGCACTGCCAACTGCACTGCGCGCACACCCAGCGCGCGGCGCAGCAGCGACACTCCGGTCCACGCCGAGTGGGCGCCCTCGACCAGCAGCACCGCCAGCACCACTCCGGCGACGGCGAGCACGAACCGCAGCAACACGTGCCGGCGAGAGGCGACCACGCCGGCTACCATAACCGCGCCCGGACCCGATCGATGCCCGCCACCGAAGCCACCGCTCGGCCAAGCGCCCCCTTGGCGCCGCCCGCCCGCCGGGCGATGCTCTGCAGCTCACCGGTCCGGTCCCCTCTCTCCGCCATGTACACGACCTCCGATCTCAAGCGCGGCCTGCTCATCGAACACGAGGGCACGCCGTACACCGTCGAGTCGACGCAGACCAGCTCCCCCACCGCGCGCGGCGGCAACACCATCCACCGCGTGCGGCTGCGCAACCTGATCACCAAGCAGCGCGTCGACAAGTCGTTCAAGGGCGGCGACACCTTCGGCGTCGCCGACGTGGCACGGCGGCCGGTGCAGTTCTTGTACGCCGACCCGAGCGGGTTCCACTTCATGGACAACGAGACCTACGAGCAGTTCGCGATGACGCGCGACGACCTCGAGTGGGAGGCGCAGTTCTTGTTCGAGGGCATCGAGGACGTGCGCGCGATGTACCACAACGAGAGCCCGATCGGGCTCGAGCTGCCCAACACCGTGGCGCTCGAGATCACCGAGACCAATCCCGCGGTCAAGGGCAACTCCGCCACCGGCCGCACCAAGCCGGCGACGGTGTCGACGGGACTCGTCATTCAGGTGCCGGAGCACCTCGATCAGGGCACGCGCGTCTCGGTCGACACGCGGACGGCCGAGTTCCTCGGCCGCGCCAAAGAGTAGAGCGACTCAGCCGCCGTTGCCGGGCAACGGCGCCTCGCGCTCGAACGCGGGCATCTCCAGCAACTCGGGGTCGAGGCCGTCGAGCGCGGCCTGCAGCGTCGCGGCCTGCTCGTCGCGACCGGCTTGGCGCAGCACGGCGCGCAGCATCTGCGCGGTCGCCACCGCCGACAGGTTCATGCCGTCCAACGTCGCCGCCGACTCGGGCCGCCTTTCGAACGTGGCCAGAAGCAGCGCCAGGGCCGCATCCAGATTGCCGGCGTCGAGCGCGACTCGGGCCTGGCCAGCCATCGCCATGGCGATCTGGTGCTCGGCGCTGTCGCGAAACGACTCCTCCTGCGCGGCGCAGGCCTCGAAGTGCGCGATGGCCCGGTCGTAGGCCGCGGCGGCCGGCGGGCCGTCGCTGGCGCGGCGGTGGAACTCACCGGCGACCATCGCGGCGTAGCCGGCGAACCACCGCGTGCTGGCGGTCGCGTCCGGCGCCGCCAGCATGTCGTCGTAGACCCGCTGCAGCCCCTCGACGCCGCGCTCGCGCAACACCTTCTTGCGCAACCGCTCGTGGATCGCGGCGGAGTCCGGATAGCGGGCGAGGCCGCGGTCCAGGACGCGCGAGGCCCGGCCGCGCGCCCGCAGCCACGCCATGAAGTCGTAGTGGTCGACGATGTGCTGCTCGGTGCCGAGCGGGTGCTCGCTGAGCACCGAGTAAGCGGCGTCCAGATCGCTGAGCCACTCCGGCGGCCAGCGCTCCTTGTCGACCACCGCTGCCGAGATCGCCCGCTGCCTGCCGTGCGCGAACAGCTCGAGCACGGCGGCAGCCTCGCGATCGGTGACACCGGCTGGCAGCGCCGCGACCGCTGCTTCTGCCCGCCGGTAGGCCTCGGCGGCATCACCGGTGTTGTGCGCCACCACGGCGAACACCGCATCCAGCTTCCAGCCCTCGGCCCCCAGCCGCTCGGCGTCCTCCGCTGCGCGACGCGCGTCTTCGAACATCAGCTGCAGGTAACGCCCCGCGTTGCGGCGGTCGGCGGGCAGCACCTCGGCAGTCTCGGGGTCGAGCGCCAGCGCCAGGGAAGCCACCGCCAAGTCGAGCTGCGCGGCGGCGTCTTGCGGCCGCGCAGTGCTGGCCTGCTCGCGCTCGTCGATCCGCGTCGCCAGCTCATCGAACCCGGCCGGCTGCGCCGGGTACTCGGCGCCCCGCAGCGACTGCGCCCAGCCGTCGAGATCGACCGCCCGCGAGCGCCCACCCAGCCCGCGGTGCACCACCGCCAGCGTCCGCGCCCGCGGCGATTGCTCGCCGATGCGGCCCAGCGCGCCGACCAGCTGGTCGCGCTCAGCCGCCGCCATCGGCGCGCGCAGCGCCTCGTTGATCAGATCGGCAGCCCCCGCGCCCTCCGCCTTGGCCAACGCCTGCCGCGCCAGCGCGGCAAGCTCGGGATCGACGCCGAACACCGCCAGCCGCAGCAGATCGACCGATGCGGCATCGCCCGCCGCGATCGCCGCCTCGAGCAGCGAGCGGCGCTGCGCGGCGTCGCCCTGTTGGTAGGCCTCTTCGACCGCCAGCCGGTCGCTGTAGTCGCGCCCTGCCACCCGCTCGGTGATGGTGCGGTCGCCGCGCGTGATGTTGGTCGGCTCGTGCTCGCGGTTGGCGATGCCCTCGCGGATCGCCTGGAACACCGAGTCGGTGTCGAAGGCGTAGAACACGTCGTACGTCTCGCTGCCGTCGAGCTCGACCATGATGTGCCGCGGCGCGATGCGCCGGCCGTCCATGAACTTCTCGTACAGCAGCGGCTCGATGGAGATGTGCTCACCACAGGTCACCCCGCCGAACCGCGGACACGGGATGCGGTTGCCGTGTTCGTCGTGGTCGCGGGGAGTGTGTCGGTACACCGAGGCGATCACCGTCACGTAGGGCTCGTACAGCGAGGCGATCTCCGGCTGCCGGTAGCGGATGCCGGCGTAGTGCTCGCTGGCGATCTCGCCGTCCATATTGACGCACACCAAAATCGCCTTGCCGGTCTCCTGCGACACCGCGACCGCGTCGTCCCAGGTGCGCTGCCACTGGACCAAGCACGGACGCGCCCAGTCCTCGTCGGTCGGCGCCGGCCACATCGCTTCGCGGCTGCCGGGCGGTGGACCGCCCTGCGCCGCCAACGGCAACACGGACAGAACGAGAACCGCGAGGGGCGCGCGAACCGGCACGGAGAGGAGAGTCATGTTTGGATCGAAGGCCTCGGCGGGAACGCGGGACGCCGACGAAGGTAACCCGTGCCCTGGGCGCTGCCCAGTCGCCGCACTACACTCGCGCCGCCCCAGCCGCCCCGTAGACCGGCCCAGAGCGCATGCCACACGCCGATCCCACCGCCGTCGCCGACCGCATCGCCAAAGAGAGCGCATTTTTGACCGACGTGCGCCGCGAGGTCGAGCGCGTCATCGTCGGCCAGCGCGCGCTGATCGACGGCATGCTGATCGGCCTGCTCGCCGACGGCCACGTCCTGCTCGAGGGCGTCCCCGGCCTGGCCAAGACCCTGGCGGTGCAGACCCTGGCCCGCGCCCTCGGCGGCACCTTCCAACGCCTCCAATTCACCCCCGATCTCCTGCCTTCGGACCTGCTCGGCACCCAGGTCTACAACCCCAAGACCGGCGACTGGACCGTCCACCTGGGTCCCGTCTTCGGCCACTTCGTCCTCGCCGACGAGATCAACCGCGCGCCGGCCAAGGTGCAGTCGGCCCTCCTCGAGGCCATGCAGGAACGGCAGGTGACGCTGGCCGGCGAGTCGCATGCCCTGCCGTCGCCGTTTTTGGTGCTGGCGACCCAGAACCCGGTCGAGCAAGAGGGCACCTACGCGCTGCCGGAGGCGCAGCTCGACCGCTTCATGCTCAAGGTCGTCGTCGAGTACCCGTCGCGCGAAGAAGAAGACGCTATGGTCGAGCGCATGGCCTCCAACACGCGGCGTCCCACCGCCGACACGGTGGCGAGCCCGGCGCAGATCCTCGCGGCGCGGGCAGTGCTCGACGACGTCTACGTCGACGCACAAGTGCGGGGCTACATCGTCGACCTGGTGCGCACGACGCGACACCCCGCCGAGCACGGCCTGACCGACCTCGAGCCCTTGATCCTGTACGGCGCCTCGCCGCGGGCGGCGATCGCCTGGACCCAGGCGGCCCGGGCACAGGCGTTCCTCGCCGGCCGGGGGTTCGTCACGCCGGAGGACGTCAAGCAAGTGGGCATCGCGGTGCTGCGGCACCGGGTGATCACCACCTTCGAGGCCGAGGCCGAGGGCGTCCGCGCCGAGGACGTCGTGCGGCGCGTGTTCGACACCGTGCCCGTGCCCTGAGGCGAAGGCCACCGACGAGAACCGCGATGCAGGAGGCCAAGGAGCTCGAACAGCTGCTCGCCGAGGTCCGGCGCATCGAGATGCAGAGTCTGTCGCTGGTCACCGACGTGATGGCCGGCGGCTACAGCTCGGTGTTCCGCGGTGCGGGCATCGAGTTCGACGAGGTCCGCGAGTACGTCCCCGGCGACGACCCGCGTTCGGTCGATTGGAACGTCACCGCCCGCACCGGCCGCCCCTACGTGAAGAAGTTCGTCGAGGAACGCGAGCTCACGGTCTTGTTCGCCATCGATCTGTCGGCCTCGATGCGCGCCGGCAGCGGCGCCTGGTCGCTGCGGCAGACCGCCGCTCGCGCGGTCGCCTGCCTGGCCCTGTCGGCGGTCGACAACGACGACAAGGTCGGCATGCTCGCCTTCTCGGGCGGGGTCGATCGCTATCTGCCACCGGGCAAGGGAGCGCACCACGCGATGCGCATCGTGCGCGACTGCCTGGCTCTTGCCGGCAGCGGTGAGGGCACGGCACTCGGCCCCGCGCTGGAGCGGCTCACCGCGCTGCGCCGCCGGCGCGCGATCGTGTTCGTCGTCTCCGATTTCATCGCCACCGGCTACGAGGCCACGCTGCCCCTGTGCGCGCGCCGCCACGACATCGTCGCGGTGCGGTTGGCGCCCCCCGAGCTGACACCGCCGCCGGCCGACGTCGGCATGCTGCGGGTCCGCGACCCCGAATCGGGGTTCGCGCGCATCATCGACTGGCGCAGCACCGCGGTGCGCGCGGCGTACTCCGACCGCGTCGCCGCGTGGCAGGCGCACACCGACCGCGCGCTGCGGCGGGCGCGCGTCGACTGCATCGACATCGCGGTGCCGACCGCGCCGGACATCGACGCCGTGGCGGGGCCGATCCTCGACTTCTTCCGCATGCGCAGCGCCCGCGCCATCAAGCGATGAATGCCCTGCGGACGCTGCTGGCGCTGGGCGCCGGCCTCTGCTGCGCGACGGACAGCCCGCGCGGGCAAGCCGCGACACCCCGGACGGACGCGCCGCAGCTGACCGTCGATCTCGACAGCGACGCAGTCGAGTTCGGCGCCGCGTTCACGGCGACGGTGACCCGCCGCTACCCGGCGTCCGCGCGGCCGGACGCGCTGCCCACAACACCACTGCCGCCGCTCGACAGCCGGCGGCAGTCGTCCGCGCAGCGCGCGGACGGCGACGCGATCGTCGAGACCGTGGTCTTTCAGTGCCGCGCATTCGCTCTGGGCGACGTCGAAGTGCAGCCGGCACCGCTGATCGTCACCACCGCCGACGGCCGCCAGCTGACAGCGAGCGCGCCGCCGCGAACCGTGCGCGTGCACTCGATCCTGACGAAAGCCGACGACGGGCGCGCCGAGCTGCCCGGCCCGCTGCGCGCGCTGCCGGCACCGCGCCGCTGGTGGCCCGCCGCGCTGGCCGCGGCGGTGGCCCTCGCCGCCGGCTTGTTCCTGGCCCGCCGCCGGCGCCCCGCGCGGCATCCCTCACCCATCGACCGGGCCCGGGCGCGGCAACAGCAGCTGGTGACGCGCGCCGCCCACTGCTCGGCCGACGAGATCGCCGTCGAGATCGCCGCCATCGTGCGCGACGAACTGCTGGCCGCGGCGCCGACGGACCGCGCGGCGACCACCGCCGAGCTGACGGCCGCGGCCGACGCCACGCCGCGGCTGCGCCCCTTGGTGTCGCTGCTGCAGCGCGCCGACGCGGTGCGCTTTGCGCGGCGACAGCTGAGCGACGCCGAGGGCCGCGCCCTGCTCGAGGACCTCGCCGCCGCCATCGACCAACGCGCCGGGAGCGACGCGGCGTGAGCCGCTTCGCGCTGTTGCAGCCGGGCATGCTGTGGCTCGGGCTCGCCCTCCTGCCGCTCGCCCTCTGGCTGTTCCGGCGCCGGGCGGCGGCAGCGGCCTTCGCACCCGCGCTGTTCCTGCGGCAGTCGCCGCCGGCGAACGCCGGGGCACCGCCCGTGGCTCCGCTACCCGACACCCCCCGCCAACGGCTGCTGTGGCTGCCGCCGGCCCTGACCGGCCTGGGCCTCGCGGCGCTCGTCGTCGCCCTGGCCCGGCCGATCGAACGCGTGCCAGTGCCACAGCGAAGCCTCGGCATCGACATCGTCCTGTGCCTGGACCGGTCGTCGTCGATGGCGGCGACCGACATGGACGGCGACCGCACCAGACTCGAGGTGTCGGTCGACGCGGCGCGGCGCTTCATCGCCGACCGCACGCGCGATCGCATCGCCCTTCTGGGGTTTGCCGCCTACGCCGACGTCCTCTGCCCACTCACCCTCGACCACGACACCGCGGCAGCGCTGCTCGACGAGATGGCGGTGGCCGAGGCGGATTCCGCCGAAGACCTCACCGGCATCGGCAACGCGGTGGCGCGCGCGGCGGTGGCGCTGCGCGACAGCCGCGCCGCCTCCAAGGTGGTCATCCTGCTCACCGACGGCGAAGAAAACGTCGCCACCGCGCAGACGCCCGACGAGATCGGCCCGGCACAGGCAGCGGTGTTGTGTGGCGAGCTCGGCGTCGCGGTGTACAGCATCGCCGTCGGCACCGGGCAGCGCACCGCCGACGGCGCGCTGGCGCCGCTCGACACCGCACAGATCGAGCGGCTGGCCGCCGACACCGGCGGCCGGTTCTACCGCGCGCGCGATGCCGCGGCGATCGCCGCGGTCTACGAAGCCATCGACGCCCTGGAGGTCGCGCCGCTCGAGCAACCGCGCTTCGACGCAGTCGAGCGCTTCGCCCCACTGCTGGCTCTGGGCCTGGGCGCGCTCCTCCTCGCCCGACTGCTCGCGGCGACACACCTGGAGGTGCTGCCGTGACCGGCGGGCCGCTGTTTGCCACGCCGTTGGCCCTCGTCCTGCTCGGCGCCGTGCCGGCGCTGTGGTGGCTGCAGCGGCGCCACGCGCGCCGGCGGCAACACCGACTCAGCCGCGCGCTGGGCGCCGGCGCGCCGGCACCAACCCAGACCGCGGACCGGCTGCGTCGGGCGGCGTTCGCCGCCGCACTGGGCTGTGCCGTGCTGGCGCTGGCCCGCCCGCAGTGGGGTGCCGGAGATGGCGCGGCGCTGCCGCGCCGCGCCGATGTGCTGCTCTGTCTCGACGTGTCGCGCTCGATGCTCGCCGCCGACGTCCGGCCCTCGCGGCTGGCCGCCGCCAAGCGGGCGATCGGTGTCTTGGCGGAACGCGCCGCCGGCAGCCGCCTCGGCCTGGTCGCCTTCGCCGGCGAGGCGCGCACGGTGATCCCGCTGACCGATGACCTCGACGCCTTCGCCCAGCTGCTCGAGCTGGTCGACCCCCGCAGCCTGCGGCGCGGCGGCACCGATCTCGGCACCGCGCTGCAGACCGCCGCCGGCGCATTGACCGCAGCGGCGGCGGACGGTGCTTGCATCGTGCTGATCACCGACGGCGAAGACCACGGCGAAAGCGGCCGCCGCGCCGCGGCGGCGTGCCATGCGCAGGCAATCGTCGTGCACTGCGCGGGCATCGGCTCGGAGCGCGGCGCCAAGATCGCCGTCGACGACGCCGGCGGCGTGCGCTTTCTCACCGACGCGAGCGGCGCAGAGGTCATCTCCAGCTTCGAGCGGGAAGGATTGCAGGCGCTGGCCACCGCCGGCGGCGGGCGCCTGGTCGCGCTGGGTGGCGACGACGACGGCTTGGCGACCCTGTTCGCCACCGAGATTCTGCCGCGCGGCCGACCGGTCGAGCCGACCGCGCGGCCCGGCGCGGCCGGGGAGCGTTTCCAGTGGCCCTTGCTGGCCGCGTTCTTGCTTTGGATCGTGGAGCTGTGCCTCGCCCGTCGCACCTGACCACGCCGCTGCTGCTCGCGGTCCTGCTCCCCGGCGGAGACGATCCGCTGGTGGACGGGATCGAGGCGTATGCCGAGGGACGCTTCGCCGACGCCCTCGCGGCGTTCCGCCGCGCCGCCGACGCCGCCGGTGACGACGCACCCGCCGCTCTGTGGCACAACATCGCTCTGGCGGCGCTGCAGTGCGACGCGACCCGCGACGCCGAGATCGCCGCCGAGATCGCCGCGGCGCGCAGCGGTCCCGCGCAGTACCGCGAGCGCGACTTCGTGCTCGGCAACGCGGCGTTCGCCCGCAGCCGACGCGCGGCGCGGCAGGCCGAGGGACCCGAGGCGGGCCCGGCGGTGTTGGCCCTGGCGCTGCTGGAGGCCGAGCGCGCCGCGGCGCACTGGCGGCGCGCCGCCACCAGGGGCGCCGACTGGCCGGCCGCGCGCCGCAATGCCGAGCGCGCCCTGCGCCTGGCCGCCGCGCTGCGCGAGCGGATGCGCGCGCAGACCGGGGGGAGCCAACGCGACGCCTCCGAACGCCCGCCCGAGCCGCGCGCCGACACCACCGGCACCGCTCCGCCACCGCCGGCCGCCACGATGGACGACCTGGTGCAGCGCCTGCTCGACAAGCTCAACCAACGCGACGCCGAGAAGCGCGCGCTGCGCCGCCGGCGCGAGGCGGCCACCCGCGTGGTGGTCGACAAGGACTGGTGATGCGCGGAGCACAGGTGCAGACCGCTGCCGTCCTGCTGCTGTGCGGCGCGCCCGCGGCACAGCGGCTCGACGCGGTCGGGCCGTCGCCGCCGGTCGTGCAGCTCGGCGAACGCGCCGAGGTCGCGCTGCGGCTCGAGCTGGCCGACACCGGCGGCGGCGCCGAGCTGCTGCCGCTGCCGCGCGTCGACGGGCTCGCGCTGCACGCCTCCGCCACCCGCATCGAGCAGGTGCAGCACGTCGCCGCCGGCGCGCCGGCGGCGCGCGCCGTCGCCCACTGGAGCGTATGGCTCGAGCCGCAGCGCGCCGGCTCCTTCACCCTGCCCGGCCTGCGCGTCGCCCACCGCGGCGCGACCCTCGCCACCGGCCCGCTGCAGCTGGAGGCGGTCGCCGCCGGCACCGCCGATGCCCACGCCTTCGTCGCGCTCCACGCCGACGCCCCGCGCTACTGGCTCGGCGAGACGATCGAAGTCCGCGTGCGCTTCGGCATCGCCAAAGACCAGCTGGCCGATCACGTCGTGCAGCCGTTCCGCCGCCAACTCGACGTGCCCGTGCGCCTGCGCGCGCCGTGGTTGCCAGCCCCGCCGGGCACGCAGGGACTGCCGGTGGACCCCGCCGTCAACCGTGGCGCCAGCTTCGTGCTCAACGATGCCGAAGCCGAGGCCCGGCCGCAGGCGGCGATCGAGCGCGACGGCCGCGAATTCGCGGTGCTCGAGTGGTCGTGCCGGCTCCGCGCCACCGAGTCGGGCCCCCTCCGGCTGGCAGGCCCGCTGCTGCGCTATTCCTACACCTCGCGCTTCGACACCGGTCTGTTCGCCGACCGCGTCGCCACCGATCTGCACGAGGCATTCGTCTACGGCGACCCACTGCTGCTGCAAATCCGCGCGCTGCCGACCGCCGGTCGACCCGCCGACTTCGCCGGGGTGGTGGGACGGCTGACGGTCACCGCGACGGCGGAGCCCACCGAGCTCGAGGTCGGCGAGAGCCTGCGGCTGACGCTCGAGGTGCGCGGCGCAAGCGGGCTGTCGGCGCTGCGTCCACCCCTGCTGGACGATCTACCCGGCCTGCACCTGCGCGGCCATCTCGAGGCCGAAGCGGAGCCGGGCGTGCGCCGTCTGATCTACGACTTGGCACCGACTGGATCGGACGTGGACGCGGTGCCGCCGGTCGAGATCGCGTTCTTCGATCCCGACACCGAGCGCTACGAGGTGGCGCGGAGCGCGCGGCTGCCGCTGCGGATTACGGGAGCACCGGCGGCAGCCGCGACCGGCGCGCCGGCGCGCACCGAGGTGCCGGCACCGCCCCCGGCCGGCACGGTCGGCGATGCCGCTGCCACGGCCGAACCGGCGACCGCACGGACAACGGTAGCGGCGCCGCCATGGCAACCACTGGCAGACAGCTCCACGCCGCGCACGCCGGTCGCGCCACCGATCCGCGCCGCGCTCTTCGCCCTGCCGTGGATCGCGGCCGCGATCATGCTGCTCACCGCCGCCCTGCGCCGGCGGCGCGACACCGACCCCGACGCGGTGCGCGCCCGCCGCGCGCTCCGCCGCCTGCGACGGAGCACTCGCGACGCCGCGATCGATCGGGCCGCGGCACTGACCGATTATCTGGCGGCGCGCACCGGTTGCGCGCCGGCGGCGATCCGCCGGCCGGACTTGGCCGAGCAGTTGGCGCGGCACGGAATCGACCGCACGCTGGCGACCGATGCCGCCGCGCATCTGCAGGCGCTCCTCGCGCCGGCCTACCGCGGCGCACAACCAGGCGCAGCCGTTCCCCCTGCGGAGGACACCGTTCGCCTCGTCGTCCAGCTCGAACACACCGGCCGCGCGGCGCAGCCCAGGGCGGGCGGACGCCGTGGCGCAACCGTCGCCGCGTTCGTCCTCTGCATCGCCTGGTCAGCCGCAGCGCAGCAGGGCGACCCCGCCGCCGCGGCCTACCGCGCGGCGGACTACGAAACCGCCGCGCGGCTGCTGGAACCGCGAACGCGCGAGGCCGCATCGGCAGCGCTGTGGTGCAACCTCGGCCAATGCGCGGCCATGACCGGCGACACCGCCCGCGCCGCCCTGTTCTTCCGCCGCGCGCTCGCTCTGGCACCACTGCACGGCAGCGCGCTCGACGGCCTCGACAAAGCGCACGCGGCGCTGGGGTTGGCCCCTCCCGCCCCGCGGTGGTCCGGCGAGCGCGTGCGCGCAATCGCGGCCACGGACCCCGCTCTGTTCATCGCCGTGCTGGTCCAGCTCTGCGCACTCGGCGCGTTTGGCCTCAGCGGACGGCGGCGCCCGCGCCAGCTGGCTGGAGCTGCATTCGTCGCCGGTGCCCTGGTCGCCGGTCTGCACGTCCACGACCGGCTCGCCGCGTCGCCGGCGACGGCGGTGGTGACGGCGCCGCGCGCCGATGTGCGGCGGGCGCCGCACCGGGATCTACCGGCTTGGACCCACGTGCCGTCCGGAGCCGAGGTGGTCGTGCACGAGCACTCGGACCATTGGGCGCGCGTCGCACATGCCGATGGAGCCGGCTGGGTCGAACGCGCAGCGGTCGAGTTCGTGACCCCTCCCCCTCAGCGGCCGTAGACCAGCACCCACCTCTGGGTCCAGACGCCGAGCACGCTCAACGTCTCCAGGTCAGCGTAGTACACCTGCTGCATGCCATGCCGGCGCGCGATCTCGCCGATCGCATTCGAGCTCCATTGCACCTCGAAGCTCGAGTAGCGCAGCTGGCGCACGTCGCCCACCGCGGTGGTCTCTCCCACCGGCGTGCGGTCGAAGTCGGTGGACAGCGGCTCGATCGTGTGGGTGTACAGCAGACCGGAAACGCACCCGCTGCAGCCGAGCAGCACGCACGCCGTCAGCGCCAGCCACCACCGGCGCATCACTCGCCGTAGACCACTGTCGTGGTGCGGGTGTACAGCCCCCAGAGGATGCTGAACACCTTGCGGTCGGCGTGCAGGATCCGGCGAATCCCGGCGCTCTCGGCCGCCGCCCGGGTGCCGGAGTCACCCCACGCCACCGCCCACAGGACGCTGTGGGTGGAGGCTTCACCCACCTTGTCGCCGAGCTGCGTCTGGTGCAGGTCGACGTCGAGCGGCACCTGCACATCGGCGTAGACGCAGGCGGGGGTGGAGCACAGAAGCACGAGCAGCAGGAGGGTACAGAAACGGGCGCGCATCGAGGATCGCTCCAATCGGGACCAAACTTCGCCGACGACCATACCGGCTGTTCGGGCGCGCGCGGGAATCCACCGTCTCGAATCGGGACCACCGCCCTCGCGGCGTGATACGGGAGCTGCCGGCGCGGAACCCGCACGGCACTCAAGTCAGGCAAAACCCAGGCCGAACTGCCCCTCGTGGCCGCATCGCAAGCCAGTCTACGCCGCACCATCGCGCTGATCGGCGCGACGGTGGTCGCGTCGCCGGCCGAGCGGGCCGCTGCGCAGCGCTCGACTCTGAGCCAGCCGCAGCAGAGCGTGTTCGCGGCCTTCCCACAGGCCGACGGCTATCAGGTCATCGTCCGCGAGGTCGACGACAACGCCCGCCGCGCCATCGAGCAACGGCTGCCGTTTCGAGTCCACTACAGCGAGCTCGGCGCGCACGCGATGTACGTCGCCGTGCGCGGGCGGTTGCCGCTCGGTCTGCTGTACGCGCGCGACGAGGAGAGCCCTTATGGCCTCACCGCCGTCGAGTGGGCCCTGACCCTGGACGGACGGCTGGCGGGGTTGAAGCTGCGCCGCACGCGCAGCAACCACTGGTACGCGTTGGAGCGCTCCGGTTTCACGCGCCTGCTGGTCGGCATGAGCCGCCCGCAGCTGGAGCCACTGCTGACTCCGGCCGGCGGGCTCGCCGACGGAGCCTTCGCGGTGCCGGCGGGCACCGAGGCGTTGGCCGCCGCGCTGGTCCGCTCGGCACTCAAGACGATGGCGGTACTGGACGTCGTGTGGGCCGGCGAGACCGCCAAGCTGCACGACCTCGCCGTCGGCCGGCAGCAGTTTCCGAACGCGCGGCGGATCCAACGCATCTGGCCGCGACCGGCGGGTCGGCCCGGGCCACCGCTGCCGGCCGCCGACGGTCCAGTGGTCGAGGTGGCGTTGGCGCTGCGCGTGCTCGGCGCGGAGTCGCGGACGTTGGGCTGGGTGATCGATGTCCGCACGCCGCACGAACCGCAGCCACTGCGCTGGACCCTCGACGCCGAAGCCGTCGTCACCGCAGCGGAGACTTCGCCGTCGGCGGCCGCGCCGCTGCGCGCCCAGTGGCAATCGACGCGCGACCTCGGTCTCGCCGAGCTCTGCGCCGCCGACGGCGTGAGCGGCGCGGCCGCGCGCCGCGTTCGCCACGTGCTCGGCACGCTGCGGCCGGAGGCGCGCTGACGTGAACATCAAGGTCCACACCACCCTGACGCTGGCGGCCTGCACCGCGACAGGGGTCGCGCTGGGCAGCTTCCTGGTCGACCGATTCCGCGGCATCGACGACCGCATCCGCGAGCTGGGCCCGGCCTCGGTGGCGATGCGCAACGTCGAGCTGTTCGGCGAGTCCCTGGGCCAATGGCTCCTGGTCAACGACCTGGTGCTCTACCAGGGAGAGACCTTCATGGCGTCGTCGTCGCTCACCCAGGCGGATCGCCTGCAGGAGCTGCTCGACGACATCGGCGAGACACCGCTGGTCGCCGATCAGCGGCCCGCACTGTTGCGCTTGGCGGACGACATCGAGCAGACGCGCGAGCTGATCGACCAAGCCCGTGACCTGCGCGGCGAGCAGCGCGATAGCAGACTGGCCGCGCTCGCCAGCGAAGCCGACCGCTTGGGCAAGTCGGCGGTGGCGCGCATCGAAGACCTGCAGCACCGGATGCGGCGGCGCGCCGGCTTCTTGAGCGCCGACCTCAACGATCAGCGCCGCTTCCTCGCCCTGCTGTCGCTGGCGGCAGCGGTCCTCTATCTGGGCGTCGTGGCGCTGTGCTGGCTGTGGACGGTGCACAAGATCGTCGCTCCGATCGAGGGCCTGAGCGACGCCGCCGAACGGGCAGCCCGCGACGACGCCGAGTTCGAGCTGTCCCAGCGGGGCCCCGACGAAGTCCGCCTGCTGACGCGCAACATCGGCAGCTTCGTCGACAAGCTGCAGTCGGCCAAGGCGCACACCGAGCAGCAGGTGAAGGAGCGCACCGCGCAGTTGGTGGAGGCCAACCAGGCAAAGGCCCAGTTCTTGGCGACGATGTCCCACGAGCTGCGCACACCGCTGAACGGCATCATCAACATGAACGAGCTCATCCTGGAGACGCCGCTCGACCGCGAGCAGGAGAGCTTTGCCAGGACCGCCAAGAACGCTGCCGAGGCGCTGCTCGGCCTGATCAACGACATCCTCGACTTCTCCAAGATCGAGGCCCGCAAACTCACTCTGGAGCTGGTCGAGGTCGACCTGCGCCAACTGACGGATGGGGCGGTGGAGATCCTCGCCGGCCTCGCCGACTCCAAGGGCCTCGAGCTGCACGCCGTCGTCGCCCCGTCGGTGCCGGCCAAGGTGCAAGGCGACCCCACCCGACTGCGGCAGGTGTTGATCAACTTCTTGAACAACGCGCTGAAGTTCACCGCCGAAGGCAGCGTCAGCATCCACGTCGATGTCGATAGCACCGACGAGGCCAACGACGGCACCACGCTTCGTTTCGAGGTGCGGGACACCGGCATCGGCATTCCGCCCGAGCGACGCGCCTCGCTGTTCACCGCCTTCGAGCAGGTCGACGCATCGACGACGCGCAAGTACGGCGGCACCGGCCTGGGCCTCGCCATCTGCAAGGAGCTGTCGGCGCTCATGGGCGGCGACATCGGCGTCGACAGCGAGGTCGGCCGTGGCTCGACGTTCTGGTTCACCGCCCGGCTCGGCACGGTGCCGCAACAAGCGCCTCCGCCCGCTCCGGCCGACAGTGTCCTGGTCGTATCGCGAAGGCCACTGGTCCGCGCCCGGCTCGAGGCGCAGCTGCGGTTCCTCGGCGTTCCCGCATCGCGATGCCAGGTGGTGGAGCATTGGCAACAGGGCACCGAGCCCCAAACCGGCCAAGCCCTCGCCATCGTCGATCCGTATGCCACGCTCGCGGAGCCGTTCGAAGCCGTCGAGCAGTTGCGCGGCGTGCCCTGGATCGACGGACAGCGCATCGCCGTCCTCGACCACTGGCTGCGCCACTGGCCCGCAGAGATGGGCACGCCTCCCACGGGCATCCACCCGCTGGCCGAACCGACCGGTTTCGAGCAGCTGCGCGCCTGGCTCGACGGCGCTCCCGCCACCGCGAGCGCGAGCAACCGACCAGTGCCATCGACCGGCACGGCCGACGCCGCGGGGACCGGCCGCCACATCCTGGTGGCCGAGGACACGACCGTCAACCAGCAGGTGGTGCGCACCGTGCTCGAGCGCGCCGGCCACCGCGTGACCATTACCGAGAACGGCCGCGAGGCGCTGGACGCGTTCGCGGAGCAGACCTTCGACCTGGTGTTGATGGACTGCCAGATGCCGGTGATGGACGGCATCGAGGCCACGCGCAAGATCCGTGCGCTGGAGACCGACCGCGCGGCGGCCTCGACTCTGCCGCGCCACGTACCGATCCTCGCCCTCACCGCCAATGCCCGCGAAGAGGTCGTCGCCGAGTGTCGCGCGGCGGGCGTCGACGAGTTCATGACCAAGCCGTTTCGCCCGGCCGACCTGCTCGCCGCCGTCGAGCGTCTGCTCGAGCCGGTGCCCGCCGCGGAGCCTGCCGCAGAGTCCGCCGCGACCGACGCACCCTTGATCCTGGTCGCCGACGACAGCCAGATCAACCGCACGGTGGCGAGCAGCGTGCTGCGCCGCGCCGGCTACCAGGTCGCTCTGGTCGAAGACGGCCAGCAGGCAGTGGAGTTCATCGCCGAAACCGGGGCGGCGCTGGTCCTGATGGACTGCCAGATGCCGGTGCTCGACGGCTTGCAGGCCACGCGCTTGATCCGCGAGCTCGAGGCAGCAGGCCCGGTGGGAGGCCACGCCGGCGACCGCCTGCCGATCGTCGCGCTCACCGGCAATGCCCAGGAAAGCGACCGGCAAGAGGCACTGGCGGCGGGCATGGACGACTTCGTCACCAAGCCGTTTCGGCCCAAGGGTCTGCTCGCGGTCGTCGAGCGATGGTGCCGCGCGGCGGCTCCGCTGACCTGAGAGAGCCGTTCTCTCTCTGAGCACGAAAACGACGGGCTGCCAGCCGCGCTGTCGACTTCCTCGACAGCGGCCCAATCGACAGTGCCGCGAATCCCGATCGACCGCCGCACATCCCCTGATCCCCTCAGGCGCCACCGACGGCTGTTCCGATAGTCGAAACAGCGTCCTAGGCGACGCCGCGCACCGCGTCGTCGGGGCACTTTCTGGGGGGAACTGGCAGGGATGAGGAGCAACCACTGGCTGTGGGGCGGGATCGCACTCACCGCGATCGCGATCGGCGCCACCGCGGACCGACCGGCGGAGGCGACGTCGACGCCGCTCACGTTCGAGCTGGTCGGTCTCACCGTGCCGAGCCACCTGGCCGCGGTGGCACCCGAGCAGAGCGGCACCATCATCGAGATGCCGGCCCTGGAGGGCAGTCGGGTCGAGCCCGGCACGGTGCTCTACCGCCTCAGCGACGAGCTGCCGCGGCTCGAGGTGCTGCGCCTGCAAGCGCTGGTCGAGTCCAGGATCGAGCAGGACCGCGCCGCGGCCAGCCTGAGCTACGCGCAGAAGAAGGTCGAACGCGTGCGTCATCTCTCCGACCGCGACGTCGCGGCCGCCGCCGAGCTGCAGGAGGTCCAGCTCGAGTCCGAGCTCGCGCGGCTGGCGGTCGGCAGGGTCGACTTCGAGGCCGCTCAGCTGCGCAACGAGCTCGCGCAAGCCCAGGCCCGCCTCGACCAGCGCACTTTGAAGAGCCCGCTGGCCGGCGTCGTGACGCGCCGATTCAAACAGGTCGGCGAGACCGCGGACCAGCTCGAGCCGATCGTCGAAGTCATGGCGCTGCACCCGCTCTGGGTGGAGTTCCAATGCCCCGTCAGCCTCGAGAGCGAGGTGCGGACGGGTGGCGCCGTGCTGGTGCGGCCGGCGACCGGCAACCACGAACCGCGGCGGGCGGAGATCGTCCACATCTCGTTGCGCGCCACGCCCACGAGCCAGTCCTTCCTGGTGCGCGCCGCCTTGGACAACGAGGACTACTCGTGGCGCGCCGGTCTCAAGATGGTCGTCACTCCCGGCCTCGGGTCCGCCGCAACCACACCGCCGAAGTAACGGAGAGAGCCGATGTCGAAGAAGCTTGGCGAAGGCCTGACCAGCGAACCACAAGCGACGATCCAGCTCGTCGAAGAGCTGCAGCTCGTAAACCGCGCAACCGTCCGCAGCCTGCGCGAGACGGCGTCCTCGGGGACGCAGGTCGAGCTGCTCCTCGCCGACCCCGCCATGGCCGCGACCGACCCGGTGCGCGGCGTCACCCTCGAGCTGCACTCGACGGGCGCTCTGCTGCAGCTGGACGCTCCGGTCGGCGTCGGCAGCTTCTACACGGTGCGCATCGACCCCACCAACGCCGACCTCGCCCACGAGCGCTACCTCGCGCGCTGTGACCGGTGCACGATGCTGAGCGAAGACGACTACGAGGGCAGGTTCTACTTCCTGTCCAGCCGACCGGAGACGGACACCGACTGAGCGCGATGCTGGAAACGCGCGACGACGAACTGTTCGTGCTGGACGAGCCGCCACCCCGCTGGGTGAGCGTGGCCGCGCTCCAGTGCCAGCTGCGCAGCTTGTTCGTCGCCAAGCCTCTGCACCGGGCCCTGGCGCAGAGCCTCGAAGAGATCGGCGCGCTGCTCGAGGCAGACTACGTCGTCACGCACGCGCGGTGCGGCCCCCAGCCCCTGTCGGAGGAATGGTGCCGGCGCGACCTCAACTTGAGCGAGACGCTCCGCGACCAGGTCAACCGGGCGATGATCGAGGCCGGCGCTTCGGACATGGCGCAGTGCGTTCGGCTGACCGGCGAGGTCGGCGACTTCGCCGTCGTCGCGGCGGTGATCTACGGCGACAACGCCGACCAGGTCGGCTGCGCCGGTTTCGTGTTCCGCGACTGCTCGCGCGCGCATGCGTACGAGGTGTTGGTGCAGGTCGAGGCGCTGGTCGGCTTCTTGGCGCTGCTGATCACCGAGCGCAGCCGTCGCATCCAGCCGCTCGCAACCGGTCTCGACAACGCGATGGGCGACCCCCTCCGCCTGCTGCTCCAGCTGGTCGCCGACGTCAGCAGCCGCTACCACCTCGAACAGGTTGCGGTCGGAGTCGTCGAGGAGCACCGCGTCCGGGTCGCACTGGTCAACGGCGAGCTCGATCTGCGCGCTTCCAACCCCGGCGTGCGCGTGCTGCGCGACGCGATGACCGAGTGCCTGGACCTCGGCGAGCCGATCCGCCTCGGCGGCAGCAAGCCGAGCGAGGAGTTCCGGCTGCACGCCGCGTGGCTCCGGCATCGTGGCTGCGGCACGGTGGCCACCGTGCCGCTCGAGGTCGAGGGCAGCACCGTCGCGGTGGTCGCCGTCGCCAGCGCCGAGGCCGACGGGCTGCGCGATCAGCTGCTGGCGGCGATCGCCCAGGAGATCTCGGTGTACGCCTCCTTGTTGCCGGTCTCCCGGCTGGCGACCCGCAGCCTCCGGCGCCACGCCATGGACTCGGTCGACGCGACGTTCGCTCGCCTCGGCAGCCGGCTGCAGCGTACCGCACTCGGCCTGGCGCTCGTGGTTGCCACCCTGCTCTGGCTGATCTTCGGCACCATGACATACCGCGTCACCGTGCCGGGGACCGTCGCCCCCGCCGGCGTGCGCGTCGTGTCGGCGCCGCGCGACGGCATCCTCGCCGAGCTCTACGTCCGGCCCGGCGATCAGGTGCACTCGGGCCAACTCTTGGCCGAGCTCGACAGTCACGACGACCAGCTCGCCCTGGCCGAGCTCGAGGCCGAGGCCGCCTCCCTCCAGGCGCAGGTCGACCAGGCGTTGGGCGAACACGACAGTGGCGCGCTCAAGGTCCTGGAGGCGCAGCGGCGCGGTGTACTGGCGCGGATGCAGATCGTCGCGCGGCGCATCGAGCAAGCCCGGGTGCGCGCCACCGGCGACGGCATCGTGGTCTCCGGCGAGCTGCGCGAGAAGCTCGGCGCTCGGCTGGCGATGGGCGATGCGCTGTTCGAGATCGCGCGCTTCGACGGCGCCCGGATCGAGCTGCGCGTGCCGGAACGCGTCGTCATCGACGCCCGCCGCGCCAGCGCCGCGAGCTTCGTCGCCGCCGCCGCCCCCGATGTCGTCCACGACCTCGAGGGACTGCGCTTGGCACCCGCGAGCTCGGTGCACGACGGCAAGAACGTGTTCTTGGGCGAGGCGGAGGCCAGCCGTTCGCTCGCCGACCTGCCACCGGGCCTCGAGGGGTTCGCCATTCTCGAGGTCGGCCCCCGCGCCGCCGGCTGGGTGCTGGGCCACCGGTTGCTCGATTGGCTTCGGCTCAACTTCTGGCTGTGACCGGCACGAACGACACGACCGCGAGGCCCGCGCCCTCGCCGCGGGCCGACAGCCTGGAGAGCCGGCTCGCCGACGTCCGCGTCGGCGTGCGCCGCGATCTCGTCGTCACCCGGCAGTTCGTCCGGCAGAGCCCGCGCTACGTCTTGCACGACCCGGTCGGCTTTCGCAACCACATCCTGTCGCCGCTCGAGTATCGCATTTTGTGCAGCATCGTCAGCCACCAGACGCTCGGCGAGCTGCTGGAGCGGTTGGTCGCCAACGGCACGCTCGACGCCGACGACACCGAGGACTACTACCGCTTCGTCGCCAACCTGCACGGCATGGGGCTGCTCATCGTGCCGGGCATGCCGGTCGACGGCATCTGGGCCCGGCACCTGGAGCGGCAACAGGCCCGCCGCGGCCCGCGGCTGCGCGCGCTGCTGAGCTGGCGGGTGCCGCTGGGAGATCCGGACCGCTGGCTCGAGCGCACGCTGCCGTTCGTGCGCTGGTTGTTCACGCGCTCTGGCTTCCTGCTGTGGGTGGCGCTGCTGGCGGCCGCCTTGTGGCAGTGCGGAGGACGGCTCGGCGAGCTGTACGGCGACGCCGCCGGCCTGCTGGCGCTGCACAACCTGCCCCTGCTGTGGTGCGCCCTGGTCGGTCTGAAGGCGCTGCACGAGCTCGGCCACGGCTACGCCATCAAGCGCTACGGCGGCACGGTGCCCGACTTCGGCGTGGTGTTCATCATGCTGACGCCGTGCGCCTACGTCGACGCGAACGCGTCGTGGACCTTCAGCGGCCGTTGGCCGCGCGTCGTGGTCGGCATGGGCGGCATGTACGTCGAGTCGATGGTGGCCGCGGTCTTCGCGCTGATCTGGGCCGGCACCGGCGACGGCCTGCTGCACGAGTTCGCGCACAACGTCGTCGTGCTGGCGACCGCCACCACGGTGTTGATCAACATCAATCCGCTGATCAAGTTCGACGGCTACTACGTGCTGTCCGACCTGCTCGGCGCCGTCAATCTGCAAGAACGCGCGACCCGTTACTTGCGCGGCCTCGCCGAGTGGATCTTCCTCGGCCTGCCGCGGCCCGATGATGAGCACACGCGCAGCGAGCGCGTGCTGATCTGGCTGTACGCCCCCGCCGCGCTGGCGTACCGCATCCTGCTCGCATTCTGGATCACCGGCCTGATGCTGACCCAATGGCCGGCGGTCGGGGTCATGCTCGGGCTCGCGTTCGGCTGGTTGCTGATCGGCCAGCCGCTGTGGCGGCTGTTTGCCTATCTATGGCGCGGCGAGCGCTCCGCGACGGTGCGCCTGAGGGCGCGCTGCGTCGCCGTCGGCGCGGTCGTCGTCGCCCTGCTGGCCGCGACGCTGGCGCCGGTGTCGCGGGCGGTGTTCGCCCCAGGCGTGCTCGACCCCGGTGTCCGGCGTTCGATCCGCGCCCCCAACAGCTCGTATCTGGAGACGCTGCACGTGCGCGATGGCGACCACGTCGACCGCGGTGCCGTCGTGTGTCAGCTGCGCGACCCGCTCATCGAGGAGCGCCGTATCACCACGCAGAGCGAGCTCGACGCCCTGCAGGCGCAGTTCGACGCCACCGAGCTGACCGAGCCCACCCTGGCGGCCTCGGCGGCGGCACGCATCGACTATCTGCGCAAACGCGTCGCCGAGCTGGACGCCCAGGCGGCGGCGTTGAGCGTCACCGTGCCGGACGACGGCACCGTGGTCGGCAGCCGCGGTCTGCGGCCCGGACAGTTCGTCCGCCGCGGCGACGAGCTGCTGCAGCTGCACTCCGAGCACCGGTTCGTGCGCATCGTGCTCACCGACCAACAGATCACGCGCACGCGGCTCGACATCGGCAGCGAGGTGCAGCTGCGCTGGACCTGTGCGCCGGGACGCGCAACGCGCGCGGTGGTCTGCGAGATCCGCCGCTCCGCCTCGCGCCGGCACGTGCCGATCGAGCTGACCGTGGCCGGTGGCGGCGAGATCATCGCCCGCGCCGATGGCAGCGAGATCGAAGCAACCCAGCCCTACCTCCACGTCTTCTTGATCGCCGACGATGCCCCGCTCGAGCACGTCGGCAGCGGCCTCACCGCGACCGTGCGGATTCCGGCCTCGTCGGAGACGCTGGGCGAGTGGGCGACGCGCAGCCTGCTCAACTTCCTGCACCACTGGCGCATGAGCTGATTCGCGGGGCGCGCAGGGTCGCTTCTGCACGCTACGACGCCGGCGCCAGCACGACCGCGACTCCGTTGGAGAGCTGCACCCCGGGGTCCAGGTAGACGGCCTGCAGCATGAGCGGGATGTTGTAGATCTCCGGTGGCTTCGACAGTGAATACGTTCGGGTCAGCGGGCCAGCTGATGGCGCCATGCCCTGAAACAGCACGAGGAAAGCCAGCTCATCGATCCAGACGCCGGGCCACCCCGACACCGCCCCGAACGGGATCGGTCCTCCAGCGCGCGGCAAGCTCGCCAACAACGCGACCGGTGCGTTCGGAGCAACGGCCAAGGTCGTGGTCAAGGTGCCGGCCGGACGCCCCACGCGCGCACTCAGACTGGCAACGCTCGCGGCGCGCAACTGGACGCCAAGGGTCCCGTCCGGCAACGCACCGCCGGAGTTCGTCAGCGTGCCAGTTCCGTTTGCAGACCAAGTACGAAACGAACCATAGAAAAGATGGTAGGCGGTTCCGCCGCGCAGGACTCCCCCGATGAGCAGGACCTCGCTGTTTCGCAGGAACACTCCCGGGGCGGCCCTGCAGCAGTAGGAGTAGCAGTAGGAAATGCAGTCTTCGCCCTGCGCATCCGTCTCCTGCAGAGTGAGGCGCGAATTCTCGATGTAGAGCCCAGGGCTAGCTCCCATTCCGTAGACACCCACACCACCGATGAACTCGCTGGTGCTGATCGACACGACGCTGTCCTTGATGTAGCCCGTCGGACCGCGGCAGGAGGCCAGCGTCACCTGACTGCAGCGATTGATCCACGGCCGGAACCACCGCAAGTCTTCAACGTGTACTGAACCGAGATTGTCTGCACAGCGCAACAGAAGCGGGTTTCCGCCCACGCCGTGCAGCGACTTGAGCGCGCACCGCTGCCCCATCGGCAAGCCCGCGATGTCGAGCGTCGCCGGCGAGAACACCGCGACATCACCGCTGCTCTCGGGCGAAAGCGTGAGTCCCTTGGAGATGGCGATCGGGGGCGTATAGGTGCCGCTGCGAATCAGCAGCGTGTCCCCCGGCGCGGCCGCGGCCACCGCCGGCGGGACATCCGTGAAGTTGGCCCCCGGCCCGCCCGCCGCGTCGACGACCCAAGTCTGCTGGGCCACCACGGGCGCACTGGCGAGAACCAGGGCAAGTGGCATCTGACGAACTTGGCTAGCAGTTCTCATGGCGCGCTCCACATGAGGTCTCAGGCCTTATGGGCGCGTTTGCCACCACGGTGTTACGCGGAAACCACGGATCGTTGCGACCCGGCGTGCTGCTATCCTCTGCCGGCCACGCATGCCGACTCCTGCCGCCGTCGCCGCGCGCCGCTCCTGGCTCGACGGGATCCTGCTCAGTGCCATCGCACTGATCGCCTACTTGCTCTTGCTGCAGGAGAGCTTCGTCAACGAGGACGCGCGGGCCTTCGTGCAGAACAGCGCGCGCGGCGACGTCGCGTCGGTCCTGCACCCGTGGTATGCCGATCTTGCGGTTGCGCTGGGGGCGCCCGCGCGCTGGCTCGGTGCGTCGTGGTTCAAGAGCCTCGAGGCCGGATCGGCAGTGGCGACCGCCATCGCGGCCTGGTGCTTCCACGCCGGCCTGAGCGCCCGCGCGCTCGGGCGAGGGCGCTGCCTCGCCGGCGCGGCGCTGCTCGCGGCGACTCCGGCCGTGCTGTTCTTTGCCACCGTCGTCGAGGCACCGGCCCTGCTGCTCGGCTGCACGGGGTTCGCGTTCTGGGCGCTGGCCTCCTGTTCGGTCCGACCCGCCCTTTGGAAGAGCAGCGGCGCGGGCGTGTGCACCGCCATCGGTGCGATGGTGCACTCCACCGGCCACCTCTGCGTGCCGGTGTTGATCCTCACCTGGTGGCCCCGCTTCACAGAAAAGCGCACGCTCCACTGCGCGGCGTTCGCCGCCGGTCACGGGATCGCCTTCGCCGTCACCAAGCTGCAGCTCGGACCCGCGCTGACGCCCAGCCCGAGCGATTCGGCGGCGGCAGTGCTCGCCTTCAACTTCGCGCCTTGGTGGATCGCGTTCGTGTGCGCGGCGCGGGAGTATCTGCTGCCCTACGCGCCGGCGTCGCTACTCGTCCTCTGGCTGCTCGGCGACGCGCGACACCGCGTCAACGCGCTGGCCGTCAACGCGCTGGCGCTCGGCTACGTCACCCTGTCCTACATCCTGCTGCCCGCCCTCTGGGAGCGCGGCACGTACATCTTGCCGTTGGCGTTGCCGCTGGCCCTGCTCGCAACCGAGGCGCTGCGGCCCCGCGCCCTGGCCGCCCTGGCGGCCGTCGGCTTCGTGCTCGGGCTGGGGCTGATCTGGCAACACGACCATCGGGACGAGGAGATCCCGGCCTCGGTCTTCCTCGAGCTCGCCGGCGACCGACCGACCCTGTTCGCCATCGGCAGCGCGGCGGAGTGCGACGACTTGATTCGCACCGCACCGCACGTGCCGGTGTTCAACATGCACCAGGTGACGCAGTCGGTGACGACCAACGCCGAGGTCGAGGCGCGATTGATCGCAACTCTCGGCTTTCTCGAGGAGCGCGGCATGCGCCTCTGCATGACGGCGACGGCCCGCGACGCCCTCACCCGCGCCCGTCCCGAGATCGCGGCGTGGTTCGAAGAGCGCTACGCCTTCATCGACGCCGAGTCGCCCGCCGTGCAGGCGTGGTTTCTCGACCCGCGGCAACGCTGACGCGCCGTAGCAGCGGGATCTACCCGCCCGGCTCGCGCACGACCAACAGCCGCGGCTCGGTCATGTCGTCCATGGCAAAGCGCACGCCCTCGCGCCCCAGGCCACTGTCCTTGACGCCTCCGTACGGCATGTTGTCGACCCGCCACGACGGCACGTCGCCGACGATCACGCCGCCGACCTCCAGCTCGTCCCAGGCCCGGTGCATCTTGTACAAGTCGCGGGTGAACACGCCGGCTTGCAGGCCGAACGCACTGTCGTTGACCTGCGCCAGAGCAGCATCGAAGTCGGTGAAGCGCGACAGCACGGCCACCGGGCCGAACGCCTCCTTGCACACCACGTCGAGCTCCGCCGGAACGTCGCGCAGCAAGGTCGCCTCCAACATGGCGCCGTCCCGTCCGCCACCGCACAGCAGGGTCGCGCCGCGGTCCACCGCCTCCGCGATCCATCCCGCCAACCGTTCTGCTTCCTTCTCGCTGATCATCGGCCCCAGAAACGTCGCCTCGTCCTTTGGATCCCCGGCGACCAGCTCTCGGGTGGCGGACACCAGCCGTTCCTCGAGCTCGTCGTAGATCTCCTCGTGCGCGAGGATTCGCTGTACACCGATGCAGCTCTGCCCAGATTGGTAGAAGGCGCCGACCACCAAGCGCTCGACCGCGTCCTCGAGGTCGGCGTCCCGGTCGACGACGCAGGCGGCGTTGCCACCCAGCTCGAGCACGACCTTCTTCTTGCCGGCGCGCGCCTTCAGGTCCCAGCCGACCTGTGGCGATCCGGTGAAGCTGAGCAGCTTGAGTCGCGGGTCCTCGGTGAATGGCGCCGCCGCGTCTCGCCGGCACGGCAAGATCGAGAACGCGCCCTCGGGTAGATCGGTCTCGGCCAACACCTCGCCGATGATCAGCGCTCCCACCGGCGTCAGACTGGCCGGCTTGAGCACGAAGGGACAGCCGACTGCCAGCGCCGGCGCCACCTTGTGCGCCACCAGGTTGAGTGGAAAGTTGAACGGGCTGATGAACGAGCACGGCCCGATCGGCACGCGCTTCCACATTCCGCGGTAGCCCCGGGCGCGGGCCGAGATCTCGAGGGTCATGACCTCACCGGTCTCGCGCACCGACTCGCCGGCGGCGACTTTGAACGTGTCGATCAGCCGGGCGACTTCGCCGCGGGCGTCGCGGATCGGCTTGCCGGCCTCGACACACAACGCCGACGCCAGCTCTTCCCGGCGCTCCACGAACCGCTCGACGCAGTGCTCGAGCACGGCTTGCCGCTCGTACGGCTTCATCCTGCGCATCGCCGCGGCGGCGTCGACTGCAGCGGCGATGGCCGCGTCGATCGCCGCGCCGTCGGCCATCGCCGCGCGGGTTGCCACCTCGCCGGAGAACTTGTCGGTCACCTCCAGATCGGTGTTGGGAGTGTGGGCGCGGTTGGCGAGATAGTACGGATAGCGGGACTGCAACACGGCTCAGATGGGGCAAGCGATCTCGCCGAGGCGAGCGGTGAGGAGAGCGTTCTCCCGGTAATCGATGGGTACGACGACGACCGCCGGCCGCCCGGCGGCGAACGCGGTCTCCAGTGCCGGGGCCAGCTCGGCGGGCCGTTCGACGCGCAGCCCGAGACAGCCGAACGCCTCCGCCAGGGCGACGAAGTCCGGGTTGCCGAACGAAAGGTCGGTGTGCCGGCCGAACTCGTTGTCCTGCTTCCAAGCGATCAGCCCGTACTCGTGGTCTTCCCAGACGACGAACACCGGGTCCACTCCCAGCCGCACAGCGGTCTCGAGCTCCTGCACGTTCATCAGAAAGCCCCCGTCGCCGCACACCGCGGCGACGCGGCGCTGCGGGTGGACCAGCTTGGCGGCGATCGCGCCGGGGACCGCGAACCCCATGGCGCAGAAGCCGTTGGGGATCAAGCACGTGTTGGGCTCATCACATTGGTAGTAGCGCGCCACCCACATCTTGTGTGCGCCGACGTCCGACAGCAGGAGGTCCTCGGGTCCGAGGGCGGTGCGTAGATCCCAGAGCGCCTTCTGCGGGCGGATCGGCCCGTCGCCGTCATCGTCGCGGTGCGCGGCGAACTCGGCGAGCATCGTCGCCCGCACGGCGTGCTGCTGCTCGAAGCCGGAGAGGTCGAGGCGCGGGCAGCGCTCGTTGAGCATCCATAGCGCGTGGGCGATGTCGCCGACCACCTCGATCGACGGCCGGTAGTGGTGGTCGACCTCGGCCGGCGCGAAGTCGACGTGCACGATGTCCTTGTCGGCATCGCGGTTCCACAGCTTGGGCGGATACTCGACCAGGTCGTAGCCGATGGCGATCACCAGATCGGCGGCGTCGATCGCGCAGGCGACGACGTCCTTGGCCTGCAGACCGATCGTGAACAGGCACTGCTCGGACTCCCGCGAAACCGAGCCCTTGCCCATGAACGTGCACATCGCCCCGATGCCGGTGGCCTCGACCAAGCGGCGCAGCTGATCGCTCGCCCGGCGCCGGATGCAGCCGTTGCCGGCGAGAATGACCGGCCGCCGCGCCGCGCGGATCCGGTCGACGGCCTCGCCGATCACCTGCTCGTCCGGCACGGGCCGGCGCACGCGGGAACTCGGCGCCGGCGCGGCGTCGACCGGCAGTGCGGCGATGTTCTCGGCGAGCTCGATGTGGCACGCCCCGGGCTTCTCCGCGGCGGCGAGCTTGAAGGCCTTGGCGACCACCTCGGGAATCACTTCTGGATCCAGGATCGGCGTCGCCCACTTCGTCACCGGTGCGAACATGCCGACCACGTCCATCGCCTGGTGGCTCTCCTTGTGCTGTCGCTGCACCGCAGCCTGCCCGGTGATCACCACCAGCGGAGCGCGGTCCATGTTGGCGTTGGCGACGCCGGTGATCAGGTTGGTGGCGCCGGGGCCCAGCGTGCCCAGACAAACCCCTGGCTTACCCGTCAGACGCCCGTAGACGTCGGCCATGAACGCCGCCCCCTGCTCGTGGCGCGTGAGCACGAAGCGGATCGGGCTGTCGGCGAGCGCCATGGCGAAGTGCGCGTTCTCCTCGCCGGGGAGACCGAAGATGACTTCTACGCCCTCGGCCTCGAGACAACGGACGAAGAGCTCGGCGGCATTCATGGTCATGGTTTGACAGCGCGGCAGGAATCGGCGGCGACGCGGTCGGCGCGGTGATGTTACGGAGAATCTCTGCAACGTGCCCGGCATTTGATGCTCGTTGCAGCGCACCGCGGACCGGATCGCAGCACGGCGAAGGTGACGCTACAGTGGCGCGAGCAAAGCCCGAGGAGTCCAAGTGAACGCTTCCTTTTGCGCGCTGGCGATGCTCACCGTCTCTTTGACGGCACAGCAGCCGCCCACTCTTCTCACCGACATCAACCAACAGCCGCTGCCTTCGCCATCGTCGTTTCCCGGTGAGCGCGTCGTGCTCGGCCAAGAGCTCGTGTTCTCGGCGACGACTCCGGCCGAGGGCAACGAGCTGTTCGCCGTCCCCCTCGCCGGCGGTCCGGTGCGCTTGGTGGACGACATCTTTCCGGGCCCGGTGTCGTCGTTCCCGAGCCAGCTCACGGTGGTCGGCAATCTGCTGTTCTTCGCCGCCCACGACGTCACTGCCGGTCTCGAACTCTGGGTCACCGACGGCACGGCGGCGGGCACGCGCTTGGTGCGCGACATCAACGCGCGCGGCAGCTCGTCGCCGAAGGCGCTGGCAGCGTTCGGCTCGTTGCTCCTGTTCTACGCCGACGACGGTGCCACCGGCAGCGAGCTCTGGCGCAGCGACGGCACGGCGACGGGGACGTCGCTGGTGCAGGACATCAACCCGGGCAGCCCGAGCTCGTACAGTCGCTGGACGCAGATCCTGGATCTCGGCGGCATCGCGCTGATCGCCGCCAGAGCGGCCGGCATCGGTTCGGAGCTGTGGCGGACCGATGGCACCTCGAGCGGTACCCAGCTGGTCGGCGACCTGCGCGCCGGCCCCCTCAACTCAGCGCCGACCGAGTTCGTGCGGTTCGGCGGGCTCGCGTTCTTCCGCGCGCACGACGGCAGGGGCTTCTCGCTGTGGCGCAGTGACGGCACCGCCGCGGGCACCGCGCTCGTGCACCCCGACTTCGTCGCCTCGGGGTTGCTCGACCCCAGCTCGCTGACCGTCGCCGCCAGCGCGCTGTTCTTCGCCGCCGGAGCACAGGGCAGTGACGAGGAGCTGTGGCGCAGCGACGGCAGTGTTGCCGGGACCTATCGCGTGGCGGACCTGAATCCCAGCGGCGGCAGCCAGCCCGACGATCTGCTGGTCGCCGCCGACAACCGGGTCTATTTCAGCGCGGACGACGGTACCAGCGGCCGCGAGCTGTGGGTCTCCGACGGAACCAGTGGCGGCACCCGGCAGCTCGAGGATCTCGTACCGGGTGGCGGCGGCAGCCTTGCCGAGCCGCTGGCGGCGCTGGCCGGTGGCGTCCTGTTCGCCGCGACGACGCCGGCCATCGGCAGAGAGCCTTGGTGGACCGACGGGACGCCGGGCAGCGCGCGACCGCTCGCCGACCTGTGGCCGGGACCGACTGGGTCCAATCCCGACCGCGCGGTCGCGCTCGGCACCGCCGCCGCGTTCACCGCCAACGACCCCCTCAACGGCTACGAGCTGTGGCGGACGGACGGGACTTCGGCCGGTACCACCCTGCTCGCGGATCCGACGCCGGTCATCCCGGGGTTGACCGGCAACTCCAATCCGACGGGCCTGATCGGCACCACCGGATTGGCCTTCTTCGCCGCGGCCGAACCATCGGCCGGACGCGAGCTGTGGGCCACTGACGGCACGACGGCGGGAACTCGTCTGGTGCGTGATCTCGATCCCGGCAGCGCCAGCGGGTCGCCGCTCGACTTTCGGCTGCTCGGCGATCGCGTCGTGTTTCGCGCGACGACGGCCCGGAACGGCAGCGAGCCCTGGGTGTCGGACGGCACCGGCGCGGGCACCCGCATCCTCGGCGACCTCGACCCCGGTGGTTCGTCGGTGCCGTTGTACTTCGACGCGACGCTCGGCGATGTGGCACTGTTCACCGCAAGGACGCCCAATGCGGGTGAAGAGCTGTGGGCCACCGACGGGACCACAACGGGAACGCGCATGCTGCTGGACGCGATGCCCGGCGGCGCATCGTCGCAACCGTTCGAGCTCGGTCGGCTCGGCGATCGGATCCTCTACCGGTGCCACACCGCAGCGCACGGCACGGAGCTGTGGGCGACCGACGGCACCGCCGTCGGAACCGGACTGGTGGCGGACATCAACCCCAACGGCGACAGCTCGGCGCGCTATGGCGCCGTGGTCGGTGCCCGCATGGTGTTTGTCGCCGACGACGGCAGCACCGGTCGCGAGCCCTGGGTCACCGACGGCACCGCCGCCGGCACGGTGCAGCTGGCGGACATCTATCCCGGTGCACCGCGCTCCGACGTCGCGTGGCTGACCGAGGGCGACGGCTTCGTGTTCTTCTTCGCCGACGACGGCATCGTGGGGCGTGAGCCTTGGGTCACCGACGGTACTCCCGGCGGCACCGTGCGGTTGGTCGACGCGGTTCCCGGCACCGGCGCGACGACGACTTCGGTGGTCACGTCGGCGAACGGCCTGGTCTTCTTCACGATCGACGGCGACCTGTGGCGCACGGATGGCACGGTGGCTGGAACGTCCTCCATCCGACCGTTCGGCGGCGCCGGTCGCACGACGCCATCGGCGGCGATCATCGATGCAGGACTGGTGTTCTCCGCCGACGACGGTCTCGGCCAGGAGCCGTGGCTGTCCGACGGGACCGCGGCGGGCACGATCGCGTTGGGAGATCTCATCCCCGGCTCGGGCGGCAGCGATCCGACCGACTTCTTCGCCACCGGCTCGCGCTTCGTCTGGTTCCGGACCGCCGTGGACGTGTGGCGCACCGATGGCACACCGGCGGGCACGCAACCGGTGACAACGCCGGGCCAGGTGCTCGGCTATGGCGCCCAGCAGCGCGGCACGTTCCAGCTGTTCGGCGGCCGCCTGCACTTCAGCGCGCGCGACCCATCGGCCGGCGTCGAGCCGTTCACGCTGGATCCCGGCGCCGCAAACCAGGTGCTCGGCCAACCGTGCGGCGGCGCCGGTGCGGGAGCGCGGTTGTCGGCCAGCGATCCGGTCCTGGGCAGCACCATGCAGCTGCGCGGCAGCGGCGCCGCGCCGGGCTCGCTGGCGGTCGTCCTGCTGAGCCTGCCGGGCACAGCGCGCCGCCTCGGCCGCGGTTGTGTGACCCACCTCGACGGCGCGACGGCTGCGATCGTGCTGTCCCAGCCGGTGGCCCAGTCGCGCTGGACCGCACCGGTTCGCATCCCCGCGATCGCAGCGCTCCGCGGCGCGCGCGTCGTCTGGCAGACCGTGCTCGGGCCGCCCCCCGGCAGTAGCGGTTTCGGCTTGAGCAACGGGCTGCTCTCGTCGCTCGGCCTCTGATCGCCGGGCCCAGCGGCCCATCAGGCGGTGATGCTAGTCATGCGCTCGCCGTGCCCGTAACCGACGGCGAGGACTACGATCTCGACGTCCGCATCTCGGACTTACAGCGCTCAGCGCGGCCACGGCCGCAACCAAACTCAGATGCCGATTCTGCCGGAGCGGTTTGAAGGCCTAGTCCCACCCGCTGACGTCCGTCGATGGCTCCGCCTTGCCAGTCACCGAGCAATCGCAGCGCGAGAGCTGTTGAGTCTGGAGCGCTTCCGGCGGCCTGCTGCTTTGCCACAAGGGGCAGTGCGGAACCAGAACCCGTATGATCGAGTACAGGAACCGCCCCCAAGCATGGCATCACCGACCAGCCCCGAGATTCATTGCACGGGCGCTGTGCACGCCCTGCTCGCCCTCGTCTCGATCGCCGTGTCCGCCGCCGCGCAGCACCAGTTCGTGGAGCTGGCCAAGCGGGGGCTGCCGACGATCGACGACGCATCGACCGCCATCGCGCAGGGCGACGTCGACGGCGACGGTGACGTCGACCTGATCCTCGCCAACCGCAACAGCCAAGATCGGCTCTACCTCAACGACGGTGCAGGGGTCTTCTCCGATGGCACTGCTACCCGCATGCCAGTCGCCGCGCACTCCACCCTGGCCGTGGCACTGGGCGACCTCGACTCCGATGGCGACCTCGACGTGGTGTTTGCCAGCGATGGTCAGAACCGCCTCCTCGTGAACGACGGCTCGGGCACGTTCACGGACGTCACCGCGGCGCGGCTGCCAGGCGATCGAGACAAGACCAAGGCGATCGCGCTCGCGGACTTCGACGGCGACGGCGACCTCGATCTCGCCCTCGGCAACGACGCAGGCCGGCAGGACCGGCTCTATCTCAACGACGGCACCGGTCGATACTCGGACGCAACGACCACTTGGATGCCGACCGAATCGGACGACACGCCTGCGGTGGCCGCCGCAGATCTCGACGCGGACGGTGACCTGGACCTGGTGCTCGGCGGCGCCACGCGGCCGGTTCGACTGTACATCAACAACGGCAATCGCACGTTTGTCGACACGACGTCGGGGCGCGTGCCGAACCTGAGCCAATGGTGGCCCTACGTCTCCTCCTTCGCGATCGGCGATGTCGACCAGGACGCCGATCTCGATCTCGTGATCGGCAGCTTCTGCCAGACGATGCTGTTGCTGAACAACGGCACGGCCACCTTCACTGACGCGACCGCAACGCTGCTGCCGGGAGGCAGAACTTGGCTTACCAGCGCGGTCCTCCTCGGCGACATCGACGGAGACCGCGACCTCGATCTGTTCCTCGCGACGGCTGAGAGTTCGGGTCGTGGTCAAGACCAGCTCTTGATCAACCAGGGACCCAGCGGCTACACCGATGGCACCAGCCTCCTCCCGTTCGACGATGCAGCTACGGCAAGCGCCGTCTTCGCCGACGTCGATGCCGACGGCGACCTCGACCTCGCGGCCGCCAACGGCATCGGCCTGAACCAGCTGAACATCAACGACGGCACCGGCCGGTTCTTCGACGCGACGGCACCGCGACTCGACCGGCTATTCGACACCACCTTGTCGCTGGCAACGGCCGACATGGATGGCGATGGAGACCTCGACATCGTCTTCGGCAACGACACGTACAAGGGCCTTCTACCGCGGACCCGTCTCTGCATTAACGACGGCAGCGGCGTGTTCACGAACTGGACGGCCATCGGCGGGGATGCACATGCGCTTGCAGCAGGGGACGTCGACGGTGATGGCGATCTCGACTTGGCGATCGGGCAGGATGGCTGGTACTGCGTGTATGGCCCAAGCTACGGACAGAACAGCCTGATGCTCAACGACGGGACCGGCGGGTTCGTTCCCGCCAGCAGTGGGCAGTTGCCGGCGATCTGCGATAACACGAGATCGGTTGCTTTCGGCGACGTCGATCGTGACGGGGATCTCGATCTGGTAGTCGGCAACTACTACGAGCAAGACCGACTCCTCTGCAATGACGGCACCGGGACGTTCACGGATGCCACCACGACGCACATGCCGGTCGACGTCCAGGAGACATCGTTCGCAACGTTCGGCGACGTCGACCGAGACGGCGACCTCGACCTGGTTCTCGGCGCCAACGGGTATGTCGCTCGCGCGATTCGGCTCTACTTGAACGACGGCACCGGCGTCTTCTCGGATGCAACAGCAACCCGGATGCCAGCGATCGCATCGCTCACCTGCGACGGCGAACTCGGAGACGTCGACAGTGACGGCGACCTCGACATCGTCCTCTGCAACGCACGCACCGATCGCATCTACTTGAACGACGGCGCCGGCACTTTCTCGGTGGCGGGTCCCGCTGCACTTCCACCAGCCCGCGGAAGTCCCATGAGCATGGCGCTCGGTGACCTCGACGACGATGGCGATCTCGACATCGTGCGGGCAACCTGGACGAAGACGTACATCTACCTGAACGACGGCACTGGCGTCTATCAAGACGCGACCGACACGCTCCTCGGCGACCACAACGACGGCACGACCGGCGTTGCGCTCGGTGATTTCGATGGGGATGGCGACCTCGACATCACGGTAGGCAATTTCAATACCCACAACCGCATCTACTCGAACCTGCTCCGACAGATCGACACTCCCTACCTCCTGCGCCCCGGCCACGCGTTCCAGCTCGACCTCTACGCCCGGCAGGGCCGGCCAAACCTGCTCGACGTCGCCGCCCCCTTCTTCGCCACGGCGCCGGCGTCGTTGCCCGTACCGCCATTCGGAGTGCTCGGTCTCGCTCCGACGCAGATGGTGCAACTGCCCCCGGTGGTGATCCCCCAACCCGCCGGGCTGACGTCACTGCAGCTGCGCGTGCCCAACGTCCCGGTGCTCACCGGCCTGTCCGGTCACGCTCAGGCGCTGATCATTCCGTATCCCTACTCAGCGCGCCTCACCCACGCGACCACCGACGTCCTGATCCGTTGATCACGCCGACCAACCCAATCGGGATCTCTGGTTGCGGCCACGGCCGCGCAGAGATCGGTGTGGGTGCTGTCCGGGCGGCAACCATCGCCCTCGTCGTCACCGCAACTGCTGCCGCCCAGCACCAGTTCGCCGAGCTCGCCGGACGTGGACTGCCGCGGGACGACGACAACTCGCGCGGCGTCGCGCGGGGCGACATCGATGGCGACGGCGACGTCGATCTGGTGGTCACGAACGTCGGTAGCCCCAATCGGCTCTACCTCAACGACGGCGCAGGGGTGTTCTCCGACGCGAGCGCTGGCCGATTGCCCAGCCACCCGGACGACACGACGGCGGCGGCGTTGTGCGACGTCGACGCCGATGGTGACCTGGATCTCGTCCTCGCCAACTTCGGCCAGAATCGACTGCTCCTCAATGACGGCACGGGTGCATTCGCCGACGCCACCCTACTGCAGTTTCCGCCAGATCGAGACCCGACGCGTGCCCTCACGGCTGCGGACTTCGACGCAGACGGCGACCTAGACATCGCGCTGGGCAACGACTTCCGCGGGCAGGACAGACTCTACCTCAACGACGGCACCGGGCGCTTCTCGGACGCGACGGCAACCTGGATGCCGACGGAGTCGGACGACACGCCGGCGCTGGCGGCTGCCGACATCGACGCCGACGGCGACCTCGACCTCGTGCTCGGCGGAGGCATGCGACCGATTCGGCTGTACTTCAACAACGGCAATCGCACGTTCGTCGATGGCACCGCTGGGCGTGCGCCCGACCTGACGCAGTGGTGGCCTTGGGTCTTCTCCATCACGGTCGGAGACGCCGACCAGGACGGCGACTTCGACGTCGTCGTCGGGAGCTTTGGCGAGAACATGCTGCTGCTCAACACCGGGCTCGGCGTTTTCAGCGATGCAACCGCGGCGCGCCTGCCCCGCGGCCGCGCTGGGTTCACCGGCGCAGTCGTCCTCGCCGACGTCGACGGCGACCGCGACCTCGACTTGTTCATGGCGAACGGCAGGGCCACGGGGGGTGGCAGCGGCCAGAACCGCCTGCTCGCCAACGACGGCAGTGGGAACTACGCCGACACGGCCGGTCTGCCGTTCGACGACGCGCATTCGCGGGCAGCGGTCTTCGCCGACGTCGACGCCGACGGAGACCTCGACCTCGTCGCCGCCAACGGCCCGGGGCCAAACCAGCTGTGCATCAACGATGGCTCCGGCGGGCTCATCGATGCAACCGCGCACAGCATCGAGCGCCTGTCCGACGTCACGTTGTCGATGGCGGCCGGCGATGTCGATGGCGACGGAGACCTGGATTTGCTGTTTGGCAACGACTCGGCCGGGGGCCAGCCGGGCAACCGGCTGTGCCGCAACGACGGCAACGGAACGTTCACCGACAGTGTGGTGTCGACGGTGACCGCGCACGCGTTGACCCTCGGAGACATCGACGGCGACGGCGACCTCGACCTGGTGATCGGGCACAGCGCAGTGTCGTGCCTCTACGGCTTCGGAACCGGCCAAAACGGCTTGCTGTTGAATGATGGCACCGGCGCTTTCTCGGCCGCGGGGAGGGCAGCGCTCCCCAACACTTGCAGCAACACCCGATCCGTCGCTCTCGGGGACGTCGATCGTGACGGCGACCTCGACCTCGTCGTCGGCAACTCTTTCCAGCAAGACCAGCTCCTCGCCAACAGCGGAACCGGTTTCTTCGCGGACGTGAGCGTGGGGCGCATGCCGGTCGACCAGGAGGAGACCTCGTTCGTCGTGCTGGGAGACGTGGACCGGGACGGCGATCTCGACATGATTCTGGGCTCCGACGGTGTTGCCCCGGGCCCCGTGCGGCTCTACCTGAACAACGGTGCTGGTACGTTCTCGGATGCGACTGCAGCCCAGATGCCAGCCAGCGCCTTCGTCACCCACGCCGGCGCGCTCGGAGATGTCGACGGTGACGGCGACCTCGACATCGCGCTCGGCGCCGCAGCCAGCGATCACCTCTACCTCAACGACGGCGCGGGCACGTTTTCGGCGGCGAGTCCCACCGCACTCCCACAAACCAACTTCGCCACGACGAGCGTGGCGCTCGGCGATGTGGACGGCGATGGCGACTTCGACCTGGTCCGGGCGACCTGGGCGCAGACCTTCATCTCGCTGAACGATGGGACCGGCACCTTCCGAGACCCGACCGGCGCCCTCATTCCGGACGACCGCGATGCCACGAACGCCGTCGCACTCGGCGACTTCGACGGCGATGGCGACGTGGACATCGTGGTCGGCAATCTCGACGCGCCCAACCGCCTCTACACAAACCTGCTCCGCCAGATCGACACTCCCCACCTGCTCCGCCCCGGCCAGGCGTTTCAGCTCGACATCTATGCCCGCAGGGGCGCACCCAGCCTGATCGACGCTGCCGTCCCTTTCTTCGCCGCGGCCACCGCCTCGTTCTCGGTGCCGCCGTTCGGTGTGTTCGGCCTCGCTCCCACGCAGATGGTGCAGCTGCCTCCCGTCGTGATTCCCAAAGCCGCGGGAGTGGCGAGGCTGGACCTCCAGGTGCCCCGCGGGCCGGCCCTCGCAGGCCTGTCGGGGCACGCGCAGGCGCTCATCCTGCCGTATCCCTACCAGCCACGACTCACCAACACCACGGTAGACGTCGCGATCCGGTAAGCACGGCGTGCATCACGAAACCGCGGTGACGCCATCAACCCGCGCGCGGGTAGACGTAGCCGCCCTCGATGCCGAGCGGGATTCCGAGCTGCCAGTAGAGGATCAAGAACAGGGTCCAGCCGATCAGCAAGGTCAACGAGAACGGCAGCATCAGCGACAGCAGCGTGCCCAGGCCCGTGCTCTTCACGTAGCGCTGGCAGTACACCACGACCAACGGGAAGTACGGCATCAACGGCGTGATGATGTTCGTGGTCGAGTCCCCCACCCGGTAGGCGGCCTGCGTCAGCGCCGGCGAGATGCCGAGCTGCATCAGCAGCGGCACCAGGATCACCGACAGCATGCCCCACTTCGCGGAGGCCGAACCCAGCAGCAAATTGACCGATGCCGTCAAGAAGATGGCACCGACGATCGTCACCGGCGCCGGCAGACCGAAGCCCTTCAGGGTGTCGGCTCCGGAGATCGCCAGCCACGCGCCCAAGTTCGAGGCGTTGAACACGTACACGAACTGGGCGGCGAAGAACATGATCACCATGTAGTGCCCCATGCCCTTCATCGCGTCGACCATCCCGCCGACCACGTCGGCGCTCGACTTGGCCGTGCCGGCCACGAGTCCGTGGACCAGGCCCGGCACGAGCGCGAGCAGGAAGATCAACGGGACGATCATCTGCATGAGCGGTGCCTGGAAAGACCCCAGCTCACCGTCCGGCGACCGCAGCAGCGAGTCTTCCGGTAGGCACAGCCACAGCAACAACCCCAACATGAAGACCGTCGCCGCGGTGCCGGCGATGAAGCCCCTGCGTTCGGCCGGAGTCAGCGCCTCCATCGGCTCGACCTTGGCATCCGCATCGATCGCACAGCGCGCGTTGAGGCGCGGCTCGACGATCTTGTCGGTCAAGAACCAGATGATCGCCACGATGACCAGCGACGATGCTGCGGCGAAGTACCAATTGCACAGGACCGCGACTTCATACTCGGCGTCGATCACCTGCGCCGCGGACTGCGTCAAGCCCTGCAAGATCGCGTCGATCGCCGACGGGATGAAGTTCGCGGAGAAGCCGCCCGACACCCCCGCGAACGCCGCACAGATGCCGGCGATCGGGTGCCGGCCGGCGGCGTAGAACAGCACTCCGCCGATCGGGATCACCAGCACGTAGCCCGCGTCGACCGCGGTGTGGCTGACGATCGCGACCATCGCCAACGCGGGGGTGAGCAACTTGACCGGCGTGATCGCCAACAGAAGCTTCAACCCCGCGTTGATGAACCCGGTTCTCTCGGCGACGCCGAACCCGAGCATCGCCACCAGGACAACCCCCACCGGGTGGAAGTCCATAAACGTGTGGACCATGCCGGTCAAGAACGCGACCAGCGCCACCCCGGTCAGCTGGTCGGTCACCTCCCGGGGGCCCTGCGCGGTATCGAACGATGCGCCCGCAAACATCCACGAAGCGATCCAGGTCAGCACCAACGCCAGGAAGAACAGCATCGCCGGATCCGGCAACTTGTTGCCCACCCGCTCGACCAGATCGAGAAACTTGCCGACGATCCCGCTCGGCGCCATCTGTGCCGAGTCCGGAGGTTGCGATGTCATGCCCTTCAGGCTCGCTTGCACGCTCTCTCCTTGCAAGCACGGCTCAGGCGGAGAAGCCAAAAGGAGATGTCCGCGATCGGGTCCGCAACCAGCTCGCAGGTGCATACGATGGCGCGATGCCTGCTCCGCGCCCGTGCCTGGCGGCCCCCTCTCTCACTGGAGCGTTGTTCGCGTCGGCGTGTGCTCTGTCGCCCGCCGCATCCGACGCTTACGACGCCGAGGGCGTCCACGTGCGGCACGTCCGTATCCAGGTGGCGCCGTCCCACTCGACGACGTTCGAGTCGATGATGGCCGAATGCGTTCGGGTCGCGACCGCGGCCGCTCTCCCCGAGGAGCACGAGTGGCTGTGCTATTTCGAGCCGCCGACCCGCTACTGGCTGCTGTGGTTCAGCGAGACCCCGAGTGGCTTCGCCGCCCCGGCAGTTCCGGACCCGTTGGTCGGATTCGTCAACGAGATCGCACGCCATGACGACGGCTCTCAGGTCCCTGAAGCGTTGGCCACTCTCGACTACCACATCGAGTGGCACGCGCTCCATCGCCAAAAGACCGCGTGGAGCACCGTGAGCTCGATGAACTCGGCCGAGTTCAAAGTGGCCGGCATGATGGTACACACCGTTCGACCCGGCGAGGAAGCAGCCTTCAAGCAAGCGCTCGCGGCACGTACCGCCTTCCTGGGCGAGAACGGGTATCCCTTTCCGATCGAGGGCTTTGTCACTCTCGCGGGCGCGCCCGGCACCGCCCTACAGGTTGCCTTTCCAACGGATTGGTCCGACGTGCGCACCTCGTTCCGCGCGTTCGCCGCGGGGCTGAGTGAGAGCGCCGGCGAAGCGTACTCCAAACGCAGCCTGTCCCTGAGGGCGACGACGATCTCCACCGAGGTCTACGACGGCGAAGTTCGACGCGAGCTGTGCTACGCATTCGGGAAGTGACCCAGCAGGCGTCACCGTGAGCCCGCAGCCGGCGCTGTGGTCTGGTCGGCTCGCTTGATCAACCTGCGCGTCTACTGGATCACGCGCTGGCCTTGCGTGTTGGTCAGCCACATGCGACTGCCCTCGACCAGCACGGCCTGGGCAAACACCTCCGCGCCGATCAAGCTCGAGGTCGCTGGCACACCGAACACCGCCGAGCCCACGTGGTTTGCCGCGGGAATCTGGGCCGCGGACAGGGGCAAGAGCTGGATCGGGTTGAGACCGAGGACGCCGAGGCCCGCGAGCGGCAGTCGGCCGGCACCGGCCGACAGGAACGGGAGCGCCATCGCCGAAACCGCTGGCCGGCCAACCGCGTAGATGTCGAGCTGGGCAACGCGACCCGGGCGAACCAACCGCGCGAAGTGCAGCTGACGGCGCAGGTTGGTCGCCACGTCGATGGGGCCGTCCGTGATCGCGAGCAGCAGGTCGGCATCGCCATCGTCGTCGACGTCGCCAGCGGCCACCGGGTGGAGCTCGGGCGCGAAACTCTGCCAGGTGAGCACGGCCAGCGACTGCGCTGTTGTGAAGCGGCCCTGGCCGTCGTTCTCGAGTACGGACAGCCCATCGGAGCCGCCGGACACCAAGTCGAGGTCGCCGTCGCCGTCGTAATCCAGGGCGTGCACGTGCCAACCCGACATCGTCGCCGGCAACCGCCCCGCCGTAGCATCGACAAACGTCCCGGCACCGTCGTTGACGAACAGCGTCGAGCTCTGCGCCTGGTAGGCAAACACCACGAAGACGAGATCGGAATCACCGTCGCCATCCACATCTGCGGCGACGAGATCGAACGCGTTCGCCGCGGCCCCAGGGAGCTGGGTTGTGGTTACGTCGACGAAGCCCGCGGGACCGTCGTTGCGAAACAAGGTCGCAGGATCCCAGTCGTTGCCGAAGACCAAATCCAAGTCGCCATCTCCGTCGATGTCGACCGAAGCCACAGCTCGTGTGCGGCGGGAGGTGCTCGACAGGTTGGCCCCCAGGCTGAACCGACCACTGCCGTCGTTCAGCAGAAGCGCGCTGGAGGAGAACCAGTTGGCCTCCACCAAGTCGAGGTCACCGTCCCCATCGAAGTCGGCCAGCTCCAGATCCTGGGTGTTCGTCGACAACGGCGGCATGTGCGTGGCGGTGACTTCCGTAAACCCACCCGCACCATCGCCCAGCAGGAGCCGGGTCACGCCATTGGCGGCAATCGCCGCATCGACGTCGCCATCCCCGTCGACATCACCGAGCGCGACAGTGTGCGAACGACCATTCTGCGGCAGGGGCTGCGGCGCGTCGGTGAACACGCCGCGGCCGTCGTTCAGCAGAAGCCGATCGCTGTCGAGGGTCTGACTCGTCAAGAAGGCATCACGGTCGCCATCGCCATCCACGTCCGCCAAGGCCGCCCGCCGTGGCCAACCGACGAAATCCGGCCCCCGGCGCTCGGCCTGCCGGCGGTCGAAGAAGCTGCCACTCCCGTCGTTCAGGAGGATGTCGAAGGAGCTCGCCCAGAGTAGGTCCAGATCGGCATCACCATCGAAGTCGGCCGCGACTTCGCCGCCGGTCGGAAGCGCGCCAGTGAACTGAAAGAAGCCGTTACCGTCGTTCTCGAGGAACGAGAAAGCCCCGGTCGACGGGTATGCGAACGCGGTGAAATCGACGTCCCCGTCGCGGTCGAAGTCGCCCTGAACGTAGAGCGACCCATCGCTGGGCAACCGAGCCGCGGTCTCGTCCCGAAACCGCGCCGTTCCGTCATTGACCAGCACCGTCAACCGACCCGCGCGCGTCAGAATGTCGAGGTCACCGTCGCTCTCGATATCGGCCAGGAACAACGAGCGAGCACCGAGAGACGTGAGCGCTGGCAGTGCGCCCGCACGAGATACGACGAATCGACCCGTGCCGTCGTTGATGTGGACGCGCAAGGGCTCGTTGTACTCCCCCGTCGCGGTGACGAAATCGAGGTCGCCGTCACCGTCGAGGTCGCCAACCTTCGCGTGACGGCAGTCGCTGGGCTCCGCGGGTAAGTGGGTCGCGGTCGCGTCGGTGAACGACCCGGCGCCGTCGTTGAGGTACAGCCGGTTCTGGCCGGGGGTACTGATGCCGGTCTCGCTGCTGCAGCACAGCAAGTCCGGGTCGCCGTCGGCGTCGACGTCGAACGCGACGATTTGTGGCGTCGCATCGCTGTCGGCGGGCAGCTGGGCTGAGGTGACGTCGGTGAAGCTGCCCGCACCGTCGTTGAGCAGCAGCCGGTTCTGTTCGCCGAACAACCCCGTGGTATCGCCGGCCAGCGCCAGATCGAGGTCGCCGTCGCCATCGACGTCGACGAAGGTCGCCGAACGCGTCCCACGCGTGTCGGGCGGCATGTGCGTGGCGGTGACTTCGGTGAAGACACCGTCGCCGTCGTTGAGCAACAGCCGGTCCTGACCGCGCGGCAGAGGGAGGAGCAAATCGAGGTCGCCGTCGCCGTCGATGTCTCCCGTCGCTCCGATGCCAGGCTGGCCAAAGGGCAAGGGCCGGGTGCTGAGCTGCGCGAACGGATCTTGCGCGCGGGCATGCACGAGAACCAAGAGAACCGCGAGGCCGCCGAGGCTGCTCGCACTCCAGTTTCGACTCGGATTCATGATCTTCCTACCTGCCCCGATGATACTCGAAGCGTCGGAGCGGTACTCGTCAGATCAAGAACTCGCCCGGCGTGTGCGGGCGCCAGAACGACGTCGACGGATGTCGGTTGCCCGCCACCGCGGGCCAAAGTCAACACCCAAGGGCCTGGTGCGCGGCATCGGACTCTCTGGGTGCCGCGCACCACGTCGAGCCGTAACGCTGTGCGGAGCTGCGGAACATCCCGCCACGAATACAACGGATGGTCGCGAACAACCTCGAGCCGCGCGCTGGTCACGTCCGCGGGAAGACGCAGTTCGACCTCGAACAGCGAAGGCACGGCGACGGGTTGGGCCTCGGGCCGCCAGATCGTGAGGCAGCGGCCGCGGACGTCGAGCACGCCCTCATCGACGGTGAAGGGCAGCCAGCATTGCCGATTCCCTGCCGCCAACGAGATCGCGCGGGGTGTCGGATCCCGCACCCACAACCGGAGGGTTGCCCGGGACGAGGAACGGCGACTCGCGTCGGCGAGCTGCACGTCCACCCGCCGCGCGACCGCGGCCGGATCCAACGGCGACGAAAGCCACGGGCGGGTGCGCTCTCCGGCGCGGATCTCGACGCGGTCCAGAATCGTCAAGGGCGCGGCGAGCCCGCGCAGATGGGCGCTGACTCGATACGACCCAGGCCACAGCCACGGCAGCACGTGCACGTCGCGGTGTGGCCGCTCGGGACGCCGGACGCGGGACGATGGGCGCACTCGACGCAGGTCGCGGGAATCGTGCTCCGGCCAACAACGATCGAGCGGCTCGAGCTGGAGCGCGAGTTCGTCGCGCGCGGCGGGGACCACGTCGATCTCGAGGCTGCCGGGCGTCGGGAGCTGCAACTCGAGTCCGGCGGCGCCGGGAACAAACGGTACCGGAGCGAACGGAGCGACTCGCCGGCGAACGTCTCTCAGCCGGAGTGCGGCGCGGCCTCGGCTTCCGTGCACCGCGAACGCGCCGGTTGGCGCGACGCGCACGACCACGTCTTCCCGCCGATGCCATGAACGGCCCTGCTCGGTGAGGCGGAGCTCATCGACCGCGATCCCCGTCGCGATCGCGTGGCGCGACCAGTCGTCCGCCAGCGCGGATGGCGCGGCGTGGATCACGCCGGAGGCGAGCAGCGGAAGCGGTAGGAGGGCAACGTCGCCGAGTTCCGTGACCGAGCCATGCGCTGCCGGGGGCAATCGCACCGCCGCCCGCTCGGTACCGAGCTCCGGCGCGAGTTCCCGGCCATTGGTGTCGTGCCGCAACGCCAGCGTCGTCAGTCGCAGCACTGCGTCCTCGAAGTCATTGTCCTCGTCACGCGGCAGGGGAACAAGCAGCCTCCCCGCGGCGTCGGTCCTCCGCCGGAGACTCGCCACGAACCCCGGCACCGCGACGGAGAGCAACCGATCCGCCAAGGGCTGACGGTCGGCCCCCACCGCGCGGACCGCGTAGACCGGGGCGGAAGATCGCAACTGCAGCTCGACGTACTCCGCCATGGCCCGGCCCGTCGACGGCGGCAACCGGCGCTCGGCCTCGAACCCCGCGACGTGTGCGGACAGGGTGAGCCCGACGCCGAGGGGCACTCGAGCAAACCGCGCGACTCCGCCGACCAGGTCGGCCGTGTCGTACCCCTGCGGTGTCGTTTCGACGCGCAGGGAGACGAACTCGTCCCCGCGGCCGGACATCGGGAAGCGTGTGCCATCCGGGCCGCGGAGCGTCACGATCACCGTGCGGCAGGCGGGCAGCCGCAGGACGACCGGCTCCGATGGCCAAGCCGGCGGGCGAATGACCAGCCCGAGCCCCACGCTGGCCGAGCCAGCGATCCCCGGCGCCAGCAACAGAGTGCCAACGCCGTGTCCGCGCGCCCGCGCGGCGAGCAGCCCGACGTGGGGCAGGCTTGCCTCGCCCGCCTCGTTTGTCACCGCCACCGACGCGTTCAACCCTCCGGGAGGAACATCCGAAGACCGATCGATACCGAGCGCGACGTCGATCCCCGAGACCGGAGCTCCCTCGACATCGAGCACGCGCACGCGCAACGACCGGTCCGGCGCGATCGCGATGTCGCCGGAGCCGTCGGGATCCGCTTCCCCGTAGCGCGATCCCAGGCGGGCCGTGCGCGGCCACCCCGGCTCCCGAGTAGACACGAGCCACCCGTCGGGGTCGGCCGTCGAGGATGCGCCGTGAACGCGCAAGAACTCCTCGACGTCACGCCGACGCAGCTCTTGCGCCGCCCGCCACCGGTCTGGATCGAGCTCGTCGAGCGCGCCCAGCACTCCGAAGCGCACGGTGGCACCAGGCACCGGCCGACCCGAGGTCGCATCGACGACCCGCAGCCAGCGGCGAGCCTCCAGCGCACGCCCCCGCCACGAGCGCTTCGCGCCTGGACCAGAACGGCGCTCTGGTCGAGCCGGCGCGGAATCGTTCGTTTCCGGTGATGCTGGTGCACGGGCCGGAGCCGGGCCCTCCGGGCGCACGAGAACCCAACCCACGGTGACAAAAAGCGTCGCCGCCAAGCCGATGACGCTCTTGCGCCACGTCCCTGATTCCGTCATGCATCGTCCTCGCGGCGCCGGGCGACTCGTCGTGCCCGCGGCCCGACACCTCCATTGTGGCAGAAGAGCGCCGCTTCTCGAGGGGTGAGCCCGAGATCACGCAACAGGGCCGGCGGTGCGCGCCACAAGCTGGCTGGCACGCACCACCGCCGCCGGGCGCTAGCGCCCGATCTGAGGATTGATCACGCTTTCGCCGGGATTGGCGACGGCCGAGGTGTTCTGCGTGCAGATGCACGTCAGACAACACCCGGTGCAGCAGCAGTCCCAGGTCCACAGACCCAGGCTGCCGGCGAGATCGAGGTCGCGCCAGTCTTCGGCGGACATGCCGGCGGCCAACGGCTCCGGCACACCACGCTCCACCAGCACCTTGACCATCTCCCTCGATCCCGAGGTCACGCGTTTGCGAAGGTTGGGATTGACTTCGATCTCGCGACGCACGGTGCGCAGCTGTTGCAGCGACGTCATGTAGCTACCGACTTGGCGGTGCACGGTCTCCATGACGCGCGCGACGAGGTCTAGATCATCTTCCGGACGCTTTTCCGGATCACAGTTTGGCATGGCTACTCCTTTGGAGAGCGAACTCTCTTGCGGTGAGCGGTGGCGCAACCGACTGACCTTCAGCCGGTCCGCAACCGCGGGACACTCTTGCCGTCACGACGTGTTGTCGGTGAGGCGCCGCCAAGCGCGCAAACGCGGCACCGACGCCGGCCTGACCGACGACCAGGTCCGGGCTGTAGACGAGGGACGACTCGGACGGCCAGCCGCGCTCGGTCCGATAGAGCAAGAGGTCCTGGCCGAGATTCCGCGCAACGTCCAGCCACCGGCCGCCTACACACTGCCAAACGTCGACCAACACATCGATGTTGCCAGCCAAACCGTGACACTGCGTGGTGCCGCTCCAGCGCGCCGCGGCGATGCTGCGTGCGGCACCAATGGCGGCGTCGAGATACCGTGCGTCGTTCAGGACCACACCGGCGTGCGCCAGGAAGCGCGCCACTCCAGCGGCGCCGTGACACCAGTAGACGCCGATTCCAGCGCTGTCGCCAGGCGAGTTCGGCCACCGCAACCCGCGTTGATCGGGGAGGCACGGCTGCGCGTGCTCGAGCAGCCAATCTGCGGTCTCCGCGCACGCTTGCCGCAACGCCGGGTCCGGCGCTGCCGCACACAACTCGGCGAGGAAATGGCCGATCCCGGCGGAACCGTGCGCGAAGCCCAAGTACTCGGTGTCGCTCAAGGTCTCGTGCTCGGGCGGGATCGCCCACGAGGGACGCCCGCCGACCCGCCGGTCGAGCAGCCAAGCAGCGTCCCACCGCGCGCGGTCCAGGGCATCCGTATCACCCGCAGTACTCCACAGCGCCAGGTGGAACAGGCCGCTGCCGGCGGCACCGGTCATCAGGTCCGGCGAGTGGTGCGGCATGGCCGCCACGCGTGCGCTCGCGCGCCGAGCGCGGGTCAGCCACACGGGCTCGTCAGTCGCCTCGTGAAGGCGCAGGTACAGCAGCCCGGGACCGGCCTCGCCGAAGTACAGGCCCGGCATCTCCACTTGTCGAGGCACCTCGGGATCGGTGCGCCACAGCCACTCACCGCAGCGGCGGGCCGCGTCCAAGTAGCGCTCGTCGCCGCCCTGCTCGTAGAGCTCCCACAGGAACAAGGCGGTCCCACACGAGCCTGCGTACAAATCGCGCACCGCGCGCAGCCCCACCGTCGCGTGACCGGACTCCCACCACGTGTAGCTCCCGTCGCTCCGCGCGGCGTGGAGAAGGAGGTCACCGACGTCCGCGGCCAGCTGACCGAAGTCGACACCCGGTTGGGCGTCAACGACGGTATCGCGCACCGCGGCCGGCACTCCATCGAGCGCGCGACAGCGGGCAGCGAGATCGACGGCAGACTCCGGCCGGCTCCCGGGGTCACGCGCCAGGCATTGCCGAATCAACGCGTGGATCGGCGCACCGTGGCGGCGCGACTCGGCGGCGGCGACCGCCGAGAGGTCCGGCAGCGACGATGCATCAGTGAGAGTCGACGCCGCCAACAAGGTCGCGCCGATGCTGTAGACGTCTTGCTGGAAGCTGCGGCCCACGTCGGGATCGGCCTGCTCCGGGGAGCAGTAGCCGGGTGTCCCCATCCCGCCGCACGGCGCCGTGGTCGGTGTGCCGGCGAGCTCCAGGTCGATGAAACGAAACCCCCCATCGGCAAACACGATGTTCGACGGCTTGATGTCGCCGAGCACGAAGCCGCGGCCGTGGACCTCGGCGACGGCGTCCGCCAGGCGCTGGGCCCAATCGCGCAACAGAGTCGCGGGTGGCGAAAGTCCCTCATCGCGCAGGGAGTTGATGATCGAGGCCAGAGTCGGACCCTCGACCAGTCGATAGACCAAGAACGCCCGGTCCACTTCACGCCAGTAGTCGACGAACACAGGCGTCAGCCCGCTGTCCTGGAGCGCGCGGATGCGCAGCGCCTCCCGCTCCAAGCGGCGCACCGCGTCGAGGCCATCGCTCGCCTCCATCACGAACGCGAACGCCTCCTTGATCACGACCATCGCGCGGCGTTCCGGGTCCTCGGCAGGCGCGGAGTCTTGATCGAACCCCAGCCAAGTGTTGCCCTTGGGACTCTCGTGCAAGGGGCGCATGCGGACGTAGCGTTCCGCCAGCAGGGTGCGCGTCTCGCCATCGACGCCATCCGTCGGAGCGCCGAACGGACTCGGCGGCGCGCCATCGCCGGGGCCAGCGCCGCGCTCGTCGGGCTCGAGCCCGCGCGGCCCGAGCCGCGCCGGCGCGATCCGCCCGGTCGGTAGCTGCAACCACTGCTCGACGAATGCACCATAGCGGTAGTGCACCAGACTGCCGGGACACAACTGCTGCTCCGACGCGATGCGCGGACCGGGCAACCCCTGCGTCAGCTCGTGGAGTCGGTCGGCGAGACGGCGCGCGGTCTCCGGGTCCGGCGGATACGCGGTCAAGAACTTGCCGACCTGGGTGGCGCCACCCGCGCCGCTGGACAACGTCGCCAGGCGGTCCAGTGAGCTGGCGTGCTTGAAAGGCACGCCCATGCGTCCGAACGCGGGCGCGGCGCGCAACAGGACGTCGGCTGCCGACGCGATGCTGGCAGATACGTGGATCTTGAATCCGCTGCTCGCTTCCCGAGCGTTCGGCGCGCTGTAGCTGGTCCAGAAGTCGGCGCCGGCGGCGCCGGCGTGAAGAGCCGAAGACGCGGGTTGCGCACGCACCGTCCAGCCGCGCAGGAAGTCCTCAGCCGCGAGTCGGCGCGCCGCCGCCCGTACGGGGTCGGCGCCGGTCATCGCCCGCCCTCCCGACAAAGCGCCGCGACTCGGTCCAGCTGTCGGGCGAGCCCCGTCGCCTGCCCCGTTACCAGCGGAAGGACCAGGCTCTCCGGCGATGCGAAGCACCAGGCGCTGCGATCCCCGGCCAACACCGCACGCAGCGCGCGCACGCATGCGCGCGCCTCCCCGAACTGTCGCTGTGAGACCAGAACGCGACCCGTATTGGCGGCGAGGTGGATCCGTTTGCCCGTCAGATAATCGTGGCCGCGATCACCCGCGAGCCAACCACAGAGCTCGATCGCTTGGCGCAGCAACCCTTGCGCGCGGGCGTGCTGTTGCTCCCGCCATTCGACGAGGGCCCAGGCCGGCAGTGCCACGATGCCATGCACGGCCCGGAGTTCCACATCGTGGCACGGCGCCAACCCATCGAGGGTCGTCAGTTGGGTGCGGGCATCGGCCAACGCCCCGCGCTTGGCCAGAGCCACGGCGTGCGCACAGTGGTCGGCGACGACACGCAGCAGGATCGCGTTCTGTGCGCTGTGCCGCCGGCGCAGCACGGCGAACTGCCGCTCCAGGTAGCGCTCGGTGGCGCGACGTTCCTCCGGATCCACCGACTCTGGTGCCAATTGCGGAGGCGCCGCGCCGGTGCTCGGTCGTCGCCCAGAGGTGGGCGCGTCGTGGCGCAACCGCTGCGTGGCGTTGGCTTGCAACGATGCAGAGACCCGTTGCTGCGTTTGCATGACAGTCTCGTTTGGGAAACACACGAACAACGCACCAGTGCGGACGCATCCGCCACATGCCGCACGAATCTCGGGTCGCCAAAATTCCTCGAACCGCGCGTGACAGCGGCGTCTGACCGCGGGTGGACGAACTACTGGGATCGCAGCTCGCGACATCCCGACCACAGACTCCTTGATCCGAGAGGACCCATGTTCCGTTCGCACTCGCGCACTCGCGCCTTCCCCTGGCTGCTCTCCGGCCTCCTGTCGTGCTTCACGCTCGCCGACGCGGGCACGGCCCAGTACGCAGTCGTCAGCCAGAACACGCAGCTACAGCCGCTGGCGTTCGGCAGCCTCCAACTGACGGACACCGTGGTTCAAGAGGGCGCCAATCCCCTCAACCGCTTCACCATGCACCGCGTCCAGCGCGCCGGGGCCGGCACGCGGGGCGTGCTCCTACTGCTGCCGCCGCTCGGCAACCGTTTCGAACAGTACCTCGTGCACGAGAGCGGCGACCCAAGCTGGTCGTTCGCCGGGTTCTTCGCCCGCATCGGCTACGACGTGTGGGGCTACTCACCGCGCAGCGCCAACGTGGCTGCCGGTGCGTGCTTCGGTGGCGTCGACTGCTCAGCGGCCCTCGGCTGGACGCTGCAGACCGTGCTCGACGACGTCGCCTACATTCGGACACAGATCGCCGCGGCCCAGCCGGGCTGCCTGCCGGTCGTCGGCGGCCTGTCGATGGGCGCGACCACCGGGCTCGCCGTGGTGGATGCCTCCCCCAACGACTACGCCGGCGTGCTCGCGTGGGAGGGCGCGGTGACGACGACCGACGTCGCGGTGCAAACCCATGCATTGGGCTTCTACCAGCAGCTCGATGCGATGCTCGCGGCGGGGATCGCCTTCGAGGACCAGTCGTTGCCCCTGGTCAAACAGGTCGGCCAGCTCGCGACGATCGCGCCCAACGATCCCTTCGCGCTGCCGGTTCCCGGCTTCCCGCCCGGCCTCACGAACATGCAGGCGTTCGTCGCGGTGATGTCAGTACCCAACCCACTCGCCCCGTCACCCCGCCCCGGCTTCATCTCCGCCGTCGGCGACGTTCCGGCCGGTGAGCTCGTCTACTCGGACGAGGAGCGCTTGCTCGCCAACGTCGCCGTCTTCAACGACTCGATCTCCATCGGCATCCTGCGCGACCTGTACGGCGGCCTCGCCGGCGTGGTCCCGCAGTACGGCGACAACCTGGCGGCCTTCACCGGCAAGGTCCTCGTCATCAAAGCCGGACTCGGCTTCGGCTCCGTCATGGACGAGCTGCCCGCCCAGCTGAGCTCGGCGGACGTGACCTTCCAGTCGATCGAGCAGTTCGCACACGTCGACCACTTCGGCTCGTCGCAGCACTGGTGGCTGCTCGAGCTGCCGATCGCCCTGTGGCTCGAGACAGTGTTCTAGTGAGCCGCGCAACGTTCGCCAATCGGCCGAAGAGCTGCACTCGGGCACCTGCTTGTCCCCGAGGTCCTTGGTGCGGTGAAGCGCGCCGTCGACACGGAACCCGCGACCTGGAGGCTCCTGCTGACCGCCTCCCCCCGCGCTGACCAAGATGCGCCAACCTGGCCGGGGACCGACCGCGTAGTGACGCTCTGGCCGGTTACACGGTCGTTCGCGGACTCTCCTCACTTGCACCCCAGCCAGCGCCGATGTCGGCGTGACCCGCGGCGAAAACACCCTCGCCAGAGGCCATCGGACCCGAGTGTCGACTTTCGAGCCCGACCAGCTTGAAAGAGCGGTCAGAGTGCGGATTTTCCGAACCATGATTCCGCTCCGCGGCGATCCAACGCAAGCATGAGCCACCCCACCGACCGCCAGGCGCTCGACTCGACCTTGCTGGATCTGGAGTGGCTGCGAGGGTTTGCGCGCACGCTCATCCGAGATGCCGACCTGGCGGAGGATCTCGGTCAAGAGGTCGTCTTGGCCGAACTCTCCAACCCGCCTCCACGCGGCGTCCCCCGCCGCTCGTGGTTGGCGCGGGTTGCTCGAAACATCGCCATCGGCTTTTGTCGCCGCGAAACACGACGGCAGCGGGCGGAGGACGCCGCCCCCGCCGCACAGCATGCGCGCGCCGCCGGGGACGTCGTCGCCGAAGCAGAGCTCCAGTTTGAAGCCGGTCGGGCCGTGCTGGATCTCCACGAGCCCTATCGCTCCACGCTGCTCGCGAGGTTCATGAAGGGGCTCTCGTGTCGGGCAATCGCGGCCCGGACCGGCGTCCCGGTCGAGACCGTCCGCACCCGGCTCAAGCGAGGCCTCGCCCTGGTGCGGGCCAAGCTGGACCACTCGTACGACGGAAGGCGAGGGTGGCTGCCGCCGATCGCCTCGCCAGCCCTCTGGAAAGTCGACACTCCGACGTTGTGGGGGTTCGTCCTGATGAAGGTGAAGACCAAAGCCCTGCTCGTGACAGGTCTCGTGCTCGCTGGTTTGCTCGGAGTCTGGTACCGAAGTGGTCCTACCGCCGCGATCCCGCCCGAGCCCGGACGCTCCCCAGCGAACCCGATTGCGGCAGATGCGCCCGTTTCGGACGTACCGAGCCCTGTCGGTGACCGCCACATTCTGGTGCCGGCCGCCCCTCCGGTTCCGGCAGTCGAGGTGGCCAGTCTTCTCGTGCGCGTGGTCTGGCAAGGAACGCAAGAGCCAGCCGGTCACGTCGGCGTGTCGGTGACCAGGCTCCGCGCGACCGGCACGGGGGCGTGGTACCCTGCAGCGCCCGCGACGCTCACTCCAACCGATGCGGCGGGCAAAGCACTATTCGACGCCCTCGACCCCGGCAGGTTCGACGTGCGCACCTTCCGGCAAGACGGAGACGCGGTAGAGGCCCGCGCCGGAGAGCGAACGACCGTCGAGCTCGCGATCCCCCGCGGGTTGTCGATCCGTGGCATCGTCGTCGACCGGGACGACCTGCCCGTGGCCGGAGCCGAGATCCTCTGCGTCGCGTCGTTGAGTCCGCCGCAGTCGGCCTACCCGCTGACCGTCACCGCGGGCGACGGCAGCTTCCGCGTCGACTCGCCGAGTCGCGGCAACCTGATTGGCGCCCGAACTCGCAACCACGGGACCTCGGACTTCGCTCTGCTCGACGAGTTCGTGCCCGACTCGCGCGGCGACGTGATCCTTCGCCTGACTCTGCCGGGTTTGCCCGCAGCCATGACCGGTCGCGTCTCCGACCCGCGGGGGAACCCGGTCGCCAACGCATGGGTGACGATCGGCGGCAGGGGTAGCCGGGAGCGTCGGCGGGTACTGCCCGGTGGCGGCACCTTCCACGCCCCACCGACGGTGCACGTCGCGACCGACGCGCAGGGGGAGTTCAGGGCGACGTCCCTCCGGTCCGGTCCCACTGCCCTGTATGTCTACGCCCGAGGGTACTCCCGGTGGCGGGGAACGGCGGTCTGCCCACCGGGAGGTGCGACCCACGTCTCTGTCCAACTGCAAAGCGGAGCCGCACTCTTCGGGCGCATCACGAATCGAGACGGAGAGCCCGTTCAGGACGCGTACGTGTTGCGCCCCGCGAATTACGCCGAGACGGGAGTCGCCATGACAACCGCCGACGGTCGGTATCGCTTCGACGACCTGCCCGCGGGAGAGCTGACTCTCTCGATCCACAGCCCGCAGCACGGCAGCATGGAGCCCACGATCCTGCTGACTAGCGGCAGACCACACGAGGTCGACTTCAGGCTCGATGCCGGACTGCGCATCGAGGGCGAGCTCGTGGACCATCGTGGCCAACCGCTGGAGAACTGGGTGATCGCGGAGAGAGGCACAGCCGGTGCCTTCGCCCGCGCCGACCGCGGCGGCGCGTTCGTCCTCAACAACTGCGAAGCTCGGGAGTACACCCTCGAGGTGTACCCGCCGAGCTTCGTCGGGCCGGCAGTACGGACAGTGCAGCACGTGCTTCCCGGCGCGGCGGAGCTGACCATCGAGGTCCCCCGCGAAGCGCTGCCGAGCGCCAGGATCACGGGACGGGTGCTCATGCCTGATGGCAACTCTGCGGCCAAAGTCAGCCTGCAGTTGGCCAACCACCCGTATCCGATGGTCCCGCCGCCCGAGACCGACGCGAGAGGTCGCTTCGAAGTCGGACCGCTGCCCGCAGGTCGGTACGAGATCAGAGGATCGCTCGCTGGCTTCCTGGATGCGCAGCTCGGCGAACTCTCCCTCGTCGCCGGCGAAGTCCGCCAGGTTCCCGATGCACGCCTGCGCTATGGGGCCCGCCTGGTCGTGGCCATCCAGCCGGCAAACCACACACAGCTCGAGGACCTCGAAGTCCAGGTCGTCGACGCAGCGGGCATCACCGTCGACACCGGGCAGCGAGAGGGCCAAAGCGTCAGCTTTCGCCTACTTCCAACCGGTTTGCACAGCCTCGTCGTACGCGGGCCGAACATCGAGACGCAACGGCTCGCCATCGAGCTGAAGGCGGGGGAGACGCTCGCTTTGGAAGTCGCGCTCCCGTGAACCGGTGAGCCACGAGTCGCCAACCGCACAACGGCCTCATGCGGGGGAATCGGACCATGCCGCCTGAGCGCAGCAGAAGAATGGTCGGGCACAGACGGGGTCGTCGCGGTCTCCGAGGACTCGTGACGCCAGGAGGGCTCGGCGGGCGGGGCGATCCGATGATCCTTGCCACGTCAATGGCCTCGGCGCATCAGCCCCACGAAGCGTCGAGGGGGCCGATCCATTCGTAGGCTCGCAGCGGTTCGTCCGCACCTCGCTGCGTCGTCCAGTCCCACTGCACCTCGCGGCCCTCGAGTACCGCACACAGGTACCTCTCGTGGCATTCGACGGCGGCGACCTTGGATAGGAAGGGACTGCGGTCGCCATCGCGGCGTCGCCAGAGATAGTGGCCAGGTTCAGGCGGTTCGACGCGGTGCCAGGCGTCCGCTCGGACGGAGAGGTCGCGGAGGTCCCACGGGTTGCTGACCGACCACCGCCGCATCGTGGTCTGGCTGAGCTGGGTCCAGATGTTCACCGCTTCCGGCGCGGGGCTCTCCGGCCTTGTTTCGGTGGCCTGTTCCAGCGCTCCGAGGAAACCGCGCAGCTGCTCGCGAGCGTACTCCGCTCGTGGTTGTTCGGCGCCACCATAGGTGAGGACCTGCAAACCGTGCACGTCGGTCAAGCGTCCCGCCTCACAGAGCGGCACGAGGGCGACGCGCTCGAATGGCGGCGTCGTCGGAGCGGGGGTCGCGTGCAGCGAGCGGAACGTGCGATCACGGGCGCCACAGCCGACATAGACAATGTGTCCAGCGTTTCGGGCACTGTCGAGGGCCCGGCAGAGGTCGCGGCCGCGGGCACCGTGCAGGGCGCCCCCGGGAGCCCAAGCGGCCGAGGGGTCGAACAGCATCGTGCCCAGGTCGTTGACGTCTCCATGCAGCTTCAGCACGAACCGTGGCGTGCTCAGCACGAAGCGGAGGAAGCGCGCGTCGTAGCGATAGGTGCGGAGCGCGCGGCGCCCGTAAGCCGCGTCGCGCTCCGCGAGCGGCGTCAGATGGAATGCCTCCTCAAGCAGCATATCGTAGTTGGTGGTGAAGACGCCCTGAACGCGCGCCCGCCACAGCGAGTGGTGCAGGTCCAGGTCGCCGGCATCGAACTCCTCGGCCGCGCGGCGGCCAGAGGGTGACCGGCGACGCAGCAGTAGGTTGAGAAGAACCGTGCGTCCGAAGGTCCGCAGGTCCGTCGAGGGGTACGAGAGGATTGGGTGGCCGTCGTGGCCCACCTGTTCGACGAACGCCCGTAGCACGCGCTGGTTGGCGGCCTCATCGTCAGGTAGTGCCTCCGCGTCGTCGGCCGCACCGTCGTAATCGCGACGGAACGTCGCGACGCGGCGGGCGAGGTCGTTCCAACCCACGAGCCCCGCCGCTTGCGACAGGCCCGCACCCACGTAGGCGAACAACCTGCCGGTGGCGAGGCGGGTGAAGTCGTAGTCCTGCCACGGGAGCACATGCATGGCACCGGAGAATACGCCGCCGCCCCCCCACGGCAGTCGGCAGCGGGGCTAGAGCGCCCGCCACGGCGTCTTGCCTCTTTGTCGCTGATGGGCCTCCGGCGCCACGAATCGTCGAGCGTCGACAACATTTTCGAAGCGACGCCGCCGCCATGGCGACAACGCCGCGGCGCCGGAGGCTCGGAGAGACAGTGCCTCCGGGCTCAGCGCGGCCGCCGGCGACCGCGGGACCCGCGCCCCACGCTCGGGTCGCGGAACGCTCCGTGTTTGGTTGCGGCCTCGGCCGCGCTGAGCCTCCCCCTAAGGCACGATCAACATTCCCAGCGACCCCGTGAGTCGCACTGCTGCGGTCCCGGAACCCAACCCCTGGAGCGACACCGCGGCGCCGATCAAGCTCGGCGACGCTGGAATCGCAACCGCGACACTGAAGACGTGGTCCCGAGGCACCGCCGTCGCTGCGGCGCCGACCGCGACCAATGCGAGAGTCGCCGGGTCGAGCTCGAGCAGACCGAAGGGCGTCGATATCGCAGCGGGCCCCGCCGCGGCCAGCAACGCCGCGGGCCCCGGCTCCGCGGCGACGGCGAACGATACGGTGGTGCCGATTCGCGGCGCACCGGCGGTCCACAGCGCAGGCGCCTCGACGTCGATCATCAGTTGGCTGAGCTTTGGGTCGGCTTGCGGCACCGGGCCAAGCACGTCTTCGAGACCGCTGCTCGAGACTCCGAGATAGTGGTCGAAGAAGCCAGCGGCGAGCGCGGCGGCACGATCCCAAACATCGCGGTCGGCCTGGCTGACCAGGTTCAGGCCGGCGCAATTGAAATGGTTGCAGTTCGAGTCCATCAGGTACAGCAACTTGATGCCGGTGTGGCTTTGGGCGCGCTGGAAGTACTCGAGCGCACTCACTTGCCAGGCCACGGTGCGGTCGCCCTCGCCGTGGACGATCGCCAGCGGCACCTTCACCAAGTGGGAGTAGGCTGGCGGGTAGCTGCGCACCACATCCCACGGCGCCAGCGAGCAGCCGGCGAGGAAGCCCGGGTTTGATGCCAACGTGCGCACGACGTTGCCGCCGCCCATGGAATGACCGCAAATCCCGACCCGCTGCATATCGAGTGCACCGAACAAGAACGCGCCGGGGCGGACGTTCTCAGCGACCAGGGCGGCATGGGTTGCGATGGCGTCGTCGAACTGGAGTTGCGCCGATACCCCCGAAGTCGGCAGTGCAACGACATAGCCACGGCTGGCGAAATAGGCGCCGGCGATCTCGTAGCTGCGGTTGTTGAAACCGCGGCCGTGGAGGAAGACCAGCACCGGATAGCCACCGACCTGACTGCGCAGGGGCGACTGCGCCCCCGTGGATTGGGCGGGGTAGTAGGCTCGGACCGCGAGCGGAACCGACCCTGCCCCGGTGGTGTTCGGCAGCGTCATGTCGAGATATCCCGCGGGGAACGGCTGGGCGGCGAGGCTTGGGGCCAGTCCAAGCGGCACGACGACAGCGGCGAGCATGGCCAGAGGTCCAAGTCGGCAGCGGAGGGTCATGGGAGTCTTCATCGAGGGAAGGGGACAAGGGTTGGTCCGCCGCACGGCGTCCAACTCAAGAGGGCATGACGTGTGAGACGGCAACTACACCGCGGAGGGAGCGCGGGCATCGAGATCTTCGTGCGGCACCGCCTGTTCAGGGACGAATGCCCACCGACGTATCAGTTGCCGCACTACCCTTCACGGTCTCGAGGTTTCCGGCAAACTCCGCGACTCGCGCACTGCTGTCCGCTTGTCCTGAGCGCACGGACAATCGCCTCACGCGTGCTGAGCGGCGCCGGCGCCGCGCCACAGCAGCTTGAGCTGCTGACGGTAGCGGCGGCCCACCAGGCTCGGATCCTCCCACAACGTGAAGATCGGCACGCCCAGAAAGATCGATACCAGCGCCTGCACGAGGACGTCGACGCTCGGGGAGGAAGGCGAGAGCTCCCGACGCTTCGCGGTGCGGACCAGCGGCGTCACCAACGCCACGATGCCGCAGCCGGGAAAACGCTCGATACCCTCGCGTCCCGGGAACGCGTACAGCCGCTCGGCGATCGTCACTTCGAGGAACTTGGGCGGGCCGGCTCGGGTGGCTTGGCGCGCGAGGATCTCGCGCGTGAAGCCAGGTCGCGACACGAAGCCGCGCGCAGATTCGGCGAACAGCCAGTCGATTCTCTGCAGCGAAGTCTTGGCCTTTGGCAGCCGCGAGAGCTTCCACGCGGTCTCGACACCCCAGAGCATGATGCCGAGCACCAGCAAGTCCGACTTCTCCGGGAAGTATTTGTAGAACGTCGGCTCGGTCACGCCGACGGCTTCGCACAGTTCGGCGACCTTGATGTCGGCGAAGCGGCGCTTCTCGCACGCGTCGCGCCCGGCGGCGAACAAGCCGATGCGCGTCTTGGCCGCCTTGCGTGCGCGCAAGGGTAGCGACTCCCAACTCGTCGGGAGCTTCTTGGCCGGGGTCGGCACCATGCGCCTCAGTATCGCTCAAAAACTTTAGTCGACTAAACAAATCCAGAAAGAGTTCGGCTACGACGGAGCATGGAGAAGCCGATGCCCAAGTTCCCGTCTACGCTCGCCCTCGCCACGCTCGCCGCCGCAGTGGCGCCGCACACGGCCGCCCAAACGATCACGGTCACCGAGGTCACCCAGCCCTCGCTGGCAATCTCGCCGGACGGGGAAACCCTGTACTTCCAGGTGCTCGGCGATCTGGTCGCGGTACCGGCGCGCGGCGGTGACGGAAGGGCCCTGACCAGCGGACCGGGCTACGACCGAGCCCCGCTCCCCGCGAGCGATGGGGACGCCGTGGTGTTCGTGAGCGACCGTCACGGGGGAGCAGACCGCCTGTGTCAGCTGGACCTCGCGAGCGGCGTCGTGAAGACCATCGAGGGCGATGTCGCGATGCATGCCCGCACTCTCCGCTTCGCACGTGATGGTGCGCGCCTGGGCATCGATGGCCGCGACCGCCAGCGTCCGATTGTTCGCCTACGGGGGGAGGACTATTCCGTGCACCATCGACCAGAAGGCGACGAGCGCATCGAGTGGGCGGGGGTTGGACCCGACGGACAGTGGGCCGTGCTCGCGACGAGTGGGCCCTGGAAGAACCGCCAACCCGACCGAGTGCGGGTGCGCGTCGTCGATCTCTCGACGGGGTCCGTGCTCGCATCGCTGGACGACCAGATCTGGACCGGCGAGACCGACCGGACCACGCGCGCCGCGATATCGGACCGCGCGGCGTTCGTTCCGCTGGCCGGCGCCATCGTGCGCGTGGATCTGGAGACCGGCGCGGCACAGCGACTCGACTGGAGCGTCGAGGTCGCGAGTGACGTCGCGAAGCCCGTCCGCGGACGCGGATGGGGAATCGACCCCACCGCCCCACCGCGCGGGATCGACCGCGTCCATCCGGATCCGTCAGGTGAGTCGGTCGTCTTCGCCGTTCTCGGTGACGTCTGGCGGCAAGCGGTGGACGGCGCGGCCGTGCGCGTCACGTCCGGCCCCGCGGTCGATCGCATGCCACAGTTCGGCCCCGCAGGGGAGTGGATCTACTTCGCGAGGGACGGCGAGCTGTGTCGAGTGCAGTCCGACGGCGGGGTGGTCGAAGCACTTGGCCTGCGCGTCGCCACCGAGTTCGTGGACCTGTTCGAGCTGGCACCCGACGGGGCGCGCGTCGTGCATCCGATCGGCATGACGAACCCCGGCGCGCAGATCGCCGACTGGTCCCGCGGAAGCGAATGGACACCGGTGCTGCGCGGTCGCCGCCAGCGCGGCGCGTGGGTCACGCATCCGTCCTGGGGACGCGACGGCACCGAGATCCTGGTGACTGCGCGCCTCGGGACGAGAGTTCCACAGATCTACTCGATCAACGCGGCTGCCGAGGAGCCTCGCGCCCTGTCCGAGTTTCGGCGTCCACCGCACCTCGTCGTAGGGTCACGCGATGGTGCGTGGCTCGCCGTGTTGCGCGATGGCCGTGCCCATCTCGCCGAGCGTGGCGAGGGGTCCCTGCGCGACAATGATCTGCACGCCGTCGGGCCGACCGGCGCGCACAGTCTGGCGTTCTCCGCGGACTCGAAGGAGCTGTGGGTCGCCGCCGGGTTGGCGGTGCACGTGTTCGACTGTGACACGGGAGAAGCGCGCAGGACGCTCGAGCTCAAACCGCGGGTGCACCCTCCCGCGACGCCACCGCCGCTCGTCCTCGACGGATGTCACGTGGTCGACGTCGAGAGCGGCGAACTGCTACGCGATCGCCGCGTGAGACTCGCCAATGGTCGCATCGAGGCGATCGAAAATCGCGACGAGCCCCTTGCCGTCGACGTGCAGCGCATCGATGCGCGTGGTCTCTACTTGATCCCGGGCTTGCTCGATCTGCACGTGCACCAGGTGGCGGTGTCGGGGAAGCAGATGTTGGCGTGGGGCGTCACGACGGTCCGCCAGCTCGGGTCGGTCTGGCCGTGGCAGCTCACCGAGCTCGAGCTGATCGCGCGGGGTGAGCTGCTCGGCCCGCGCCACGTTTCGGCTGGGGAGATCTTCGAGGGAGCCCGTCCGGCGTGGGGCAACGCGTTCCACATCATCGAGAGCCCGGAGGAGGCAACCGCGCTCATCGAGCGCCGCGCCCGCGATGGCGTCGACACGGTGAAGCTGTACCCGACGTTGCCCCGGTCCCTGCAACGGGTCGTTCTCGCTCGCGCCCGTGCGCTGCAAGTCTCCACGACGATGCACGTCTCATCGTTGCGTGAGCTGGTCACCGCTGTCGTCGACGGAGCCGGCTGTCTCGAGCACTGGCCGGAGGAGCTGCCTGCACTGCACGGTGACGTGCTCGAGCTCCTGCGACACAGCGGCGTGGCGTGGTGTCCGACCCTGTCGGTGCGAGGCGCGGGCGACGTCAAGCGGCGGCGCGAGCGTGCCGAGTTCGAGGAGCCACTGTTTCGCGCGACGGTGGACCCGGTCAGCCTCCGGCTGTGGTCCGCGCGCCCGAAGGTCGGACCGATGAGCGACGCCAACCTCGAGCGGCTGGTGCGTTCGCGCGCGCGCGACGTCGCGCGCGCTGCACGCGGAGGGGTCACGGTAGTGGTCGGATCCGACTGCAGTCTGGGCAACGCCTTAGTCGGACCTTCGACACACTGGGAGATGGAGTTCATGGTGCGCGGCGGCGCGGCGCCGCTCGAGGCGCTACGCGCGGCCACCGTGCTGCCGGCCCGGTGGCTGGGCTTGGAGGACACGGGTGTCGTGCGCCGCGGAGCGCGCGCCGACCTGGTGCTGCTGGAAGCCAATCCACTCGACGACATCCGCGCCACGCGACGCGTCGCGGCGGTGGTTTCGGCTGGTCGTTTGCTGGCCCGGTGATGACTTCGCGGGCATAGAGTGTCCGCTTGAACTGTGTAGGTCGTATCTGAAGCAGCCCGAACTGCAGCCCTTCCGTGGTCCGGCACGGCCGCAAGAAACTCAGGCAGAGCTCTTCAGGAAGTTCTCGATCGGTTTTGCGTTTCGATCCAGCGGATGGCCGCTGCGCGTGCCCCAGTCCTGGCGCCAGGATAGCACCTGGTTCAGCCGCAACTTCTGGGGCAGCCAGCCAACCAGCATCGCCGGCGTGTCTCGGTCGAAGTTGAAGCGCGGTCGCGTGAAGTTGCGGTACGCGATGTAGATGTGCAGCTGCAGGTTGAGGAAACAGCGCTTCTTGCTGACCAGCCAGGACTCGCGCCGCAGACGACCGTTGAGGTCGCGCGCCATTGCCTCGGTATGGTTGATCGCGAACAGCGGGTTCCAGGTCTCGCGCGGCAGCGTGCTTGGTGTTCGCCGGTGCTCGAGCCGCGCGCCGAAAATGCCCCTCGCGAGTCCTGAGTAGGTCGTTTTCTCGTCCGTTTCGAGCAACACGGTGGTCAACCGAGTGCAAGCGCGCGCGCCCCGGCACAGCGCATTGCGCGTTGCCGCGCGCGACCGCGACGGCCGCCGGCCAAACCGCCGCGCGTCGGCCTCTATCGCTCGCCGGCGCGCAGCCGGTTTGGGGCCACCGGGGCGGATCGGGGCCGACCGCGCTGCGAGGATGAAGCGGCTCCCGCGCTCGATCAGGACAGGCAGCGTCAGGGGCCGCGTGTTGCGGCGGCCCTCGTAGCTCTCGAGTTCGTCGAACTGCAAGCTCGAGCCGACCGGGAGGTCGCCCCGTAAGTTGTTGTTCAGGCGGCGGACGTGACGACCGATCTTGCGGAACTTCATCTCGGTGTTGCGGGCCGTGAGCCCGGCCAGGCGTGCGGTCTGTCGCAGGCCCAGGCCAGAGCAGAGCAACATGACGATCCAGGCGTTGCGGTCGGGCTTGTGGTCGAGGTAATCCATGCGGAACGTCTGCCGCGAGAAGCCCTGCCGGCAATGGCGGCAGCGGAAGCGCGGCACGCCTTGGGCGCGGCACTTGGGGTAGTAGTAGCCACGGCGTACGAAGAAGCCGGGCCGCGGGCTGCGGTTGTGCGGGCAAGCTGAGTTGGGGCAACGCGGGGGAACGAACATCGGCGACCTCCGAGACACAACGCGGGGGGGACCAAAAGGGCACCGTTGCGCAGTTGGCCCTGCGTCACTTCCAGTGACTCGAAAGAGGGCTCCGGTTACGTCTCGGTCAGCGTCTCTCAGCTAGCCAGGCCCACGGAAGGGCTGCAGTTTTGAAGCAGCCGTAAGGATCAGAGCCAGAGAGCGTGGGCGCGGCTTCGAAGGCGACCGCGAACTGTCCGAGGACCTGGCTCCAGTACGCTCGGAGAGACAAGGCCTCTTGGTCGACGTGATCTCGACAACGGAATCCGGCGGTCGCGGGTCGGACAGCGCCGCCGATGCAAACAAGCCCGCCTTCGGGTCCTCGACGACGTGCGCTCAAGACCGGCGAGCGACGGGTCTCGATTACTTGGCTCCGTCGATGGCCGCAGCCAGCATTGCGAACTGCACCTCGTACAGGCGCCTGAGTCCCGGTTCTGGCAGCACGCCGTAGCGCCCCCCATAGTTGGCATCCGCGAACAGCTCCCCGCACGTCACAAGGACCAGTTGCCCGTCGCCGACGACGTGACGGGTCAGGACTCGGACAGGCGATCCATCGCCCTCGCCGACGAGGATTGGCTCGCCGCCGGTGACCGAGCGAAAGCCGGCGGTGCCTGCCGGAATCGGCACCACTCCGTAGACGGAGTCGAGTGGGCCGGTGCGCTTGCGATCGGCGGAAATCTCGATTCCCGCCTCGCGCGCAATCGCCGTGACCGCCGCGTTGGGCGCGGACTCCAGCAGGAACAGCGTCCCTCCGCCGCGCACGAAGTCCGCTGTTTGCTCGGCGACAATTGGCGCCACCGGACCGGGATTGAACCACAGCACCGGCCCGCCGCTGTCGAGTGCGGCCTGGCGATCGCGCAGCAGCCGGGGGAATCCGCCACTGCGCACCACGAACTGAAAGAACAAGGCGTAGGCCCGTTGAAAATCTGTGCGGAATCCGTGAGCCCCCCAATCGACCCAACCGTCTTCCCAAACGAAGGTCACATTGCGGGCGACCTGCTCGTGCGGGGGCTGGTCGGGGCCCGGATACAGCCAGCGATCGGCGGCCGCACAGCTCGCCTGCGAAGCGCCCCATGCCATCGCACCGACCGCAACGAGGGTCACTAACCCCCGGCGCCGCACTAGCAAACCGAGCAACAGCGTGATGACCCAACTCAGACGGTACAACGGCGATCGCACGCCTTCCCCAACGTCGCGGTGATTGACGTACTCGACTGCGCCTTCGACCAGTTCCCTGCGCCCTGGCATGAAAACCGAGAACGTCGAGAACAGCGTGCTATCGGCAATCATTACCACACGACCGGTGCCCCGCACACAAGCAACGACGAGAGCGAACTGGCCGCATGCCTGGTCACTCGAGTCCCTCGGGCTGGGGTAGAAGTTCTCGACGTTGTAGTCGATCTCCTGACTCTTGAGAGCGCGCCCCACGATCAACGGCCGGGCGCGCAGCGAGTTGAGGTCGAGAGTGCAGCCGACCTCGAACAACAGGCTCTCGACGCCGCGAACCACGGGGTGGCCTCGGACCTGCGGTTCGGTCCAGTAGCAGTACTCGAACCGATTGCGGTGGTCGAAGCAGCAGTCGTACTGGAAGTCCACACCGTATCGGTGCGCTATGGAGTTCAGTACCTCGCTGGTGCCGTAGACGTTGGTGTGGTCGCCGATGAGGACCAGGCCCCCGCCGCGTTGTACGAACGCGTCGAGCGTCGCGAGTTCGTCCGTGGTGTAGTGCTCCGTAGGGGTCTTGATGATCAGGACATCGACCTGCCCAAGCACATCCTCCGTCAGAGGATCGTAGATCCGGCGGATCTGGCCAAAGCGGCTCTCGAGCCAATCCGCCAAACCGCGAAAGTTGTAGCCGGACTCCTGCCCGTAGTAGGCGCGTCCCAATGGAAGATCCGACGACTCCCACCGCGAATGTCGTTCATCAATGGCGATGCGTCCCGCCTTGGGGTCGGGAGACGCATCGAGAATGCGATCGGTCGACCACGACACCCCAACGCACAACGCCGCGAGCAGTACAAGGGATGACGCGGATCTGGCTACTGGCGTCGACTCAGTCGTGCGGAACAGGAGCCAGCCGACACCCGTCGCCGCAGCCGCGTCGATCACGAGGCCGTAGCGCCAGTCCAACATGGGCGACAGATCGAAGTCTGGCACATCGTAGTCCGCCACGTGCTCGCCGACCAAGCCCGCGGCGACGACGAGTGCCAACCGCGTAATCAACACGAGCGGCAGGTACAGCGCGAGAGACAACCACCCCGGGGCCGAGACCCCTCCGGCCCACCGGAGAGCACCCCACGTCACGACGACGGCCACGTGTACCGATAACCCCAGCGTCGTCGGCGAGGCGCGAAAGGCCAACTCGCTGCGCGGTCCCTCGATCAATACCCGGTCCACTCCTGCAGCGGACTCCCAGCCGAGCAACTCACCGATCCCCGCCACCCACCGAGCCACCCACGGTAGCTCGGGGCGTTGCAGCGCGAACAGGTCGATCAGGTGTATCGCCGCGGTGACCGCGAGCAGGCAGAGCAGCGCCTGAAGACCCGTTCGGACCAGCCAGTCGGTCCTGCTCACCGAACCGACGAAAACCGCGCCCGCTCCGACGCACAGGCAGACAACCGTCGGTGAGGGAATGCTCAGGGCCAGCGCGGCCCCGAGTGCGATCGGCCAAGCACCAGCCTTTGCCGGCGGCAAGCCATCGTCGATCGAGCGGGCACACGCGGCGAACAGCAGCAAGCCCACCGCCATGGCGACCCACAGTGCCATCGCTGGCACTGTGTCTCCGAGATCGGAGAAGCGCCGGAAGGCCGACGCCACCAACACGATGCCGAGAAGCTGTCCGAGGACGAGCGCGCGACCGATCACCGCAGCTCCACTCCGTTCGTCAGCAGCGACATGGTGAAGCGCAGGTTGCCCTCGACGATCAACTCCTCTGACTCCTGGTAGCGGTTCTGAAAGAACGTCGCATCCGTCACGACGGTGACGAGGCCCTCGCCGAGTTGGCGTTGCGCCATGGTGGTCGTCTCGGCGTCGAACAGAACGCGCGACCAACCGCCTTCACCCAACGACAGGTTCCAGGACTCGGGCAATCGGACGTCGACGACCTCGCCAACGCGATCACGGACATTCACGATGTTCGGTGCGACAACCAGGGGATCGACGCGGCAGTGAATCCTGGAAAACAGACCCGCCATCGCCGCTTGCTCCTCGTAGCCGGCCGCAATCAGCAGATGTCCTCCAGCTTCGACCCAGCGCAGCAGGTTGGCCGCCCACTCGCGACCGGGATCGGCCCTGGGCTGCGACAGGATGATGCATCGAGTTCCGTCGGGAATGCCGTCTTTGGTGTTCGTAAACAGCGGCAGGAACCCCGAGCGGAGCGCGGTCGAGATCACCGTCAAGTGTCCTTCCGGGCTCCAATCGCCGCGCGGTCCCGAAGGTGACACCGCGGTGTCAAGCACCAACAGCGGCTGCGCAGGATCGGTTGCGACCACCGGGGCGTTGCTCGCGTTGGACAGCACCGCAACCCCAGTGAGCGCAGTGGCCATGAGCATCGCCGTCCTCTGGGTCGGTCCCCGGCGCCGCCAAATCACGATCCCAAGCAACAGCAGCACCGCCGCGGCGACTGCGGCCGGCCCAGGACCACCGTGCGCTCGCCCCAACAGAAAGTCACCGACCACGCGCCAGGTGCTGGTGCGGGCGATGTTGTGGAAGCCAGTCGTGTCGCCAACGACACTGACCCTGCCGTGGCCGAGCTGCTGAGCTGCGATCAGAACGACTCCGCCGAGGTGCTCGCCGGGGTTCCAAGTCAGGTCGCCAATCGCGTCGTCGGAGACGGCGGTGGGAATCCGGCCGAGATCTTCATAGCCGTAACGCCCGATCACGAGCGGCGTCGCCGGCCAACGAAGCGCAAGACCTGCGCCGATGATCGGCATGTGCGGGTTGCCGGGCACGCAGTCGAGCGGTTGGGCGAATCCAAAAGCCACGGTGCCGTCAAAGTTGGCCGCGGTCAGGTGATCCGCCGAGTTGTTCTCGATCCGGATCCCGGTGGCCGCGATCGGGTCGTTGCCGTGGATGCGATGGCCATCCTCACTCGGATGGAGAAAGGTGTGGTCCGTCACGACCACCAAGTGCCCCCCGGCGCGGACCCACGCCTCGATCGCGACATCGGAACCGCCCGTCATCGGCTCGTTCTGATTGACGAGGACCAGGATCTGTGTCGTCGCCAGAACCTCTGCGTCGATGTCATCGACGAGATCGCTCCGCAAGCCCAGGGCGCGCGCAAACATCGGCAGAGAGCCGAGCATTCCGGTGCTGTAGGGGCCAGCGCCGGACAGGTCCGCCCGCGGCAGGTCCCAGTTGGAGAACCCAGGCCGATAGAACGTGACATGACGCGCAGCAGGCAGGCCCACCGGCGGAAGACTGAGAAGCAGAGCACCGGCAGCGAGAACTGGCAACGCGGCCACGAACCTTGGGGACGGGTGGGGGTTTGGGCGCGGGCGTGCCCGCGCTGCAAGCGCGGTGACGATCGCGAGACCGCAGACCGAATGGACCCATGGCAGCTGCGCGGCGACCACCGAGCTGCGTAGACTCGCCGACGGACTCGATCCGAACGGCGGCAAGACGCTCGCCGCCCACGAGACCAGCACGGCTCCGGCGACCGCGGCTGCGAGCAGCAGCAGGATGCGTCCGACCTGCCTCCCGCGCGCAGTCGGAGCTGCAATTGCCACGATCGTGATCAACACGACGGCCATACGAGCACCGCTGTAGACCGGTCCCAGCGAGACGTCGGCGCCAGAGCCGATCGCCGCGACCATCGAGATCCACTGCGCCAGCCCGACCTCTGCGTAGTAGCCGACGCGCGTCGTCAGCACGAGACACAGGATCATCAGGCCCAACAGCCCCCGACAAATGGTCGGTTGCCGCACCAAGGCATGCGCTCCGGCCAATCCCAGCACCGCCACGAGATCAGTGGACAGCAGTTGTCTGCCGATCACGCCCAGGATAAGCAGCACGGATCCGAGCAGCTGCGAGCGACGATCGGAGCCCGCGATGCTGGCAACGGAGATGCCGCCCGCAACCAGCAGCAGCAACGGCTGCAGCATCGCCGGGTACCAACCGTGTGCGCCGCTCAGCAGCAGGCCGAACGCGCTCGTCGCCACGAGCGCGGTCCGCGATGGAGTGCGGCCGGGGGCGGTAACTCCAGCCCTCCGCTCGTGCCTCGCTGACACTACCAACTCTCGCCGAAGGTAATGACCAGAACATCCTTGTCGGCCAGGTCCGCGCGGACGACCTCGTCCAACAGTAGCTCTTCTGAACTCGTGCTCTTCTCCACGGCCGAGACCACCGAGATCGATGCCGGCGCTCTGATCGACAACCGCTGCTGACGGCGCGCTCCGATCTCCAGGCGCAGCTCACAGCGCGCCAACGAAACGTGCACAAACCGCGACGCGGAGCGGTTGGCGAGGACGAGTTCCGCACGGCCGGCGCCAACCGTCGGGCCAACGGTGGCCGAGGGCGCGCGGAACCAACCCCACGTCCGCACCCCGGGCGCGTTGCCCGCAAACTCGACGGGCTCGCCTTGGGAAAGCGTGGCGGGGTGCTGGATCGACAGGTTCGCACTCTCGCCCGAGCCAATCCGCCACAGCCTGACACTGTGGATGCCCACCGACTCGAGGTCGACTCCAAGAACGCGCTGCAGGTTCTCCCAGGTGTGGTTTGGCTCCGGGCGTTCTAGATGAAGCGTCGATCCGTTCACGTCGACGGTGTGCCGCTGCGCAAACCCACCCCATGGCGGCAGGACCGCAACGACCCCGGGCTCGCGGCCCTGGAGCGCCGCTGATAGCGAGCACCGCCCGTCCTCGTCCGTCGTCCCGACGGCCTCGCCATTGGCATCGAGCAAGGTTGCGCCGACGACTGGTCGGCCGTCGGGGCCCACGACCGTCACGCCCTCGGTCTCGGGTTGCACCGCGCCCACGTCGCGCCAGCGGGCGAACGGCTTGAGCAGGACACCATCGACCAGCACACCGCGCAGGACCTTGACGCCGCGTCCCCGCCGCCGCACCACAGCGTCGAGAAGCCCGTCGGGCATCTCGGGCCAAGTGCCATCGAAGGGGGCACGCTGCCGCCAATAGAAGCGCTCGCCGTGGTGGACCGCCACGCCAAAGGCCCGCACGCGCACGGTCAGCTCGTCGTCCGGACCCAGTTGTGGGTGCGGCAGAACCGGGATCGCGACGGGCAGCTCGACCTCCAAGCCATCACCGTTCCGCCACCCGAGCAGGCGGCGCGCGTCGCGAAACCCAGGCCCACCGGTCCACAGCTGACTCGGCGCCCCAGAGATCACACGGCGTGGACCAGGGCCCACGGGTGAGTCCAAATCGATGGTGCGCATCCACGGCGGCAAGACCATCAGCTCGGCGGCGCCCTTGGCGATGGACGCGGGTTCCAAGTGCACCTCGGTGACCGTCTTCGGCTGCTGGCGCCAGAGCATCGCGCGGCAGCGGTGGTCGGTCCCCACCCCGAGCCACGCCTTGTCCGCGGCAAGGCCGTCGATGCGTAGATCGGTCGTCGACCCGCCCTCGACCCAAGTGTGCGAACGCGGTGGTGAGCGAAACTGCAGAGGGTCCACCGCCGCCAACAGGCGGACGGGTGCACCGACCATGCGTTCGAGGGCGCTCGCCACGGGTTCGATCGACAGGCGATAACGAATCGAGGCTGGCGTCGAGGCGCTTTGCGTCGGGCTCGACCCGAGGCGGATCGAGCGGCCGCCGCCGTCGACCGCGATCACAATGGGCTCAGGCCCCGGCAGCACGCTTGCGGTGGTCCCGAATCGAGCCACCGTCCCACCGCCGGTGGCGGGCAACCGCACGCGCACGGTCGCTGGCTGATCGAGGGGTGATTCCAGGACGATGGGCTCGCCGAGCCATGGTCGCGGAATTGCGAAGCCGTCGTACTCGAGTAGGACGGTTGCCCCGCTCAGCGCCAACTCCGAGGGCCCCCGCAACTCCAAGCGCCGCAGCCGACACGGCAGGAGCGGCGGTGTCGGCCACTCGATCACTTCGTGCGCGGCGACATCCAGCCAAAGCAAACCGCTGGTCTCATCCCCTCGGCGCAGGTAGCAAGGCCGCCTACCTGCCTCGATTCCATAGAACTCGGTGAACCCCTCGCTGAGAAAGCCTGCCGAGTGGACCACCTCGTAGAGCGCACTGGCCGAACCAAGCACATGCAGCCGTAAAGCCTCGCTCCTCGATGCGCGCTCGCCGCCGTCGACGAAGCGGACGGCTCCACGAAGCTGGTGGATCGCCACGGGCAGATCCATGGACCAACGCTGGGTTTGGCTGCCGAGGATCGGCCAAGACGTTGGACCAATCGGCGCCTGCGCGTTGGCGACCGAACCGTGGAACAGGCCGGCGGACGACAGCGTCAGCAGGCACGAGCATGCGCGAGAAAGTCCGCGTGCCGTGGCGAGCATCATCTCTCTGCGGGCGCGGTTATGGCACGATTCGAGCAGCCGCACAGCCGAGTCGCGTCGCGCGCCGCGGGTCGATCGAGGACCGCTCGACCCGCACCCTCGTGCAGCCGTTCGAGCGGTCTTTAGCGACCGACATAGAACATCGTCTCGATGGCTTCCGTTGGATCCGAAAGCCGCCATTCCGGGTGTCTCGGTGGCCAACGCTCGACGGACTTCGACAGGTCAGAGGCGAGCGATGATGATCCGTCGACCGACGGCGACGCCAGTTCGCATTGACACAGCGACTGGATCACCGGACACCGTGTCTCCTCCGCGGGGCAATACGTCGTCCTCTGCGGGCATTGCGTCGCAAGGGTCGGGCAGTAGGTTGTCGAGATAGGGCACTTCGTGCTCACGTAGGGGCATGCCGTTGCCAGCTGAGGACAAACCGTCGGCGAGACCGGACACACCGTGTGCTCACACACCGTCGGGACCGTTGGGCAGCGCGTGGTGACCGTTGCACAGTGGGTTTCTTGACAAACGGTCTCGGCCTGCGGGCAGTAGGTCACTCGCGTTGGACAAAACGTCGAGCTTATGGGGCATTGAGTCTCTACCGGACATTGGGTCGACGGCCCCTGGGTCGCCGGCATGGCCTGGAACGTCTCGTGCGAATCGGAGGACTGCGCCGAGAGATCGACTCGTTCACCAACCTCGGCTGGCGACGCCAACTCCGTCCGCCGTTCGACGAGCCAACGCTGCGTCGCGGTCGTGAGCAGCTGTTGCGCGAGCGGACAACCACAGACGATCTCTGAGCCGTCGAGGTCCGGGCCCGTGCTCGGATCGGCGGCGGGCAGCAAGAGTGCGGCCGCAAGCGGCATGATCCAAAGAGATTTCATGGGATGGGACCTCGTGGTCACTATTCCGTTGGGTCGGATGTAGCCGGCACGAGACCATCGAGCGCCGCCACCGCGTCGCCGACGGTTGCGATTTGCGATCGTCGATCGGAAGGCGCGAGCTCGCGCACCGGCACGGAACTGGCCACTTCAGTGCATTTCGGACATCTGGTGTAGCTGCGCGGGCAATACGTGATGACGAAGTTGCAAGTTGTCGGCGCGCAGACCGTCGCCTCGATCGGGCACACCGTGGGCACGGTCGGGCAACTGGTCGACGACTGCGGACACACGGTGAACTCGCAAATCGTCGCGCTCTCAGGGCATACCGTGGTGACCACCGGACACTGAGTCGGATGGCAGACCGTGGTTTGGACTGGACACACCGTGTTCGCAAACGGGCACAGGGTCTCCGCGAGCGGGCAGGTGGTGGGCGACGTCGGACAAACGGTTGCTTGCGGAATCAACGTGGAGACTCCACGTGGCGGTCGGGACTCCCTTTCGTGCGCCCTGCTTCGGCCGACCAAGGGCTCGATGTTGGCCAGGGCGGGTTGCGTTTGCCGCGCCCACCCTCGTTGGCTCTCGGCCAACCTGGTCGCCGAGACTTCGGCCGACCGCGTTGCGGTACACCGCCCGCCATCGAAGGAGTTTGGGAGAAGGGCGCTACTGCAGACGCCAAGGACGGCCAAGAACAAGGACGCGATCGATGAGGGCATGAACGACTCCGGTCAGGGTTGTAGGTGCCTGAACCGCACACACCGGACGCGAAAAAATCCGGTCGGCGTTCGATGCCCGATCACTTGCCAAGTCGAGCACGCGTCAAAGGCCCGGAGTCACGCCGAGAGATGAATCGGTCACGAACTGTCTCTCCGAGCCTCCGGCGCGGCCGCGTTGTCGCCATGGCAGCGGCGTTGCCTTGAAAATGTTGTCGCAGCTCGACGATTCGAGGCGCCGGACGCTCAGGGACCGCAATCGATGACCGCAATCGATCCACGGCGCCATGTCAGTTCGCCGCGGGCACCCGACTGTGCGTGCCCTGACCGCCGCCCTTCAAGATCGGCTCGAGCTCGAGATTGACCTCTGCGAGTTGTCCCATCGCCTCGTCGATGCGACCGCGGGCCATCCGCGTCGCCGAGCGGACCACGACAGCAGTTGCCGAGACCGGCACGCAGACACGGAGGGAGAACGCATCCACGCCGTCGTAGTAGAACTCGCGCCCGGCCAGCAACTCGCAACCGCGGCGATCGACCACCGCCAGAGTGTAGGGCTCGCGAGGCAGGAGCCACCGTAGACCGGACACACGCACAGCGACGTCTCGACCCCGTTCGAGCTCGTGGCGCAGGGTCGTGGTCGCACCCGATTGGATCTCGATACTCTGGTAGAGGTCGACGAAACCGGGGCAGCGCAACCGCAGCTCGTAGGTCCCGGGCACGAGGTTGTTGGCGGTCACCCGCCCGTTGCCGTCGTAGCGGATGCCGCGCGTGCCATGCGGTGTGTGGGCCAACCGGACGTAATCCCCCCGCAAGATGACGGAGACATTGGCCAGCAACTCCGCTTGCGGTGCAGCGAGCTGGATCTCCAACTGACCGGGACGCGGCGGGACGAGCGCACCCAATTCCGCAGACTCGCCCGCGAGCAACGTGCGCCGGAGGAGGCGGCGCGGCGGACTCGCGGGCGGCCAGACCCAGATCTCGCATGTACCCGGTGGAACGTCGTGCACCTCGAAGCGCTGTGCCGGGTCGATGGTAATGTCCTGCGACCATCCGACCGACGGAACCCGGATCTCGGCGCGGTCGCCCGGCTGGATCCCGGCAAGCCGACCCGAGACGCCCGCTCGGGGCTCGGCACCAACCACGATTTCGCAGGGCACCGAGCCCGGCGCGACGTTCGCGCGCCAGGCCGAGGGTGTGGCTGCTCCCGGCCGACTCAGCGTAACGACGTAAGTGCCCGGCACGCACCCGGCAAACACGAACGAACCATCTGCACTGGTGTGCGTCCGCGCCCGCTGCTCGACAATCAGCGGCGCGAAGCGCCCGGCTTGCTCGAGTTCGGCCTCAGAGAGCAGAGTCGCCACCCATCCATCGAGCCCGCGTCCTTGGGGGTCGGTTGCAACGCCGACAATCGACTGATCGCGCGTTGCGCGGAGGACAACCGGCGCCAGGCTCGGACTCCGAACTGTAGTGGCGAGACCCGCGCCACCGGCCATCGTCACCCGCAGAAAGTGGCGACCAGCCGGCAGATCATCGAGCACGAAGCAGCCGTCGGCGCCCGAGCGCGTGGTCCGCGATCCCGCGGGCCAGGGCAGACCGACGGAGATCTTCGCCCCGGCCACGGCGCGCCCACCGACGGAAACGACCCGTCCGCTCAGCTGCGTTGCGCGTTGTAGACGGATGTCGCCCGCCAACGGTTTGGCGATGGGCACGACTCTGGGCGCATATCCATGCGCCATGACCAACAGGACGTCTCGGTGCGGGCTGAGACGCTGGAGCGAGAACCGGCCCAAAGAGTCCGTCGTCGTGCGCACCGGCGGCGGCGGCAAGTGCCACTCGCCGTCGGTAAACCGCGGACCACTGCGCGACCGAACGTGGATCCCAACCAGCGCTCCGTCGAGCGGTTCTCCAGCTGCACCCAGCACCCTGCCCCGCAGCTCGCCGAGACCTGCCTGAACGCGGATCTCGACGGTCCTACCGGGGTGGGGCTGCGTTGCGACCCAACGGGTGTGACCGCCCCAGGGCAACGTCGCGCGGACCCAACCCCGCGTCGGTGCGCTGTCGGAGACGAAGTACCCGGCACCGTCGGTCATCGCGATCGCCCGACTGCGGCCACTGCCGTCGTCGCGGAACACAATCGTCGCATTGGCGACGCCCTGCCGATCGCGCACCACCCGGCCGCGGACTGTGGCGACCGGTGCGACTTCGCGCCGCTCAGTGTTGAAACCAGCTTCGACGCCGGGCTCGTCAAGGCGTCGGCATTCGGCTCCGTCGACGACGAGAGCGAGCGGCTCGGGAGGCAAACTGTCCGTCCACCGGATGGTCCAAGCACCCACCAGCGCAAGGACCATCCCCGCTGCAGCCAGCAGCTGCGCAGACACCGGCCCGGGCCCGCGCCGCCGCTGACCCTTGCGCGCCAAACTGCACACCGGCAGCGCGACCCACCGCCGTCGCGCCTTCGGTGCCAGCTTCCGCCGCAGGATTTTCACCGCCCGAACCAGCTGGCTCCGCACCGTGTTGCGCTGCCTCCCCAGATGACGCGCGATCTCGTCGATCGACCAACCCTCGATATGGCGCAGCACCAGCGGTGTCCGATAGCGCTCGGGCAGCTGCTCGACCGCCGCCGAGAGCTGCCCCTCGCGATCGTCCGCGTCATCGCCCTGCGCCTCGTTGAGCTTGCGATGCGCCCATTCCGCCAGCTCCTCTCGCCGCCGCCGATCCGACCGGTACATCCTCGCGGCCTTGTAGCGGAGCACACTCGCCAACCACACCGTGGGAAGCCGAACCTCGGCGCGCATCTCCATCGCCGAGACCCAGGTCTCTTGCACCACGTCACCGATCTCTTGATCGCGCACGAGCGAGGCAGCCAACCGCCGCAGAGCCGCATCCTGCCCGGACAGGTTGTCTCCCCAGCGTGCGCTCGCCGGATCGGCATCCTCCGGATCGCAGGGTTCTGTCGGGAAGTTCGCCACCGAAACAGTAAAGAACGAGGTCGGCAAGGCTACAAGCCGCCCCGGTCGCTGATAGGGCGGCAGCTCTTCGCCGGAACAGAGTGCCCAGGCGTGTCGACGCGGACGCAAATTTCGTCTTTCTTGCGGCCCGCTCGTGGGTCGTCGCAAGGACTCGCCGGCGATCGCAGACCACCCCGGCGCCCCCCCAGCACCGGCGCTATCGCACCACGCGGGAGGATGAAGTCGAGGTCGAGGCGAAGCTCGAACAACACCGGTTTCCCCTTGGCGTAGCCCTCGCGCACCGCCTCGAGCTACAGGCGGTGCCGTGATCGGCCAAGGCAGAGTGACGATTCAACATCGCTCGGCGACCTCGGCTGGACCGGCTACCAGCCGGACTCGGCGACGGGTCGGGGCACCCACACCGGGTGGGCGGGATCGACCGGGGAGTCGTCGGCCACCCGCGCCATCCGCACCTGCTGCCGGGTGCGTCGATTCACCTGGATGATCAGGTCGGGATCGACCTCCTTGTCATCGTCGTCGAGGTAGCGGACCTCTTGCACTTCCGTCGGACCACGGTCCAGCTCGTCCTCCAGCCCGCTCTCGAGCTCATCTTCGCGCTCTTGTTCGCGCTCGGCGGCGGCGCCGGGTTCCTCGCCCGTCTCCCCCTCATTTGTGGCGGCGACCACGGCCGGCTCGGCGTCGTCGTGCTCATACTGCGCGACGCGTTCGTTCTGCTCGTCCTGTGTGTCGAACGGCGCGTCGGGCGTGGTCTGGCTTGGCGCGGGCTCCGGCGACAGGTGATCCGTGACGATGTTCGCGCCGCTGTAGCCGATGAATTGCGCCAGCGCGTGGACTGCGCAGTTGCGGCACATGCGCAAAATGCCGTTGCGACCGGTCACCTTGGTCTCGATTTCGACCGTCGCCGTGTCGGTCTCGATCTCCGTGGCGGCGTCGGCGTCGCCGGGCGCGGCGGTTCGGACATCGCCCACTTCTGTGTTCTTCTCAGGCATGGCGCGGGCCCGGCATCGCCCTCACGACGATGTCCGATTCGAAACCTCAGCGTCCTGCGCGTCCTGTTACTTGCTTGGGAGAACGCGCTTGGTCCTGCTACGCGCACAGCAGCGGAGGTCATCCGTCGAGCAAACCCCGACGCGGCGGACTTCGACCCGGCCCTGCAGGCTGCTCTCGCGGAGGTCGTACCTGGGCGGGGCGGGAACCCAGAGGCCAAGCGGCTGGGCAACTACCTTTCGAAGTTCCAGCGCAGGCCTGAAGGCGGCCTGAGAATCGAACGGGTCGGGGATCGGCAAGGCGTAGCCCTATGGCGCGTCGTCCGCGTCCACGACCGAGTCTCTACGACCGACCAGTCCGCCCCCGTGGGTTCGGTGGGTTCCGTTGGACCGTCGCCCCGCGACCTCGCTACCACACCTTCAGCTCAATCGCTCCGAACCGCGCCGGGCGAGGCTATTGACATCGGAGTCAGATCTGCGCGGGACGAGATCATCCCACCAAACCCTCCCAACCCACCGGTGATGCCGCCGCCATCAACCAGTCCGTTGCCCTCCCCACGACCGCCCGCAGAACCAGCCGGTCTACTGGGCTCGAAGCAATCGCCAGAGGGCCAGGCGGAAGGAGATCCAAGATGAGCATGCCTTCACTCGAGGCTTCGAGCCTGCGCGTTGCCGCCATGATCTGCGCGAACGCTCATGATCAAGCGCGCGGGCTGCAGGGCTTGCTCACAGTCGAGTTCGGTTGCGGGATCCTCGTTCACGGCATCGCCCTCCACCGAACGCACGATGGCCGGACCTCGCTCAAGTTGCCCGAGCGAATCTGGCATGTAGACGATTCAGCCCGCGCTCGGTTCGAAAAGGCCGTCTTCGCATGGCTAGCCCAACTTCCGCAGTTCGACGGGTCGTCACGTTGAAAAGCAACGACTTACGTCGATTGGTTGGCACTACATCGCGGTCGAACGGAGTGGCGCGGGGACGGATAGCCTCCTGGGTAGCTGGATGCCGAGCCGGTCGAGCAGGTGCGCCTGCGCCTCGTTGGGGGTGACCACGCAGCGGACCCGGAGTTCGCGGCCGTCAGTAGTTGGCAGGAGCACGTCTGCGCTTTGGACCTGACGGAGCTCCTCGAGGATGGCGGCCGGGCTGTTGCCGAGTCCGGCCTTCTCCTGCCAGAGCTCGAGCGTTTTCCACAAGGCGTAGGCGAGGAAGCAGACGAGGATGTGCGCCCTGACCCGGTCCTCGCGTTGATGCCACACCGGGCGGATCGACAGCTCGGACTTCTGGATCCGAAACGCGGACTCAGCATCAGTGAGCTGGATGTACGTCCGCCAAAGCTCCTCATCTGTCCAACCCGTCACGTTGGACCTGAGCAGGTAGCACCCGGCGCTCTGGTCCACCCAGTTCGTGTTCTCACAAGCCTCCACGGCAAGCCCCGATGGTCGATCCGGGGCTTCGATCAACGAAACCGAGAAGCACGTGGAGGCCCGCGAGTTCTGGGCCAAGATGCGTCCGATCTGTTGATTGACGCGGTCCCGTTCGATCGACTTCTTCGACGCCGCCAGTCGGCGTTCGAGCGACGCAAGCCTCGCGCGAATGCGTTCGGCTGCTCGCGCGACAATTGCGGCGTCCTTCTCGATGCGCGCCTGGGAGCGACACAGGATGAACGTCTCCTCCCCGTCCTCGCTCGGGCAGAGCTTGACCTCGACATCCTCACGAATGCTGCGCCAGTCTCGACGGTCGACGATCTCCTGTTCGAAGCGGCGCAGGTCCGAACGCGATGCGCCGATGACGTACCGTCGCCTTCCCTCCTTCAACCATTTCAGGTTGCGCTTGCTCACCATTCCGCGGTCCATGACCCAGATGCGATCAGCAGCACCGAATCGCCGCTCCATCGTCTCGACGATCTCGCGGACCGTCGTGACGTCAGTCCGATTGCCGTCGAACACTTCGTGCGCAAGAGGGATTCCCTGTCTGGTCACGACCAGAGCGATGCAAACCTGTTTGCAGTCAGGCCGGTGATCTCGGCTGTAGCCACGCTGCGCCTGGGGGTTGCCCAGCATGAGGCCTTCGAAGTAGGTCGAGGTCACGTCGTAGAGCAGCAAGTCGTACTGAACGTCGAACAACTCGCCGAGCCGTGCGCGGAGATGCTGCTCCAGCGCCTCTTTGTGCGGCAGGATCTGGTCGAGAGCCCGGTAGAGCCGGTCGTCGTTGACCTTGCCTTCCGGCAGGCCAAGCAGGTCGTCAAGCGCGGTCTGGCGGTACAGGACTTCAGCCAGGTGCAGCTCGCTGGAGGGCATGCACAACCGACAGATGACCATCGCTGCCGCCATCGTCGACCACGGGACATCTTCACGGCCCCGCGGCATGAGCTCCCAGAGTGCGTCGTCGAACTTCAGTGCGTGCCACAGCGCCAGGCCGACGAAAACGTCGCCGAAGCGGCGTGTCCGGTCGAGGCTGACCTCCTTCAAGCGAATCGACTCGACCGGGTCGTCGTCTGTCACCGGTGGCTCAAACAGGCTCGGGTGCATTCGGCGACCGGTCATCCGATCTGCCAGCGCACGAGCCCGGCGTCGCCCCTTCGCATCCAGTTTGCCCAGCTGCGCGATCACCTCCTGCCGCACTCGACGACCGTGCCGCACCGACCGAACGAGGAGCCAGTACTCGTGGGTCTTGCCGTTCTTTCTGACCGTCTTGCGTCGCAGGTACACGTCCGCCGCCTCGCACACAGTTGTCGTGCTCCCTGCCACACCGATCAACGGGGCGGGTTGGCACTACACGGCCGATCTGCGCCGCCGCGACGGTGGATAGCGGGCTGGCGCCGCGCCGAGGCTCCGAATTGGCCTCAAAAATCGTCGAGCTGCGGAAGTTGGGCTAGGGATCGATCGGGAGGAGCTGGCTCATGTGTGAACAACCGCCCCTCCCTCGAGAAGCGTGGCACTTTGCCCACCGGGTGATGGCGCTTCACCACGAACGCGACTGGGAACCGGGGCTGCCTGAGCCCAACACCACGCCGTGGCTCATGGCGACAGGTTGGGTCGCGTGGGAAGCCACCAAACTGATCAAAGACGGTGGTGAGCTACCGGACCCCAGCCATGCGCTTCCGGAGGCGCGCGAGACTTTCCGCACTCTATTGCGCATGGGGCAGGAGCGCTGCGCAGCGTTGGGCCTCGGCGACTACTGCAATCTCGGCGAAGTCGGGAAGGCCGCCGAGATCATGCTCCAGCACGCCTACCGCCCTGCCCCAGGTATACCGAAGATCGGGTCCAAGGCATGGCAGATCGCGGTCGAAGAGACCACGCACCAGCTCGCCCTCTACGCGGAGCGCGGCGGATACGTATCGCTACCCGACGAGGTGAACGAAGACGTTGTTCGGGGCCCTCAGAACCGCCTTCGTCGGATTCAGGAGGGCCTTGACCGATGATTCGCACCGACCGTGACCCATCGACGATGACCGCCAAGGAACGGACCGCCGAACTAGCCAGGATCCTCGCGATCGGTTGCCTGCGCTGGCTTTGCTCTGAGAATCGCCTTGCAGAGCCGCCCCAAGCTGAGGCTCCATGTGGAGGTCGCTCGTGACCTCCATCACACAACAAGTCCAGGAACTCGAAACGCTCTCCGCGGCCGAACTGGCGACACGCTACGAAGATCTCTTCGACCAAGGACGATCGCACGTCCGGCGGCAGACCATTCTCGAAAGCGACGCTGCACGCGCTGCTGACCAACGTGATCTACCGGGGGCAACTGCGCTGCGGCGAGGACGTGGTCGACGGGCAACACGACCCGATCGTCGACGAGGCCCTCTGGCAAGCCGCGAATCGAACCAGCGGTGGCGCAAGCACGAGGAACAAGACCGGCGCAATCCTCCGAGGTCTCGTGGCATGCGGCCGCTGCGGCTCGCCAATGATTCACACCTTCAGCACGAAGCGCAGCCGCAAGGACAAGACGTCCAAACGCTACCGCTACTACGTCTGCAACAAGGCGCACACGGAAGGGCGAGACGCCTGCCCAGATGCTCGCGTGCCCGCCGGACAGTTCGAGCAGTTCGTGGCCGACCGGCTGCGCGGGATAGGCCGGGACGAGAACCTCGTGCCGCTACGGCCGAGGCGATGCAGGAGGCAGCACGCGAAGAACGACGGCGCCTAACGCAGGGGCACGACCGGCTGACGAAGCAGCGCGACCAACTCTCTGCTGCACGCCGAGAGCTGCTCGCGACCGCCGCGGAGAACTCAACAGCACGAGTTGGCGAGCGGATCTCCGATCTCGACAGGCAACTCGTCGAGACCAACGGCGAACTCGAACGCGTCGGCCTGTCGCTCCGTGACCTCGACGACGGCGCCGACGAGGCGGCCGTGCGCAGCGCGCTCGGCTCGTTCACCGAGACGTGGAACGAGCTGTTCCCGCGCGAGAAGGAGCGGCTACTTCGCCTCCTTGTCGAGCACGTCGTCTACCAGCCGGACACCTGCGATGTCGAACTGCAGCTGCGCGCATCGGGCATCGAAACCCTGAACGACAAGGCACAAGAGGCGAGCACGTGAAACTCAAGGCGCGATTCCAGGTCGATCGAGCACCTACGCCCAAGAAAGAGAAGAAGACCCGTGTGGCCGCCCCCTCACTGGGCACGGCCACCCCCGCGGCACGAAACCTCGCCCTGGCACACCACCTCGCCCGCCTGATCGATCGAGGCCTCGTATCAGACTACTCGCAGGCCGCACGAATGCTGGGCGTCAGCCAACCGCGCGTCACCCACCTGATGGGCCTGGTTCTACTCTCCCCCAACATCCAGGAGGCGATCCTGTGCGGCGATCTCGAACTCGGGGACAAGCAGCTACGAGAACTGACGCGTCAGGCCGACTGGCAGGCGCAGGCGGCGCTGACACGCTCCCTTCCCCGCGGTCGATCGGCAGACCGTAACAATGTGCTCGGCGCTACGCCGCACGTAGCCACCCGCAGCGGGGTCGTGACCGGCGGCCCGGACGCGGCGATGTCGTCACATGACAGCGACTTAGAAACGATACCAAGGCATCGGCGCGACGGCCGACTCCTGCGACACCCCCACCAATTCCACGACAGCTCGGCTGTCTCGTGTCGCGTGACACGCTACACTACGCGGATGAGGCAGGATCCCAACCAGGCCGTTCGAGTGGGCGAATACATCCGGCAACACGTGATCCCCACCGGGATGTCCGTCAAGGAAGCGGCGAGCCGCCTTGGTGTCGGGCGCCCGGCCCTATCCAACCTGCTCAACAGCAACGCCGCGCTGTCGCCGGACATGGCGGCGCGCCTTGAGAAGTGCTTCGGCGCGGACCGGCAGACGCTGCTCGACATGCAGGCCGCCACCCATCGGGTAAAGCAGCGCGACGCCGAGAAGTCACTGGCAGTGCGCCGCTACGTGCCGAACTTCCTCAGTATCAAGGCCCGCCAGATCGAAGCATGGGCTGACCATCTTGATGCCCGCCAGCTTCTGCCCGTACTTCTGCGGCGACTGATCCACTCAACGGCTCATGACCTGCGCTGCGTCGACTTTCCCGGTTTCGACAACGCCGAGCGCAAGGGGTCTGACGGGCTCGTCGAAGCGGATTCTGCCACGCCATGGGTTCCCGCCGGAAAGTCGTTCTGGGAGTTCGGCGTCAGCGGCGACGCACAGGCCAAGGCGAACAAGGACTACACGGCGCGCGTCAGATCAGTGCCCGCCGCACAGCGCGCAAACGCGACGTTCGTCTTCGTGACACCCCGTCACTGGCCAGGCAAGGAGTCGTGGCTCAAGAAGAAGACCGCCCAGAACGAATGGGAGGACATCAGCGTCTTCGACGCCAACGATCTTGAGCAATGGCTTGAGGAGTCAATTCCCGCGCAGATATGGCTAGCCGAGAAGCTCGGCATGCCGACCTCTGGCCACGAGACCCTAGACCGATGCTGGGAGCGCTGGGCCTCCGGCAGCGAACCGCGCATGACGCCGGAGGTCTTCGCGCCGTCAATCGCGGCCTACAAGAAGCCGTTCACGACATGGCTTGAGAAGGCGAGCGACCGTCCGCTTGTCGTCGCGACGGACTCGCGAGATGAGGGTCTGGCCTTCCTCGCCTGCATGTTCGAGCAGACCGACGCTGGGTCGAACTCCAAGCACCTGGCTGCCGTCTTCGAGTCCCCGGAAACGCTTCGCACCCTCGCGCCATCGTCGTCGCCCTTCATTCCCATCGTCACGACGGAAGAAGCTGAGCGCGAACTCGTTGCCATCTACCGGAACCACCATTCCATCGTCGTTCGTCCCCGCAACGCGGTGGACTCCGAACCCGATATCGCACTCGACCTTCTGCGCCACGACGCGTTCGAGAAGGCGCTCGGCGCAATGAAGATCACCGGCGACGCCGTTGACCGCCTCGCCCGCGAATCCGGCATGTCCCCCACGATCCTTCGTCGCCGACTCTCGCGCGTCGATGCCATCAAGTCGCCCGCTTGGGCGACGGATACCGGCACGGCGAGAACGCTGATCCCCCTGATGCTGATCGGCGCGTGGAACGCGAAGGCGAAAGCCGACACCGAAGTCCTGTCGGTGTTGGCCAGCCGGCCCTACGAGAACATCGAGGTGGACGTCGCGCGGCTGTTGCGATTCGACGACCCACCGGTGTGGTCGGGAGGTAACTACCGCGGCGTAGCGTCAAAGATCGACCTCATCTTCGCCGTCAGCAAAGTGGTGACGGAGAAAGACCTCGACGAGTTCTTTATGTTGGCCGAGTACGTGCTGTCGGAAGAGGACCCGGCCCTGGAACTGCCGGAGGACGACCGCTGGGCGGCCAGCATCTACAGCAAGGTCCGCGACCACTCTGCGGCACTCCGCGAGGGCGTCTGTGAAACGCTCGTGATCCTGTCTGTTCACGGAAACAACCTGTTCAAGGAGCGGCTCGGGGTCGACGTGAATGCGCACGTCGGCGCACTGATTGAGCGACTGCTGACGCCGCTGACTCTCGACAGGCTGATGTCGAACCAGCGTGACCTTCCGCGGTACGCGGAAGCCGCGCCGGATACGTTTCTCGACGTCATCGAAGCCGACCTGAACACGGTCGAGCCGGTAGTTCTAGGCCTGCTCAAACCCGCTAGCACGGGCGTCTTCGGAAGCTGCCCCCGGACTGGCTTGCTCTGGGCGCTCGAGTGCCTCGGGTGGAAGCCGCAGAACCTCGCGCGCGTGACCGCCGTTCTGGCGCAGCTTTCCCGGACCACCATCAACGACAACTGGGTGAACAAGCCGATCAGGAGCCTCGACGCCATCTTCAGGTCGTGGATGCCACAGACCGCCGCATCTCTTGAGGAGAGGGGCAAGGCGCTCGAACTCCTAGTGAAGCGCTTTCCCGACATCGCGTGGCAGATCTGCATCGAGCAGTTTAGCCCCAACTCCCGCATGGGCAACTACAGCTACCGTCCGCGCTGGCGCGGCGACGCGTCTGGCGCAGGCCAGCCCTTCAGGACGCGAAGGGAGGTCTACGAGTTTGTGCGAAAGTCCGTCGACCTCGCGCTCGCCTGGTCGAGCCACGACGAAAACACCCTCGGCGATCTAGTAGAACGGCTGGACGGTATAGCGAAGGAGGACCGCACCACCCTGTGGAAGCTGATAGAGGGTTGGGCCGCCGACACGAAGACGACCGACAGGGCCAAAGCCGCACTGCGTGAGAGAGTGCGGCGGTACGCACTCACACGCGTCGGCCGTCGCCGGGTTGAGGACCCGACCACGAGGAATCGGGCGCGCGACATCTACACACTACTCGAACCCTCAGATCCGGTGATCAGACACGGATGGCTCTTCGCAAGACAGTGGGTCGAGGAGTCGGCTGATGAACTCGAGGACGAAGAGCTGGACTTCACCGCCCGCGAAGAACGCGTACACGCGCTGCGCCTGAACGCCCTCGCCGAAATCTGGTCCCAGCAAGGGTTCGACGGGATCACCGCCCTGCTTTCAGAGAGCGAAGCCGAGCCCACCGTCGGGCAGTATGCGGCTCTCTGTGTGACTGAGCCGGCAGCACGTATCGAGTTTGTTCGCCGCTGCCTTGACGTACACGGCGACCTCGAGCCGAAGGCTGAGGCCTGCATATCAGGGTTCCTGTGGACGGTTGATGCGGAGCCGCGTCGGGCGCTTCTGCGGACCGCGGCCGACACGCTCGACGCGGAGCAGCGGGTGAGACTCCTCAAGTCATCCCCGTTCGAGAGAGCGACCTGGCTCATCGTCGACGAGTACGGCGAGGAGTTCGGCAATCGCTACTGGAAAGCGGTGCCTCCTCAGTGGGGACGCCGTCACTCCGAGTCAGATCTGAACGAGCTCGTTGACCGCTTGCTCAACGTCGAACGGCCGCGGGCGGCCTTCCACGCGGCGCACATGGATTGGGTGCGCCTCGAAACCTCACGCATCAAGCGACTGCTGACCGACGTGTCCAGCGTCAGCACGGAGCCTCAGGGTGCGTATCAGTTGGACGCTCACGACATTTCCCAGGCGCTTGAAGCGCTCGACGGACGCGCCGGCGTCACGGTGAACGACATGGCGCAGATGGAGTTCCGGTTCGCGAGCGCGCTCGACCGCTCTGAGCACGGCATCCCCAACCTCGAACGCCAGATCGCGGACTCACCGCTCCTGTACATGCAGGCGATGGCGCTGCTCTGGAAGCGAAGCGATGATGGGCAGGACCCGCCGGAATGGCAGATTGAGGATCCCGAGCAGTGCCGCGCCGTCGGCTCCGCGATGCGCCGGGTGATTGACCAAATCAAGCGCATCCCGGGAACCAACCCCGACGGCAAGATAGTCACCGGCGACCTGGCGGACTGGCTTGAGCAGGTCCGCGAACTCGCAACGCTGTACGGCCGCGCCGAGATCACCGATCAGTGTATTGGGCAGCTCCTGGCCAAGGCTCCTTCGGACGACTCAGACACCTGGCCGTGTGCACCAGTATGCGAAGCGATGGAACACATCGCCTCTCCCGAGATCGCCAGAGGCTTTAACATAGGCGTCCGCAACTCGCGCGGCGTCCACTGGCGCGGCGAAGGGGGAGCACAAGAGCGTGACCTCGCAGCTAAGTACCGCGACTGGTCGCAGAAGCTCGCGTTCGAGTATCCGTACGTCGCCCGCGCCCTCGAAGACATCGCCGCCTCGTATGACCACGAAGCCGAGTGGCAAGATTCCGAGGCCAAGGTCAGCAAGCGGTTGAGGCATTGATGATGGCGAGGCTGTTCGCCGAGCGGCATGGCGACGGCGGGCCGGGGTCACGGAAGTGCTCGACGAGATCCTTGGGTGATCCCGCCAACATGAGGACTGGCCGCATCGAAGGGGCTCCGCAACGAGTTGATCGACGAGCAATCACCCAACGGTCGTGGCCACTTGTCGGGCGAAGCGAATGAGGTGGATCGATGAGCAACAAGAACAACGAGGACGAACCTTCCAAGAGCACCCCAGAAGGCCAGGAGGGGGCAGGCGCACGGTCAGGGACCAACGACGGGCGCATAGACCTCCGATCCTTCCGATCGGAGGACGAGCCTGAATGGGAGCTGCCCCAGTGGGAAAACCCTCTCAGTCAGGGTGTCTTCCCTCTCCTTAGGCAGCACAACGATCGGCTCTATCCGATCGGAACAGCGTTCTGCGTGAGTAGGTTCGGGATTGTCGCAACGGCCAAGCACTGCATCGACGAGGCAGTCAGAAACGAGAGGAACCCTCGGTCCTTCGAGGGGCCTGGACACCACGACTTGAAGGACAACGGCCTGAGCGTCCTCCACTACCAACTGGTGGAGCCCGATGTGATGCGATTTACCGTCTGGCCCATCACGAACGTGGCCGGTGCTCCCCCAACCGACGCGGTGTTTGGTTCGCTCGTCAAGGAGACGCCTCCAACGGCCCTGCTCTCTCCTCGGCTTAGTCCTGGGCTGCCCGAGACGGGAACGCGGGTGCTGACCGTCGGCTACCGATTCCCAGACGAACTCGCAAAGCATGGAATGTCAGCCTCGGACATCCGTGCAGGGACCTTCGACTGGAGGTCAAAATACCAGCACAAGTTGATGGTCGTGGAGGGCCGCGTCGGAACGCTCTTCCTGCACCGGCATCGTTTCGTCGGTGGACCGTGCTTCCTGACGGGCCAAGAGACCTACCCAGGTCAGAGTGGAGGGCCCGTGTTCAACGATGAAGGCAACGTCTGCGGCATCCACTCTGGCTGTACGCTGGACGAAGGTGGAATCGCGTCGATGATCTACCCGACTCTGACTGCACCCCTGAAGGTGACCTTCAACTTCGGGCCGAGCTTCAAGATGAACCTCGAGCAACCGGTCGGATACTTGATGCTGACCGGGGCCATCCGCACCGATGGCACAGAGCAGCTAGTCCGGCTCACTCAGGAGCCTCAAGGGGTCAGGATAGACCCCATCTTCCCCAAGGACGCGCACCTGGATGTCTACGACGACGCGCACAGTCACTCGGATGGATCACCGTCGAAGCGCCTTCCTCTTCGGTCAGCAGAACCGCAGGCGGACGAGAGCGAGGACAGCTCGGACCCAGGGAGAACCGATCGGGGCTGAAGGAGCTTCGCTCCATGTTCCGAGCGGTTCATGCTCGGCACACCCCGTCAGCGTGGCCATCGAAGGATGGTCGCCATGACCCTCGCGCCAGGTCGACCTCCGATCTCCGAACCCTCGAGTTCGAGGAGCGTCTGGATCGACCCACGTTTTCCGCTCTCGGGTTCACAACCCGAGGAACGCTCTGAGAGGAGAACCGAGTACTGCGCGAGCAGCTCGGCGATCGACGACTTCGTCTGAGCGATGATCAACGGAGCAGGCTCGCAGCGAAGGGCAAGGTGCTCGGCTGGAGACTGCTCCACCGCGTCGCCAACATCGTCACGCCCGACACCATAATGCGCTGGCACCGCAACCTGATCGCGGCGAAGTGGACGCACCCGACCAAGCGCGTCGGCCGGCCGGGACTCATGAAGGCGATCCGCGCCTTGATCGTCCGCATGGCCACCGACAACGCCGAATGGGGCTACGGCCGCATCCGCGGCGAGCTCAAGAAGCCCAACCATACCGTCGCGCGATCGACCATCGCGAACACGCTGCGAGAGCACGGCATTCGACCAGCACCCGAGCGACCGACCTCGTGGCGCACCTTCCTCAAGTCCCATGCGGACGTGATCTGTGCCGCTGACTTCTTCACGACCGAGGTCTGGACCAGCCGTGGCCTCGTCACGCACTACGTGCTGTTCGTGATCCACCACGCTTCGCGCGTCGTCCACATCGCCGGCACGACCACGAACCCCGACGGCGGCTTCATGGCCCAGGTCGCTCGCAACCTCACGGCGCTCGATGACGGCTTCCTTCGCGGCAAGCGCTTCCTGATCCTCGATCGCGACACGAAGTTCACCGAGCACTTCTGCAAGGTCATCACGAACGCCGGCATCGAGACGGTCCGCACCGCCTACGAAGCCCCGGACATGAACGCGTTCGCCGAGCGCTGGGTCAAGTCGGTGAAGACGGAGTGCCTGGATCGCCTCATCCTGTTCGGGCAGGGCCATCTCGAGCGCGCGCTCAACGAGTACGTCGCCCACTACCACGCCGAACGGCCGCACCAAGGTAACTGTTCCGGCACGCACGTTCTTCGCGCCGCGCCGAACCGGCGCATGAACAGAAACTTCGGCCACCGGGTGTCGGCACCGGCGCCGGCCACGACGGTGACCGTCCGTAGCTGGCTGGGCTACGAGCCCACGAACAACTGACGCACGATGTTGTCGATCGCGTTGTCGGCTTTGGCGATCTGGGCACGCCGTTGCCGTCCCAGCATCCAGCCACGCGGAGTCAGCTGACCGACCTGGGAGGCAGGAGTGGTCGAGATCGCGTGAAGCACATCCCGCAGGTAGAGCAGCGGGCTGATGCCATGCTCTCGACACGACTGGACGAGACTCAAGAGGATGAGTGAAGCTTGGGTGCCGTCCTCGGATCCGAAGAAGAGCCAGTTCTTCTTGCCGATCACGACTGCACGCAGAGCACGCTCGCAACCGTTGTTCGAGATCTCGCGGATGCGGCCATCGGTCAGGAAGCGCTCGAGAGCAGGCCACTGGTTGAGCCCGTAGCGAACTCCCTCCATGAGCGGCCCCTTCGGGAGGCTCGGCTGGTCGATGTGCATCTGCTCGAGCCAAGCCTTGAGCGCGTTCGCAATCGGGCGAGAGTCGCGCTGACGGACCTCGACCAGCTCGTCATCCGTGAAGGGTCGACCATCTTTGCCCTTCTTGGCGACGCTCTCGATCGCGAACAGCTTGCCGATCCAGCCCAGAGCCTTCTCCGTGGTCGAGTCGCCGAGCTTCCGCGCATTCACGAAGTAGCGACGAAGGTGTGCCCAGCATCCGATGCGCGCGATGCTGGTTGGATCGAGATCGCTGTAGCAGTCATGGCCATCGCACTGCAACCGACCACCGCGGTCGCCCAAGACCTCTTTGGGGCTGCCGCGATTGCGTGAGTCCGTAGCGGTGTAGAAAACCCCGGCGTGTTGATCGCGCCACGCCCACACGTGGATCTTTTTCTGTCCGGGGTTTCGGCCGTTGCGCTGGTTGCCGTAGGTGTCGTCCACCTGCAGGACGGAGGTGTCGAGGCTCTCGAGAACTTGCTCGACATGGGCATCGAACACGGGCTTCAGGAGCTCGGCACAGCGCATCGCCGAAGTGCATAGGACGCTACGCGACAGGCTGAGCCCCTCGGCTGCGTACTTCTTCTCCAACCGCGCGTACGGCATGTGGTTGGCAAAGCGGTCGAAGATGATCTGCGCAAGGAAGCCGGGGCCGAGGATGCTTTTGTCGAGGACTCGGGTGGGGCCCGCGGCGACGACGACGTAGCCCTGACAGGTCGCGCAGGAGTACTTCTTCCTCACGATCTGGTGGACGAACGAGAGCTCGATGCGCTCGAGCTCCTGCGAGACCTCTTCGCCGAACTCCCGACGGCCGTTGCCGCAGCAAGGGCACAGCAGGTCCTCGCCCTCGATCGTGAATACGGAGCGTTGCCGCGGAAGATGCTCTGGGAAGTCCTTGCGTCGCTTGGTGCGCTTGCGCTTGTGCTCGGGGACGGTGATCTCTTCGGCCTCTTCTTCGGCCGCCTTGGCGTCGGCTCCCGCTTCCTCTACAGCCTCTTGCGCGAACGGCAGCAGCTGTCGCGGGTCGATGTAGCGGCTCTTCTCCGAGCGGCGACCGAACAGCATGCGCTGAAGGTCGGACATCTGCGACTTCAGCGACGAGATCTGCGTGAGCAGATCCGGGATCAAGGCACGTAGCTGCGCCTCATCCAGTGCGTCGACGTTGACCGTTTGCTTGCGACCGCCCATCGCGACCATTGATACGAACAGAGCGCGAGTAATGCCGACGAAACTTGGCGGATTTCAGATCAATCCCTTCGAGCAACATCACGAGCTGTGCGCGCTCGACTTCGACATGTGTGGCGTCGCCGCTCTTGGGACGCCAACTGTCAAACGTGCCGCGCTCGAGTCGCTTCATCGAGATCCAGAAACCGTTGCGATCCCAGAACAAGATCTTCACGCGATCGCGACGCCGGTTGAAGAACGCGAAGACGTCGCCATCGAACGGATCCCGATGAAAGCTGTGCTGGACGATCGCGCTCAGCCCGTCGAACGACTTCCTCATGTCGGTTGGCTCGTTGGCGACGTACACGCGCACGCCCGCTGGGAAGGCCAGCATCAGTCGGCCACAGAGTCCAGCAAGCGGTACGCGATGTCTTGAGCAATCGCGCCCTCGAACTCCGCGACGACGCCCGCCGGGAACCTGAGCCGCACAAGGCTCGAGCTCTCGCCCTCGTCGTTACTCGTCCGGCCCCGACCATCGCGATCGACGACTCGGACCTCCGCGAACCCAGTGCTCTCCTCCGATCGCAACCGATGCGACCACCAACTCAGCGTCCCGATCGGGATACCGAACCGCTCCGAGAGCGCACGCAGCGAAAACCCTTCCTGCTCGCGGAGCGCGAGAACCTGCCGGATCTCACGGCGACGACTTGCTCGCTTCGACATGGCCGCATCGTGGCGAACGACTCGAGCGTTTGCAGACGTGGTTGCCGGAACAGTTACGCACCAAGGACTCGGTAACGAGCTGATCGATGATGTGCCGTCGACTGGTAACGGCGAGGTCGTCGTCCACGAACGACTCGGTGGGCTGCTCAACAGCTACCACCGCGCGGCCTGACGGCTGAGCCACCACGGGGAACCCTGAAACGACATGCTACAAGCGCCACCGTTCTGCTCGTGCCGACCGAACTGGTGTCCGCCGGATCGGCGAGTGCCCTTTGTGAGCGACCTCGAGCCACTGATTCGCACCGACTGATTTTTCGGACCACACGGCCGCAACAGTTTCGTCGTGCCAGCTCAGTTCAGAGTCAGACGATCAGACCGGCTCGGAGAGCCAGCAGCAGGTTCGCCAAATGCTGAGCCCAACTGCAAGCAGCGCTGCCCAGCGCATAAACCACTGGTGCGCTATCCACCAATATAGATACTGGCTTTTTCGGGGGGCGTGGTGAGATCGAGCCTCTTCTTCACGAAGTTGTGATAAATACCAGGTGGCGCCGATGCGGAGCACGTTGTACCCGATAATGATGCCAGAGGAAGCAACCAGGAGCCCCGGTTCAGGCTTGTGCCATCCGAGCAGAACCTCGAATCGGGAATAATCTTGAGTGTCGCCATTCGAGATACCCAGGGTAGCCTGCAGAACATGTGGGGCCAACGCCGTGATCCCAAGCAACAAATGGAATGCGGTCATAACGCCTGTGTACGTACGGCGCAACGCACTCCATGGATCAGTATATGGCCAGCCAAACCGACGGCGCACCGATACGCCTTCGGCAGAAGCTGTTACATGCTCGATGATCGGAAGCAGTGGCGATGGGGGCAGCACCCAGGAGGACATGTCTTCACCGTCAAGCACATAGCCCCTGGCACCTGTCAGGTTGACTCCTCGAGCATGCAGTAGGACCGCACCGCGAAGGTTGGTGCCAACCATGCTCGACCCAGTGAGGTCGGCATAACAGAGGTTGGCTTCTTTCAGATCCGCATCGTCGAGTGTGCATTCAATTAGGTATGCGTGCCAGAGATTGGCATTACACAGTTTAGCTTTTGTGAAGTCACACCAACGCAGTGGAGCATGCTTGAGCGTAGCGTCAATGAGTGACGCTCCTCGCAGATCGAGTGGCACGTCGATATTCATTCCGCCGCGCACCTTTTGCTGTGCTCGGTACTTCTCGATCGCGCTTGTCCCCTCTAGCAGAACGCGAACGTGCTCTTCGTTAGCCATGAGGTGGATCTTCTCACAGAGGCGCCCCTGCGGAAAGTGAGCGGGATATGACCAGAAGTTTTGGATGACCGTACAAACATGCGGCGTACCTTGGCAGTTGTTCACGACAGCCAATCGCCCCGGCAAGGGCAGGTACGCCACGAGATGGAAGCTACGTCACTCGTTCTCTCAGGTCCAGGCTCCGCCCAGGACGCGCTCACCGAAGTTCTCCGGGCCGGTGCCCAGCAGATGCTGGCGACAGCCATCGAGGCGGGGGTCGCGGCCTACATCGACAAGCACGGGAACGAGGTCGACGAGGCTGGCCATCGGCTCGTCGTCCGAAACGGCCGCCATCGCAAGCGCGAGATTCACACGGGCGTAGGCACCGTCGAAGTCAAGCAACCGTGCGTCAACGACAAGCGCATCGACGCCGACGGCTCACGCTTCAGGTTCACGAGCAAGATCCTGCCGCCATATCTCCGCCGCACAAGGACATCGAGGAGTTCATCCCCTGGCTCTACGTCAAGGGGATCTCGACCAATGACTTCTCGGAGTGCTTGCAGCACCTGACCGGCAACAGCACGGCGAGCCTGTCGACCACCACGGTCGTCCGCCTCAAAGAAATCTGGTCCAAGGAGTGCCAGGAATGGAGCCAGCGCTCACTCGCCGGCAAGCGCTACGCCTACCTCTGGGTCGATGGCGTGCACTTCAAATCAGGCTCGAGGAGGACCGCCAGTGCATCCTCGAGGTCATGGGGGCCACCAAGGACGGCAGGAAGGAACTCGTGGCGATCGACGACGGCTATACCGCGAGAGTGCCCAGAGCTGGAAGGAGAACCTTCTGGGAATGAAGCAGCGAGGGCTCGAGCACGCGTCCGAGCTTGCAATTGGCGATGGCGCGCTCGGTTTCTGGAAGGCGCTCGCCGAGGAGTTTCCGACGACGCGGGCTCAGCGTTGCTGGATGCACAAGGCCGGCAACGTGCTGAACTGCTTCCCTCAAGAACAAGCACGCGACGGTAAAAACCGACCTTCACCAAATCTGGATGGCCGAGAAGCGCGATGACGCGATCACGTCATTCGACGCGTTCATTGCCAAGTACGAGGCCAAGTACCCGAAAGCCAACAACTGCTTGAAGAAGGACCGTGACGAATTGCTCGCCTTCTACGACTTCCCGGCGGAGCACTGGCAACACGTGCGAACTACGAATCCGATCGAGTCCACGTTCGCGACCGCCCGCCTGCGCCACCGGCACACTAAGGGTTCCGGGTCACGGGTCGCCTGTCTGGCCATGGTCTTCAAGTTGGCCGAGGCCGCGGAAAAGAAATGGCGTCGCCTCAACGGCGCGGAGCTCGTCCGTGCAGTCGTCGACGGCGTTCAGTCAAAGATGGAATCTGGGCTGAGGACGCCGCGTGATCAACTCGCCATCCACAACTCTTGACAGAATCCCTTGGGTTCCGGCGCAGAGGTCCGGCCTCGCTTGAGTCCAGCAACCGCTTGCAACGCCTGATGAACTGACGGAGCGATCAGTTCTTGCTCGACGCCCCACTTGAACATGCGGCGGAGACGGACAACCTGCTTGTTGATGAAGGTGCGGCTCCACCCAAGTCCGACCATGACCTCGCGAACGCGCCGGAGTTTTAGCGGGCCGAACTCAGTTGCGAGTTCATCTCGGTAGAGTTCGAGCAGGGGGCGGGCAGCTGCGACGAAGTTTGGAAACTCTCGAGTTGGAGTTCCGTCCGGCTTTCGGTAGTAGCGCTCAGCCCAGGCGAGGAATCGAGCAGCGAGCGTTTCAATGGTGACTCCGCTTGCATGAGCGGGGCAGGGGCCTGCGGCGCTGCTGCTCACTCTTCCGTCGACAAGAGATGCCAGAAGCTCTCGGTAGCGACGCTTACTTTCTGGAGAACCGTAAGCACCAAGGGTGACCTGGTGCCGCTTTCCGCTCTCGTCGTAGACCCACGAGACAGCGGTTCCCCTGTCTCTTCGTTCCTGGTAGCGGGGCAGGGGGGACTCTCGCCTCTTGGGCATGGCTGCGATCCTCTCGGCTTTTGCAACCAGTGGTTGCAGTTTGAGAAGTTCACGCCGCGTTCGTCGATGTCAGACGAAGTGCCCTCGGGAAGAAGGAGAGGCGCATAAGTTGTGGGGCGAACCGGCTTTGTGGACCGGTTCGCCCCACGACCAACTGGTAGCGGGGACAGGATTCGAACCTGTGACCTTCGGGTTATGAGCCCGACGAGCTACCGGACTGCTCCACCCCGCGTCGAGTGGTGAGGCGAGGAGGATAGGGCGGCACCCCCCGACTTCAAGCGCCCACCCACAAAAACCATCGCGCCCCCTCTCCGCGCACCGGCGCACCCGCGCTACCCGCCGGCAGCGCCCTCGAGCTGGCGCAAGAGCGCGTCGTACCTCCGCGCGTGCGCGCGGTTGACGCCTTCGCCGGTGAACAATCCGCGCTGTTCGTCGAGCACGCTCTTTACCGCGCCCGCGGCTTGCGGGTCGGCGCGGAGCATGGTCTCGGCGAGGGTGAGGACGCGGGCGGGGAGCTCGATGGAGTCGGCGGGGGTGGCGTCGAGAATCGCGCGGAGGGCGGGGACGGCGGAGGTGGGGTTGCCGTCCTTGACCAAGTCCTTGGCGAGGTCTTGCAGCAGGCGGATCGCGGGGGCGTCCGGGGCGCTGGCGGAGACCAGCGGCAGCAGCCAGTCGCGGGCGGCGACGAGCTGGCGTTGGCTGCGGTGGCTGCGCGCCGCGCAGAGCGCGGTGGCGCGGCGGTGGGCGTCGGGCAGCGTGTCGGCGCCGCTGGCGGCCAGCGCGGCGGCGAGGTCGACGACGGCCTCGTGCTCGCCGCGCGCCGCGTGGAGACGCATGCGCAGGGCGGTCATCAGCGGATCGTTCGGCGGCGTGCCGGCCGCGGTTTGAGCCTCGACCGCGGCCAGCACTGCATCGCGCTCGGCGGCTTGCTCGGTGGCGCTCCAGTCCAGGTCGGGGGGCGCCAGGCGGGCGGCCGCCAACCGCAGGGTGCGCACGCGGGCGGCGAGCGGAGCCGGCAACGCGGCGGCGGCACCCGCTTGGTTGGCGAGCGGACGCATCAGCACGAAGCGCAGCGCAGCGCGGTCCCTGAGCGCCGCGATGGCCTCGCCCGCGCGGATCCACAACTCGGGCTCGCGGTCCTGCGCCGAGGCCAAGATCCGCAGAGCCTCGATGACATGCGCGCGGCGGAAGCCGCCGTCCGCACCCGACTCGGTGCCGGCCAAACCGGTGCCGACCTCGGCCAATACGGCGATCACCATTTGCGGCTCGCCCCCCTGCTCGCCGAGCTGGCGCATGCTCTGCGCCAGCTGTTGGTGCACGCCCGCATCGGTCTCGATGAGCAGCCGCGGCCGGGCCGCGTCGAGCACTTGGCGCAGCCAGCCGCGGTGCTGCTCGCGACTTTCCGCCGGTGGCAGGCGCGGCAGCAACCCAGCGGCGCGCTTGCGCACGCGCTCGGAGGGGTCCGACAGGCAGGCGATCAGTGCCTGCAAGTAGCCGTCGAGGTTCTGCGTGTCGGCGGCGTCCGCCAGCCGCAGCAGGCCGATCTCGCGCAGCGAAACATCTTGGTCGGGCGCCACCACGAGCCGCGCCAGCACATCCTGCGCCTCGGGAACGCGCCGCCCCTCCGCGTCGGTGCCGGCGAGCACGGCCAGCGCTTGGCGGCGCACCTCGACCGACAGCCGCGCGTCGAGCACACACGCCTCGATCAACCGCAGCCACTCGCCGCGCTCCTTCCGCTCCGGCGCCGGCCACGCGGCGATGGTCGCCATCGCCCGCGCCAGCAGCGGCTGGTCACTGCGGTCCAGTGCCTCGCGCAGCACCTGCAACACGCTCTCCAGCGAACCCGTCGACGGAAAGCGCGCCAGGCCGGCCAACGCGGCGCGACGCACGACGGGCTGCTGCCCCGGATGCAGCTCGGCTGTCAGCCGCGCCAGGGTGAGGTTGCGGCGGTCGAGCTCCTCGGGTGCGACGAGATACGCGCACAGCTCGAGCAACACCGCCTCCTGCTCGGGATCCGACGCCCGCTCGAGCCGCTCGCCGAGCGAGTCCAAGAGCAACAACCGATCGCTGGCGACCCCCGTCAACGTCACTCGCTCGGACAGGCGCGCGCGCAGCCGGCGCAGCCCGGCCCGCACGGCCCGCTCGGGACCATCTCCGAGCAGCCGCTCGCCGAGCCCGACCCAGTCGACCTCCGGCCGGTCGACGTAGCTGTCGACCAGCGCGACGACGGCACTCTCGAGCGCCGTGATCAGCGCTTCGCGGTCGGCGCGCGCGTCGGCCCGCACCCGCTCGGCGGCCTCCTCGGCGAGGTGGACGAAGGTCTTCTCCGCCGCGCCGACGCGCTCGAACCAGGCGCCGAACTCCGCCTCGCTGGCAAAACCGCCCTGCACGAAGGTCAGCCGCTCCAGGGCCGCGCGCAGCAGGGGCGCCAGAGCATCGCCGGCACCATCCAGATGGCCCGCGAGCTCGACCGCCACGCTCAAGTCCCGGCACCAGCCAGCGGCGCGGGCGCCGGCAGCGCGCACGCCCGCCTGATCGTCGGCCAACAAGCCGCGCACGGCCACCACGCGCTCCCACGAGGCGAAGGCGAACACCGTCTCGCGCAGGCGCACGTCGAGCGGCGCGTCGCGACCCAAGCGCCGCATCAACACCGCGAGATACGCCGCGCGGCGGGGCGCGGCGCCGTCGACCTGTAGCCCGAGCACCGCGTCGTGCGGATTGCGGAGACGCATGCGCAGCTGGTCGAGCAGATGCGGCACCAGCCCGTTCTGGTCGACGGTCTCGACCAGCAGCTCGCGCAGCGCGACGTGCGCCGCCTCCTCGGCCATCGCCAGCAGCTGCGCCACCGCCGCCTCGCGCTGCACCCGCGCCTCGGGGCCGGGCAGCCGCAGCTGCGCGCGCAGCTCCTCGATCCGGCCATCGCGCTGCGCGACAAGCGCCTCGCGGGCTGCCGCCTGCGGCACGCTGGCACCGTGCACGGCCGAGGCCCCCGCGAGGAGCGAGACTCCGGCAGCGAACGCGACGGCGGCGGCAATCATTGGTGGCAAAGGCCGAACGCCCCCGAGACGGGCGCTACCGGGAGCGCGGCGGTTCAGCGCGCATCATACCCAGAATGCGCTCTACACTTGCATCGACATTCGAGGTGCCGGTGTTGACCCACACGCGCGCGACCTCGCCGTACAGCGGCCGCCTCGCTTCCCACAACGCCACGACCTCCTCCGCCGGCGGCAGCTCGGTCAACGCCGGCCGCCGCGGGCCGCCGCCGGCGATGCGATCCGCCAGCGTCCCCACCGGCGCGGCCAGGCCGACGCAGAGCACGCGCGGATGCCGCAGCGCGCACCGCACCGCGGGCGACAGCACCGCCCCGCCGCCGAGCGCGACGACCACCGTGCCACGCCGAGGCGGGGCCAGCGCCAGCAGGCAGACGCGCTCCTCGACCGCGCGAAACTCCGCCTCGCCGGCGCGGGCCAAGAACTCCCCCGCCGGCGCGCCGACCGCCGCCGCGATGCGCTCGTCGGTGTCGACCAACGCCGCACCCAGCCGCGCCGAGAGCGCCCGGCCAAGCGTGCTCTTGCCCGCGCCGCGCGGCCCGACCAGGGCCACCATGCGACCCGCACCGCACTCTGCAGCCGTCTCGCGCAATCCCCCGCTCATGGCACCGGGCAGAACGCGCGCAGCTCGTCTTCATCGAGCGGCGGCGCGCTGCGCTCGGTGAACGCCGCAAGCTGCCACGCGGCTTGCGTCAAGAACATCTCCAGACCGTGCACCGGCCGGTCGACCGACGCCAGCAGCGGTGTGGTCTTCACCCGGTAGGCCATGTCCAGCGCGGCCGTGCCCGGCGCCGGCGACCAGCCGTCGACGACCGGCCGGTCGACCACCGGGGTGGCGTTGATCACGACCGCCGGCGAGAGCGCATCGAGCGCCGGCGCCGACAGCGGCCCGAGCTCGACGCCGCGCGCCTCCCCCCACTCCCGCGCCGCCGCGCCCTCGGGGTCGCGCACGAGGATACGCGGCGCGAAGCCGAGCCGCTCGAGCGCCACCGCGGCCGCGCGCGCTGCGCCCCCACCGCCGAACACCGCTGCGGGTGCGCCATCACCACCATCGACCCCGGCGCGCCGCAGCGCCTCCTCGACCCCGTGCACGTCGGTGTTGGCGCCGACCCACTGGTCGCCGGCGTGGAACACCAACGTGTTGGCCGCGCCCGCGGCCTCCGCCAGTGGCTCGAGGCGGTGGCACATCGACGCGACCGCGGTCTTGTGTGGTGCGGTCACGGAGAAGCCACCGCGACGCCGCGGCGGCACCAGCGCAACTGCGTCGCCGGGCCGCGCGGTGTCCAGCGGCAGGTAGACGCCGTCGACGTCGAGCCGGCGGAAGGCGCGGTTGTGCAGCCACGGCCCGAACGAGTCCGAAACCCCGCGCCCGAGCACGCCGAACAGCCGCGTCGTCGGCCCCAGCTGCGCGACGCGATACAGGTCGCGCAGCGCGCGCAGATCGAGCTGCCCCGGCGCCGTCGGCGCGCCTGCATCGACCGACGCGTAGATCCAGGGCGCGCCGAACGCCGCGGCCAGCACCCGCGTCGCCGCCACCGCCTCGCCCATGGCGAACGCGCAGGTCGGCTCCCGGCGCTGGTCGGTCGCCGCCAACAGCGCGAGCAACGGCGCACAATCGGCGACGTCGTCGGCCCAGAGCACGATCTTCGCACAACCGCCGTCGTGCAGCAGCTCGCCGCGCAGCGCGCTGAGATCCGCGGGCCAAGCCGTGCCGCGCGGCGCGTGGAACGAGCGCACCAAGAGCCGCGGCGACGGCGACGGAGTCCAGTCGTCGTCGTGCGCGAGATCGACCCCACTGGCCCCGGCGGCGAGGCCCGCCTCGAGCAGCGCGCGCCGCCGCGCGGCACTGCCCTCGTACTCGCCGCCGTGCCGCTTGGGCGAGCAAGTCAACAGGCACGGCAACGACGACGCCTCCAGCACCGGCGCCAGTGCGGCGTCGTGCGGCCACCGGTCGAGCCGCAGCTCGACCCAGTCCGCCCCCGCCATCGCCGCACGCCGCACCGCGCGCCGGGCCTGGGCGGGCGCCTTGGCGAACACACTGGCGATCAGCTGAGCGGGCGGCACGGCGACGGACGGAGTCGCCGCACCATAGCCCGGCGGGCGCCGCGGCGCCCGGTCCGGGTCAGTCACCCAACAGCTGATCGAACTCCCGGCGCTGCGCGGCGCTCAGAGACCCGCCGCGTTCGGCCAACGCGGCGACGGCGCGCATCAGCGCGCGGTACAGCGGTAGCTGCTGTGGTGCCGCCTGCGCCAGGGCACGTATGTGTCGCGTCACCGTGTCCCGCTCACCGCGCCGCACCGGTCCGGACAGCGCCGCCGCCGCCCCCCGCGCGGCCGAGTCCTCCACAGCCGCCGCCATCAACGCCGCAGTCAACGCCCGCGCCTCGGCCGGAGTCACCGCGACGGCCAGCAGCTCCTCGACGGCGCCGAACAGCGCGGTGCCGGCGTTGGCCGCCAGCGCGCACGCGGCGTGGTAGAGCGCGCGGTCGCCACCGCTCGCCCAAACCGGGCGCAACCCCGCCGCCTCGGCGAGCTGCTCCAGCACGGCGCCCACCGCCGGGTCGCCCGACAGGACGCACGGCTTGCTCGGCAAGACGCGAATCCCCGTCTCGACATCGGGCACCGGACACACCGGGTGCAGAGACCCGATCGCCGCGCCCCGCGCCATCAGCGGTTCCAGCGGGGAGAGGTCGAGCGCGCCGCTCGTATGCAGCCAGAGCGCACCCCGCCGCACGGCGTCGCCCCCGGCCGCAGCCGCCACTCGGCCGACCTCGGCGTCGGGCACTGCCAGCACCACACAGTCCGCGGTGTGGCACTCCGCGAGGCCCGCCAGTGCTCGGCCCCCGCCGGCGCGCACCGCCGCCCGCGCCGCGTCCTCGACGCGCCGGCCGACGAAACCCAGCAGATCGGCGCCTCCGCGGTGCCACAGCGCAGCGAGCGCCGTGCCGACGCGGCCCGGGCCGACCACCGCAATGCTCGGGCCCATGATCCGCGTCGCGCTAGGCGCCGTGCTCGGCCGCGCGGTCGGGCGCGCGCCGCGAGTAGGCCTCGAGCTCGCGCTCGTCGATGAAGTCCTCGACCTCGTCGAAGTCGTCGAAGCTCGGCGGCACGTAGCCGTCCTGCTGGCTGCGCTCGACCTCGGCGTTCAGCGCCTCGACGATCGCACGGTGCAGCTCGAGCCGGCACTTCGAGTTGATCGGGTGCGCCAGATCGGCGTGCAGCCGCGCCCGCCCGCGCTCATCCTCGCCGGCCCGGTCCGGGTCGAGGCGCCCGCCGCAGGAGTTGCAAAACGCCGCCCGCAGGTGGTTCTTGCCGCCGCAGTGCCGACAACGGTCGGCGAGCTTGCGGCTCGGCATCGCCACGAACAGCCCCTTGCCACCCTCGATGACCTTGAGATCGCGCACGACGAACGCGTTCTCGAACGTGACGCTGCAATAGGCCTTGAGCTTGTTGCGCGTGTCGTTGGTCAATTTGATGCGGATCTCCGTGATCTTCATCGATCCAATCCCCGGTTGTCGCCCTCGATCGGTTGTTCAGTGGGAGCCGCCGACCGCGTCCGCAGGAGCTCCACACCCTCATCGGCCAAGAACCCGAGCGCGCGCGCGGCCGCATCGGCGGCGCTCGCCTCGGGAAAGGCCAGAAACATCGTCGAGCCGCTGCCCGACAGCCGCACCTGCTCGTAGCCCGCGGCGACGATGCGCGCGCGCAGGCCCGCCAGCGCCGGTTGGATGCGCAGGGCGGGCTCCTCCAGGTCGTTGAACATCTGCGCCGGCGTCGCCGGCAGCAACGGCCGCTGCACTTCGCCCGCAGCCGCCGGCTGCCAGGCGCGGTAGACCGCGGCCGTTTCGGTACCGAACGGCGGCACCACCAGCACGAACTCGAATCGCGGCGGCCCCGCGACCCGCTCCAAGCGCTCACCGACGCCGCGCGCCAGCTGGGTCCCGCCCGCCAGGAAGAACGGCACATCGGCGCCGAGCGACGCGGCGACGTCGCCCCAGCGCGGCTGGTCCGCCGACAGACCGTGCTCCGCGCACAGCAGCCGCAGCGCGGCGGCGGCGTCGGCGCTGCCGCCACCCAGCCCGCCACCGGCCGGGATGCGCTTGTGCAGAGTAAAGGAGACGCCGGCGTGGGTGCCGGTCGCCGCGCGGAACGCCTGCGTCGCCCGCCAGACCAAGTTGTCGGCGTCGGCCGGCACCGCGTGCCCGCGGCGCGCCCCCGTCACCTCGATCGCGATCGCGCCCTCCTGCTCGAGCGGCCGCAACGAGAGCTCGTCGGCGAGCTCGACCTCGTGCATGCACGACGCGATGTCGTGATAGCCGTCCGCGCGGCGGCCCAGGACGCGCAGCGTCAGGTTGACCTTGGCGAAGGCGGTGGCACGGCGCGTCATGCGCGCCTCCTGCGATGCGTCACGGGCTGCAAGGGGGATGTGCACTGCCGGGGAAAGGGGGAGCTCCCGTTCTCTGTATCGGCGTCGGCCACCACCGCGGTGGAGCCCGCTCCCGGCGCGTCGAAAGCCCGGCACCTGGCGGCCCCGGCTCCGGCGACGACGTCCGGGGAGCCAGCGCCCACCCGGTTCATTCGTTCGAGGTATTTTCCCGATAACAAGGGCGGTTGAAACCCAAATCACCCCGCGCGCCCGAGGTTTGACCGTGGGTCTCGCCGCCGGTGGCGGCCGCCCGGTCGCCGATCACCAGGTTGTCGATCAGCCGCGTCCCCCCCACGCGTGCGGCGACGAGCAAGCGCCCGACGGCGATCGGGCCGGGTGACAACGGCGCCAGGTCGCGCCATTGCCGCAACTCCAAGTACTCGACCGCGACGCCGGGCTCGGCGGCGAGCACCGTGCGCGCGGCGGCCAGCAGGGCGGCGGCGGCGCGCTCGCCCCGGTCGAACGCGGCCGCGGCGGCGCGCAGCGCGCGGGACAAGGCGGTCGCGGCACGGCGATCCTCCGCCGAGAGATAGGCGTTGCGGCTGGACAGCGCCAACCCGTCACCGGCGCGCACCGTCGGGCACTCCACGACCTCGGTGTCGAAGTCGAGGTCCGCGACCATTCGCCGCAGCACGGCCACCTGCTGCGCGTCCTTGGCGCCGAAGTAGGCCCGTTCCGGCCGCGCCGCCGCCAGCAGCTTGGCCACCACGGTGACGACGCCGGCAAAGTGACCGGCGCGTGCCGCACCCTCGAGCTCGCGCGCCTCCTCGCCGACCGAGAGGTGAGTGCAGAACCCCGGCGGATAGACCGCGTCGGCAGCCGGCACGTAGACCGCGTCGACCTCCTCCCGCGCCAGCAGCTGCAGGTCGGCCTCGAGGGTGCGCGGGTAGCGCGCCAAGTCCTCGCCAGCGCCGAACTGCAGCGGGTTGACGAAGATCGTCGCCGCCACGCGGTCGCACTCTCCCCGCGCACGGCGCAGCAGCGAAGCGTGCCCCTCGTGCAGAGCGCCCATGGTCGGCACCAGCCCGGTGCGACAGCCGCCGCGCAGCCAACGCCGGCTGAGCGCGGCAAACTCGGCCGAGGTGGCGCAGACGAGCGGGCGGCGGGGCTGCGCGGGCGGCGTGACCCCGAGCTCGGCGAGCGGATCCAGCACGAACTGCCGCTCCCAAAGGCGCGGGTGTGGCACGGTCAGCGCCGCGGTGTCGATCTCCTCATCCCCGTACAGCAGCACGTCGAGGTCCAGCGGCCGCGGCGCGTTGCGGGGGGCATCCAGGCGGCGTCCCGCCGCGGTTTCGAGCGCCTTGCACACCGCCAGCAGCGCCGGCGCCGGCAGCGTCGTCGACAGCTCGGCGACGCCATTGAGATAGGGCCCCTGCGGTGGCCCCCCCGACGGCGCCGTCTCGCGCAGACTCGAGACCCGCAGCACGCGGATCCCCGGACAGCGCTCGAGCCGCTCCAGGGCGGCGTGGATGTTGGCCGAACGATCGCCCACGTTGGCGCCGAGCCCGAGGTAGACCGTGGTGGACGCCACTCAGTTGTACCGCACGTCCAGCGCGTCTTCGTCGAGCGTGGCCCCGGAGTGGTCTCCCCCCGGCGGCCCCAGACTCCCGCCGCGCAGCAGGCGCCAAAGCCCGATCAGGATGCCGACCACCACGTAGCTCACCGAGACCAACACCAGCGCGAACTGCCACTCGATGGCGGCGACGAACACCGCCACGACCAGAGTCGCCAAGAACGGAAAGCTGTGCCGGCCGCGCACCAGGCTCGACACCAGGTGCGGATACGGAAACCGGCTCACCATCAGCAGCCCGAGCAGGACCAACGCCACCGGCAGCGCGAGCACGAGGTAGTCGTAGATCGCCTCGAGCGTGCCCGGCGGCAGCACCCACCGGCTGATCATCTGCTTGTTGTCCGCACGGGTGGCGAAGAACGCCAACCCAGCACACACCACCGCGGCCGCCGCCGGCGTCGGCAGACCGACGAACTCGTCGCCGCTGCCCTGGTCGCCCTCGACGTTGTAGCGCGCCAAGCGCATCGCCGCGCACAGCACGTAGATCGCGGCCGCCGCCCAGTACATCTTCGCGTTCTCCGGCAGCAGCGCCTCGGGACCGCGAGCGTGGAAGTCGATCAGGATCTTGGCGAGGAACGCCGGCGCCACGCCGAATGTGACCACGTCCGCCAGGCTGTCGAGCTGCGCGCCGAACGCCGAGGTCTGGTTGGTGAGCCGCGCCACCGCGCCATCGAGCGCGTCGAACACCATCGCCAGGAACACCAGCAGCGCGGCCGCCTCGAAGAGAGCCAGCGTGGCGGGGGTGAGCACCGGCGCGGCGCCCTGCAGCACGACGGCGTCGACGGCCTTGGCCATCGCGAGAAACCCGAAGAACAGGTTGCCGAGGGTGACCATCGACGGCAACACCGGCACCGACACCAGGGCGCGGAACGGCTTGGGCGCCGTGCCGTCGGCGCCGATCCTATCGCGCTTACGCACCGTTCGCATGCTCGGCCGACCGGTCTTCGAAGTGGCGCGAGCCGGAGCCAAGCCCGCGCCCGCGGCGCCTAACGTAGCGACAATCCACCGCCGCGCGGCAAAGATTCTCGTCCCCCGCCACCGGCCGTGGGTTTGGCATTCGCGCAACGCAGAATAGGGTGAGGCACAAGTCTCTCTCAGCCGCCGCCGGCCAGCCAAGCCCCGCAGGCCGCACGCGCCGCTCCCGTTCATGTCGACGCCCCGCGACGATTTCCGCCCTGCGCGCCTCTCCTATGAGCTCGTGTTCCTCAGCGGCGCGCGCGCCGGGGTGGTGGTGCCGGTGCGCGGCACCTTGCTCGCCGGCCGCGACGCCGAGTGCTCGCTCGAGGTGCCGGATCCACGGGTCAGCCGCACCCACGCGCAGGTGACGTTCGACGGCGTCAACGTGACTCTCACGGATGCCAATTCCTCGAACGGCACCTTCCTCAACGAGCACCCGGTGACGCAGGCACAGATGCGCCACGGCGACATCTTGCGGCTCGGCACCACCCGCCTCCGGCTGCGCCAGCGGCGCAACGGCGCCGGCGACCGCACCGCCGTGTTCGGCCTCGCCGACGCCCGGGAGCCACAGACCTCGCACACCGTGTCGGTGACCCAGCTGCGCGAGCAGTCGACCAGCAAGAGCCCCGAAGTGCTGCAGCGCCGCGTGCAGAGCCTGATGCGCGTCGCCGAGGTGCTGGCGCGCGAGCGCACCGTCGACGAGCTCTCCGACCCGGTGCTCGAGGTGCTGTTGGGCTTGTTTCCGCAGACCCACCGCGGCTTCTTGCTGCTGGGCAGCGACGCCGAGACGCTGCAGCCGCAGGCGATGCGCTCCCGCGACCGCGGCGATCGCGCCGCGCTCGCCGTGTCGCGCAGCATCTGCCGCGCAGCGCTGGACAAGCGCGCCGCGCTGATCTACCGCGAGGGCGGCGACGAGCCGATCGACGCCGGCCACTCCGTCGCCGACCTCAACATCCGCTCGGCGCTGGCCGTGCCGCTGCTGGTGGCCGACGAGATCGTCGGCTTGGTGGTGCTCGACACGCGCTCGGCCGCGCGGCCCTACGACCAGGACGACCTCGAGATGGCGGCGGCGATCGGCCAGCAGGTCGCGATCGCGATCCGCAACGCCCAGCTGCTCGAGGAGGTCGCCGCGCAGACGGCGGTGCGCAACAACCTGATGCGCTTCTTGCCCGAGGCGATGACCGACCGCGTGCTCGCCGGCGAGATCGACGGCGGTCTCGGCGGCCGGCGCCACCACGGCACGATCCTGTTCTCCGACCTGATCGGCTTCACTGCCCTCGCCGAGCGCATGGGACCGGAGGAGCTGGTCAACTTCATGAACGGCTACTTCAACCGCATGGTGCCGACGGTCGAACGCGAGGGGGGCTCGATCGACAAGTTCATGGGCGACGCCATCATGGCGGTGTGGGGCATTCCCACCGACGACGACGAGAGCGCGCTGCGCGCCGCGGCGGCCGCGCTGACCATGCAGATCCAGCTGGCGGCCTACCACTCCGAGGTCGACCGGCCGCTGCCCATGGGCATCGGCCTCAACACCGGCGAGATGGTGGCCGGCAACATCGGCGCCGGCAACCGGCGCGAGTACACGGTGCTCGGCGACTCGGTCAACACCGCTCAGCGCATCGGCGCAGTGGCCTGTACCGACCAGGTGCTGATCAGCGCGTCCACCTGGCAGGCTCTCAACGAGCGCGGCTTTGGCGTCCGCATGCCGCCGCTCGAAGTGAAGAACCGCCGCGAGCCGGTGCAGTGCTACAGCCTGCGCGCCCTGGCGATGGAGCACGACGAGGTGCTGATGTTCGTGCCGGTGCGGGCCGGCGATGCGACCGGCTACCTGATCCGCCGGCTGGCGGACGGCGCGTTCATCCTGCTGCACCCGCCGGACCTGCAGGGCGCGCTGCGCCTGCACGCGGTCGAGCTCGGCGCCACCGACCTCGGCGCCCCCACCGCGACCACCGCGCTGAGCCCACAGCCGGAGGACGGCAGGCTGCGCCGCTCGGTGGTTCGCCTGGCGGACACCACGCTCGGCGGCGTGCTGGCCCCCGCACCGGCCACGTGCGAGCGCGCCTGGACCGAGATGCGGCGCGCCGCGACCACCGGCTGACGCGCGGCCCGCCCGCGCGGATCCGCTCTTCTGGTCCGCCGCCGCGTCGCGTAGACTCGAACGCCGATGGAACCGCAGAACGCCCACTTCCTCAACGAGCAGGACCTGCTCAACCTGGCCGAGGCCGTCGAGCGTCAGGGCGAGGCGGACTGGGCGCTGTTCTTGAGCTACGCCGACCGACTCGAGATCGGTGCCGGCGACGTGCTGATCCGCCAGCACGACACCGAGCGGACCACCTTCGTGCTGACCGACGGGGAGCTCGAGGTGACCGCGGCGGCCGGCGACGACACACCGCAGAGGATCGCGGTCGTGCGGCCGGTGGCGATCTTTGGCGAGCAGACCTTTCTGGACGGCCGGCCGCGCTCCGCGACGATCGCCGCTGTGAGTGACTCGGTGGTGCATCGCCTGGCGCTGCACGACTTCGACCGGTTGCGGTTGGAGGAGCCCGAGATCGCGTGCGCGTTCTTGTTCGACGTGGCGCGCTCGCTGTCCCTGCGCCAGCGCGGTGACTGAGGCCGGCTGCCGCGGCGCTGTGCGGCCGCACCGCCGCGCGGTCATCGGGTTGCTGCTGGTCGCCGCGTGTGCGCACCAGCCGACGCAGCCATCGCCGTCGCTTGCGCCCGCGGGCGAGCCATCGGTGGCGCCCAAGCCCGAGGTTGCCGCGCCCGAGCTTGTCGAGCCCGAGGTCGCTGCGCCCGAGCCTGACGAGGCGGAGGCCATCGAGGCGGCACCCCCCGAAGTCGCGCCACCCGCCGCGCTCGCTCTGCGCGCGGCGATCGCCGCCGCAGCGCCGATCGACGGCGACTCGCTGCCGCCATGGGCGTTCCCCGGTCCGTTCGAGAAGCGCGGGCGCTTGGTGCGCGACGCGGTGCGCGGACCGCCGGCGCGCACGCTCGACGCCAACTTGCACCAGCGCGGCTACTGCACCGACCCCTGCCCGGTGCAGGACCCCGACGGCGGCTTCCACGTCTGGTTCAACCACCCCGTGCGGCGTTGGAATCGCTGGCCGACCGCGATCTTCTACACCCACACCGACGCGAGCGGCCTGCGCTGCACGACGCCGACGCCGGCAGTGCTGCCGGACGACGACGAACGCTGGCAGTACGAGACCCCCAACGTGCTGTTCGACGAGCGCACCGGCCAGTGGATCATGCTGACCCTGCGTTACCGCTACCGCGGCAAGCACCGCCGCGACCACCTGTCGCTGCAAACTGCGCCGACTCCCCGCGGCCCGTGGACCAAGCACGGCGCCGTGATGTGGCCCGAGCTGCCGTTCGAACGCCCGTATCGCGACCGCGACGACAACCTGCAAGGCGGCCTGCAAGAGCCGTCGCTGCACCGCTGCGGCGAGTGGCTGGTGTCGTGGTACGGAGCGGTCACCTACGGGCGCGGACAGTGGCCGTCGGTCGGCGTCGCCGGCTCGCTCGACGACGGCGAGACCTGGGTGCGTTGGCCACGGCCTCTGCAACGCGGCAGCGACGGCCGCGGCGCCGGCCAGCCCGACGTGGTGCGCGACCCGCGCGGAGGCTGGCACATGTACTGGCAGGAGCGCCGCGGCCCGCGCCACGCGTTCCACCACGCATTCAGCCGTGACGGCATCGAGTGGCATCCCCACCCTGAAAACCCGATCCTGGTCGCCGGCGAAGACGGCTGGGACCGCGGTCGCATCACCGCGCCCGCGGTCGAGATCGTGCCCGACGGCGGCGCCAGCTACCGACACTGGCTGTTCTACTTCGGTGGCGACGCGCCGGCGCGGTCGGGGGCAGCGTGGTGGATCGGGTTGGCGGTCGAGAACGCGCGCTGACGGACGGCCTGTCTTTCGGCGGGTGAGACGATAGGCTCACGCCCCGAAGCACCGAACACAGCGCAGATGCCGACCAAGATCGAGATCACCGAACATGTACAGGCCCCGGTCGAACGGGTCTTCGCCCTGGCCGCCGACTTCGCCAACGCCTCCGAGCGCATCGGCAGCATCATCAAGGTCGAGATGTTGACCGAGGGACCGGTCGGAGTCGGCACACGGTTCGTCGAGACGCGGCGCATGTTCAAGCGCGAGGCGCGGGAGGAGATGGAGGTGGTCGCGTTCGAGCCACCGCACCGCTACGCCCTCGCTGCCGATAGCTGCGGCTGCCGCTATTTGAGCGAGCTGCGGTTCACCGGGGAGGCCGGCGGCACGCGCGTGGTGATGACGTTTGAAGCCACGCCGCTGTCGCTGCTGGCGAGGATCATGTCGGTGCTGAGCCGTCCCATGATCAAGATGCTGCGGCATGAGGTGCAGCGCGACTTGGCCGACCTCAAGGCCGCTGCCGAGCACGCGCCGCGCAGTCGCGGCGACGCCGCCGCCAGCGCCTGACGCCGCGCGTCCGAAAACCCGCCCGCTCAACGACTTCCGACCCCGCCCGCCGCGAAGTGCGGCGCGCGGCCGCGGGCTGTTTGTCGCGATCTTGTGTTTCCGGCGGGCGCTCCCTTGGTTCACCGAGGCCGCGTGGTGCGGTGGCGCGGGCTACGCCTAGAATCGGCCCGGCCAAGGCCACGACTTCCGCCATGCAACACTCAACACCGCTCCTCCTCGCGCTCATCGGCGCGGCCTCGATCCAGGCACCCGCCGCCGCCCAGCCTCAGCCGGAGGCCGCGTTCTCCGACCTCGCGTACCGCTGTGTCGGTCCGACGCGCGGCGGCCGCGTCACCGCCGTCGCCGGAGTGGCGCAGCGGCCGGGTGAGTTCTTCATGGGCGCCACCGGCGGCGGCGTTTGGAAGACCACCGACTTCGGCGAGAGCTGGCAACCGGTGTCCGACGGCTTCTTCGAGACCGGCTCGATCGGTGCGATCCGGGTCGCGCCCAGCAACCCCGACGTGGTCTACGTCGGTACCGGCTCGGACGGCCTGCGCAGCAACGTGATCACCGGTCGCGGCGTCTACAAGTCGACCGATGCCGGTGCGACGTGGACCCACATCGGGCTGCGCGACGTCGGCCAGATCGGCGCCGTCGAGATCCATCCCGAGAACCCCGACGTGGTGTTCGTCGCCGCCATCGGCGACGCGTTCCAGCCCACCGCGGCGCGCGGCGTGTACCGCACCGACGACGGCGGTGCCCACTGGAAGAAGGTGCTCTTCGTCTCCGAGACCTGCGGCGCGGTCGACGTCGAGCTCGCCCCCGACAACCCGCGCGAGCTGTATGCGTGCATGTGGCGCGCCGAGCGCAAGCCGTGGACGATCATCAGCGGCGGCACCGAGGGCGGGGTGTACAAGTCGCGCGATGGCGGCGAGAGCTGGCAGCAGCTGACCGAGGGCCTGCCGGACCAACTGATCGGCAAGAGCGATCTGGCGGTGTCGCTGGCGGCGCCGGATCGAGTCTACGTCTTGATGGAAGCCTCCGACGATCAGGGCGGCCTCTATCGATCCGACGATCGCGGCCGCACCTTTCGCCGCGTGTCCGACCGCCGCGGCCTGCTGACGCGACCGTTCTACTACACCAACGTCGACGCCGACCCATCGAACGCGGACGTGGTCTACGTCAACGCGACCGGTGCCTACAAGTCGACCGATGGCGGTGAGAAGTGGGGCTCGATGCGCACGCCGCACGGCGACAACCACGACATCTGGATCCACCCCGCCGACAGCGACTTGATGATCCAGTCCAATGACGGCGGCGCCAACGTGAGCCGCGACGGCGGCAAGACCTGGTCGACGCAGAGCAACCAGCCAACCGCCGAGCTGTACCAGGTCAACGTCGACGATCGCAGCCCCTATTGGCTGTACGCCGGGCAGCAGGACAACAGCACGCTGCGCGTGCCGAGCGCGCGCGTCGCCGGCTTCGACGGCTGGGAGTCGGTCGGTGGCTGCGAAACTGGCCCGGTCGTGCCCAAGCCCGGTGACGCCGACATCGTCTACGCCAACTGCAAAGGGCAGTTCGGTGTCTACTACGGACGCCTCGGCCGCCAGCTCAACTACTACGTCGGCGCCGAGAGCCTCTACGGCCACAACCCGAGGGATCTGAAGTTCCGGTTCCAACGCGTGGCCCCGATCCACGTCTCGCCGCACGACCGCGACACGGTCTACCACTGCTCGCAGTTCGTGCACCGCACGCGCGACGAGGGGGTGACCTGGGAGACGATCTCACCCGACCTGACCGCGTTCACTCCCGAGACGCAGGTCGAGTCCGGCGAGCCGATCACGCGCGACATCACCGGCGAGGAGTTCTACAGCACGATCTACGCGATCGCCGAGTCACCGCTGGAGCGCGGCACGATCTGGGTCGGCGCCAACGATGGCCCGATCCACGTCACCAGAGACGACGGTGGCTCCTGGACCGACATCACGCCGTCGCAGCTGCCGCCCGGCGGCCGCGTGCAGACCGTCGAGCCTTCGCCGCACAACCCGGCCAAGGCCTACGTCGCGGTACTGCGCTACCAGCTGGGTGACTGGCGGCCGCACGTCTACCGGACGACCGACTACGGCGCCAGCTGGACTTTGCTGACGACCGGAGACAACGGCATCCCGGCGGACTCACCGACGCGCGTGGTGCGCGAAGACCCGCTGCGCGAGGGACTGCTGTACGTCGGCACCGAATTCGGCATGTGGGTGTCGTTCGACGACGGCGCGCAGTGGCAGTCGTTGCAACTCAACCTGCCGGCGACGCCGGTGACCGATCTCAAGGTCGTGCGCGGCGACCTGGCGATCAGCACGATGGGGCGCTCGTTCTGGGTCTTGGACGACGTCACGCCGCTGCGCCAGCTGCGCGACGACGTCGCCACGGCACCGGCGCACCTGTTCTCGCCGCGACCCGCGGTCGCGGCCAGCTCCGGGCGCTTCGGCTTCATGGGCTTCGGTGGCCGGCGTCCGGGTAGCCGCAACGCGACCGCCAACGTCCCCGCCTGGGAGCCGTCGGGCGCCGTGCTCGACTACTACCTCAAGGAGGACGTCGACGGCGAGGTCGCGATCGAGATCCTCGATGCCGAGGGCAAACAGGTCGCGCGGATGACGAGCTCACCACCGCGGCAGGAGACCGAAGCCGAGGGCGAGGGCGGCCGAGGCGCTGGCCGTCGTGGCGGCTTCCGCGGCTTCCGTGGCGCCCAGACCCGGGCCGTCCGGCTCGAGACCACCGCCGGCCACCATCGGGTGCGTTGGGACATGCGCGGCTCGGGCCGCATGCGGGGCTCGGTCGCACCGGGCAGCTACACGGTCACTCTGACCGCGGCTGGCGCCACCGTGTCCACCCAGCTCGAAGTGCTCATCGACCCCAAGCTCGCCGCCGAGGGCATCACCGCCGAACAGCTGCGCGCACAGAGCGAGCTGGTCGCCACCATCGCCGCCACCTCGGCGCGCGCGGATGCAGTGACCGCCACGGTGCGCGAAGCGCGCAAGGAGCTGGCCGACGCCGTCGAGCAGGGTGACGCCGAGGCCGTCGAGAAGGACGCCGCCCTGGCGGCGATCGAAGCCGAGCTGGTGACCGAGCGGGGCACCTACATGCCCGCCAAGCTCAGCGGCCAGCTGCGCTACCTGTCGGGCATGCTCTCCCGCGGCCCCCAACCGCCCGGCAACGACGCCTTCGAGCGCCACGCCGAGCTGCACACCCAGCTGGAAGCCCTGATCGAGCGCCTCACCGCACTCGGCTACCCCACGCAATAACGAACGTACGGAGCCAGGCTCCGATTCATCACCTGCCGCGGGCCCGAGACGTTGCTCCTCGCGCGCGCTGTCATGGGAGCACCGACGCCGTGGTAGCATGTAGCGAGGGTTCCCGAGACCCCACCTCGTGCGACTCCAAGGAGAGAACATGGTTCGTGCCCAACGGCACCACACCCCGGTGGTCTCCATCTGCCTCGCGTTGTTGACCGGAGCAGGCACGCTTCCCGCGCAGCGCGCCGTCATCCCCGCTGGCGCCGGCGGCAACCCTGTTGCCGGCCGCGCGCTTCCGTTCAACACCCAGCAACCCTGCCGGTCCCTCTCGCTCTACGATGCGGGGCATTTCGGCCGGCTTGGGATCGAGGGTCCGATTCGCATCACGCGGCTGCGCTGGCGCCACGACGAGTCCTACAACGGCCAGTGGGGCGGCGGCTCCTTGGGGTCGGTCGACGTGTCGCTCTCGACCAGCCCGTCCAGCTTCCAGAATCCGAGCGCGCAGTTTGCGGCCAACCACGGCGCTGATCGCGTTCTGGTGCACAGCGGCAGCGTGAACGTTGCGTCGGGCTTCCTGCAACCCTACGTCGGGATCGCGAGCACAATCGTCGACCTACCGCTCTCGCCCGCGTTCGTCTACGACCCACGTTCGGGCCAACCACTTGCCGTCGACATCCAGGTCCTGTCGGTCGGCGGCGGCGCGCAAGTGATCGGAGCGGCCGCCGTCACTTCGGGCGAACCGACAACACAAGCGTTTGCCACCTGCATCGAACACCCTTCGAACGCGCTGGCAGCCCAAGCCTCGACCATCGACCCAGTGTGTGGCCTGGTGCTCGACTTCGACTACATGCCGTTCGTCGACCTCGTCCCCGACTTCGCGGCGGACGTCACCACAGGGGCCGGCCCGCTCCAGGTCCGCTTCAACGACGTTTCGTCGAGCACGGCGCCGGGCGGCATCACCGCCTTCGCCTGGGACTTCGACGACGACGGCACACCCGATGCCACCGGACCAGCGCCAACGTGGACTTTCGGGACCGGGCGCCACACCGTCCGCTTGACGGTGAGCGACGCGCAAAACACGCGCACGTTGCGCCGCGCCGACTTCATCGTCGTCGATCAGATCGAGGCCGATTTCGCCGCCCACGGCAGCTTCGCCGCCCGCGGCGACACGGTGTCGTTCTTCGACCGCAGCCGCTTCGGCCCGGCCACGGCTTGGGCGTGGGACCTCGACGGCGACGGCAACGTCGACTCGACAGTGCAGAATCCGCAATGGACCTACGGGACGGCCGGCCGCTACGACGTCACGCTCACGGTCAGCGGAGCCGGCGCCACGCCACCAACCGACCGGCTGACCGTGCGCGGTGCGGTCGAGGTCTCGCCCCTGCCGACGACCGGGAACCGCAACTCCGCCGACATTCTCGAGCTGAAGTTCAACGAGGTCGCGCGACCGAAGCCGGGCGGCATCCCACCCTACGTCGGCGCGCAGGAGGTCTACAACACCGCTCGGTTCCAGGCACTCGCATCTCAGGTGGACACTTCGCTGCCGTTCCACCCGGGAGGCGCCGCCCCCAGCGCCGGGTTCCGGCCGCCGGAGGCCAGCGGTGGCTTCTCCTTCAACACGATCACCTACCCGGTACCGAACCCACTGACCTTGAGGTCGATGACGATCTCCTGGTGGCAGAGATTCCAGGGCGGCCAGATCGAATGGGACGACAGCTCCTTCCGGCTGCTGCCACAACTCGGAACGAGCTGGCCGTTCGGCCGCCGCATCGGCTACCTCTCGAGCGCAACACCGTGGCTCGGCACCACCTCCAACGCCGGCAGGGCGTTGGGCTGGCACCACATCGCACTGGTCGTGGACGATGCGAGAGGCGTCATGCGGTTCTACGTCGACGGAACGCTCGATGGAGAGCGATCGTTCCCGCCGGGCACGCACTCCTACACGCTCGCCGACGGCTTCTCGATCGGCCGCTGGGCACCACCGGGCAGGCAACCCAGCTTCAGCAACCTGTTCACCGTCGACAACCTGCTCATCCACGCCCACCCCCTCGACGCCGCCGAGATCGTGGCCGTCATGCAACGCGAAAGCGCTACCGGGAACCCCTTCGGCCAAGGCTGTCCGGGGCCAACCGGCGTTCCGACGCTGCGCACCACTCAACCCCCGGTGAACGGTGGCACGCTGGCGCTGCACGCCGACTCCATCGAGCCGGGCGCCGCCACCTTGCTGGTCTTGGGCCTACAGGCGGACGCCGCAGGAACCTTCCCGCTCAACCTGGGGCCGTTGTTGGGCGCGCCGTGCACACTCGAATGCAGCCCGGATGTCGCGTTGGTGCGCCAGCTCGCCGGTGGACAGACGTCGTTCACCCTGAGCGCGCCCTTGCCGCTGCTGCCGCTGCCGGGCAGCGCCCATCTGTACGCCCAGCTGCTCACGGTCGGCACGACCGTTTCGATGTCGCGGGGACTCGACGTGAGTGTTCGGTAGCCAACGCCGACACCGATCCGTCTTGCGGGCTGCCAGCGCCCCCCTGCCCCCTACACCCGTGTCGGCGGCCAGATCAGCAGTGGCTGCTCGGCGCCCGGGCCCGGCGCGCCGTGGCGGCGTTCGCTTGGGTAGCCGAGGCAGTGGGAGACGTAGCGCACGCCGTCCACCACCCGGTCCCGGTTGCGATGCTGGTGACCGTAGACGTGGATGCGCGCGCCGAGCTGGCGGATCTGCACGTCCAACGCCGCCGTGCCGGCCACCCGGCTGAAGTTGAAGGCCGGCAGGCGATCGGCGACCTGAACCGCCTCGGTCGCGATCTCACTCTGCGTGCGCCGGATCAGGTCGGCGCGGGGGAGAAAGTGACTGAAGGTGATCACCGGCGCGTCGTAATCGCGGCGCAGGGCTGCGCGATTCCGCGCGAGCATGTGCTGCGCAGGCGACTCTCGCATTGCGGCTGGCCAACGCAGGAAGACCTCGTCGCTCCACATGCGCAGACTGGCGTCCTCGCCGGGCTTGGTCAGATAGAGCGAGTCTTCGCCCTGCTCCGGCTTTGTATACCAGGAGTGCAGCGGCACCACCCAGGCCGAGCCCCAGCGCACCGGCTCGGTGGCCACATCGTGCGCGCGTGCCAGCTCGAGCAACTGCTCGAGCTTGGCCATCGAGTCGGCGGCGTCGCCGTCCCGCACCCACAGCTCGTGGTTGCCGGGCACGTAGGCAACCGAGCCGAACCGGGCTCGCAGCAGCGCGAAGGCTTCGGCGACTCGGTCGAGATCGTGCGATACATCGCCGGCGAGGATCAAACCAGCGTCGCCATAGCGCGCAACCGACAACGCGGCCAAGCACTCCCGGTTGGCGGCGTAGTCGACGTGGACGTCCGAGTGGGCGTAGATGCGCATGGCGAGTCAGCCAATCCGAGCGCGCTCAAGCACCACGCGGCGGGAACGCGCGGTCGAGCAGCTGCAGCAGCCTGCCCGCCTGCGCCACCTCGGTGACCTCGGTGTCGAGCACGCGGCCACGGGCGGCGCGGAACGCCTCCAGCTCTCCCTCGGTCGGGCACTGGTCGGCGCCGCCAGGGGTGGTGCAGGCGTGCGCCGCATACAGGCCGCCGCGCGCCATCGCCGCGGCAAACGCATCGTCGTCGTCCCACGGCCGTTCCAGCATGCCGGCGACCAGTCCCGCGGCGAACGCATCCCCAGCGCCGGTGGTGTCCACCGTCTGGATCTCGTACGGCCAGGTCAACACGACTCGCGACGACCCGACGCGCTGGCCCACCGCTCCCATCCTCTCCAAGGTCACCACTACGGTGCACTTGCCGCGAAACCAATCGAGAATGTCGACCAACCGCGGCCGCGGACCCGCCCCACCGACGAACGCGCGCATCTCCTCGAGGTCGAGTTGAAAGCAGGTCACGTCGTCCAGCACATCGAGCAGGGTCGCCGCGCCCTGGCGATACTGCGACGAGCCCGGGTTGACGAACACCGGGATCCCCGCTGCACGCGCCTCGCGCACCGAACGCCGCGACACCTCGCCGGCGCGCCCCGGCGGCCGCGACCGATCACAGTGCAGGTGTCCGACCAGTAGGGCACCGGTATCCCGTCCCGACCGGCCACGCAGACAAGACTCGATGTGGCGGTCGAACGGCGCGAACAAGTCCTCGGAGAACTCGGTGTAGATGGTGCGCTCGGCGCCGACCGAGACGATCGTCGTGAACGGCGTCGCGTCCCCGTCGGACAGAAACAGGGCCTCGTCGTGCAAGCGTCCACCACCGCGACCGGCCGCGTCGACCATGGCAGCCTCGACGACCGCGCCGAAGGCGTCGCGGCACAGCGGCACGATCGGCTGCACCGAATGGCCCGTGGCGAGCAGTCGACAGGCTTGGTTGACGGCGCTGCCGCCCGCCAACAGGCGCTGCGGCGCCAGCGTGTGCTTGCCACCTCGAGAGTGGTGCTGTGGTTCGACCACCAAGACGCGCTCGGCGCTCGCTCCGCCGACGGTGGCAACAGCCATGGGTTCACTGCTCATCGCGCGACGCGCGACAGTAGAGCGGCGGGCCGGCCGGGGCCAGACGCCGGGCGGCAGAGATCACGTCTCCGCGCCCGGCCGCTGGCTCGGTCAGAATCCGAGCGTCAGGATGACACCGTTGGTGAGGTCGACGTTGAGCGGCCTCGCGGTCGGACCGACCGCCATCTGCACGCCGGCGCGCGCACCGATCAACGACGCATTGGCTGGCATCGGCAGCGAGCCAGCCCACGCGCCTCCGGTCGGCAGCAGCGTGAACAGGGACGTCAGGGTAGCGGGGTTGATGTAGAGCCGGCAGCCGAAGAACGGCACACCGCGCCCTTCCAGACCCAGCAGCAGGACGCCAACGGTGCCGGGCGCGGCTTCGCGCAACCGGACCTGCATCCCCGAGCCGAGCACCGGGTCACCGGTCGACAACCAAGGCCGCTGGGTGGCACCACACGGGTCGCCGACCGCTTGGCTCGAAGCGCCGGTGTTGGTCACCCACGGCTCGCAGCCGACCGTGCCGTCGTCGGCGAAGAACTGCACCTGGCCGCCCGAGAGCACGAAGTGCGTCGGTTGGGCCGGCGTGCTGGTGCCATTGGCGCAGAACGACGACGAGCTGCCCGGCCGCAGATCGGAGAGCTGGAACGTCCCCGACGCGGTGCCGTCCGAGACGAACGGCTCGCCGCCGGAGCCGAGGCCCTCATCGGCGTAGAAGTAGACGAAGCGCTCGCCGACCGCGGTCAGCGCGTTGGGGTTGGAGCTCGTGCTGGACGCCGAGCTGTTGATGTCGGCGATCATCGAGGTGCCGGCAGCGGTCCCGTCGCTGGCCCACAGCTCGCGGCCGTTGGTGCCGTCATCGGCCGCAAACACCGCGATGCCGAAGCTGTCGACGATCTCCGCCGGGTTGGACGACGAGCCCAGGCCCGGATTGATGTCGCGCACCAAAGAAGTGCCCGACGCCGTGCCATCGGAGATCCACAGCTCGTTGCCGACGCTGCCATCGTCCACCGCAAAGAACAGCGATCCGCCGACGGCCGCCAGCTGCGAGGGGTTGGAGGAGCCCGAGCCGGTGACGATATCGGCCACCAGCTGCGTGCCGGCCACCGTGCCGTCGGAGACGTAGAGCTCGCGTCCGACGCTGCCGTCGGTCGCGCTGAAGAACGCGCGGTTGTCGACCACGGTCATGTTCTGCGGACTCGAGCTGGACGCCCCTGCGGCGATGTCCGCCAACAGGAAGGTGCCTGCCGGCGAACCGTTGCTCCGCCACAGTTCGGTGCCGCTGGTGCCGTTGTTCGCCGAGAACAAGAGCGTTCCGTTGACGTCGACGAGCTGCGACGGAGTCGAGCTGGCAATGCCGGGGTTGATGTCGCGCACCAGGGTGGTGCCGCCGGACGTGCCGTCGGACACCCAAAGCTCCCGCCCGCTGATCGTATCGACCGCGCTGAAGAACAGGCGGTCCTCGATGCCGACCAACTCGATCGGCGCCGAACTCGATGCGCCGACCGCGACGTCGGCCACCAGCCGAGTGCCAGGGCCGGTGCCGTCGGTCACCCAAAGCTCGTCGCCGGCGACGCCGTCGTCGGCGGCGAAGTAGACGCGGTTGCCGACCAGGGTGTACTCACCCGGCCCCGAACCACCCGCGCCGACCTGGATGTCGGCCAACAGCCGCGTCCCGGCCGCCGTGCCATCGCTCACCCAGACCTCATCGCCCGCGATCCCGTCGTTGGCGGTGAACACGGTGAACCCGAGGAAATCGATCATTCCGCCCGCGTTCGACGACAAGGTCGTCGGCGCTGCTCCGCGGTTGATGTTCTCGAGCAGTACGGTGCCGGCGACGGTGCCGTCGCTGGTCCACAGCTCGCTGCCGACCCGACCATTGTTGGCGGAGAACACGAAGCGATTACCGCTCACAGTGGTGAACTCACCCGGGGTCGAACTGCTGGAGCCCGGATTGATGTCGACCATCTGCGCCGTGCTCGCCGTGGTGCCATTGGTCCGCCAGAGCTCGACCCCGCCGGTGCCGTCGGTGGCCCGGAAGTACGCGGTCGTACCCGACACGAACAGCGCCGCGGGGTTGGACGACACGCTGCCGACGTTGATGTCGCGCACCAACAGGGTGCCGTTCTGCGTGCCGTCGGTGATCCAGAGCTCGATGCCCGACACGCCGTCGTCGGCTGAGAACAACACCGAGTTCTGCAGGGGCGTCAGCTCGCCGGGAGACGAGCCGCCGCTGCCGACTCGGATGTCGCGCAGCATGAACGTACCGCCGAACGAGCCGTCGGAACGCCAGAGCTCGGCGCCGTTTGTGCCGTCGTTCGCGGTGAAGTAGAGCACGCCGCCCTGCTCGGTGAAGGACGACGGCGAAGAGCCACCCGCGCCGGGCATCACGTCGCGCACGAGCCGGGTGCCGGCCGAGGTGCCGTTGCTGCGCCAAAGCTCGACGCCGTTCTGCCCGTCATCAGCGCGGAAGTAGACCTCGGTGCCGACAGCGGTCAGCCCCGCAGGAGATGAGCCCTGCACACCCGCGACGATGTCCGCCACGAGCCGCGTGCTGGCCGCCGTGCCGTTCGTGACCCACAGCTCCGCGCCGGTGGCACCGTCGTTGGCGCGGAAGTAGAGCTGGTTGCCGACCGCCTCGAGCGATGCCGGCAGCGCGCTCAACGGGCCCGGCCGTAGGTCCGCGACCCGCACGGTGCCCGCGGCGGTGCCGTCCGAACGCCACAGCTCACGGCCACTGAGCGCGTCCGACGCGACGAAGTAGAGCACTCCGCCCATCTCGGTCAGCTCCGCCGGCCCCGAGCTCTGCAGCCCCGGCACCAGATCGACGACCAGCCGCGTGCCCGATGCGGTGCCGTCGGTGACCCACAGCTCATCGCCGGCGACGCCGTCGTTGGCGATGAAGAACGCCCGGTTGCCGACGGGCGTGATCTGCCGGGGGTTGGAGCTCGACACACCGGGGAAGATGTCTCGGACCAGCAGCGTCGTGCCGGGTGCGCCAGCCGTGAAGAACAGCTCGACGCCGACGCTCGACGTCTGCGCCGCGAACACCAGCGGTCCGCCCGCCCGCGCGAAGCCGCGCGGGTTGGAGCTGGGATCCGTCGAAGTCCGCACGGTCGCGTTGATGTCCTTGATCAGGGTGGGGAACTGTGCGGCGAGCGGCGCCGTACATGCGGCACCAAAAACGGCCAGGGCGATCGACTTGCGCATGGGTGAAATTCGGGGGGGGCTCCGGCGATGGGACAGTCCTTCCCGCCGTTCAGGCAGGCGGCCACGCGCCTCCATGCGCGTGCATTCAGCGCTACCCAGAATAGCAGAATCGGGCAGCGTCGTCGGGCAAACCGGGGCGGTGCCCAGCGCGCGATGCCACCGTCGCCCACCGCGCCCGCGAGATCACGCGCGCCCCTCGCGCACCTCGAACCCGTGCGCCAGCATGGTGGCCTCGAGATGATCCAACACGTTCCGGATGTAGCGGCGCTTCTCCGGGTATGTGCCTCGATAAAAAGACCGCTTGAAGCCGTAGATCAGCACGTTCTTCAGCTCCTTGGGGGTCAGGCGGAAGGTCTCCACCGCCTTCCACACTTCGTTGGTTACGGTCGTCCGTGAAACCAAGCGGTTATCGGTACACAGCGCCACACTCAGGCGCGCACGCCGCATGTGGCGGAACGGGTGCCGGTCGAGCCGATCGCGCAGTTCGGGAATGGTCTGCTGGTTGCTGGTCAAGCACACCTCCAGCGTGATCCGCCGGTCGGCCACATAGCGCACCAGCGCATCGACGTAGGCCTTGCGATCCCGGATCGCACGGTCCTGGATGTGCTTCGTCGAGAACAACCAAGTGCCGTGCCCGATGCGGTCGGCGTGCAGGTCGGTGATCGCCTGAAAGATCGACTCGGGCCCGTAGTCCTCGCCGGCGTGCACGGTCTTGCCGAGAAAGTGATCGTGCACCAGCTGATAGGCCGCCTGGTGGTCCTTGGCCGGAAAGCCGCGCTCCTGCCCGGCCAGATCGAGCCCGACCACCGGCAGCCCGTCCTCTTCCGCCGCCTGCACCGTCGCCCGCGCCAGCTCCATCGAAGCCAGCGCGTAGATCGTCGCCCGCGGCGCCGTGCGCAGCGCGTCGAAGTAGCTGCCGTAGTGCTCGGAGAAGAACGGCTCGAAGTAGCGCATCGCACAGACGATGATGCCGCAGGCGAATTCGGGACGCGCGCCGGAGCGGATCTCGGGAGTGCGGTTGATCTCGGCGCGCGCGCGATCGGCGCCGCGCGAGACCGCGCGCAACACCTGGCGCAGATCGAACGCACCCCGCACGTGCAGCTGCGGCGCGAACCGGATCTCGACGTAGTAGACGTTCTCGGCGATGCAGTCCCAGCACAGCTCGTAGGCGGCCCGCTCCAACGCCTCGGCGTCCTGGAGGCAGGCGACGGTGAACTCGAAACCCTTGAGGTATTCGGGCAGGTTCTGGTAGGCGCGCTTGAAGACGGTACGACGCAGGCCGGATGGGGTCGCACTCGGCAGCTTGACGCGGCGCTCCTTCGCCAGCTCGATCAGCGTCTCCAGCCGCATGCTGCCGTCGAGATGCACGTGCAGGTCGGACTTCGGCAGCTGCTCGACCAGCTCCTTGGTGATCTTCGGCTTTGCGGTGCGCGCCATGGGACCGCGATCATCGTCGACCGCCCGAGCGGATTCGATAGCGAGGGGTGCGCGAGCGCACCGTGGACCGGCAGCCGCCACGCCGCCTAAGCTCTGCCGGCGTGACCGCGTGGCAGTTCGTCGAAGCGACCGAGCGCGAGCGCGGCGCGCTCGGCTCGGTGGAATCGGTCCTCGATGGCCCACACGCACTCGCCGCACCGGCAAACCGGTATCGCCGCGTACTGCGGATCGAACGCGACGGACAGACCTACTACGTCAAGTGCTTCGCCAAGACCCAGCTGAAGAACCGCGTTCAGTTCGCGGTGACCCGACCGCGCGCTGCCAGTGATGCGCAGCGCGAGCTCGGCGTCGCGCGCGCCCTGCGCGCCGCCGGGGTCGCCACCGCCCGCCCGGTCGCGATCGCGCGCCGCGGTGCGGCGTCGTACTACGTGTGCGCAGCGCTGCCCGGCGAAACCCTGCGCGATCGGATCGCGCATCGGCCCGCGGACGACTGCGTGCGCGGCGCGGTGATCCGGCTGATCACCCGCATCACCGCCGCCGGCATCGTGCTGCCGGACATGTCGGCCGATCACGTGTTCCTCACCGGCCCGGCACCCGACGCGCTGGCCGTCATCGACCTGCACAACGGCCGCCTCGCGCGGCGGCCGCGCCGGCGCGACGGGCGCCGGATCCTGCGCCGTTTCCGCACCTCGGTCCGCGGCCTCGCGGTGCCCGACCGCGTGGCCCTCGCCTTTGCCGTCCGGCTGCTGCGGGCGTTGGGGCTGGCCCGATCGGTGCGCCGCCAACTGCTCGCGCAAAGCGGCGGCCGACGGGACACGCACTCGCGCTACGACGCGCAGGGCAAGAGCCGCGCCTACCGGCACCGCAACCCGAAGCGGCACGCGCGCGAGCTCGCCCGCTTGGCCGCGGTCTGGCCTGGCGCAACGGGAGACACCGTGCTCGACGCGCCCTGCGGCGCCGGGCGAGTGGCCGGCTGGCTGCGCGCGCAGGGTGCGACGCCGTACGGCGTGGATCGCTCGATCGCGATGCTCCGCGAAGCTCGCGCAGCGCAGCCTGCACTGCCGGTCGCCCTCGGCGACGCGCAAGAGCTCCCCCTCGCCGACCGGACCGTCGACGGCGTGGTGTTGTTTCGCTTCCTGCACCACCTGCCGCCACCGGCGGCGCAGCGGGCCCTCGCCGAGGCGAGCCGGGTGGCGCGGCGCTACGTCGTGGTGTCCTTCTTCCACCCGGCATCGGCGCACGGCATCCGCCGCTGGCTGCGCCATCGATTCGCGGGTGCCGAGCGCACGCGCCACTCGTTGACGCGGCGCAAGCTGCGGACGTGGATGGCGGCCCACGGCTTTCGGCCCACGGCATGGCGCGCCGAAGCCGCGTGGCGGCGCGAGCTGTGGATCGCGGCGTTCGAGCGGCAGGCAGCCAGCGCGGACGATGAATGACTGAGACGCCTCATGCCATCAGGGCGACGCGGACAGCACTGGGCGGGACGCCGAACTCTTGGCGGAAAGCCGCCGTGAAGTGGCTGTGGCTGGAGAAACCCACAGACAGCGCAAGCGCGGTGAGGTCGCGGCGCCGCAGCAACATGCCGACGGCGGCCCGCACGCGCAATCGACACAAGTAGCGATGCATACGCACGCCTGTCACACGGGTGAAGTCGCGCGACAGCTGCCACGGCGAGCACCCTACCTCCGCCGCGACACCTTGCAGGGTCAAGCGATCGGCGAAGGCCGCGTTCAGCACCTCGCGCGCCCGTTCGACTCGCCGCGCCGCGTTGGCTGAAGTCGAGCGACCGCCATCGGGGCGGAGCCCGCGACAATGGCCAATCAATGCCGCGATCGTTTCCTCGATCTCCATCGGTTCGCGGTCTGTCCGCGCCAGCAGCACCATCACACGATGTGCGTCGACCAGGGCAGCCGCCGACAAGCGCACCCCGGGCCCCTCGAAGTCGCCATGGTCCACATCACCCGCCCACGCTGCAGCCCTTTGGTCGACGCGGATCGACACTCCGCGGTTGGGCCGCGCGACCGGGTGCGAGATCTCGTAGACCTCGCCGGCGTTGAACAGGACCGCGGAGTTGGTGTCGCCGAGTGCGTCGCCCCGGCTGCAGCGCATGCGAAACGCACCGCACAACATCAGCTCGATCACGGCAGCGCCGGTGACGTCACTGCTCGTCGCCGGGTGGTGGCCGGGCAGCCAGCGAGTCCCCACCACCTCCACTCCACCGCGTTGCCACAAGGCCGTCCGCAGCAAGCGGTCGCAATCTCCCGGACGATCGCGGTCGGCAAGCACCGCTAGCCCAACTTCCGCAGTTCGACGGGTCGTCACGTTGAAAAGCAACGACTTACGTCGATTGGTTGGCACTACATCGCGGTCGAACGGAGTGGCGCGGGGACGGATAGCCTCCTGGGTAGCTGGATGCCGAGCCGGTCGAGCAGGTGCGCCTGCGCCTCGTTGGGGGTGACCACGCAGCGGACCCGGAGTTCGCGGCCGTCAGTAGTTGGCAGGAGCACGTCTGCGCTTTGGACCTGACGGAGCTCCTCGAGGATGGCGGCCGGGCTGTTGCCGAGTCCGGCCTTCTCCTGCCAGAGCTCGAGCGTTTTCCACAAGGCGTAGGCGAGGAAGCAGACGAGGATGTGCGCCCTGACCCGGTCCTCGCGTTGATGCCACACCGGGCGGATCGACAGCTCGGACTTCTGGATCCGAAACGCGGACTCAGCATCAGTGAGCTGGATGTACGTCCGCCAAAGCTCCTCATCTGTCCAACCCGTCACGTTGGACCTGAGCAGGTAGCACCCGGCGCTCTGGTCCACCCAGTTCGTGTTCTCACAAGCCTCCACGGCAAGCCCCGATGGTCGATCCGGGGCTTCGATCAACGAAACCGAGAAGCACGTGGAGGCCCGCGAGTTCTGGGCCAAGATGCGTCCGATCTGTTGATTGACGCGGTCCCGTTCGATCGACTTCTTCGACGCCGCCAGTCGGCGTTCGAGCGACGCAAGCCTCGCGCGAATGCGTTCGGCTGCTCGCGCGACAATTGCGGCGTCCTTCTCGATGCGCGCCTGGGAGCGACACAGGATGAACGTCTCCTCCCCGTCCTCGCTCGGGCAGAGCTTGACCTCGACATCCTCACGAATGCTGCGCCAGTCTCGACGGTCGACGATCTCCTGTTCGAAGCGGCGCAGGTCCGAACGCGATGCGCCGATGACGTACCGTCGCCTTCCCTCCTTCAACCATTTCAGGTTGCGCTTGCTCACCATTCCGCGGTCCATGACCCAGATGCGATCAGCAGCACCGAATCGCCGCTCCATCGTCTCGACGATCTCGCGGACCGTCGTGACGTCAGTCCGATTGCCGTCGAACACTTCGTGCGCAAGAGGGATTCCCTGTCTGGTCACGACCAGAGCGATGCAAACCTGTTTGCAGTCAGGCCGGTGATCTCGGCTGTAGCCACGCTGCGCCTGGGGGTTGCCCAGCATGAGGCCTTCGAAGTAGGTCGAGGTCACGTCGTAGAGCAGCAAGTCGTACTGAACGTCGAACAACTCGCCGAGCCGTGCGCGGAGATGCTGCTCCAGCGCCTCTTTGTGCGGCAGGATCTGGTCGAGAGCCCGGTAGAGCCGGTCGTCGTTGACCTTGCCTTCCGGCAGGCCAAGCAGGTCGTCAAGCGCGGTCTGGCGGTACAGGACTTCAGCCAGGTGCAGCTCGCTGGAGGGCATGCACAACCGACAGATGACCATCGCTGCCGCCATCGTCGACCACGGGACATCTTCACGGCCCCGCGGCATGAGCTCCCAGAGTGCGTCGTCGAACTTCAGTGCGTGCCACAGCGCCAGGCCGACGAAAACGTCGCCGAAGCGGCGTGTCCGGTCGAGGCTGACCTCCTTCAAGCGAATCGACTCGACCGGGTCGTCGTCTGTCACCGGTGGCTCAAACAGGCTCGGGTGCATTCGGCGACCGGTCATCCGATCTGCCAGCGCACGAGCCCGGCGTCGCCCCTTCGCATCCAGTTTGCCCAGCTGCGCGATCACCTCCTGCCGCACTCGACGACCGTGCCGCACCGACCGAACGAGGAGCCAGTACTCGTGGGTCTTGCCGTTCTTTCTGACCGTCTTGCGTCGCAGGTACACGTCCGCCGCCTCGCACACAGTTGTCGTGCTCCCTGCCACACCGATCAACGGGGCGGGTTGGCACTACACGGCCGATCTGCGCCGCCGCGACGGTGGATAGCGGGCTGGCGCCGCGCCGAGGCTCCGAATTGGCCTCAAAAATCGTCGAGCTGCGGAAGTTGGGCTAGGAGCCTGTCTCGCGGGAGGCGGACCGACCAAGTACGTGAGCGCCGATGACATTTTTGAGGCGACGCCGCCGCCATGGCAACGGCGCCGCGGCGCCGGAAGCTCGGACAGACAGTGCCTCCGGGCTCAGCGCGGCGGCCGGCGACCGCGGGACCCGCGACCGACGCTCGGGTCGCGGATTGCTCCGAGTTTGGTTGCGGCCTCGGCCGCGCTGAGCTTCGCGCTTGGCCGGGCCGCGAACGCGTAGGTGTCTCGGTGGGTTCTTTGGGGTTTTGGCGGGGCGAGCTCGTGCGAAAGACGCGTGCATGGTTCGTCCTCCCGTGCGGCAGGCTCCTAGTATTCGAGCACGCGCGCAAGAATTCGACAGCCACCGAGAACGCCCCACACCACATTTGCGGAGATGCAACTCGTCCCATCAAGTCTGACCGCGGCGGTGCTCTTGGCCGTCGTTTGCGCGGCGCAACCCACCACCGATGCAAACGCCAGAATCACCGGCACCTGGCGGGGCGCTGTCGTGCGCGATGGCTCGGTCCAGAGGATCGACGTCGAGATCGTGTCGACGGCACCCGACCCCTCCGGCTGGTACAGCATCCCGGAGCTCGGCCTCCACCGAGAACCGCTCCGCGAGCTGACTTGGCAACCACCTGCGTTGTCACTTCGCTTCCTCTACGGACGATTCGATTGCACCTACCACGCGCAAGTCGAGGAGATCACCGGGGCCAACGAACGCTGGGGCCCACCGGTTCGCATACACCTCGGGCGCACCGACCTGCCCCCGCGATGGCGCTACGAAGAAGTCTCGTTCGACTCGCCAGGGGCGCGCATCGCGGGCACGCTCGTGCTTCCATCCGGCGCCGGGCCACACCCGGCAGCCGTAGTGATCGCCGGCTCGCATCCCAAGGGGCGCCACGACGGCGACAACGCATGGACCTACCGTGGCTGGGGGGAGACGCTCGCTGCGCGTGGCCTGGCGGCTCTGGTCTACGACAAACGCGGCACCGGTGAATCGACCGGCGACCGCGAGTCCACGTTCGCCGACCTGGCCGCGGATGCGCGCGCTGGCGTCGCCATGCTGCGCGACCGAGCGGACATCGACCGGCGCCGCGTTGGCATTCTCGGCATCAGCCAAGGCGGGTGGGTCGGTCCGATGGTCGCTGTCGAGGAACCAGAGCTGGCATTTCTGGTACTGATCGCCGCGCCGGCAGTCGGCGTCGCCGACCAAGAGTTGGACGCGATCGCCGCGACCTTGACCGGCGAAGAGGCGCGCGCCGCCGGCATCGAAGCCGAGGACGTGACCGCGGCCCAGGCGTTTCAGCGCGCGATGTTCGAGGTCGCCTACGGGCACACCCCCTGGTCTCAGTTCCAGCCGCGTGCGGCCGTCGCCCGCGAGCAGCGCTGGGCCAACTTCGTCGAGATTCCTGCGGCGGAGTCCGACCTGGCCTGGTGGCGACGCCACGAGTACGAGCCAGCGAACACGCTTCGGCAACTGAAGTGCCCGGTGCTAGCTCTGTACGCCGCGGAGGATGGACTCGTGCCCCCCCGCAAGAACGTGCCCTTGCTGCAGCGCTATCTACACGAGGCCGACAACCAGCGGCTTACGGTGCGGGTCTTGCCGCGGGTGGGTCACGGCTTCGAGAGGCCACGCCAACTGGTGAACAACGAATGGCGCTGGCCGACCGGGTTCTGGGTCTGGCCGAGGAAGGCCCCAGGCTTCTACCGTGCAATCACCGACTGGTTGCGCGCACAGCGAATCCTGTAGTGTCACCGTCCATGGGGGCGAGCTCGAGGCAGCACGCCCGCTTACAAGAACCCATCCCCGTCGCCCAACACCTTGTCCAAAGCGTTGGAGACCGCGGTGTGATCGTCGTTCGCGTCGAGCGCCTGGATCGCGATCTCGACTGATTCCTCGATGCTGATCGCCACCTCGTCGAGCATGCCATCGCCGCCCGGGGGCAGCAGCACGCCCTCTTTGGCGAAGCGCACCAGGTAGTGGTAGATGTCCTGCAGGGGCAGCCCCATCGCCGGCGCCAACTTGTTGGGACTCACCTGGTCGTTGATCTGCGCCAACAGCTTGATCTCCAGCACGCTGAGGTCGAGCGAAGAGATCTTGGCGAACATGTTCTCGACCGGACGCAGCGGTGCGTCGGGGTCGGGGAACACGCGGCTCAGGCTGCGCCAGTCGTCGAGGCGCTTGTTGCCTTCCAGCAAGACCGGCGTGACCGGTAGCTTGGAAGCGATCGAAACCGCGAACGGCGGCAGCTCGTTGAGACGCCGGTAGGTGTAGGCGCAGTCCGTTTGATCGCGCAGGAACTGATAGAGGACCTCGAGACCGAGCGCGCGGGCGACGTTGGCGAGCTCCTGCTCGCGGAACACGCCCTCCTCGGCGAGCGTCATCACGATCGGCAGGCCCTCGCCAGCGTGCCGCGCTTCGGCCTTGGCCAACGCCTCCGACGGAATCTCGCGGTAGCTCATCCGGTCCGGCGACGGCAGGACCCGGCGGATGAAGCGGTGGGGATCGAGGAAGACGATGCTGCTGTTGTCCAGATAGACATCGAGCTGGTTGTCCGACTTCTCGAGCGCCAAGCAACCGCGGTGGCTGGCGCCGCCAAGCAGCTGCAGCACTTCCTCGAGGCTGATGAAGTCGGCGCGGCCGGCAAAGCTGTAGTCGCGCGGCGTGCGGCTCTCGAGCATCGCCCGATCGATGGCGGTGGCGAAGTCGGCGAGCACGGAGCCCGCCACCAGGCTGGCACCGACGGCGCCGGCGCGGCCCTCGGGATCGGCCTCGGCCGGCAGCGCCTCGCGCAGGTGCTCGGTCAGCAGCTTCTCCAGCAGGGCGCGCGTCGCGTGCTTGGCACTGCTGTCGGCCAGCTGCTGGTGCAGCAGCTGGCGGGCATCGGCGAGCAGATCCTCGAAATCGTCGGCGGCACTCTCATGGTGCGCGACCACGGCATCGACGAAGGCGGTGAGCTGCTCCCTCAGCCCTCCGACAGCGGCGATGTTCTCGAGCTGCTCCGGCTTGGACATGTCCTGGTCGACTCTTCGACAACGGCGCCGCGGCAGCTTGATCGCCACCCGGTCGGGACCATCGCGAGCGGGGTGCGCCGGCCGCCAACCGGCGGTGCCGCCGGAGAATCCGCTTCACTCGGGCGGCATCGCTGACCGACCGACGCTACAGTGCACCGCTGGCCGCACGAGCGGAGGCTGCGCATGACCGAGCCCGACCCCCAGCCCCCACCCGCCGAGATCGCCGGCGCTGACCGGCACCTCGCCGCCGCGCATGAGGTCATCGCCTCACTCGGCCTCGGCCCGGCCGAAGAGTACCGGCCGCGACCACTGTCCGGCCACCGCTCGTCGACCCTCCTGCCGTGCACGGGGGTCAACGGCGAACCCTACCTGCTCAAGTACTTTCACCCCCCCTCGGAGGAGCAGCTCTATCCGGCGGGTGTCCGACCCGCCGACTACGCCCGGCGCGAAGCGGGCTTTTATCGCTTCCTCGACAGCGTCGACCCCGAGCGCCGCACGTTGCCAGCGCCGCGCACGGTTCTCCTCGACACCGGCGACCCACCCCGGTGGCTGTTGTTGCAGCGAATCGATCCAGCGGTCGGCCCGGACGAGGAGATCATGGGACAAGGCCACGTCTACGAGCTGCACGAGCGCATCCAAGCGGTGCCGATCGACACGGTTCTGGCACGCCGCAATCTGCCCCTCAACCGATGGGACACGGTGAGCTACCTGGACCGGGTCCGGCAGATGTACGATCCTGTGCTGTTCGTCATCGGTGAGCGGCGCTGGTCGCGCGTACAGGAGTTCTTCAAGGAAGCCCTGCGCTGGACCGAGAACCGCCAACCGGTGTTGGTACACGGCGACTTCTGCCAAGAGAACATCACCGTCGACGCGGAGGGGCGGCCATACCTGCTCGACTTCGAGCGCGTCGGCATCGGCAACATCGATCACGACCTGGCCTGGTTCTGGATCCACAGCCCACGCGCCAGCGAATGGAAGACCGCGCTGATCGGCCGCTACCTGATCCCGCGCGTCGGCTCGGACCGGATCCGCGCCGAGTGGGGCATCCGCTCGTGCTTGGTCTACCTCGCGCTGCGCCGGCTGCGGTACGGCTACCTCGCCCACGGCCAGGACCCCAACGCCACTGGCAACCTCGCCCTGCTCGACGCGACCCTCGCAGGCGGCGGCGAGCTGTTTCCCTGCTGAGGATCCGGCCGGGGGAGCCGCGATGCCCCGCCGCACCGAGGGGGCACCTCGCCGCCCTCGCGAAGCGGCACCAGGTTCTCACCTACCATCGTAATCCTCGTCAATGCAACAGCTTGCGGAACCCTCTAGTTTCCTGGAGGGATGGTACGGAGCTTGTTCTGCAGCCGTGCATGCCCGCCGGCGCGCCACTGGATCTCACCGCCCTGTCCGACGATCAGCTCATGGCCCGGCTGGTGGAGGGCCACCTCGAGGACAGCTTGGCCGAGCTGCAGCGCCGGCACCGGCCCGCACTGCGGCAGATGATTGCGGCCCTGATCCAAGATGACGATCTGGCGCAGGACGTGACGCAAGAGACCTTCGAGCGCGTGTTCCTGCACTGCGACCGCTACGTCCCCCGCGACCAGTTCCGCAGCTGGCTGTGTGAGATCGCGCGCAACCAGGCGCTGAGCGCGCTGCGTTCGCGCCGGCGCGCACCCCGGCCCTTCAGCAGCTTTGCCACCGATGACGAGGAGGGCACGCCCTTCGAGCAATCGATCGGCCGAGAGGCCCCGCGCGAGCTCGAAGAGCGCGAGCTGATGGAGGCCTTCGACCGAGCCGTCGGAGCCCTACCCGAGCGCTACCAGCAGGTCTTCCGCCTGTGCGTGCTGCAGGGCCTGCAGTATCGCGAGGCCGGCGCCCTCCTCAACGTGCCCACTGGAACGGTGGCGATTCGCCTGATGCGCGCCCGCAAACTCCTGTTCGGCGCCCTCGCCCAACACTTCGATCGCCTCCGCCGCCCACCCGCCTGCCTGCAGACCTGAGCGTCCGGGGCCGAGAATCTTCGTGCGGCGACAACACTTCCGAAAGGCCGGTTGTCGTCAGGACTTCGACACTTGCGATCGGCGGGGGGCAGGTCGTCCCTAGGGCCGGACCAACGCCGATGGTGACGGAGACGCGGACCAAGCTGTGGCGGCGGTCGCGGGGGCGGTTGGACGTCTCCGAGCGGCCGGGGTTGCGGACGGGATCGCTCGCGCTCTTCGGAGCTGCTACGTGACCTGGGCCCACCAGGCCTTGGTGATCGAGTAGCGCAGGCAGCGCCAACCAAATGCCTCGAGCTCGCCGTCTTGGCGCATTCCGTTGCGCTCGGCGACGCGGCGCGATCCGGTGTTGTTCGGATGGATGACCGAGATCAATGATGACACGTCGAGACGCGCGAACGCGTCGTCGCGTACCGCGCGCGCCGCCTCGGTGGCGTAGCCTTGCCCCCACGCCGCGCGGGCAAAGGTGTAGCCGACCTCGAGTTCGGTGTCGGTGCGCACGCCGGCCGGCACGGGCTCGCCCGGGACGAAGGCCCTGCGTACGGGTCCTTCGCCGCGCGCGACGGCGAACGGCAGCAATCCGCAGCGACCCAGCAGGACGCCATCAGCTGCGCGCACCACGGCGAGGTGACCGAGGCCCTGCGTCTCGTACAGCGCCAGGGCGCGCTCGAGCCATTCGGCGGACTCGGCGCGCGACCGCGGGCGGCCGGGGCCGATGTAGCGCGCGACCTCGGGGTCGCCGTGCATGGCGGCCAAGAACTCGAGGTCGGAGGCGGCAAGCGGCCGCAGGTGCAGGCGTTCGGTCACCAGGTGATGCATCGTGGCGGCGATTGCAGGTTAGCAGGCGGCGCGGGGTCGGCGGTAGGCTGTCGCGCGATGCCCGACGCGCCCCACCGACACTCCGTCACGATTGCCGGCACCGAGTGCACCCTGGAGACCGGTCGCATCGCCTGCCACGCCAGCGGCGCGGTGCTGGCCCGCGCCGGCGACAACGTCATCCTCGCCACGGTCGTCGCCGCCGAGAACGCCCGCGACGGCGTGGACTTCTTGCCGCTGCAGATCGAGTACCGCGAGAAGCTGGCAGCCGCCGGCCGCATTCCAGGCTCGTTCCAACGCCGCGAGGGGCGCATCACCGATCACGAAGTCCTGACGTCGCGGCTGATCGACCGCACCCTGCGCTCGCTGTTTCCCAAGGGCTACCACCACGAGGTCCAGGTACAGGTCACGGTGATGTCCGCCGAGCCGACGTCGGACCTGACCAGCTTGGCCCTGCTCGCCGCCGGCGCCGCGATCCGACTCAGCCCGGTGCCGGCCGCTGGGCCCGCCGCCGGGCTGCGTGTCGTCCGCAGCGGCGGAGGTTGGCACGCGTTCGCCTCGAGCCGACAGCGTGCGGAGGCCACGCTCGACTTCGTGGTCAGCGCCGGCCCCGACGGGCTGGTCATGGTCGAAGGCGAGGCCGCCGAAGTCGACGCCGGTGAGGCGCTGGCCGCACTGGAGACCGCCACCGGCTGGTTGCGCAAGGCGTGCAAGGCCATCGATGCACTCGCGACCTCCGCCGGCGCGCGACGCCAGCCGCCGCCGCCTGCTCCGACGCTGCCCACACTCGACGCCGAGACGGATGCCGCCCTGCAGGCCGCGCTGCAGACTACCGACAAGACCGCGCGGCGCAGCGCCATCGCCGCGGCGCGCACCGCGCTCCTCGACACCGCGGATGCGGCGGCGCGCGGCGCGCTGGCGGCGGCCTTCGATGCCCGGCTAGCCCAAAGTGTCCGCGAGGCCATTCTCGCCGAGGGCCGTCGGCTCGACGGCCGCGCTCCGGCCGACATCCGGCCGATCTGGGGCGAGACGGGTTGGCTGCCGCGCGCGCACGGCTCGGCGATCTTCACGCGCGGCGAGACGCAGGCGCTGTGCAGCTGCACGCTCGGCACCGCCGAAGATGCGCAGCGCATCGAGTCCCTCGCCGGCAGCAGCACCGAGCATTTCTTGCTCCACTACGGCTTTCCGCCCTACAGCGTCGGCGAGGTGCGGCCGCTCCGTGGCCCGGGCCGCCGCGAGATCGGCCACGGCCACCTGGCGCGGCGCGGCCTCCACCGGGTCATGCCCTCGTTCGACGACTACCCGTACACGGTGCGCGTCGAGTCCGAGATCAGCATGAGCAACGGCTCGTCGTCAATGGCGACCGTCTGTGGCGGATGCATGGCGATGCTCGACGCCGGCGTGCCGTTGCGCGCGATGGTCGCCGGCATCGCCATGGGCTTGGTCACGGACGGAACGCGCACCCGCGTCCTCTCCGACATCCTCGGCGACGAGGACCATCTAGGCGACATGGACTTCAAGGTGGTCGGCACCGAGCACGGCATCACCGCGCTGCAACTCGACAACAAGGTGGGCGGCTTGTCCGCCGAGCAGTTGGGCGAGGCGCTGGCACAGGCCACCGACGGGCTCCTCCACATCTTGGCTGCGATGCGTTCCGTGATCGATGCGCCCGCCACCGAGCCGAGCCCGCACGCGCCGCGCGCCGAACGCACCGCGATCATGCCGAGTGCGATCGGCAACCTCGTCGGCCCGCGCGGCGCGAACATCCGCGCCATCGAGGCATCCACCGGTGCACGGGTCACGGTCGACGACGACGCGATCGTGCGGGTCTACGCCGCCACCCCCCGGGCCGCGCGCGCGGCCATGCGGCTGGTGCACCAGGCCGCCGGCGTGGTCCGCGCGCGACACTATTACCGCGCCGTGGTCACCGGCGTGCGCGACTTCGGCGCGTTCGCCCGCATCAACCAGGTCAACGAAGGCCTGATTCCGAGTGAGGAGCTCGGCCCAGCCGCCGGGCCCGGCAAGCCACCGGTGGCCGAAGGGGACGAGATCGTCGTGCAGGTGTTGGGCCTCGACGCGCGCGGGCGACTGCGCCTGTCGCGCGCGGCCGCCGCCGGCGTCGCCGAAGAGAGCATCGAAGACTGACCATGACGCGGCGACGGCCGCACTCACCCACCATCGGCCTCGGTCAACGCCTGCCGCACCGCCCCGCTGCGCAGCTGCGCCACCCGTGAGGCGAGCCGGGGCAGAGCGCGGTGAAAGCGCATCCGCGCAGCATCGGCGCCGGTGCCCAAACGCGCACCGACCTGGGCGAACTCGAGCTCCTCGAACTCGCGCAGCCAAATGACGTCGCGGTCCTCCGGCGCCAGCAGCTCCAGGGCAAGGCGAACCCAAGCAACCTCTTCGTCGCGGGCCGCCGCCTGACTCGGCCGCTGCCCCGCAGTGCCGGGCGTGTCGAGACTGAGGACGGTGTCCGCCACGCCCCCCCACTCGCGGCCGGCGCTGCGGCGCTGCCGCCCCTCGAAGCGCGCGCGGTCGCGCAGCGTGTTGGCGACGATGCGGGCGAGGAGGCCCCGGAACGCGTGCTCATCGCTGACTTCGAAGCGCGGGCCGTCGCGCATCACTTCGATGACCGCGTCGTGCACCAAGTCCTGCGTCTCGGCGCGGGCACGCAGCTGGACACCGACCTGCCGCCGGACCTGCGCCGCGATCCACGGCAGGTGGCGGGTGATCAACGCATCCAGCGCGCGCTGGTCACCGCTCTGCCACCGCCGCAGCAGGTGCAACGTGTCGTGTCGGCTGGTGCTCACCGCACCTCCTGCTCGGCCCGCACCAGGGCCGCCAGGCGATCGTCGATACGCGCCGCGGCCTCCGCGACCTGGCCGTCCTTTGGCAACGCCGCGCGCACCGTGGCGATCGCCTCGACGGCCCGGTCGAGATGCGCGCGCGCAGCGTCGAGATCGCCGCGGCGCAGCGCGAACCAGCCTAAGTTGGACAGTGTGTTGGCCAGATTCTCGCGCAAAGGCACCAGCTGCGGGCGCTCCGCCAGCAACGGCTCGAGAACCGCCAACGCGCGGCGAAACCCGGCCTCGACTTGCTGCGGGTCGTGATCGGGCAGCTCTTGGCGCACCGCCGACAGCAGGTCGAGCACGCCGCTGAGCAGACTCTGACCAGCGAGCGCTCGCGGCGCTCGCGCGACGAGCTCCTCCACCACCGCCAGTGCTTCGACCAAGTGCCGCTCGGCCACGGGCCACTCCTGCTGGCGCGCACAGAACATCCCGCTGCTGTGCAGCAGCAGCCCGAGCTGATGGCGGAACGCCATGGTGTCCGGAAACTCACGCACCAGGTCGCGATACGCCGCGGTGGCGGCGGAAAAGCACGCGCGGGCCGCAGCCGGCTCGCCGAGCTGGTCGAGCACCTGGCCGCGCAGGTTGCCGAGATCGCCCGCCAGCCGCCGGCGGCCGGCGTGGCGCGGCTCGTCATCCAAAGCGGCCGCGACCAGGTCTTCCGCCTGCGAGAAGCACTCGTCGGCGGCGCGCAGATCGCCCCGCATCATCTCGAGCCGCCCTCGCTGGCGGTGCAGCTCACCGCGCGCCGCGCGATGCACGGCGGCATCGCGCACCGCCGGCGGTAGTGCCGGCCACAGCGCGGCCGCCCGCTGCAAGTCCGCATCGGCACTCTGCAGCGCGCCGCGCCGCAGCATGTCTTCTCTGGCCCGCTCCACCAAGAGCGCCGACAGGGCGATGGCCGCCGGCCCGGCGACCGTTGCATCCGCATCGTCGACCAAGCCCGCCAACAGCTCGACCGCCGCGGCGCGGTCGCGGGCGGCGCGGTCGACCGGCCCGACCCGCGCTGCGACGCGGGCGGAAAGCCGCAGCGCACGCGCGTGCAGCTGGCGCAGCCGCGGCCCATCGCTTTCCCCGCGCAGAGCGACAACCTGCTCGATGCACGAATCCAGGTGCGCGGCCGCCGGCTCGAACCGACCGAGCTGCTCGAGTGCGTTGCCCAACCGCAGGTGCGACTCGGCGGCACCGCGGCGCAGGTACGGGTCGTCGGGCGCCAGCTGCAGGAAGGCCTCGTCATACGGGATTGCGCGCTCCAACAGCGTGCGCCGCAACTGCTCGAGCTGCGGCAGCGGCGCTACGTCGTCATCGACGAACACGCCGAACAGCTCGGCGATCGCATCGCGCGCCCGATGCAGAGCTGTGCGTGCGACATCGCGCTGCGCCGCGGTGCGCGCCTGCTCGTCCGCCAGTGCCCGGCGCGATCGCCATTCGCGCAGACCGAACAGCGCGGGCGCGATCACCACCAGCAAGAACGCCAACACGCCGGCCACGCTGGCGGCGCGGTGGCGCCGCGACCACCGCAGCGCGCGCGTCGCCACCCCGGGGGCCCGCGCAGCCACGGGCTCACCGCGGGCGAAGCGGCGCAGGTCGGCGGCGAGCTCACCTGCCGTCTGGTAGCGACGGGCCGCATCCTTGTCCATGGCGACTCGACACACCGTCTCCAGGTCGATCGGCACGGCGGGGTTGTGCCTGCGCAACGGACGCGGTTCGCGCACCGCGATGTCGGCGAGGATCGCATGCGTCGTCGGGCCGTCGAACGGACAGCACAGGGTGATGAGCTCGTAGAGGACCACGCCCAGCGAATACACATCGGTCCGGTGGTCGACCACGGCGCCACCTCGAGCGGTCTGTTCCGGGCTCATGTACTGCGGCGTGCCGGCGAGCTCGCCGGTGCGCGACAGCGGGTCCGCGTCGAGGTCCTTGGCCAGGCCGAAGTCGACCAGCGTCACCTGCCCGTCGCCGGACAGCAGCACGTTGTGCGGCTTGACGTCGCGGTGCAGCACGCCGTGGTCGTGGGCGTACTGCAGCGCGTCCGCGATCCGCGCACACACCTCGGCGCACTCGCGCAGATAGCCGCGGCCAAGCCCACTGCCGAGCGTCTGCTCGCTCCCCGGCGGCTGCTCGCCGACGGCCGCGCGGACGCGATCGAGGGCGATCGCCAACGGCACTCCCTCGACCAGCTGCATGGCGATGAAGTGCACGCCGTCCTGCGCGCCGACGCGGTGCACTGCGGCGATGTCGCGGTGGTTGAGCCGGGCCGCCGCCGACGCCTCGCGGCGGAAGCGCTCGACCTGCCGCGGACTCTGGCCGTAATCGGCGCGCAGCACCTTGAGCGCGACGCGGCGCCCCAGCGGCCGCTCGACGGCTTCGTAGACGATGCCCATTCCGCCCCGGCCGAGCTCGCGGCGCAGATCGAAGTCACCGAACGAACGCGGCAGGCCGCCGCCGTCGCCGGGAGCCGCCGGCGGCGGGCCGTCGGGCGCCGCCTCGACCTCGCCCTGCAGCATCGGTTCGAGCAAGTCGCGCAGCTCGGGATGCCGCGCCAGGAGCGCTGCGTCATCGGCACCGGCGCGGCGGTGTTGCCAGAAGGCTTCGACCGCCGCGCTGAGCCGGCGCAGATGATCTTCGGGAGGCTTTCGGGGCACGGTCGGCGTTGCGCCGATCATAGCCCGGCCCACCACTGCCGATGGCAGCGGCGCCGCCGGCGCTCGCAGAGCCGATCAGCGCAGCAGAAGCACGGCGGCGCGGTCGGTGGTGTCCGGGCCGAACTCCGCGGTCGGTCCAAACACGCTGAGGTTGAACAGGCGCGCGGCGTAGCCGGTCTGGCCGAAATGCGAGGCCGCGGCCCGCGTCGTCACCAGCCGGCCGGGATTGGCGGCGTCGAAGTGCACGCCCTGGCTGAACACGATCCGGCTGTCGCCGCTGTGTGCGTAGTTGAAGCGCAGCGCGACGTTGCCACTGGCGTCGGCGACGGTGTTGAGCACGACGAGCGGCGCCAGCTCCAAGCGGCAGCCGGCGAGCCCCAGCCCGCTCAGGTCGAAGGGCAACCCGGCACCGGCAAAGCGGTGGTTGTCGACCCCGAACAGCAGCGCCGCCGGCGTGTTTGGCGCCGCACCGGTGATGTCCAGCTGCCACCTCCCGCGGCTGTACACCGAGTGGTGCGTCGCCCCGCACGCCTGCCGGGTGTAGTGCGTCTTGAACGTCGAGCTGCGCATGTCGATGCCGTCGACGGGATAGTTGAAGCCACCCGGACTCGCGCTGGTCCGGTTGTCGACCTGCACCAGCAGATGCGGCCCCGAGTAGACGAACGGCACGTCGCCGGGGATCCACACGCTTGGCTGGTTGAACTGGCTGCCGGTCGAGCGCGGGAAGCTGATGCTGCGCAGGGCGAAGAAGGTGGTCGGCGCAGTCAGATTCTGCGCAAAGGTCGACGACAACCCGGCCATCGAACGCGCGTTGTTGTCGAGCACGACTTCCAGCGCGAGCGTGCCGCTGCCGGTGGTCACGCCGACTTCGGCGCGCCAGCCGATACTGGTCACGACCTGACCCGGCACCATCCCCTCGCCCCGGTACCACGTCTGCAGAAAGCACTTGGTCCGCCCCAGAGGCATTACCTCGAGCGATGCGCCCCCCGCATCGCGGACCGAGTGGGGAAGGGTCGTGACCGCATTCTGCGCCGCCGTGACGCCAGTACCGCAGACAAGGGCCAGCAAGGATGTCGGTAGAATCGCGATCCTGGAGCGTCGGTGCATGCCTCCCCGAGCGCCACCGTGGCGCGAACCGAACCGGCTGCCGCCAAAAAGTCGGGCGCGGTCTTCGCCCGATCCCGTAACGGCGCTGCGCGGGGGAACTAACCATCGCAACGAAGCGCCCTTCAAACGGGTCTCCACGGGACGAAACAGATGCAAACCACCCTCCTCCGCGGCCTGGCTGCGGCTCCCCTGTGCGCGGCCGGCCTGGCGACCGCGGTTTCCGCCCAACCGCAGTGCGACTACATGCCGACGGCGGCCGAGGTCATCCTCGACACGGACTTCACCCAGATCCAGCCGGTGGGCAAGCCGCCGCGCGGGGTCAGCGGAGGCGTGTTCATCTTCCGCAACGTCACCATCCCCGCCGGCACGACGGTGCGCGGCACCGGCAGCCGGCCGATGGTGTGGATCGTCACCGGTGACTTCGTCGTCAACGGCGCCCTGCGCGTCGACGGCAGTGACGGCGACCGCGTCAACACGCTGCAGTCGGCCAACTTTCCCACCGCCGGCGGAGTCGGCAACTGCGGTGGCGGCAACGGCGGCCTGGGCAGCCCGAGCGTGACTGGCCCCAGCTTGCGGGGGCAGTACGGCTTCGGGCCCGGCAGCGCCGCCAACCTCGGTGGTGCCGGCGGCTGGCTGTCGTGCACGAGCGACTGTGGCCGCGGCTCGGGCGGCGGTGGCGGCGCCTTCGCCACGCAGGGCGACCCCTGGTATCCGGTCAAGGCCAACGGCACCTCGTTCGTGCAAGTGCTCGGCCAGGGGGGCTACGGCTGCATGGGCTTCAGTGGCAGCAGCCAGCGGTTTCTGCCCGGCGGCGCGGCGGGGCCGGTCGGCTTCACCGACAGCGATCCGGACAACAACTTCTTCGGCACGGGCTACGACGTCGCGCAGGGCCGCGTGATTCCCGGCGAGTTGGCCGCTCCGATCGGCGGTGCCGGCGGAGGTGGCGGCGGCGACCGCAGCACGTTCTGCGGGCCGATCGGCAACTGGATCAGCAACAACAAGGGCGGCGGCGGCGGTGGCGGCGGCGGCGCGCTGGTGATCCTCGCCGCGGGCAAGATCGAGGTCGGGCCACAGGGGATCATCTCCGCCAACGGCGGCAACGGCGGCGGCGGCGAGCAGGCCGGCAGCAACAACCAGGGAGCGGGCGGCGGCGGCGGCGCCGGTGGAATGGTCGTGCTCTACTCGCTGGGTCGAATCGTCCTGCACGCCCACGGCGAGACCTACGCGTTGGCCGACTACAGCTTCGCGGTGTCCGCCGACGGCGGCATCAGCACGCAGGGTTTGTTCTCCGGCCTGGCGATCGACGGCAAGTACCCCCCACCGAGTTCCGCGTCCATGTGGGACCGGAACCCCACCGGCGGCTTCGGCGGCATGGGTGTCGTCCAGCTGATGGCGCGCCCCGGCACCAACCAAGACGGCACCAACACGATCCTCGACGACAGCATCGACATCGTGCTGCCCGGCGGTGCCTTGGCCAACGGCGTGACCAAGACGCGCTACCTCGCCTGGCGTGGCTATCGCAACGCCAGCGGCGTCCTCGTCGACGACCAGAACCGACCGACTTACGCGGCCTCACCGGCGACCGCCGACGACGAGGGCGACATCCGCCCCGCGCCGGTGCTGCTGCCGATCCTGTAGGCCGCAACGGTATGTGTGGTTCCATGATCTGCGAAGCTAGAGTTCTCCACACCCGTCGCGCCGTAGCGGTGTGGAAGACTCGCGCGATGGTGCAGCCGCAGGAGTCGTGTCGGGAGTCTGGTCATCGGCCGCAAGAGAGCTTAGGGTCCCCCGGCGTGCGACGGAGAGGTTTCGCGATCTGCCGCAATGGTGGCGCTTCGAGCGGCCCCTCATTTGGTTCTGCGACTCTCCTCCCGCGTGGGGGACCCGATTTAGGAGATTGGCGGCGTGAGAAATCACGGCCCCGAAACACGAACCGTTTTGGCGACTCGCCTCCTCAGGCGGACTGCGCGGGTAGGGAGAGTCCTCTCGTCGACACTCACTCGTTGAACATGGAGGGGACATGAATCGATTCGTTGGATTGGATCTCGGCTTGAGGAGCAAGCACCGAGCCGTCGTTCTGGATGGTGCGAAGTCTCGGGGCAGACCGTTTTCAGTCGAGAACAGCCGTGAGGGTATTGACCTTCTGCTGCGCCGTGCACAGGAAGGTGCCGAGGGTCCGGTGAGCTTCGTGATGGAACCAACGGGGTTGGCGTGGCTGCCCATCGCGGCGCACGTGAACGCCGCAGGGTTCCAGATCTACGTGAGCAAACCACAGAAGCTGAGCGACCTGCGGAAGTTCTATAGCAAGCACACCAAAACCGACGTAGTAGACGCCGAGGCCGCTGCGCGTCTGCCGCAGATGGATCCAAAGGGCGTCCACCAGCTGCGTGTTCCAACTGCCGACGAGACGACGATCCGTCGACTCGTGAAGCGGCGTGAGCGGTTGGCGCGCGAGCTCAGCGACCACAAGCGTCGTGTGCACGCGATACTGGTACTGGCGAATCCCAGCCTCATGAAGGCCTTGGGGGCAGAGAAGTTCAGTGCCGCTAAGATGGGGTTTCTGCGGCGCTACGTCGATCCGGTGAAAGCGGTCGGCCTTGGGAAGAGTCGCTTGGAGCGCTTCTTGACGAAGCGATCCAAGGGAACGCATGACCCGTGCTTGGTCGACCGCGTGCTCGAGTCCTGCCGACAGGCCGCCGAGTACTACGCTGAGCTGCGAGCTGCGGGGCAGATGCCGTTCGACTACGAGGCCATCCAAGAGGATGTGGTGTACGAGCTGGATGAGATCGAGCGCAAGAACACGGACGTTCGCAAGCTCGACGCAAAGATCAAGAAGCTCTACCTGGGCGTCGATCCTGACCGAACACTCGAGCAACTGCGCGGCGTCGGTCCCACGATCGCTGCGGCCATCGAAGCCTTGGTAGGCGACATCGCGCGGTTCTCGAACGGCAAGAAGTTCGTGAGCTACTGCGGACTGTGTCCACGCCGGAAGCAGACGGGCATGAGCGACCCCTCGATGCCAATCACCAAAACCGGCCAACGAGTACTCAAGAAGTACCTCTACCTAGCAGCTGACGTCGCTCGCCAGTGGGATCCGGATTTCGCGGCGTACTACGCTCGCCGCTACGCCGCAGGTGATCACCACAACCTCATCCTCATCGCATTGGCTGGCAAGATGGCGCGCCGCGTCTACGCCCTCCTGAAGCGTCGCGACAGCCAGCGCGCCGATGACAAGCCGGCGTCGACGCAAGTCCGCTACGTCCTGCGAGACGCCGACGGCAACGAGCTCACGAAGGTTGCCGCGCGCGCGCTCATCGCAGCCAAGTTCACGCGCAGCATCGTCGCGCCACAGCGGCATGAGCGCGACCAACGGCGACAGGGACGAGTGGGGACTCCGACGACGAGGGACTTGAGTGGCCGCCCAATGGACGCCACAGGCCTGGCCGTGGAATCCCCACGTCAACCTCACCCGATCGGTGATCTCATGCAAGAACACTTCCCTGGTCTTGTGGAAGAGTCCTGAACAAGCCGTGCACACGCGATGTCGAGCCCCAGCGAAAACCCCTTGACATGACTTAGGAGATATCAAAGGCCGAGCGCGCCGCGAGAGTAGCGGAGCCTGCGATTCCAGCGGTCCCGGGCGGCCGCGCTGAGCGCAGACGCCGGTGTTGTCTTCGAGCCTCCGGGAGCTGCGTTGTCGAAGTGCCAGCGGCATCGAGCCTTCCGAAAGGTTGTCGCCGCGCGAAGATTTGCGGCCCCGGACGCTCAGTAGCTCACGCTCGGCGCGCCGCTGGCCATGAACGCAACCAGCTTGGCGCCGCCGACGATCACCGTGCCCGGCACGACGGCGTTCTCGTCGAGACCGCGCTTGTTGAAGCACGGCAAGCACGTGTAGAGCTGGCCACCGCCCTCGACGAACTTGCGCATCAGCTCCGCAAGCGGCGTGAAGCCGGTCTCGGCCACGTCATCGGCGTAGCCCTCGATCGCCAGCCGCACACCCTCGCTGCTGAGGAACACCACGGTCTCCTGTTCGCAGCCGACAGCGGCGTTCGCCAAGGTGAAGGCGACGGTGGCCCGGTCCGGGTCTTCCTTGCCGCGCGAGAGAGAGACAACGAACTTGCTCATCGGCCTTTGGGTGGGTCAGTCGGCTTTGCGCCGAATCCAGTAGTGTGGGTGGTCCGCGCGCATCAGGGTGTGGCCCGTGATCTCGCACCACGCGGGAAGATCCTGTCGAGCAGCGGAATCCCTGGCGATCACCTCGAGCACTGCGCCCGGGGCCATCGCCCGCAGCTCGGAGCGCAGCGTCAGCGCGAGCTCGCCACAGAGGGTGTCGCCGGCGTCGTAGACCCGATCTGGAGTCGAGGGTTCGTGGGCTGCGGTCATGATGGCGTGCCGTAGACGGTTCTGCTCATGGGTGCGCAAGGCGCCTGCGAAACCGGCCAACAAACTTCATCCCACGGCAACGCTCGAGGCGTGCGGCGAACCTCACCAGCGATCGATGCGCAGCGGCGCCAACCGCTGCTCCACCCCAGCTGTGAGCCGAGGGCAATCGACGAGATCGACGGACTCGAGCGCGGGCAGCGACCGGAGCACGTCGAGGTCGCGGTCGGTGACGCCGGCGCGCAGCAAACCGAGCTTCTCGACCCTCGAGGCACGCAGTCCCTCGAACAGCATCCGCCACTCCGCGGCGGACGCCTCTCTACCGCAGGCGTCCAAGGTCAGCTCGCTCAACCCAGGGCAGTGCGCCAACAGGGGAAGCGCCACTGCATCGCTCCGCGGATCGAGCGTGCAGACCAACGTGTCGACCTCGGTGTTCGCGAGCGCCGCCGCGAGCGCGGGCAACTCGAGCTGCTCGCCGGCGAGCCACACCGACCGCAGCGCCGGGTGGCCGGCGAACGCGTGCATGCCGGTGCCGCGCACCTCATCGGCGTTCACCAGCGCGAGGCTGCGCAACTCTCGCAGGCGGGCGAGTTGGGCGAGCCCGGCGTCGGTCAACCGCGGGCCGCTGACGACCAGCTCGCGCAGGCCGCGCAGCCGCGCCAGCACCGCAGCCGCCGTGTCGTCGACCTGCACGTCGGCCGGAGCCATCCTCATCTCGGCCAACAGCCGAGCGAGATCGTCCTCGACCGAGATCAGAAACAGCTCGCGCAGCGGATGCAGGCCACCCAACACCTGGATCGCGGCTTGGTCGAGGTGGCGCCCATCGAGCGTCAGCGAAGCCAGGTCCTTACAAGCGCGGAGGCGGCCCAACGCGGTCGCGTGGTGCAATGCCGGGCTGCCGCGCAGGTCGAGGTGGGTGAGCGCGCTCAAGCGTTCGAGCTGCAACGCACCGCTGGCCGGCACACGGTGGACCGCGAGCCGGGTCGTGTCCGCCGGCAGGGCCGCCAAGGCGTCACCGCCGAACACGATCCCCCGCCCCTGCACCACCGCGCGCGTCACTGCATCGCACACCAAGAGCAGCTCGCGCCGCAGCGGTGCCGGCAGCCCCACGACCCAGTCGGCACGTTTGCCGACCACCGCTGCGTGCAGGGTGCGCTCTGCTTGGTGCGGCTCGCGCGCCCCACCGCGCAGGCGGAGGAGCAGGCGGCGCGATTCACCGCCCGGCGCCGCACCGAGGTGCAGCACGAGCTCGTGCTCACCGGGAGCCGCCGCGAACGCGGCGGTCGACTGCCGGGCGTCGCGCAGCGCGACACGCAGCTGGCGGCGGAGGTCGTCGTCGAGAGCCTCCGACGTGTCGTAGCGGAACAACCCCTCGAGCGGCAACGGACGCAGCGACACGCTGCGTTGTGCGGCCGCGTCGTAGAGCGAGACCGGCGTGAGCGTCGCAACCTCGATCGGCGCGACCGCCAACCATTGCCGCACCTCGTCGAGCGATGCCGGCGCATCCAAAGGGCGGCGCTCGGCGGGCAGGGTGGCCTCGCGGGGCCCGGGACCCGTCAAGCCATGCACGGCCAGCAACACGGCGCCGCCGATCACGAGCACGGCAGCGGCCCAAAGCCAGGGTCGCGGGCGGGACAGTGCACGCGGCGGCACGCGTTGCCGCAGCACGGGCCACTCGACCGGCGGCCGCCGGTTTCCCACCGCCTCGTCCAGCGCCATCTCGAGCACGGCCTCCCGCGCCCTCTCGATCGACTCGGTCATCGGCTAAGCCTCCGTTCGATGCACTTCCGCAGCCGCTGCTTGCAGCGCCGCAACCGGCTCTTCAACGCCTCCGGGCCCAGGCCGAGCGCGGCCGCCACCTCCGCGCGCGGCCGGCCGTCGCGGTAGCACGCCTCGATCGCGACCCGATCGTCCGCCGACAGCGCGGACAGACACAGACCGAGCGCGTCGCGGTAGCCGTCGCCATCGTCGTCGCCCTCGTACTCGGCCCAGGCCGTCTCGATGGCATCCCCCACCATCTGCAGCGCGCGGCGACGCCGGTCGTCAGCGCGGCAGCGCGCCCACCACATGCGCCGCGCCGTGGCGCGGAGCCATCCCAGCGGGGTCTCGCGAGGATGCTCGCGTTCGACCTGGAGCAGGGCGACGAACGCATCCTGCGCCAGCTCCTCGGCCTCGTCCGCGTCCGCCCCCAGGACGCGCAGATAGCGCCAAACCTGATCCAGCGCGCGGCGCGCGGCATCGGGATCCCGCGGGCGGCGCATCGCGGGACCGGCGACCGGTGAGGGTCTCACACCACCACTGTGACCGCGAGGGCCGGGCCGGGTCGAGAAATCGGCGCTCCCCGGCGCCGGTCAGCCCGCTTGAGGCACCCCGCCGGGGGCCCACACCACCACATCGGGGATCGCGGCAAACACCCGCCGCGCCTGCTCGGCCTCGAGCAGGCCGTACACGTGACTGCCGGGGGCGCCCGTGCGCACCACCCAGTAGTGGCCCGATTGCAGCTGGAAGTGCAGCGCCTCGTCGATCTCGAGCCACGGCAAGCTGCCGTCCTCGACTTCGAAGTACCAGCGCCGCCCGCCACGCGCATGCGGCTGTACCACCTCGCGGGCCAGGATGTCCTCGCAAGCCGCGCGCTCGGCGGCGGCACGGCGGGCCGCATCGAGCTCGGCCTGCACCTCGGCGGTGTGCTGGCGTTGCTCGCTGCGCTGCTGCTCGATCGCGGCGCGGCGCTCGGCCTGCTCCCGCTCGAGGCCCTCGCGACCGACCTGGCTGCGGTGCACGCGCTCTTCGTGCGCCAAGCGCTTGGCGTCCTTCTTGGACAGCAGCTTGGCCTTCTTCAGCTGGTCGCGCAGATCACCCATCGGCGGCGCAATGATAGCCGCCGCCGCGCCGCGGCGCCTCAGCTGCCGCCGCGGAAGCGCACGGCGACGCCGACCCGACCCTCGCCCATCGACTGGACGCGGACGATCTCGGCCTCGCGCTGGGTGCCGTCGCCGACGTCGACGCGCACGGTGAGGGCGCCGTCGGCGACGAAGAACACGCCCTCGTCGGAGATGTTCTGGCCCGGCCCGACGAGGGTCTGCGGGACGAACTCGACGGCGACGTCGCCTTCATGCACCGCGCGCGCCTGATCGCGGCGGTCGTGGACGGTGGTGTCGGAGGAATCGTGGTTCATGCGGACGTCCTTGAACTTCGGCAACGGGAGCAGACCGTCGGTTTCTTCGGCACTCGCGGCCGCGCGGCTTGACGTATGCTGGCGCCGTGCCCAGACGGAGCGCGACTCGCCCACCCCATCGGGCCATGCCCTTGCTTCTGCTCGGCGCGTGCTCTGCCCCACCGCTGGTCTCCCCCGCGGCCGAGCCAGCCGCGACGCGACCGACCGCCCTGGTGCTCGCCGACGACGCGACCCTGACCATCCCCGCGCTCGATCCCGACCGCGACCCGGTGCTCGTCGTGCACCTGCACGGCGACCGCGCGCGCGCCGCGTCGGCGTTCACCGGCATGGAGCGCGACGACGCGGTGCTGGTGGCGTTGCACCGCGACGGGCTGTCCAGCGTCTACGAGCGCCGGTTTGCGACTCCCGGCGCATTCGCCGCCCTGTGCAAACAGGCCCGCGCCGCAGTGCAGCGCGCCACCGGCCGTCGCCTGCCGCTGCGCCGCGTGGTTCTGACCGCGTTCTCCGCCGGATATGGCGGCGTCCGCGCGGTACTGCGCGACCCGCGCACACCGCCGCCCGCGGCAATCCTGCTGGCGGACGGTCTGCACGCAGGGTTGGTCGAAGGCCATCCCGACCCGGCACAGATGGCGCCGTTCTGCGCCTATGCCCGGCGCGCAGCCGCCGGCACCGGCCGGCTCTGGATCAGCCACAGCGCGATCGACCCGCGCACCTACGCCAGCACGACGGCCTGCGCAGATGCGGTTCTCGCGGCGACCGGAGTGGCACGCGGGCCCTGGCGCGGCGAGGACGGCGACGGCCTGCCGCGCCGCAGCCGCGCGGTCCGCGGCGGACTCGAGGTGCGCGGTTACGGCGGCGAGGACGCGGCCCACCACGTCGCGCACTTCCGTGGCGTCTGGCCGTGGCTGGCGACGCTGCTCGATGAGTGGTCATCGACAGAGTCTGCGGCGCGCGGCGACTGACAGCGGCTACGCTGTTGCACTCCGGCATGGTGGTCGAGACTCCATACCTGCGCGAGCCCGGCTACGCCGAGCGCTACCGCGACCGGCGCTTCACCGTCGGCGCCGGCCCCGCGACCCACCGGCGCGAGACCGCCGCGCTGCGCGCCTTGCTGCGCACCGTGGACGGGGATGGTCCCTGGCTGGATGTGCCGTCCGGCGCCGGCCGACTGAGCGATCTGCTGCCCGGCCCCGTGGTCCAGGTCGATCGAGATGCGGCCATGCTGCGCGCGTGCCCGCAGCACGGCATGGCCCGCGCGCGCGCGTCGGCCCTGGCGCTGCCGTTCGCCGACGACGCGTTCGCCGGCGCGCTCTGCATGCGCCTGCTGCACCACCTGCCGGCGGCAGAGGAGCGCGTCGCCGTGCTGTGCGAGTTGCGCCGCGTGGCGCGCGACGCGGTGCTGCTGTCGTTCTTCCACAGCGTCAGTCTGCAGCACTGGCGAAGGCTCGCCGCGCGCCGGCTGGGCAAGCGCCGCAGCGGCCGCTGCGCCATCACCCGCCGCCAGCTGCACCGAGACCTCGCCGCAGCCGGCCTCGCGCCCGTCATCGAGCGACCGTTGTGCCGCTTCGTCAGCGACCAGTGGATCGTGCTGGCGCGGCCAACGCCGCAGAAGTGAAGGCCGCGATCTCGGCCAGCGAGTGTGCCAGGGGCCACGCCCAGGGTCGTGCACCGGCCGCCTCCAGCCTCACTTCAGCGCCGGCGTCGCTCAGGTACTTGGCGGCGCGCTGCAGGTTCTCGTTGCCGCTCTCGCCCACCGCCTCGAGCAGCAGCCAGGACGTGCGCGCCACCGACTCGGGCAGGTCGACGGGCAGGCCGCCGCCCCCGGCGAGGACCACCGCGCGGGCGAGCTCGGGCGCGCGCGTCATCGCCAGGGACAACGCCACCGCCCCGTCGCGCTCGCCGGCGAGGACCACGCCGCCGGCAACCGGCAGCAGCGCGCGCAGCTCGGCCACCGCCTCGGTGATCGCACCCGGAGCGCTGGCGAAGTCGCCCGGTGACTGCAGCACCGCCAGGTGCCACTCGCCCTCGGCGTCGAACTCGGCCGCTTCGAGCACCTCCGCCAACCACTGTGGCGCAGTGCTGCGCGGCGACGTCGGCCGCCGCCAGTGCGGGTCCCACGCCGGGGTGCCGGGAACGAACAACACCAGCGGGCGCGGCGTGTCGTCGGCCGGTAAACGCAGCGCGAGTTGACCGGTCTCGTCGTCGCCCGTGCGCACCGCCACCGTGACCCAGCCGCGCAGGCCGTCGAGAACCGGCCGGCCACGTTCGGCGTTGTCGAGCATCGCCTCGGCGCGTGCCAGCTCGTCGAGCGGGCGGCTGCGGCCGGCGGCGGGCTCGCCGTAGAAGACCCGCGACAGGCCGGCGAGCGCGCCGCGCAGCAACCGCGCGCTGCGATCGTCGACGGACAAGGCTTCGAACCGCCGCTGCAACGCCAGTGCCGCCTCGGGGAAGCCGCGCTTGACGTGGAACTCGGCGGTCGCCACCGGATCGCCCGGCCGCGGTCCTTCGTCGCCAGTGAACGCGTCCACCGCGACCCGGTAGCTGCCGTCCTCGAGCTCCGCCAACGGCGCCGTCGTCGTCGTCGAGAACTGCCGCAGGTCGGTGACCGCATCCGCCGCCAGCTGGCCTCGCCAGCGCTCTTCACCCTCCGCGTCGAGGACGCGCAGGTCGAAGCGCATGGCGCCGACCTCGGCAATCGGAAACGGCAAGTGCATCGTCAGGTGGACGTCGGGAAAGTGCGGCATCGCTTCCGCGGGATCGTCGGGAGTCGCGTCGGGCACCTCCGGCGTCGCCAGCAGCAGCAGGCCACCACGCCACAGAAACGCCGCGTCGGCGTCGACGCCGCGCAGCAATGCCTGCGCACGACGCAGTGGCAGCAGCGGGTTGCCGGAGCGATCCTCGGCCAGCAGCCGCGCGACCGCGGCGCGGATCTCGGCATCGGCGCCGCGCGCCTCGGCCCAGACGCGGTGGCGCAGCTGCATCACGTGCGCGAACACGCGGCGGTCCCGCTGCGGCTGCGCGGCCAGGTCGGCGGCGACCAGTCCCACGAGCGATGCCAGCGCCGCGATCGCGCGCCCTCGACTGCGTCCCTGCCACCTCACCGCCGCTCCTCCCGCACCGGATAGTGCGCCCGTACCCATTCTGCGAACATCTCGTCGAAATGTAGCATCTTGAGGCCGCAGGTCTCCGCCAAGGCCTCGTGCAGCGGCTGCTTGCGCTTGAGCGCCCGGATCAGGGCCGCGAGCCTGCGCCCACCGCAGTGGTCGATCAAGAAGTCGACGTAGGCGAACGCCTGGGCCCGGTCCTGCGCGTCGAGCTCGTCGGTGTTCTTGCGCACGACGACGGCAAACGGCCGCAGCGCCCGGCGTTCGACGAACTGCCGCACCGGCACCCGCCAACGCCCGCCCTTGAATGGGCCCGGAACGAACGCGATCTCCTCGTAGCAATACGTGAGGCACTTGCCGGTGAGCCGGTCCTCGAACCAGTGCGCCACGCCTTCGTCGATCCAACCGTGACCGCGGTTGCCGAGCCACATCGCCGGCGCCTGGTTGCCGAGCAACAGATGGGCGACGTTGTGCACGACGGTGCGATGCAGCTCCTCGTCTCCGGGCATCAGCCGCCGGTCGTGCCACATGCAATAGGTCGCCTCGACGCCCATCTGCTTCATGCCGACGGCCTCGGCCCCGCCGCCGGCCACCCGCGGTGCGAGCTGCCGGTGGTGCTCGCGGTCGGCAAACATCAGCACGGTCAGCCGCGTCGAGAAGTCGGCGTCCGACAAGCCGAAGACCTCGAGCACGTCGCTGCGCAGCGCCTCCAACCGCTCGAGATAGAGGTGCATCAGCCGGTGCCCGTCGAGCTTGGCGCGGCCCACGGTCAACGGACCGATGCCGAACGCGAGGTCGACGTGCGCGGACTGCGCGTGCAACACGGTGTCTCCGTCCAGGTGCGCATCGACACGCGCGCGCTGCGCGGCGAGCCAGTCCGCGTGCGCGCGGCGACGCTCATCGAGGGCGACCTCGACCGCGGCAACCGCGCAGTGCGCGCAATCGCGCGCCAGCGCGCCTGCGCATTCGCGACACTCGGTGGCAACGCTGCAGTGCACCACCGCGGCCTCCACAGCCAGACCATCGCGCCCGTGGCGCTTGCAGGCGCGGTGACCCGTGCGCCCACAACGCCGACAGGACGACTTCTCGCCCAACGCGTCGAGCGCCCCGAACGGCGCCAGCGAAACCGGCGGCACCGACACCTCCCCCTGCGCCCGCGCACTCCCCACCGCGATCAGCGAGACCAGAGAGACCAGCAACACCAGCAAGACCGGCGATCGACGAGCCAAGAGCGTCCTCGCGAAACGTACGGAGTCCGGCTCGATTTTCTCGCTTCGCGCACGGCTGCGCCGTGCGCGAAGCGAGAAAATCGAGCCGGACTCCGTACGTTCAGTTGCAGCCAAGGGTGCGGTGGACCTGGGGCAGGACGCGGGGGCTCAACCCTCGCGCGGCAGCGCGCTCGGCCAGGGCGAGCAGGCGTGCGGTCGGAACGGTGGCGGTCTCGGCGCCGAACGGGGTCACCGGCTGGAACACCAGCAGGACTTGTCTGCGGAACGGGGACAGGCGGTCGAGCGCGGCGTCGACCGCGGCGTCGGTCACCGCGGAGGTGATCACCATCTTGACGTCGACCGCGCAACCCGACTCGGCCGCGATCCGCACGCACTCGACGTGGCGCGCGGCGTAGTCGCCGCGTTCGAGGGTGCCCGGCAGCTTGTAGTCGGCACTGACGTGGTGCAGGCCGCCGATGCAGGCGCGCAGCGCGTCGGGGTGCAGGGCCGCGGTCTCCAAGTGGACGGTGGCCGGCGCCACCGCGGCTGCCAGGGCGGCGACGAACTCCGGGTAGAGCAGCGGCTCGCCACCGGTGACCGAGACGCAGCCCGACCACGGCGCGCCGAGCTGTTCGACCAGCGCTGCCGCGCGCGCCGCCGACACCGGGTTGGGTTCGCGTTCTTCACCGGTACGCCCGTGCACGATGGCGTGTTCCGCCACGTCGTAGCTGTGCGGCGTGTCGCAATAGGTGCAGCGCACCGGACAGCGCGCGACGCGCACGAACGCCATGCCGGCGCCGACGTGGCGCCCCTCCCCCTGGATCGAGCCGAAGATCTCGACCAGCGGCGCCGCAGGCCCAGCCGGCGCGCCGCCACTCACTGCGCCAGAGCAGTCGCCAACCGGCCGAGCACGTCGAGGCCGCGCTCGAGGTCGGCGTCACTGGCGGCGAACGACAGGCGAAAATGCGTATCGCGCGCGCTGAACGCGCTGCCGGGCACGACCAGCAGCTTGTTCTCCAGCGCCGCCTCGATGAACGCCCCCTCGGCGACGCCCCCGGGCAGCGAGGGGAAGGCGTAGAACGAGCCCTCCGGCGGCACCAAGTCGTAGGCCGGGTGCAGGCCCTCGACCAGGCGGTCGCGCTTGCGCCGGTAGGCATCCAGGTAGGGCGTCATGTCCAGGTCGAACGCGGCTTCGAGGATGGCGTGCTGGAACGGCGCCGGCGCGCACACGAAGCTGAACTGCTGCAGCGTCTTGATCGCGTCCAGCACCTCGACCGGCCCCGTGGCGTATCCCATCCGCCAGCCGGGCACGCCGTAGGTCTTGCTGAATCCGGACAGCTGGATCACCCGCTCGCTGAGGCCGACCGGCGAGGCAAACTCGTCGGCGTAGACGAAGCCGTCGTAGATCTCGTCCGAGATCACGTAGGCGCCGACCCGGTCGGCAGCGGCCGCCACCGCCTCGACTTCCGCGCGCGACAGCACGCCGCCGGTCGGATTGCTGGGCGAGTTGATGAAGACCACCTTGGTCTTCTCGTTGACCAGCGCGCCGATCTCGTCGGGGTCCAGATGGAAGCGCGGGTAGAGGCTGTACGTCCGCACCGTCGCCCCACACAGCTCGGCGAGGTGCCGGTACATCATGAAGTTGGGATCCGGCAGCAGGATCTCGTCGCCCGGATCGAGCAGGGCGAGAAACGACAGCAGGATCCCGCCGGAGACTCCGGCAGTGATCAGACTCGCCGGCGGACGGTGGCCGTAGCGCGCCGCCACCATGTCGAGCACCCGCTCGTTGAGGCCGGCCAAGCCCTGCGTGGTCGTGTAGCGGTTGTGGCCATTGCGGATGGCGCGGCACGCCGCTTCGACCAACGCCTCCGGCGGGTCGTAATCGGCCTGGCCGATGGAGAGATTGATCGGATCCTCCATCGTCGCCATGAGCTCGAAGATGCGGCGGATGCCACTCGGCTCGATCCGCCGCACTCGCTGGGCAAGCATCGCCGGCGCCGCGCTCAGCTATCCGACTTCTCTTTGCCTTCGTCGTCGGCCTGCGCCGCTGCCTCGGCCTTGAGCTGCTTCTTGCTCTTCACCCGAAAGCGCGTGCGCACCTTGGGCAGACCGTGGACCGCGTCGCCATCCTTCCACTTGCCGACCTTCTTCAGCGCGGCGATGCGCTCGGCACGGGTCCAGACGTTGCGCTCACCGCTGAGCGCACCGGAGATCTTCAAACTCGGATGGATGGACATGACGGACTCTAGGAGAAAGCTTCAAGACTGCCGCAGCTGGCGCAGGGTCGTGTTCTCGATCGCGGTCGTCAGCTTGGGCTCGAAATCGGGCACGGGCACGGTGCGCAGCCGCTCCAGGTAGTGTGGCGCCGCCTCGTTGGCCGCCGCCGCGTCTTCTGCCTGCACGTAGACCAACACCAGCCAGAAGCTGCCCTCGTTGCGCTCCACGTGGCGGTAGCGCGCCGTCGGGCAGCCGTTCTGGCGGAGGTGGCCGACCAGCTTGCTGGCCTGCTCCGCTTGCCGGTAGCCTAGCACCGGGTAGAAGAAGTTCGAGAGGGTGGCGGTTTCCTCGGCCGTCGACAGGGGGCCGGGGGGTGCCTCGGGGAAGCCCTGAGGTGTCCGGGGCTGCGGAGCGCTGGAGCGCAGCTCCTCGGTCGGCGGCGTGGTGCCGGCGGTCCAGCGGCCGAGGCCGAAGCCGAGCACCAGGGCGGTGAGCACGACGCCGGCGAGCCCGACTCCGCTGAGCCCGGCGGCCGGGGCAGCCCGGCTGCCCGCCTTGGCGCCGCGCCCGCGCCGCGCCTTGCCGCCCTCGGCAGCTCCGGCGGCACCACCGCCGAACCAGACCTTGAGCCGTTGACCGACCTGTTCGACGACACTCGGCAGCTGCGGCGGCGGCGCCTTCTTGGGGGCGGGTAGGCCGCCCTTGGCCCGCGCTTGCAGAAGCTCGAAGAGATCCTTGCCCTTCTTTGCCATGGATTCCCTCCCTGGTCGGAGAAACCGAACCCCGAGCGGGCGAGGTCTCGGGGATGGTGTGATCGTCTGAGCGCCGGGCACCACTCGCCTGACCGTGCGTGCGGTGCACCGGCAACGGCGGGCGATGGTAGAGCAAGCGCAACGCCGATGCGAGCGCACGCTCGGCGACGGGGACGCTAAAACCTTTGTCCGTGCGAACACGGACCACCACCGTTCTTCTGCTGCTGTGCTCGGTCTCCGCCGCGCAACCCGAGCGCGCCGGCGACGATGCGCCCTGGATCTACCGCGCAGTCCTGCGCTCGCCCGGGGGCGCGCTGCCGTTCACGCTCGAGCTTCCCGCCCCGGGGACGGCGGGCGCGGGCGCGGTGCGCAACGGCGAAGAACGCATCGCGATCGAGGTCGGGTGGCAAGGCGACACGGTGCGGCTGCGGTTTCCGCCCTACGATTCGACGATCACCGCGGAGCGGGGCGAGGACGGGGGGCTGCGCGGCGAGTGGCACAAGCGACGCGGCACCGGTGAGGCAACCCGCATGGAGTTCGTCGCGACCCGCGGCGACGCGCCGCGCTTCGCGGATTCGACCCGCCCACCGGCCGACGCTGCCGGCATCGACGGCCGGTGGCGAGTGCAATTCGCCAAGGACCGCTATCCGGCGGCAGCGACGCTGGCGGCCGGCCCCGACGGCAACGCGCGCGGCACCTTCGAGACCACGCTCGGCGACTACCGCTACCTGGCGGGACACTGGTCGGGTGCGCGCCTGCGCCTGTCGTGCTTCGACGGCGCGCACGCGTTCTTGTTCCACGCCGAGCTGGACCGCGAGGGCGGCTTGGCCGGCGACTTCTGGTCGTCGGACCAGTGGCACGAGGAGTGGAACGCGCAGCGCGACCCGGACGCGGCACTGCCCGACGCGTTCGCGCTCACCCACGCCACCGATCTGGTGCCGGCGAAGGAGCTGCGCTTTACCGCGGTCGACGGCGGCGAGGTGGCGCTCGGCGATCTGCTCGGCGAGCGCGGCACGGTGCTCTACCTGTTCGGCACGTGGTGTCCCAACTGCAACGACGCCGGCGCGGTGATGGCCGCGCTGCACCGCACCTACGCCGAGCGCGGCGTGCGCGTGATCGGCCTCGCGTTCGAGCACGACGACGAGCCGGCCGCGGTGCGGGCCCGCATCGCCGACTACCGGAGCCACCACGACCTGCCGTTCGTCGTCCTGCACGCCGGGCCGGCGAACAAGACCCGCGCCAGCGAGGCATTCCCGCTGCTCGACGCCGTCCGCGCCTACCCGACGACCGTGTTCCTCGACGGCGACGGCGACCCGATCGCGGTCCACACCGGCTTCTCCGGCCCCGCCACGGGCGCGGTGCACGCCCGCCTCAAGGCCCGCTTCGAGTCCCTCGTCGAGCGCCTCCTCTAGCGAAAGTACGGTGTCGCACTCGATTTTCTCGCTTCGCTCCGAACGCCTCTACCTCGCACTCCTCGCATTCGCCATCGGTGTCGTCCTGTGGTGGCCGACGGCCTGGTGGCTCGCGGGGGCGACGGTCAAGCACGCACACGTCGGCCTCGAGTCGATCGCATCGCAGGGGGATGCGGTGGCGGCCGGAACCGCGCTGCCGTCGTGGGCGCGCGGGGTGTGTCCGGCGATCGCCATGGCGCTCGGTGGCGCTTGGGCTTTGGCGGTCCTCGCGTGCCGCGGGCTCGGGACACGTGTTGCCACCGCCCTCATGCCGATCGCCAGCGCGGTCGTGATGGTCGCGCTGCTGAGCACAGACGTGTGGCGCTTGGGGCTCTACCTCTTGGATTGAGCGCGGAGCGGAAGGGCAATCGGTGCGAAGCGAGAAAATCGAGTGCGACACCGTACTGTTCACGGGATGACGGTTCCTCAGCTCACTCCGCGGGAGATCACGGCGAAGCTCGACGAGTATGTCGTCGGTCAGGACCGCGCCAAGCGCGCGGTGGCGGTCGCGCTGCGCAACCGGTGGCGGCGGCGGCAGCTGGCGGAGGAGGTGGCCGCCGATGTGTATCCGAAGAACATCCTGCTGATCGGGCCAACCGGCGTCGGCAAGACCGAGATCGCGCGGCGGCTGGCGGCGCTGGCGCACTCGCCGTTCGTCAAGGTCGAGGCCAGCAAGTACAGCGAGGTCGGCTACCACGGCCGCGACGTCGAGTCGATGGTGCGCGATCTGGTCGACGCGGCGATCGCCCTGGTGCGCCGCGAGCGCGTCGAGGAGGTGCAGCCGAAGGCGCGCGAGCACGCGCGGCAGCGGGTGCTCACCGCTCTCTTGCTGCAGCGCGGGCTGCTCGATCCCGACCCGCGGCAAGCGGCCTCCGAGGCCGGGTTGTGGCGCCCGCAGAGCGTCGAGGCTTACGGCGAGTCCGAGGCGTCGCCGGTCGAGCTGGCGCGCCGCGCCGAGGAGCGCGATGCACAGGGCAAGCAGCTGCAGGCACAGCTGGAGGCGGGCGAGCTCGACGCCGAGCTGGTCGAGGTCGAAGTGCAGGACCAGCGCACGCCGACGCTGAGCATCCAGGGACCACAGGGCAACGAGACCATGGGCATCGACGCCCAGGCGCTGCAGGAGCTGTGGGGCCGCTCGCCCGGGCAGCGCACCAAGGTGCGCAAGCTGCCGATTCGCGAGGCGCTCGACCTGCTGCAGGAAGAGGAGGCCGACAAGCTCATCGATCAAGACGCCATCGTGCGCGACGCGCTCGACCGCGCCGAGAACGACGGCATCGTCTTCCTCGACGAGGTCGACAAGATCGTCGGCGCCGGCGGGTCGGACGGGCCGGACGTCTCACGCGAAGGCGTGCAGCGCGACCTGCTGCCGATCGTCGAGGGTTGCGCGGTGTACACGCGCTACGGCCACGTGCGCACCGATCACATGCTGTTCATCGCCGCCGGCGCGTTCCACTTCCACAAGCCGAGCGAGCTGATCCCCGAGCTGCAGGGGCGCTTTCCGGTGCGCGTCGCCTTGCGGCCGCTGGTGGAAGCCGACTTCGTCCGCATCCTCACCGAGCCGCGCAACAGCCTGGTGCGCCAGTACCAGGCGCTGTTCGGCACCGAGGGCGTGCGGCTCGAGTTCACCGAGGACGGCGTGCAGCGCATCGCGCAGCTCGCGTTCCGCGCCAACGAGACCACACAGAACATCGGCGCGCGCCGCCTGCTGACGATCATGGAGAAGTGTCTGGAAGAGCTCGCGTTCGTCGCCTCCGAGCGGCAGGGCGAGGCGATCACCATCGACGCGGCACACGTCAACGAGCAGCTCGGCGAGACCGGCGACGACGAGGACCTGATCCCCTATCAGGTCTGACGCCGGCGGCCCGCGAGCCACAGCGCGACCGCGACCAGCAGGCCGAGACCGCCGATGCGGCGCGGAAGGACCACGGTCGGCCCGTCGTAGGTGAACTCGACGCGGTGCGCGCCGGCCGGCAGCCACACCGCGCGGAGGTAGTGATCGGCGATCACCACCGGCGCCGCGGCGCCGTTCACCGTGGCGCGCCAGCCCGGGTCCCAGGGGTCGGCCAGGCGCAGGTAGCCGGCGCGGTCAGTGCGCACGTCGATGCGCACGCGCTCGTCTTCGTGGGCGACGACTTCGACCGTGGCCACAGCCTCCCCCGCCGGCGGCACCGACAGGGTGGGATCCTCGAGCACGATCTGGCGCCGCGCGTCGCGCCGCGGGTCCGCCAGCAACGCCAACCGCCGCTCGCGATCGGGCTCGATCACCACGTCAGTAAGGAACACCGCGCGGGGCGCAGCCGGCCGCGCCCGCTCGTACAACCGGAACGGTCCCGCCGCGTCCGCCGGAGTGCGGTCACGCCAAGCCGGCGACTCGACGGGCACCGCGCTCAACACCCACTGCAACCCCAGAACGTCGAACATCGGGTGCTCGAGACGGCCGGCGTCGCGCAACGCCTCGACGCCGACGCCTCCCATTGCCACGCCTGGTGCGATCGCGTCGCACAGCTCCTCCTGCCGGCGTGGCGGCAGTGGGTGATACGACGACAGGTCTTCCAGCCCGTAGAACGCGCCGAGGTTCGGCCGCAAGAGCAGGGTCGGCCGCGGCGCGTCCGCTGGCAGCAGGCGCTGGAACCGGGGCCGCGGCCCCTCGGCGGCGCGCGTCGCCGCCAGCACCGGTGCCAGCACGCGCGGCGGTGTGGTGACGCGCTGGCTCTCGACGACCACGGCGGGGCCGCGGCCGACCACGACCAGCTCGATCGCAGTGAGCAGCACCAGCGCCCCCCGCGCCCAGCGACGACGGCTGCACCACAGCAACCCGGCGCCGGCAGCGGCGACCAACGCCGTGCGGCCGAACGTCTCGCGCAGCCGCACGAGGTTGGCCTCCGTCTGTCCGCCGCCCAAGTGCACGGCCCGCGCCCGCGCGATGCCGGCGTCGCGCTCTTCTGCTGGCAACCCCCAGGCGTCCGCGATCCGCGACAACCACTCGAGCTCCAGCTGCGCCGCGGGCGCCTGGTGCCGCCACCACCAATACGCGCTGAGCAGCGCGACCCCGGCGCACCACGCAACCGCCAACCGCGGTCGCCCGTCGCGGGCCGCCCGGTCCAGGCCGAGCGCACCGAGCACGCCGAGCGCGAGCCACACCAGCACCAAACCCCGGCGCAGATCGCCGACGCGCAACCCGGGCAGCCAGCCACTGACCTGCAACACCGGCGGCGTCGCGGTGACCAACAGCAGCGCGCCGAGCGCAACAACGCCGAAGAACGCGCCCACCCGCCCGCGCAGGCCCACCCACGCCAGCGCCAGCGGCAGGGTGCCGACCGCGAACGCCGACTCGGGGTACTTGTCGAGGCCGAGCTGCACCTGGTCGATGTCGAGCAGGACGAGCGCCGCCCACGACGCCCGCGTGGTGTCGATGTCGCCGTAGAAGTGGTCGCGCGGCCAGGCAAGCAGATCCGGCCACACCGCCGACAGCAGGTGCGACCACGGCAACGCGACGCTGGCGAGCAGCGCCTCGTCGGACGGCGTCCGCGCCGAGTCACGCGCCGCCAGCAGCACCGGCCCCATCTGCAGCGCACCGATGGCGGCGCCGATGCCGAACGCGAACGCCGTCCACAGCGCCGGCCGCAGCCGCTGCCCCGGCGCCGAGCGCCACCAGAGCGCCGCCGCCCACCCAGCGGCGAGATAGGTCAACAGCAGACTGATCTGCGGCATCCCGCCGAGCCACGACCAGCCGGTCGCCAGCGCCAGGCCACCGGCGGCGCGGGCACCGCCACCACCGCGCCACAGCGCATGCAGGGCCGACAGCATCCAGAACGCCGGCACCGCGGCGGCGAGGATGACGTTGTGGTGGAGCCGCGCCTGCGACCACAGACCGAGCGTCGCACAGACGACGCCGAGCAGCGCGGCGTCATGCCCGGCGCCGACCCGGCGCAGAAAGCGGTAGGCGAACCAGCCGATCAGCAGCAGGTGCCCCAAGTACCAGTAGCCGTAGACCTCGACCGACGGAACCCCGAGCCACAGCAACAGGTTCCACGGCTGATAGGCCAGTCCCATCTGCGGCACGTAGGGCACGCCGCCCCCCAGCGCGCGGGTCCACAGCGGCAGCCGCCCCTCCTCGAGCGCCGCCTGGATCTGCCAGTCCCAGAAGAGGGACTGGTTGTACTTGTCGCCCATGGCGGCGTTGCCGCGCAGGATCTCGGCCAGATCCGCACCGTCGGCCAGCGCCTGGGCGAACAGCGGCTGGTTGGCCTCGGGGGGATAGGGCACCAGGGCGCGTCCCGGCAGCAAGGCGTCGCCGAGAAACAGCACGGCGCAGAGGCCGGCCAGCGCCACCGCGACCAGCTGCTGGCGGGCGGTGCCACAGACCGGGAGCGGGAGGCGGGATTCGGTCGAAGCCATCGGGCGGTGGACACCGGGGGGCCGCGCTTGCGCCGGCGCCGCCCGTACCATAATCCAACATCGCGGAACCTCAGGCCCCGCGCAATCGAATCAGGCCACGATCAGAGCGGAGACCGCCCTTGACCGAGCTCGCCAACGACATCGTCGTCCGCGCCCAAGCGGGCGACCAGGACGCCTGCCGCACGATCATCGAGGAGCTGCACCGGCCGATCTTGGCGACCATCTACCGGTTCTTGGGCTCGCGGTTCCGCGCCGACGTCGAGGACATCGCGCAAGACATCTTCATGAAGGTGTTCCGCTCGATCGACGCCTTCGAACCGGCGCGCGGCGTCAAGTTCACCACCTGGGTCTACACGTTCGTGCGCAACCACTGCTTCGACGTGCTCAAGAAGCGGCGCCTGCGCACGACCTCCCTCAGCGCCCAAGGCGACGAGCAGTCGCCGCGCGAGGTGCCCGACGAAGTCAGCGCGGCGCCGCTCAAGCGGGTCGAGGACAGCGAGCTCGGCCGCCACATCGAGCGGGCGCTGATGATGCTGGGCGAGGACCAGCGGATGGCGTTCGTCCTGCGTGAGTACGAGGGCCTCGACTACGCGGCGATCGCCTCGGTGACCGGGGTCTCGGAGGGCACCGTCAAGTCGCGGCTGCACCGCGCCAAAGAGGCGCTGCGCGACCGCCTGGCCCCCTACCTGCAGACCGGCAGCTGACATGGAACACGACCGACCCGACTTCCCCAGCGAGGCGGAGTGGCTGCAACAGCCGGCGCCGCCGGTGTCCGCCGACTTCGTCGAGCGCACGCTGGCCGCGGTGGACGCGCAGCGCGCCGGCACGCCGGCGGCGTTGCAAGAGTTGCTCGCGGCCCACCGGGTGCCCGAGGTGTCGCCCGACTTCGTCGAGCGGACCTACCAGCGCCTGCTGCGCGAACAGTCGCCGTCGTGGCAGCGGCTGATGCGCCGCTATCACGCCCCGGAACCGACCGGTGACTTCGTCGAACGCGTGCTGCGCGCGATCGCGCCGGCACCGGCGCCGCGGCGCGCGCGCGCGCTTCGCTCGTGGACCGCGGCCGCGGCGGCGGCGGTGGTCTGCGTCGGCCTGGGCTGGTGGTGGAGCGCGTCCACCGGCGGCGCGCCGCGCACCCCCGCGCTGCAGGGCGAGCTGGTCCAGGCGACCGGCGCGTTCTCGCCGGACCGATGGGGCACGGCGATGACCCGGCTGCGGCCGCAGCTGCGGCTGCCGTCCCCCGATCCAATGCTGGCCCTGGCGACGCGCGGAGAGCGGCAGTGAGTCGGCGGTGCGAGACGCTCGTCGCCGGCGCGGCGCTGTTCACCCTCCTCGGTTGTGGGGCGCGAACGCCGACCGCCGAGCTCGCTGGCGAGCTGCTGTCGGCGCTCGACACCGCGGTGGCGCAGGGCTCGACCAACGCCTACGACGCGCTGTTCGCGCAACGCGGCGGCGCCGGGTTCGGTGGCTCGCGCGATGCTCGCATGCGCCACCTCCTCGAGCAGGGCGCGCGGCTGGCCGCGGTGTCGAGCGTGCAGGAGTTCCGCCAAAGCCGCGGGATCGGGGTGGCGCTCGCCGAGACCGTGGTCGACACCGGCGACGCCGACCATTGTGAGCACAGCTATCTCGCCTTCCGCACCGACGCGGGCACTCCGCTGGCGCTGCTGCACGTCGACGTCGATGCGGCGATGCGCGACGGCATCACCAACGGCTTCACCGGCGCGTTCCGCTGCCCGGCCTGCAACTACACCATCGGGTCACCGACTTCGGACTGGCTGGTCGTGCCCAGCCCGCGCGCGATCAGCGGTTGCACCGAGATGGTGTCCTTCTATCCGCTCGACGACGACCTGCGGCTGAGCATCACCGTCGCCCGCAACCCCGGCAGCCTCGACGCGCAGTCCCTCTTGCAACAGCTTTTGCACGACGAGACGCCGGCGCAACCCCCGCGTCCATGGCCGCTGCCCGCGGCGCTCGCGGCGGTCGGCGGCGCGCGCGGCGCCAGCGCCCAGCTGGATCGGACCAGCCAGCGCACCACGCTCTACTGCATCACCCACCCCGCGGGGAAACGCGCGGCGCCGTCGGCGGAGATCGCCTACCTACTGACGGTCGACGGTGACCCCGACGCCCACCGGCGCCGCGCCACCGAGATCCAGCTGTGGCTGGCCAGCTTCCGGCTGCTCGATCCCGAGATTCCAGCGGACGAAGTCGGCCGGCGCGCCGCCGCGGCGCACAGTGGCGGCGCGGTCCGCGGGCAGGGCGCCTATCACAACGAGCGCTACGGCCTGCACTGCCGCGGCCCGGCCGAGTTCCACGCCTACGGCGCCGCCGACGTCGGCCTTTGCCACGTGAGCTACGTGTGCCCCGACGATACCGGCACCATCGGAATCACCGCCTACTCCCGCACCGCCGCGACGCTCGACGGAGAGCGGGCGGCGATCGAGGCCTCGCTCGCCGCGCGACTGCGCGCGCTCGGCCAGCCGCTCCGCGCCGCGCCACAATGGCAGCCGAAACCCGATCCCAACCCGTGGGAGGCCACCGCGGTCCTGCGCTATGCCGCGGGGGACGCAGGTAGCGGCCACCGGGGCGCGGCCCTGCTCTATGACGACTTGTGGGTGCTGGTCGACGCCGAGGTGCGCGACGAGGCGCTGCTCGAGCCATTCGCCGCCGTGTTGGGCTCGGTGCGGCGACGGGCGCGTTAGCGCTGGGCCGCGCGAAGCGAGAAAATCGAGTCTGACACCGTACGTTCTGGCCGGTGAGGGGGGTGGTCCGCGCTTGAGGGTGCGGATGCGACCCGCGACCGACAGCACTCAGGAGTTCCGAGGCCCCGAAGGCGACGAGCTGCCGATCGACGCGCTGCGCGCCGGGGTCGCGGTCGGGCCGTTCTGGCTCGAGGAGCGCATCGGCGAGGGCGGCTTCGGTGAGGTTTGGCGCGCGCGGCAGGAGCGGCCGCTGCGCCGGCGCGTGGCGATCAAGGTGCTCAAGCGCGGTCTCGGCCGGCCCGAGGTGGTGCGGCGGTTCCACGCCGAGCGGCAGGCGCTCGCGCTGATGGACCACCCCAACATCGCCCAGGTGTTCGACGCGGGCGCGACCGACGACGGGCGGCCGTGGTTCGCGCTCGAGCTGATCGGCGGCGCCACCCTGCTCGAGTACGCCGACGCGACGGGCGCCGACGTCACCGCGCGCATCGCGCTGTTCTTGGACGTGTGCCAGGCGGTCCAGCACGCGCACCAGAAGGGCGTCGTCCACCGCGACCTCAAGCCCTCCAACGTGCTGGTCGCCGACGTCGACGGGCGGCCGGTGGTCAAGGTCATCGACTTCGGCATCGCCAAGGCGATCGACGCCCGCCTCGACGACCGCTCGTTGCACACGCAGTGCGGCGCCCTGCTCGGGACCCCAGCCTACATGAGCCCCGAGCAGATCGGCGCCGAGCTCGACATCGACACGCGCACCGACGTGTACGCGCTGGGCGTGCTGCTCTACGAGCTGTTGTGCGGCCAACGTCCGTTCGAGGAGCCGACCGGCGGCACCGCCGGCTTGATCGAGCTACAACGCCGCATCCGCGAAGACGATCCCGTGCGGCCCAGCACGGCGCTCTCCGCGCACGCCACCGGCGATGCGCGTTGCGTGCGCCGGGCTCGAGCGCTGCGTGGCGACCTCGACTGGATCACGATGCGCTGCCTGGAGAAGGACCGCGAGCGGCGCTACGGCTCGGTGGCGATGCTGGCGACCGACCTCCGTCTCCACTTGGCCGGCGACCCGGTCCTGGCCGGCCCGCCGTCGTGGACCTACCGGCTCGGCAAGCTCGGCCGGCGCTACCGGACCGCGTTGGCCGCTGCAGCGGCGATCGCGCTGGTTCTGCTGGCGGCCGCCGTCTACGCCACCGCGCAGGCCCGCCGCGCGCACACCGAGCTCGGCAAGTACGAAGCGATCGCCGGCCTGCTGCAGTCGCTGTTCTCGCACGTCGACCCCGACGTCGCCCGCGATCGCGACCGCACGCTGCTGTGCGAGGTGTTGGCCGCCGCCGCCGACGACGTCGCCACCCGGCAGCTGCCGGCGGAGGTCGAGGCCACCCTGCGCCACACGTTCGGCACCGCCTACTACTGGCTCGGCGAGTTCGCCGCCGCCGATCCACACCTGCGCCGCGCTCTGCGGCTGCGCCGCGATGTCCTCGGCGCCGAACACCTCGAAACGCTCGAGGCGGCCAACTCGATGGGAGTGCTGTGCGTCGAGACCGGGCGCAGCGCGGAGGCCGTCGACTTGCTGGTGCCGACCGCCGCGGCGCGGGCCCGGCTGCTCGGCGCGGAGCACGCCGACACGCTGAGCGCCGAGTGCAACGCCGCGGTCGCGCTGCGCAGCCAAGACCGGCTGGCGGAGGCGGAACAACTGCTGCGCCATGTCGTCGCGGCACGCACCACGGCGTTGGGGGCCGATCACGCGCTCACGCTGAGCGCGTCGAGCAACCTCGCCACCGTCCTCGACCGGCTCGGTCTGCAGCGCGAGACCCTGCCGCGCTACCGCGACATCTACCAGCAACAGCTGCGCGAGAACGGCGCGGACAGCGTGCAGACCTGGAAGGCGATGAACAACCTGGCGCTGGCCTACCAGCGCGCCGGCGACCACGACCGCGCGACCGATCTGCTCGCCCGCGTGCTCGCCGCCAAGCGCGAGCGGCTGCCGCCGGACCACCGCAGCATCCTGGTGTCGCTCAACAACCTCGGCTTGGCCCACCGCTCGGCGGGCGCGCTCGACACCGCCACCGCGCTGCTCGACGAAGCCCTCGCCCGCGCCGAGCGCTCCCTGCCTGCGGACGACATCATCGTCTTCAATCTGCTGCACTCCGCCGGCATGGTTGCCATCCGGCGGCAGCGCCCCGCCGAGGCGGAGCCGATGCTGCGAAGGGCGTTGGCGGGCGTGCGCCAGATTCACGGCGAGGAGCACCGCCGCACGCGGATCGCCGAGCACGCCTTGGCCGAGGCGCTCTACCTGCGCGGAGAGCACGCCGAGACCGCCGAGCTCGCCGAAGCCGGCGCCCGCGCCGCCGATCAGCTGTTTCCGGCCGGCGATCCCGGCCGCGGCATCTACCGCATTCTCTACGGCCTGGCTCTCTGGCACGCCGGGGCGGACGACGCCCGTGCCTGGCTGCAACGTGGCCAGCTCCTGCTCGGCGCCGACGGCCCGGCGAAGTGGCACGAGCGCGCCAACCGAGTGCTCACGGCGGCGGCGGCGCCGGCTCCGGCTTCCGGCACCGGCGCCAGCTCGCCGATGGCGCCCGACGGGCCGCCGTGATTAGATCCCCGGCATGGAACGTACTTTGATTCTGCTCAAGCCCGACGCCGTGCAGCGCGGTCTGATCGGCGACATTCTGGGGCGCTTCGAGGCCAAGGGACTGAAGATTGTCGGAATGAAGCTGATGCGGATGACCGCCGAGCTCGCCGCCAAGCATTACGCCGCCCACCAGGGCAAGCCGTTCTACGAAGGCCTGGTGAAGTTCATGACCAAGTCGCCGATCGTCGCCTTGGCGATCGAGGGCAACGGCGCGATCGGCGTCTGCCGCACGATGATGGGCGCCACCTTCGGTGCCGACGCCGCTCCCGGCACCATCCGCGGGGACTACGGCGTCAGCCGCTCCTACAACCTCGTGCACGGCTCGGACAGCCCCGAGGCAGCCGAGAAGGAGCTCGGCCTGTTCTTCCCCGAGGGCTGCGTCGACTACGACCACGACGGCTTCGCCTGGATCTACGACGCCGACGAGGAGCTCTGACCAACTGCAGTGGCCCGCGGCGCCCCGGCGGCCTCGACGCCACCGAGCTGGCGCGCGAGATCGCCGCGCTGCGCGCCCTGCTGGCCGGCGGCGAGATCGTCGACTGCGCGCGCCTGGCGCAGTCGGACGATCTGCTGCTGTTCGTCCGGGTCGGCGCGGCCAAGCGCGCGCTGCACATCGCACCGGGCGGCGCGCGGGCGCGCATCTGCACCACGCGGCGCCGTTTCCCCAAGCAGGCTTTCGCCCAGGGCCCACTCGTCGACCGGCTGCGCGCCGGCTTGCGCGGCGCCCGGCTGCTGGAGTGGACGCAGCCCGCGGGCGAGCGCTGGCTTCGCCTGGATCTCGCGAACGAGGACGGCGCGCGTGCGCTGATCGTCGAGCTGTTCGGGCCGCGCGGCCTGTGGTGCACGCTGGACGCCGAGGATCGCATCGTCGAGCTCTCGAGGCTGCCGCAGTCGGCGCAGCGCACGCTGCGCCCCGGCGTCGTCTACCGCCCGCCACCGCCGCGGCCGGAGCCGGCGGCGAGCCCGACGCCGGCGGCGGGCGCGGAAGCTCGCTTCACCGGCACCGACGGCGAGGCGCTCGACGCGGCGATCGACCGCTGGTTCACGGTTCACGACGAGCACGCCGAACGCGAGGGAGAGCGGCTGGAGCTGCAACGAGCCCTCGACCGCGCCGAGCGCCGCAACGCCCACCAGTGCGCCGGCCTCGAACGCCAGCTCGCCGAGATCGAGGCGGCCGACGCGGTCCGGCAACAGGCCGACCTGCTGCTGGCCTACGGTTTTGGCGCCCGAGCCGGCCGAGACGTCCTCGAGGTCGAGGACCCACTCGAGCCGACCCGCACGGTGCGGATCCCGTTGCGCGCCGGAGTGCCGATCCCGGCACAGGCCAACGCGCTCTACCGGCGGGCCGCCAAGCTCGAGGCCGCGCGCACCACGGCGGAGCAGCGGCTGGCGCAGGCGCGCGCCCGGCACGACGCGCTGCGCGCCGCGGCCACGGCCCTGGCGGCGGCCGGCGACGAAACCGACCTCGCCGCGGTGCGCGCCGAGCTCCAGCGCCTCGGGGTGATCCCCGCCGCGCTCAGCGCCCCGACGAGTCGGCCGGCGGGCGGCCGCGGACCGCGCCAGCGGGCCGCGGCGATGGCCGGGGTGCGCGAGTTTCGCTCGGCCGAGGGCTACCCGATCCTGGTCGGCAAGAGCAACGCCGACAACGACCGCCTGTGCCGGCAGATCGCCCGCGGCAACGACTTGTGGCTGCACGTCGGCGGCGGCCGCGCCGGCAGCCACGTCGTGGTGCGCCTGCCCCGCGGCAAGACCGCCAGCCTCGAGACCCTGCTCGACGCCGGCTGCCTGGCGGTGCACTTCAGCAAGGCGCGCGGCGCTCCGGTCTGCGACGTGGTCTACACGCGGGCCAAGCACGTGCGCAAGCCCAAGGGAGCACCACCGGGACAGGTAGTCCCCAACCACACCAAGACCGTCAGCGTGCGCGCCGACGCCGCGCGCCTGGCGCGGCTGCAGAACCGGGATGACGACCTCGGCTGAACGCGGCCCGCGGCCGCGTGGTTCGCGCATTGCCAAACCGCAGTCGCTGGTCCAAGGTATGCGGGTGGCCAACGAATCCGAACAACCGCTGCGGCAGCGCCTGGCCCGGGCACAGGCCCGCCACCGCAAGGCACCACGCGATCCCGAGGCCGCCGCCGAGCTGATCGATTGTCGCGGCCAGCTGGGCGACCGTCTGTTCGACCGCATGGAGTTCGACCAAGCGGCGGAGCAGTACCACGCGGCGCGCGACCTCGCGCAGAAGCTCGCCGCCCAGGAACCCGACAACGAAGAGTGGACCCACGAGCTGGTCGTCGCCGAGCAACGACTGGGCGACGTCGCCCACGAGGTCGCCGACTTCGAGCGCGCCGAGATCCACTACGGCGCCGCCTTGGAGCGCGCGACGCTGCTGGCCGAGCGCCACCCCGCCGAAGTCGAGTTCCAGCGCGACTGCGCGCTGTGCCACGACCGTGTCGCCGACGTGCAGAGCCACCTCGGCTACACCGAGCAGGCCCTGATGCACTACCGCGCCGCGCTGGCGCTCGGCGACAGCATCCCCGACGGCTACACGGGCGACTCGGGCGACAAGAGCCCGCTGCCCCTGGTCCGCGACCAGGCACTGCGCCACCACCACACCGGCCGACTGTTGGCGAGCCGCGGCGAGCTGACCGCCGCGCTCGAGCACTACCGCGCCTATCGCGACGCCGCCGAGCAGCTGGTGCAGGCCACCGAGCGATCGGTGGAGGCCATCGACGAGCTGGCGGCGAGCGAGCAACGCATGGCCGAAGTGATGCTCGACCTGGGCCAGGTCGACGAGGCGCACGACCACGGCAGCACGGCGCTGCGGCTGCGCCAGGAGCTCGCCGAGCGCGAGCCCGAAGAGGTGCTGTGGCAGCACGAGCTGGCGCTGTGCACCGACGCCGCCGGCGAGATCCACCTCGAGCGCGGCGACCTGGGTACCGCACTCGAGCACTACCGCGCCGCCGCCGCGATGATCGACGAGCTACTGCAGCTCGAGCCCAACGACCCCGCGTTCCAACAAGATCTGGTGATCTCACGGCAGAACGTCGGCGACGTGCTGTCGCGCCAGGGGATGTTGGCCGGTGCACTGGCCGAGTTCGAGCAAGCCTTCGCGGTCGCCGAGCGCGCCGCGTCGCGCGCCCCCGACGATCCGCGGTGGCAGCGCGAGCTGGTCGCCAGCCACACCCGGCTCGGCGACGTTCTGACCCAGCAGGGGCGCGAGGCGGAGGCGGCGCGCCACCACGAGCAGGCCTTGGCGCTGGCCGAAGACCAGGCGGCCCGCTACCCCACCGACGCCGAGTGGGACCACGACATCGCCACCAGCCACGCGCGGCTCGGCCACGCACGGCAGGCGGAGGGGCGGCACGCCGAGGCGCTGGAGCATTACCAGTCGGTGCTCTCGATCAGCCGGCGCCTGCTGCACTTCGGCGGCGAGAGCCCGGCACTGCGGCGCGACTTGGCCGCCGCCCTGCGCGACGTCGGCCACGCGCAAACCGAGCTCGGCCAGCTCGAGGCCGCCGAGCAGTCGCTGCGCGAAGCCGTCGCCCTGGCACAGGAGCTCGCCGACCGCGACAGCGACAACGCCGAGTGGCAGCACGAGCTCTGCTTGTGCCACGAACGCTTGGGCGTGATCCTGCACACCGCCGGCCGCATCGGCGACGCGGCGCGCGCCGTGCACAGCGCCCGCGAGGTCGCCGACCGGCTGGTGCGCATCGATCCCTCGAACGGCGAATGGGCGCGCGATCACGCGCTGATCACCGAGCTGGCCGGCGACCTCGCCGTTGCCGAGGGTGAGGTCGAGCGGGGCCACGAGCTGATGGCGGGCGCGCTGGCGACCCTACACGAGCTGCTCGACCGCGATCCCAGCCAAGCGCAGCTGCGGCGGGACTGCGCCGCGATCCACCTCCGCGTGGCGGCCCTGCTCAGCGAGGTCGGGCGCGACCGGGAGGCCGAGGAGCACCGCCGGTCGGCCGAGGCGGTCGACCCGGCCGATCCGTAGACCGGCCGGCACCCTTGACAAGCCCGCCTCGGGCAGCGAGAACCGGCGCGGGCCCACCACTGTGGACCGACGAAGCCCCCGTCGGCCCCCGTCCTCCTGCCACGGCGCCGCTCTGAAAAGGGAATCGGCGCAATCGACCGATGCTGCGACTGACTCCCCTTCTGCTGCTGGCCGCGTGCGGGATCTTCGGCATGTCCGAGGAGGACCGCACCGCGCTGACGCGCTATCAGAGCAACGCCAAGCTGTATTGGGACTGGGGCAACTTCGACCAGGCCCTCGACCAGGCGCGGCGCGGCTTGGAGATCGATCCCGACGACTACAACCTGCGCGCGATCCAGGCGTGGTGCTGGCTGCGCGCCGGCCGCGACGACGCGGTCATGCTCGACCGCGCCGTGCAGGCGTTCGACGAGATCGCCGGGCTGCGCGCCGATGCCGACCACGCCGCCTACGCGCGGCTGGGCTACGCCGAGGCGCACACCGTCGCCGGGCTGCGCGCTCTGACCGAGTCCCAGGACCTGCGCGCCGAGGCCGAGCGGATGGCCGCCGAATCCGCACGCCACGCCGAGCGCATCAACCGCGCGGCGACCCTGCGGGCCACGGCGCTGCAGCACTTCGCCCTGGCCGAGGGGCAGCTCGAGCGCCTCGTCGAGCTCGGCGACCAAGTGCGGCGCGCCCACTTCGGCCTGATGCAGATCGAGTGGTGGCGCGACGACTACAACAAGGCGGTCGAGCACGGCCACGCGTTCTTGGCCCGCGCGCGTCAGGAGCAGACCGCCGTGCAACGCCAGATCCACGACACGATGGAGGTGGAGTTCGAGCGCGAGAAGCGCCGCGAACTGCAGGCGTTGATCGACGACGAGGTGCGGGTCCGCGCCTACCTCGCCAACCTGCACTTCAAGCGCGATCACCACGAGCTGGTCGTCGCCCAGCTCGACGAAGCGCTGGGTCGGGTGCCCGGCCTGACCCACGAGTACTACAACCGCGCCCGCAGCCTGCTGGAGCTCGGCCGCACCGACGAGGCGGTCCGCGATCTGCAGCACTTCTTGCCCAAGGTGCCCCTCGACAGCCCCCAGGCGCGCGAGGCGCTCCGCATCTTGCGCGAGCACGGCGCGTCGACCACACCCGGCGGCGGCGGGTGAGCCGAGCGCCGGCGCGCTTCGGCCTGCCGCGCGCCGCGCGGCTGCGCACGCAGCGGGAGTTTCGCCACGTCTACCGGCGCGGCGACCGCCGGCGCGGCGACAACCTCATCGTCGTCGGCGCGCGACGGCGCCAAGCGGGCTGCCGTCTGGGGCTGTCGGTGTCGAAGGCGCACGGACCCGCCGTCCGCCGCAACAAGATCAAACGCATCTTTCGGGAAGCGTTTCGGCTCGAGCGGCCGTCGTTGGTGGGCAACTTCGATCTGATCCTCATCCCACAGGCCAAACCGCGCTATGTCCTCGCCGAAGTCCGCCACGAGCTCGCCGCCGCGGTGCGCGCCCTGCACGCCAAGAGCCAGCGCCCACGCCGCCGCCGCGGCCGCCGGGGGCAATCGTGAACACCGCGATCCAGCGCGCACTCGCTCTGCTGTCGCGCGCCGGCACGACGATCCTGGCACTGCCGATCATGCTCTACCGCGCGCTGATCTCACCGTGGAAGCCACCGACGTGCCGCTTTCGGCCAACCTGCTCGGAGTACGCGCTGCGCGCGCTCCGCGTGCACGGTCCGCTGCGCGGGACCGGCCTGGCGCTGTGGCGCATCCTGCGTTGCCAGCCATTCGCCACCTCGGGCTACGATCCGGTGCCGCCACGCCGAGGGCACGGCGCGCACTGCGAGCCTCGAGAGCACTGATCGCGGTGCTCGCCGCCGGGGCTGGCGGCGCGCTGCACGCGCAGTGTTGTCTGGGCGCGCAGCACGTCACGGAGACCAGCGCCGACGGTCGCTATTCCGTCGAGGCCCGCTCTGTCCCCGGCACGGGGAAGCGCCACCACGGCCCCTACCACTTCTCATTTCGCTTCCTCGAGCGCGGCACCGAAGGTTGGCTCGAGCGCGGCAAGTTCGAGCGCAGCTTCGCTACGCGCGATCACTTCCACATGCGGATGTGGATCTCCCCCACGGGCAACGGCTTCGTGCTTCGCTCGATGCTACCGGGCTTCACCCTGCTCGCCCGCGACGGCGCCACGCTCGCCACGGTGCCGACCCCCGCCGGTGAGACCTGTCAGGTCCGTGGCGTCAGCGACGACGGTACATTTCTCGAGCTCGAGCGCGCCCCGCGCTCGAGCGACACAGCGGGAAAGCGCCAGAGCCGCCTGTTCGTACCTCTCGGCATCGAGCTCGGCACCGGTCCGCGCACGCCGACGCCGCCCGAGGAATGGCTGCGCCGGATGCTGCACTGGTCGCCGGCGGTCGGAGCACGCCAGGCGGCCGACGTGGCGACAGCCCTGGCCCGCCGCGGCACACGCAAGGGTGACGACGATCTCGTCGCTTTGGGATTGTCGGCGGTGCCCGCCCTGCGGGCGGTGAACGCCACCAAGCTGCTCGGCCGCATCCACGTGCTCGCCGCGGGGCACACCGCGCCGCAGCACAACCGCCGGTTGCTGCAAGCGCTCGCGGCAGCCTCCCTCGGTGATCTGTCGGCGACGGCGCGAAGCCGTCTCAGAAGCCGAGAGTGACGAACACGCACTACGCGGCAACCCTGCGGGTACTCAACGCCCGAGAGTCGCGAACACGGCGCTGCTCAGATCGAACCCGCGCGGCGCCGTGGTCGGCCCGATCACCGTTTGGAACGCCACGGTCAACCCGTTGAGGATGGCCAGGTTGGGAATCGGCACCGGCACCGCCCAACTCCCGCTGGTGATCGGTACCGCTCCCAGATTCGCGAACCCCTGCGGCAGCAGGTAGAAGAAGCAGCCGCTGCCCAGTGGAATCGCCGGCAACGGCCCACTGAGCAGGACGAAGCCCGTGGTTCCCGGCAGCGCGTCGCGGCCGCGGACCTGCATCAGCTGGCCGAGCACCGGATCGGTGGCGCTCAAAACGCCACCGCGCTGGCCGCAGCCCTGCCCGACTTGTTGCACGTTCGCGCCGACGTCGAGCGTCCACAGCTCGCGGCCCACGCCATCGCCATAGGCGGCGAACCAGAGCAAGCCGCCGCCGAGCAAGTAGTCGCCGGGTGTCGCCGACGCGGTGCCGCTGGCGAGCGAGTCGACCTGCCGCGTCCCGGCTTGCGTACCGTCGGTGACCCACAGCTCTTGCCCTTCGCCGCTGGTGGTCGCGCCGAAATAGGCGAACCGGCTGCCCGTCGCGAACGCGGGGCTCGGTGACGACGAGCCACTGCCCGGCTCGACGTCGATCACGCGCGTGCCCGCCGCCGTTCCATCCGACACCCACAGCTCGGTACCGGTGGTCGAGGTGCGTGCCGAGAGCAGCACGGAAGCGCCGAACACCGTCAGGTTTGTCGGCGAGGAGCCGCTGGCGCCCGCTTCGAGGTCGGCGACCAAGCGCGTGCCGGCGCCGCTACCGTTGGTCACCCAGAGCTCGGTACCCCTGCTGCCATCGTTCGCGGTGAAGAAGAGCTGCGAGCCGGCAACGGTGAGCGCGCCCGGGTTGCTGCTGCCGAGTCCGCTCTGGATGTCGCTCAGCAGAACGGTGCCCGCCGTGGTCCCATCCGAGCGCCACAGCTCCCGCCCATTCACCCGATCGGAGGCGGTGAAGTGGAGCGCGCCCGCGAACGAGACGAGGTCGGCGGGGGACGAGCTCCACGCGCCAACCGAAACATCCGCCAACAGCTTCGTCCCCGCCGCGGTGCCGTCGGAAATCCAGAGCTCGTCGCCGTTGTAGTCGACTGCCGAGAAGTACAGCGCCCCTGCGTGGAGGGTGAGGTTCAGCGGATCACCGCTGCCCGGACCCGGCTCGATATCCTTGACCAGGACGGTCCCGGCCGCGGTCCCGTCCGATTGCCACAGCTCGGTACCGGTGGCGATCGTGTAGGCCCGGAAGTAGAGCAGGTCGCCCCACACGGTGAGCTCGGCCGGCGCCGACGAGCCGGTGCCCGGCACGATGTCGGCGACCAAGGACGTTCCCGCCGCGGTGCCGTCGGTGCGCCACAGCTCCCGACCGGACGCCGTTACATCCGCGGAGAAGTACACGTGCCGCCCCATGCGCACCAGGTCGGTTGGACTGGAGCTCGACGCTCCTGCGCGCAAGTCGGAGATCAGCTGGGTACCGGCGGCGCTGCCGTCGGAGATCCACAGCTCGCGTCCTTGAACTCCATCATCGGCGGCGAAGACGGTGCGGCCGAACAAGTCGACGCCCGCGGGACTCGAGTTCTGCGTGGTGCCGGTCAGCAGGTCGGCCGCCAGCTGCGTGCCCGACGGATTCAGCGTCGAACCCCAGAGCTCGGCGCCGGTCAAGCCATCGTTGGCCTGGAACACGACCAGTCCAGCGTGCGGGGTCAACTCCCGCATACCCGACGAACTCACGCCGGAACGAATGTCGGACACCAACGCGGTGCCGGCAGCCGTCCCGTCGCTCTGCCAGAGCTCCGCCCCCACGGTGCCGTCGTTGGCGATGAACGCCACCTTGGAGCCGACGGTGACGAACCCGCTCGGAGTCGACGATGCGATCCCCGGGTTGATGTCCTGCACCAGCGTCGTGCCGAACAAGGTGCCGTCGGTCCCCCACAGCTCCACGCCGGCGAGGCCATCGGTGGCACTGAACAAGACACGACTGCCGGAGGTGCTGTTCGCGACTGCGCCGAAGACCGGATTGGAGCTGGACGCCGTCGCGGCGATGTCGCGGATCATCGCGGTGCCGGCCTGTGTGCCGTCGGTCTTCCAGGGCTCGCGGCCGTTGGTTCCGTCGTCCGCGGAGAAGTACACCTCGTTGTTCCAGACGATTCCGAACGTCGGGGTCGAGGTTCCCGATCCAGGGTTGATGTCCCGCACGAGTCCCGTGCCCGCGCTGGTGCCGTCGCTCTTCCACAGCTCCTGGCCGATCACACCGTCGGTCGCGGCAAAAATCAGATCCGTGCCGAGCACCGGCCCGAGCACCGGCGACCCCGAACCCGCGCCGTTGTTGATGTCGAGCACCATCGTGGTGCCCGCCGCGGTGCCGTCCGACCACCACAGCTCGATGCCAGTGGTGCCGTCGGTCGCGGAGAACAGGACGCCGTTCTTGAACGGCGTGATCTGCGTGATCGAAGCGGAGCTCGAGCCGGGGCGGATATCGGCAACCAGCCGGGTGCCGGCCGCACTGCCGTTGCTGATCCACAGCTCGGTGCCGACGCCGGAACCGTCGTCGGCGGTAAAGAACACGTTGACGCCGGAGACGGCCAACCAACTCGGATTGGAGCTACCGGTGCCGGTGCGAATGTCGATCGGCTGCGTGTTCGCCGCGGTGCCATCCGACACCCAGAGCTCGCGCCCGATATCGGCGCGGAAGGCCGCGAAGACCAAGCGCGCGCCGGGGAGCACCTGCAGATTGCCGGGCGACGAGTTGCCGGTACCAGGCTCGATGTCGGCGACCAGGGTGGTCGTGTTCGGCACCCCGATGGTGCGGAACAGCTCGCTGCCGACCTTGTCGGCGCGCGCGGCGAAGTAGACGAACGCCCCCATCTGCACGAAGCCCGTCGGACTCGAGCTCGGTGGGCTGCCGACCGTCCGCTGGTTGATGTCCAGGGTCAGCTGCGGCACCGGCGACTGCGCCGCCAACGGCCCCAGCGCAAGCGCGGACACGAAGAGAGTTGCGGACGAGAGGGGGCTTGGGTGCATGAGCAGGTCTCCGTTCAACCCGAACGCGGGGAGAAGGCATGCAGCGTATCATTTTCGCTGCGCCGCGGCGCGGCGAGTCGCGGTTGCCGTGCCGCCGTGGTTGGCGCAAGATCTGCGCCGCCGATGGCCGCCGACCCCGGTTCTTCCCCGCTCACCGACATACGCGCCTTGCTGCCGGTGGCCCGCGCGTTCGGCCAAGATTTGCTACACCGAAAACAACAACTCGAGGCCGGGGAAGGCTTTTGGTACCCGTACGACATCCTCGCCAACCTCTGGCACCTGGACGCGATGCTCGCCGGCGACCAGCGCGATCTCGCGGCGCTCATCGGCGGACGGAGAGTCGCCGACGTCGGCGCCGCCGACGGCGACCTGTCGTTTCTGCTGGCCTCGCTCGGCGTGGCGTGCGACGTCATCGACCACGGCGAGAGCAACTTCAACCAGCTCGCGGGAGCACACCGGCTGGCGGCCGACCTCGGCGGTGCGGTGGAGGTGCACGACGTCGATCTCGACCGCGCCCTGCGCCTGCCGCGCAGTGACTACGGCCTCGTCTTCCTGCTCGGCATCCTCTACCACCTCAAGAACCCGTTCGGCGTGCTCGAGACCCTGGCGACCCAGACCGAGTACTGCTTCCTCAGCACGCGCGTCGCGCGCCGCGCGCCCGACCGCGAGACCCCGCTGGCGCCGTGGCCGCTCGCCTATCTCGTCGACGCGGCGGAGTGCAACGCGGACGCGTCCAACTTCTGGGTGTTCACGCCCGAAGGGCTGCTGCGCCTGCTCGAACGCACCGGCTGGGACGTCCTCTCCCGGCTGCACCGCGGCGATGTCGACCGCTCGGACCCGGCCAGCGACGCCGGCGACGAGCGCATGTTCGTCCTCTTGCGCAGCCGCCGGCACCGCGACGCCGCGCCTTGACGCGATCCGCCACACGCGCTCCGCTGGCAGCGCCATGGCCTGGATCGAAACCAGCGCCGACGACGCCGCCGACGGCCGGCTGCGGCGCATCTTCGACGCCGCAGTGCGCCGCGCCGGTCGCGTGTTCGGCATCGTCAGGCTGCAGTCGCTGGACGCCGCCACCCTCAACGCTTCGCTGCAGCTGTACGCGGCGACCACGACCGCGCCCGATGCGCCGCTGCCGCGCTGGTTCCGCGAGCTGATCGCGGTGCGGGTCTCGCGCCTCAACCACTGTCACTACTGAACGCACGCGCACCGAGCGGACCTCCGTGCCGAGGCCCCCCCCGCGCTGCGCGACGCGCTGCTGGCCGACGACCCCACTTTGGCGCTGACCGCCGCGCAGTCGGCGCTGCTCGCGTATGCCGAGAAGTTGACCCTGCACCCCAGCGCGTGCCGGCGCGCAGATATCGATCGCCTGCGCGGACACGGCGCGAGCGACCGGGAGATCCACGCCACCGTGCAGGTGGCGAGCTACTTCAACTACATCAACCGGGTGGCGGACGCGCTCGGTGTCGACCTCGAGCCCGAGATGCCCGCCAACCCGCGGTGCGATGGGTGACCCGGGGCCGCGGCCGACCTGACCCGCGCGGTTCGACGAAATCGACACAACCGCCGGAGCGGCGGGCAGCGTATTCTGCCGCGCCCCCCGGACGCACGAGGCTCCATTGATGCGCCAGACCGCCCTCGCCGCCCTCGTCTGCTGCTGCCCAGCTCTCGCTCAGCAGGACGCCGCACCCGCGCCATCGCTCGGCATCGCCGCCGACCAGCTCAGCGCTCTGGAGTGGCGCAACCTCGGTCCGACCAACATGGGCGGACGCATCACCAACGTCGAAGTGGTGCCGCAAACGCCGTGGGTGTGGTTCGTCGCCACCGGTGGTGGCGGGCTGTGGCGCACCACCAACGCGGGCACGACGTGGACGCCGGTGTTCGACCACTATCCGACAGCGTCGATCGGCGATGTCGCGATCGCTCCGTCCGATCCCGACGTCGTCTGGGTCGGCACCGGTGAGGAGAACGCGCGCAACTCGGTGCAATGGGGCGACGGGGTCTACAAGTCGACCGACGGCGGCGACACCTTCCGGCACATGGGCCTCGCCGCCAGCTTCCAGATCGGCCACATCGCGATCCACCCGACCGACGCCGACGTGGTGTTCGTCGCCGCGCTCGGCCGGCTCTGGGGGCGCAACCCCGAGCGGGGTCTGTTTCGCACCCGCGACGGCGGCGACACGTGGGAGCACGTACTGGCCATCGACGACCGCACCGGCTGCATCGACGTGCGGATCGACCCGCAGAACCCGCGCGTCGTCTACGCCGTCTCCTATGAGCGCTGGCGCGACGAGTTCGACAGCAACGACCCCGCGCAACGATTCGGCGACGGCTCCGGCCTGTGGCGCAGCGACGACGGCGGCGACCACTGGCAGCGACTCAGCGACGGTCTGCCGACCTGTCGCTGGGGGCGCGCCGGCATCGACCTCTACGCCGCGAACCCGGCGACCGTGTTCGCCATCATCGAGACCGAGCGCAGCGGCTGGGCCGACGGTGAGCGGCGCTCGCCACCCGACGAGGAGGACGCCGACGCCGACCGTGGCTACGTCGGGGTACTCGGCGGCGATGGTGCACCGGGAGCGCGGCTCGACCTGGTCACCAAGGGCGGCCCGGCGGCGCAGGCCGGCCTCGCCTCCGGCGACGTCATCGTTCGCATCGGCGACGACGAGATCGGCAGCTGGGAGGACGCGGCCGAGCAGTTTGGCGCCTCGACCGCCGGCGACCGCGCGACCCTGGTGGTGCGCCGCGGCGAGCAACAGCTCGAGGTCGAGCTGACCTACGGCGAGCGACCGGGCCTGCGACGTCGCGGCCCACCGAGCACCGCACCGGGCGGGCCGAACGCCGGCCGGCTGGGCGGCCAGAACGCGAACGTGCAGGACAGCCAGGGCGAGCGCGGCTTCGAGACCGGCGGAGTGTTCCGCTCCGACGACCGCGGCCAGACCTGGCGGCGGCTCAACAGTCTCACCGAGCGCCCGTTCTACTACAGCGTGATCCGCGTCGACCCGCGCGACGACCAGCGGCTCTACTCGGTCGGCGTCCAGCTGTACGGCAGCCACGACGGCGGCAGCGACTTCCAGCCGATCAACCGGGGCATCCACGTCGACTTCCACGACGTGTGGATCGACCCGACGAGCTCCGGCCACTTGTTGGCCGCCTGCGACGGCGGTCTCAACGAGACCCGCGACGGTGGCCGGACCTGGGAGATCGTCGACAACCTGCCGATCGGCCAGTTCTACCACGCCGGCGTCGACCAGAGCGTGCCCTACCGCGTGTTCGGCGGCCTGCAGGACAACGGCACCTGGGGCGGCCCCTCGCGCACCTCGTTCCGCGAGGGCATCACGGCCGCGGACTGGTTCAAGATCTACTCCGGCGACGGGTTTCGCGCCCACGCCGACCCGCTCGATCCGGACACCGTGTACGCCACCAGCCAGAACGGGAACATCGGCCGGGTCGATCTGCGCACGGGTCGATCGACGCGCGTCGATCGGCCGCGGGGTGCCGGCGCATTCAACTGGGACACCCCGTTCTTCCTCTCGCCGCACAACTCGCGCGTGCTCTACTTCGCCGGCGCCCACGCCCACCGCTCGGTCGACCGCGGCGGCGCCAGTCGGCAGCTGACCTCCGACCCACTCGGCCTGTCGGCACGCGGCACCGCCACCGCGATGGCGGAATCGCCGGTCGAGGCCGGTGTCCTGTTCGTCGGCACCGACGATGGCGCCCTCTGGCGCAGCGTCGACGACGGCCGCCAGTGGGAGGAGCTGCACGCGCGCCTGCCCCACGCCGGCGGACCGCGCTACGTCAGCTCGATCACCGCCTCGGCACACGACGCCGACCGGGTCTACGTCACCCTCGACGGCCACCGCTCGGACGACTTCTCGAGCCACGTCTACGTCAGCGGGGATCGCGGCGCCACTTGGCAATCGTTGGCCGACACACTGCCCGACGCCCCCTGCCACATCCTGGTCGAGGATCCGACCCGCGAGGATCTGCTGTTCTTGGGCACCGAGTTCGGTTGCTGGGTGTCGCTCGACCGCGGCGCGGCGTGGTTGCCGCTGGGCTCCAAGCTGCCGACCGTCGCCGTGCGCGACCTCGCCATCCAAGACCGCGACGCCGACCTGGTGGCCGCCACGCACGGCCGCGGCCTCTGGGTGGTCGACATCGCGCCCCTGCGCCAGCTCGACGCCGAGGTCGCGGCCGAGGATATCCACCTGTTGACGCCGGCGCCGGCGATCCTGTGGCGCACGCGCAGCCGCAGCTTAACCGGCAACCGCGATTGGCGTGCCTCCAACCCGCCAGCGGGCGCCACGATCTACCTCTGGCTACGCGCGACCCCGAGCGCGGCGCCGACGGTGGAGATCCTCGACATCGAGGGACAATCGCTGGCCCGCCTCGAGGGCGCGGCCAGCGCCGGCCTACAACGCCTGCAATGGGATCCGAGCGGCCGCAGCGGCGGCCGCCGGCGCGGCCGCTCCCCCGGTCCACGGCCTGCGCCGGCAACCCCCGGCAGCTACACCGCAGTGCTCCGCCTCGACGACTTCGAGCAGCGGCGCGCCATCGTGCTACTCCCCGATCCGACCACCTCCCTCGACGCCGAGCGCGCGGAGACCCCGCGATGACCCCCACCGCCCACGCTCTCCCCGCGCTGGCCCTCGCTGGGCTGGCCTCGCTGACGGCCATCTCCCCGGCGACGGCGCAGCCCGCGTTGGACGGCGACGCGCTGCAAGGCCTGCGCTGGCGCTCGATCGGGCCGGTCAACTTCGGCGGCCGCATCGTCGACATCGACGTCGACCCCACCGCGCCGGCGACGTGGTACGTGGCGACCGGCAGCGGCGGCCTGTGGAAGACCGACAACGCCGGCACGACCTTTCGGCCGGTGTTCGACGACACCGGCCAGTTTTCGATCGGCGCCGTGACGCTGGCGCCCTCCGCGCCGCGCACGGTGTGGGTCGGCACCGGCGAGGCCAACAATCAGCGCAGCTCGTACTGGGGCGACGGCGTCTACCGTTCGATCGACGGCGGCGAGAGCTGGACCCACTGCGGCCTGCGCCACAGCGAGCACATCGGTCGGATTGCGGTACACCCGACCAACCCCGAGGTCGTCTACGTCGCCACCCTGGGTGCGCTCTACACCGACAGCGAGCAGCGCGGACTGTACCGCAGCACCGACGGCGGCGCGCACTGGCAGGCAGTGCTGCAACCCGGCCCATCCGTCGGCTGCGTCGACGTGGTCATCGATCCCCACGACCCCGACACCGTCTACGCCGCCACCTACGAGCGCCGGCGCCGCGCACACCACTTCGACCCGGCCGGCCCCGGCAGCGCGATCCACAAGTCGACCGATGGCGGCGACTCCTGGACCCGCCTCGAGGGCGGGCTGCCCGAGGGTGCCCTCGGCCGCATCGGCCTGGCGCTGTTCGCCGGCGACCCGGACATCGTCTACGCCGTGGTCGAGAACGCCGACCCGGCCGCCATGCTTGCCGCGCGCAGCGGCCGCGGCCGCCGGGCCAGTCGACGCGATCCGGACTCCGGCACGGGCGAGGTCTATCGCAGCGATGACGGGGGGGACAACTGGACCAAGGTCAACGAGCGCCCGGTCGGCGGCACTCCCGGCTACTACTACGGCCAGATCGTGGTCGACCCCACCGATGCCGACACGGTGTACGTGCTGTCGGTGCCGGTGCACAAGACCACCGACGGCGGCAAGACCTGGAGCACCGACTTCGGCCGCGGCCTGCACGTCGATCACCACGCGCTGTGGATCGATCCGCAGCACCCCAACCACGCGCTGCTCGGCAACGATGGCGGGCTGGCCGAGACCTGGGACAGCGGCGCTCACTGGGACACGTTCAACCACCTGCCCATCGGTCAGTTCTATGCGGTCGGCGTCGATCTGCGCACGCCGTACCGCGTCTATGGCGGCCTGCAGGACAACGGCACCTGGTCGGTCCCCAGTCGCTCGACCACGACCCGGCCGATCGGCCCCGACGCCGCCGTCCGCGTCGGCGGCGGCGACGGCTTCTACGCCGTCATCGACCCCCGCGAACCCGACGTGGTCTACTCCGAGAGCCAGTTCGGTGGCATGTCGCGCCAGAACCTGCGCACCGGTGAGCGCCGAAGCATCAAGCCCCGCGCCGAGCGCGGTCAGGCGACGCTGCGCTTCAACTGGATGACGCCGATCGTCATTTCGCCCCACAACACCGAGACGGTCTACGTCGGCTCGCAATTCGTGCACCGTTCGCGCAACCGCGGCGACGACTGGCAGACGATCAGCCCCGATCTGAGCACGGGCGATGCGGCGCGGATCGCCGGCAACGTGCCCCACTGCACGATCACGACGCTGGCCGAGTCCACGCTGCGGCCGGGACTGCTGTGGGCCGGCACCGACGATGGCAAGGTCTGGGTCAGCCGCACCGGCGGCCGGCGCTGGGTAGACCTCACCGAGCGGTTCGAAGGAATGCCGATGCCGCTCTGGGTGAGCCGAATCGAGCCATCGCACGCCGACGAGGACGTCGCGTACGTCGCGTTCACCGGCTACCGCGAGGATTTGCGCGCTCCGTTCTTGTACCTGACGACGGACGGTGGCGAGAGCTTCCGGCCGATACACAACGACCTGCCGCCGGCCTGCATCAACGTGATCCGCGAACATCCGCGCAACCCCGACTGTCTGCTGGTCGGCCACGAGGCCGGCGTGCACGTCTCACTCGACGGCGGCCGTCACTGGCTGCCACTCGGTGCGGGCATGCCGCCGGCACCGGTGCACGACTTGGTCGTACACCCGCGCGAGGAGGACGCCATCGCCGCCACGCACGGCCGCGGCTTCTACATCTGCGACATCACGCCGCTCGCCGAGTTCGGCAGGGCGGCGACCGCCGGCCTGCACGTGTTCGAGCCGCGCCCCGGCGTCCGACTCGGCCACGAGTTCAGCCGCGGCTACACCGGCGCCCGCACCTGGCGCGCCGAAGAACCGTCAGCCGGGGCAGTGTTCCACTACTGGCTCGGCAGCGACGGCGACGCGGTGCAGCTCGCGGTGCTCGACGCGGACGGCGAAGTGATCTACGAGCGCGAGGGCGCCGGCTCCGCCGGCCTGCACCAAGAGCGCTGGCCACGCTCCAACCGGCGCACCGCGCGCCTCGACCCCGGTCAGTACTTGCTGCGCGTGCGCCGCGGGGACGACGAGGTCCGGCACGGCTTCTGGATTCGCTGACCCGCCCCCGCGGTCACACGCCGACGTCCAGGAGAAGCTCCTGCAGGTAGGCCATGATGTGGATCCGCATCAGCGCCAGCTCGGCGTCGAAGTCGTCGAGCTCCGCCGGGTCGCGCTCCATGTCCACTTCGCTCAGCGAGTGCATGCTGAACAGAGCCAGCCGGGCCGCGTTGAGCGCCGACAGCCAGGCGGTGCCGTGCGCCGCGGGAATGCTCAGCGAGAACGCCAACGCGCCCTCCTGCTCCAGGCTCTCGAGATCCTTGGCCAGGATCTCGGCGCGCGATTGGAACAGGTGCTCGAGCTCGGGCGCGGCGTACCGGCGCCACTGCTCCTCGGCGTCGCGATCTTCGTAGGTCTCGGGTAGGAGCCGTCCGCGCACAGCGGGGTCGTCGGACCGGAGCCAGCCCGGTACCTGCATCAGGGTGTCGACGTGCAGCGGCGCCAACCCGCTGACCCGCAGCTCCCCGTCCGTTTGGCGCACCACCCGCATCACTCGGTGCCGGGCTCGAGGGTGGTGCGCAAGTGGAAGCCCTGCAGTTTCTGCGCGTAGGCCTCGGCCTGCTCGCGCGCGCCGGTCCACACCACCGAACGCCCGGTGTTGTGCACCTCGAGCATCAGCCGGCGGGCCTTCTGCTCGCTGTAGCCGAAGACCCGGACGAAGACGCGCGTCACGTAGCTCATCAGCGTCACCGGGTCATCGTGCACGACGACGTTCCACGGCGGAGCCAGCTGGGTGCGCGTCGAGGTCTTCGGCTGCTCGACGGTTTCGGTCGCGGCGGCGCGGACGGGGACGGGCGGGCTCATCGGCGCCGGCATCGTATCCAAGCGCTGCGGGCGTGGGTATCCTGCGCGGCCTTCCGCCCCGACGCCTCTCCCCGCTTGTCACCGTCGAAGTCGCTCACGAGGATCGCAATTCCGCTGGTGATCTCGTTCACCCTGCGGTTCTTGTTCACGTTCGTCGACATGGGGTTTGCCGCCGCCCTGCCGGACGGCGTGGTCGGAGTCGCCGCGATCTCCTTCTACGCGCCACTCCAGGCGATCTCGATCGCAGTGTGGGTGGGTCTGTCGGCCGGCTTCACCGCCGCGCTGTCGGCTGCGTTCGGGCGGCGCGACGAAGCCCGCGTGGTCGCTCTCAAGCGCGCCATGCTGAAGCTGTTGTCGGTCGTGGTCCCGGTGATGATGCTGCTGGGCGCCGCGATTTGGCCGCTGGCGCAACACCTCGACCTGGAGCCGGACCTGGTCGACGCGATCGCGCTCTACGCGACCACGGTCATGGTCGGCATGCCGCTGACCGGTTTCTGGTCGATCTACCCGGACTCGATCGTCAAGGCACACCACTCGACCCGGGACACGATGATCGCCGGCTTGGCATCGACGGCCGCCAACGTCGCCCTCAACGCGTGGTTCGTCTTCGGCCTCGAACTCGGCCTGTTCGGCATCGCCCTGGCCACCGTGGTGTCGCGTCTGGTGGGGCTCGGCTACGCCGGCTGGCGGGCCGCGGTGCTCGAACGGGCGCGCCGCGCGCAGCCGTGGCCAGAAGCCGCCGGCGAGTGGAAGGCAGCGGTGCCCGCGATCCTGGCCCTGGCACTGCCGGGCGCCCTGACCTACGTGCTGGCGGCCATCGAAGGCGCGGTGGTCAACGCCCTGCTGACGACGCTCCCCGACGCGACGACGGCGATCGCCTCCTGGGGCGTGTACGAGCGCATGCTGATGCTCGCGCTGATGCCGGCGGTCGCCACCGCGGTGGCGGTGGTGCCGTACGTGGCCCGGCTGTGCCCGCAGGGAGAGACGGCGCGGGTGCGGCGCGAACTCTGGCAAACGGCGCGGGCGATGGCGATCGCGGCGCTGCTGATGACCATCGCGATGGGCTACGCGTTCGCCGCCCCGCTGGTCTCGTACTTCATCCAGGACGACACCGCGCCGATCAGCGATACGACCCTCGCCACTCTCCGTCTGTTGCCGGTGGCCGCCCTCGCCGCGCTGCCCTTCTTGATCCTCCGGCCAGTGTTCGAAGGCGTGCAGCAACCCCGCGCCGGGGTGCGCCTGACCGTCGTGCGCTACGTGCTGCTGTCGATCCCGCTGGCGGTCGCCGGACGGTACATCGCGCCGCTTGCCGGGAGCTCCGGCCTGCTCGGGATGGTCACGGGCCTGATCGTTGGCAGTGCGGTGGCGTCCTGGCTCACCGTGCGCTTCATCCGCCGCTTGCTGGCCTAGACGAGGCGTCCGGCCAGCGACGCCTTGGGTTATGGGACGAGCACTGTGCCCAGATCGTGGATCGCCTCACGGACGCGTGCGGTCGCGATCGGTTCATCGTGTTCGGGCAGCCAGACTCGGTAGGTCAGCGGCATGAGGTTGGTTGCCGCGAAGCGACCGTCCTGCGCAACTCGGACCACCGTCTTGAGGCGCCCCCCGTTGGCGGCGATGCGGACTCGATCTGGCATCAATGCGCCCGGGCCGGGCCGCAAACACCCGACGACACCGCCTTGCCAACGCCGCAGCTCGATCCGGATGGGCGCCTCAGACGGAACGACCGCTTTGCGTATGGCGGCAGGCATCGGGGTGATCACGTCGGGCGAGCTCCGTGGCAGCACGACGACCTTGTGCCGCTGGCCTGGCGACAACTCGAACGCAAACCTGCCGTTGGCATCCGTTGTCTGCACGGCGACCAACTTCGACCTCCAGATCCGCACGACATACCCGGCGGCCGGCGCCCCATCCGGCTCGACGACCCGACCACGAAGCCAGCGATGTTGCCCCACGAACGAGATGGGTGCGCGTTCGCCCGGTTGCAGCATCTGGCTCACGGTGTGGATCCACTTCTGTCTGCCCCGATCCCAAAGCCCGACGCTCGAATCTCCTGGCAACAGCCCGCCAATCTCGAATGCCCCGTTGGCGTCCGGGTCGAGCTTGACCGTCAGCCCAGCAAACTCGTCGAATTCCGGACCGAAGATCGGTTTGGCAACGATCTCCACCTCGGACGCCATGACCTCCCCGGGGACCGTGCCAACGACACTCGCAGTGGACTGCAAGAGCACATCGAGTCGCTCGGCCTCCTCGCTCGGCGTGCGGCGTGCGCAGGCGATTGCGCCGAAGTCGGCCGACCGCGCCACGATGAACAAAGGACGATCCATGTGGCCCCGGAACCGGTAGCAACCCTCCGCATCCGCCACCGTGTGTTGCTGTGGGAACGGCCGTTGCGACAGCACGAGCTCGGCCCCGGCCGCGGGGCGTCCATCAACTCCCGTGACCACTCCGACCAGGCCCCAAGGCATCTCCCCCAACGGGATGACGATCTCATCATTCCCGGTTGCGCGATACGAGGAAGACAGATCGCCGGACGGAGACCGGGCCCATACGAACGCACGCCGCGTCGTGATCGGGACCGTGCAGTTCCCGTCTTTGTCGGTTTGCCCTAGCTCGAACCCAGGGCCGAACGAAGCGTTGTCGAACGACGTCAGTACGCACGCCTCCGCCACTGGTGCGCCATCGTGATCGATCACGCGAACCCGCTGCGAGAACTCCGCCGACAACCGCACCGGCAGGACCAATCCAAAGCCGCTGATCTCGGCTTCGCCGAGCCTCTCCTCCAAGGCATAGCTGCCGACGAACACGGAGTCGTCGCGATCGATTGGCCCCGTGAACACCGCCTCGCCGCGTGGGTCGGTTCGCCGTTCGACGAACCCACTGGAAAGCGCCCGCGCATCGCGCCGCTGAGCGTTCACCAAGCGAATCGGAACTCCGTGAGCCGGCTCACCGTTCTGCCATCGCGCAACCACGGTCAGAGACGAAGCTGGCGCCGAGCCACGCACGCCGTTCTCTGTTGGGGACGGGACCGCGCGAGACGGCACCGGCAGCCGCGCGGGAAGGAAGGCATCAGTCCGCGCCAACGGCTGCTCGGGAGGGTCTGCGGCCGCCGGCACCGACGCACCGGAGGGCCAAATGAGAACCACACCGAGCGCCGCAACCAGCGCGACCATCGCGGCCGCGGCACGCCCGCCGACCGGCCACGCGCGACGTGGAACGACCGTCAGCGGTTTGGACGAAGTTCCCCTCTTGCAAGAGACCAACATGGCCAAGAAGGCTGGAGCCAACGTGCGCCGCAGTGCGGCCGTGCCGCGGTGCAGCTGGGTGCGAACCGTACTCGGGTTGCGCCCCAGCCGTTTCGCGATCTGCTCCGGCCCCTCGCCCAGCGACAGCCGGCACTCGATGACCTCCCGCTGCGAGCTTGGCAGCCGGTGCAGCGCGCGGGCGACGCTCTCGTCGAACTCGGCCATCGCGGCGACTTCGGCTGGCGAGGCCGAGGGCCGCGCCAGCACCCGCCGCAGATCTACCGTGCGCCGGCGCTCAGCGCGCCGCCGACGCCACAAGTTCATCATGATGCCGCGCAGGTAGTGCGCAGGCCGTCGGGCAGGATCAACGCGATCGGCCAGCTCCATTGCCTTGAGGAGGGCATCCTGCGAGACATCCGCGGCCTCGTTCGGGTCTCCCGTAACCCGAAGAGCGAACTCGTGCAGCGCATTCGCCTCCCGCGCCAGCATCTCGAACACGCGTCGACGGACATCAGGAGGCAGCGGCGGCATAGGTGCAAATACTTATGACGGGGTGCGGATGAGATCCCACCGCACAAATCTCCGCAAGGGACTCAACCGTCCCAACAAATCGAAGCCTGCGGCGAAAGAAGTGAAATGCCCGCGCCCCCCCCTCCGGCCCAGTCACGAGCTTCCAGCGGCGAGTTCGTGGACCTGGCCACCCAGCGCTACGCCGTCGGCTTCACGACTTGTGCTCTGGGCCAACTGACCGACAGCCGTCAACTGTCCCAACCAGATCCCCAACCCCAACAGCCCCAACGTTGTGACGCAGTAGCTTGCGACCCCGCCCGCCTCCGGCGAACGAGCGAGCTACAGCCGCACCGAGACTCCGCCCGCCCTCAGGATCGCTTTCCATTCGTCCGCCGTCACCGGCTGCACCGACAACCGGGCACCACGGCGCAGCAGCATCATATCCGCCAGCGCGGGCATCTGCTTGAGCGCATCCCGCGTCAACGGCTCGGGCAGCTCCGCCCGCGGCTCGATGTCGACCATGTACCACGTCGGGTCGTCGGCATCGCTCTTGGGATCGTGGTACTTCGACCGCGGGTCCCAGGCGGTGTGGTCGGGATAGCCCGCGCGGACGATCTGCGCCACGCCCGCGATGCACATCGGCTTGGCGTTCGAGTGGTAGTAGAGCACACCGTCGCCGACCTGCATCTCGTCGCGCAGCAGGTTGCGCGCTTGGAAGTTGCGCACGCCGTCCCAGTGCGTCACCCCGTCGCGCACGAGGTCGGCATAGGAGTAGACGTCCGGCTCGGACTTGAACAGCCAGTAGCGGCGACCGCGGGAAGCCATGCGATGCACCAGGCTACGCGGATGCGCGATTCGCGTCGACAGACCGTTCCGCCGGCAGCGCGGCTCCGCTACCGTGCTGCGCATGAGCGCCCTATCCGACCCCTACAACGCCCGCGCGTCGCTCTCGGCCGCCGGTCGCAGCCTGGGCTACCACCGCCTCGGGGCGGTGCAGGACGCGGGTCTCGGCGACCTCGCCCGCCTGCCCTACAGCATCCGCGTGCTGCTCGAGTCGGCGCTGCGCAACCTCGACGACTACGTCGTCCACCAGAAGGACGTCGCCGCGATCGCCGCTTGGGGGCCGCAGTCGGCGGGCAAGGTCGAGATCCCGTTCACCCCGGGTCGCGTCGTCTTGCAGGACTTCACCGGCGTGCCCTGCGTCGTCGACCTGGCGGCGATGCGGGCCGCGATGCAGCGGTTGGGCGGCGATCCGAAGAAGATCAACCCGCTGGTGCCGTGCGACCTGGTCATCGATCACTCGGTGCAAGTCGACCACTTCGGCTCCGCCGACGCGCGGCAGCGCAACGTCGACCGCGAGTTCGAACGCAACCGCGAGCGCTACGAGTTCCTCAAGTGGGGGCAGAACAGCTTCGACAACTTCCGCGTCGTGCCCCCCGACACCGGCATCGTGCACCAGGTCAACCTGGAGCACCTGGCCAGCGTGGTGCTCACCCGTACCGTCGACGGCGAGACCGTGGCGTTTCCCGACTCGCTGGTCGGCACCGACAGCCACACGACCATGATCAACGGCCTCGGCGTGGTCGGTTGGGGTGTCGGCGGGATCGAGGCGGAGGCGGTGATGCTCGGCCAACCGATCTACATGCTGATGCCGGAGGTGGTCGGCTTCGAGCTGACCGGCGCACTGACCGCGCGCGCCAACGCCACCGACCTGGTGCTGACCGTCGTCGAGATGTTGCGCACGCACGGCGTGGTCGGCAAGTTCGTCGAGTTCTTCGGTGACGGCGTGCCGCGCATGAGCCTCGCCGACCGCGCCACGATTGCCAACATGGCGCCCGAGTACGGCGCCACCATGGGCTACTTTCCGGTCGACGCCGAAACCCTCGATTACCTGCGGCGCACCGGCCGAGACCCCGACCTCGTGTCGTTGGTCGAGGCCTACTTCCGCGCACAGGGCATGCTGTTCGAGCCGAGCCACCCGGTGCCCGAGTACAGCGCGACGCTGCGCCTCGACCTGGCGTCCGTCGAGCCCAGCCTGGCCGGCCCCAAACGCCCCCAAGACCGCATCGCGCTGTCCGCCATGCAGCCGAGCTTCCGCCGCTCGCTGCGCCAACCGGTCGCCGAGCGCGGCTTCGCCCTCGACGAGACCGCGCTGCAGCGGACCGCCACGGTCGAAGGCACCGCCACCAGCATCGGCCATGGCGCGGTGGTGATCGCGGCGATCACGTCGTGCACCAACACATCCAACCCCTCGGTGTTGGTCGGCGCGGGCCTCTTGGCGCGCAACGCGGTAGCCAAGGGGTTGACCGTCAAGCCATGGGTGAAGACCAGCTTGGCGCCGGGCTCGCGCGTGGTCACCGAATACCTCGAGCGCGCCGGCCTCGATCAGGCGCTCGATTCACTGGGCTTCCAGACGGTCGGCTACGGCTGCACGACCTGCATCGGCAACAGCGGGCCGCTGCCGGACGCGGTCGCCGGAGCGGTGCGCGGCGGCGAGCTGATCGCCGCGTCGGTGCTCAGCGGCAACCGGAACTTCGAGGGGCGCGTCAATCAGGACGTCAAGGCCAACTACTTGGCGTCGCCGCCGCTCGTGGTCGCGTACGCAATCGCCGGCACGGTCGACATCGATCTGGAGGGCACCCCGTTGGGCAGCGATGCGGGGGGCCAACCGGTCTACCTGCGTGACATTTGGCCCTCGCGCGAGGAGATCGAACAGACGGTGGGCAGCAGCATGACCGCCGAGATGTACCGCGAGCAGTACGGCCAGGCGATGCAGGGGCCGGCGGCGTGGCAGGCCATCGATGCACCGGCCGCCGACCTGTACGCCTGGAACCCGACCAGCACCTACGTGCAGGAACCGCCGTTCTTCGTCGACATGGCGCGCGAGCCGGCACCGATCGAGTCGATCACCGGCGCCCGGGTCCTGGTGATGGTCGGCGACTCGACCACCACCGACCACATCTCGCCAGCTGGCGCAATCGCGCCCGACAGCCCGGCCGGCACCTTCCTCGTCGAGCAAGGGGTCGCCCCACGCGAGTTCAACAGCTACGGCTCGCGGCGCGGCAACGACCGGGTGATGACCCGCGGCACCTTTGCCAACATCAGACTGCGCAATCAGTTGGCACCCGGCACCGAAGGTGGCTTCACCACCCACCTGCCGAGCGGCGAGCAGACCACGATCTACGACGCCGCGATGCGCTATGCGCAAGAGCGAACCCCGCTCGTGGTGCTCGCCGGGCGTGAGTACGGCACCGGCAGCTCGCGCGATTGGGCCGCCAAGGGGACCTTGCTGCTCGGTGTGCGCATGGTCCTGGCCGAGAGCTTCGAGCGCATCCACCGCAGCAATTTGGTCGGCATGGGCGTCCTACCGCTCGAGTTCGCCGGCGGACAGACGCGGACGTCGCTGGGGCTGACCGGGCACGAGGCGTTCTCGGTCGCGCTGGCCGACGACCTCCAGCCACGCAGCGTGCTCCGCGTGGTGGCGACGCCCGTGGACGGCGGCGCGGCGATCGAGTTCGACGCCGTCTGTCGCATCGACACGCCGGTGGAAGTCGACTACTACCGCAACGGTGGGATCCTGCAGACCGTGCTGCGCAAGCTGCTCGGCTGAGCGCCACGGGCGCCGGTTGCTGCTGCTGGGCGCCGCGCTCGCCGCCGGCTGCGGTGAGGCACCGGCGCCGCTGCAGCCACCGACCGCCTCGCCGCGCTTCGCGCGCGTGATGGCCGCGCCGCTCGACGAGCCGAGGATGACGTTCGGCGCCGCCTGGGGTGACGTCGATGGCGACGGCACGCCCGAGCTGTTCCTCGCCAACCACTTCGAGTTTGGCGCCGCGCAGCTGCTGCGCCGCTCCACCGACGGCCAGTGGCACGACGTGCTCACCGAGGAGTTCGCCGAGCCACGGACCCAACTGCGCGGCGATCGGCACGCGGCGACGTTCTGGGACTGGGACGGCGACGGCGACCAGGACCTCGCCCTCAGCCGAGGTGCGTCCTTCGGCTTTGGCACCGGCGGCGCGAGCTGGTTCGTGCGCGAGCCCGAGGGCTTCGTCGACCGCGCCACCGAGCTCGGCCTGCGCAACGAGCGCGCGCGCGGCCGCGCGATCTCGATGTTCGACCTCGACGGCGACGGCGATCTCGACGCGTTGTGCGCCGCACTGGAGCGCGAGGGGGCTCCAACCACCGTATTCTTGCACGATCGCGATGGAACGCCACCGTTCTCCCCGGCCGGCGACGGCTGGCAGCTGCCGCCGGCAGGCAACGACTACGCGCAGCTCACCCACATCGACGGCCACGGCGCCGCCGTGTGGTTGCACGGCCACCCGCCCCGGCTCTACGCCGCCAATGCCAGCGGCCTGCGCGAGGTCGGCCCCGCGTTGGGCCTCCCGCCCTGCACGGCGGTGTTCGACAGCGTCTGGCACGACCTCGATGGCGACTGCCGGGCCGACCTGTTCGTCGCCCGACGCCACTATGGCTCGGACGTGGCCGTCGTCAGCCCCGACGCCGTGTTGTTCGAGCTGCACGCCCCGAACGGCGGCCAGGGAATCTGGCTGCACACCGCCCCCGGGGAACTCGCGGTGCACGTGGAGGGCCAGCTACTGCCGGCGGAATCCCGGCCCAACGCCGTGCGGCCCCGTGACGTCCGCATCGGAGCCGGCCGCGAGCGGCCGGCGGCGACGACCTTCGCGGTCACTGCGGAGGCCGCCACGGCGACCATCGGCCAAGCGGCGGACGGCCTGTGGGTTCGCTACGACCGCGAACGGGAGGCCTGGCACGTCCGGGCGCACTGGCCGATCCAGTACGCACTGCGCGGCGCCCTGCGCAGCACGCTCCCGATCACCCGCGTCGTGCCAGAGGGATTCGACCTACGCACGGTGAGCGCACGCCCGCTGCTGATGACCTGGGACGGCGACCGCCTCCGGGACCGCACGGCCGCCGCCGGCCTCGACCTCAAGCTCGACGCCACGTCGGTCGCCGCCGGCGACTTCGACAACGACATGGATGTCGATCTGTACGTCGTCGCCAGCCGTCCAGCCCAGAACCGCCCGAACCTGCTGCTCGAGAACCTCGGTGGCGGCCACTTCCACGTTCACCGCGGCGCCGCCGGCGCACCTGGCGACGGCGGCGGTCGCGGCGACACCGTCGCAGTGGCCGACTTCGACGGCGACGGTTTTCTCGATCTGTGCGTCACCAATGGAGAAGGCGAAGGGCCGCTGGCCCGCGGGATCACGCAGCTCTATCGAGGCCTGCCCAACGGCAACCACTGGCTGCGCGTCGAGCTGATCGGCCGCGGCACCAACCGCGACGCGATCGGCGCGCGCGTCTTCGTCGAAGCCGGTGGGCGGCGCCAGTTCCGTCTGCAGGACGGCGGGGTCCGCCGGGCCACGCAGGACGACAAGCGGCTGCACTTCGGCCTCGGGCCCGACCGCCAGGTCGACGCGATCGAGGTGCACTGGCCGAGCGGCCAAGTGCAGCGCTTGCCGCAGCAGGCGGCCGACCGCACGCTGCGCATCGAGGAACCGGCCCCCGGAGGCTGACTGCGACCGACGATGGCGCGGGCGACCTCGCCTACTGCACCGTGATCTGCAGCGCGTCGGTGCCGGCCAGCGTAGCTCCGCCACCACAGACCGGCGTGGTCGCGAACAACAACTGTGCGAACGCCTGCGCCCCGGCGACACCAGCCGGGATGGTGAAGGCCGTCGCCGCCCCGCCGGCGGCGCTCGTGGTCAGCGGCAGCACGACCACCCCGCCGCCCAGCCCAACGTGGACACCGGCGCCCAGCACGGGAGTCCCGGCGACGTCCGCCTGACCGCCGACCAGCAACGCACCGGCCGCGGCCGGCGGTGCCGCAGGCGTGGCAGTCGCGATGCCGAGCATCGCCCCCGCCATCGCCATCCCACTCGGCAATGCCCAGATCGGGCCAGCGCAACCCGGGGTCGACGCCCCGTAGCGCTGCACGCCGGTCGGCAGGTTGCGGAAGGCGAGCACGGTCGCCACCGCGCGGAAGCCCGCGATGGTCGCGCCACCCGCCACCAGAATCTCCTGCGACAGGCCGACCGGATAGATGCCGTGCAGCCCGACCGACATGTCGGCGCGGGCGGTCCAGCGGTCGGCCACTGGATCGTACTCCTCGGTCTGGTGGAAGATCCCGCTCGGCAGCGCCGAACCCTCACCGCCCATGACCAGCAGCCGCCCATCCAGCACCGCGGCCCCCGCGCCGCCGCGCGCGGTCGGCATCGGCGCGCGCGGGGTCCAGGTGTCGGTCGCCGGGTCGTAGCACTCGAGCACGTCGAACAGGCGGCTGCCACCGACCCGACCACCGGCGACGTACAGCTTGCCGCCGAGGGCCGCGGCGGAGAGATGCTCGCGCGCGGTCGGCATCGGGGCCAGCGCTCGCCACGCGTTGGTCGCAGGGTCGTACACGGTGAGATCACCGACGACGCCGCGCTGCGGGTCGACGCCTCCCACCGCGTAGACCAGGCCGCCGATCTCCACCGCCGCCAGCGCACCGCGCGGCCGCGGCAGGTCGGCGACGCGCGCCCATCCCCCCGCCACCGAGTCGAACGCGTAGCACTCGGCACGGCCGACGAAACCGCTGCGATAGCCGCCGATCGCGTAGAGCCGGCCCTGCGCCGAGGCCACGCCCAAATGGTGTAGTGCGACCGGCATCGGCGGCACCCGACTCCATTGGCCGCTGCTCGGGTCGTAGCGCTCGACCGAGTCGGTCGCAGTGCGCGACGGCAACAGACCGCCCACCACGCAGACCAACCCGTTGAGGACCGCGGCGCCGACCTCCTGGCGCGCCGTGCCGAGATCCGCTCGCGATTCCCAGAAGCCCGGGCCGATCGGCTGGGCGGCGGCGAGAGCCGTCGCGCACAGCAAGGGGCCCAGACACCGCACTGGTGCCGTTGTCATTGGGCGGAGAGTGTACGCACACGCGCCCCCACGGTGCGGACGCCGCCGCCGATTGCACATCACGGCCCGGGCAACCTTGCCGAGAGATACCGAGCGACGCGGGCTGCTACAAGCCGATCCGCAAGCGCAAGGCGCGCGAACCGAGCAATCGGAGCGCGCTCGCGTCGAGGGCGAACGCTTGGCCAAACAGCTCCACTCCCAACGCCGCCGGTGGGGTCGGCACCGAGACCGCAGCGAAGCCATTGGCCCGTGGCGCCAAGGGCAGCGCCGCCAACCAGCGGCTCGGGTCGAGGAACAGCGTGCACCCGGCGAGCTGCAGCTGCGCAGGCCCGCCGCTCAGCCCGATCGTGGCCGCGCCGCCCGGCGGAACACCGTGCAGATCCAGCACGAAGCCCGGAGCGAAGACCGAGGCCGGTCCCAGGGCGCGCATCACCAGCCCACCGGCTGGCGGGCAGCTCGTGCCGTAGGCGAGCTCGAGGGCCACGCGGCCGGCGTCGTCGTGCACCCAAGTCTTGTCCCGGCCTCCCTCGTAGAGCAACAGGCGGTTGCTCCGCGCGTCGAACTCGAGCCTCTGGCCCGTCCCCGCCCCCGGTCCCTCTTGGATCGAGACCGCGGTCCACGACGTGCCGTCCCATTGCCAAAGAGCACCACCGGCACCGGCGGCGCCGACCCACGACACCACCCGCCCGATCCGCGGGTCGTACGCGAGACTCGGATCGCTCCACTGGAGAGCAGCCCCGACCGCGCGCAAGCTCCACTGCGTGCCATCCCATTCCCACGTGTCCGTCCCCAGCGCGGAGCTCCGGCCGGTGACCAGAACCACGCGTTGCCGGCCCGGGTCGTAGACCATCGCATTGCCCCATGCGCCCAGAGGACCGCTGCCCGCGTGCGCCCGCCACGTGCTGCCATCGAACAGCCAGGTGTCCGCCATCAGCGTGCTCGATCCCGGCACGCGCCCACCGAACAGCACGATGTCACCCCGCGCCGCATCGAAGGCGAGCGCCGCGGCATCGCGCACTGGGGGAGAGACCGCCGCGGCGGCGGGCCACCACCGCGCGCCGTCGTACCACCAAGTCGGATTCCCCGGCTCGTGCGCGGTGAACAGGACACTGCGGCCGGTGGTGTGGTCGAAGGCCATCGCCGGGTTGCCGGCGGAACTCGGCGCGGACGCAGCGACCGAGCGGTGCCACCGATAGCCATCCCATTCGTGGGTCCCCGCGGCGCCGTGCAGCACGACCCGCCCGCGCAATGCGTCGTAACAAGTCGCGACACCGACACCACCGCCCGGCAACACCGGAACCGTGCGCGCGACCCAGTCGCTGCCGTCCCACTCCCACAACCCGGTTGCCGGCCGCCGTGCTGCCGTCAGTCCTCCGTAGTACTGGACGCGGCCGCGGCCTGCATCGTAGGCCATCGCGCCGCTGTGCAGCGCCCCCATGGGCGCGGACGGGCTGGCCTGTCGCCACGACACGCCGTCGTAGAGCCAAGTGTCATCGAACACACGGGTCCCATCGGTGCCACCGAACATCACCATGACCCCTCGGGCAGCGTCGAACGCGAGCCGACTGCCATGGCGCGCCCCGGGCCCATCGGGCCCACGACGCCACACGCTTCCGTCCCACTCCAGAGTGCGCGCCATCGACAGGCCGGACTGCCAGCCACCGTAGCGCACGACGCGCCGCCGCAGCGGATCGTACGCCATCGCCGCGTCGACGGACGGACTCGCGACCGCACTGGCGCGGGTCCAGGCGCTCCCGTCGAACTCCCACGTGTCGGAGTGCGCCTGTCGAGTGGCCGAGTCCTCCCCACCGTGGAGCACGATCACTCCACGGCCGGAATCGAACACCATGCAATGCCCGCGACGCGCGGGCGGCCGGGTCCCTCCTCGAGAGACCCATTGCAAGCCGTCGTACTCCCAGTGCTCATCGTGCGAGATCCAGCTGCCGGTGATGCCACCGAAGCGGACCGTGCGCCCTCTTTGCTCATCGAAGGCCATCGCGGACCCGACGCCGTCCGGCGGGCCGGCCGCCGGCAGTGCCCGCGTCCACCCCGCGGTGTGCTCCCAGGTCTCGAGCAACCCGGAGTAGGAAGGATTCGGCGTGCGACTGATAGTGGCGACCAGTCGTTGACGCACCGTGTCGTAGGCCATCTCCACTGCCCACGGATCGGCGACCACGTGCCGCGACGCATCGGCCCAGGTCGACTGCGCCGCGAGCGAAGAACCGAGCACAACCGCGGCGGCAGTCCAATTGCTGTGACGCCGCGGGAGCACGCGGCTATCGGTCGCACGCGTTCCGAACACCGGACGTCGTCTCGAGTCACGTTGCCTCGTTCCGTCCACTCTGGCTACCATCTCCGTCCTCGGCCCGTACTGCGGGCGGCTCTCGTCTTGGGGAGCACGTTCGCGGCGTTGATGATAGCAGCTCTGTTCGCCGAGCTGTGCTGCGAACCGCCGTTGGTCCGCGCGGGGTGGCGCGCGCCTTCGGCAACCCACCCCTTGAATCAGCTCGGCCTGCGGGGGCGGCCTTTCGCGATGGCGCGGGACGATCCGGTCGTGTTGCTGGTCGGCGATTCGCAGGTCGAAGCATCGGCCTGTGGACCGGAGGAGATGCCGGAGGCACGGCTCGAGTACCACTTGCGGCGCCACATCCCCGGCGTCACGGTCGTTTCGCTGGGCGCACGCGGCTGGGGCCAGGATCAGCAATTGCTGGTCCTGCGGGAGTACTTCGCTGCATTCGGTGCCGACCTCGTCCTGGTCTGGCTATCGCCCGCCAACGACGTCTGGAACAACCTGTTTCCGACCCACTATCCGCGCAACGGCGTGCCGAAGCCGACGTTCTGGCTCGAGGAAGGCGTGCTGTGCGGGCCGTCCGAGCAAATGGGAGATCCGGTCGGCGACGCTGGACTGAACCTTCTCACGCTGCTTCTCGCACGTCACCTCGACCGGGACGGAGACTGGGAACGGCGACACCTGCCCGCACCCTATCAGCCGGCGCCGGACTGCGGAGCGGTCGCGGCCGACACCTGGCAACAGCGCTGGGACACACAACCGGCGTTTCGCAACGAGCATTTCGCCAGCGAGAAGGTGCACTGTCAGCTCTACTTGACTCCACCGAGTCCGCGAACCCGCTACGGCATCGCCCTGACGCGCGCGCTGCTCGCGGAGATGCGCTCACTCAGTGCGGCGCACGGGGCCGGGTTCGCGGTGACGCGTTGGCGTTGGCGGGAGGGGGGTGATCGCGAGACCGTCATGCGGTTGAACGGACACTACTACCGCACCAATCCGCGGCAGATGCGCGACAACCTCGCGGCAATTACCGCGGGGCAGCGCACCATCGAGATCGATCTATGCATCGAACAACCGTTCGCCAGCGCGACGAACCGCCACCTCAATCCGCGCGCCGTCGATGCGTACATGCGATCGCTGGCGCAAGAGCTCGCGGCGGCGGGTGTGGTGCAGAAGCGCGCGCCGAGAAAATCGAGTCAGACTCGGTACTTTCGCTGAAGATGGCGGCATGACATGCCGTTTCGTTTTGCTCGCCCTCCTGCCGGTTGTTGCCCACGGCGCGATCGCCGCTCAGGCCGAACCGCAAGCCGCCGGAGTGACTGTCCGGCCGATGAGCCACGAGGATCTCTGGTTGATGCGGCGCTTGGGGTCTCCTGTGCTGAGCCGCGACGGCCGTCGGGTCGTGGTGTCGGTCACCGAGCCGAGCTATGACGCCGATGAGACGCAGTCGGATCTGTGGCTGCTGTCGACCGCGGGCGGCGCGCCGGCGCCGCGACGGCTGACGAGCACTGCGGCCGCCGAGACCGGGGCGGCGATCCGGCCGGACGGCAGCGCCGTGGTGTTCTCCGCCAAGCGCGGGGACGACGAGAAGCCGCAGCTCTACCTGCTGCCGCTCGACGGCCCGGGCGAAGCACGGCGGCTGACGACCTTGTCGACCGGCGCCGCCGCGCCGATCTGGAGCCCGGACGGCCGCTGGTTGGCGTTCGAGAGCACCGTGTTTCCCGCCGCCGCCGACGATGCCGAGAACAAGGCGGAAGCCGAACGCCGCGCCAAGCGCGACGTGCACGCCACCGCCTACGACCACTTTCCGGTGCGGGCCTGGGACCGCTGGTTGGACGACACGCAGAAGCGGCCCTTCGTCCTCGAGCTGGACGACGGCGCCAACGCCGGGGAGCCACGCGATCTGTTGCACGGCACCGCGCTGGTACGCGGGCCGGGGTACGACGGCAGCAGTCTCGCGCCGGAGTGGGCGCCGGACGGCAGTGGCGTGGTGTTCGCCGCGACCGCGAACCGGCACCAAGCGGCGCACGCGCACACGCCATCACACCTGTACTTTGCGTCGCGCGAAGGTGACGCACCGCGCCGGCTGACGCCGGACGGCGCGTCCTGGAGCGCACCCCAGTTCGCGCCGGACGGCGCGCTGGTGGCGATGCGCACGGAGCAGACCGAATTCGTCTACAACCTGCCGCGGTTGGCGCGCTGTGCCTGGCCCGCCGATCCGGACGGCTGGCAGGTGTTGGCCGGAGAGTTCGATCGCCCGATCCACGACTTCGCCGCGGGCACCGGCGATGGCGGCACGGCCTACTTCTGGATTGCCACCGAGCACGGCCGCCGCCGCCTGTTCACTTGGCGGGCGGGCGACGGACCGCCACGATTGCTGGATCCGAGCTCCCGCGGAGTGCATTCCGGCCTGTCGGTGTCCGCCGACCGCACCGTGCTGGTGACGCGCTACGAGGGCTCGGCCGCGCCCGCGGAGATCGTGCAGGTCGACGGCGATGACGGAAGTAAGGCACCCCTCACCACGTTCAACCGCGACCGCGCGGCAGAGCTCGATTGGCAGCCGTTTCGCGAGTTCTGGTTCGACAGCAGCGCGGGGCGCAAGATCCACTGCTGGATGGCGTTGCCGCCGGCCTTCGACGAGGCCGAGCGCTACCCACTGGTGATGATGATGCACGGCGGCCCACACTCGTCGTCGCTCGACCAAGGACACATCCGCTGGAGCATGCAGCTCCTCGCCGCACCTGGGTACGTCGTCGTGGCCCCCGACTACACCGGGTCGGTCGGCTACGGGGAGGCGTTCTCGCGGGCCATCCAGGGCGATCCCCTGCGCACACCGTGCGCGGAGATCAACGAAGCGGCCACCGTTGCCATCACCCGCTTCGCCTTCGTCGACGAAACCCGTCAGGCCGCGCTCGGCGCCAGCTACGGTGGCCACATGGCCAACTGGCTGGAGGCCACCACCGAGCGCTACCGCTGTCTGGTATCCCACGCGGGCCTGGCATCGCTCGAGGGACAGTGGGCCACCAGCGACGTGATCTATCACCGCGAGCGCAACCTCGGTGGCCCGCCGTGGGCCGGCGACCCGATCTGGCGCGAGCAGAGCCCAGCCACGTATGCCGGCAACTTCCGGACGCCGATGCTGCTGACGATCGGCGAACGCGACTATCGCGTGCCGCTCAACCAGACGCTGGGGATGTGGTCCATGCTACAGCGCCAACAGGTCGAGAGCCGACTGCTCGTCTTCCACCGTGCCAACCACTGGATCATGAACGGCGCGGAGGCGCGTTACTTCTGGCAGGAGCTGCACGGTTGGTTGGCGCGCTGGTTCGGCGAGAGCTGACGCCGCCAGCACCGTCGCCACTGATCAGACTCCATCCGGGGGGCGGGCGATTGCGACCTAATCGCGTAGCAGCGGGATAGCCGGGCAGCGGACACCTTTCCCTGCCCGAAGGCGCCGCGTCTCACGGAGCGGTCACGACCGGCGCGCCCAGAGGCCACGCGAACTTCTCGACCAACCGACCCTCGACGTCGTCGCGCTCGGTCGCGCGCGCCAGTGTTGATGAAGGACTTGCCCGGACTCCGGGCTCTACGCCGGCCGCTCGCGGAAGTCCAACCGCCCCCGCGATCGCCGCCATCCACCCTTCAGCAGCCAAGTCCGCGCCCGCACCGTCGGCCGCGCCACCGGCTCCGACAGCTCCACCACCTCACGCCACCCGTCGAACCAAGGCCCCGACGAGTAGACGTCGATCGCCTGCCGAGGCCGCTGCCGGTGATGCCAAGCATTCTGCAGCACATACACCAACGCCCGCCGCACCTCCGTCGGCGAGCGCAGCACCCGCTCGTGGAACCGCTCGGCAAACACCCGCCCCGAGCGCCCCCACAGCTTGTTCAACCCCCGCGCCATCCGCACCAACAGCCCGGTCATCCCCCGCGTCAACGCCTCCCGGTCCTTCGCCTCCACCAAGAGGTGGAAGTGATCGCGCTGCACCGAGAACTCCACCAACCGAAACCCGAACCGCCCACACCCCGCCCGGATCCGCTCCACCAACATCCAGTACGTCCGCGCATTCCGTAAGCCCGGCAACCCCCGACGCAACCGCACCGTCAAGTGCAACGGATACCGCGCCACCAACACCCCCCGCGCCAAGTGCGGCACCGTCTCATCACTCACCTTGGGCCGCCCAGCCCCCTCCCGAGCCCCACCCCACTGCCGAAACGGCAGCTCGCCCTGCACCACCCCACGGCGTCGTCCCCCGCGCCCCGATCGAACTGCCTTGCCCGTCATTTGAATTAGCGACCTTACTCAAAAGGAAGTCAGCATGCAAGAATCCGACAATCCGCGAAACCGGCCGGTGAATCGCACGCACTCCTGCTCCCAACAATCTCGAGCTCCAAGGCTGAGGCGAGTGCGAACCGTTTCGCGATGAAACGCGCTCTTTCGATGCCGCGACCTTCAGTCGAAGCGGCACATCCAAGCACCACGAACCGGGACCGCCGCCCGCAGCTCCGTCACCATCGGCGTCGGTCGCACCCTGTGCCTCGTCTTGGACCGGCGCTGATGGTGATGTTGCGCCTGGCATGGGCGCAGAGTTGAAGATGAAAGTTCTTTATGGATCCGTACTGGAGGAAACCATGAGTCGAAGGCAGCTGCACGAGGCAGAAAGGGGAGCCGTGTGCCGTCCGAGAGGGCGGTGCGCGGTGTTGATCCGGGATGCCAGAACAGGACGGACACCGTGCCGTGCTGTTCCCGCGAGGTCGTGTGGGATGGAAGCCCTAGACGCAGCGCAGCACCGAGCGAAAGCGAAGTTCCGTAAGGCTCTCGAGGTCTGGGTCAGCGTGCCATCCAACGTGACGCCCGATATCCAGTCGCGACCTCGGAGTACTGGAACCGGCGGCGGCGCGAAACTCTGCGTTCTTACCCAGGGAGATCTCTGTGTGTCCGCTTCGAGCGGTAGGTGGGGAGGAGGCAACGACGACCCACCAAGGCATGCAGAGAAGTCGGATCACCCCGTAGTAGTGATGAAGCCGGGTAATGCCGGTGGAGCGAAGGGGGTGACAGGATGAGAAAGCCGAAACCACGGCAACTGCAGTTCGCTTTCGCCGAGAGCCCGCAAGGGGACGGCGTGGCCGGAAGGGCAGACGAATCTGCCACGAAGTCCACGTCGGTGCCTACGACGGATTGCAGCCATCGATCGGAATCGGCTCCGCCGCCAGCGGACGGCTACTGCCATCTGCTGGAGCTGGTCGCGGAGCAGGGCAACCTGCGAAGCGCACTGGCACATGTCGTAAGCAAGAAGGGCGCCCCGGGCGTCGACGGACAGACGGTGTCAGAGGTCAAGCGTCATGCGAAACACCTGCTCCCGAAACTCCGCGATGCTCTGCTCATGGAGACCTACGCGCCCGGCGATATTCGTCGGGTGTGGATCCCGAAGCCCAGTGGTGGGCAGCGGGGTCTCGGGATTCCAACCGTGATCGACCGCTGGGTCCAACAGGCCGTGCGCCAGATTCTGGAGCCGATCTACGACCCGACGTTCCACGACAGCAGCCACGGCTTCCGGCCGAGGCGGGGAGCCCACACAGCGATCGCCGAAGCAGCGGGTTACGTGAAGCAGGGTCGGCGGTACACGGTGGACATCGATTTGGAGAAGTTCTTCGACCGTGTCCATCACCAACGCCTCCTGGACCGGCTGGCTCAGAAGGTGAAGGACCGTCGGGTGCTGCGGATCATCCGCCTGATGCTGAAAGCGAACGTGGTTCTTCCAGATGGCACCCGCGTCATCACGGAAGAAGGAACGCCCCAGGGCGGCCCGCTATCACCTCTGCTGTCCAACATCGTCCTGGACGAACTGGACTGGGAGTTGGAACGACGCGGGTTGCGTTTTGTGCGCTACGCCGACGACTGCAATATCTACGTCGGTAGCGAGCGCTCAGGACACCGGGTCATGGCTTCGATTCGCAGGTTCATCGAACGTCGCGTGCGACTGAAAGTGAACGAAGCGAAGAGTTCCGTCGACCTGGCCCATCGCCGGCACTTCCTCGGGTTTCGCGTAGGCGCAACTCGAAAGGGCTGGCTGACGGTGCAGTTGTCCCGTCGCACTCTGGATCGCATCGACGCCCGAATCCGTGAGCTTACGCCGCGGTCCTGGGGTGGTCGGCTGTCCTGGTGCATCGAACGACTGAACCGTTACCTCCGTGGTTGGATCGGCTACTTCAAGCTGATCACGAAGGCCGCGTGGCGGACCTTGCGGAATCTCGATGGCCATATTCGACGACGCCTGCGGGCGATCATCATTCGGCAGAAGAAGAGACCGCGATACCTCTTCCGAGACCTTGTCGCCCGTGGGTGCAGCTGGCAGTCGGCTGCACGCACCGCGTTTGGCCGGCGTGGCACGTGGTGGCAGAGCAACTCGGGAGCGATCAAACGCGCTTATCCCAATCAGTGGTTTGCTGAGCGGCTGGTGTCGCTTTCCAAGCTCTGGGACGAGCGCCGCTACGACTGGCGGCCCCTTTGGGGGATACCGTCCTGAAGAGCCGGATGTGTGACCCACAAGTCCGGTTCTGTGAGAGCTGCGGGGGGGCAACCCCCCGCGGCTACTCGGCGAGCTGCGGGCGGCCCCGCTGCTCTCGATCCAGAGGCCGAGGGTGCGCGCGCTCCGCATCCTCCGGGCTCAACGGCTCCCACCAACCTCCAGCTCCAGAGCTGAAGGCTCGCCTCGGCGCGTCAATGAGTCGGCGATGGCGGGCGCGCGTGCCGGCCGCTGCCGAAGTACAAGCCCAGCGCTGCGGCGCCGATCAGCGACGCGATCGAGTTGGCCGACAGGTCACCGAGGTGGCGCACGAAGTAGCCGAGCGAGCCGTCGGCGGAGAACGGTCGAAACCACCACTCGCAGAGGATGCTCGCGACCACTGCCAGGACGGCCACCAGCACGCCGCGCGCGATGCTGCGGTCGCGAGTGCCCAACCGCGCCCCCACCGCCAGCCCGGCGCCGACTGCGACGAGCACGTGGATCCCGTTGCGTAAACTGAGCCAGTAGATTGCGACCCCGACCGCCGTCCCCACGGCGGCGCCGAGCAGCCAACGGCCTGCCGGCACGCTCACGCCGGCCCGACTCCGGCCGGCACGCCGTCGAAGAACTGCACTTCGCCGGTTCCCAGCTCGTACTCCGCGCCCACCACCAGCAAGCCGTCCTCGGCAATCAACCGCTCGAGGACGGCGGAGCCGTGCCGCAAGTGGTCGGCCGAGGCGCGAATGTTGGCGCGCACTGCAGCCGCCAAGGCCGCGTCGCCATCCTCGGCGGGCGCACCGCGCAGCGGCAGCAGCGCGGGCCGGATGCGGTCGACGATCGAGCCGACGTTGGCCGACGGCGGCGACGCAGGTTCCGACTGCTCCATCTGGGCCAGAGTGGCCATCACCGCGCCACAACGCGAATGACCGAGCACGACCACCAACCGGGTGCCAAACTGTTCGGCGGCGAATTCGACGCTGCCGACCAGCGACGGCGCAACGACATTGCCGGCGACGCGAATGACGAACAGGTCGCCCAAGCCCTGGTCGAAGACGATCTCGGCCGGCACTCGCGAATCCGAGCAACCCAACACGATGGCGAACGGCTGCTGACCTCCGGCGAGCTGGGCGCGCCGCGCGGCACTGGTGAAGCCCGCGCTCTGAGGAGCGTCGGCGACGAACCGGCGGTTGCCGGCGATCAAACGTTGCAGCGCTTCGGTGGCGGAGACCATCGGCGGCGCATCGTTGCCGCCGGGCGGCCCGCGTTCCAGAACTTGTTGCCGATCGGAGGCCGGAGTCAGAGGAACAGATCCGCCGTGTAGCTGGTGAACCGGGCCCGCTCCGTGGCGCCATCGACGATCAGGGCCTGCCCGAACAGCGCTCGACCGGCCAACGCCGGCAAGGGCGGCACCGGCACGTTCAGCTGCGCCGTTCCGGTCACCTGGTCGATCAACACCGGTGGCAGCGGGATCAGCGCGGTCGGCGACAAGTACAACCGCCCCCACGGCGACAGCACCAGCGGCGCTGGTGCAAGCGAAAGAGAGAGCGCCGGGATCGCGGTGTGCGACGCGTTGGCGTAGCCGGGCTCCGCGTGGAACACCAGTTCGAAGCCGCGCGACGGGCCCGCGAACAGCGGCGCGCTCAGCTGCCGGTGCCGGTTGACGAACAGCCGATCGAGCGCACCGAGCACGTAGTCGAGGTCGCCATCGCCGTCGAAGTCGGCCAGCGCCGCCGACGCCGCCGACGCCCGCCGGCTCGGCAAACGCGAATCGGTGGCGTCGGTGAACGTTCCGCCGCCATCGTTGAGCAGCAGGCGAACGGTACCCCGAGGGTTGACCAGCAGCAGATCGGGATCGCCATCGAGGTCGACATCGCCGATTTCGATCCGCGCGGTCGATTCACCGGTGGTTGGCAGCTGCGCCGCGCTCACGTCGGTGAAGTTGCCCATGCCGTCATTGACGTAGAGTTGGTTTTCCTCCACGGGCCCCGACCCCACCGAGTTCGAGATCAGCAAGTCGGCGTCGCCGTCGGCGTCGATGTCGGCGATCGTCAGCCCCGAGGAGAACTCCGTGTCCACCGGCATGCGCCCCGCGGTGGCGTTGGCGAACGTGCCTTCGCCATCGTTGAGGAGCAAGCGCGTCTGCCCCCAAGAGGCGAGGACGCAGTCGAGATCACCGTCCGCGTCCACGTCTGCCAGGCGGACGGCCCGCGTGGTCTCGAACTCGAACGGCATCCGCGCCCCGGTGACATCGGTGAACCGAGCCGCGCCATCGTTCAGGTAGAGGCGGTCGAGGTCCCCAGCGCCGTTGCCGAACAGCAGATCGACGTCGCCGTCGCCGTCGACATCGCCGACCGCGACGCCGAAGCTGTCATCGGCATCGGGGGGCAAGCGGCCGACGGTGGCATCGGTGAAGCGACCACCATTGTTGAGGAACAGCCGATTCGTCCCTTGGAAATTGGCGAACACGACGTCGGGGTCACCATCGCCATCGACATCGGCGATGGCGATGTCCATGGCCGTAGTCGCCACGCCGGGGAAGCTACCGGGGACCACGCGGAACACGCCGTTGCCATCGTTGTAGGTGACCGCGCCGCTGGTGGAGAAGCCGCCCGCCACGAGGTCTTGATCGCCGTCCCCATCGGCGTCGATCGCCGCCACGACGTTGCCGCCGCGGCGGTTGTTGAACCGCGGCACGTTGGTGTCGATGAAGCGACCGGCGCCGCTCTGCAGCAGGAGCTGGTTGTCGCCGACCACCGAGTCCTTGCCGAAGACGACGTCGACGCGACCGTCGCCGTTGACGTCGGCGGCGGCCAGCGCACCGGTCGTGCCGCTGATCGGCGGCAACCAAGTCGCGGTCGCGTCATCGAAGACCCCACCCTGGTTGAGGAACAGCAGGCCCTGACCGGACACGCCCCACAGCATGTCGAGATCGCCGTCCGCGTCGACGTCGACGAGGAGGACGTTTGGTCGAAAGGTCGCCACCAAGGGCAGCCGGCCGGGCGGCGCCTCGCCGAACACGCCGTTGCCGTCGTTGAGGTAGAGCCGGTTGTTGCCGCTGAAGCGGGTCGAGTTGCCGACGACCAGATCGAGGTCGCCGTCCCCGTCGAGGTCGCCGAGTGCGACGCTCCGTGAGAAGTTCTGCTCGGCCGGCAGCCGCCCGGTGCTACCGTCCGTGAACCGGCCACTTCCATCGTTCAGATACAAGCGGTTTGGCTGACCACCAGGCCCGAAGTACGTGTTGTTGGCCACGACCACGTCGGCGTCGCCATCGCCGTCGACATCGCCGACTGCCAGGGCCGTCGAGGCGTCGAAATCCTCCGGCATGTGCGTCGTGGTGACGTCGACGAAGGTACCAGCGCCATCGTTCAGGTAGAGCTGGTTGCGACCGGCCCCGAACTCGGAATTGGCAATCAGCGCGTCCAGATCGCCATCACCGTCGACATCGACGAGCTCGACCGCCGTCGTCTGCTCGGCATCCGCAGGCATGCGCGCCGTGGTGAAGTCCTCGAAACGACCACTTCCGTCGTTCAGGTAGAGCCGGTTCTGGCGGACGGAGTTGACGGCGTTGCCGAACAGCAGGTCGACGTCACCGTCGCCATCGACATCTCCTGCGGCCACCGACGTCGACGTGTCGCGACCGCTCGGCATCCGCTGGGAGGAGACGTCGGTGAAGATGCCGGCGCCATCGTTCAAGTAGAGGCGGTTCTGCGATGACGTCGCCTCGACCAGATCGACATCGCCATCACCGTCGACGTCGAAAGCGACGTAGTCGTAAGTGAGGCCTCCCCCGGCTGGCAGATAGCTCTTCAGGTGGCTCTCTTCGGCGAACTGGCGCTGGGCGAGCGCGCCGGGCGAGAGCAGGGCAGCCGCAGCCGCCAGAACGGACCAGACACGCGTATCGCACTGCATTCGGTCGCTCCTCTCCCGATGGTCAACGCGCCCCTGCACGAGGAGCACCTCGCAACCGGCGCGCACGTGGAGGTTGTCTCGACGATCCTAGCGAAAGCGTGCGCCCACCGCAGGGCCTGCCGGACCTGCAAGGCATTTCGCCTGCGTTGGACTACCATCGCGAACGATGCTCTCCCGGCCGCACTACCTCTTGGCCATGCTGGCGATCGTCTCGGGTCCGGATTGCCGCGCCATCGCGCAGGAATGGGTCGCCAAAGAGTGGCCCACCGGCCGGCGCCTCGCCGCCGCGGAGTTCGATCCCGCGCGCGGCCACGTACTCCTCCACGGCGGCGACGCGATCAACGGCAGGTTGACCGATTCGTGGGAGTGGGACGGGGCGCGCTGGACCCCGCGCGTGGCGGCCACGTCTCCACCACGGCTCAAGAATCTGGCCAGCGCCTACGACAGCCGCCGTGGGCGCGTCGTGGTGGTCGGCTACGACGGCAGCCGCCCGCGCACGTTCGAGTGGGACGGCCATGATTGGACCGACCTCCAGGTCGCGGTCATGCCGTGGGTCACCAACTGGGTGGCGATGGCGTACGACGTGGCCCGCGGCCTGGTGATCGCGGTCAACCAGGGCAACCTCGGCATGGAGACTTGGACCTGGGACGGCGGCACCTGGACCCAGCTGTCGCCAACCGCTCGCCCGCCCCGACTGAGCGGAGCGACGTTGGCCTACGACGCCTCTCGTCAAATCATGCTGCTGTTCGGCGGCTCTCCCAGGGGTCCCGCGACCGGCGCGCCGACCTGGCTTTGGGACGGCATCACCTGGCGCGAGCATCCCGCCAACCCCCAGCCGCCTGTGCGGAGCGGCGCGGCCATGAGCTACGACTCGGACCGGCAGCGCATCGTGTTGCACGGTGGCACCCGCCCCACTGGAGTGCTCCTGGACGACACTTGGGAATGGGACGGCGCGCGCTGGATCGAGCGCACCGGACCCGGTCCCGGCGGTCGCACCGGCGCGGCGATGGCCTACGACGCGGCCCGACGACGCACCGTTCTCACCTGCGGCTGGGGCGGCATTTGGCCACCGAGCGGGTTCTTGCGCGACACCTGGGAGTGGGATGGCGCGCTTTGGCGTCGCATCGACGACGCCCCGCTGGGCCGCAGTGGCCACTCCCTCGGCTACGACCAAGCACGCCAGCGAGTCGTCCTGTTTGGCGACCTCCTCGCGGTCAATGCCCGCACCTGGGAATGGGACGGCAGTGCGTGGCACCATGTCACTCCAGCGGTGGCCCCGCCGGCGCGTCGCTTCTCGCCGTTGGTCTACGACAGCCGGCGCCAGCGGCTGCTGCTGTTCGGCGGTCGTACCCCGGTGCAGCTATTCGGGGACTTCTGGTCGTTCGACGGCGCAGCGTGGACGCAGCACACGGCCACTCCCGCCCCGTCACCGCGCGCCGGCCACGGTCTCGCGTACGACTCCGCCCGCGATCGCGTCGTGCTGTTCGGCGGTGATCCGGCACTGCAGACGTGGGAGTGGGACGGCACCGGCTGGACCCTGCACACTCCTGCCAACCAACCGCTCGCCAACGGCCCCCTGGTCCACGACGCGGCGCGCGGAAACGTTCTGCTGTTCAACGGCGAGACCTGGGAATGGGATGGCAGCGACTGGCAGCAACGCACTCCCGCCACGGTTCCGGACACCGACGGCCAAGCGGCGCTGGCGTACGACGCTTCGCGCCAGCGCGTCGTCCTGTTCGGCGGTGCGCGCACCAGCCCGGGTCTGCCCAGCAGCAGCAACACTTGGGAGTGGGATGGTACCGACTGGGCTCGCACCGGTGGCGCCGCGGCGCCGGCCCCGCGGATCGCGCACGCCATGGTCTATGACCACGCACGCCAGCAGATCGTGCTCTACGGTGGCCACGCCTGCGCGCTCGGAATGTCGTGCAATACCGCCGACGACCTCTGGGTGTACGGCTCGACGCCGGCGGCGATCGCGACGCAGTACGGCACCGGCTGTGGAACGCCGACTGCCGTGCTCGAGGCCTACGGCCGCCCGTGGCGCGGCAACGGCAGCTTCGCCTTGCGCACGGCGTCGACGGCCAGCACCGCCGGCGCCACGCTGCTCGGGGGCGCCGCCGCCGCCACTCCGATCGGCGCCGGCTGTACACTGCTGGTCGACCCGGCGATGCTGTGGACCGCAGTGCCGTGGGTCTCGAATTCGCACGGCATCGCGCACCTGCCCTTGCCCATCGCCGGGGCCATCGCCGTGCGCGGCATCGCGGTCCACGCCCAGTCGGCCGTGCTCGGCCCGGCCACCCTGCGATGGACGCAGGGCCTGCGCGCCGTCGTCGGCGAGTGACGGACCGCGCGCCCGCCGATCGACGACACCCCTTGCACGGGCCCGGGGCGGCCCGCACAATCCCCCCGCCCCGTCCGGTCCTCGCACCGCCGGATCCGCCCCTCACCAGTTCCCGCACCGACCCGACGGGGAAGAATGCCGACGCAAACCCAACCCGCGAGCCGCAGTCAACAGTTCGAACAGACCGCGGAGTTCGTCAGCGCCATCCGTGAACGCGTCGGCGAGGTCGTCGTCGGCCAAGACGTGGTCGTCGAGCGCATCTTGATCGCGATGCTGACCTCGGGCCACCTGCTGCTGCAGGGCGTCCCCGGCTTGGCCAAGACTCTGCTGGTGGCGGCCGTGTCGAAGACCGTCAAGCTCGACTTCGCCCGCATCCAGTTCACCATCGACCTACTGCCCTCCGACATCCTCGGCTCGGAGATCCTGGACCAGAAGACGCACGAGTTCCGCACCCACAAGGGGCCGGTGTTCACCAACCTGCTCCTCGCCGACGAGATCAACCGCGCCGCGCCGAAGGTGCAGAGCGCGCTGCTCGAGGCGATGCAGGAGCGCAAGGTCACGATCGGCAACCAGACCTACGGGCTGCCGGCGCCGTTCTTGGTGATCGCCACGCAGAACCCGGTTGAACAATCCGGCACCTTCGAGCTGCCGGAGGCGCAGCTCGACCGCTTCATGCTGCTGCACCGGCTCGAGTACCTCACCACGGCGCAGGAGAAAGAGGTGCTGCGCCGCAACGCCAATCTCGGCGTGCGCCGCGAAGACGGCGGCGGCGCAGTGGCGCGCACCGAGTTCGACGTGATCAAGGACGAAGCGGTCGGCGGCCCCGAAGAACTCGCCGCGGCGATGGAGTGTGTGCAAGCCGTGCACGTCAGCGAGACGTTCATGGAGCACGTCGTCGAGATCGTCGACCGCACCCGGCGCCACCCCGCCCTGGAGCTGGGCTGCAGTCCGCGCGCCGGCATCGCCCTGGTCAAGGCCTCGCGCGCGCGCGCGCTGATCTGCGGCCGCGACTACGCGGTGCCCGAGGATTTGTTCGCGCTGGCAGAGGACGTCATCCTGCACCGCATCCGCCTGAGCTACGAGGCGCTGGCGGACGGACTCAGCGGACCGCAAACCTTGCAGGAGATGCTGTCCGAGATGGGGGCGCCGTAGCGAGCGGCGGCGTGGAAGGCCAGCTGCAAACGGTCGACACCCTCGACGCGCGCCAGTTCTTCATCGCCATCCGCAAGCTGGCGGACACGTTGAGCTACGGCACCGACCACTCGCGCTTCCTCGGCTCCGGCATCGAGTACGTCCAGTCCCGCCCCTACCAGTACGGCGACCCGATCCGCGCCATCGACTGGCGCGTCACCGCGCGCACCGGCCGCGTCCACGTCAAGGACTACGAGGCGCCCAAGCGCATGCCCTGCTACCTGCTGCTGGACACCTCGGCGTCGATGACGATCCAGTCGACGCAGCGAAGCAAGTACGCGGTCGCGCTGCACGTCGCCGGAGGCCTGGCGCTGGCCTGCCTGGAACGCGTCAGCCCGGTCGGCGTGATCGGCGTCGGCCAGCGCGAGCTGCGCATCCAACCCAGCTTGGCGAAGGACCAGATCCTGCGCTGGCTGCTCGAGCTGCGCCGGTTCCGCTACGACGAGAAGACGACCCTGGCGCAGCGCATCGGCGAGCTGCAGCCGAGCCTCACCCATCGGTCGCTGGTGATCGTGTTGAGCGACCTGCACGATGACACAGCCCTGCCGGCGCTGAAGCTGCTGGGACAAGTGCACGACTGTGTCGCGGTGCAGCTGCGCGACCCCGCCGAGATCGACCTGCGCGGTGCCGGCTTCTTGCGCGTCCGGGAGGCGGAGACCGGGGCCGCGTTCGCCACGCACGGCCGGCGGCGCTGGCTCGACCAGGAGGCCGTCGTCGCCGAGCTGCGCCGCGGCGGCATCGACCACTTCGTGATCCGCACCGACCGGCCGTTCGCCCACCGGCTGCGCCACTTCTTTGCATCGCGCGGCCTGCTCGGCCGCGGAGCGCGATGATGCCCACGTCCAAGAGCCGCCCGTCGGGCGGGCCGGTCCTCGCCGTGTTGTCCACCGCCCTGCTGTGCGCGAGCGCCGCTGCTCAGGCCGACGGGACGGACGCCTCACCGCCCGAGGTGCCGGTCGGCATGCGGGCGCGCCTCGACTCGGTCGTGCTGCCGGGGCCCGCCCTGATCGTGGCGCCGCGCCAGCGCGGCGCGCCGTTGGTGCTGCACATCGTCGACCACTATCCGCACGGCACCGCCACGCGCTACGACTTCGAGTACTACGGCTTGGAGCCGGGACAGTACGACCTCGGCGCGTTGCTGGTCCGCGCCGACGGCAGCGCGGTGCAGGCCCTGCCTCCCGTAGCCGTCACCGTGGTGCCGGTGCGGCCGCCGCACGAGATCGAACCCAATCCGCTGCAGGTCGAAAGGCCGCCGGCGATCGGCGGCTACCGCACGTGGCTGGTCGTCGCCGGGATCGTCTGGGGCATCGGCCTCCTCGCAATCCTGTTCGCCGGTCGGCGGCGCCGCAAGAACGAGGCCGCAGTGGCCGCCCGGCCGCGTACTCTCGCCGACCGCTTGCGGCCGATGGTCGAAGACGCGATGCACGGGCGGCTCGACGACGGCGGCAAGGCCACTCTGGAGCGGCTGCTGGTCGGCTATTGGCGCGAGCGCTTGGGGCTCACCGAAGCCAAGGCGAGTGCGGCGATGGCCGCGCTGCGCGAACACGAGCAAGCCGGCGCTCTGGTGCGCCAGCTCGAAGAATGGCTGCACCGCCCCGCCCCCACCGCGCCGGTCGACATCAACGCTCTGCTCGAGCCCTACCGGAACGCGCCGGACCCCGAGGCGCGGGACTCCACCGGCGCCGCGGGGGCGGCGTAGACGATGGAGCTGTTCGGCAAGCCCTGGGTGTTGCTGTTCTTGGTGTTCCCCGCCCTGTTGGTGTGGTTCACCTGGCGCCGGCGCGGCCGGCGCACCGTGCTGCCGTTCGACCACGCAGTCGCCGGCAGCGGCCGCTGGTTGGCCGGTGCAGTGCAAAGCGCCGAGTCGCTGCCGGCCCTCGGCCTGGCCGTGGCGATCCTGCTGTGGGCAGAGCCACAGAAGCTGACCGCGCCGAAAGTGCAGCGGGCGCTGACCAACATCGAGTTCTGCGTCGACATCTCGGGCAGCATGTCGGCGCAGTTCGGCGGCGGCACGCGCTACGACGCGGCGATGAGGGCGATCAATCAGTTCCTCGACTACCGCGAGGGAGACGCCTTTGGCTTGACCTTCTTCGGCAACTCGGTCCTGCACTGGGTGCCCCTGACCAATGACGTCTCCGCCTTCCGCTGCGCGCCGCCGTTCATGCGGCCCGATCGCGCACCGCCCTGGTTCGGCGGTACCGAGATCGGCAAGGCGCTGCTCGCCTGCCGCGAAGTGCTGGTCCAGCGCGAAGAGGGCGACCGCATGATCATCCTGGTCTCCGACGGCGTCAGCGCCGACCTGTTCGGCGACCGCGCCACCGAGATCGCCCGCGACATGCAGCGCGACAACATCTCGGTCTACGGCGTGCACATCTCGGAGTCGGAGGTTCCCGGCGACATCGTCAACATCACCGCGCAGACCGGCGGACACGTGTTCCAACCCGGCGACCCGGCCAGTCTGGAGGACGTCTTTCGGCGCATCGACGAGATGGCCAAGGCCGAGTTGGAGAAGGGTGCCGCCGAGTACGTCGACGACTTCGTCGCCCTGTGCGTCATCGGGCTGTCGCTGCTGGGCCTGTTCGCCCTCACCCAGCTGTTCTTGAGGTACACGCCGTGGTGATCGGCCTGGCCACGGCGGCGGTTTGCCTGCTCGTACTCGCCGGCGAGGCATGGCACTCCCGCCGCATCCGCCGGATCGCGCGGTTGGCGTTCGGCCCGCGCGCCCGCGCCGCGGCCTGGACGCGGGCGGTCCCGTTGCTGCGCGTGGTCGCCAGCGGCTTGATGACCTGGGGGCTCGCCACGCTGCTCACCGTCGAGCCCAAGGTGCACAAGAGCGATGCGATCAAGGACGAGGAGATGCGCAATCTGCTGATCGTCCTCGACGTCTCACCGAGCATGCGGCTGGCGGACGCGGGCCCGACCCAGAAGCAAGCCCGGCAAGAGCGGGCACGCGACGTGTTGGACTCGCTGTTCAGCCGCGTGTCGCTCGGCCACTACAAGATCTCGGTGATCGCCACCTACACCGGTGCCAAGCCGGTGGTGATCGGCACGCAGGACTCGGAGGTCGTGCGCAACATCCTCACCGACCTGCCGATGCACTACGCGTTCCGCTCGGGCAAGACCAAGCTGTTCGCTGGCCTGGAAGAAGCGGCCTCGGTCGCCAAGGCATGGCGCGCCAAGAGCACGATCCTGATCGTCATCAGCGACGGCGACACCGTGCCGGCCACCGGCATGCCGCAGATGCCGCCGTCGGTCGCCGAGGTGCTGGTCATCGGGGTCGGCGATCCGATGGCGGGCACGTTCATCGACGGGCGACAGTCCCGGCAGGACACCTCGACGCTGCGCCAGATCGCCACCCGCCTCGACGGCGTGTTCCACGACGGCAATGCCAAGCACCTGCCAACCGACACCATTCGCCAGATCACGGACAGCGGCGGCAAGTCGATGCTGGAGCGGTTGACTCTGCGCGAGTACGCGCTGCTGGCCGTGCTGATCGGCGCGGCGCTGCTGGCCGTGCTGCCGCTGCTGCTGCACTTCGCCGGCACGCTGTGGCGGCCCGGCGTGCCCGCGACCGGCGCGGCGCCCGCCAAGACGGCCACGGCGCGGCCGGCTGCGGCGGCACGCCGGCAAAATCACCCGGCTACCGCAGATCGAGCGTAAGGCCAATCCGGCCGCGAAACGATAAGATCCAAGGGTCTGCGTCCCTCGCAGACCGCGCAAACCCGCACCGAGGAGTGCTGCCGATGAGAAAACCGTTGCTGGCCGCTTGGGCCCTCCTGCCGATCGGCGCCTGGGCCTATCACGAGGGTCCCGGCCAAGATCGGATGGCGCTGGACCGCGCCGACGACTACCTGGCCGACGCGCACCGCGCGACGACCGACGGCGACTGGGCCGCGGCGGTGACCGCCTACGAGGCCGCGTTGGCGGAGCTGCCGGACGGGCACGAAGTCGACGCACAGCGGATCCGCCTGGCGCGGGCCAAGGCCCAGATGCAGGTCAGCCAGCTGCCGCAGGCACGCGCCGACCTCGAGATCTTGGTCGCCGACCTGGCCGACACCGACGACGCAGCACTGCTGGCCGACGCGCGCGCCGCGCTCGCCAACGCCCAGTACTACATGACCTGGCTGATGCGGCTCGAGGGCGTCGAGCGCACCCGATGGGAAGCCGAGATCGAGGCCTCGCGGCAGACCTACCGATTGCTCGCCGAGCAGGCCGAGGCGCGGGGCGACGACGCCAAGGCCACCGAACACCGAGAGGATCTCGAGTCCTCGATCCGCCTGGCGCGGCTCGAGCTCGAGGAGTTGCAAGGCCTCCCCCTCCCCAGTCAGTGAGAGGGTTGTGGCAGTGGCCGCGGTCGCGGTCGCAAGAGCATGAGCAAGCCAAAGGGCAAGAAGGATGCGCGCGGGGCCAGCTCCGGCCCGCCGCCGGACGGCAGCGGATCCTGACGCAGCCCACCGTCGTCTCGACCCAGACCTGCCCCCAACCATGACCCGGCGGCGGCGCGGAACGACTTCGCGCCCGCCGCCGTTTCTCTTTCCACCCCCTTTCAAGCGAACCGCCGAACTCGCATGCACGCTTCGCTCCAATGTCTCGCCGGTCTCCTCGCGCTCGGCGCGGTGACCACGGTCACCGCCCAGCAGCCCGTCATCATCCGCAGTCTGCCCGGCCGCGTCGTCACCGCGCCGGGCACCCCGGCCGTGAGCATCGTCCAGGGCGGTGGGCCGGCTCCGGCAGCGGCAGCGACCGACGCCCCGCCCGACCCCAGGCTGCAGCCGATGATGCAGCTCAAGTTCGACCGCCGGCCTTCCGCTAGGCTCGCCGCGTGGGCGGCCGCCGAGCCGGAGAGCCCAGCCTCGATCCAGGAGAAGATCGACGCGCTGCAGGCCAAGATCGAAGCCCGGCAGAAGGAGCTCGGCACCGCCACGCCGGCGCAGACACCGGGCGAGGGCACCGGCGCGCAAACGCCGCCGAGCGAGGACGACGCGGACGCACCCTCGACCATCACCGAAGGACCCGAGGCCACCGAGCCCGCGCCGGTAGGCGGCGAGGAACCAGCGACGCCCGCGGGCACGCTCACGCTCGCGCCGAGCACCTCGGCTGCGACCGGCGTGTTCGTTCCGGCCCAACCGACAACACCACCGGCGGCCGACCCCACGGTGGAGGAAACGCCGAGCACCGCCGAGGCCGCGCCCACCCCGGCAGAGCCGGCCACGGCGGCGCCCACCGCGACGCCGACGCCCGCTCCCCAGCCGGCCGCCGACCCCGAGCTCGCCGCCTGGCAGAAGGAGCTCACCGAGCTGCAAGCCGAGAAGAAGAAGGCCGAGCTCGAGCTCTACCAGCGCCACGTGACTCTGGGCCGCTGGGTGCGGGTCGGAGAGACGTTGGACGAGTTCGAGGAGAAGCAGGCGATGCAGCTGTACGAGCAACTGCTCAAGGCGCTGCCGACCGCGCCCCGCGCCGGCGGCAACAACCGCGTCCCCGCCAACCTGCTGGAGCAGAACACCTTCGACTTCCAAGACCTCGTCGGGCTGCTGGCGGCGGCGCCCGCGGAGCTGAAGAGCGAACAGGTCGCACTCCTCGGCGGAATCGCGCAACGCGCCCTGCAGGATGGCCACGCGATCGAAGAGCTGCTCGTGCTGCTGCGCGAGGAGACCGCCCGCGACCAAGCGGAGCGCGTCGTGCAGGACCGCCACGCCGCGCTCCTCCTCGCGGCGACCGGCAACGACCGCTTTCTCGGCGAGTTCTTGCCCGACCGCGAAGCGGCGGTTGCGGCCAACGACCGCGAGGCCCTCAATTTGCTCTCGCGCTACCACCTCGCGCTGTACGGCCGCGAGCAGAAAGTCGCCCACCTCGAAGACGCCTGGCACATCGTGCAGGCGGCGCTCGCCGACGGCGAGATCGAAGAAGACGCCAAGCAAGAGGCGCTGCGGCGCGCTGTCGAGTTGGCACCGAAGATTCGCGAGGAGCTGGGCGAGGCGTGGCTCGCCGAGAGCTTCACCGAGCGCCCCGAGCGCGGCATGGAAGTGATCGCCACCATCGGCGCACAGGCATCCAAGGCGATGGAGACCCACGCCCAGGCGACCAGCTGGCGCCTGACTGGCCTGCAGCTGCAGCAGACGGCGGTCGAGGCCCTACTCGGCCGAGCACCGGAGCGCGCCCGCGAGTGGCGTCCCAGCCTGAACCTGCTGGCGGCCAACTGGCTGGCCGAGGCCAACCACGCGTATCGCTTTTCCAGCGCCGAGAGCCTGGGCCCCCGCATGCAGCGCGACGCCTATGGCAACATCTTCTACATCGGCTACAGCGGCAACCGCGGCCCGCAATCCCCGGTGCGCGCGATCGATCCGGGCGAGCTGCTCAAGATCACCCCCAGCGAGGCCTGGCAGGCCCAGCTCGACGACAGCTTGACGCCGCGCTTCGCCACCGTGGTCGCCAAGCTCTACCTCAAGGTCAACGAAGAGGCGCTGGCGTTCCCATTCATCGAGAAGCTGGCCGCCACCCACGCCGAAGCCGCCGGCGAGCTCGCCGAAGAGTTCCTGCGGGTGTGGACCAAGAACCACAACCCCAACAGCAACAACATGACGGATCCGTACATGTTCATGTACGGATTCAACCAGCGCGCCAACGGCATTCCGCTGACCCGCTCCAAGCAGCAGCGCAACCTCAAGGATCTCGCCGGCTGGGTGCGCAAGCTGCGGAGCCTGCCGATCGAGGACCTCGACGAGCAGCTGCTGGTGTCGGCATTCACCGCCAGCCACAGCCAAGCGGAGGTCTACCGCCTCGAGGCCGTGCGCGAGGTGTTCGGCGAGCTCGACGCAATCGAGCCCCAGACCCTGGCGAAGCTCGTGCAGCAGATGCGCAGCAACTTGGTGAGCGTCTGGCGGCAGCCCGCCGTCCAAGAACAGAACAAGACCAAACGGCGACAGAAAGACCTCCAGCAGGAAGTGCTGCGCGGCTACAGCGTCGCCCGCGAAGTCATCGCCCAGGCGTTGACCCGGCATCCCGACGAATGGGCCTTGCACGTCGCCGACGCGGCGCTCGCCCACGACGAGAACGACTTCCGCCAGGAGGCGCAGAAGAGCTCCGAGTTCGCCCCCCGGCGACTCGCTGCGCTGCAGCAGTTCGTCGAGGCCGCCCGCCTCTACACCGAGGCGACCACCGACATGTCGCAGGAAGACGAGTCGACCGAGGCGTTCGAGACCTGGTTCTACGCGGCCCTGGGCAGCTGCGAGCTGAGCCAGCTCGACGAACGCAGCACCGCCGTTCCGCGCCACATCGGCATGATCCGCGACTCGCTTGCCGCGCTGCCCGGCGAGATCGGTGAGCGCCACCGCGCCAAGTTCGCGTCCAGCCTTTTCAACCGCCTCAGCGCAGTGCGCCCGCAGGTCAAGCACCGCTACCTGGAGCACGGCTTTGCCATCGTCGGCGACCACCCGGCGGCGCACGAGGCGCGCAAGGTGTTCGACTACTACAGCGACCTGGTCACCGAGATCCAGCTGGTGGCGAACGTCGACGGCGACAGCCGCGTCGGCACCGAGCCGTTCGGCGTGCGCATCGACTTGCGCCACACTCGAGAGATCGAGCGCGAGAGCGGCGGCTTCGCCAAGTACCTGCAGAACCAGAACAACACGCCGTACGCCTACAACTACGGCCGGCCGACGGAGAACTACCGCGACAAGTTCCAAGAGGCGGCCAGCCGCGCGCTGATGGAGCACTTCGAGGTGCTGTCGGTGACGTTCAACAGCGAAGACGTGCACTCCAAGGCCACCGAGGAGTACGGCTGGCGGGTCACGCCCTACGCCTATCTGCTGCTGCGCGCGCGCGGACCGCAGATCGACACGATCCCCACGCTGCAGCTCGACATGGACTTCCTCGACACGTCCGGCTACGCCGTGCTGCCGGTGGGCTCGGCCCCCGTCGCCATCGATGCCAGCTCCACGGTTGCCGAGCCGCGGCCGTACGAGGACCTCGAGGTCACCCAGATCCTCGACGAACGCCGCGCCGACGAGGGCGTGCTCGTTCTCGAAATCAAGGGAACCGCCAAGGGGCTGGTGCCCGATCTCGAGGAGATCGTGGACTTGGCGCCGAGCGAGTTCGACGTGCAGAAGGTCGACGACCGGGGCGTCTTGGTCTCACAGTTCGACGAGGGCCAGGAGGCGGTGATCTCCGAGCGCACGTGGATGGTCACGCTGCAGGCCAAGCCCGGTCTGCCGGCGCACCCCACCACGTTCGAGTTCGCCGAGGCCACCGACTCGCTCACCGAGGTCGTCTACCAGCGCTATGCCGACGCCGACCTGGTGACCGCCGAGCGCGTCGCCAACCTCGACGAGCGCTACGGCGAGCCCAGCAGCCGTTGGCCCTGGCTCGTCGGCGGCGCCCTGCTCTTGGCCTTGCTGGCCTTGCTGCTCTGGCACGGGTTGCGCAGTGCGCGGCGCGCTCCGGTGGCCGCCGGCAGGACCTTGCCCGACACGATCACGCCGTTCACCGTCCTCGGCCTGCTGCGCGACCTGCAGCGCTGCGGCGGGCTGTCCGACGCGACCCACGGCGAGCTCCGCCAGACGATCGACGACATCGAGCGGCGCTACTTCGGCAACGACGAGCCGGGCGACGGAGACGACTTGCGGCGGGTCGCCGAGGACTGGTTGCGGCGGGCCGGCTGAGGCACCGCACTCAATCGCGCACGCCCATCACCGCCCAATCGATCATCGCCGCCAACGCCTTGGCCGTCGGCCGGCGCCGCCGCTCGGCGAGCGCCCGCTTGGCGGCCTTGGGCTTGAACCAGCGCGGCTCGCGCGCTGGCTCGGGTCGAAAGCCGTCGTCGTCGACCAGCAGGCAATAGACCTGTAGGTGCTGTGCGCTCTCCGGCCCGGCGGGCCCGGCCAGGGCTTCGAGCTCGACGTGGATGGAGGAGCCGATGATCACGCCATCGACGCCGGCCTCCTCGCGGCACTCGCGCCGCGCGGCACGCTTCGCCGATTCACCGGCCTCGCGCTTCCCCTTGGGAATGATCCAGCGACCCGCGCTGGTGCGCACCAGCAGGATCTCGACCGCGCCGCGGGCGTTGACGCGAATCGGCACGGCTCCGTAGCGTCGATGGTCGAAAGTCTGCAGTAGAAGCCTCCGGTGGCGGGCAACGTATCCACAGGGGAAAGCGCGCAGAAGCCGAGACCGCGCGACGTTTCGCCCAGCCCGGGTGGCTCCAACCGCCTCCTAGTAGTTTCGCCTGTACACTGCCGCCACCGTGAGCACTTCCCGCGAGCCGCGCAACGGCACACCGGACCGCGCACCAGACCGCGGCGCACCCGCGTCCTCCGCCGCGGCGGGCGTCGGCGACGGTGACGAACGGCGACAGCAACCGCGGATCGCCCTCGACCGCAGCCAGCTGATCAACCGCGAGATCAGCCTGCTCGAGTTCAACCGGCGCGTGCTGGCCCTGGCCGAGGACGTGCGCCTGCCACTCCTCGAGCGGCTGCAGTTCCTCGCCATCTGCTCGACCAACCTCGACGAGTTCTTCGAGGTGCGCGTCGCCGGGCTGCGGCAGCGCATCGCGCTGGGAATCACCGACTCGACCCACCACGAGGACAGCTCGCTCGAGGTTCTGGACCAGGTGAGCCGCCGCGCCAAACAGCTGGTCGCCGAGCAGTACGCGCTGCTCAACCGCGAGATCTTGCCCGCGCTCGCCGAGCACGGCATTCACGTCTTGTCGAGTTCGGAGTGGAACGCCTCCATGCACCGCGCCATCTCGGCCGCCTTCGAGCGCGAAGTCCTGCCGGTGCTGACGCCGGTCGGCCTCGACCCCTCACACCCGTTTCCGGCCATCGTCAACAAGAGCCTCAACTTCCTGGTCACGCTCGAGGGCGTGGACGGCTACGACCGCGACAGCCGCGTCGCGGTGGTCCAGGCGCCGCGCCTGCTGCCGCGACTGATCGCCGTCCCCGCACCGATGCCGGCGGGCGGCGAGGCATTCGTGACCCTGTCCAGCATGATCCGCGCCAACGTGGATCTGCTGTTTCCGGGCATGACAGTGCGCGGCTGCCACGCGTTCCGGGTCACCCGCGACAGCAATCTGTGGCTCAACGAGGAGGAGATCGACGACCTGCTGCGCGCCCTGCAAGGCGAGCTGCCGCGGCGGCGCTACGGCAACTCGGTCCGGCTGGAGGTAGACGAGACCTGCCCGCCAGAGATCCAGCAGCAGCTACTGCGCGAGTTCGGCCTCGGCGAGGACGATCTGTACCGGGTCGACGGACCGGTCAACATGCATCGCCTCTCAGCGCTGTACGATCTGGTCGACCGGCCGGAGCTCAAGTTCCCGCGCTTCCGGCCGCAGCCGCCCGGTGGAGCGGCGATGCTCGAGGACCCGTTCGCCGCGATCCGCGCCAACGACGTCCTGCTGCACCACCCATTCCAGCCCTTCGAGCCGGTCGTCGATCTCGTGCGCCGGGCGGCCAGCGACCCCGACGTGCTGGCGATCAAGGCGACCCTCTACCGCACCGGCCGCGATTCGCCGTTCACCGAGGCTCTGCTGCAAGCGGCTCGCAACGGCAAGGAGGTCACCGCGGTGATCGAGCTGCGCGCGCGGTTCGACGAGGAACAGAACATCGACACCGCGATGCGACTGCAGGATGTGGGCGCAAAGGTGGTGTACGGCGTCGGCGGCTTCAAGACGCACGCCAAGATGGTGCTGATCGTCCGCCGCGAGGCGGATGGCATCCGCCGCTACGTCCATCTCGGCACCGGCAACTACCACTACAAGACGACGGGTTCGTACACCGATTTCGGCCTGCTGACCTGCGACCCCGACCTGACGGCGGACGCGCACGAGCTGTTCCAACAGCTCACCGGGCTGGGCGCGGTGCGGCCACTGCGCAAGGCCGTGCAGGCTCCGTTCGCGCTGCACGCGCTGGTCATGGACCTGATCGAGCGCGAGACCGCCGCCGCCGCCGCCGGTCAACCGGCGAGGATCCGCGCCAAGATGAACGCGCTGATCGAGCCCGACGTGATCGCCGCGCTCTACCGCGCGTCGCAGGCCGGGGTCGAAGTCGACCTCGTGGTGCGCGGTATCTGTTGTCTGCGGCCCGGTCTGCCGGGTCTGTCGGACAACATCCGCGTCCGCTCGGTGCTCGGCCGCTTTCTCGAGCACCACCGCATCTACCACTTCCACGCCGGCGGCAAGCGCCTGACCTACCTGGCCAGCGCCGACTGGATGCCGCGCAACTTCTTCCGGCGGATCGAGCTCGCCTTTCCGATCGAGGACCCGGTACTGCGGCAGCGCGTGCTGCACGAGGGCCTCGAGGTCTACCTCGGCGAGGACGTCGATGGCTGGGACCTGCAGGCCGACGGCTCCTACCGCCGCACCGGTGGCAGCCGGCAGCCACAGGACCAACTGCTCGAGGCGCTGACGGCGTCACCCTGAGGGGCCTAGAGTCTTCGAGCGGCCGACGGCGCGTTGACGGCTCCCGGCGGCGCGCCGACCATGGGTGGCGATGCTGCAACGCTCGCTGGGTCCCGACGCCCCGACAATTCCGACCCCCGGTTTCGGCGCCATGCCGCTTTCGCTGGCTGACCGCCCTACCGAGGACGTCGCCATCGGCGTGCTGCACGCAGTGCTGGACGCCGGTGTGCGGCTGATCGACACCGCCGATTGCTACTGCCTCGACAACAGTGAGGTGGGCCACAACGAGCGCTTGGTCGCCAAAGCTCTACGCACCTGGTCGGGGGACGCCGACGAGGTGATCGTGGCCACCAAGGGTGGCTCGACCAAGCCGTCGCCCGACCGCTGGCAAGTCAACGGCCGGCCGGAGCACCTGCACCGCGCCTGCGAACAATCACTGCAGGCACTCGGCGTCGAACGCATCGACCTCTACCAGCTGCACGGTCCGGACCCGGCGGTGCCGTTCACCGACAGCGTCGGCGCGCTCGCGGAGCTGCGCCAGCGCGGCCTGATCCGCTGGGTCGGCCTCTCCAACGTGACCGTGCCACAGATCGAGGCGGCCCGCCGGATCGTGCCGATCCAATCGGTACAGAACATCGTCAACCCGTTCTTTCGCATGTCGATCCGCAGGCCGCGGTGGTATCGCAAGAGCCTGCGCGCGCACTGCGAGCGGCACGGGATCGGCTTGCTCGCCTTCAGTCCGGTCGGTGGTCTGCTGGCCCATCGCATCCCCGAGCACGCCGTCGTGCAGCAGGTTGCCGCGCAGGCCGGCGCTTCGCCGCACGCGGTGGTCCTCGCTTGGGTGTTGGCGCAGGGTGACAACGTGATTCCGATCCCCGCGGCGCGCAGCACCCAGAACGCCCTCGACTCGATCGGAGCAGCCGGGCTGCGGTTGACGGCCGAGCAGCTGTCGGCGATCGACCGCGCCACCTTCCCGCGCACGTGAGGGAGGGCCTTCCGCGCCCCCGCATGCGACCGCCCCGGCAGCGCGGTATGCTTGGGTGCACCCCGTCACTCCGTGGGGCGCCCCCATGACCACGACTCCTGCCGCCGCCGGCCCCCAGCCCCGCACCGTCGACCGCCTCGATCGCCCGTCGCTGGAGATCCTCCAGCGCGACTACATCGATCGAGGTCGGCCAGTGATCCTGCGCGGTGTCACCGACGGTTGGCCGGCGATGGAGAAGTGGGGCCCCGACTACTTCCGGGCGGTCGCCGGCGACTCGATGGTCCGCGTGCCGTACCAGGACCACGCCGATTTCTTCACCTGGTTCAATCAGCCGGGTCGGGTCGAGCTCCGCATGCGCTTCGGCGAGCTCGTCGACCGCCTCACCGGCGGCGATCCGGACCCGCGCTACTACCTCACCGAACAGCCGCTGGCCAACGTGTCGCGCGAGCTGCTCGCCGACGTCGACTTGTCGCAGTACGTGGGCGACGTCGAGCCGGCGATGTTCATGGGCAAACACACCTTCATGCCCTGCCACTACCACGGCCACACCGAGGCACTGCTGTGCCAGCTGCGGTCGGACAAGGAAGTGACGCTGTTCTCGCCGAAGGACTGGCGACGTCTATACGCACATCCGTGGTACACCGAGCGCTACCAGTTCAGCCAAGTCGACCCGCGCAACCCCGACCTCGAGCGCTTTCCGAAGTTTGCCGACGCGCAGCCCTACACCTTCACTCTGCACGAGGGCGAGGTGCTCTACATCCCCGTGCACTGGTGGCACACGACTGGCTGCGCCGAGTTCAACTTCAACATCACGTTCTTCTGGCCATCCAAGCTGAAGCGGTTCCACTTTCCGACGCCGGGGATCCAGTACCACGCACACACCGCTTGGTTCTCCATGGCGGTGCGACCGCTGCTCACCCTGCGTCGCAAGCTGGCTCCCGCCTCGCGATGAGGCGCGCGGCAGCGTCGGCCGCCCTCTGCGCGCTCGCGGCGTGCAGCAGCCTTCCCCCGGCGCCCATTCCGGCGGCCGTCGCCCCACCGAAGGAACCGTGGCAGGTGCTGTTCGATGGAAACTCGCTGGATGGTTGGTCGATCAGCAACTTCGGCGGGCCGGACGCGGTTCGATTGGCCGACGGTGGAATGGTGCTCGACTTCGGCGCTCCGCTCACCGGCGTCACCTACGCCGGCGCTCTACCCAAGGTGCCGTACGAGCTCGAGCTCACCGCCGCACGGCTCGACGGCGATGACTTCTTCTGCGGCCTGACGTTTCCGGTCGACGATGCGCACCTGACGCTCGTGCTCGGCGGTTGGGGCGGCGCCGTCACCGGCCTCTCGTGCGTCGACGGCCGCGACGCCTCCGACAACGCGACGACCAGCTACCGGACCTACTCCCGGGGCCAACGCTACGCGGTGCGCCTCGAGGTCGGCCCGGACCGGGTCCGCGCCTGGGTGGACGGCGCGGAGATCGTCGACCAACCGCGCGCCGGCCACCGCTTCGAGCTGCGGCCCGAGGTCGACGCCAGCAAGCCGCTCGGCATCGCCGCCTTCTCGACGCAGGCGTGGATCGGGCCGGTGCGCTGGCGCAGACTGGAACCGCGATAGCGGCAGAGGAGAAAGCCACCGCCGTGCGGAACGGTCCCGCGCGGGCGCCGTATCCGCACCAGTCTACCAACCCCAACTCCCGACATGACCACGCCCTCCGTCCTGCTCGCCCTCACCATGTGCCTGCAGGTCCCGACCTCTCAGCCGACCTCACGCCCCAGCGAACGGCCGACCGATGCACAGCGACAAGTGGAGGCCAAATGGCCCGCCGACGCGCCCGGCACGCAGGTCGCAGAGCGCGGCGACACGGCGTTCAAGTGGCTGCCGATGGTCGGCGCCGACTACGCGACCGCCGACGCGGTCGCGGACACCGTCACCGACGAAGACCTGGTGATCGGCCTCGAGGTCGGCGGCCGCGCGTTCGCCTACCCGATCAAGATGCTCGGTGGCCCGCAGCGCGAGATCGTCAACGACGAGGTCGCCGGTGTTCCGTTCGCCGTCAATTGGTGACCGCTGACCTTCAACGGCATGGTCTATGCCGGCACCATCGATGACCAAGTCGTCCACCTCGGCGTCTCCGGCCGCCTGCTCGGCGTCGAGCAGAGCCGCTCTACCGGCGTCGACGTCCGCAATTTGGTGATGTGGGATCCACAGACCGACTCGCTGTGGGGCCAGCTGCGCGGCGAGGCGCTCACCGGACCGCACAAGGGAGCGCGGCTCACGATGCTGCCGTCGGTGTTAGTCGGACTCGGCACCTGGAAGGCGATGCACCCCGAAACCGCAGTGCTCGATCTCGAGCCGGTCCGCCGCAAGCCCTGGCACTTCACTGCCGCTGATTTGCGCCGTGGCGCAGTGCGCGGCACCCCCCTGGCGATCGGTCTGCGGCACGGCGACGCCACCGCCGCCGTCACGCTGGCCGCCCTGCAGGCGCGCGGGACGGTCGACGTGGTGCTCGAAGACACGCCGCTGCTCGTGGTGTGGAGCAGCGCAGATGGCGCAGCCTTCGTCTACGAGAGCGGTGGCCGCGCCATCGAGATCGCGGACGGTGCCCTGCGCGCGACCGCCAGCGATGACCGCTGGAACCTGAACACCGGCACGGCGACCGGGGCGAGCGACACCAGCGACCTGCGGCGGTTCGCCTACATCCCGACCTACCTGCCCGCCTGGCGCACTTACTACCCCGACAGCACCGTGATCGACGAGTGACGGCGCTGCGGCAGGCGCCGCCCGCGCCACCATTTCGGCACGCCGAACCAGGGCTCCCCGGGCCCCGACACCACTGACTTCAGGGCAGCGGGGCGAGCGGTTATCATGCGAGTGGTTCGCCGAGTCCTCCGCGAAGGACCCGAACCACCCTGCCGCCCCCTGCCTCGCGCTCCATGACGCGCGCCCAAATCCGCTGAGTCGCATCGCCGACCGGCGTCTCCGTGCTCATGGCGACTGGCCGTCGGTGGCCGACGTCAGCGGAGACCGAGATGAGAGCATCGAGACGATGGTACGTCGTTCTGGTGTCATTGCTTGCGGCCATGTCTTGTGGTGGCCGACCGCCGAACGTCGTGTTGGTGATCGTGGACGATCTCGGCCGTCAGGATGTCGGCGTGTACGGGAGTCGGTTCCACGAGACGCCGGTCATCGATCAGCTCGCCCGCGACGGCGTCCTCTTCACCAACGCGTATGCCGCCCACCCGCGCTGTACCCCGTCCCGGGTGGCCATGCTCTCGGGGCGATTCCCCGCGCGCTACGGCGTTCCCGGCTTCGAAGACCGCAGCGAGGGGCCGCACGCGCTGCCCCTGTCGGCCGTCACCTTCGCCGAACGACTGCGGGATGTCGGCTATCGCACCGGCTACATCGGCAAGTGGCACGTCGGCGAGAGAGGGGGAGGTCCCGACGCCCAGGGATTCGACGTCAGTCGGTTCGCCGGGCAGACCGGCGCACCCGGCAGTCATTTTCAGCCCTATGAGAGACGCAGGCCGACCGGAGGTTTTCCGTCCTACACGAAAGGCGTGCGCGGTGATTATCTCACGGACCGCTTGACCAACGAGGCCATTCGCTTCGTCGAGCGCGCCGACGGCCGGCCCTTCCTGTTGGTTCTGTCGCACTACGCGGTGCACACGCCGATTCAGGCCAAAGCGGAAGCGATTCGCAAGTACCGCAGCAAGGCCCGGGCGTGGGGCCTCCAGCCGCACCCCAGCCTCGACCTCGTCGTCGACCGCACCGGGCAGGTCAAGACGGAGCAGAACCACCCGACCTATGCAGCGATGGTCGACAGTGTGGACGAGAACCTCGGCCGCTTGCTTCAGGCTCTCGATCGCGCCGGTGCGCGCGACAACACCGTGGTCATCGTGACCTCCGATCACGGGGGTTTCTCGACCCGAGGCCTGGGGAGCCGACGCGAGCTCGCGACCACCAACCTCCCGTATCGCCACGGCAAAGGCTGGCTGTACGAAGGCGGCACCCGGGTTCCATTGATCGTGCGCTGGCCGCGCGGAGCGAAGACCGGCCACGTCAGTCACGTGCAAGTCACCGGCACCGACCACTTCCGGACCATTCTGGACATCGCCGGTGCATCGGTGGCGGACGCCAACCCGCAGGACTCCGTGAGCTACCTGCCGGCGCTGGCTGGCGAGGATTACCAGCGGCCGCCCATGTTCTGGCACTCTTCGCTCGGCCGGCCGACGCGGACCGGGGACACCCGCAGCTCCTCGGTCGTCGACGGCGACTGGAAGCTGATCCAGTGGTATTCGCTCCGGACCCACGACGTCACCGAGACCCAGCTGTTCCACCTCGCCGACGACCCGGGCGAGCGGCACGACCTCGCCGACGAACAGCCCGCAGCGCGGCTGCGGCTCGCGTCGCTGCTCGGCGCGTGGAAGGTGGAGGTCAACGCCAGGCTCGGCGAGCTCTCGAACAACTGATGGGTCAGCGACGTCGCCGAGGCGCGGTCCCGGCTAATGGAGCGACACGACCGCCGGGTTGCTGAGCGCGAAGCGGCCAACCTGACCGCTCACCGACTGCAGGCCAAGGGCGAAACCGCGCAGCGCTGGACTGCTCGGCAGCGTCACGCTCGTCGTATACCGCTCGGTTGGCCCCTGGGTCCCGCTGCTGAGGACCGCGATGCCCGCCGGCAGTAGGCCCAGTTCGCCCAGACTCGTCGGAACCGGTGGACTCGGCAAGCCGACGAACTGCCAGACGAGATCGCCCTGCGGCGAGATCGTCGTCGAGGTCAGCGCGCCACCGGGCGGCGCGCCGGTGGCGAGCTGGCTGACCAGCTCGCCCGTCGTCGCGGCGATCCCGCCGGCGATCTGCGGAGCGCCGGCATTGGCAACGAGGGCGACGTCCGGATCCAAGAGCAGCGTGCCGGCGCCAAAGATCGCGGGCTGAGCCGGGTTGTACTGCGGGGCGATGAGCGCACCCGCGGCGATGCTCGTCGTGGAGTCACCGCCGATGGTGACGACCGCGTTGGTGGCGACGATGGCCGGGAACCCGCTGCTCACCGGGAAGCAACAGCAATCGCTTTGACCACCGGTGACGCTGCCACCCGCGAGCCACAGCGACGAATCCGCGATCGTAATCGCGGGTCCACCGCCAACGCACTGTCCCGTGCGACCATCGTCGCGCCGGTCGATGCCCCACACCACGCAATTCGTCGCGATGACCCGGCTCCGGTCCTTGATGTACAGTCCACCGTTGGGCCAGCCATTGAGCGTGCACTCGTTGATCGTGACGTGGGCGCAGTCCTCGATCTCGATGCCGGGCACGGGAAACCACGTCGTTGGGTTCACCCCCCAGCGCCGGTTGGTGACGGTGGTGCGGTCGATGTGGATCGAACCGGCGTTGCTGCGCAACTGTAGGTGCGCCCGACTCGGTCCGTTCAGATCGATGAAATCGAACCCGCGCAGCACGAAGGACTTGCCTAACGGCAAGCCCGTCACCACGAAGGTCGCGTAGCTGATCGGGTTGATCCGCGCCCTCGATTCGCCCAACAGCGTGAGTGCTTTGCCAGTGCTGATGCCGGTGTACGTGCCGGCCCGGACGAGGATCGTGTCGCCATCCTGCGCAGCCGCTTCCGCCGGTGGCAGGTCGGTGAAGTTGAATGGAGGGGTTCCGTTCTGATCGACGATCCAAGTCGTCTGGGCGGCGAGCGCGCCGGCCGGGATCAGCAAGAACAGAGACCGGATAGAACCGAGAGTGAATCGGGGCATGGCGTTCCGTTCGTGAGGTGGAGGTCCCGAGACTGCGGAGTTGCGGCCCTGGACAGCCGATCCACGAAAGCCAGTAGGGTTGGCAGTCGCCACGTCAGTTCTTGCCGATTCTCCGGGGCGCAATGGCGCGTTCACGCGCGATCCGGTTGAAGCGTAAACGGCTGCGCGAAGCCGCTCGAGAGCTACAAAGGGCCCTCGACGCGGCTATCATCCAGCGGTGTGAATCAGACAGATGGGGCATTGTCCGAGAGGCAGCCGTGGTCGTCGCAAGGCGCTCCGCCGCAGGCCTATCGGGAAGAGTCGAGGAATCGGGAGTGGATCACGCAGCGCTGATCGGACTCCGCAACCGTCTTCGCGGCCTTGCCAAGCTCGACACGACCGGTGGGTATCAGGCCGTTCGTGCGCGCTTGGTGGAGCTCAGCCCCGACCCGCGCGACAAGAGCGCGATGCGACTTCGGTTTCTGCAGCAGGTGCTCCCGCGCGATGCGCTGAACGCTCGACTTCGCGGTGGGCAACGGCTCGTCTTCGACCTCGACGAGCTCCGGGGAGTCCGGACCCCCTGGGGCCAGCTCGATCTCACTCGGGTGAACGATCTTCGCTCCTACTACGGGTGCGAGCACGCGATGTACGCGCTGGCCCGTGACCTGGAGCTGCTGCACTGGCTCGGCGCGCTGCGGCTCGCGTACATGCGCAGGAGTGGCACAGCGGCTGGAGTCTCTCCGGCGAACATGCTGGCCGAGGGTGTCGGCGACCTCTTGATCGCGTCGGGAGCCCGGGGCGCGGCGGGCCCGTGGCTCGTGCGCGAAGAGCTCGTGCGTGATGCGCGGAAGCTGAGGGCGAAATCGAACGCGCCGGGGCAATGGACGGGGTCTACGCCGGACGGTGAGCGGGTCGGAATCGTGCATCGCGGCGACGGCGAGTTCACGGTAAACGGGACTCCGACCGAGTCCGACGACGCCCAGGTCGCGTTCCTCTTGGCCCACCCCGACGTCTCCTGTTTCAGCAGCGCATACCCCGCGCTGCCCGCAGCTCTCATGCGAGAGCTGCGATGGGGTTTGCTCACGTTGAACCGAGAGGTGGCCGTCGAACTCCGTGCGGATGCCGAGACGTTGGCCGGCGGCCGGTGGAAGAGCCGGGCTGGCCAGCTGTTTCGGTTCGTTCCCGCCGACCCAGCCGCGGGCCGTGCCAACCCCGCTTTCACGATCGCAGGCGAACGGACCGACCCGTTCGACGCGCAGGTGCGGTTCTTGCTCGCGCACGAAGGGGTCACGCATCTCGCTTCCGCGGCGGCGGCCCTGCCGCGCAGGCTTCACAATTGGGATGGCCTCTTCGCCTGGCTGCGGCCGATCGGCCTCACAAGGGACCGTGCCGAGGCCCTCCTGGCAGCGGTACCGAGGCTCGCCGAACGCGGGCGCACCAAAGTGGCCGGGTATCAATTCGAGCTGAGCGACGAACAGCTCTCGATCGACGGCGAACCGGCACACGCTGTCGTGCAACGCTGGGTCGGCCAGCTCGTCGACCGTGAGCGCTTAGGCGTGCCGGGGGCAGCCGCGGCTCCGGCCCCACCAGGTCTTCCGCGACGGAAGGACTTTCGCACGGTGCGCTACGAGAGCCCCGACGGCCAGAGTTGGACGGTGAACAGTCGGCAGTTCATGCTCCTTCGGCGACTCGAACGAGACGGGGGTTGGCACAAGAGACGCGAGTTGCAAGAGATGGTTGCGCTCGACAGTGGGGAGGAGCTGCTGCAGGCCGATGTCGCCGAGCTGGTGCGCAACGGCGCTCTCGTCGTCGAAGGCGGCACGTGGAACTGTCGCTACGCGCCTTCTTGGCGCGCGACTCTGCCGGAGACAGGGGGGCAGCGGCTTCCTTTGCGCGAGTTCGAGCTGCTCGAGAAGCTGCGGGCCAAGGGGCACGAGGAGTTCACCGTGCGCCGAGCCGCCGAACTCCTCGGGGTGAGCCGCTCCTCGGCAGACCGATTCCTGAACGGGCTCACCAAAAGGGGGCTTCTGACGAAGACAAAGGTCAACGCCCCGCAGCCGCACCGTTTCCGGCTCGCCTCCGAGTGATCGATGCCGGCGACGGCGGTCGCACCCTGAATCGAGGCTCGTTCGGCACGAGTCACGCGCATCAAGTCACGGCGTCGCCAGCATCGAGGCGAGACAACACCCGCCGCCGAAACTGGCGCACGACGGGCATCGCCTCGATCCACGGCGACGCGTCGGCGCGGTCGGGGTCCATCGCGCACGGCGGCCCCGCGAAGCCAGGCGGGATCTGGCTGTGCAGCTCCGGCGGCTGGCGCTCCTCGTCGAGGAAGTGGTACTCGTAGCCCGGGATGTAGAGCTCCTCGTCGGCCACCGCGTCGACCGTGCGCACGCCGTAGCCGTTGAGCTCGGTGGTCAACGCCTGTGGCGGGTTGAGCCAGACATGACGTCCAGCGGCGACGAACTGGTACTGCACTCGCCGATTGGCCGACAGCACGCGCACCTTGGTCACCACGCCGCCGTACAACCGACTCGCCGAACGGCAGACATCGATCCGGCCACCGCCGAAATCGGGCTCGAAGCCGCGCGCGAAGCGGAGCGACCCGGGATCGTTGCGCCGGGTGAAGCGGGCGATGCGCCGGCCACCGTAGATGGCGTGATCGCGCTGCGCGCGGCTCCGGGGCGCGACGAAGTCGGCATAGGCCTGCATGCGACCGGGCGGCGCGGCGCGCAGGATCGCATTCAGGGCGTGGTCGTCGCGCCGCACCACCGATTGGCGCCGACTGACCTCGTCGAGGGCCGCCTGCAGCTCGAACGGCAGGTTGGTGGTCTCTTCGGCGCTGCTCACGAGCCAGCCGTCCGCACGGCGCTCCCACTTGACGTCGCCCTTGCCGATCCAGTTCTCCTCGGGCGTGTCGATCAGATGCGTCGCGACGCGCCAGATCAGCGACGAGTCCTTGTAGAAGATGCGCGGGTACCAGACCCGTGGCGGTGCGCCGCGCCCGACGTAGGCGACGAGGAAGCGCAGCTGGTTGTCGCGCCGTTGCCCGGTGACGAAGAACACGTGGTCGAACAGACCGATCCGCGCGAGCGGCGGGTAGCGCCGCACCAGCTCGGCACCGCCACCGCGCGCGGAGCCCGCGGGCTGCACGGCGGCACCGGCCGCGAGTTGCTCGCGAAACGCGCGCCGCACCGCGCGCACCGACAGCGGGTCCGGCGCGACACTGTCGATGACGGCGGTCGGCATCGGCACTTTGACCTGACGAGCCATCCCCGAAGCCAAGCGCCCGCCGGAGCGCGACGCGAGCGAAAACGGGGACGCGCAGCGGCGAGAACCGGCGGCTTCGCGCAGTTCGGCGACGACCTTGGCTGCGGGCGGGAATAGTCTTGGCCGACGCCGTGCTTCACTCCCGCACCACCAGCCGCGTGATCGCCATCCTGTCCGCCTGCGCCAACGCCACCGCGACTCCGGCGCAGGAAGACGCGCCCCCGCCACACGCGGCGATCGGCGCCGCCTACGCGGCCAAGATCGCGGCTTCGGCGGTCCTCGTCGGCGGGCGCTCGCTGGCCTCGGTCCGCGCCACCGAGTTCGCCCCCGACACACCTCTGGAGGCCCTCCTGCTGGCCGGCCTCGAGCTCGAGGCCGACCCCGACGCCGGCGTCGTCAGCGCAACGGTGCTCGGCGTGCGCCGGCGCGCGGTCTGGCGTGCCGGCCTCGGCTGCGCGCTGGTGCTGCCCGACGACGACGACACGGCACGGGCGCTCGCCGCGCAGCGTGCCCCTGCCCCAGCGCCAACCGCGGCGTCCACGGCCGGCGCGCGGGCGCCGTGGCCGCTCGGCAACGCCACCGATTCCCGGCCGTGGCCCAAAGACGTCGACCGCCGACAGCTGGAGGCGGCGCTGGACGCGGCGTTCGCCGAACCGGACCCCGCCCTCCCGGTGCGCACCTTCGCCGTCGTCGTCGCCCGGCACGGGAGGCTGCTGGTCGAGCGCTATGGCGCGGGCATCGACGCCGCCACGCCGCTGGCGGGTTGGTCGATGGCCAAGAGCGTCGCCGGTACGCTGGTCGGCGTGCGCGCGGCGGAGATCGGCGCCGACCTGGACGCGCCCGCGGGTCTCGCGGCGTGGTCATCGGACGACGATGCCCGCGGCGCGATCACTCTGCGCCAGCTGCTGCAGATGAGTGCGGGATTGCAGTTCGACGAACGCTACGACGACCTGACTGCCGACCCGCCGCGCATGCTGTTCGCCGCGCCCTCGGCCGCTGCCTTCGCCGCCGCGCGGCCGCTGGTCGCGCCACCGGGCACGCACTTCGCCTACTCGAGTGGCACCACCAACGCGTTGTGTCAATGGCTGCGCGAGAGCTTCGACGACCACGCGGATGCGCTGGCCTATCCGCAAAGTGCCCTGTTCGCGCCGGCCGGCATGCTCAGCGCGGTCCTGGAGACGGACGCCAGCGGCACCTTCGTCGGCTCGTCGTTCTGCCACGCCACCGCGCGCGACTGGGCGCGGCTGGGCCAGCTGTACTTGGACGACGGAGTGCGCGACGGCCAGCGCCTGCTGCCACCGGGATGGGTCGACGCCGCGACCACGCCGGCCCCCGCCGCGCCGCGGCGCAACTACGGCCTGCACTGGTGGCTCAACCGCGGACCCGAGGACGCCCCCGACCAGCGCCCCTTCCCCGGTCTGCCGCGCGACGTCTACTACGCCAGCGGCTACCAGGGACAGGTCTTGGCGGTGTTCCCCAGCGAGCGCCTCGTCGTCGTGCGCCTTGGCTGCACCAAGCTCCGCGGCGCGTGGTCGATGCACGAGTTTCTGGCCGCGGTGTACGCCGCGTGTCGTGGCGGAACGCGCTGACCGCGCGAGACCACTCGTGCACCCGCGGCTGTGGTCGTCGTTGCGCCGGAACGGCCGCGCCGCGACCTCGTTCCAGGTCCTCGAACCGGGCCTGCACTACTGGTTCGACGAGGCGACCGATGCCTGCGTCGCCTACCGCGATACCGGCCGCGCCTGGGTGACCGTCGGGGGACCGCTGGCCGCGCCGCAGCACACCGCCCGCGCAATGCAGCGCTTTGCCAGCAGCGCCGCGGGCCACGGCCGGCGGCTGCGCTGGTTCGGTCTCGAAGCGACGGTGCCGCCGGGCTGGGCGCGCACTCCGCTGGGCGCGCAGCCGCATTGGCACCCGCGCCGCGGCGCCGAGATCCTGGCCGCGCACCGCAGCCTGCGCGAGCAGCTGCGCCGTGCCACGGCCAAAGGGGTGACGGTGCGAGCGCTCGCTCCCGCCGAGCTCGGCCGGGACCAACCCATCCGACCCGCGATCGAACAGCTGGTGGCGACCTGGCTGCGCGGGCGCGCGATGCCGCCACTCGGCTTCGTGGTCCGCATCGAGCCGTTCGCCCACGCCGCCGAGCGGCGCTACCTGATCGCCGTGCGCGATGGCACGCTGGTCGGCCTCCTCGTGGCCGTGCCCATCTACGCCCGCGACGGCTGGCTGCTCGAGGACGCGCTGCGCCATCCGAGCGCCCCCAACGGCACGATGGAGACGCTGTTCTTCGCCATGCTCGAGCGGCTCGCCGACGAGGGCGCGACGCACGTGACGTTCGGCTTGGCGCCGCTGGCAGACACCCCGTCGCGCCTGTTGGGCGCGATCGCCCGGGTCGGCAGGCCACTCTACGACTTCGCCGGCCTGCGCGCGTTCAAAGCGAAGCTGCGGCCGGACGGCTGGACCCCGGTGTGGCTGGCGACCCCTCCCGACCAGGCCGGCGCCGGCGCCGTGCTCGATGTGCTGCGCGCCTTCGCCGAGGGCAGCCTGACGCGGTTTGCCGGCCGCACCGTCATCCACCGCGCGCCGCTGGTCGCCTGCGTGCTGGCGGCGCTGCTGGTGCCGTGGACCGCGCTGCTGCTGATCGCCGCTCCGCTCTGGTTTCCGCACCCGGTGGTGCAATGGGGCTGGGCCGTCTTCGACCTGCTGCTGTTCGTCGGCCTACTCCAACTGGCGCGGCGCTGGTCGGTGCGGATGGCGCTCACCCTCGGCGTGCTCGCGACGATCGACCTCGGCTTGGGACTGCTGCAGCTGCTGCTGCACACCCGCCATCACATCGGCGGTTTCGGCGACGCGGCGCTGGTCGGTCTGGCGCTGCTGGCCCCGGCGGCCGCGGCGTGGTTCCTGTTCACCGCCGCTCGCCGCTACCGCGCGGCGCCCAGCCACGCGCCATCGATCCCGGCTCCGCCCGCGCCCGCGTCCTGATGTCCGCGGAAGAACGCCTTGGCCCCACCGCCGCGGGCGCCGACCAGCCGAATTCGGTGCTCAACATTCTGCGCCCGGGCTTTGCAGAACCAGCGATCGAAGGGTAACCTTCAGCGTGTGCGGGGGGCTGCAGCGCCCTCCACCACAACCACCCCTTCCCGCTCCGATGGCGCCTCGCGCCACAACATATGGGTACAACGCCGGGGGTTGTCCGCCACGGACGTAAAAGAACAACACTTGACTCTCCTTCTTCCCCTTTTCCCGAATTCTTTCCCCCCCGGCACTTTTTCGCTGCACTCGCCAAGCCCGCTTGGCACTCACACGCTGAACCTGCGCAACGCGCAACTCGAAGCGACGCCACTCTGAGCCGGCCCACTCTGAGCCGGCCCTCTTTGGCGCGACCCTCCTGAAGGGGTCGAGTGGATCAGGACTTCGCGTCGCCGACGATCTCGAGCAGCGCGCCGTGCAGATGGCCGTTGCTGGCCAGCACGTGGCCGGTCGCCAACCAGTCGTCGCCGCCGCGGAGGTCGGTCACGCGCCCGCCGGCGCGGCGGACGATGAGCGCCCCCGCCGCCAGGTCGTAGGGCTGCAGGTGCAGCTCCCAGTAGCCATCCAAGACGCCCGCGGCCGTCAGGCAAAGGTCGAGTTGGGCCGAGCCCAACCGGCGCAGATCACTGCACTGCGGCAACACCCGGCGCACCCGGTCGGCGTTGTCGTCGAACCCCTCGCGATCGCGGTGGTAGCTGAAGCCGGTGGCCAGCAACGCCTGGCGCAACTCGGTCCGCGGCGAGACCTGCAGCCGGCGTCCGTCACACCGCGCCTCACCGTCGCACTCCGCGGTGTAGGTCTGCCGCAGAGCGGGCGCGTGCACCACGGCGGCGATCAGCTCGCCGCGCAGGCTCGCCGACAGCGCCACGCAGTAGAACGGCAACCCGCGGACGAAGTTGGCGGTGCCGTCGATGGGGTCGATGTGCCACAGCCACGCGGCGTCCCGATCGGCGCGACCGGCCGGGGTGAGCACCCCCTCCTCGGCGCAGATCGCGTGCTCGGGGTACGCCTCGCGCAAGCCGCGCACCAAGAGACGCTCGGCCTCCCGATCGGCCGCGGTGACCAGCTCGCGGTCGCTCTTGTGCTCGACGCCGCGCTCGCCGAGCTCGGTCTGGCGCGCCAACAACAGGACCCCGGCCCGCCGCGCCAGCACCTCCGCGGTCTCCCGTAGCGTCCGCGGCGACTCATCACTCGCTCGCGTCACGGCAGCGACAGCTCCGCCGCGGCCTCGACGATCTGCTCCTGCAGCCGCTTGAGGTCCTTGTTGAGGCCGGCCACCGCGGGATCGTAGTTCATCAGGATGGCGAAGGCGCGGCCGCGCACCCATCCCGAGAGCGAAGAGGCACCCGCGATCCACCCGGTCTTGGCCGACACCTCGGCGCGCACCGGCGAACCCGCGAACCGGCGCCGCAGCGAGCCCTCGCCCGGCCGGGGCAGGGCGCCGTGCAGCACCCGGCCCAGCGGCGCGCGCATGGCCGCCACCAACACCGACGCCAGCCACCGCGGCGAAACCCGGTTGTCGCGCGACAGCCCCGAGCCGTCCGCGATCACCGCACCGGCCGGCAGTCGGCCGGCGAGCTCCGCCAGCGCGGCACCCAGCGCGCGCCCGCCCGCGGCGAAGCTCCCCTCGCCTTCACGCACCGCGCCCATCGTGCGCAGCACCTGCTCGGCGTGGAAGTTGCTCGAGTCGTGCAGCATCGGCTGCAGCGCGGCCCGCAGCGGCGAACGATGCAGGGCGACCACCGAGACTGGCGCCCCCGCCGGAGCCACGGTGGCGTCCCCCACCCGGATCCCGCCGTCGCGCAGCGCGCGACGCAGCACACGACCGAAGACCGCCTCGGGGTCGGCCACGCTACCGGCGACCTTGCGCGCATCCTTCCCCGGCTGCAACCTCCCGCCCGCGACCAACGCGCCATCGCGCTCGTGCACGCCGAACGTGGCGCGCCGCCGACTGACGGTGACGCGATCGATCAACGGCACGCCGACCGGCGCGATCACCTCGAGGCGGGCCGCGCCATCGCGGACCGAACCCCAGACCTCGAAACAGCCGCGGTCGAGCGCCAGGCCCGCGGTGGGCGCGCAGTAGGGGCGGTGCAGCTGGTCGGTGGGCCAACCGCGCGGGCGCGCCGGACCGACGAAGACGCCGCGGTCGAGCGCGACGCCGTCCAGCGAGGACACGCCGAGCTCGCGCAGCCGGCGCGCGACGGCGGTGAACGTCCGCCGCCCATCGTGGGCCGACCCCGATTCCAAGTTCGGGTCGCCGCCGGCGGTCACGCGCAGCACGCCGCCGGCCAGCTCGAACCCGGTCTCGAACTCGTAGTCGACTCCGAGCGCGTGCAGGGCGCCGGCGGCGGTCAGTACCTTCTGGTTGCTCGCCGGGATGAACAGCTCGTCGGCCCGGTGCACGAACAGCGGCGCACCGTCGGCGGCGATCACCGCAACACCACAGCGCACGTCGAGCGCCGCCGCGCGGGCCAGGGCCTCCTGCAGCGCCTGCTGAGAGGCCGTCGCCGGCCCCGGTGCCGACAAAACCACCGCGACGCAGCCGAGCGCGCGCCGCCACCCACCCATGACCGGCATGGGCGAAGAGAGAAGCGCAACCGCGACACCGAGGCAAGGGCGACCCCCCGGCACCCCCCACCGGCGCCCGCGTCGCGGGCGCTCCGGCGTCGCGATTTTTTGGCACGACGCCCGACTCGGCGGGATCCCGCATGGCTAGGGCGCTGGCGCGCCGGTGCCCTCCACGCCAAGGGGATTTCTCAACACCTGGGATTGCAGCGGGGGCGGCCATACAATAGATAGCGTTCTGTCGGAGCACAGCCCTCAGCTCGACAGCCCTCTTGCGAGCGGACGTGCTTCGATCCGGTGTCGGGCCCGCACCCGCGGGTCCAGGTAGATTCGGTCGGTCACGGGCGGCGGTCCCGGGAGCGGGTGGCATGGCGCGATCTTCGAAGGCGAACAGCCTGCGGTCCTTCGTCGGCCGTGGGAACCCATGCGCTCTCCGGGCGCCGGCGTCCCCAGTGCTCGTGGCTCCAGTGACCCACGAGCCCCATCAGGAGGAGGATTCGTGAAGATCCAGCGGCGGTTCACAGAGAAGGGCAAGTCGCCCTACGAGGGGATTCGGTTCGCACAGCGCAGCTCGGAGATCCGCAACCCGGACGGTACGGTCGTGTTCCAGCTCGACGCGGTGGAAGTGCCCGAGGGCTGGAGCCAAGTGGCGACCGACATTCTCGCCCAGAAGTACTTCCGCAAGGCGGGGGTACCGCAGGTGGCCGCCGACGGCACCGCCGTCGTCGACGAGGACGGCGCGCCGGTGCTCGGCGGCGAGACCGACGCCCGCCAGGTGTTCCACCGGCTCGCCGGCTGCTGGACCCAGTGGGGACAGCGCAACGGCTACTTCGACGCCAAGGAGGACGCCAACGCCTTCTACGACGAACTGTGCCACATGCTCGCCGCCCAGGTCGCGGCCCCCAACTCGCCGCAGTGGTTCAACACCGGCCTGCACTACGCCTACGGCATCACCGGCCCGGCGCAGGGCCACTACTTCGTCTCCGCCAAGGACGGCAAGCTGCGCAAGAGCCGCAACGCCTACGAGCGGCCGCAGCCGCACGCTTGCTTCATCCAGTCGGTCGACGACGACCTCGTCAACCCCGGCGGGATCATGGACCTGTGGACCCGCGAGGCGCGGCTGTTCAAGTACGGCTCCGGCACGGGCTCCAACTTCTCGCGGCTGCGGGCGGAGAACGAGCCGCTGTCGGGCGGTGGCCGCTCGTCCGGCCTGATGTCGTTCTTGAAGATCGGCGACCGCGCCGCCGGCGCGATCAAGTCCGGTGGCACCACGCGGCGCGCGGCCAAGATGGTGTGCCTCGACCTCGACCACCCCGACGTCGAGAAGTTCGTCACCTGGAAGGTCACCGAAGAGCAGAAGGTCGCCGCCCTGGTCGCCGGCAGCAAGCTGGCGCGCAAGCACATCAACGCGGTGATCAACTCCTGCCACCTCGAGACCGAGAGCGGTGAGGCCGAGGTCGTCACCCGCCCGGCGGACAACGGCGCCCTCGCGACGCAGCTGCAGGAGGCGCGCGCGGCGTGCATCCCCGAGGCCTATCTGCAGCGCGCCCTCCAGCTCGCCGGCCAGGGCTTCCACGCCCTCGACCTCCCCGAGTACGACGTCAACTGGGACAACGAGGCCTACACCACGGTCGCCGGCCAGAACTCGAACAACTCGGTGCGCGTGCCGAACACGTTCTTCGACGCGCTCGACAACGGCGGCCAGTGGGACCTGCTGCGCCGCACCGACGGCGCGGTGGCGGACAGCGTCGACGCCGCCGAGCTATGGGACAAGATCGCTTACGCCGCGTGGTCGTGCGCCGATCCGGGAGTCCAGTACGACACGACGATCAACGAGTGGCACACCTGCCCCAACGACGGCCGGATCAACGCCAGCAACCCGTGCTCGGAGTACATGTTCCTCGACGACACGGCCTGCAACCTGGCGTCGATCAACTTGGCGAAGTTCTTGGCCGACGACGGTTCCTTCGACATCGACGGCTACCGCCACGCCTGCCGGTTGTGGACCATCGTGTTGGAGATCAGTGTGCTGATGGCGAGCTACCCGAGCCAGGCCATCGCCCAGCGCAGCTACGACTACCGCACGCTCGGCCTCGGCTACGCCAACCTGGGCACGGTGTTGATGCGCTGCGGCATTCCGTATGCCTCCGAGAACGCCACCGCGATGGCCGGCGCGCTGACCGCAATCCTGTGTGGCGAGTCGTACGCGACGTCGGCCGAGATGGCCGCCGAGCTGGGCGCGTTCCCCGCGTACGAGGCCAACGCCGAGCCGATGCTGCGCGTGATGCGCAACCACCGGCGCGCGGCGTGGGGCGCGGCGCCGAGCGAGTACGAGAACCTGTCGACGACACCGCGCGCGCTCGACACCGAACGGTGCCCGCCCTCCTTGTTGACCGCCGCCCGCGAGGCCTGGGACCGCGCGCTCGAGCTGGGTGAGGAGCACGGCTACCGCAACGCGCAGGTCACCGTGATCGCCCCCACCGGCACGATCGGCCTGGTCATGGACTGCGACACGACCGGGGTCGAGCCCGACTTCGCCCTGGTCAAGTTCAAGAAGCTGGCCGGCGGCGGCTACTTCAAGATCGCCAACCAGAGCCTGGCGCCGGCGCTGCGGCGGCTCGGCTACGACGAGGATCAGATCGACGACATCGTCGCCTATGTCGCCGGCCGGCAGACGCTGGCTGGCGCGCCGGCGATCAACCACGAGACCCTCGGCGAGCGCGGCTTCGACGACGAGATCCTGCGCCGGATCGAAGACACCATCCGCGGCGCGTTCGACATCAGCTTCGCGTTCAACAAGAACGTGCTGGGCGAGGAGTTCTGCCGCGACGTGCTCGGTCTCGACCAGGCCCAGCTCGACGATTGGAACACCGACATCCTCGGCCACCTCGGCTTCTCGCGCGCCGACGTCGCCGCCGCCAACGACTACGTCTGCGGCACGATGACCGTCGAGGGTGCCCCGCATCTGGCCGACGAACATCTACCGGTGTTCGACTGCGCCAATCGCTGCGGCCGCAACGGCGTGCGTTTCATCCCGTTCGACGCCCACATCCACATGATGGCGGCGGTGCAGCCGTTCATCTCCGGCGCGATCAGCAAGACGATCAACATGCCGCACGACGCCTCGATCGAGGACGTCAAGCACGCCTACCGGTTGTCTTGGGAGAGCATGCTCAAGGCGGTCGCCCTCTACCGCGACGGCTCCAAGCTCTCGCAACCGCTGAGCTCGACGATGGCGGACAGTGACTCGGCGGCCGCCGAGAGCTCGGCGACGATCCCGGCGATCACCCCCGCCGCGGCCGCCGCAGCCGAACGCATCACCGAGAAGGTCGTGCACCGCTATCTGGCCAAGCGGCGCCGGCTGCCCCACCGCCGGGCGGGCTACACCCAGAAGGCAGTGGTAGGCGGCCACAAGATCTACTTGCGCACGGGCGAGTACGAGGACGGCTCGTTGGGCGAGGTGTTCCTCGACATGCACAAGGAAGGCGCGGCCTTCCGCAGTTTGATGAACTGCTTCGCCATCTCCGTGTCGCTCGGCCTCCAACACGGCGTGCCGCTCGAGGAGTTCGTCGAGGCGTTCGTGTTCACCCGGTTCGAGCCCAACGGGCTGGTCGGTGGCCACGATCGCATCAAGATGGTGACCTCGGTGATCGACTACGTGTTCCGCGATCTGGCAATCAGCTACCTGGGCCGCAACGACCTGTGCCAGGTGCAAGAGGAAGACCTGCGCAACACGACCACGGGCGGCCGGACGGCACCGGACTTCACCGACGAGGAAATCGTGTCGGAGACGACGTTCGATCGCGACGACGACGACCCGATGGACGACCCGCTGCACCCGCGCAGCGCCGGCATGGACGCCCGAGAGCGCCCCGAGCCGCCGCAGGCGCGGGCGACGACGAACGGTAATGGCGCCACCGAGACCACGGCTTCGGCGACCGCCGGGGCCAGCTCGACCCCGACCAGTGGCAGCGCGGCGGAGAGCGGGGCGGCCGGCGGCAACCGACTGCACGTGCTGGTCGCCGAAGCCCGCCTCAAGGGCTACGAAGGCGACCCGTGCGAGGGCTGCGGCAACTTCACGATGGTGCGCAACGGCACCTGCCTGAAGTGCGTCTCGTGCGGCTCGACCAGCGGCTGCAGCTGACAGCGGGGCCGGATCGCCGGCGGGCGCGGCCCCGCCGGCGGCGCCTTGGCCGTATGATCGGCGCATGTACAACGCGTGCGCTCTGTTCGGCCGACGGCACCCCTTGCTCGTCGTCGCCCTCTCGGTGTCGACATTTGCCCCGCTGGCCCGTGGCCAAGAGGCGGCCGACCCACTGCTGACCGCGGTGTTGACCGCGCCCGATGCGCAGCTCGAAACCGCACTCGAGAAGCTGTTCTTGCAGCGCCTGAAGGTCGGCGTCACCTACCCCGGTCAATACGAGAGTCTGCGCAAACGCGCCGACGATCTCGTCCCCATCCTGCACGGTTGGGCGACGAAGGCACCCGACGCGCTCGCCAGCTACACCGACGCCGCACGCCAAGGGGCCATCCACGCACTCCGCGACCTGCACCCTGGCGAGGCGCCCGCCGAGACGATGACGCTGCTCCGCACCATCGCCGATGCCGACACTTCGCCCATAGACACCCGCAATGCGGCCGTCTACGCGCTGTACGGGTTCGGCGACAAGAAGCGGCTGGAGACCAAACTCGAAAAGCTGCGGGCGACGATCAAGACGGGCTCGCCGCGACAGAAGGTCTCCGCCCACCTCGAGGCTGCCGACATCCGCTACGCCACCGCCGAGTACCGCAAGGCCGCCGACCACTACGCCGAGGTGGCGACGATCGTCGAGAAGGCCAAGATCACCGAGCTGCCCGCCGCCGCCCTGCACTACAACCGCGCGTGCTTCCTGGCCCGCGCCGGCGCGACCGAAGAGGCGCTGGCCGCCCTGGAGCGAGCCCTGCGCAAGCGGACCGACTCGGTCACCGACGAGATGCTCGACAGCGACCGCGACTTGGATGCGCTGCGTGCGCTGCCACGATTCAAGGAGGTCGTGCAGCGCTATCGCGACGGCGGCTGACGGCCTGCTCGATCGCCGGCGCAGGACGCCGGCGTTCCGCTGCCACGACCCCCTTCGACCAGCGCGGCCTCGTCCTGAACGACCGGCATCCCGGGTCCGGCGTAGCGAGGCGGTGTCCCAAGCTTCTGCTTTGCCCTGTCCTGCGGTACCGCAAGTCATGCTTCCATGGCGACATTGGTCTACAGAGTCTTTACAGCCGCAGCCTCATTGGCGGCTGTTACATTCTGCTCGGCGACATTGTGGGACCTGCACGTTCGTCCAGGGCCACAGGGCGAGTTCGCCAGTGCCCGCTCGCTACGAGCCCTTTCTGATCGCGCACTGGCAGCGCTTCACGAAACAAGAGCAGTCCGGCACTCGAGCGAGAGAGACCAGCTGCGAGCTTCCGCGACGCGCATGCTATCGGTACATCAGGAAGCGGACCCGCGCAGGGTCGCGTTGATTCGCTCGAGGGTCGCGAGCTTGGAGGCGCGTGCAATCATTGCCCTAGCGCTTGAGGACTTGGTGGATGTTCAGCACGTCGTCGTTCGCGAAGCAACTTTGGCTAAAGCAAAGGCGGTGATCGTGAATCCGGAGGCACCGCCTCTGGACCGCGCGCAAGCCTACCGCTTTCTGGGTGAGATCGGGGCAACCATCCCCGACTTAGGGCGAGCCGTGAAAGAGCAATGGATCGAGGATGTCTTCCTGCAGTCAGGAGATGAGCTCGTGGCACGCCATATTGCGATCTCTATGCTGGGCATGGAGCTGGATGTGGACATGCTCGGTGCATCAACTGTTCTGTTGCGCCATCCCGACGCGGCAGTCCGGAAATGTGTACTCGAGGCCCTGGAGCGGCGTGGCAACGAAGGTGATGCTTGGTTACCAGCGTTCCTGGGAGAGTGCCGCAGAATGATGATCGAAGATGAATCGCAGCGTGTCCGAGCCATGGCTCAGGACATCGTGAAAAACAGAGGCAATGGCCGATAGATCCGGGTTGGTCGGAACGCTCTCTCTTGCACTCAGCATGAGTGCTGTAGTCATGTGTGTCATAGCCAACCGCAAAATGAGGGACGTTCGAGATGGCGCGGCGGTATCCGACGCACTTGTGGCTCGAATCAAATTCGATATCGATGAGCTGGAGCGGCAGGTACGCAGACTGCGCGACAAGACTTCTTCGCAGACACCTTCTATCTTGCGCGGTAATGCCTCGGCTCCGGCTGACGATTCAGACTCTGGCCCCGCTGCCGCCCCAGACGGTGGTGTATGGCAGGAGTTGAAACAACGGCTCGACAGAGTTGAGAGTCTGCTCCGTGGGGTCGAATCGGGAGATGATGTCTTGGAGGTTTCCGATATGGTGGCGCGCCATGCTTGGCAGCGCTACCGAGACCTACTCTTTGATAACGAGCAACCTCCCAAGGTGCGCGCCGAGTCTTTGGAGATGTTGCGAAGATTCCCATCTCGCTTCGGCTTTGCCCATGATGCGGAGCTGCACGGCCTCATGCTTGGCGTTGCGGCCTCCCCCGCTGATGAGCGGGCTTTGGGGCCGCTTTGCGACAGGATTATTGCTGTCGTTTCGCAAACAGATGGCTTGCACAGGGGTGAAGCCCTTCTGATGGAGATCGTGCAGCAGCCTTGGGACGGAGGGAGACGCTTGCGCGCTTTGCTGGCAATGCGAAAGTATCGTGCCTCGCCCGAAGTACAGAGCTTTGTTGCTGGAATTCCCAGTTGGGCGAGCGAGCCAGTCATTCTTGAAGCGGCGAGGATCTGGCCAGAGTTGCCCAAGCGTTCGGAGAAGTAGGCGGGCTCAGCGCAGCCACGGCCGCAACCAACTCGGATGCCGCTTTTGCCGGAGCGGCTTGGAAGTTGGCGCAGCTGACGGACCTCGGCCTAAGTGCCCCTGCCTTCTCGATGCCCCATGGCCTACGTCTCCGCTGCGCACTGCGCCCGACAAGCCTACCAGGCTCCTCCACACGCGACGCGCCACCTCCCCGCATGGCAGGACCACGCGCCAACCTCCGGCCTCGAGGAGTTGGGCGCTCTTGCAGGGCCGGTAGACCACGACTTTCGCAAGTGTGCGGAGTTTCCACACCTCGTACCGCGCACCGAATCCGCCCATGACAGGGAAGCGTACATCCCCAGGCGCAAGTGCACTCTTTTTCCCACGCACTGATGGCCGATGCCACTCCGCCGGACGAAGGCGTCCGGTCACCACGGAGGGACATCGGGGATGCAGACAACGCGCTGGGGGATGCTGGGGCTGCTCGCGGTCCTTGGCTGCAGCGGTCAGGGTGGCGGCGGCGCCACGCCCGGCGGCGCATCCACTCTCACCGTGGTCGCCGCGTCGCCAGCGGACGGAGCCACCGAGGTGCCGTACGACGCGACCATCCGCGTCACCCTCGACGCCGACGTCCACCCGGATTCGCTCGACGCACCGCGCACCGGCTTGTTCGACGGGCAGAGACAACGGGTCGCCGGCACCATCGCGCCGACGGCGACGGCGAGGACCATCGAGTTCCGGCCATCGGGCGCGCTGGCCCCGGCGACCGACTACACGTTCCAGCTCTCCCCGCTGACCGCCGACCGCGCCGGCCGTATCGCGGACCGACCGCTGCAGATCCGGTTCCGCACCGTCGATCAACGCGGTCCCGTGGTGCTCGGCGCGAGCATCCAGACCGGTGCCACCGCCGTCGCGCGCCGGCAGTGGCTCGTCATCACCTTCGATGAACCCTTGGCCGGCGTTCCGTCGACCGCGACGGCGTTCTTCGAGGACCAGAGCGGCGGGCGCATCGCCGCCGACGCCCGCGTCACCGGCCACACCTTGCGACTGCGGCCCGAGTACGAGCTCCCCGGCGGAACGCCGCACCGCGCCGTGCTGCGCGCCGGCAGCGTGCAGGATCGGCACGGCAACTGGCTCGGCCAGGAGTTCTCCGTGTCGTTCACCACCGCGCCCGACCGCGCGCCACCCCACTTCACCCGCAGCAGCCCCGACACCAACGAGCTCATCTCACCGACGGCAGACCTGAGACTCGAGTTCAACGAGTCGATCGATCCGACCTCGGTGACGCCGAACGCCGTGCAGTGGACCGACGCTAGCGGCGCGGCGGTGCCGTTCACCGCAGCGACCAGCCGCGACCGCCGCCACGTCCACCTGCAGGCGATCACTCCACTGCCGGTGGGCACTACCCAGACCCTGACCCTGGTCGGCGGTAGCCCGAACAGTCTGCGGGACCTCAGCGGCAACCTGCTGCGCCAGCGCCGGCAGCTGCGATTCACCGTGGGCAGCGACGTACGGGCGCCGGCGATCGCGGCGACCTGGCCCGCCCCCGGTCAGCGCGCGGTGTCCCCCGCCGCCAGCATCCGCATCGAGTTGGACGAGCCCCTGGATCCCGACCGGATCGCGACCGCGGCGTCGCTGTGGGCGGAGGGGCGTCGCCTCGATACCGCCATCGGCCTCGAGCGCGGCGGGCGCGAGCTTCGCTTGCGACCGCGCACTCCGCTGCCACCCAGCACGACCGTGCAAGTGCAGATCGCCGGTGGCCACGACGCGGTCACCGACCGCGCCGGCAACCCGTTGGCGGCCCCGTCACCGATCGACTTCGAGACCGACGCAAGCCCCCGCCAGCTGTCGGTGCTCCTGGCGCCGGCAGGGACGGCGGTGCCCCCCAACAGCACCCTTGCCGCGATCTTCGACGCCCCGGTCGAGCCCAGCACCGTCACGGCGACCAGCGTTTTGGCGCTCGACGCCAACGGGGTTGCGGTTCCCAGCAGCCTGTCCTTGGACCGCGACGGCCGCGTCGTCCGCCTGCATCCCAGCGGCGGCTGGTCGCCGGGACAGCCGTACACCTTCGTCGTCGTCGGCGGGCCTCGTGGCGTCGCCGACCGCGCCGGCACACCCCTCGAAGACGACGCGCTCCGCGCGTTCACCGCCGCCACTCTGCCCGACCTCCGCGCCCCGTTGGTCGAGCTGTCGACGAACGGCACGGCGACGGCCCGCACGCAGGACATGGTGGTCCCGCCACACGGCTTCACCATCGACGTCGCGGCCTTCGACCCCGAGAACGCGTTCGACCCGGGCAGCGTGGTGGTCACGATCCGCGGCGCGCACACGGCACCGGGGGCCGAGACGATCTTCGCCGAAGCCGACGTCGACCCCGCCGGCTTGCGGTTCGCGATGCCGCCGCATCTGGCGCTCGCGCCGGGCGACTACCAGATCACCGCCACCGCGGCCGACCTGGCGGGCAATCCCGGCATCGGCGCGGTCGTGCGCATTCGCGTCGAGGAACCCACGCCGGGCAGCCTGCCGTTCGACTTGCCTCAGGTCGTGCACGTGGTGTTCGACCTGGACCGCAACCGAAACGGCGTGCCCGACCTGCTCGACGACCTGCTGCTGCTCGGCCTGGCCACCGCCGGCGATCCGAGTGGCACCAACGCGACGATGGTGGCGCTGATGCAGGACGCGATCATCGCTCAGGTCCATGCGCTGCTCGGCAGGACCGCGAACGGCGATCCGATCGGCCCCGACGCCATCCCCATGCGGCTGGTGTCGACTCCGCCGCGCGGCGTGCCTTTCGCACAGATCGCCTGCGGCGGGTTCGACCCCGAGGGAGTGGTCGGCAGGGGCTTCGGCGACCCGAGCTCGGGCACGCTCGGCCGCGCCTACTACGACCACCGCAACAGCAACCGCACCGACCGCAACATCGGCTCCAAGCCGGGACTCGGCGTGTTCCCCGCCGAGCTGGCGCTGTTCGAGGCCCGGATCCACCAACAGTCGTGGCCCAGCTACTTGACCACGTTCGGCCGCCGTTTCATCGGCTTGGCACCGGCGATGGGTGGCGTGCCGGCGGGAAGCCATCCGCTCGACCCCATCGTGCTGGCCACCCGGTTCGACCCGGCGACGGCCTCGCCCGCCGAGCTGGCGCGCTACGTGACGGTGATGCAGGCGATCGACGACTGGGCGGTGGCCATCGGCACCATCCTGGCGCACGAGATCGGCCACGCGGTCGGCCTCACCGCCGAGGGTGAGAACCCGCGCGGCCTGCACGGCGATGCCTCGCTGCACAACGCCAATCCCGGCCCCGCCGACGTGATGTCGGCGAGCGTCGGCTACGAGTCCCTGGTGGCGCTGAAGTTCGCCTTCCGCGACGTCACCACCGCTTACCTGAGACAACGGCTGATGGTGAGGTGAGCCAGATGAACCCGTCGATGCCACACCTGCGCCAGCTCGCCTCCTGCGGCGCGATGCTCTTGGGTCTGCTGTCCCACGTCCGCGGGCAAGACGCGGCGACGACCCTGTCCGGACTGATCGACAACGCCGACGGCATCGCGCAAGTACACGCGAACTCCGGTCCGCAGACCTCGGCCGACGGCGCCACCCACTCGATCCAGCTGCGGGTGGTGCAAAGCTGGCGCGGAGCGCTCGGCAGCGCGCTCCGACTGAGCGAACCCGCCGGGCGTTGCTGCGGCCGCGCCCTGCACGCCCTGCCGGCCGGAGAGTACCTGGTGTTCCTGCGCCGCGCCGGCTCGGGCTGGCAGCTCGCCGCCAGCGGCGCCCGCGCGCTGGTCGCGGCCGACCCCGCCGTGCTCACCTTCGCGCGCGCCTGGCGGGCGGCCACCGACGACGCCGGTCGCCTCGACCTTCTGCTGGACGCCGTCGGGTCGCAGCACGCGCGCGTCCGGCGCGATGCGGCGATGGAGCTACCGCGGCTGGCCAGGCCGCAGCTGGCCGGTCCGCTCGCCCGCCGGGAGATCGCCGCGGCGCTGCGCGCGTCGCTCGACCAGCCGGCGGCCCACACGACCCCGCCACTGCTGCGCGCCGCCGCGCGCCTGCAGCTGACCGAGTGCGTCGGCGACGTGGTGCGGGCTTACCTGCACGGCCGCGCCGACGCCCTGCGGCCCCTGCTGCGCGCAGCGGTGCTGGAGATCGATGCCGCCGCCGCCGCCGCCGCGGTCGGCCGGCACCTGGCGCGCGACTCCCGCGGCACCGCGCACGCGGTGGAGCTGCTCGGCCGGGTGCGCGCGCCGACTGCCGAGGCCCCGCTGCGCCACCTGCTGCGGACCGGGCAGCCGGACGTGGTGTTCGCCGCGGCCGTCGCGTTGCTCCGCCACCACGGCGCCGACGCCGCGCGACTGCGGGGCTTCCTGCCGGCAGACCGATTGGCAGACGCCGAGCGCGCCGCGCAGGGGCCGGTGTTGCCCAAATGGCGCGTGGTTCGACCACCACACACCACGGGGATGCAGTGATGGAAGCCAAGGCGAAGCGACCATCGGTTCCGCTGATCGAGCTGCTCGGCAGTCCGCGCGCGACGAAGGCGCTCGAGCTGCTCGGCATCGAGACGGTCCAGGACTTCCTGCGCGCGCCGCGCCAACGCGTGTTGAGCGTGCCCGGGGTCGAGTCCAAACACTACCGGGCTTTGGTCAAAGCGGCGCAGCGCGGCGTGCAGCCGCTGCAAGACCCCAGCCTCCTGCCGGCACGCCTGACCGACTGTCCGACCGACCGCCTGCCGGTCGACGAGGAGCTGCGCCGCCAGCTCAACGAGCGCGGCCTGATCACCGTCGGTGACCTGCTGCGCTCCGACGAGCTGGTGGGCCTGCTCGGCGAACGCGCGCACGCGCGCCTGCACGACGCGCTCGACACCGTCCTCCAGCACGGCACCGACTGGGCGCACGGCCTGAGCGGCGTGCGCACCCTGGCCGAGATCGAGGCGCAGCTGTGCGCCGACCTCGAGCCGGACGAGCGCACGCTGCTGCGCGAGCGCCTCGGCCTCGCCGGCCCGCCGATCGGCGTGCACGCGCTCGCCCACGCCCGCCAGATCTCGGCGCGGCACATGGAGCACCAGCTCGAGGCGCTGCGCTTACGCGTCGTCGGCCGCGCCGCGCGCATCACCCATCTGCTGCGCGTGCAGGCCCTCGACGAGATGGCGGCCTGGAGTGGGTTCGTCACCCGCGAGCGGTTGACACAGGGCACGCTGCTCGACACCTGCGCGCGCGATGGGCACGACCCGCTGTTGCCGTTCCGGGTGCTGTGCTTCTGCTACCCGACGGAGTTCCATCTCTGCGGCCACGCCCTGGTCCGCACTCCGCTGGCCGACGTGCGCCGCGCCCGCCGGCTGCTGCGCGCACTGACGCGGCCGGTGCTGCTGCCGATGGCGATCGGCGACCTGGAGCACCTGCTCGCCGACGCCGGTGTGCGCATCGACCGGGGCTTCTTGCTGCACCTGCTGGCGCGCCGCCGTCGGCTCCGCGTCGTGCAGGAGCCCGACCGCGGGGAGGTGGTCGCGCTGCCGCCCGACGCGTTGGCCGACCGGCTCTTCGCCCTGCTGGGGAGCCAGTCGATGCCACAGAGCGCGCGCCAGCTCTGCGCTCTGCACCGGGATGCGCACGGCGGGGTCCGGCGGTCGCGGGTGCTGGCCCGGCTCCGCGCCGACAGCCGGTTCGCCGAGGTCGGCGACGATCAGTGGGACCTCTACGAGCGCTGCTCCGAGGACCTGTTGCGCCTGGCGCCACGCGCCGACGACGCCAGCTCGACGCTGCGCGCCACGGGCCGTTGCCACGTCCGCGAAGTCGTGCCGCAGCGCACCACCAAGGGGCGCGATCTCTTCCTGGTGGCGGCGTTGCTGCGCCGCGATCCGCGGCTGCGCGATCTGGGCCGCGGCGAGTTCTGCCCGCGTGACCAGGAGCTGCCGCCGTTCGTCGCCTCGGTCGAGCGCTCGCTGCGCCAGGCGATGGGCGAGATCCCGCTCAGCCGGTTCGTCGAGAACTACCCGGAGGCGCGACGGCCGCGCGTGTTGCGCCTGCTCGGCCAGAACCGCCTGTTCCTGTATCCCGGCGAGGACCGCGTCGACCTCTGCAGCAACTATCCGTTCAGCCGCCGGCGACTCAACGAGCTGCGGCGGGTGGTCAACGCCGAGCTGCAGGGCGGCGGCGGCAGCGCGCGCATCGAAGACGTACTGGCCGCCGTGCACGCCTCGAGCCTGGCCAGCGCGTTCGTCACCGGCGCGATGCTCTGCGACGTCCTGCGGCGTTACGGACCCTACGACCACGACGAGACCCACGTCCGCTACTCCGCGGACGCGGCCGACAGCAGTCAAGCGCTCGCGGCGCGCCTGCTGGCGGCACTGCGGCAAGCGGCGCGGCCGCTGACGGTGGAAGAGCTCGCCGCCGCGGACCCCGACCTCGCTCCGCACCGCGACGCGCTCGCCGAGATCATGACGGTGTGCGAGGACATCTCGCAGCGCGGCGAGCACTTCGTCTACGAGCGCCGCGCGGAGCCCTGATCTTCTGGCCGGCGCCGGGCCGCCGCAGCAGGGTGCTATGATGCGCCCATGCGTTCCGCGAGTGGGATCGCGAGTGGGATCGTGGACGGTGTTGTCGCAGCCGCCCGCGCTCCGCGCGCGGCGGCGTTGACGCTCCTCCTCCTGCTGCCGGCGTGCATCACCCGGACGCTGTGGGGCCTGGTGCCCGAGCGACCACCGCAAATCCACACCACGACGGTGCCGTGCGTCGTCAGCGAGGCACGCCAGCAGGAAGGCGTCGAGCTCCCCGCCGCCCCGATCCACCTGGCCTTGTCGCCGGTGGCCACCGACGGGGCTCCCGCACTGCTTGCCGAACGCGAGCAACCGCCGATCTGGCTCACTCTGCAGCCGCCGGTGCGCCGCGGGCGCGCCTGGCTCGAGAGCTCGGCGCCCAGGCGGTGGAGCGCACGGCTGACCCAGTCAGACTACCAGCACCGCGCCGCGCCCAACGCGGGGCTCACGTTCACCGGGATGGCCCCGCTGAAGAGCGTCTGCCAGGAGCTGGACGCGCAGACGGCGGCGCGGTTCGCGCACTCCACCCCACTGCGGTCCGCCGAAGTGGGCGATGATGTGCGGCGCTGTCTCGCCGGATTCGCCCGACAGCCTTGGTACCGACTGCTGACCACGGACCCCGGCACCGGCCGCGGAGTGCGTGGCAGCCGACCGGTCACGGCCGTCGGCTGGCTCGACCCCGAAGGCGAGCCGCTGGCGCGACCACCGGTGCAGCACGTCGCCAATGGTCGCTGGGTCGCGGCGCGGCCCGACGTGGCCGAGTGCTCGCTGGTCGGTCGCATCGAGAGCGCCCGGGAGTCGCGCTACTTTCGCGTTCCGGTCAGCGTCGCGCTGGCGGGCGAGGCACTGTCGCTCGCGCCGACCATGCTCCGCGAGCAGGTCCACTGGCAGTGGTTCGAGGTCTGGTCCGCCGAGTTCCGCGCGGCGCCGCCAGCGACCGCCGGCCGCTCGATCGCCGGGCTGCTGACCAACCAGCACATCGTGTTCAACTACCGGCGCACGCACACTCCGTGGCGTTGGGACCGCGAGCTGGTGCATATCCTCTCGCCCTTCACTCGCATCATCGATTACATCCTCCGCAGCTTCGAACCGATCGCCGCGCTGCTCGACGCGCTGCTCGGCGAAGAAGAGAAGCCACCCGCACGCCGCCGCTAGTGGGGCGATCCAAAATCGTGAACGGCGAGAGACTGGCTGACCCTCGCGTCTCAGCGCAACCAGCGCACGAGCCAAAGCGCGAGCGGCACCGCCGCCACCCCGGCGAGCACGTCGACGACGTAGTGGTAGCGCAGCATCACCGTGCTGGCGATCAGCAGCACCACGACCGGCGCCATGCCCCAGAACACCGCGCGCTGCCGCCGGACCAACACCAGACTGATCACGCTCAGCATCGTGTGGCCGCTGGGAAAGCAGTTCCATCGGTGCACCTCAGCGGCGTCGAGCGCCGCGTACAGGGTGTCGGCGAGCCAAACGCCGCGCAGCGCGGTGTCGTGCGGCAAGAACCGGTACGGCGGCAGCGTCGGCCACAAGAAGTAGCCCAGGTAGCTGAGCAAGAAGCCGAAGGTCACCACCAACAAGGCGTTGTCGAACGCGGCCGCCCCGCGCCCGATGCCGGCGGCGAGCACGGCGATCACCGGCAAGGCGTAGAAGCTCGAGTACGCCAGCTGCAGCACCTCGACCAACCAAGGCGCCAGCAGCGGCTGCACCGCGCGGGTCGGGTCGGTGCCGAGCAACGCCTGGTCGGCGGCGATCCAACGCCACTCGTAGGCCTCGGGGTGCACGGCGGGGAGCACCCACCCCATCGCTGAAAACACCACCGGGATGGCGAGCAGGCAGAACCCGGCGCGCAGCGCGCGGGCGCGCACCGCGGGCAGGCGAGCCATCCAGCCGCGCCCCGCCAGCACGGCAGCCAACAGGCCCCCGTGCAGGGCGACGTACGCCCACGGTCGCCCCCCCGGAGCACCGTCGACCAGCGCGACGGCCGCCACCGCGGCCGTCACCGTGCTCAGATACCAAATCCAGACCCGCTCGACGGCCACCGCGCGCCGCACCTTACCACGCGGGCGCGGCGCGGTCGCGGATCAGCGGCTGGCGTTGCGCGACTGGTGCAGCATGCCGTCGACGTAGCGCGCCAACAGCTGCACGTCGTCGTGCGCGGCGGCACCCTCGGCGTCGTCGGGCCGCGGCATCCGGTCTTGCGCGGCGAGGAAGCGGCGGTGCGCCGCCGCCAGGTCACCGGCGCGGATGTCCTCACGCATGGCCTCGTACAGCGCGCGCTGGGCGGCACCGTCCAACGGCCCCACCTCCACCTCGGCTTCGACCTCGACCTCGAGTTCCTCGGCCGCGGGCTCGACTTCCGGCACTTCCGTGCCGACGGCGACCTCGGTCGCCGGGGCCGGCGGCGCGGCCGACGCATCGTCCGACACCGGCAGCGCCCCGTCGACACCGGCGAGGGGCTGGCCGTCCTCGCTCTGGTCGACGACCACGGGCTGCGCGGGGGACTCGGACTCGGCCGGGGCCTCGTCGCCGGCATCCTGCACCGGCAGCTCGCACTCGACCTCGCACCACACCCGTGCCATCGGATCGGCTTGGCACGAGAACGGCACGCACATCAGCTCACCCGTCCACTGCGACGGCTGCTCGACTTCAGCCTGCGGCTCGTCGGCCGGCGCGGCGACGGGCTCGCTCGGCAACTCCTCGGCCACCGGATCGGCGGCGAGCAACTCCGGCTCCTCGGACTCCGAGGGACGTGGCTCGACGGGTTCCCACGCAGCCGGCGGCTCGGCCGCGACCGGCTCGACCGCGACCGGTTCGGCTTCGACCGCCGGCGCCGCCGGGGGTTGGACGTGGACGGGAGCCGCCGGCGGCGGCGCCTCGGGCGCCGTCACGCAACCGGTGGCGAGGCCCATGCCAAGGGCGAGACAAGAGGTGGTGACGAATCTCATGGTGCGTTCCTTCTGGCCCTCTGCTGTCGGGCAGAAGGACAACGCCCCTTGAGCCGCGGCGCCACCGGCGGACCAATGCGAGACAACCCGCGCCGATGGCGCCGACGGCTGGGTCCCGTCTCAGGCGTCGGCGGTGGCTTGGCCGACGACCTCGCCGCCGGGCTGCGAGGCGCTGATCTCGCGCATCACCGCCTCGTTGCCGTCGAACGACAACAGCCGCGGCTTGCCCTCCTCGCGGGTTTCGATGTGCACCGGCCGCCCCCACATCGAGTGGATGTTGGTCAACGTCTGCATCGCGAAGTCGAACTGCAGATCGGTCCCGGCCCACTCGTGGTACAGATACAGCTCGCCGCGATTCTTGTGGTTGGCGTCCATCACCGAAATGATCGGATTGCCGAAGTTGGTGAGCGCATTCAGTAGCTGCGCCTTCACCTTGCGGTAGTCGCGGTCGACGATCTCGTGCCGGCCGGTCGCCGGGTTGAAGCCGTAGACGTACAGCTTCTGCGCCTCGGCGAACTCCGCATTGACGAACTCGTCGATGAAGGTCACGTCGTTGTAGATCTGGCGGACCTGGAAGATCTTCTCGCGCCCCTCGCCCAGATCGCGATCCCAGTTTCGCTTGGCGTCGGCATCGTCGCACTGCTCGTACTCGAGACCGAACTTGCCGCGATTCCAACGTTCTTCGATGTCGCGAAACAGCTCGACACCCATCTTGTACGGGTTGATCTGGCCAGGCCGGGTGAACAGCGTGCCGGAGTGCGAGTCGGCATAGTTCACCACTTCCGAAGCCTCCAGCAGGTGCTTGGTCATCAAGCTCGAGTGCCAGTACACCGCCCAGCCTTCGTTCATGATCTTGGTCATGCCCTGCGGGGCGAAGTAGTACGCCTCCTCCCGCAGCAAGCCGATCACGTCCTGCTGCCAGGTCTCCAGCGGGGCGTGCTCCATCAGGAACAGCAGGACGTCGCGCTGCGGCTTCGCCGGCGTGCGGCGGCGCTCCTGCGCTTCCTTCTGCCGCCGCTCGCGCTCCCGCCGCAGGTGGTCGGGCGGGTTGATGTAGCGGTCCATGTAGTCCTTGGCCGCGATCTTGTAGTCCTCGGTAGCGCGATCGTCCTCAGGCCCGGCGTTCCGCCTGGTACCGCGGTCGATGAACGGGGAGTACACGTCGATCAGGTTGTCGATCGACAGCACCGAGTCGATGAAGTTCTCGACGCGCTCGACGCCGTAGCGATCCATGTAGCGCCGCACGCGGGCGCCGTGGTTCGCCATCACGTCCATCATCTTGCGCGACGTCTTGCTGAACCACAGGTTGTTCTTGAAGAAGTCGCAATGGCCGTAGACGTGCGCCATCACCAGCTTCTGATCGGTCAACGAGTTGCTGCGCATCAGGTACGCGTAGCAGGGGTCGTTGTTGATCACGAGCTCGTAGATCTTCGACAGACCCCAGGCGTAGCTCTTGCTGAGCTGCTCGTACTCCATGCCGAAGCGCCAGTGCGGGTAGCGCGTCGGGAAGCCGCCGTAGGCGGCGATCATGTTGAGCTCGTCGTAGTCGACCAGCTCGAAGATCACCTCGTAGAAGTCCAGACCGTAGCGCGCGGCCAACTCGCTGGTCTCCTCCTTGAGACGGGCCAGCTCCGGAGTCAGGTTGCCCACCGCTTCACCTCCCCTTGCCCAAGAAGGTCTTGATCGACGGCAGGATTCCGTCGCGGTCGAGGATGTCGCTGGTGACCATGCGCTCGTCGCTCTTGAAGGCGCCGTCCAGGTCCTTCTTGAACTGGCCCGAGCCGTACGCGCTCTTCACCTGGCCGTAGCAGAACTGGTTGACCTGCGGCAGGATCGAGCTGCGCAGCAGGTCCATGCAGCGCTCGGTGTCGCGCGAGGACCAGTTGTCGCCATCCGAGAAGTGGAACGGGTAGATGTTCCACTCGGACGCCGGATACCGCTCCTCCATCAGCCGCAAGCACAGCTCGTAGGCCGAGCTGATCTTGGTGCCGCCCGACTCGCGCAAGTGGAAGAACGTGTGCTGGTCGACCATGTGCGCCACCGCGTCGTGCACGATGTAGTTGACCTCGAGGTTCTTGTACTGGTGCCGCAACCAGGTATCGATCCAGAACGCCTCGATGCGCACGATCTCCTTCTGCTCGCGCCCCATGCTGCCGGACACGTCCATCATGTAGATGATCGCGGCGCTCGCCTGCGGCTCCTCGCGCAGCGTCATCGAGCGGTAGCGCATGTCCTCCTTGATGGGCACCACCACCGGCCGTTCGTGGTCGTAGGTGCCCGACGCGATCTGCCGCTTCAGCGCCTCGCGGAACGAGCGCTTGAAGTGCCGCAGGCTCTGCGGCCCCACCCGGGAGATGCCGGTGAACTTGCCGGCGCGCGAGCGGATCGTCTTGGCACCGCGCGGTTCGATGTTGGGCAGCTCGAGCTCCTCGCCCAAGATCTTGGCCAAATCCTCCAGACTGACGTCGACCTCGAGGGTGTGCTGCCCCTCCTGGTCGCCGGCCTGCCCTTCGCCCTCGCCCTCGCCGTCGATCGGCTGGCCGGCCTCGCCCTCGCCCTGGCCCACGCCGCGACCCTGGTTCTGCCCGTACTTGAAGCGCGGCAGGTCGATCTGCGGCAGCGGGATGCTGATCAGCCGCTTGCCCTGCTTGCCGATCATCTCGCCGGAGGTGACGAACTTCTTCAGGTCCTCCTTGATGCGGCCGCGAACGATGTCGCGGAACCGCGTGTGATCCTGATCGATCTTGCGCACCTCGAACCCCCTTCAGTCGCGATTCTCGAACGCCGGCACGGCCGGGTTGTCTGCCGCGCGGCTCACCCCTCCCCCTTGGTGTCGCCACGCGCGAAGATGGACGCCACGTAGTTGAGCACGTCGGTGGCCGAGATCTCGTCGTAACCGAAGTCGCGGATCAGGCGGCTCTTGACCACTTCGATCTTCTCCTGCGTGTCCTTGTCGACCACCGTCGACACCAGGCTGGTCAGCTTGATCGAGTCCTTCTGGTCCTCGAACAGCTTCAGCTCGAGAGCCCGGTGCAGCCGCTCGTTGGTCTTGTAGTTGAAGGTCTTGCCCTCGACCGCGAGCGCCCCGATGTAGTTCATGATCTCGCGGCGGAAGTCGTCCTTGCGCGAGTCGGGGATGTCGATCTTCTCCTCGATCGACCGCATCAGCCGCTCGTCCGGCTCCTCGTCCTTGCCGGTGTACGGGTTCTTGACCTTCTCGTTCTGCGTGTAGGCCTTGACGTTGTCGATGTAGTTGCCGCACAGCCGGGCGATCGCCTCCTCGTCGGCGGAGATGGCGCGCTGCACCTCGTTCTTGATGATCTCCTCGTACTCCTCGCGCACCACCAGCAGCAGCTCCTTGTAGCGCTTCTTGGTCTCCGGATCGGAGATCAGCGAGTGGTGGTCGAGGCCGCTCTCCAGCTCGTTCATCACCATGAACGGGTTGATGCACGGCATGTCGCGCACCAGCACGTTGCTGATCTTGTCCTGGATGTAGCGCGGGCTGATGCCCTCCATGCCCTCGCGCACCGCCTCCTCGCGCAGCTCGCGGATGTTGTCGCGGGTGTAGCCGGGCAGAGTCTTGCCGTTGTACAGCTTGAGCTTCTGCATCAGCGTGAGGTTGGCCTTCTTCGGCTCCTCGAGCCGCGTCAGCAGCGCCCACATCGCGGCCGTCGCCAGCGTGTGCGGGGCGATGTGCTTGCCCGGCACCTTGGCCTTGTTGAAATCCTTCTCGTAGATCTGGATCTCGTTCTCGAGCCGCAGGTTGTAGGGAATGTCGATCTTGATGGTGCGGTCGCGGAACGCCTCCATCAGCTCGTTGTTCTGCAGCCGGTTGTACTCGGGCTCGTTGGTGTGCCCGATGATCACCTCGTCGATGTCGGTCTGCGCGAACTTCTTCGGCTTGATCTTGTGCTCCTGACTCGCGGTCAGAAGGTCGTAGAGGAACGCCACGTCCAGCTTCAGCACCTCGACGAACTCGATGATGCCGCGGTTGGAGACGCAGAACTCGCCGTCGAAGTTGAACGCGCGCGGGTCGCTGTCGCTGCCGAGTTCGGCGATCCGGCGGTAGTTGATGTCGCCGGTCAGCTCGGTCGAGTCCTGGTTCTTCTCGTCCTTGGGCTGGAACGTGCCGATGCCGACGCGGTCGGCCTCGGAGATCAGCATGCGGCGCACCACGACGTGGTCCATGACCTTCTCGAACGAGCCGTCGTAGCGCCGCAGCAGCTCGTCGTAGTAGTAGCGCGACACCGGTGACAGATCGAGGTCGAGGCGCAGCTTGTAGGTGTTGCGGAAGCTCTCGTTCAGGTTGGCCAGCAGCTGCTTGCGCGCCGGCTTCGGCACCAGCAGCAGCGGCTCTTCGTTCATCGGCGACGGGATCAGCTCGCCGTCGACCTTCCAGGAGAACGTGTAGAGCGCGCCCTCCGCCTGCCGCGAGTAGGCCTCGAGCCCCTTCTTCAACAACCGCACGATGGTCGACTTCGCCGAGCCGACCGGTCCGTGCAACAGCAGCACGCGGCGCTCGGGGCCGAAGCCGTGCGCCGCCGCCTTGAACACGCTGATCAGGTTCATCAGCGGCGTCTCAAGGCCGAACAGGCCGTCGTTGCCGCCGTCGATCGGATCCTCGAAGAAGCGGTAGCGCGTGACCTTGGCCTTGTCCCGCTCGATCTCCTCGACGCCGTGGCTGAGCACCATGTCGTAGATCCGCTGGTGCGCCGTGCGGATCACGAACGGGTTCTCGTGGACGATGTCCAGGTAGTCGGCGAACGAGCCCTCCCAGTGCTCGTCTTGGAACTTACCGACGTCGACCGCGTCGTTGATGATCGACAGGAGCTCGCGGGAATTCGTCATCTCGTCCTCCGCCCAGCGGGTCGCGACGGGAGCGATCGGGGGTTGTGGGAGTTTGCCAGGGTGGCAGGGCGTCACCTTACCAGGGGGTGCGCGCCCTCCTGCCGATGCCGTCGCACAAACGACATAGGACGGAAGTGCCGCGCATCCCAGGTATCGGTTAGCCTCGCCGCCCAAGATGAACGGTTTCCGTCCAAGCCACCGCGCCCGCACCTTCGGCACCATCGGTGCACTGCTCCTGGCCGCGGCCTGTGACACTTCAGCCGGGCCCGTGGACGGCGCGCGCGCCCGTGCACACACCGCCGCGATTTGCGATTTCGGTCCCCGCCCGCCCGGATCGAGCAACTTGCGCAAGGTCGGCGACTACTTGATCGCGGAAGTCGAGAAGCTGGGCTTGACGGCGCAGCAGGACACCTGGGAGCAGGAGCTCACCGTCTACGGCAAGCCCCGCAAGGTGTCGTTCCGCAACATCTGGACCGAGATCCCGGGCGCCGATCCGGCGAACGGGCCGGTGCTGCTGCTCGCCGCGCACTACGACAGCAAGCTGACCGACGAGACGCATCCCGATGAGTCACATCGGTTTCCATTCATCGGCGCGCTGGACGCCGCCGCCTCTTGCGGGCTCTTGCTCGAGCTGGCCCGCCACCTCGTGGCGCGCGACAACATCCCCAACATCTGGATCGCCTGGTTCGACGGCGAGGAGTGCCTCGAGTTCGACTGGGTGCGCGACAACAGCCTGTCGCTTCTGGGCAGCCAGCGCTTTGCCAAGACCATGGCCGCCGACAAGAAGCGCTTTCCCAAGGGCCTCGCCGAGCGTCTCAAGGTCATGGTGCTGCTCGACCTCATCGGCGACCACGAGCTGAAGATCGATCGCGACAACTACTCCAACAAGACGTTGCTCGACTTGTTCGGCGCGACCGCCGACGCCATGGGCCGCGCCGACGTCATGTACCGCTGGAACTCGCCGATGACCGACGACCACGTGCCGTTCAAGAACTACGGCGTGGCGGTCATCGACCTGATCGATTTCCGCTGGCGCATGCCCGACGACCGCCTGCGGACGCAGGAGGTGAACGGCGTGCCGCCCGACCGCGGCCCGGCCCCGGCCGAGGGGACCTACACGGCGTGGTGGCACACCGAGCTCGACACCATGGAGAGGGTCTCCGCCGACTCGCTCGGCTTCGTCGGCAACCTGGTCTGGAATGCCCTGCCGCGCATCGAGCAGAAGTTCTATGCCCAGTAGTCGACACCTCGCCCGGCGCATCCCCGCCGGCGCCGCCGCCGCCGCGCTGTGCTGCGGTCTGATCGCCGCCACCTGCTCCCAGCCCGAGGGTCCCGTGGTCGTCCACCCCCCCAAGCTGCTGCCCGCGCCGACGCCCGAGGACCTCGGCCGCCGCGCCTACGACCACGTCGCCACGCTGGTCGGCTTCGGCCCGCGCTTCACCGGGTCGCCCGGGTGGCAGCGCGGCCTCGACCACATCGCCGAAACCCTGACCGAGGCCGGGCTCGAGCCGGTGCGCGACCGCTGGACCGACCCGCGCTTCGGTATCGAGTTCGAGAACATCCACGCCACCATTCCCGGCCGCCACAAGGACCGCATCATCCTGGCCTGCCATCACGACACGAAGAAGTGCGAGGGCCACCCCGATCCCGCGCACAACTTCCCGTTCGTCGGCGCCAACGACTCCGGCAGCGGCGTCGGCACGCTGCTCGCCCTGGTGCCGGCGCTGATGGCGCGCGACAACCAGGCGACGATCCAAGTCGTGTTCTTCGACGGCGAGGAGTCGCTCGACTTCAAGTGGGACATGGACAAGGCGCTGTTCGGCTCCAAGCGCTTCGCCGCCGCCGAGAAGGCGCGCGAGCTCGATCCGGACGCGTCCAAGCTGCGCGCGCTCGTGCTTCTGGACATGGTCGGCGCCCGCGATCTGCAGATCGACGAGGAGGAGTACTCCGACCGCGACCTGCGCGAGATCTTCCGCGGCGCCGCCGCGGCCTGCGGGCACCAGGACGTGTTCTTCCAGAAGAGCCAGCCAGTGCGCGACGACCACCTGCCGTTCCTCGAGCGCGGCTTTCCCGCGATCGACCTCATCGATCTGATCGACAACCCGCAGTGGCACACCGCCGAAGACACCCTCGATCACATCGCGGCGGAGAGCATGCAGATCGTCGGCGAGGTCGTGCTGACGGCGCTGCCGGCCATCGAACGGCAGTACTTTCCGCAGCCGCTCGACCCGCAAAGCCCGCGCCAACCGCCGCCGAGCGGCGGCGAGCGCTGAGCGCGACGCACCATGCCGTTCGCCGAACGCGGGCCGCGCCGCATCCACTACGAGCGCACCGGTGAAGGACCCGCGGTGGTGCTGGTGCCCGGTACCGGCGCCGGCGCGCGCCAGTTCGGCACGCTGCCGCGCCGCTTCGCGCGGCACGGCTTCACCTGCGTGGCGGTGAGCCCGGTGGGCGCGACGCCGTCGAGCCCGCTGGCCGGTCCGTTCTCGTTCGAGGAAGCGGCGCGCGATCTCACCGCGGTGCTCGACGACTGTGACCTCGAGGCGGCCACGGCAGCGGGCACGTCGCTCGGCGGCAAGGTCGCGCTGCTCGCCGCAGCGGCGGCGCCCCAGCGCTGGCCCAAGCTCGCCATGCTGGCCAGCTCCGCCTGGGCCACCGCGCGGGCGCAGCGCGTCTACCGATTCTTCGCGACCGTCGCAGAGCACCTGCAGCCGGCACAGATCGGCGAGGCCGTGGCGCCGTTCTTGTTCGGCGAGACCTTTCACGCCGAGCGGCCGCAAGTGGTCGAGGACATCGTCCGCGCGCTGCGCCCCGACGACGCCGCACGGGCACTGATGCTGGCGCAGGCGCGCGCGTTGCCCGACTTCGACGGCCGCGCCGCGTTCGCAGCTCTGCGCCAGCCAGTGCTATGCGTCGCGGGTAGCGAAGACACCCTGACGCCACCCGCCGAGGTGCGGGCGACGGCCGAGCTCAACCCGCGCGCGCAGCTGCGCGAGATCGACGACGCCGGCCACTCGCTGCTGCTCGAGAGCGCCGCGGTGTTCGAGCTTGTGTGCGCGTTCGCGAAGGACTGAGCGTCCGGGGCCGACGAGTTGGTTACGCGCGTGGCCGTGCTGAGCTCGGCGAGCGGACCGCGATCCCGCGGCTGCGCCCCACTACGAGCTCACCCGCCCCACGAGCGTGTGGACAGATTGCCAAGTCAGTCGGAAATCCAACGCGATTGCGGGGGACACACCGCCACCCCGCACGAACTCGTCGTGTTCGGCCCTTCCAACCGAGGACTCCACAATGCGTTTGTCTCGTGTCCCACTCGCCGGCTCCCTGATCGCGCTGTCGCTGGCGGGCCAAAGTCCAGGGACGCAGCCGCCCGAGGACATGCTCGACCAATACCGACACAAGGGCGCGCAGCAGTACTTGCTCGTCAACGTGTCGTTCACGCCCGGCCCCAGCCCGGTATCGCAGGCCGACCTCGTGCTCGCAGCGGGGAACATGGCAGCCGAGCTCGCCGTCGTCAGCTACCAAGCGCTCAACGTCACCGCGCACGTCACGACCGCCACGGTTCCCAACTCCGCGCAGTACTACCTCAACTTTCTCGACTCCAACAAGTCGAGGCCTTGGGTGGAGCTCCGGGCCGACGTGATCGCCAATCTCCAAGCCAACCCCGAGAAGCCCCAACCGGCAAACTACGACCGGGTGTTCTACGTCAGCACCGGTGCCCTGCCGGGAAACGGCGGCCGGGGAACGGTGAACCAGAAGTCCATCTTCGTGGACATGAATCTGTGGTCGGGCATCCCGGTCGGCAAGTGGCACTTCGGCCTCATTCACGAGCTGGGACACAGCTTGTTGTGGCAACACGCCAACCTGTTCATGCCCGCCTGCACGGGTACGGCGACCCCATCCGGTACCGAAAAGCCGTACGGTGACACCTTCGACCCGATGGGCAACGCCGGCCGGCAGTCGCACTACCCACCCGTGGTTCGCCGAACGCGCCGGCTGGTTTGGAGACATGCCATCCATCGCGACCGCTCCGCCCGGATCGTCCTCGTTTCAGATTCAGCCGATCGAGGACTCACCCTCGTTGACGCCAACGGCAGTCAAGATCCCGTTGAGCGACAATACGAGCGCCTGGGTCTACTGGCGGGCCTATGCCGGCGGTTTCCACGCGGACGGCCCCGTGGTCTCACTGGAATCCGATAGCCCGATCTCCCGCACGTTGCTGCTGGATGCCAACACCACTGGCGAGGACCCATGCGAGCTCGATCTCACCGACGCGCCGCTGGCACCGTTGCAGACGATGCAGCTCGATCTGCCCGGTATCGGGCCGACCGGAGTGAGCATCACGCACGCCGGCTTTCAATCCAACAACGTCGTGCTGACCGTCACGGGTGTGACCGCCGTCAAGCAGGGGCCCGTCATCGGCAGGGTGCACCCCGAGCCAACGGCGGGCGACATCGGCGGCGTGTTCACCTATTCGATGAGCGCCTACGTGCCCTCCGCCGGCTCGAGCAACGGCGCCGGCATCACCGGGATCAAATTCCGATTGTTCGAGTGGACGGACTTCGTCCGCGGCGCCACGTTCGGCGTCGCCGGATGCCATCCAACGTGCGCGGGCGGTCCCGCTGGGCACCGTTATCCGGCGCCAATCCTGCCCTGTCCCGGGACGACCGCGAACGGGTGCGGCCCTCCTGCGCCGATGCCCCCCGACCACAGCTTCGTCCCGTCCGGCCCTCCGTACGTGTGGACGTTCGACACGAGTGTCCTGAAGAACGGCCTTTACTGGTTGTTCGTCGAGGCGACGGGCGAGAACAACACGCGCACGGTCACCTACTGGCCGCACGCGGTCTACAACGGTAGCTAATCGCCCTCCCCCGGGGAGGAACGAGCGCGATGCACGCGCCCTGATCTCCGTCCGCGCGGTCACTGACATGCAACCCGACCCTCACCCCCGACCGGCCGAGAGCAGCGAGGCTCTGTTTTCTCGTTTTCGCGCCACTGCTGACCGAGACGTGTTCCAGCAGATCGTTGCCAGGACAGCGCCGATGCTCAAGTCCGACGCGCGGCGATTGGGCGTGCCCTCGTCCGAGTTGGACGACGTGCTGCAGGAGACCTACCTCGCTGCGCTCGCCGCCGCGGCGCGCTTCGACGAGAAGAAGAGGCTCGGCGATTGGCTGTACGGCATCCTGCGCAGAAAGGTGGCGGACGTGTACCGGCGTCGTTCGGGTCGGCCGCTCAACCCGGCGCGCTTGACGTCGAGGGGGCAGGATCCGGTCATGTGCCTGCAAGGCCGCGAGGCGCAACTGCTGTTGCTGGATTCTCTGCGGCGGTTGCCCGGCCGCGACCGGGAGCTCCTGCGGCTCTACTACGAAGAGCAGATGCCGGCAAAGACGATCGCTCGGCACTTGCAGCGATCGGCGAGCACGGTTCGGAGCCAAATCTGGCGGGCGGTGAAATCGCTCCGGCAAACACTGCCGCCGGAGCTGACTCCCGCGATGGCGGTCGTCTTGGCATCGGGCCGATCCTCGACGGCGCAACGGATCCCGCATCCGTCCCGCTCACCGCGCGCCGTGCCCGGCGCGCATTTCCGTGGGACGGGCGTTGCGGTCGGCGCGGCCGGGGTCGTCCTCGTCGTGACGCTGGCGGCCACGGCCAGGGCGCTGGCGGAGACCGGACGACGGCCGTCACCGACCACGGCGCCCGGCTATGCGGCCGTCGGGGCCGAGGATCGAAGCCCGGTGCGCGCGCCGCCAGCCCCATCGCGGTTCGCCCGGACGCCCGCCGCGACCCTCCCACCGGCAGCGGTTCCGCAACATGCCTCGACTTCCGTCGGCGGGATCGGGGTGTTGGTTCAGCACCGCGGGGGGCCGGTGCCCGGCGTCCTGCTCGGGCTGAAGACGGGCCCCACCAGTGCCGCGGATTCGTTGTTCGCGCAGCTCGAGCCGCTGCGATCCGCAACCACCGACGCAAACGGCATGGCCTGGTTCCCCGGCGTCCGCCCCGGGGTCGTGCGGCTCCGCTTCAGCAGCTTGGCGCCGCCTCGCGAACGCCACGCGGGCGAAGCGGGGATCATCGTCGAGTCGGTGCAACAGGTGACCCGCGTCGCGGGGACGGTGGTCGACGAGGACGGCGCGCCCGCCGCCGGCGCGGAGATCTGCTGGGCGGCGGCGGGAGCAGCCCGGGTGAGTGTTGCCATCGGGCACGCCGGTGCCGACGGGTCCTTCGGCTTTTCCCTCGCCGATTCCCGCAGTGCACGCATCTGGGCACGCATCCCGGGACGCGCACGTTCGGAGCTCGCCTTCGTCAACCGCAAGAGCACCGCCGACGTGGTTCTCACCCTGCAGCCCGCGACGAGCCGACTGCGGGGCGCCGTCCAGTCCGGCGGCCGGTCGACAAGCGGCGTGCTGCTGCTGGCGTATCCTCAGTCGCCCGGTGCCCGCGTCCACGCGCCGGTCATGGCCCGCAGCGACGCGCGCGGCGCGTTCGCGTTCGACACGTTGCCTGCCACTCCTTTGGTCGTCGTCGCGTTTGGCGAAGATGGTGCCTTCGCCGCGACCAGGGTCGCCCCCATCGACTTCGCGGACCGGAACGTCCTATCGCTCGGGCCGAGCGCTTCCCTGTCGGGGCGCGTCGCGGGCGTCTCCGGCAGCGCGGCACGCCGGCTGGTGGTGGCAGCCTTCCCCCAGCCGGCGGATCTTCGATCCATCAGAGTGCTCGTGCGGAGCACGGGGGTCGACGCAGACGGCACATTCCGGCTGCAGGGGATTCCGCCAGGGCCCACCGTGATGGTCCTCTATGACCCGGCGACCGGTGAGGAGCTGGCACGGGCCGAAGCCGATCTGCAAGGCGAGGCATCCTGGTGGCCGACTCCGGCGACAACGCCGATCCGCAGCGATCTGGCAGGCGTGCTTCACCGGATGCACGCACCCGCGCCAACGGGTCGCTGACGCGATCGCGGGCATTTTTCCCGCCTTCTCAAGGGGTCGCCGGAGCGCGCCGAAAACCCCGGCACTCCCGCACAGGACCCCCCAACCATGGCACGCATCCCCAACAAGCAGGCCGTCTTCTTCGAGCTCGACGGCGTCGTCATGCGCGAGCCGCGCCTCAAGGCCGACGGCACCATCGACTACTACGACAACGCCCTGCACGCGCTGTCGCGCATCGATCCGACGCGCTTTCTGCTGTTCGCCGCCAGCGACCGCACCGACATGGCACTCGGCCGCATGCGCGAGCGCGACTTCAAGAAGATGTGCGAGCGGTTCTTGGAAGACGCCGCCGCCCACGACGTGCGCATCGCCAAGATCTATCACTGCCCCTACCACCCGAAGGGGCGCGGCAAGCTGCGCAAGGAGTCGGTGTTCCGCAAGCCGGCGCCGGGCATGTACAAGATGGCGCAGCAGGAGTTCGAGCTCAACTTGGCACGCTGCTGGAAGATCGGCCACACCACCACCGACATCCTGTCGGGCAGCCGCGGCGGCCTCGGCACGATCTTGGTGCAGACCGGAGAGGCCGGGCAGGACGGCGCGTTCCACGTCGATCCGCACTTCGTCGAGCCCGACCTCGGCCACGCGGTGGCGCGGATCAACAGCTTCGAGCGCGCGTTGCGCTGCTGAGCCGGCGGTCGACCGCCGTCACTCGGCGAGCACGATACAGGCGCTGGTGCCCACGGCGTGCGCCAGCGCCCACTGCACCGCGGCGACGCTGGCCGCACCGACGTCCAACCGCAAGCCGGTGCGCAACCGACGCGACAGGGGGCGCCAGTCGCCATCCGGTTCGACCTCGACCCCCTGCACCGCCAGCGCGCGGCCGCCGGCGACAAGCCCGCGCGCCACGATCGGTGCCAACACTGCCGGCGCAACGGCCACCACCTCGGTGTCGTCGGCGAGCTCCGCCGCGAGCTCCAGTCCCAGCGTGGCGATGCCGTCGGCGACGTCGGCGTGCGCCAGCGCCGGCATCGGCTTGCTGCCGTGGCGGGCCCGCAGCTGCTCCACCTCTGCCTCCGCCAGCTCGGACGTCGCCTGCGGCCGCAGCTCGCAACCGGTGGCGCGGAGCAAACTCTCGAGGTCGTCGTCGAGAGGCCCCACCGGCAGGGCCACGCACGGAGTCCTCAGCATCGCGGCGGCGGTCGCCGCCGCCAGCACCCAGCGCGGCGCACCGTGCACGGCCAAGCCCTTGAGCGCGCCGAGCTGCCGCAACAGGTAGTGCAGCGCGCCGCGGAAGTACACCGAGCCCGCCGGCTGCAACACCTCGGCCTTGACGCGCAGCTCCGGCCAGAAGGCGACGCCCGGCACGCTCAGACCGCCGATCACCGGAGTCTCGACCAGCTGGCCGGACAGCCGGCGCTGGGCGGCCTCGATCGCATCCGCTGCAGACGGTGGCATCGGCGACGACGGTAGCCGGCGGTCGGGGGAATGCACCGCCCGGTCGGCGGATTCTCGAGTCACGCGTGCTCGCCTCCTTGCGCCGCGCACAGCAGCGCCACGCGCCGCGCCCCCGCCGCCCGCAGCACGCGCGCACACTCGCGCGCCGTGTGCCACGAGGTGGCGACGTCGTCGATCAACAGCACGGCGGCGCCCGCCACCACCCGCGGCCGGCGCACCGCGAACGCGCCGTGCACGTTCTGCGCCCGCGACAGCACGCGGGGATCCCCCTGCGGCAAGGTGTCCCGCGACCGGCGCAGCAGCCGTGCGCGGAAGCGCAGACCGAGGCGCAGCGCCACGCCCTCGGCCAGCCACGCCGCCTGATCGTGACCGCGGCGCCGGCGCTTGCTGCGGTGCAAGGGCACCGATCCGACCACCGCCCGGCGGCCCTCGCCCACCGCCCAGGCGCGCGCCGCGTCGGCCATCCGGCGAGTCAGCTCGCGTGCCGCCGCGCGATCGCCGGCGAACTTGACCCGCCGCACGAGCCGGCCACCGGTGCCGCGATAGCGCAGCGGCGCGCGCACCCAGGAAAGCCCGCGCACGTGGCGATGGTCGGTCGCGCACGGCGCGTCCGCCGCTGGCAACGGCACGCCGCAGCGCGGACACAGCGGCGCCGGACGCGGCTCGAGCAGTGTTCGGCACGGCGCGCACAGCTGGGCCGCGGGGACCCCACAGGATGGACAGTGCGGTGGGCACAGCACGTCGAGTAGCGCGACCCACAGCTCGCGCCCGTGCCGCCGCCACGGGGCCAGCGCCGCTGGGGCTCTCGCGCGAACCGGGCTCATCGCAGGAGGAGTGGTGCGCAGACCGCGATCCGTCACGAGTGGGGTTGCGCCTCCTGTCGACTCCCGACGGAGCCCTCCTCCTTGCCCTGATTTGCGGCGGCCACGGAACTCGGCAGACCACCGCGCGCGTCGACAATCACGGCCGCACCCCGTGGCGCCGGCCGTTCACTCCATCAGGGGCTCCCTCAATGGAAACCCGGCCCGCAACGGGCCGCTTTGATTCGAGGGTTCAAGCATGTTCACGATCCGTCTCCGCCACTTCCTCTGTGCGACGGCCCTGCTCGGCACCACCGTCGCCGCACAGCCCACCTTCAGCGTGACGCCGGTCGGCCCGGGCTGCGGACCGACGCTGACCGCCAGCTTCAGCCCGATCGGCGGCGGCAACCACCGTCTCGATCTCGCCCTCACCGGCGCCTGGGCCGGCGAGCATTCGCTGACCTACTTCGGCGTGCAGAGCTTCGCCTTCCCGCTGGCCGGCACGGCGTGCACGCTCTACACGCTGCCGGTTTGGCAATTGCCCCAGCTCATCGACGCCACCGGCGGCTTCACCTTCCAGCGGTCGTGGAACACCTCGATCGTCGGCCACTTCATCCTGCAGACCGCGGTGTTCCGCTTCGATGCCGCCGGCACCTTGCAGTACGAGCTGAGCAACGCCGTGCGCGTCGCGCACGAGTAGCCGCCCCCGACGCGACCAACCGGGGCCATGCCCCGCCGGCCGGCTCAGCTGCCGCCGGCGGCGCGGCCCTGCACCGCGCCGAGATCGCGCAGTCGGCGACCGCGGTCGATCATCGAGCTCGCGCCGGCGTCGCGGTCGGGCACGTCGAGTGCCTTCTTCACGCGGTGCACGAACTCTTCCACCGTCATGTCATTGCTCAGGTGGATGCCCAGGAACTTGCCGATCTCCTTGGTCAGCGCCATGTTGTCGGTGAACGACCAGGCGTGCCGGGCGAAGAACTCCTGCAGGTAGCGCTTGAACGACAGCCGCGAGTAGATCGCGCCGACCAGGTAGACGATGCCGGCGAAGACCAGGATCGCGGCGCACACGAGGGCGGTCCAGCCGCGCTCGGCCAGCAGATCCAGGCTGGCGAAGGCCTGCAGCAGGAAGCCCGCGTTGAGGAACAAGAAGCCGATCACCACCTGGATCTTGTTCAGCGCGTAGTCCCGGATTTGCTCGAGACTCCCGGCGCCGACGCCGAAGAACTCCTCAATCACCTTGCGCGGCCGGCGGAAGATGATCGAGTTGGCCAGAAAGAAGACCCCCACGAGGTTGCAGGTGAGGCCGATGACCAGGAGTTCTGGGGATTCCATGCTGTGCTCTTGAAGAAAGCAGCGCGACCGCCCGCGCCGCTGCGGTCTCCAACGGGAGCCTCAGTGTAGGCGGCTTGCGGCGGCGGCGCAAAAGCACCCCCTAAAGCCGGCGGGCGATTTGCTAAAACCCTGATGCCAGCAGGAGTTCCGCCCCCCTTTGCAGCCCTTACTTCCGTCCACGTGAGCGACCATCACCCCGATCTTCACAAGCTCGCCGCGCTCGCCCGCCTGCGGGTCGACGACGAGGACGCCGCCCGACTGAGGCCGCGCCTCGAGCGGCTGGTGCGCTACTTCGAAGCGCTGGCGGCGGTCGACACGACCGGCGTCGAGCCCGAGCCCTACCCACTGGCGCTGCCGCCCCGGGTGCGCGACGACGAGCCCGGACCGGTGCTGCCGGTCGACGAGGTGCTGGCGAACGCGCCGCGCCGCCGCGCCGACTGCTTCCTCGTGCCGCGGGCGGTCGACGGATGAACGGCACCGACCTGATCGGCATGGATGCGCTCGGCTTGCGCGACGCGGTGCGCGACGGCGAGCTGCGCGCGGCGGACATCGTCGATGCGCACTTGGCGCGCATCGGCGCGGTCGACGAGCGCGTCGGCGCGTTCCTCGAGGTGTGGGGCGAGCAGGCGCGGCGCGACGCCGAGGCCGTCGACCGGAAACGCAAGGAAGGCCGCCCGCTCGGCGCGCTTGCCGGAGTACCCGTCGCGCTGAAGGACAACTTCGTCCGCCGCGGCGCCCGCACCGGCTGCGCGTCGCGCATCCTCGAGGGCTTCCGCGCGCCCTACACCGCCACCGCGGTGCAGCGCCTGGAGGCCGCCGGCGCGGTGCTGCTCGGCCGCACCAACATGGACGAGTTCGCCTTCGGCAGCTCGACCGAGCACTCGAGCGTGCAGCGCACGCACAACCCGTTCGACCTCGAACGCGCGCCCGGCGGCAGCAGTGGCGGATCGGCCGCGGCGGTGGCCGCGCGCATGGCGCCGCTGGCGCTCGGCTCCGACACGGGCGGCTCGGTGCGACAGCCGGCGGCGCTGTGCGGCGTGCTCGGCCTCAAGCCGACGTACGGCCGGATCTCGCGCTACGGCCTGGTCGCCTTCGCCAGCAGCCTCGACCACGTGGCGCCGTTCGCGCGCAGCGCCACCGACATGGCCTGCGTGCTGTCGGTGCTCGCCGGCCACGATCCGATGGACGCCACGTCGCGCCCCGAGCCGGTGCCCGACTACGGCGCGGCGCTCGCGGGAGGCGTCGCGGGGCTGCGCATCGGCATCGCCGAACAACTGCTGGGCGGCGACCTGGACGGTGCCGTCGAGCAGCCAGTGCGCGCCGCGATCGACGCGCTCGAAGAGCTCGGCGCCCGCGTGGTACCGGTGACGCTGCCGCACGCCGAGCACGCCATCGCCAGCTACTACTTGATCGCCAACGCCGAGGCCGCCACCAACTTGGCCCGCTACGACGGCGTCCGCTACGGCGCGCGCGCGTCGGGGGCGCTCGACCTGGACGCGATGTACAGCGAGACGCGCAGCCTCGGCTTCGGCGACGAGGCGGTGCTGCGCATCCTGCTCGGCACTTTCGCGCTGTGCGCCGAGAGCTACGACGCCTATTACTTGCAGGCATCCAAGGTGCGCACGCTGATCCGGCGCGACTTCGAGCACGCCTTCGCCGCGTGCGATCTGATCGCCTGCCCGACTTCGCCGATGCCCGCGTTCCGGCTCGGTGAGAAGCTGGACGACCCGCTGCAGATGTATCTGTGCGACGTGCTGACCGTGCCGGCCAACCTGGCCGGCGTGCCGGCGCTGTCGCTGCCGTGCGGCGCCACCGACGGCGGCCTGCCGGTCGGCCTGCAGCTGATCGGCCCGGCGCTCGCCGAAGAGACCCTGCTGCGCGCGGCGGCCGCCTATCAAACCGCCACCGCCCACCATCGCCGCGAGCCAGCGCTGTGAGCGACCACGGATTCGAATGCGTCATCGGGCTCGAGGTGCACTGCCAGCTCGACGTGCGCAGCAAGCTGTTCTCCTGTGCGCCGGCGGCGTTCGGCGGCGAGCCCAACAGCCGGGTGTCGCCGGTCGACCTCGGCCTGCCCGGCGTGCTGCCGGTGCTCAACGGCGCCGCGGTGCGCGCCGCGGTGCGCGCCGCGCTGGCGCTCGGCGCCACCATCCACGAGCGCTCGCAGTTTGCGCGCAAGAGCTACTTCTATCCGGATCTGCCCAAGGGCTATCAGATCACCCAGTACGACCGGCCCTACTGCAGCGGCGGCACGGTGCCCCTCGGCGATGGCCGCACGTGCGCACTCGAGCGCATCCACCTCGAGGAGGACGCCGGCAAGAGCACGCACACCGACGCCGGTAGCTTGGTCGACCTCAACCGCGCCGGCGTGGCGCTGATCGAGATCGTCGGCCGGCCCGATCTGCGCGCCCCGACCGACGCGCACGCCTACCTCGACAACCTGCGCCAGATCCTGCAGTACGCCACGGTGTCCGACTGTGACATGGAGAAGGGCTCGCTGCGCTGCGACGCCAACATCTCGGTGCGACCACACGGCCAGCAGCAGCTCGGCACCAAGGTCGAGATCAAGAACCTCAACTCGTTCAAGATGGTCGAACGCGCGCTCGAGTACGAGCTGCGCCGGCAGACCGCGGTGCTCGCCGGCGGCGGCACGGTGGTGCAGGAGACAAGGCTGTGGAACGAGGAGCGCGGCGAGACCGCGACCATGCGCAGCAAGGAGTCGGCCACCGACTACCGCTACTTCCCCGAGCCGGATCTGCCGCCGCTCGAGATCGATGCGGCGCTGATCGAGGCCGAGCGGCGCGCGCTGCCGGAGCTGCCGGACGCGCGCCGCGCCCGGCTCGCGGCGGCGCACGGGCTGCCGGCGCACGACCTGACCGTGCTGCTCGCCGACGCCGCTGTCGCCGACTACTTCGAGGCGGTGGCCACCGCGTGCGGCGACGCCAAGGCGGCCAGCAACTGGACCATGACCGAGGTCTTGCGCGCGCTGCGCGAGCGCGAGTTGCCGGTCGAGCGCTTTCCGGTGCCGCCGGCGACGTTGGCCGCGCTGATCCGCGCGGTGGCCGACGGCGAGGTGAGCCGGCAAGCCGGCAAGAAGGTGTTCGCGCGCATGCTGCAGACCGGCGAGGACACCGCCGCGGCCATCGCCGCGCTGGACCTGGGTCAGATCAGCGATCGCCAGACGCTCGACCCGGTGGTGCGGCAGGTGCTGGCCGACAACGCCGCTGCGGTCGACGACTACCGCCGGGGCGTCGGCAAGGCATTCCACGCCCTCAAAGGCAAGGTGATGCGCGCCACCGGCGGACGCGCCAACCCGAGCGTGGTCGACGACCTGCTGCGGGCCGCGCTCGGCGACTGACTGCCCGGCGGCGCGTTCGCTACGATGCTGGCATGCGTCCAGCCCGCGCCCGGCGCGCCTCGCCGTCCCGTCTCCGCGTCTGGCTCGCCGTCGCCGCGCTCGGTTGCGCAAAGGCGACGGGACAGACGTTCCTCACCTGTGATCCGGCCTCGGTGCAGCTGCGGCCGGGGGAGAGCACCTGCATCATCGTGATCACGTCGCCGCCGACCGCCGGCGTGGTCATCGCGGCGGGGTTCGACCCGGCGCTGGTGTCGGTCGACGCCAGCGCAACCACCGGGACGGGCGGCACCGCGGTGTTCACGGTCGGTCACGCCGCGACCGCACTCAGCGGCACTCCGGTTCGGTTCAGCAGCAGCGGCTTCATCTCTTGCACGACGACCGTGGTGTGCGACCTGCCCGCGCTGCGGCTGCACGGCATCGCCGGCTCGGCGCCGGGCACGCTGGCGCTGCGGCTGTCGACCGCGACGCCGGTGACGGCGGGCACGATCGGCGCGATCTTGATGAGCCCCGGGCCCGGCCCGCTGCCGCTGGGCGCGCTCAACCCCGGCGATCCGCGGCAGCTGGCGGTCGGCCTCGGCGGCTTGACCATCTTGCCCGGCCACGCCGGCCTGTTCGCGCCCCCCGGCTTCACCGAGTTCACCGCGGTGAGCTTCGCGGTGCCGGCGTTGGCCGGGCCTGGCGTGCTGTTTGCCCAGGGGCTGTCGATCGATCCCACCGCGACGCCGCGCTACAACCGCATCAGTCAGCCGCAGCCGATCTACGTCGCGCCGGCGCAGAGCTTCCAGCCGCTGTCGGCCTCGATGACTCTGGCGCGGTCGTTCTTTCCGGTGATGCTCGACGACCGCGAGCGCGTGGTGATCGCCGGCGGCGGCCAGGGCGGGATCCTGGCGCAGATCGCCACCGACCAGGTCGAGGTCTACGACCCGGTGACCGGGGGGTTCGCTGCGCATCCGGTGCCGCTCAACGTCGCGCGTTCGCTGCACACCGCGACCGCGTTGCCCAACGGCAAGTGGCTCCTGGTCGGCGGCGTCGACGTGCAGAACGACCCGACGGCGAGCGCCGAGCTGTACGACCCCAGCACCGGCTTGTTCACGCCGGTCGGCAGCATGAGCGAGGCGCGCATGGGCCACGCGGCCACGTTGCTGGCCAACGGCGACGTGCTCGTCAGCGGCGGTCTGTCGGTGGTCAACGCCAACCCGGCGACCACGATCCAGTCGGCCCTCGATACCACCGAAGTATTCCGCCTCGACGGCAGCGGCTGCGGTGGCAGCTTCGTCCCCGGGCCGCGCATGACGCGGGGCCGCGCCGGCCACGGCGTGATCGAGCTCGCCGACGGCCGGCTGCTGATCGCCGGCGGAGTCGGGCCATCCAGTTTTCTCGGCTTGCCGATCCCGGCGATCTGGACGCAGACCGAGTTCTACGACGGCAGCGGTTTTCGCGGCGGGCCGTCGATGCCCAACGCGCGCGCGATCTTCCCGATCACCCAGATCGGCACCAGCCCCGACCGCTATCTGGCCGCCGGTGGCCTCAACAGTGCGCTCGGCCTCGGCGCGCCGACCGACGCCGCCGACGTGTACACCGCGCAGCCGGGCGGCAACGGCAGCTGGGCGCGCGCGGGCAACATGTCGCAGCCGAGCGGCATGCAGGCAGCCGTGCGCCAGGGCAACGAGGTCGTCCACTTCGGCGGCCTGCAGGGCGCCCTCACCGGCCCCACCGCACTCGCGGTCACCGAGATCTACGACATCGCGACCGGCAGCTGGCGCAACGGCCCGACCATGCCGACCGAGCGCGGCGCGTATGGCAGCTACACCGACGCCTACGGCGTCATCCACCTGCTCGGCGGCGCCGCCGGTCCGGGGCAAAACCCGGCGGTGGTCGCCAGCGCGGTGCGCTACTTCCGCTGACGAGACCCGGACGCCGACGCAAGTACCGAGCCAGTCCTGCCCCGGCAGATTTGTCGGCCCTTCAGGGCAGGAAACTAGCCGCTGAGGAAGGGGGAGGGGAACGTGTGAGGGGCCCGGCAGCTACGCCCCCAATAGCCACTGGAGCACGTTTGCCCCAGAGCCAGTCTGGGTCCGAGTTGGCCATCCTTCACTGGTGAGGGGCACGTCGCCGTGCCCACTCCCGCAGGTCAGATTCGTTTGATCGCCGCCTCGGGCCGGGCCCACCACAACAATGAGGATGAAGTATGGCTGGGAAGAGCAGAACGAGGAAGGGCAAGAAGCCCGCAGCGGAAGTATTGCCAGTCGTGAAGCCCAACGCCGCCGGAATCGACATCGGCAGCCGCGAGCACTGGGTGTGCGCAGCAGCACCCGACGGCAGTCGTCCGATCAAGCGATTCGGAACGACGACGCCCCAGCTAGAGGCGCTCGCGGACTGGCTGGAGGAGCTCGGAGTGCGATCCGTCGCGATGGAGAGCACCTATGTCTACTGGATTCCCGTCTACGAGCTACTCGAGTCGAGAGGCTTCGAGGTCATCCTCGCGAATGCCCGCGAGGTGAAGAACGTGCCGGGCCGCTCCAAGTCCGATGCCAGCGATTGCAGTTGGCTGCAGAAGCTACACACCTATGGCCTCATTCGCGCTTCGTTCCGGCCTCCGAAGGACATCTGTGCGTTGCGGACCCTGCAACGCCATGCCGCGTCTTTGATCGCGCAGCGCACGCGCCACACGCAGTTGATGCAGCGGTCACTGGATCAGATGAACGTGGCGATCCATCGCGCGGTAACGGACATCACCGGCAAGACCGGCCTCGCGATCATCCGCGCGATTCTCGCTGGTGAACGCGACCCTCGAGCGCTCGCCAGACTGCGTGATCCGCGCTGCAAGATCTCCGAGAAGGAGCTCGCGGATCACTTGCAAGGGACCTGGATCGAGGAGCACATCTTCACTCTCGCTTCGGGCTTGCGGATGCTCGAGCACACCGACCACGAGATCGAGTCGGTCGAGAAGCGATTGATGGCGATGATCGAGGACCTGCAACCGGAGGAAGCCAAGACGGCCGACGTCCCCGAGCATCCAGACCCCCGCAAGGAGAGGAGCATCCGAACGAAGGGCGGCCGGGAGCTTCGCGATGCCCTCTGCCGGCTCGTCGGGTGTGATCTCACGCGAATCGACGGTATCAGCCCGAGCACGGCCATGATCGTGCTCACCGAGGTCGGCTACGACCTCGAAGCTTTCCCGACCGAGAAGCACTTCGTCTCCTGGCTACGCCTGTGCCCACGTCAAGCCGTCTCGGGTGGAAAGCGCATCAAGAAGCACCGCAACAACATCGCGGTCAGCAGGATCGCCACGGTCCTCCGGATGGCCGCCCTGTCCCTCCAACGTACTCAGACAGCTCTCGGCGCACACTTCCGCAAGATCGCCCGCGCGAAGGACGGCAACGTCGCCATCTTTGCCATCGCCCGCAAACTGGCCCTGCTCATCTACCGCATGCTGAAGTTCGGCCAGGACTACGTAGACGAAGGCGCCAAGGCCTACGAGGAGCGCTTCACCCAGCGACGCATCGTCGGACTCCGACAGAACGCTAAATCCCTCGGGTACAAGCTCATACCGATCGCCGAGGCTGGGTGAGTTTCAGGTCAGGCTCCCATTCATCACCGGCTGGTGATGAACGGGAGCCTGGCTCGGTACTTCCAGGTGAGGGCTGCGAGGGCGATCAGCACGAGACCCCCGGCGAGTAGCGGCCAATTCATCCACGCCCAACGGCCAAACCGCACGCGCCGCCCCAGCGTACGTCCCCGGCCGTCGACGCTTGATGCCCACTCGGCGGTGTAGTGCGTGAGTGGGGGTAGAGGCGCGTCCTTGGGATCGAGCGGGACCAGGCGGAAGCTCGCCCTGCCGTCCTCGAGCTCGACTTCGAGGTAGTTGTCCTGCACTGCACCGCCCATCCCGGTGGCCACCAGCGTGACGTTGTCGCGCACGTCGAAGAACGCCGGCACCGCGTCCGGGTTGCCACCGACATCGCCGGCGATGACGTAGATCGGCCGCGGCGCGCAGGCGACCAAGAGGGGGTGCACGTCGCGCCAGTAGTTGGTGTGCGGCAGCGCCGCCAACGCCTCTTGCCGGGATCGCCGGTTGGCGCGCACCCACGCGTAGCGGCGCCCCTCGGCCAACCACAAGAGCTCGTGCATGAACACACAGACGATCGCCTCGGCCGGTGCGCGCGCCAGTGCGGCCGCCAAGAACGAAACCTGCTCCGCCGCCACCGCGCGCTCGTGCTGCTGGCTGTCGAGCACGATGCCGAACAGATCGCCGTGGCCGAACGTGTAGTACGCACCGCCGTGCCGCCGCACGACCCACTCGCGACACAGCGGCGTGGTCTCCTCGTGGTTGCCGAGCAGCAGGTACACCGGCACTGGCAACTGCTCGATCTGTTGTTGCAGGAGGCTGCGTGCCGCGGCGTCGCAGTGGCGGACGAAGTCGCCGGCCAGCACCAGGCAGGCGGCGCCATCGAGGTCGGCGCGCTGCAGCGCGGCGAGGAACGGCGGCCAGAGGGCTTGGTTGTCGCCCTGGTGGGTGCCGTAGGTGTGGCCGGCGACGAGGAACCGGGTCTGCGCGCGCACGTCCACCGTCGGTGCGCCGACCGCCGGCACGATCAGCACCGCCACCGCGCACACCTTCCTCAGGGTCGCCCTCATCGCTCCACCCACGCGGACACGGCCTGCCGATCCCCTGGGCGTTCGACGCCGTCGACCGATACGCGGGCTCCGTCCTCGACCAGCGTCTCGGCGCCGACGGCGTCACACCGCAGGCGGCGCACGGTCACCGGTCCGGGCGGCACGCCGTCGCTCTGGTAGACCGCGCAACCGACTTCGCAGGCCGAAAGGGAGACGTCCTGCAAGTCGACATGGACACCGCCCCCGCACGCGACGCCGACGCGCAGGCTTCCGATCGCGGCATCGGCCACGCGCGCACTGCCGTGCGCCGATACCAGCAGACCGACCCCGACGCCGGCTCCTCGGACCAGTGTGCCCTCGACGCGCAGCTCCGAGCCACGACTCGACACGCCGTCACCGGCCGCCGACGCGATCACCGACCCGCCCCACAAGGACGCCTCGGCCCCGTCGAGTACCATGGCGGTACCGCTGGCGGCGGCGCACTCGACGCCGCGGAACTCGAACACACCGAACGCCGCGTGCAGAAGGTCACCGCCTCGATTGGCGGACAACGCGACCTGCGAGCACGAGACGCGCCCGCCGTGCAGCGTCACGGCGGCGGCCGTCGTGCCGCCCTCCCACTGCACCGGTGCCAGACCGCGCAGCACGACGTGCGACAGCGTCGAGGCCCCAGCACCACCGATCAGCAGCAAGCCTCCTCCACTGCCGTCGGTCGATTGCAGCACGACCGGTGCATCGGGCGCGCCGCGCCACTCGAGGGGCGAGGCGGAGATCACACTGGCCCCCTGACTCAAGTCCCAGCACACGCCCGGTCCCGCCACGACGCGGTAGCCCGCCGGGATCACCACCGGGCGATCGATGCGCCACTCTCCCGGTAGACACCGCAGCTCTTTGCGCAGCGGCTCGAGCTGCCAGAACGGTCGCTCGAGCGCACCTTCCGGCAACGTCACGTCCGCCGCCGACAGACTGCGCACGCCGCGGGACACCGGCGCGCGGTGCACCGCCGGACTGCCGGCGAGGCGAAACAAGAGCGCCTCCGGGCCAGCGCCCGGGTCCGTGCCGCCGACGGGAACGACCATGTTGGCCCACTCGACACGCGCCGCGGCGCCTCGGCCGCGCAGGCGGCGCGCGGGCAACGCCACCGTGGCTCCGCCGAGGACCACGCCGGTCGGCCACAGCGAGAATGCGTGCAGGTTGGCGATTTCCAGCCGCAGCCGACCGCCGGCCGCCGGCGTCCACCGGACGTCGACCGCCTGCGCCGGCTGCAGCGCGTGGTCGATCACCGCGCGCACCGCCGCCAACCCCTGCGGGTCGACGGCGACGGCGGGAAACTCCGCGCGCAGGGCAGCGACGTGGCGCGCCAGCGCCCGGCCGTGCCGGCGCAGCAGCGCGGCACTCCACTCGGGGCGGGTCACGCGGCGCAGCTGGCTGACGTAGGCCTCCTCGAAGGCGGCGTCCTCGAGCAGCAGCGCCATCAGCGGCGTGCCGAAGGTCGGCCCGGCGTCGTTCATCCACCAGCGCCGCGTGTCGGCCTCGACCGCGTGGTGCAGCTCCTTGCCGATCGGTCGCAGCCGGTCGGTGTCGCGGTCGTAGTAGAAGTCGAGGTCCTTCCAATCGAGCTCGGTGGCGCCCAGCGCGGCGCGCACCGCAACCATCCGTGCCATCTCTTCCAGCGCGAAGACGCGGCCAGCGGGCAGGCGCTCGCTGCGAAGAGCGTCGAGCAGGGCGATGGCGCGCAGCTGCTCGGCCTCGCCGGCGGAGTCCGGCGCGTGCTCCTGCGCCCGCACCAGCTCGATCGGCGCGGTGGCGAGGAACCACGAAGGCGGCTCGTGGCCGAGCGCGCGGTGGCGCGCCTGGCGCTGCCAGTAGGTGATCCACGGCCCCTTGTCGAAGCCGACCACCGGGGCCGGCGGCAGCCCGTGCCGCGCGAGCAGGCGCGGACCGGTCTGCTCCTGCAGGGCGTAGATGCCGCGCGCGCGGCCGTCGATCTCGACCTCGACGAACTCGAAGTGCAGCGCGATGGCACCCTCGTCGGCGAGCGCCGCCAGAAACAGCCACTCGTGCACGAACGAACGCGTCGCCGGGCGCTGGATCGAGCAGCGCCGCGCGCCGGCGAGGTCGCCCTCGCCGCGCACGTCGATGCGCAAGGAACACCGATCCGCATCCTGCCAGTGGTCGCTGAGCACTCCCTTCAGCCGCACCCGCACGTCCATCGTTCCGCCGGTGAACTCCGCGCGCCCCTCCACCCAGGTGTTGTCGTCAGCGTTGCGAAACCCTTCTTGCAGAGCAGCAGCGCGGTCCGCCTGGATCTGCTGCCAGCCGCCCGACGCCAGGTGCAACGCGAGCCGCGGCAGGCCGGAGGCCGTCGGCGCGGGCTCCGCAGCGGCCGTGCCGAACACTCGACCGACCAGCCGCTGCGCAGCCGCGCCCAGCTCCGGCTCGATGCGCACGCACAGCGCGAACGCCGCGGCCGCGCCGGCCCCTGCCGCGACGAGCAGGGCGGCGGCGAGGACCAGCCAGGGCCGCTGCCGCGGACTGCGGGCGGCGGGCGAGGACGACGGACGGAGGAGGCGCAAAGCCCGATTGTCCCGGCGCCGTCCGCCACCGACAAGCCGCCGCCGTGCTTGCCTGGCTCCCACCGCTCAATTAGACCAAGCGCCCCATGGAGCACGCGCTCACCCTCGACGGCGTCACCAAGCGCTTCGGGAAGTTCACGGCCGTCGACAACCTGTCCCTGCAGATCCCCAAGGGCAGCATCTACGGATTCCTCGGTCCCAACGGCGCCGGCAAGACCACCACCATCCGGATGGTGATGAGCATCTTCTACCCGGACGCGGGCACGATCTCGGTGCTGGGGCATCCCAACGCGGAGGAGATCAAGGACCGCCTCGGCTACCTGCCGGAGGAGAAGGGGCTCTACAAGAAGATGAAGGCGGGCGAGATCGTCGCCTACTTCGGCCAGCTCAAGGGGATGGCACGCGCCGAGGCCAACGCGAAAGCCCGCGACCTGCTGACGCGCTACGGCCTGCCCGACTGGATCGACAAGCGCTGCGAGGCGCTGTCCAAGGGCATGGGCCAGAAGGTGCAGCTGCTCGGCACGCTGATCCACGACCCCGAGCTGGTGATCCTCGACGAGCCGTTCTCCGGCCTCGACCCGGTCAACATGGAGCTGATGCGCAACACCATCCTCGACCTCAAGCGCGAGGGGCGCACGGTGATCTTCTCGACGCACGTCATGGCGCAGGCCGAGCAGATCTGCGACTTCGTGTTCATGATCAACCGCGGCGTCAAGGTGTTCGACGGCACACTGGCCGAGGTCAAGGGCAACGCCGGCAACCACGGCGTGCAGATCGACTACGACGGCGACGGCGCGGTGCTGCGCACGTTGCCCGGCGTGCGCCGGATCAACGACTCGGGCAAGAGCGCCGAGCTCTACCTCGACGACGACCACGATCCGCAGCAAGTGCTGGCAGCCCTGGTCGGCAAGCTGCACATCCGGCGGTTCGACCTGCGCGAGCCGTCCCTGCACGAGATCTTCGTGCGCGCGGTGGGAGGAGTGAGCGATGAATAAGACCGTGCTGGTCGCGCTGCGCGAGTATCTCGAGAACCTGCGCACCAAGACGTTTTGGATCGGCATCCTCGCGGTCCCGGTCATCCTGATCGGCACCATCGCCATCATGGTGGTGATGCGCGACGCCAAGGACGCGCGCCGCTACGGCGTCGTCGACCACAGCGAGGGGCAGTGGCTGTCGAAGGCGATCGAGGACCGCGCCAACGAGAGCGACTTCAAGCGCCTGCTCGACGAAGTCATCGACGCCGCCAGCCTCGAGGGCGACCGCGACGAGGTGCTGGCGCTGATGCGCCAGAAGCAAGAGGAGATGGCGGGCCCCGAGGTGCAGCGCGAGCTGTTCGGCCTGGTCATCGACGCCGTCGCGCAGGCCGATCCCGCCGCACCGCCCGACATGGAGGAGCTGCAGAGCATGCTCCTCGAGCAGCTGACTCAGTGGATGGCGAGCAAGACGCCCGAGGAGATCGCGCAGCTCGACACCAACCTCGACCGCGAGCGCTACATCCGGGTCTACGAAGACGGCGACCCGGACGCGATCGAAGACGAACTCAAGCAGCAGCTGCAGGACGGCTCGCTGTTCGCCTACTTCGTGATTCCAGAGGATCCGGTCGGCAGCGACGACGACAGCCGCTACGTCTCCAACAACCTGACCGACAGCGAGCTGCGGCGCTGGTTCTCCAACCACGCCACCGAGATCGTGCGCGCCCGCCGCATCGAGTCGCTGTCGCTGTCCAAGGAGCAGGCCGCCTCGATCCGCAACCGCTTCGAGTTCTCGGCCAAGAAGGTCTCGGCCGAGACCGGCGAGATCGAGGAGGTCAAGAAGGAGGAGCAGGCGCACCAGTTCGCGCCGGTGGTCTTCGTCTACCTGCTGTGGATCTCGATCATGATGGTCACGCAGATGCTGTTGACCAACACCATCGAGGAGAAGTCCAACCGCATCATCGAGGTGCTGCTCTCGTCGGTCTCACCGTTCCAGCTGATGGCCGGCAAGATCTTCGGCATCGCCGCCACCGGCCTCACCCTGGTCGTGTTCTGGGCGCTCTGCGCGGTCGTCGCCGTCGAGGTCGCACCCCACTTCGCCCCCGGCATCGCCGGCCTCCAGCTCGAGCTCATCATCGGCGACCCGCGCTACCTCGGCTCGTTCATCGGCTACTTCCTGGGCGGCTACTTCTTCTTCGCCGCGATCCTGGTCGGCATCGGCGCCGTCTGCAACAGCCTCAAGGAGGCGCAAAACCTGCAGCAACCCGTCTTCGTCCTGCTGATCGTGCCGATCGCCGCCATGGTGCCCGTGGTCAACGACCCCAACGGCACCCTCGCCAAGGTGCTGACCTACATCCCCCCGTTCACGCCGTTCTTGATGATGAACCGCGCCGCCGGCCCGCCGCCGGCGTGGGAGTACGCGGCGACGACGGCGCTGATCCTGGTGTCGATCGTGATCGCGTTCTGGGGCGCGGCCAAGGTGTTCCGCATCGGGATCCTGATGACGGGGAAACGGCCGTCGGTGCGCGAGATCTTCTCGTGGCTGCGGGCGCCAGTGGGCGCGGTCGCGGTGCGGCGCGATCCTTGATGAGGCGTGAGGGGGTCGGCGGTTCGCCCCTCACTCCCACTCGATCGTCGCCGGTGGCTTGCTCGAGATGTCGAGCACGACCCGATTGATCCCGCGCACGCCGTTGATGATGCGGTTGCTGATGCGGCGCAGGACGTCGGTGGGCAGGAGCTCCCAGTCGGCGGTCATCGCGTCCTGGCTGGAGACGACGCGGACCGCAGCCGCGTTCTCGTAGGTGCGCTGGTCGCCCATCACGCCGACCGATTGCACCGGCAGTAGGACGGCGAAGTACTGCCAGAGGTCCTTGTGCAGGCCGCGGCTCTCGATCTCCTCGCGGACGATGGCGTCGGCGGCGCGCAGGGCTTTGAGCTTCTCGGGCGTGATCTCGCCGAGGCAGCGCACGGCGAGGCCGGGGCCGGGGAACGGCTGGCGGTCGACGAGGCTCTTGGGCAGGCCGAGCTCGCGGCCGATGGCGCGGACCTCGTCCTTGAACAGGTCGCGCAGGGGCTCGACCAGCTCGAGGTCGAGGTCCTCGGGCAGGCCGCCGACGTTGTGGTGGCTCTTGATCGTGGCGGTGGCGCCGCCGTGGGCGGCGACCGACTCGATGACATCGGGATAGAGGGTGCCCTGGCCGAGGAAGCGGGCGTTTTGCAGTGCGCTCGCCTCTTCGCGGAAGACGTCGACGAACACGCGGCCGATGATCTTGCGCTTGCGCTCGGGGTCGGTGACGCCGCGCAGCTCCTCGAGGAAGCGGGCGCTCGCGTCGACCACCTTGAGGTCCATGTGGTGCTCGTCGCGGAACAGCTGCTCGACGCCCTCGCGCTCGCCTTGCCGCAGCAAGCCGTTGTCGACGAAGATGCAGTGCAGGCGCGCGCCGATGGCGCGGTGCACCAGGACGGCTGCGACCGATGAGTCGACGCCGCCGGAGAGGCCGAGCACGACCTCGCCCGCGGCGCCGACCTGCGCCGCCACGGCGGCGATCTTGGTCTCGACGACGTGGCCGGGATCCCAGTCGGTAGCACAGCCGGCGATGTCGACGACGAAGTTGTGCAGGACGGCGCCGCCGCACTCGGTGTGCGCGACCTCGGGGTGGAACTGCAGGCCGTAGAAACCGCGGGCCGGATCGGCCGCCACCGCCACCGGGCAGGGCTCGCTGCGCGCCAGCGCAGTGAAGCCGTCCGGCAGCTTGGCGACGTGATCGCCGTGCGACATCCAGACGGTGCAGGTCTCGGGCACGTCGCGCAGCAGCGCGGAGTCGCCCACCTGTTGCATCTCCGTGCGTCCGTACTCGCGGTCGCCGGTCGCCGGCACGACCGCGCCGCCCAGCTGCTGGGCCATCCACTGCAGGCCGTAGCAGATGCCGAGCACCGGCACGCCGCGGTCCAGGATCTCCGCCGACAGCTGCGGCGCGTCGGGGTCGTAGACCGAGGCCGGTCCGCCCGACAGGATCACCGCCGCGGGCCGCATCGCATCGAACGTGAACAGCGCGCGCTGAGGAACGGTGATCCGCGAGTAGACGCCGAGCTCGCGCACGCGGCGCGCGATGAGCTGGCAGTACTGGGCGCCGAAGTCGATGATCAGCACCCCCCCAGCGCCGGCACTGTCCGGGCCGACATTGTCGGGGCCGGCGCCGCGGTCGTTGTCGCTCATTGGTCCTCGCCGCTGTAGTTCGGCGCCTCCTTGGTGATGCGCACGTCGTGCGGATGCGACTCGCGCACGCCCGCCGCGGTGATCTGCACGAAGCGGCTGTGCTCGTACAACTCGTCGAGGGTGCGCGTGCCGAGGTATCCCATGCCCGAGCGAATGCCGCCGACGAGCTGATAGACGTAGGAGGACAGCGGTCCGCGCGTCGGCACCATGCCCTCGATGCCCTCGGGCACGAACTTCGGCGTGTTGACGATTTCGCCCTGCGCGTAGCGGTCGGCGCTGCCGGCCTCCATCGCGCCCAGCGACCCCATGCCGCGCACCGCCTTGAAGGTGCGACCGCGATACAGAATGGTCTCGCCCGGCGCCTCGTCGAGGCCGGCGAGCAAGCTGCCCAGCATCACCGACGACGCGCCGGCCGCCAGCGCCTTGACCATGTCGCCGGAAGTGCGAATGCCGCCGTCGGCGATGACCGGCACCGACGCCGCGCGGGCCACGCCCACGCATTCCATCACCGCGGTGAGCTGCGGCACGCCGACGCCGGTGACGATGCGCGTGGTGCAGATGCTGCCCGGACCGATGCCCACCTTGATGCCGTCGGCGCCGACTTCGAGCAGCGCGCGCGCGCCGTCGGCGGTGGCGACGTTGCCGGCGACCACGGGCACGTCGTGGCGCTGCTTGATCGCCGCCACCGTGTTGAGCACGTTGTCGGAGTGGCCGTGCGCCGTGTCCACCACGATCACGTCGCAGCCGGCCGCCACCAGCTGATCGACCCGCTCGGTGTCGTGCACGCCGACCGCCGCACCGACCAGCAGTCGCCCCCGCGCGTCCTTGGCCGCGTACGGAAACTCCTCGGTCATGTCGATGTCGCGGATCGTGATCAGGCCGGCCAGGGTGCCGTCCTGCTCGACCAGCAGCAGCTTCTCCACCTTGTTGCGCTGCAGGATGGCGCGCGCCTCCTCGAGCGTGGTCTCGGGCGGTGCGGTCACCAGCGGCGACTTGGTCATCACCTCCTCGACCCGCAGCTCGCGGCTCTCGACGAAGCGCAGGTCGCGCCGCGTCAGAATGCCGAGCACCCGCATCGCGTCGTCGACCACCGGCAGACCGCTGATGCGCTGGTCGCGCATCATGTCGCGCGCCTCCCCCACCGTCTGCGACGGCCGCAGCGTCACCGGGTCCGGGATCACGCCGTTGCTGCTGCGCTTGACCCGATCGACCTCGTGCACCTGCGCCTGCACCGACAGATTCTTGTGCACCACGCCGATGCCGCCCTCGAGCGCCAGGGCGATCGCCAGCCGCGCCTCGGTGACCGTGTCCATGGCCGCGCTGGCGATCGGCACGCGCAGAGGAACCCCGCGGCAGAACCAGCTGTCGGTGACGACGTCGCGCGGCAGCGCCGAAGCCTGGCGCGGAATCAGCAGGACGTCGTCGTAGGTGAGGCCAACGCCTTGGATCTTCTGCACGGGCGCCTTCTCGTGGGAGAAAGCCCCAGGTTTATACCCGCCACGCGCCCCAACCTCAAATGTTGGGGCATGAAATCGCCGCACCTACCGGATCTTGGGGCCGTGAAAGCGCGCCGCCTCCGGTGCGCCGTCGTCGTCGACCGCCACCGACGACCGGTTGTGCGCCAGGTGTTCGAGCACCGGCCACAGGTCGGCGGGATCGACATCGAGCGCAGCGGCGAGTTCCACACACGTGCGCGGGGTGGCGTCGATGGCGGCCAGCGCGCGCCGCTGCAGGTCGAGCACCTGCGCCGCTGCCCGCTTGCCCGCCTCCACTCCGGGCTGGTGGTAGGCGTTGATGTCGATGAGCTCGGCGTAGAGGCCGACCGCCCGCTCGAACAGCGCGATCAGTCCACCGATCGATTCCGCGTCCACGCGCCGCAGGGTGATGGTCAGGGAGCGGCGCCCCGCCTCGTCGAGCGCACTGCGGGTGCCCAAGAGAAAGCCATCGAGGTAGTCGCCGGCGGTGACCCCGGGTTCGACCTCGATCGACTCCCCGGCGCGGTCTTCGAGCACGCGGACGAACACCGCGAAGAAGTCGTGCCGCCCGTCCCGCAGCTGCTGCACGTAGGCGTGCTGGTCGGTCGAGCCCTTGTTGCCGTACACGGTCAGCCCCTGGTGCACCTCGGCTCCGGCGCGGTCGAGGCGCTTGCCGAGGGATTCCATCACCAGCTGCTGCAGGTAGCGGCCGAACAGCTGCAGCCGGTCCTTGTAGGGCAGCACCACCATCGCCCGCTCGCCGCGGCCACAGCCCTCGAGCCACCACCACAGCGCCATCAGCGCGGCGGGGTTGTCGGCCGCGGGCGCCCGCGTCCAGCGGTCGACCGCGGCCGCGCCGCGCAGCAGTGCGCGCACGTCCACGCCGCCGAGGGCTGCCGGCAACAGCCCGACCGCCGACAGCTGGCTGGTGCGCCCGCCGACCCAGTCCCACATCTCGAAGGTGGCGAGCCAGCCGCCGTCGACCGCGCGTTGGTGCAGCGCGCTGCCGACCTGGGTGATCGCCACGGCGCGCGGCGCCAGCGCGAGCCCGTCGGTGCGCAGCGCGTGCTCGACCTCGAGCATGCCGTTGCGGGTCTCCGGCGTGCCGCCCGACTTGCTGATCACGCACACCAACACGTCCTGCAGCGGCGCGAGGGACGCCAGGGTGCGGTCGATGCCGTCGGGATCGGTGTTGTCGAGCACGGTCACCGGCATGCCGGCACCGCCACCGCCGAACGCGTCGGCGATCAGCATCGGCCCGAGCGCCGAGCCGCCGATGCCGACCACCAACAGCGCGCGGAAGCGCCCGCCCTCGGGCGGCGCCACGTCGCCGGCGGCGACGGACGCGGCGAACGCACACACCGCGTCGACGCCGCCGCGGATCGAATCGGCGATCGCCGGCTCCGGCGCCAGCTCGGGGGCGCGGAGCCAGTAGTGGCCGACCTGCCGCTGCTCGTCGGGGTTGGCGATCGCGCCGCCTTCGAGCGCGTGCATCGCCTCGAGCGCGCGCCCGAGCGCGTCGCCGTGCGCGTCGAGGTCCTCGTCCCGCAAACCGGCGCGGCCGAAGTCGAGCGTCATCGCGGGCTGTGCGAGGGCGCGCCGCCAGTGCAGGAAACGCGCGAAGTCGGACGGGTCGGTGGCGGGCGACGCACTCATGGCCGCGACCATTGGCGCCGGCGACCGCGCTGTCAAGCCGTCGTCCGCACGCTGGCCGCGCTCCGCGCGCCCGCTACGCTTTGGTGGTGGACGACCGCGCGATCGCCATCCTCGTCACCCTGATCGCCTACAAGATCGGTCTGCTGGGGCTGGGGCTGTGGGCGCACCGCCGCACCGTGGACGCGCGCGACTTCTTCCTCGGCGGCCGGCGGCTCGGCCCGGTGGTCGCGGCGGTGAGCGCGTCGGCGAGCTCGTCGTCGGTGTGGACCCTGTTCGGGGTCAGCGGCTACGCCTACACCAACGGCCTGTCGGCGCTGTGGCTGTTTCCCGGCTGTGTCGGCGGTTTCGCCCTCAACTGGTTCCTGCTGGCGCCGCGGCTGCGCCGACTCGCCGCCGACACCGGCGCGATCACGGTCACCGAGGTGCTCGCCGGGCCCGCGGGGACGCCGTTGCGCGGGGCGATCAACTGGACGGCGTCGTTGATCATCCTGCTCTCGCTCGGCACCTACGTCGCCTATCAGTTCCAAGGCGCCGGCACGACCTTCGCGACCACGTTCGGCGTGCCGCCGGTGCAGGCGGTGTTGATCGGCAGCGGCATCGTCCTCGCCTACACGCTGCTCGGCGGCTTCTGGGCCGTCAGTCTCACCGACACACTGCAGGGGATGGTGATGGCGGCGACCGCAGTGGTGCTGCCGGTGTGGGCCGTCGTCGCGGCGGGCGGCCCCACGGCCCTCATCGACGGCATCGCCGCGGTCGAGCAGACCGGCTACACCAATCTCCTCGGCGGCGCCGGAACGGCCGCCGGCATCGGCGCCGTCGCCGGCCTCCTCGGCATCGGCCTGGGCTACCCCGGGCAGCCGCACGTCGTCAACCGCTTCATGGCGCTGCGCGACGAGCGGGCCGTCGTCACCGGACGCCGGGTCGCGCTGGCCTGGGCGTTCCTGGTCTACACCGGCATGCTGGTGCTGGGACTCGCCGGCCGCGTGCTCGTCGCCGGCCTCGACGACGCCGAGACCGTCTTCCTCAGCCTCGCCGATTCTCTCTGCCCGCCGGTGGTCGCCGGCGTGGTGATCGCCGCGGTGCTTTCGGCCGTGATGTCGACCGCCGACAGCCAGCTGCTGGTCGCCGCGTCGTCGGCGAGTCACGACCTCGGCGGCGGCCGAGCGCACGACAGCCCGCACCGCTCGCGGCTGGTCGTTCTCGGCTTGACGGCGGCCGCGACCGCGGCGGCGATCCTGCTGTCGGCATCGATCTTCCAGGGCGTGCTGTTCGCCTGGACCGCGATGGGTGCCGCCTTCGGCCCGCTGCTGCTGGTGCGCTGCTGGCGCGGTCCGCTGCGGCCCGGCGCCACCCTGGCGGCGATGCTGGCCGGTTTCGGCCTCAGCGTCGCCGCCTACGAGCTGTCCCTGAGTGGGTTCTGGCAGCGCGTGGTGCCGTTCGCGGTCGCCGGCGCCATCGCCATGGCGGGAACTTCCGACCGGGCCGGGCACAGAGAGCCATAGCGAAGGCGAGGGCGGCGGCGCGCCGATAGAATCGACAGCTCATGAGCGTGCCGCGCGTCACCGCCATCATCGTCACCTACCACTCGGCGCGCACCGTCGGCGCGGCGCTCGAGTCGCTGCGCACGGCGCACGAGCGCGGCCAGCTCGACTGCGTCGTCGTCGACAACGATTCCGACGACAACACCAAAGAGCTGGTGCAGTGCGAGCACCCCTGGGTGCGCGTCGTCGAGGCCGGCGACAACCTCGGCTTCGGCCGCGCCAACAACCTCGGGCTCGAGCACGTCGACACGCCGTACGTGCTGCTGCTCAACCCCGACGCCGCGCTCGGCTACGACGACCTGCAGAAGCTCGTCGGCTTCCTGCAGCACGATCAGAAGACCGCCGTCTGCGGTCCGGTGATCGACAACGGTGACGGCCCACCGCAGCTGCTGCACGCGTTCCCCACGCCGGGGATGGTGGTGCGCGACGCGCTCGGCCGACCGCGCGCAGAAGAGCGGCCGCGGCCGATGGTGACCGCGAGTGCGCCGTACAAGGTCGACTGGCTCTGCGGCGCCGCGCTGCTGGCGCGCACCGAAGTGCTGCGCGAGCTCGAGGGGTTCGATCCGCGCTTCTTCCTCTACTTCGAGGAAACCGACCTCTGCTACCGGCTGCACCAGGCGGGCCACAAGGTGTGCGTGGTGCCGAACGCCACCGCCCACCACCAGACCCACCACAGCGCGCGTTCGACCAACGCCGCGCTCTACCACGGCTGCATCGCCGAGCACTACTTCCAGAGCCGCTACTACTACCTGCGCAAACACTTCGGCGCCGGCAAGGCGGTGGGCGCCGAGCTCGCCGACCTGCTGTTCACCGGCGCGCGCACGCTGGCCCGTTGGGTCCGCGGCCGCGCCGCCGGCGACCTCCTCGTCCGCCTGCGCGCCCCACACTTCCGCGCGCCGATCGCGTAGCGTACGGAGTCTGACTCGATTTTCTCGCTTGGCGGGGCGGCGAAGCCGCCCCGCCAAGCGAGAAAATCGAGTCAGACTCCGTACTTGTTGCAGGGGCGTTCGTGGACGATGAGGCGGCGCATGCTGCGCTCGACGGCGAGCCACTGCTCGCGGTCGTCGTCGTCGAGGCCGGCGGCGCGGAGCTCTTGCTCGAGGAGGACGAGGCGGCGGTCGAACTGGCCGGTGAGGATCGGGGCCAGCGCGCGGTGGGCGTCCTTGGGGTGGCGGCCTGTGTAGCGGGTGGTGGCGCCGAGGGCCTTGCTCAGAAACGCGTGCTGGCCATCGATGATGGTCTGCAGATCGCGGCCGGCGAAGTGGTGACAGACCATCGGGTCGAGCGCGAGGCGGTCGTAGAAGCGCGTCAGGATGCGGCGCAGGCCGTCGGGGCCGCCCACTCGGTCGACCAGGCCGGGGCGGCTCACCGCGCGCGCCCGCTGAAGCGGAGCATCTGCGCCGCCAGGCTCATCGGGTAGTGGACCACGACGTCGACGACCTGCCCGTCCTCACCGTGCACCAGCCGCAGCTCGGGCTGCACGAAGCCGGTGGCGGACGGCAGGCCGAGGGCCTCGATGCGCGCCAGCACCTCGCGGTGCAGGGTCTCGTCGATGCGCGTGCCGTAGCGCTCGACCAGCGCCTTGCCGGCGGCGAAGTCCCCGGTCGCCTTGATCCGCATGATCTCGCCGAGCAGGCGCCCAGACGCCTCGCGGAAGGCATCCACCGCGGTCACCCGGTAGTAGGTCTTGCCGTCGCGCCGCTCGACGGCGATCGCATCGCTGTTGTCGATCAACCAGTGCACCACCAGCTGGCGGTTGCGCATGTGGTCGTCTTCGAGGCGATCGCCCAGCGCGACGCGGCGCAGCTGCACCAGCGCGTTGCGGGCGTAGGCCTCGTACTCGGCGAGCGCGGCGTCGGGGTCCGGCACGATGCCCATTTCGCGCAGCTTGTCGTCGGGGATCCAGTAGAGGCCGACCAGATCGGCGCGCGCCTCCTCCAAAGTCGAGGAGTACATACCCAGCTTGGACGCCGGGTTGCGGATCTCCGGCCGCAGCTTGCCCGATGCGTGGCCGACGACCTCGTGCAGGTTGGTGTGGATGTCGCCGCTGATCGCCCCCCACTTGGCGGCGCGCTCGACCTCGGCTTGCGACCACGCGAACTCCGCCGCACTGCCGCCGGCGCGCGACTCCTCGTAGGCCTCGACGACGTTGCTCAGGTTGACGGACTTGCTGCCGTACTGCTCGCGGATGTCGGTCTCGTTGGGCAGATTGATCCCGATCGGAGTGATCGGCCCCGAGTCGCCGGTCTCGGTGATCACCGAGATCGAGCGCGCACTGATGCCGACGACGTTCTCCTTCTTGAACTCGTCATCCCACGGCATCCGCTCCTCGAACCACTGCGCCTCGGCGGCGAGCTTCTCGATCGCCGCGGTCTTCGGCACGTTGAGGAAGCTGACCACGGCCTCCCACGCCCCCTTCTGCCCGCGGGCGTCGAGATACACCTCGACGAACCCGTTGATCTGGTCCACCACGGAGTCGGTGTCCTGCACCCAGGCGATGTTGAAGCGGCGCCAGTCCTCCGGATCGCCGGTCTCGTAGTAGCGGATCAGGTGGCGCAACGCCTTCTGTGTCGGCGGCGGTGCAAACGGCAACGCCGCCCGCAGATGGCCGATCACCGCGTTGAGCTCGCGCGCATACAGCCCCGGCGGCACGGTGGCACCGTCGCCGGCGCGGTAGACCTGCTCGACCAAGCCGCCGTCGGGCCGCTTCCACAGCCGGCTGTTGAGCGGATACCGCTCGTCGAACCCCTCGAGATCGGCCGAGGTGACGCCGGCGTACAGATTGTTGGCACTCTCGGCCAACACGTCGCCGTGCTCGGGCGACTTGTTGGTGCACGACGCGAAGCTCGACGGGTCCGTCAACACCGCAAACAGCGCCGCCAAGCGGGCATCGTCGAAGGCGATCTGCGCGCCGTCGGCGCGCGCCGCCGCGACCGCCGCCCGCAGCTGCTCCGGCGTCGCGTTCAGGCGCTCCTTCTTGGTGGTGATCGCGTTGTGCACGCCGTTGTGCACCCAGAACAGCTTGGTGTAGCGCTCGATCTCGGCACCGAGCTCGGCGCCCAACACGCCCCGGTGCAGGTACAGCTCCTCCAGCAGGTCGCGGATCGGCAGGTTCTCTTCGAACTTCTGGTCGATGAAGATGTCGCGGCCGGCGATCGCCGCCTGCGCCAGGTGGTAGCACAGCTGCTTGTCGCGCAGCGACAGCTGCTCGAAGCCGTCGGCGTAGAGCTGGACCACGGCGGTGTCGTCGACGCGCTCCAGCAGATAGCGCCGGTCGCCCACACCGGCATCGCCACTCGCATCCGCATCGACGGCGCGCGCCGCGGCGGCACCACCGCCGCTCGCCGGCACCGCGCCCTCCGGCTTGCAGAACCGGTCCAGCCAGGCGAAGAACTCGCGGTGCCAGACCAAGCCGTTCTGCGGACTCAAAACCCAGTGCCCTTCGTCGGGGAAGTACAGCAGCCGCGAGGGCACACCCTGCACCTGCGCGGCGGTGAACGCCTGCAGCCCCTGCGCGTCGGGCACCCGGTAGTCGCGCGCCCCGTGGATCACCAGCAGCGGCGTGGTCCAGTTGGCGACCTTGCGGTGCGGCGAGAAGCGCTCGTAGTCCTCCCACACCTCGGGATCCTGCCAGAACGGCCCGCCCAGGTCCCAGTTGACGAAGAAGAGCTCCTCCGTCGACAGGTACATCGACTCCAGGTTGAACACGCCGCAGTGCGCGATCATCGTGCAGAAACGGTCGCGGTCGTCGTTGCCCATCAGCCAGAAGACCGTGTAGCCGCCGAAGCTGGCGCCGACCGCCGCCGTGCGCTCGGCGTCGATGTAGGGCTCCTGCTGCATCGCGTCGGTCGCGGTCAGCAAGTCCTGCATCGCCTGCCCGCCCCAGTCACGGCTGATCTGGTCGTTCCACTCCTGGCCGAAGCCCGGCAAACCGCGGCGGTTGACGGCGAGCACGACGTAGCCCTGCGCTGCCATCAGGTGGAAGTTCCAGCGATAGCTGAACCACTGCCCGACCTGCGACTGGGGTCCCCCCTGGCAGTACAGCAGCATGGGGTAGCGGCGCGCCGGGTCGAAGCCGGGCGGCTTGATCACCCACGAGTGGATCTGCTTGCCGTCGGTCGCCGGAAACCAACGCTCCTCGACGACCGGCAGCTCGAGGCTCGCGTACAGCGCGTCGTTCTCGTGCGTCAGGACCGCGGTCCGCGGCTCGGTCGGCGACTCGGCGCCGACCGGCAGGCGCACAATCTCGTACGGCCGCTCGGTGCTCTGCGCGGTGCAGTACACCCACGCGCCATCGGCGCTCGGCACCGGACCGGTCACCTGAGCCCGCCCGCGCGACAGCGCGCGCGCGCCGGCGAGCCCACCGCTGCCCGGCAGCGCCAGCCGAAACACCTGCGTCGTCCCCTTCACGTCGGCCGAGAAGTACACCGCCGCGCTGTCCGGCGCCCAAGCGACGCCGTGCGTGCTCATGTCGTGACCGCGCGTCAGCTCGGTGATGGCGCCCGTGGCCCGCTCGTACAGCATGATGCGGTTGCGATCCGACTCGAAGCCGGCGCGCTCCATACTGTGGTAGGCGATCCACTTGCCATCCGGTGAGTACACCGGCTCCTGGTCGTAGCCCGGGTTGGCATCGGTCAGCACGACCGCCGGGCCACCGTCGACCGGCACCACGTACAGGTCGTTGTCGGTACTCGACACCCAGGCCGTGCCCTCGACCTTCTTCGCCGTGTAGCACAGCTCCTTGCCGTCGGGCGACCAGGCGATCTGCTCGCCGCCGCCAAACGGCTTGACCGGCGTGTCGAAGCGCTCGCCCGGCATCAGATCTCGCGGCTCGCCACCATCGACGGGCACGACGAACAGGTGGCTGTAGGTGCCGTCCTTCCACTGATCCCAGTGCCGGAACAGCAGCGAGTCGTAGATCTTGACCTCCGCCTCGGGCAGGTCGGGATACCGGTCGTGCACGTCCGGATCGAGCGAGACGTCGGCGGTGAACGAGAAGTGCGCACCGTCCGGCGACCACGCCAAGTTGGCGACGCCGCCCTCGACGCTGGTGACCTGGGTCGGTTCACCGCCGTCGATGCGCATCCGGTAGATCTGCGGCGCGCCACCGCGGGTCGACAAGAACGCGACCGCGTCGCCGGACGGCGACCAGCACGCGCTGAAGTTGCTCCCCTGGGTCGTCAGCTGCCGCCGCTCGTTCTTGCGCAGATCGAGCAGATAGAGCTGGGTGGTGCCGCTGTTCTCGTCGATGTCGTAGGTGCGCACCGCGTACAGGAGGTACTGCCCGGTCGGGTCGGGCTTGGGATCGCTGACCCGCCGCAGCTGCCACAGCAGCTCCGGCGTCAGCCGCTGCGCGCCGGAGTCTTGCCCGGGCAAGACTGCAGCAAGGGCCACGGCGAGCGGAACGAGACGGCGAGAGATGGAATGCGCCATGCGAGGGGAGGGGTCGAAACCAGCCCCTGACCATACGCCGCGAGCATGCGGCGCGGAACAAGACGCGCTTGCCTCCGCCCCGCGAGGGTCATTCCCGCGGACGGTTCGGCCGCTAACATCCCGACCGTGCCCCGTTTCGACCGCCGGCGCCGACCCGACGATCCCCCGCCACGGCGGCTGCGAAGACTGCGCGGCGTGGCCACCGCCGCGCTGCTTGCGCCGGGGGCTCTCGCCCAACCGCCGACCGACGGTGCGATCGCCCCAGCGCACGCCTGGTACTGCGAGGGCGGCAGCGCTTCACACGGGCGGCGCAGCGCCGCCGCTCCGGTGCGCAAGACGCCGCACCGGGTGTGGCAAGTCGAGTTCGCGAGCGAGTTGGAGGGCGAGCCACTGGCATGGGGGGACCGGATCGTCGCAGTCGAGCGCCGCGGCGCCGACCGCGCGGCGGTACACGTGCTGCGCGCCCTCGATGGCAAGCCCGCCGGCGCGCCGTTGACGGTCGAGGCGCGCAACCCCCTGGCCCCCACTCTATGGCAGCAGACTCTGCTGCTGCGCACCGCCCCGCACGAGCTGTCGTCGTACGCACTCGGCCGCGGCGGGCCCGCGCTCTTGCAACGACGGCGCCTGCCGGGCGTGGGTCCACCGGTGCGCTTCGGCAGCGAAGTCTACGTCACCGCGGGTGGCTCCCTCTATCGGCTCGACGCGGACACCCTGCAGGTCGCGTGGGCTACCGGCGACCGCGGTCTCACCGGCGCACCGGCTCTGCTCGGCGATGCGGTCGCGGTGCTGGACCACCGCGCGCGCCTGCATTGGCTGCAACGCACGGATGGCGCGCCGCGCATGCGCTGGAACGCCCCGCCGAACGGCACCGAACCGCTCGGCACCGACGCCCGCGTCGCCGCCGGCCCGGCCCACGCGCTCGCGTTTCCCGGCGGCCCGCCGGCTTGGGCCGCCTACTGGGAACGCGCCGCCGACCGCCCGGCGATCGGTGTGTTCTCGATCCTCGACGTCGCGCTGTGGCAAGACCGGTGGCTCGGACGCCTCGACCGCGCCAGCGGAGCCGTCCTGTATGAGCACGTTCCCGCTCCCGCCGACACCGACACCAGCAGCGGGATCTTCGGCCACGAGCTGCAAACCCCGCGGCTCGAACGGCCACTGCGCACCGGCGCCCGGCTGGCGATCGCCGGCGACGTGGCGTACCTGGGCGGCACCGCCATCGACCTGGCCGCCGACCATGCCCCGGTGCTCTGGAGCGTCGACTTCCCCGAAAACGCAACCGTGATTCCGCTCGACGGTGGCCTGCTGGTGGCGGGCGGGCGCACGCTTCAGTGGTGGCGGCCACCGGCACCGGCGGCGGCGACGGCGGCGCGGCCCTGGCAGGGCCGCGGCTTCGCGCTCTTGCGCGGCGGCAGCCGCGTCGCCGGCCTCCTCACCCTGTCCCCGGATACGGCGGCGCTCACCGAAGCGCGCAGTGCGCGCCGCATCGCGCTGGCCGAAGTGCTGTACGTCGAGGACAGCGAGGGCACGCCACGGCACTTCGGACGGCCCGTGTCGACCGCCCTCGCGGCGCTGCGCGACGCCAGTCTGCGCAGTGCCTATCCCGCCTACCTGCGCGCCGCGCTCGAAAGTGGCGACGTGCAGCTCTGGCGGCGGCTGCTGGCCACCGTCCGCCGGCTCGACCTGCCCGCGCGGCACGAGCGTGCGCTGCGCGCGCGGCTGGCCGGCACTGCGCCCACCGACGACGCGCCTACCGACAACGCGGCGGCGCACCAGCTGCGACAGCGGGAGCAAACGCTGCAGCGAGACGCCCTGCGCTTGGTGTCGCGGCGTGTCGAGCAGGCCGTCGCCGGGCGCGCGACGGATCCGGGAACCCTCGAGTTGATCCGCGCCATGCTCACCCTCGCACCCCACGATCCGGCCGCGCGCGCCGCCGTCTGGCGGCGGCTGCCGGACGGCCTGCGCGCGACCGCGGTCGGCAATCCACTGGCCTGGCTCGACCTGGTCGAGGCACGCGCGCAGACCGAGATCGAGCTCGTGCGCGCAGCGGGCCCGCGACAGCGCGGCGACCGCGACCAGCGCGCGCTGGCGCGTTGGCGCGAGGAGTGGCGCACCGACCTGGTGGCGCTGCGCAGCGCCTCGCTCACGGTCTTCACGGCGGCCGACACACCGAAGAGCATCGCGCGCTGCCTGTCGCTCGGCGAGCTGCTGTGCCGGCAGCTGGAGACCTGGTTCGCCGGCGAGCAGCCCGCCGACCGGCGCCTGCACGTCTTGCTCTACGGCAGCAAGGAGGAGTATCTGCGCGAGTCCCGGCGCGCCGGCGCGCGCGGCCATCTGAGCTGGACCGCGGGCCACTACTCGCCGGCCGAGCGGCTCTCGCGCGTGTTCTTGCCACCGGACGCCACCGAGTTCGAGAAGGTGATGGACGTGCTCGCCCACGAGCTCACCCACCAGTGGCTCGCCGAGCGCGCCTCGGCGTCGACGGTGCGGCGGCCGGCGCGCGCCACCCGGCACGGCGGCCATTGGATCGTCGAGGGCCTCGCCGGCATGGTGCAGGAGCTGGACTTCGATCTGTCGACCCGCACGTGCACGCCCGCGCCCAACGCCAGCCGACAGCTGGACACCGTCGCCCACGCCGCCGCGGTCGGCGCCCTGCTGCCGTGGGACCGGCTGTTCTCGATCTCACACCGCGGGCTCGGCGACCTGCAGATCGAGGCCCCCGACGGTCCCGGTGTGTCGTTGACGACCTACGCCCGCGGTCGCGCCCTGCTGAGCGAGGTCGACCGGTTCTACGCCCAGTCCGCCGCCGCCTGCCACTACCTCTTCCACGCCGACGATGGCCGCCACCGGCCCGCGTTGCTCGCGTTCGCGCTGGCGCAAGACGCCGGCCGGCCACCCGAACTCGAGGCCGCCTTCGGCCTGACCGCGGCGGAGCTCGGCGCGCGCACCGAGGCCTTCGCCCGCGCCCTGTTCGTGGAGTAGCGAAACGTCGGGTGACCCGATCGTCCCTCGTCAAGACGGTCGTTCGTGGCGCGGCTCGTACACACCGATCTCGCCGCCGCCCGGCAGGGTGATCGTGGTGAGCGCGCCCCACGGCTGCTGCTGGATCGGGCCGCAGGCGACGCCCTTCTCGCCCATCTTCGCGATGAACTCGGTCACCGATGCACACATGAAGTAGAGCTCGTGCACGTCGTTCTTCTCGGACGGGTGCACCGCGACTTCGGACGGGGGCAAGGCGAAGATCAGCCAACCGCCGCCGACGTCGACGTGGTCGAGCCCCAACACATCGCGCACGAACGCGCGGTCGGCCTCGGGGTCCTTGCTGTAGAGGATGATGTGGGCACCGTTGATCACTGGCAAAGCCTCCGGGTTTCGCGAGGGTAGAGTCCGTCAGCCACGACCGCGAACGGCGTCGAGCCGCTCGACGATCAACTCCGCGGTCCGCTCCCAAGTGAACGCACGCGCGCGCGCCGCACCCGCGGCGCCGCGCCGCGCGACTTCGCCGGGATCCGCCAGCGCGGCTTCGATCGCGCCGCGCAGCGCGGCGCGATCGCCCACCGGCACCAGCCAGCCGGACTCTCCGTCGGCGACCACCTCGCCGACGCCGCCGACGTCGTAGGCGATCACCGGCAAGCCCGCCGCCTGGCACTCGGCGCAGGCCAGACCGAAGGACTCGTAGGTCGAGGGCAGGATCGCCAGCTGCGCCCACTCGAGCTGGCGCACCAGGGCCTCGTGCGGCATCGGCTCGAGCAGCTCGACGCGCTCGGTGATTCCATGCTCGGCCGCCAACCTGGCGGTTTGCTCGCGGTCCCAAGCGACCAGCCGCAGCCGCCACGGCGGTCCGCCCGCGGCGGCGATCGCGCCGAGAGCCGCCAGCGTGTCGGGAATGCCCTTGCGCGGCGCCGCGGAGCCGTAGAACAACAGCCGCTCGACCGACGCCGACGCCGGGCGCGAAGGCCGTTGGAAGATCGGCTCCACCCCCCACGGCACGACCGCGATCCGCGCCGGATCGAGCGCGAACACCGCCCGCACCACACCGCCCAAGAACGCCGAGATCGACAGCACGACATCGGCGCTCATCGCCCCCGCGATCAAGGCGCGCTGGCGCCGCCGGCGCCACCACCCCGGGCCGGGCAGGAGCGGCACGGGCTCGGCGGCGAGGTGCTCGTACTGACCGGCGGCGATCACCCCGGACGCCACCCCGCGCCGCCGCAGCCAGGCCGGCAACGAGGCGAACTCGTGGTGCCACCCCACCACCGCCGCCGCCGGACGGCGCTGCAGGGCAGCCGCCACCGCGACCCGCATCACACGGTGATCGTGGCGGTAGCTCGCCGCCGGCTCGACCGGCGTCACCTCGACGCCGGCGTCGCGCAGCTCCTCCCATCGGTCGCGACCGACGAGATCATCGGGGCACCGCGGCCGGTGCGCGCCGAGTCCGGCGTGGGTGGTGAGCGGCAGCACGCAAACCGAGACGCCGCGGGCCGCCAGCGCGCGCGCGATGCGCAGGCAGCCGACCGTGCCGCCGCCCGGCGTGCCGAGCGCGAGCGGAAAGGTCATCAACAAGCGCACGCGCCCCCCGGCCCCGCTCGAGACGACCGCGCCAGCATCTTGCGCTCAGCGCACGCCGACCGCGATCGCCACCCGCTTGGTCACGGTGTACGGTCCCGGGCGCGTAGCCAGCAGCTGCCGCCCCTTGTCGATCGTCGCTTGCCGCTGGTCTTCTTCGACGCCGCGCGCGAAAAGGCTGGTCGACGTCCAGTAGTGGACGAACTCGTCGACCGTCGGAAACGCGATCGGGTTGGTCATGATCTCGATGCGCGACTCGGCGAAGCCGTGCTTCTGCAGGGCGTCGGGCACGCGGTTCTGCACGTAGCCCAGCGAGAGCACGTCGACGTCCGCCGGTCCGCGACCGGTGACTTCGCGGTGGAAGTCGTAGAGATCCTTGTTGGTGTCGTCGGCCGGGCCCGAGATCACCGTCTTCCCGCCGGGGCGCAGCACCCGCGCCCACTCCGAGATGGTCGCGTCGAGGTCGGGCATGTAGTAGATCGAGTAGGCGCAGGTGATCACGTCGGCGGACGCGTCGCCAACCGGCAGCTTGTCCGAGCTGGCGACCTCGGCATCGATGCCGCGCTTGCGCGTGTTCTCCACCGCCTCCGGCGAGAAATCGAAGCCGCGCGCGCTACCGCCGGCGCCGACCACCTCGGCGTAGCGCACGAGGTGCTGGCCGCTGCCGCAGCCGACGTCGAAGACCACGCTGCCCGGGCCCATACCCGAATGCCGCAGCATCTCTTCGCACAGGTCGACCGCGCCGTACTTCGAGTTCGCATCGCAGCGGTCGCTGGCTTCCTTCGCGCCGCGCTCCTTGTAGAGATGATCGGCGACCGTCTTGCGGTCGGGAGTGTCCGATGAATCGGTTCTGGCCATGATTGTCAGAAGGGGGCTTTCTCAGAGGAATGCTCGAAACAGCTCGAACGCCTCCGAGCACCGCACACCGTGCAGCGAGGCGTAGGTGTTCGAGTGGCAGATGTCGAGGTGTGGCGGGTTCATGTAGTCCTTGTCCGCCTGCGTCACGTGCTCTTTCAGCGCGCGCTTCTTGGTCTCGTAGTGCGCCGAGATGTCGACGAACACGTGCGGGCTGAAGTCGGCCGTGCTGCTCGCCGTGCCGTAGTGGAGGATGCTGGCCTTGCACCGGCGCGCCGCCGCCAAGCAGATCTCCCACATCAGGCGGTGCTCCTGATGCGTGTCCTTGGGACCGTGGCACAGGACGAGGTCCGGCTTGACGCGATCGATCAGCGCCTGCAGCTCCTGCAGCACGTTCTCGAAGTCGGCGGGGGTGATGCCGGGCCGCTGGCGCACGTGCAGCGTCGCCGGCGACAAGCACTCGAACGCGGCGACCGTCTCATCGGCGCGGGCCACGCTGGTCGTCGGGTCCCCCGGGGTGCCGAGACAGCCGACGAACACGTGCACGTCGACGTCCGGGCCCATCTTCAAGAGCGTGCCCAGACACCCGATCTCGACGTCGTCGGGATGCGCGCCGACAGCGACTACGGTCTGGACGCGGAATCCGGAGCTCGACGGTTCGGGCATGGGCAAAGCAGGCGGCGGGGGCGGGCAAACGGAGACGGAAGGCGGAGGAAGTGTACCTCAGTCGAAGCCGTACTTGCGCGGCACGACGACGATCCCCGATTCGGTAACCACGAAGCGCGAGCGGTCGGCCTCGTCGTCGTAGCCGATCTCGAAGCCGTCGGGGATCTGCACCCACTTGTCGACGATCGCGCGCCGCACCTTGGCGCCCTTGCCAACGACGACACCCTTGAACAGGATCGAGTCCTCGACCGCTGCGCTCTCGTCGACGAACACTCGGTGCGACAGGATCGAGCGGCGCACGGACGATCCCGACACCACGGCGCCCTGGCACAGCATCGAGTCGACGACGGAAGCCCGGCGGCCGTCCTCGTCGAACACGGTCTTGGCCGGCGGGTCGTTCTGCCACTGCGTGTAGATCGGCCAATCCGCGTCGTACAGGTTGAACAGCGGCTCGACGCTGCACAGGTCGAGGTTGGCCTCGTAGTACGCGTCGATGGTGCCGACGTCGCGCCAGTAGGCGTCGCCGCCGGAAGGGTCCTCGAAGAAGTGCGCCCGCACGCCGACCTCGGGGATCATCCGCGGGATGATGTCCTTGCCGAAGTCGTGGCTGCTCTCACTGCCCAGCGCCGCATCCTCGCGCAGGCGCCGCACCAGCTCGTCGGCATCGAAGATGTAGATGCCCATCGACCCCAGGCAGTAGCCGGGCTTGCCCGGAATCTCCGGGCCGCGCTCGGGCTTCTCGACGAACGACACCACGCGCCCCTCGTCGTCGACCTCGAGCACGCCGAAGCGCCGGCTCTCCTCGACCGGGATCACCACGGCTCCGATCGTGAGCGCCGCGCCGTGCAGCAGATGCTCGGACAGCATCGCGCCGTAGTTCATCCGGTAGATGTGATCGCCCGAGAGCACCAGCACCTGCTCGGGTCGATCCGCTTGGATGGCGTCGATGTTGTGGTGGATGGCGTCGGCAGTGCCCAAGTACCAGCGGTCGTTGGACAGGTGGTGCGGGGGCCGCACGCTGATGAACTGCTCCAGACGGCGCGGCAAGAAGTTCCAGCCGAAGCGGATGTGCTCCTCGAGGGAGCGCGCCTGGTACTGGGTGAGCACGTAGATGCGCCGCAACCCCGAGTGGATGCAGTTGCTGAGGGTGAAGTCGATGATGCGATAGGCACCGCCAAACGGCACCGCCGGCTTTGCCCGACGCGCGGTCAGCGGCTTCAATCGCTCGCCTTGTCCGCCCGCGAGGATGAAGGTCAGCGTGTTCTTCAGCGCTTGGGGTAGCATGCCGCCCTCATAGAATGGCCTGATCCCGCGCCTCGCGACAGCCCTTCTTGCTTTCTGTGGCCGAAGAGACCAGCGTCGTTCTCTACTTGCAGTTGCACCAACCGCACCGCCTGCGGCACGCCGGCGCGGGGGCGGTGGTCGATTGCTTCGACGCCGCCGCCGACGAGGAGGTCCTGCGGCGCGTGGCGGAGCGCTGCTACCGGCCGGTGGTCGCCCGGCTGACCGAGGCCTTCGAGCACACCGACGGCCGGTTCCGCTGCGGAATGGCGATCAGCGGCACCGCGCTCGTGCAGCTGCGCGCTTGGGCACCGGACGTCCTCGACGCGATCGCAGCGCTGTGCCAGCGCGGCGCCATCGAGCTCATCGGCGAGACCTCGCATCATTCGCTGGCGTCGGTCGCGGCGCCGGTGGAGTTCGCGCGGCAGCTCGACATCCACCGCAGCCTGCTGCGCCGCTGGTGCGGCGCGCGGCCGACCACCTTCCGCAACACCGAGCTGATCTACAGCAACGCCATCGGCCGCGCCGCCGCCGGCGCCGGCTTCCGCGTCGCGCTCGCCGAGGGCGCCGACCGGTTGCTGCGGGGCCAACCGCCGGACGGGCGCTATCGCTCGCCCGGCGCGGGGGCGCTGACCGTGCTGCTGCGCCACTACCGCCTGTCCGACGACATCGGCTTCCGCTTCGCCGACCCGCGCTGGCCGCCGCACCCGCTGCGCGCACCCACCTTCGCCACGTGGTTGGCCCGCTCGGCCGCACCCGACGGCGTCGTCGGCTTGTTCTTCGACTGCGAGGCGCTGGGTGAGCACCTCGACGCCGGCACCGGCATCCTCGAGTTCTTCGCCGCTCTCCCCGCGGCGGTGCTGGCGCACGGCGGCCTCGCCTTCGCGACGCCTGGCGAGGCCGGCCGCGCACCGGGTGCCCGCCGCATCCTCGACTGCCGCGAGCCGACCTCGTGGGCCGACGCTCCCCGCGATCTGAGCGCGTGGCTCGGCAATCCGATGCAGCGCGAGGCACACCGCCAGCTGTACGCGCTGTACCCCGCGGTGCAGACTGCCGGCGATCCCGAGCTGCTCGAGACCTGGCGACGGCTGGGCACGTCGGACCACCTGTACTACATGACCGCCCGCTCGTGGTCGGAGGGCTACCCGCACCGCGACTTCAGTCCGTTCGCGCGGCCACAGCAGGCGTTCGCCGTGCACATGCAGGCGGTGAGCGCGCTGCGACGACAGCTCGGCACCAGCGCGGCCCTGGCGCCAAATCGAGGGTAATCCCCCAAAACGACGCCAAGGACGCGGCGCAAGGAGCGGCAATCCACCAGAACCGGATAGTGCGATTGCATTACACTTGGCATCGATCCCGTGGACTCCGGACCTGCCAGCCGCGCCGCCGATTGGATGCCGCTCGTCTATGACGAGCTGCGGCAGGTTGCCGCCCAGCGGCTGGGCCACCCGAAGGAGCGGGGCGCGATGGCTCCGACCGAGGTGGTGCACGAGGTCTATCTGCGCCTCGGCCCGGGCGACCGCGAGTGGGCCGGCCGCACCCACTTCTTCGCGGTTTCGGCGCGCGCGATGCGCCACATCCTGGTCGACGAAGCCCGCCGGCGCAACACCGACCGGCGCGGCGGTGGCTGCCAGCCGGTGACCCTGCACGAAGCGGTCGCGCCCGACGCGGGACGCCCGGTGGACGTCCTGGCGCTCGACGAGGCCCTGCATCGGTTGGCCAGCTTGAACGCGCGCCAGGCCGAGGTCGTCGAGCTGCGCTTTTTCGGCGGTCTCTCGGTGGAAGACTGCGCGCTGGTGCTGCACGTGTCGCGACGTACCGTGCTCGCCGACTGGAGCATGGCCCGCGCTTGGCTCAAGCGCGAGCTGAGCCGGGGGCCGGCGTGAACGCCGAACAGCACGATCGCGCACGGGCGCTGTTCCACGAGATCTACGACTCCTCCCCCGAGGAGCGCGCCGCCTACCTCGACGCCCACGCCGAGAGCCCCGAGGTCCGCGCCGAAGTCGAGGAGCTGCTGGCGGAGCACGACAACATCACCGAGTTCTTGGACCCCAGCTCCGCGCCGCGCCGGCCGGCCGGCGCACACGGCGACCGCGGGCTACTGCCGACCAAGGGCGATCGCCTCGGCCCCTACACCGTCCGCCGGCTGCTCGGCGAGGGCGGCTTCGGCGCGGTCTGCGAGGCCGAGCAGAGCGAACCCGTCCGCCGTGTCGTCGCCCTCAAGGTGCTCAAGGCGGGGATGGACACGCGGCAGATCATCGAACGCTTCGAGGCCGAACGGCAGGCGATCGCGATGATGGAGCACCGCTTCATCGCCAAGGTCTTCGACGCCGGCGCGACCCCCGGTGGCCGGCCGTACTTCGTCATGGAGTACGTGCCCGGGGTGCCGATCACGCGGTTTTGCGAGCAGCGCGGCCTCGACGCGACGGCGCGGCTGCGCCTGTTCCTCCAAGTCTGCGAGGCGATCGAGCACGCCCACCAGAAGGGCATCATCCACCGCGACATCAAGCCTTCCAACGTCCTGGTGACGATGCAGGGCCAGCGCCCGGTGCCCAAGATCATCGACTTCGGCATCGCCAAGGCGACGCGCCCACAGCTCGGCGCGCGGACGAGCTTCACCGAGCAAGGACAGCTGGTCGGCACACCCGCCTACATGAGCCCCGAGCAGGCCGAGCTCGGGCGCCTCGACATCGACACGCGCAGCGACATCTACTCTCTCGGTGCGCTGCTCTACGAGCTCTTGGTCGGCACCCCGCTGTTCGATCCGGTCGTGCTGCGCGGCAAGAGCTTCACCGAGATCCAGCGCACGCTGCGCGAAGAAGAGCCCCCGCGGCCGAGCGCTCGGGCCGCCGCGCTCGCCGCCGACCCCGACGGCGAGGCGCCCCAACCCGCGACCCCACACCGCGAGCTACGCGGCGACCTGGACTGGATCGTGCTCAAGGCGATCTCCAAGGACCGCGCCCGGCGCTACCCGACGGTGCGCGAGCTGGCCGCCGACATCGAGCGCCATCTGGCGCTGGAGCCGGTGCTCGCCGGACCGCCGAGCGCGGTGTACCGGCTCGGCCGCCTGGTGCGACGCCACCGCGTCGCCGTCGCCGCCGGAGTGCTGGTGTTCGCCACCGTGATCGGCGGCTTGGGCGCGGTCCTGTGGCAACGCGCCCAAGCGGAGAGCGAGGCCGACGTCGCGGCGACCGTCATCCAGCTGCTCGGCGAGTCGTTCACCAACGCCAGCGCGGGCATGCCACCGGAAGAACGGGTCGACCTGGTCGCCCTGCGCTCCGTCGACGAGCGGATCCGCGAGGACGACACCTTCGCCGACCAGCCGCAGCACGGTGGCCGGATCTCGGGCTGGCTGGCCTATCTGTTCCGCACGCTCGATCGGCCGGCCGACGAGGAGTGGCACCTGCGGCGCGCGATCCGCCTGCGGACCGCGGCGCTCGGCGACCACCACGCGGACACGCTGATGTCTCGCAACTTCTTGGCCCGACTGTTGGTCGAGCAGGACCGCGCGGCGGAAGCCAGGCCGCTCGCCCGCGAGACGCTGGCGCGCGCGCGGCGGGCGCTGTCACCACAGAACCCGATCGCGATCGGCGCCTCGACGACGTTGGCCAAGGTGATGACGGCGATCGGGCAACACACCGCCGCCGAGCGCGAGCTGCAGGCGGCGCTGGCGATTTGCGACCGCGAGCTCGGCGCGGAGAGCCGGCTTGCGCTGACGACACAGCGCGAGCTGGCCATCGCCCTCGAGGCCGGCGGCCAGTGGACCCGGGCGGTCCAGCTGTTCAGCGCCATCGCGCGCCACCACCGCGACCGGGCTGGTCCGCTCGCCACCGAGCGCCTCACCGCCTTGCGCGACGCCGCGCGGGTCTACCGCAAGCTCGACCAGCCCGCGGACGCCCAGGCCGCCCTGCAGCAGGTCGCCAACGCGCTGCGCCAGCAATACGGCGACGACGCGCCCCCCACGCGAAGGGCGCAGGCCGAGGCCGCCGCGCTGCGCGCCGAGATCCAAGGCAGCGCGGGATCGGAGGCCGCGACCCCCGCCACCACCGAAGACAACGCTGCCCACCCGACCTCCGCCAAGGTCAATGACGGCCTCGGCCGGTCGCGTTCGCGTCAACCAGCCGGCCGATAGTCGTCAGGCCATCCGGCGCACCAGCTGCGCGCGCGACTCGAACACCCGCCGGGCAATGACGTCCCGCGAGCAGCCGAGCTCGCGCGACAGCCGCGCGTAGCTCGTGCCCCGCAGCTCGATCTCCTCGAGCAGCCAACGGTCCTCCGGTGCCAGCGCTCCGCGCGCAGCGGCGTAACGGCGCTGCCAGGCTTCGCCCTCTGCATCTTGCGCCGCCGGACCGGAGGCGGTCGCGCCCGGGCGGACGCTCTCGGTGGCGAAGCCGCCCGCCGGCTCCGCGCCCCGCGCCGAGCCGCGCAGCGAGGGCGGCAGGTTCAACAGAGCGTGAAGGCTGTGGCGGGGCACGAGATCGACCTGGCAGGGACGTCGTTCGAGCGCCACTTCCCAACGGCGCTCCACCCACCAAAGCGCGAAAGCCGAAGCCGGGGTGCAGAAGAAAACGGAGAAAGTCCAAAGGCGCCTCAGCAGCGCCGTTCCACGAACTCCGCCGCGGCGCGCGCGGCATCGCGCCAGTGCCCCTCCTTACGGTGCCCCGAACGAACCCGAGGCACCAGTGAGTGGTCGCCGTCCGGCAACCAGAGCAGCTCGATGCCGGTCGCCAGATCGTAGCCCGCCACCTCGTCGGGCCGCCCAAAGGGGTCGCGCTCGCCCTGGACGATCAACGCCGGGGTGCGCAGCCCGCGCAGGTGCGCGGTGCGCAGGGTCTCCGGCTTGCCGGGGGGATGGAACGGGTAGCCGAAGCACACCACTCCGGCGACGCCGGCGCGGTCCGCGATCTGGGTCGCGATCCGGCCCCCCATCGACTTGCCGCCGATCACCAGCGACTCGGCACCGCCGAGCTGCTCGACCACTGCGCGGTAGTGGGCCGCGAGGACTGCGGCGCGATCAGGTGGCCGCCGTCGATCGTCGCCCCGTCGTTTGGCCATGTAGGGGAACTCGAAGCGAACCACCGTGATGCCGTGGCCGGCGATGGCCTCGGCGGTTTGCTGCATGAAGTCCGAGTCCATCGGCGCACCGGCGCCGTGCGCCAACACGAGGCGCGGCGCGTCCCGCGCCGGACCGTCGACGAGAAGCGGCACTACGGAGTCGGTCACCGTGCCCCCCCGTCCACCGGGTGCCGACAACGGGCGAAGGCGTCGACGACGGCGTCCACTTGGTCGAGGCCGTTGGGCCAATGGGGCGCGAGGCGCAGCAGACCATCCGGCGTCGAGACGTCGACGCCGAGCTCCGCCAAGCGGGCGCCGAGCTCGGCGACCGGCGCGCTGTCGGCCGGCGGCTGCACGGCCAGGATGCCGGCGCGCCGCGCCGCGTCGGCGGGCCTGCAGCTGGTGAAACCGAGGGCGACCAAGCGCGGCTCGAGCGCGTCGAGGATGCGCTGCACATGCGCGTGAATGGAGTCGACTCCGAGCGCGAGCAAGTCCTCCACCGCCGCGCCGAGGGCCGCGAAACCGACGGTGTTCAACGCCCCGAACTCGAGGAAGTCGACGCCGCGCCGGATCGGCCGGTCGTAGCGCAGATGGCCGGCGCCCTCGAACAGGAACGCCGCCGGATCCTCGTGGCTCAGCCACCCCGCGACCACCGGGCGCAGGCCGGGCTGCCGCTCGCGCCGCACGTACAGCAACCCCGCGCCCTCGAGCCCCATCAACCACTTGTGACTGCCAGCGGCGAGATAGTCGAGCCCAAGCGCGTGCACGTCGATGGGCAGGACGCCGACCGCCTGGATCGCGTCGACGAACAGCTCGGCGCCCCAACGGCGGCATCGCTCGGCGATCGCCGCCAACGGCATTGCCAAGCCGCTCTGGAACTGGACGGCACTGACCGCGACCAGGCGGACGCCGCCCGCGAGCACCTCCTCGAGGCGTCGCAGACCGCGGTCGTCGGCGGCGGCGAAGTCCGCCACCGGCAGGCGCACGACCTCGAGGCCGTGGTGCTGGGCGGCCTGCTGCCAGGCGGTGACGTTGGCGGGAAACTCGCCGTCGAACAGCAAGACCCGCTCGCCCGCCCGCCAGTCCAAGCACAGCGCGATGTCGAGCACCCCCATGCTGGTGCTGGCCACCAACGCGATCTCGTCGGCCGTGGCGCCGATCAACTGCGCCAGCGACACCCGCAGCTGGTCGCGCTGGTCGCGGTAGCGCACCCACGCCGCGGCACCGTGCGAGGCGTAGTCGGCCAACACCGCCTCGGCCGCCGTCCGGACGTTCTCCGACGGCGGCGCGATGGCTGCGTGCGCCAGGTAGGCGCGGTCCCCCAGCGCGGGAAACAAGGAGCGGTCGCCGAGAGCGACACCGGGCCTGGGCGAGACCATGGCCGCCATCGAACGGCACGCGCGGCGCGGCGGCAAGCCGCGGCTCGTGTCCGCGCTGCCGGACCGCAATCAGAAACAAGCGCTTCGCGCGACGCTCAGCTGCCCCGCAACCGGCGGATCTCGGCTTCCCGCTCCTCCAGCAGCCTGCGCAGGTCGCGGGTCTGCTCGGCCTGCCACCAGATCAAGGCGACGATCGCCAGCAGCGCGATCGCCAACGAGACGCCGATCCACAGCGCCACCTGGTGCCGCTGGGCGAGCGCGCGCAGCCGATACCAAGTGCTGCGCGGCCCCGCGGTGACCGCCTGCCGCTGGCGAAACCGGGCAATGTCGTTGGCCAACGCCATCGCCGACGGGTAGCGCCGCTGCGGGCTCTTCTCCAAGGCCTTGAGCAGGATCCAATCGAGCGGCCCACGCAGCCCTCGCGCCAGCGCGCGCGAGCTGGTGCGCCGCCGATGCGCGACGAACTCGAGGCGGGTGCCGAGCTGCCGCAACCGCGTGCTGGGCCGCGGCGGCGAGTCCTCGACGATCTTGCGCTGGATCTCGAGCAGACCGCGCTCGCGCAGCGCGGTGACGTCGAACGGCAGCTCGCCGACGAGCAGCTCGTAGAGCAGGACGCCCAGCGAGTACACGTCGGAGCGCGCGTCCACGTCGGTGGTCGAGCTCTCCGCCTGCTCGGGGCTCATGTACTCGGGCGTGCCGACGATCAGGCCGCGCTGGGTGAAGATGGTCTTCTCGGTGAGCCGCTGATTGATCGCTTTGGCGACACCGAAGTCGATGATCTTCGGCACCGCCCGGCCGTCGAGCCGCATCACCAGGACGTTGGACGGCTTGATGTCGCGGTGCACGATGCCGTTCTCGTGTGCGTGGTGGATGCCGCTGCAGACGTCGATCATCAAGTCCAGACGCTCCGCGTTGGTCAGGCGGTGGGCGTCGCAGTACTGGGTGATCGGAACGCCAGGCACGTACTCCATGGCGAAGTACGGCTCGCCGAGCGTGGTGGTCCCGGCCTCGTAGACGCGCGCGATGTTGGCGTGGTTCATCAGCGCCAACGCCTGCCGTTCGGCTTCGAAACGGGCGATCACCTCGCGCGTGTCGATGCCGCTGCGCACCAGCTTGAGCGCCACCCGCCGGCGCAACTCCTCGACCTGCTCGGCCAGGTAGACCAAGCCCATGCCACCCTCGCCGATCAGCTCGAGCACCTTGTAGGGACCGATCTGCTGCGGCATGGGCCGCGCGGCCTCCTCCTCGCCAGCGATCGCGGTCAAGGTCGGCAGCAGATCCGGGCGGTGCGGCATCGCGGTCCGCACGCGGTCGACGATGGCCTCGGCGTCGGTCGGTTGGCCTCGGCACAGCTCCTGCAAGGCCTGACGCCGGAACGGATCCGGCTGGGCCAGGATCTCATCGACGCGATCGGCCAGGAAGACAGGAAGCTCGGGCATCAGTCGAACCAAGGCGGCGGCAGTCGCCAACGAACAGTGTAGTGCGCGGCCGACAGCGGATAACGCACCGGGTTCTTGAGCGAAGCCGTGGCGCCGGCAAAGAGCGTGATTCTGAACGGCGGTCGGATATGACCGACTGCCGTCTCCCGGACATCTCCGCTCCCAAGGACACCATCGAACAAGGAGTCTCCATGCATCGGTCCGCCCGCCTCCTCGCGCCCCTCGCACTGGTTCTGCTCGGAAGCTGCGCCCTACACTCGACCGCCAAATCCTGGCACGGCCGGGTCGGCCCCAATGGCAAGCCGGTCTACGTGATGACCACGACCCACGTCGGCATGAACCTGTTCGTGTTCATCCCGGTGGTCGGCAACACCAACGTCCCCACCATGATCAACGAGGTGACGCAAGCGATCGCGCAGGACGACGGCGACAACATCCGCATCGTGCAGACCGGCACCGAGAACTACTGGTACGGCTGGCCGCCGCTGACCTGGATCATCACCCCGGTGGTCAGCTCGACCATCGCGGAGTACGAACCGTCCGACGCCATGCTCGGCAGCGAACACGCGGTCTGGGCCGGGACGGCGGATCCCGACGCCGCCGAAGAGAGCGGCCAGTAGCGTCTTCCGGGCGCGGGCTCGCGCCCATGCGGCCCGCGCAACCGGCGGGCTCAGCGCAGATCGCCGGTGCCGCCTCGCCGGGCCATCAGCTGGCGCAACTGCGCGCGGCGCAGCGCGTCCTGCGCGCTCGGCAAATCGCCGCCGCGGCTGGTGGTGTCGGCGATCTTCTCACGGGCACGCTCTTCGGCGGCGGCCGCGCGCTCGAGATCGATCTCTTCGGCCCGCTCGCCGGCCTCGCAGATCAGCGACAGCACGTTGTCGCGCATCTCGGCGAAACCGTCGGTCACCAGCATCAGCTCGGTCGAGCCGTCGGTGTGGCGGATGGTGACGATGCCCGGCACCGTGCTGGTCATCAACGGCGCGTGGTTCGGCAAGATGCCGTAGGAGCCGTCGATGCCGACGAACTGCACCTCGGCGACCTTGCGGTCGATGACCGTGCGCTCGGGAGTGACGACGCGGAGATGGAGTTCGTTGGCCATGGCCGCCTCAGCTGATCGACTTGGCCTTCTCGACCGCCTCTTCGATCGAGCCGACCAGGTGGAACGCCTGCTCTGGCAAGTCGTCGTGCTTGCCCTCGAGAATCTCCTGGAACGAGCGCACCGTGTCCTGCACCGAGACGAACTTGCCCTTCAGGCCGGTGAACGCCTCGGCGACGAAGAACGGCTGCGACAGGAAGAACATGATGCGCCGCGCGCGGTGCACGGTCATCTTGTCCTCGTCGGACAGCTCCTCCATGCCCAGGATGGCGATGATGTCGCGCAGGTCTTGATAGCGCTGCAGGGTGCGCTGCACCTCGCGCGCCACCCGGTAGTGCTCCTCACCGACGATGTCGGGGGCGAGCATCTTGGAGGTCGACTTCAGCGGATCGACCGCCGGGTAGATGCCGAGCTCGGCGATCTGCCGCTCGAGGATGATGGTCGAGTCCAAGTGGGCGAACGTGGCGACCGGTGCCGGGTCGGTGATGTCGTCCGCCGGCACGTAGACCGCCTGCATCGAGGTCACCGAGCCGCGCTTGGTCGAGGTGATGCGCTCCTGCAGGGCGCCCATCTCGGAGGCCATTGTCGGCTGGTAGCCCACCGCCGAGGGCAAACGTCCGAGCAGCGCGGACACCTCGGAGCCGGCCTGCACGAAGCGGAACACGTTGTCGACGAACAACAGTACGTCCTTGCCCTCGACATCGCGGAAGTACTCCGCCATCGTCAGCCCGGACAGCGCCACGCGCAGGCGCGCGCCCGGCGGCTCGTTCATCTGGCCGAACACCAGGACCGCGTTGTCGAGCACCGACGCCTTGCTGCCGTCGGCCGCGGTGTACTCCGCCTCCGACATCTCGAGCCAGAGGTCGTTGCCCTCGCGAGTGCGCTCGCCGACGCCGCAGAACACCGAGAAGCCGCCCTTCTCCACCGCGGTGATGCGGATCAGCTCCTGGATCAACACCGTCTTGCCGACGCCGGCGCCGCCGAACAGGCCGATCTTGCCGCCCTTGGCGAACGGGCACAAAAGGTCGACGACCTTGATGCCGGTTTCGAACACCTCGGTGATCGGCAGCTGGTCCTCGAAGTTCGGCGCCGGCTTGTGGATCGGGTCGCGGCGCTCCGCGGTCACCGGCGGCAGCGTCTCGCCGGTGCGCGGGTGCGCGATGCCCTCCTCCAGCGGGTTGCCGAGGACGTCGAACAACCGCCCCATGGTCTGCGGGCCAACCGGCACCGAGATCGGCGCGCCGGTGTCCTCGACGGGCGCGCCCCGGACCAAACCGTCGGTGGACGACATCGACACGCAGCGAGCGGTCGAGTTGCCGATCTGCTGCGCGACCTCGAGCACGAGGTCGATGCCGCGCGCGGGGTCACTGACGTTCAGCGCGTTGTAGATCGGCGGCAGGTGCCCCTCGGGAAACTCGACGTCGACAACGGGGCCGAACACCTGCAGCACCTTGCCTTGCGTGGTCGTGGTGGCGGTCACTGGGTCACCTCAATTCGTGGGTCGGATTCAATTGAATGCGGAGTGCGGACGATGGCTCGAGACTCGTTGGCTCAAGACACGGCGGCCGAGCCACCGACGATGTCGAGCAGCTCCTTGGTAATGCTCTCTTGCCGCGCGCGGTTGTAGATCCGGCGCAGCTCCTTGCTCATCCGGCTGGCGGCATCGGTCGCGCCCTTCATCGCCATGCGGCGCGAAGCGTGCTCGGCCGCCAGCGACTGCAGCATGGCGTCGTAGACCACGACCTCGAGATAGCGCGGCACCAGATGGTTGAGCAGGGTCTCGGGGTTCGGCTCCAGCAAGTAGTCGAACTCCAGACTGTGATCGATGTCGTCCTCGAACTCGGTGGTCGGCACCGGCAAGAACGGAATGTCGGTCGGCGCGAACTTGGCCGGCGACAAGAACTGCGTGTGGAACACCCGCACCTCGTCGACCCGCCCGCTCTCGAAGGCCTCGACCAGCTCCTTCACCACCAACCGTGCGGAGGAGAAGTCCATCTTGTCGAGCGGCGGCTCGACGAAGAACTTCTCGACCTCGTAGTTGCGGCGGTAGAAGTAGGTGTAGCCCTTCCGGCCGTAGACGAACAACAGCACGTTGCGGCCCTCGGCGCGCATCGCGTCGATCGCCTTGTGGGTGCGCGCCAGCATGTTGGCGTTGTAGGCACCGCACAACCCGCGGTCGGAAGTCACCAGAAAGACGCCGGTGGTCTTCACTTCGCGCTTGGTGAACAACGGCAACTCCGCGTCGTTGCCGACACAGTCCGACAGGTGGCGCCCCAACGCGCGGATCTCCTCCGCGTAGGGACGGCTGGCGAGCGCCTTGGCCTGCACCTTGCGCAGCTTCATCGACGCCACCATCTCCATCGCCTTGGTGATCTGGGCGATGTTGGACACCGACTTGATGCGGCCGCGCAGTTCCTTGACGTTTGCCATGGGTCGTTTGCTGTTCGGTGGTCGTCGTAGCTACCGCGGAGGAGGCTTCTGCCTCAGGCGACGAACTCCTTGACGTAGGCCGCCGCGGCCTCGTCGAACTTGGCCGCCAGCTCCGCGCTCCACTTCTTGTCTTCGCGGACCGTGGTCAGCAGATCCGCGTGGTTGGCGCGGAGGTGGTCGAGATAGGCCTTCTCGAACTCGGCGATGCGCGCGACGGGAACTTCGTCGAGTGCGCCCGAGGTGCCGGCGTAGATGATCGCCACCTGCTCCTCGACCGGCACCGGCGCGTACTGACCCTGCTTGAGGATCTCGGTGAGACGCTCGCCGCGGCGCAGCGCCTGCTGCGTCGCCTTGTCCAGATCGGAGCCGAACTGCGCGAACGCCGCCAGCTCGCGGTACTGGGCCAGCGCGATGCGCAGACCGCCCGAGACCTTCTTCATCGCCGGGATCTGCGCCGCGCCACCGACGCGGGAGACCGAGATGCCGGCGTTGACCGCCGGCCGCTGGCCGGCGTTGAACAGGTTGGACTCGAGGAAGATCTGACCGTCGGTGATGGAGATCACGTTGGTCGGGATGTAGGCCGAGACGTCGCCCTCCTGCGTCTCCACGATCGGCAGCGCGGTCATCGACCCACCGCCCTTCTCGTCCGACAGCTTGGCGGCGCGTTCGAGCAGGCGGGAGTGCAGGTTGAACACGTCGCCGGGGAACGCCTCGCGCGCCGGCGGCCGGCGCAGCAGCAGCATCACCTGCCGGTAGGCCAACGCCTGCTTGTAGAGGTCGTCGTAGAAGATCACCACGTGGCGGCCCTCGTCGCGCAGGCGCTCGCCCATGGCAGCGCCACCGTAGCACGACAAGAACTGCATCGAGGCCTCCTCGGATGCCGGCGCCGACACCACGATGGAGTAGGCCATCGCGCCGTGCTCCTCGAGCTTCTCGACCACGCCCTTGACCGTCGACTGCTTCTGGCCGACCGCCACGTAGATGCAGATCACCTGGTCGGGGTTGTTGGGGTCCCCCCCACCCGTCGACTTCTGGTTGAGGATCGTGTCGACACACAGCGCGGTCTTGCCGGTCTGCCGGTCGCCGATGACCAGCTCGCGCTGGCCGCGACCGATCGGGATCATCGAGTCGATCGACTTGATGCCGGTCTGCAGCGGCTCGTTGACGGGCTGTCGCTCGGGCACCGTCGGCGACCGTCCCTCGATCGATCGATAGTCACTCTCCGACGCCTGGATCGGCCCCTTGCCGTCGACCGGTTGGCCGAGCGCGTTGACGACCCGCCCGACCAAGGCCATGCCAGTCGGCACCGAGATGATGCGGCCGGTGGTCTTGACCGTGTCGCCTTCCTTGATCTCGGTCGCCGAGCCCAGCAACACCGCGCCGACGTTGTCCTCTTCGAGGTTCAACGCCAGCCCGAAGACGTTGCCCGGGAACTCGATCAGCTCGTTCATCTGGCACTCGTCGAGGCCGTGGATGCGGGCGACACCGTCACCCACCGTGAGCACGGAGCCGACGTTGGCCTTCTCGGCCCGCTCGGTGAAGCCTTTGATCTCCGCCTTGAGGACGGACGTGACTTCGGACTGCTTGAGATCCATGGCGATCAGTTTGGCTGTGACAAAGTGTTCGTTTTCAGAGGGCGGGGACGCCTTGCGCGCCACCGTCCTTCTCTAGGGAAGCGGAGCTTCCATCAGCTTGCGCTCGAGCTCTTCGAGCGCGGTCTTCACCGAGCCGTCGTAGAGCGTGTTGCCGACGCGCACGCGCACGCCACCGATCAACTCGGGCGCCACGCGCAAGGTCAGCGATACCGCCGCGCCGAGGGCAGCGCCGGTCTTCTTCTCGATCTCGGCGACGGCAGCCGGGTCGAGCGGCTGTGCGCTCTCCAAGACGCCGACCATCTGGCCCCGCGCGGCACGCACCAGCGCGGCGAAGGCGCCGTGCAACTCCGGCAGCAAGGCCTCGCGCCGCCGCTCGAGCACGACGCCCAGGGTGTTGCGGGTCAGCGGGTGCGCGTCGGCGGCGAGCTTGCTCAGCGCTTCCGCCAGAGCGTTGCGCGGCACGGTCGGATCAGACAGCACGTCGCGCGCCGCGCCGTCCGCGAACCCCTGGGCGAGCGCCTCGAGGTCGGCGGCGACCGCATCGGTCGCCCCCTGCTCCTCGGCGACCTCGAACAAGGCGCGCGCGTAGCGACGGGCGAGCGCAATCATCAGTTGCTCCCGCCGGTGCCGCGGTTGCCGCCGAGCTCACCCAAGAACCGGTTGACCAGCTCGCGGTGGGCGTCGTCGTCGACCTCCTTTTGCAGGAGGCGTCCCGTCGAGGCGATGGTCAACTCGACCACTTCGCGCCGGATCTCGACCAACGCGCGGCGCTTCTCGCCATCGATGTCCTCACGCGCCTTCTGCAGCATCCGATCGGCCTCGGCCTGCGCGGTCTTCTGCGCTTCCTGCGCCTGCCGCTCGGCGCGGGCGGTGGCCTCGGCCACCATCTTGCGCGCTTCGGCGCGCGCCTGCTCGCGCTCCTCGCGCGCCTGGGCGACCGCCTCCTCGGCCTTCAGCCGTGCGTCGTCGGCGGCCCGAGCCGCGTCGACCACCGCCTGATCCCGATCGGCGAGCGCTCGGGTGATCGGGCCGAAGACGAACTTCCACATCAGCGGCAGCGAGCCGAGGAAGATCACCCAAGTCCAAAACGTCGCGCCCGGCGCGAACTCGAACGGATTGAAGTCACCGCCCTCGTCCGCGATCGCGGTGGTGAGCAGGGCCAGCGAGCCGCTGATGGATGCCATCGCTCAGGCCTTCAGCTGTTGAGCCAGAGCAGCAGGCCGATGACCAGGCCGAACAGGGCGACGCCCTCGATCAGCGCGGCGAAGATGATGCCCGCGCCGCGGATCTTGTCGACCGCGTCCGGCTGGCGCGCGATGCCTTGCGCGGCGCCGCCGCCGATCTGGCCAATGCCGAGGCCGGCGCCGAGGGCCGCACCCAACACCGCGATGCCGGCGCCGATGCCGGCCCCGAAGTTGGTCGCGGTTTCCTGGATCAGACTGAGCATGATTCGTTCCTTTTCGTGGAGAGAGTTTTGCGTCGCTTTTGGCTTGCGTGCGGCCCGTGGATCAGTGTTCCGGGTGCAGGGATGCCTGCACGAACAGCACGCTCAGATAGGTGAAGATGTAGGCCTGGAGCAGGACCACCAGCGCCTCGATGATGTTGATGAACAGCGCCATGCCGTAGACCGGCAGCGCCGTCAGGTAGCTCGCCGCGCTCAGCTCGAGCATCTTGGCGAACACGAACATCAGGCCGATGAACGAGTAGATGAGGAGGTGGCCGGCGAGCATGTTCGCGAACAGACGAATCATCAACGCGAACGGCTTGACGAACAGGCCGACCACCTCGACCACCGCCATCAGCGGGATCAGCGCCGGCGGCAGCCCGTGCGGTAGCAGGTTCTTCCAGAAGGCCAGCGGGCCCTGCCGCAGCATGCCACCGCCGATCATGATGGCCAGGATCACCACCGCGAGACCGCCGGTGACGAACACGCAGGCGGTCGCGGTGACTTGGTGCGGCACCAGGCCGACCAGGTTGAGCGCGGCGATGAAGAAGAACAGGTAGATGAAGAACGGCGCCCAGCGCTCGCCCTCCTCCTTGCCCATCACCGCGATCACGACCTCGTCGCGCAACCAGTGGCACCAGCCGCGCAGCACGCGGAACAGCCACGGGGCTCTCCCCGAGTTGAAGCTGGTCAGCACCAGCGTGAACAGCACGGCGAGGAAGAGCACGGCGCCGAGCTGGTAGAGGTTGACGTCGTAGAACACCAACCACGCGTTGGTCGCGGGGTCGGTGCTGAGCTCGGGGTGCGCCTTGGCGTGCGGGTGCAGGTGCTTGAATTGCTCGATGAAGAAGGCGCCGTTGTCCATCTCCATCGTCGACTGCGCCGGGGCATGGCCCGGTTCGCTTGCCGGAGCCGCACTACCCCCAGCCTGACTACCCTGCGCACCGACCGGTGCGGCCAACAGGCCGGCGAGCAGCACCACCATCGCCAGAACAACGCGCGCGTGTGTCATCGTGCCTTCTCGTCGTGTGGTGCGGCCGGTTTGCTTCTTCGTTGCAGGCTGCGCGACATCGACCAAACCGAAACCAAGTGAATGACCGTTGCCGTCGCCGCGAAGGCCAGGCAAAACGCTGCCACGGCGGCGAATTTCACTTCCGCGGCGGCCATGATCAGCACCGCGGCCAACACGCCACCGGCCAGCAGCGCGAAGTGTGCCAATACGCCGGCCAGCATGCGCCCGGCAGCCAACGCGGGGTCGGTCGGCGACAGCGTCAAGACGCCTTGCACCACGGTTCCCACCGCGGTGGTCAGCGCGCCTGCGGCGGCGCCGATTCCGATCCAGCGCGCCAACGCCGGATCGCTGGGCAGGCCGGCGATCCACATCGCGCCAGCGGCGACCGACCAGAGGGCGGCGCCGGCGGCCATGCCCCGCAGCAGCGCGCACCCCGTCGCCGCGCGCACCATGGCACGGTCGGATGCAGCGGGCGCAGGGGAGTCAGCGGGAGTCATCTTGATCGGCGTCGCTCGGCGGGGCGTCGTCGGATTGCGCTCGGCCGTCACGACCGAACGGCAACATGTCCGGAGCCACCGCGCTCAAGAAGTGGATGAACCCGCCCACCGTGCCCAAGACGGCACCGACCACGAGCAGCCACGGAGAGGTGGCCCACGACTGGTCGAGCCAATGCCCGGCGTAGGCGAACAGAGCCACCGACGCCACCCAGGTCAACGCCGCCCCGCCGGCGTGGGCAACAGGCCCTGCCGAAACCATCTACGTGGGCGCGGGACGGGTGCCGTCGCGCGATTCGTCCGAGACAAAGAACCGTTCCAAACGCCACCTCCTCGAGAGGTGGCGGGGGACCATAGTGAAACGGGGTGGGGCGATCAACCGTGCGTCGCGGCAAGCGCGCTTTTTGCGATCGAAACGCGAGCGCCCGCTCCTGCAGGAGTGCCGGCGGATCACGCCGCCGGCGACCACAACCAAGGAGGATCACTTTGCAGACCACGCAGACTCTCGTTCGTCCCCCCGTCCCGTCACCCGACCCGCCGCCCAGACCGCCGCGCTCGGCGCGCGCGCGGCGCTGATCGCCACCGCGGCCGCCCTCGGCATCGCCGGACCGGCAACCGCGCAGAACGTCGCGGTGTCGCCCGCCGATCGCAAGGCACTCGAGGGCAGCAGCAGCACCAGCTACCCCCTCGGCCGGCACAACTGCCGGCTGCAGCAGCTGCACGCCGATCTGGGCGACGCCCCGGCCACCCTCGCCGGCCATTCCTACCGCCGCGACGCCATCTCGCAGCGCGGCAACCTCAACGGCTATCGCGTCGAGATGTCGGTCGCGATCTCGCTGGCCGCGGTCACGCCCGATCAGGCGTCGCGGACCTTTGCCAACAACGCCGGCACCCCGGTGGTGGTACTGCCGCGCACCTGGGTCAGCATGCCGGCGACCACGCGGCCGGGCGGCGCGCCCGCGCCGCAGTTCGAGCTGCGCGTTCCGTACACGACGCCGTTCGCCTACCCCGGCAACGGCACCACGATCTGCCTCGACACGACCGTCTACGGCAACGACGGGCCGAACGGCATCAACGCCAACTTCACCGCCTACCAGGACGCGCACGAGCTGTTCGACGACGGCACTTGCGAGCAGCCGGGCTACCGGTTCGGACAGGGCTGTGCCGCGCCCGGAACCTCGACCGAGGCGTACGCCAACCTGACCCTGCGGCACACGCCGGTGGCGATGGAGCTGGACGTCGACGCCCGCTACGGAATGCCGACCGATCCGTCCGGCGCGGGCCTGAGCGCGCTGCTGGTCGGCCTGCAAGCCAGCAGCCAGCCGATCTCGATCACGCCGAGCTGCCAGCTCCTGGTGCAGCCGACCGAGGTCTACCCGCTGCCGGGCAGCAACAACCAGACCGGCCATTGGAGCGGCACGCTGACCGCCGCGACCACGCTGCCGATCGGCGCGCGCTTCTACGTCCAGGTGGCCTCCGGCCACCCGGTCAACGGCGTCACGCTCTCCGACGGCAGCGTGGTCACGCCACCGCCGCTGGGCGCGGTGCCGATCGCCGCGGTGCGCATCGCCCACGGCAGCGACAACAACTCGCCCACCGGCACCGTCAGCCAGACCGTACCGGTGACCGAGTTCTTCTAGACCGACTCGCTGCCGTGCAGGACGCCCGCGTCTTCGTGTCCTTCGTGCACTCGTGGTGGTTGCGATCCAACCCGCACCGCGCTCACCAGCGCATCCGGCGCGACGAGAGCATGCATCACCACGAAGTCGCGCTCCGGCCCACCATGGCCTCCCCCGGTCAGCCCTCGATCAGCGCACGGATGCGCTCGAGCACCGATGGCCGCGCCACCCTCACCTCGGCGAGGTAGCGCTCACCGCGAGCGCGCGCCTCGTCCGCGCGGCCCAGGCGCATCAGCGCGTGCAGCTGCCAGAGTACGGGCAGCGACGCGTCGCGCTGGGCTTGCACCTGGCCGCGCTCGGCGCGCTCGAACAGGGCCAACGCCTCTTCCGCGCGGTCGTCGGCCTGCTGCAGGATCGCCAAACCGAGCTGCAGGCACGCGCTGGTCTCGCTGGGGACCAGCGCGAGGCAGCGGCGGAAGGCGGCTTCGGCGGCGGCGAAATCCTCGGCGGAGAACGCCTCCACGCCGCGCTTCTCGATCTGCTCCCAGTGCGTGCGCAGGATGCCCAGCGCGCTGACGGTGTCGATGCCGGGAGCGGCTTGATCGACGAAGCGGCGGAAGTGGTCCAACGCGGCGCGCTGCTCACCGTCGCGCAACAGCTCGTAGCCACGGTCGCGCAGACACTCGGCCAAGAGCTTCCAGGCGTCCTCGCTGTCGGGCAACCGCTCGCGCGCCTGCTCGAGGTGGACGATGGCGGCCGGCAAGCGCCGTTGCAGGCGAGCGGCCAATCCACGCAGCAGCAACGCCTTGGGGTTGTCGGGGTCGAGCTCGACGATGCGCGCGGCGGCGGTCTGCAGCTCGTCCGGTGACAGCTGGTACAGCTGCCGGGTGGTGTCGGCGGCGATCACCGCGGCCAGCGCGCGCCGCACCGCCGCGTCGCGCGGTCGGTTGCGCAGGTAGCTCTCGTAGTACTGCCGCGCATCCTGCAATCGGCCGCGGCCGGTCATCGCCAGCCCCAACCGCAACAGCAAGTTGGGGTCCCGCACGTCGGCGGCGATGCCGGCGCGCGCGGTCTCCTCGGCCGCCGCGTAGTCCTCGGTCGCCAAGAACAAGTCCGCCAGGCCGAGATGCGCATCGGCGCGTCCGGGCTGCAGCTCCCGTGCGCGGCGAAAATGCGCCATCGCCGACATCAGCTCGCCGCGCGCCTGCTGCCACCGAGCGCGCGCCAGCAGCACGTCGTAGGGCGGTGGCTCGCCGGCGATGCGCATGGCGCGGTCCAGCCACTCGCGCGCTTGGCGCGAGGCCTCGCTGTCCGCATCGACACTGCCGTCGGCCGCCATGTGGTCGACGCGCAGGGCGTCGGCCGCGTAGGCCAGCACTCCGGGGTCGTCGGGTGCCAGACCCTGCGCGGCGGCCAGCGCTGCGCGCGCGCCATCGAGATCGCCACTGCTGCGCAGGATGGTCGCGGCGGTGAGCTGCGCTTGCAGCATCGCGGCTGCCGCCGCCGGAGAGGGGGGCAGGGCCGCGGCGGCGTCGATCACTCCACGCGCGTGCCGGCCGGCCTCCTCGCCGCGGCCGGCACTCCACGCCAAGTCGCGGAGGAACGCGTGCGCGCGCAGCCGGTGCTGTGGATAGCGCGCGTCCCCCAGCGCCTCCTCGACCAGCGTGCGCGCCGCGGCGGCATCGCGCGGCAGGGTGTCGACGGCCAGGTTGATCCGCGCCACGGCGTTGCCGGGGTCGACCCGCAGGCTGGCGGTCCACAGGGCCTCGCTGTCGCGGAAGTCGCCGGCCCGCGCGAACGCCATCGCCGCCAGCCCGGCGACCACTGGCAGCGCGACCACGGGTCCCCACCGCCGCAGCGCCGCGATGATGGCCAACGCGACCCACGGAGTGACGAGGTAGAGGTAGCGATCCGCCGCCGCGATCGACGACGCCGGCCAGACCGTGTTGAACGGCAGCCAGGCCGCCGCCGCCATGACCAGGCCGGCCACCGCCAACCGATCGCCGCGGCGCCACAGCCAAACGGCCAACGCGCCGCCGGCCAGGGCCACCAGCGCACCCCGCCACCATTGCGCGGCAAATCGCGCCAACGTGTCCACTTCGGGATAGAGGACGTTGAGCCCCGTCGGCCAGAACAGCGTCGCCGCGTAGTGCCAAAGCGCCCCGGGCGCCTGCGCCAGCCGCCCGCCGCCCGCCACCATCGTGCCCTGCGCGGCCGCGATCCCGGCGTGCTGCCACCCGACGAGCAAGACGGCCAGCAGCACTCCCCCCACGGCAGCGATGCCGGCGGCACCCCGGGTGCGCCGGCACAGCGCGAAGACCACCGGGGCCAACAAGCCCAACACGACGGCAGTGCCCTTCGAGTACAGGGCGAGGACGGCGAACAGCACCGCCGCCAACACCGCCCGCGAACGCCCCACGGCCGCCGCCTCGGCGACCGCGCTCAGACACAGGAAGGAGAACAGCCCCGACAGCACGTCCTTGCGGCTGGCCACCCAGGCGACGGACTCCGCCAGCGCCGGGTGGACGGCAAACACGGCGGCCGCCGCGACCGCGACCCGGCGGCGGGCCCCCAGCCGACCGAGCAGCCGCGCCAAGGCGAAGACCGCCAGCCCGTGCAACAGCACGGAGTGCAAATGCGCCCACCGGCTGGTGTGGCCGGTGCCGCGCCCCAGCCAGTGGTCGAGGTAGAGCGACACGTGGCTGACGGGAAGGAATGCGTTGGCGATCGGTCGGCCGGGATCGAGCAGGGCGCCCGCGTCGCCGCGGTCGGCCGCCCGAAACGCCTGCGCTTCGGCGCCGAAGAAGAGGTTGTCGTCGAAATTGGCGAACTCTGCCTGCCACGCGCGCCCCCCGTACACACAGGCGACCAGAGCGAACAGGGCGAGCAAGGCGGGCACCCCGGCGAGCTGCGGTCGGGAGTCCATGAGGGCGGCGGAATATACCGCGCCGGGCCGCACGAGTTGCGCCGCTCCGCGCGCGCTGCCCGGCGAGTTTCGCTCGCCCCCCGGCGTGGGGCTCGCTAAGACCTGGGTGGCTCCCGCCTGTCCTCATACCATTCATGATCGATCGCAAGATCCCCCTGTCAGCGGCGTTGCTGGCCGCTCTCTCCCTCGTCTCACCGCCGTTGGCCGCGCAGGCTGCGAGTCCGGACGAGATCGTGCTGACCAATGGCGACCGCATTACCGGCACGATCCAAACCATGGCCGAGGGGGTCGTCACCGTCGAAACCGGTCCCTTGGGCACCGTCGAGATCAAGCTGGCCGACATCGCGAATCTGGTCAGCGCGCGGCCGCTGCGCCTGCGGACGACCGCGGGTGAAACCTACGAGCGCACCGTGACGGGCATCGATGATGGTCAGCTGGTGCTCGCCGACCCGGCCGCCGGTCCCAGCGGGCTGTCGATCACCATCGACGACCTCGATGCGATCAACCCACCCGAAGATCCAGTACGGTGGACCGGATCCCTGAACCTCGGGCTGGCGCTCACCGAGGGCAACACGAACCGGCGCAGCGCGTTCGCCGCGTTCGACGCCGAGCGTCGCACCGACCTCGACCGCATGAGCCTGAAGGCCACGTGGGACTACTCCGAAGAGAGAGACGCGACCCGCACCTGGAACCTGAGTCAGCGGCGCACTTACGGCGAACTGCAATACGACTACTTCATTTCGGAGCGGTTGTACGTCTACGCCAACACCACCGCGCTCGGCGACACCCTCGCCAACATCGACCTGCGCTACACCGTCGGCTCCGGCCTCGGCTACCAGTTTTACGACACCGAGGAGTTCGCGCTGTCGGGCGAGGCCGGCGTGAGCTACATCTCGGAGTCCTACCGGGACACGACGCCGGACACCGACACGCTGGCGGCGCGGGTGGCGTACAGCCTGCGCTGGGCGATCACCGAGACCACGATCTTCCTGCAGGACGTGCAGGCGTTTCCCAGCCTCGAGCACTCCGACGACATCTTCCTGATCAAGGACTCGCGCCTGCGCACCTCCTTGACCGAGGCGATGTTCGCCCAGCTGCAGTGGGTCATGGACTACGACAACACGCCGGCCCCCGGCCGCGACCGGATCGACAACCGCTGGCTGTTGACCGCAGGATGGGCCTTCTAAACGGGCGCCACTGCGGCAGGGCGGCGCGGTTCTGGCTCGACCAGGCCATCGAGGCGTACGGCGCCGATCTGCCGGTCGGCGTCGACCGCGCGCTCGCGAAACCGGCGCCCGCCGCCTCCACCGGCTCGGTCGCATCTCCTCTGCCCGGCCCCACTTCCGACGCACCGTCGGGGCGGGCCGCGGGCGGGACCACGGCCGAGACGCGCACACCCGAAACGCCTGCTCCCGAGACCGCTCCCGAGACCACCGAGCCCGAGGTGGCGCTCGAACGCCTGGCGGCCGAGCTCGCCGACTGCGGCGCGTGCAAGCTGGCGCAGGGCCGCACCCAGGTGGTGTTCGGCGAGGGCAACCCACGCCCCAGGGTGATGTTCATCGGCGAAGCACCCGGCTTCCACGAGGACCGCAAGGGGCGGCCCTTCGTGGGCAAGGCCGGCCAGTTGCTCGATCGCATCATCGAGAACGCGATGGGGCTGCGCCGCGCCGACGTGTACATCGCCAACGTCAACAAGTGCCGGCCGCCCGACAACCGCGACCCGCAGCCGGACGAGGTGGCGGCCTGCCTGCCCAATCTGCGCGCACAGGTCCGCATTCTGCAGCCCGAGGTGATCGTCACGCTCGGGCGAATCGCCGCCCACAACTTGCTGGCGAGCACCGCACCGATGCGGCGCCTCCGCGGCCAAGACCTGCGCTACGAGGGCATCCCGGTGGTGGCGACCTGGCACCCCGCCTATCTGCTGCGCCAACCATCGGCGAAGGCCGACACGTGGGAAGACATCAAGCGGGTCAACCGCCTGCTCGGCGCACCGGAAGTTCCCGGCCGTTGAACCCGCGCGCGCGGTCGCCGTCCGCCGGCGACCGTCGTCGAAACCTCCCTGCCCCGGCGTCGTTAGCCCGAAGCAGGCGGGCTTCAGAGCAATGCTCCTCCGCGCTTGACCCTCGCCGGGACGACGGCTACCGTCCGCCCGCCACGTCGGCGGTTCGTCCCTCCCGCACTGAAGAGCACGTCCCCCTTTCGGTCGCCCCGCCACGACGCTCGCCCCATCTCCTGACACCTCATCAGGATCGCAAAGACTCATGAAGATGGTCCCGACGTTCCTTCTGCGCAGCCTGGGTGTGGTCGCGCTCGCGTGGGTCGCAGCCTGCAGCACCGGCGCGCCCGCGGACGACTCCTCGGCGCCCGCCGCGGCGGAGCCGGCCGAGAGCGCGCCGACGGCCGCTGCCGCGGCCGAGACCCCCGCTGCCGCCGCGCCCAGCCAAGACCCGGCCCAGGACCCCGCCGCTCAGCGGCGACAGTTCTTGATCACCAACTCGATCAACGAGGCGCGCCGATCGCTGGAGCTGCGCTTGTTCCAGGACGCCGCCCAGATCGCGGCCGAGGTCCTCGAGATCGACCCGACCAATCAGGCGGCGCGCAGCATCTTGAACGACGCGCAAGCAGCCCTCGGCAACACCGGCGCCAATGTCGAGCGCCAGTTCGTCGAGATGGTGCGCGAGTCCGAGGCCGCCCGTCAAAAGCTCGACTTCGACGTGCGCACCGCGCTGTCCGTCGGCGACGCCCACTACGCCGAGGGACGCTACGGCGACGCCATCGACGCCTACGAACGCGGCTTGTTGTTGCTGCAATCGTCGCCCTACGCGATGCCCGGTTCGCAGACCGAGCGCACGCTGGCGCAGAAGCTCGACGACGCGCGGCAGGCCAAGATGCAGGCCGACGAAGCCGAGACCGCCGAGGCCGAAGCGGCGTCGCGCGCCGAGCTGGCGCGGGCCGAGCGCGCGGCACGCATCCGGCGCGGCGAGCGCGTCAAGCGACTGCTCGAGCAGGCCAACTTCGACTTCCAGAACGGCAACTACGAGAGCGCGGTGACGACTCTGGACGAGGCGCTGACGCAGGAGCCCAACAACGGCAACGCGCTGGCCTTGCGCGACCTCGCCGAGCGGGCGCGCCACGAGAACCGCCTCGACGTGCTGCGCAACGATTGGAACGGCGAGTGGGCGAAGACGTTCGACGACCTGAACTCGCTCGACCTGCCGCAGCTCGACGTCGTCCAGTACGACGTGGAGCACTGGGCGAAGATCCAGTCGCGCGAACCGCTGCAGTTCACGCCGGACGGCGATCTCGAGACCCCGGAAGAGAAGGCGATCTACGCCAAGCTCGAGTCGACCAAGGTCGAGCACAACTTCTCCAGCGCCGCGGTGCAGGATTGGGCCGACTACTACTCCCGCGTGACCGACGTCACGTTCCTGGTCACCACGCCGGTCAAGGAGATGGATCCCGACCAGACCACGCTGACCGACTTCAGCCTGCCGCCGACCTCGGTGTCGCAGGCACTGGACGTCATCGGCAACTTGACCAACGTCAAGTGGAAGGTCGAGAACGGCATCGTCCAGCTGGTCACCGAGGAGAACGCGGGCGGCCGCATCTACCTGGTCCAGTACGACGTGCGCGACATCGTGCAGGGCGTTCCCGACCGCCCGGGCGTCGAGCTGAAGCTGCGTGCGCCCGGTGACGAGGACGAGTTCGCCCTCGAGGAGGACGAGGAGCCGGCCCCCACCGTCGTGGACGCCGACAAGCTGATGGACATCATCCAGGTGAACATCGAGCCCGACTCCTGGGACGTGAACGGCACCAGCATCAACCCGCAGCGCGGCGTACTGCTGGTGCGGCACAACCGCCTGGTCCACGAGCAGATCGAGAGCCTCCTGGCCGACCTCCGCCAAGCGGTCGGCATCCAGGTGGACGTCGAGTCGCGCTTCCTGCAGGTCGAGGACCAGTTCCTCGAGGACATCGGCGTCGACATCCGCGGCCTGGGCAACCAAGCGGCGAGCGGCGTGCCCGGCCGCGGCTTGGAGCGGAACAACCGGCAGAACGCCGGCTTCGACGACTTCGGCCAGCGCAGCGTCATCAACCCGGCGACGCCGGGGTCGATCGGCACCGGCACCGAGCCCGGCTTCTTCTACGACGACGGCGGTGATGGCGACATCATGGCCCGGTCGGAGAACCTGTTCGACCGCGCCCTGGGCGGCGACGGCACGCTGGAAGGCAGCGGCGGTTTGGCGCTGCAGTACGCGTTCCTCGGCGACGCCGAGCTGGAGATCGTGCTCCGCGCGGTCGACAAGCAGGAGCGCAGCCAGCTGATCACGGCGCCGCGCCTGGTGATCTACAACAACACGCGCGCCAGCATGTCGGTGCTGCGGCACACGTCGTACATCCGCGACTTCGACGTCGAGATCGCGCAGGCGGCGGCGGTGGCCAACCCGGTCGTCGACGTCGTGCGCGACGGCGTGGTGCTGGACGTGCGGCCTGTGGTCTCCGCCGACCGTCGCTTCATCACCATGGAGCTGCGCCCGACCGTGATGACCCTGGATCTGCCGATCCCGACGTTCACCACCACTCTCGGCGTCGGTCAGCCGGTGTCGATCCAGCTGCCCAGCGTCACTCTGCAGCGCGTGCGCACCACGGTGACGATGCCCGACGGCGGCACGCTGATGCTGGGCGGAATGAAGCTCGCCCAAAAGCAGTACCAAGAGTCGCGCGTGCCGTTGCTCGGCAATCTGCCCGGCCTGTCGTTCTTCTTCAGCCGCAAGGGCACGTTCGTGCAGAACAAGAAGATCGTCATCCTGATCCGGGCCAAGGTGGTGATGCCGGACGAGAACCTGCCGGAGATCGGTCCCGACGATCTCACCCTCACCCTCATGGGTGAGGGCAACGGCTGAGCCGCCGGCGGCGCGCCCACGCCCCGAGGCGCGCGCCGTCCCCCCCCGCCCCCCGCGGCGGTGAGCGCCGCCCGGGCGCCGCGGCCCTGCGGCACCGAGCGTCTTGGCCGGTCCGGGCCGTTCGCCAGCCGCGCACCGCCGCGTCAAGGCGATGCGTGCAGCCGCTGAACCCCTCGCTATACTCCCCGTTCCTCCTCCCCAAAGAACCTCGGCCGCCCTCTCCGAGGTTTGCTCGCCATTTCAGTTTCAAACCCCGGCCACGACCTCATCCCGGCAGCCGAACCGGCGATCACACCGGCTCTAGCGACCACGGGTGGCACGGCCCAGGACATCCCACTGAAGACAATGACGGCACGCTTTTTCCTCCGGCGCAGCGCGTACCCCGCGGCCCTCGCAATCCTCGCGGCGGGCACCGTTTCGGTGCCCCTCGTCGCCCAACAGAGCCGCCTCGAACGCGATCTGACGTTCGTCCGCGATCTGGCGACCAAGCTGCGCTTCATCTCGTTGGCGCAGTCGGAGGTCGACCGGCTGAAGCTGCGCTACAAGGACGGCGAGGACTTCCAGAGCGTCGCGCAGCTCGGCATCGAGATCTCGCTGATCGGCGCCCAGCTGGAGGGCAACCGGGCCGAGCGCCGCACGCTCTACAAAGAGGCGCTCGACAAGGTCCGCGACTTCCTGAGCCGCTACTCGGACGGCCAAGCCGCCGATGCGGCGCGCATGACGCTCGCCAACGCGTCGCTCGAGTTCGGCCGGTTTCTCGCCGAGGAGCTCGAGCTGGCCCGCGCCGACGAGCCGGCGAAGGTGCCGGAGCTCGAGGAAGATGCCGCCGCCGTTTTCCGCGCCGGTGAGGACGCGTGCGACGCGGTGAAGCAGGCGCTCGAGTCGCGCAAGGACGACAACCCGCGGCTGTGGACCGACTACCACCTGGCGTGGATGCGCAAGGGCATCCTGCTGCGCGAGCACGCCCGCGCGGTGGCCAAGGACCGCAGCTATCTCGCCGAGCGCTCGCGCTCGGAGCTGGAGGAGCTGATCTTCGAGGTCGGTGAAGAGACCGCCCTCGGCCAGCGCGCCCTGTTCGAATACGCGCAGAACGACGAGGTGGTCGGCGAGCTCGACGACGCCGTCGCCAATTACCAGGGCGTGATCCAGTCCGCCGACACCGTGCTCACCGACGAGTCCCTGCAGCTGTCCTCGGACGTCCGCGAGCTCATGGTCGTCACCATGGAAGAAGCCTACGAGCGCGCTGCGCTGGTGCTGCTCCAGCAGGGCAAGCGCGCCGAGGTGATGACGCTGGTCGACGACTACCGCAACCGCCTCGGCGGCTACGGCGTCCCGCTCACCAATCTCGAGCAGCCGGTCGAGGACGAGGGCAAAGAGGACGAGCGCTTCGGTCACGGCATGTACCTCGCCTACGCCCAGGCGCTCGCCGACGGCGGCAGCGACGAAGAGCTCAACCGCGCGTTGACCATCGTGCAGGCGATCAACGATTGGCACGGCAATGACTTCGTCGGCCTGCGCGCCAAATCGGCGTTGAAGGACATTCTCGAAGCGCAGTCGCAGCGCGTCAGCGGCGGCCTGCTGCTCGAGGTCGCCAAGGGCGACTACATCGCCAAGAACTACGAGCGCGCGATCACCGGCATCCACCACGCGCTGTCGATGATGACCGACGCCGAGCTCGCCGAGCACGGCATGGAGGCGCACTTCGTCATCGGCCATAGCATGGCCCTGCAGGGCCGCGTGCTGGAGGCCACCATGGCGCTCAAGGAAGGACTCGAGCGCTTTGGCGACGGCGAGGACAAGAACCACGTCAGCCGCGCCGCGGACATGATCCAGAAGACCCTCAACCAGGTGCGCAGCAACGCCAAGAACGACGCGTTCTTCAACAGCCTGGGTGACGACGTCAACGGACTGGTCGTCCGCTTCGGCTCGGCCGAGGACGCCACCAAGCGGATCTGGAACGAAGCGCTGCGCGAGTTCGGCAAGCGCAACTACGAGGGGGCGCTGCGCCAGCTGCGCTCGATCCCCAAGGGCGAGCTCTACTACGAGTGGGCGCAGGCGCGCATCGCGATGTGCCACCACCGGATGGGGGACTTCGACGCGGCGCGCAAGGCGATCGCGGACTACCGCGCCTATCGCCAGACCAAGGACGCCAATCTGCCCGACGACGACAACGCGGCGGAGCAGGTGCGGCGCATCGCCGAGGGCGAGATCGCCTTCGCCGAGGGAGCGATGCTCTACGAGGAGGGCACCGGCGGCGACAACCGCGAGGCCGACGCCACCAAGATCCCCGAGGCGATCCGCGCTCTGGGTGAGTTCGAGGCGTCCCACGGCGAGGCGGTGCCGGCGATGGTGCCGCGCGCGATCTACTACCAGGGGCGTTGCTACATCGCACTCGGCAACCTCGACAAGGCCGAAGAGAAGCAGCGCCAGCTGATCGAGCTGGCGCCGCGCGACACCACGGTGCCGATTCTGGCCAGCGCGATCTTCGGCGCCTACCACGACAAGGTCGGCGCCCAGGAGACCGAGGTCGCCGCCATCGAGACCCGTGGCGAGGACGCCGAGGCGGCCCGCGAGGCCCTCGACACCCTGCGGCGCAAGACGGTGGCCATCGGCCAGGCGTACTTGCGGGACTCCGGCGACCCGCAGTACACGATCGCCTACCACACCATCAAGCACGCCCAGGATCTGCGCGACTGGCCGCTGGTCGAGAAGCTCGGCAACGACACGCTGGAGCGCTTCGGCGAGGACGCCGAGCTCGCCACCAACCTCGACCGGCAGATCCGGCCGGTGATCGGCGACGCCGTCCTGCGCCAGCACAAGTACCGCGAGGCCCACGAGATGCTGACCGCGGCCGAGGCGGCCCGGCCCAACGACTACCCGCTCAAGCGCCTGGTCGCGCTGGCTCTCGGCGGCTGGCAAGAGGTCGATGAGCGCACCGGCCGCATCGTGTCCTTCTTGGGCCTCGAGAAGCCGGTGGAGGCCTACGAGAAGTACTGGGGCGAGTACAAGACCTACGCCCTGGACTCGACCAAGGCGTTCGAAGACCACTCGCTCGACTGGTACCGGTTCCACTTCGAGCTGCTGCACTTCGCGCGCGAGGCGGCGAAGAAGGACAGCAAGTACCAGCAGTACGCCGTGACGCTGTTCAACAAGGCGCGCTCGTTCGACGAGTTCGCCCAGCTGGAGAAGTTCGGCCTCGAGGGCCGCAACCTGAGAGACATGTTCCTGGAGAACGACCCGCGATGAGCGCTCCCACGACCACCATCCTGCCGGCCGCCCTCTCCGCGTGGCGCGCACTGGCGGTGACCGCCGTCGCGCTCACCGGCGCCGCGACCTCCCACGCGCAGACCGACGTCGTGCACCTGCGCGACGGCGCCACCCTGCGCGGCGGTGAGGTGACCGCCGCAACCGCCGCCGAGGTGACCTACACCTCGCCGGACGGCGACAAGAAGGTCCCGTCGGCCACGGTGCGCGCCATCGAGTGGCACAGTATGCCCGAGACGTTCCGGCTGGCCGAGAACCTGGCCGAGAACGGGCAGTTCGGCGAGGCTGCGACGCAATACCTCGAGGCCGCCAAGGAGGCGCTGCGCGACCTGACCAAGGCGGAGGCGACCTTCCGCGGAGCGCGCGCCGCGCTGCGCGCGGCCGACACCGACGCGGCCACCGCCGAGGCGGCGGCCGACCGCCTGCAGGAGTACATCAACGACCACCCCGACGGGCTGCGCGTCGCCGAGGCCAACCTGCTGCTCGCCCGCGCGCTGCTGCTGCAGGGTCAGCCGACCGAAGCCGCCTCCGCGCTGCAGAGCTTGGAGTCGCGCACCGTCACCGACGGCTGGGGCATGACCTGGGCCGCGCACGCCAAGTACCACCGCGGCGTCGCCCTCGCCGCCGCCGGCGAAGCCGGCCAGGCGCGCAGCGCGTTCCAGTCGGTCGCGACCGCCGTCGACGGCGCCATCAGCACCGAGGGCGCCGATGCGGAGCTGGGCGAGCTCAAGGAACGCGCGCTGATCGCGCAGGGCGAGACCTACATCGTCGAGAAGGATTGGCAGCAGGCGCTGCAGTACTTCCGCCGGCACGCGGACAGCGGTACCCGCAGCGTGCAGGCCGCCGCCCTGGCCGGGGTGGGGCAGGCCCTGTTTCTGTCGACCGAAGGCAGTGGCGAGGCCGCCACCCTGCGCGAGGCGCAGATGGCGTTGGCGCGCGCGATGGCGCGCGACACCAGCAACGCCGAGACTTCGGCCAAGTCGCTGTACTTCTTCGGCAAGGTGCTGCTCGCCCTCGGCGAGGAGCGCGAGCGCGACGCGCGCAACCGCGCGCTGACCTATTTCGACCTGGTCACGGATCAATACCCCACCACCGATTGGGCCGAGCAGGCCCGCGGCGAGACCCAGCGGTGACGCGACCGGTGGTCACGACCGGGCAACCCCGGACGATTTTCTCGCCTGTGGGCGCGGCAGGGGCTTTCGTCTCCGCCCCCCCTCACGCACACTCTGGCGCTGCCGTGGCCTTTGCCTCCGCCGCGGCGGCATTCGCACTCTCGTGGACCAGCCCTCGGTCCCTCCACTCTCGCGCCGTCGCGCCGACGGCTTAGATCGATGAAGCTGACTTTTCTGAACCGCTTCCCCTGCCTCCCGGCCCTGTCCACTCTGCTGCTGACCAGCTCGTTGCTCGCGCAAGAAGCCACCGAGCAGAAGAGCGCGCTCGCCGACATGTTCGAGAACGCGGGCATCGTCGGCTGGGTGATCGTCATCATCTCGGTGATCTCGCTGGCGCTGATCATCGAGAACTTCATGACGATCAAGCGCGACAAGCTCGCGCCGCCCGACCTGGTCGACGAGCTCGAGGCCCTGTTCGACGAAGAGAACTTCCAGGACGCCCTGGAGCTCTGCGAGAACGAGCGCACCTACCTCACCAACGTGGTCGCCGCGGGGCTGTCCAAGCTCGGGCACCCGTTCGAAACCATCCAGACCGCGGTCCGCGAGATGGAGGACGAGGAGTCGGTCAAGCTGTTCCAGAAGATCGGCTGGCTGTCCCTGATCAGTGCCACGGCGCCGATGATGGGCCTGCTCGGCACGGTGACGGGCATGTTCGTCACGTTCGGCGAGATCGCGGCGGCCGGCGGCTCGGTCAGCCCGGCGCAGCTGGCGGGCGGCATCAAGCTGGCGCTGACGACCACCATCTTCGGCCTGGTCGTGGCGATCCCGGTCGGCGCGTTCTTCTTCGTGTTCCGCAACCGCGTGGTGCGCGCGACCATCGAGGTCAACGCCCTCGCCGAGGACATGTTCGAGCGCTTCCGTCCGAAGAGCGCGGGCGAGTGACCGACTGATCCGGCCCCCCGCCGCGCTCGTTGGAGTGCGGCAAGCCGACCGCAGACCGGGAGCAACCGATGTCGAAACAAACCAAACGCGCCCAGCAAGAGATTCAGATGGACATGACGCCGATGATCGACTGCGTCTTCCTGCTGATGATCTTCTTCGTGCTCGTGATCGACTTGAGCCAGCAAGAGCTCGAGGACCTGATCCTGCCGAAGGCGGAGTTCGCGGTGCCGGACGAGAAGCCGCCGGAGAACCGGCCGGTGATCAACATCACCCAGTCCGGTGAGATGATCTACAAGAAGAACGCCTACTACGACCCATTGGTCGACGGACACGATCCCAAGAAGATCATCGAGAACATCCGTCCGCTCCTCCTGTTGTGGAAGCAGACCGTCGCCGACCCCGACAGCATCAAGAGCGAAGTCGTCGGCGGCGGCATGCGGATGACCACGATCGAGGATCCCGTCCTGGTGCGCGCCGACAAGTGGACCGAGTGGCACTACGTCGGCAAGTTCATGGAGGCCTGCACTTTCCCCGAGGCCGCGTTCTGGAAGCTGGAGCTCGCGCTCAGCGAAGAGGACAAGGAAGTGCGCATGTTGGCCAGGCAGGCTCAGTAGAGGGCGATGCGATGAAGGAACGACTGCGAGAAACCATCGAGGAAGAGGCCAAGATGGACATGACGCCGATGATCGACGTCGTGTTCCTGCTCATCATCTTCTTCCTCTGCATCGACTTCCGCATCTTGGAAGCCAAGCTACCGGCCTACCTGCCGAAGGATGTGGGCGCGCACACGACCGAGGTCGAGCCGCAGGAAAAGCTCAACATCATGATCATCTGCGACAACTTCGGCACCAAGATCCCGCGCCGTCAGGCGACCGCGCAGGAGGCGGAGGCCGGGATCGAACCGTCGTACCGGCTCGAGGGCCACCAGGTCCGGTGGAAGATCGGACCGACGCCGTTCCAGAGCTCGGACGCGCTGCTCGAGGCGCTGCGCAAGATCGCCACCGACACGAGCCGCTTCCAGCGAGACAAGGAAACCGGCGAGCTCAAGCCGATGAGCGTGGTCATCGAGCCCGGCCCGGACACGACCTACGGCGACGTCGCCACCACGCTGGACGCGGTCCGCGAGGCGGGCTTCGAAGACATCAGCTTCGGCGGCGGCCTCGGCGCCCGCGGCGCCCGAGGCGCCCGCAGCGGCGAGTAGCCAACGAGCCGGCCGCCGGCGCGTCGGCCAGCCGAGTCGTTGTCGACTCGGCGCCAGGGGTTCGCCCCCCCTCCGCCGGCGGCCCGTGCGGACCGCCGTGTGCGCGCCCCGAACCGGCCCGATCGGCTACGGGGAACCGCACGAAGTCCTTCGCGGAACCCGCGTTCCGCGGCCAGCCGCACAGCGTGGAGGGGCGCCAAAGCGAAGAAGATTGTGGTGGCGGATCCCCCCCATGACAGCTAGTTTCTGCGCCTCCCGGATCGCCGGAGACCGTCCCCCCGAGTTGTCGGCGACACCCTCTCGCAGCGGCCGATCGTCCGCGTGACGTACCGGCCGCGGGGTGCCCTCTCGATTCCCTACAGCAAGCTCCGAAGCCAGATGTTCGAAGTCCTGACGCGCCGCGTCCTCGCATCGGCCCTCTCCCTGCTCCTGATCTCCACCGCCGCGCTCACCGCGGCTCCTCAGGGGCAGAGCCTCAAGGCCGAGCGCGCCAAGTTCCTCACCGAACGCTACCTCCAAGACGCCCGCGAGCTGCGCAGCTCCGGACGCAACGAGGAGGCGCTGTCCCTGCTGCTGCGCGCGAAGGAGCTGTCGCCCGCCAATCAGGACGTGTTGAGCGCGCTCGCCGAGGTGCAGTCCGCGTTGCAACCCGGCCACCCGGGAACCGGGCAGAGCTTCGCCGAGCAGATGCAGCGGCTGTGGCAGATCCGCGAGCAGCGCGCGCGCCAGGACGCCCTGCAGCGCATGGAAGCCGCGGAGCGCTCCATCACCAACGAGGACTACGAAGCCGCGATCGCCGACCTCGACGCGGTGCTGCTGCGCATCGACGTCGCCCCAGACATCGACTGGCAAGACATCGGCGACCGCGCCAACGAGATGCGGGCGCGCGCGCAGGAGCTGCACGACCGGCACGCCGCCGAGAAGCAGGCGGCGATCGAGGACGAGATCTACCGCGAGCAGCGACTGGCCGAAGAGGCCCGCGCTGCGCGGCTCACCGCGCGGGTGGACAACCTGCTCGACAAGGCGGTGCGCGCGTTCGACGGCGGTCACTACGAGCTGGCGCGCGACCTCGCGTTCGACGCCATGACTCTCGACCAGACCAACCACCTCGCGCGCGAGATCCACGACACCGCCACCAAGGCGCAGCGCACCGAGAGCACCGAGCGCTACCGCCGCTCCAAGCGCGAGCAGTTCAAGCGGATGCTCGAACAGGACCAGGATCTGCGGGTGCCCCAATCCGACATTCTGCGCGTCGACCGCGCGACCTGGAAGCGCGCCAGCATGCGCGACCAGGGAGTGGTGCCGGCCGACGCCACCGACCCGGACGACCGCGCGGTGCGCGAGCTGGTGCGCTCCAAGCAGGTGCCGAAGGTACAGTTCACCGAGGAGACCGGTGACTACGGCGACGTCATCCGGCTGCTGCGCAGCATGACCAACGTGCCGATCATGATGTCGCAGGAAGCGCGCGACGCGGTCGACGGCGAAGGTCTGGTGATGGAGATCGACATCGCCGCGCCGATCTCGCTGGCCAACTTCCTCGACCTGATGGTCGACAAGAGCGAGACCCTGGCCTGGACGGTCCGCAACGGCGTGGTCGAGATCACCACCAAGGCCAAGTCCGGTGGCGCCGACATCATGATCAGCCACGACGTGCGCGACTTGGTGTTCCCCCGCACCACGTTCTTGCCGCCGATCATCCGTGACATCCCCAGTGGCGACATCGGCCTGTCGGGCCCGCGCATCGGCAGCGAGGGTGACGAGAAGGTCGCCTACATCGAAGCCGACGTGCTGAAGACCAACATCGAGAGCGCGACCGGCGGCGACACCTACTGGGAAGCCGACGGCGGCGGCCGGATGGACTACGTGGAGAGCGGCTACCTGCTCTGCCACGCCTCGCCCGAGATGCAGGAGCGCGTGCGGCGCTTCATCGAGGACCAACGTCGGTTCGCCACCAGCGTGGTGACCATCGAGACCAAGTTCCTGACGATCACGCAGAACTACCTGCAGGAGATCGGCGTGGACTTCCGCGGGCTCGGCGGCTCGGGCAACAAGGGCACCGAGGCCACTCTGGACGACGTGACCAACGCGTTGGACGACTCCGCGTCGCGCGGGCTCGACAACCAGGGCTCGGGCGACGCCGCCAGCAACCCGAGCGCCGGTGCGTTCTTCAACGACGGTGGCGACGGCGACGTGCGGGCGCGCACCGAGAACTTCTTCGGTGCCCCCCTGGGTCAAGCGCTGACCGCCAACGGCGGCTTCACCGCGGCGTTCTCGCTGCTCGACGACCTCGAGCTGCAGGCGCTGATCCAGGCGATCGAGAAGCAAGAGGACATCCAGGTGGTCAACAGCCAGATGCTGACCGTGCTCAACAACGAGCGCGCGAACATGGCGGTGATCAACCAGACCTCCTACATCCGCGACTTCGACGTCGAGGTGGCGCAGGCGTCGTTCATCGCCGACCCCAAGGTCGACGTGATCCAAGACGGCATCGTGCTCGACGTGCGCCCGACCATCGCGCACGACCGCAAGAACATCATGTTGAGCCTGCAGCCCACGGTGGCCGAGCTCACCCGCCCGATCCCGACGTTCACCACGTCGCTGGCGGGCACCACCCTGCCGGTCATCCTGCAGCTGCCGACGATGACGGTGCGCTCGTTCGCCACCAGCGCGTCGGTGCCGGACGGTGGCTCGGTGCTGATCGGCGGCCTGCGCGAGGTGCTCAGCCGTGAGCGCCGCGCCGAGGTGCCGCTGCTCAGCAAGATTCCGCTGATCTCCTTCCTGTTCAAGCAAGAGGGCGTCTCGGACGAGAACACCTCGCTGTCCGTGCTGGTCACCGCGACCATCACCGAGCTGACCGAGGTCGCCGACCAGCTGTCGCGCTGACCGGCAGCCCCCCCGAGTCGTCGATGGCGCGCAAGATCCAAGCGGTCTTCTTCGACATCGACGACACGCTGTTTTCGACGACGGTGTTCGCGGACAAGGCGCGCCGCGCCGCCGTCGACGCGATGATTCGTGCCGGCCTCAAGGCCAGCCGTGAGGCGTGCCTCAAGGAGCTGACCGAGGTCATCACCGAGTTCTCGAGCAACCACTCGTCGCACTTCGACAAGGTGGTGCAGCGCCTGCCGGGGCAGGCCAGCCGGGGGGTCAACCCCGCGGTGGTCGTCGCCGCCGGCGTGGTCGCCTACCACGAGACCAAGTGGCGCGAGCTGCAGGTCTACGACGACGTCTACGAGGTCCTCAGCTGGCTGGCCGACAAGCCCGTGCTGCGCGGGATCGTCTCCGCCGGCTGGACCATCAAACAGGCCGAGAAGCTGATCCGGCTGAAGATCTACGACTTCCTCACCCCCAACGCGATCTACTTCACCGAGCAGATCGGCATCAGCAAGCCCAACCCCAAGCTGTATCGGCGCGTGGTATCCGACCTGGAGCTCGATCCGGCCAGAGTCGTCTACGTCGGCGACAACCCGACGCACGACATCGACCCCGCCAACGCCGAGGGTCTGATCACGGTGCGCAGCCAGCGCTCCGGGCGCTACGCCTCGCACCAGGGCGCGACCGAGCCGAACTACGTGATCCGCGACTTCTACGAGCTGCGCGAGATCCTGAGCGGCGAGTTCGGTCTATAGGGGGCGCCGGTCGGCCGCCGTGACCGGCGAGCCGTCTGTACCCCCGGCCCGCGCTACTTGAGCTTCTCCCAGTACTCCTCGGGCATGTCGTGCGCGATCTTCAGCGCACCGTTGGCGCCGCCGTAGATGGGCTCTTCGATGCGCATCACCTTGCCACCGCCGAGGTCGCGCTGCATCGCCTCTTCGATCGCGTTGTCCAAGCCCTTGATCAGCGAACCGCCACCGGCGAGCAGAACGCGCCGGCGCAGCCGCTCCTGGAACTCCGGATCGAAGGACGAGATCAGCTTGTTGATCCCATCGACGATCGGCTGGATCAGGATCGAGCACGCGGCCTTGACCTGATCGGTGAGGTCGAAGCTGGTCGGCTTGCCGTTCACCGGCAGGTCCACCGTGCAGCGGCCGAGCGGATCGCCGAGGTAGGAGAAGCGCTCCTTGATGTCCTTGATCATCTGGGTGGTGAACTGCGCACCCGGGCAGGTTTCGCCGATCAGCCGGGCGAGCTCGGCATCCACCGCATCACCCGCTGCAGTCGTCGTGATCTGATCCGACTCCTCCGGCATCGTGCCGTGCATCCGGCACAAGTCGGTGGTGCCCGCGCCGATGTCGACGACGAGCACATCCTCCAGCATGTCGAGCCCGTACGCGACGGCGAACGGCTCGCTGCACAGCATCACCGAATCGACGGTCTCCCGCGCGGCTTCGATGATCGCCTCCTTGTTGCGGATGGAAGCCTGGGCCGGCGCGCCGATGACGCAGTAGACCAGCTCGTCCTTGCGCGCCTGCGCCATGTCGGTCGCGGCGCGGATCAGGTCGCGCGCGGCGCGCACATTGGCATCGGCCTCGTCTCCGCCACCCTCGCTGTGCTTCAGGACACCGTGCTGCAGCGGCTGGTAGAGGTTGAGCGACAACCGCTTCTCCAGCGCTTCCTTGCCGAACAACACGCTCTTCTTCAGCAGCTTCTGGCTGACCACGTCCTTGGGGTAGCCCACGGCGGAGAACATCGACTCGCGGACGCCGTTGCTGGCAGAGATCGCCGTCCGCGACGTCCCCAAGTCCATGCCGATGTACAGGACACCGTGATCCTTCGCTCCGTCCTTACCCGCCGCTGCGGCTTCACCCTCGGTCATGCTTCAGTTCCTCGAATCGGTTGCGTAGTGGTTCAGTCGTTTGGTTCGCTGGGCCGGCGGCACGCGTGCCGCGATGCGCGGGCCAAAGACGCTCCGCGTCACGATCCCGCATCGCCCTTCTGCAGGGCAACGTTTGCCCGAAAGATGTCGGCCATCAGCTCCCGCTTGCGATCGAACTGCGAGTCGCCCTGGTCGATGCCCTGCACGGTCCGATAGACGCTGGAGATGCCGGCGTCGACGGTCGGTGTACTGCTGGCATCCAGCAGCCGCGCTTCGGATTCCTCGAGCGAGCTCTTGAGCTTGCTCAAGCGCCGCTGCAAACGGTCGATCTCGCCGTCGCGGGCCGCCTGCTGCGCGTGCGCCGTGGCCCGACGCTCTTCATCGACCAGGTTGAGGACGACCTCGAACATGCGCTCGCGCAGGCCGGAGAGATCGCCGCCCGGCGTCTGCACCAGCTCGCGAAACACCACGTTGAGCTTCTCGGCGATGACCGCGTTTTGGCCCTCGTACTGGGCCTGCATCTCGCGCTCACCCTCTTCGAGGCGCTCGCTGAGCTCGCGGTGTCCCTGCTCGATCTGCCGGCGCAGCTCGTCGATCTCCTCCTCCGCGCGGTGCTTCTCGCGCATCGCTTCGCTGCGCAAGCGCTCGAGCTCCTCGTTGCTCTTCAGCAGCCGCAGGAACTCCTCCGAGGTGTCGCCGACGATGCGCTCGCGCTCGAGCCCCATGAGCTTGTTGCGCAGGCTCCGGTGCACGGCCTCCTCGATCAGCCCGACGATGCGGTCGAGACCAACCACCTTGACGTTCTTGACGCCCTTCTTGCGCAACTGGTCGACCGACGTGCTGTACGCAAGCTTGCGCAGCGACTCCTTCAGGCTCTGACCGAGCGATGCCACTCAGTACTCCTCCTGACTGTCGCCGAGCCTCGGATCGGCCTCGGGATCGGCACCGCGGACTTCGGTGACGAACGTGCCGAGCATGTTGGCGCCTAGGTCGGTCAGGTTCTTGATGGCCTCGCGCGTCAGCGCCTTCGACGAACGTTCCAAGCGCACGACCAAAAGGCAGCCGTCCGCCCGCGCCGCCATGACGCTGGCGTCGGTCGACGGCAGCACGGGTGGCGTGTCGACGATCACGTACTGGTAGCGCTCCTTGAGGCGCAGCAGCAGCTCCTCGAAACGCGGTGCCGTCAACAGCTCCGACGGGCCGGTGAGCCGGGTGCCGGCGCCCATCACCGCGAGGTTGCGGTACACCGACTCGCGCACGACGTGCTCGAGGCCGGCGCGCCCCATGAGGATGTCGGACAACCCCGCCTGCTCGTTGAGGTTGAGGTAGCGCTCGACCGACGGCGCCCGCAGGTCCCCATCGACGAGCAGCACCGGCATGCGCTCCATCTCGGCGAACGCCATCGCCAGATTGATCGCCGTGACGCTCTTGCCCTCGCCGCGAATCGCCGAGGTGACGACCAGCGTCTTCGGCGCACCGTCGGGGTTCATGGCGATCAGCTTGTTGCGCAACCCACGCACCTGCTCGGCGCGGAACCCGGCGGGGTCGTGCAGCAGCACCATGAACGGGTGCACCGCCTTGTCGACGAGCACCAGCATCTCGTCGCCCTCTTCGGGCTCTTGCGGCGCGGACTTGCGGGAACGGAACATGGACACGGACGGATTGGAGCCCGGGGGCGGTGTTGCGGGCAGTAACGGCGGCGGTCGGCCTCGGACTCGGGGCCTAGGCAACGCAGAGGCCACCACTGTTATCGGCAACATGGCCCCAGTGGACGCCGGAGACCACGAAAATCGGTGCCCCGGATGGCGCCGCGCGCGCCCGCCCACCGACGCCGCGCCGCCGATCAGAGATACCAGTCGCCCTGGATGCGCAGCCGCCAGGCCTCCCGCTGCGCAAGGCTCGTTGACGCCGGGGGTTCGCGTCGCTGGCCCGGCGCGATGCCGTAGCGGGCGACCAGCCAACGCCACCCCGCGGCTTGCACCGCGGCATCGGAATCCTGCAGCAGGTGCCAGACGACCAGCGAGTGTCGGGCCTCGGTCGCTGCCGACAGCAGCGCCGCGGCCGCGCCCGCCCGCGCCCCACCGGCCGCCAGGGCGCGGTCGTAGGTGTCGACCAGCGCGGCGAACCGCGTCCCGGCATCGACGGCGGCGCGCGGCGTGCACACCCCGTCGCCGACCGAGGCCCGGCAGACGTTGCCGCGGGGAACCCGCACCGCGCGGCGCGCCTCCTCGAAGGCCACCTCACCGAGGGTCACGTGCACGCGGGCCGCACCCTCGTCGTCGACCTCGAGCCGGTAGCGGCAGCCGAGATCGACACAGCGCACGGCCGGCGTGCCGACCTGGAAGTAGCGCGCCTCGACCGAGGGGAACACGAATGCGGTCAGTGCTCCGCGCTCCAGGAAGAAGCTGCTGCGAGCGCGGTCGCACTGCTCGAGCCGCAGCTCCGTCCCGGCCTCGACCTCGAAGCGGCCGACGCCGCCCAGCGCGACGGTGCGGGTACCGTCCGCCACCCACCGCTCACCGACCCGCCACGCGACCCGCTCGCCGTCGACTGTCACCGCGATGCGCCCACTCGTGAGCCAAAGCCAGCCCGCAGCCGCGCTGGCGAGCGAGATGCACAGCACCGCCGCCAGCGCCCAGCGGGCCCCGGTGCCGCCGACAGGCCCGCGCGCGCGAGCCAGCTCCGGCGGCCGCGCCCCGGCCGCGTGTCGCAGCGGTGCGAGCAGCCGCTCGAAGGTCTCGACATCGGCATCGACCGGTTCGCTTCCCTGCCACAGGTAGCCGTCATCGGCCGGCGGCCGCGGTTCGCGCTCGCGGCTCACGACCAACCCTCCGCCCGCAGCAGCGGACGCAGCAAGGCCATTCCCCGGCACAGGTTGACCCGCACCGACCCCGGCGTCAGGCCGGTGCAGCGCGCGATCGCCGGTCCGTCCAGGCCCTCGACCAACCGCAACACCAACGTTTCCCGGTAGGCCTCAGGGAGGCCACGGACGAGCTCGAGCACCCGCGCGGCGAGCTCCCGGGCTTCGCTCTGCGCCGGCGGCGACGCCGTCGCCGCCGCCAGCTCGTCGGCGGAGACCGGCGCGGGCCGGCGGCGGCGGCGCCGCCGGCTGTCGATCGCGCGGTGCCGCGCGATCGCGCACAGCCAGGCCGGCAGCGTCTTTGGGTCGCGCACCGATGCACGCCGCCGATACGCGGTGACGAATACGTCCTGCGTTGTGTCCTCGGCTTCCGCCGGCCCCGCGTGGCAGAGCACGATGCCGTGCACGACCGCCGCATAGCGCTCGAACAACGCCGCCCAGGCGCCGCGATCGCCGGCCACCGCGGCCTGCAGCAGGGCGCGGTCCGCCTCCACCGGGTCGGAATGCGGGGGGCGCGCGCCGGCACCGGCAGCGCCGCCCTCGGTTCGGCGAGAGGAAGACATGATGGCCATCGCCGGCGGCCCCATCGTCACCGGCGGCCGCGGCGGCGCAACCGCCAGACTTCGGCCCAACGACACGGGGGGTTGGACGTTCGGCGCCGCGGCACCGTTAGCGACGATCGCATCGCACCACTTGTCGGTCGCCGGGGGCCGCCCACAATCCACCCATGCGCCCCCGCATCCTCCGCCTCCTCGCCGGTGCGACCGCGGTCGCCGGCGCCCTGAGCGGCCCGCTTGCGGGCCAGGACCCGCCATGGACCGACGAGCAGCTGGCCCGCGCCGTCGAACGCGCCCTGGCCGAGCGAGACGCGCGCGGCGCGCAGCCCGCCGGGCCGGACTGGACGATCGGAGGAGACGTCCGCCTGCGGCACGAGAGCAACTGGGGCGCACACGGCCAACCCGATCGCTTTCGCGAGCGGCTGCGGCTGCGTATCGAGATTGGCTGTGCATTGCACGAACAGCTCGACCTCGGTGCCCGCCTGACGACCGGTGACCCCGAGGATCCCAACTCACCCCACGTGACGTTCGGCGAGCTCTTCGAGTCATTCGAGATCAGCCTCGACCGCGCGTTCGTCCGCTACCGGCCGGGCTGGGCGGACAGCTGGATCGCGGCCGGCAAGTTCGCACACCCCGCGGCCCGCAACCCGATCTACGGCGAGCTCGTCTGGGACGCCGACGTGCAGCCCGAGGGCATCGCCGGCGCGCTGCACCTACCGGTCGCCGGCGACGAAGGGGTGCGGCTCGTCGCCGGCGGCTACCGGCTGTCCGAACGCGGCGCCGGCGCCGACGTGGCCATGGGCTTCGCGCAGCTCGCCGCCGCGACGGCTGCGACCGCGCCGGTGCGCGCCGAAGCCGCCGCGGCCTACTACCACTACGGCAACCCGACGCCGGGGACATCGCGCGCGGCGCTGCGCCACAACACGGGCAACGCAACCGCCGACCTCGACGGCGACGGCACCCCAGACGCGTTTCAGTCCGACTTCGGCCTGTGGCACGGGGTGGTCGGCCTCACCGGGGACGGCAACGGCCTGCCGTGGCAGCTCGGTGCCGAGGTCATCTACAACGCACGCGCGCGCGGCGTTGGTGACATCGGCTGGGCAGCCGGCATCGGCCTCGGGTCGACCAACCAGCCCGGAGGCGTGCGCGCCTACTACCAATGGCAGGTCATCGAGCGCGACGCCGTGTTCTCCCCGTTCGCGCAGGACGACCTTCCGCTGGCCACGAACCACCGCAGCCACATCGCCGGAGTGGTCTATCGAATCCTCGACAACGCGAACCTGCACGTCTGGGCACTCGCCAGCCAGCAGCACGACGCCGAGGCGCCACAAGGGGACACCGCGTTGTGGCGGTTGCGCGTCGACTTCAACGCCAGTTTCTGATGTCCGTACTGCTCTTGGCGCTGCGACGCTCAGCGTGAGGACAGCGAAGTCGAGTGCGCAACGAGCCACTCCTCGACCCGATCCAGAGACGGACGGGAGCCTACGGCCGAGGCTGGCTTCCGTTGACCGCTCAGTGCATGGCGAACGACCTCCAGCAAGGCCTTCGCGCGAGGCAGAGGCTGCGGCGAGACAAGGATGTCGTTTCCCGTACTCTCGAGCGAGCTTCGAGTGCGTCGCGCACCTTGTCGGCGAGCACTGGCTGCGCGAACACACGGACATCGAGGACCAGCTTTGCGCAGTGTCCGACACCCCGGAGCAGGCCGCCGCGATGAGCGTGGCAGTGGATCGCGTGTCCGTGCCGATGGAGGAGCCCAAGAAGCGTCGAGTGGGCCGACCGCGCAAGAACGCGCCGAAGCGTCCCGTGGAGCGCAACTTCCGGATGGGCCACTGCGCAACCATCACCCTGCACGACGCCGAGGGTGCGGGCCTGCACACGCTCCGTTGCGGGTGCATGCCGGACAGCGACGTCGACTCCTGCCTTCTCAGGAAAAGCCGCGTTTCTTTCGGATTTAGTTGCCTGGGTAAGTGGTATTGTGCAGGCAATGGAGGCCGCGCCTGCCCAAAATGGCGTCCTTTACTACGACTACCAATCAGAGTATAGCGTGGACTTCGACGCCTTCGCTGGGGCAAGTGGCCCGATCGCTGGCGATTATATTCGCGCGGTTTACGACGGCGCTGGAGTTCCGCGTGGCAAGAGAGGGAATTCGATTCTGGCGGTTGGCCCGGATGCACCTGACCTCGCCCAGGAACTGCAGGGCCGCAGGCTTGATTACGCCGACTTCCATATGAATAACGGAGAGGTTGGGATCAACCCCAATATGGCCACCGCGATCCAGGGTATGCAGGCATCCTTCCCCAATTCGACAATTGTCTTGGGCGAGTATGGCCGGGGGACCGGGGCTGCGGGGACGTGTACAACCATCCCCAATAATTCCTGCCCCAATACCTCACCGACCGAGGAGGCTTCGCAGCAATCATGGATCCTGGGAACGTTGGCTGAAGCGCAGACGCGCGCGGTTCCCTTTACCGCGATTTGGTTCCACTCGGATTTCGCTCCGAACTGGCAGAGTCGGGAGGGGGTTGTCGGAGAGCCGGGCGACCCCAAGCATGCGTTGGGAGGCCTTTCAGTTGCTAATGGCATTGCGGCAAATGGAGATATGGAAACCGTGTCGTCAGGAATCCCCGTTGCTTGGGCTCCGTTCGGTATCGGCGGCGCAGATGGCGTGCTCACTGCTTCAAGCGCGGCCCCGGCTTCGAACTCATGGTTTGCGCGCATGACCTCGGTAGTCGCCGGAGATATGGGAGTCAAGTCTAGCGCATTCGCCGTAAGCCCAGCCAAAGACCTCTATGTGAACTTCTATGTCAGATCTGACATGGCAAACGTTCGCCTAGAGGTGTTCCAGCTCCCTCAGAGTGGCGAAGGAACACTGACTGTAGGCCCATCGATCTTGTCACCGAGCGCAAGCACTTGGCAGAGCTACTTGGGCACGGTCGGCAGCTGGAGAGTATCTCTGTCCCCGAGCACCGCTAATGTGGTCTTGCGAATTCGGGGCACGTCGAGTGGGCCGAGCCAGGTGCTTGATGTTGACACGGTGTCGACATGGCAGCAGTAGCTGCTAGTCCGCTTGGCGTAGAGCAGGCGTTTGCCGGGCTTGTTGGAGTAACGAGGCCGGTGCTGATCCCAGGTGCCATCCATGCCGACTCCTGGACCCGGCGATGGATCGGGTGCGATGACTATGACGGGCCCCGAACTTGCCATGCCTCGCGCCGTCCGCTCCCACCTCCCGGCCAACCTGACACGTTAGCGCCATAGTCATGCCACTCGCGTTGCGCTTGGCCGTAGTTGCCCTAGCATCGACGCCGCTGCTTGCCAACTTGGCCCGAGTTTGGGGGCGGACGTACGAGGATTCCTGGATCTGTTTTCGTTACGCCCGCAACGTGGCTGAAGGCCATGGGCTGGTGTCATATCCAGGAGGACCTCCGGATGAAGGTTACTCTGACCTCTTGTGGGTCTTGCTATTGGTTCCGGGCTACTGGCTGGGACTGTCACCGGTCGTGGTTGCGCATTGCATCGGAATTGTTGCGCATCTCTCTAGTATCCTTGCCATTGCCGCGCTGACCAACGGTCGGTGGCTTTCTCGAGGGCAAGGTTTGGACTCCCTCGTGTGGGTAGTGCTAGGACTCGGAGCGTCAACTGCGTCGAGCGTATGGGTAACGAGTGGATTGGAAACCCCGCTCTATGTGCTCTTGGTAGTCCTGTTGGCCCGGGCAACAGCAGTTGCGGCGGTCAAAGAGCGGGCTCGATGCTGGGCAATCGTCGGCGTCACCGGATTCCTCTTGCTCAACACTCGCCCTGAGGGGGTTCTGGCTGTAGGAATGGCATTTGCCATTGGGGGCGTAGTGCACTGCTGCCGCAACAGCCATATCAGGAAATGGTTGTGGCTTGCTTTGCCTGGCGGGATGCTCTTTGCCGGCCTGGTTTTGGCGTTGCTGATCTGGAAGGAGGTCTACTTCGGTGATGTGCGACCGAACCCATATCTCGTCAAGGGTGCACTACGTGTTTGGCGTGACGGATGGGGCTACTTGGCGGAATACGCAAATTTGATAGGGTGGCTCGCCACGGCCGTTTCTCTTGGCAGCATTCTGGTGCTGCTAGGCATCGCAGTACGCAGACTGCTGGCTCCCGCATCCGACCAGGTGCGCGATATCGTGACGCCGCTTGTTATTTGTTCTTTTGGCAGCCTGCACGTCTTCGTCGCATGGTACTCCGGTGGGGATGCGTCCGATCAATTTCGCTATCTGACGCCGGCGCACGCGTTCGTCGTAGCCAGTGCCGCATGGATCGGCAAGGAGTTGGTTGACCGCTACGGACCTACGTTCAAAGTTCGTCTCTTGGCCGGGTTGCCGATGGTGGTTATTGCTATCGGAGTTTACGACATCGACTACGGTGCAGAGCACCGCCCCGGAGATGATGGGACAAGCCTGGCGTACATCGAAGCAGTCGATCGTCTCCGCCAGGACTTGGGATCGGGAGACTCTCTCTATGCTTGCAGCGAACTTGGCTACGTCGCGTATCATGTCGATGCCCCAGTGTTGGATATCATGGGCTTGTGTCAGCGCGAAGTGGCTCGAACACACAAGTACTACCCGCTGCATGATGCGCTCCGTGCCTCGCGCGATTTTGTATTATCGCGCTTGCCCGATGTCATTGTTACTCACGGTTATTGGCGAGGTGCCGATGGTGGCATAGAGATGTCTTCGGATACCCGCTGGTGTCTCGAGCCGTACTTTGCGTCGAAGTTCTTTCGAGCGAACTACGACTACGAGTTCGATCTTCCTGATCGCCGCCCGTCGCGTTGGACATTGACCTTCGCGCGGCGGAAAGGGCGTGTCCATTTGCGCTCGGCACTCGACCGCAACAGCGCACCGCCACGACCGGAGCTGATGTGGGGTATCGAAGATGACGACCGCGGGTTTTGGGTCGAGGATGCTTTTGCGCGAGTCATACTGCGGCGGCCAGTGTCGAGTGACGTCTTGCGGATTCGGGGCATGGCGCAGGGGTTGCCGGGGGCGCACGTGAGCGTGCGGATCAACCGATTCTCGGTTGGCGATCGGGAGATCTCGGCATGTCGGCTGCCTTCAACCGGGGAGTTCTCTATCGAGGCTCGACTGCCAAAGGACCTTCCAGATGATCCACGGTTGTTGGTCAGCTTGTGGACGACCGCGAATGTTGCCGCGCGTCGGCTCTGGCGACTCGATTCTGTTGAGGTCTCACCGCATTAGCTTGGATGGCGACGCCCGCGCACTTCAGCGCGGCAGCTCAGGCAGCTGACCCCGAGGCTCAGCGCGGCCGAGGCCGCAACCAAACACCGAGCATTCCGCGACCCGAGCGTCGGTCGCGGGTCCCGCGGTCGCCGGCGCCGGCGGCCGCGCTGAGCCCGGAGGCCAGTGTTGTCTTCGAGCCTCCGGGAGCTGCGTTGTCGAAGTTCCAGCGGCATCGAGCCTTCCGAAAGGTTGTCGCCGCGCGAAGATTTGCGGACCCCGAGGCTCAGCGCGGCCACGGCCGCAACCAAACTCGGATGCCGCTCTTGCCGGAGCGGATTGGAAGGCCGGACACATCCGCCGCCGCGCTGAGCCAGGAGGCACTGTCTCTCCGAGCCTCCGGCGCGGCGGCGACGTTGCCATGTCAGCGGCGTCGCCTCGAAAATGTTGTCGAAGCTCGAAGATTCGAGGCGCCGGAGGCTCAGCGCGGCCGAGGCCGCAACCAAACACGAAGCATTCCGCGACCCGAGCGTCGGTCGCGGGTCCCGCGGTCGCCGGCGGCCGCGCTGAGCGCAGACGCCAGTGTTGCTTTCGAGATGGGATGAGAGGGTCGATCCCTCCGACGCAGTCGCCACACAATGGCGCTGCAAAATCAAAGGAGCAGATCGACCCATGACCAAAGTTACCGCTCAGACCTCCCCCGTGACCATCGGTCTCGACATTGGCGATCGGAACATCCACTACTGCGCACTGGACGCGTCGCGGACGGTCGTTGCGCGGGGCAGTTTCCCGACGACGCCGACAGCGCTCTCGAAGGCGCTGAGCGACTTCCCGGGCGCCAGAGTCGCTCTCGAGGCCGGCTCGCAGTAACTGTTCCGGCACGCACGTTCTTCGCGCCGCGCCGAACCGGCGCATGAACAGAAACTTCGGCCACCGGGTGTCGGCACCGGCGCCGGCCACGACGGTGACCGTCCGTAGCTGGCTGGGCTACGAGCCCACGAACAACTGACGCACGATGTTGTCGATCGCGTTGTCGGCTTTGGCGATCTGGGCACGCCGTTGCCGTCCCAGCATCCAGCCACGCGGAGTCAGCTGACCGACCTGGGAGGCAGGAGTGGTCGAGATCGCGTGAAGCACATCCCGCAGGTAGAGCAGCGGGCTGATGCCATGCTCTCGACACGACTGGACGAGACTCAAGAGGATGAGTGAAGCTTGGGTGCCGTCCTCGGATCCGAAGAAGAGCCAGTTCTTCTTGCCGATCACGACTGCACGCAGAGCACGCTCGCAACCGTTGTTCGAGATCTCGCGGATGCGGCCATCGGTCAGGAAGCGCTCGAGAGCAGGCCACTGGTTGAGCCCGTAGCGAACTCCCTCCATGAGCGGCCCCTTCGGGAGGCTCGGCTGGTCGATGTGCATCTGCTCGAGCCAAGCCTTGAGCGCGTTCGCAATCGGGCGAGAGTCGCGCTGACGGACCTCGACCAGCTCGTCATCCGTGAAGGGTCGACCATCTTTGCCCTTCTTGGCGACGCTCTCGATCGCGAACAGCTTGCCGATCCAGCCCAGAGCCTTCTCCGTGGTCGAGTCGCCGAGCTTCCGCGCATTCACGAAGTAGCGACGAAGGTGTGCCCAGCATCCGATGCGCGCGATGCTGGTTGGATCGAGATCGCTGTAGCAGTCATGGCCATCGCACTGCAACCGACCACCGCGGTCGCCCAAGACCTCTTTGGGGCTGCCGCGATTGCGTGAGTCCGTAGCGGTGTAGAAAACCCCGGCGTGTTGATCGCGCCACGCCCACACGTGGATCTTTTTCTGTCCGGGGTTTCGGCCGTTGCGCTGGTTGCCGTAGGTGTCGTCCACCTGCAGGACGGAGGTGTCGAGGCTCTCGAGAACTTGCTCGACATGGGCATCGAACACGGGCTTCAGGAGCTCGGCACAGCGCATCGCCGAAGTGCATAGGACGCTACGCGACAGGCTGAGCCCCTCGGCTGCGTACTTCTTCTCCAACCGCGCGTACGGCATGTGGTTGGCAAAGCGGTCGAAGATGATCTGCGCAAGGAAGCCGGGGCCGAGGATGCTTTTGTCGAGGACTCGGGTGGGGCCCGCGGCGACGACGACGTAGCCCTGACAGGTCGCGCAGGAGTACTTCTTCCTCACGATCTGGTGGACGAACGAGAGCTCGATGCGCTCGAGCTCCTGCGAGACCTCTTCGCCGAACTCCCGACGGCCGTTGCCGCAGCAAGGGCACAGCAGGTCCTCGCCCTCGATCGTGAATACGGAGCGTTGCCGCGGAAGATGCTCTGGGAAGTCCTTGCGTCGCTTGGTGCGCTTGCGCTTGTGCTCGGGGACGGTGATCTCTTCGGCCTCTTCTTCGGCCGCCTTGGCGTCGGCTCCCGCTTCCTCTACAGCCTCTTGCGCGAACGGCAGCAGCTGTCGCGGGTCGATGTAGCGGCTCTTCTCCGAGCGGCGACCGAACAGCATGCGCTGAAGGTCGGACATCTGCGACTTCAGCGACGAGATCTGCGTGAGCAGATCCGGGATCAAGGCACGTAGCTGCGCCTCATCCAGTGCGTCGACGTTGACCGTTTGCTTGCGACCGCCCATCGCGACCATTGATACGAACAGAGCGCGAGTAATGCCGACGAAACTTGGCGGATTTCAGATCAATCCCTTCGAGCAACATCACGAGCTGTGCGCGCTCGACTTCGACATGTGTGGCGTCGCCGCTCTTGGGACGCCAACTGTCAAACGTGCCGCGCTCGAGTCGCTTCATCGAGATCCAGAAACCGTTGCGATCCCAGAACAAGATCTTCACGCGATCGCGACGCCGGTTGAAGAACGCGAAGACGTCGCCATCGAACGGATCCCGATGAAAGCTGTGCTGGACGATCGCGCTCAGCCCGTCGAACGACTTCCTCATGTCGGTTGGCTCGTTGGCGACGTACACGCGCACGCCCGCTGGGAAGGCCAGCATCAGTCGGCCACAGAGTCCAGCAAGCGGTACGCGATGTCTTGAGCAATCGCGCCCTCGAACTCCGCGACGACGCCCGCCGGGAACCTGAGCCGCACAAGGCTCGAGCTCTCGCCCTCGTCGTTACTCGTCCGGCCCCGACCATCGCGATCGACGACTCGGACCTCCGCGAACCCAGTGCTCTCCTCCGATCGCAACCGATGCGACCACCAACTCAGCGTCCCGATCGGGATACCGAACCGCTCCGAGAGCGCACGCAGCGAAAACCCTTCCTGCTCGCGGAGCGCGAGAACCTGCCGGATCTCACGGCGACGACTTGCTCGCTTCGACATGGCCGCATCGTGGCGAACGACTCGAGCGTTTGCAGACGTGGTTGCCGGAACAGTTACGGCTCGCAGTCGGCCTGGATGTCTCGGCGGTTGCGCTCGGAGGGCTACGACGTTCACGTCGTGGACCCGCGCCGAGTGCAGCTGATCGCCAAGGATCCTCGCAAGACCGACCGGCGCGATGCCGAGACCCTGGCTCGCCTGGAGGCAGGGATGCCCGAGTTGCTCGGCACGATCCACCACCGCAGCGAGCAGGCACAGGCCGACCTGTCGGTCATTCGTGCGCGCGACCTGCTGGTGAGGATGCGGACGATGGCAGTGCAGCAGGTCCGGAGCCTGGCGAAGGGCTTCGGCGTCCGGCTGCCGTCGGCATCGACCGCGGCGTTCCCGAAGCGAGCTCGCGAGTCCATGCCGGTCCTGCTACTCACTGCGGCGGAGCCGCTGCTGGACTTGATCGCCGACCTGTCCCGCCGGATCGACGAGCTCGACAAGGCGCTCGTCGAGGCGAGCCGCGAGCGATACCCCGAGGTCGCCGTCGTGCAGCAAGTCAACGGCGTGGGGCCGGTCACAGCGACCGCGTTCGTGCTGACGATCGAGGATCCGACACGATTCGCCGAAAGCCGCCGCGTGGGCTCCTGGCTCGGCTTGTGCCCAAAGAGCTTCGCGTCGGGCGACAGCAATCCGGAGCTGTCGATCAGCAAGGCTGGCGACGGCTATCTGAGACGGCTTCTGGTGCAGTGTGCGCACTACATCCTCGGCCCGTTCGGCAAGGACTGTGACCTCCGGCGCTTCGGGCAACGCCTGATCGCCCGCGGCGGCCGCGGCGCGAGGAAACGCGCGGCGGTCGCGGTTGCCCGCAAGCTCGCGCTACTGCTGCATCGGCTGTGGCGTCATGGCTTGGTCTACGACCCACTCCACAACAGCGACCGCGTAGCTGCCCACACCGCGGTATGACCCAACCATGATCGCCCCACCCCCAACCAACCGAATACCGTGGAGGAACCTGGCGTGATGCCGCTCCTGCACTGCTGAAGACTCACCGCCCGATCCCGGCGACAGCGACCGGAGGCTTGGCCCTCGAGGCCGTTATCGAGAAAGCTGCGCCGGGTCGGACGGATCTCATCGTGCACCGGTCTCGGACGAGGCCATCAGAGTGCGTATGGAAGCCTGCGGAGTCCGAAGCTTGTCGCGCAGGGCGGCGCCAAGGCGCCCAGATTCTCAAGAAGAACAGATCCACAGACAAAGAGCTGTTGACGGGATCGCCCCTCTCATGGAAGAAAGCTGCGCCGGGTCGGACGGATCTCATCGTGCACCGGTCTCGGACGAGGCCATCAGAGTGCGTATGGAAGCCTGCGGAGTCCGAAGCTTGTCGCGCAGGGCGGCGCCAAGGCGCCCAGATTCTCAAGAAGAACAGATCCACAGACAAAGAGCTGTTGACGGGATCGCCCCTCTCATGGAAGCCTCCGGGAGTTGCGTTGTCGAAGTTCCAGCGGCATCGAGCCTTCCGACAGGTTGTGCCGCTCGCCGCTCGAACATCCTCGGCCCCCGACGCTCAGCGCGACGAAAGCGAGAAGCTGAACACCTGCCGGTCGTCGGTGCCCTCGTAGGAGATCGGGAAGCCGAAGTCGAGGGCGATGGGGACACCGAGAATCGGCACGTGGATCCGCAACCCGAATCCGACGCTGGCGCGCAGCTCGCCGAAGCTGGCGTCGTCGATGCCGGTGCCGAGCAGGCCCGCGTCGGCGAACACCACGCCGCGCAGGAGCTCGACCTCGCGGATGGCGCGCTGTTGTCTGGTGGACACCAGCGGGAACAGGTACTCGGAGCGCAGCAGCAGCATGGCCTCGCCGCCCAGGGGACGGCCGAACTGCGTCGGGCCGGCGCGGCGCTGGTCGAAGCCACGGAGATTGGTGCCGCCCATGTAGAAGCGCTCGGTCAGGAACAGATCGTCGGTGTTCGAGTAGGCGTGGCCGTACTCGAAGTCCTGCCGCAGGTGCAGCACGTGCGGCCGCTCGAGTTCGTCGACCGCCAGGCGGTGGAACCACTCACCGCGCAACCGCAGCTTGTAGAAATCCTCTTCGCCGCCGAGCAGTCCGCCGGCGATCTCGGCGCTGGCGAGAACGTCGTACCCGGTGCTGGGAAACAAGAAGTCGTCGAGGTCCCGGAGCGACAGCTGGATGGCGCCGCTGCGGATCTCGGTCTGGCCCTCGGCGTCGAAGACGATGCCCGGGGCGTTGGCGTCGACGCTCTCGACCTCGGTGGTTTCCTGCCGCAGCGAGACGCCGAGGGACACCGACTCGGTGAAGTTGCGTTGCAGGCCGACGATCAGGCCGCGCGAGTCGCTGTCGAACGAGTCGAGGATGCGGATGCTGCGAAACCCCTGCACGCGCAGCCCGATGGTGTCGACGTGATCGCGGAACAAGTCCGGCTCGTAGAACGACAGCCGGAACGTGCTGATCTCGGTACCGGGCGCCGCCAGCAGCTCGAGCTCCTGGCCGGCGCCGTGGAAGGCCTTGTTGGTGGTGATCTCGTCGAACAGGGTGAACAGGCCCGGAGAGCTGGGCAGGCGGAACAGGTCGAAGTTGCGCTTGGTCAGCTGGAACCGCGCCTGCACGCCGGCGCCGGTGCTGACACCGGCTCCCCAGATGAAGGAGCCGGTGTCACCCTCCGCCACCTCGATCTCGAGGTCGACGACATCGGGCGAGCCACTCACCGGCCGCAGCTCGAAGCGCGGCCCGACCAGAGTGTCGGGGTCGTTGAAGTAGCGCAGCGACGACAGCAGCTGGATCGAGCGGTCGACCTGGCTCAGGTCCAGCTGCTCGCCGGGCCGCACCTGCACGCGGCGCCGCACCACCCGGTCCTGGGTGTCGGTGTTGCCGCGAATGGTGACGTCGCGCAGCGTCTTGGGCGACCCCTCGACGATCTGATAGACCAGGTCGATCTCGGCGGCGCCTTCGACGAACGTCTCCCGCGGCTGCATCCAGTTCTGCGTCGCCCACTCGAACGCGTCGACCAACGGCGCCGCGCCGTAGCGACCCTGCATCGGATGGCCGCGCTCGCCGTAGTAGCGCTCGATCTCGCGCTTGTCGCGGTTGACGAGGTCGCGGTCGTAATCGTCGCCGGGCTTGAGCTGGAGCCGGGCGAGGATCTCTTCGGGCGGATACAGGTGCTCCGCCGTCGGCTCGAGCCCGTCGAAGTGCTCGATGGACACGCTGCGCACCTTGTAGCGCGGTCCTTCGATGACGCGAAGGGTCAGATCGACCTCGTCCTGGGCTTGCGTGAACTCGACCGCGGCGAGGAACGCGCGCGCATCCCGGTAGCCGCGCGCCCGGTAGAACCACTGCAAGCGCTGCACGTCCTCGTCGACGACCTCCTCGCTGAAGGGCACGCCGCGGATCAAGTTGGCCGGCTTGCTCTCCAGCTCGGCGCCGCCGATCAGGTCGGGTCCCCACAGCGCGTCGGCCGGAAACGCGGTGTTGCCGATGATGTGGACCTCGCGGACGACGACCTCGGGCCCCTCGTCGATGACGAAGCGCAGCGTGCTGGTCTCCTCGTCCTTCTCGAGCTGGATGCTGACGTAGTGGTAGCCGTCGCGCCGGTAGCGCTGCAACAGGATGCGCCGGTGGTCGTCCGCATCGGTGCTGGTGGTGCGCTGCGCGCCGATGATGTCGATCATCTGGCGCGCTTCCTGCTCGGTGTAGCGCTCCATGCCCAAGAACTCGACGTTCTCGTAGCTGAACGGCTCGACCACCTCGAAGGTGACGGCCACGCCGCCGTCCGGCGTCGGTGCCGCCCACGCGGTCACCTGGTAGCGCTGCTGCTTCCACAGATTGCGCAGATCCTCGGCGACCACCGCACCCCGCAGCGGCTCACCCACCCTGGTTTGGAACAGGCGGCGGACGGCCTCCTCGTCGCGCGCCCCCTCGATGCGGATCGAGCGGATCGGCAGCCCCTCGACCTGCTGGCGGGGATCCTGCTGGCCCGCCGCCGGCGGGGTCGGTTGTGCAGGAACCGGCTGCGCGCGAAGCGGCGCGCCCAGCACCGCCATCGCCAAGCCGAGCGCCGGCAGGAACGCCCCGCCCACCACCTGCGCCATGCTCGATCTCTAACCCACCGGCTCCGGCCGGCGCTGGAAGTTCTCGAAACGCATGAACTGCCGGAAGAAGCGCAACGTCACCTCTCCGGTCGGGCCGTTGCGCTGCTTGGCGATGATCACCTGCGCCAGCCCGCGGTTGTCCTCGGTCGGTTTGAAGTACTCCTCGCGGTGCAACAGCATGATCACGTCCGCGTCCTGCTCGATGGCGCCCGACTCGCGCAGATCGCTCATCCTCGGCCGGTTGTTGTCGCGCGCCTCGACGTCGCGGTTGAGCTGAGAAAGGGCGATGACCGGCACCTCGAGTTCGCGCGCCACCGCCTTCAACGTGCGGGAGATCGTCGAGATCTCCTGCTGTCGGCTCTCCACTCTGCCGCCGGTGGTCAGCAGCTGCAAGTAGTCGATCACCACCATCTTGATGTCGTGCTTCTGCTTCAGCCGCCGGCACTTGGCCCGCACCGCGCTGACGGTGAGGCCGGCGGTGTCGTCGATGAAGATCGGCGCCTCGTACAGAGCGCTCGCCATGTCCTGCAGGTGCGCCAGCTGATCGACCGTAATTGCGCCTCGCCGCAGCGCCTGGCCATCGATCTGGGCGCGCGCGCACAGCATGTTCTGGATGATTTGCTGGCTGGACATCTCGAGGCTGAACAGCGCGACACCGTAGCCGCGCGTCGAGGCGCGTTCGGTGAGATTCAGCGCGAACGAGGTCTTGCCCATCGACGGCCGCGCCGCCAGGATCACCAGCTCGCCGGGCTGGAAACCCGACGTCATGTCGTCGAGATCGAAGTACTCGCTCGGCACACCGGTGATCCGCCCTGCGCGGTCGCGCAGCTTCTCCAGCTTGTCGAAGGTCTGCTGGATCAGCTCGGAGATCGAGGCAGCATCGGCCGCGGTCTTGACCCGGGCGATCTCGAAGATGCGCCGCTCGGCTTCATCGAGGAGCTCGGCGGGGGTCGCGCTGTTCTCGTAGGCGCGGCGCGACAGGTCCAGACACGTCTCCAGCAGCCGCCGCGCGATCGCCTTCTCGCGCACGATCTCGGCGTGGTAGCTGACCGCGGCCGCCGACACGACGGACTGCGCCAGGTCGAGGAGGGCATCGCGCCCCCCCGCCTCGACCAGCTCCCCCTTGCGGTCGAGGTCCTCCTCCACCGAGATCACGTCCGTGTGCGAAGCACGGTCGTAGGTCTCGACGATGGCGCGGAAGATCAGCTGATGCGGTGGATGGTAAAAATCCTCCGGTTTGACGACGTGGCTGACGTCCGCCACGGCCGAGCTGTGCAGCATGAGCGCACCCAGCACCGAGCGCTCCGCCTCCATGTTCCGCGGCACACCACGCCCTTCGGGCCCCGCACTGAAATCCACCATCCGCCACCCTCGACAACCTGGGGAGCACCCAACCTTGAGCGCCACTCCGCCCACACACCGCCCGCCTCAAACAGCGCCCACCGGCGGCATGACGGACGGTGTCGGAGAGCGCGCAACACCGTTCTTCTGTGTCGTAGCCGATCGGCGATGGCAGACAAGCCGGTGCCCTGTGGGCGAGAGTTGAGCAACTTGTGGAGACCGGGACAAACCACTGCCGGACAACGAGAACCGGCAGCCAAGAAAGTCGCCACCGGCCGGGCAAAGCCGCCGGATCTCCGCGCGGCCGCGCCGGCAATGCCCTCGGTGCGCCGCCGGACGGGCGGCTATGAGGCCGACTCCACCAGCACCTCACCCTGCGGGGCGCCGCGCTCGCCGCCCACCACGCCCCGCGCACGCAGGGCATCCAACAGATCGCGGGCATCGACGTAGCTCAGCCGAAGCCGGCGCTGGAGCAGGGTAACGCTGGCGCGCCGGGCGCTCACGACGAGGTCGGTGGCATCCTCCAGCAGCCCCGCGTCCTCGCCAGCGGCCTCGAACAGCGTGCCCTGCCGCGAGGCCGGCTGACCACCGACGCGCCACTCTGGCTTGGGCACTTCGACGGTCCGCGGGGTGCCGGCCCCGGCGCGCGGATCCTGTGGGACGTCGACGTCGTCCTCGTCGCTGGCGTCCTCTTCGGTGGCGTCCTCTTCGTACTCGTCTTCGTCCTCGACTTCGGCCTCTTCCTCGTCTTCGTCCTCTTCGTACTCCTCGTCGTCCGCGTCCGCGTCTTCTTCATCCGCGTCCTCGGCATCCTCTTCGTAGCTCAGCTCGACGTCCTGCTCGTCCTCGGCGCCTTCCTCTTCGGCTTCCTCTTCGTCTTCGTATTCTTCCTCGTCTTCCTCGTCGACCTCGTCCTCGTCGTCGACGTCCTCGTCTTCCTCTTCGTCCTCTTCCTCTTCGTACTCCTCGTCCTCGTAGTCGTCGCCTTCCGCCTCTTCGGCTTCGTCCTCGACGTCTTCCTCGAGCTCCTCTTCAACCAGCTCGCCCTCGCCGAGCTCACTGTCGGTCGCATCGCCATCCGCCAGCACGACGGTCTCCTCTTCCTCCAATTCGCCCACCTCGGCGATCCCGACCGGCTCGTCGGTGTCTTCGACGTCCTCGACGTCCCGGTCGAGGGCCGCCGCGCGGCGCCGCCCCAGCACGGTCACCGTCTCGGTGGCTTGCTCTCGTTCGAGCCCTGCCGGTGCACCAGTGCTGGCCTCGTCCTCGTCGTCGGCATCCCCGCGCGGGTGTCGGCGGAGCCGCTCCGAGTCGACGACGAGGTGCGCGTAGCGGCGCCATCGGCGCCGCCGGTAGGGCGAGTCGTCCGCCATCTCGATCACGCCGTCGGCGTCTCCGTCCGCGGCTTCGTCCTCGTCTCCGAGGGCCTCCTCCCGGTCGACCTGGCCGGCGCCCTCTTCGGCACGTTCTTCGGCGCGCTCCTCCTCGTCCCCGGCGGCACCGACCACCTGCGGACGCGCCGGCGCCGGACGCTCCAGCACGGCGGCACCCGCACCATCCAGCCGCAACGCCTGCATCTCGGCAACCGCCTCGGCCTCGACACCAGCCTCTTCGCCGCCGTCCACGGTGGCGTCCTCGAAGTAGCGGTGGAACAGGAAGTCCGTCGCCAGCAGGAACGAACACACCACGGCCGGCACGATGAGCACGAGGCTCACCGTGTGCCCGACCACGCTCTGCAGCCGGACGGCCAAGAACTCGCCGATCACGCCACCCTGCACGACCTCGGACGGGTCGGCGCGCAGGCTGGTGACGATCGCCAGACTCAGCGTCAGCGCGAGCACCTTGAGCACGCGTGCGAGCGGCCGCTCGATGGCGCCGCTGACGTACCAGATGGTGCTCCACACCAACACCATGAGCGACAGCACGACGGCGGGCGCGAAGCCGAAGAATCGGTAGATCCCGACGGTCAACGACTGCCAGAGGCCGCTGGCTTCGACCGCGCCGTCCCACCACACGTGGTAGCAGATCAGCGACGTCAAGCAGAACATCGCCACCGTGGCGGGGAGCATGGGCCAAGCCCAGCCCAGACGAGGATTGGAGCCACGCGCCGGCTCCGCGAAGGTCTGCACAGACATGTTGCCCTCCCAGGCAGGTGCCAGAGCGGCTCCGCGGCTGTTCTGACCGTGCGCGGACTACCGCCGGCCGGCGCAGTGTAGCGGCGCGTGCGCGCCACCGCAACAGTGACACGGCGCGGAGCGGGTCGGGCTACGGCGCGCGCGGCGCGGATTCGCCGGCGTCCGCGGGCTCCCACGGGGGCTCGTCGCCCGCGCCCGGATCCTCGTCCAGGCCCTCGTCGTCGGCCGCGGCCTCCGCCCCGTCCGACCACTCGCCCCCGCCGGCCTGGTCTTCGGCGTCCATCTCGTCCATCTCGGCTTCGATGGCGGCCTCGCGCTCCTGCCACTCCTCCAGGGTCAACAGCACGTCACGCGACTTGGAGCCGACGAACGGCCCGACGATGCCGTCCTCCTCCATCATCTCCAGCAGCCGCGTCGCCCGGGTGTAGCCCACCGACAGCGCGCGCTGCAGCAGGGTCGCCGAGCCGCGCTGCTGGCCGAGAACCACCTCGGCAGCCTTGTCGTACAGGTCGTCGCGGTCGCGCGGCCCCCGCTTGCTGCCGGTCTTGCTCTGCACCAAGTCGGGGATGAAGGCGGGCGGCGGCCCGTGCTGCTCGAGGTAGGCCACGACTGCCAGCATCTCCTCGTCCGAAACGAACGCACCCTGCGCGCGCAGCACGCGGTGGGCACCGGGCGGCACGTAGAGCATGTCGCCGTGCCCGAGCAGCTTCTCGGCGCCGTTGCTGTCGAGAATCACCCGCGAGTCGATCTTCCGGTTGACCTTGAACGCGATCTGGCACGGCAGGTTGGCCTTGATCACGCCGGTGATGACGTCGGTCGACGGCCGCTGGGTCGCCAGGATCACGTGCAGCCCCACCGCCCGCGACTTCTGCGCCAGGCGCTGGATCGACTCCTCGACCTCCTTGTGCGCGACGGCCATCAGATCGGCCAGCTCGTCGATGACCACCACTTGGTAGGGCAGGGTGACGTCGGCCGGCTCCACCGGTCGTTGCAGCCGGCGCTCGAGCTCGGCCTGGCCGAGCTTGTTGTAGGAGCGGATGTGGTTGACGCCGACGCTGCTGAACAGCGCGTAGCGCTTCTCCATCTCCTCGACCGCCCACTCGAGCACGCCGGGCGCCTTCTTCATGTTGGTCACCACCTCGCACGCGAGGTGGGGCACCGCCTTGAAGTGCTGCAGCTCGACCATCTTGGGGTCGATCAGCACCAGCCGCACCTGCCGCGGCGTGCGCGTCATCAAAACGGACAGCAAAATGGCGTTGATGCACACCGACTTGCCCGACCCGGTGGTGCCGGCGATCAGCAAGTGGGGCATGCGGGCCAGGTCCTCGACGATGGGCTCGCCGGCGACGTCCTTGCCGAGGAACAACGGGATCGCCTGGTCTTCGGCGCGGCCGAACAGGTCGAGCAGCTCGCGCATGACCACCATCTGCCGCTCCTCGTTCGGCACTTCGATGCCGATCGTGTCGCGGCCCGGGATCGGCGCCACCACGCGCACCGAGACCGCGCGCAGCGCCGCCGCCAAGTCGGCCTCGTAGCTGTTGATGCGGCTGACCTTGATGCCCTCCTCTAGGCGGAGCTCGTACTGGGTCACCGCCGGCCCCTGGCTGACCCCCACCACCGCTGCGCCGATCTTGAACGACCCCAGCCGCCGCTCGATGGCGCGGGCATTCTGCTCGATCACCGACCGCGCCGCCGAGTCGTCGACCTCGACCGGCTCGCGGAACAGCTCGTGGGGCGGGAACGGGTAGTCGGCGTCGACGAAGGGGAGCATCGCCGGGCCCTTGCGCCGGCGGGGCTGCGGCTTGCGCACCGGGACCGCCCGCCGGGCGGGCGCGGCGCCGGAGCGCGCCGCGGCTGCGCGCCCCGTCTCCGCCCGGCGGCGCGCCGGCTTCGCCGGCGGCGGCGCCTCGGCAGCGGGTTCCGGCACGCCGTCGGCGTCCTCGCCGGTTTCCTCGACGTCGCCGGGATCATCTTCCTCCTCGCCTTCCTCTTCGTCTTCCTCGTCTTCTTCGTCTTCGTCCTCGTACTCCTCGTCTTCCTCCTCTTCCTCGTCCTCTTCGTATTCCTCGTCTTCGTCTTCCTCGTCCTCCTCGTCAGCCTCGTCTTCCTCGTCCTCTTCGTCTTCGTCTTCGTCTTCGCCCTCGTGCTCCTCCTCGTCCTCAGCTACCGCCACATCGGCCTCGCCACGCCGCTCCGCCAATCGCGCGCGCAGCTGCCCGACGCCGGCGCCCACGCCACCGACCCCCTCTCGCACCATGCCGGTCAGCAGCCACTCGGTCGCCAGCATGAGCGACACCAGCGCGCCGAAGATCAGCAACAGCAACCGACCCGCCCCGCCGAACGCGGCCTGCAACTTGGGTGACAGGTTGGCGCCGAGCCGGCCGCCGGCCCCGTAGGGCGCGGCGTCGCAGAGCCCCGCCAAGCCGCTCGGCCCGGCCAACAAGAGTGCGACCAACGCGGTGAACGCGACTGCGCCGAGCGCTTTCAGCTGCGGCGACCGCAGCGGCCGCTGCAAGATCAGCAGCATCCCGTAGAGGAGGCCGAAGCCGACGAGCAAGTAGGCGGCGAAGCCGAAGACGAACAGCAGACCGTGGGCCAGGTAGTGCCCCACGACGCCGCCGGTGTTGCGCAGACCGCCGCGCGGGACGGCGGTCTCCATCGGCGCCGGTAGCACGAACGTGGACAGCGACAACACCAAGTACAGGCAAACGCCGATGACCAGCAGCGCCACCACCTCGCGCGCGCGGCTCGACAGCCCCGGCCCGGGTGCCTCGTCGACGGGGACGAAGTGGCGCCGATTGCGCCGGGCTACCGCTTCGCTTGCCATATCTCGATCCCCAACTCACAGAGCCGCGCCGCAGTCAGGTCCTTGCTCTGCGGCGGCAGGCGCTCCTCGCCGCCGTCCGCGCGCAGCACCCAGACCTCGCTGCGGTCCGCCCCGAGCGCCGCCGCGGTGTTGACCGCGATGGCGTCGAGACGCTTTTGTTGCATCTTCTGCCGCCCGCGGGCGAGCGCCGCCTCGAGGCCGCCGTCGCCCTCGGCCTGCAGCGCGAAGCCGACGACCGCGCGCGCCCGGCCGGCGTCCGCCACTCCGGCGATGATGTCCGGATTGGGCACCAGCTCGATCGGGCCTTTGACCGCGTCCTTCGGCGGCTTGCCCGGCCAGCGCTGCCGCGGCCGCGCGTCGACGACCGCGGCGACGCCGAACACCAACGCATCCTGCTCCAGACAGCGCTGCACCGCGGCCTGCATCTCGAGCGCCGAGACGACGTGCTCGGTGCGCACGCCGCGCGGCGCCGGCAAGTGGGTCGGGCCCGACACCAAGACGACGTCGTGTCCCGCCCGCTGCGCGGCGGCGGCGAGGGCGTACCCCATCCGCCCGCTGCTCGCGTTGCTCAGGAATCGAACGTCGTCCAGGTGCTCCCGGGTCGGACCGGCCGTGATCAGGACCGCAGTCATTACCCCCGTGTGACAAACCGCCAGAACGGACGAGCTTACTGAGTCACGCGCCCGGGTTGCCTGCAAAAACTGCTCGCGCGGGGCGGACCCTTTGCCGTAGAGATCCTCCACGATGTCGTCGTCCCCGGCGTTGTGCGCACGCCCCCTCTCCGTCCCCGTCCTGCTGGCACTCGGCGCGTGCTCGGCGGCGGACTACCGCGACGACGCCGACGCCCAGGTCTACGACATCCTGGACGTCGCCGCCGAGCACGTCACCGGCCGGCCGCTCGGCATGCAGGTCGAACGCGCCAGCGACACCCTGCGGCAGCGGCTCATCGCGTCCCCGACCCCGGTGCAGCTCAGCCTGCCCGAGGCCCTCGACGTCGCCGCCGAGAACAGCCGGGATTTCCAGCGGCAGAAGGAGTCGCTCTACCTGGCGGCACTCGCGCTGACGCGCGAACAGCACGACTTCGCCGTGCGTTTCGGCTTCAGCAGCGCCCCCGAGGTCAGCGGGGTCGGCGACGACAGCGCGGTGTTCGGCCTGCGCAACGACCTGACCGCCTCGAAGAACACCGAAGCCGGCGGCCGCGTCGTCGCCAGCTTCGTCAACACGTTTCTCAAGAACCTCGTCAGCGGCGGCAGCTTCAACGGCACCTCGCTGCTGAGCCTGGCGATCACCCAGCCGCTGATGCGCAGCTCCGGCCGCCGCATCGCGCGCGAGCCGCTGACGCAGGCCGAGCGCGACGTGATCTACTCGATGCGCGACTTCGAGCGCTTCCGCGCCACGTTCTCGGTGCGCATCGTCGCCGACTACTACCGCGTGCTGCAGGACATCGACGACCTGGCCAGCGAGACCGCCAACCTCGACGGAACGCGCAAGAACCGCGAGCGCGTCGAGGCCCTGGTCGAGGCCGGTCAGCTCGCCGGCATCGACCTCGACCGCGCGCGCAGCCAGGAGTTCGACGCCGAGGACCGCCTCAACAGCGCGCAGACGCGGCTGCAGTCCACCCTCGACCGCTTCAAGCTGACGCTCGGGCTGCCGGTGACGGTCGAGCTCGGGCTCGACGCCGCCGAGCTGGAGACGCTGCGCGACATGCCGGTGATCGCGGTCGAGCTCGCGCCCGAGCGGGCTGCGCAGCTGGCGCTGGCCCGGCGGCTCGACTACCGCGTGTCCGTCGACGAAGTCGAGGACGCCGGCCGCCGCGTGTTGGTCGCCGAGGACGCGCTGCGCACGATCCTGGATTTCTCAGCCGTGATCGACGTGCCGACCGAGCCGAGCAAGCCGTTCTCCTTCGATTGGGAGAACATCGGCTGGGCGGTCGGCTTCGACCTCGACCTCGCCCTCGACCGCCTGCCGGAGCGCAACGCCTACCGCTCGGCCCTGATCGGCCTCGACGCCGCCATGCGCGGCCGCGAGCAGGCCGAGGACGAGATCGTCGCCGAGATCCGCGACGCGTTGCGCTCGGTGGAGCGCACCATCAACAGCCACCGCATCCAGCGCGCCGCGCTCGAGGTGGCCGAAACCCGGCTCGAGCGCGCCGAGCTGTTCCTACAGGCTGGCCGCGGCGACACCCTGGCGCTGCTCGACGCGCAGGAGGAGCTGTTGGCATCCAAGCTCAATCTCACCGGTGCGATCGTCGATTACGCAATTGCCCGGCTGGAGCTGCTGCGGGATCTCGAGGGCCTGGCCCTGGAGCCCAGCGGCTTGCGTTACGATCCATCTCTTCCGCTTCCGCGGGGACCGTTGGCACCCTACCGCGGCACCGAGACCTCGGCCGCGGAGGCGCCGGAACCGGCCCCCTGAAGCTGCCCCCCCATTGCCCCTGGAACCGCCATGAAACGGCCTTCTCGCGACCCCCTTCCCCTCCTGCTCGGGAGCGCGGTCCTGGCGTTCGGCTGTGCGTCGAGTGAAGAGGCCGGCGACCGCGCCGACCTGTACCGCGTCACGCGGGGCGACCTCAGCATCTCGGTGACCGAGCAAGCGGAGATTCGGCCAGCGGTGAGCACGCGGATCAAGAGCGAGATGGAGGGACAGTCGACCATCATCTTCTTGGTCGAAGAGGGCTCGCTCGTCCAGCAAGGCGACAAGCTGGTCGAGCTCGACGCCAGCGAGCTACTCGAGCGCCGCGCCGAGCAGGAGATCAAGGTCAGCCGCGCCGACGCCGACCAGCTGCAGGCGCGCAAGGAGCTCGAGATCCGGCGCAAGGAGTTCGAGTCCGACAAGCTCGGCGGTGAGAACCGGGTGCGGATCGCGGAGATCGAGCTCGAGAAGTTCCTCGGCCGATTGCATGCCGACGGCAGCCGAGACATGGGCGAGAAGGAAACCGCCCTGATCGAGGCCCGCGCCGACATCGACCTGGCCAACGCGGAGGTCAAGCTGGCGGAGAACAAGCTCGCGTGGAGCCGCAAGCTGTTCGACCGCGGCTTCATCACCAAGGACGACCTCGAGCGCGACGAGATCGAGCTGCAGCGCCGGCAGAAGAACCTGCGGGTCGCGCAGAACGAGCTCAACATCCTGGAGCTGTTCGAGCATCCCAAAGTACGCATCGAGCGCGATCAGCAGATCATGGAGGCGAAGACCGAGCTCGAGGGCGTCATCGCCCGCGGCAACGCGGTCATCGCCCAGGCGGAGGCCGACCTCGACGCCTCGGAGAAGGAATACGAGCTGGCGTACGAGCGCCTGCAGAACCTGATCCAGCAGATCGAGAACTCGGTGATCCGCGCACCGACCGCGGGGCTGGTGGTCTACGCCACCGAAGAAGGCCGCCGCGGCCAGAGCGATGTGGTCGAGGAGGGCGCCACCGTGCGCGAGCGGCAGACCCTGATCGAGCTCCCCGACGTGACGCGGATGGTGGCGCAGCTCAAGGTGCACGAGGCGGACATCGACAAGGTTCAGCCCGACCAGAGCGCCGAGATCAAGGTCGACGCGTTCCAGCAGCTGGAGTTCCGCGGCAAGGTCACCCGGGTCAGCCCCGTGGCGGACTCGGGCTCGCGCTGGAGCAACAACAGCCTCAAGGTCTACAAGACGCAGGTCGACCTCGATGGCGACAACCGCCTGCTCAAACCCGGCATGTCGGCGACGGTGACGATCCTGGTCGCCGAGCTGAAGGGCGTGCTGTTCGTGCCGATCCACGCCGTGCAGACGCAGGGGCGGGTCAACTACGTGTGGCTGCACACCGACGCCGGACCGCGCGCGCATCCCGTCGACCGCGGTCTGCACGACCTCGCCTACGTCGAGATCGTCGCCGGCCTCGACGAGGACGACGTGGTCTACCTGGCGCCGCCACCGGGCGCGGTCGAGCCCGAGTTCGAACAACCGCCGCCCAGCGCCGGCCTGCCCGTCGACGACGGCAGTCCCGAGCTCGCCGGACGGCCGGTCGAGTCGTCGGCCGACGGCGGCGAACGGCGCGGCGGTCGGGGTATGCCGAGCGGCCCGGCGACGGACGCATTCCAAGAGCTGCTGGCGCGCAAGTATCCCGACCTGGCCAAGCAAGCCGAGGAGAGCCCGTTCGCGCTGCGGCGGTCGGACGAGTTCGCCACTGCGCGCGAGCAGGACCCCGAGCTCAGCGAGGCCTACGACGCGATGATCGAGGAAATGCGCGCCCGGTTCGGTGGGCGGCGTCGCGGCGGCGACGGCGAGCGCACGCGCGGAGGGCAGGGTGCCGACGAACGCCGCTGACCCGTCCACCGCCGGCGCCTCCACCGTGCCGCCGGCCGGTGACGGCGCGCCGCCGATCGTCGAGCTGATCGGTCTCGAACGCCACTATCGCATGGGCGACAACGTCGTCCGCGCCCTCGACGGAGTCGACCTCCGCATCTGCCGCGGCGAGTACCTGGCGATCATGGGGCGCAGCGGCTCGGGCAAGAGCACCATGCTCAATATCCTCGGCTGCCTCGACCGGCCCACCGGCGGCCGCTACCTGCTCGGCGGACACAACACCGCCGAGCTGGACGACGACCGGCTGTCCGAGGTACGCGGCACCCAGATCGGCTTCATCTTCCAGTCGTTCAATCTGATCCCGCAGCTCACGGTCCTCGAGAATCTCGAAGTGCCGCTGTTCTACCAGGACCGCATCGGCGCCGAGTCGCGCGCCAAGGCCGAGCGGCTGGCAGCGCGCGTCGGCCTGGAGGGACGGCTGGACCACCGGCCGAGCGAGCTGTCCGGCGGCCAGCAGCAACGCGTCGCGATCGCGCGGGCGCTGATGAACGACCCGTTGTTCTTGTTGGCGGACGAGGCCACGGGCAATCTCGACAGCCGCACCGAAGAGGAGATTCTGCAACTGCTCGCAGAGCTGCAGGACGAGGGCGTGACGATCGTGATGGTCACCCACAACCCCAAGGTCGCCGAGCGCGCCGAGCGCACGGTCTGGCTGCGGGACGGCGTGATCGAGCGCATCGAGGAAAACCACTGATGCTGCGCGAATCGATGCGCATGGTGCAGTTCGGCATCAAGAGTCTGCTGCTGCACAAGCTGAGAGCGGCGCTGACCACGCTCGGCATGCTGTTCGGCGTCTCCTCGGTGGTCGCGATGCTGGCGATCGGCGAGGGTGGCAGCTACGAGGCGCAGGAGCAGATCAAGGCGCTGGGCTCGAACAACATCCTGGTGCGCACCGTCGAGCCGCCGGCGGAGGTCAACAACGCCAGCGTGTGGGAGGCACGCCGGTTCGGGCTCACCTACAACGACGCCGCGCAGATCGCGGCCACCCTGCCGGCGGTCGAGCTGGTGGTGCCGGTGCGCGAGACCACCAAGAACCTCACGGGCGTCACCAAGCCTGCGCCGGGGATCGTCATCGGCACGACGCCCGAGTTCCACGACGTCATCGGCCTCGACCTCGAGCGCGGCCGGTGGCTCTCGACGCTCGACCTGACCACCCAGAGCAACATCGCGGTGATGGGTTCGATCGCCGCGCAGCGACACTTTCCGCTGGTCGATCCGTTGGGCAGGACGATCAGCGCGGAGGGCGAGCGCTTCACCGTGGTCGGTGTGCTGGACTACCTCGGCCGGGTCAGCGGCGGCTTCGGGCCATCGCTGGACGAAGCGGTCTACGTGCCGCTGACCACGTCGCGCAGCAGGTTCGGCGACCGCAACGTGCGCCGTTCGGGCGGTTCCTTCGAGATCAAGCACGTCGAGCTCGCCGAGATCGTGGTGCGCGTCCGCCACCCCGACCAGGTGCTGGACACCGCGCGCGTCGTGCGCGGCCTGCTCGACGCATCGCACCGCGAGAAGGACTGGGTCGACAAGGTGCCGCTCGAGCTGCTGCGCCAGGCCGAGGAGCAGCAGCGCATCTGGAGCATCGTGCTGGCCTCGATCGCCGGCATCTCTCTGCTGGTCGGCGGCATCGGCATCATGAACGTCATGCTGGCGACGGTGACCGAACGCACGCGCGAGATCGGGATCCGGCGCGCACTCGGCGCGAAGAAGAAGCACATCGTCTCGCAGTTCTTGGTCGAGACCATGGTGCTGAGCTGCTGTGGTGGCCTGCTCGGTGTCGCGCTGGGCTTGGCGATTCCGTTCGCGGTCGAGCACTTCGCGTCACTGCGCACGCTCGTCTTGATCCAGCACCCGGTGATGGCGTTCAGCATCTCCGCCATCGTCGGCGTCGTGTTCGGCATCTACCCCGCTTGGCGCGCCGCCAGCATGGATCCCGTCGAGGCCCTGCGCCACGAGTGACGGCGACCAATCCTCGAGATCGCTCTCCGGCAGCCGTCCGCCGGTCAGGTGCAGGCCATAGACGAGCAACCAGAGCCCGCTCGAGATCGCGTGCAGCCAGACGCAGAAGACGCGCAGTGCTTCGCCGACCGCGACCTGCAGTCCGTAGCCGCTGAACACCATCAGCGGGGCCAAGACCACGAGGAGCCAGCCGGTGCCCCGCCGCGGCCCGCCCACCGACCGCAGCCGCGGCGCGACGTGCACGGCCCCGAGCCAACCCAACAGCAGCAGCAAGAGCGGCGCCGACAAAAGGTGCGCCGCCTGCCATGCGGGCTCGGCGGGGTGGTTGGTCAGCGCGAACTCGTCGGCGGGCGCGCACAGATAGCGCATCCACGCGTAGACCAGGCCGGTGCCACCGACCGCGACAACGGCCGCGTGCGTGCACAGCGCCCAAGCGCGCGTCACCGCTGCGCCTTCCCCCCGCTCTCGGGACGGCTGCGGTCGGGGCCGCCCTCGCCGCCCCCCGGCTCCGGCGGTTCGCCGGCCAACACGCGGTGCAGCGCCAGCACCCGGCGCGCTGCCTCCAGCGTCGCCCGACTGGTCAGCGTCGCGCCCGCCACGCCGCGAATCCCGCGCTTGAGGCTGAGCTCCGGCCCCAGCTTGGCGCCGACGAACTGGCTGTAGAACGGTTTGGCGGGCAAGTACTCGGCGGGCTCGGCAAACGCGACCACTTCGATGCGCGCGATGGTGTGCGCCGGGGTCACGACGACCATCAGCACCTCGCGCTTGGTGCGCACGCGGTGCGCGTCGAAGTAAGCGGTGCCGACGAGGCGTCCCTCGCGTTCGGCGACGTAGGGGAACACGAGCTTGCTGCGCAACGCGGTGCCGGCGGCCTCGCGCACGGCGGCGCGCTGGCGGTCGTCGAGCACCACGCTCGTCCGCCGCACCTCAGCGTCGGGAAAGGCCAGCTTCAGAGCCTCGTCGACCTTCAGCCGCGCCTGCGCGCTGGCTGCCGGCGTGCCGAAGAGGACTGTCGCCACCACTGCCCAGCACAGCCGATGGCGGCGCCAACCGTGCTGCTTCTCAGAACGCATAGCCCACCACCACGGAAAAGCGGTCGTCGCGGTCGTCGTGCAGCTCGTAGTCCGCCTTCAGCACGACGGAGTCGATCGGCCGGTAGTGCAAACCCACGGTCCAGACGGTGTCGGCCTGTCCCGGCACCCGCGAGGCACCCGCCGGCAACCCAGCCTGGGTGTCGATCCGCTCGTAGCGGCAGAACGGGTACAGCGCCTGGTTCGACTGCTCGTCGATCGCCGCCAGCAGATCGTAACCCAGCTCGACGTAGTGACCGGTGAGTCGAGACGCCACCCCCGCACCCGTGGCCGCGTTGAGCGCGCGCGCGCCGTCCACCCAGGCGTGCGCGTACAGTCCCCGCAGCCAGAGTCCGCGCCACATGAGCTCCGTGTGCACCTCGGCCAAGGTCACATCGAGCTCGTCGATCGGCGCCCCGCCGACGCGGCGATCCTGGCCGGCCCCACCGTGGTAGACCGCCCCCCCCAACGTCCAGCCGGGACGCTCCCAGTCGACGCGCAGCACGCCGGCGAAGCTGTCAGCGGCGGCGCGGTTGCCCTTCTGCCGACCGCCGCGCAGGCCCGCCGCCGAGAAACGCTCGCCGCTCATGCCGCCCACGACATAAGCGCGGTACGACAGGCCGGCGACGGTGCCGTGCGCGCCAAAGCCCAGCTCGCGCCAGGTGCTCGGGATGATGCGGGTCTCGGTCTGCGGTCGGTGCGCGGCGGGAAACGCCAGCGGCTCGTGACGCTCGTTGATCAGGCCGACCGGCACCAGCAGCATGCCGGCGCGGAGATTGAACGCCTCGCAGCACAGCCAATCCAGATAGCCGAACTCGAGCGAGACCTCGCCTCCGCTGCTCGTCGTCTCCGAGCTCGACGACGTCGAACCGTGCTCGAGCTCGATCTCGGTGTTGACCAAGAATCGCTCGTCGAACCGGTAGCCGACGTACAACACCGTGCGCAATGCATCGAGGATGTCGGTGCCGCCCGAGCGCTGCTCGAACAAGAGCTCGCCGTAGCCGCCGACCGACAGACCGTCCGCTTCGTAGACCTTCGCGGCAGCGGCGCCCAGGCCGGGCCGCGGCGCCCCCAGCGGGCGGACGACGTCGCCGAGCGTCAGCTCTTCGAAGCCCTCCTCCAGCGCGGCCTGCCGCGCGCGCAGCTCCTGGTTCTCCTGCTCCAGCCGCCGCACCCGCGCCGCCAGATCGGGATCCTGCGGCGCGCTCGCGGCGCGGTCCGCGGGCCAGCCCGGCGTCGTCTCGACCCGCACCGCACCGCCATCCTCGCGCCGGGCGACGAGCACCTCGACGCCGGGCCGGCCCGCGCCCCACGCCAACGCGGCGTCGGGCCCCATGACGAACAGCGCCGTCGCCAGCGCGTCGGCGCGAAGCGCACTCTCGGCCCAAACCGTGACGCTGCCGAAGTCCTCCACCGGCTCACCGGTGTGCGGATCGAGCAGATGGCCCCACCGCGCGCCGCCCCGCTGCACCCCGCGCTCGGAGTTGCCAGCGGTGGCGAGCGACCCCCCGCGCACCACGACATCGGCCAGGGCCACGCCTCGCTCGTCCGGGTGGGCCAGCCCGACCCGATGCTCACCGAGGACCGCGACCTGCCCGCCAAAGTCCAGCCGGGCGCGCACTACCCCTGCCTCGCGCAGGACACCGATGGCGGCGTCGAGGGCCAACCCCTTGGCAAACCCGCCCTCCTCCAGCCGCAGCCGGGCATCCGCGCGCTGCACGGCGCCGGGCTGGCGGCGCAGCTGCGCCCAGCCGACCTCCGCCAGCCCCGCGCACAGCTCCAGTGGCGGCCGCGGCGCCTCGCCCGGCGCGCGCAGCTGCCAGACGTCGACCAACGCTCCCACGCCCGGGTCGAACGCCCCGCCGGTCTCGACTACGATGTGCTCCAGCCGGTCCAGCACGGCGCCAAACGCCGCGTCATGCGGCACCGCCACCCCGACCGACGCCGCGTTGATCCGCGCCAGCACGCTGTCCTCGCGCCACGTCGACCAGCGGGCCTCGACGCGCTCACAGGCACGCAGCGCGGCCTCGGAAGCGGCGATCGCCGCATCTCTGGTGTGCCCCTCGACTTGCATCTCGAGCGAGGTGCCCATCAGGGTGCTCGACCGCTGCACGTTCGAAGGGGTTTGCGCGGGGACAGCCGACCCCGCCAGCGCCACGCACCCACAGATCGCCCCGAGGGCCTCAGCGATTCGCATCCACGCCCTGTAATGAGACTGCGTCTCATTTGCAACAGACGTACGGAGTCAGGCTCGATTTTCTCGCTTGGCGGCGGTGCGGATGCACCGCCGCCAAGCGAGAAAATCGAGCCTGACTCCGTACGTCCCGCGCTGCGTGGTCGTTAAATAAAACGAAGGCTCTCCACCTCGCCCCCGGGGTCAAGAGCACCGTGCTCCGTACCCCTAGGTGGAGAGCCTCGCAGGTTTGTTGCCCACTCGGGAGTCCGACTCCGTCGCGAGCACCCGGTTCTAGAGGATGCTCGTCGCCGGGTTTCGCGGCGCGATCCAGATTTTTGTGGCGGCCTCCCGGACGACCCAGCGTCCATGGCCCCGCGACCATCCCGCCAAGACAAGTGCCGCATACGGGAGTTTCCGATGCGCACCTGCGATAATCGCAGAGTCCCCCGCAATCCGGCATGACGCTCACCCACGCTTTTGCCGCCGCCCTCACCGGGGCAGTTGCCTTCGCTCCGGCGGCGGTCTGGTGCCAGCGACCGGCCAAGCCCGGCGATCCGATCTCCCGGTTTCGCGCTCTGCCCGAGGAGCAACGCACGTCGATCGTGCGCCGCCTCGAGCGCGAGGTGCTCCTCGACGACGACGAACGCGTGCAGACGATCGTCTCCTACCGGCGCACCTTCGAGTCGTATCCCCTGTCGACATCGCCGCCGTTCCACGACCCGGGGCAATGGGCGCCCGGCGTGGCGCCGGCGCGATCGCTCGTGCCCCGCGGCGCGCCCGCGCACGACGCCGTCGCGCAGCGGTTCCCCAACCCGGCGCCGCTCGACAACCTGAACCGCGCGGTGTGGTACGACTGGCAGCGCGGCGAGATCGTGCGCCGGACCGAGCGCCTCACCGCCGCCGAGACCTACGAAAACCTCCTGCACGGGTTTCCGCCGGGCACCGACGAGGCCATCGCCGCCATCCTCGCGGCCCTCGACGACGAGCCCGACCAACGCACCATCTCCGCGTACTTGGGCCACCTGTACGCCGATCTCGACGCCAACGTCTACGAAGGCGTGTCCTTGTATCAGGCCTGGTACAGCGGCCGGGTCCTGCAGGTGCCGGACGTGGACGCGATCCCGTTCGCGGTGGGCATCCTCGACGACCGATCGTACCGGTCGCCGATCCCCGCCAATCACCGCCGGCAGTTGCTCTATCAGCAGATCCGCCGCGCGACCCTGCAGAACCGGATCTACCGCACGATGCGCGAAGCCGCGGCGGTGGCGTTCGTCTCGGTCAAGCCCCTGGTGCAGGCCCCCTACGACGAGCTGCTACCGCGCTTCCACTACCTGTGGAACGACGCGGACGACGACCCCGAAGCGCTGGCCGCGCGCCTGCGTGAGTTCGACGACCGCGCGCAGCTGATCGAGACGGTCGACCGCCGCGTGCGCGACGAGCCAGCCCAGCTGACGCGGCGCGACCAACGGCTGCGCTCGCTCGCGGCGATGGCCTACGGCATGCGGCGCAAGGCCCTCGACGCGCTGCCGGCCGAACCGGCCGGGACGCCATAGCCCGGCGCGCCGCGCCGCGGCGGACTCAACGGCCGACCAGCCACTCCTCGACCAGCGCGTCGACGCGCGCTTCGGCAATCGCGCCCGAGCCCAACCGCCCATCGACCGCGACGCCGAGGCGCCGGCCGGCATCGGCGGCCAGCTGCTCCAGCTCGCCGCGCAGCTCGGGGTCGTCCTCGATGAGGTGCTCGGTCGCGCGCAGCCGCTCGAACCGCCGCAGCTCCTGGGCGACGCGCTGGCGCAGCTCCTCGGTGGAGCGCTCCTCGACGTCGAGTGCCAACAGCGTGCGGGCGATCTCGCGCAACTCGTCGCGCAGACGCACGCGCTGGGCCTCGCTGGCCTCGCCCAGCGCCACGCGGACCTCGGCCACCTGCTGCTGCAGGCGCCCCCGCGCGGCGGGGATCTCCTCACCGAGTCGGCGCTGCAGCTGCGCCGCCCGCGCCCGCAGCAGATCACCCGGGTCGTCCTGCGCGAGGGTCGGCTCCACCGCGTCTCCGCCGGGATCGAACGCGTCCACGGCCACGGCCTGCGCCAGTCCAGCGAGCGCCAGCGCGAAGCCGAAGCCGACTGCCGCGGCGCCGACGCCGCGCGGTCGCGCCGAACGCGCGGCGCCGAGCAGACAGGCCGCGGCTCCGACCGCCAGGATGCCGATGGCGATCCGCTCGTGCACGACACTCGTCAGTGGCCAGCGCGCGAGCACCACGCCGACCCCGGCGAGCGCCAGCACGCCCGCGACGGCCCAGGCCCGTCGCTTTGCCGGCGGCAGCAGGCCGACTCCGGGGCCGGCGGCGGTGGCGCAGGCCAGCGCCGCGCCGGTAGCGAGCACGAACAAGACTGCGGGCACCATCGCGGCGAGCTTACCAGCGATCGCCGAAAAGGCCGCGCGCACTCCGTGTCAACCGCTCTGCTTCGCCTCCGATGGCGGCGGGAACAGCAGGATCGGCGTGTGTGTGCGGCGCAGCAGCGCCTCGGCCACGCTGCCCATCAGCACGCGGCGCACGCCCGACCGGCCGTGCGTCGCCATCGCGATCACATCGACACCGTGCGCGGTCGCGTAGTCGTCGAGGATCGCGGCCACCGTCATGCCTTCTGCGATCTCGAGGTCGACCTCCAGCTCGACCGGCAGCTGCGCCCGTAGCCTCGCCATCGCCTGCCCCGCCTCGGCCAAGTACTCCTCGCGGTTCTGCGCGGTGTGGCCCGGCAGCGACGGAAACCCCGACGACATCACGGTCGGCTCGAGCAACGCGTGCAACAGCGTGATCTTGCCCCCCATGCGCTGCACCAGGGTCGCCGCCTGCGCGAAGCAGCGCGCGGACTCATCCGACAAGTCGGTCGTCAAGAGCATGTGGAACGTCATCGCACTTCCTCGTCACGCTGCCGTCTCCTCTAGGCAACGCGCTCGCTCTGGCGCTCTTTCAGAATAGCGCGACGGAAGCACTGCGAACTGCAGCCCTTCCGTGGTCCGGCACGGCCGCAAGAAACTCAGGCAGAGCTCTTCAGGAAGTTCTCGATCGGTTTTGCGTTTCGATCCAGCGGATGGCCGCTGCGCGTGCCCCAGTCCTGGCGCCAGGATAGCACCTGGTTCAGCCGCAACTTCTGGGGCAGCCAGCCAACCAGCATCGCCGGCGTGTCTCGGTCGAAGTTGAAGCGCGGTCGCGTGAAGTTGCGGTACGCGATGTAGATGTGCAGCTGCAGGTTGAGGAAACAGCGCTTCTTGCTGACCAGCCAGGACTCGCGCCGCAGACGACCGTTGAGGTCGCGCGCCATTGCCTCGGTATGGTTGATCGCGAACAGCGGGTTCCAGGTCTCGCGCGGCAGCGTGCTCGGTGTTCGCCGGTGCTCGAGCCGCGCGCCGAAAATGCCCCTCGCGAGTCCTGAGTAGGTCGTTTTCTCGTCCGTTTCGAGCAACACGGTGGTCAACCGAGTGCAAGCGCGCGCGCCCCGGCACAGCGCATTGCGCGTTGCCGCGCGCGACCGCGACGGCCGCCGGCCAAACCGCCGCGCGTCGGCCTCTATCGCTCGCCGGCGCGCAGTCGGTTTGGGGCCACCGGGGCGGATCGGGGCCGACCGCGCTGCGAGGATGAAGCGGCTCCCGCGCTCGATCAGGACAGGCAGCGTCAGGGGCCGCGTGTTGCGGCGGCCCTCGTAGCTCTCGAGTTCGTCGAACTGCAAGCTCGAGCCCACCGGGAGGTCGCCCCGTAAGTTGTTGTTCAGGCGGCGGACGTGACGACCGATCTTGCGGAACTTCATCTCGGTGTTGCGCGCCGTGAGCCCGGCCAGGCGTGCGGTCTGTCGCAGGCCCAGGCCAGAGCAGAGCAACATGACGATCCAGGCGTTGCGGTCGGGCTTGTGGTCGCGGTAATCCATGCGGAACGTCTGCCGCGAGAAGCCCTGCCGGCAATGGCGGCAGCGGAAGCGCGGCACGCCTTGGGCGCGGCACTTGGGGTAGTAGTAGCCACGGCGTACGAAGAAGCCGGGCCGCGGGCTGCGGTTGTGCGGGCAAGCTGAGTTGGGGCAACGCGGGGGAACGAACATCGGCGACCTCCGGGACACAACGCGGGGGGACCAAAAGGGCACCGTTGCGCAGCTGGCCCTGCGTCACTTCCAGTGACTCGGAAGAGGGCTCCGGTTACGTCTTGGTCTGCGTCTCTCAGCTAGCCAGGCCCACGGAAGGGCTGCAGTTCTGAAGCACTGCGAAAGACCGGACCCCGGCCGGACATTCAAGGCCACCATGGCCGAGTTCCCCGAAGTGCGCCCCGGCAGCCGCTGCGCCAACCCCGAGGTGATCGGCAAGCGCCTGCAGGCGCTGCATGCCCTGGTCGGCAACACCCCTCTGCTCGCGGTCCATTGCACGGTGGACGGCACGCCGGTGTGCGTCCACGCCAAGCTGGAGAGCACCAACCTCACCGGCAGCATCAAGGACCGGATGGCGCTGCGCATCATCGCCGACGCCTATCGCGACGGGCAGATCGCCCCCGGCGACGTCATCGTCGAGGCCACCAGCGGCAACACCGGCATCTCGCTGGCCGCGATCGGCCGGGCGCTGGGCCATCCGGTGCGCATCTACATGCCCGACTGGATGAGCCGCGAGCGCGTGCAGCTGATCCGCAGCTTCGGCGCGACGGTCGTGCCGGTCTCCGCCGAAGAAGGCGGCTTCGTCGGCGCCATCCGGCGGGCCGAGGACTTCGCCGCCGCCGGCGTCGGTGTCTTCCACCCGAGACAGTTCGAGAGCCCGGCCAACATCGAGGCCCACTTCTCGACCACGGGCCCCGAAATCGGCCGACAGCTCGCCGCCCTCGGCCATCGCCCCACCGCGTTCGTCGCCGGCGTCGGCACCGGTGGCACCGTGATGGGCGCCGGCCGCTGGCTGCGGCAACAGTTCACCGACGTTGCCGTACACCCCCTCGAGCCGGCGAACTCGCCGACCCTCCGCACTGGTCACAAAGTCGGCCAGCACCGGATCCAAGGCATCAGCGACGAGTTCGTGCCGTCGATCGTCGACCTCGCCGCCCTCGACGAGATCGTCGACGTGTGGGACGGCGACGCGATCGCGATGGCGCAGAAGCTCGCCAGCCAGCTCGGCCTCGCGGTCGGCATCAGCGCGGGCGCGAACTTCATCGGCGCCGTCAAGGTGGCGCGGGCGCAGGGCCGCGGCGCGCACGTCGCCACGGTGTTCGCCGACAGCAACAAGAAATACCTGACCACCGACCTGTGCCAGGCCGAACCGATGCGCGACGACTACCTGACGCCGCGCATCGAGCTGCTGTCGTTCCAAGCGGTCGGCAGGTGAGACCGCGGGCGCTGCGCGAATCGACAGCTCGCCTTCACTGAAAGCGGCGCCACCCGACTCCGCGTGGACGCCCGTCATCGCCGAACACGACGCGCATCGTCACCCCCACTGCGCGCGGCGGCGCGTGCTCACCGCGCGGCCAGCAGCGCGCCAGGCTGCGCACCCGCACCACACCACCGTCGCGTTCGACGACGACCTCCACGGTCGACAGACCGATCTGCAGCCTCTCGCCGGCGAAGTCGACGTCGCGCGACAGGGCCCAGAGCGCCAGCTGCAACCCGCCGTCCGCCGCCTGCAGGGCGCGCACTTCCGCGGCCGCGTCGATGTCTCCCGCCGCGAGGCGCCGGCTGCCGGCGGACAGGGCGGCGATGGTGCCGCCGAGGACCACCACGAGGACGAGCGCGGGGATCAAGGCGAGGCCGCGCTCACTCGCCATCGCTGCCTCCGCCGAAGCCACGCGGCGCGATGACGAGCTCGAGCGGAACCGAAGACGACGGTAGACGCCGACCGCGACCCCAGAGCACGCAGCGCACCAGTCCGTTGCCGATGGTCGCCTCGAACCGCCGCACGCGGCCGGCGATCTCCCGGGACCCACCGCCCTCGATCCGACACAGGCTGCCGCCGCGCACCTCCCAGTCGACCACGCCGGTCGCGCGCTCGATGCGCAGCCCCTCACCGCTGCGCGGCGCGACCCGGTGCGCCGCGCGCAGATCCCCGGCGAGGGAGGCCAGCGCCCGGCGCCACTCGACCACGTCGCGCTGGCTGCGCTCCGCCCAGATCCGCTCGTCGTGCGCGCGGTGCCACAGCGACAGCGAGATCACGGAGAACGAGGAGATCAACGCCACCGCAACCATCAGCTCCAAGACCGTGAACCCGCGGTTCATGACCGACTCCCCCGATCCCAATACAGCGTCGTCAGCTCGAGCTGTCGCGCGCTGCCCGCTTCCGCAACCCGCCACCGAACGCGCACGTCGATCCGATACAGGCCGGGGCGGATCTCGGTGACGTCGCGAACGATCCGCGCCGCCGGCAACCGAGCGCGCACCGGCGGGCTGACCGGCCGCTCATCGACCCCGATGACCGGCGGAGTGCCGGCCGCCCGCACCGCCTCCAGCTCGGCCTCGGCCGCCCGCAGCGCGACCTCGCCCCGCAACGCCCGCGCCGCGGCGCGACCGTGCTCGAAGCCACTGCCGCTCAACGCGAGCGAGACCACACCGAGCACGGCCATCGCGCAGACCAGCTCGACGAAGACCATTCCCGCGCGCAGGTTCGCTCTCACCATGGCGCCCTCTCCATCGGCCGCAACCGCACCGCGTCCAACCATCCCAGCAGCGCGCTCAGCTGGAGGGCGACGACGATGCCCAGGGCCAGCACCGCCAACGGCCGCGCCCAGCCCAGCACCGCGTCGAAGCCTTCCGCCAGTCGGCGGCGCAACTCTCTTGCCAGGCCTCCGCACAAGCGCGCGAGCCCGGCGCGGTCGCCCTGGTAGGCGGCGAGCCGGACGGCCACCGCCGGCGGCAGCGGAGCGCCCGCCAGCGCGGCCCCCAGGTCGGCGCCCGCAGCGAGGCGCACCGCGGCGGTGCGCAGACCGACCTCGAGCCGGGGCGCACCCGCGGCCGGAGCCGCCGCCCGCAAGGCAGCGGGGAGTGGCTGGCCCGCGGCGATCGCCGCCCCCGCCGCATCGAGCGCGCGCGCGACTCCCAGCTCCGTCAACCGCGGTCCGAGCACGGGCACGCGCTCGGCGAACAGCCCACGCACTCTCGCCGCCCAACCGCGCTGCGGCGTGAAGCGACCGAGGGCGAGCCCGAGCCAAGCCGCCAAGAAAGCGATGCTGACCAACCAGATCGCCACGTGCGGCCACTCGAACGCCGGCAACGACGCGTCCGGTCGCGGCCGCAGCCGTCCACCCAAGACCTGAAAGCCGAGCAGGAGGGCTGCCACCATGGCCGGATAGCCCGCCGCCAAGAGCGCGCGGTGGCGCACTTCCTGGGCGGCATCGCGCTGCACCGCGAGCCGCTGCACGACGCCCGCCAGCTGTGGCCCCCCCTCGGCCGCGCGCACCGCGGCGAGGGTCGGCTCCGAAAAGCAGCGCCCCGCACCGGCATGCAGCGCGTCGGCCAGCCCATCGCCCGCCTGCAGGCGAGCGGCAACGTCGGTCAACCGGCGCTTGGCCGCCCCGCGCGCCTCACCCGCGGCTCGCGCCAGCACCGGGGCCAGCGGTTGCTGCCACTTGGTGGCGATCACCACCAAGTCGAGAATGCGCCCGCCGAGTTCCGTGCTGGCGCGCGCCCCCCACCACGCACCGAGACTGCGCGCCAGCAGAACCCCACCCGCGGCGAGAGCCCCACACGCCATCCATCCCTCGAAGGCGAGCTTCATCACGAACCCCACAACGCGCCGGTCAAGTGCAGGCCCGGGAAGGCATAACCGAGCGCCAGCACCAGGACGACGACGCCGGCGGCGAGCTGCAGAAGAGGAACTGCGTACACCCCAGCGCGCTCGGCCGCGCGCTCGACCCGCTGCCGGTAGAGCGCGGCGATGTCGTCCAGCGCGCGCGCCGCACCGTCGCCCCCACTGGCCGCGGCCGCATCGACGAACCACAGCAGGCTCGCTGGGATGAGCCCGCCGCGCGCCAATGCCTCGGACGCAGACGCGCCGCTGCCGGCGGCGGCCGCCATGCGACCGGCGGCGGCCCGGACACCGGCGTCGGCGGCGGTCTCGGCGCACAATGCGAGCGCGCGCTCGAGCGGCATCCGCCGGCGCAGCAACAGCGCCGCCGTGGCGGCAAAGCCGGCCACCGCGGCATCCGCGTGCAGGCGCCCCAAGACCGGCAAGCGATAGCGCAGCCCGGCCGGTCCCGCGGCGTCGAGTGGCCTGCGCAACCAGGCAAACAGTACCACGACGAGCGCGCCGGCGACCAGTAGGGCGAGACCGACGGGTAGTGACAACTCGCTCGCCGACCACCCACCACCATTGGAGGGGCCGATCAGAACCTCGATCGGCGGCAGCGGCGCCACGAAGCAGGCGACGAAGAGGGCGACGCCGATGACCATCGCCGCCCCCCACAACGGCGCCTCCAGCTGGCGGCGCAGCTGCTGGCGCACGCGTTCGACGAGGCTGGCGTGGCACGCGATCTCATCGAGTACCGCGCTCATCGCGCCACCGCGCTGGCCGGCCTCGACCAGCGCGCGGTACACCGGTGGGAACACCGCACCGTGGCGGGCGTAGGCCTCGGCGAACGGAGTGCCAACGTCGACATCGGCGGCGATGCGCGCGCACGCCGAACGCAAGCGCCCGCCGCGCAGCTCGGCGCCGAGCGCGGCCAACGCGCGCGGCAGTGGTAGACCGCTGCGGAAGTACTCGGCCAAGCTGTGATGCAACAGGGCCAGCTCACCTCGCGGCGGCTGGCCGGGTCCGGGTGGCAGCCCGGCCGACGCGCCTGCCAACGACTCGACGGTCTTGGTCTCAGTTTCTGCCGAGGACACGTTCCACCTCCTTGGTGTCGGTCTCGCCCCGCATCACGCATCGGGCTGCGACCTCCCGCAACCCACTGGTTCCCCCCTGCCGCGCGGCGTGCTCCAGGGCCTCGCCGTCGGCGCGCGCCAGTACCGCCGCGCGCAGCGGCTCGTGCATCGGTAGCCACTCGGCGACCGGCATTCGCCCGCTGTAGCCCGAGCCGTGGCAGCGCCCACAGCCGGCACCGGCACACGGGCAACGCCGGCGCAGCAGGCGCTGCGACAGTACGCCGCGCACCGTGGTCGTCAGGGCGAACGGTTCGACGCCCAGATCGAGCATGCGGGCGAACACCTCGGCGGCGCCCTTGGCGTGCACCGTCGCCAGGACGAGATGACCGGTGAGACCGGCCTTGAGCGCGATGCGCGCGGTTTCGGGGTCCCGCACTTCACCAATCAGGATCACGTCGGGGTCCTGCCGCAAGAGCGAGCGCAGGGCACCGGAGAAGTCCAGGCCGGCGACGGCGTCGACCTCGGTTTGCACCACGCCATCGATCCGGCGTTCGACCGGGTCCTCGACGCTGACCAACGCGCGTTCCTCCGACTGCGCCAGCAGGTGCAGCAGACAGGAGTACAACGTCGTCGTCTTGCCACTGCCCGAAGGCCCGGTCACCAGCACGACGCCGTCGGGCGCCGCCAAGGCCAGCGACAGCGCCTCCACCACGCCAGCGTCGAGCCCCAGCTCGGCCAACCGACGCGGCGCGCCGTCCCGACTGTCGAGCCGCACCGCGACGCGCTCGCCGCTGACGGTCGGATACGTGGCGACGCGCAGCTCACGCGCGACTCCCGATCTCGCCGCGTCGACCCGCCCTTCCTGCGGCACGTCGCTGCGATAGACCAGCAACTCCGCCAGCGCCTTGCAGCGGCCGACCAGCCGGGGCGCCAGCTCCGCCGGCAGGGTCTCCACGGTCTGCAGGGCGCCATCGCAGCGCAACCGCACGCGGACCCCGTCCGCGCTCGGATCGAGGTGCAAGTCGCTGGCGCCGCGGGCACAGGCGGTGCGCAGCAGGCGATCGACGACCGCCACGGCGGGCGAGTCTTCAGGTTGCGTCACGTCGTTGTCGACTCCCAGGTGTGACGAGGCGATCGGAGTGCACCGCGCTCCGACTTGAAGCAATCGCTGTTCTCAGCCCTCCGCCGAACCACGACCCCGCGCTGCCAGCGGGTTGTCGTTGCACTGGCGGGCGGACGCCATATCTTGCACTTCTGCAGTTTCGATAGGAGAACCCCGAATCCAAGGGCGACCGATGCACGACAACCCGCATTCCCTCCACCACGTCGCCGCAGCCAGCGCTGCTGCGGACGAACGCGCCGCTTTCCTGCAACGCACCTACTCTTGGCTGCTGGCCGGCATCTTCAGCTTCGCGGCGACGCTCTGGGCCGTGGCCAGCATCCCGCAAGCGCAGGAACTCGCGATCAACATCTACCGGGGTGGCCCACTCCTGTTCATCGCGATCTTGTTCGGTGCGGGCTTCGTCGTGCACCGGGTGGCAGAGAAGTCGCCGATCAACGTCGTCGCCTACTTCGCCTACACCGTCTTGTTCGGCCTGTTGCTGGCGCCTCCGGTGCTCTACTACGCAGCGACGGGTGCCAACATCCTCACCCAAGCCGCGCTGGTGACCACCCTGGTGTTCAGCGGGTTGACCGCGTTCGTGTTTCTCAGCGGCAGGGACTTCTCCTTCCTGCGCGGCGCGCTGGCGATCGGACTGTTCGCCCTGATCGGCGTCTCGATCGCGGGTTGGCTGTTCGGCTTCAACACCGGTCTGTGGGGCTCGGCCGCCGGCGTGCTGCTGTTCTCCGGCTACATCCTGTACGACACCAGCCGCATCCTCCGGCACTACCCGACGACGGCGCACATACCGGCGGCGATCGCTCTGTTCGTCAGCGTCATCCTGCTGTTCCAGAACCTGCTGCACCTGCTCGGCAGCCTCAACAACGACTGAGCCTGCGAGACGTCGATCCATGAGCCAGACGATCCAGTTCCTCGACGGCGCGGCAACCGGGCACCTCGCCACTCCCACCACCGAGACCGGCACCGGGATCGTCGTCATCCAGGAATGGTGGGGGCTGGTGCCCCACATCGAGGACGTGTGCGCGCGGTTTGCCGGCGTCGGCTACGCCGCGCTGGCGCCCGACCTCTACCACGGCAAGAGCACGGTAGAAGCCGAGGAAGCGCAGCACCTGATGGAGGGGCTCGACTGGGACCGCGCGGTGGCCGAGATCGGTGGGGCGGTGGCCGCGCTGCGCGCGCGCGGCTGCGCCAAGGTCGGCGCGGTCGGCTTTTGCATGGGCGGGGCGCTGACCGTGCTGGCTGCCAAGCACGCCGGCGTCGACGCCGCCTGCGCGTTCTACGGCTTCCCGCCGGACCGCGCCGCGGTGAGCGGCGACTGCGCGCCGACGCGGGTCTTTTTCGGCGAGCACGAGGACTTCTTCTCGGTGCCCGATGCGCAGGCGTGGGCGGCCGATCAGGCCGCTGCCGGCGCGGACACCAGCGTGACCGTATACCCCGGTGCCGGCCACGCGTTCTTCAACGACACGCGGCCCGAGGCCTACCACGAGGCCGCAGCGGTCGACGCCTGGCAGCAGACGCTGGCCCACTTCGACCGCCACCTGCGCGGCTGAGGCGCGCCCCCTGCGCCCCGGCCCGTCGATGACGTCCCCACCTGCTCCCCGTCCGCGCCGGCGCCTCCGGCTGCTCACCGCCACCGCGGCGATCGTCGCCGCACTGTTGCTCTGCGAGCTGCTGGTGCGACTGCTGTGGGAGCCCCCGCCGGGCGGCTACCCACCCGATCTGTTCATCTCCGACCCGCACACGCAGTATCGACTGCGGCCGGGCATCGACACGCGACACCGCACCGAGCACTTCGACATCGAGATCCGCGTCGACGCGCGCGGCTACCGCAGCGCACCGAGCACGGCGGCTGTGGCGGATGGCCTCCGCGTCGCCGCACTCGGCGACTCGTTCTGCTTCGGCTCCGGAGTGGAGGCCGGCGAGGCCTATCCGGCGCTGTTGGCCGCCGAACTCGCCGCCCGGGGCGGCCGGTCGGTCGAGGTGATCAACTGCGGCGCACCCGGCTACGGCACCCACAACGCGGCGGCCCTCCTCGAAGCCGACCGCGCCGCGCTCGACGCCGATGCGGTCGTTCTGGGGCTGTACTTGGGCAACGACTTTCGCGACAACCACACCGAGGAGTTCGGCACGTTGACCGCGCGCAGCGGCGTGCTCGTCACCGTCGACCGCGACAACCCGGCGTGGTGGCTCACCCTCAAGGCCGCCGTCGTGATCCACAGCCACGCCGTGCAGCTCCTGATGCGCGGCCTGGGCGGAGCCCCGCTCGCCGACGAACAGGAGCTGGAGCGGCGTTTCTGCGCCGCGCTCGACTGGGACCCGGCGTTCAGCGCCGCCATGTTCGACCGCACTTGGTCGCCGCGCGCCGAGGCCGCGTTTGCCGCGACGACGGCGCAGCTCGAGCGCCTGGCAAGCGCTTGCCGGGAGGCCGAGCTTCCCCTGCTCGTCGTGCTGCTGCCGGGCCCGTACCAGTACCACCCCGCCCTCTGGAAGATCGTCGTGGACCGCTGCGGCCTCGACGCCGCCACCTTCGATCTCGACAAGGCCAACCAGGCGCTGCGCTCCTGGGGGGATCGACACGGCGTGGCGATGCTGGATCTGACGCCGGCCTTTCGCCGCGCGACCGCCGCGCAACAGCACCTCTACCTCGACGTCCACTTCAACGCCGCCGGGCATCGCCTGGCGGCCCGCGAGATCGCGGCCGCGTGGGAGCGGTTGCGAATCCCGGGGCCCGGTTGACCCCCACGCGCCCTTTGACAGGCACGTGGCAGCGCGCCAGCTGACACAATTTTATGCATTTACTTGCATAAGAATGTGAATTGGCGCAAGATCGCGCACCTCCATGCCCAGCCGAGAGCAGCGGCACGACGCCATCCAGAGCCTGTTGCAGCGCGGTCACGTGCACAGCCAGGGCGAGCTGCGCGAGCGGCTCGCCCGCCAAGGCCACGCCGTCAACCAGGCGACGCTGTCGCGCGACCTGCGCGCGCTCGGCGTGCGCAAGGGACCCGACGGCTACGAGCTGCCGCAAGACGGCCCGGCACCGAGCGGCCCGCGCGCCGGTTTGCGGCACAGCACGCAGGAGTGGCTGTTGTCCGCCGCCCGGGCGCTCAACCAGCTGGTATTGCGCACGCCGCCCGGCGGCGCCCAGCCGCTGGCACTGGCCCTCGACCGCGCCGCCCTGACGGGTGTGTTGGGCACCATCGCCGGGGACGACACGGTCCTCGTGATCTGCACGGGCACGCGGCAGGCGACGCAGCTGCAACGGCAGCTCGCGCACATGGGAAGGACAGCATGACGCGCACCCCGCGCATCGCGATCGTCGGCGCTTCCGGTTACACCGGCCGCGAAGTCCGCAGCCTGCTGCACCGCCATCCCGGAGTACAGGTCGACCTGACGACCACCGCGCGGACCGACTACACGCCACCACCACCCGACCTGCCGTACGATGCCGCGGTCGAACCCCTGCGGCTGTCGGACCTGCAGTACGTGGACGCCGCCATCGTCTGCGCCCCGCACGGCGCCGCGGTGCCGCTGGTGCGGGCGGCACTCGAACACGACTGCAAGGTCGTCGACCTGTCGGCCGATTTCCGCCTGCGCGATGCGGATCTCTACGCCGCGCACTACGGCCAGCCGCACGCCGCGCCAGAGCTGCTCGACGACGCCGTCTACGGTCTGACCGAGCACTACCGCACCGCGGTCAAAGGGGGCCGCTTGATCGCCAACCCCGGCTGCTACCCCACCTCGATCCTCCTGCCGCTGCTGCCGCTGTTGCACAGCGACCTCCTCGCCCCCGATGTCCCGATCATCGCCGATGCCAAGAGCGGCGTCTCCGGCGCCGGCAAGACCCCGAGCGAGCGCACGGTCTACGGCAATGTGCACGACAACTGCAGCGCCTACGGCATCGGCACGCACCGCCACACGCCGGAGATCCACGCCCGGGCCGGCACCGACCGCATCGTGTTCGTGCCGCACTTGCTGCCGCTGTTCCGCGGCATGTTGACGACGCTGTACTTGGCCCCGGCGCCGGGCGTCGACGCCGCGGCGATGCTGGCGCACCTCGACGAACACTACGCCGCCGAGCCCTTCGTGCGGGTCTATCCGACCGGCACCCCCAGCCTCGACCGCGTGCAGCACACCAACTTCTGCGACATCGGCGCCGCCGATGCCGGCGACCGCGTGGTGGTCGTCGCCGCGATCGACAACCTCGGCAAGGGTGCCGCCGGCCAGGCGGTGCAGAACCTGAACGTGCTGCTCGGCCTGCCCGAGACGATGGGACTGACGAGCGCGGGCCTCGGCCCGGCGGGGTCACCATGAGGCTGGTCGTGAAGATCGGCGGTGCCCAGCTGGAGCAACCGGCGGCCCGGGCTTGCCTGGCGCGGGCGGTCGCGGGCGCGCGCTCGCGCGGGCACGAGCTGCTGCTGGTGCACGGCGGCGGCAATCAGATCCGTGCCCTGGCCGGCCGTCTGGCCCTGCCGCAGCGCTACGTCGACGGCCTGCGGGTGACCGACGCCGCCACCGCCGAGGTCGCCACCGCGGTGTTGGCCGGCCAGGTCAACAAACAGCTGGTGGCCGCGCTGACGGCGGCGGGTGTCGGCGCGGTCGGGGTGTGCGGCGCCGACGGGTCCTGCATGACCGCGCGCGTGCACCGGCCCGGCGGCGCCGACCTCGGCTACGTCGGCGCGGTACACCGCGTCGAGCCGCACCTGCTGCGCTCGCTGTGGCAGGCGAGGCTGGTGCCGGTGGTCGCCACCGTCGCGCCGCTGGCAACCGGATTGCCGGGCCCGCGCGACCAGCTCTACAACATCAACGCCGACATGGCCGCCGGTCCGCTGGCGGCGGCGCTCGACGCCGACGCCGTGCTGTTCTTGAGCGACGTCGACGCCGTCCTCGACGGCGACGGCCAGCCGGTCCGCCAGCTCGATCCGCGCGGCGAAGACGCGCTGCGGGGCACCGGAGTCATCCGCGGCGGCATGCTGCCCAAGATCGCCGCCGCGCGCGACGCGCACGCCATCCACGGCGTCGCGCTGGTGGTGATCGCCAGCGCCAACGGCGAAGACGCCATCGCTCGGGCACTGCGCCCCGACTGCGGAACGCGCATCGCCGCCGCCTCGGCCACCGACCGCGCCTGACGACTGCTCCCGACCCCACGACCGCTCTACGCCATGGAACCGCACGTGCTGCCCACCTACGTCCGCTCCAAAGTCGCCTTCGTCGCCGGCGACGGCGCCGTGCTGCGCACCGCGGACGGCGGCGAGGCGCTCGACTTCTTCAGCGGCATCGCCGTCTCCGCCCTCGGCCATGCCCATCCCGCGCTGACCGAGGCGCTGCGCGACCAAGTCGGCGCGCTGCTCCACACCAGCAACCTGTTTCCGCACCCGTACAGCGAGGCGGTCGCCAATCGCCTGGCCGCACTGACCGGGCTGGCCGCGGTGTTCTTCGCCAACAGCGGCGCCGAGGCCAACGAGGCCGCCCTGAAGATCGCCCGCAAGTACCAGCGGCAGCGCGGCGCGCCGCAGCGCACCGCGTTCGTCGCGCTGGAGGGCGGCTTCCACGGCCGCACCATGGGCGCCCTGTCGGTGACCGCGCACGCCCCGTACCGCGAGCCCTTCGCGCCGCTGGTGCCGGACACCCACTTCGTGCCGTTCGCCGACCGGGCCGCGCTCGAGCAAGCCCTGGCCACCGCTCCCGCCGCGCTGATCCTCGAGCCGATCCAGGGCGAGAGCGGGATCCGCCCGTTGCCCGACGACTACCTGCGGGCCGCACGCCGACTGTGTGACGACACCGGCACCGTGTTGATCCACGACGAGGTGCAGAGCGGCTGCGGCCGCACCGGCACCTTCCTGGCCGCCGAGCACGCCGACGTGCGCCCCGACATCGCCACCCTGGCCAAGCCGCTCGCCGCCGGCCTACCGCTGAGCGCTACCGTCGTCGCCGCGCCGTTGCGCGACGTCCTGCAGCCCGGCGATCACGGCTCGACCTTCGGCGGCGGGCCGCTCGCCTGCCGCGCGGCGACGGTGTTCTTGGCCGCGCTCGAAGGTGGCCTGCAAGACGCCGTCGTCGAACGCGGAGCCCAGCTGCGGCGCGGCCTCGAGCGGCTCGCCGCGCAACACCCCTGCATCGACGAGGTGCGCGGCCGCGGCCTGATGCTGGGCATCGCGCTCGACCGCGACGCCGGCCCGGTGCAGCGCACGCTGCTGGAGCGCGGCGTCGTCGCCAATGCCACCGCCGGCAACGTGCTGCGCTTCCTTCCCCCATACGTGATCACCGCAGAACAGATCGACCGCGGCCTCGCCATCCTCGATGGCACTCTCGCCGCCTTGCCAGAGAACGCGTCATGAGCCAGTCGCCCTTCGGCCGCCTTCCGCACAAGGACCTGCTGTCCGTCGCCCAGCTCTCCGCTGAAGACATCGACACCGTCTTCGCCACCGCGCGCGCGCTCAAGGAGGGCCGCGACCACTACACCGACCTGCTGGCGCGAAAACGCCTGGCGATGATCTTCGAGAAGGACAGCCTGCGCACGCGGTTCACGTTCGACATCGGCATGCAGGAGCTCGGCGGACGCTGCGTGTTCCTCGACCACCGCGACGCGCGGATCGGCAGCCGCGAGGCGCTGCGCGACGTGGCCCGCAATCTCGAGCGCTGGGTCGACGTCGTCGTGCTGCGGACCTTCAAGCACAAGGCGGTCGAAGAGGTCGCGGCACACTGCTCGATCCCCGTCATCAACGGCTTGACCGACTTCCTGCACCCCTGCCAGGCGCTGACCGACTTCTTCACCCTCAGCGAGAAGTGGGGCGATGCCCGCGGCCGCAAGCTGGTCTACGTCGGCGACGGCAACAACACCTGCCACTCGTTGATCTACACCGCCGCCGCACTCGGCGTGCACATGACCGTGTGCACGCCCGAGGGCTACGAGCCCAACGCCAAAGTCGTCAACGAGGCGATGCACACCGCGCGCACCAGCGGCGCGGAGCTCGTCCTCGAGCACGAGCCAAAGGCCGCCGTGCACAACGCCGACGCGATCTACACCGACGTGTGGGCGAGCATGGGGCAGGAGGGTGAGATCGAGGAGCGCAACGCCGCTTTCGAGCACCATCAGGTCAACGAAGAGCTGATGGCGTGCGCCAAGGGCGAGGCACTGTTCATGCACTGCCTGCCGGCGCACCGCGGCGCCGAGGTCACCGCCGCGGTCCTCGACAGCCCGCGTTCGGCGGTGTTCGACACCGCCGAGAACCGTCTGCACGTGCAGAAGGCGATCCTGGTGCTGCTGCTCGGCAGCGGAGAGGCGCGGTCGTGAGCGGCGCCGACAAGAAGGTCGTGCTCGCCTACTCCGGCGGCCTCGACACCTCGATCATCATCCCCTGGCTGCGCGAGCAGCGCGGCTTGGAGGTGCACTGCTACGCCGGCGACGTCGGCCAGGGCGCCGAAGAGCTCGAGGGCCTGGAGCAGAAGGCACTGCGCAGCGGCGCGGCCTCGTGCCGGGTCGAGGACCTGCGCAGCGCCTTCCTGCTGGACGCCGTCTGGCCGTGCTTGCGGGCGATGGCGGTGTACGAGGGGCGCTACCTGCTCGGCACCAGCATGGCCCGGCCGGTGTTGGCGCAGGGGCAGGTGCGCTACGCCCGCGAGGTCGGCGCCGGCGCCCTGGCGCACGGCTGCACCGGCAAGGGCAACGACCAAGTCCGGTTCGAGCTCGGCTACCAAGCGCTGGCGCCGACCCTCGAGGTCATCGCGCCGTGGCGCGACTGGCACATCGAGAGCCGCGAAGACGCCCTGGACTACGCCGCCGCGCACGACATCCCGGTGGCCCAGAGCCGCTCCAAGATCTACTCCCGCGACCGCAACCTCTGGCACATCAGTCACGAGGGCGGTCGCATCGAGGACCCGACGGCGCCGCCGCCGGCCGATGCTTGGATGCTGACCGTCGACCCGGGGGCCGCGCCGGACACCGCCGAGGTCGTGCAGATCGGCTACCGGCACGGCGTGCCGGTCGCGCTCGACGGCGAAGAGTGCGATGCCGTGACGCTCGTCGAGCGGCTCAACGCGCGCGCCGCCGCGCACGGGGTCGGCCGCGTCGACATCGTCGAAAACCGCCTGGTCGGGATGAAGTCGCGCGGCCTGTACGAAACGCCGGCGGGCACCGTGTTGATCGAGGGTCTGCGCGCGCTGCGCGCGCTGACCCTGGAGCGCGATACCGCCCGGCTGACGGAGCGACTGATGCCGGACTACGCCGATCTGGTCTACAGCGGGCGGTGGTTCCATCCGGCGCGCGTCGCACTCGACGCGCTGTTCGCCGAGATCGCGCGGCCGGTCACCGGCACCGTGCAGGTCGAGATGCTCAAGGGCCGCGCCACCGCCCTGGGCGCGGACAGCGCGCTGTCGCTCTACTCGGAGGACCTCGCCACCTTCGGCAAGAGCGCCGGCTACGACCAGAAGGACAGCGCCGGCTTCGTGCGGCTCTACGGCCTGCCGGGACGCGTCGCCGCCGCGGTGCACGGCGCCGCCGACGCAGAGGGCTCGCCATGACCCGCGCGCGCAACGACGACCCCGCCGGCTCCGCCAAGCTCTGGGGCGGCCGCTTCGCCGGCCGCCTCGACCCGTTCTTCGAGGAGTTCAATCGCAGCCTCGCGGTCGACGCCCGCTTGCTCGACGCCGAGCTCGAGGCGAGCGCCGCGTGGGCCGCCGCCCTGCGCGATGCCGGTGTGCTCGGCCGCGGCGAGGTGGTCAAGCTCCAGCGCGCGCTCCGCGCGATCGGCGCGGCGGTCACGGCGGAGCCAGCCCTGCTGGCCGACAGCCGCGCCGAGGACGTGCACAGCTTCGTCGAAGCCGAGCTGACGGCGCGGGTCGGCGACCTCGGCCGCAAGCTGCACACCGGCCGCTCGCGCAACGACCAGGTCGCCACCGACCTCAAGCTCCATCTCCGCACTGTGACCCGCGACCTCGACGCGGCGCTGACCGACTGCATGCGCGCGCTCGCCGCCCTTGGCGAGCGCGACGCGGCCCTGCCGCTGCCCGGCTACACGCACCTGCAGCGCGCCCAGCCGATCACGGCCGGCCACCACGCGCTGGCGTACGTCGAGATGCTGGCCCGCGATCGGCAGCGGCTGCGCGACGCCACGGCGCGGATGGACACCTGCCCGCTTGGCTGCGCTGCCCTGGCCGGCACGGCGTTCTCGATCGACCGCCGCGCGCTGGCCAAGCAGCTCGGCTTCCGTGCCCCGGCCGCCAACAGCCTCGATGCGGTCAGCGACCGCGACCACTGCTGCGAGCTGGCGTTCGTCGCCAGCATGGTGATGCTGCACCTGTCGCGGCTCGCCGAGGATTGGATCTTCTTCTGCAGCCAGGAGGCCGGCTACCTCGAACTCTCGGATGCGGTGGCCACCGGCAGCAGCCTGATGCCGCAGAAGAAGAACCCCGACGCGCTCGAGCTGGTGCGCGGCAAGGCCGGCCGCGTCGTCGCCGCGCTGCACACGCTGCAGCTGCTGCTCAAGGGACTGCCACTGGCCTACAACAAGGACCTGCAGGAAGACAAGGAAGCGCTGTTCGACGCGCTGGACACGACCATCGCGTGCTTGGCGGTGACCACGACCGTGGTCCGCGGTGCTCGCTTCGCGCCGCAGCGCTGCCGCGCCGCGGCCGCGGCCAGTTACCAGAACGCCACCGACGTCGCCGACCTCTTGGTGCACCGCGGGGTCGCCTTCCGCGACGCCCACGAGCAGGCCGGCCACGCGGTCCGCCGCGCGCTCGAGCTGGGGGTGGAGATCGAAGAGCTGCCCGCCGAAGACCGCGCCCGCCTGCTGCCTCAGCTCGACGCGGATCTCGCCCGTGAGCTCGACCTCGACCGCGTTTTGAGCCGGCGCCGCTGCCTCGGCGGCACCGCCCCCAGCCGCGTCCGCGCCGCCGCCCGCCGCTGGAAGAACAAGCTGCAAGCGGCTGCGGAGGCCCAACGATGAGCACGGCCGTGCGCAAGGCGACGGTGCGCGACGCCCCGCGCATCCTCACCCTCGTCAACGAGCTCGCCGCGCGGCAGGTGATGCTGCCGCGCTCGCCGTCCTCGGTCATCGAGAACATCCGCGACTACGCCATCGTCACCGTCGACGGCGAGTTCGCCGGCTGCGGCGCGCTGCACGTGGTGTGGTCCGACCTCGCTGAGATCCGCTCGCTGGCAGTCGACCCCGACGTGCAGCGCAAGGGGCTCGGCCGCGCGATCGTCGAGCAGCTCGTCGAGGAGGCGTTGGAGCTCGGCATCGCCCGGCTGTTCGCCTTCACCTACGTGCCCGGTTTCTTCGAGCGCATGGGGTTCGGCATCGTCGAGCACCAGAGCATGCCGCACAAGGTGTTCAACGACTGCCTCAACTGCCCGAAGTTCCACTGCTGCGACGAGATCGCGATGCTGCGCGTGCTGCGCGACGACGTCGACGAAACGCCCATGCACGGGCCGCTCGGCAGGTCGTTGGGCACCCTGCCGGTGCCGCGCGAGGCCCGCGGCCGCTGACGCGGTCGCCGCAGTGGCCGCGGGCGCAGGCACGCGCGCCGCGCTACAGTGTGGCCGCGCCGACCGACCGCCGATGCCGACTCGCGATCCCCGCCCCTCTTTTCATCGAGCCCTGGCCGCGATCGGCGGTCTGACCATAGCCGCCGGCGCGACGTTTGCGCCGCCGCTGGCCGAGCGGCTGTGGGCGCTCGAACCCCTGCACGCCGAGGACCGCCTCCCCCTCTGGCTATTGGCAATCGCCTGCACCGGCCTCGGCCTGTTCCTCTGGCGCTCGCGGTCGGCCGCGCGCGGGCCGCTCGCGGCGTTGACCGTCTCGCTGGGAGCCCTGGTCGGCATCGAGCTCGGCGTCCGCGTGTGGCTGCGCGCGCAGCCGCTGGAGCAGCAGCGGGACACCATCCTGCTGGCGCGGCGCACCTACCACGATCTGATGGCGTACCAGGCTCACCCGTTCCTGCAGTTCACCGGCCGGCCGGGAATCGCGCTGCACGGCAACGAGGCCCTCGGCACGCTGCTGCCGTTCAACAACCGCGGTTTCCTGGGGCCGGCGCCCGCCGAGACTCTGCAGAAGGGCACGCTGCGCATCGCCTGCCTCGGCGGCTCGACCACCGCCCGCGGCTACCCACAGCGCATGCAGCGGCTGCTGTCGAAACGAGAGGAGACGCCGCCCCTCGAGGTGCTGAACTTCGGCATGGGCTGGTACACCTCGGCGCACTCGACGGTGAACTTCGTGCTCAACGTCGCCGACCTCGAGCCCGACTACGTGGTCTTCCACCACGCCTGGAACGACGCGCGGACGCGCAATCGCGCCACGCCGGCGCGCGGCGACTACAGCCACGCACTGAAGGCGTTCGAGGAGCCGCACATCCCCGACGCGCTGTTGATCCGCGGCAGCGTGCTCTATCGCTGGGCGACGCACCAGCTATTCGGCGAACCGGACTGGGCCTTCCTGGAGCACGCCGCTGTCAAGAAGGGCGGCTACCGGAACCCGCCGGACTACTCCGACCTCACCGAGCTGATCCCCTACCACAACAACCTCCGCACCGTCGTCGAGCTGAGCTGGGCACGCGGCATCGTACCGGTGGTCACGACCCAGCCCCACATCATCGATGCCAACCAGAACCCCGGTCTGCAAGTGCACATCCACCAGTGCAACCAGGTCGTGAACGCCATGGTGAAGCGCTGGGGCGACAAGGTCGTGTTCGTCGATCTCGACGCGATGTTCACCGGCAAGAACGACCACTTCGTCGACGTCGGTCACATGACGCCGAACGCAATGGACAAGAAGGCCTTGGCCATCGGCGATGCGATCCTCGAGCACTGGCGGGCCAACCGATGATGCGCACCCGCCTGCCGAGATCGGTTGTGTGCGCCGCGCTGGCGCTGGGCGCCGCCGTGCCCACGATGGCGCAGGACGGCCTTTCCGCTGGCTACGCCAGCGCAGACATCACGCCAGAGACCGCGGTTCCGATGTGGGGCTACGGCCACCGACGCGACACCCCCTCGTTCGGTACGCTCACTCCACTGCGGGCGCGGGCGGTGGTGCTGGCCGCCGGCGCGCGCCGACTGGCGATCGTCGCCACCGACCTCGGCCGCGGCCCGACGCCGGCGATGATGTCGCAGGTGCGCGCGGCACTGCAGCCGCGCGGCATCGACACGGTGCTGATCGCCGGCACGCACACCCACCACGGTCCGGTGATCGAGCTGAACAGCGCCGAGGGCTGCGGCCGCCCGCGGCTGGACGACGCCGTCGACTACGCCGAACGGCTGCCAGCACTGCTGATCGCCGTCATCGGCGCCGCCGACGACGCGCGCGCGCCGGCGGCGATCGGCACCGCGCACACCGCGCTCGGCCTCAACCGCAACCGCCACGCCAAGGGCGCGGACGCGCCGCGCGACGACCGCCTGATCGCGGTGCGGATCGATCGCACGACCGACGGCGCACCGATCGCGGTGCTGGTCAACTGGGCCGCCCACCCGGTGATGACCGCCGAGCGCGACGCGCGCTTCTCGGCCGACTACCCGGGCTTCCTGTGCGCGGCAGTCGAGGCGGCGCACGGCGGCGGCTGTTTGTTCTTGCAAGGGGCGGCGGGCGACCTCAGCCCCGACCCGACGGGCGAGTTCCGCGACCCGCGCGCCTACGGCGAGGAGCTCGCGGAGCACACTCTCGCGCTCTTGCAGGGCATCGAGCCGCGGCCGCCCCAGCGGCCACGGCTGCGCGCGGTCACCGATCACTTCTCGCTGCCCTCGCGCGTCGACTTCACCAACGCCGCCGTCCGCGCCGCGTTTCGCGCCGCCTTCTTTCCCGAGCTGGTGGCGAGCTATCTGCGCACGTTCACCGACGGGATTCCCGCCGAGGTCACGACGGCCAACGTCGGCGACGCGTTGGCCGTGGTTGCGATCTCGGGCGAGGTGTTTTGCCAGCATGCGGTCACCTTGCGCCAACGCGCCGCGCGCCCCGACCTGTTGGTCTTGGGCTACTGCAACGGCCACAGCATGTACCTACCCACCATCGAGGCCGCCGTGCAGGGCGGCTACGGCGCCGACCCGATGATGGCGCCCGCCTGCGTCGGCTCCGGCGAACGGCTGCTCAACCGCGCTTATGTGCGCCTGCTCGAACACGACGGCAAGCTGCGCAACGGGGTCGGCCGCCGCTGACGGGCGGCCGCCGTCAGTCTGTGCCGCCGTGCCAGCGCCGGGCGAACGGCGCCAGCGCAGGCTTGTGCTGAAGAATCTCCGCCGGAGTCAGGTCCTGCAGCTCGTGCGGGAACACCAGCCACCGGTCGGTCTCGTGCACGTAATAGTCGGGCACACGCTCGGTGCGGTTGTTGTCCGGCTTGTAGTAGGTCGTCGCCACCCGGATGTCGCGCGGCGTGTTGCGCCGCGCACCGCGCTCCAGGTGACGGATCACGGCGTCGATCGACAAGCCGGTGTCGTACACGTCGTCGACCAGCAGCAGGCCGTCCTCCGCATCCACGTTGTCGATCACGTACTGCAGTCCGTGCACGCGCGTCTCGGCGTGGCGGTCACCGATCCCGCGGTAGAGCGACGTGCGGATCGCGATGTGGTCGGTGGTCACTCCGCGGTACTCGAGCAGCTCCTGCACGGCGATGCCCACGGGTGTCCCCCCGCGCCAGATGCCGACGATGAAGCTCGGGCGGAAGCCACTGTCGAGCACTTGCACGCCAAGGCGAAAGGCATCGGCCAAGAGCTGGTCGGCGGAGAGGAACTGCTTCGCGGGGGGCGCACTCATCGCGGGATCCGAGGAGGAGACCCAGTGGGGAGTCGGTCGGGAGCATTATGGCGCCGGCGTGGCCGCGCAGGCGAGGTAGACTTCTGCGAGCCATGTCCGCGCCGCCGTTCCGCGCCTCGATCTCGGTCGTCCTCCCCGCCTACGACGAAGAGGACTGCATCGAGAAGGCAGTCGCCGACGCGGCGGCGTTCCTCGCCGGCGCGTTCCGCGAATGGGAGATCGTCGTCGTCGACGATGGCTCGCGCGACCGCACCGCGGAGCTCGTCGAGAGCATGGCCGGCGCCGAGCCGCGCATCCGCCTGGTCCGCCACGAGCACAACCGCGGCTACGGCCGCGCGCTGGCCACCGGCTTCGGCGCCGCGCGCGGCGAGCACGTGTTCTACACCGACGCCGACAACCAGTTCGACATCCGCGAGCTCAAGGACACCGTGCCGCTCCTCGACTCCGCCGACGCGGTCTTCGGCTTCCGGGTCTACCGCTACGACTCGGTGACCCGCTGTCTGTTGTCGTGGATCTACAACCGTTTGGTGCGCGTGCTGTTCTGGGTCAGAGTGCGCGACGTCGACTGCGCGTGGAAGCTGTTTCGACGCGACGTGCTGGCGGCAATGACTATCGAGTGCGACGACTTCTTCGTCGACACCGAGCTCGTCGCGCGCACCGCCAAGCTCGGCTTCCGCACGGTGGAGAAGGGCGTGCGCCACTATCCGCGCACCGCCGGCCGCACCACGGTGCGCGCCAGCCACATCCCGCGCACGCTGTGGACCGTCGCCCGCATGTGGTTCCGCATCCACTTCGGCAAGCCCGCCGCGCCGGTGGCCACCGCAGCGCCGGCGCCGCGCGAGGCCGAGCCGACGCCGTGAGGGAATCCGTCCACGAAGAGTACCGGCGCCAGGGCGAGCAGCACTGGTGGTTTCGCGCGCGGCGCGCGATCTTCGCGGCGTTTCTCGACGCGCATGCCCCGCTGGCCGAGAACGCGCGGATCCTCGACGTCGGCCCGGGCTCGGGCGTCAACCTGCCGGTGCTCGCGCCGCGGGGTCGCGTCACAGTGCTCGACCTGAGCGCAGAGTCACTGCGCGACTGCCGCGCGCGCGGCGCCGACCACGTGCTGCGTGGAGACGCCGCGGCGCCACCGCTCAGGCCGGGCAGCTTCGATCTCGTCTGCGCCCTCGACGTCCTCGAACACCTCGCCGACGAGGCGGCGAGCCTGGCCGCGTGGCATCGGGTGCTGCGCCCCGGCGGCCACCTGTTGCTGTCGGTGCCGGCGCTGCGCGTGCTCTGGGGCCGGCAGGACGTGCTGTCGGGCCACCACCGCCGCTACCGGCGCACCGAGCTGCGCCGCCACCTGGCGAACGCGGGCTTCGAGGTGCAGCGGGTCACCTACTTCAACTCCGCCCTGTTGCCCCCGATCCTCGGCGTGCGCCTGGCGATGCGTCCGTTCCTGCGGCGCTCGGTGGCGCGCGGCCACTCCGACCTCGCGGTCCCCGGCTTCGGCCTCAACACCGCGCTCGAACGCGTGTTCGGCGCCGAGCGCCACTGGCTGGTCAAGCGCGACCTGCCGATCGGCGTCTCCCTGCTGGCTTGGGCGCGTCGGGCGGAGGCACCGTGAGCCGCTGGCTGCTGGCGCTGGCCCTGCTGGTGCAGCTGAGCCTCTCGGTCGGCTACGCGCTGCACACGCCCGCGTTCGAGGGTCCCGACGAGAACGACCACGCCTACTACGCGTGCTTCGTCGCCCAACGGCGCGCGCTGCCGCTGGTGCTGGGCAGCGCGCAGCAGGCCGGCGCCACCGACTGGGAGCAGGCCGTTCTGGGCCACCACCCACCGCTGTACTACGCGCTGCTGGCGACGATGCTGCACGCGCTCGGCGCCGCCGACACCGTGCCCTCCTGGCGCGGCAACCCCGACAACATCCTGCAAGGTGGCGCGGGGTCGCCCCTGCACTGGCAGCACGGTCACGACGAGGTCGCACCGGTGTCGGAGGAGATCTGGACGCTGCGCATCCTGCGCCTGCTGTCGGTGTTCTGCGGCGTGGCCAGTGTCGGGCTGACCTACGCTCTGGCGCGCTGCGTTCTGCCCGACTGTCCGACCGCGGCCGGCATCGCCGCGCTCCTGCTGGCGTGCCTGCCGCAGTGGTCGTTTGCCCACGGCGTGCTCGACAACGGCAATCTCGCCACGACGCTGTGCACGGCGACGCTGGTGCTGCTGGCGCGCGCGCTGGCACGCCCCGCGTCCCGCCCGCGCCTCGGACTCGGGACGGCGACCGCGCTCGGCCTGAGCTGCGGGCTGGCCGTGATCACCAAGCTGACCGCTCTGTTCTGCGTGCCGCTGGTCGCGGTGGCGTTTGTCTGGCTGCTGTGGACCGCGCCCGCTCAGCGGCGCGCGCACGCGCTGGGCGCGGTGTGCTGCGCCGGCGCATTCACGGCGGTCGCCGGCTGGTTCTTCGCGCGCAACGCGATGCTGTACGACGATCCGCTGGCGACGGCGGCGCACCGCGCGGCGTTCGCCAGCAACGCGGTGCCCGACGGCATGCGCTGGCAATGGCTCGGCGGCAACTTCGCCCCGCTGCTGGGCGAGTCGTTCGTCGGCAATCTGGGCTGGGTCAGCCATCCGGTGCCGGCGCCGGCGCACTTCGCCTTTGCCGCTGCCGCCGCCCTCGCCGCAATCGGCTGGCTGCTGCGCGGCCGCCGCCTCACCCCGCGCCGCACCCCCCTGGTGCTCAGTGTCGCCGCCGTCGGCCTGGTCTTCGCCCAGGTGGTCCGCTTCAACATCGACTTCTTCCAGCCGCAGGGCCGCTATCTGTTTCCCGGCGCCGGCGCGCTCGCCGTGCTCGTCGGTGGCGGCGTCGCCGCCGCCGGCACCCTGTTGCCCCGACGTTGGACAACCGCGATCGGCCTGACCACGGCGGCGATGCTGCCATTGGGCGCCGCTGCGATCCTCTGCTTCGACTTCGCGCCCGCGTTCGCGGTCGTCCCCGGCGACGTCGAACGCGAACGCGCGTCGATGATCCGCGGCCTGGCGACGCCGCCACCCGACCACCGCGCCACGATCACACTGGTCGAACCCGCGGACGGCGCCGAGCTCGTCGACGCGCCCACTCTCCGCTGGCGCGCCGCCGACGGCTCCGCGCCAGGTGGGCGCTACACCGTACACCTGTACACCGATGCAGGCCGCGTGCTGTTCGGCACCTACGAATGGGCGTCGCTCGCGTTCACCGAGCAGCGCATGACGTTCTCCGACGCGCACTGGGCCTTGATCCCCACCGACCTCGAGCTGTCGTGGAAGGTCCGCCGCTTGCCGGACCGCGCCGCCGGCGAGGGCGTCGACGACGCGGCGGAGAGCCCGCCGCGGCGCTTCACCCGCCGCCGGCGATGAACCGGGCAGCGACCGCACCGTTGGCCGTGGCCGTGCTCCGCCCGCGCCCCCTCGCCCTGCCATCGGCGACGATCGCCGCCGCGCTCGCGATCGCCCCGACCGCACTGCCGCAGCATTCGCCTTGGCGAGACGCCCCCCCGCTGATCGCGCTCGAATGGCACGAGACCGAGAACGGCAGCCTGGGGATCCTGCCCAACCCCGCCTCCGGCGGAGAGCCGGGCAGCCCGCCCTACCCCCTGTTCGGCCCGCTGTTGGGCGACGACCAGCTGCTATTGCGGCGCCTGGCATCCGCCCTGCGACACCCCTTCACCGGCGTCGTGCTGCTCGCTCCCGGTCCCGGTGGCGGACTGGGCACCACGGACCCGTTCCTGCTGCTGCGGGCGCGCGGGATCGACACGCCCGCCGCCGCCGTCGCGTTGCTGCGCAGCCCGATGCCGGCTGGCAACCACGACAAGTCCCATCTGGATCGCTACCACGCACTGGCCGCGCTGGCGGAGCTCGACCACCGCGAGCTGCGCCAGCTCGCCGAGCAGGTCGCCGCCGAGCCCGACACCCCTGCGTGGCTGGCGCAGGCCGCCCTCGCGCTCGCGTTCAGCCGCGGCGGGCCGGAGCCGCCGGCAGCGGCGACCCCGGCGCCACCGCCGCTGGCAGACCGGCTGCGCGCCATCGGCGGAGAGATGGATCTCCTGCTCGTCGTCGATGTCGCCGAGTTGCCGCCGATGGCGCCGATCGGCCGCGCATTGCGCGATTCCGAGCTGCGGCGCACGACGGCGGAGATCCGCGATGCCGGCGGCAGCGTCTCGCGCGCCATGCTGGCCGGCGCGCGCACCCTCGCCGACTGGCCGTGCCTCCTCGGCCACGAGCTGGCGCGGCGCTACGGCCAGTGGTCGGTCCGTCGCACCGTCGCCGGCGTGCAGGTCGGTCCACAGCGCACCCTGTTCATCGACGCCTGGCTCGACGGCGCGTTCGACGTCGCGCGCATCCACGAGGGACTGCGCGCCGAGGCCATCCCGTGCACCGTCGATGGCGAGGTGCTGACGACGGAGTCTCTGCCGCGCCACCGGCTGCGCGTCGCGCGATCTTGGCTGCACCTCGGCCCCGCCAAAGCCGGCGCGGCGCGGGCAGCGGACGCCGCGATCCCGGCGCCCTTCGACCGCGGCCAACGCGCCGCCATCACGCTGCGCTGGAAAGCACCCGCGACCTGGCCGGCGGGCGGCAGACTGCCCGCACCCCTCGGCTTTCTGCGCCCGCTGCGCGGCGCCACCGTGCGCATCCAGTGCACGCCGACGTTGGAGCTGGTCTGCGAAGTGGTGACGCCCAGCGAAGCGGCGACGGTGCACCGCTGGTTGGAGGCGCTGCCGCCGCCGCCGGAGGGAGGGCCGGCCTCGCTCACCGCAGCGCGGACCATCCGCGGCCACCGCGTGCGCTACGCCTGGTCGGGGCCCGCCACCACCACTACTCTGGCCGAGTGGATCACGGCCTTCGATCGGCCCGTCAAGCGCGCCGCCCCGTCAGCGCGGCGGTAGCTGCACCACGGTGCCGACCGGCAGTCGCCGCGCCTGCGCCTCGCTCCAGCCGTTGAGTTCCAACAGCTCGTGGAAGCGGTTGCCGTCGCCTAGGTGCACCCGGGCCAGCTCGAACAGGGTCTGCCCGGCGTCCAGACTCACCTCGCGGCGAGGACCGATCGGCGCCGGCGGCGGCTCGGCCGCGGCACTCTCTACCGGCGTTCCAACCTCGTCGTAATCCGGCACCTGCGCCGGCTCCGAGTCCGGCCCCGGCGGGGACTCGGCCGGCACCCGATTGGCCGCCGGATCCGCGCCACTCGCGGCGGGACGCCGATCGGCGGTGGCCTCGCGCGGCGCACCAGTGCTCGGCTGCGCGGCGGCGGGCGCCGGCTTCCGCGCGCCACCCGGCGCGACCGCCGCGAGGGCCTCGGACAGCAGGCGGTGCTGTCCACCGAGCTCGAGCACGAGGGCATCGGCGTCGACCGGCTTCGGCGGCTCGGGCGCACACCCGGCGAGCTGTGCGAAGCACGCCCCACCGACGATCCAGCTGCTGCGCATGCTCTCGATTCTCCGGCCTGCGCCACACCCACACAAGCGCCAAGCTTGACGCACCCCACCGCCCACGCGACGCTCCGGCGGTGGCCCGCCTTCGCCGCCTGCTGCTCACCGCCTTGCCGAAGGTGGCGCTGTCGCGCACCACGCGGGTGGCCGCCAACCTGCCGCTACCGCGTTGGCTGCGCGGCGCCCTGTTCCGCGCCTTCGCCCGGCGCTACGGCGCCGCGCTCGCGGAGGCCGAGCATCCGCCCGAGGAGTACCGATCGCTGGCCGCGTTCTTCCAGCGGGCGCTGCGCGCCGGTGCCCGGCCCATCGCCACGACTCCACTGGTCTGGCCCGCCGACGGCCGGCTGGCGTCCTGCGGCCCGGTCGAGGGGGGCCACATCGAGCAGATCAAGGGGATCGACTACGCCGTCGCCGACCTGGTCGCCGACGCGGCGCTGGCCGAACGGCTCGCCGGCGGCTCCCAGGCCACGGTCTACCTCGCCCCGGGCGACTACCACCGCATCCACGCACCGTTCGACGCCCGCATCGTCGCCGAGCGCCACGTCCCCGGCGGCCTGTTTCCGGTGAATGCGGGCGCCGTGCGCAGCATCCCCCAGCTGTTCATCCGCAACGAGCGCTTGGTGCTCGAGGCCCGGCTGCCCGACGGCCGCGCCGCAGCGGTCGTCCTGGTCGCCGCCCTCAACGTGTCGGACACGGTGCGCACCTGCGCGGTGCCGGGAGACGTCGTGCGCGGCGACGAGCTCGGGCGATTCGGACTCGGCTCGACCGTGGTCGTCCTTCTCGGCCCGGGCCAGCCGGGGTTCGCGCAGCTGGCAGCGCAAACCGTGCGCACCGGAGCCGCAGCCGCAATCGCGTGAGGCAGGGGGGCCGTTCGCGAGCGAGCGGCCCCGGACGCTCAGCGCGGCCAGGGCCGCAACGGTATGTGTGGTTCCATGATCTGCGAAGCTAGAGTTCTCCACACCCGTCGCGCCGTAGCGGTGTGGAAGACTCGCGCGATGGTGCAGCCGCAGGAGTCGTGTCGGGAGTCTGGTCATCGGCCGCAAGAGAGCTTAGGGTCCCCCGGCGTGCGACGGAGAGGTTTCGCGATCTGCCGCAATGGTGGCGCTTCGAGCGGCCCCTCATTTGGTTCTGCGACTCTCCTCCCGCGTGGGGGACCCGATTTAGGAGATTGGCGGCGTGAGAAATCACGGCCCCGAAACACGAACCGTTTTGGCGACTCGCCTCCTCAGGCGGACTGCGCGGGTAGGGAGAGTCCTCTCGTCGACACTCACTCGTTGAACATGGAGGGGACATGAATCGATTCGTTGGATTGGATCTCGGCTTGAGGAGCAAGCACCGAGCCGTCGTTCTGGATGGTGCGAAGTCTCGGGGCAGACCGTTTTCAGTCGAGAACAGCCGTGAGGGTATTGACCTTCTGCTGCGCCGTGCACAGGAAGGTGCCGAGGGTCCGGTGAGCTTCGTGATGGAACCAACGGGGTTGGCGTGGCTGCCCATCGCGGCGCACGTGAACGCCGCAGGGTTCCAGATCTACGTGAGCAAACCACAGAAGCTGAGCGACCTGCGGAAGTTCTATAGCAAGCACACCAAAACCGACGTAGTAGACGCCGAGGCCGCTGCGCGTCTGCCGCAGATGGATCCAAAGGGCGTCCACCAGCTGCGTGTTCCAACTGCCGACGAGACGACGATCCGTCGACTCGTGAAGCGGCGTGAGCGGTTGGCGCGCGAGCTCAGCGACCACAAGCGTCGTGTGCACGCGATACTGGTACTGGCGAATCCCAGCCTCATGAAGGCCTTGGGGGCAGAGAAGTTCAGTGCCGCTAAGATGGGGTTTCTGCGGCGCTACGTCGATCCGGTGAAAGCGGTCGGCCTTGGGAAGAGTCGCTTGGAGCGCTTCTTGACGAAGCGATCCAAGGGAACGCATGACCCGTGCTTGGTCGACCGCGTGCTCGAGTCCTGCCGACAGGCCGCCGAGTACTACGCTGAGCTGCGAGCTGCGGGGCAGATGCCGTTCGACTACGAGGCCATCCAAGAGGATGTGGTGTACGAGCTGGATGAGATCGAGCGCAAGAACACGGACGTTCGCAAGCTCGACGCAAAGATCAAGAAGCTCTACCTGGGCGTCGATCCTGACCGAACACTCGAGCAACTGCGCGGCGTCGGTCCCACGATCGCTGCGGCCATCGAAGCCTTGGTAGGCGACATCGCGCGGTTCTCGAACGGCAAGAAGTTCGTGAGCTACTGCGGACTGTGTCCACGCCGGAAGCAGACGGGCATGAGCGACCCCTCGATGCCAATCACCAAAACCGGCCAACGAGTACTCAAGAAGTACCTCTACCTAGCAGCTGACGTCGCTCGCCAGTGGGATCCGGATTTCGCGGCGTACTACGCTCGCCGCTACGCCGCAGGTGATCACCACAACCTCATCCTCATCGCATTGGCTGGCAAGATGGCGCGCCGCGTCTACGCCCTCCTGAAGCGTCGCGACAGCCAGCGCGCCGATGACAAGCCGGCGTCGACGCAAGTCCGCTACGTCCTGCGAGACGCCGACGGCAACGAGCTCACGAAGGTTGCCGCGCGCGCGCTCATCGCAGCCAAGTTCACGCGCAGCATCGTCGCGCCACAGCGGCATGAGCGCGACCAACGGCGACAGGGACGAGTGGGGACTCCGACGACGAGGGACTTGAGTGGCCGCCCAATGGACGCCACAGGCCTGGCCGTGGAATCCCCACGTCAACCTCACCCGATCGGTGATCTCATGCAAGAACACTTCCCTGGTCTTGTGGAAGAGTCCTGAACAAGCCGTGCACACGCGATGTCGAGCCCCAGCGAAAACCCCTTGACATGACTTAGGAGATATCAAAGACGGAGTGTCACCGCGACAGTAGCAGTGCCCGCGATTCCCACTTTGCCGGCCGGCCGCGCTGAGCGCAGACGCCAGTGTTGCTTTCGAGCGTCCGGGAGTTGCAGTATCGAAGTCCTGACGACGACCGGCCTTCGGAAAGGTTGTCGCCGCGCGAAGATTCTCGGCCCCGGACGCTCAGCGCGGCCAGGGCTGCAACCAAAGACGGAGTGTCACCGCGACAGTAGCAGTGCCCGCGATTCCCACTTTGCCGGCCGGCCGCGCTGAGCGCAGACGCCAGTGTTGTCTTCGAGCCTCCGGGAGCTGCGTTGTCGAAGTTCCAGCGGCATCGAGCCTTCGGAAAGGTTGTCGCCGCGCGAAGATTTGTGGACCCTGAGGCTCAGCGCGGCCACGGCCGCAACCAGACTCGGATGCCGCTTTTTCCGGAGCAGCTTGGAAGGCCTGACACATCCGCCGCCGCGCTGAGCCAGGAGGCACTGTCTCTCCGAGCCTCCGGCGCCGCGGCGACGTTGCCATGGCAGCGACGTCGCCTCGAAAATGTTGTCGAAGCTCGAAGATTCGAGGCGCCGGAGGCTCAGCGCGGCCGAGGCCGCAACCAAGAACGGAGTATTCCGCGACCCGAGCATCGGCCGCGGGTCCGGCGGTCGCCGGCGGCCGCGCTGAGCCCAGAGGCCAGTGTTGTCTTCGAGCCTCCGGGAGCCGCGTTGTCGAAGTTCCAGCGGCATCGAGCCTTCCGAAAGGTTTTCGCCGCGCGAAGATTTGCGGACCCGGAGGCTCAGAGCCCTTCGGTGCGCAGCATCAGTTTGGCCTCCTCGCCGACGCGCTGCTTGCCGTGCTTTTGCGCCACGAGGTGCAGCAGCTGGCCGCCCACGCGCCGCTCTTGAGCGACGCCTTCGGCGAAGTGCCGTCCCACCCGGAGGAGATCCTCCGGCCGCAGCTGCCCCTCTTTCTTCAGGCGCTCGAACAGCGGAAAGTCGGCCCGGATCAGGTGGGCGAAGTAGCCCATCGTCGCATCGCCGGCTTCCTTGCGCTCGGCGGGCCGGCTCTCCGCGGCATCGGCCATCAACCGCGCCACTCCGATTTGGTAGCGCCCCTCGTCCGGCAATCGGTCGAGCTGCGCCAACCGAATCATCAGGGTGAGGGCCTCGTCGACGCGCCGCGCGCGCCGCAGCCGCACCGCCTTGTCGACCAGCTGCCCGGGCCCGTCCGGTGCCGCGGCAACGACACTCAGGTAGACGTCGCCCATCGGCTCGCCGGCAGTGACCAGCTTGGCCGTCTTCTCGATCAAGCTCTTCAGCTGCGCCGCGGTCAGCTTGGCCGCCAGCGCGGCGAGCGGCCTGCTCAGCAGGCGCGCTCGGTCGACGCTGCGCTCACCCTGCAGCGCCTTCAGCAGCGGCTTCAGCGCGGCGGAGTTGGCGGCCAGGGCCTCGGCCGCAGCGCGCTGGAACTCGGCCTCGTCGTCGAACAAGAACTTGAGGCAGTGGTTGGCCATCGCCTCGGTGCGCCGCCCGCGCAGCGCACGCAGAGCGAACAGTGCGCGCTCCTCGCTATCGCTGTCGAGCAGGCGACCGAGCGTGTCGCCAGCCGACGCGTTCCACTCGGTGCGGCCATCGAGCACCTGCATCGCCGGCCGCACGACGTGGGTCATGTCGTCCTCCTTCACGTACGACACCACCGTGGCCGCTTGCGCCGGGGTCAGCGCAACGTCCTCCAGTGCCCGCAGCGCGGCCTGGCGGACGATACCCTCGTGCTTCGGCGTGGCGAACCGCAGCAGCGTCGCGCGGCTACCGGCGGCATCCAGCCGCCCCAACACGCCGACCGCGTCGGCGATCGCGACCGGGGTCAGCGACGACACCTTGTTGGCGGCGAGCGCCTTGTCCAGGCCGGACTTGACCGCGGCGCGCTCCTTCTCGCCGAACTCGTCGACCTGCACCGCCATCACCTCGCGGGCCTTCTCCGAGATCGCCGGATCGTGGTGCAGCAGCGCCTTCAGCAAGAACTGCACCGCGTCCTTGTCGCGCTGCCCGCCGACGATGCTGAGGATTCGGTCACGCAGCTCGGCGTCCGCCCCGTCGAACATCGGTGCCAACGCCTTGACCACGCCGCCGCCCATGTGGGTCAACAAGTGGGTCACGCGCTCGGCGACGGTGCCGCCGACGTGCAACCGCTCGACCAACACCGCGACCGATTCCGGCGTGTGGATCCGCCCCAGGGCCTCCAACACGAACGGAGTCAAGAACGACTCCTCGCGCGACAGGCGCTCCGCCAGCGCCTTGGCGACCGCCGCGTCCTTCGGCGCCAGTTCCCCCAGCACTTGGGTCGCCGCGATCTTCAGCTCGGGTTTTCCCTCCTCCAAGTACCGAACGAGCGCCTTCAGAGTCTGATCCATGGGATTGCCGGGCCGGGTGCGAGCCGGCGGCCGCGTTTTATCGATTTGAGGAAAATAGCCCGGGCAATTGTTCGCAGGGGTGCGGCTCAGGAGGAGGACGCCCGCCGGGCACCGGGGCGGTTGCGCGCGGCATTATGGCAAAACCCCGGCGCCGGCGCCAGCGCCGACCGGCCTGCCCCACGCCGAGAGGCAACGCCATAAGCGGCTTTTGAGGTACCAGTTGCGGCGATCGCATGGCGGAGACAAGGCGTTGCCCCCGACAGAATCTCGGGGCGGAAAGGCCCCCGGACTTGCCCGCACTCGCGCGACCTCGGAGCGCCGACAGCGATCGGCGGGCCAGCCACCCGGCCGGGGCCGCGCGTATGCTCTGAGCGCATGGCCGAACTCAAGACCACCAAGACCACCGCCAGCGTGCAGGCGTTCCTCAACGGGATCGAGGACCCGGACCGCCGCCGCGACTGCAAGACGGTCGCCAAGATGATGCGCGCCGCCACGGGCGCCAAACCGGCGATGTGGGGTGCCGCGATCGTCGGCTTCGGCAGCTGCGACTACCGCTACGCCAGCGGCCGGGAGGGGACCTGGTTCTTGACCGGGTTCTCCCCGCGCAAGCAGGCCCTGACCCTGTACATCATGGACGGCTTTCGCGAGCACGCCACGCTGCTGAAGCGGCTCGGCAAGTTCAAGACCGGCAAGGCCTGCCTCTACGTGCGCTCGCTCGCGGACATCGATCTCGACGTGCTGGACACCTTGATCGAGCGCTCGGTGGCCGCCAAGCGCGCCACCTGACGCCCGCGGGCAGCGCGAGAAAAGCGCGCCGATCGCCCCACCGCTTCCACCGGTCAGCTCGTACCCTTGGCCGGCGTGCGGGTCGCCGTCGTCACTCCCTTTGCTCCGCACCCCGACGCGCCGCACGGCGGCGGGGTCCTGTTGGGAACACTGGTCCGCGCCCTCGCCGAGCAGGCCGCAGTCACCGTCTACGCGCTGCGCTCACCCGAGGATCACGGCAACGTCCAGTGCCCCGGCGCCCGGCACGTGGTGATCCCCCACCGCCACACCCACGAGCTGCGCGGCTGGTCGCGGGCCCGGCACCGGTGGCAGATGCTGCGGCTCTGGCGGCACACGCCGCTGCTCGCCGCCAAGCTGTGGTCTCCCGATCTCGCCTCCACCTTGCGGCGCGCGGCGACCGCCGGTGAGATCGACGGGGCTCTGGTCGAGTTCGCGCCGATGGCCCAGTACCTGCCGTTCCTCTGCGGCACGCCGACCCTGTTCACCGACCACGAAGACGGTGCACCCGAACCGGCAGCGGCGGCGCCGCTCGGCATCGGCAGGGCCCGCGACGCGCGGCTGTGGGCGGCGTTCGTCGAGGGGCTCTACCCAGCAGCCTCCGCCGTGCAGGCGCTGAACCAGGTGGACGCCGCCTCGATCCAAGCGCGCATCGGCCAACCCGTCGCCGTGCGCCCGCCCGCCGTGCCGATTCCGGCGACCCCGCTGCGGCCAGCGGACACCCCGCCGCGGGCCGTGTTTCTCGGCCACTTCGTGCACCCACCGAACGCGGTCGCGGCGCGCTTCGTCGCGACCCGCGTCTGGCCGCGCGTGCGATCCGGGATGCCCGACGCCGAGCTCCACATCTGCGGCACGCGTGCCCCCGAGCGCCTGGGCGAGGATCTCGGCGCCGGCGTCCACGTCCGCGGTCCCAGCCCGGTGCTCACCGAGCTGCTGGCAGACGCCCGCCTGCTGCTTGCACCGGTGTTCACCGGCGGCGGCGTCCGCATCAAGGTGATGACCGCGATGGCGCACGGCCTGCCGGTGGTCTGCAACGCCCTCGGCAAACGCGGACTCGACGGCGCCCCCGTGCTGGTGGCCGAGGACGAGGCCGGGTTGGCCGCACACACGCTGTCCCTGCTGCGCGATCCGACCGCGGCCGCCGAGCAAGGCACGGCCGGACGCGCATGGCTGCAAGCGCACGCCGATCCCGACTCCGTCGCCAGGGACCAGCTGCGGCTGTTGGCCGCGCTCGCGGGCCAACGCTGCTGACGGCGCGGACCCGCGCCGCGCGGGATTGCCTCTCAAGCGCGATCGCGTCGACTGCCGATGGCATGGAGTGAACCACCGCTCGCCGGTGGCCTTCCCCCCCCGACGGGACACCGACCTTGGCCAGAGTTCTGCTGCTTCAACCCAACCGCTGGGGCCGCGGCATCACCTCGATCTGGATCCCCGCCCATGCGGCCGCCCTGCGCGACGCCGGGCACGAGGTGCGGCTGTTCGACGCGACGTTCTACCGCGACTGGTCGCAGGACGAGAACCGCTACAACACGCTGAACAAGCAGTACCGGCCGACCGACTACGAGCGCTTCATCGTCTGGTCGGACACTCCGGTCGGCGAGGCGCTGCAGGGGGCGATCGACGCGTTCGCGCCCGACGTCGTGTTCTGGGCGGCGTTGTCCTCGCACATCCACGGCGAGGGCGAGTACGTCAACATCCAGCACGGCCACGAGCTGATGCAGCGGGTGCGCTCGACGGCACTGCACGTCGCCGGCGGCCTGCAGGCCACGGCCGCGCCGGAACTGGTCCTCGATCGCTTTGCCGGGCTCGACGCGTTGATCACCGGCGAGTCCGACCTGGTGCTGCCGCGCGTGGCCTCGGCGGTCGCCGCTGGCGCGCGCGACCGCCTGGCCGAGATCGAGGGCACCGCCGTGCGCGCACCTGGCGGCAGCATCCTCCGCGGACCGCGGCAGCCCCTGATTCGCGACCTCGACTCGATCGGCGCCTACGACTACTCCGTGTTCGACCCGCAGGTGTTCTGGCGGCCCTACAACGGCGACGTCGTCCGCGCCGCCGACTACGAGCTGTCGCGCGGCTGCATGTTCACCTGCACCTACTGCGTGGAGACCGTGGTCCAGCGCCACTACGGCTTCACCGAGGCCAGCACGACCTCGGGCGCGCTGCGCGATGCGAAGGGCTACCTGAGGCACAAGAGCGCCGCGCGGATCATCGCCGAGCTGCAGGCCCTGCACGACGAGCACGGGGTCCGGCTGGTGCGCTGCCAGGACACCAACTTCCTCACCATCCACCGGCCGACGCTGCTGGAACTCGCCGACCGGCTGGACGCGGCGGACCTCGACCTGCGCCTGTACATCGAGACGCGCGTCGACCGCATGAGCGAGCGCGACTTCGAGCTGTTGCCGCGGCTGCGCGTCGACGGCGTCGGCACCGGCCTCGAGCTGGCCAGCGAGTCGTTCCGCGAGGACCGCCTGCGGCGCTTCGCACAGACCGAGAAGCTGCGCGAGAACTTCGCCCGCCTGCGCGCGCTCGGCATCAAGCGGACCACCTACAACATCATCGGGCTGCCGCACGAGACCGAGGAGATGGTGCACGAGACCATCGACCTCAATCGACAGCTCGATCCAGACAACGTCACGGTGGCGTTCTACTCGCCCTACCTCGGCACCATCGAGGCCGAGGTCGGCCGCGAGGCCGACGACTTCGGCGACTACGAGCTCGACGTCGACGGCCAGCTGCGCACCCGCAGCCGCTCGGCGCTGCTCGACCGCGACACCCTCGAGTTCTACAAGGCCCACTTCGTCGACCTGATGCGCGACGGGTTCGGGCAGCTCGAAACCCTCAAGCGCGAGTACGGACTCAGCTCATGTCCATCGTCATCGGCAGCTGGCCGCTGAGCGGCGACTTCGGCGCCATCGGCCTCGAGCAGGTCGCGCGCACGTTGCGCGCTTGCGTCGACTTCGGGTTCTGGGAGTTCGACACCGCACCCAACTACGGCGACGGCTTCGCCGAGCGCTGCCTGGGCACCGAGCTGGGCCTCATGCCGGGAGTGCGCATCAGCACCAAATGCGGCAACCAGCCCGGCATCGGCAAGAGCTTCGCGGTCGACGACCTGCGCCGATCGGTGGAGGCGAGCCTGCGGCGACTGCGGGTCGAACGCATCCACACGCTCTACCTGCACAATCCGCGCGACGAGATCGGGGACTACGATGCCGTGCTGGCCTTGTTCGACGAGCTGGTGCAGGCCGGCCACATCGAGCGGCGCGGCATCAGCCTGGCCAAGGGTCACGACTATCCCTTGCCGCTGTTGCAGCGGTTCGACGTGGTGCAGGACGACGCCAACCTGCTGTCGATGGGCGCGCTGCAGCGCGCCGGTGAACTCGGCGACGGGGTCTGCTTCGCGGCGCGTTCGCCGTTGGCCACCGGCCTACTCGGCGGCCACATCGAGCGAGACACGCGCTTTGCGGCCGACGACCACCGTTCCGGCTGGCTGGCCGGCGAACGGCTGAGCTCGCTGGTCGAACGGCTGGCAGCGATCCGCCGCCTGTCGACGATCCCGCTGCCCCAGCTCGCCAGTCGCTTCATCCTCCACCACCCGTCGGTCGACCGCGCGATCTTCGGGGTCAAGCGGCCAGAGCACGTCGTCGCTCTGGCGGGGGCGCGCGACGATGGGCCGCTGCCGCCGGAGCTCTCGACCGCCCTCGAGCAGGAATGGCAGCGCGACTTCGGCCGCCCCGCCGAGCAGCACCTGGGCTACTGACCACCGAGCACTTCGCCGACGACGGGCGCCACCGCGCGCCCCATCACCGCGTAGCCCGCGTCGCTGCAATGGCCATCGGCGACGAACAGGTCGCCGCGACTCGCGGTGCGCAGCGCCTCCGTAATGGCGTCGGCGACGCACACGAATGGGACCTGCAGCCGGTCCGCGACGGCGCGCATGGCGGCTTCCAGCTCGCTCAGCGCCAGCGGGTACCCGACCAGGATGGCCCGCGCGCCGGCCGCCCGACAAAGGGCGACGGCGTGCGCCAGATTCGCCTCGAGCACCTCGGTGACCGCTCCCTCGGTATCGGAAAGAACTTCGGTTTCGATGGCGACCAAGAGCGCACGGCCCGGGTCGTCGAGATCGGGATCCGCCGCGACGGCACGGAACGCGCGCCAGTCGAACTCGTTCGCGCGGGCGGCCAGCACACCGGGCGACAGCTTGCCGTCGAGCAAGCTCGCCGCCGCGACGATGCGGGCTGCGGCGGCCGCGTCGGTGGCAGCGTGGATCTGCCCCACCACCCGCAGCGGCCGTCCGGCCCACCGCAACGCCCCGCGCGGCTGCAGCCGCACGTACTGCCGGAAGGCGCGCTCGGCGAGGCCGCGGTCGCGCTTGAAGTAGATCCGCCCCATCACGCGCCACGGCTCGATCCAATCGGGGTTCACCTGGGCCACCGCGCGAGCCAGGGCCAACGCATCGTCCCAGGCGCCGACCAGATCCAGGCAGGTGAGCAGCGGCCCCACGGTCTCGAGCTCGGTCGCCCGCTCCGCGCGCACGCGCCGCTGCAGCACTTCCACGGCAGCCAGTGCGCCCGCTCGGTCACCACGCCGCACGCGCGCGTTCACCAGCGCCGGAAACAGCGCGACGGCGCGCCCATCGTGCAAGGCCACCGAGGCCATCTCCTCCGCCGCGCCGAACTTGCTTTCGTACAGCAACCGCTCGGCGGAGTGGACGACGTCACGCCACTCCGGCGCGACCACCGCCACCTTTCCCTGCTCGTCCGCCAACAATCCCTCGCCGGCGAGAATGCGGTGGCCAAGGTCCACCATCGCCGTGGTGACCTCCGATCCACGGTCGCGGCTCCACGGTGACGGCGTCTCGCTCGGCGGCTGCCAGGCAGTGCCGTCCTGCAGCACCCAGTCGATCAGGCGTCCCGTGCGCCAAAGCAGGCGAAAGCCTCGACCCGGCGGCACCGTCGACTCAGGATCGACGGTCGCCCCGTCCCACGCGCCCGGCCGACTCCAGCGGTCGTTGACCCCGACCGCAATGCAAACCGCGGCCGGCCGGTGCTCCTGCAGCTGCGCCTCGAGGCCGCAGACGATGTCGAGCGAGGTCTGGCCGGGCCACCCTGCGTTGATGACCTCGATCTCGAGACCGTGCTCGTCCCGCGCCGCGCGCTGCATCGCCGCCGGATAGCTGCCCGCCGGCGTCGTCGCCCCCGCACCGTAGGTGAAGGAGTCACCGACACAGAGGACGGCACCGCGGCCGCCGGCGCTGGTCTCGGGCGCGCGCCCGTGCGCGAGGTAGACCACCACCGCGCCCGCCTGCAGCAGGAGCTCCAACAGCACGGCGGTCGCCACGACCAGCAGCAGCGATCGCCACAGCAGACTCCTCACCGCGTTCGACCTTTCGCTGCGGACGTCCTAATGGGGCAGGCTGCCGGCCGCGACGCGGTCTCGCGCCGACGCCTCCGTCTCTTCGCCCCGCTGCCGGCGCCGCAGCTTGAACTTGCGCGCGGTCTCGTGCAGGAACGACTCCATCTTCGAGGTCTCCCGGCCGCGCAGGAAGTTCCAGAAGATGCGGAACACTCGGCCTGGGTGGCAGACGAACGACGTGGCGTAGAAGTTGGCGACGATCCAGTACTTCCACCGCGTCATCTGCCGCGCCGACAGATGGTCGCAGTAGTTGCGCGCATCGCTCATGTAGCGGTTGTGCACGAACACCGGCAGCTTGAGGAAGTCGTCGTCCAGGGTGACCTTGCCGCGCTGCTCCAGCTCCCGCGTGATCTCGGTGTTGGGCAGCGGAAAGAAGAAGCCCGCGCTGACATCGTCGACGCCGGCACGCGCCAGCCGGCGGATCATCCGCGTGGTCGCGCGCATGTCCTGCTTCTCGTCGGTCGGATAGCCGAGCACCAGGAAGCAACCGACGTTGAGGCCGTTCTTCACCGCGGCGTCGACGGCGCGGAACAGCTTCTTGTCGGTCAGCATCTTCTTCATGTGCTTGCGCGTCCGCTCCGAGCCGGACTCCGGCGCGAAGTTGATCGAGCGGCAGCCGGACTCGACGAGCAAGCGGGCGACTTCGTCGTCGATGATCTCCGAGCGCGTGCCGGCCGGCAGCTGCCAGGTGATGCGCAAGCCGCGCTGCATGATCTCCCCGGCGAACTCGACCACCCAGTCCCGCTTGAGGATCGCGGTGAGGTCCTGGAACGGGAAATTGCTCGCGCCGAAGTGGTGGAAGTAGAACTCGATCTCGTCGGCGACGTCGGTGGGCGTGCGCGCGTACCAGCGCGTGGTCCACATCCCCGGCGACGAGCAGTACGTGCACTGGTAGGGGCAGCCGCGGGTGGCGAGGATCGGCACCGTCCGGCCGTAGTGGATGCCGGTGACGAACTTGTGCGCGTCGTAGGCGGCCACGTCGAACAGCTGCCACGCCGGCCACGGCAGCTCGTCGATGTTGCGGATGCGGTCGCGCCGTTCGTTCTGCACCAAGCCGCCATCCGCGCCGCGGTAGGCGATGCCGGGGATCACCGAGGTGTCGAGCTTCATCTCGAGCGCGCGGAACAAGGCCAACGCGGTCTCTTCGCCCTCGCCCATCACGATGTAGTCGATCGGTGCTTCATCCATCGAGTGCGCCGCCGTGGCCGTGAAGTGCTCACCACCACAGACGATCGGCACGGTGGGGAACCGCTCGCGGATCCGGTGGATCAACGCGCGCACGATCGGCCACGAGTACGACCACATGTTGGTCAGGCCGATCGCCTCGACGTCGGCATCGATCCGCTCGACGATCTCCTCCGGCGCCAGCCCCAGGCGCCAGATGTCGCCCTCGGGGACCATGCGCTCGGGCGCCAGCGCCAGGGCGTCGATCACCGACACGTCGTGACCGTCCTCCAGCAGCACTGCCGCGATGTAGGCCAACCCCAACGGCAGACTCGGCCGCAGTGCCGTCAGTCCGCTCTTGTTGATGTAGACCGGCGGATGGATCAGCTGGATCTTCATGGCCACGGTGTTCTCGTCCCTGGTGCCCCGAGGAATATAGCACGCCCCACCGGGCGCCTCCGCGCGAGTTCGGCGAAAGCCCCACCGGTGCGAGCGCCGCAACGGCCATTGGCAACGGCTGTGCCGCGCCGAGCGGACGCCCCGGTCAGCGGGGCCGCGGGACGCCGTCGCCGCCGGAATCGCCCGCCGCGACCAGCTCGAGCTCGGCCTCGCCGCGGCGGCAGCGCAGGGCCAAGGGCGCGTCGGCCTGCCGGCGGCGGTAGGCGCGGTAGAGGTCGATCTCGGAGCCGATCTCCTGCCCCCAGACCTCGAGCAGCACGTCACCCACCTCCACCCCCGCTGCCGCCGCCGGCCCCTCGGCGACGACCTCGGTGACCACGATCGCTCCATCGCGGTCGTCGACGCTCCAGCCGAACCACTCGCGGAAGTAGGACGCCAGCCCGCCGCCGGTGCGCCGCACGCCCTCGCGCGGCAAGAGCTCGTCGAGGTTGGCCAAGCCGAGCGCGGTCAGCGCGACGACCGTGGCGGTGTGGCGTTGGTACTCGGGGATGACGATGTCGAAGGTGTCCCACTGACTGTGCCACCCGTAACCGTACTCGTTGACACCGGTGAGCCCCCAGGACCAGGCAGGCACCCCGGCCGACAAGAAGCTGGCGTGGTCGCTGCCGCCGAAACCACCACTCATCGTCGGCGCAGAGCGCAGCGTGAAGGTCGGCCCCTCGTGGCCCTCCTGCGGCGGCGCGAGCTCCTGCACCGGCGCCAGCACCGCCTCGAACAACGGCCGCATGGCGTGCGTCACCGACAGGCTGTTGGCCCAGTTGGTGCCCGTGTCGTGGTTGAGGACCGCCGACACGTTCTTCATGTCGGCGCGGTTGCGCCGCACGTACGCCGCCGAGCCGAGCAAGCCCTGCTCCTCGCCGCCCCACAGGACGAAGCGAATCGTGCGCTTTGGCCGCGCCCCGACGGCGGCGAGAATGCGCGCCGCCTCCATGGTGGAGCACACGCCGGTGCCGTTGTCGGTCGCGCCGGTGGCCTGGTGCCACGAGTCGAGGTGCCCGCAGACGATCACCATCTCGTCGGGCTTCTCGGTGCCGACCAAGTCGGCGATCACGTTGTGCAGCGCGATCGGCCCGGGCCGGAAGCGGTTGCGGATCTCGAACTGGACGCGCACCGGGCCCGCCGCGAGCAGACCGTCGATGCGGGCGGCCTGGTCGTCGCGGACGATGATCTCCGGCACCGTCGGCCGCTTGTCCCAGCTGCCCCGTGCGGTGATCGAGTTGCCGAACACCCGGATCTGATCGCTGTAGCGCTCGTCGGTGCGGCCGGTCGACCGCGCGGATTGGACCAACCCCAACGGCGGCCGCGCCGCCAACGCGGCGTCGAGCGCCTCGCGCAGCGCTTCGTTCTCCTCTCCCTCGGGCCGCGGCCCCCACAGGTAGACGGCGTCGTCGAGCGCTTCGTACTCCTCGAGCGCGGCGCTGGTGCTCGGCATCGGCCACAGCCGCCCCGCGACCTGACCCCGCGTCGGCGCGGTCCACGCGGGCGTTGCCACCTGCAGATCGAACGCCTCGGGCTCGAGCACCCGTCCGCTCCACTGGCCTCGATTCCACACCAACTGCCACTCCGCCCAACCATCGAGCCGCGCCGCCAAGCCCATCTCGGCGAATCGATCCAGCGCCCAGTCGCAGGCGAGGGTGAACGCGTCGCTACCGGTCAGCCGCGCGCCGATGTTGTGGCACAGCTCCTCTTGGAACTGCATCACCTGGCTGCGCTCCAGACCCTCGGCCCGGATCGCGGCGGCGAGGTCCGGCGCCACCGGAACGGCAACCGAAGCCTGGGCCTCGGACTGGGCAGCGGCGGGGACCGCCAATGCTGCGGTGAGGATCGCGAACAGGGTGGGGCGAGAATCGTGCATCGTGGCAACCGGCACCTGGCCGGAGAGGTGCGAAGCGGGACCGCACTCTACGGCCGTCGAGCGCGGCGTGCGAGCGAGGTCAGCGCCCGGTCTCCTGGCGCCGCTGCAGCAGCTCGAGGCGGGTGCGCGCCGGCTGACAATCCGGCTCCGCGCGCAGCACCGCGCGCAGGCGCTCCTCCGCCTCGGGCCAAGCCCCGCGCAACGCCAGCAGATCGGTGAGCGGCACCACTGCCGATGGCCAATCCGGCCGGTGCGCGAGCGCCGCGCGCAGAAACTCCTCAGCCGCGTCGAGGTCGCCCTGCTCGCGAGCGACCAACCCCAACGCGTGCAGCACCGCCGGATCGGCGACAACGCCCCAGGAGTGCGCGCGCTGCAGTGCGGCACGTGCGTGCGCCAGGCCGACCGCCCGCTCCCGGCTGCCGGCCGCCGCCAGCATCGCCCGCTGGGCGTGGCCGTTGCCGCGGTCGACTTGCAGCTGGACGACGCCGGTGTGCAGCACGGCGGCCACCGCCAAGACGACGCCGAGCGCAACCCTCTGCCCCGCCCCGGTGAGTTGCCCGTCTTCCTTGAGGACGCGGCCCTGCAGCTGCAGATCGCGCCGCCGCAGCAGACGCCAGCCGATGACGACGAACACCGCGACGAGCACCGCGAGACCGAGTGCCAGCAGAAGCGGCACGACCGAGTAGGCCCGGCGCAGGGCGTAGAGCGAGCCGAGGAACACCAGCGTCAGCGCGACTTCCTCGGCAATCGAGAAGTCGGCGCGGCGCCGGCCGGCGGCGGCCCGCGCACGGCGCAGCGAGGGGGCACCGAAGCCGAAGGAGAGCGCGCCCTTGGGACACACATCGACGCAGTCCATGCAGCGCATGCAGCTCGGATCGACGACCATCGAGAAGCGCGCGACCTCTTCGTGCACGCGCACGTTGCTGGTGCAGACCGCGGTGCAGTGGCCGCACGTCTCGCACCGGTCGTCGACCCGGATGCGCCCGGGCGCGAACCGCTCGGCGATGCCGAACACCGCCCCGTAGGGGCAGCCGTAGGCACAGAACGCTTTTCCACCGAGCCAGTAGACGATCAAGAATCCGTCGACCAGGAAGGTGAGGGCGGCGATCCAGGGACCGGGAAACGTGCTCCAAAACGCGTCGGTCGTCAGGTGCAGCACCAGGGGTGGCGCCGGCGCGCCGCTCCACCACCGCGCGACGAGCGGCCAGACGAACATGTAGAGCGCGGCACCGAGCGGGACCAGGACGAGGACGCGAGAACGCACCGCGCGCGGGCGCAGGCCGATGCGCGCCAGCAACGCGGCGCACAAGTCCTGGTAGGCGACCAGATGGCACGCCCAGCCGCAGAAGAAGCGCCCGAGCAGCAAGGTCGCGACGATCGCCAACGCAAACAGCAAGAAGCCGGCGTTGACGTAGCCGAGCTCCAGCGTCTGCATCGCTTCGGACGGCTCGAGCGGCGACAGGGTTTCGCCCGCCACCTGCCAATGTGCGATGTGCAGTAGCGCGGCCACGTGGACCCCGACCAGTACGGCCGCCCGTCGCCGGCTTCGGCGCGATCGCCGCGGTCGCCCTCTCGGCGAGAAGCGATCGGTGCGCGGCAGCGCGGCCCCTCGCGGGAGCGGGACAGGGTTGTCGACTGCGGACTTCACGCGGCGACCCGACGACGCCGGCCGTCCGGTGCCGCGGCGGTCACGACGACGAGGTCCTCCACGATGGAGGGCGACGGGCGCCCGTTCGCCCCAAACCGCGGCATTTTTCGCCTACAATCGGAAAACGAACACCGGGTGCCATCCCTGCCTGCCCCTTGAGGAACGGCACCCGGCGTCCAACGAAACTCGATTCTCAACGTGAAAGACGCCGGAGGCTGCTCCTGCCTGCCCCTTTGAAGAGCAGCCTCCGGCCACGAAAACGCGTGACGATTGCCCCGGGTCGGAAGCAGAGCTCCGCCCGCGGCGTTGTTTCCATACGCCGCAACCGGCCGCGAGTTCGCCGCGACGGCGAGAAGTCGACGAGGCAGAGATCACAGCTCGGTCTCCATCTCGACGCGCAGCAGGCCCTCGGTCCGCTGCAGGAAGCCGACGTGGCTCCGCTCGACCAGCGATCCACCGGCCGCATCCGGGTCGGCGGCGCGATCCCTTGGCGATAGATCGACGCGGAACACGCCGAGAACCGGCGCGCGGAACACACCGAGGCGACCGAGGACGTTGGACGCGCGCCGGCGCGCGCGCCGGTGCTCGGCGCTCCGGCCCGCGGCAGCGTGCAGCCGGTCGATCGGCATCCGCTCGGCGCCCAACACGAGTGCATCGTCGAGTACCGAGAGCCACAGCGAGTCGGGCGCGCCGGGGCGGAATCGCAGCAGCTCCGCACCGCCGTCTTCGCGGTGCTGCTCCGCCTCGACGCCACGTTCCTCGACGCGCTGCACGCACTCGCCGAACAATGAGCGCGCCGCAGCGGCACTCTTGGCATGCAGCGAGTAGGCGGGCTGCAGCGCAGCGAGGCCCGGGTCGGCGCCGACCTGCTCGCCCGATCCCCGGCCACCCAGCAGGGCGATCGCCAGGGTGTCGCCGAGCCGCTCGAACAGCGGCGCTCCCGGCTCCAAGCCCAGCTGGCTGCAGCCGTCGGTGAGCGCCGCGCGCAACGCCGCCAGCCCGGCACCGGCGTGCGCCGCGACCGTGCCATCGCCCAGCACGCGCTCCGCCTCGACGGCCAGCACGATCCCGCCAGCATCGACGACGGGCAGTCGGGTGACGAGGCGGTGCGCCTTGACCTGCGTCGCCGTGTGCCACCAGCCATCCGTGGCGCCACCGTCATCGAGCAGCACCGTGGTGCGCAGTGCCTGCGCGGCGGGCTGGATCGCGCAGGCCAACCGCGCCGTCGTCGACAACCCCGACCAGCGCAGCAACCAGTGCGTTCCAGACCGCCCGCCACCCCAGGCGTGGCTGCTCAACTGCGCGAGGTCGGCGTACACCACCATCGATCCGGGGCCGACGTCGAGCCGGGCGCGCAGCGACCGAAACGCGGCCTGCCGCGCCAGCGGCACCCCGCCGGCCCGCGTGCGCCGGCTGCCGCCGAGCAGCGCGGTCAGCGTCGTCCCGTCGTTGCTGACCAGCAGCTGATCCTCGACCAACGCGAGCTCGATCGGAGGCACGCCGCGTGCGCGCTCGCCGAGCTTGGGGAAGAACGTGCGATGGCCGTTGACCTCGCGGTGCTCGGTGGCGATCTCCGGCCGGCGCAACAGCGAAGCCAACCGGGCAGCCACCTCGTCGCCCAGGTCGGCGCGAAACACCAGCAGCGGGATGCCGCGCGCCGCCACGCCGGTGCACGCGAGCTCCATGCCGCCGCCGAGCGCTTCGGTGCGCCCCAACAGATCACTCGCCAGCCCGAGCGTGTCGCTGGCCTGGTCCCGGTCGGCAGCGGCCAGCTGCCCCAGACCGAGCCAGCGGCTCAGCGTCGGGTCGGTCAGCAAGCGGCGCACCTGCACGCCCCGATGGCGACCGCCGTGGGGCTGGATCGACAGGTAGAGCAGCGGCGACGGCACTCCCCGGGCCAACGACAACCCGCGCGCCCCCCCGGCAGAGCCCGCCCGATCGGCGAAGCGCTGCCCCGGCACCGCCAGGGCGAGCGCCAGCATCGCGCAGGGGATCAGGGGGTGACGCGCCATGCCGGGGCGACAGCAACGGCTGTGCCCAGCCACCAAGACAGATGCAATCCACTGCATCGCATGACTTTAGCACGCCATCACCGGAAAGCCTTCGCTGCCCCGAGCAAGCACACGTGTGCACCGTCTGCACACTTTCGGTTGGCACTCGCGGCAGACGTCCGCGCGGTGTTACGGGCGCCGGCGTCGACGTCTACTGCGGGTGCTGTCACCGATCCCTTTTCTTGACCCGCTTCTTGCCCCGCTCGCCGGAGTCCTCCATGCGCCTGTCCGCCGTCACCGTCCTCGCCTGCTCCACCGTACTCTCCGCCCAGGATCCCCTCCTCAACGTGGGCGTCGCGCAGAAGCCCGGCGATCCCGTGAACAGCGCGCTCTCGGCCCTGCCGGGCCTACCGTACGCGACGCTGATCGACGTCGCGGGCGGCCCCAACCTGCAGCTCGGCGAGACCTTGTTCCTCGGGGTGGCCGGGGCGGGCATCGGCACCGCAGTGGTGCTCGACGCCGGCGTGATGCCGCCCTCGGGCCTCCGGGTATCGAGCACGCCGACCGTGGCGGCGACGCCGACCGGCATTCCCCTGTTCTTGCAGAGCGTGGTCCTGGATGCACGCGCGCCCAACGGGCTGTTCGCGAGCTCGGATGGCGAGAGCACCGCGTTCTACAGCAGCGGCACGGTGCTGGTGGAGAAGCTGATCGACCCGACCGCGCAGGGCTACACCGGTGAGTTCGACGCCGCGGTGCGCGGCCGCCTGCAGGGAGAACCGGTGCGGCAGCGCATTCAATCGCTGGTGCCGGACCAGGGCTCGCCGTTCTCCCAGCCGATCCAAAATCCCCTCAACCCGTTCGGCGCCCGCTCGCAAATGGTCTATCGCGCCGTCGACCTCGACGCCAAGGGCGAGGAAGAGCTGGTGGTCGGGCTCGGTTGGCTGCCCTTCGGCGGCTCGGTGGAGAGCGACCGCTTCGACCGTCTCACCATCGCGCTGGCGCACTCGCACATCGTGCCGGACTACTCGATCAACCTGTTCTCGTCGCTGCCGCAGTTTCCCAACTCCGGCCTGACCTCGAGCTTCGCCGGCAACATCAAGCCCGGCGAGACCCCGACCCAGGTGTTCGACGGCGGCTACTCCATCGCGCCGTCGGCGGTGCAGCCCGACGGCTTCCTGCCGTACCCGCCGCTCGCGCAGCCATTCCGCTACAACGGCCGTGACAGCCTCCTGGTCGACATCAGCACCACCCCCTCGGCGAGCGCCACCGGCCGCAACGGCGCGCAGGTGTACCTCATGGTGAACACATCGCCACAGCCCAACTCGCGGGCGGTGCGCGGCGGCAGCGCCACGAACCCGGTCAATCCGTTTGCGGCGACCACTGCCACGACGATGGACAACTCCTACCACGTGCTGCAGGTGGTGCTCGCCGACGTGCGCAGCGTCGCAGTCTCGCCCTGGCGCAAGGCACCAACGGCGCTGCCGAACTACCACACCCCCACGGTCGCCGCTTCGGTCCCCGCCGGCGGCGCACTGCTGGTCGAGTACCGCGGCGCGCAGGACGACCGCGGCACCGGCGCCACTCCTTGGTCGACCAGGGTCGACGTCGCCGACGCACAGCCCTATCTGCAGATGCGGCTCACCATGGACGGCAACCCCGCGACGGGATCGGTCCCCTCGGTCGACGCCATCGTCGTGCCGATCAACTGATCGACGGACTTGGCGCACCTGTCGGCGGCTGCATGTCGATGGTCGGGCGACGTCGTAGGGGCGGAGTCGAGAGCCGAACGCCACCCCCTTTGCGGCGCCGTCCATCCGCCGCATGATGGACGGCCCCCGTCCCTCAGCCTCCGCGAACTCCGATGCGCCTACCTCTTCTCCGCCTCCTCGCGCTGGCCGCCGTGTTCGCCGCCGCGACCGACGCCGCGGCCCAGTGCACGCCGATCCCCGGCACGGGGTGTCCGACGGGGTCGCTCCCGGTGCAATGCGGGGGCACCGCGATGATCGGCCAGCAGATGAAGTTCGGCTGCCCGAACAGCGGGCGCGCGGCGCAACAGCTCTTGCTCGCCGGCCCCTGCGGACCGACGTGGTCGTTGCCGGGAGTCAGCTGCACGGGTACCAACTGCGCCATGGCGGTCGGCCCGACCGGCATCATCGCGATCCCGACCGGCTTCTCGTCGATCGTCGCGACGGTGCCGAACAACCCCGCCTTGATCGGCCGCAGCCTCTGCCTGCAGTGCGTCGACGTCATCAGCGGCCCCGGCGGGCTGTGCTTGGCGATGAGCGAGGGCGTTCAGGTCACGTTTTCTTGAGCCGCCCGCGGCCGCTCCCGCGCTCCAGCTTGTTGTAGAGCGCACGCCGGCTGATGCCGAGCAAGCGGGCCGCCGCCGCCTTGTTGCCGTCGGCCTGCTGCAACGCCATCTCGATCGCCCGCCGCTCGAGCTCGGCGAGATCGAGAGACCCACCGACGGACGCCGGCGCGGTCGCCGGCGCCAACGACAGGTGGCCGGGCTCGATCTCCTCGCCCGACACCGTCGCGTCGAGGCGCTGCAGCTCGTTGCCCAACTCGCGGACATTGCCGGGCCAAACGTGCTGTTGGAGAGCGCGCGCTGCCGCGGGAGACAGCGTCTTCGGCGGCCCCGACCGCGCGGCCGCCGCCCGCTCGAGGAAGTGCCGCGCCAGGCACGTGACGTCCGCGCCCCGCTGGCGCAGCGGCGGAAGATCGATGCGCACGACCGCCAGCCGATAGAACAAGTCGGCGCGCAGCACCCCGTCGGCGACCGCTGCCGCCGGATCGCGGTTGGTCGCCGCCACGACGCGCACGTCGACCGAAACCTCGACATCGGCCCCGACTGGCCGGGCACTCGACTGCTCGAGGAATCGCAACAGCACCGCCTGCAGCTCCGGTGCCATCTCGGTGATCTCGTCGAGGAACAGGACGCCGCCGTCGGCCTCGCGCACCAGACCCTTGCGACTGCGGTCGGCACCGGTAAACGCGCCGCGGACGTGACCGAACAACTCGCTCTCGACCACGCTGGCGGTCAACGCGGCGGCGTTGACGGCGACGAACGGCCCCGCCTTGCGCGGACTGTTCTCGTGCAGCGCCCGCGCCAGCAGCTCCTTGCCGGTGCCGCTCTCGCCGACCAAGAGCACCGGGAAGTCCCCGTCAGTCACGCGATCGACGAGCTGCAGACAACGCAGCAACGCCGGTGACTCACCGACCACCGCCTCGTAGTCGTGCTCGAGCTCACCGCGATTCGACGGCACCGGTTGCATCGCGGAAAGCTGCGCCGCCTGCTCGACGACCTGCGCCTCGAGCTCGTGGTTGCGGTCGCGCAAGCGCGCCGTCAGCTCGCGGTTCTCCTCCAGCAGCCGACGCAGATGGATCGCGATCGACGCCTGGTCAGCGAACGCCTGCAACCAGCCGACGTCGCCGGCGCCGAACACACCGCTCTGAAAGCGATGGTCGAGGTACAGGCAACCGACGACGTCTGCGCCGGCGGCCAATGGCGCGCACAGGACCGAGCGCAACCGAAGCTCGGCGACGCTGCGCGCGGCGCCGAAGTCACCGGTCTGCGCGTCCTCGCAGTACATCCCGCGATTCTCGGCCAAGCAGTGGCGCACGATCGAGCTGGAGATCTTCTGCGCGGGGTTGCGCACCGGCTCGCGGTCGAGGCTGCGCGTGGCGACGAAGCGCCACGACGAGGGGTGCGGCTCGCCGAGCACGACGAAGCCGCGCTCGGCGCCGAACAACTCGACTGCGTGGTCGAGCAGCAGTGCCAGCGTCGCGTCCAGATCGGGTGCGGCGGCCAGCGCGCGATTGAGCTCGAGGATGGCCGCCAACCGCCCCTCCTCCACACCGGCGCCGGCGCCGCGCAGGCGCTGCAACAGGTCCGCGATCGCGCGTGGGATCACCGCACCGACTCGCCGAGGGCCGAGGCCAGGGCCGCGTTCCACAGTCGCTCCGCGTGGCGCTCGTGCGGGGCCAAACCACCCAGCCGCTGCAAGCGCTGGCGCAATCGCGCGCCCGCGTCCACCGGCGGGTGACCCCGCACGGCTGCCCGCGCAACGGCGACCACCGCCATGCACGCCGGACATCCCGAGGCGCGCCAGGCGAGGTCGTCGATGCACCCGGTATCCAGGCGGACGTCGAGCTCGATCTCGTCACCGCACACCGGGTGGGTGGCGCGGCCGCGCAGAACGTCATCGCCAGTCAGAGCACCGGCCCCGTCGGCCGCGAGCAGCCGCTGGCGCAGGGCGTCGTTCACCGCACCGACCCGAGTCCTCCGGTCTCGTTCGCGCTGGCCTTGGGGCGGGCGGTGTCGAGGAAGAAGAACTCGTTCTGCAAGAACTGACAGCCGTTGAGCGAAAGGCCAACGAGCACGACCGCGGCGGCGAGGATGCCGCGCCGCCAACCACGCCCCACGGATCTCGGCGCATTCATCAAACGTCCTCCGCCGCCCAAAGATCGGCCAGCTCTTCGCGACGCCGAATCCGTTTCGCGTCGGTACCGCACACCAGGACCTCCGCGGCCCGGCCGCGGCTGTTGTAGTTGGACGCCATCGCCATACCGTAGGCGCCGGCAGCCAGCACCGAAAGCAGGTCGCCACGCCGCAGCGCGGGCAGCCGACAGGCGCGCGCCAGGAAGTCGCCGGTCTCACACACCGGACCGACCACGTCGTACTCCAGGGTTTCGGTCGCTGTCCCGGCGCGATCGGCGGCCACCGGGTGCCGGGCCCGGTAGAGCGCGGGTCTCATCAGGTCGTTCATCGCCGCATCGACCAACGCGAACCGGCGGTCGCCGGCCTGCTTCACGCCGAGCACGGTCGTCAGCAGGGCCCCGGCGTCGGCGATCAGGAACCGCCCGGGCTCGACCACCGGCGTCAGCCCGCGGTCGACGAGCCGGGGGACGAGCCGCTCGGCCAACGCCGCCACATCCAGCGGCGCGGTGCCGTCTCCGCCGATGCCGAAGCCACCGCCGAGATCGTAGTAGCGCACGCCGTCCCGGTGCGCGGGCGCCTCGTCCATGAACGCCTCGACGGCCAGCCACGCCGCCAGGTACGGTTCCGGCGACGACAGCTGAGAGCCGAGATGCACGTGGTAGCCCACCAGCTCCAGCGCCGGGGTGGCGGCGATCTCGGCGACCGCAGCCGCCGCGGCCGCGCGATCGAGGCCGAACTTGTCGCCGCGGCGCCCGGTGGCGATGTACTCGTGGGTGCCGGCGTCGACGTCCGGGTTGAACCGCACCGCCACGCGAGCCCGCGTACCGGCCGCCCGCGCGGCATCGGCGAGAAGGCCGAGCTCCTGCAGCGACTCGACGTTGAAGAACGAGATCCCCGCCTGCAGCGCGGCATCGATCTCCCACCGCTGCTTGGCGACGCCGGCGAACACCGCCGACCCGGCATCCAGGCCGGCAGCCGCCAGCCGGGCGAGCTCACCCCCACTGACGAGATCGAAGCCGCAGCCGAGCCGGTCCAGGAGGCGGAGGATCGACAGGTTGCTGTTGGCTTTCACCGCGTAGCAGATGCGGGCGTCGGGACCGAACGCGGTGCGTAGCGCCGCGACCCGGCGCTCGATCACCGCTTGGCTGTACACGTAGAGCGGGGTGCCGAAGCGCTGGGCCAGCTCGGCGATCGGCACCTGCTCGCAGTACAGCGCTCCACCGTGGGACCGCAGCGCACCGTCGCGCGGCAGCTCCTGCTCGGCAGATGGGTCAGGCGATGGAGGCCGGGCCATGCGACGCCATCACCCGAAGGTCACTACCGCAACGGCTCGAGCCGAGCCTTGAGGCGCGACAGCACCCGCCCGTGGATCTGGCAGATCCGCGAAGCGGACAAGTGGAGCCGCCGGGCGATCTCCTTGCCGCTCAGGCCGCGAATGTAGTGCAGCTCGAGGACCTGCCACTCGATCGGCTGCAAGCTGGCCTTGATCTTCGCCAGCAGGTCACGCCGCTGCAGCGCATCCCCGGGCGACTCGGTGCCCTCGTCGACCAGCCCCTCGAGCCGGTCCAGATCGGCGTCGTCCATCCGAGCGCCGCCCGGCGGCGACAGCGAAAACCGCGTCCGCAAGGCGGTTTCCGTCACTCCGAGCTCATCCGCCAGCTCGGCGTCCGTCGGCGCGCGGTCGAGCTCTCCCCGCAGCCTGAAACGGGCCGCGTCCAGTGCCCGCCGCCGGTGGCGGACCAGGCGCGGGACGTAGTCGAGGCTGCGCAGCTCGTCGAGCATCGCGCCTCGCACCCGCATCCGCATGAACGGCGTGAAGTTGTTGCCGCGCTCGGGCTCGAAGTTCTCGATCGCGCGCATCAACCCCCAAACCCCCGCGTGGGTCAAGTCCTGCACATCGACGCTGCGCGGCAGTCGCGCCGCCATGCTGGAGGCCATCGCCTCCACCAGCGGCCGATAGCGCTCGATCAGCTGGTTGCGCGTCTTGGCGCTCCGCGTGCGCCGAAAGTGCCGCCACAGCGACTCGGTCTGCCGCTGGCCGGCGCGCTGTCGCGCGGCATCGCGAGCCGCGCGCGGCGTCCGAGACGAGGTCGAGTTCTTTGGCTTGATGGTCGTCATCCCTACCCACCTTGGCGGTGTTTCGGGTGCACGCACCTTCGTGCGAAACGCGTTCACGTCGATCCGCGAACTTGTGAATTGTATCGGACTTCGGTGTGTGCGCAATCGAGTCTTCTTCGCTCGCGCACGGAAAGAGTTCGATGATGCGGACCGCGATTCAGTCGTCGACCGCGCCGACGACGACGCCGAGCGCGTCGAGTACCGCGCGCTCGGCGGCGCGCATGCGCGCGCGATCGCGCGCCTCGATGTCGTCGTAGCCGCACACGTGCAACACTCCGTGCACGACGTACAGCGCCAGCTCGGCGCGGATCGCGTGTCCGCGCGCGCGCGCCTCGCGGCGCGCGCATTCGACGCTGACGACGATCTCGACGCCATCGTCGAGCGGAAACGTGATCACATCCGTGGGGGTCGGATCACCGAGGAACTCGCCGTGCAGAGCAGCGATCTCCGCATCGTCGGTCAACAGCAGCGAGACCGGCAAGTCGGGACGCCCGCCGAAGCGCCGCGCTGCGGCGGCCACGCGGCGGACGAAGGCCGCGTCGCTGCGCGGCCGGAAGCGGTCGACCAGCTCCACCGGCGCCGGCCGGCGCGGGGTCACTCCCGCTCCCCTCCGCGGCGCCGGCCGCGGCCCGGCGCGCTGCCCGGCGCACTGCCCGTCGCCCCGTAGGCCTTGAGGATCCGGCCGACGACGGGGTGTCGGACGACGTCCTCGGCGGTCAGCTCGATGATGCCGACGCCATCCACGCCGCGCAGGCGGCGGACCGAGTCGATCAATCCCGACGTCACCTGGCGCGGCAGATCGATCTGCGTGGGATCGCCGGTGACGACCATGCGCGAGCCCTCGCCGAGGCGGGTCAAGAACATCAGCATCTGCTGCACCGTGGTGTTCTGCGCCTCGTCCAGAATGATGAACGAGTCGGTCAGCGTGCGCCCCCGCATGTAGGCGAGCGGACAGGTCTCGATCATGTCGCTGTCGAGGTAACGCTGCCGTTGGCCCGGGTCGAGCAAGTCCTGCACGGCGTCGTGCAGCGGTCGCAGGTACGGGTCCACCTTGGCCTGAAAATCACCGGGCAAGAATCCCAGCTTCTCGCCGGCCTCGACCGCCGGCCGCACCAAGACGAGCCGCCGCGCGTCACCATCGCGCACCGCGGCCAACGCCGCCGCCACCGCCAAGTAGGTTTTGCCGGTACCGGCCGGCCCCACCGCCAGCACGACCTCGTGCTCGCGCATCGCCTCGAGGTAGCGGCCCTGGCCCGCGGTCCGCGGCTTGACCGCGCCGCGGCGGCGGTGCGTCTGGCGCGGCGGCGCGCGCACCGCCTCCGCAGCGCCGTTGCCGTCCGGGAGATCGCCGCGGATCCGCCGCGCGATCTCGGCCGTGCTGATCTCGCCGCCGGCCCGGATCGAGGCGAGGCCCGCCTCGAGCAGCTCACGCACCGTGGCCACGTTCTCCTGCGCGCCGAGCAGCCGAAGGCTGCCCTCGCGCACCAGCACGTTGACCCCGTGCACCTCGCGGATCAGCCGCGTGTTGGTGTCGAGCGGACCGAGCAGAGTGCGGACCTCGTCGAAGTCGTTGATCTTGATCGATTCGTCGGCCGGTGTGTCTTTCACGGAGTCAGTCCCACGAACACCACGAAGAAGGCGGGAAACGAGAACAACAGGCTGTCGATCAGATCGAGGACGCCGCCGTGCGCGGGCAGCAGGGCCGCCGAGTCCTTCACTCCGCAGCTGCGCTTGAGCAGCGACTCGACCAGGTCGCCGGCCTGCGCGGTCACGTTCAACATGATCCCGATCAGCAGCGACCCGGTCAATCCAACTCCGGCGGAGTCCGGCAGCAGAACGGGCGCCAGCACGGCGGCGAGCGCGCAGGAGGCGAGCAAGCTGCCGCACGCCCCTTCGACGGTCTTGCCCGCGCTGATGTGGGCGATCAGCTTGCGGCGGCCGAAGCTGATGCCGGCAAAATAGGCGCCGATGTCGCCACCCTTGCACACCAGCACGACGAACAGCACCGCCGGCAGGTGGCGCATCGCCAGGCCCTGCGCCAGGAACATCGGCCACGCGATCCAGACGAAGCCGAGGAGAGTGGCGCCCTGCTCTTCCAAGCCGCGCTGCATGCGATCCTGCGCCAGCGAGCGAACCGCGATGGGAAACAGCAGGAGCAGCGTGCCGATCGCCAGCGGATACAGCTCGCGGTCGAGCACCTGCCAGCCGCGAAAGAACAGCGCGCTCAGCGCCAGCGCCGCGGTGAACAGCAGCAGCAGCCCCCGCGCCACGGCGTGGCCGGCGTGCCGGAGCATGGAGACGTACTCGTGCACGCCGGCGACCGCGAGCAGCCCCAGCAGGGCGGCGGTCAGGGTGCCGTCCGTCGCGGTGAACGAGTCGGTCACGTAGACCGCGACGATCGCCAGCAGCATGGACGAGCCGAACAGCAGGCGCGTCTTGAGCTCGCCCGCTCCCATCAGAGCACTCGACCGAAGCGGCGCACCCGACTGCGGTAGGCGCGCAGCGCCTCTTCGAGATCGGCGGAGCGAAAATCGGGCCACAGCACGTCGGTCACGTACAGCTCGGCGTAGCTGATCTGCCACAGCAGGAAGTTGCTGACCCGCATCTCACCGGCGGTGCGGATCAACAGGTCCGGATCGGGAAGCGCCGGCTGGTAGAGGCGATCGCGCACCGACTGCTCGTCGATGTCTTCGACCGCCAGCTCCCCACTCTGCACCGCGGCCGCGATTCGCCGGGTGGCGTCGACGAGCTCGGCACGGCCGCCGTAGCTGATCGCCAGACACAGGCGCAAGCCGTCGTTGCCGGCGGTCAACGCCATGGTCTCCTCCAGCGTGCGGCGCACCGAGGCCGACAGCTTGTCGATGCGCCCGGCGTGCAGCAGCCGCACGTTGTTGCGCATCATGTTGTCGCGCTCGCCGACCAGAAAGCGCTGCAGCAGGCGCATCAGCAGCTCGATCTCGCGCCGTGGCCGCCGCCAGTTCTCCTCGGAAAACGCGTACAGGGTCAGCGCCTCCACCCCGAGGCGAGCACACTCCTCGACCGTCTCGCGCACCGCGATGGTGCCGTTCTCGTGCCCCTTGATCCGCTGGAAGCCCCGCTGGGTCGCCCACCGTCCATTGCCATCCATGATGATGGCGATCGAGCGCGGCACCACGTCGTCGGTGGCACCGCTCGGCGGCCGGCTCATCGGCGGACCACCTCCTCGCGCCCCGGCCCGACCGAGACCAACTCGATCTCGACGCCGACGTGCCGCTCGATGGTCTCGACGTAGCGGCGCGCCGCGGGCGGCAGCTCGGCGAAGTCGCGGCAAGCGCGCAGGTCCTCCTCGAAACCGGGCAGCTCCTCCCACACCGGGCGCATCCGCTCGAGATCGTATGCCGGAAACCGATCGATCCGACTGCCGTCCGGCGCCTCGTAGGCGACCGCGATGCGCAGCGGGTCGAAGCCGCGCAGCACGTCGAGGCTGGTCAGCACCAGCCGGTCCGTGCCCGACACCTGCGCCGCGTAGCGGACCGCCACTGCGTCGAACCACCCGCACCGCCGCGGCCGGCCGGTGGTCGAGCCGTACTCGTTGCCGGCCTCGCGCAAGCGGTCGCCGGTCGCATCGACGAGCTCGGTCGGCAGCGGCCCCTCGCCGACCCGGGTGGCGTAGGACTTGACGACGCCGGTCACGGACTGCAGAGCCCGCGGCGGCAATCCGGTGCCGACCGCCGCCCCCGCAGTCGATGCGCTGGACGAGGTGCAGAACGGGTAGGTGCCGTGGTCGACGTCGAGCAGCACCCCCTGCGCGCCCTCGAGCAAGAGCCGCTTGCCGGCGGCGTGCGCTTCGCGAAGCACGTGGCCGGTGTCCGCGATCGACGGCCGCAAAGTGTCGCCCAAACTCTCGAGCTCGGCCGCCATCGCGCCGGGGTCCGGCACCTCGAGGCCGTGCGCCCGCAGCAGCGGCTGCTTCTCCGCCACCAGCCGGCGCAGCGCCTCGACCAGCGTCGCCGGGCGGAGGAGGTCGCCAACCCGCACGCCGGTGCGCGACGCCCGGTCGGCGTAGGTGGGTCCGATGCCGCGCCCGGTGGTGCCGATGCGCCCCGCGCCGCGGATCGCCTCGGCAACCTGATCGAGCGCGCGGTGCAACGGCAAGATCACGTGCGCACGCTCCGAGACCAACAAGGTCTGACCCGGCGTCAGCGGCGCGCCAGCGGCGGCGAGGCCGGCGACCTCGTCGACCAGGTGCCACGGGTCGACGACCACACCGTTGCCGATGACGTTGACGACCCCGTCGCGAAACGCGCCGGAGGGGACGAGATGCAACACCATCTTGCCGCCGCTGGTGATGATCGTGTGCCCGGCGTTGTGCCCACCCGCGTAGCGCGCGACGAAGTCGGCGTCCTGCGCGAGGTAGTCGATGACCTTGCCCTTGCCTTCATCGCCCCAGAGGAGGCCGATGACACAAGAAGTCGACATGGTATGCAGCGGATGTGGCTGAGGTCGGCGCGCCGATCCGGTGGCGAACGGCCGCCCCGCACCGACATCGGAATGCACGTCTAGGCGTACCGTTTGGCGGACGCGTGGCGAAAAGAATTCGCATGATTGCTGCGACAAACGCCAGGGCTGAGTTCAATGAAGGTGGAGGAGAGTCGGCGGTGCGAGGCACCCGCGCGCAGGGCGGCGCTGCGCGAGCCCGGCGCGTCCTTGGCCACACCCGTCTCGGTCGGCGATGAGCAGCCCCACCGCACTGGAGTATCTGGAGGAGTTCTTGGCGCGCGGTCTACCCGCGATCCTGCGGGCGGCTGCAGTGTTGGAAGGGACTCGATCCCGCCCGCCACGCCGACGTCGTCGACGACCTCCGGCAAGACCTGACCGTCGACTGCCTGGAGAACGGCAGCATCATCACCGCGCTCGACGGCCGCGCGCGATTCGCCCGGTGGGCGCGGCTGATCGAGCACGGCCACTACCGTTTGCGCGTGCGCGGCTACGGCCAACGCGCGGCCGGCGCCACCGTCGATGCGCTCGAAGAGCCGCAACCGCGGGACCACGAAGCCGCGCTGGACGAGCTCTCGGCCGATGACCGAGCCATCGCGCAGCGCTTGATCTGGGCATCGTCACGGCTGAAGAACGGCCGCATCAACATCGGCGAGACCAGCCGCACTCTCGGGGTCTCGCAGCGCAACCTGCGCCGCACTTGGTCGAGACTGGCCGGCGCCCTCGGTCACGGCCCGGACTTTCTCGCGTTCTGGCGTTCGCGCGCGGTCGAGACGCTGGTCGGCTTGGCGGCTGACCTGCTGCGCGACCGCGGGCTGGTCGCTGTGCACGACGAGCCGATCCGCCGGCGTCCCGACCCGCGCGGGCGCCTGCGCCGGCTGCGCGCCATCAAGCGCCGCCTCGGCGTGCGGCCCATGGATCCGGCGCTGCGCAGCGCCCTGGTCCGCTTCGCCCGCTATGGCATCGACGCCGAGGCGCTCGATCCGGATGCGGTGCTCGACGCGGCGCGCGCCTTGGCGCCCGACCACCCGGCGGTGGTGCTCTGGCGCTTCGAGTGCGCGGTCGCGACCGGCGCGTTGTCGCGCGCTGCGGCCACTCTGCTGCACGCGCGCCGCACGCCGGTCGAACACGTGCGCTTGACGCTGGCACGGGCCCGGCTGCTCGAGGCCCGCGAACAACCACGACGCGCCGAGCAGCTGCTGCGCCGCGCCGCGCGGCGCCAGCCCGGCGAATCTCGACTCAGGCAGTCGCTGTCAGCACTAGGTGGGTGCGGCTGAACGTGCCCGGCGCGAAGCCCCTTCGCCGGTGGCCGCGCCGCGGGAGCAAACCCGCCGCGTCAGGCGGCGCCGTGGCCGCGCAGCACCGCCCAAACGGTGCGCGCCAGAATCACGACGTCGAGCAACAGACTCTGCTTGCGGATGTAGTAGACGTCGAGCCGCACCCGATCGTTGAGATCGCTGAGAGTTCCGCGCGCCTCGACCTGCTGCAGACCGGTGATGCCCGGCTTGACCTTCAACCGCCGCCGCTGCCAGACGTCGTAGCGGGCCGCCATGGACAGTTCTTCGGGGCGGGGGCCGACCAGGCTCATCTCTCCGCGCAGCACGTTGATCAGCTGGGGCAGCTCGTCGAGCGAGGAACGCCGCAGCCAGCGGCCGACCCTGGTCACGCGCGGGTCGCGCTCGATCTTGAACACCGGCTGTGCCAAGCCCCCCACGTCGACCACCTCGTGCAGACGCTGCTCCGCGTCCACCGCCATGGTGCGGAACTTGAGCATGGTGAACGGTCGGCCGTGCTCGCCGGCCCGGCGCTGCACGAACAGGGCGGGGCCCGGCGAATCGAGTCGAATCACCAGCCAGATCAACGCCATCACCGGCAGCAGGAGCACGAGCAGGACTCCCGACACGATCATGTCGAAGCACCGCTTGATCAGCCGCATCAACCACAGGTAGCGCCGTTCGTCGACGCGCAGCAACGGCACGCCGTGCACGTAGCTGAAGTCGCCCGGTTGCACGAACAGGTCGTAGATCGCCGGGATCATCCGAACCCGCACCCCGCGGCGCTCGCACGTGTCGATCACGTGCAGCAGGTCGGCGTGGTCGAGCTCCTGGTCCAGGACCACGACCTCTTCGACGGCGTGCTCCGCGAGGACTTCGTCGAGCGCCGCGAGGCCGCCCAGCTCCGGCATGTCACCGCCGGCAGCCGGCGGCCGCCGCCCGCCGCGCGCGGAGTCGACGAGCTGCAGCGCACGCGATTCGGGGCCGCGCGGCGGAGGCGCGACGCAACCGACGACCTGCAGGCCGAAGACCGGCTCGGTCGCCAACCTCTGGGCGAGATAGGACGGTGCGCGCCCGATCACCACCGTGCGGCGCAGATCGCACCCCCGGCTGTAGCGCCGCAGCTGCCAGTGGCGAAACCCGAGCTGGGCGAGCACCATGCCGCCGATGCACAGCGGCCAGAACACCGCGAACACGAGCCGCGAGTACGAGAACTCGCGATAGAAGAAAGTCAGCGCCAAGACCAGAGCAGTGGCGGCACTGACCGCCCGCACCACGACGGCGGCCTCTTCGACGGCGGAGTGCCGGCTCGCCAATCGGTAGAGGCTCCAGCTCTGGCACAACAACAGAATGCCGGGCACCAGCAGCACGGTGAGCTTGAGATACTCCTGCAGCCGCACCTGACTGCCTGGCGCTTCGCCGAGGCCCAACCAGAAGCGGACGCCGTACGCCGCCACCAACGCCGCGACGATGACCGCGGCATCGACCGCCAGCAGGACGGCACGGCCGACCTGTTGCCGCGTTTCGAAGCCGGCCGGCCGGACCGTGCCGCCGGCCGGCGCCGGCGGGGCTGGCCCGGTCCTCTCGGCAGTGCTTCTCAGCTGCGGTTTGGACGGAGATGCGGTCATGGTTGGCGGCGGCGGGGCGCACGGACTCGACGCCCGCGACGCGCAGCGGGGTTCCCCGAACATCCTACCCCACCGATGCGATCGCACCCGGGGGCGACGATCACGCCGAGTTCGTGGTGCCGCCGCCCAGCCGGCGCACGAACGCCTTTGCCGGCCGGCCCCATCGCCGCATCCGCGTCAGCCAGCGGCGGCACGCCGTGACGATGACGTGACGCGCAACGGCCGACAGACAGCGGAGTCGCTGCCCCACGGTCGCCTCGACGCGCCACGGCAACGGCGAAAACGCCCGCAGCAGGCGCCAGGTGGTCGGGTCGAGCTCACTGTGGCGGCCCTTGGCGTAGCGGCGATAGACCTGCTCGTCCTCCACTTCGTTCTGCCGCCGCCGGTGCGACAGACACTGCGGCACGTGCTCGAACGGCCCCACCGTGATCAGCTCGGCAGCCAGCACTTGGTCCATGTTCGGGACGATCTGCAGCCGGCGCGAACGCATCAACACCTCGCGCCGCATCGCGCTGTAGATCGGATCGAAGTAGAGGTAGTTGGCAGTGAACGCCCACAGCATGCGGCTGAACCGCTGCCCGAGGTCCTTCGACGCCAGCCGCTCGCCGCGGTACTCGGCGTACAGGGTGCGCCCCTGATCGTCGACGTGGTCTTGGAAGGTCGTGATGCCGACCGCGTCGGGATGCTCTCGAAAGCAGCCGACGCAGGCTTCGATGTAGGTCGGCTCGAGCCAGTCGTCGGCCCCGATCCACCGGAAATAGCGACCGCGCGCCAGCTCCACGGTCCGGTTGAAGTTGGCGATCTGACCCAGATCCTCGCTGTTGCGATGCAGGCGCACGCGCGGGTCGCGCCGCGCGTACTCCTCGCAGACGGCGACGGTGCCGTCATCCGAGCAGTTGTCGCTGAGCACCACCTCCAGGTCGGCGACGGTCTGCGCCAGCAGCGAGTCGAGCAGCCGGGGGAGATACGCGGCTGCATTCCGCACCGGGACGCCAAAGCTGAACAGCGGCGCCGGCGACGCCCCGGCGGCGGCCGCGCCGCCGGGCGCGGCGGTCGAACCGACCGCCGGCGAAAGCTCGGTGTTGGTGGTCACGGGCTGCGACTCAGGGATCGGCTCCACGCTATGGGAGACTTGAGCCCGGCGGCACCGACCGTTCAACGCGGAACCTCCTGCTCGAGTGCCTCCACCAGCTCGCCCTCGAGACCGCGATCGGCGCGCACGGTGCCCCACCGCGGCAGCCCATCGAAGCCCAGCTCGAGGTAGCGCGTCTCGACCACCACACCGAGGGCGCCCGGCGCGTGCTGGAACACGGTGGCGCGGCGCTCGCCGACCGCGGTGCCGCGAGCGTGTGGCGCCCACGCGGACTGCACCCGCAGAGGGCGCGACTCGGCGCGCGCGACGCGGCCGTAGCGCAGCCGCACCGCGTCGAGCGCGCGCGCGAACACCCGCTCCGGCTCGCCGTCGAGCTGCGCCACCGCCGGCTGATAGGGCAGTGTACAGGTTGTCAACAGCACGCCCACGGCGAGCGCGATCCCACCCGGCCACCGTCCGTCGCGCCTGTTCAAGCCCGCCCCCAGCCGCCTCCACCCGGCGTCTCGACCAGGACGACATCACCCGGGCCGAGGGTGTGGGTGCTTTTTGCCGGCACCCGCCGGCGCCGGCCACCTCGGGTCAAGAACGCCGCTCCAGGCCGCGCCGCGCCGCCGCCGCCCAGGCCTTGCGGCGCGCTCGTGTGGCGCTCTGCCAGCAAGGTGCAGGTCATTTCACCGCGCACGACCTCGAGCTCCTTGATCAAGCCGTCACCACCGCGGTGCCGGCCGCTCCCGCCCGAGCCGCGGCGCACCGTCAGGCGACGGACGCGCAGCGGCAACCGGTGTTCCAGTTCCTCGACGGGCGTGTTCGCGGTGTTGGTCATGTGGGTCTGCACGGCGGAGACGCCGGCTCGCGCGGCGGCGGCGCCCGCGCCGCCGGGCAGCGTCTCGTAGAACGCGAACTCCCTCCCAGCGCCGTCGACGCCGCCGATCGACAGATTGCTCATGGTGCCCGCCGAGGCAGCGGGCAACAACCGCGGACAGGCGCGCGCGAACGCGCGGATGACGACGTCGACCAGGCGTTGGCTGGTCTCGACGTTGCCGCCGGCAACCGGCGCCGGGGGGTTCGGGTCGACGAGCGATCCCGGCGGAGTGCGCAGCAGCACGCGCCGGTACAGACCGTCGTTGGTCGGCACCCGCTCGCCGCAGAGCGCCCGCACGACGTAGAGGCACGCCGCCAGTGCGATGCCCGGGTTGGCGTTGACTCCGGCACGCGCCTGCGGCGCGGTGCCGGCAAAATCGCACACCACGCGGCCGTCGCCGATCTCGACGGTGACGCACACGGGCAGCGGCCCGCCGCCCATTCCATCGTCGTCGAGCGCGTCCCGCGCGCGATGTCTGCCGGCCGGCAGGGCGGCGAGGCGGTGCGCCACCAGCCGCTCGGTGTAGTCCATCAAGAAGCCACAGTAGTCCTCGACCGTCCGCGCGCCGTGTTCCTCGATCAGGCCGAGGAGCCGCCGCTCCGCCAACAACAGTGCCGCCTCCTGCGCCTGCAGGTCGACCATGCGCTCGGCCGCGCCGCGCACGTTGGCGGCGATCATCGACAGCACGTCGCGCACTGGCTCACCCCCGGCGCGAATCAGGACGGGGGGCAACACCAAGCCTTCAGCCAACAGCTCGGTGGCGACTCCCATCGATCCCGGCGTCGCGCCGCCGACGTCGGCGTGGTGCGCGCGGCAGACGGCGAAGTAGCGGGGCCGCGCGCCGCGGCCGACGAACACCGGCCGCACCAGCGTCAAGTCGGGCAAATGCGTGCCGCCGGCGAACGGGTCGTTGAGCAGCACGACGTCGCCGCGCCGGAGAGCGTGGGCGCGCTGCGCCGCCAGCACGGCTTCGCGCGCACTGCCGAGGTGCACGGGAATGTGCGCCGCCTGTGCCACCAGGCGCGCGTTCGCGTCGAACAGAGCGAAGGAGTAGTCGCGGCGAGCGCGGATGTTGGGGCTGATCGCGCTGCGGCGCAGCAGGGCGCCCGCCTCCTCGCACAGCGCGGCGAGCAGATGGTGAAACACCTCCAGGCGCACCGGATCGGGCGTCCGACGCGCCGCCGCAGACCGACGCCGAGTCACTGCGCGCCGCGGCGCCGGCGGAGGTTGCGCGACAGCGTCTGCATGGCCGCCTGCGCCGCCGCCTTGTCCCCGCCCTCGACCGCCTCCTGCAACTCCTGCCACGCCTTTTCGGCGGCGGCCGCGGTCTCGTCCTCGCCGGCGTCCCGCAGCCGCTCGACGGCGCGCGGCACGAACTCCCCCATCCGCTGCATGTGCGCGTCGATCTCGGCGTCGCTCGCCTGGCTGAAGTCGAGCCGGCCGAAGCCCCGGCCCCGGCGCTCGCCAGTGCCACCGCGCGGCGGCGCCGGCTCCGCGCCCTGCTCGACGTTCGCGGGTTCCTCGTTTTGGCCCTTGGGTTGCGCCTCGGCGCCTTCGCCCCCCTTCTCCTCCTCGCCGCCGGCCGGATCGGCCTCGGCCTCGGCTTCGCTTTCGTCACTGGCGTCGTCCACACCACGGCGACGGCGTTCGGCGCGTTCGGCCGCGGCCGGGTCGACGAGGATCGAGGCATACGCTCCGCGGGCCTCCTCGGCGGCGCCGCTGTCGCCACGCCGGGTCAGGATGGTCAGCACGTCGCGCGCCGCGCGCACCGCGTGGCGATGCTCGGGCGCCGCCGCGAGGAACTCGCGATACAGCCGCAGAGCCTCGTCGTAGCGCCGCTCACCGCGGTAGGCGAAGAACGCGCGATAGAACAGCGTCTCGGCCTTTGCCTCGGCGTCCGTCGGCGCCGGCGGCTCCTCCTGCGCCCGCGGCGCCGCGCCCGCCAGCAAGAGCACAGCAAAGACGGCCCCGCGCGCGAGGCGAGCGGAGTCGTAGCCAGAGGTTCGTCGGTGTGTGCGGCGCATGCGATCCGCTCCTTGCAGCGGTTGAAGACCACCACCATCTTAGCCCTCCCCGAACGTACCGAGTCAGGCTCGGTCTTTCCGCTTCGCGACCGCCGCCCCGAAACTCTGGAGCTTGCCCCGACTCCACGCCCGCGCTACCGTGCCGGCGGCCCCGGTCGAGCACCGGGGCGACCAAGGAGAAGTCATGTCCGAACCCAGATCCGCGCCCGATCCGCGCGTTGCCAATCCCCCTCCGCCACAACGTCAGCCAGCGGCGGACAAGCCGCAGAAGGCTCCGCCGCGGACCGATACCGAACCGGCGCGCCCGCGGTGGCGCACTCTCACCGACCCACCGCGGGTCTGACCTCCTCGCTTGCGCTCCCCCTGGGCGGCGCGCCGAAGCGAGAAAATCGAGCCTGACTCGGTACTTTCAGGGCCAGACTACGCCCAAGGCGGTTGCGCCACTAATAAGCGGCGGCGGAGCGGGTGGCGCGCAGACGCCGGAATCATCGGCGGTGAACGCGTCGGCGGGCAGCACGATGCCGCCGTTGACGACCCCGAGGCAAGACGTCAGCAGGTTGATGCCCGGCGTGCCGATCGGGCTCCACGTGGTCGCCAAGACCATCGTGTCACGCCCCACGAGCGCGACCTGGCCGCCGAACGAGCGCAGCTCGTTGGTGCCGGCGCTGGCGTTGCCGACCGTGCTGACGTCGACGACCGGCATGCGGTATGCCGCCTTGCCCGGCCGCGGTGAGCTGTTCGGCACGCCGCTGACCAACAGGTGCACGTCGCCGGCCGCCCACAAGCGGTTGAGTGCGGCACCGTTGTCGTGGTTGACGTTGTCGAACGCGCGGTCCACCGCCAGGATGCGACCGCCGATGGAGCGCGCATCGATGACGCCGCCACCGTGCAACCCCGGCAGCTTGATGCCCACCGCCCCCGGGTTGGGGTAGGCGAAGTGCTGCACGGTATTGCCGACCACCGCAAGGTCGCCCTGCGCCTGCAGCTCGATGCGCCCGGCGGCGGCCGCCGTGCTGCGCGACGCGCGCACGACAACGCCCGACGTGGTGATCCGCCGGCCGCGGACGATGACCTGGCGCAAGTTGGTGCCGATCACCGTCAGGCCACCGTCGAGGGCGGCGATGCGCACCGCCGGAGCGGGCGCGCGGTGGTAGACCGCTTCGACCAAACCGGCGACGACCACATCGCCACCGGGGCCGGCCACCGGATCGCCGCCGGCCAGCAGGTGGATGTCGCTGCCGGCTCCGGTGTGGACCAACCCACTCGGACCGATGCGCACGTCGCCGCAACGCGAGGCGACGATGACCCGGCCGGAAGCACCCGCGTTGGCCCGCCCGCGATTGCTGACGACGCCGTCGATCAGCACGTCGCCATCGGCGAGGATGCGGAGCTCGCCGGCCTGGGCGCTGCGGGACTCGACCTGCAGCGCCGCGCCGGGACCGACGTATACCGTGCACGAAGTGCGCACCTCGAGACCGGGTGCCGCCCAGCGACCGCTCTGCGCCACCATCCCGGTCGATACCGTCGCCGCATCGACGACCTCGAGCCGGTGGCGGCCGGTGTCGATGATCATCTTCCACGACTCCGGCGTCGGCCCGCTGGTGTCGAAGGACACGTAGGGCGCAAGGGCGGGATCACCCTGCCAGGACGGCGGCGACGTGCTGAAGTCGGCGATCAGGTCGGTGTCGATCCGCACGCTGAGGCCATTGCAGTCAGGACAGCCGGTGGTGACCGTCAACACGGCGGCGTCGCTCACCACGGTGCCGGCAGAGTTGCTGACCTTGACTTGGTAGCGCCCTGCGTCGGCCGCGGTGGCGGCGGTAATCGACAGCGTGCTCTGCGTTTCACCCGCCAGGGGCACGCCGTCCTTGCACCACTGGTAGCTCAACCCGCTGCCAGTGGCGACGACCGAGAAGGTGACGTTGGCGCCGAGCGCGACGGTCTGGCTCAGCGGCTGGTTGGTGATCACCGGCAGCCCGGCGGCCGAGGTGACGTACGCCGGCGCCATGACCGAGTCGCCGGCGGCGTTGGTCACCGTCAGCACGTAGAGCGTGGTGGCATCGGGTGGCGGCAACACCGTCACCGGCACTCCGCTGCTGGCGATCAGGGTCCCCGGCTCGATGACGCCGACCCCGCCGCTGAACCGCCCGATCAGGTCCGTGGTCTCGCCGTTCACCACGCTGGGTGGCGACGCCAGGAAGCTGTCGATCACCGCCGGCGCGACCGCCAGCACGTCGACGCTGGCCTGCGCGGTGGCGCCGGCCGGATTGGTCACCGTCAAGGTGTAGGTGGTGGTCGCGTCGTCGAGGGGCACGACGTTCACCGCGACACCGCTGGTCACCACGGTCGGCGGCAAACCACCACCGGCGAGCACTCCGCTGCCATCGCTGAACACCGGCAGCAGATCGACGGAATCGCCATTGGTCACCACCGCGGCGGACGCGGACAAGTTGGTGATCGACGGCGGCGCGTGCGACGTCACCTGCGCGGTCGCCGACACCGACTCACCAGCGGAATTGGTCACGGTCAACGTGTAGACCGTGGTCGCACTCGGCGGTGGGAGCACGCCCGGCGTCTGCCCCGGGGAGACCGGTCCGACGCCCTGGTCGATCACGCCCGAGCCATTGAAGAAGTCGTGCGTCAGGGTGATGGCTTCGCCGTCGGTGACGACCGGGTCCGAGACGGAGAAGTCCAGGATCAGGGGCGACGGTGGGGCCGGCACGTTGATGAAGCCGGCCTTGGTCTCGGTCGATGCTCCACAGGAACCCGACACGGTCAGCGACACGTCGAAGGTGCCGCTGGTCTGGTAGGTGTGCGTCGGGTTCTGCTCGGTCGACGTGTTGCCATCGCCAAAATCCCAGAGCCAGCTCGACACCGTCCCGGTGGACAGGTCTCGGAAGATGGCGGTCGCCGACGGACCAGTGGTACTGATGGCCACCAACGCATCGAACTCGGCCTGCGGCAACGCCTGCACGGTCAGCTGCGCTGCCTGACTGGTGGCGCTGCCGTCTGGATTGGTCACGACCACGTCGTAGGCGCCCGCATCGGCCAGAGCGACCGGGTCGATCGTGAGTGTCGATGCGGTCGCCCCCGCGATCGGCGCCCCATCCACGCGCCATTGGTACGCCAGCGGGGCGGCGCCGCTGGCGGTCACCGAAAACGATGCCGTGCCGCCCTCACAGACGGTCAAGCTCTGCGGCTCGTTCTGGATCACCGGCGGACTGGCCGGCGGTGCGCCATCGGCGAGAACGTAGGTCTGGTGGCCCGAGAAGTCGGTGAGGACCATGACGAACTCGCCACGACCAACGTCGTGGCCGAGCTGCGCGAACACCGCAAACCCAGCACCGGTAAAGGGCTGGGCGACATCCTGCCACGCATACCCCGCGCCGAGGTCGGCGAACTCCGCCGTGGCGATGCCACCGGTGAGCAAGTCACTGCCCAACGCCAGAATGCGATCGCGGCTCGCCTGCCACAGCGGTGTGTTGAGGATCGTGCCGCGCGCCGGCCCGAACAGCTGCCACTCGTTCGGCGAACGCCCCTCGACCCAGTCGTAGACACCGTCGGCCTCGACCGACAGGACGCGGTCGTTGGTCGCATCGAAGACCGCGTTGGCGACCGCGCCGAAGGACAACGACGCCGCATTCGGCGACGTCGTCGCCGGCAGCCAAGCGTTGCCATCCCAAATGAAGCCCGTGCGTGGGTCCAGGACCCGGCCGTTGCCGGCGTAGCTCAGGACCGGCCAGAAGTCCACCCACGGCCCCGGGTGCCCGGTCGGCGTCAGCGTCGCGCCGTCGTAGGCGTACACGTCGAGCACGCCGTTGACCGTCGCTTGCATGTAGAGGAGCGCGTTCTGCGGATCCCACACCACCGCCGAAGTGTCGCTTTGACCAGCGCTGCCGCTGTTGGAGACGATGACCCCGAACAGCGTTTCGGTGGGCAGCCAGATCGCGCCATCCCATTCCCAGAACTGGATGTCGACTCCCGTTTGCGTGCTGGTCGCAAGCCGCAGCACCTGGCGCTGGGTGTCGTAGTAGATGAAGTTCGACGCCTCGGCCGAACCGGTGATCACCGCGGCGGGGCGGTGCTGCCAGCTCGGCAACTGGGCGCGAAGCGCCGACGAGGTGACCGCCGCGAAGACGGCGACGAGCAAGAGGTGGACGGGGGATCTGCGCATGTGTTTACGGGGCAAGGAAAGCCGAAAGAGCTCCGGCCCCCGCAGAACCCCACTCGCAGCCCACCCCCGCAGACATTTCCGAAAGTAGGGCGGGCTCGCTGAAAGTACGGATCCAGGCTCCCATTCATCACTTCGCGGCGCCTCGCCGGCCGTCGGCCGGCGAGGCGCCGCGAAGTGATGAATGGGAGCCTGGATCCGTACTTTCAGCGAGCCGTACTACCGCCTGCGCAGGGCGTTGGCGACGAGGTCGCCGAGCTCGTCGGTCTTGTGGACGCCGGCTTGCAGGCTGGTGATCTGGCCGTCGCGAATCAGGCCGCCGACCGTGTCTTCGACGGCGCGCGCTGCGTCGCGCTCGCCGAGGTGCTCGAGCATCATCGCCACGGCGACGATGGTCGCCAGCGGGTTGGCGACGTTCTGGCCCCGGTACTTGGGAGCCGAGCCGTGGATCGGCTCGAACATCGAAACCTTACCCGGGTGGATGTTGCCCGACGCCGCGATGCCCATGCCACCCTGAATCATCGCGCCGAGGTCGGTGATGATGTCACCGAACAAGTTCGGTGTGACCGCGACGTCGAACCACTCGGGGTTCTTCACCATCCACATGCAGGCGGCGTCGATGTAGGCGTGGTCGGTCTTGATGCCCGGATATTCGGCGGCGATCTCGGCGAAGGTGCGCGTCCACAAGTCCTGGGCGCGCACCGCGTTGGCCTTGTCGATCAGCGTCACCTGTGGTTGCTCGGCACCGGGCTTGGGCCCGCGCTTCTGCGCCAATTCGAACGCGAACCGAATGATGCGCTCGGTCCCCATGCGCGTGTAGACCATGCTCTGGTGCGCGACCTCGTCGGCGGTGCCCTTGCGCAAGTGCCCGTAGATGCCGGCGTAGGCGTCCTCGGTGTTCTCGCGGCAGATCACCATGTCGACGTGCTCGGGTCCCTTGTCCTTCAAGGGGCACAGCGACTCGTGGAACAGCTTGATCGGCCGCAGGTTGACGTAGAGATCCAGCTTGAAACGCAGGCCGGCGATGATCGCGAACTCCAGCTTGCCGACCTCGATGCGCGGATCGCCGATCGCGCCGAGCAGCACCGCGTGCATGTCGGCCAAGCGGTCGAACGCCGCATCCGGCATCGTCTCACCGGTCGCCAGATAGTGATCCGCACCGTACGGCAACACCTCCCGCGCGGTCTTGAAGCCGAACACGTCGCAGGCCGCGTCCAATACTTTGAGCCCCTCGCGCACCACCTCCTCGCCGATGCCGTCGCCGGGCAGCACCGCGATGTCGTAGACCTTGCTCATTGGTTTCGTTTCTCAGAATGCAGTGAACAGTCAGAATGAGGCGGCAGAGCGTAGGCGCCGGCGGCGCCGCGCGCGAGCGCGGCACCGCCGACCAGCAGCCAAACCTTGGCCCCGCCGTGATCGGTCATCCACGCCGGGCGCAGGGAGATGCCGGCGCTCCGGGCCAACCGGCGATCGCCGGCCAACCAAGCCAGCCGCCAGGCCGGCGGCAGCTGCCGGCCGATGCCACCGAGCGCCCGATACAGCGGCCGCAGCCCACCGCGATCGCCCAGCCGTCGACCGAACGGCGGATGCGTCACCAAGGCACCGCGCGCCGGCAACCGCGCCCACACGCCAGCCGCCGACAACGGCGCCTGCTCGACGGAGACATCCTCCGCCACGCCAGCGTGCGCGGCGTGGTCGCGCAGCGCGTCGATCGCGCGCGCGTCGCGATCGCTGGCGAACACGCACGGCTCGGCGGCCGGCCGCACCCGCGCATCGGCCGCCGCGCGCACCTGCTGCCAGAGCGCCGCATCACACAGCGCCCCGCGCTCGAAGGCGAAGCTGCGCATCCGGCCCGGCGCCATACCGCGCGCCAGCTGCGCCGCCTCGATCGCGATGGTGCCCACCCCCGCCAACGGGTCGACCAGCAGGCCGTCGCCGGCCCAACCCACCGTCCGCAGCGCGGCCCGCGCCAGATCGGCGCGCACCGGCGCGGCGCCGGGTTGTCGGCGCCAGCCACGGCGGTGCAGCGGCGCTCCCGAGGTATCGATCGACAGCTGGCAACGGTCGAAGGCCAGCCGCGCCACGACCGTGATCGGCTCGGCCGCAGGCACGGTGGTCGAGGCCTCGGACCGCGCCCCCCTCGCGCCCAGCCGCCGCGCGATGCCCTCGACGACGCGCTGCTGCACCGCGCCGGTGTGATAGAGCCGCGACCGCCGGCAGGTCGCGCGCACCGCGACCTCTTCCCCGGCGGCCACCCACTCCTCCCACCCCAGCTGCGCCACCTTGCGCACCAACTCGCCCAGGCTGCGCACGGAGAACTCGCCGACGCGCAGTAGCACGTGCGACGCCAGGCCGAGCTGCAGATTGGCTCGGTACATCGACGCCAGGTCCCCCGTCCACTGCACACCGCCGGGCGCCGACTGCGCCGACGCTGCGACCGCAGCGCGCACCTCCTCGAGCAGGACAGGCTCGAGCCCGGGCAGGCAGGCGGCAAACAGCGTCAGATCGGCGGCCACGCGACCTCGCACGATAGCGATCACCCGCCTCCTTGCACGGCCGCGACACGCCCCGTACACCCGGCCCGACGCGCACCCCCGTGCCACCGCACCCCCCACGCCGCAGGAGCCACCGAATGCCCTCTCAGATCACGCCGCAGAACGCCCACGACACCATCGATCGGTATCTGATCGCCGACGGCTTCGACCTGATCTTCGACTACGAGAAGAGCCAGGGCTCCTGGATCGTCGACGCGCGCGACGGCACGCGCTACCTCGACGCCTACGGCTTCTTCGCCAGCTTGCCCTGCGGCTTCAACCACCCCGCCCTGGACCGTGCCGAGAACCGCGAACGCCTGCTGGCGGCGGCGCAGCACAAGCCGACCAACTCCGACGCCGATTCCGTCGAGCTGGCGCGCTTCGTGCACGCCTTCGCCAACAAGGCGATGCCGGCGCCGTTCCGCCACCTGTTCTTCATCGAGGGCGGCGCGCTGGCGGTGGAGAACGCGCTGAAGGCCGCGTTCGACTGGAAGGTGCGCAAGAACCTCGCCGCCGGCCGCGCGCCGGGCGGCAACGCGGTGTTGCACTTCCGCCAGGCGTTCCACGGCCGCTCGGGCTACACGATGTCGCTGACCAACACCGACCCGACCAAGGTGATGCACTTTCCGCAGTTCGACTGGCCGCGGGTGCACAACCCCAGCGTGCGGTTTCCGCTCGACGCGGCCGAAGTCGAGCGGGTCGGCAAGGAAGAGCGCCGCGCGCTCGACGAGATCGACGCCGCGTTCGCGGCGCGCGGCGACGACATCGCGGCGATCATCATCGAGCCGATCCAGGGGGAGGGCGGCGACAACCACTTCCGGCCGGAGTTCTTGGCGGCACTGCGCCGCGTCGCCGATGAGCGCGAGGCGCTGCTGATCTTCGACGAGGTGCAGACCGGCTTCGGCGCGACGGGAAAGATGTGGTGCTGGCAGCACTTTGACGTGGTGCCCGACCTGGTGAGCTTCGGCAAGAAGACACAGGTCTGCGGAGTGATGGCCGGCCCGCGCTTGGACGAGGTCGAAGACAACGTGTTCCGCCTGTCCTCGCGCATCAACTCGACCTGGGGCGGCGGCCTCGTCGACATGGTGCGCTGCCAGATCATCCTCGAGGTGATGCACGAGGAGGGGCTGGTGCAGAACGCCGCCGACGTCGGCGCCCACCTGTTGCGCGGCCTCACGGAGCTGCAGTCCGAGTTCGACGGCCTGGTCGCCAACGCCCGCGGGCGCGGGCTGTTCACCGCATTCGATCTACCCTCGACCGAGCACCGCCGCGCGGCCCGGCTGGCGGCCAAGGAAGCCGGCCTCCTCGTGCTGGCGAGCGGCGAGCGCTCGCTGCGGCTGCGGCCGGCGCTGACCTTCAGCCGGGCCGATGCCGACGAGGCTTGCGAGCGGCTGCGCGCGGCCCTGCGCCGGGCCTGAGGCCTGCCGGGCTACACTGGAGAGAATCGCGGAGCACCTCCGCCCCCTCGGGTCCAAGGTCTCACGATGCTGCGCAGTCGGATGTTTTCCAGCAAGCCAGACAGGGCCTTTCGCCGTTACCAGCAGACCACCGATCCCGGCCAGCTGGCGGTCGTGTTCGACTGCTGCGCCAGCGAGCTGCTCGCGCTGGCACGGCACCTGGCATCCAGCGAGGCGAGCGCCGAGGACCTGGTGCAGGACACCTTCGTCACGGCGATCGGCGCGGTCGACGACTTCGACCCCAAGCTCCGGGTAATGCCGTGGCTGGTCGGCATCCTCGCCAACCACGCGCGCGCCGCGCGGCGGCGGGGCCTCCGCGCCCTCGACACCGACCGCCTGCCGCGCGCGGCGCCGGTGACCCCGCCGAGCGCCGCGCAGACCGCCGAGCTCGAGCAATCGCTGCTGCACTGCATCGCCCAGCTGCCGGCGACCTGGCAGCCCGTGCTGCACTCGTACCTGGACGGTGCGCGGCCGCAAGAGATCGCCGCCGACCTCCACCGGCACCCGAGCACGGTGCGGTCGCAGATCGCCCGCGGTCTCGCCCTGGTGCGCAGCGCGTTGCCGGTGGTGACGGTTGGCGCGATCGGCGCCAGCGCGTCGGCAGCGCCGGGCCGCGGCCTGCCGGCGATGCGCCGCGTCGTCCTGCAGCACGCGCAGAGCCGCCCCGCGCCGCTGACGACGACCGCCGCGGCCAGCACTGGCGGCGGCGGCCTCTGGGTCATGGCGGCCGGCGCCGCGGTGGCGGCGAGTCTGGCGGTCTGGGCCGGGAGCGGCGCGTTCGCCGGCGACGACCCGACGCCCCACCCCCCGGAACCCGGCACCGCCGCCGCGCCGACCACCGCGCGCGCGGCCGCGCCCGTCACTTCGACCGCGCGCCGCGAAGCCGGCCCGCGACACGCCGCCGCGGCCGACCCGAGTCCACCCATCGGCGGGCGCGCCGCGCGCACCGGCATTCGGCTCTACGGCATCGTCGTGGACCACAGCGGCATCCCGGTCGCCGGCGCCACCGTCATGGGCCGCAACGCCGGCGCACTGGCGAAGCCGATCACCCAGACCGGTGCCGATGGCCGCTTCGTGGCGACTGGGGTCGCGCCCCGGCTCGAGCTGCACGCCGTCGCCGCGGGCCACGCGGCGTCGCACTGCCGCTCGGTGATCGCGCGTCCGGGGGTCGACGTCGAGGTCGAGTTCGCCCTGCGGCCCCCCGGCCACACGGTGCAGCTGCGGCTGATCACCCTCAGCGGCCCGGCGCTCGGCCCGGAGGCGATCCTGGTCCCGGTGCGCTCGGCCGCGCCGATCCCGCTGCGCCGCGACGAGGGGAACGCCCTCGTCGCCGCCGACGTCGCCCCCGGCGACTACGTGATCTGGGCCAAGTCGAGCGACCGCGCACACGCCGCCACCAGGCATCCGATCTCGGTCGAACGCGATCTCGTGCTCGATGTGACCCTCGACCTCGCCGCCCGAGTCACCGCGCAGCTGCCCGTCGTCGTCCCGGGCGACTACTGGCTCGCCGCATCGCCGCGCGCGCCCATTCCACGGGTAATGCGCCGCTGGCTGTCGCCGCGGGTCAACTCAAGCGGGGGGCGCTGCGTCCTCGAGGGCCTCGCACCCGGCACCTATCACCTGAGCGTCGGACGCCGCGACGGCGGTTTCACCGCCAACCGCGAGATCACGGTCGCGGCCGGCGTCGAGTACCACTGGCCCGTGCCCGAAGAAGCTCTCCGCGTCCGCGTGCACTGCCCCACGCAGCCGGGCGCCTTCGGCATCCAGCTCTACCGCGAGGGAGAGCACGGCCGGCCCGTCGCCGCAACCCAAACGGATGCCGATGGTCGCGCGGTGTTCGCCGGCCAGTCCACCGGCCGCTACGACATCAGCATCTCACGGGCGATCTCGGTGCACACCGACACCGCGACGCCGGTCCGTCGCTTGCTCGGCGTCACCCTCGACAGCGCGGAGTTCGCGGTCGAGATCACGCCCGCCGAGCTGCCGGCGGCGGTGCTCTCGGGTCGCATCGTCGATGCCGACGGTCACCCCACCGCGCACGCCCAGGTACGGGCATCGCGGACCGACCGGTGGGGTGAGGAGCCGGTCACCATGGTGCTCACGGGCGACGACGGCCATTTCACGATGACCCTACCCGCCGGCCGGCACATCCTGCGCGCCAGCTGCCCGGGGTTCGAGCCGAAGACGCTGCCGGAGCTCGAGCTTTTCTACGCGGACCGGCGATCGCTGGGCGACACCGTGCTGGTCGCCGCGCCGTAGCTGGCGGCGCCGCGCGGCGGCCTCACGCCCAGCGGCTACCGACCGCGCCGGGACCGCGATACGCTCCAGCGATGAAGCGTTGGTTCGATGCGCCCACATGGCTCGCCGCAGGCCTCGCGATTGCGCTACCGGTGGCCCCCGTCGCCAGCCAGCCGCCCACCGGCGGCGAAGATTGGCACGAGGCGGTGCGCAAGGCCTGCGAGCACCGGCGCTACGGCATGCGGCTGGCGGTCGGCAAGAAGATCGCGGCCGCCGGGGATGCCGCTGTGCCGGCGATCCGCGCCTACGCCGAGACCCAGGGCACGGACGCCCTGCCCCAGACGTTGGTCGAGAGCATCGCCAACGCCGACACAGACGGCGACGCGATCCGCGCGCTGCTGCGCGACTGGGCCGAGGACCCGTCTTTCTACTGGCGCTCGCACGCCCTCGGTGGCCTGGCCAACCGCGCCGCGCCGGCGGATCTGGAGCTCTTCCGCCGTGGCGTCGACGACCCGAGCCATCTGTATCGTTTGCAGGCTGCCCGCGGGTTGCGGGCGCTCGATGCAGCAGCGGGGCGAGCGGCCTTGCGCCGCCTCACCGACGACGATCCCGACCCGCGGGTGCGCGTCCGCGCTGCGGCCCTGCTCGCCGAAACCGGCGACGCGCACGGTCTCAACACGCTGCTCGACGCCCTCGCGCTGCGGGCCAGCTGGTGTGGCGACGCCTGGGGCCGGCGCGAGGCCGAGGTCGCCCTGCGCGGGGTGGCGGCGTGGACCGATGGTGAACAACACGGCTACGAAGCCCGCGCCGACGACAACAGCGCCGCCATCGCCGCCCTCCGTGCCGCCGTCGCCGATGCCCTGCGGAACGCGCCCCCATCGACGTTGGGGCCGGTCGCCAGCGTCGACGCCGACGCAGCGGTGTCGGTCCGCTCCTGCCGGCACGGCGATCTGTTTCTGGCGATCACGGCGGACCGCGTCACGGCCGGTCTCGACGGCCGGCACTCGGCGGCGCTCGACACCGACACCGCCGCGGGGTTGCTCGCCGATCTCCGCGCCCAGCCCCACAACAAAGCCGCCATGGGACGCGTGGTTTGCGACTTCCTGTCGGTCCAGCTGGCCGACCCCGCGAGCCGATGGAAGGTTGGGCCCAGGGCCGCGCCCGGGTGGCTGGTTGCCTGGCTCGAACGGTGCGCATCGGCGCTGGCGAACAGCGCGGAGCCAGAGCTGGCCGAGCACTTGCGGCGCTGCCTGCCGCAGTTCTCGGCAACGGAGAAGAGCTAGATCATGTGTGGAATCATCGCGGTGTTGCGCCGCCGGACGGACCGCCCGGTCCCGGCGAGCGCCGACGTCCGCCGGTCGATCGACGCGGCGCTGGCCCAGCTCCCCGACGGCTGTGGCCTGGAGAGTGAGCGGCTGATCGCCGCCAGCGAACAACTGGAGAGCTGCGCGCAGAGCCTGTGGGGCCCCACCGGAACCCGCTGTTTGCTTGCCGACCCCGACCTCGAGCACCACATCGAGACCGTCGCCGCCGCCTGCCAAGAGCGGATCGAGCGGCTGGAGACCATGCTGGACGCGGGCGAAGCCGGCCTCGACGGCGGCACGCTCGAGCAGCTCAACGCGGCGCTGGTCCGGCTCAAGGACGCCGTTTGGACCGTCGCCAACGATCGGCTGCACACCGCCCGGGCGGTGGCCGACCTGGCCGGCGTGGATGCCAAGCCGGCGGCGATCGCCGCGTTCCACTCGGTGCAGATGGCGCTCTCGTCTCTGGATCGGCTCGAGGTCCGCGGCCGCGATTCGGCCGGACTGCACTTGCTGGTGACCGGCCATGGACTCGACCTGAGCACCCAGCACGAGCTGTTGGCGGCGCGGGCAACCGACCGGCTGTTCACCTCGCGCGCGGTGCGAACGCCGGCGGGTCACTTGGCCTTCGTCTACAAGGCAGCGGCCGAGATCGGCGAGCTCGGCGACAACTGCCGGGCGCTGCGCACCGCGATCCGCGACGACGTCCTGCTGCACCTCGCCCTGCAGAACCAGGACGCCGAGGCGGTCGTCCTCGGTCATACGCGCTGGGCGAGCGTTGGCATCATCAGCCAGCCCAACGCCCACCCCGTGAATCACGAGGAGCAGACGCGCGACGGTGGTCCCTACGTGACCGCCGCGCTCAACGGCGACGTCGACAACTACGCCGACATCAAGGCGCGCGAGCAGATCAGCGTCGAACCGGAGATCACCACCGACGCCAAGGTGATCCCGGTGCTGGTCTCGCGGCAGCTGAACTCTGGCAGCGAGCTGACCGAAGCGTTCCGGCGCACGGTGTCGTCGTTCGTCGGCTCGGTCGCGATCGCCGCCCACGCTGCCGACCACCCCGACCGCATCCTCCTCGCGCTGCGCGGCAGCGGTCAGGCGCTTTACGTCGGCCTGTGCGAAGACGCCTACATCGTCGCCAGCGAACCCTACGGCGTGGTCGAGGAGACCCAGGCCTATGTGCGGATGGACGGCGAAACCCCCGGCAACCCGGAGAACCCAGCCGCCAGCCAGGGCCAGATCCTGGTGCTCGACAAGGCTCTCGCTGGCTCACTCGAGGGCATGCGGCGCATCGCCTACGACGGCACCGAGCTACCGCTCAGGGAAGCAGAGGTCGCCTCCGCCCAGGTCACCACGCGCGACATCGACCGCGGTGAGTTTCGCCATTTTCTGCTGAAGGAGATCTCCGAGGCACCGCGGTCCTTCCGCAAGACCCTGCGCGGCAAGATCGCCGAACGCGGCGAGCGCCTGCACGTCGTCCTCGGCGACGAGACGCTGTCGCCCCAGGTGCGCCACAAGCTGCGGCGCAACGGCTTCCGCCAGCTGCTGGTCATCGGCCAAGGCACTGCGGCGGTGGCGGGCCAGGGGGTCGCCGCGCTGATGACCGAGGCACTGGCCCGCACCGACCTGCAAGTCACCGCGCTGCCGGCCACCGAGCTGTCCGGCTTCCGCATGCGCGAGGACATGAGCGACACCTTGGTGGTCGCCATCAGCCAGTCGGGAACCACCACCGACACCAACCGCACGGTCGATCTGGTGCGCGGGCGGGGCGCGACGGTGATCGGCATCGTCAACCGTCGCAGCAGCGACCTGTGCGACAAGGCCGACGGCGTGCTCTACACCTCCGATGGCCGCGACGTCGAGATGAGCGTCGCGTCGACCAAGGCCTTCTACGCGCAGGTCGCCGCCGGCGCGTTGCTCGCCTGTGCGCTGGCGGAGGAAACCGGCCGCTGCGACGAGGCTTGGCAGCACGAGCTGTTGAGCGCGCTGCGCAGCATGCCCGACGCGATGCAGTCCACGCTCGACAAGCGCGCGCAGATCGCCGCCGCCGCCGCCGAGCACGCCCCGCGCCGTCGCTACTGGGCAGTGGTCGGCAACGGCAACAACCGCATCGCGGCGCAGGAGATCCGCATCAAGTTGTCGGAGCTCTGCTACAAGTCCATCGCGTGTGATGCGACCGAAGACAAGAAGCACATCGATCTGTCGGCCGAACCGCTGATCCTGGTCTGCACCCCCGGCTTGTCGGGCTCGACGGCGGACGACGTCGCCAAGGAAGTGGCGATCTACCGCGCCCACAAGGCGGCCCCGCTGGTGGTCGCCACCGAGGGGCAACAGCGTTTCGCGGCGGCGCTGGACGTGTTCGCGGTGCCCGCCGTGCACCCGTCGTTGGATTTCGTCCTCGCCGCCGTCGTCGGCCACCTGTTCGGCTACGAGGCCGCGCTCGCGATCGACGGCCTGGCCAAGCCGCTGCGCGAGATGCGGGCGGCGATCGAGCGCTTGGCATCGACGACCTACACCGGCGACGACCTGTTGGGCTCGCTGTGGAGGGACTTGGCCAAGCCCGCGGCTCGCTTCTTCCAGGACCTTCAGCGCGGCAGCCTCGACGGTCAGATGGAAGCCAGCACCGGCGTGCGCCTCGCGTCCGCGCTGCGCTACGCCCAGGGCTCCGTGCCCCTCGAGGCCTACGACACCGAACACGGCCGCGTCGGCACGCCCAGCGTGGTCATCGAGGAGCTCACGGCGGCGCTGACGCGCGCCATCGAGGAGCTGACGCGGCCGGTGGACGCGATCAAGCACCAGGCCAAGACCGTCACCGTCGGCATCTCGCGCTCCGACGAGGAGCTGCTTGGCGCACCGCTGATCCGCGCCGTTCTGGAGAGCGGCTGTCCGCGCGACCACCTCAGCTATCGCGAGCTGAAGACCCTGGCAGCGCTGAGTCCGGCGCTCGACCGCGTGCTCGGCCATACGCGCTATCGCATCGACGGTGACACGGCCGATCACGGCGCCAGCATCCACGTCATCGACAGCGGTGGGCTCGGCTCCGAGATCCCGTCGCGCACGGCCGAGGACCCCCGACTGCGCGGTACCAAGCACCAGGTCGCCACCGAGCGACGCACTCTGGTGGCCACCGGCGCCAGCGACCAACGCACGGTCATCCTGGTGCCCGAGGTACACGACGGCGCCACGGTCGGCCTGACCCTGCTCCACGTGCAGCTCGCCGATTCGCTGTCCGTGCCCGCCCTGCGGGGCGTGCTGCGCGGCTACCGCAACCGCTACGACACGCTGCGCAACGCGGTCACCGAGACCCAGCCGACGTTCCCGGAGGAACGGTTGCGGTCGATCGCCACCGTCGAGCTGCTGACCGGTTCGGTGCGGGCCATCGCCGAGCAGTTGGGCGCCTGACCACCGCGCCAGCCGCGGCCCAGCCCGCGGCGCAGCGCGCAGATTCCAACCGTCGCGCGGTCTATAGTCCTGCGATGGCCGTCCCGCTGCTCGACCTTAAGCGTAGTTACGAGACTCTGCAGTCCGAGATCGAAGCGGCCGCGCTGCGCGTGCTGCGCAGCGGGCGCTACATCCTGGGCGACGAGGTCACCGCGTTCGAGCGACAGCTCGCCGACTACCTCGGTGTCCGCCACGTGATCGGCATGTCCTCGGGCACGGACGCACTGCTGGCCGCACTGATGGGCCTCGACGTCGGCCCCGGCGACCGCGTGCTGATGCCGGTGTACTCGTTCTTCGCCACGGCCGGCGTAGTCGCGCGCTTGGGAGCAACGCCGGTGTTCGTCGACATCGAGCCGACCTGGTGCAACCTGGACCGGGGCCAGCTCGAAGCCGCGCTGAGCAGCGGTCCGAAACCGAAGGCCGCGATCTTCGTGCACCTGTACGGAAGCGCCGCCGGAGTCACCGAGATCGCCGCGCTGCTCGCCCGGCACGACGTGCCGCTGATCGAAGACGCCGCGCAGGCGATCGGCACCCGGGTCGACGGCCGCGCCGCCGGCTCGATCGGCCTGTGTGGTTGCTTCTCGACATTTCCGAGCAAGAACCTCGGCGGCCCCGGGGACGGCGGGTTCCTGTGCACGGACGACGACGCCTTCGCCGAGCGCATGCTGCGCATGCGCAATCACGGCCAGACCTCGGCGTACGAACACGAGTTCGTCGGCGGCAACTTCCGCATCGACGCGTTGCAGGCCGCCGTGCTCTCGGTCAGGCTGCGCCACCTCGAGACGTTCACCGAGGCCCGCCGGACCAACGCGGCCCGCTATCGCGAGCGTCTCGCCGATTGCGCAGCCCTACGGCTACCGACGGACGTTGCCGACCGGCACGCCTACAACCAGTTCGTCATCCACTGCACCGATCGACCGACCCGAGACCGCGTGCACCAAGCGCTACGCCAGCAAGAGATCGGCTGCGCGATCTACTATCCACTGCCGTTCCACTTGCAGCCGTGCTTCCGCTCGCTCGGGCACGAACCAGGCGAGTTCGCAACCGCCGAGCAGGCCGCCGGCACCAACTTGGCCCTGCCGATCTTCCCCGAGCTGCGCGAAGACGAGCTGCAGCAAGTCGCCGACGCCGTGCTGGAGGCGACTCACCAGCTCGGCTGACTGCCGAGCGCCCGCGGCCGCCCCCTCGCCTGCGCGACCTCCCAGCCGGTCCAGTAGGCCAGTTGGGCGACGCGCGCCATCTTGTCGTAGTCGAGCAGCTCGGCGTGATCGGACACCTTGTGGTAGTCCTCGTGCTCGCCATCGCAGAAGAACACCACGGGTATGCCCCGCTGGGCGAAGTTGTAGTGGTCGCTGCGCTTGTAGTACTTGTCGCCGCTGACGAAGCCGATTCCCAAGCGCGCGCCGAGCTCGACGGCGGTGCGCACCAGGGTCGAGTAGTCGGCGTGCGCGTGACTCGGCGTCACTTCGATCGAATCGGCCGCGTTGCGGCCGATCATGTCGATGTTGATGTTGGCGACGATGCGCTTCAGCGGCCACGTCGGATGCTCGGTGAAGTACGCCGAACCCCACAGCCCCAGCTCTTCGCCCGAGACCGATAGGAAGACGATCGACCGTTCGGGCGGCTCAGAGGCGGCAAACGCCTCGGCGATCTCCAGCAAGCCAGCTGTACCGGAAGCGTTGTCGTCGGCGCCGTTGAAGGCGTCTCCATCGAGCCGCGTGCCCATGTGGTCCATGTGCGCCGAGTACACCACGGCCTCCTTGCTGGCACGCCCTCCCGCCAACCACGCGACCACATTGCGCGCGGTCGCGCGCGGCTCGTGCCGCACGCCGACCGAAACCGATGCCGACACCTTGCGCGGTGTCGCAGGCGCGACGACCTCGGTGTCGTCGACGTCGAAGCCCAGCTGGCTCAGCATCCGCACAGCCAGCGGCCGGCCGAGAAACACCGACGGCACGGCATGCGGCTGCGCGTGCCGGCCGGCCTCGTTGCCAAACCGCAGCAGGGGCTTGTCGGGAAGCAGGGCGGTTGCGTTGAGTGAATCCGCAACACCACCCGTCCGCAGCAGACCGAACAACACCAAGCGCGCGCCCCGCCCGGCCAACTCACGGCTGATCTGCCCCGCCCGTTGCAGCACGCGCACGGCGCGCATCGCGCCCATCGGTCCGTCGTCGGTCGGATCGTCGAGCAGCACCAACGGCACGGCACGACGCAGGTTGCCGCGGGGAATCTCGTCGGGGCTGCCATCGCCGCAGAACGCGATCGCGCCCTTGGCGGCGGTGACGCCCGCCTTCTTGCCGCGGATCACCGCGAAGCCCGAGGCGATCTTTTCGCCATCGATCGACACCCACGTCTTCTTCGGGTCGAGGCTTTCGCGCTCCACCGGATACTCCTGGAAGAAGCTCCGGCCGGAACGCCCCTTGTCGCCCAACGGCTGCAGCCCCAGCTCGGCGAAGCGCGCGGCGACGTACTCGGCGGCCGCGACCTGCCCCGCGCTCCCGGTGTAGCGGCCGCCGAGCTCGTCGGAGGCCAAGTAGGTGGCGTGCTCGCGCAGGCCCGCGACGTCGATCGCCTTCATTCCCGGCGGCGGGGACGGTGTCTGCGCCCATGCCCCACCGCCGAGCGCACCGACTACCAAGGCGGAGGCCGATTGCAAAAGCCACCTGCGCCGGGACGCACCACGCTTCATACTCTGCATTGTCCCATGCTCTCGTTCGATTCGTCCAAGCGGCGAGCCGTCGGCCACCGCATCGCGACCTGGCGCTGGGTTCCAGTGCTCCTCGCGCTGCTGATCACATCCTACTCTTGGTGGCGCACCTCTGCCCTCGGCCCGCTGGGCAACCGACTGGATTGGCACCTGAGCTGCGTCTCGATGATCGAGCATGCCTCGCGCGAGATCCACGAGCTCAACAGCCTGGGGCCCGCCGCCGCCGAGGTCCAGCCGCGCTACGCGACCCTGCGCGAAGATCTCCGCGCGCACATGCTCGAAGCACCGCTGACCGACGACCGCGCGCCGATCGCCCGGCTCGTGGACCGCGTTCCCGAGCACTACTCGCGCAGCGCCGGCAACCTGATGCTCAAGGGCATCGCCGACGCCCTGCTGGAGATCAACGAGGCGACACACGACCTGCACACCGAGCTGCGGCAACGGCTGAAGCTGGTGCCGCTCCTGACGCTCGGCGCCCTGATCCTGGCGGTCGCCATCACCTTCTTGCTCGAGTTCTACGCCCGCAGCCGGCGCCAGCTGCTGCAGCTGGACCTCGACCGCAAGCTCGAGGCGCAGCTGCGCGACGCGCAGCGCGAAGAGAGCATGACCGTGCTCGCCGGCAGCGTCGCGCACGACTTCAACAACCTGCTGGTCGGCATCCTCGGCAACGCCGATCTGGTTCGCGAGCGGGTCAGCGCCGAAAGCGTTGAGGCCGAGTGCCTCGAGGACATCCGCGACTCGGCACGGCGGTGCGCCGAGCTGGCACGCAAGATGCTCGCCTACTCGGGCCGCGGTCGCTTCACCGCCGAGCCGATCAACCTCAACGCCGAGCTGCTGGACACCCTACAGCTGACTCGCTTGAGCCTGCCGCCCGGCTGCTCGGTGGTGCGGGCGACGGCCGCGGAGCTGCCGGCGGTGATGGCCGACCGCACCCAGATCCGCCAAGTCTTGCTCAACCTGATCACCAACGCCATCGAGGCGGTGCCGGCGGAAGGCGGCGAGATCACCGTTCGCACCGAGGAGCTGACCTGCCCCGGCAACCTCGACCCGAGCCTCTACGAACGACTGACGCCGGGCCGCTACGTCGCGGTGGAGGTCAGCGACAACGGCCACGGCATGGACCAGGCCACGGCGACCCGCATCTTCGACCCGTTCTTCACCACCAAGGGCGGCAGCCGCGGTCTCGGCCTCGCCGCGGCGCACGGCATCGTCCGCAGCCACGGTGGCGCGCTCGAGGTGCGGAGCGCCCCGGGCAAGGGCGCCACCTTCCGCCTGCTGCTGCCCGCCTCCGACGAGGACGCCCCGGCGGCCGTCGCCGCCGAACACGACACCAGCGTGCTGGGCGGCGGCACCGTGCTCCTGATCGACGACGAGCCGACCAGCCGCGCGACCAGCCAGCGCATGCTCGATCGACTGGGGTTCTTGGTCGACCAAGCCGAAGACGGCCTGCGCGCCGTCGAGCTGTTCGAGGGCGATCCGCGCCGCTACGCGTGCGTGGTCGTCGACCTGCACATGCCCGGCCTCGACGGTCACTCGACGCTGGCGCGCATGCGGGAGAAGCGGGAGCGCCTGCCGGCGGTCGTGATCTCGGGTTGCGATCCGAGTCGGGCGCACACCAGCGAGGATCTGCGCACCAAGTTCTTGCCCAAGCCCTTCGACCTGTCGAGCCTGCGCTCGGCCCTCAGCTCCGTGCTGTTGGACTGAGCATGAGCGGTTCGCCGGTGCAGTGGCACGAGGTGCCGCCGACGACCTGGCCGTCGAAGGCGCAGGCCGCGGCCGGGCGTTGGTTTCGGCCGATCGCGCTTGGTCCCATCGAGGCCCGCCGCCGCACCTGGGTGCCGGCGATGGTGCCGTGGCGGGCCTCCGACGACGGCTTCGTCACCGACGACGTCCTCGACTGGTACGCGCGCTTCGCGCGCGGCCGCCCCGGCGTGTTGGTCGTCGAGGCGACCGGCATCCGCGACGTGCCGAGCGGACCGCTGCTGCGCATCGGCGATGACCGCTTCATTCCCGGGTTGCGGCGGTTGGTCGAGACGGTGCGCGAGCACAGCGAGGGCGAGACCCGGCTGCTGATCCAGATCATCGACTTCTTGACGATCAAACGCCGCCCCGAGAAGGCGGTGTACCTGGCGCGCTACCTGCGGATCGAGGACCGCCATCGCCGCGCGCTCGCCGCCCTCGACCCGGGCCTCGAGCAAGCCGAGGAGGCCGAGCTGCGCGCCGGTCTACAGTCCCTGGACGACGAAGCGCTGGCCCGGGTTCTCGACGCGCGCGAGCTGCGCGATCTGCGGATGGGCTACCGCGAGACCGTCAACGATCTGCACCTGCCCCAGATCCGCGCCCTGCCCGAGCAGCTGCCCCCACTGTTCGCGACGGCGGCCGAGCGCGCCCGCACCGCAGGCTTCGACGGCGTCGAGCTCCACTACGCCCACGCCTACACGATGGCCTCGTTCCTGTCCCGGCTCAACGAGCGCGACGACGGCTACGGCGGCAGCCGAGAGGGCCGTGTCCGACTGCCGCTCGAGGTGTTGGCGGCGGTCCGTGCGCGCGTCGGCGACGCCTACTGCGTCGGCGCGCGCATCCTCGGCGACGAGGCCATCGCCGGCGGCAGCGATCTGGACGACGCGGTCTACTACGCCGGCCGGCTGGCCGCCGGCGGCCTCGACTACATCTCGGTCAGCAAGGGTGGCAAGTTCGAGGATGCCAAGCAGCCGCGCGTCGGCGAAGCGGCGTACCCTTACACCGGACCCAGCGGCCACGAGTGCATGCCGACGGTGCGCAGCGACGCGCGCGGGCCCTTCGGCCGCAACGTGCCACTGTCAGCCGCCATCCGTCGAGCGGTGCGCAACGCCGGAATGCGGACCCCGATCGTGACCTCCGGCGGGATCTGCAGCTTCGACCAGGCCGAGTCCATCCTGGCCGCCGGTGACGCCGACGCCGTCGCCGCCGCGCGCCAGACGCTCGCCGACCCCGACTGGTTTCGCAAGATCGAGGCCGGCCGCGGCGCGGAGGTGCGGCGCTGCAAGTTCACCAACTACTGCGAAGGACTCGACCAGCGCCACAAGCAAGTCACCTGCCAGCTGTGGGACCGCGAGTTCAGCCCCGGGGCGCAGATTCCGCTGAGTCGCGACGGCAAGCGCCGCCTGCTCGCACCCGCGTGGCGCGATGCGGACGCGAACGGCTGAGCGCGCCGTCAAGCGACCCGGGGCGCGATGCCGAAGAACCCTTGGGATGGGCACTCGAGAACTCGCTGCCACCGGACGCCGCGTATGATCGGCGCGCCTGGACACCTCCATGGAGACCACCTCGTTCCGCAAGATTTTGTGCGCCAACCGCGGCGAGATCGCGATTCGCGTGTTCCGCGCCTGCACCGAGCTCTCGATCCGCACCGTCGCGATCTACAGCGAGGAAGACCGCACCCACCAGCACCGCTACAAGGCTGACGAGGCCTACCTGATCGGCCGCGGCAAGCAGCCGGTCGAGGCCTACCTCAGCGTCGAGGACGTGCTGCGCATCGCGCGCCGCGCCCACGTCGACGCGATCCACCCCGGCTACGGCTTTCTGTCCGAGAACGCCGACTTCGCGCAAGCCTGCGAGGACGCCGGCATCCGCTTCATCGGTCCGCGGCCGGACGCGATCCGCGCCATCGGCGACAAGATCAGCGCGCGCCGCGTCGCCGAAGGCGCCGGTGTCGCCGTGGTTCCCGGCCTGACCCTGGAGCGCACCGACGACCCGGCGGCACGGCAGTTCTTCGAACAGCACGCGCCACTGATCGTCAAGGCCGCGCACGGCGGCGGCGGACGCGGCATGCGGGTGGTGCACGCAGCCGACGGCCTGCAGGCCGCGATCGAGGCCGCCAGCTCGGAGGCCAAGGCCGCGTTCGGCAGCGGCACGGTGTTCTTGGAGAAGTACCTGCCGCGCGTGCGCCACATCGAGGTGCAGATCCTCGGCGACCTGCGCGGCAACCTGGTCCACCTGCACGAGCGCGACTGCTCGGTCCAGCGCCGCCACCAGAAGATCATCGAGATCGCGCCGGCGCCCAACCTCAACGAGGTCGTGCGCCAGCGACTGCACGAGGACGCGCTGAAGATCGGCCAAGCGGTCGGCTACCACAACGCCGGCACCGTCGAGTTCCTCGTCTCCGGTACCGACAGCTACTTCATCGAAGTCAACCCCCGCCTGCAGGTCGAGCACACCGTCACCGAGGAGGTCACCGGCATCGACCTGGTGCAGGCACAGATCCGCGTCGCCGAGGGCCATACCCTCGGCTCCGAGGAAATCGGCATCTTCGACCAACGCACCATCCAACCGCGCGGCTCCGCCATCCAGTGCCGGATCACCACCGAGGATCCGGCCAACGGCTTCATGCCGGACACCGGCCGGCTACAGGCGTTCCGCAGCGCGGCGGGATTCGGCATTCGCCTCGACACCGGCAACGGCTTCGCCGGTGCCCACATCTCGCCGCACTACGACTCGCTCCTGGTCAAGGTCACCAGCCACGCGCTGACCTTCGAACGCGCCATTGGCAAGGGGTTGCGCGCGCTGCGCGAGTTCCGGATCCGCGGCGTCAAGACCAACATCGCCTTCCTGGAGAACGTGCTGCGCCACGACGCGTTCCGCGGTGGCGACGTCTACACCAGCTTCATCGACGACTCGCGCGAGCTGTTCGACCTCGACTGGCGGCGGGACCGCGCGACCAAGATCCTGACCTATCTCGCCGACGTCTTGGTCAACGGTCACCCGACGATCAAACGCGAACAGCGCATGCAGCCCACCGCGCTGATCGAGGCACCGGTGCCCAACGTCCCCGAGGCCCCACCGCCGGACGGCACGGTGCAAGTGCTCGAGCGCGAAGGGCCGCACGGCCTGGCGCGCTGGGTGCGCGCCCAGAGCCAGCCGTTGCTCACCGATACGACGATGCGCGACGCGCACCAGAGCCTGTTGGCGACGCGCGTGCGCACCTACGACCTGCTCCGCATCGCGGGAGCAACCGCGCACCTGGCCCCACAGCTGTTCTCGTTGGAGACCTGGGGCGGCGCCACCTTCGACGTCGCCTACCGGTTCCTCAACGAGGATCCGTGGGATCGACTGCGCAAGCTCAAGCGCGCGGTGCCCAACATCCTGCAGCAGATGCTGCTGCGCGGCGCCAACGCGGTCGGCTACACGAGCTATCCGAACAACGTCGTCGAAGCGTTCATCGAGGAAGCCGCGCTCGCCGGAATCGACGTGTTTCGAGTGTTCGACAGCCTCAACGACCTCGACAACATGCGCGTCTCGGTGCAACGCATCCTGCAGACGCCGAAGGTCGCCGAGGTCTGCATCTGCTACACGGGCGATCTCGCCAATCCACACCGGACCAAGTACACGCTGCAGTACTACCGCGACCTGGCGCGACGGATCGAGGACCTGGGCGCGCACATGCTGTGCATCAAGGACATGGCCGGCCTGCTGCGGCCGCGCGCCGCGCGCATCCTGATGGAGGGGCTGGCCGACGCCACCGAGCTGCCGATCCACCTGCACACGCACGACACCAGCGGCAACGGCATCGCCACCTTGATGGAGGCGATCGACTGCGGCGTCGACATCGTCGACACCGCGCTGGCGCCGATGGCCGGACTGACCAGCCAACCGAGCATGAACGCGCTGGTCGCAGCGTTGCGCGGCGGCGAGCGCGAGACCGGCATGGGCAACAAGACCCTGCAGCCGCTGGCCGACTACTGGGAGGTCGTCCGCGACTTCTACGCGCCGTTCGAGTGCGGGCTCAAGAGCAGCACCTCCGAGGTCTACTACCACGAGATCCCCGGCGGCCAGTACAGCAACCTGCGCCCGCAGGTCGCTTCGATGGGGTTGCTCGACCGCTGGACCGAGGTCAAGCACGCCTTCTACGTGGTCAATCAGCTGGTCGGCGACATTCCCAAGGTCACGCCGAGCAGCAAGATGGTCGGCGACTTCGCCATCTTCGTGGTGCAGAACGACCTGCTGGTGTTCGACGACAACGCCGAGCGGATGATCGACCGCACCCTGCAGCGCGTGCTCGAGCAAGCGCCCCGGCTGGACTTCCCGGTGAGCGTCGTCACCTACTTTCAGGGCCACCTCGGCCAGGCGCCCGGCGGGTTCCCGCCCGCGCTGCAGAAGGCCGTCCTCAAGGGCCTGCCGGTCGTCGACGGCAACCCCAGCGACCGCCTCGAACCGATCGATCTGGCCGCGCTGGCGCGCGAGCTGGAGCAGCGATACGAGCGCCCCATCCCGCACCACACCGCGGTCAGCGCCGCGCTCTATCCGCGCGTCATCAACGACCACCTCGACTTCCAGAGCCGGCACGAGGACGTCTCCGTGCTCGACACACCGACGTACCTGTACGGGCTGGAGATCGGCCAAGAGGTCAACGTCGACCTCGAGCCCGGCAAGACGCTGGTGATCTCGCTGGCCGCCATCGGCGACGCCAACGCCCTCGGCGAGCGCATCGTCTACTTCGAGCTCAACGGCCAAGGCCGCCAGGTCGTGGCGCGCGACCGCTCGCTGGCCGGTGCCGCCGTCGCCCGGCGACGGGCCGACCGCGCCGACGACTGCCAGCTGGGCGCGCCGATGCCGGGCACGGTGATCGCGCGCCACGTCGCCGCCGGCGACCAAGTGGCGGAGGGCGACGCCCTGCTCACCCTGGAGGCGATGAAGATGGAGACCATCGTGCGCGCACCGCGGGCCGCGACCATCGCCGAGGTGGTGCCGGACCTCAACGCAGCGGTCCAGGCGGAAGACCTGCTGATCGTGCTCGCGGCCGAGTGAGCTCGGTTCATCTCCGAGTCGCTGCGGCGCGCTTCAGTTCTCGATGACGACCTTGCCCATCGCTCGTCCACTCTCCAGTCGGGCGTGCGCGGCACCGACCTCGGACAGCGAGTAGTGGTTCTCGTCGAGAACGGGCGTCAGCCCACCCGCTTCGACGATCTGCGCCAGCTTGCGCAGGATCTCGCCGTGCTGCTCGCGGCCGTGGTCATGGAGCATGGGAATGAGCATGAAGACGACGTGCAGCGAGAGCCCCTTGAAGTGAGCCGTCGACAAATCCAGCTCACACAGGGCAACCGTCGAGGCCACGTGGCCATTGAGAGCGGCCGCCTCGAACGAGGTCGCCATGTTGGCACCGCCGACGGAATCGAACACGACGTCGAATCCCTGTCCGCCCGTGTGGGCGGCGACGTACTGCTCAACGGACTCGGTCTTGTAGTTGATCGCGGTCGCCCCGAGCCGCTCGATCAACGCCGTCTGCTTGTCGCCGCCGCCGGTCGCGTAGACGTCGGCTCCGAAGTACTCGGCGAGCTGCAGCGCGACGTGGCCGACGCCACCGGAGCCACCATGCACCAAGACTTTCTGACCGGCAGTGACGCCGGCCCGAGTCAAGCCCTCGTACGCGGTGATCGCGACCAGCGGCAAGGCCGCCGCTTCGCGCATCGAGAGGTTGCTGGGCTTGTGGGCGATCAGGTTGCTGTCGGCGGCGATGAACTCCGCCAAAGTTCCCGGCAGGCCGGCAAGCCCTCCAGCGCAGCCGTAGACCTCGTCGCCAACCGCGAAGCCCTCGACACCATCACCCACGGTCTCGACGGTACCGGCGAAATCCATGCCCAGAACTGCCGGCGTGTCTGGTGAGAGAGGGAGTGCTTTGCCCATCTTCCGGATCATGGTGTCCACGGTGTTGACGCTGGACGCCGCGATCCTGACCAGGACGTGGTCGGATGTAACCGGTGGGGTCACCACCTCGGCCGGTTCGAACACGGCGTCTTCGCCGTAAGAGCTGACGGTCATTGCCTTCATGGTCGTGTTGATCTCCTCGATCGACTGGGGATCGCACGGTGGCCCAGCACAACACTCTTTACAAGAACCCACATTTTTGTAAGTAAAGGACATTCGCGACAGTGAGAGCGATCCCATGACTCGCAAATACAACTGGAAGACTGGCTGCGACGTCGAGGCGACCCTGAGCGTCATCGGCGGCCGTTGGAAGCCCGTCCTCGTCTGCCATTTGCTCGCGGGCCGCAAACGCTTCGGTGAACTGCGGCGTCTCGTGTCGAACGCAACCGAGCGCATGATCACACTGCAGCTCCGCGAGCTGGAGGCCGACGGCGTCCTCGACCGGCACGTCTACGCCGAGGTACCGCCGCGTGTCGAGTACGAGGTCACCGAGTTCGGTCGGTCCCTGGCGCCGATCCTGAAGTCGATGCAGGAGTGGGGCTGCGCGTTCAAAGCCCGCCGACGCGCTGAGGAGTCCAAGGCCAAGCAGCGCGCCAACACAGCATGATCCGCGCACTTGCGGCGTGCGTGCATCACCTCCCGGGCGGGCACTGCCTCGAGCGACCCGCGGCCGCAGACTCGCACCGACCGCCGGTCGCTCGTATCTTGGCCGTAATGATCCGCACCGCGATGCCCAATTGCTCAGCGCGGCCACGCCCGCAACCAAACTCGGATGCCGCTCTTGCCGGCGCGGTTTGGAAGGTCCGACACATCCGCCGCCGCGCTGAGCCCGGAGGCACTGTCTCTCCAAGCCTCCGGCGCGGCGGCGTTGTCGCCATGGCAGCGACGTCGCCTCGAAAATGTTGTCGACGCTCGAAGATTCGAGGCGCCGGAGGCTCAGCGCGGCCACGGCCGCAACCAAACTCGGATGCCGCTCTCGCCGGAGCGGATTGGAAGGTCCGACACATCCGCCGCCGCGCTGAGCCCGGAGGCACTGTCTCTCCGAGCCTCCGGCGCGGCGGCGTTGTCGCCATGGCAGCGACGTCGCCTCGAAAATGTTGTCGACGCTCGAAGATTCGAGGCGCCGGAGGCTCACTCGCCTTACTGCTCCTGGTGATCGCATGCTCCCCGGCGGAAGGCACGGCGGAGGGCCCGACTACACCGGCAACCCCGGCCTCGCGCCCCAGCGAGAGCCAACCTGACGCCGTCGCGCCAGCCGCGCCGGCCGTGGTCGAGGTCGACGCAGCGGCGGCCGCCAAGCTGTTGGCCGACCAATCCGAGACCGTCGTTCTCGACATCCGCACCGCGGAGGAGTTCGCTCAAGGCCACCTCGAAGGGGCGGTCAACATCGACTTCAAGGCCACCGACTTTCGACAGAAGCTGGCCGAGCTCGACCCGAAGAAGAGCTACCTGATGCACTGCCGCTCCGGCGGCCGCTCGAGCAACGCGCTGCCGATCTTCGCCGAGCTCGGCTTCGACCGGCTGCACCACCTCAGCGGTGGGATTCTGGACTGGCAGGAGGCCGGACAGAAGATCGTGCAGTAGCAGCCACGCGGCGGGGCGGTGGACACAGCAGGTTGATCGCGATCCGGGCGGCGCCTGGGTGGCCGGCGCGCAGCTGGCGGTAGAGCGCTAGGGAGCAGTAGACGAAATCGCCGGCTCCGTGCCGGGCGTAGAGCAGGCCGGTGTCGAGCCGCCGCTCGCCGCGGTCCGCGGCGGCGATCAACGGCACCCACTCGGGAGCCCACTCGACCGGGTAGTTGAGCCCGCGCTCCTGCACCCAGCCGTCGAAGTCACGCTTGGTGATCGACGACGGCCAACTCCACAGCGGATGCTCGGGCCGCAGCAGAGTGACGACGGCGTCCTCTTCGCTGACCCGCGCGTTGCCGACGCGCAGCGCGTAGGGCGCCAACAGTGGACGCCCCTCGGCCGCGTTCCACTCGCCGGGCTTGTGGTAGAAGCTGACCACCCGACCGCCGGCGGCGCAGAACGCCAGCAAACGCTCCCTGTGACGGGCCAGCTCCGGCCGGTGGTAGTAGGCGCGGATGTCGAGCACGACCGTCGACAACTGCTGCCAGCTGGTGGCATCGAGCGCGGCGCGGTCGAGCTCGACGACGGCGACCCCCAAGCCTTTCAGCGCGCGCAGCAAGGTGTCGTCCGGACCGCGCACCAGGCCGACCCGCAGCTGAGGTGGCACCGCGAGCGGCACGGCGACGAGATCCAGTGCGGCCTCTGCGCCGGCGGCGCGGGCGCGCACCACCCCCCGTCCGGCGGCCATCGCTCCGCTCTCGAGCTGCACCGACAGCTGCTGGGTCGGGCGGGCCGGCGACAGCTCGACGCGGGCCGGCGTCACCGTGGCCCGCACCCCGACCGGCAACTCCAAGCCGACCTCGGCGTGCAGCACTTCGTCACCCTCGTGGCGCATCTGCAGGGCGATCGATCGAGCCGCTGGATCACCCGCGCGCACGAGCAGGCTGGGCTGCGACCATCGCAGCTCGGTCCCCGGCTCCAACTCGGCGGCCAAGGCCATGTGACGGACGATCGGCAGACCGGCGACCCGCAGCGCCACCGCGACCTCGACCCACTCCGGCTCGTAGTCGTTGGTCGAGGACGAGTTGTAGCGGGGATCGCCGGCATCGAACTCGACCTGCAGCCAGTGCCGCCCCCGTCCCTCGACGGACACCGCCTCCGCCGCCGCGCCGCGGCAGGTCGCGCCGACCGCCTCGACGTCGTCGGGCGACGCCGCGTGCACCAGCACGCGCACGGTCCCCCGGCTGCCGCGGGCCAACCGCGGCGGGTCGACGAACGCCTCGACCCCGATGCCGCGACCCGCGAGGACGACGCGTTCGAGCGCGTCGAGCCGCCGGTCGAGGCGGCGCCGCGCGGCGCCGGCTTCGGTCAGCCGCTCGCGCAACGGGCGCAGCTGCCGCAACAGCCGGCTGGCGGCGGCGACGTGCTCTTCCGCCCCACGCCGAGCCGCGAAGCCGTCGAACGCCGCCTGCAGCGCCCCGAGATCACCGCCACTCGCCGCCCAAGCCGTGCGGAACTCATCCTCTTCGAGCAGCGAGCCGAAGTGCGCCAGCGGCGAGGGCGCCACCCCCCGCAGGCGCGGAAACTGCAGCCGCCACCGATCGCGCCGGGTGCGCCGCGGATCGTGGGGGCGCCAGGGACCCTGGGTGCGGTGTTGGTGACGCCCATCGCTCGCCTGCCGCGCGTAGGTGGCGCCGCGCACCGGGTCGAACTCGAACGGGTCGCACTCCCAGTCTGGGCGGCGCAGAACGCCGAACTCCCGGTTCCACAACGGCACCGATCCACCGGCATCCCACACCTCTCCCAGCACCGTCTCGATGGCGAAGGCGGAGGCCCGGTGATGGCCATGCCCGCGGCGCAAGCCGTGGTTGGTGAGCACGGCATCCGGGCCCAGCTCGGCGACCAAGCGACGCATGCGCGCCAACAGCTCCTGCTCGCCCCAGAACGCCACCGTCTCCGCCAGCGTCTTCGAGTAGCCGAAATCGGGGAAGCCGAGCCATCGCACCGCGACGCCGGTGTGGCGCGCCGCGGCGAGGGTCTCGCGCACGCGAATGCGCGCCAGAGCGGGGCCGATGTCGGCGCCGATCGCGTTCTGGCCGCCCTGTCCACACGTCGTGTAGGCGGTGACCGTGCGCACTCCGAGCCGATGCCGCAACCAGGTCAGCGTGCGGTCGGCTTCATCGTCGGGATGCGCGGCGATGTTGAGCACCAGGGCGTCGGTGGTGGCGTCCAGACAGGCCTGGTGCAGGGCGACGACGCCGCCTTCGAGCTGCGCACGAGCGACGCAAGCGAGGACGAGTCCGGCGAACAGCGAGCGAAGAAGAAGCATGGTCGGTGCCGCTTTGGCGTGCCCCGGTTATACCGAGTCCGCTACAGTCGCGACGAGACCACTCGGCATGGCAGGCCCCAGCAAGGACAAGCTCAAACTGCTCCAGCAGATGCTCGAGGCCAAGGGCATCACCAAGCAGGCGCCGCCCGGCATCCCATCGCGCGCCGACCCCACCGCCGAGGCGCCGCTCAGCTACGGCCAGCACCGCATGTGGTTCGTGCAGCAGCTGGATCCGCAATCCTCCGAGTACAACGACACGCTGACCGTCCATCTGCGCGGGCGGCGCCTCGATCCGGACCGGCTGCGGCGCTGCATCGGGCGGATCGTCGAGCGGCACACGGTGCTGCGCACGTCGTTCGTGGTACGCGACGGCGCGCCGCGGCAGCGCATCCTACCGGCGTTGGAAGTACCTCTGCGGGTCGAGGATCTGCGCGCGCTCGACGCCGAGCGGCAGAGCGAGGCGCGGACGTCGCTGTGGCTCGAAGAAGCCCGCGGCCCGTTTCGCCTGGACGCGCCGCCGCTGATCCGCACGACGCTGGCGCTCCTGGCCGACGACGCCTGCGAGTTCGGGTTGACGATGCACCACATCGTCTCCGACGGCGTCGCCTACACGATCTTCTTCGACGAGCTCGGCAAGCTGTACCACGCCGACGAACGCGGCGCGGACGTCACCCTACCGCCGCTGTCGATCCAGTTCGCCGACTACGCCGCCTGGGAACGCGACACGGTCGACGAGGATCGCATTGCGAAGAAGCTCCCGTTTTGGCGGCGCTACCTCGGTGGCGCGCTGCCGATGATCGAGCTGCCGACCGATCGGCCGCGCCCCGACCCGCGGCAGCGGGCGGACCCCGATGGCGGGCGGGCGGCGCCGCACGGCGCATTCCACCGGCTGCGACTGGAACCCGCTCTGTTCGAGGCCTTGCAGGAGTACTGCAAGCGCGAGCGCGTCACCTCCAACTGGGTGCTGCTCGCGTCGTACTTCGCGCTGTGGCACAGCTACTCGGGGCAGACCGACATGGTGATCGGTACGCCGAGCTCGATCCGCGGCCGCACCGAGCTCGAGCCGTTGATCGGATTCTTCGTGCAGACGTTGATCCTGCGCCTCGACCTCGGCGGCAACCCCGACTTCGCCGAGCTCATTCGCCGCGCACAGCGCACGGCGCTGGAGGTCGCGACCCACGAAGAGGTGCCGTTCGACCGGATCTTCCAGGCGGTGCGCCCCGGCGCGACCGCCGCCGAGGCGCCGCTGATCCACGCCTGGATCGCGCCGATGAAGAACCTGCTGGCACCGATCCGCCTGCCCGAGGTCGAGTCGAGCTACGAGATCGTCGATCCGCGCAACGCACGGTTCGACATCGCGCTGATCCTGGACGAGACCCCGGACCACCTGACCGGCTACTGGGAGTACGATACCGATCTGTTCGAGGCCGCGACCGTGCAGCGCATCGACCAACGCTGGCAGACCCTCCTCCGGCAGGTGCTGCGCCACCGCGACACGACTTTGCGGTTGTTGCGCGAGACGCTGGCGCCGGCCACACCACGACCTGCCGGCGGCAAGCGCAGTTTGGACCTGAGCAAGATCCGACGCCGGCGGCAGTAGGGCGCCGCCGCGGCTACTGGCCGACGCGCGTCAGCGACCCCGGCACGACGTTGAGCGGCAATCGACCGACCTCCACTCCCTCCGAGAACAGGATCACGAATGCCGCGTGCTCGGGCGCGGCGAAGATCGAGCTCCGGCCATCGACGAGCGGAACGCTCAACCAGGCGTTGACCCCGCCTCCCGCCGAACGCTCGACCACGTCCAGCCGACGCCCGTCGGCATCGGCGAGCCCGACCGCATCGGCTTGAAGCGCGGTCTCCACGCGGACGTTGCCGGTGGCGGTCAGCCGGACCTCGAGCTCGCCGTCACCATCATCTGCCTCGACGAAGTGGGTGTGCTCGACGACGTGATCGCCGACGATGTAGAGGAACACTCCCTGCTTGGGCACTTCGCGCAGCTCGAACCGCCCCTCGGCGTCGCTCACAGCACTGCCCGCGTTCGACATCATGCCGATGTCCAGCGTGCCACTCTCGGCGGCGACCACGTGCTCGAAGCTGCGCCGCACGACCCTGACCCGCAGCCCGGCCAACGGCCGCCCCGCCTGCGACAGCAGCCGGCCGCGAACCTGCTCGTGGAGCGCGCCCTCGGCGAGCACGAGCTCGATGCCCGCGCTGCCGGCGGCGACGTCGCTCTGCTCGACCAGCTGCAGGGTCTCGCGATGCATCGCGGCCACGCGATAGCTGCGCGGCGCGAGCCCGGGCAGCTCGAAGCGGCCGGCGGCATCCGTCGTGACCCAAGCCCAGACGAGGTTGGGAGTCGACTGGGGGATCGTCAGGTCGAGCTGACCGCGTGGTGGACTGCCGTCCCCGTACGGACGCGGCGGCGGCGCCACGCCGGCACTCAAGCTCTCGACCTGCGCAGGCACGCCGAGGACCGCGCCGAACGACGTCGGGTCCGCGATCCAAACCGAGGCCCCCTGCACGGGCTGGCCGTCGGGTCGCACCACGCGACCCGAGATCGAAAGCGGGGGACCGCCGAGCCGCAGCTCCAGATAGTCCGGCCACTCGCCGGTGTCCGCCGGTCGTTCGGCGTAGGCGGGCAGGTAGCCCGCCTGCACCGCGACGACTCGGTGCTGCGGACTCCAGCGACGGGCCAGGTCGAGCTCGAACACGCCGCGGACATCGGTCTCGACGGCGTGCATGCCGATCGCGACGCGCGCTTCCGATGCCGGGGCACCGTCCGGCAACAGCACGCGACCCGCCAACCGATCGCCGACATCCCGCGGCGTCAAGGTGATCCACATCGCCGGGTCCGATCCGGCGGGCAGCTCCTGTTCGACCTTTCGATAATCGCGGTGCACGACCTCGACCACCGCACCCGCGACCGCCGGCACGCGCGCCAGGGCAAAGCCCCCCTCCGCCGCGGTCGTCGTGCGCCATTGGCGACGGATCGCGTTGTCGAGCGCGACCGCGAAGCGCGGCGCGAAGTCGACCGGTAGCTCGACCGAGACGCTGGCGCCGGTCACTGGCGTGCCCGCGCCGTCGACCACCGTGCCGGCCAGATCGAGGGCGCGGGCCAGGACCACGACCGGGGGAACTTCGGAGAGCGGCACGACCGCGCCCTCCATGACCGCGACCCACGCCACGTCGGCGGGCCGGAGGACGCCACGCACATCGCGCACGTCGGCCGCCAGCCAGCCCTGGCCATCGCTGATCATGCTGGTCTCTTCGCCCCCGCCGGTCGGCGAGAACCGCACCTCGACGCCCGCCAGTGGCGCCGCTTCGACGTCGAGAACGCGGGCGCGCAGGGCGCGCATCGGGACCGGCGCGCGCGCCGCCGAAGTGGTCGACCGCGGCACCACCGACTGGCGCGCGGGAGAGCCCCCGGCCGGCGCGCCACCACCGCCAGCACGTGCAGTCGAGCGCGGACGGTCGACCGCGGGCCGCTGCCCGGCCTCGGAACCGGCCGCCTCCCCACCGACCAGGAACCAGGACGCACCGATCACCGCCACCGCGGCGGCGGCCCACAACTTGACCTTCAAACTCATCGAGACCACCAATGCCGTTCCGAGACACGCCACCGCCGTTGGCGGGCGGTTGCCCCATGCCAACGGCATCCAGAGTGCCGCCCACGCGCGACTGCCACCCAGACGCGCCCGCAGCTGCGCCAAACCGCGGTGCAGGCGCGAGTCGACCGTCTTGACCGGGACCTGTAGCCGCTCGGCGATGCTGCGCGGCGGGAGATCCTCGAAGAACCTGAGCCACACCGCGGTGCGATATGGCTCGGCCAGCGCCTCGACCGCATCGACGACCTCGCGATGGCGCTCGAGCTGCGCGGCGACGTCGACCGGATCGCCGGCGAAATCCACCTCCGGGACCGCACAGGCGCGCTCGCGGCGGCCGCGGCGGGCGGCCGATCGGCGTGACTGCCGCACCACGTTGCGCAGCACGGCGGCCAGGAACCGGCGCCGCAACGAGCGGCGTGGTGCCTGCGACGCCCAGGCCGCGAGCAGGGTCTCCTGCGCCAGATCGTCGGCCTCGGCGGCGTCGCACACCATGCGCAGGGCCAGCGCGCGCACCCAATCCGCGTCGGCAAGGGCGGGATCGACCGATTGGCTGAGGGAAGACATGGGTTGCACTCGGAACCCCTGATGCCGACCGAGACTCCGCTCACCGCGCAGAAAACCGCGCCGCGGCGAAAAAAGAAGGCGCGCGACACCCCCCCGGGTGTCGCGCGCCTCTCGTTGCCTCGTTCTCTCTCGTGGCGCGGGCCCATGCTCCCCGCGCCACTGGATAGAGCGTTCGACGGCCCGCCGACGAAACACCTGCGCGAAAAAAATCAGCCCGCCGGTGGGCCGGCGAGTTCGACCACCGCGACCGACGGCAGGTTCTCGGCGGGCGGGTCGCGGAATCCCCGCACCACCAGCGCTCGGCCGCCCGCCGTTTCCGCCGCCCCCAGCCCCATCCGGGCGACCACCGTGCGGACCAGCGAAACCGGGCGATCCAGCTCCGCCTCGGGCACGCAGGTCGGCACCACGCCCCAGCACAGGTTCATCAGCCGACAGATGCGTTCGCTGCAGGTCACCGCCAGCAGCGGGGCCGCGGGCCGGGCCGCGCTCATCACCTGCGTCGAAGTGCCCGTGCGCGACACCACCAGCACCGCACGCGCCTCGAGGTCGCGCGACAGCTGGGCGACCGCGCGCCCCACCGCGACGTTGGTGTGCATGTCCGGCGGCGGAGAGTCGTCCACGGTCAGGCTGCGGAAGCCGCTGCGGGACCACTGCCCGGCCTCGGTCTGGCGGATGATGCGATCCATGATCTGCACCGCCGCGACCGGGTGCTCCCCCACCGCCGTCTCGCCGGAGAGCATCAGGGCGTCGGTGCCGCTGCCGACCGCGTGCGCGACGTCGGCGACCTCGGCGCGCGTTGGCCGCGCCTCGCGCAGCATCGACTCGAGCATCTGCGTGGCGATGATGACCGGCTTGTGCCGCTCGCGGCCGAGCCGCACGAGCTCGTCCTGGATCGATGGAACCTGCTCGGCGGGGACTTCGACGCCGAGGTCGCCGCGCGCCACCATGATGGCGTCGGCGGCATCGACGATCTCTTCGATCTGCGCCAGCGCCTCGGGCTTCTCGATCTTCGCCACGAGCCGGACCTGTGGGTCGTCGACGCAGGCGCGGAGCGCGTGCAGGTCTTCCGCCTCCCGCACGAACGACAGGGCGACGAGCTCCGCCTCGATCTCGCGCGCCAACGCCACCGCCGCGCGGTCCGCCTCGGTCAGGGACGGGATCGAGAGCTCGGTGTCCGGAAAGTTGACCCCCTTGCGATCGCGCAGGACGCCGCCGTGCACGACCGTGCAGCGCACCGCACCCGCGCCGCGATCGATCGCTTCGACACTCAGCTCGAGGCGGCCATCGTCGAGCAGCAGCCGGTGGCCCGGAGCCAGGTCGAGGGCCAGCCGCTCGTAGTGGATCGGGATGCGCTCGAGCGAGCCCCGCGCATCGGCGCCGCCGGCCTCGACCCAAACGTGGCCGCCGGCGGGCAGCTCGATCGCTCCACCCGGAAACGTACCGGTGCGGATCTTCGGCCCGCACAGGTCGACCAGGAGGGCGACCGGAACATCCGCCTCCCGCGCCAACCGCCGGACACCAGCCGCTGCCGCCCGGTGCGCCGCCGGGCTGCCGTGCGACATGTTGAGGCGCACGACGTCGACTCCGGCCTCGATCAGCGCCCGCAGCTGCGCCTCGTCTTGCGACGCGGGGCCGATGGTGGCGACGATCTTCGTGCGGCGCCGTTTGAGCAGGGTCTGCGTGACGTCGATCGGCATGGCACGCCGAGCATAACGGCGCCGGTCGGACGCTTCGGCGGTCGATTCCGGTGGGCTTTCGGACGCGGCCGCGGGAGGCGTGGCGGGAGGTGATGAACTGGAGCCAGGCTCCGTACGTGCTAGCGGGGGGGCATGTCGGGGAGCAGCATGTAGTTGACCTGGGCGACGGCGACGTGGGCGCCGGCGTCGTCGAAGAGGTCGGCCTGCACGAGGCACATGGTGCGGCCGCGCTTGATCAGGCGGCATTCGACCCGGACTCCGGTCAGGCACGGGCGCAGGAAGCGGATGTTCATGTCGGTGGTGGTCATCACCTGGTCGGGGCCGGTCACCGTCATGATGCAGGCGCAGGCCAGCGAGTCCGCGGCGGTCAGCAGCATGCCGCCGTGAAACGACTCGAAGACGCCGTCGAACGCCGCCGGGCGCGGCACGGTCGCGGTCAGCTCACCGTCGCCCCAGCGAGTGACCGCCATGCCCATCGTTGCGTAGACCGGAATGCGCGCCATGCGCGGCTCGAGGACATCTGCACCGAAAGCCATGCGATCATCGTCGCATTAACAGGCCGTTGAAAAAGTCATTCGCCCCGCCACTGGCGCCTCGCGCACCGACCTGTCAAGACCGGCTGCGTTTCGGCTTCTTGTTCGCGGCGGCCTTCTCGCGGGCCTCGAGCTCGCGCTGGCGATCGGCGTGCGACTGACCCTCGACGATCCAGGTGGCGGCCGGCGCGCCCTTCAGGTAGTGGGCAAACCACTCGAGCACGCGGTGGTGGTAGTCCACTTGGTTGGACTTCTTGCGCAGGCTGTGGTTCTCGCCGGGGTAGACCAACATGACGACCGGCTTCTGCGCCAGCCGGGCGGCGTTGTAGAACTCCACGCCCTGCTGCCAGTCGACGGCTCCATCCTCGTCGCCGAACGCCACCAGCAGCGGGGTGGTCATGCGGTCGAGGCCGAAGATCGGAGAGTTGCGCACGTAGGTGTCGAGGTCGCGCCAGAACGGCCGGTCCATGCGACCCTGGCTCTCGTGGAAGATCCAGGCGTCGGTCTGCCCGGTGTTCCAATACACGCTCATCGACATGCTGATCATGTTGGTCAAGGGCGCGCCGGCGACACCGGCGGCGAACACGTCGCTGTGCGTCGTCAAGAACGCGGTCTGGTAGGCACCCCAGGAATGGCCGACCAACCCGATCTTGCTCTCGTCGACGTCGTCGCGCGCGGCCACGACCTCGACGGCGGGCACGACGCACTCGAGCGCGGACAGGCCCGGGTTCTGCGGTCGGTACACGATGTCCGGCTGGAAGACGAAGTAGCCACGCTGGCTGAACACCGTCGGGTTGTAGGCGCTGCGCTCGCTCGGCGCGGTCCACGAGTGGAGCTGCTGCGAGCGCAGCTCGTAGATGTAGGTGATCAGCGGGTAGCGGCGGTCGGGATCGTAGTCGGCGGGATAGTAGAGGGCACCCTGCAGGCGCTCGCCGTGCGTGCTCTCGTAGTCGACGAGCTCGGCCCGCCCCCATGCGAACCCCGCCGCATTGGCGTTGGTCGCCGATACTTGGTGAACGTCTTGGAAACTGGCGCCGGCGACGAAGACGTCGGGCGGATCGTCGAACTTCTGCGCGCTGAAGGCGTACACCGGCGCCTCTTCGGCGCGCACCAGCCGGGACAGCGCGGCGTCGCGGAGCACGAGCTCTTCGACACCGCCTGACTCCGACAACCGCGCGAACCCCGACTGCTTGGTGCGCTCCCCGTACACCGACAACCAGAGCGGCTCGCTCTCGTCGACGATGCCGAGCCGTCGCTGCTCGGGATCGAGAGTGACGACGCGAAAGCGCGTAGCGCTCCCCGCGCCCTCCGTCAGGCGCCGCCCGCCCGACCCATCGGTGGCCACCGACCAGACGTCGTAGCGGCTGTGCACCACCACGCGCTTGCCGTCGGGGCTCCAGCCGGCGACGCCGAAGCCGCGGTTCTCGTCGGTGAGCAGGCCGCGCTCGTCGTTGACGAAATCGCCATCCAACCCACTCGTCAAATCCCGGTGCGTATCGGCAGCGATGTCGTAGACCCACAGCGCACCGTCGCGCCGGTAGGCGAAGAACCCGCCGGTCGGGTCGCTGGGAAACACGAACTTGACGGCTTCGAGAATCCGCCGGCGCTCGCCACTCGCCGTGTCGATCAGGTACGCGTCGTAGAGCGTGGGACCAAACCGCTTCTGTTCCTCGTAGGGGGTGTTGTCCCGCAGAATCGCGTGGCGCTCGCCCCGCATCAGCGTGACCTGCTCGCCGATCTCGTCGCCGAGCGGCACGGATCGCCCCTCTTCGAGCCAGCAGGCCAGCAGCGCACTGCGGCGCCGGTCTGCGGAGTGCGTGACCTTCTGCCGCGGTTGGATGTCGATGTCGCGCGCGTGCCAGACCTCGACGCCCGCCGACTCCTCGAGCGTGTCGCGCAAGCTGCCGGCCTCGGCCTTTGCCAGCTGGTAGTCGGTCGGCAACGGCTGGGTTCCGACGAACAGCGCATCCCCGGCCTTCGACCAACGCACACCCTCGTACTGCGCGATGCGATGCCCGGCGGGAAAGCCCTCGACGTCGTCGGGATGCACCTCGAAACGCTGCGGCGCGTCGCCGTCGAGGCCGCGCCACGCCAGCACCGCGTGCCGGGCAGTGTCTTCGTCGTCGTCGCCAGCGGGCGGCGCGGACTCGGCTTCCGCTGCACCGTCGCCATCGTCCGCCGCTCGGTCCGGGTCTCCATTCTCGGCCTTGCCGTCCGCGCTGAGCAGGCGCAGCACGGCCAAGTCCGCCGCTTCGCGCCGCCACGTCAACGCCCGGTACGTCGTCTCGCTCGAGTCCAGGGTGCGCAGGCGCTGGCGGGTGGGGTCGTAAACCGCGATGCCGTTGCCGAGGTCGTCGACAGTGTCCCACGCGAGCGCCAACAGCGGCTGCTCCTCGTGCCACGCATGCTCGCCGACGTCGGCGAACACCGTGTCGAGCCCGGTACCCAAGTCGCGCAGGAGCAGCGTGCGGCCGCGCGCGCGCTCGCCGCGGTCTTTGGTCGCTTGCTCCAACAGCACGTAACGCCCCCCGGGCGCGAACGTGAAGCGCTCGACCCCCTCGCGTTCGGTCAGCTTCCCCGACGAGAGATCGAACAGCCCGACGGCCGCACGGGGTGGCCGCTTGGCCTTGGTTGCCGCTTCGCGCTCCGCCTCGGTGGGACGGACGCGAAACGCAAGCCAGTCGCCATCCTCGGAGAACACGGGCGACGCCCCCTGGGCGAACACCCGCCGTTCGCCCACCAGCCCGTTCTCGCCAACACGGGCGAGGCGAAGCTCGGAGCCGCCGTCCACTCGCTCGATCGACCAGACACAGAAGTTGCCGTCGGGGCTCAGCAAGTGGGGTCCGAGCCGCTCGAACGCACCGTAGTCGGCAGGGCGCACCGTCCGGCGCGCCCCCAGCCACCAGTTCTGCGCGGCAGACGGCACCGACAGGATCACCGACAACAGCACAGCGGCAAACGACGAGGGGCGGTGGCCGAACAGGAACGCGAACCGAGCGAGCAGCATGCCGCCGACGATAGACCACGGCGCTTGGGACAGTGCCGCGCCCATGGCATCGGCCGCAGATGGTCACCACCGACCGGGCTCGGCTATCCTGGCGAGGAATCCCGCCATGCTGTTCCAACAGATCTATCTCCCGTGCCTGGCGCAGGCTTCCTACCTGATCGGTTCGCAGGGGCGCGCGGCGGTCGTCGATCCGCGGCGCGACGTCGACGAGTACCTGCAGCTCGCGGAGCAGAACGGCCTGCGCATCGAGCGCATTCTGCTGACCCACATCCACGCCGACTTCGTCGCCGGCCACCGCGAGCTGGCGGCGCGCACCGGGGCCGCCATCGCCATGAGCCATCGCGTGGACGCGGGCTTTCCGTTCGAGCCGCTGCGCGACGGCGATCGGCTAGAGGTCGGCAGCGTCACCATCGAGGTCCTCGAAACGCCCGGCCACACGCCGAGCGATCTGTGCTTTTTGGTGCGCGACTCCTCCGCACCCGAGATCCCGGCCAAGCTGTTGAGCGGCGACACGCTGTTCATCGGCGACGTCGGCCGGCCGGATCTGGCGATGGGGCTCGGCTACAGCAAGGAAGACATGGCGGGGATGATGTACGACTCTCTGCGCGACAAGATCCTGCCGCTCGACGACGGCATCGAAGTGTTTCCGGCGCACGGGGCCGGCTCGGCGTGCGGCCGCAACATCTCCAACGAGACCTCCTCGACCATCGGCCATCAGCGGTTGGCCAACCCCGCGCTCCAACCGCAGGCGCGCGAGGAGTTCGTCGCCTCGATGACCACCGACCTGGCCCCGGCGCCGGCCTACTTCGCGTACGCCGCCACGCTCAACTGCCGCGGCCCGCGGCTCGACGCCGAGCGGCCGGCGCTGCGCGAGCTCGACCCGACGGAGCTGGCCGGCGACGGGCAGGTCGACGCGAGCGTGCTCGACGTCCGCAGCGCAGCGCAGTACGGCGCGGGCCACCTCCCCGACTCGATCAACATCGGCCTCACCGGCTCGTTCGCCAGCTGGTGCGGCAGCCTGCTGCCCCTGGATCGCCCGGTCGCCATCGTCGCGACCGATCTCGAGGCGGCCGAGGAAGCCCGCATGCGCCTGGGCCGGGTCGGCATCGACGACGTCGCGGGTTGGACTCCCGCCGCCAAACTGGGCGCCCGGGCGGACGCGGTCGTGCCACAGATCGAGCCGACCGCGCTCGACCAGCGGCTGCGGGACGGTTGGCAGCTGATCGACGTGCGCGGAGCGGGCGAGTTCACCGCCGGACACGCGCCCGGCGCGACGCCGGCGCCATTGCCGTCCCTGGCGCGCGGCGGCGTGGACCTCACCGCTCTGGATCGAAACCGACCGACGGCGGTGATCTGCGGCTCGGGGTATCGCTCGAGCGCCGCCACGGTGCTGTTGCGGCGGCTCGGTTTTCGCGACCTGCACAACGTGACCGGCGGTACCAACGCCTGGGCGGCGGCTGGCTTGCCGCTGGAACGCTGACTTGAGCGTCCGGGGCCGAGAATCTTCGAGCGGCGACAACACTTCCGAAGGCCGGCGGGCTCGGAGAGACAGTGCCTCTGGGCTCAGCGCGGCCGCCGGCGGCCGCGGGATCCGCGACCGACGCTCGGGTCGCGGAATGCTCCGTGTTTGGTTGCGGCCTCGGCCGCGCTGAGTTCTTCAGCCGGTCGCGGTCTCTTGCTGCGCGGCGGAGTCGACGACGCCGCCCCCCCGAGCGGCGACGAACGCCTCGGGACTCTCGAACACCGGCAGCTCGAACCAGAACTCGACTCCCCCGCCCCGCCGCGCAGCTGCCCACGCCTCACCACCGTGGCGCGTCACGACCTGCCGCACGATCGACAACCCGATGCCCTTGCCACCCGCACCGGTGTCGGTGGACGTCGACAGGGTGAACTTGTCGAACACGTGCTCGAGCTCGGCTTCGGGGATGCCGATGCCGCGGTCGAGCACACCAACCGCGACGGAATCGTCGCAGCCGATCATGACCACCTCGGTGCGGGCGCCCGGCTCCGAGTACTGCACCGCGTTGCCCAACAGCTGCCGCAAGACCTGTGCGATCTTGTCGGCGTCGACCACGGCCAGCACGTCGCAGCGCTCGACCAGCTCGACGACCTGTCCCTCGCGCTCGGCGCGAGGAGCGAAGTCGGACACCGTCGCGCCGACCAGATCGCCGAGATTGACGCGCCCGAGCGACAGCGTGGCCTGCCCCGACTCGAGCTTGGCGAGCTCGAGCAAGTCGTCGAGCATGGCGCGCAGGCTGTCGGCGCTGTTGCGGATCGTGTCGAAGAAGCCGCGCAGCTTGTCGCGCTCGATCGAGTCTGCCTTGCGGCTGCCGATCTGCGCGAACGACAGCACCGCGTGCATCGGCGTGCGCATCTCGTGGCTCATGTTGGCCAGGAACGCGCTCTTTGCCTGGTTGGCCGCCTCCGCCGCCCAGCGCGCCGTCTCCAGGTCGCGATTGGCCACCTCGAGGTGTCGCGTCCGGTCGGAGACTCGGGCCTCCAACCCGCTGACCAAGCGCGAGAACGCCTGGGCCAACTCGACGACCTCGGTCGGGCCGTGCGCCGCCAGACGCGCGGGCGCGTCGCTCGCGCTCGCGGTGCGCGCCGCGTCGGCAAGCTGACGCAACGGCGCGCTGAGCGTCCGCGACGTCCAGCGCCACACCAACAGCATGTAGGCGAAATAGCCGATCGCCATGGCGACGCCGTACCACAATCGCCGCGCGACCGCCGCGTCGACCGTGTCGGCGGCCACGGCGCGCGCCTCGACGATCCGCGCGCGGATGTTCTCGACCGCCGTCTGCACGCGGCCGATCGCGCGGTCCACTTCGTCGAGCAGCACCCACAACTGCGCTTCACGGTCCTCGTTCCCGATCGCACGCGCGCGCCGCATCCGGCCACGTTGCGCCTCGGCAAAACCGACCATCAGAGCCAGGTCGGCGTCGATCATCGCCGCCGCCGTGCTCTCCTGCAGCTTGCGCAGCTGATCGGACACCAACTCGCTGGCGCGACCTTCGGCGTCGCCCAGGTAGGGCAGGTCCGAACCCAGAATCAAGTCACACAGCACGACCCACTGCTCGAACGCATCGATCAGCCGATCGGTATCGCCCGCCAACGCGCGTAGATCTGCGGCCTGCCGGGTGGCGTGCGCCGCATCTCGGCTCAACCAGCCGTGGCCGGCCCACACGATGATCGCGCCGACGCCACACGCGCCGAGCAAGATCACGGTGTAGAGGCCGACCCGCATCGCAGAACGGTCAGCGGCCGCGACCGGGCGCCGCTGCTCGAGGCCGATGCGCGTCGATCAAGGTGACGATCTGGCCGGCGCAGACTTCGACCGCGCTGCCGCAGTCGTGCAGATTGGCGACTCCGAACCCGCGCAGGGCGGCGAACGTGCGCGCGACCTCCTCGTCCGGCCATCCGGCATCCCGATGGACCCCTTGGATGACGCCATCGAGGCTCACGCGCCACCACAAGCTGGCTCCGGAGCCGCGCTGCAGACACCTCGTCCTCACCAGGAAGCCGAGCGGGCCACCGTCTCCTTCGGCGCGGTACAGGCGCGTGCTCTCCAGGTCGGCCGGCCACTCGGTTCCGACTCCCATGTAGTCGGTGACCCGCTGCTTCGCCCTCTCCGTCCACACCGGATCGACGCGCACGACCCGCCGCGCATCGGCGAACGCGCGGTGGACGTGGTGCATCACCTGCAAGGTCTCGAGGTCATCCCGCCAGACCAGTCGCGTCACCGCGATCGTCTTCAGCGCCGACCGCACGACATCCCCGGCCAGCCCAACGGCCGCACCCGGCACCGGCAGCGCGCCGGCGGCCAACCCCGTTCCGTCTTCGCGCAACAGGGGGGCCAATCCCCGGGCGTCCAAGCCGGCCAACCGTGCGGAGATGTCGGGCGACTCCAACGCCCGACGATGGCGCGATCGGCAGCGCTGGAACTCGAACCCGGTGACGACGAGATCGACCGTCAGCCCCCAGGCGATCTCGACCATTCCCCAATCGCCGACCTCGGAGCGGACGTGGACCAGGCCGACCGGCACTTCTCCCCGCACCGCGACGTACAGCGTGTGCCGGCCGATCTCGTTGAAGTGGAGCGTGAACGGCAGCGCGCCCGCGATCGCCTCGCGGTCCGCGTCGCCGATCGAACGCACGATCGACCGGTAGCTGTCGGACGCGGGAAACAGCTGACGAATCAAACGGGCCGGGTCGCGCAACGCGCAGTAGGCCTGCGCCGAAGCCGGCGCCGTCACCGCGGCCCAAAGGAGCAGCGCCGCGGCAACGACCAGCGGGCGGGATTGGCGAAGAGGCATATCCATGGTCAGAACCGAAACCGCACCTGCAGGGCCAGCTCGTTGACGCGTCGCGCGCCCGAGAACGAGTCCAAGCCGCGCATCCACTGCGCACTCAGCGCCCAGCGCGCGTCGGGCGCCCAGCGGACGCCCAGCGCGTTGACGACTTCCTCGTCCCACGCCCCCGCCCGCTTGGCGTTGCGCACGCGGAGCTGATCGAACACCAGCAGGCTCTCGTCGCGATTGGTCCAATCGAGCTCGAACAGGCCATTGATCACCTCGGCGCCATCGTCCTCGCCGGCCGACACCTCACCCATCAGCGTCAGCCACGGCACCTGCCAGATCACGTCGACGCCGACCCGGCTGCGACGCAGGGTGTTGCCCGGCAGCGCAGTGCGCTGCACTTCGCCGTAGAGCACGGACGCCCCCAAGGACAGGTCGGCCTCGCGCGGTGTTCCCAGCCGCGCCGCGACCAAGAACGGATCGCCGCGGTCGGACCACTCGTTGCCGGTGCCCCGCGTCAGGGCGAGCTCGTAGTCGAAGGCGTCGAGCTCACCGTTGATCGAAGCTCCCCAGTCGGCCTTCACGCCGATGTTCTGCGGGTGCATGTAGTCGCGCAGGGTGCCGTTGGTGTTGACGATCTGCTCGAGACCGAACGGCACCTCCATGTGCCCGACGCGCACGTTGAAGCGCCCCGCCGCCAGCCCGGTGTAGTTGAAGTTGCAGATCCGGTAGACGACTTCCCAGTCATGGCCGTCCTCGAAGAACGGCGGGTGAGCCGGGCGATCCAACCGGGTCACGTACGGCTGCAACACCAGGGTGCCCCAGTCGCCACCGGGACCGGAGAACACCTTGTGCAAATCGAGGCCGAGGAAGAACGCCGAGTTCCAACGCTCGGCGTTGTCGTCCCACATCGGCCGCGCGGCGAGGTCGATCGCCCACCGCAGGTTGTCATCCCAGCCGGCTTCGTCCCCAGCGCCCAAGCTCTCCCAGCCCAACGGTTGCTCCACCGGCTCCTGCGCGACCTGACACGGCACGACGGACGACAGCGAAAGGACGAAGGCGAGAGCTGGTCGGGTCATCGGAGCGCGGCGCTACGGCACTGCGTCTGTATCGGCTCACCCCGCGCGGCCGCGTGAGCCACCGCCCATCGCGTTGGGGGAAAGCCCCCGCATCACCCTCCACCCGGGTGATGGGGCCGGCAGCCGGACGCCGGTCGGTCAGATCGCCTCGAGCTGCGCGCGGCCGGCGCGCAACAACCCATCGTAGTGGCGTTCCAGCGCGGCGTTGACGCCGCGGCAGCCGTGCACCACCCGCGCGGTCCACTCCAGATAGCGCTGCCGGCGCTCCAGCGACCAGCCCCGCGGCGGCGCGTGTACGACGTCGCCGATGTTGCAGATCTTGTCGGCGATGCGGATCTGCTTGGCGCCATCGCTGAGCCCCGGCGCGGTCTCGATCTGTCTGCGCTTGCGCGCCGGCCGGTCGAGCGCGGGATCGTCGGTCACCTCGTCGACCAGGGCGCGCACCCGTGGGCCGAACTCATCCTCCAGCTCGTCGCTGGTCGTCGTGGTGTCCTCGATCGTGTCGTGCAACAGCGCGGCCTGCAGCACCGCCACATCGCGCACGCCGCCGATTCGCGCCAACACTTCGGCCACCTCGATCGGGTGGTTGATGTACGGCGAGGCGTCCTCGCCCTTGCGGCGCTGGTCGCGGTGCCGATCGGCGGCGAACCGCACTGCCTTGAGCAGATCGGGAAACTCTTCGGACATGTCCGCTGTTGACCGTAGCAGGTGCCGGCGCTTCGCCCACACATTGCTGTGCTTCGGCATGACTGACAGCCGTCCATGAGTCAGCCTTAAGCTGGCATAATCCCGAGACTCACATGAGCGAAGCGACCACCCGACGCGGCTTTCTGGCCTTCTTGACCTCGGTGCTCGGCGCGGTGCCGCTGATCGGAGGCCTGTTCGTCGCCGGCCGTGCAGCCCTGGCGCCCGCGCGCAGCGATGCCCCCGGCCGCCTGCCGCTCTGCCGGCTCGACGAGGTGCCCGAAGAGGGCTTGATCAGCCGGGCGATCAGCTACCAGATGCGGCGCGGTCCCGCGGTCGAAGACGTCGCCCGCGTGGTCTTCGTCACCCGCGACCCGGACGACCCGGCGTCGGTGCTGGCGCTGGCGGGCGAGTGCACGCACCTGTCGTGCCCGGTCCAGCTGCGCACCGTCGAGGCCGACGACGAGCACCCCGAGGCGCCGCTGCGCTGCCCGTGCCACGGCGGGGTGTTCTCGCGCACCGGCGCCGTCGTCGCCGGACCGCCGCCGGCACCGCTGCGGCGGCTCGCGATCGAGCTGCCCGAGGCGGACGACGGCATGATCCACCTGCTCGAGGTCTGATCATGCGCTTTCTCACCGACTTCATCGAGCACCGGCTCGGGCTGCGCAGCGCGTGGCGCGCCGCGATGGTCGACAAGCGCCCGCCGCAGGGAATCGGCTGGCTGCGCACGCTGGGGTTCTGCGCGCTCACCGTGCTACTCCTGCAGTTCCTGTCCGGTCTCGCGCTGGCAATGCACTACGTGCCGTCGACCGACCTGGCCTACGACTCGATCCGCGCCTTCGAGCAGGACGTGCCCTACGGCGCCCAAGTGCGCGCGCTGCACCACTTCGGCGCCTCGGCATTCGTCATCTTCGCCGTGCTGCACCTGCTGCGCGTGTTCTTCACCGGCGCCTACAAGCGGCCGCGCGAGCTCACCTGGCTGACGGGTCTCGGCCTGCTGCTGGTCGTGCTGGGCTTCGGCTTCACCGGCTACTTGCTGCCGTGGGACCAGAAGGCCTACTTCGCCACCAAGGTCGGCGTGGAGATCGCCGGCAAGACGCCGGGCATCGGCGAACACGTGCGCGAGATCCTCGCCGGCGGCGACACGGTCGGCGCGCCAACCCTGACGCGCTTCTACGTCATCCACGTCGTGCTGCTGCCCTTGGCGTTGTTGGGTCTGCTGGCGGTGCACCTCCTGCTGATCCAGCGACACGGCGTCGCCGCCCCGGGTCGACCGGTGGGCGACGAGGGCGAGCCGGGGCCGCCGTATTTCCCCGGCCACGTCTTCAAGGAAGTGGTCGCAGCACTGCTGGTCACCGCCGTGCTGTTCTGGATCAGCTGGACCTGGCGGGCTCCGCTGGAGGCACTGGCGGAACCCTCCGACCAGAGCTACGACCCGCGCCCCGACTGGTACTTCCTCGGTCTGTTCCAGCTGCTCAAGCTGTTCAAGGGGCCGATGGAACCGATCGGCGCGTTCTGGTTGCCCAACGCCGTGCTGGTGGCGCTCGCGCTGCTGCCGTTCGTCGATCGCACCCGCCACCGCAGCTGGCGCCGCCGGCCGCTGATGATCGGCTTGGGCACGTTGGTGCTGGTCGGCATCGTCGCGGTGACGGTGATGGGCGCCCTAGACCGCGCCGACAACGCGCCGACCCTGCGCCACGCGCTCGGCCTCACCAACGTCGAGCGCAACGGCTATCTCATGCTGCGCCGGCTGCGGTGCATGGACTGCCACGCCCACGAGCGTGAGGACGGCACCGTGTTGGGCGGCTCGGAGGAGCACGAAGACGCGCCGCTGCTCGACGAGCTCGACCACGATCCGGAGACCATGGTGGCCATCCTGCGCGACCCGCAGGAGATGCTGTCGGAGGAGACCGCCATGCCGAGCTTCGATCACGTGCCCTACGAGCAGCTGCACGCGCTGGCGCTCTACCTGCGCACGGTGGTCGAGTAGCACCTGCGCGCCACCGCTGCCGTGCCCGGGGCGGCTGGCCTCCGCGGCCCGGATCCGCGACGATGCGTGGCATGCGACTCGCCTGCCGCGCCCTGCTGGCCGCCACCGTCGTCCTGCTTCCGGCCCCTACCGCTCAGTGGAACCCGGCGAGCGGCCTGTGGGGCAAGTCCGACCCAGCCGACATCCGCGTGATGACGTGGAACGTCAAGGACGGCATCGCCTCGCGGCGCACCAAGCAAGCCACCGGCTCGCAGTGGGAAGCGCTGGCGCGCGTCGTCGCCGCGCTCGAGCCCGACGTCCTGCTGCTGCAGGAGGCCGGCGACAACCCCAGCGGTGGCGTCGATTCGGTCTCGGTCTTGCGCCAGGTGTGCCGGCTGTTCTTCACCGGCGGCAACGACCCGTACCTCGGCGGCACGGTGGGAGCATTCGTGCAACGCTACGCTCCGGGCTACGACCTGCCGTTCGTCTTCGTCAGCGGCATCACCGACGGTTTCAACCGCAACGTCCTGCTCAGTCGGTTTCCGTTCGGCGATCTGAACGGCGACGGCAACTCCAGGCTGTCCGACATCCCGCCGATGCAGGCCCACCTGTACCAGAACGGGGGCAACGGCGGCATCCGCGGCTTCCAGTTCGCCGAGCTCCAACTCGACGACGGCGTCTACCGCGGCGATCTAGTGGTCGGCAACGCGCACCTCAAGGCGGGATCGAGCAGCGCCGATGCCAGACAGCGCCGCATCGCCGCGCAGAACACCGCCTACATCGTCGACTACTGGTGGCAGGGCGGCGGCCTCGGCCAGGGGCCGGATCCGTTCAACGTGATCTTCGACTCGCCGCCGGCGACCAAGCTGCTCGACGACGACACCCCGGTCGTGCTCGGCGGCGACTGGAACGAAGACGCGCTCGGCGGCAGCCGAGCGCCCGCCGAGTGGCTTACCCAGGCGGCGGTCGCCGGCGGCACCGACGGCACCGACCGCGATCGCAGCGACATGCGCTACGACGGCGGCACGCACTGGTTCACGCGGAGTCGGGCCACCATCGGCAGCGTCAAGTTCGACTACGTCGCGTGGCAGGACAGCGTCTGCAGCGCCCGCCTGCAGTTCGTCTTCGACACCGCCGGCACGCCGCAGGCAGCGCTGCCCCCAGAGGTACTCGGCTTCCCCTCGGTCGCCGGCCTGAGCGCGGTGGCCTCCGACCACCGGCCGGTCGTCGTCGACCTCCGCTTGCCTCTGGTCGACTGCCAGGAAGACCTCGGCTTCGGCGGCCCCGGCGCGGCGCAGCTGTCGATCTGCGGCGGCCCGCTCCTGCCCGGCCGCACCGCGACGCTCCAGGTCAGCGGCGCGCCGCCGCTCGCCGCGTTGCTGGTCGCGGTCTCGCCGAGCCAGACGCCGACCCCGCTGCTCGGCGGCACCATCGTGCCGTGGCCCTCGCCGGCGATCCTGGCCGCCCAGATCAACATCGCAGGCAGCTTCCTGCTGCCGCTGTCGGGCAACGGCGGACCGATCGACCTGTTCGTGCAGGCGGTCTACGCCGACGCGTCCCTGCCGACGGGCCTCGGCTTCACCAACGCGGTGCGGGCCCGCTGGCGCCGCTGACGCGCGGCATCGGCCGCGGCCGAGATGGCTCCGTCACCTCAGCGGGCGAACGTGATCCGCACCGCGTTGCTCAGCGCCAAACCGCCGGCAGCGACGGCATCGAGCTGCACGTACTGCTGGAACAGAGTCGCCCCCGCCCATCCAGAGGGCACGGAGTAATGCACCCGCAACGGCGCAGGGTGCGGTCCCAAGGCCAGCGGCAGCACCGCGTCGATGCTGACCAGCAGCGCACACCCCGGTGCGCCCAGCGGGGACAGCGCCCAGGGCAGCGTGATCCCGCCGTGGAGCCGGTCGCTGATGCCGATGATCAGCGCGCCGGGCGCGCTCGGGTCGACGGCATGCACGCTGAGCGAGTACCGGCCGGCCGACGCTGGCACGGAACCACTCAGCAAGGGCGTGCCGAGAGCGCCGGTACAGCCGTCGCCGAAGGGCGAGACGCGCCCGCGCCCCGGGCGGCTGGACCGGACGTAACCGGCGCCGAAGAAGCCACCGTCCCCTTCGTAGCCGAAGCCACCGCGCGCGGCACCCATCCACAGCTCCGGGCCGGTACCGCCCGGCGGCGGCGCGCCGACTGCCAACCAATCACCCAGCTCGTCGGCGGCAGCGTGGCCGCGCTCCGACCACAACACGGCACCGGTGCGCCCCGACCATATCCGCACCTCGGCGACCCCGGCGGCGACGGCTCCGGCCAACGGAGCCGCGACCACCAGGTCGTCGACGGCGTCGCCATCGAAATCGGCGGCACCCGCGACCGCATGGCCGAAGCGACTGCCCGCGACCCCGGTGAACACCTGCAGCGCCAATCCATCGCGACCGGCGAGGAGCAGAGCGCGGTCCGCATTCGGCGCGCCGGCGATCACCTCCGCCGCCAGATCGCCATCCGTATCGCCGGCGACCGCCACCGCGTGGCCGAGCGCGGATCCCGCCACTCCCTGATGGTTCCACACGACGCCGCCGCCGGCGATCGAGCGCAGCTCGACGCGGTCGGCACCGGGCACGCCGACCGCCAACTCGGCGACCCCATCGCGATCGACGTCTCCCGCCACCGCCAGCGCCGCGCCGTAGCGATCTCCCGCTGCACTGCCGCCAAACGCGAACAGCAAGCTGCCATCCGCGCCGGAACGGATCTCGACCACGCCGGCGCCGCTCGGCCCACCCGTGGGCCAGCCGATCGCCTGGTCCGGCACGCCGTCGCGATTCCAATCGACGCCGCCGGCGACCGCGCGGCCGTAGGCATCACCGAACGGTCCCGGCCAAGTGCGCAGCGGCCGCGCATCGCGTCCCGAGTACACTTCCACTGCGCTGACAGCCGGACCGAGGGCGCTGTGCCAGCCCACGACCCAATCCCCGATCTGGTCCTGGTCGACATCGCCGGCGGGCGCCAATGAGGCGCGCAGCTGGCCGGGATAGCCGAGCACGCGACGCCCGACCAGGGCACCGGCGCGGTCGCGGATCTCGAACGCCGGCGGCATCGGCGGAAACACGATCGCGCCCTCGCGCGCCATGACGAGGCGGCTGCCATCGCTGCCACCGGCGCGCACCGAGCCCCCGTCGAGCAAGCCGTGATGCCACTCGGTGACCACCGGCGGTCGCCGCGCGGAGACGACGACCACCCGCCCGGCACCGGTGGGATCGCTCCATGCGACATCGTCCGCGCCGTCCCGATCGACGTCGCCGATCGCCGCGAAGGCGCCGCGAAAACCGGTCCCCGCCGGTGGGACGACGAACAGGTTCTCGCCGCTGGCGGCGGACACGACGCGCAGCCGCTGCAACGAGGCAATCGCGAGATCGCCGATTCCGTCACCATCGAGGTCGCCGCCGTTGCCCACCGCGTCACCCACCAGCTGCTCGACCACGGTGCGACAGCGCGGCTCGGTGCGGCCTTGCACCACGCGCAGCACGACGCCCGTGCGCCCCGAGTACAGCACCGCGCTGCCCGTCGCACAGGTCGCCCCGATGTCCGGCGCGCCGACCAACACATCCGCGGCGCCGTCGCCGTCGACGTCGTCGACCAGTGCCACGTCGTGCCCGAACCGAAAGATGCCGCTGCCGATCTGCAGCAGCTGCCGGCCCGACTTGCCGTCGTACACGTGCACGTAGGGTGCACCGAAGCCGCCGCCGTTGGGCGCCGCCACGACCAGATCGGCGTAGCCATCGCCGTTGGTGTCGCGGCCGCCCGCGACCACGCCGAAGCTGTCGCCGGCAGCGCGGCCGTCGAACCGGTGCAGCACCTGGCCATCCCGACCGGACAGCACGAGCGCGTAGCCGCCACCGCTGGTGCCGCCGGTGAAGAAGCCGATGATCAGGTCGTCGTGGCCGTCGCGGTCGACGTCGCCGGCGCAGGCCGCGTCGTCGCCCACCGGCAGCGCCCGCAAGAGCGCACCGGTGCGGCCGTCGTACAGCTCGAAGGTCGTGGCGCCGGCGACCGCGAAGTCCCGATGGGCATCGCGGTTGGCGTCGCCGGCGGCAACCACGCGCTGGCCGTAGCGGGCACCGGCTGCCGGGCCGTGAACATCCCAGAGGATGGACCCGTCACGGCCGGAGAAGACGACCGCGTGACCGCTGTCCAATCCATTGCGATCCGCTCCCGGCGCGCCGACCAAGACGTCCGGGTAGCCGTCGAGGTCGACGTCGCCGACCGCGGCCAACCCCTGGCCGAACCCGTCGCCCACCGCGTCGCCCGTCCATTCGAACAGCGTCTCCTGGCCGGCGGCGGAACACGCAAGGACCAGGACCGCGACGGCGCGGAGGCGTCGCCAGCTCGGTTTCGGTTCGCTCGGAGGTGTCGGGGGCATTGCGCTTCGCTTGAAGGACGGCAAGCGCGTGGTGTGGGTGCGACCCGGAATCCGGGCCCATCACCGACTTCGGCGCAGGGCCGCGATCGGCATGAGCCCGGCAGGGCAGGCGACATGGTAACGCCCGACCGGGGCGTCCCCGCCACCGAGTTTTCAGGCGGCGGAACGCGGCGGCGCCGCGCCCATGCCACCGCGGCTTGACCAGCTGCGCGACAGGAGCCACACCACGCCGACATAGAACGGCAGGTACTCCGCCGCCGTCCACCACCACGTCGGCTCCCAAACACCCTCGACGTGCCAGCGGGGAAGCACGTGATAGGCGAAGAACACGGTCGCCGAGAAGGCGATGAGCCCCGGGTTGGGCCACACGCACAGCCACGGCAGCAGATGGCTGACGTACCAGGGGTGCACCGTCGGCGAGAACGCGACGAAGAAGACGAAGAACCACAGCGCCGTCCGCGGCGTCGAGCACCGCCGCCACCAGCAGGCGGCCAGCAAGCCGACGGTGAGGGCGGCCAGCGGCAGCTTGGCGATCGCCTGCCCTTCGCGCAGCCAAAGGTGGTCGAAGCCCCGCAACCAACCGATCCCCTCCAGCCACTGGCCTGTGGCGAGCAGGGGCAGGAACAGCGTGGCGTTGCCGCTCCAGCGCCGCGAGTACTGCTCCGTGCCGGCCAGCAGCTGGGCCGGATCGGTCCAGAACGGAGCCCACAACAGGGCGACCGTCGCCGCGCAGGCGACCACGCCGCGCCACCACACCGTGCCGCGCAGCGCGAACGGCAGCAGCGCGAGCGGCATCAACTTCGCACCGGCGGCGATGCCGATCGCGATGCCGGCGAGCACGGCGCGGCGGCGCACGCCGAAGAACACTCCCAACACGGTCGCCAACACCGCCAAGCTGTCGCTGTGCGCCTGACCGGCGAACTCGAACGCCATCAGCGGACAGAGCCCCCACACCAGCGCCATGTGCCGGGGCACCGAGAGCCACGGCAACGCCAGCCACAGCGCGACGAAGACCAGGACGTCGCAGGCGCCGAACACCAGCTTCATGCCGATCGGCTCGGCGGACAGCCATGCACCGGCGGCGAGCGCGCACTGCACCGCGGGCGGATACGCGGCGGAGATCTCGGGGTTGTTGATCCGCTCCCAGTACGCGCCGCGCAGCGCCGGGGGAGCATCGGCGGGCGCCATCTCGTACGGGTTGTGACCGGCGAGCACCACCGCGCCCTCGTGCAGGTAGCGGTAGACGTCGTCGCTGTACGACGGCGGGTGCGGCAAGCACACGGCGCGCAGCGCGAGCACGGCCAGCAGCGCCGCGCCGAGGCCGGGCGCCGCCGCGCCGCGCACCAGACGCACCACGACGACGCCGTAGGCGGCGTTGGCCATCACCCAAAACGGCAGCGCTGTGTAGAAGTCGCACCACCCCACCGGCGCGGCCGCGCCGGCGATCGCCGCACACAGCAGCCAAGTCGGCAGCTGCCGCTGCGCCATCAGCCGCGCTTCTTGTCGGCCTCGGCCGCCGGCGCGGGCTCGCGGTTCGCCTCCGCCGGTGGCTGCCGGCGGAAGCAGATCTCCACCGCGGTGCCAACGGGCGGGCACAGCTCGGTCCTCCACCAGTTCTGATCGTCGTCGGCACGCGCGTGCCGCAGCGTCGCCAGGTGGTTGGCCGGCATCAGGTAGCAGATGCTGATCAGGTTGCCCTCGTAGTCGGCGACGAACACCGGCGGGTCGCCGCGGTAGAGGGCGGCGAGCCGGCCGCCGAGGTAGATCCACTCGCCCTCGGCGAGCGCGGCGTCGGTGGTCAGGTCGACGATCAGCTCGTCGGCGGAGTGCTCGACGCGGCGCTCGCCATCCTGCCACGACACCGTGATCCACAGCGGCTGCCCCTTCGGCGGCACGACGTCGAAGACCCGCGCGCCGGCCTCGATCTCGGCCTCGCTCGGTGGCGGCTCGACCGGGACCACCTCGGCGTTGCTGCCGTTCTCGAAGCCGAGCAGCAGGAACGCCGAGTTGAGCAGGCTGGGCTTGACCTCGGTGACGAACAGCGCCTCGTGCGACTTGCCCTGCCGGTGGATCAAGAAGTACTCGAGCGGGTCGCCGACGCGCACCACCTCGGCCGCGACGCGGATCGTCTGCTGCTCGAGGTCGACCCGGACCCCACCCTCGGCGAGCTGCTCGAGCAATTGCTGGCGCTGGGCCTCGAGGGCTTGCGGCGGATCGACCTGCGCGGCGGGGGCCGCGACCAACAACACACAGAGGCAAAGGCAACGCAACGTCATGGCTCGAGTTCTTCGGTCAAGGCACGGATCTCCAGTGTCGTCTGCGGCTCCCCGCAGGCAAGGTCTTCGGCGATCGCCAGGTCGGCGCGCGCGGCCGCCGGGTCGCCGGTGGCGGCGTGGTGGCGGGCGCGCCACAGCCAGGGCAGCGCAGCGGCCCGCACCTCGATCCCGGCGGTGTCGCCATCCCCGAGGACCAGCCGCTGGATCGGCGGCGGCAGCGGCTGCCGCAGCAGGACGCGGGCGCCGCGGGCGGCCAGGTCGGCCGCCACCGCGAAGTCGCCGCGCTGGCCGGCGGACTCACCGAGCAGCCACGCGGCGGCACCGTCGAGCTGCGGCTCGGATTGTGGAACGTGCAGCAAGAACTCGGCGACCGCGGGGGCGAGGGCGGCGCGCAGCCGCGGCGCAGGGGCCAGCTGCTCCAACAGGTGGCCCAGCCGCCGGACGTTCAGCCACACACTGCGCGGATCGGTCGCGACCTCGGCCGCGACCGCGACGAAGGGGGCCGCGTCGAAGGCATCCTCTCGGCGCAGGAAGTCCACCACCGTGCGATGCATCGGGTACGTCGCGCGGCCCGGTTCGATGCCGGACAGGGCCGCCTCGAGCTCGGCGTCGGTCACCGCCAGCGGCGCCTCGAGCAACAGCCGCGCCAAGGTCTCGACGGTGGCCGCGTCAGCCGGTGGTGACGCCGCGACGAACTCGTAGACGCGCTCCAGCGCGTCGCCCTCCAGCGGCGCCGCGAACGACCGCCGCAGCCGGGTGTGGATGTCCGCTGCCCCGGGCCCGCGCAGGACGCCGGCAAGCGCCACCGCGCGGACCTCGGCGTCCGGATCGCCGGCGTGCAGCCGCACCAACAGGGCGTCCGCCCACTCGAGGCGGGCGCTGTCGAGCCACTCCGCCAGCTCGCGCCGCAGCGCGTCGGCGGCGTCACCGCCCCAGAGCATCTCTTCGAGCCGCGCCCGGTGGTCGATCGTCAGCATGCCCGGCGCGAACGAACGACAGCGCCGCACCGCGCGCGGCGGCCAAGTCACGAGCTCGTCCAGCAGCGCAGCGAACGCATCCCGGTCGCCCAGAGCCGCCCGCGTCCGCAGCCAAGCCGCCCGCCGCTTTCGATCGGCCACGTCGATCGGCAACCGCGCCAGCACCGCCGCCGCCGTCGGGCGCGGCCGCTCGATCAGGGTGTCGAGCATGGTGAGACGGTGTGCGGGCGCGCGGCGCCACGCCGCCTCGACCTCCTCGTCCGCGCCGAAGGCCGCCAGCGCGGCACAAGCCGCCGCGCCGCGGCCGGGCTCGGTGCAGTCCGCCAACAACACCGCCGAGGCGCCGGCCGGATAGCCGCGCCGCGACGCCGCCCGCTGCACCAGCGCCGCCCCGTCGCCGATCGGGCCACGCCAGAGCGCGGTCCACCACTCCAGCGGCAGCCGCTGCGGCGGAATCCGCAGCACCGCGCGCACGCGGCTCTGCCGCTGCCGCCCCGCCACGCCGTCGACGTAGGCGGGCATGGCGGGGTGGTACACCCCGGCGGCCGTCAGCGCGGCGAACGCCAGTGCCGCGCGTTCTTCCGGGGTGCCGTCGACGGTCGCCGCGAACGCGCCCGCCGGCCGAGTCTCATCCGACAACTCCGCCGCGACCCGCTCGATGCGCACCGGCGTGGTCAGTGCCTTTCGCGCGCGCCGCAACAGGTGCAGGCGCAGCGGGACTTCGCCATCGAGGGCGGACGCGACGCGCTCGCGCAGCCCGACCGACTCGCGCCGGTGCAGCCAGCTGCACACTGCCTCGACGGCATCGGCATCGAGGACTTCGCTCAACGCCAGCACTTGGCGCTCGCCCAGCGGCGAGCAGCGCTCGAGGCAGGCCAGCGCCCGATCCACCGGCGCCCCGCCGGCGATCGCCGCGTGCACGCGCCCGACCAGGCGGTCGGCGGTCTCCGGGGCCAGCCGCCGCGCCGCCTGCGCCACGGCGCCGGCCAGCGCGCGGTCGGCGCACTGCGCGACCAGCTCCGCCGCCAGCGCGTCGTCGACGCCGCCGTCGGGCAACACCGCGATCGCCCAGAGGCGCTGCTCGGGCGCCAGCCGATCCCCCGCCAAGAGCCGGCGCACCCAACCCACGGCGCTCGGCCGCGGCTGCGCGGCCAGCGCCTCCAGCAGTCGATCGCGCGCCACCGCATCGACGTCGGCGAGTTCGACGGGCAAGGGGCTGCGCTCGTGCACGAGCACACTCAGCGCGGCGCCGGCGACGTCCTCGTCATCGTCGGCGAGCGCGGCCATCAGCGACGCGTCGCGCAAGGCGCCGCGGTCCTGCAGCGCGAACAGCACGGCGCGGCGCCGAGCGGGCGCGCTCCCGCGCAACCGCGCCCGCAGCTCCTCGGTGCTCGCCGCCGGCAGCGCCAGCGCGAACAGCGCGTCGTCCGCATCGTCGAGCCAGGCCTGACGAACGGTGTCGGGGAGCGCGCCGTGCGCGTCGAGCACCGACGCCACGCGGGCGCGCGCTGCCGGCGCCAACGCGGGGTCGGCAAGCGCGGTTCGCAGCGCCGTGGCTGCCCCTTCCGCCAGCGGACGTGCGCAGAGCGTCCGGCGCGCGCGCTCGGCCGCCACTCGCTCGGCCGAGAGCAGCGCCTGGGCCGGCGCCTCTTGCGCCAGCGCCGGAGACGCGATCGCCGCGACGAACGCGGTCGACCAGCAGACAGCCCGGTGCCGGGGTCGTCTCACGGCCGCAGCACCTCAGCGATCGCCAGCGGCAGGTCGGCCGCGGTGACGCCCGTCTGCGACAGGCGGGCGGCGACCAGATCGCCCGCAGCACCGTGCGCGTGCACCGCGGCGCGCGCCGCGTCGAACGGCGGCATCCCCAGCGCCAGCAGCGCTCCGGTCAGGCCGGCGAGCACGTCACCACTGCCCCCGGTCGCCATGCCGGCGTTGCCGGTCGGGTTGACGAACAGCCGCGCACCGTCGGTGACGACCGTGCCCGCCCCCTTGAGCACGACCACCGCGCCGCTGCGCCGCGCCAGCTCCAACGCCGCCGCCTCGCGATCTCCCGCGATGCGACCCACCGCGCAGTCGAGCAACCGCGCGGCCTCGCCGGGGTGCGGTGTCCACACCTCGGCAACCGGCGCGGCGGCGGTGTCGGCAAGCGGGGCCAGCGCGTTGAGGGCGTCGGCATCGAGCACTGCCGGCGCGGCCGCGCGCACGCCGTCCACCATGGCGCGCACTCCCGCGCCCTGGCCGAGCCCGGGCCCGACGACGACCGCGCTGGCGCCCGCGACCCATTCTGCCGGTGCCCCATCGCGCCGCCGAGTGGTGGCACATGGAACCCCCACTGTCAGCCACGGCATCAGCGCCTCGGGCAGCACGCAGCGCACCAACCCGGCCCCGCCGCGCAGCGCGCCCTGCGCCGTCAGGATCGCCGCGCCCAGCATGCCGTCGCTGCCGGCGACCACCACGACCGTCCCGCAGCTGCCCTTGTGCGCATCGATCGGCCGCGGCGGCAGAGCAGGGATATCGTCGACGCGCTGCACCGCCATCACTACCACTCCACCGCGCAGCGCACGCTGCCCACGGGTTGCTTGTTGGTGTCGAGCACCGGCACCTCGGCAAAGCGCTGCAGCGCATCCGGCACCGTGCGCCAGACACCGAGGCGCACCAGCGCGTGGACGACGGCCGGCATGTAGCCGCGCTCGTGCCCGTCGTCGACCTTGACCGCCAAGCCGAAGCCAGGGTGCTCCACGGTGCCCGACACCCCGACCGCGTAGACGCCCTCGGCCCCGTTCTTGGCGAACATCGGCACAGGCGCGGCCCGCAGCAGCGCCGTGCACAGCCGCCGCTCGCCGGCGACGAGCACCGGCGCGCGGTGGACGGCTTGCAGGATCGCGGCACATGCGCGGCCCTCAACGGAGGACGGGTCGGGGTGGTTCGCCAACCGGGCGAAGGCCCGCGCCAGGGCGATCAGCGGCAGCCGCAGGGTCGGCGCACCGCAGCCGTCGGCGCCGACTTCCAACGCGCCGGACTCCAGCCCGGCGGCGCCGGCCACCGCGGCGCGCACCTGCCGCTGCGCCGCGCTGTCCGGCTCGAGATAGCGTTCGAGCGGATCGCCGCAATGCCGCGCCAGGGCCAGAAACCCCGCGTGCTTGCCGGAGCAGTTGTTGTGGATCCGGGCCGGCTTCTCGCCGGCGCGCGCGATCGCCAGCGAGGACTTCTTGTCGAAGGGCGCGTGTGGCCCGCAGCGCAGCAGCGCCTCGTCCAGCCCGAACGCGGCCAGCACGCGGCGCACCGCCGTGGTGTGCACCGGCGTGCCGTCGTGGCTCGCGCAGAGCACGGCGCACTCCTCGGCGGTGAGCTCGGCGCGCGCCACCAAGCCCTCGGTGAACAGCGGCAGCGCCTGCAGCGGCTTGACCGCCGACCGCGCGAACACCGGGCGGTCGACGTCGCCGCACGCGAGCAGCGCTGCGCCCCCGTCGGCCGGCACCGCCACGAGCGCTCCCCAGTGCGCGGACTCCTCACGGCCACTGCGCCACACGGTGGCCAGCGGTCGGCTCGAGCGGGAACGTGCAGGCGGTGTCGCGACCAACTCGTGTTGGTATAAAGGACCGCGCCCGCGCCCCGCCCGCGATTCCCGCCGCGACATGCAAGACACCGTCGAGATCAAGCTCACCCGTTTGCTGATCCAGGACAAGGTGCACGAGCAGCGGATCTACCTGCGCGAGGTCGATGGCGAGCGCACGTTCCCGATCAAGATCGGCTTCAACGAGGCCTGGGAGATCCAGTCCAAGCTGCTCAAGCAGCGCACGCGCCGGCCGATGACGCACGACCTCATCGGCCTGATCCTCGGTGCGCTCGATTGCACCCTGCGCCGCGTGGTCATCACCGAGCTCCGCGACGACACGTTCTACGCGGTGCTCTCCCTGCGGATCGCCGGCGAAGACGTCGACCGCGAAGTCGACTGCCGCCCCTCGGATGCCATCGCCATCGCCGTGCAGGTCGGCGCGCCGATCTACGTCGCCCGCGATCTGCTCGACGAGCTGATGCAGTAGTCGAGCTGGTCTTCGGGCCGCGCGCGCGTTCACCCGTCGGTCTCGGCGACGATCGCCGCGCGCCCCGCGGCGGTCGCCGGCACGAAGTGCGGCGCCCCGGGCACGACGGCGAGCGTCTTCGCCGACTGGACCGCCGCGTAGAAGACCGCGCCCTGCGGCACGGCCACGGTACAGTCGTCGCTGCCCATCAGCGTCGCCACATCGCACGAGAACGAGGTTGTCGCTCCCGCGTGCAACACGCTCATCTGCGCCAGCGCGGCGGGCTCGAACCCGCCGATGACCGGACACACGACGGCCGTCGGGTCGGACCACCGCATCGGACCGCACGTGAATTGCGCCGCGTATGGAGCGAGCGCACTCTCCGCCTCTTGCCGCCACTCGTGGGCAGGCGGCTCAGCGCACAGGTGCTGTAGCCGCGCCATCGGCGGCCCGCCGCCGAGCACGACCCGGTCCCAACGAGTCCCCATGCCGTACGACGTCAGACCGTAGGCGATCTCGGCAGCGCCGCCACTGTTGCCGAAGGCGCGAAACGGCCCGCGCAACCCACCCCCGGTGCCGCCGGTCACCATGACCCAGTCCGCGACCATCGCGCCTCGTTCGGCCTCGTCCCGAATCGACGCCCCGGTGCCCCACCATCCGCCGATCCACTTGCGATCGACGACCCCGTAGCCCCGAGCCACCAGGTCATCGACCAGCTGCCGCCCCTCTGGCGACGCGCTGATGTGCTCGGCGCCGGTGGTTCCGCTGTGCAGGATCACCGTGCCTGCTCGCCCGCCCGCAAACACGCGCAAGACGCAGTCCGCGTCGGGCAATCCGGTGATGGCGATCCGCAGCCGCACTCCGTGGTCCCATTGGCGCACGACGGTCACGCTGCGGCCGGGTCTCATCGCTTGGCCTCGCACCCGCTCGGTCACGGCGACACTCTAACCCTCGGTCAGTGCGCGACGGGCACGGCAAGGCCCCTTGTCCGTCCTCGTCGATCACCAGTGGCGGCAGGTGCTGCCGGCCTCAGCCGCCCAACACCATCCGCAGCCCTTCGCTCAGCGCGAAGCCTGTGCCGGCGACGCGCGCGTCCGCCACGGCGCCTTGGGCGGCCAGCTCGGCGCCGAGGAGGCTCGGTATCGCAGGAATCGTCAGTGGGATCGACAACTGGCCCGCGGAGTCGGTCGTTCCGACGGCGTGCGCCGTCGTGCCGCCGACCAGCAGGCTGCAGGGTTGGATGAAGCCGGCGACGGGGATCGCAACCCGCTGCGTGCCGAGGAGCAAGAGTGCCGGTTGCTGCAGCGCGCTCGTTGCCAGGGTGAGCGCGAACCCACTGGCCCCGAGCGTGGGCGGCAGGTTCGTAGTGAGCTGGGGCCCGTTCGTTGCAGGACAGCTCGTGCCGTAGGGATCCGCGACCGCTCCACCGATGACGCTGAGGTCGAGGATCCAGGGCTCTTCCCCGGCGACGCCATCGTCGGCGACGAAGAACACCCACCGTCCGCTGCGGACGAAATCGCGCGGCGCCCCGTCGCCCAGGGGATTGATCTCGGCGAGCGGGCCGCTGCCCACCGGAGTACCGTCGGTTTGAAAGAGCTCGACGCCTCGGCCATCCCGTGCATCGGCCGCGAACAGTAGGCGATCGTTCGCGGCGATGCGCCGCAGGTCGGTCGGGTTGGATGAGCTACCGGGCGCGAGGTCGATCACGAGCCGTGTCCCCGCTGGGCTGCCGTCGGTGAACCACAACTCGCGTCCGGCCGGCGACGTGGCCGCGAGCACGATCCCGCCGGAGACTGACGCCGGGTAACCCGCCAGCGCGCTCCTCAAACCCGGCATGATGTCGACGCCGACCGTGCCCTGGGGCGTGCCATCGGTCGACCACGGTTCGAAACCAGTGCTTGGAGAGTGGGCGGTGAAGAACAATCGGCCGTTGGACTCGAGCCACAGCCATGGGTCGCTGCCGCCGGAACCGGGGCTCACGTCGAACACGAGTTGGGCCTGTAGCGTGACCGGGTCGAGTGTGAACAGCTCGAGGCCGGTGGCCGGGGTCGTTGCCGCGAACAGAATCTGTTGAGCGTAGGGAAAGAATTGCTCGGCACGGGAGCCCGTGCTGCCGGGCACGAGGTCGACGGCGATCTGAGTCCCTGCCGCGGTGCCGTCAGACATCCAGATCTCGTAGCCGTGGACGCCGTCGTTGGCGCCGAAGAACAGTCGCCCGCCGGCAACGATGAGGCTATGGGCGCCACTGGAAAGCGGGCCCGGGCGGAGGTCGACCACCTGAAATGTGCCCGCAGGGGTACCGTCGGTCTGCCAAAGCTCGTTCTGGAAGTTTGCTCCACCGGTGAAATAAAGCTTGCCGCCCAACTCGAACATGGCCGAAGCGACGCGCAAGACCGCGAGCCTCGCGATGTTCGACCCGGTGTCGTCCATGTGAAACAAGCCGAACTGCCCCGGTGCGAACTCGGCGTCGAAGTAGACTCCGCCGCGCCAAGCAAGCAGTGGCCGAGGGTTCGAGGATGCGAGCCCCGGCTGAAGGTCGGCGACAAGAACGGCTCCCGCGGTGTCCGCCCGCCAAAGCTCGGCGCCGACTACGCCGTCGTTGGCGGCGAAGTAGACAACGTCGTCCACGGCCATGGGCGCACTCACCTGAGAACCCAAAGGTCCGGGGCGGATGTCGGCAAGTCTCTGCTGGGCCGAGGAGTTCGCCAGCGCCGTGGCAATGGCAGTGACGACGAGAGGGGCGAGTGGAACAGCGCCTGTGTCGCCCCCCCAAGTCCGCCCGCCGTGTACAGGACCCGGAGCCCATCGACCCCTGAACCCGGGATGGGACTGCTAGAGGCACGCTCGTCGCCAGGACGTTGGTCGACGAACTGGACGCACTGACTCTTCACCAGCCACGTGATCTCTTTGTACCGCGCAGAAAACCCCTCAGCGGCCGCGTAACTGTGCAGTGCACCAGCCAGGCCCAGCAGTAGCTGGACCCCGATCTGAATGTTGAGCGTCCATTCCGCAAGGGTCGAGCAGCTCGCCGCCCTGCTGCTCACCAAGATCGTTGCAAGCAAGGTGAAAGTGCCAACTGCGAAGAGAGCCCAACTCACCACTCGCACATCGTTGCTCAGCTGTGGTGGGCGCTTTGCCTGCTCGCTCAACCCACTTCTCGTGTCGCTCATTAGTTGCCCACGTTAACGTCTCGGCGGCGGATTAACCCAGCCTACCGGTCCACGAATGCATCATCCCAGCGACGACTGTGACCCCAACTTCGACAGCCTCGAGGAGGACTTGGAGGAAGCGCTCGAAGATGTCTGCGCGCGCGTCGGCCAGCTCTGGCGCTCGGAGGCGAGTCGAGAGCAAACCGAGCGACTCCGCGGGCTGATCGACCAGCTGAGGGACCGCGACCAGGGGAGCGACTGGCTCAGCGGTCTGGTCGCGGCCATCCCCGGCTCGAGCGCGTGATCGATGAGGACTCACCGATCGAGGTGGCCTTCTTCGGGTCTGTGATCGCCAGCTTTCTAAGCGATGCAATGCCCGAGGCGATGGAGTGCGAGGAGTAGCGACGAATTGTCGTTATGGACGGGTGGGTGCATCTCGCTGGGGTCGTGCTGTTTGGCTGGGGCGTCGGCACGCCGCCTGGAGGGCGCTCTGGCTCGTCGTCGAAACAGCGCAATTGGCATTCGTTGAATGAGTGTCGCGCGTTGGCTGTAGTTGGGCGCTATGGACTACCTGGAGATCATCAACACGATCCTCTCGGGTCTCGTTGCTCTCTGCGTCATACTCCAGGCCGTATCCCTTTCGTATGAACGTCGGCGTCGCCTCGGCTCAAGGGAAGTGCAGGCGTTCACGGCCTCTGAAGAAGAGTGTGGGGATGGTACCGTCGACCTCGTGTTCCTTGTAAAGGGCGACGTCGTCACGTGGTTGCGCCCATGGGCAAGCCAGGAAGGAGGCCTCCAGAAACTGCGGATCGAGTCGCTCGGCCCGAATCTGATGCGCGTGGACTTTCGGACGCGCCGCACCCTCGCCGACGGGTTTCGCATCCAGCGTTAAGGTGGTGGCAGCCACGGAGCGGCGCGTGATCGGCAGGATTCGGAATAGTTGCAACAGATCGTGGTCGGCCCGTCAGTAGGCCACCGCTGCTCCACCACCCTCTATTCGTCCGGTCTCTCGCAGAAGTAGCCGGAAACTACGCACTGTCCTTCCGCTCCCCGCCGAGCTCTGTGGCGGCCCCCGCGCGAAAGCGACCGGATAGAGAGGTCGCCGAAAGCTGGCCCCCTTCCGCCTCAAGACTCAGTGGGCTGCCGGAAAGCGGGTGCAAGGCGATCTAGTTTTCCGGCTCAGCGCATTCGCAGCGGGGCAGAGCGCGATCGAGCACCACCCCGTCTCATTTTTTTGGGTGTGAGTTCGTTTGCACGTGACGATCACGCGGCATCCCGGCACTCCAGGTAGGTAGTCCAGAAGACGTCCCAGCGTTCGGACAGGACGTGAGTCCGGAGGTTCAGAACGAGCTGACCGCCTTCGCGAGTCCAACGCATTCCGCTGCGCTTGATCCTCGCGCCGACCACCGTTTTGCAAGCTGCCTCAACTGGACCGCTTCCGATCGGGAGTCCTCGCGCACGGAAGCCCGCATAGTCCATCAGCGCCAGGTTGCGGCGGAAGTACTTGATGACTCGCCCAACGACCTTGTAGCGCTCGGTTCCCTTCCTCAGCTTCAGCTTCGACCGGTAGTACAGCATCGAGCGAATCGCTGCGGCGGCACCTCCGGCGGTGTCACGTAGCCGCTCGTAGTTCCTGTCGTACCATCGCCGACCGGGCACGCTCTTCTTGCCGAACAGCGCCTCGGCCGCCTTCGAGAGGTGCTCGGTCGCGTGGTAGAAGTCGAGGATGAGCGTGGCCATGAGAAAGGACTGGAGCTTCTCGGCTCCGGTCCAAATGGAGGGCTTGCCATCGCAAAGGAAGACGATCTCGCGTAGTTGCCGGTTCTTCAGCAACGGTCCCACGATGCCGTTCTGCTGCTCGAGGAGCCGCGTCATCCCGGACTCGGGCATCCTGGCGAGGTACCTCGTATCGAGGCGAACAGGCTTGTTGTCTTCGTTTCGGGAGTAGATCGAGATGCTCGCGACACCGGCCTCCTTCCACGCTGTCGGCGTCATGTCGTCCTCGCCGTCCCGAATCCCGGGGCGTTCGGGCTTGCGCCCGGTTTTCGTGCCCATCTCCCGGAGCGGAACGGTGACGCCATCCCAGCTCTGCACGAGCACGTCGCCCTGCGTGCTCAGCGGCGCCTGCTCGCGCATCGCCGACTCGATCTCCTTCTCCGCTCGTTCAGCAAACGCACCGACGTACTGAACCACGTGCTGGATGGAGGTCGCAGACGGACGGTGTGGCAACATCTTGCCGAGCAGCGTCTCGACTTCTCGCGGAACGAGGTGGGCAGCCGAGAACGCACACAGCTCCTCGACGTCGGGAGTCATCGGCCGGTCGACCATGCCGCACCGCACGTCGAGTGGCACAACGCCGTCGCCGCCGCGATCCGGCTGGAAGTACCGGCGCGGCATCTCGGCAAGTCCGAACGGCGTGACCCACTGCTTCTTGGACTCCACCTTGAACCGGTGCTGCTGACCGCCGTGCTCGACGGTGTTCTCCGTCTCCTCGTGCCTGAGCAGAATCTCCACGAACGCCTGGAGAGCGGCGCTGTTGATCACCGCCTTCAAGTCGCCGATGAACGCCACGAAGGTCGAAGGCGTGAGGCCCGCGCCATCAAGGTCCCGTACCAAATCCGTGAGTCCGGGGCGGAACTGCCGCACGACGTCGTCTATCATGCGCATCGCGAGGTCCCTCCCTGCGTTGTGCTAACCGTTGGTCTGTCAAACCGCTTAGCGCATCGTAAGGGAGGGCGTCGCGTAATCGGGCCCGGGTACAACTCCGCGTTAATCCGAACTCACACCCATTTTTTTAGAATCTGCGTGCAGGACGAGGAAACCTCTACGTTTGACTGTCTAGACCCAGGGGCATGTCCCGAAGGGAACGTTGCATGGCAACTAGTAAGAGGCTCGGAACCGTTCGTTCTCGCCGCGCGGCTGAGGAGGCAGCGCGATGAGTCATCGCCTAGCTCTAGGTCTCGTTTTCGCGGTAACCCTCATTTCGGCGGTGATGTTCTCCCCAGTCCTGGACTGGGCCAGACACGACCCGGCGGACTCAACGCCAGAGATGGCCAATGGGCGTTCGGAGGAAACTGGGGGCGACCCCAAGTACCTCAAGCCTATCGACACTGAGATAGCGGCATTCGAAGACAAAGTCGCAAGATTGAGGGCAGATGCGGAAGAGTCTGAGCCGATGGCAAGCACTTCGACAGCCTTGTGGGAAGCAGCCAAGCCGAGCAAGCCGACACCGGCCGCTGCCATGAGCCGCCTTCTGTTCACGCTGCACACAACCACAGCAGCGCATTTGGCGTACAACGAGGAATTCAATCCAAGGCAAAAGCCGTTTACGGATGCGCAGTGGAAAGCGTACCACCGCATGATGGCCCCATATCAGGACCATTTGCGCTTGGTCTCCGGCGAAATGCACCGAAAGCTTGCGGAGGAGGTGCGCGCGCTTGCCACTAGCAACGTCTTGCGCGCAGAGTTGACCGAGGAGGAGCTGTCAGCGAAATGCGCAGAAAAGGCTACACGGCTTGCGCAGTTCATGAATGCCGCAAAGGGCGGGACCGGTCACCAAGATGAAGTGCGCCCGTCCGACTTGTACGCGCGGCTGCTCCGAAGCGCGCACCACGACCCGACAAAAGTCGGTTTTTCTGAGCACGTTATAGGAGGTCAAACCTACTACTACGACCCCATGCTCTCAAAGAGCTACCGAGCAATGCTAGAGTACTATTGCTTCCGATCGCAGGAGCTGACACTTGCCCTCGTTGCATGGCTTGAATCCAACGGATTCCTTACACCGCAAGAAGCTAGTGCGCTGCGCATCAAAGCAATAGACATGGTACAAGCCCTGTAACCCTCATCAAAGGAGAAGTAGGCGTAATGATATACGCAGCATACATCGCCGCGTTGTTCCCACTGCTCGCGTTCGCCATCCCGACACCCACTCCATCGCACTGGTCGGGCCCACCACTCTGCGAGGAGGCCGGATGTGACTACGACAAGAGTTGGGAATACGAGGACGAGAACGGCGACCCAACTACCAATCCGGACCCGGATTGCATCGACGTGTCCAGAACACCCGCGGTCGGCAATCAGGATGGGCAATGTGATTGCGCGGGTTCTGGGGATTGTCAACCCGCTCCACTGACTTGTTCCGTGAGCTACACGTTTACAGTGACTCTGGTGGGCAGCAATTGCCCTCAGAGGAAGATGTGTAAGTGGGTGGATAACATCTTCTATACCGGTTGGAACTGCTACGACAACGACGGGAGCACCACCAACTCGAACTCCACGAGCGAAACGGTGACCGCTAGCCCAACTTCCGCAGCTCGACGATTTTTGAGGCCAATTCGGAGCCTCGGCGCGGCGCCAGCCCGCTATCCACCGTCGCGGCGGCGCAGATCGGCCGTGTAGTGCCAACCCGCCCCGTTGATCGGTGTGGCAGGGAGCACGACAACTGTGTGCGAGGCGGCGGACGTGTACCTGCGACGCAAGACGGTCAGAAAGAACGGCAAGACCCACGAGTACTGGCTCCTCGTTCGGTCGGTGCGGCACGGTCGTCGAGTGCGGCAGGAGGTGATCGCGCAGCTGGGCAAACTGGATGCGAAGGGGCGACGCCGGGCTCGTGCGCTGGCAGATCGGATGACCGGTCGCCGAATGCACCCGAGCCTGTTTGAGCCACCGGTGACAGACGACGACCCGGTCGAGTCGATTCGCTTGAAGGAGGTCAGCCTCGACCGGACACGCCGCTTCGGCGACGTTTTCGTCGGCCTGGCGCTGTGGCACGCACTGAAGTTCGACGACGCACTCTGGGAGCTCATGCCGCGGGGCCGTGAAGATGTCCCGTGGTCGACGATGGCGGCAGCGATGGTCATCTGTCGGTTGTGCATGCCCTCCAGCGAGCTGCACCTGGCTGAAGTCCTGTACCGCCAGACCGCGCTTGACGACCTGCTTGGCCTGCCGGAAGGCAAGGTCAACGACGACCGGCTCTACCGGGCTCTCGACCAGATCCTGCCGCACAAAGAGGCGCTGGAGCAGCATCTCCGCGCACGGCTCGGCGAGTTGTTCGACGTTCAGTACGACTTGCTGCTCTACGACGTGACCTCGACCTACTTCGAAGGCCTCATGCTGGGCAACCCCCAGGCGCAGCGTGGCTACAGCCGAGATCACCGGCCTGACTGCAAACAGGTTTGCATCGCTCTGGTCGTGACCAGACAGGGAATCCCTCTTGCGCACGAAGTGTTCGACGGCAATCGGACTGACGTCACGACGGTCCGCGAGATCGTCGAGACGATGGAGCGGCGATTCGGTGCTGCTGATCGCATCTGGGTCATGGACCGCGGAATGGTGAGCAAGCGCAACCTGAAATGGTTGAAGGAGGGAAGGCGACGGTACGTCATCGGCGCATCGCGTTCGGACCTGCGCCGCTTCGAACAGGAGATCGTCGACCGTCGAGACTGGCGCAGCATTCGTGAGGATGTCGAGGTCAAGCTCTGCCCGAGCGAGGACGGGGAGGAGACGTTCATCCTGTGTCGCTCCCAGGCGCGCATCGAGAAGGACGCCGCAATTGTCGCGCGAGCAGCCGAACGCATTCGCGCGAGGCTTGCGTCGCTCGAACGCCGACTGGCGGCGTCGAAGAAGTCGATCGAACGGGACCGCGTCAATCAACAGATCGGACGCATCTTGGCCCAGAACTCGCGGGCCTCCACGTGCTTCTCGGTTTCGTTGATCGAAGCCCCGGATCGACCATCGGGGCTTGCCGTGGAGGCTTGTGAGAACACGAACTGGGTGGACCAGAGCGCCGGGTGCTACCTGCTCAGGTCCAACGTGACGGGTTGGACAGATGAGGAGCTTTGGCGGACGTACATCCAGCTCACTGATGCTGAGTCCGCGTTTCGGATCCAGAAGTCCGAGCTGTCGATCCGCCCGGTGTGGCATCAACGCGAGGACCGGGTCAGGGCGCACATCCTCGTCTGCTTCCTCGCCTACGCCTTGTGGAAAACGCTCGAGCTCTGGCAGGAGAAGGCCGGACTCGGCAACAGCCCGGCCGCCATCCTCGAGGAGCTCCGTCAGGTCCAAAGCGCAGACGTGCTCCTGCCAACTACTGACGGCCGCGAACTCCGGGTCCGCTGCGTGGTCACCCCCAACGAGGCGCAGGCGCACCTGCTCGACCGGCTCGGCATCCAGCTACCCAGGAGGCTATCCGTCCCCGCGCCACTCCGTTCGACCGCGATGTAGTGCCAACCAATCGACGTAAGTCGTTGCTTTTCAACGTGACGACCCGTCGAACTGCGGAAGTTGGGCTAGCGGTTGCGACGACGATGGCGACAACACTGCAGCCTGGACGGAGTCAATGCAGGTGCGGACCGGGAACTGCAGTGGTACTAACCCATGTCCAGACGGAGGGACTCACGTGGTCACGATCAAGGGCAAAGTGTGGTGTGGGCTCTGCTCGGAGTGGGATTCTTCATGCCCGTGACTCCGACTGCTTCGCAACGGCGATAAGGGCTCGCCTCGCCCGCGCCTTTTGACGGCCGCCCGATGTTGCCGCCGTTCGAGGGCTTGGCGCCGAGAGGCTCAACACCGCACGCCCCCAGTGCCCAAGGGACGCACAGTCCACAGTGGCGATAGCCACGTGGTGATGACGCAGCCCCGCTCCGGGCGCTGTTGCTGCGCGGGCTACGGTTCGACTTTGGTAACCAGCCACGCGGCGTGCTGAATCGTTGTTATGCGCTTGCCATAAACCTAGCCGACTCTTCGTCGGTGTAAGTCCGAATTGACTTCGGCTCGCGACTGAGGCATACTGGACGCATAACCGCGTTGGGGGACGCGAAGCAACAACAGGGCGGAACAGCAGCGTATGCCAACGGTCGAACAACTGCGGCTCGACATCGATTCGAGAGGTGCGCGGCAAGGCCGACGCGAGGCGGCACAAGCGCACAAGCTACTGTAGTGCCTCGTAAATAGGTGTAATTATTTGGGCGCGCGCGCGTTGTGTATCGTGGGAGGCCACCACGATGCGAGTAGCAGTTCCGATCACACTCACCGAAGACGAGCGAAGGCAGTTGCACAAGTTTGCCAGAGGCCGAAGCACGCCGGCGCGCCTCGTCCTGCGCGCAAAGATCGTTCTGCACGCTGCAGCAGGAATGCTGAACAAGGAGATCGCGGAGAAGCTCGAGACACAGCAGAAGACCGTGAGCCTGTGGCGCAAACGGTTCTCCGAGGAGCGCATAGCGGGCATCGAAAAAGACGCACCTGGCCGCGGTCGCCCACGTACCATAGACGAGGAAACTGTCGCCGAGATCATTCGGATCACGACGCAGGAGGATCCACCGAACGCCACGCACTGGAGCACTCGCGACATGGCGAAGCTGGTCGACGTGAGTGCGGCGACGATTCGCCGAATCTGGGTTGCACACGGGCTGAAGCCGCACCTCTTCCGCACCTTCAAAGTCAGTCGTGACCCGAACTTCGTCGAGAAGCTCGAGGACGTCGTCGGCCTTTATCTGAGCCCTCCCGAGAACGCGATTGTGCTCAGCTGCGACGAGAAGTCGCAGATCCAAGCGCTCGATCGGACGCAGCCCTCCCTGCCCTTTCGCTCGGGCCGTACCAAGACCGTCACTCACGACTACAAGCGCAACGGGACGTCCACGCTCTTCGCCGCGATGAACACCGCAACCGGCAAGATCATCAGCATGTGTGCACCGCGGCATCGGCACATCGAATGGTTGAAGTTCCTCCGACTGATCGACGCGGAGGTCCCCAAGCACCTGGACGTCCACATCATTGCTGACAACTACTCGACCCACAAGCACGCGAAGGTGAAGCGCTGGTTGAAGCGTCACCCTCGGTTTCACATGCACTTCACGCCGACGAGTGCGTCGTGGCTCAACATGGTCGAGCGCTTCTTTCGCGACATCACTACAAAACGAATCCGGCGCGGCGCGTTCCCGAGCGTCCGACGGCTCATCGAAGCGATTCAGGCATACATCGAGCAGCACAACATGGACCCCAAACCGTTCATCTGGACGGCCAAAGCAAGCGACATCCTGGCCAAGGTCACCCGAGCCAAGGCCGCACTCGCGGATAATTCCCCATCTGTCTGACGCACCACACTACCGATCGGGTGGCTTCCAGAGAAAAGAGCCGATCGCGCCGTCAACAAGTTCGACGGCGAACTGCGCACGATGGGGCGGACGACAAAGTCGCTTCTCGGCCTCTCGGCCCGCTGCACGGGCTCGGGAAGCGTTCACCGGTATCGACGCCGCACGCTCCGCACTCGGCACGATCGCCAGCTTCAACTCAGTTTAGGGCGATGAGTGAGAAAGTGACGGTGGGAGAGGGATTCGAACCCCCGGAGACCCGAAGGCCTCAACAGCTTTCAAGGCTGCCGCATTCGGCCACTCTGCCATCCCACCGGACGCAAAGAGCGTGGCTTGCCAAGGACGGTAACCGGCCGGAGGTGCACCGCAAGCCTGCGACAGCCGGGTGACCCGCTCGTTTTCCCGCGCACCCCGCAGGTTTGACGCGCCGAATCGGCGTCGTCGAGTCCCTCCTCTGTGCCGCCGGCCGGCGCGCTCCTCGGGGCGGCCCCCACCGGGTCCGGCGAGAGACAAAGAGGAGGTCGCATGTTGTCTGTTGGGTTGCTGTTCGCGGTCGTGTCCCCACTCCCCGTCCCACCGCCGGTCCCTGGCATCAGCGTCGGCACCGGCTGGGTCCTGGTCAGCGTGATGAACGAGCGCACCGTCGAGACCGCCGAGCACAGCACGATCTTCGGTCCGGTCGCCCGCACACACGTCGCCGCACGCGAGTTCACTCTGTCCGAGAGGCTGTGGGCCAGCTCCGCGATCCTGCCAGCGGCAACCTCCGCGACGGTTTCGCTGTCGGGCGACGGCGGGTCGTCGTCGACCTATCAGTACATGCCGACGAACACGGCGGGCCGGGTCCTCGCGCGGGCGCGGATGGCCGCCAACGCGTCGGTGACGATTCGGGGGGGCACCGCGTCGGCGACGATGGGCGGCGTTCTGCAGTACCAGGACTCGCTGGGGGCGGATACGAGCGCGATCCTCGACGACGCTGCCGGCTCCGTCGGCGGCGCGCCGCTGCCCCCCACGATCACGATCGGAGCGTTGACCGTGCCGGTCAGCGCCAGCTACGGGGCCGGGGTGTACGCCGACCAAGCGCGGGCGCTGGTACCGTACCGCGACAAGAAGACGGATTGGTTCTGGTACACGACGCGGACTGCCGGCCACGCCTACGTCCACGTCTACGAGGGCTTCATCTGGGGCTCTTCCGCGCAGGGCTCGGCGAGGGGGACCATCGAGGTCGAAGTCCGTCTGCTGAGCACGGATCCGTAGCTCCATGCCACCGGTCGAAGGCTTCGGAGTGTCCCGCGGCGGCGGCCGCCGTTGGCCGGTGATCGCCATGGCCGCGCTCGCCGCCCTGCTGGCGACGATCGCCGTATGCGTGCGGAGCGGAACCCGCAGTCCGAGCTCGCAGCCGCGCCCGGCGCGCGCGACGACGGACGCATTGGATGCGCCCGGCCGCGCGCCCCAGGCCGAGGTGCCGACGCGGGCGACACCAAGGCGGGCGCGGGCCGACGCCGGCGCGACCCGCACCGCGAGCGAGTTGGGGTTGGTGTTTCGCGACGAGGCCGGCAGCCCCGTCGCCGGCGTACGCGTCGAGATGCGGCGTGGCTCGACCGAGGATGCCGGCATCGACGACCCCGCCGAGGCAGACCGCGCCGCGGTGTCCGACGCCCGCGGCCGGGTGCACTGGCCGCTGCCGGCGGGAGCGGTGCGCTATCGCGTCCTCAGTCACCGCTGCGATCTGCAGCCGCCTCCACCGCCAGCGCGCGGGCCCGGCGAGCAACGGGGCTGGCCGCCGTACGATCCGACTCCATGGTCCGGTCCAATCCGGCTCGCCGCCGGCCGCACCACCGAGCTGCAGATCCGCTGCTACACGTCGACGACGGTGCACGGCCAGGTGGTCAACGAGCACGGTGCCGGGGTGACAGCGCGCGTGCGCGTGTTCGAGTGGCACCGCGCATCCACCGATGAGCGCACGCCATCGGGAGCGGCGGTGCCGCTCGACGAGTGCCGTGAGCGTATCTTCGTCGACACCGCGGGCGACGGCACGTTCGCGATTCCCGCCCGGCCGTGCCGCGCCCAGGTGATCGCGTCGTGGAGCCGCGGTCCCCACCACTTCTACTGCGCGCGCTTCGTCGAGCTCACCGCGGGCGACAACGACCTCGGCGTGTTGCCGCCCGAGACCGGCGAGACGCTCTGCCTGGAGGTCGACGGAAAGGGTGCCGAGGACGCGCTCCGGCCGGCGGTGCGCTTCGTGTTTCGCCCGTGGATGCGCGACGGGCCGACGCGCTGGTTCTTCGGCAGCATCGAACGCGTCGACGATCGAGCTTGGATCCACGGTCTGCGCAGCGACCGAGTCCTGGTCCTCGCGTCGATGGCGGACGGGGCCGGCGGCGGTTTCGCCATCACCGCCGAAGACCGAGCCCGGAAGATCGCGCTTCCGGCGGCCGCACCGCACGTGGTACGCCTGCGGCGAACGGCCGCTTCGCAGCGGAACGTCACCCTGAGACTGTACGGCCGGCCGGCCGCCGCCCGACTGCGGCTGGAGGGAGGCGCGGGGCCACGCAGCATCGCGCTGCAGTCACCGGCAACGCGGATCCCACTCGCCGACGGCGAGTACCGCTACTTCGTCCACACCGAGGCCGGCCAGTACGCCGAGGGGCGGCTGTCCATCCACGCGCACACGGATGCGGTCGACCTGCACCTCATCGACGGCGTCGCGGGCCGCTACCGCGTGCTGACCGCGGACGGGCCGGCGGCCGGCGTGCCGATCGGTTTCTCCTACGTCGGTTGGCCCGGCGCGCTCTTCGTCGCCATCGGCGACGCGCGGGGGATCGTCGCCCTCGACGGACTGGTGCCGGGCCGCACGCCCTACGTCACCGGCATCGATGGCGCCACCATCGAGACCCTGGACGGCCCGGCGGCGCGGAGCCCGGCCTCGGTCCGCTAGCGATCGTTGAGCCAGACCGCGCGCGCGTAGAGGAACGTCATGGACCACAGGCATCCTTCGCGCGGGTCCCGGCCGGCGCACTTCTCTCGATTCTGACCTCCGGTGCGAGGGGTTCCCTGCGGAGTCACTGATGCATCACTCCCCATCCCCATCGAGAGCCAATGCGCCATCCCGTTCCCACGCGCGCCCACGCCGCGCGCCGCTGCCGGTCTACCCTGGCAACCCTCTCCGCCATCTTGACCGTCGCCGTCGCTTCCCATGCGCCGGCACAGGCGCCGGCATGCCCTCCGGGTTGGGAGTGCATCCGCGCCGACTTCCGCAACCTGCGCGGCATCAACTACGTCCCCGTGTTTCCCCAGCTCGCCGGTACCGCGGGCTATCACGGCGTCGCCTCGCCGACCGCGCTGTGGCACTTCTACCACCAGCACCCACAGAACACGGCGCGCATCGACGAGCAGCTCGATTGGGTCAAGCGCTGCGGCTTCAACGCGGTGCGGGTGTTCCTGTCGTCGCCAGCGTGGACGCACTACCGCAACAATCCCGTCAACGGTCAGAACCAGTTCTTGCTCAACTTCGCCGACTTCGTCACTCGCTGCCACGCGAAGCAGCTGTACGTGGTGCCGGTGTTTTGGAGCGACGTCGCCGTGCACGGCAACCAGGCGATCGAGCCCGACTTCAACGACCCGGTGGGGCTGGCCGCGGCACCCGGCGCCGACTCCAACGTGAGCTACTGGCACCGCGACCCCGGCAACACCGCGATCATCTTCACTCAGGCCCTGCAGCGGCAGGGCAGTCCCTTCGTGGCGACCTTGGCCGGCCAGTACGTCGCCGAGTGCGTCGCCGCCGTGCCGGCGGCGAGCGCCGACGCCATCCTACTGTGGGACGCGATGAACGAGCCCGCCCCCCTGACGGCGGTGTTCGGTGACCGCGAGCTGTGGGTATCGGACACGCTGGCGACGATCAAGAGCGCGCCCAGCACGAACGGCGTCTCGCGCCGCACGACCTGGAGCTTCCAGGTCACCGACGAGTACGACCAGTCGGTCAACCTCGCCCGGGATCCGAACTGTGACGTGCTGAGCTTGCATCCGTACGGCCACACGAGGGCGACGATCACGTCGTTCGTCTACGACGCGACGTTCGAGACCGCGACCAGCGTCTTCGGCAAGCCGCTGATCTGCACCGAGATCGGCTACCCCGGCGGCGGATCGTCGTATCGCGACACCGTGGGCTACTGCCGCTGGGATCCCGCCAACAGCCAGAGCGGTGTGCCGCGCCCCGATCTCGACCTGCTCAACAACACCACCGGCGAGCAGGGCATCGGCTTCATGCCGTGGGCGTTCATGATCGGGCAGCTGGATCTGACGATCCCGTTCGTCAGCAACATGCCGTTCAAGCACGGCACCGGCCTGTTCTATCACGACGGCACCGTGCGCGAGATCGACGCGGTGGGCGCGTTCGTCGAGCTCGCGGTGCTGCAGGGCATCGCGCCGGCGTCGTTGTGGCAGACACCCACCAACCCCGGTGGCTCCTGGTCACTGACCGCCAAGACCACGGGCCCGGACTGGGTGGATCCGTGGTTTGCCGAGAACGTCGGTCCCGAGCTGGACGACCACTCGATGCTGCAGTTCTTGATGACCGCGCCGAGCGGGATCTGGCAGTCGCCGTGGTGGACGGGGCAGGGGTGGAAGTGGCAGGACTACGAGCGCACGGCCAAGCTCTTTCGGCACGTCGCGACCCTTGCCAACGTCGCTGACGGCGCCTCGAAGGGCAACGCCAACCCGATCACCGCCACGCCGCGGCCGGCCGCGCACCCGGTGTTCACCTCGACCTGGCCGGTGTCGCCATGGCCGGTGCCGCACGTGCAGCCGGTGCCCAGCCTGAGCTACTTCGGTGCGTTCGCCAAGTTCAGCGCGGATTCCAACCCCGCCCTGCAGGCACACGCGGACATGCTCCTGGACCTCGAAGCCCACCACTCGACGCTGCCCGCCCTGCTCGGCATCAGCGGCAATCCGGGATGGCTGCAGCCGAGCGTGCCGGGCCCGCACCAGGACCTCTTCGTCGCGATCGTCGTCGACGACTTCTTGGAGGAGTTCGCGCTGGCTCTCAGCCCGTTGGTCGCCCCGCGCGGCGGACCGTTCTGAGAACCGGCTCCGCACCCTTGACAAATATATTTGTCAAGGGCACTGTGAGTGGGTGATCGACGTCGAGGTCATCGAGGACTCCGCCGCGGCAACCGCCGCGCTCGACCCTCTGCGACGCCGCCTGCTGGCGGAGCTCGGCCAGCCCTCCTCGGCCGCCGCGCTGGCCCAGCGCCTCGGCGTCCCCCGGCAGAAGGTCAACTACCACCTGCGCGCGCTCGAGCGCCACGGCTTGGCCAAGGTCGCCGACCAGCGCCGTTGGGGTGGTCTCACCGAACGCCTGCTGGTCGCCACCGCCGGCACCTACGTCGTCTCGCCGGGCGCGCTCGGCGCGATCGGCGCCGACCCCGAGCGGACGTCGGACCGCCTGTCGGCCGGCTATCTGATCGCGCTGGCGGCGCGCGCGGTGCGCGAGGTGGGCGACTTGGCCCGGCGCGCGACCAGCACCGGCAAGCGGCTCGCGACGCTGTCGATCGACACCACCATCCGCTTTCGCAACGCCCGCGAACGCGCCGAGTTCAGCCGCGAGCTCGCCACCGCCGTGGCGCAGCTCGTCGCCCGCTACCACTGCGAGTCGACCCCCGGGGGGCGCGCCCATCGCCTCCTGGTCGGCGCGCATCCCCTGCCTACATCCCCTCCCTCCCCTGAAGAGGCGTCCCCATGCCCGTAGAGAAAGACGACCGCGGTCACCGCTCGATCCGCGTCGAAGTCGAGGTCCCCGGCACTCCCGAGCAAGTCTGGCAAGCGATCGCCACCGGCCCCGGCATCACCTCGTGGTTCGTGCCGACCGAGTTCGAGACCGACGAGAACGGTGCGCCCGTGCGCGTCGTTGCCGACTTCGGCCCGGGGATGGAATCGGTGTCGACGATCACCGCGTGGCAACCGCCACACCGCTTCGCCGCGGACAGCGCCGATCTCGGCCCCGACGCACCGACGATCGCCACCGAATGGGTCGTCGAGGCGCGCGACGGCAACACCTGCACCGTGCGCGTGGTGCACAGCCTGTTCGCCGACAGCGACGACTGGGACGCCCAGCTCGAGGGATGGGAGAGCGGCTGGCCCGCATTCTTCCGCATCCTGCGGCTGTACTTGGCACACTTCGCCGGCGAAGACAGTGCTCTCATGCAGCTGCAGGCGTGGTCGACGCAGACGACCGCCGAGGCGTGGTCGCACCTGCGCACCGGCCTCGGCTTGGCCAGCGCGAGCGCGTCCGATCGGTGCACGACCGCGGACGACGCACCGCCGATGTCCGCGTGGGTCGAGCACGACGCCGCGCAGCACGGTGAAGAGCTGCTGCTGCGCCTGGATGAGCCGTGCGCCGGCATTGCGCACCTGTTCGCCATGTCAATGGCCGAGAAGACGCTGCTGTCGGTGCGCATCATGTTCTACGGCGACGGCGCCGCCGGCGCCGCCCGCGCGCAGGAGCCGCGGTGGCAGCAATGGCTGGCGCAACGGTTTCCGGCGCCCGAGTAGGTCAGCGCACCGCCAACACCGCCGGCACGGCTGCGCCGGCGGCATCGATCTCGACGGCCACGACCTGATCGAGAGACTTGCCGCTGAGACCCACGCCCCACCACTGGCTGCGCTCGAAGGGTTCGATCAGGTAGCGCCCGGCGGGGACCGCAAGGCGCAGCACCCCGTCGTCGAGCGCTACGGTCTGCACGAACACCCCGCGCTCGCTGCCCTCGACCGGGCGCCGCACCCACGCGCCCGCGACGCGCGCGTCGGCGCAGTGCAAAACCGCCTCGACCACCTGGGTCGGGCGGAGCACGCCCAGGTCGACGTCGGTGTCGGCGACGCTCACCACGCGCTGCGCGATCGAGCGCTCACCGTCCGTGATCCGCAACACCCAGCGGCCCGGCAGCACACTCGCGAACGCGAACGCCCCTTCGCCGTCCAGCGGCTGCGCGCGACGCTCGGCGGTCTGCGGCAGCGCGTGGTGTGGCTGGTAGTAGGGATCGCGATCGGCCGCGTGCAGCGGAAACAAGTACGCACGCAGCCCACGCCCGCCGTGCGCGCCCCCCTGATCCGACACAAAGCGACCGCGAACGCGCGTCGCCGGCAGCTCGAAGTCGCGGGTCCAGTGCTGCCCGAAGTCGGTCGCCACGACCTCTACCGGCCCTTTGGGATAGTCACCGCCGGGCGCCAGCGCGAACAGGCGCCACCGTCCCGGAGCCACGTAGGAGAACGAGTAGCGCCCCTCGACATCGGTCACCGCAAACGGCACCCGCTCGTGCGCACCGCGATCGGTCCACGCCGTTCTTCCCGGCGCGACCCGTGCACCGGTCTCGACTGCGTAGACCACCGCGCCTCCGACGGGTGTGCCGTTTTGGCGCACGACGCCAGCGACCGTTCCCAACGGCTCGACCGCGAGAGTGACTTCGGTGTCCTCGCCGGGGAGCACCTCGACCTCCTGCCAACCGCGCGGATCGGTGCCGTGTCCGAGCAGGGGCACGACGTCGGGCAGGCGCCGCGACGGCGCATCCTGCCACGTCATGTTGTAGCGATAGACCGAGACGACGTAGCGCCCCGGCTGCAATGGCGCGCTGGCAAACACGCCGGCATCGTCGACCATGAGCCGGGTCTGCTGCTCGGTCGGCTTTTCGACGCCGACCGGCCACAGCGCCGCGCGGAGCGCGAACCGACGCCGGCCCGAGGCGTCGTCGATGACGCCTTTGATCCGACCACCGCGCGCCATGGTCAACGTCCACGTCTCGGCCGTCGCCGGGCGCTCGTCGGCGCGCACGATCAGGACGTTGTCGAGGTGGCCCTCGTGGCGCGCGCCGATGGCGAAGGCCACCCCGCTTTCGATCGCCAAGATGGCGGCACCGCTCATATCGGTGCGCGCGACCTGCGCGCCCGCGCCGCTCGCCGCGCGCAACACGCGCCCGGTGAGCCCACGGGCACCGGCACGGTAGAGCCGCGGAGAACGCTCGATGCCAGGATCGCGCACGACCCGCACACCGGCGATCGGCAGACCCGTGTCGTCGACCACGCGCACGGTGACGGGCAAGCCGGGCACGATGTCGAGCACGACCGGCTGGTCGCCACTTCGCGGCACCTCCACCTCGACGACCGCTGAGGACCCCACGCCGGGCGCACGCGCGCGCACGCGGTGTGCACCGGCTGCGAGGCCGGGAATCGAGAACGCGCCATCCACGCCGGCCCGGTGGATCCCACTCGGTCGCGATCGGCCCATCACCTCGACCACCGTCGGCGCACCCTTGGCGCCGCGCACGACCCCACGCACCGCGAACGCCGGCTCGATCCGGATCAACATCGGCGACGGCGCCCCATCCCGATCCTGCGTCCGCGGCAAGTAGCCGTCGGCCTCGACCGACACCAAGCCACGGGGAGGCAAGCCGTGCAGGACGAAACGCCCGTCGTCCGCGGTGCGCGCACCGCGCCGCCGCGCGATCTCGCCGCGCCGCGAAGCGGGCGCCACCAGAGCCGCCGCCACGCCTCGACCCTGCGGATCGACGACGCGCCCGACGAGTACCTGACCATCGACGAGCTCCAGGTCCCCGAGATCTCGATCCTCTCCGGGCACGAGCTCCAGCGACACGCGCTGGTCGCGGTAGCGCTCCGCGGCGGCGGGCTCGACCAGTACCGCGTGGTCTCCAGCCGGCAGCCGACCAAAGGCGAACCGCCCGTCCAGGTCGGTCTGCACGTGCGCATCGCGCACTGCGCCAAGCTCGGCGGTGCCTCGGTCGAACCGGGTCGTCGAGTAGCCCGGGCGATGGTGGTGGAACACGCGCACGCCCGCGACCGGTCGGCCGCCGCCGTCCACGACCCGCCCGTGCAGGCGCGCCGGCTGCGGCAGGTCGATGTCGCCGAGCTCGGCGAACCGATCGGCGGGCACTTGGATGTCCGCGCGCAACGCAGGCCGCGGCAGGCTGGCACTGGAAAACTGCAGCACGACCAGGCCTGGCGGCAGCCCGCCGACCACGAACCGACCGTCGGCGGCGGCGGTCGCCACCGCCAGCGGCGGCGGCCCCCCCGGATCGAAGGACCGGCACACCTCCACCACGCACGACGGCACGGGCACCCCATCCTGCAGCACGCGGCCGCGCAGCCCCGGCGGCAGAGCATCATCGGAGGCGAGCGGCGCGACAACCACGGCGCGCTCGCGCCCCGCGCCGGCCACCCTCTCCTCGGCCGAGCCCGCCAGAGGGGCTCCGGCGCTGGCTCGATCGTTCGCGGCGCCGGCATCAGCAACCGGCACCGCATCCCCCCACCGCCAAACCAGGCCGGCGATGACGACCCCCGCCAACCCGACGGCGATCAGAACAACAGCGCGGCTGGACACCATGGTGGCAGTGATCTCGTCCCCCTCACTCAGGCGACGGGAGTGCGTCCGGGGCAGGGAGACGAGTGGAACCGATCGATCTGCCGCTCGCCACCCCCGGTGGAGAGGTCCAACTCCGGCCGTGACTGGAAGGCCGCCAAAGACCATGCTCGTCAGCATGAAGAACATCGCCACCATCGCGGGCGTGCTGTTGGGCCTGCTGTTCTTGGCCGCCAGCTCGATGTTTCTGCTCGACATGATGCCCGAGGAGGAACCGCCACCCGAAGGCTCGGCAACCGAGCACTTCTTCGCAGCGCTCGTGCCGACCGGCTACATGACCTTCGTCAAGGTGTGCGAGCTGATCGGTGCCATCCTGGTCGCCATCCCACGCACGCGCACCATCGGCCTTTTGATCCTCGCGCCGATCGTCGCCAACATCTTCGCCTTCCACGTGTTCATCGGCGGCGGCGCTCAGCTGTCCGATCCGATGGTGATCGGTGCCGGTGCGCTGACGGCGGTGGTGCTGCTGTGCGAGCTGCCGAAGATCCTCGGCCTGATGTCCGGCGCGAAGTCGGCGTAGCCCGGTCGAGTAACCCAGTCACTGGCCGGCGTGAGATCGTGTGGGCTGACGCTCTACCTCAGAAGCGTGACGGTGAGGCCGGTGAGCCCGTAGTCTCAACCAGCGTGGTGCGCGAGGTCACGCTGTTCGTGGCGCACGACAGCGGTGTCTGTTCGGTCATCCCAAATTCTGGGCGTCTCTGCACGGCTCCCCGACCGCCTGTAGGCTGCTTGAAGCCACTACAGGCGCACAAGCGGCAAGCGGAACTCCTGCAGCTCGTGTCGCTCTAGAACCTCGATCGTGCGTTGAAGAGGACGGTTCCAGGTAGAGATGAAGGAGATCTGGAAAGCTCCAGGAGCTAAGTCGGTGCTCACGCTATAGAGCCCTCCATCGAGGTAGACTGCCGAGAAGTGGCGATCTGAGACGGTTTTCTGGCTGCGGATTGTGACCACAGCGCTGCCGCTCACCGTGCTCTTACCTTGAGTTTCGGAGAAAGGAAACAATAAGCGAACGGGGTGCCCAGCTCCGGTATCGAGCATAAGCTCTCGACGCTCATCTCTTGAGAGAATGAGCTGATGCGAGCGCAGGATTCCAGCCGTGTCGAGGAACTCCAGCCGAAGTGCTACTGTCGGCAGCTTCAACTCCTGCAGCTGGCTTCCTAGTAGCTGCGCGGCGAGCAGCAGAGAACCATCGGACTGGCGAACAGAGAAGGGGAGCACGGAGTCAGCCGAGTTCCGCGGGGCACGAACCCGTAGCACGCCCCACTCCGGAACGCGCAGCTCTCCGAGGTCTATAGCACTAGCCGATGTAACGACGGCTTTGGCTAGCGCTACTGCCGCGCGGGGAGAGCTTTGGCCAATGAGCTCCAACACGTAGTTACCAGGCGGGATCTTCTGGAAAGAAAATCTCCGCTCCGATGCGGCCACCTCGAGCAGCCGCGCAGCAGAGCTCCCCTCGTGACGCAGGCGTAGGCTTACTCCAGTTCTGAAGTCCGCTGGAGCTTGAGTCAAAGTCCCGGAGACGCGGCCAGCTTCGAGCTGCTGAGGAAGGACTAAGACCAGCTTGCTGCCTGGCATCACGTCACGGGCGAAAGCTAGTGGCAGGCGCGCTGTTGGCTCGCTGAGCACGAACACCTGTAGCGGATGCTGAGGGAGAGTTGCAAATTCTGCCAAGCCCTCGGCATCGGTCGAGGCAAGCGCTGTATAGCGACCGTCGCTTGGCTTCTGAGTTGGATGAGCAAGCGCTACCCAGAGCTTGGCAGCGGGAGCACCGGATGGTGTTTGCACTCGAACGCGCCACGGTGCCCGCGCCTGTGCAAAGAAGTCGCAGCGTAGCGCTCCCGCCGCAGGAATCTCCAGCAGCAGACTGTCCAATGGTCCATGTGGACGCTCAATATCCATCACCCCAAGAAGGGTTGCTCCGGGAGGGAACGGACCTACGCGAAAGCTCGCATCAGCAGCTACTGCTGCGCTTCGTAGCAACAAGAACTGCTCGGGAGCACGCAAGAGCGAGGCCGGGGACCGTCCGCCAACACGCAGTCGCTGAAGTTGCTGCAGCTCAAAACCATGAACCTGGCCGCTGATCAGAACACCCTGCGTGAGCTGCAGAAGTAGATTCCTCCGCTCGTTTTCTGAGAGGTCGAGCTCGACAGTCGATCCAGCCAATCCGGGCGCTGTTCCAGCCAGCCGATAGCCGGTGGCGGTCAGATGCTCGAAGGTGAAGCGCCCGCGGGAGTCCGTTTGCGCATATTGAATCGGTGGCGCATATTCGGCAGAGCGCTTGGGATAGAGCGCTACGATACCAGCAACGCCAGAACCCTGTGGTCCAAGTAACAGGCCTTCGATACGCCGCGCTGAACTGCGCACTACCAGGTCTTGCTCCAAGCGTAGCCTAGCGGCTTGGGGGCGATAGCAGTTGGAGACTCCGATACCAGCAGCTGCGGCCCATAATTCAAAATCGATGCGCGCCAAGAATAGTGGTGCAGCAAAGCGACCTAGCTCGTCACTCCTACAGGCAATGTAGCCCGGTGTCATCATCCGTCGACTACCGCTGATCCAGATCTCGGCCCCGGCAACCGGCAGACCGAGTCCATTGCGCACTGTGCCTGCAATTTCGAAGGTCGTTTCTACGCGCTTCTCAATCCGATGTCTCTGCCCGGGACGCAGCTCTAGTCTGTGAAGAACGGAGACGTCATCGAGCCGGAGGCGTGTTGCTCCGCTGGGCAGGTTGAGAAAATGCGCTTCGCCTTCGGTGTCGGTGATGGAATGGCGCCAGGTATCAAAGTGTGTAAGTAATGGTTGGGTCCCGGGCCTAGCGTCAGTCTCCAGCACAAGCGCCACGCCGGCGGCGGGTCTACCGTCCGGCCAGCTCAAGGCTACCGTGACGCCTGCCTGTTCGTTAGCCCGGCGTTCGGAGCGTGGTAGCGAGTCTTTGTTAGCTTGGGCGTCCACCTCGCGCGATGTAGAGGAGAGGGGGCTGCGATCGGATGCGAACGCCGGCTCTGCTCGAGGCCCGCGGGGCCAAAGCGCCAGCCTCAGCCCAGTCAGTAGGATCAGCAGGGCTAGGCCGCCGAAGACCGGCAATAGACGAGCGTGTGGACGCCTTGGCGGGAGGCTTGCACGTGCAGGACCGCCGACGAGCAGCGCGACTACTAGTGGTGCGAGTGACTTCGGGAGATGTCGACGGAGCTTCCGTAGGCCTCTTTCCAACTGGCTACGTACCGTGCTGGCACTGCGGCCTAGCTTCTCTGCAATGCCAAGGGAAGTGGTTTCACCAGCCAGGTATAGTTCGAGCACTTCGCGGTAGCGCGGAGAGAGTCGTGCGATCGCGGCACTTAGGCATTGGCGTAGTTCGTGGTTAAGTGCCGATTGCAGAGGCTCTGCCTGCTGCGGGCCCGATGGAGCGTGCAGGCTCAGTGGGCGCGGCCCGCGGCGGGCCCGATGTTTGCGCGTCAGGTTGCGCAGGATGCCGCGCAGCCAGGCCGAGAACTCGGCTTCACACCGGAACTGCTCGTGTCGCATGGCTGCGATGAGCAGGGTTTCCTGCACCAAGTCCGCGGCATCTGCCCGATGCCGCGTGAGCGAGTAGGCATGTTCTAGTAGCTCTGGCTTTGCCGCGCGAAGCGCTCGCTCAAGCGCGGCTAGCTCTCCGGTTTGACGATAGAACAGGAAGTCTCGCTTTGCGGAGCTGTCGGACACTGATAGTTTGGAGTCTAGCGTCTCTAGGCCAGCCTCAGTCATCGGCCGAATCGCGGACTGCGAGGGCTTGCTGCCGTTACGGGAGGAACCTTCGCCAGCACTACTGAGTGAGCTGCAGCAGGAACTCGGCGAAATCCGGGCAGCCGAAGTTGGGTACGGCCACGTTGTCGGAGTTGACTACGGCGTGGTTCACTAGGTCGAACATCGTAGCGTAGGAGTGGTTGTAGGGGTTGGTCTTCCAGATGCCGAAAGGAGTCGGATCTGGGCTGCTCACTGAGTTATCCATCAGGGTGGTAACTCCGTGACACAAAAGGGTCTCACCGGAGGGGTGGTGATTGCATTGCCAGTCCACCTGCAGGATGGAGACGTGCCCGAAGACGTGTAGACCCCGGGGGAAACGGCCGCGGGGCAGCGCACTGTGTGTGGCGATGAAGTTCACCTCCGAACCGCTGGGTAGGCTCGGCTGCGGCACGGTGCTGAAGTTGCCAGCCACTCCGTTGCAGATCGAATTGCCTGAGATGGTCTCTTGTGCGTGCCGGGGACAGGGGCTGGGGGCAAGGGTGACGACCGCATCCACGCTTTCGGCCTCGTGGTAGCAGAGGTTTGCCACGAGATCGATCTCGCGAACAGCCTCCAGTTGGTAGAAGCCAGGGAAGGTCGGCTGCGCCGGTGTGAAGGAGACCGGGGTCGGCCCGATCAAGCTGTAGCGTGTCGAGACATGCCCAAGCAGGGGGTTTGCCAGCGGGCGGCAGCCCGTGTGGTGGATGTCCCGGTCGTAGTGGGTGAGGTCAATCCGTGTATCCCACACCGCAACTTCGGAGCCCGCCACGTTCGCTAGGTGACACTCGTAGTCGAGGCTGCCCACCATGTGCACCACGCCGAAGGTGCCCTGGCAGGGTGGAACGACGCACGTCGTGGGTTGGGTGAAGGCCAGGTCGCCGTTGATCATGAAACGCCAGACTTGCGAGGTCTCAGCGACCGTATTCGTCGGGTCGTGCCACGTGAAGGTGCGCGAGTACTCCATGATCAGCGCGCCGACCAGCACTACGGCGCCTGTCGTGCGGTCGACCCCCGTTACCGAAACCGAACGGCGGTTGCATGTGTTGATCACCGGTGCACCGAGAGTCAACACGATCGTGCAAGGCGTGCCAACCGGGCAGGCGGCGCTGCCGATCCCGAAGTCGCTGTAGAGGGTGGTGATGGTGACTTCCGGGAAATCGGGAATCACGGGACTCGCTTGCTGGCAGCACTGGCCGGCGAATCCATCGTCCTGGAAGGGCGGGCAGAGCTGCGCGCTGAGTGGCAGAGCACAGAGGAGCACGCTTACGAGGATGCGGTGCGAAGTATGAAACACTGGTCTTCCTTCTGTAGGTGGGGCACGACCAGCAAGGTCGTGCCTCAGTTCGTCGGCGTCCGCGCGCGGCACGCGGAACTAGCGCCGAGTGGTTTGCGCGGCCCCGTGCCCTGCTTGAGGGATCGTGTCTCAAAAATCCGGCGAAAGCCGCTCCCTTCGCTGCGCCAAAGCTCCCAGTCGCCTCGCCCGACGGACGCCGCGAACAGCAGGCCCTTGTCGATGGCCTCGATGCCCCCCCCGGACGGGAGCTCGAAACTCCTAGCCCAAATCGAAGAGGCTGGTCCCAGCCGCCGTTCCATCGCTGACGCCAAGCTCCATGCCGGCGCTCGGACCGGAGACGCTGAAGGAAGCAGGGGGTTGCCCCAAACGAACTCCGGCTTCGTGCGGCTGGGAGCCGGACCAGGCTCGAGATCGACGATCAGCTCGGGTTGGAGTGCGTGAGATCGAGCGGAAACAGCTCTCGACCTGCGGCCGTCGAGAACGTCCAGAAGACAAGAGTGTTGCCGAGCACCTGCAGCGCGTCGGGCGCACTCCCCCGCGTGCCCGGCTCGATCTCCGGTAGGCGGACGGTACCGGCAATCGAACCATCCGACATCCGGAGTTCGAAGCCGGCTACGGGATCGCCAGCGCTGAAGAACAAGCGGCCTCCAACGACAACGAAGTCTTCCGGGAAGCTGCCGGCCAAGCCGGACCAAATGTCGAGCCGCCGCTGAGTTCCCGCCGGCATACCATCCGTCGTCCCCAGCTCAACGTCATCGATCGGGCTAGCGCGATTCGGCTCACTACCGAACAAGAGTACGCCACCGACCTCGACCGGGGGCTCGAAGAAGGGCGAGTCCGGGACGTGGAACAAGTCCGATGAAGCCCAACGCCCGTGACCGAGGAGCTGACTCGGGCGTTCCGTAAGACCTCGGTCTGCGCCATCGCTCATGGCGTAGTGGTCGCGTGCGCGGTCAGCGGGCAGACGACGCCCCAAAACGAGGACGCGACGCCCACGCGCCTCGAGCTGAGCCTCGGGGTCCGCAAATCTTCGCGCGGCGACAACCTTTCGGAAGGCTCGATGCCGCTGGAACTTCGACAACGCAGCTCCCGGAGGCTCGAAGACAACACTGGCGTCTGCGCTCAGCGCGGCCGCCGGCGACCGCGGGACCCGCGACCGACGCTCGGGTCGCGGAATGCTCCGTGTTTGGTTGCGGCCTCGGCCGCGCTGAGAGTCCACGCCGCGCTCTCCCATGACTCACCCGGAGTACGTTCCGCGGCCGTGTAGTACCTGGAGACCTTCGGCGACACGAGGCACGCCGGGTGGCTGCTAACGTCCGTCGACGACGACCACGAGCAGATGCGAAAAAGCGCGATGAGCGCGCTCGCCCAACTTGGCGACTTAGGCAGCCGAGATGCACTGCACCAGCGCCTACGACACGCCGACTCGACCGACGAACGGAGCTGGGCGCGTTGACGCTGGCCGCGATCTGCAGGCGCGTCGGGCCGCTTCCGGATGCGGAGGCGCTTTACGTCGCGAACAACCCCCGGACCGCCGCAAGAGTCGCCCGCGCGCTGCCAGTGATGCCTGACGCTACTTAGGTAGGGCAGGGCGACACGCCGCGCTCCTGGAGGACAGCGCGTTGGATGTCGTTGACCTTCATCGCATCGCGACTGCCCTCTCGCGCCTCGGCGTCAGTGGGTCGACCGTCGAACGCTACTTGTTGTCAGACTTTCGCGAGCGCGTCTCGAAGATGATGCGGCCGCGGCACTAGCCCGCGTAGGCAGGAATGGGTGGGAGGAGGTCGCTCACGGCGCGCTCCTCGCGGCTTGCGCGCGCTCGCCGCCGGTCTGCCTCGCCGAACTCCACGAGGACCGCGGCACCCAACGCCGACAGGCCAACCTACTCGGTGAGCTCGACTGCCTGCGGAGGCAGGAAAAGGCCCTCGGGTACGAGGACGCGGGACTGCAGGAACCGACGATTCGTACTTCCTGCCACGGCGCGACGAGGAGGTCTTGGCCACGGCTTGCGCGCGGACCAAGCGATATCCGGAGGAACATATGGTTCTGGCGAGCGGTCGTTCATGGCTTACGGTGCGGGTGTCGTGCCACACACCGTCGTGCTCAACCGGTGCGGTGAGATCGCGGTGAGATCGCGGCGATCACGCGCCCCCACGACGTCACCGCCGACGCACCGCGCGCACTGGCCGGCGGCTCGGAAATCGACCTCACGTTGAAGACCAACGTCCGCGCCAACGTCGAGTGGGACGAAGGCGCCCCGACGGCTACCGATCGCCTCGGCTACCGCCTGCTGACCGTGCCGACGACCGCGTGGGTCGGCAACATGACCGGCAGCGAAATCGTCGACGAAACCGGGATGGCAGGGCTACTGGGACGTGGACGTCACCTGGGTTCCGGGCGATCGGGGCTCATTCGTCGCCGCGCTCGCCCGCTGCGGCCAAGCAGCTCGACAAGGAGCAGCGCACGCGAAGGATGCTGGTCGTGACCGCGCGGTAGCGAGAAAATCGAGTGCGACTCCGTACTCGCGGTGCAGATGAAAGTTCTCGTGACTGGAAGCTCCGGCCATCTCGGCGAAGGGCTCATGCGTGCACTTCGCGCGGGTCCTCACGAACCCCGCGGGTTCGACCTGATCGAGAGCCCCTACACCGAGGTCGTGGGGTCGGTCTCCGATCGAGCGGCGGTCGCCGATGCCGTCTCTGGATGCGACGCGATTCTCCACGCGGCCACGCTGCACAAGCCCCACGTCGCCACCCACTCCCGCCAGCAGTTCGTCGACTCGAACATCACCGGAACCCTGAACTTGCTGGAGGAAGCCGTCGCGCAGCGGTGTCAGTGCTTCATCTTCACCTCGACGACCAGCACCTTTGGGCGCGCGCTTGTTCCTCCTCCCGGGGAGCCCGCCGCATGGATCACCGAAGAGGTCCGGCCCATTCCGAAGAACATCTACGGAACGACGAAGGTCGCCGCCGAGGAGCTCTGTCATCTCTTCCACTTCCTGCACGGTCTGCCGTGCTTGATCTTGAGAACCTCCCGGTTCTTTCCCGAGGAAGACGACAGCGCGGCAGCGCGGGCGAACTTCGAAGACCTGAACCTGAAGGTCAACGAGCTGCTCTATCGGCGGCTCGACCTGGAGGACGCCGTCGAGGCACACCTGCTCGCTCTCCAGCGAGCAACACAGCTCGGGTTTGGGCGATACATCCTGAGCGCGACGTCGCCATTCAAGAGGCCGGACCTCTCCCGCCTCCGAGACGACCCCGAAGGCGTCGTGCTGCAGTACACCGACTATCGGGACGAGTACGAGCGACGAGGATGGCGGATGTTCGAGGGAATCGACCGGGTCTACGTGAACGCCGCCGCGCGTCGGGACCTCGGTTGGGAGCCAAGAGTCACCTTCGCCCACGCGATCGAGTGCCTTCGGAACAACACGTCCCCCTTCAGCCAACTCAGCGCCGCAGTTGGCGCGAAGGGCTATCACCCAGGACAGACGTTCGAAGAGGGACCGTTTCCGGTCTAGCTGCGAGGCTCACGCGGTCCAGACGATCTGGTCGTTGCCGTTGCGGTTGCTGTGGCCGCCGCCGGAGAGGTGGAATGCGGGCACGCCGAAGGGCACGTCGAAGGCCGGGATCGGGGCCATGTCGGCGGCGCCCAGCGGCGCCGCCCACGGCGTCGGGTCGGCGGCGGCGCCGGCATCCGGCGTGACCGCGGCCAGCATCGCCGGCAAGTGCTGGTTCCAAGAGGCCAGCACCTGGTTGTCGGACGCGGCGGGATGCGTGAGCTCGAACACCGGGACGTTCCCCTGGCCGTTCCACCGCTGCGCGGCGTGCCGGGCGCCGACGCCGAACGCGAGCACGGCCTCGATGTTGTTGTCGTCCATCAGCCTGTCGAGGCACTCGTGGCGGAAGCCCTCGACCTCGGGCTCCTCCGAGATGTTCCGCAGCTCGGTGTCGAACTGGCCGTGCACGCTGAACAAGAACGTGTTGAGCATCACGTAGGAGCGCTCGATGCCGAGCTTGGCGAGCACCCGCTGGATGCGCTGGCCGGAGTGGCCGATGAAGATCCGGTGCGCCAGGATCTCGTTGGTCGACGGGTCCTGGCCGAGCACGAGCACCCGCGCGGTGCCGTCCAAGCGCCCGCGGTAGTACACCGGCCCGAACTCGATGCGAAAACGTCCACTCGGGTGGCCCAGGTAGTGCTGCACTGGCGCTTGGCCAAACTGCTCTTGCCAATCCGGCGGCGGCCCCGGATCGAACGGCGGCGTGCCGTCGCCGGCCAGGATCGCGCGCGAGTGCTCGAAGTAGCGGCTGCGCGCCATCTCCTCCACCGTGTCGATGCCGAACGCCTCCTCGAGGCGAGTGGCGTCGGCGGCCGACACGCCCTTGATCGCGTCCGGCGGCGCCGCCAACAGCTCGGCCGCGGTCTTGCCGCGGTGCGCGGCCACTACCAGCTTGTCGTACGATCCAACCATGGGTCTCCTCGGTGAAACGGTGTCCTCGCGTCAACGGTGAATGAGCCGGCGCTGGCGCAGGCTCTGGCCGACGAACCCGCGCACCTCCGCCGCCGACCACGATTCGCCCAGCTCGATGGCGGGCGGTAGCTCGTCCGGTGCACTCGACCCGACCGGGCGGCCGTCGACGTACACATCGATGCGATCCAATCGCTCGGCCGACACCTTCAAGCCAGCGTCGCCCACGCGCTCGACCTGCAAGTCGGTCGACCGCTCCGAGGCCAGCAGCCGGCCACAGAACTCGATCAGGTCGCGATTGCCTCCCGTCAGATCCTCGCGCGTCAACTCATAGCGGAGGTGGCCGGGCACGCCGAGGTCCTCGATCAACGTGCCCGACGCGCTGCCTGCCCGCACCGCGCGCCGAAACGAGAGCGTGTAGGACACACTCTCCGGCAACGGTGGCAACGGCTGCCGCGCACCGGCAAGCGCGCGTTCGACGTCGGCGCGGCGCCACACGTTGGCCCCGCCGGCACCGGTCGCCTCGCCGATGGTGATCAGCGGACCGATGCGGTTGTCGACGAAGCCGGCGGCGAACAAGTCACCGGCCGAGTAGGTGTTGCCGTCGGCGACGCACACCACCGGCCCCGGGTAGCGCTGCCCCGTGCTCTGGCACAGTCGCGGCGGAGTCAGCGGCACAGCACGCGAGAACGGCTCGCCGTTGGCGACCGCGTCCGCCAGGCTGCGCCGCCAGGGCTCGAGCTGCAGCGCGTTCTGCGGCAGCTCGGCCATCTCGCGCGTCAGGTCGGTGGCGAGCAGGCTGAAGCGCGTCGGCTCGACGCGGTGCGGCGTGAACAGCTGCAGCAGCCGCTCGGCGGCCCAGATCAGCCCGCCGGGGTTGGCGCGCACGTCGACGATCAACCCGCGCCGCGGCAACCGATCCAGCAGCTCGATCACTTCATCGACGAAACCGGAGTCGTCGATCAAGTCGAAGCTCCAGAGCCGCAGGTAGCCGAACGTGCCGGCATCCGTCTCGACCTCTTTGGCGGAGACCAGGCCGGCGAACCGGCCGCTGAGCCACTCGCCGGCGCGCACGGCTCGATTCCGCGGCAGCCGCTTGGCCACCCCGCGCCGGTGGTCGTCCCAAACCACCGGAGCGAACAGCAGCGTCTTGGCGCGGCGCACCGCTTCGGCGGCGGGGTTGGCGGCATAGGCCATGGCGGAGTCCGGCTGCTCGCTGCGCGTCTCGTCGCCCGCGCCGACCTCGACCACACGCCACTCGACCTGCACCTCGTGCGCTTGCCCGGACGGGGTCCGGTAGCCGACGCGCACCCAGTACTCGTCCGGCGGCGGACCGTACTCGAGGGCGCGAAAGGTCAGCGACTCGAGTGCGCGCTGCCGGCGCGCGTCGCGCCGGCCGCCGGTCTCGCGCTCGGCGTAGCGATCGACCGCGCGTGCGATCGGCACCGCGTTCCACCATTCGATCTCGACTCCGGCGGCGAACTCGGTGCCGGCAAATGCCGGCTCGTCCTCGACGACATTGGACACCAAGAAGCGCGGCGCGTCGGCGCCACCGAACAGCTCGACCATGAACGGCAGCACCGCCACCAACCCCTGCCGCTCCGCGATGCTCGCGTAGCGCGTGTGTGCATCGCGCAGGTCGACCAGGATCGCCGACAGCTCGGCGTGGAAGTCGGGTTCGTCCATCGCAGCGGCGCGCTGCCCCAACAACCGCAGACGCTGCACGGGATCCTTGCCGTACATCGAGCGCTTGAGCCGCAGGTGGACGTAGACGCCTTCGAGCAGCCGCACGAACGTCTCCACCAACCGCTCGCGCTCGTCGGCCTGCAAGTGGGCGATCGGGTAGACCGGCTCGCTCGGCACGGCGAACTGCCGCAGCTCCGTGCCGGCCTGCGCGCGCTGGAGGGACTTCTTCATCGTCGATACCTAAGCGCCCACTCTCGGCTACTCGTAGAAACGGTCGAGCTCGTCGAGCACGCCGCCGTGATGGGCCCGGCCCGTCAACGTCGCCCGCCACGGCCGGTCGTGCCGCAGGCCGGGCGCCTTGGGCACGACCACGCTGGCGGGATCGGGCGGCGGGCCGGCGCGCACGCCGCCCGGCCCCGGCATGTCGAGTTCGAGGATGAGCGGGTCGCCGGCGGCACCCCGCGGTTGCGGCACCCCGTCGCGCCGGCGCGCGCGCTCGTTGTCGGCGGCCAACCGCCGCGCGTGGAGTCCCATGGCCAACGCCCCGGCGGGATCCTTGCGCACGTCATCGATCGCGCGCAGCACGCGCGACCAGTACCACCTCTTGTCGGGATCGGCGGGGTCGACCAACGCGACGTGCCGGCTGTTGCGGTTGCCGAGATCGACCGACGTCGTCGCGCGCTGGCCCGCCGCACGCATCAGCGTGCGCGTCCCGAAGCGGGCCTCGCCCTCGACACAGACCAGGAGAACGTCCTCCTCCTGCGCGAGCACCAGGTTCTCCCAGGGATCTTCGTCGCGCGCGTCGATCACCGCGACATCCCCCACCGCATCCTCGACAAGGCGACCGGCCTGCGCACCCCAATGCCGCGCGAGCGCATCGCCGGGGGTCGCGGTCACCATGCGGGCCAGGTCGAACGCGGTCAGCCCCAACCCCTCGCGCTCGGACCAGATCCGCGCCACCTTCAGCTCACCCAAGAGGTTCTTGGTCCCCGACGGCCCCCAGTCGGTCCCCAGACACACACCGATGCCGGCGGCACGCGCCGCCGCGACATCGGTGGTCTCATCGCTGCCGTACAGCCACAGGTTGGAGAACGGCGACCACACCAACGTCCCCGGCCCATCGTCACCGGCGAGCTCCGCGCGCTCCTTCCACTGCCGGAACACGTCGCCGTCGAGCGCGTTCATGTGGATGGCGATCAGGTTTTGCCGCAGGCAGTTGGTCGTGGCGACGTCGTCGAACTCGCGCGTGACGATGCTGCCCTTCTGCCCCTCGCCGCAGTGGTAGATGAAACCGAAGCCCTGCTCCATCCGCTCTGCCCGCTCGCGCAGCTCGTCGTCGTCCAGCGTCAACGCCGAAGTCCGCACCATGTCGCCGGTGCCGAGATCCTCGTCGTCCACCGAGCGCACCAGCCGATTGAGCGGATTGCGGTTGCGCGAGGGCCAGCCCTGGATCGCGGTCGTGCCGCCCGCCAGCGCGCGCACCTGCGCGTAGACCAGCAGCGCCTCCGGCGCCCCCGCCGCGACCAGATAGGCCGGCCAGGTCACCGACGACTTGTAGCTCCGCGCATTGGGCCAGTTGTCGTGGTGCAAGAACGGCGTCGGCCGCGAGTCCTCCGACCACAGCGGGATGCTCGCGTAGCCGATGTGCGAGTGCAGGTCCAACAGGCCGGGATAGACGAACGCGGCGCCGACGTCGATCCGCGGCGCCTCGGCGAAGCCGGCCGGCTCCGGCGCGCCGCTGGCGCGCACGGCCTGCACGCGGCCCTCGGCGAGGAAAACGGAGCCGGTGAACGACGCCGCGGGATCGCCAGAGGCCATCGGGGCAATGCGGCCAGTGATCACCAGGGTCACGACACGATCCTCACACGCAAAACGAAGTGGAACGCATTCCACCGCTGCACTGCCAACGATCCACGACAGCGCTGACCGACACCAATTCTTTCTTTTTGCGGACGGCCGCCGCGCGCAGCATCGACCGGGATGAAGCAGTCCATCCTGCTCGTGGCCCTGGTCGTGCGCGACTACGACGAAGCCATCGACTTCTACACCCGGACCCTGCACTTCGAGCTGCTCGAGGACACGTTCGTGCCCGAGCAGGGCAAGCGATGGGTCGTCGTCGCGCCGCCGGGCTCGAACGGCACGGGGATCGTGCTCGCGCGCCCATCCAACGACGGTCAAACGGCGTTCATCGGCAATCAGACCGGCGGACGCGTCTCGTTCTTCCTCGGTACCGATGACTTCTGGCGCGACTACGAAGAGATGACGGCCAAGGGGATCGTGTTCGCGCGCGGCCCGCGCACCGAACCGTATGGCACGGTCGCCGTTTTCGAGGACCTCTACGGCAACCTGTGGGACCTGATCCAGCCCGCCGAGACGGTATGATGGGGGCATGAGTCTCGGGTCGAAGTCGGTGTTCTGGAGAATCGCGCTCTGTTGCGGGCTCGGCAGCGCCGGCGTGACCGGCCAGCAGGTGCTGCAACAGCTGTCCATCCCCGGCTTCGATGGCACAGCGGCGACGCTGGTCTCACTCGGCGATGCCGATCTCGACGGCGCCGACGACATCGCGGTCGCGGCCGTGGCGCCACTGGCCGAGATGCGCGCGTACTCCGCCCGCACCGGCGCACTGGTGCGACGCTGGCTGCCGCCGGTGCCCGCCGGCACGCGCATCGACCGCCTGATCGCCGCTGGCGACGCCGATGCCGACGGCACCGGCGACGTGTGGGTCGAGGCCGCCGGCACGTTGTGGTGCTACTCGGTGAGTCGCGCGCTGGTGCTGCACACCCTCGGCGCGGCGCCATTGCTGGACGCGGGGCAAGACTTCGACGGCGATGGCCACGATGACTTGCTCTGCGCGGCGTCCATGGGTTCCGACTGGCAGGTCGTATCTGGGCGAACCGGTGCCGTGGTGCACACTGCGAACGCGCCGGGGACCGTGCTCGCCGCCGCGTTCTGCGGCGACGTCGATGCCGACGGCCGGGCGGACGTCAGTCTCAGCTGGGCCGACGCCAGCAACGCCACGGCGGCCATCGATCTGCACAGCGGCGTGACCGGCGCGTCCTTGCGCAGCCACTCGCAGCACGTGGCGGCTCCCGCGTCGGTCGTCGGAGCCATGGGCGACCTCGACGGCGACGGGTTGGACGACGACTTTGCCTTTCACCAGCAGGAGTTCGGTCCGCCGCCCGCATCCGCCGGCTACTTGCGGGTGTACTCCGGCCAGACCGGAGCGCTCATCGCGAGTTGGAACGGCACCGGCTCTTGCACGACGTGTGGCGTGGCGCGGGTGTTGACCGGGGTCGCGGCGATCGGTCGCTTTGCCGGCAATGGCGAGCCGCGACCGCTGCTCACCGCGGCCGGGTCCGTGTGGCTGCCTCTGTTCAAGACGTTTCTCGGCTCCTACGTCGACGGCGCGGCATTCGTCGCGAGCAGCGCCGCAGCGGTCGCCGACGTGGATCGCGATGGTTTCGACGACGTGGCGCTCGGCACCCCGGGTGCAATCGAGATCGTCAGCCTGCGCTCGGGGCTGGAGACCAGCTCGCCCAGCAGCAGGACGGGCGCGACGCTGGCGCTGGAGTCGGTGGGTGACGTCAACGGCGACGGGATCGGCGACTACGCGCGCGGCGAGCTGCGCTTCGATCCGCTGCGCGGGCACGAAGCGGTGCTGAGCGTCCACGACGGCGGCGACGGCCGCCTGCTCTTCGCGCCACGGACGCCCTCGAGCTCCTCCGGCTTCATGAGCATCTCCCCCGCCGGCGACGTCGACGGCGACGGCCGGGTCGACGTCGCGGTCGGCGCCGGGGGCGGTGGCTCGGGAAGGGTCTCGATCTACGGCGCGGGCGGCGCGCGGCTGCTCGACGTCACCAACGCCAACACCGCCTTCGGCCGCCACATCGCCGCGGGAACCGACTGGGACGCGGATGGCGTTCCCGACGTGGTCGTCTCGGTGGGCCCTTCGACCCTGATTCTGTCCGGCCGCACCGGCATCCCGCTCGCACCCGTGTGGCCCGCAGTGACCGCGCACCTGCTGTCGGTCGGCGACCTCGACGGCGACGGCGAACGCGAGGTGATGCTGGACGGCGCCGTCTACTCGAGCGCCTTGGGCTCGGTGCTGTTCACCCTGCCGGCAACCAACGGCTACGCGGACGCCGGCGACCGCACCGGCGACGGCGTCGCCGATCTCTGGGCCGCACGCCCCGGCATGCTGGAGCTGATCTCCGGCGCCACCGGAACCGTCGCGCGCTCGCTCCCCACGTGGCCGGGCGGCACCGAGTTGGCGACCGGTGCCGACTGGGACGGCGACGGAACCGACGACTTCGCGGCCTCCGACCCGGCGACCAACCAGGTGTGGGTGTTGTCCGGTACCGACGCGAGCACGGTGCTGTTCTCGGCGCGCAACGGCGGCCCCGGCGACGCGTTCGGGCGGCACTTGGCGCTGATGCGCGTGCCGAGCGCGGGCGGCGCGACGGTCGCGGCCGCCGCCCCCGTTGGCGGCCCGTGGAACGCCGGCTACGTCAACCTCTACCGCGATCCCACGGCCAACGCCGCGGTGACCACCTTCGGCGTCGCGTGCGGCGTCGGCAGAGGCCCGCTCCGCGCGAGCTGGACCGGCGGTCGCCCCGTGCTCGGTCGAGCGGGTGCGTTCACGCTCGGCCCCACCGCGCGCAACGTGCCGGCGGTCGCGCTCCTCGGTGTATCCGACGCCACGTGGAGCGGGGCCTCACTCCCGGTCGCGCTGCGCCCAATGGGATTCGGGGGATGCGCGCTGCACGTGGCACCGCTTCTCGAGCTGCCAACGCGCACGGCCTCGGTAGGCGCGACGAGCTGGGCGGTGCCGCTGCCGTTCAATCCGACGTTCGTCGGCTGGCAGGTGTACTTGCAGGCGGCGGTCAGCGACGTGGCCGCGCCGGGCGGGTGGGCGTTCTCATCGGCGACGCGCCTGCGGCTCGGCTCGCGATAACAGAGACGGCTACGGCGGAGAGCTACGGAGCTGCGCCGCTGCCATCGCAAGCGCGTACCCACCTACCAGCGAAGGGGCCAGGCCAGACGGCGCTTGCCGGAAGGACACGATGCGGTGGCGTACGTTACTGCCATGCGAAAGCAACGCCCGGAGCCGCCCCCGGCGTCGCAACCCGGCCGTCGGCATCGGTGTCGGGCTACTCTGTAGGGCGGTGCGCCAGATGTCTCCTGCCCCCTCCCGGCCAGAAACCCGAGATCCCAAGCGCCGCTCGTAACCGAAGACGCCGCGATCCGGAACCTGCCCGGCAACCAACCAATCGAGGTCCTGATGATTGACAAGAATCTCCGTCACCGTGTCCGACCAATGGCTGCAGCGTTCTCCGTCTTCGCGTTCCTCGCCGCGAGCCCCGCCTTGTCAGCGCAATGCGCCGTCGGTCTGACCCCGGCGTTTCCGACGCCGCTGGCGTTGGACGGACGAACCATCGCGCTCGGCGACATCGACGGCGTCCAGGGTCTCGACGCCGTGACGAACGTGCCAGGCATGGGCATAGTCGCAGTCCTGCTGAACGACGGCTCCGGCGCCCTCGTAGCTTCGCCGCAGCACAACGTCGCAACCAGTGGCTTCGTCGGACTGGCGGATCTGGATGGCATGAACGGGGACGACCTCGTGGTCGGTCGGATCTTCCCCAACGACCTCGCCGTCTACCACAACGACGGCACCGGCGCCTTCGTGCCCGGACCGGTCTATTCGATCCCCGGCACGTTCAACGACATCCACGTCGTGGACCTCGACGGCCAGAACGGCGACGACGTCGTCGCCGGCCTGATCAACGGCGTTAGCTGGCTCCTGAACGACGGCAGCGGTGGCTTTGGCCCACCGCAGTTCAGGTCGTATTGTTGTGGCTGCGAGGTCGCGGTCGGCGACTTCGACGGCGGCAACGGACCCGACGTCGCGGTGGCCGTGCCGACCTCGCCATCGACCGGGATCATCGAGATCCTGCTGAACAACGGCAGTGGCGGCCTCGCCCGCGCTCCGGGTTCTCCGTACACAACCCCGAGCGCGCCGAACCGCATTGCCGCCGGTGAGCTCGACGGCGCGCCGGGTGACGACATCGTGTACGGCGATGGCTCCGGGTTTCCCGTGACGCCCTACACCGTGCAGGTGATGTTCAACAACGGCGCTGGCGGATTCACGGCGGTGCCGCCGGTGGCCGCGGGCATAGTCAACTACATCGAGATCGTGGACATGGACGGGTCCGGGGCGGCCGACATCGTGCTGGCCGGATCCGGCCAGGGGATCCGCATCCTCCTCAACGACGGGACGGGGACCTTCCAGCTGTCCGGTGAGAGCCCGACCGGCGTCACCTGGATCGACTTCGCGGCCATCGGCGACCTCGACGGGCAACTCGGTCCCGACCTCGTCTACACGGGTGTTGCCACAGTCCGGGCCCTGCTGAACGGCATCGCAACGCCCGGAGTGTCCGGCGAGAACCTGCTCGGCGTCCACCAGAACGGAGCCTCGCTGGCACCCTTGGGCTTCGCCTGCCCAACCGTCGATCTCAGCGCAGGCGGGACCTATGCCTTCGACGTCGAGGGGCGCGCGAGCGGCCTGCCCGTCGCGCTGTTCCTGCAGCTCGGCTCGTGCACGACACAGCCAGGTGGCGTCGTCAACCTGGGGACGATTCCCGCGACCACGGGCTACTCGATCCCGGCGAACTGCGCGGCCGGCAGCAATCGCGTCGTCAACCTGACCCTGGCTCCGCCGCCGCTCGGCGTCAATGTCGGGTCGCTGTCGTTCGACCCCGGGCGCGGCAAGTACGTGACGCAGGTGCCGTTCAGCCTCCCCGCCGGCACCGGCGCGACGGTCTCCGCCCAGGCCGTCGTGCTCGATGCCAGCGTGCCCGGAGGTATCGTGCTCAGCAACGCGGTCAACCTGCGCCGCTGACGTGAACGCGCGCTGAACGTACGGAGCCAGGCTCCCGTTCATCACCTCACCACCCGCCCGCCGGGCCGCGAAAGCGCAGCCCCGCGGCGACACAATCGGCAAGCAGCCCCAGCAAACTTCGGCGAGATCCAACCGGTCGCCCGACTCCGGGTCGACCTCGAGCACCATGCCAATTCGGCGCGTAGAAAGCTCGATGTGCCCGGGCTCGAGGGGCGTGAAGTCCCCGGTCTGCACACAGCCGGTGAACTGGCCCACGCCCGATGGTCACCGTCTGATCGACCGCCAGCACGATGGCCAGGTCTTCGGCGTCGCCGATCAGGTACTCAGCGCGGCCGGGGGCGCAACCAAACACGGAGCATTCCGCGACCCGAACGTCGGTCGCGGGTCCCGCGGTCGCCGGCGGCCGCGCTGAGCCCAGAGGCCAGTGTTGTCTGATCTCGCGGAGGTACCGACCTCGCCCGAGCTGTCTTGGGCCTACCAATCGATCGCGTCTTCCACGAACTCACCGTCGAGCGTCACGATGTCGCGCACGATCCCACCGATGTTCTGAGTGCCCGGCACGCGGGTCACAGTGATCGTGACCCGGTAGCCACCGCCACCCATCATCTCGCAAACGTCGATGCGCGCGTCGCACTGTTCGCGGGCCTCTTCAACGCGTCGCGATCGTCGGCGCGCAGCTGTCGCAGGAAGGGGCCGAGACCACTGGACGCGTTGACGTCGCGCGGGGTCCGCAAAGCACCGCTACCACGGGAAACGTGTTCCACCGGGTGCTTGCGCGCGACCACGGACGGCGGGGCCAGCATCGGCACCCGCACGCCAGTGCACCGAGCAGAATGCCCACGCTCCCCCCCGCAGGCGGGCCTCCCCGCGATGGAGCTCGGCAACGAGCTCCCAACTGTCGGGCGAACAATGGTTGCCACACTTCTGGTGAGTGCTGGCCGCGTTGGGTAGCTTCTGCTCGGTGTGAGCGCCCGTAGCTCAGTTGGATAGAGCATCGGTTTCCTAAACCGGAGGTCACAGGTTCGAATCCTGTCGGGCGTACCATGCCACCGGGTGCCAGGCGATGCCGCGAGAAGCCGGGCGTGCCTCACGTGTCGCTCTTGGAACGACTTGCACGCCGGACGCGGTTTCCAAGACCGCGGAACGAAGTGTCAGGCAGTGCCACCGAATGCCACCCTGTGACTGGAAGGGGCGGGAGTCTGGACAAGCAGGAGGACAAGCCTGGTGGCCGCGCTGCGCGAAACGGCGTCAGCACCTCCAGTTGTGAGCGGCGACATCCGGTTTCTGCACCCTGGTCGGTTCTCGCGGCGGGGTGCCGGGTGGTAGGCACCAAGATCGCCGGCCTCTGGGTGGCTCTGGCTCCCCGGCTCCCGCTGCGGCCTGGTGGCTCCGCTGGTGCAGCCCTTCCGCATCCGTGGACTACAATTCGCCTCCTCCCCCGCATCAGCACCACGGAAAGCCGCATGCCCTGGAAGCTAAGCCACCACGCTCGGTCGCTCTTCGTCGCCCTCGCGCTTGCAGCGGTTGCCCCCACGCAGGCTCGCCGCACCCCCGACGAGCTTGCACGTGATCTGAGCTGCTACATGGTGATGGCCGGGAAGGCCACAACTGCTAACGGTACTGTCATCGTTGCGCACAACAACGACCTCACCGGCGCAGAAACGTCGGTGGTTGAGAAGATCCCCGCGGCTGATCACGCGACAGGCGACGTCGTGACCTTCCCTTCGGGACTGTCGATTCCACAGGCATCCCACACCTACGCGATGCTTGTCCTGCGCATCCACACCGGCTTTGCCGAGGGCGACGCCATCGCGGTCAACGAGCACCAGGTCGCCATCGGTGGCGGCGTCGCACTGGGCGACGACCGAAGCAGCCGCGCGAAGGACGCCGACCCTCTGATCAAGCGCGGCTTGACCGGCGGAATCCGATACGTCGCGCTGCAACGCAGCCGGACCGCGCGCGAGTGCGTCGAGTTCATTGGCGCGATGTACACCAAGTACGGCGTAACCTACCCGAGCGGTGTCGCAGTGGCCGACCCCGACGAAATCTGGTACATCGAGGCGGGCGGGGGCCGTTCGTGGGTAGCGACGCGCATCCCTGACGACGCCGTTTGGGTGCAGGCGAACGCGCTCCGCATCGGCGAGGTCAACTTTGACGATTCAAACAACTACCTCGCAGCGCCTCACCTGAGGGAGTTTGCTCGGAAGCACGGACTTTGGATCCCGCCGATGGCCCGTTCCACTTTGCGCGAGCCTTTGGCGACGACAAGAAAGACAGCGAGAGGCTTTTCAGCAACACACGCCGGGTATGGCGAGGACTCTGCTTGCTGGGCGACCTCGAGCTCGATGCCGAGAACCCTGCGCTGCCCCTCTACGTTCGGCCCGCCGAGAAGGTCACTGTCCAGAACCTGCTGCCGCTGCTTCGCGACCACTACCAAAGCACGCCGTACGACGTCTACTCCCCGGACAAGAGCGCTCACCGCGAGTATCCGATTGCGACGTTTCGCGGCGTGCATACCGATGTTGTCGAGCTGCGAGGCGAGCTACCGGCCGATGTAGGCGCTCTGATGTGGATCGGTCTGAGCTCGGCTCCGACTGCCATCTATGTACCGTTCTACTTCGGAATCGACGAGATTCCCCGGCCATACGCGGTTGGCGACGCGAGCTACGACGGTGAATCTGCGTTTTGGATATTCCGCACACTCGCGAACACGGTGGCGCCGTACTTCCCCCGCTTGATCGGCGACGTGCGGTCGGTGTCTGGCCCGTTCGAGCGCGAGCAATTCTCGAGCCAAGCGGCGTTCGAACGCGAGGCAGCGCAATTACACAAGACGTCGCCTGCCAAGGCACGAAAGCTGTTGACGAACTACACGAGCAGGAGGGCAAAGCGAGCACTCGAACTCGCCTCCGAACTCATTGGCCGTCTCCAGGTGAAGGTGGCAGGGCACAGTCACGAGTGGTGAGACGGATCTGTGACGTCGGAGCTCCTCGCGCTTGCTGGTCTAGTGTTCCTTGGGGGATGGCTCTGCCTTTGCGTCGATCAGTTCCGCGATCGCCTGCCGCACCGCATGAGGCGTGGTACAGGGGCGGAGTTCAAGTGACTGCCCGACCCGGACGTAGGGCTAGCCCGCAGCTCGGCCGGCTCCGCGCCGCGGTGACGGTCGCACCTGGGCATTCGGGCGAGAAGGAAACCCCGCCGAACCTAGTTTGCTTGTTCCTTCGCCAAAGTCGCAAGACTCTCCCACAGCGAGCGCCAGGCTGCGGCATCGCCGGCGTCCAGCGATTCGAGAGCTCCGCTACGTAGGCTCACGAAGGCCGGATCTCGCAGGGCGTGTTCGACCTCTTTTTGCGCCACCTGGGCCGGAGCGCCATCCGCCTCGATTGTCTCGCGCCACCGTTCCAACTCGGCAGCCAGCGCGGTTCGCGCTCGATTGCGCAGCTCGGCCCGCTCCTGGTCCGTCAGCGTTGCCGCGCCCTCGCCTTTGCCGCTCGCTGCGAGCACCGCCGAGCAGGCTTCGTTGTAGCGGTGCGGATAGATCGCCTGCAGTTCGGGCGATCGCTTCAAGGCGCGGGCGTAGGTTCGCGTCGCGAGCAGATACTCGTCGTTCTGGTAGAGCAGCCACGCGGCTTGCACGAGCAGGTTCGGATCCGACACGTCGGCGCCGCTGCGGACCTTCTCGAGCAGGTCCGCAGTCGCCTTCAAGGCGACCTCGGCGTCGGCGATCAGGCGTTGCACCGCCGCCCGCTCGCGGGCGTTCAGGCGACCCGTTCGTTCGTCGATCGCTTCCGCGCGTCGCAGCGCTGCGAGGGCTGCTTCCATTCGGCCCTGGCTTCCGAGCAGGTAGCCGATGCTGTAATGGGCCGAGGCGAAGTCCGGATCGAGCTCCACGGCCTTCTGGTAGCACTCGATGGCTTCGTCGTGGTCGCCCATGCGAATCAGGACGCGACCCAGGAGGTCCCACGACGCGGTCGCGCTCTCCAATGCCAGCGCTCGGCGAACGGCGCCCTCTGCCTCGCTCAGCTCCGATCGCTGCGCGTGGATGACCGCGAGATCGTAATGCGCCATGGCGACGCCGTCGTCCAGCTCGATGCTGCGCGTCAGGCTCTCGAAGGCGGCGTCGATCTCGCCGCTGTTCAGGAGCGCGTGGCCCAGCTGGACCTGGATGATCGTCTCGTCGCCGTGAAAGGCGAGCGCGCTGCGAAAGCTGTCGACGGCCTCGGCGTAACGACCCGACCTGGACTGGGCGAGCCCCAGGTTGTAATGGAGCCCCCACCGCTCCGTCGGACGAGTCTCGAGCTGGATGGCACGCCGGTAGCTCGCGATCGCTTGCTCGTACTCCCCGGACTCGAACGACCGACTGCCGAGCTCACTGTGCGCGTTCGGAAGCTCCGGATCGAGCGCCAGAGCCCTCTTCGCGACTTCGAGGGCTTCCTGCCGCCGGCCGAGTCGGGCGAGGCACCGCGACATCCCGGTGTAGGGCAGCGATTCGCCGGGCTCAAGGTCGATGGCACGCTGATAGGCAGCCAGGGCCTCGTCGACCTCTCCCTGCGCCAACAGGATGTCGCCGAGGTTGTTGTAACCCATCCCGAACCGAGGGTCGATCGCGAGGGCGCGTCGCTGCTTCTCCTCGGCTTGCTCGAGCTTGCCTCGAACCTGCAGAATGTTCCCCCAGTTGCTCCACGCCCAGACCGAATCGGGGTCGACCTCCAACGCCTTCTGGTAGGCCGCCAGCGCTTCGTCGAGCTTGCCCTGCTGCTGCAAGACCAGACCGAGCCCAACGTGCTGATGCGCCTGCGACGGGTCGAGATCGATGGCACGTCGCTGATGATGTTCCGCCCGCTCGAGCTCGCCGAGCTCTCTCAGCACCCTGGCGAGCTCGTCGTGATTGACCGCGATGTCGGGGGAGAGGCTGACCGCCCGCTCCAACAGCGACCTGGCCTCGGGATACTGCTCGAGACGAGTCAGTGTCGCAGCGAGGTGATACTGCCAGTGGGTGTTGTCCGCGTCCTGGCGAACGAGCCGCCGAAAGACCCGCTCCGCGGCCTCGTACCGTCCCAGTTGGTGCATTGCGTGTCCGGCCCGATGCCAGACCTCGAGCATCTCCGGGTGCACGGCTCCCGCGACCTTGAAACCCGCGAGGGCCTCGCGCCACTCCTCGGCACGCTCGTGCAGGAACGCCAGCTCGAACGCGCTGCCGAAGTCGCCGGGGAAGCGCTCGGCGGCCACCTCGTAGACCGTTCGCGCCTCGTCCTCCGCCTGCACGTCGGCGAGGGCGCCGCCGAGCAGGCTCAGGCTCGCGACCGGAAGAGCTTGGAGGTCGGCCTGGGCGAAGATCTCGAGCAACGTGCTCTTGTCGGGAGCGTCCCCGGCAACGGCCGAGCGCACCCGACTCCGCATCGGATCGGGATCGAGCGCCGTCGCGACGCCGCGCAGCACGGCCGTCACCTTGGCGTCGAGCTCGGCGGTTTTCGAGTTGCGGGCCAGAAAGACACGGCTCGCCACCCAATCGTCCAGAGCGGCGGCGATCTCGACGTCGAGGTCGCCGGCGAGGGCGGCCGCACCTGCGGTAGCCGTCATCTTCCGCAGCTCGCGGCCGTCCAGGTACTCGCGGAACGCAGCTCGGTATGCCTCGCAACGCCGCTTGGCCTCCCGGGCGCGATAGGTCTTGCTCTTGACGTTGTCGTCGACGGGCACGCGCGCCTCGCGCAATCGGACACGGATCCGGTCGGCCTTCGCCAGGCGAGTCGCCTCGGCCCGGGCTTCGGCGTGGCCGGCGTCGATCCGCTGCCTCAGCTCGACCGCGGCCTGCCGCTTGCTGGCCGTCACCTCGTCGGCCTGCGCCAGCTCGACCGCGCGGTCCGCGGCGTCGAGCGCGCGCGTCCACAGGCTCAGGTCGACGGCGCTCGCGGCGCGCGCCATTCCGAACCGCACGCCGGCATCCTCCATCACCGACGCCACGCGCCGGTCCGCGCGCTCGCTCTGCGCCCGCGCCTCACCGTCGAGGTAGAACCAGCCGCCGCACCCGAGTCCGAGCACCAGGATCGCGGCTGCCGACAACCACACCGCGGCTCGGGCGCGCACCTTCGCCTCGGCGGCGTGGATCTGGGCTTGCCGCGCGCGCTCCTCGACCGACGACAGGAACTCACCGACGGCCTCGGCGACCTGTCTCGCCGATTCCGGCCGCGCCTGGCGCGCCGGCGACAGGCACTGTCGGCACAGGCGCGCGATCGCGGGATCGGCGCCGCTCGCGTCGATTCGCTCGTAGGTCGCCTCGAGGTCGGCGCGCGCCGCCTGCTGGATCAAGTCCCCGTCCGCCTTCAGGTACGGCGGCGACCCCGTGAGGATCTCGCACAGGATCGCGCCGAGGCCGAACACGTCGCTGCACCGATCCATGTGATCGACGTCGCCGATCGCCTGCTCCGGCGGCATGTAGGCCGGCGTGCCGAGCATCGAGCCGACGACCGAGTGCGTACCCTTGTCCGGATCGGAACGCACGGTCGAGATCACGCTGGCGACACTCGACAGGCGTTCCGCGGATCGCTCGTGCTCGGGCTTGCTGCTCTTGGGCAGGACCTTGGCGAAGCCCCAGTCGACGATCTGCACCTCGCCGAAGCTGCCCACCATCACGTTCTGCGGCTTGAGGTCGCGGTGCACGACGCGGCGCGCGTGCGCATACGCGACGGTCTGGCACACCTGCTCGAAGATGCCGAGCAGTCGCCGGCGCTCTTCCTCGGGACCCTGACGGCGTTGCAGGATCGCGTCGAGCGTCTCGCCCTTGACGAGCTTCATCGCGAAGTACGGCCGCTCGCCGTGCTGCAGCCCGAGGTCGTAGACCGGCACGATGCCGGGGTGCTGCAGCTGGCCGCCGATCTGCGCCTCCTCGACGAATCGCTCGAGGATCTCCGGCCGGTTGGCGTACTCTGGCCGCAGGAGCTTCATCGCGACGTCGCGGCCGAGGTCCTGGTCGCGCCCCTTGTAGACGACGCCGACCCCGCCGCGTCCGATCTCGCCGAGCACCTGGTAGCGGCCGGTAGGATCTCGCAACGCCTTGCTCTCGTCGTCGATCGTGACCGGCACGGCGTGCTCTTCGGTTTCGCCCTCGTCGTGCAGGTACAGGTCCAGCTTCGAGTTCGACCGCTCCTGCAGCAGTCGCAGCACGCTCGGCCGGTCGGCCGCCGGCTCGTCGCCGAAGGCGGCGCGCAGGCCGCCGGCCATGTCGTCGCGGGGTTCTTCGTTCGGGTCGGTCATTCTGAGGCTCCTCTCTCCTTCTTCAGGCCAGGGCTCGAACCTCTCGCCTGATTCTCGAAAAATCAGCCGGCGAGCTCGCGCCGCCCGCCTTGCGGCTCCCGGCCGAGCCCAGCGACAATGACGATCTGCCCATGTCGAACGACCGCCCGAGCGAGACGAGCTGGAGCCTGATCCGGCGCGCGGCGTCCGGCGACGCGCCGTCGCGGTCGATGTTCGGCCGCACGTACCTGCCCCTCGTACGCAGCTTCCTCGCCGGGCGGTGGCGCGGAACTCCGTTGGCCGAGCAGATCGACGACGCCGTGCAGGACGTGTTCGTCGAGTGCTTCCGCCAGAACGGCTCGTTGTCGCGCGCCGACGCCGACAAGGGTGATTTCCGCGGGTTCCTGTTCGGGGTCGTGCGGCACGTCGCCCTGCGCGTGGAAGCGCGCGCGCGCTCCGGTCCCGTCGAGAACACGCAGCTCGGGTCCTTGGACACGGCCGACCACGGCGACCGCGCATCGAGAGCGTTCGACCGCGGGTGGGCGCGGATGCTGATGCGCGAAGCGGGCGACCTGATGCGAGAACGGGCCGACGACGACGGCGCGCGATTGCGGGTCGAGCTGCTGCGGCTGCGTTTCGTCGGCGACCTTCCGATCAACGAGATCGCCGCGCGTTGGTCGATGGACCCGGCCGCGACCCACCGGCAGTACTCGCGCGCCCGGAGTGAGTTCCGGCAGTGCCTGCGCGCCGTCGTCGCCCGGCACGCGGTGCGGACCGAGCAAGAGCTCGACGACGAGTGCCGGCGGCTGTTCGAGCTGCTTGCCGACTGATCAGGCTCGCTTTCACCCGCGATCGCTCGCTCAGTCGCTCGAGTTCGAGGCGATCGACGCCGGCCAATACACGTCAACGCAGGACCGCGGCAGCATCCACAACGAGGACACCGTTGCACTTCGACCGGGCACCCTTGGCGCGCGCCGGGACGAACAGGGCACGCACGATCTCGACACCGCCCAGGTCTTGCGGAACCTGCGGCAGCTCCCTGCTCGCGAGCCGGCGGCACTCCCGCTCCAGCATGGACCGGCTGCATGGCCGGCCGCTCCACTTGACCTCGCCGAGCAATAGCTGCCCGCCGGCGGTCGACCTGCTCACCACGTCCCACTCGGGCCGGTTGCCGTGCCACCAACGCGACGCGGGGCCCCACGGCCCCTCCGCGCCAGCGCGGAGCGCGCGCCGAGCCGCGGCAGCCGGCGGCGGCACACGTCCTCCCACGCAGCACTCGACAACACCGTCCAGAAGCGATCGAGCACCACCAGGCGGTCGGCGCGCGCAGCGCTCTGAAGAAAGCCCCGATGCGGGGCCACGCTGGAACGCATTCTTTCCAGGGCTAACGCCCTGCCATCGCCTCGATCAGCTCCACGATCGCGTGCCGCACCGCGCGAGGCACACTGGACCACGCCCGCGCGATACGATCGAGCTCATCACGGTCATCTGCCGCGGTGTCCTCGAATGCCCTGACGTGCCTAGGGCATGAACAAGCTGGAGGACAAGCCTCCGGGCAACCATGCTGCACATCGTTGTGGCGTGGGAGGTTGTGTTCGCGCGACGTCGCGTTCCTAAACCGGAGGTCACAGGTTCGAATCCTGTCGGGCATACCAGTCGAGGTGTCAGGCAATGCCGCGAGATGCCGAGCGTGCCTCACGCTTCGGCGATGGAAGCACTTGCGACGCCGTACGCGGTTCCCAGACCGCTGGTCGACGTGTCAGGCATGTCACCGAATGCTACGCGACGACTCGAAGGGGCGGCGCCGGCGCGCTCGCAAAGAACGGCAACCTCGACGCGGCGAAGGCGATGTTGGCCACCGTGACCGAGCGGTTCCCGCTCGAGCCGTTTGCCTGGCAGCAGCGTGCATGGTGGCTCGCGACCACCGAGGATGTGGGTTTGAGCGACAGCGACCGCGAGCAGGCCATCAACTGCGCGCGCCAGGCCGTCGCGCTGTCGAACGAGGACAGCCCGATAATGCTCGCGACGCTGGCCGAGGCGCAGTTCCCGCGCGGCCAGCGCGACGCGGCGATCCGCACCGCCGAGGTGACACGCGCTCTTGACCGGCCGCGACGTCGAGTGGCTGACCGCGGCGGAGTTCGAAGAACGGCTACGGCACTACCAGCTACCAGCGGTAGCGACGTATCGCTTCGACCAGCTCCGCGATCGCGTGACGCGCCGCATCCCCTTCTCGGACGAGCTCCGCTGGGTGCCGTGCTCGCTCTCGATCCATAGGTAGGTGCTGAGGCTCTTGAGCGTCCGGGGCCGCAAATCTTCGCGCGGCGACAACCTTTCGGAAGGCTCGATGCCGCTGGAGCTTCGACAACGCAGCTCCCGGAGGCTCGAAGACAACACTGGCCTCTGGGCTCAGCGCGGCCGCCGGCGACCGCGGGACCCGCGACCGACGCTCGGGTCGCGGAATGCTCCGTGTCTGGTTGCGGCCTCGGCCGCGCTGAGCCTCAGGGTCCGCAAATCTTCGCGCGGCGACAACCTTTCGGAAGGCTCGATGCCGCTGGAACTTGGACAACGCGGCTCCCGGAGGCTCGAAGACAACACTGGCCTCTGGGCTCAGCGCGGCCGCCGGCGACCGCCGGACCCGCGACCGACGCTCGGGTCGCGGAATGCTCCGTGTTTGGTTGCGGCCTCGGCCGCGCTGAGCCTCCGGCGCCGCGGCGCCGTTGCCATGGCGGCGGCGTCGCCTCGAGCTGCACAGCGCCCTGCGTGGGCCACGCTGCCCCTCACGACACCGCGCGGTTGCCGCGAATGCGCCACTGCGCACCGCGCAGCGTCGCACCATCCTCCGCCGCGGCCACGACGACCGGTTCGCGCGTGTGCAGCAACCTGCACCCCCGGACGCGCAGCCGATCGAGCAGCGGCGCCGCGGAACCGGTCGTCCACACCAGCACGCCGCGATCGAGGGTCACCCCGTCGAAAGTGATGTCGCGCGCCACCGCGTTGCGCGCGGCGAGCTCCGGCGTGGTCGTGATCGCGACGTCGGGCCGCGGCTTCGCGCGCGCGGTCTGGTTGCCGGCGATGCGGCTCGACGCCTCGACTACGACGTCGCGGGCGCCGTTCAAGAACAGCCCCTCGTGCGCGTTGCCCTCGACGGTGGTCTCGCGCAGCACGACGCCGCTGCCGTAGATCTCGAGGCCGACCGCGCGCAGGTCCTTGCCATCCCGCGTCAGGGCGGGACCGTCGAGGACCGCGCAGCGCAGCAGCTCGACGCCGTGGGCGCGGTAGTCGATCTCGACCTGGCCGCCGTCGACGCCGAACGGGAATCGAGCGTGGTTGCCGACCAAACGACAATCCACCAACACCACGTCCCGCGCCTCGACGTAGACGCCGGACGCGCCGCAGTCGCGGAGTTCACACCCGGTCAGCCGCACGTCCGTCGGTAGCAACCGCGCGTCCTTTGCGGGCAGCGGCAACGGCAGCTGCGCCGCGAACGCCGCCCCCATCCACACCCCGTACTCGCCGGCAGCCACCACGCGAACATCCTCGAGCAACGCTCCGCGCGTCGAACGCCCAATGCCGACCGCGCACCTGACCGCGTCGCTGCAGTGGACCCGCCGCAGCGTGACGCGCTCCGCCGCCGAAATCGAAACGTCCGGGTGGAAGGGCCGCGCCTCCGCGGCACCGCGCGCGCGGCCGTCAATACTCAGGTCGCGCACGGATACGTCGGCGCACCCCCTGCAAGCCACCAGCGATCCGATGAACCCTGGCGCGCGGCACAACACCGTAGGTTCCGTCGGGTGGCCGCGCAGCTCGACGCCCGACCGCCCGACCAGAAGCGCCCGGTCCAAGACGTGAACACCCGGCGCGAGCTCGCATACCACCGGCCCGTCCTCAGCGGCGAGCTGCGCACGCAGCCGTGCGATCGAGGCCGACTCGGTCACCCTCGCAGCTCGGCTCGGACCAAGGAGTCCAACACGCGGCAGACGTCATCGATCTCGGCGTCAGCGAGGTCGGTGTAGGTCGGCAGCATGATGCCGTGCGCGCCGAGGTGCTCGGCCACCGGCAGCGACACCGCGCGGGCGTGGACCGGCAGCTGGTGCAACGGCGCGAAGAAAGGCCGCGTCTGGATGCCGTGCTGGTGCAGGGCCGCGTCGCGGATGCGACGCCGGACCGCGCCGCCGCCGCGCCGCAGCACCAACGCCGCGTACCAACCAACGGCACGCTCGCCGGCGGCCTCGGCCGGCAAGTCGACGAGACCGTCCGCGGCCAGCGGCGCCAGGTTGTGCCGGTAGCGCGCGTTGACGCGCCGCCGGGCCTCGACGTGCAGCGCCGCCTGCTCGATCTGTCCACAGCCGATCGCCGCCGCGGTGTTCGGCATGCGGTAGCTGAAACCGAGCTCCGCATGCCAGTGCTCGTGCTCCGGCTCGATGCCGTGCGCGCGCAGCGACCGCAGCAAGCCGCGACGCTCTGGGTCGCGCGCGAACACCATGCCGCCCTCGCCGGTGGTGATCGTCTTGTTGCCGTAGAAGCTGAACGCAGCGAAGTCGCCGAAGCTGCCGGTGTGGCGACCGCCGAGCGTCGCGCCGAAACTCTGCGCGCAGTCCTCGACCAACCAGGCGCCGCGTTCGCGGCACAGCGCGACGACGTCCGGGGCGGGTGCCGGACGGCCCAGGAAGTGCACGAGCAGCACGCCGCGGCATCGATCGGTCCAGACGCGCTCGAGGCTGTCGCGCGTCACGTTCCAGGTCGCAGGGTCGCTGTCGGCGAAGACCGGCCGCGCGCCGCAGTAGCGCACCGCGTTGGCGCACGCGACGAAGGTGAGCGCCGGCACGATCACCTCGTCGCCGGGTCCACAACCGGCCGCGGCCAGCGCGAGGTGCAGCGCCGCGGTGCCGCTCGACACAGCGACGCCACCGTCGAGACCGAGGAACGCTGCGACATCGCGCTCGAACCGATCGACGTAGGGACCCGCCCCGGAGACCCAGCCGCTCTCCAGCGCATCCGCCACGTACTCGTGTTCTCGCCCGAGCATGGTCGGCCGAGAGGCTTGCAGCCGCGGGCGCGGGGCTGCGCCGTCGAACGAGGATATGGCCGGATTGGTCATTCGCGCGTAGAGTTGTAACTACCGTAACACGTCGGCGGGCCTGTAGGAGAAGGGCAGCACCGCGCTGCAACCGTGCGTCACACCGGAGTCGTCATCCTCTTGCTCTTGCCCGTGTGGGCGCTCTGCAACGCCCTCATCGAGGCGGTGGTCGTGCTCGCACTGATCCCGGTGACGGCGCTTCTCGGTTGCGCGTTGGCGACGGCGGACCTCGTCGCGTGCCTGCGCGGCCGTCGCCGAATCAGCGCAATCGACACCAGCCCCGACCGCGGCAGCGTCTCGGTGGTCGTCTTCGGCGCCGCGACGGGCGCGCCAGCCCCACGCCTGCGCGAGCAGGTGACCGCCGCGGCGGGCCGCGCACAGATCGCGACCGAGTTCCTGGTCGCGGCGCCCGGCAACGCCGGTCTGCGCGCGGCGGTCAGCGCCGCGCGGCACGACGTGCTGCTGCTGGTCGCGGCGAACGCGGCCCCCGACCAAGCCGCGCTCGCCCAAACGTTGCGCGCCTTCGATGACCCCTCGGTCTTTGCCGCGCACGCGCCGACAGCAAGCACCGAGAGCGAGCCAATGGCCCTCGACCGCCGCAAGCTCGACCAGCTCGGCGGCTTCGACGCCATCTACGCGGAGGTCGCGACGTCCTGCGCCGACGTCTTCTACCGCGCACGGCGGCGTGGCTGGCGCGTGGCGGCAGCGCACCCGACGCGCGACTCTCGGACCGGCGCCAACGCCCGCGACCACTACACCTTCACCTGGATCCACCCGACCGAAGCGGGTTCGACAGCCGCGCACTGCGCGCGGCTGCCACTGCAGGTCGTGGCGGCCGCGCGCCGTGAAGAGCGCTGGGATCGTAGCCCGCTGCGCGATGAGCTGGCCGGGCTCGGCCGCGCCCTCTTGTGCCTGCCACGCGTCCTGACCCGCCGCGCAGCCGCGCGCCGCGACGCGACGCACTCGCATGCGTGGGTCACTCGTCAAGCCTCCCGCGCCCCACGGCCGGCACTACCGCCGCTCCTGCCGGGACGACCGCTGCCGCGGCTGCGCCTGCTGGTCCTGGCCGCGCGGTTGCCGCGGCACGACACCGACGGCTCGTGGGTCCACTGGAACCTGCTGCACGAACTCGCGCGACGCCACGAAGTGACTCTTTTCGCGTTCCTCGACGACGCCGGCGAAGAAGCGCAGGCGGCATCGTTGCGCGCGTTCTGCAAGGCCGTCTACACACACGTGCGTGCACAGAACCACGAGACCACCAACCTGCACCACCGGATCCCGGCGAGGCTCGCGCGCGACTACACGCACCGCGCCATGCGCGCGGCGGTGTGCGCGGTGATCGCCGCCACCGACTTCGACGTCGTCCAGGTCGAGTTCGGCGAAATGGCTCACTTGGTGCAGGACGAGGTCGCGGGGCTCGCGTCCGTGTACACCGTGAGCGAGCCGGAGGGACTGTTCGCGCAACGCCGCTGCGAGCGGGCGCGCCTGCGCGAGCTGCCGCTGCGGCTGTTCGAGTGGGCGCAGGCGCTCGACTACGATCTGCAGTACACGGCCGCGTTCACGCGCGTCGTGACACTCTCCAGCGATGACGAGCGCGAGCTGCGCACCTACCTACCGGACCTGCCCGTCGACACCATCCCGAGCGGCATCGACGCGGACCGGCTGACACCGCCGCCACACGAGCCCGAAGCCCCGCGCATCACGTTCGTCGGCTACTTCTTGCACGAGCCCAACGTGGACGCCGCGGCCTGGCTAGCGCGCGAGGTGTTTCCGGCCGTGCGCGCGGCGGCGCCGGATGTGGTGCTGTCGATCGTCGGCCACGACCCGGCCGGCCACGTCGCCCACCTCGCGACGGACCCAGGCGTCGAGGTCACCGGCTTCGTACCGGACATGAACGCCGTCCTGCATGCATCCACCGTGGTCGCCGTGCCGATTCGGATGGGCGGCGGCCTGCGCGGCAAAGTACTGGAGGCGTGGTCCGCGGCGCGCCCCGTGGTCGCGACGCGCCGCGGCCTCGAGGGAATCCCCGCCCGCGATGGTGTGCACGCCGTGCTCGCGGACGACGCCACCGCGTTCGCCGAGGGCATCCTCCGCTGCCTGCGAGACCCCGCCTACCGACGCCGCCTCGGCGCCGCGGGCCGCCGGCTCGTGGTCGAAGAGTTCTCACCGGAGCAAGCGGCCAACGCCTACGAGGACGTCTACCGCGCGGCGCTGACACACCGCGCAGATGCGGGAGGCACGCACACACATGGGTGAGCGTTGCGGCGTGTTCTTGACGGCGCCGACAGAACAGGCGCGGGGCTTGATCGAACGCGCGCGCGTTGCGCACCCGGACGCCGAGCTGGTCGCCTACTACCGCGCCACCGACCGCGCGCAACTCGGCGACGCACTCGACCACGTGCGCGCCGTCGACGACAAACCTCGTGGCTCGAGGTTGGCCTTCCTCCGCGCGATCCGCGCCGAGCGCTTCGCCGTCGCCTACGTCGCGTGGACCGGCGCAAACTGCTACGACCGGATGAAGGTCGTTGCCCTGCTCAGCGGCGCCCGCCACTTGATCGCGGTCGACGCCGGAGGGCAACCGATGCCACTCCGTGGCATGGGACTGCTACGGCTGCGGCGCGTGCGTTGGCGGCCCGCGTTTGCGGCGCCGCAGTCGACAGCGCTGTCGAGCGTGCTGATCCTGCTCTACAAGTGGACGCTCGGATTGCTGCTCGGTGCCGCGTGGATCCTGGCTCGCTTCGTATGGTGGCGCTGGATTCGGCGCGAGCGCAGCCAGCGCCGGCGCTGAGGAGATTGCCGATACCGGCAACGCTGCATCCACTCGCCACTGGGACGCCTCCACGTGGGTCTCGCCATCGCCCGGGTCCTACACCCCATCGCGCATCTCCTCGAGTGTCTTCCACGCCAACAACTGCATGCGCGGGAGGTGAAACGGGCCTTTCCACAGGTTGCCCTTGAGGGTGACCGATCGTCGACCGTCTCGATGCAGATAGCCGAACCACTCGCCATGCTCGGGGTCCGCAAACCAACGATGCGACCAGTCGTGCACTTTGCGGTGCCAATCTGCGTACTTCGCCTCTCCGGTCGCGCGGTGCGCCATCAGGGTCGCGAGGACGGCCTCGTTGTGGGGCCACCAAAACTTCATGTCGTGCCAGTACTCCTGCACCGGCCCGCCATGCAGGTCGCGGAAGTAGAACAGCCCGCCGTACTCCTCGTCCCACCCGCGCCGCCACATCCAGGCGACCATCGACGAACCCAATCGCTCCAGGTCGGCGTCACCGCCACGGTGTCGGGCCTCGGCCAGGATGAACCAGGCCGCCTCGAGGGCGTGCCCGGGGTTCAGTGTGCGGCCGTCGAAGTGGTCGATCAGCTCGCCGTTCGGCCCGACCGTCTCCATCACGACCTCGAGGTCGGGCTTCACGAAGTCTCGACGAATCTCGTCGATCGTGCGATCGACCCACTCGTTTGCGAGCGGGTCGCGCAGGTCGTCGCGCATCACCTGCGCGGTGGCGAGGACGATCATCGGAAAGCCGATGCCCTTGCATGGGCGCGTCCGCGGATCGACCTTCGGAGGAATCAAGCCCGGCGTCGTGCCGTGGCGCAGCACTTCGCGGAAGAGCCTGCGCGCCTCGTCCGCTGCCCACGCGTCGTCGCTCGCCCGCGCGAAAGCGGCGAGCGCGATCGCAGCGAAGGCTTCGGTGAAGACGTAGCGACGCTTGCGGAGCGGCGCGCCCTCGCGCGTGACCTGGAAGTACATGCGGCCGTCGCTGCCGAAGCCGTGGCGGCGGAGGAAGTCCACTCCATGCCGCGCGAGCTCGAGCCACTCCTCCCGCGGCTCCACCGAGTTGTAGAGCGTGGACAGCAGCCAAGTGAAGCGGCCGTGCTGCCACATGCCCTTGTCCGTGTCGACGACTCGACCGTCCCGGTCGAGACAGAAGAAGAATCCACCCTGCTCACGGTCGACGCAGTGGCGCATCCAGAATGGCAGCGTGTCCTCGAGCAAGCCGTCGCGATAGACGGCGATGAGTTCCTCGATGCGCTCCGGTGTCATCGGATGGGTCAGAGTGTAGCGTGGGTCAGGCCGTCGAGGTCGCGGTCGGCGGCGGGAAGCAAGAGGCTTGCGCCGTAGCCGACGACCACGCACGTCCCGATTCCGACCACGGCGTAGAGGTAGAAGTGCAGCGAGCTGAACCAAGTCGCCCAGATCAGCGCGGCAACGCTGGCGGCGACGCCGATCATCGCGCCCGCGGCGCTCGCGCGGCGCGTGAAGATGCCCAGCAGGAACACTCCGACCAGCCCGCTCGACACGAGGCCGAGTGATTTCTGGAAGAAGAACCACAAGCTCTGAATGTCGAAGGTCACGAGCAGACACGCCGTGCCAATGGCGAGGACACCCAGGAGCACGGTCAAGGCGCGAGCCAGACGCAGGGAGCTCGCGTCGGTCGCGTCCGGAGTGAAGCGGCGGTACCAGTCCACGGTGCACGCCGTGGCGATCGAGTGCATGCTCGAGTCGAGGCTCGACATCGAGGCGGCGAAGATGCCGGCGATGACCAGGCCCGACAGGCCCGCCGGAAGCTGGCCGGACACGAAAAAAGGGAGCACCTCGTCATTCTGCATGCCCAAGGGCAGCAGCTCCGGCCGGCTCTTGAAGAACACGTACAAGCACGTGCCCAGCGCCATGAACACGAGTCCGACGGGGATCGCGAGCAGACCGTTGAGCCAGACTCCGCGGGCGGCGGCGCGCTCGTCTTTCGTCGTCAGGTAGCGCTGGATCACCGCCTGGTCGGTGGTGTACGGACCGAACTGCAGCGCGAACGTACCGAGCAAGAGCGACCAGGTCGTCAGCTCGGTGAGACTCAGCGAACCGCTCCACAGTCGTGTCTTGCCCTCAGCGCGCGCCACGTCGAGCACGACGCCGAAACCGCCGACGTCGAACGCGACGACGAAGATCGCCACGAGCATTCCGCCGACCAGCACGACCGTCTGCAGCACGTCCGTCCAGACGACCGCCGCCATGCCGCCGAGCACCGTGTACAGCGTCGACAGCACGCCCATGACCAAGATACACGCGTAGACGTTGATGCCAGTGATCAACGCCAGAGCCAGCGCGGGAAGAAAGATCACCACCGCCATTCGCATCAGTTGGAACGCGATGAAAGACGCGCTGCCGAACAGACGCACGACGACGTTGAAGCGTCGCTCGAGGTACTCGTAGGCAGTCGTGATGTCGAGACGACAGAAGAACGGCAGGTACAGCAGCACCACGACCGGCGCCATCAACAGGATCATCGCCTTGCCCGGCAAGACGAGCCAATCGCTCGCATAGGCGATGGCGGGGGTCGACACGAACGTGATCGCCGAGAGTTGAGTGGCGAAGATCGAGATCCCGGCCGCCCACCACGGGATGCGCTTGCCGGCCAGAAAGAAGTCGGTCGCGCCCTTCTTCCGGCGGGCGAAGGTGACGCCGATGGCGACCAGAGCGAGCAGGTAGACGACGAGCACGATCGAGTTGAGCGTGCCGAAGCCCACGTCGCCGCGCACCGGCTCGACCGCGCGGACCGCGGGAGTGCGCACTCCGGGACGGACCTCGCCCGAAGCCAGCACGATGCGGTCTTGCCAGCGGACCACGCCGGTGGTCACGACCGCCTGCGGCATCGAGCCGGCCTCGCTCCACGTGTCCGTGATCGTGTGGAAGCTCAACACGGCGCGCGGAAACTCGGGCCGCGGGTCCGGGGCGTACACGTGCTCGCCGGTCGAGCCACTGAACACGAGGACCTGCGATTGGCCGATCGGCATCGCGCACGCCGCGGCAACGGGGTTCGGCAGGTCGCCCAGCCGCCGCCAGGTCGAGGTCCTGGGATCGAAGCGGAACGCGTCGGTGCGGTAGTCGTAGGCGAGCTCGCCGTCGGTGCCGCGCGTGGGGATCTCGCCGGAGAACAGGTAGAAGTGCTCCGCACTGCTGCGACCCCCCTGCACGGCCGCGACGGCCTTGTGCCGCGCCGGCCCCGGCCAGGCCGGGAGCTCGACCCATTCGCGATCGGCCTCGGCCAACGACAGATCCAGCGCCCAGAAGGCGCGCGTCAACGCGGTCGGATCGGTGCCGTCGCTGCCCGCGGCGAGGTAGACGACATCCGCGATCGCGGCTGCCGCGGGGAACGCCGTAGGGATGGGCAGCGGCGGGAGGGGAACGCACTGCACGGTGCGCGACGCCGAGTCCCACGAGAGCATCCAGCACGCCGCGTGATGTCGCGCCGAGTCGGAACCGCCCAGGAGCGCGACTCCCGCGGGCGTCGAGATCGCCGCGCCGTAGGCCAGCGGGTATTCCAATTCGCCCGCGTGGCGCCATGCGTCCGCACCTGGCTCGAGGGCGAAGACGTCTGCGTGCCAAACCTTGCTGCCGCCTTCCCACGGCGGGGCGTCCGGAAAGTTCGCTCCTCCGGCGACGAGCAGGACGCCGCGGTGCACCCCGACGAACGGGCCTCCGAGGCCCGGCGTGTCCGGCAGCGCGGGCAACTCGCTCCACGTCAAACGATCCGCGTCGCGCCCTGCGCCCTGTTCGTTCTGCAGAGGAGTCTGCAGGGGGATCAAGAGGCACAGCGCGAGAAGCGGGCTCACGAGCCTTTTTGCTCCCCGATCCAGTCGAAGAAACCGAGCTCCTCGAGTTCGAGGCGCAAGGCGCCCTCCGCTCGAGGATCGAGGCGCTTGAGGGGCAGTCGCACCGGCCCGCAATCGATGCCGAGGAACTTCATCACCGTCTTCGCCGCGGCGTGATAGCCACGTCGATCGAGGGTCTCGACCAACAGTGCCGAGCGCGACTGCAGGATGCGCGCGGTTTCGATCTCACCTGCGGCGTGCGCCGCCACGACGCCGTGGTACAGCGAGGCGGCGAAGTTGTAGGTGCTCCCGACCGCGCCGTGTGCGCCGAGCTGGAGACCCGTGACGAGGAGCTCGTCGCAGCCCCACATGAGCTGAAGGTCGTCGCCGTGCGCGCGGACACAGGCCTGGAAGTCCACCGGATCGAGGTGCGTGTACTTCACTCCGGCGAAGCTCGGGACGCGCTCGCGCACGCGCTCGAGCAGTCGGGCCATCGGCACGCGGACTCCCGAGAGCGCCGGGATGTGGTAGTAGAGGAAAGGCAGATCGGGGGCGCCCGACGCAATCACCTCGCACGTCTGGGCGAGCTCCTCGGCGCTGTGGATGGGGAACCAGTTGGGTGGCGCGGCACAGATGGCATGCGCACCGATCTCGGCGGCGTGTCGGGCGAGGTCGCGAGCCTCGTGAGGGCTGGCGTGGCCGACGTGCAGCACGACGCGCAGGTCGCCGCCAACCGCCACCCACCGCTCTGCGAGCCGGCGCCGCTCCGCCCCCGTGAGCGAGGCCCCCTCACCAGTGGTTCCGGCCACGAGGACGCCGTGGATCCCGGTCCTCCGCAGGTGGGCAGCCTGCAGATCGACGGCGGCGAGGTTCAGCTCGCCGTGTAGGTCGAAAGGCGAATGAGGGGCAGCGATCAGCTCGAACACGTTCGCCACAGCATGCCATAGCACGTCCGGGAGCCAGCGCTTTCGCTCTTGGCCGAGTCGCGGGGAGCTGACCCGATCGGGTCGGTCCAACCGCGAGTCGGCGCGGCTACGCGAACTCCTTCGCCAGCTCCTCGATCTGCGCGAAGATCGCGCGCACGCGTTCACCACGCTCCGTGATCGAGTACTCCACCCGGGGCGGCACCTCGGGATAGACCGATTTCTCGAGGATCCCGAACTCGAGCAAGCGCTGCACGCATTCGTTCAGCGACTTCGTGGTCAGGCCATCCACGCTGCGCACCATCTCGCCCGGTCGCCGCACACCCGCCTCGATCAGTGCAAACACGGTCAGCGACCACTTGCAGCCGAACAGCGCACGCAGCATGTCGACCGTCGATTCAGGGATCCGTCTTCTTTGCAAGCGTTTCTCCGCTGGTCATCGCAATTAGCACCTCGCGGTACCTACCCTACCTCGAAGTACTCACCTGACTTTTCCTCGGCAGCCGCGTAGTTCAAGCCACGCGACGAATGGGTCGCGCTCGAAACCACACGACCAAGGAGAATCGGATGGACTTCACAGGCAAGGTAGCACTCATCACCGGTGGCGGAACCGGCATCGGCAAGGAAGCAGCAAGACGTTTCCTGGAACGTGGTGGCGCTGGCGTCGCGATCAACGGGCGACGCGAGGACGTGCTTGCCCGCACAGCGCGAGAACTCGATCCGACGGGCGAGCGGATCATCCCGGTCGCCGGCTCGATCGGTGACCGAGAAGTGGCACGGCAGCTCGCCAAGACGGCAGAAGCGAAGTTCGGCGGCGTCGACATTCTCGTCAACAACGCCGGCATCTTCTCGCCCAAGCCGTTCGTCGAGCACGACGCCGAGGACTTGGCTCGCTACTTGGAAGTCATCGTCGCCGGCACGTTCTTCGCGTCGCAAGCCGCCGTCTCCGCGATGCGCGCCCGCGGCGGCGGCGCAATCGTCAATGTCGGCTCGATGTGGGCCGACCACGCGGTCGGCGCGACACCGTCGTCGGCCTACTCAGTCGCCAAGGCCGGCGTGCACGCCCTGACCCACAACCTGGCGATCGAGCTCGCGGACGACCGGATCCGGGTCAACGCCGTGGCACCCGCAGTCGTCGAGACGCCGGTCTACGAGTCGTTCATCCCGAAGGAGCAGGTGCGCCAAACTCTCGCCGGCTTCGATTCGTTCCACCCGATCGGACGCAACGGACAACCTGGCGAAGTGGCGGAGGCGATCCTCTTCCTGGCGAGCGAGAGGTCCGCATGGACGACGGGCGCAATCCTGGCGATCGACGGGGGGGTCACCGCGGGTCGCGGCGTCGCGGCTTCGTGAGACAAAAGCCGACATTCCTCAGCGCGCGTCGGCGCCTGCCTTGACGAGAAACGCGTCGGTGTCACCCGCCCGCACGACGTGACCGGTGAACACGCAGCCGCCATCGGGCGTTGCGGCCACGGTGTAGCCCATGCTTTCGCCGGCCTCTTGGCCAAAGAATTGCCTGCGCCACTCCAACGCGCCTTCGTCGTCCACGCGGAGCAGCACGGCTTCGCCCCGGCGCGCGCCCGGCGGCGTCGCAAAGCCGACGCAGAAGAAGCCGCCGCCAGCGCCCGCGGCTCCGGTGATCGCCCGGCACCGACCAGGCACCGGCAGCACCCGGGTCCACACGGTGCTGCCGTCGGCGCGGAGACGCATCAGGAACGGGTCTTCGCCGTTCGCGCCGAAGCTCTTCGTGTAGCCGGTGACGAGGTAGTCGCCGGCCGCCGTGCGACAGATCGAGTGGCCGACGTCGGAGGCCTCGCCGCCGAACTTGTGTGACCAACGCTGCCCGCCGCCTGCATCGATCGCGAGGACTTGTGCGTCCCGGTCACCCGCGGTGTCGGAGTAGGTCTGGCCGGCCAGCACCCAGCCGCCGTCCGGGCCGGGCGCGATCGAGAAGCAGCGATCGTCGCGCGCGCCACCGTAGGTCTTGCTCCACATCTGGTTGCCGGCCGCGTCCGTCGCGATCACCAGCCAGTCCCGCTCTCCCGCTCCGGAGCTGTCGGTCTCTCCCGCCAGCAGGAAGCCACCGTCCTCGCTCCTCGCCAACGCCCAGCACCGGTCGTCGCCGTCGCCGCCGTAGGTCTTCTGCCACAGCACCTCGCCCGCTGCATCGGTGCGGACCAGGAAGAAGTCGTAGCCTGCGGCGCCCAAGCTCTTGGTAAAGCCCGCGAGCGCGAAGCCGTCGTCGAGCTCGACCACGGCCCACCCGTTGTCCTCACGGTCACCGCCGTACGATCGCGTCCACATCACCTCGCCCCGAACGTCGGCGCGCAGGAGCATTGCATCGGCGCCGCTGTCGCCACCGCGCTGCGTAACCCCGGCGACGACGTAGCCTCCGTCGGCGAGCGCTGCGACGTGTACGCCGCGCTCGCGGACCGGACCGGGGAGGACGGCCTCGAACGCGTCGGCCTCGCCGGCTCTCGCCGCGACCGGCAGAAATTGCACGCGCCGGTGTTCTTGGTCGAACGTGATCGTGTAGCGGCGCATGAACCCGACCCCGAGAACCACGCGGTCGGCGGCGTTCATGATCTCGGCGAACAGGACCTCGGGACTGTCGAGCCGATGGCCCGCGATCGAGACGGCGCCGTCCAGCGTCGCTTGCAGGATCTCGAAATCCGAGTTCACCGTGCGCCCGCGGCCGATCACCCGAGGTGGCGCGGCGAGCGCGAGCGTCTCCGCCCAGCCGCGCGGCAGCATCAGCCCACCGCCGAACCCGGTGTCGAGGTGCGCCTGGACCGGTTTGCCGGCAAGCTCCATCGGGAACTGGCAGACGCCGTGCCACAGCTCGTAGGACACGGTGTGCCGCTCCGTCGCGGAAAGACGGCCGCGCTTCAACACGAACCGCTCCGCGGCGGCGTCCACCGTGAGCAAGCAGTGCGCGAACAACGGGAAGCCCAGGATGCCTCGCGGCATCGTCTCCCGGTCGGGATACAGCGCGCTGCGGTCCCAACTCGCCGCTTGCACCTTGCCGAAGACCGCCTCGCCGACGCGCAGGTTCTCGAGGTTGACGATGTCGGTCTCGATGGCTTGTGGATCGGACGGATCGCCGAGCCGCGACTGCTCCAGCACCGGCAGCTCGAGCTCCGCGACCAAGTCGTGGTTGAGCACCGTCGTCCCGGCACCCGAGTCGACGAGCAGCAGGAACGGTCCCTTGCCGTTGATCCTCACCGACACCGCCGGCCGACCGCGGTAGATGCCGAACGGGATCACACAGCCATCCTCGGGAAGCTCCGTCGTGGCGGGGATCCGGCCGTAGACGGCCGGCGTCGTCTCTGCCTGAGCGACCGCGGGACGCAGGCCCCCGACTACGAACATGGCCAAGGTCATCGAGATCGCTGGCAGCGGGTGGGGTACGGACATGGCTTGCGTGGTTTGGATCGATAGTCCGATTCAGACTATCGAAAAACTCGCGCGCTGTCGCGGGCCGTTGCCGTGCCGATCGCGGGGAACGTTGCCTTGCCTCGGTCGCGCCGGTGCCAAGCGCTAAGCTCATGGCATGGCGCCGCGCACCGACCTCGAGCACGTGGTCCTGGGCATCATCCAGCTCGAAGGACCCTGCACGCCCTACGCCGTGCGGCAGACGTTCGCCAAGTCCCCGTCGTCGCACTGGAGTGGCAGTGCCGGCGCGATCTACCCGGTCGTCGAGCGGCTCGAGGCGAGCGGGCTGCTCGCTTCCAGTGCCGCGAGGACCGGCCGGCGCGCCTCCCGCCTCTACGAGTTGACGCCCGCCGGCCGCCGCACGCTCAAGGCTTGGCTGCGTCCACCACTGCCCGAGCCCGCCGCGTTGATGGACATCGACCCGCTCCGCGTGCGAGTGCGGTTCTTGTCAGTCCTCACGGCGAAGCAGCGGACCGCGTTCTTGGCCGAGGCGGAGGCCGGGCTCCAGGAGCAGATCGTCCGGGTGACGGCCAGGTGCGCGGAGGACAAGACGCATGGCGATCTGTTCGCCTACCTCATCAGCCGCGGAGCGTTGCGCACGCTGCGGGCGCGGGTGCTGTGGCTGCGGGAAGTCCGGGCGACCCTCGACGAGGCTTGAGCCCGGAATCGCCGCGAAGCGGGAGGACGGAACTCCGCCCGTGTGGATTGCCCGGCCGCAGCCGACCCGTCCTGCTCTACCATGCATCGGCAACGGTGCTGCACCCCGACCCGGCTCGCTTCGCACGATGATCAAGCCCCTGCTCAGCGTTCTCCTCGCTTCGGCGCTGCTGGCGCCCGAGGCCGCCACCCAGTGCGTGACCCTCGCGGGCACCGGTTGCCCGAGCACGCCGCCGATGAAGTGTCACGGCTTGACCCAGCTCGGTTCGCCGATCGCGCTGGAGTACAACCCGACCGGCTTGCCCGCGATCGGCAGCGTGATGGTGATCGGCGCACAATCGGCGCTCGTGTTTCCGTTCGCCAGCGGAACCTGCGGCGGCCAGACGTGTGGCATCGTGGTGGCGCCAACCGTCGTGCTCCCGGTCTCGCATCTGCGCGTCCTCACCCTGCAGGTACCCTACGTGCCAGCGCTGGTCGGTACGGGGATCGCGGCGCAGGCGGCCATGAGCATGGGGTTCCTCAGCGCGGGGCCGTGTCTGCAGATCACCCCGGCGACGCTGATGATCATCCAGCCCTGACCGACGCTGGGGTCCGGAGATCAGATGACGCTCGGGGGCGCGGCGTGATCGGACCTGTCGTCAGCGTTTTGCGAAACGAATGCCGCAGGAAGAGAACTGCGAAAGCAGTCATGATCTCCCCGCCGCGGTGCATCTCGGGCCGGCGGGGATCGGCTTCTCTTGCCCAAGGGGCAGCACCCCATCCGCCGTCGGGGTCCTGGTCTTCGAGGAGCATCCTTACTCCTGTGCGATACCAGTCGATGCCATCCACCATCTCCAAGTCGGACAAGATCGCGGCCCGCTCGAGTCCGTAGTGGAAGTAGTAGCTGCGTTGGCTGTCGCTACCGGCGCCGATCGATTCCTTGTTGTTCGCCATGTAATCCCACGCCCTCCTGATCGCCGACCGCATTCTCTTGCTCAGCGTGCCCTTGTCGTTCAGTTGCATGCGGCATATCTGGAGTACCGCGATTCCCGCGACGGTCATCGAGGGATTCGAGCCGCGCCCTTTCGGTCGATAGCCGAATCCGCCTCGGCGGACCTGTGCGGTCAGTACGGTGCGACCGAGCGCGATCCATCGGCGCCGCGAGATGGGGACCCCCAAGCTCGCGGCGGCGCGCATGCCCAGCGCCGCGTACTGCGTGTTGCTGAGATCCCAATGCCCGCCCTTTGGCGTGTAGCCGAACCCGCCTCCCCGCTGATTCTTCAGCAGCTGCGCGAGGTCCCTGTCCGCGGCGCGGCGCCGCGCTGGGTAATCCTGGACCTCGGCCATCACCATCAGTCGCACGCTGAGGTCGTACGTTTGGGCCAGCTTGCTGTCCTCGAGTCGAGAGATCGCCTGTCGGAACTCCGGGTCGGCCATCGTCGAACCGCCGTGAGCCAGGGCGAGACAAATCAGCGCGTGCACACCTTGGGTCGAAGTCTTCGCCATGTCGAAGAGCACCGGCCGCGCCCGGTCCAGCGCGGCGGTGATTTGAACGGGAAGCTCCCCCTGAGCGAGGCCGTGTTGGGTCGTGCCGCCTACGGCGGCGGCCAGGACGATCGGCACCAGCAGGCATCCAAGGCACCGTCCCATCACACGATCTCCGCCTTGCAGAGCCCGACCGGAGAGACCGCCGCCTCGTCCGGGTCGGTGGCCGCCAAGCCGGCCGTCCGAGCGACGTATTTCGCGTAGGCCCTGGCGCCGGTGAACGATGCCCAGGCCAGGATGCGCACGAACCGCTCCTGGTCGCCTCCGACGAACGGTTCGACGAGATCCTCGGAAGCCTGCGTCGGCGCTTTCGCCAGAACCAACGCGAACTTCGCGATCGCGCGATCCTCACCGTCGAGTCCGGTGACGGCGGCGTCGGCCCAGCTGCGACTGATCGGCATCAGCTCGTGGTTCCAGCCGCGCAGCTGCTCGGCGACACGGTTCTGCACGGCCTGCGAGACCACGCCAGCGGTCTCTCGCTCCACCGCTGCGGTCCAGCGTGCAAGCGCGGAGGCGATGCGCGGGTTCGGCGCTGCCCAGGCGAGGTCGTCGGGCAACGGCGCGTCGGGCAACAAGCCCAGCGCCCGACCGGGCTCGGCCGACCGAGTCTTGGTGCCCTCGAGCTCGCGGCCAAACATCCGCAACGCCGGTCGCTGCAGACCGAGCGGCAGATCGACCGGTGAACCGTCCATCACGACGTGGCTGTAGCGGTTGATGTCCGCCATCGACATCAGCGTGCCGACGAGTTCGGGGAGTTGCGCCGCTGTGAACGGGTTCGCCGGAATGTTGTCGGCGCCCGGGGTGCCCACGGCCCGGACCCACTCGAGCTGCCGTCGCAAGGTTGGGTCCTGGATCCGCTCGACATCGCGATCGTAGATCGCCGAGGCCGCGTCGTGCTCCTTGCCGGCGTCCACCAGACTGATCAGCATGTCGCCGCAGTACGGACACGCGTTGGCATCCGACAACACTGCGCAGATTGCCTCCTTCGTGGTGCGGTCCAGCCCGTCGTCGACGAGCATGGTCTCGCGACCCGCCGTCCAGATCGCGGCGAGCAGCTCGGGCACCGGCGAACGGCTGGTCAGCGAGCCGTTGATGAAGAAGTCCTCGTCGATCTGGTCGTAGACGGACTTGGTCAGGCCCTGGGCGCGGTCCTTCTTGACCGCGGTGACGTAACGCATGGTCTTGACCGACAGCCGGTCGAAGAGCCACAGCCGGAGGTTGTTGGGTAGCATCGGATACGCCTCCACTCTGGAGTCTGGCGGCGAGCGGCTCGAGCTCGCGAGTGCAGCTCGCAATCAGCCGTTCGCCTTGTCACCAAGAGGGCGTGAGGCCCACCCACACGATGTGGGTACGCGTCCTCTACAGCTCCCAGACCACGTTGCGCTCGGGCGAATAGACGCAGAAGGTGCCCGTGCGGACGGAGTTATCGAGGTGCTGCCCGAGGCGCGGATGGGCGGAAGCGATCTTCTTGATGGCGCTGCGAATCCGCCAGGTGGTCGCCGTGCGGGCCCGCTCCACGCGACGATCGAGATTGCGGGATCGTCCCCCCATCCCGCTGGCCTTGGTGAGCTCGTCGATCAACGCGTCGAGCTCGGCACGCAACCGTTCGGTCAGACCGGGATCGTTGTCGCGTTGGGCCCGCTCGACGTCGGCCTGCAACTCTTCAATCCGGCGGCGGTAGTCCTGGCGGGCATCGGCGTCGAGCACGTCGTGGCGTGACTCGTGTGCGGGAGGAGCGCCTGAGAGCTCGAGGCAGTGGATCGGCACGCCAGGTTCGCGCAACAGCCGAACCAAGTCGTGAAAGCCCTTCAATCCGACCAGTCGCGCACCGGCGCCGTCGAACCGGATCACCCAGACGTCATCGTCCCTGCGGAACACACTGCCGGGCGGGCTGAGGATGCCGGCGGGTTGGACCATCGTGCGCGGACGACCGTCCAGAGCGGCTTGCACGTCGACATCGGCGATACCCGCGGCGCGCAGCGCCTCGGGCATCCGGCGCGAGTCTTCGAGGCGGCGGAACGGCTCGACCTGCACTGCCCAGCGCAGAGCCTCGCTCGGCCCGGGCGCGCGCCCGAAAGCGATCTTGTCACGATACTCACGCTCGAAATCGGCATAGGCGCGAGCCGCCGAGACGTGGTCGCCCAACAGAGCATGGCAGGCGGCGCGATAGGCCGCGAAGTTGACGATGGAGTCGCCGGCTTCGTCGAGAAGGCGGAGAGCCGTTGCGGTTTCCCCGGCCATGAAGAGGCTCCAGCCGGCGACCCCACCGTACCACGCACCGTGGAGCGGATTGAGGTCGATCGCCCTCGTTGCCAGCTCGTGCGCCGCTTCGGGATCGCCACTGAACAGCGTCGCGATCGCGATGTGGATCAGCACGTTGGGGTCGTTGGGGTTGAGCGCCAGCGCGCGCGCGGCGCGCTGGTCGGCCTCGGCGTGTTCGAGCCGGAAGCGATGGACCCGCGCCAATACCGCCTGCACCATGGCGTCGCCGCTGCCGAGTTCTGCGGCGCGCTGCGCGTAGTGGAACGCTCCTTCGCCACTCTCGTCGAACAGATGCCAGGCTTGGCACGTCCACTCGTTGAAGTGGGAGATGGACAACCCCGTATAGGCCCGCGCGTAGTCCGGATCGATCTCGAGAGCGCGCTGAAAGAAGGGGCGCGACTCGGCGTCGTCCTCGAGAGTCCCGCGGCGCAGGTGTTCGAGCCCACGCAGCCAGCAGTCGTAGGCCTGCAACTCGCCCATCGAGCGACTGCGCGCTCGTTGGAGCCGCTGGTCGCCGACGCGGACGGCCAGCTTGCCGGCGACCGAGGCGGTGATCGCGTCCTGGATCTCGAACACCGACTCGACAGGAGCGTCGAATCGCTCGGCCCAGATGACGTCTTTGTCGACGGCGCCGACCAGCTGCGTCGTGACCCGCAGTCCATCGTCGCGGCGCCGTACGCTGCCCGTAAGGAGGTAGTCGGCTCCCCATTCCCGTGCTACCGACTCGGACGGCTTGTCGAGCGAGGCCAGCTCGAAGGCGCTGTCTCGAGCCAGCACGCGTAGCTCGCGGAAGCGCGTCAGGTCGGCGATCAAGTCCTCGACGAAGCCACGCGCGAAGTAGTCGGTCTCCGGATCCGTGGACAGGTTCCGAAACGGCACCACGACGATGGAGAAGACTGGGGCAGGCATCGCGCCGCGATCATGATCGAGCACGGGTGGGCCGTCCTCAAGCCGCAACGACCCACCGGCGTTTGCTGGTGGGGTCTCGACCGTCCATGCGTGAGCTACGGGTCACGCGACGCGCTCGCCGACCGCCACGACGTAGGAACGCTCCACGAGGACACCGGCATCCGTTCGAAAGCGATCGTGGAACCTCTCGAACTCGGCCCGGAATTGCGCCAGCGTGGCGCGGCTGAGCTGGCGACTCAAGGTGACAACCGGCCCGAAGCCGGCGGCGAAGGCCTCCCATACGGCCGCTCCGTCCTTCGCTCTGCAGTAGGAGATGGCGTCCTCGAACCCGAGATCGAACCACGTCCCCAGCCATTTGTGGACGCACTCACGCCGGCCCCAGTCGAATGGTGACGGCAGCCTGGCCGTTTGCGGCGCCGGCCGGTACCGCTGGATCAGCTCGAACATCGCGCGCACGGTGCCCGTGGCCGCCCAGTTGGTGAGCGCGAGCCTGCCGCCCGGCTTGCAGACGCGGGCCAGCTCGGCGGCCGCGCCCTCGGGATCGCCGCAGAACATGACGCCAAAGGTCGAGATCACGCCATCGAAGGTCTCGTCCGGGAACGGCAGATCCTCGGCGTCCCCGACCACGAACTCGAGGCGATCACACGTGCCGATACGGCGCGCCGCTTCGATGACGTCGGCGCCGAAATCGACGCCGGTGACATGAGCTCCGCGACCCGCGATGCGGCGCGCCGCCCAACCGGTACCGGTCGCGATATCGAGGATCCGCTGCCCCGGCCGGGGATCCAGCCGATCGACGCCGTGCTCGATCGCGTCGGCAATCTGCCGGCTGATCTCGTCGTAGGCGTGCCCGCCATTGCTCCAAGTGCGGGCCGCGTCCGCGTTGGCGGGACGAATGTCTTGGATTGCAAGGGGCTCGAGGGTGTCGTCGGACATGGGATCTCCACACGTTCGTCTCTGTCGCTGCGAGGGTGCATTCATGCCTCGATCGCGGATGGCGATCGAAGTGGCCGCTCTTGTGACCACACCCTCGAGGCGTGAGTCGGATCCTCACGATGTGCGGTGGTCGCATCGATCCGCCACCGCGCCGCTCCCGGCGTACACTGCGGTCGCGGAGTTGACATACTTGCTGATTTTGATAATTATTGCCACCTATGGTAAAAGCATCCGTGGCCACGGTCGATCGCGTCTTCCACGCGCTCGCCGATCCCACGCGGCGCTCGGTCGTCGAGCTGCTCGGCTCGCGGCCGCGCCGCGCGGGGGAGCTTGCAGCGGCGACGCGGACCTCACCGCCGACCATGAGCCGGCACCTGCGCGTCCTGCTCGACGCCGGAATCGCCACCGACGAGCGTCCACGAGAGGACGCTCGGGGGCGGGTCTTCCGCCTGCGCCCGCAATCCATGCAGGCGGTGAACGAGTGGCTGGAACGGCTCCAGCAGGAGTGGGACGCCCAGCTGCGCTCGTTCAAGCGACACGTCGAACGGAGGAAGAAGAAGTGACCACTCCCCGCACAGTGAACTCATCGATCGAGGTCGCCGTCGATCCCGCCACCGCCTTCGAGGTCTTTACGAAGGAGCTCGACCGCTGGTGGATCCAGGGCCCGATCAACTTCTTCGACACCGCTCGGGCGTACTACATGCGGATGGAGCCCGGAGTCGGCGGTCGGATCGTCGAGGTCTACGACGAGGAGACGGGCGACGGCCTCGAGCTCGCGCGCATCACCGTCTGGGAGCCAGGCAAGCGGGTTGCGTGGACGAGCTCTTTGGACGACGTCGAGATCGACGTTCGCTTCGAGATGAGCGCGGGCGGCACGGAGGTGAACGTGCAGGCCACGATCCCGGACGGCGGCGAGGACAAGGGCGGAACGGCATGGGTACGGATGAGCCCGGTCTGGCTGAACGACTGGATCCAAAAGCGCGATCACGTCCCCCCTGAGCCGTTGCCCCTGGCGCGGCTCGCCGTCGTCGTCCACTACGCCGAGCCCGCAGCCGCCGGGCGCTGGCTGCGCGATGTCTTCGGCTTCGAGCCCGCAAACAGCGTCCCCGAAGTCGAGCCCAACGACCCGAGCCACAGCTGGATCGAGTTCCGCATCGGGAATGGCGCGATCATCCTCTGCGGCCGCGAAGCCACCGCCGTCGCGGACACGCCAATCACCCACACACCGTTCATCCACGTCGCCGACCTCGACGCACACTTCGCACACGCCAAAGCGCACGGCGCAGAGATCATCAAAGACATCCACCAGCACGGCTTCCGCGCCTACGAGGCCGCCGATCCCGAAGGCAACCGCTGGACCTTCGCGCAGGCCAGCCCGCTGATGCGCTGAGCCTCCGGGTCCGCAAATCTTCGCGCGGCGAAAACCTTTCGGAAGGCTCGATGCCGCTGGAACTTCGACAACGCGGCTCCCGGAGGCTCGAAGACAACACTGGCCTCTGGGCTCAGCGCGGCCGCCGGCGACCGCCGGACCCGCGGCCGATGCTCGGGTCGCGGAATACTCCGTTCTTGGTTGCGGCCTCGGCCGCGCTGAGCCTCCGGGTCCGAGAATGTTCGAGCGGCAACAACCTTTCGGAAGGCCTGTCGTCGCCGGGACTTCGATACCGCAACTCCCGGAGGCTTCCATGAGAGGGGCGATCCCGTCAACAGCTCTTTGTCTGTGGATCTGTTCTTCTTGAGAATCTGGGCGCCTTGGCGCCGCCCTGCGCGACAAGCTTCGGACTCCGCAGGCTTCCATACGCACTCTGATGGCCTCGTCCGAGACCGGTGCACGATGAGATCCGTCCGACCCGGCGCAGCTTTCTCGATAACGGCCTCGAGGGCCAAGCCTCCGGTCGCTGTCGCCGGGATCGGGCGGTGAGTCTTCAGCAGTGCAGGAGCGGCATCACGCCAGGTTCCTCCACGGTATTCGGTTGGTTGGGGGTGGGGCGATCATGGTTGGGTCATACCGCGGTGTGGGCAGCTACGCGGTCGCTGTTGTGGAGTGGGTCGTAGACCAAGCCATGACGCCACAGCCGATGCAGCAGTAGCGCGAGCTTGCGGGCAACCGCGACCGCCGCGCGTTTCCTCGCGCCGCGGCCGCCGCGGGCGATCAGGCGTTGCCCGAAGCGCCGGAGGTCACAGTCCTTGCCGAACGGGCCGAGGATGTAGTGCGCACACTGCACCAGAAGCCGTCTCAGATAGCCGTCGCCAGCCTTGCTGATCGACAGCTCCGGATTGCTGTCGCCCGACGCGAAGCTCTTTGGGCACAAGCCGAGCCAGGAGCCCACGCGGCGGCTTTCGGCGAATCGTGTCGGATCCTCGATCGTCAGCACGAACGCGGTCGCTGTGACCGGCCCCACGCCGTTGACTTGCTGCACGACGGCGACCTCGGGGTATCGCTCGCGGCTCGCCTCGACGAGCGCCTTGTCGAGCTCGTCGATCCGGCGGGACAGGTCGGCGATCAAGTCCAGCAGCGGCTCCGCCGCAGTGAGTAGCAGGACCGGCATGGACTCGCGAGCTCGCTTCGGGAACGCCGCGGTCGATGCCGACGGCAGCCGGACGCCGAAGCCCTTCGCCAGGCTCCGGACCTGCTGCACTGCCATCGTCCGCATCCTCACCAGCAGGTCGCGCGCACGAATGACCGACAGGTCGGCCTGTGCCTGCTCGCTGCGGTGGTGGATCGTGCCGAGCAACTCGGGCATCCCTGCCTCCAGGCGAGCCAGGGTCTCGGCATCGCGCCGGTCGGTCTTGCGAGGATCCTTGGCGATCAGCTGCACTCGGCGCGGGTCCACGACGTGAACGTCGTAGCCCTCCGAGCGCAACCGCCGAGACATCCAGGCCGACTGCGAGCCGGCCTCGAGAGCGACTCTGGCGCCCGGGAAGTCGCTCAGCGCCTTCGAGAGCGCTGTCGGCGTCGTCGGGAAACTGCCCCGCGCAACGACCGTCCGCGACGCGTCCAGTGCGCAGTAGTGGATGTTCCGATCGCCAATGTCGAGACCGATGGTCACGGGGGAGGTCTGAGCGGTAACTTTGGTCATGGGTCGATCTGCTCCTTTGATTTTGCAGCGCCATTGTGTGGCGACTGCGTCGGAGGGATCGACCCTCTCATCCCATCTCGAAGACAACACTGGCCTCCGGGCTCAGCGCGGCCGCCGGCGACCGCGGGACCTGCAACCCACGCTCGGGTCGCGGAACGCTCCGTGTTTGATATCTCCTAAGTCATGTCAAGGGGTTTTCGCTGGGGCTCGACATCGCGTGTGCACGGCTTGTTCAGGACTCTTCCACAAGACCAGGGAAGTGTTCTTGCATGAGATCACCGATCGGGTGAGGTTGACGTGGGGATTCCACGGCCAGGCCTGTGGCGTCCATTGGGCGGCCACTCAAGTCCCTCGTCGTCGGAGTCCCCACTCGTCCCTGTCGCCGTTGGTCGCGCTCATGCCGCTGTGGCGCGACGATGCTGCGCGTGAACTTGGCTGCGATGAGCGCGCGCGCGGCAACCTTCGTGAGCTCGTTGCCGTCGGCGTCTCGCAGGACGTAGCGGACTTGCGTCGACGCCGGCTTGTCATCGGCGCGCTGGCTGTCGCGACGCTTCAGGAGGGCGTAGACGCGGCGCGCCATCTTGCCAGCCAATGCGATGAGGATGAGGTTGTGGTGATCACCTGCGGCGTAGCGGCGAGCGTAGTACGCCGCGAAATCCGGATCCCACTGGCGAGCGACGTCAGCTGCTAGGTAGAGGTACTTCTTGAGTACTCGTTGGCCGGTTTTGGTGATTGGCATCGAGGGGTCGCTCATGCCCGTCTGCTTCCGGCGTGGACACAGTCCGCAGTAGCTCACGAACTTCTTGCCGTTCGAGAACCGCGCGATGTCGCCTACCAAGGCTTCGATGGCCGCAGCGATCGTGGGACCGACGCCGCGCAGTTGCTCGAGTGTTCGGTCAGGATCGACGCCCAGGTAGAGCTTCTTGATCTTTGCGTCGAGCTTGCGAACGTCCGTGTTCTTGCGCTCGATCTCATCCAGCTCGTACACCACATCCTCTTGGATGGCCTCGTAGTCGAACGGCATCTGCCCCGCAGCTCGCAGCTCAGCGTAGTACTCGGCGGCCTGTCGGCAGGACTCGAGCACGCGGTCGACCAAGCACGGGTCATGCGTTCCCTTGGATCGCTTCGTCAAGAAGCGCTCCAAGCGACTCTTCCCAAGGCCGACCGCTTTCACCGGATCGACGTAGCGCCGCAGAAACCCCATCTTAGCGGCACTGAACTTCTCTGCCCCCAAGGCCTTCATGAGGCTGGGATTCGCCAGTACCAGTATCGCGTGCACACGACGCTTGTGGTCGCTGAGCTCGCGCGCCAACCGCTCACGCCGCTTCACGAGTCGACGGATCGTCGTCTCGTCGGCAGTTGGAACACGCAGCTGGTGGACGCCCTTTGGATCCATCTGCGGCAGACGCGCAGCGGCCTCGGCGTCTACTACGTCGGTTTTGGTGTGCTTGCTATAGAACTTCCGCAGGTCGCTCAGCTTCTGTGGTTTGCTCACGTAGATCTGGAACCCTGCGGCGTTCACGTGCGCCGCGATGGGCAGCCACGCCAACCCCGTTGGTTCCATCACGAAGCTCACCGGACCCTCGGCACCTTCCTGTGCACGGCGCAGCAGAAGGTCAATACCCTCACGGCTGTTCTCGACTGAAAACGGTCTGCCCCGAGACTTCGCACCATCCAGAACGACGGCTCGGTGCTTGCTCCTCAAGCCGAGATCCAATCCAACGAATCGATTCATGTCCCCTCCATGTTCAACGAGTGAGTGTCGACGAGAGGACTCTCCCTACCCGCGCAGTCCGCCTGAGGAGGCGAGTCGCCAAAACGGTTCGTGTTTCGGGGCCGTGATTTCTCACGCCGCCAATCTCCTAAATCGGGTCCCCCACGCGGGAGGAGAGTCGCAGAACCAAATGAGGGGCCGCTCGAAGCGCCACCATTGCGGCAGATCGCGAAACCTCTCCGTCGCACGCCGGGGGACCCTAAGCTCTCTTGCGGCCGATGACCAGACTCCCGACACGACTCCTGCGGCTGCACCATCGCGCGAGTCTTCCACACCGCTACGGCGCGACGGGTGTGGAGAACTCTAGCTTCGCAGATCATGGAACCACACATACCGTTGCGGCCTCGGCCGCGCTGAGCCTCCGGCGCCTCGAGTCGTCGAGCTGCGACAACATTTTCGAGGCGACGTCGCTGCCATGGCGACAATGCCGCCGCGCCGGAGGCTCGGAGAGACAGTGCCTCCTGGCTCAGCGCGGCGGCGGATGGGTCGGACCTTCCAAACCGCTCTGGCGAGAGCGGCATCCGAGTTTGGTTGCGGCCGTGGCCGCGCTGAGACAACTCGGCCGCCATCACCACCGGTTCGCATGAACCTGATATCTTGGTGTGGCACGCAACCAAGGAGACCTCGTTGGCCCGTCTAGCCCCCTTCCGTTTTCGAAGCCCTTTCGGGCTCATGGCCGGGACGGCGCTCGCTCTCGGTGGAACGCTCCTGCACGCCCAGGCCACGTGGGTGGAGAAGCCCCGGCTGCGCACCACGAGTGCCATGGCGTACGACTCCGCTCGTCAACGCACCGTCTTGTTCGACAGCTCCTTCAATCTGCACGAGACCTGGGAGTGGGACGGGCGGACGTGGACCGAGCGACTCTCGCCAAACGTGCCACAGACGTTCTACTACGCCTTGACTTACGACTCGGCGCGCCGGCGGGTCGTCTTGTACGGAGAACAGCAGACGTGGGAATGGGACGGCGTGGCTTGGCAGCAACGCAACCCCCCGCAATCTCCGTCCATCTACTGGCAGCACGCCATGGCCTACGACGCCGCCCGACAACGCGTCGTGTTGTTCGGCGGCCGTGACACCGGCAGCACGGTCGAAGAAACCTGGGAGTGGGACGGCACCAACTGGACGCGGGCGCTGGCGGCACAGGGTCCGCCTGCGCGCGGCTACCACCAGCTCGTCTACGATGAGAACCGCCAGCGGATCGTTCTGTTTGGCGGTATCGACGCTTCGCTCAACGGGCTGGGCGACACCTGGGAGTGGGACGGCGTCGCGTGGACGCAGGTCGGTGGGTCGACGACACCGGCCGCGCGCGGCTACTTCAGCATGACCTACGACAGCACGCGGCGACGCGTGGTGCTGTTCGGCGGCCGCAGTAGTGGCTTTGCTGGGACTGCCCTCGCCGATACGTGGGAGTACGACGGCTCCACCTGGACGCAGCAATCCCCGGCCGTCGCACCGTCCGGCCGGTCGGCGCAGGCGATGGTCTACGACGCTGCGCGTCAGCGTGTCGTACTCTGCGGTGGCGGCGCCGCAGGCTGGTTGTCGGACACTTGGGAGTACGACGGTCGCACGTGGACTCCGGCGACCTTTCCGAGCCCGAATGGCCGCTCGGGACACGCGATGGCGTACTCGACGGCAAGTGACCGGATCGTGCTCTTCGGTGGTTCGTTCAAGAACGACACCTGGTCGTGGGACGGGCTCCGCTGGTGGCGCCTCCAGCCCAGCCGGCAGCCGCCCGTTCGAATGGCCCACGCCATGGCCTACGACGAGGCGCGCCAGCGCATTGTTCTGTTCGGCGGAGTCGACACTTCGTCTTTCACGATCGACGACACCTGGGAGTGGGACGGCACTCAATGGTCCCAGCTGAGTCCACCAACCTGGCCCGGCCGTCTCTCGGACCACACGATGGTGTACGACGCCGCGCGAGCGCGGGTCGTGTTGTTCGGTGGACGCACCGGCGGGTTCAACGCGACCAACAACACCTGGGAGTGGGACGGTACGACCTGGACTCGGCGCACGCCGCAGTCATCTCCCCCGGCCCGTTTCGACCACGCGATGGCGTACGATGCCTCGCGGCAGCGCGTCGTCATCTTCGGCGGCAACGACCGAAGGGTGCAGAAGCTGGGCGACACCTGGGAATGGGACGGCACAACTTGGCTCCAGCGGGCAACCGGCCCCGACCCGTCGCCGCGGTGCTGTCTCGACATGGTCTACGACCCGTCGATCGAGCGCGTCGTGCTGTTCGGCGGTCACGCCAACGGCTCCAACCTGAACGACACGTGGGAATGGGACGGCACCGTGTGGACGGCACACGTCCCGGCGACCTCCCCGCCCGCGCGAAACCAACACAGCATGGCTTACGACCGTGGGCGGGGCCGGTTGATGCTGTTTGGCGGTAGCTTCACCGGCACCCCCTCGTTGCTCTCCGACACCTGGATCTACGCGGCGACCACGGCCGCCGCGATCGCGCAGCGTGGACGCGGCTGCGCCCGGTCGACCACCCCGCCGACCCTGCACGCTTTCGGCCGGCCGACGATCGGCAACCCGTCGTTTGCACTGGACGTACATGGGGGCACGCGCGGCAGTACTGCGACCCTGCTGCTGTCACGGGCGCCAGCCACGCATCCGTTCAACGACGTCTGTCTGCTCTTGGTTGATCCCGGCCAGCTGCTCGACACATCGCCCGCGCAAGTCAACGCCTCCGGGTTCGCAACGTTCCCGCTCCCGGTGTCAGTCTCGACCAGCCTGTTCGGACAGCCGCTCTACAGCCAGGCCCTGCTGCTCGCCGCTGCGAGGTCTGGCCTCTCTCTGACCAACGCAGTCGACCTGGTGATCGGCGAGTGACCCGATGCACCCATGACCATCTTGGTCCCACGCGCGGTCCAATCAGCCTCGGGGTCCGAGAATGTTCGAGCGGCAACAACCTTTCGGAAGGCCCGTCGTCGCCGAGACTTCGATACCGCAACTCCCGGAGGCTCGAAAGCAACACTGGCGTCTGCGCTCAGCGCGGCGGCGGATGTGTCAGACCTTCCAACCCGCTCCGGCGAGAGCGGCATCCGAGCTTGGTTGCGGCCCCGGCCACGCTGAGTAGAGTTGGCGGATCCTTGCCGTCCAACATGCCGCAAGTCCACACGATCTCGGCAGCCACTGCCGTCGCCTGTCTCACTCTGTGTGCGTGCGCCAGCTCGCCACCAACCGACCCCTTCGCGTGGACGCTGGGCACGTGGGAAGGAGTGCGCCGCGACGCCGCGAGCGGCGACGAGGCGCCGATGCGCATGCGCGTCGAGCCGGTTCTCATCGGCGCTGGCCAGCTGCGCACCTTGGAGATCCGCGGGAAGGCGGGTCGCTCGTACACCGGGACGGCCGTGCAACTCTTCGACCCCACCAACGGAAAGTGGTCATGGCAGTACACGAACTCGGTCGGGCGAGCAGCGGCCCGCTACGCCGGTACCGTCACGGGCACTCGGAGCGAGTGGCGCTCGATCTCGCCACACCGCACGCGCGAATCCCGGCTGGTTTCCGAGCTGTTGGCCGACGGCGTGTGGCGACGGTCGATGTCGATCTCCCACGACGATGGCGCGCACTGGACGGAGCTGTGGGTCGATGAGCTGCGCAGGGCACAGTGATCCTGGTGTCCCGCGCACTCAGCGCGCCGGTCCCCAAATCCGTTCGAGTAGATCGTGGCAGACCGGATCGAACTCCGCGAGCTCGGCCCGAACGAACGGGAAGAAGTCGTTCCGGTAGAGGTACGCCTCGGTGGCTTCGGCGAAGTACTCCTTGTGGTCGGTCATCGCGTAGTGCCGGACCCGGCGACCCGTGTGCGCCAGCACGTCCTCGTAACGCTTTCCGTCACGCGCGGTGCGGAAGGCCCGGAGCACGCGTTCGTCGTCGAAGCCGAGCACCTGGTCGTGATAGGCGTGCGCGAGCTCGTGCAGGACGACCGCCGGGTGCTTGAGCAGCTGCGCCCGAGAAAGGAGCGCGCGCGCGCGAGGGATATGCACCGTCCGCGCCAGCCGCGTGTCGTAGCCATGCCGGGCCAGCCAGCGCGCGCTCGGGTGGTACTGCATGCGCTCCAGCTCGGTGTGCTCGTGCTCGATCCAGATGCCGACTTGGCGAAGGTCCTGCAGCGGCTGGCCCTCGACCAGCATGGAGATGCGCTCGAGGTGGTTGGCCAGCATGCCGAGCGCGCGCGCGCCCTCTGTCGCGTGTTCTCCGTCCAACAGCGCGGGATCGACGTAGACCGGAAAGCCGTGCACGCGGCGCAAGACGGGATCGAAACGGGCCGGCGACCACCACGCGTCGAGCGTCGCCACCATCGCGCCAGTCCGCTCGGGCAGCTGCACTGCCAGCTCCACGCGCTCGCGCGGGTCCTCGGTCAAGTGGAACAGCTCGACACGCTTCGCCCTGCCGTGATGCACGACGAGCTTGAATCCGTCGTGCACCGACCAGCGCGTCTGCAAGCCCTTGGTCGGCGCGTCGAGGTCGACGACGTCATGCGAGAACGTCGCACCGAACACCGCGTCGCGCGCGTGCGCGGCGTCGCGTAGGTCACGGCCCGTCATCCGCTCCGGCGGCGTGACTCCACAAGCGCGCAAGATCGTCGGCGCGAGGTCGACCGAGCTGGCGAGATCGTCGCGCCGCGTGGGTTGGAGGCGGCCGGGCCAGGACAGCAGAATCGGCGTGCGCACGCCGCCTTCGTACGGGGACCGCTTGCTGCGCTGGGCGTAACCGCGGCGGTCAGGGCGCTGGATCCACCCGTTGTCGACGGCGAACACCACCAGCGTGTCCTCGGTGAGTCCGCGTTCGTCGAGCATGGCCAACAGCTGGCCGCACGTCTCATCGAACCACTCGCACATCGCTTGGTACTTCGCGACGTGCACGCTCTTGCCCGGCTTCCGATAGCGCTGCAGTAGGCGCTCGGGTGGGTTGTGCGGCGTGTGCGGCAAGAAGGGCGCGTACCAGAGAAAGAACGGCCGCTCGCCGCGCGCGTCGAGGAAGTCCGCGATCGGCCGCATCGTCTTGCGGCCAATCTCCAGGCCGTCGTCGCCGTGCCGACCACCGCGATCGGGAGCGCCATGGGTCATCCCCTCGTCGAAACCACCGCAGCGGCAATCGCCCTCCCACCACTTGCCGGTCTGCAAGCTCTCGTAGCCCAGGGGCGCGAGCAACCTCGGCAGCGTATCGACCGCGGCGATGCGCGACAGCATCCGGTCGCGCGGCTCGCCCTTCGGCGGATCGTTGCCGGTGAGTCCGTGCTCGTGCGGGTAGAGCCCGGTGATCATCGTCGCCAAGCTCGGTCGGCAGAGACTCGACGGCACGTAGCCGTGCTCGAACACGACGCTCTTGTCGGCCAGCGCATCCAGATGCGGTGTGCGGATCTCCGGGTGCCCCATGAAACCGAAGTCGGTCCACGCCTGGTCGTCGGAGATGATCATCACCACGTTGGGGCGGACAAGTCGATCCTGCGCCCGGGCGGCAGCGGCCGAGACCACGCACAGCGCCAGGACGACCGATACGCGGTTTGTCATCGGGCGCGACGATAGCACGCGGTTCGGGCTCTGCTCGACATCCCCGGCCGCCGCCTCCCTCCCGTCACGGCAGAATCACGAGCGGCACCGGCACGGTCGCGGCCTCGATCCCCAGGGGCCCGAAGATCAGCGCCACGTGGTGCACCGTCATTCCGATCGCCGAAGCCGGCAAGATCGGCAGGCGCAGGCCGATGTTTGCGCTCCCCTCCGTCGGTAGCACGCCACTGCCGCCGAGCAAGAACCCGCGCGCAGCCGGGCTGAACGTCAGCGCGTCCGGATTCAGGGGAACGGGTACTCCACCGATCACGACGCCCGGCCGAGTACCGGAGATGGAGCCGACGACGGCATACGCCTGGCCGCCGTAGTCACCCGGCGTCAGAGCCATGTCCTGGTTCGCACGCGCCCCGACACGCGCCACCGATGGCGCGCCCAACAGGTTGGCTGCGCCGCTGGTGGAAATGGACGCGCAATCGGGGGTCGAATCGAAGAACGCGAAATCACCGCGGCCGTCTCCATCGACGTCACCGAGTGCACGGATCGATGGCAGCGGAGACGGCGAGGAGTAGGTCCACAGCACGGCAAAGGGAGGCAGACCGCTATGGACATTCACGGACAACCCCGACCGGTTGCGGGCGAGCACGTCCACGATCCCATCGCCATCGAGGTCGCCCGCGGAGTCCACGTCGACGGCCGTGCCAAAGCCCGCGATCAGGGCACCGGTCTTGCCCGAAACGAGTGTCCGTGGCAGCGGCGCGGTCCACCAGTAGCTCTCTTGCACCAAGTAGTCGTCGCACCCGTCGGCATCGGAATCCCCCATCGGCTTCAGGGTGACGTATGTGTTGCGGTAGCTGCGGATCTTGGTTCGCGTCGCACCCGAGAAGATCTCCGCGATCTCATCGACGGAGTAGCCACCGACGAACCGCGACATCCAGAAATCCTCGACGCCGTCGCCATCCACGTCCCCCAGCGGATTGGCAGAAAAGCCGATCGAGGCCCCGGCGTCGTAGTCGAAGCTCCACAGTACGGTGCCGTCGCGGCCGGACCGTGCTCGCACCGCGTACCACCCCGTAGTCAAAGCGTAGGTCACCAACAAGTCGTCGGCGCCATCGCCGTCGAGGTCGTCGCGGCCGAGGACCCCGGTTGCCGACGTCTCGTTGCTCGCGAGTGGCACCGTGTACAGCAGCGCACCGGTCGTCCCCGAGTAGACCGAGTACCCCACCGCGGCCGTCACTGCGACCAGATCGGCGCCGCCGACGCCGTCGAGATTGCCCACCGCGGACCGCGGCAGGGACGCCCCGGCAACACGGTGAAGGAATGACCCATCCACGCCGGACAACGCCACCAGCTGACCGGCGGCGCTGTCACCGAAGGCGAGGTCGGCGACTCCATCCCCATCGAGATCACCGAGCGCGGCGGCGTGGACGACTCCGGGGAGCACCAGGCGCATCGCCGGTGGCTGCGCCGGGGCGAGTTGGGCGAGGACAGCGAAGCTGAACAGGTAGCGCGCGCGCGTGTGCATGCGAGGCGTTTGCCCGCACAGCGCCCACGTCCCGCGAATTTGCGTGGTCGCCATGGAAGCCCTTGGCCAGGGATCAGCGCTCGCGCGGTGAGAGAACCGCGGTCCGCCATGGCTCGTCGAGAGCACTCTGTCTCTCGGCCAGACGGCGCTGCGCACTGACCTCGGCCACCACTTCAGCCCCGAAAGCAGTGCCTCGGACCTTCGGCGCGCGCGCCGCCGCTCCGTGCGGCGCAGCTGGCGAGAGACGTTGTGCAGCACGCCGGCCAACCAAGCGCGATGCACTTCCGGGCCGTGGGCAAGCCGGCCAGCCGCTGCAGCCACGCGTGCGTGCCGAGGAGGTTCTTCGATCGAGAGCTTCGGACATCGGGGAGAGCGTTTGGCGCCGTTCACCCCAATGATGTCCGCGGCGTCGCTCGTTTGCGGTCGGCCTGTGCAATCGGTCTTGCCGGGTTCATTGCAGCTGGCTAGACTCTGAGTTGATGCGAGCAGGTGGTTTTCCCGGGCAGCAGGAAGCTCTGCTGCAAGTTCTCCGCGACCGGCAACGGGTTTCTCGGCGCCGAATGCTGTTCGCGGCGGCCGGCGCCGGCATCGTCGGCGCCGGCCTGGGCGCCACCGGCGGTGTGGCCTGGGCGCGCCCCGCCGAGGCGCCGAGTGCCGGACCCTCCTCCCCAGCGAGCGGCGACCATCGCGAGTTCGTCCTCCTTCCGATCGACGAGCTGCTCGCATCCTACCCGACGTTCTTCACCGAGCTGCGCCAGGCCGAGCACGTGGATGACACGGCCTGGGTCGGAGTCCTGCGCATCGCATGCGCCGCACACGACGGCCACAAAGCGGCGACCGCCAAGGTCACGCGTGCCCTGCAGCGCCTGGTCCACGCACGATCCGACGTTCCGGGAACCGTGGTCCGCGCCGTCCAGCTGCTCACCGACCGATGACCTTCCCCCACCCGCTCGATCCACCGCTGAGCGCCGAGCCGGACCCCGCGTTCGAGGGCGAAGACATCGAGGTGGAGTTCGGCGGCGACGAGCAGCTCTACTACTCGGTGGACGGTGGCCCGTGGCAAGAGCTACCGCTGTCACCCGACGGTACAGGCACGATCACGGCGCCCAGCGGCGCGGAGTCGATCGTCATCTCCGACCGCAATCTTCCGACGACGAACAACATCGAGGTCGAGATCTACAGCACAGGAAGCCCCCGACCATGAACGCACGAGCCCCCAGACGGCCCTCTACCCCGATGTCGCTGGCCGCGCTGCTCGGCGCCGCGGCGACGTGCCCGGCGCAGGCCATCGTGATTCCCGCGATCTACGACACCCAGGAGGCGGGCTCGGTCACCGACGTCGCCGGGTTCTCGGACGCGTTTCGACAGCAGCTGCTCGTGCGCGACGACTTGCTTGAGCAAGCGGCCGGCAAGCAGATCGATGGCCTGTGGTTGCGGCGCAACCATTCGTTGGGGGCCACGGTGCAGGCGGAGACGGCCAGCATCACCGTCACCGTATCGGACAACGCGCGCCACCCGGCAGCACCCGCTCGAGCCTTCGCGCAGAATCACGGCGCGAGTCCTGCCGTCGTCTTCAGCGGGACCTTGCCGCTGCCGAGCTCGGCCGCGATCACGCCGCCCTATCCGTGGCAGAGCCCGTACGCGGTGCGCATCCCGTTCTCGCCGGGGTGGCGGTACCAGGCCGGCCACTTGTGCATCGAGATCGAGGGCACGCCACTCAGCGGCCTCTCGGGTGCGAACTGGTGGGTCGACGCGTTCGTCGAAACGACCGGCAGCGCGGTGACCACGACCGGCGCGGCCTGCGGAGCCACCGCGGCGCGCGGCCCCAAGACCCTGTACGCCCGCGACCGCACGCTGATGCCGGGCGGGGAGCTGCTGGTCGGGATGTTCGCCGTCGCCGGGTCGACCGGCGCGCTCGCCCTGGGCACGGCGCCGACCGCCGTGCCGCTGGACCCGACCGGCGCTCCCGGCTGCTCGGTCACCGTCGTTCCGCAGGCCACGTTGCCGGTCGCATTCGCCGCGACGGGCGCGCCGGACACTCTGGTCCGGCTGCGCCTGCCGATCCCGGCCACGCCTCAGCTACTGGGGGCGGCGTTCTACATGCAAGGTGCGAGTGTCGAGATCCCACCGGTCAGCAACCCCGCTGGCCTCACCACGACAAACGGCCTGCAGCTCACCCTCGGGCCGACCATGCCGCCCGCTTCGATCTCCATGGTGGCCTCGGCACGGTCACCGGGAGCGACGGCCCCGCGCCCGACTACGGGAGAGATCGGGCTGTCGCGCGGACCGGTCATCCGGCTGGAATTGCGGTAGGCACAGAATCGCCACTCTTGACCCCGCTCCCAACCGCGCAACGCTGCACCTTCTCGCCGGGCGACCCTCTCTCTCGCACGGAGGCACCACGCCTCTACTCCGCCGTCTCGACGCCCTGTCCGAAGCACAAGTGGTTGCCATCCGGATCGACGGCGACGAACTCGCGCATCCCGTAGTGCCACGTCTTGGGTCCTTCCACGTCGAGTCCCCTTGCAACGACCGAGGCGTGGTACGCGTCGACACCGCTCACGAACACGTAACAGTGGGACCGTCCTGGTCCGTGCCGATCAGGGTCATGGCGCGCCAGATGAACCGCGGCCTTTCCAAGGCAAACACTCGCATAGGAAGGCGCTTCGCCACCCTCCGGAAAGACGAAGCCCGGCTGCCATCCGAGCTTCTGCTCGAACCACTCCATCGACCTCGCCACGTCTTCGACGAAGAACACCGGGACGGCCTGGAACAACGTGGACTGCGTGCTCATGCCGAGCGAGCATATCGCTGCCAGACACTCACCGGTCTGATGCCGAAGCCCGTGCGCCTCACTCGTTCGGAGTCGACGCCGGAAACCGGGTGCGCGTGCCCAACCCCGCCTTGACGTAACGCTCGCCGAACACGTGGCGGAACACGCGAACGCCGATGTGGCCCGTGCAGTGCGCCGGCGCCACCGCGGCAACTCCCAGCTCGTCGCGCATGCGCTTCGCGACGTGCAGGATCAGCAGTACGGTCCAGCCGCGCAGCGGCGCCCTCATGAACCAGCCAGAGTCCACACGACCGACGACGTCAGGTCGGCGCCCAGCGTCGTCGGTGCCGGCCCGAGAACCGCCTGCAGGCCGACGTGCACGCCGTGCAATGCCGTCGACAACGGCAGGGGTATCGGGAGACTCCAATCTCCGGTCGTCGGAGCCAGGCTCGCAAGAATCACCAACCCCTCGAGATTCAGGTAGAGAGAACAGCCCGGCGCCAGCTCGGTGGGCGGCCGAGGGCTTCCGAGCAGCAGTGCCCCGGAGGTTCCCGGGCGCGCGCCGCTGCCGCGGACGAAAGCGGTCGCGCCGAGAACAGGGTCATCGGCCCAGAGCCGCAGCGCTGGCGATCCACTCAGACAACCCTGGCCGACCGGTTGACTCGTTGCGCCCGGCTCGACGAGCCACAGCTCGCGACCGCGAGTCGCGTCGTCCGCTCCGAACAGCAACGCGCCAGACGACAGGGTCATCCCGGTCGGCGTCGACGTGGCGAATGTCGGCGCAATGTCGGCGACGAGCTCAACTCCGGCCGCTGCAGTCACCCGCCAGGGCTCCCCGCCCAAGTAGCTGACGTAGCTCGGCGCCGGGTTCGCCGAATCGCCGGCGAAGTAGATTTGTCTGGCACCGACTGCCGTCAAACCGACTACCGAGAACCAACGATCCCGAACAAGAGTCGTGCCCGACGCCGTGCCGTCCGAGAGCCAGATGTCCACCGTGCTGCCGATGGACCGCGTGAAGGCGACGAACTCACCGGCCGCGGTGAGCCCACGCGGACTGCCGCTATTGGGTCCCGGAACGATATCCAGAACCAGCCCCGTTCCCCGCGCTGTCCCGTCCGAGGCCCACAGCTCCTCGCCAAAACCCGAGGTCCAGGCGCTGAAGAGCAGGAGCCCGTCGGTGGCCGCGAGCTCGGTGGGGTTCGAGCTCCCCGATCCCGCGACGAGATCGACCACCATCCGCGTGCCCACGACCGTCCCGTCAGTGCCCCACAACTCGGTGCCCGTGGAGGGCGTCGTGCCAGCGAAGTACAGCACACCGCCAAGCTCGGCTCGTGGCACAGAGGCAACCGTGTCCGCCAAGTACCGCGTGCCGGAAGCGGTTCCGTTGGTCGACCACAACTCCGTCATGCCCGCATCGACCACAAACAACGCCCTCGCACCGACCGCACCGATGATCCGCAAGTCGGTCCCAGCGGCCCCCGGAGTCAGGTCGAGCACGAGTCGAGTCCCGGACGCGGTACCATCCGAGGCCCACAACTCCGTGCCGCTACGTCCATCATCGCCGACGAAGAACAGCTCGCGTCCCACGGCCACGGCACCGGCTCCGGTCGACGGAAGCACAGAGTGGACGGCGACGGTGCCCGTTGGCGACCCGTCGCTCTTCCACAGCCGCCTTCCGCCGCCATCGTCCGCCGCAAAGAACACCGCGTCCCCGGCGACGAACAACCCGTCCGGCGCCGACCCAACCGAGCCGACCCGGATGTCCTTGACGCGAACCGTGCCCGCGGTCGTGCCATCACTGCGCCAAAGCTCACGGCCCGCGACGCCGTCGTCCGCAGAGAACACCGTCGTGCCATACAGATCGACGAGCTCCCGAGGTGATGAGCCAGCATTCGTGAGACCGATGTTTGCCATCCGCCGGGTCCCCATCGCCGTGCCATCGCTCACCCACGGCTCCCGCCCGGAAACTCCATCGTCGCAGGAGAAAGCCAAGCGACTACCGCCGGCGACAAGCGCCAAGTTCGTCGGCGACGACCCCGTCGGGCCGGCGACGATGTCAGCAACCCGGACTGTGCCGACGGCAGTGCCGTCCGAGGCCCACAGCTCACATCCTGCGGCCGCATCAGTCCCACCGAAGTAGTAGCGACCTCGCCAAGCCACGCCATCGGCGCACACCGCCACGGTTGCCGTTGAGACAACGCGCACCGTGCCTGCTGCGCTGCCATCCGTCCTCCACAACTCTCGCGCACCGCCAACAGCGAACATCACATCGGAGCCGACGGCGGTCAGACCGGTCGGGAACGAGCTGGCACCGCCAGGCGCGATGTCGCGGACAACTGCCGTCCCCGCCGCGGAGCCGTCCGACCGCCAGATCTCCTCGCCCGTCACGCCATCGTCGCAGACCACGTAAAGCGTCGTGCCCTGCACGCTCCACTGCCCTCTAGCGCGCTGGATGTCCAGGAACGGCCCGGCGATCTCGCGCGTCCCGGCCGAAGTCCCATCGGTAACCCACAAGCCAAGGGAGGCCCCGGTCTGCGGATCGGTCGCGGCCATGAACACCAAGCCACCCGCCGCCGCAAACGGTCGCGGCCGGTTTGCGAAACGCTGGACCAGCTCGGTGCCATTCGCGGTCCCGTCGGTGCGCCACAAGCCAGGACCACCGCCGTCCACCGCGGAGAACACCAGCTCCGACCCGAGGGCAACTCGCTCTTGAGGAAACAGATCCGCAACCATCTGCGTGCCGCGCGGAGTCCCATCGGTCCTCCAAAGGTCGCCGTTGCCGCTGAAGAACAACAATCCACCAGCCTTGACCAAGGGACCACTCGGCGCCACCGTGAAAGACAATCGCTGCGCATTGCCCGTAAGGGGATCGGCCACCCACAAAGAGGGGTCCGCCGAGAGCACATGCACGCCGACAAGCGCATCCGCAATGAACACGGCGAGACCCGACAGCTCGCTCAACTCGCGCGCCCGGGAGCTGAACAGCGATGTCGAGGGATCGACGACCAGCGTGGCCGCTCCGGTGCCGGGTGACCATCGGACAACCTCGCCCCCCGTTCCCGGCCAATCGGCGACGAAGTAGGTTTCACCGCCGACGTCCGTGAACCCGGCCGGATTGGACGACGTCTCCGTCGCGCCCGTGAGATTGATGTCGCGCACCAGCCGCGCGCCTTGGGCGACGGCTGCAGCGGTGAGCAGCGCGATAACAAACGAGACACTCAGGCCTTTGGCGAACATGGGCTCATACTTTGGTGAAGTTGTCCCCCCAATTCGGAACACCGCGAATCTGTGTCTCACGATTCTCGAGTTTCGGGCAGAATGTCGTCAAGGCTCCGGAACACGCTCGACCGCATCACTGATATGGACCTGACCGCGATTCTCGACGGCATCCGCCGCGGCCGCACTGATCTGATCTTCGAGCTCTTGGCCCTCGACGACTGGCGCTCGGCTCTGGCGCGAGGCTCGGTGCGACCAGCCCAGTGGCTGGTGTACTACGGAGACCTCACCGCGCTCCGCGCACTCGTTCGAGCCGGCGACGACCTCTCCAGCCTGGTTCTCGACGACGAGCTCAACCACGCGGCGTTCTTCGGCCACTGGCACGTCTGCGACTTTCTGATCGAGCGCGGCGCCGATCCGCGATGTTGCGTGGCATCGACCGGCGAGACGCCGCTGCACAACGCCCTCGCCAAGGCCGGGCGACCGTACTACCGCCATACGGTGCAGCTGCTGCTCGAGCGCGGCGCCGACCCCAACGCCACGACGATCCCCGGCGCCGAGAGCGACGGCTTCATGCGCGACGTGCGCACCTGTGGCGAGACCCCGCTGCACCGCGCCGCGGCGTACGCCGACCGGGCCACCATCGACCTGCTGCTGGAGCACGGCGCCGACGTCACCGCCCGCGACGCGCACGGCGACTCACCGCTGAGCTGGGCCAGCCGTCACCTGCGCCCCGGACGCATTCTCGCCGCGCTGGCGTTCGGCGAGCACCGCATCAGCGCGAGGACCGAGGAGCGGATGACCAGCGACCACGGCGCCGGCTGGGGCGACGGCATGGACTGGAAGCTGTTCGGCGATTACCTGCCGGAGCGCGCCCTGCGCGGCGCGACCCGTTAGATCACCCAGAGCCTTGGCCGCGACACCGCCGCGAATCGTCGAGCGGCGCCGAGTCAGGTTGCGACCGTGGCCGCGCTGATGCGGCCAGCAGCCGGTGTTGGTTTCGAGCCTCCGGGAGTTGCGGTATCGAAGTTCCGGCGACAACGAGCCTTCCGAAAGGTTGTCGCCGCGCGAAGACTCTCGGACCCGGACGCTCAGGGCACGAACTGCAGGGAGATTGCGTCGGAAGCGGTCAGACCTTGCGGACCACAGAGATCGATCGAGGCGAACTGAATCATCACATTCAGCCCTGCCACGGTCGCTGGGAGCGGCAGTCGTTGGCGGGCAGTGCCGAGCGCATCCACCGGACAGGGGAAGCTACCGACCAGCGCGGTCGGGTCGAGCCAGAGATTGACGCCAGCAATCTGAATCGGGGCGCCCAACGCTCGAAGGCCCAACAGTGAAATCGTCGGTGCACCGGCCGGAACCTGGTGCGCCATGAACGCGAACCCCCTGTTGCCGGCTCGCGGCACCGCCGCGATCGAGCTGACAATGCTACCCAAGCAGCCGGGTGTGCCCGCGCCCAAGACGGAGCTGGACAGGGGTGTCACGGTCAGTGCGGGAGAAGCGGTGTAACTCACACCACCGCTGACACTGCCGTGGAGCGTGGACGAGGAGTCCTGCACGTTGCCGTTGAGATTCCAGGTCGAGACGAGCCCTGGAACCGATGACAGCTCATCGTTCATTGTGGACGAGATTTCTGCTCCGGTTCGGGCAAAGGGCCAGAGGCGCACCTCGTCAATACTGCCATTCCAGACCTCGATCGGAGTCGAGATGTCGGAACCCTTACCGATGCGCAGGACGTCTCCACTGTCGACCAACGCGCCAGCACCGGGGCTCGTCCCGACCAACTGGCCGTTGACATATAGATTCGCTGCCGTTCCGTCATAGGTACCCGCTACGTGGGTCCACGTCTGCAGCTGCCCGGCAGTGAAGTTCCAATCGACAGTCACGGTGGAACTGGCGGTGACGAGCCAACGCAGCACGGTCTTGCTACTGGCTTCGGCTTCGACGCGCATCAGGTAAGCCTCTTGGGCGGCGTTGCGGTTCTGCCTTATGATGGTCGGGTTGCGCCAACCGGCACCCAGCGTCGTGCCATCGTAAGTAATCCACGCCTCGACCGTGATCCCGCTTTGCGGCACGACCTGAGGCGAATAGGGCACCTCGACGTACCCGTCAACGGTGTTGGCGAGCGTAATGCCAGTGTTTTGCGCGGGAAGCAAGCTCCCGACAATGAGCGAAAGAAGAGCGATTCTGAACATCTGTGTATGCGGATTCAGGAGTGAAGGGAAGGGGTGGGAGGAAGGTTGCCCCGGGCGTTGCGTCCGCAATCGCGAGGCGAGAAGAAGGGCAACGCGCACATCCGTGGACCGGGAGGGCGCGCGTTCGGGCCGAGCGGCTAGCCGTTGCCGAACGTGACATCGATCGCGTTTGACACCTGCAATGCGCTGGCGGTCGCCGACGCCCCTTGCGTGCAAAGAGACGCACCGATCAGCGCCGGGTTCGGCGGAAGCGGAATCTGGAACGGGGCTCCTGGTAGGCCCTGCAAGGTGAGCGATGGGATACACAAGAGAGTGCCGAATTGCAGCGGGATCGACACGGAACTCACACCGATGACCAGCGCATTGAGGACAGCACCGCTCGGTGGGTTTGCGATGTGTGGGTCCCAAACCTGACCGACGATCGGGCGATTTGTCTGACCGCCCAACAGGAGCAACGGATTGGGTGGCGACGCCAGGCGCATCGCCTCACCCGCTGCCGTTGTCGAGAAATCGGGGTCGTTCCAAATCCGCAGATTGCGGATACAACCGTTGAAGGCGTTGCCGAACGCATAGTCAGTCGTCAGGATCTCGGTCGTGCCTCCGGTGTTGAGAGTGCCAATCGACGCTTGGTGGATCCGCGCGCCATCGAGGTACAGCTCGACGGTTCCGGCCTCGTACCGCACCATGGCGGAGTACCATTGACCCGTGTTCACCGTCGTCGCCGACCACGACTTGAGGGAGTTGTTGTAGGAAACGCCCAACTCGCCTGTCGTCGCTGTCGACGTGCCCGCGGAGTTCAGCAGGGCGAGACCGAACCATCTCCACAAGGGACTCACAACGAGGATCGGTCCCTCGTGCACAAACCCCGGCCCCCTGTAGGGCATGCCGTCAACCCTGAACGAGACCTCGATTTGGAAGTCGTTCGAGTTCAGGTTGAATAGGTCCGCTGTGTGGAACTCCTGGCTGCCGGGCGCGAGCATCCGCCCGGAACCGGGCGGAGACGACGTATAGATACCATTCGTACACACGCCGTTGGCGGGCGGAGCAGGCGGCGGCGCGCCGCGCAGCGTGCCGTCCGCGTAGTTGCCGCTGGCATCCGCGAGGTCCGTCAGCAGCGGGTAGTTCGCTTGCACAGTCGCCTGCGCAACCAACGAGGCGGATGATCCGATCGCCATCAGGAGGGCGAAGAGACCCAAGTATGCGGTCGGCCGGATTCGGAGGAGTAGCCGTGGGTGGTCAACGTTCACGGTGAGCCGTTGGCCCGCGCGTCTTTTTTGACCGCGAGAATCTCGGAGAGATCGAGACGCAGGCGCTCAGTCTCGGAGCAACGAATCGGCAAACCGCTCACACTCCGCGAAGAAGCCGCTCCAAGGGCCCCGTTCCGACTCGGCCAAACGACCCTCCGGCGCGTCGAACCGGATGGGTGCAAGGGCGGGGTCGTTTTGGACCAGCCTTATTCCGAGCAACGTGTCCGCCGGCGACCTGTTTCCCGCGCGCTGCGAAGTGCGCCATACATCGAGCTGCTGCTCCAACCACGATCGGGCCCTTTCGCGCCAGCGATTCGCTTCTTCCGAGCGACGCGCCTCCCAGCTCGCGGCGACCAGCGCGAGCGCAGCCCACCGCCGGTGACGCCAACTCCGGAACAACTCCGGGTCGCTTTCGGCGAGTCTCTCGTGCGCGCGGGCCGCTGCGACTGGATCGCCTCGCAGGAATGAGAGATGCGCACGCCAAATTCGGCGCAAGCCTGTCTCGACGAACAACGGATCAACGAACACTGGCATCGCCACCGTGTCGGTCCGAGAGACTTCCAGCAGGGCATCCACGACGCTCCGAAAACTCGAGACTTGAGATCTCCCCGCGGGCAACGCTGTCTCAGCGGCCCTTGCGATGGCAGCGTCAGCCTCGCCGAGCTCACCCATCCGCAGATGGGCTCTGGCTCGCCTCATCCATGCGTTGGACGAGTCCGGGCTCCAGCGCAGTCCTTCGGCATAGTATGCGGTTGCCTGATCGAACTTCCCGGCGAAGAAGGCCACGAATCCAGCGTGAAGGTAGCCGGAGCCGCGTTCGGGTTGGACGGCGATCGCATCGAGGGCGTGGGACGCCGCTTGGTCAAGCCTGCCGAGGTAGACGCACGCGAGTGCGGCATCGCAAGCCGCAAGGGCCGAGTCCTTGTTCAAAGGCAGCGCCGCGGCTCGCTCGAACCAAGTCCAGCTTCCAGCAATATCGCCACGCCTGCGCTGAACCAATCCCGAGAAGCGCAAGGCGCGCGAGTAGTCGGGGCGCACGTCGAGGGCTTGACGCAGCACTGCCTCGGCCCCATCCAACTCCTGCACTGTCATGAGCGCGTGGGCCAAGTCCGTCAGGGCATGGGCGTCGTTTGGGCGGAGCCCCGCCGCGGCACGGCATAGTCCGAGGATCTCGCTCCACGGCGGCTCAAGCCGGTCCCTCAGAAACACAGCCAAGTCGTGCTGCATCCAGAAGTCGTCCGGGTGGTCGAGGCAAGCGCGGCGTAGCACGCCGATCGCAGTGTCCTTCCGGCCGCTCTGGAACAGCGTCTTGGCCAGCAAGTTGACCGTGGCTGGGGCGGCCGCGCCAAAAGTACCCGAGTCACCGATCTCCTCGAGAGCTCCGAGATCACCCTCGAGCAACGCAGCCCGCATCCGATCGCGCATTGGATCGGCGTCAGCCGCGCGCGCTGCAGCCACGAGGTCCCGCCAAATCGGGTCGTCTTGCCGGCGGGCCGCATAAGCCCAATCGTCCAGCGCAGCACATAGGTTGGCCGCGACCGCGCTCTCACCGACCCTTGCCGCAAACCGGTCGATTGCCGATGGATCGAACGGCAAGCCGAACTTTTCGAAGCCCCGCCGGTAGGCCTCGCTCACCCCCGATGATCCGCGGTCATCCGTGTAGTGCGGCCGGACCTCCTCGAGCCACTCCAGCAGATCCCGGTCGCGCTCCGCGGCCGAGCGATCGCGCTCGAGTTGGGCCAACAAGTCAGCCGCCCGGGCGGAATCATCGGCCGAAGCATCGCGAACGGCCGCCAGCTGCACCGCCTGTTGCGCGGAAGCCACCGCTTCGCGCCAGCCAAGGACTGTGCCGGGAGAACGTCCCCGCGCCTGACTGCCCAGCAAGCGGGCACGCTCCATGGCCGCAACGATGAGGCGGTGCGTCTCTGCTTCGCGGCTGCTGCGCTCCGACTGCATCCAGATCCCGATGGCCGTCACCGTCACAACGGCAACGACAACCACGGACGCCAACGCGGTCGCCAAGCGGCGGGAACGCCGCTCCTGGGCAGCCCGCGCCTCAGCCCGAGCGGCGCGAAGCTCGAGCCGGTGCGCACGCTCCTCGACAGACTCCAAGTAGGCCGCGATCTCCCCTTGGACAGAGCCGGCATCCTCGGGTCGCTGACCCGGTTCGAGCTCGAGACAACGCCGCGCGAGGTCGATCAGGGCACCATCGGCTCCACACACGTCGAGCCGAGAGCGCACGTCGTCCTGCCAACCTCGGGTTGCACGGAGATACACCTCGGAACGGGACTCCCCCTGGTACGGCGGCGCTCCCGTGAGAATCTCGCACAAGATCGCGCCCAGGCCGAACACGTCCGTCCTCGCAGTGATTGCTGCCATATCACCGCGCGCTTGTTCCGGGGCCATGTACGCTGGCGTGCCGAGCACATGCAACGAGGACCCGTCGGAGCCGGGCCCCACGCCGCCTCCGCCCGGACGGGGCTGAGTCCGCTCGGGGTCCACGACGCGCGCGAATCCCCAGTCCATCACCTGCACCTCTCCGAAGGCTCCGACCATCACGTTGCTTGGCTTCAGGTCTCCGTGCACAACTCCTCGCGCGTGCACGTACGCAACCGTCTGACAAACTCGGCTGAGGACTTCGAGACAGGGTTGGCGAGCAGACGCCGAATCGGTCCGAGACCGAAGGACCTCCGCCAGCGTCTCGCCTTCGACCACCTTCATGGTGAAGAACGGACGACCGTCTTCGAGACGATCGCAATCGTGGATCGGCACGACTCCGGGGTGCTGGAGCTGGCCGCAGATCTTCGCCTCCTCGCAAAACCTCTGCACCATCTCCGGGTCGCCGGCGTATCGCCTCGACAGCACCTTGACCGCGAGGTCTCGCTCGAATTTGGGATCCACCACACGGTAGACGAAACCCACTCCGCCCCGCCCGATCAGCCCCACGACTGGCAGACCCGCGAGTTCGTCGGGCACCGGCTCGACGAAGTCCGACTCCCGTGTGGACGGCGCCGTCTCGGCAGGTGCACTGTAGGGACCCGCGCGGCTTCTCTGCCGCCGAATGACCGAGCTGAGCCCGCGACCCAGATAATCCGCGGGATCGAAGGGGCCTCGGCCGGTGGAACCGATGTCGTCGGGTCGGCTCATAGCAAGTCGATCAGCTCACGGCACTTTTGCTCGAGTTGCACCGAGCTGAGATCCGGGTGGTATCCGGAGAGGACGTGCATCATCGCGGTGCGAAAGTGATGCCGGCCGGTCGCGACCATGCGGCGCACTTGCCGAACCCCGAGCTCGTCGATAGCGGCTGCGATCTCGCGCGGCGCCAGGCCATCGGCGTAGCGCATGCCAAGGACCCTCAGCCGCAACTCCGCCCACGGATGACCGCGCGCCTTGTCCGCCATCACGGCCCACGCCTGGTCGGTCACCATCTCGGCCCACCCGCGATCAAACGCCTCCGAGGGAGTCGACTGGAGCGCCGCCACGTCGTCGGGCTCGAACCCACGAGCCTCACGACGCGCGCGGCGGCTCATCTTCCGCTCCAGCTCTGACGCGACGCGTCCGACCACACCGCGAAGGTAGGCACGGAACCCGCCCGAGCGCGCTGGATCCACGCGTTCCAGCGGACCACCGGGCGAGAAGCAGCGAAGGAGAACCTCCTGCCTCGCATCATCGACGCGCTCGTGACCGACCGGCAGCCGCCAACGCGCGGCAAAGTAGCCGGCGATGACGGGGCCGTAGCGGCGACCGAACTCCTCTCGGTCCGCCGGCACCGCCGCGGCGGCCCCGAGCACCAGCGACCAACTCGTCGAATCCACGGGTGATGCCATGCCGTCGACGATGGTAACGCACCGGTTCCAACGTGTAGGCGTCCGGCCGCTGGCTGCGTAGACCGAGGCGGTGGCGGATTCGAAGCGGCCGAACATGACAGCAACTCGAGCAACAAGCTGGTTGGCCCGAGCCAGCAGAACGACCCCGGATTTCTGGCGCTTCCGGCATCTCTTCGAGTGCCGGAGCAACCGCGTGAGGCGACGGAGCCCGACTCCGCGGCCCCGGCCGGGCTGACGCGTTCCGCCAAAGCGCAGACCCGCCGCCGACCCCGCTGTCAACTCAGCCCGCTGATGCCGATCTCGGCTCCAAGAGAGCAGCGCGCTCGCGATCCAACGCGGCGCGGGCATCAGTCACCTCCTGCCGCCGATCACGCAACCGACGCATCTCTCGGGCCACGTAACGGGCCGCGCGATCCACGCTCTCCGCGATCTTGTCGATTCGCGTCTGCACGACGACGTCGACGACTCCGCAGTCGAGCAGGAAATCGCCGATCGCCAACGACCCGCCGACACCGCCGCTGTCGAGCGCCGGCACCCGACCGGAACACGCACCGACGCCGCGACGGAACGCCATCAAAGCCTTGCGTGCACTCGCGATCTGGCGCCGCGCCGAGCGCAGGTGGTCGTGCTTCACCCAAGTCGTCAGTACCGCCCCACCCGCGATGTCCACCATCCCCACTCGCGACGCGTCGCGCAGATCGTCGCGCGCACGCCCCACCGCGCGCCGCGCCCGGCGTCCCAGCTGCCACGCGCTCTCCAGGGCGGTCTCGGCTGCAGCGAGCTCCTCGCTGCGGGCCACCAGATCGGTCAACCGGGCAGCGCGGGGACCGCCTTCCGCCAGGACTCGGCGTTCCACCGCAGCCAAGGCCTCATCGAGACGCGCATCGAGATCGGGCGGCGCCGCCTGCGCCGCGCGCTCGAGGTCCTCGACCTCGGTGCGCAACTCCTGCGTGCGAGCGCGGCTCGCCTCGGTCGCCTCTCGATCCTTCGCGCGCTGTTCCCGAGCGCGTTCCATCGCCGCGTCCGTATCCCGAAACAGCGCCGCCGGCAGCTGCCACCAGCGGGGGCGTTCGGCCGCCCGCACCGCGGCCTCACTAGCTCGCAACGCCGCGCGCCGCTGCCCGTGCTCGCGGTCGGCGGCCCGCAGCGCCGCCCGCGCGCCCCGCAACCGACGGCGCGCCTCGTCTCTCGCGGCACTCGCCGCAACCAACTCGCGCAGTTCGAGTTCGATGGATGATGACATCGTTGGCGCGCATACCGCGCGGCCCCCGGATTATTCTATCGGCGAAAGCGCGCGACTACCCCCGCCGGCAAAATGCCGGGACACCGCGACCCCGGTCGGGTCGCCCACCACGAATCCGCCGATGCACCGACTCCTCCACCGGTCCTCCCGTGCCGCGCTCTGGCTGACGACCGCGGCGCTGCCGAGCGGGGCGGTGGCCGCGCAGCTCGGTCACATCGACTTTCCCACCTCGGCGCAACAGCCGGCGGCACAGGCGGCCTTCGAAGAGGGCGTGCTCCTGCTGCACAGCTTCGAGTACGAGGACGCGCGCACCGCATTCCGCCGCGCGGGCAAGCTCGAGCCCGGCCTGGCGATGGCGACCTGGGGCGAGGCGCTGACCTTCTACCACCCCATCTGGCGGCGCGAAGAGCCCGACCTCGCGCGCGCGGCGCTCGCCGAGCTCGGCGCGAGCCCGGCCGAGCGCCAAGCGGCGGCCGGCACCGACCTGGAACGTGGTTGGCTCGCGACCGTCGAGGCGCTGTTTGGCGACGGGCCGCGCAACGCGCGCTGGACCGCCTACGCGGAGCGGCTGGCGGCGCTGCAGGCGCGCTACCCGCACGACGTCGAGATCGGCGCCATGCGCGGCCTCGCGATCCTGGGCACCAGCTTCGGCCGGCGCGACCCGCGGATCTACATGCGCGCCGCGGGAGTCCTGCAGCCGCTCTACCACCGCCACCCCGATCACCCGGGGCTGCTGCACTACTTGATCCACTGCTACGACGATCCCGTGCACGCGCCGCTCGGGCTCGCGATGGCGCAGCGCTACGACCGCATCGCCCCCGACGCCGGCCACGCGCTGCACATGCCCTCCCACATCTACGTCGCGCTCGGGCGCTGGCAGGACTCGATCCTCGCCAACGAAGCGTCGTTCGCCGCCGGCGACCGACGGCGCGAGCGCAAGGGGCTCGGCGTCGACGACCGCAACTGGCACGCCTGCCAGTGGCTCGCCTACAGCTACCTGCAGCGGGGCCGGGCCGCCGACGCAGCGGCCTTGCTCGACCAAGTCCGGCGAGATCACGGCGAAGACCCGACGCAGCGCCTGCGCTTTCACCTGATCGTGATGCGCGCCGCGCACTTGGTCGAGACCGACGCGTGGCCGGGAGACTACGGCGTCCTCGAGGTCGCGCACGACGGCCTGCTGCCGTCGACGATCGCCACCGACCACTTCGCGCGCGCGATGTCGGCGCTGGCGCGCGGCCAAACCGACGACGCCCGCACCTCCCTCGAGACCGTGCGACGTCTGGCGCCGATGCAGCTCGCGCTCGACGCTCTGGCAAGCAGCACAGCGTCGTGCTGCGCGCCCAGCGGCCAGCGCGCGGAGACCGCCGAGGACCAGCTCGCCGCCCGCGTCGTCACCCACCAGATCGAGGCCGCGCTCGCCGCGCGAGAGGGCGACACCGCGCGGACGCTCGCGCACTTGCGCGAAGCGTGCGCGACCGAGGACGCGATGGACCTCGACTTCGGCCCACCCCTGGTCGCCAAGCCGGCGCACGAAGCGCTGGGCGAGATGTTGCTGGCGCACGGCGAGGCGCGCGAGGCGCTGGAGCATTTCGAACGCGCCCTGGTGCGCGCACCGGGCCGCGCGCGCTCACTGTTGGGGCTGGGACGCGCACGGCGAGCGTTGGGCGACGACGCCGGGGCTACGGCCGTGTTGGCGCGGTTGGCAGCGATATGGCGCGACGCGGACGCCGATTGGCCGGGGCTGGCGGAAGTGCGCGCTGCCGCGGCACGGCGTTGAGCGCCGCCGATCCGCGATCGTTTGCCTTCACGGGCACCGGCGGCTAATCTCGCGCCAATGAGGAGAGAGATTCCGCCGCGCCGACGCGTCGGCGCAACCGCATCAGGCATGTGGTGTGAGCCGTGGCGAGCAGCCTGTGCCATCGCAGTGGTCCAGCTCGTTTCGGTAGCGCCCGGTTCGTCCGAAATCACCGCCACCCCCAATCCCGTCACCGAGGGCGGCACGGTTTCGGTCACCTACCAGGGTGAAGGCACGCTGTACGCGTCGGTCGACGGGGGAGCGTGGGAGGAAGTCACGCTCGACAGCGACGGCAACGGCGAGGTCGAGGCACCGGTCGGCTCGTCGACGATCGTGTTGTCCGACCGCGTCATCCCCGGCGGTTCTGAAGAGTTCATCGAGGTCGTGAGTACGGGAGTCTGAGATGCGCAAACTGGTTTTCTTGTTCGCCGCATGTAGCGGGCTCGCCGCGCAAGATGTCGTCGTGCCCAGCGCCTACGACCAACAAGAAGCCGGGTCACGCGGCTTCGTCGCGGGCTTCGAGGATCGCTTTCGCCAACAGATCCTGCTGCATGCCCGCGAGCTCGGCGGATTGATCGGCAAGCAGATCGACGCCCTATGGTTTCGGCGCGACGCGGCCCTCGGGTTGCCTTACGCGGCGTCGAGTTCGCTGCTGACGGTGCGCTTGTCGCCCGCACAGCGCTCGCCGGTGGCACCGTCGTCGTTGTTTACCGACAACTCCGGGCCGGCGCCGGTGACGGTGTTCAACGGGACGGTCGCTCTGCCCGCCTCGACCGCTGCACAGAATCCACCGGTTTGGGCGGCGCCCAACGCGGTCGAGCTGCGCTTCATTGCGCCGTACCCGTACTTGGGTGGCGACCTGTGCATCGAAATCGAGGGCGAGCCCGTCGCGGCCGGCGGCCGGATCCTCTGGTCGGTCGACGCGGTGCAGGAGTTCACCGGCAGCCGGGTGCGCAACTTCGGCACGCCGTGCGGCGTCGGGGCACTGCGCAGCGACACGACGGCCGCGGCCTCCGCGCGATTCCTACTGCCGGGTTCGGATGCGTTCGTCACGACCTTCGGCGAACCCGGAACTCCGGGTTTAGTGATGTTCGGCGCGGCACAGACTTCGGTATCGCTGCAGAACATCGGCGCCACGGGTTGCACGCTTTACGCCGCCCCCACGCTGGTGGTGCCGTTCGTGTTCGGCACCCCGCTGGGGAGCCAGCTGGACAGCGGCCACTTGCTCAGGATCCCGCTGCCACTGTCGGCCAACGCCTTGGGCATGTCGGTGTTCGCGCAGGGCGTCAATCTCGAATCCGCGCCGATCAGCAACCCCGCCGGCATCACCACCACCAACGGCCTCGAGCTGACGATCGGCACGGCGATGCCGCCCGCCGCGCTCAGCACGGTGCGCTCGCTGCCCGTCGCCAGCGGGCAGCCCTATCCGGCCAGCGGTCGGGTGTTCGTCGGCCGCGGGCCGATCGTACGCCTCACGCATCGGTGAGGCAGCTGGCTCGACCAGCCTCAGAACCGCGCGTTCAACACCGCCAGCGCCGAGCCCGACCCGATCCAAACCGACGAGCCCCCGACCCCGAATCCCTGCACGTAAAGCTGCACCACGTCGCGCCCCGCGGCCAACGCCGGCACCGGCAGCCGGACGCGGTGTTGACCACTGACGGGCACGACGCCGGCGGCGAAGGCCGACCACGGCGGCGCGAGCAACAGCACGCCGTTCCACGCCTCGAGCAGTGGAGCGGACGAGAGCGGGCTGGCGGCGATCAGCACACCGACCACGTCGCCGGGCTGCGCCAAGAAGTCGAGGTTGAGGATGTTGCCACCGCGCACGGGTGACGACGCGGCGAGGGTGCGGCCCGCACCGGTGCGCTGGTTGATCGTGCCAGGGGGTGTCGAAGAGAAGCGCGGGCCGAGCAGTGCGGAGTCGAGCAGCTCGATGTGGTGGTATCCCCAGCCACCGACGGCGATCGTCAGTCCGCCGTACAGATCCATGCCGCCCGACACCGAGCAATCGGTGAGGAATGCGAACCCACCCACTTGCGGCGTTCCCTGGACGACCAAACCGCAGCCAGCGCTGACTTCGAAGGCGCCGTCGCCGCCGCGAATACTCGTCTGCGCGAAGTAGGCATTCGAGCGCAGCACGCCGACGCCGTAGCCACCCGTGCCGGCCGCCTCGAGGCGACTGCGCGCGACGGTCACGGCCGCGCTGTCGCTGATCTCCAGCGCGTGGAAGCCGGCGCCGCCGATGCGCGTGCGGCACGCCTCGATCCAGACCGGACCGCGGCAGCCGGTGATCTGCAGGCTCGCCGGATAGCCGCGGAACTCCAGGCCGAGCAACGTGACGGTCTCACCGACCGCGGTGCCGGCCACCGAGACCGCCCCCGACACCTGCACGGCGGCGCCCGCATCGGCAATCACCAAAAGCGGCTTGCCGACCGCGAACCCCGGGTAGCTGCCCGCGCGCACCAACACGGTGTCGCCCGGCGCTGCGGCGGCGACCGCGGTGTGGATCGCGGTGTGCTGCACGCCGGGACCACCCGCTGCGTCGACGACGAGCACCGCGCCTTGCACGCTCGCGGGGGCCACGCTGGGAAACAACGCGGCCGCGAGGGCCGCGATCGACGACGCACCTAGACTGGGTCTGCGCATGGGAGTCCTCCTCGAGATGCTGAGCGATTCTACAATCACCGGCGGATGACCGGGGCCGTAGCCCAATCGACCGCGCCGACCCGGCGCCGCGCCGTCCGCGCGGCGGCTTGGGTGGCGACCGCGCCGATCGCGGCGGCCGCCCTTCTCGGCGGCGTCGCCCCGTGGCTCGGCGGCGACGCGCCCGGCTGGGACGGCTGGGCCGGCTACGCCGCCGAGGCGGCGGCGGCGCTCTGGCTGCCGATCGGCCTGCTCGCCCTGGCGGCCGGCGTGCCCCTACTTCTGCTGCACCGGCCCGCTGGCTTGCTGCTGCTGGGGTGTGGAGCCGGCATCGCCGCGGTCGAGTTCGGGCCGACGGCAACCGCCGACAATCCCGGCGCAGCGGACACCGCCAGCCCGCCACCCCTGCGACTGGCCACCGTCAACCCCAACGCCGACCAGCTCGGCGACCCCTCACTGCGCACCGCGCTCCAACAGCTGAACGCCGACGTGCTGGTGCTGCCCGAGTGCGGCACGGCCTGGACCGCGATCCTGGCCGACTGGTTCCCCGCCGACTACCCCCACCGCTTCCTCGCGGCGGCGACACCACGCAACGGCGCGCCAATCGAGGGCTTGGCGATGGCGATCTGGTCGCGCCACCCGGCTGCGGGCGCGGCGCAGATCGAGACGCTCGGCGCCTTCCAGCAGCTGCGCGTGCCGCTGCGGTGGCGCGGGCGCGTGCTCGCGGTCTACGGCATCCACCCGCGCCGGCCGCACCCGCTCGCCCTCTACCGGCTCGCCCACCGCGACCGCCGCGCGCTGCTTGCGTGGATCGACCGCGACCCCCTGCCGGTCGTCGTCGCCGGCGACTTCAACGCCCCGCCGCGGAGCGCGTTCCTCGCTCGGCTGCACGACCGTGGCCTGGTGTCGAGCGCGGCCGCCGCCGGGGGGCGCGCGCCGGGCACGTGGCCGATGGACCGGGGCGTGCCGCAGCTACTGCGCATCGCCGTCGACCACGTGCTCCACTCGCCAGCGCTGGTCACGACCGCGTTCGCGCTGGGACAAGAAACCCGGTCCGATCACCGCGGAATCGTCGCCAGTCTGCAGTGGCGCGAATGAACAAACCGACCCAACCTGCGTAGGGGACGGGCGAAGAACCCTCTCCCCGGAACTCCACGGAGGTAGAATCGGCAACCATGGCAGCCCACACACGCTCAAGCCGCAGTCCCGCGATCGCCCTCGCCGCAGGGTTGGCGCTCGGCGTCACCCCTCCCGCACAATCGGGGTGGCTCGACATGATGGGCGAGCCCGTTCCCGAGATCTCCGCGCGCACATGGTACGACGCGGGCTCCGAGCACAGCGAGCCGCTGTCGGCGGCCAGCTTGAAAGGGAAAGTCTGGCTGCTCGAGTTCTTCCTGTGCAGCTCGGCGCCCTGCATGGCGAAGGTCGTGCCGCTCTCCAGGCTCCACGACAAGTTCAAGGATCGGGGGTTTCGCGTCGTCGCGATCAGCGAAAACCGCGGCTCAACGCTGCGCAAGATGATGGAGCAGCACAAGCCGACGTACTACATCGGCTGGGATCCCGAGGACGAAACCCGACGGCGCTTCTCCACCTTCGGCGCGATCAGCTTCCCTCGCTTCTACCTGATCAACGCCCGCGGCGAGATCGTCGGCCACGACATCCCGTCCGAGGCCGCGCTGGAAACGCTGCTCGAAGACGTCTTCGACTCGGCGCTCCCCCAGCTGCACGACGGGCTGAAGGCCGCCGTCGACGCCTTTGAGTGGGGCGCGTACGGCGCCGCGCACGCTGCCGCACAAGCACTCACCGAGTCCGAGGATCCCGCGATCGCCGCCGACGCCGCCAAGCTGATCGCGCACGTCGAAAAGCTCGCCGAGCACAAGCGCACCGAGCTCGAGTACGCCCGCGAGAAGAACGGCCTCTACGCCGACATCGCCTACGGACGCCTGTTGTGCATGGAGTTCGAGTTCGACGGTCTCGCGCTCGCCGAATGGGCCAAGAAGGAGCGCAAGAAGCTGCAGAGGGACGACCGCGTCAAAGAGCACAAGCGCGCCTGGTCGAAGCTCGAGGACGCCATCGAGCGCGAGATGAAGGGCCGCACTCAGGCCAGCCACCTGCGCCGCGCCCGCCAGCTCTACGACGACACCATCGAGAAGGCCAAGTACGAAGAGCCCGGCAAGATCGCGATCCAGCGACTCGAGCGCCTGCCGAAATAGGCCGCGCGGCGACGGTCAGCGGCCGCTGCCGTCGATCAAGAGTCGACCGACTCCGTTGATCAACGCCGCGCGCCGGCGGGCACCGACCTCACCGAGCTCAGCCAGAATGGTCGCCATGGTGCCCAGCCCCAACACCGCCCACGCGGCTTGGTCGGCGGGCGGGGCGGTATCGCGGGGCCGCGCGGCATCGATCGCGCCGCGAATGACGCGGTGGAAGCTGCGGTACATCCGGCGCAGCGCGCGCCGGATCTCCGGCTGGTCGAGGTCGCCGAGCGCGCTGAAGATGATCCGGTAGTTGCGGAACTCGCCCAGATGCCGCGCTTCGTACTCGAGCAACCGATGGGCTCCACCGCCTTCCTCCGGCGCGCCATCGAGCACCGCCGTCCAGGTTTCGAGCGCCAGGTCGTGCACGTACTCGAGCGCGGCAACGAACATCGACACCTTGTCGGGCCAGTGCCGGTAGAGGATGTTCTCGCGCACTCCACAACGACGGCCGAGCTCGGCGGTGGTCGTGCGCCGATAACCGAGCTCGCCGAAGGCCTGGGCGAGGATCGGCAGCAGCGCGGCGCGCTGCTCGGCGAGACGGGAGGCCGGTGGCATGACGCCGATCCTACCGCCGCGCGTCAGTGGCGGTGCGCGCGCAGCTGCTCCGCGGAGACCGGCTCACTGGCCATCAGGCTGCGCACCGCCTTCCACGTCGCCTCGTCCGGCGCGAACTCCTCGACCAGCAGCTCGGTGACGTCGACGCAGCGCGCGGGATCGGCGGTGTAGACGAGATCCCACTTGCACACGATCGCATCGACGCCGGCCTGCTTCGCCAGCACCGGCAAGCGCTCTTTCAACGTCGCCAACAGGTCGTCGATCGGCGCCGTGCCGAAGCCCTGCTCGTGGATGCGCCGCTGCATCGCCGGTCCGAGCTCGTCGAGCGCCGCGACCAACGCCTGGTCGCCGGCATCCCGCGCCCGCGCCGTGGCCTTGTCGATGTCGGCCCGCTGAGCGGCGAGGTAGTCCGAGAAGGCCTTGGAACGCACGTGCGCGGTGAGCACCGCGCGCGAGTCGAACGTGCCGAGCACCATCGGCTCGACCGCACCGGAGGCCGTGGGCGCCGCCGCACCGCCCGTCGACTCCGGCTGGGAGAGCAAACACCCGGCCAACAGGACCCCACAACTTGCAAACAGCTTGTTCATGTCGTTCTCCGCGGTTGGATTCGAATCTGTAAGTATCCACTTACAGTTCGGCTGTCAAGACCCGGGCCCTTGAAGCCTCAAACCGCGGAGGCCCGTCGCTACCGCCAAACCACCACGCGCGCGGCCGACAGCGCCGCGATCCGCGCGTCGAGAGTCGCCATCTGCTCGGACACCGCCGAAAGCTGCGCGGCGAGGCGGGCGAGCTCCTGCTCTCCCGCCTCGCGCTCGCTCTGCCGGCGCCGGGCCGCGCGGGAGGCCGCCTCGGCGTCGCTCAGTCGGTCGGCCAGCGCGGCGCCGCGCTCGGCCCCCAGGACGCGCTGCACCGAGAGGCGAGAGATCTCGCTGCTCAGCGCCTCGAGCGTCTGGGTGACGCGGCTGATCTCGTTGGCGACGCGGCTCTCTTGGGCGCGGGCATCGCCCAGGGCGCGCTGCATCTCGTCGACCTGCTCCTGGCCCGCCGCCTCCGCCAGCCGATTCTCGGCGCGGGCACACGCCACCGCCATGACCTCGCGTTGCGCGAACTGTTCGTCGAGCCGCGCCGACATCTCCGCGATCTCGCGCTGTAGCGCGACGATCGACGCCAGCGCGGTGCGCTGCTCCAGGCTGGCCTGCAGGAGCTGCTCCCGCAAGCTCTCGGCCTGCTGCTCGCAGGCGACCAACGGTCGTTGCGCTTGCTCCTCGGGCGAGGCGAGCTGTGTGCGCCACTGCTCCGCATGCTCGAGCAGCTCGTGCCGACGCTCCACCAACCGCGCCCGCGCCTCGTCGGCGAGCTGTCGCGGCCCGATGGCGATTCGCTCGACGATGCCGGTCTCCAACACCGCCGCCAAGCCGTCGATGAAGACCTCGTCGCGCCCCACCGGCACCTCCGCCCCGAGCTCGACGCGGAGCTCGCCGACGAAGGTGCCTGGCGGCTGCTCAATGATCCCGGCCTGCGTCGGGGTGCCGTCCTCGACCCACGCCGTCACCGCCGAAGCCGGCAAGTCGCTGCCTTCGCCGTAGACCTGGCGCAGCAGCGCCGCGCGGGCCGACGGCCCGACGAGCGCGGTCAACAACCTCTCGGTGAGGCGGAAGGCGGTCGGGTCGTGGTGCACCGTGATGCCGACGGCGCAGCGCCGCGTCTCCTGCGCCGTCGCCAGTCCAGACACTCCCGCGAGCCCCACCAATAGCCAGGCCGCGCGCGCGGGCGCGAAAACACAACGCTCGGTCATCGTCATCGTCGATCCTCTCTTCGCTTCGGTCGGGATTCGGTCGTCGGCCCCTCTGCCTGAGCGTCGCGGCCGGCCAGCAGCGCACGGGCGCGCTCCGCGGCGTCGGTCGCGGGCAGGTGCTGCACCACGCCGAGCAACGCGGCGTCGGGACTGGCCGCAGTCGCCCCCAGCACTTCGGCGCTCCACAGCGCGGCAGCGGCGGCGCGCTCGACGGCGCGGGCGGCGGCCGCCGCGGCGGCGTCGACCGCCAGCGCCGTGCCGCGCGCCAGCCCCACGCTCGCCGCCCGCACCTCGGCGAGCGCGCCTTCCACTGTCGGTGCTGCGCTGGGCGACTGCGGCGACGAGGCCGGCCACGCGGGCACCAAGGCGAGCGCCCCGAGCAGCAACAGCCCCGCCACCGCAGCGCGACGGCGCTGCCGCTGCCGGGCGCGCGCCCGCAGGGTGGCGGCGGTGATCGGCGGCGCGGCGGCCGGTGGGACCGCGGCGTCTGCATCGCGCAGCAGCTGCGCCAGGCGTTCTTCAGTCCCCACCGACACCTCCCTGCAACACCTCGCGCAGTCGAGCGCGCGCGCGGCTGAGCCGCGCGTCGACCGCGGCGCGGCCGACGCCGAGCAAGCCGGCGATGTCGACGATCGGCCGGCGTTCGAGATAGCGCAGCACGAGCACCTCGCGATCGCGGTGCGACAGAGCCGCGAGACCGCGGTGCACGGCGGCGTGCGCCTCGGCGGGGCGGCCATCGCCAGCGCCGCCGCCACTACCATCCTCGATCTCCCCGTCGAGTGGACGCGCGCGCCGCGCCCACCGCCGGCGGCGGCGCACGTGACTGCGCGCCGCGTTGAGCGCGATGCGCGACAGCCAGGTCTCGAGCGCGCAGTCGCCGCGAAAACGGCGCCGGTGTGTCCACGCCCGCAACAGCGTCTCCTGCACGACGTCCTCGATCTCACCGGCCTCGCCAGACCACGCCAGCAGCCGCTGCACCAAGCGGCGCAGGCGGTCTTGCTGGCGCAGCAAGACGTGCTCGTCGACCGCGGCCGCCGTGGGCGAACGGCGGCCGCGGCGCGGGGCGTGGTGGAGCACGGCGACGAGCGAGGTCATGCCGCACCATTGGACCGCGCACCGCGCGGTTTCTGACAGCAGCCAGGCGAAGAAGTGGCTTGACTCGGGCTCGACCAGGCTCGACGCTTGCCCGCCATGCCTCCGGAGAGGTGGCAGAGTGGCCGAATGCACCACCTTGCTAAGGTGGCGTGCGGTTTTTCCGTACCGCGGGTTCGAATCCCGCCCTCTCCGCCAACCCCAGCGCCCTCGCGCGCCCGGGTTCTCCTCGCCTGCATCTCGTGCTGCGCGGTGCTCGCCGCCTGCGCGACCCCGACCCTGCACGTCACTTCCACGGATGCCGCCGGCGCGATCTACGTGGACGGCGAGCTGCGCGGACACGGGGACGCCACGCTGCCCCTGCCCTACTACGGCACCGTCGCGGTCGAGGCGGCGCCGGCTCCCCGCGACGGCGCCCCATTGCCGCGCGCGGACCGCGCCCAGGTGCGCGCCGCACCGCCAGCGCCGGGCTGGCTGTTCCCGCTCGACCTGCTGGCCGAGTCGTGGCAGCGGCTGACCGGCGAACTCGACGTGCGCACCACCCTCGCGCCAACCACCTATCCGGAAGAGCCGCTCGGCACGCAGCCCGGCGCAGCCGGAGGACGGCAGGCCTTGGTCGACCGCGCCCGCGCGCTGCGGCTGCAGCGGTGACCCGACACAACCTGGTCCTCGGGCTCGGTCGCTTCGGCGGCGGCCTCGAGGCCTGCCGCGCGCTGCTTCGCGCAGGCGAACGCGTCCGGGTCGCCGACCGGGCACCCGCCGCGCAGCTGCGCGACAGCGTCGCAGCACTGGGCGACCACCGCGACCTGGAGCTGTGCCTGGGACGGGAGGACCAGCGGCTCCTCGACGGCGTCGACCGACTGGTGATCAACCCCGCGATCCGCGACGACCACCCGCTGCTGCGCGCCGCAGCCGCGCGCGACCTGCCGCGCACGCAGGAGCTCGACCTCGCGCTCGAAGCGTTCCCCGGTCGCGTCGTGCTGGTCACCGGCACCAACGGCAAGTCCACCACCGCCACGCTGCTGGCGGCAGCGCTGCGGCGCGGCGGTCTGCCGGTGATCCTCGGCGGCAACATCGGGCAGAGCCTGTTCGCGCTGCGCGGGCGCTGGTCGAGCAGCTGCGTCGCCGTCGTCGAGGCATCCTCGTTCCAACTCCAACGGCTGGCGTCAGAACGCGCCGTAGAAGCGGCGGTGCTGACCCGCATCGGCCGCGACCACCTCGATTGGCACGGTTCGCTGGTCGCCTACCACGCCGCCAAGGCGCGCGCCGCGGCAGCGGCCCGCGCCGTCCTGGTGCACCCCGCCGACGACCCGGTGGCCGTCGCCTTCCCCTCGCCGGCCCGCCGGCGCGCGGCGTACCGCGACGGCCCGCCGGCCGACGGCGAAGCCGGTGTGGTCGATGGCTGGCTCGTGACGCGCTTCGGCGCAGAGCAACGCTGGCTGCACCGCGACGCGCTGCGCCTGGTCGGCGCCTTCCACGTCGAGAACGCCCTCGCCGCCGCTGCCGCCATCGCGCTGCTGGGCATCGGCCCGCAACGCGCGGCGCTCGCCCTCGCGCAGCAGCCGCCGCTGCCGCACCGCCTGCAGCAGGTGGCGTTGATCGGCGGCGTCGCGGTGTTCGACAACGGCGTGTCCACCGAGCTGCAATCGACCCTCGGCGCGGTGCGCGCGCTCGGCGGCGCGGTGCGCTGGGTCGGCGGCGGCGTCGACAAGGCGGGCGACCCCGCCGCCACGCTCGCCGCCCTGCGACCGCTGGTCGAGAGCGCCCACCTGTTCGGCGCGGCGGCGGCGGCATTGCGCGCCGCCACCGCCGCCGACCCCGGCGTCAGCTGCGATGAGCGCCTCGAGCAAGCGGTGGCGCGCGCCCTGCGCTGCGCCCGGCCGGGCGACCGGGTGCTGTTCAGCCCGGCGTTCGCCTCGTTCGACCAGTATCCCAACTTCCGCGCCCGCGCCAGGGCACTCCACCACTGGCTGCAGCGACAAACGGACAACGCCGCGACCACCGCCCCCTTTGGTGTGGCGCCGCCACGGGCTACACTGCGCTGACGACCGCCGCCGCGCACCCCTCAAGGCGCGGCGGCGTGCCGGCAGCGAGTCGCGCCATGCAGTACTGCTCCTCTTGCAAGAAGACGTACGCGACGATCCACATCCTGGAGATCAAGGATGACGAGGTCGTCGACCAGCGACATCTGTGCGCGGCGTGCGCCGAGGGCAGCGGCATGGGCACCGGCAGTCCACTGCCGCTCAAGCTGCACCAGATGGAGATGCTCGATCTGATCGGCAACCAGAAGGCCAGCCAGGGCGATGACCACAAGACGTGTCCCGGCTGCGACCTGTCCTCGTCCGAGTTCATGGTGCGCGGCCGCACCGGCTGCCCGCGCTGCTACGACACCTTCAAGGTCGAGCTGATCCCCCTGCTCGAGCGGGTCCACGATGCCACCAGCCACCGCGGCCGCTTCGCGACGACGGCACCGCGGCGGCACCCGTCCGAGTCGACACTGCCGCTGATCGATCCCGACGCCGAAGGGCGCCCGGGGGACGAGCACGACGCCGGCACGCCGCCCCGCGCCGAGCTCGAGCAGCTGCACAGCGCACTCGACGCCGCCGTCGCCGAGGAGGCCTACGAGCGCGCAGCCGAGCTGCGCGACCGCATCCGCGCCCTGGAGGCCGACAGCGGCGGCGCCGCGGAAGGGGCATCGTGAGCGACGGCGAGCTGCCGCTGCCGGCCGACTACAACGTCGGTGAGTGGCTCAAGGCCGATGGCCCCGAGGCGGACATCGCGGTCTGCACGCGGATCCGCTTCGCGCGCAACGTCGACGGCTACCGGTTTGCGCCGTGCCTGCCCAACGACGAGGCCGGCAAGCTGGTGGCGTTCGTGCGGAATAGCTTGGCCACCGGGCTGCCAGAGGCGCTCGACTTCCTCGACCTCGACCAGATGGACCGCCTGCAGCGCCGCCTGCTGCTCGAGCGGCACCTGATCAGCCGCGAGTTCGCCGAGGCCGAGCGGCCGCGCGCGGTCGCGGTCAACACCGACGAGAGCGTGTCGGTGATGGTCAACGAGGAGGACCACATCCGCGCCCAGGTGTTCCGGTCGGGGCACAGCATCGACGCGGCGTTCGCCCGGGCCGAGCAGCTCGACCAGTCGCTGATCGAGCGCGTGCCGATCGCGTTCTCGGACGAGTTCGGCTTCTTGACCTCGTGCCCCACCAACACCGGCACCGGTCTGCGCGTGTCGGTGATGCTGCACCTGCCCGGCCTGGTGTGGGCCGACGAGATCGAGAAGGCGACGACCGCCGCGCAGAAGACCAACATGGCCGTCCGCGGCCTCTACGGCGAGGGCAGCCGGGCTTCGGGCGACTTCTACCAGGTCAGCAACCAGATCACCCTCGGCCGCGCCGAGCAGCAGATCGCGCGCGACGTCCGGCAAGCGGTCGAAGCACTGGTCCGCTGGGAGCGCCGCGTGCGCGAGGCGCTGCTGCGCGGCGAGCCGCGCCTGCGCACCCTCGACCGGGTCTTCCGCGCGCTGGGCACGCTGCAAAACGCGCGCGTGCTGACCACCGACGAGGCGCTGAGCTGCCTGTCTGCGGTGCGGTTCGGCGTACAACAGGGGATCCTGCCCGCGCCGTCGCTCGCCGCCCTGAACGCCGCGCTCTTGTTGTCCCAACCCGCCCACCTGCAGCGCCTCTGCGAACGCCCACTCGAAGCCGGCGAACGCGACGAGAAGCGCGCGGCGCTGATGCGCCGCTTCTTGTCGGGCAATCCTCCCGACTCGAAGCCCGCGGGGGGCGACGCGGCGGGCGACCCGGCGGGACAACCCTGAGCCCCGGCCCTGGGCGCCGCGCGGACCGGCGAGTAGGTGTTGAGATCCGCGTTGCAAAGGCCGATGGTCACCCCCGGCAAGTGGCCCCGGAGCGCCGATGGCGGCGCGATCTCGCGGGAAGCTCGAGTTGCCAGCCCCTCGGATCCGGGTAAATCATCGCGAGGATCCAGCCGATCTACACCAGGGTGACTGAACAGGCCTCGGCAGGTACCGGAGTGAACCATGTTTGACCGTTTCACCGACCGCGCGAAGAAGGTGATGTCGTTTGCGCGGCAAGAGGCGCAGAAGTTCAACCACGAGTACATCGGTACCGAGCACATCCTCTTGGGCCTGGTCCAGGAGGGCAGCGGCGTCGCCGCCAACGTGCTCAAGAACATGTCCATCGACCTCGAGAAGATCCGCCACGAGGTCGAGAAGATCGTCAAGACCGGCCCCTCGATGGTCACCATGGGGCAGCTGCCGTTCACGCCGCGCGCCAAGAAGGTGCTCGAGCTGTCGATGGAGGAGGCCAGCCAGCTCAGCCATAACTACATCGGCACCGAGCATTTGCTGCTCGGCCTGATCAAGGAGAACGAGGGCATCGCGGCGCAGGTGCTGATGAACCTCGGCGTCAAGCTGGACGACGTGCGCGAAGAGGTGCTCGAATTCCTGGGGGCTTCCGAGAGCAGCCAGGACGACGACGGAGACACCGAGGTCAGCGGCGGCTCGACTCCACAGGGCAACAGCAAGAGCAAGACGCCCGCGCTGGACAGCTTCGGCCGCGACCTCACCGAGCTCGCGCGCGAGGGCAAGCTCGACCCGGTGATCGGCCGCGAGCACGAGATCGAGCGCGTGATCCAGATCCTGTCGCGCCGCACCAAGAACAACCCGGTGCTGCTCGGCGAGGCCGGCGTCGGCAAGACCGCCATCGTCGAGGGCTTGGCGCAGAACATCATCCGCGGCCGGGTGCCCGAGATCCTGCGGCGCAAGCGCCTGGTCGTACTCGACCTGGCGATGATGGTCGCCGGCACCAAGTACCGCGGCCAGTTCGAGGAGCGCATCAAGGCGGTGATGACCGAGGTGCGCCGCGCCAAGGACGTCATCCTGTTCATCGACGAGCTGCACACCCTGGTCGGCGCCGGCGGCGCCGAGGGGGCCATCGACGCCAGCAACGTGCTCAAGCCGGCCCTGTCGCGCGGCGAGGTGCAGTGCATCGGCGCGACCACGCTCGACGAGTACCGCAAGTACATCGAGAAGGACGGCGCGCTCGAACGCCGCTTCCAGACCGTCAACGTCGACCCGCCGTCGAAGTCACAGGCCGTCGAGATCCTGCTCGGCCTGCGCGACCGGTACGAGGCCCACCACCGGGTGTCGTACACCGACACCGCGCTGGAGGCGGCGGTCGAGCTGTCCTCGCGCTACATCAACGGCCGCTTCTTGCCCGACAAGGCGATCGACGTCATCGACGAGGCCGGCGCCCGCGTGCGCATCCGCTCGATGACCCAGCCGCCGGACCTCGCCGACACCGACGACGAGGTCGCCCGCCTCAACAAGGAGAAAGAGGAGGCGGTCGCCAACCAGGACTTCGAGCGCGCCGCCGACCTGCGCGACAAGGCCTACCAGCTGACCAAGAAGAAGGAAGAGATCCAGCGCGAGTGGCGCGAGGCCGAAGCGGCGAACGAGTCCGGCGGCATCGTCGACGAGGACGTCATCGCCGAGACGGTCAGCAAGATGACCGGCATCCCGCTCAACCGCCTGGACCGCGCCGAGGCCGAACGGCTGCTGCAGATGGGCGACGAGCTCAAGCGCTACGTCATCAACCAGGACCGCGCGATCCACGCCATCACCAAGGCGGTCCGGCGCTCGCGCTCGGGCCTGAAGGACCCGAGCCGGCCGATGGGCTGCTTCATCTTCTTGGGCCCCTCGGGCGTCGGCAAGACGTGGCTCTCCAAGTGCCTGGCGAAGTTCATGTTCGGCAGCGAGGACGCGATCATCCAGATCGACATGTCCGAGTACATGGAGAAGCACAACGCCTCGCGGCTGGTCGGCGCGCCGCCGGGCTACGTCGGCTACGAGGAGGGCGGCCACCTGACCGAGAAGGTCCGCCGGCGCCCCTACGCGGTGGTGCTGCTCGACGAGATCGAGAAGGCGCACCCCGACATCTTCAACATGCTCCTCCAGATCATGGAGGAGGGCCGGCTGACCGACTCGTTCGGCCGCAACATCGACTTCCGCAACGTGATCCTGATCATGACCTCGAACATCGGGGCCAACCTGATCAAGAACTCGGCCGGGCTCGGCTTCGTCAAGAGCACCGGCGAGCAGGGTTACGACAAGATGAAGGAGATGATCGTCGCCGAGGTCGAGCGCCACTTCCGGCCGGAGTTCCTCAACCGCATCGACGAGCTGGTGGTCTTCAACCAGCTGACGCGCGACGACATGAGCCGCATCGTGCAGATCGAGCTGCGCAAGGTGGACGAGCGCCTCAAGGAGAAGCAGCTGGAGCTGAACGTCGACGAAGACGTGATGCAGTTCATGATCGACAAGAGCTTCCACGAGGACTTCGGCGCCCGCCCGCTCAAGCGCGCGATCGAGCGCTACCTCGAGGACCCGCTTTCCGAAGAGATCCTGCGCGGCAACCTGGACGGCCCGCACATGATCCGCGCCCGGATGCAGGACGGCGAGATCGCCTTCGACATGGCCGAGAAGCCACCCGAGCCGCCGCCGGAAACCGAGACCGAGGCAGTCGGCGCCGAAGGCACCGACGGCGAACAGGCCTAACGCACGTACGGAGCCAGGCTCCGACTCATCATCTAGGGCGCCGGACCCCGCGCGCCGTAGCATGCCGGGCATGCGCTCCGTCCACCACCCGCGTTCCGCCCTCATCGCCGCGCTCTTCGCCGGTGCCGTCGCCGCTCAGGGGGACAACACGGAACCACCCGCGGAAGCCCCCTCTGCCGCCCACCGGCTGCGGCTGATGACCTACAACGTGCGGCACGGCGCCGGGATGGACGGCGTCGTCGATCTGGACCGAACCGCGGCGGTGATCCTGGCGGCCGGCGCCGACGTCGTCTGCCTGCAGGAGATCGACCGGGGCACCGGCCGCACCAACGGCGTCGACCAGGCGCGGGCGCTCGGCGCGCGCACCGGCATGCACGCCGAGTTCGGCGCCTTCATGCCCTACGACGGCGGCGAGTACGGAATGGCCACGCTGAGCCGTCTGCCGGTCGAACGCGTCGACAACCTGCGCCTCCCCGCCGGCGCCGAGCCGCGCACCGCGCTGCTCGTCACCGTGCGGCACGGCGATTCCGACCGGCGGCTGACCATCGCCAACGTGCACTTCTACGCCACCGAGGAGCAGCGCAGCGCGCAGGCACGCACTCTGCTCGCCGCGATCGACTCCGCGCCGGCTCCGGTGGTCGTTGCCGGAGACTTCAACTCACGACCAGGCTCCGCGGTGATGCAGCTGTTCGCCGACGGCTGGACCAGCACGGCGGGCGCCGGCGCCCCGCACACCTTTCCAGCGGATCGCCCCGACCGCACGATCGACGCCATCCTGGTCCCGAACGGCGCCGGCATCACCGCGCAGGCCTTCGCGGTGATCGCCGAACCGCACGCATCCGACCACCGCCCCCTGCGCTGCGACCTGCTGCTGGGTGCCACGGCGAAGGCCCGCGCGTCTCGGCAACCACCGCGCTCCCCACAAAACTGACGCCACGCCGTCGCCCACCCGCGCACCGGGACCTAAAGTCAGCGGCCGATGCTCGACGCCGTCCCGCAGATCGCGCTCCGCCTCGGCGTCGCCACGGTACTCGGCGCGATCGTCGCGCTGCTGTTCCGCGCGGCGCGCACGCCGCGCGAGCGCAGCATCGGCTTCAGCCAGACCTTGGTGATGCTGTCGCCGCTGATCGCGACGGTGATGATGGCCGTCGGCGACAACATCGCGGCGGCCTTCACCCTGGTCGGCACCTTGGCCATCGTCCGCTTCCGCACCGTCGTGCGCGAGACGCGCGACACCGTGTTCGTGATCTTCTCGGTCGCCGCCGGCATGGCCTCCGGCGTCGGCAACTTCCCGGTCGCCGCGGTCGGCACGGCCGTCGTCGGCGTCGTCGTACTGGTGCTGCGCGCGCTGCAACCGAGCGGTGACGAGCCCATCACCGCGACGCTGCGGCTGACGCTGACGCCGGCGTCGGCGGATCCCACCCCGTGCCTCGATGCGGTGCGCGCCTTCGCACCACGGCTCGAGCTCACCCGCAGCACCAGCGACCGCGCCAGCGATCAGCTCGAGCTGCGAATCCGGCTCGCCGCGCTGGACCCGAGCCGCTCCGCCGAGCTCACCGCCGCGCTGCTGACCCGGCCGGAGGTCCAGCGCGCGCAAGTCAACAGCGAGTGAGCCGGCGGCGCCGGCCGCTCAGCAGACGACCTCGGCCTCCGCCGGCTTGTCGGCCGGCGCCGGACGCCGACCCCAACGCGGCAGCGCACCGCCGACTTGGCGCACCGCGCGCATCGTCCGCGGCGCGCCGCGCCACACCAGGAAGCGGTCGGTCGCCACCTGCGCGACGCCGCGCAGCGGCTTGGGCCACGCCCAGATGCGCTGGTAGTGCTTCACCAGCGGCTTGAAGTACTCCTGGAACATCACCACCTGCTCGCGGCGGATGGTCGCCTGCTCGAGCACGGTGTCGGCGAAGTAGTCGGTGACCTCACGGTCCCGCGCCACCAAGCCCTCCTTGTGCACCAGCTCGTACAACGGAGTGCCCTCGTATGGATAGAAGATCGAGTGCTGGATCCACTCCGGATCGATCTCCGCGTTCATCTTGATCGTGTCGAGCACGGCCCTCGGAGTCTCGTGCGGCGAGCCGACGATGTTGTACGACTGCAGCTGGATGCCGGCGTTCTTGAACATCTTGAACGCCCCCACCAAAACGTCGTGACTGAGGTTGCGGTTGAGGATGCGGTTGCGCACCTCCTCGTTGCCCGACTCGATCGCCATGTGCACGCGCTTGCAGCCGGCCTCGGCCAGCAGGTCGACCATCTCCTGGTCGACGAGATTCGGCCGCATGTTGCAGCCGAACGGCATGCCGATCTCCTTCTTGTAGGCCGGCACGAACTCGCGCAGCCACTTCTTCCACACGCCGAAGATGTCGTCCTCGAAGAACAGGGCGACGGTCTCCGGATAGCGCGCCAAGTAGACCTCGATCTCCTTGATGAACTCGTCGACCTCCTTGAAGCGCAGGTAGCGCCCGCGCCCCTTGCTCTGCTTGATGAGCGCCAGGTTGCAGCAGTAGGCGCAGTTGTACGGGCAGCCACGCGAGCCCATCAGGATGCCGACGCGCTCGCGGATCGCCTCGAGCTTGTGGTACTCGGGGTAGATCCCCCAGTCGGGGTACGGCGCGGTCGAGACGTCGGTGTTCGGCGCCAGCTCTTGGCGCACGATCCCGCCACCGTCGCGGTACCAGAGACCCTTGACGCCGGCCGCCCCACCTCCGGCCTGCAGCCGGGTGGCGAGCTCGGCGAGCGGCCCCTCGCCATCGCCACAGCAGATCATGTCGACCCCATCGGCAGCCATCGCGTCTTCGGCGGACAAGGTCGGGTGCATGCCGCCGATCACGGTGGGCAGGCCGGTGGCGCTCTTCAGCATCGGCGCCCAGCGCTTGACGTGCGGAAACTGGTTGGTCGTGGCGGAGAACGCCAGCAGGGTGTTGTCGCCGTCGCGGTTCTCCTCGACCCAGCGCAGGATCTCGGCGTCGTCGAGCGGCTTGTAGACGTGCAGCAGGGCGGTCTCGTGACCGGCTTGCTTGGCCGCAGCCGAGAGCATCGCGATGCCCTCGTAGTAGTAGCCGTGCCAGCTCTCGCTGCGCGTGATCATGTCCGGGTAGAGGAACAAGATCTTCATGGTGGGAGTCCTCGGCCGGCAGCATACACGACCGGCGCGCCGCGCAGCCGGCGCGAGCCGGTGCAAAAGGCCCGCGCGCGACTGCCCGGATGCAGGGAGGCGGAATCCACCCCGTCTCGCTTGACGCCCCCCGCCGCTTCGCCTACCTAACCCGCACGCATGTCGTCGGAACCACCCCCCGCGCCGCTCGTCACCGAGGCGTTTCGCCCCCGGCCGCGGGTCGTCCTGGTGCTCGGCGGCGGCGGCATGAAGGGGTTCGCCCACATCGGCGTGTTCCGCGCAATGGAGCGCTGCGGGATTCCGATCGACGAGGTGATCGGCACCAGCATGGGCGCGGTGATGGGCGCGATGCACGCCGGTGGGCTCGACTCGCATCAGTGCGAAGAGGTCGTGCAGCGGATCTCCCTCAAGGACTACTTCCGCCTCAATCTGCTGAAGTTCCTGATCAAGGGCTACCGCCACGCCTCGGTCTACAAGGGCCGTCCGTTCCTCGACTTCCTGCGCCAATCGGTACCGTGCGGCAAGTTCGAGGAGCTGCAGAAGCCGTTCTTCTGCAACGCGCTGTCGCTGGAGACCGGCACGATGCGCTACTTCGGGCTGCCCGGCACGCCGGCGATCGGCGTCGCCGACGCGGTCTACGCGAGCAGCTGCCTGCCGGGCATCTTCGAGCCGCTCGAGATCGACGGCGAGCACTACATCGACGGCGGCATGGGGGAGAGCCTGTGTCTGACGCTCGGCCTGGCGCGCCAGGCGCGGCTGGTGGTCGCGGTCGACCTGTCGATGCGCGACTACCACGCGCGCACGCCGTTCCGCGCCACGCTGCCGCACATCCTGTCGCAGACCTACGAGATCATGGGCAACGCGCTCAACGAGCAGAACCTGCACCGGCACGCCGGCCAGAACCTGGTGATGATCAAGCCCGACTTGATCGGCATCGGGGTGCTCGGCACGCCCGACGTCGGTGACCTGGTGCGCCGCGGCGAGCACGAGGCGATGGAGGTGCTCACCACGCACCCGCTCACCCGCCCGCTGTGCCGGCCCGAAGCGGTGATGGAGGTCGAGCGCAGCATCGACCAGCCGCGCGACTACGTGCAGCTCGACGTCGACATGAACGCCTGCATCCACTGCGGCATCTGCCAGGCGGTGTGCGCCACCGACGGCTACGTCGCCGTGCCGATGGGCAACGTCGTGCGCAAGCCGCACAACTACGAGTGCGTCAAGGACCGCGCCTGCGAGCGGCACTGCCCAACGCACGCCATCCGCCTGAGCAACCTCTGATGCAGCTCCGCACTGGCACCAGCGGCTACAGCTACCCGGCGTGGAAGGGGCCCTTCTACCCCGAGGACGCCAAGCCGGCCGAGTTCCTCGCGCTCTACGCGGCGCGGCTGCCGACGGTGGAGATCAACAACACGTTCTACCGTTTGCCCAAACCGGAGGTCACCGCGCAGTGGGCGGCGACGGTGCCACCGGAGTTCGTGTTCGTCATCAAGGCATCGCAGCGGATCACTCACCGCGCGCGGCTGCGCGAGTGCAAGGACACCGTCGACTACCTGTGGCAGGTGGTCCAACCACTCGGCGACCACCTCGGCCCGATCCTGTTCCAGCTGCCGCCCAACCTCCGCGCCGACGCGGAACGGCTGAAGGACTTCGTCGCGACCCTGCCGGAAGGCATGCGGGCGGTGTTCGAGTTCCGCCACGAGTCCTGGCGGGACGAGGCGATCCACCAGATCCTCCGGGAGGCTGGCTGTGCGCTCTGCTGCGCCGACCAGGACGACGCGCCCGAGCCGGAGATCGTGCCGACCGCCGACTTCGGCTATCTGCGGCTGCGCCGCGCCGGCTACGACGAAGCGGCGCTGCGGGCTTGGGCGGAGCGCATCGCCGCGCAACCGTGGACCGAGGCCTTCGCGTTCCTCAAGCACGAGGACCAGGGCGCGGCGCCACGGGACGCGGCGCGGCTCGCCGCGGCCTTCGCCGCCGGTTGACCTCGCCTGCGGTCCGATCCGGCGGCCGGGCGGCGCAGCCTCCGCCGGCGTTCGCCCGCAACCGCCCATACGGCCGCGGCTGCCACGCAGCCGCTCCCCCGCCACCGCGCGCGCCACCCTTGACCCTCCCCTCCGGCGCTGGCATCGTGAGCCCCGCGGTTCCCGAGGGGACGCCCTCGTTTCCACCACCATGAGCGCCAACGGCCACAACGGCCACCGCCCGTCGGTGGGCGTCGCGGTGATCACTCACTGCGCGCGCCATCACCTGGAGCGGTGCCTGCCACCGATTCTGCAGAGCAGCCTGCGTCCGCGGGTGCTGGTGGTCAACTCGTCCTCCGGCGACGGCACCGTGGAGGAGGCCGAGCGACTGGGCGCCGATACGCTGATCGTGCCGCGGCCGGAGTTCAACCACGGCGACACCCGCGAGCGGGCCCGACAGGAGCTCGGCACCGACATCGTCGCCATGGTCACTCCCGACGCATACGCGGTCGACGAGCACGTGCTCGGCAAGCTGGTCGAGCCGATCCGCCGCGAAGAGGCGGCGGTGGCCTACGCGCGGCAGATCGCGCACGACGGCGCCGGCTTCTGGGAGGCCTTCCCGCGGACCTTCAACTACCCCGACGAGAGCCAGGTGCGCAGCCTCGCCGACCGCGAGCGCTACGGCATCTACACCATCTTTTGCAGCAACGCCTTCGCGGTCTACGACAACCGGGCACTCGACGAGATCGGCGGCTTCGCCCCGGTGCTCACGCACGAGGATCAAGTCGCCGTGGCCAAGATCCTGCAGAACGGCCACAGCATCGCCTACGTCGCCGAGGCGGTGGTCCAGCACTCGCACACCTACGGCCTCGGCCAGGAGTTCAAGCGCTACTTCGACACCGGGTATGCCCGCCGGCTCAACGCCGGCGTGACCGGAGTGAGCGGCACCGACGAGGCCCGCGGCCGCTCGTTCAGCACGTCGCTGCTGAAGGAGATCGTCCGCCGCAAACCGTGGTCGCTGCCGTACGCGCTGCTCCACCTCGGCGCAAAGTGGAGCGGCTACCGGCTCGGCGCGGCGTGCACCAAGGCGCCGGACTGGATCAAGCGCCGGTGCAGCGGCCAGGACTACTACTGGACCTCGATCCCCTATCGCGAGGGACGCTCGCCCTGACCGCTCCGCGTTCCGCGCGTTTCCGATGCCCCCTCGACAAGACGCCATGCAACCCAGCCAGGTCCCCGTCTTCATCCTCTGCGGCGGCCTCGGCACGCGCCTCAAAGAAGAGACCGAACTCCGTCCCAAACCCATGGTGCACGTCGGCGACAAGCCGATCCTATGGCACATCATGCGCTGGTACAGCAAGTTCGGCTTCAACCGCTTCGTGCTCTGCGCCGGCTTCCGCAGCGAGGTGATCAAGTCGTACTTCCTCAACTACTCGTCGATGAACAGCGACTTCACCATCGACTTGCAGAGCGACGAAGTCACCGTCCACTCGGTCGACCACCAGGACGACTGGCGCGTCACGGTGTCCGATACTGGGGTCGACACGATGACTGGCGCGCGCATCGCGCGCGCGCTGGACCGCTACCTCGGTGACGCCGAGCACTTCGCCGTGAGCTATGGCGACGGCCTGACCGATGCCGACATCGGCGCGGAGTTCGCGTTCCACGTCGGCCACGGCGGAACCGGCACGGTGCTCGGCATCCACCCGCCGTCTCGCTTCGGCGAGTTTCGGCTGGACGGTGATCGAGTGGCGGAGTTCGCGGAGAAGCCCGAGTTCGAAGACCGCTGGATCAACGGCGGCTTCATGTTCTTCCGCCGCGACTTCCGCCGCTACCTGTCCCCCGACGACGGCTGCGTGCTCGAGCGCGAGCCACTGGTTCAGCTGACCCGCGACAACGGACTGCACGTCTACCGGCACACCGCGTTCTGGGCGTGCATGGACACCCAGCGCGACATGGATCAGCTCAACGGCATTTGGGCCACCGGCAACGCGCCTTGGCGCGCCTGACCAACATGATCTTCAACTCCACGCCGCTGGCCGGCGCCTACACCATCGACGTCGAGAAGCGCGGCGACGACCGCGGCTTCTTCGCCCGCATGTTCTGCGAGCGCGAGTTCGGCGAGCACGGTCTGGTCACCCACTTCGTGCAGATGAACAACTCGCTCAGCGCCACTGCGGGGACCCTGCGCGGCATGCACTACCAACTGGCGCCCGCCGCCGAGGTCAAGGTGGTGCGCTGCGTGCGCGGCGCACTGTACGACGTCGTGCTCGATCTGCGGCCACAGTCGAAGACCTTCGGCCAACACTTCGGCGCCGAGCTCAGCGCCGACAACCGGCGGATGATGTACGTGCCCGAGGGCTTCGCGCACGGCTTCTTGACGCTGACGGACGACTGCGAGGCCGTCTACCTGGTCTCCGCGTTCTACGACCCCGACCGCGAGCGCGGCGTGCGCTACGACGATCCTCGCTTCGCCATCCAGTGGCCGGCGGCGCCGGCCGTGGTCTCCGACAAGGACCGCGCCCACCCCGACTTCGACGCCGGCCACCACCTCGGCGAGAACGCATGAAGGTCCTGCTGACCGGCGCCAGCTCGTTCACCGGCGCGTGGTTCGCCCGGGCGTTGGCAGAAGACGACCACGAGGTCGTGGCCACGTTCCAGCGCGGCGACGACAGCTACGACGGCGTGCGCGCCGAGCGGGTCGCCCTGGTCGCGGATGTGTGCTCGCCCGTCTACGAGTGCGCTTTCGGCAGCGACCGCATGCTGCAGGTGCTCGGTGACGGTGGCTTCGACGCGCTCTGCCACCACGCCGCCGACGTGCGCGACTACAAGTCCGCCGACTTCGACTTCGCCGCGGCTCTGGCGAACAACACGCAACGGCTGCGGGCGGTGCTCGCCGCGTTCCGCGACGGCGGCGGCGGCCGTGTGATTGCCACCGGCAGCGTGTTCGAGAACGACGAGGGCGCCGGCGAGGAGCCGCGCCGCGCCTTCTCGCCGTACGGCCTGTCCAAGAGCCTGAGCTACCTGGCGATGCGCCACTTCGCCGACGAGGCGGGCCTGGCCTTGGGCAAGTTCGTGATTCCCAATCCGTTCGGTCCACTCGAGGAGCCACGCTTCACCGACTACTTGGTGCGCACGTGGACCAAGGGCGAAACGGCGCGCGTCGCGACCCCGTCGTACCTGCGCGACAACATCCACGTCCGGTTGCTGGCCGCCACCTACGCCGACTTCGTCGCCCACATGGACCCGGACCAGGGCGAGGCACATTTCGGCCCTTGCGGCTACGTCGAGACCCAGGGGGCGTTCGCGCAGCGCTTCGCCGAGGCGATGCGGCCCCGACTGGGGCTCACCTGCGCGCTCGAGCTCGCGACGCAGACCGACTTCCCCGAGCCGATGATGCGCGTCAACACCGACGTGGTCTACGCCGACGAATACGAGTTCGACGAAATCGCGGCCTGGGACGAGCTGGCGGACTACTACCGCCGGCGTCATCTGGACGGCACCTCTTGAAGGCGGCCGACTTCACCGTCGTCGGCGGCGGCGTCGTCGGCCTGACCGTCGCCAGCGAGCTGCGCCGGCGGCACCCCGACCAGCGCGTCGTGGTGCTGGAGAAGGAGACCGAGCTCGCGGCCCACGCCAGCGGGCGCAACTCGGGCGTGCTGCACGCCGGGTTCTACTACACCGCCGACAGCCTCAAGGCCCGGTTCTGCCGCGACGGCAACGCATACTGGCGCGAGTACTGCGAGGCCAAGCAGCTGCCGATCCGGCGCTGCGGCAAGCTCGTGGTGGCCACGTGCGAGGCCGAGCTGGCCGGCCTCGACGAGCTCTTGTCGCGCGCAACCAAGAACGGAGTCGCGCTCGAATCGATCGATGCGGCTGCGGCGAGAGACATCGAGCCCCGCGTCCGCACCCACGAGCGCGCGCTGTGGTCACCGACCACCGCCTCGGTGGACCCGATGGCCGTGATGCGCGCGGTCGCTGACGACTGCGCCGCGGCCGGCATCGAGATCGTGCGCGGCGCGCGCTACCTCGGCCGCCGAGGCGATTCGGTGCGCACTACGGCGGGCGAGGTGCCGACCGGCTTCCTGGTCAACGCCGCCGGCGTCTACGCCGATCGAGTCGCGCGCGATTACGGCTTCTGTCAGCAGCACGCGATGCTGCCCTTCAAGGGCCTGTACCTGTACTGCAGCGCGCCGCCCGGGCAGCTGGCAACCAACGTCTATCCGGTGCCGGACCTGGGCTATCCCTTTCTCGGCGTGCACTTCACCGTCACCGTCGACGGCAAGATGAAGATCGGTCCCACCGCGACCCCGGCGTTCTGGCGCGAGCACTACCGCGGCTTCGAGAACTTCTCGGCACGCGAGATGGCCGAGGTCGTCGGGCTCGAGACCGGCCTGATGTTCCGCGCCGGCTTCCCGTTCCGCCGACTCGCGGTCGAAGAGATCAAGAAGTACTTCCGCCGCTATCTGGTCGGCCAGGCACGCGCCCTCCTCGACGGCGTCGACCCGCGCGAGTGGCGCACTTGGGGACGGCCCGGCATCCGCGCCCAGCTGCTCGACCGGCGCCGGCGCACGCTGGTCATGGACTTCCACATCGAGGGCGACGCGCGCTCGATGCACGTGCTCAACGCGGTGTCGCCGGCGTTCACCTGCGCGGTGCCGTTCGCCCGCTACGTCTGTGACCGCATCGACGCGCAGCGCTGATCTTCGCGTTGCACGTGCCGCAACCGCAGCTGGCCGCACGCCGCGTCGGCATCGCCGCCAGCCGAGGCGCGCACCGTCGCCAGCACACCGCGGCGGCGCAGCGTGCGCACCATCTCGACCACGTGGTCGCGGTCGGGACGCTCGAATGCCAACCCTTCGACCGGGTTCCAGGGGATGAAGTTGACGTAGCCGCGGACCCCTTCGAGCAGCGCGCACAAGCCGTCGATCTCCGCGGGACTGTCGTTGACCCCGCGCAGCACGGTCCACTCCACCTGCACCGGTGTGCCGCTGCTCCGGGCGTAGCGATCCGCGGCCAGCGCCTGCGCCGCCAGCGGCTCGGCCGGCGCGCGCGGCAGCAGCCGAGCGCGCAGCGCGGGATCGGTGCTGTGCAGTGACCAGGCCAGACACGGCTTGACTTCTGCCTCGCGCAGGGCAGCGAACACCCGCGACCCACCGACGGTGGACAAGGTCTGCTTGCGCGGGCTGATGCCGCCGAATACCCGGAGCTGCACGACGGCGTCGAGCACCGCCCGCAGGTTGTGGCCCGGCTCCCCCATCCCCATGAACACGACGCGGTCGATGCGCCGGCGCCGGCGCGCGTGCACGACCTGCTCGACGATCTCGTCGGCCTGCAGGTTGCGCCGCAGGCCCTGCCGCCCGCTGGCACAAAACCGACAACCGACGGCGCAGCCGACCTGGCTGGAGACGCAGACCGCGCCGTTGGGCATGACCACGGTCTCCACGGTCTCGCCGTCGGCGAGGCCGATCACGAGCCGCTCGGTGCCATCGGCAGCGCCGACGACCGAGCACACCCCACTGGTGAAGGGCGCGTGCGACCACGCACCGAGCTGGGCGCACTCTTGCGGACTGAGCTCGAACCCCCGTGCCCGCAGCAGCTGCGCCGTCGGCACGCCGCCGGCCAGCGCGGCGCGCAGGGCGATCTCGGCCTTGGCGGCAGGCAGCGCGCGCAGGCGGCCGAGACCGGCAGGCAAAGACGCCCGCTGGTTGGGGATCATCGGCGGCCAGGATACCCTCGGCGACGCGCCCGCCACCAGCAGCCAACCGACACCATCGCCAATGCAACGGACCGCCGCCGTCGCCTGCGCCCTTGCCGCGCTCGCCTCCGCCCAATCGAGACCGAGCGGTCGGGACTTCCTGCCGCTCGACTATCACGCCGAGGCGTTCGTCGATCTGGACGCGCTGCGGGCGCTCGGCCTGACCGACGACCTCGAACGCAACCTGGCGTACGGAGCATTCCGCTCGACGTTGCACCGGGAGTACGGCATCGACACCGAAGACCTGCGCCGCATCCGCGTCGCCGCGCGCTTCGGCGACCCCGGCGCAATGGACATGACCGAGGACAACGAGCACTCGGTGACCCGCATCACCGTCTTCGACGGCGAACCCGGTCTTCGACTCGCGGATCCACTGAAACTGGAAGCCTCACCGACGGCGGTGACCAGCCCGGCGACCCTGTGGCGCGAGCGCGGCTTTGGCGGCACCGCGTGGTACAGCCCGCGCCCCGGGCTGGTGATCGTCGGCTCGACGCCCTCGGTCGAAGCGGCGGCCACCGGCAGCCGCACAGGCGGCGTGCCGCAACCGGAGCTGATGCCGTTCACCATCGAGCGGGGCGCGCTCGCCTATCTCGCCGCAGTGCGCGGGCGACTCCCGCAGGCTGAATGGAACCAGCTCAGCGGGCTGCCGACCGACTGGTTTCTCGAGCAAGACCCGATCGAGGCGATCGGCCTGCGCCTGCAGCACGATGACGGCCGGCTCGCCCTCGTGCTGCGCGTCGAGTTCTCCCGCGGCAACGGCGGCAGCGCGCACTTTGCGACCCAGCTGCGCGAAGCGTTGCGGCACGCCAGCGCACTTCCGACCGCAGCACTCCTCGCCCCACTCTTGGAAGAGCTGAACGTCGAGGTAACACCGCGCGCGCTGCGCGGCACCCTCGACCTCGGCGCCGGCGAGGAGATCGCGACGACTGTAGCGAAGCTGATCGAGAGGACCGCGGCCGCGCGGCTGCTGGGGCCGCGCCGCTTCGCGCGCTACGTCGAGGCCACACCGGTGCCGGCGCCACGTCGGCGCTGAGCCTCCGGCGCTTCGAATCTTCGAGCTTCGACAACATTCTCGAGGCGACGTCGCCGACATGGCAACGTCGCCGCCGCGCCGGAGGCTCGGAGAGACAGTGCCTCCGGGCTCAGCGCGGCGGCGGATGGGTCGGACCTTCCAAGCCGCTCCGGGAAAAGCGGCATCCGAGTTGGTTGCGACCGTGGCCGCGCGGAGCCTCAGGTCAGCGGCCGCGGGCGGCGCTCCAGCCCGCCCACTGGTCGGTCCGCGGCCCGGGATCCTCGCCGGTGAGCTTGTGCAACGCCCGCCGGTAGGCCTTCTCGATCGCCACCCGTTTGGTGACCACCGCCGGCACGGCGACATCGAACGAGACGCCGGAGGTCGCGGTGCCGATCACCGGGTTGGCGACCGCCGCCGCCTGCGCGATCTCGACGTCGAAGTCGCGCACGATCGAGCGCGTCGTGGTCTGGAACATGTGGGCTCGCTTGGCAATGCCGCCCGCAGCGGCGCGCGGCGTGCCGGCGATCGGGCCAGCAGCGGCCAGCACTTCGACCGCCTGCTCGGCACCCAGCTCGGCCATCGCGTTGGCGGTGCGGATGCGAATCGCCGGATCGTCGTGCAAGAGCCCCGGCGTCCACTGCTGCAGCGTCGCCACCGGGTCGCCGGCGCTCACCTCGCTGCGCGCGATCTCGCGCCGCAGCTCCCGGTCGCGATCGAGGATCGCCCGCATGCGGACAAAGCCCCGGTGGTGCTCGCCGCGCTGCGCCAGCGCGCGCATCGCCGCCCAGCGCTGCTCCGGCAACGCCGCGCGCCGCGCCGAGTCCAAGAGCACGCGCTCGGCGTCGCCGATCGTCGCCAGCACGCCGACCACCGCCGCGGCGCGCGCCGGACCGGCCGCGTCGCGCACCTGACGCACCAGCGCGCGCGCGCGGGCCGGCATGCCCGCTTGACGCACCTCGAGCGGGAGCAACTCCGGCTCGAGAGTTGCGAGGAAGTCGTTCAGCCGGCGCTGCACGCCGGCACTCGCATCGGCGTCCTCGACACAGCGATCCAACCGCCGCCACATCTGCGGCAGCAAGCCCCAGCCGCGCGCCATGCGCGCGAGCTCGAGGTCGGTGTGCGCACCGGCGGGGCTCGCCGCGGCCAGACGCTCGAGCTCCGCTTCGAGCTCGGCACTGGTGCGCACGCGCACCACCTCGCCCTCGGCGACGCGGACCGTACCTTCGACGGTCTCGATCGAAACCGTGTCGCCGTCGCGCTGCACGGTACCGACGAGTACACGGCCGTCGGCCAACCGCACCTCGTCGTCGGAGGGCGCTGCGGTGACCGCACCGAGCACGAGTAATCCAGTCGTCAATCCAAACATCGAGTTCAGTCCTCTGCGTTTCTGCGGCGGAAAGGTCGGGGCGGATTCGGGCTTCGGACCGGCGGCGATTCTAACAAGGGGCAACGCCCTCGCCCGCTGTGCCTTCATCGGCCCAACGCTCCGGGGCAACCAACACAGCGACCGGGCAATCCTCCCGCACCCGGCGCGTCGCACGCGAACCACACCAGGAAAGTCTGAACGGAACGCGCTCGGCTGGGCACCTCAAGAACGCTGGCTCACCCATCACTCCTTGTGGCTCGAACCGCCGGTGTCGCCCACAAACGGTCACGGCTGCGGTCCACCACGATCGCCTGCAGTGCCGTGGCGCCGGGAAGCAACGTCCCCGCGGCGATCGTCAGCCGACCCCGCTGATCCGTGGTGCCCAGCGGCAGAAGGAGCGTCGGGGTCACCCCGAGGCGAATCGTGCCGAGCTGTCCGACGCCGCGGGTCATGCCGCGTTCGCTGCCCGCCAGCAGCAAGACCGGACTCGACGCGGGGGCATTGTGCAGATCGATGGTCAGCGAATGAACCGGCTCGATTCTCTCGCGCGCAGCGAGGCTTGGCGGGCCGGGCACGAACGAGAAGTCGTCCCAGGCCAAGCCGCCGGGATCGACGATGCCGGTGAGCTCGATCCGGGTCACGTTGCCGAAACCCGTCAGGTTGACCAGATCTGGGGTTGCCATCGTCCCGTCGACGAGAATCGGCAGATTCGCGGCCAGAATCCCGTCTCGGAAGACGCGCACGGTGGCCGCCCGACCGGCGGCGTTGTCACCGGCAGCGTAGAGACTCAGGTCGTTCACCGGCGTGGCGAAGTCGACGTACGTGTCGGCAGTGCAGTTGAGAGCACCCTGGCTGTTGGCCGTACAGAGGTAGTTGGGCCGCGAGGTGCCCAGATTGTGGTCGTCCGCGGTGATGTTGATGAAACCAGGCGGCGAGGAGAAGGTCGCCGTCGGGTACTGGGTCGTCACGGTGGTTCTCACCGACAGATCGTTGAATGCGATCACCACGCGTTGGGCGAGGGCGTCGGTCGCCAGGCAGGCCATCACGGCGATGCCGAGCATCGGGAAGGCGTAGCGCATCATTGCTCTCCTCGGGTTGGGGACCGGAGTCCAAGTCGCTGGGAAGCGCCACCATCGTAGCGACTTGGGGCCCCGAAGCGCGATGCGGACCGAACCAGTCGAGCACTGTCGCGAATTCCGGCGCTCCGGCCTCGGAGTCGAGGTCTGCGACGCGACCGGCCGTGCGAGCGACTCGCCACGTCTTGCCCTCGCTGGGGAGAGTGCCCCCGCATCCGTTCAGGGCATGTGGATTTCACTCATCGACGCCGGACACCCGATAGGAAGGACATCACGTACGATCGCGGGCCGCGGGCGCCCGCCGCTCGCGCATGCGACTGACCCTCGGCAGCAAGCTCCTCGTCGGCATGACGGGCCTGGTAGTCGGCTTCGTTGCCGCCACGCTGCTCGTGCTTTCCCAGCTGCTCGACGACTACGCCGGGCGCCAGGCAGAGCACGAGCTCGAGCACGCGCGGCGCACCACTGCCAAGTGGATGGCGATCCACCGGCGCGCGGCGCACGAGCGCGGTCAGGCGCTGGCCTCGTTCCCCGGTCTGCCCGCCCTGCTCGCCGACGCGCACGCGGCCGACGACGCACTGCAAGACATGCTGGCGGCGATCCAACGGACCTCCGCAGCGCCGGCTCTGCTGATCGGTGGACTGGGCTCGGCGCGGATCGCCGGCGTCCCGACCAGCCTTCGTTTCCGCGCGCGCGATCTCGGTCTGCCCGGCATCCGACAAGCCCTTGCCGGCGAGACCGTCGACGCCTTGTGGGAGATCGACGGCACTCTGCACCTCGCCGTCACCGTGCCCGTCGTGCAGGGCGCCGACGTGGTCGGCTGGCTGTCGACCGCGACCCCCCTCGACGACGACGCGGCGATCGAGATCGCCGGCGTCACCGCCAGCGAGGTGCTGCTGCTCTGGCGACAACGACTCTACGCCTCGTCCGGCGCGGCCCGCGACGGCGACGCGGTGACCGCGATCGTCGGCGCAGTGCAGAGCGCGGACCCCAACCAGCCGACGATTCAGCTGCCGAGCGCAAGCGGCCCCCGGCCGGCGTTGGCGGTGCCGCTGCACGCCACTGGCGGCCACATCCTGCTGGTGCCCGACATGGGTGCGCTCGCCGCCCTGCGGCAGAGCGGCTGGCGTTGGATGCTCGGCGGCGGAGTCCTGGTGGTGTTGCTCGGCTCCCTGCTCAGTCGCTACCTGACGCGCCGCCTTTGCACTCCGCTGGAAGAGTTGACCGTCGCGACCGAGGCGTTCTCGCGCGGCGACTGGACCGTCGCCGTGGACCGCGTCGGCGATGACGAGGTCGGCCAGCTCGGGCGAGCATTCAACGAGATGGCGACGCACATCGGCCAGCTGGTGCGCGAAGTGCGCACCACCGCGCTGCAAGCCGAGCTCGCCAACCGCGCCAAGGACCGGTTCTTGGCGTCGATCGGTCACGAGCTGCGCACGCCGATGACCAGCATCCGCGCCTACACCGAGATCTTGCTCTCGTACGGCGAGGACGCCTCACCGGCCGAGCTGGCGGAGTTCTTGGCGATCATCGACGGCGAGTGCGCTCGCCTGTCCAGCCTGTTCGAGAACGTGCTGGACTTCGTCACCCTGAGCACGGGCAAGGGCGAGTGGCGGCTGCAGCGGGTCGACCTCGGCGACCTCACGCACGAGGCCGTCGACGCCATCCGACCGACGTGCGCCGAGAAGAACCTCCGCCTGCGCGTCGAGGCGACCGCCGCGCCGCTGTTCGGCGACCGCGCGCGGCTGTTGCAGCTGATCGGCCACCTCCTGTCGAACGCCTGGAAGTTCTCGCCGCCGGGGGCGGCGATCGACGTCGAGGTGACGGCCGGCGAGCACCTCGAGCTGCGCGTTGCCGACCGCGGCCCGGGCATCCACGGGGTCGAGTCCAAAGAAGCGGTCTTCGCCATGTTCCACCAGGAGGGCGACGTGCTCACCGACAAGCCGCAAGGCACCGGCCTGGGCCTCGCCATCGCGCGCGAGATCGTCGTCATGCACGGCGGGTCGGCCTGGTGCGAGGACCGCGACGGCGGCGGATCGGTCTTCGTCGTGCGGCTGCCCGACGCGGAATCCGGTGTGCAGCGGCCGATCGACACGGTCGGCAAGCCAGCCGAAGAGCCGGATGCTGCCCTCCCACCGGCGCCGGGGCCGGCCACCGCGACCGACGGCAGCCGCTGAGGCGACGGTGGTTCGCGGCCAGACGCGGAAAGCTGCCCGGGCAAACTCCTACGGGCGTAGTACTACCGCCGCAGTACTACGAGTGTCATAGTTCAGCTCGAGGTCACCGCGATGACACAACTCAAAGTCGGCAAGCTAGAGCACCGCATCCTCGAACAGCTTTGGCGGCTCGGCGAGGCGACCGTGGTCGACATCCACGCCGCGCTGGCGAGCCGCCGCTCGGTCGCCCCCACCACCGTCTCGACCATCTTGCGGCGGCTGGAGGACAAGGGACTGGTCACCCACCGCACCGAGGCCCGGCGCTTTGTGTTTCGCGCCTGTGTCGAGCGGCGCGAGCTGCGCCGCTCGATGATCGGCGACCTCGTCGACCAGCTGTTCGGTGGCAGCACCGCAGCACTGATGAGCCACCTGCTGGAGGAAGGCGACATCGACGCGCGCGAACTCGAGCGGCTGCGCCGCTCGATCGGCAACGCGGCCAGCCGGCGCACGGCCGGACGCCGCACGCGGGGAGGTCAGCGTGTCCCCTGATCTGATCGAGCACGCCGGCTCTTGGCTCTTGACCTATCTGGTGCACAGCACCGCGCTGTACGCGGCCGCTCTGCTCACCAGTGCGTTGCTCGGCAGCCGCAACGTCGCGCTGCAGGAGGCACTCTGGCGCGGTGCACTGCTCGGCGCGGTGTGCACGAGCAGTCTGCAGCTCGGCGCCGGCTGGCAGCCGTTGCTGCCGACCTCGTTCTGGGGCGAAGCGGCCGTCCAGCCAGGACTCACTCCCGTCGCCAGCGTGGACCCGATCGCTCCGGCACCGGCAATCACCAGCGCGCAGCAGCGCGGCGCCCACGTGCAGTCGTGGTCGGCCGCGACGGTCGGTGGGTGGATCTACCTCGCGGTCAGCACCGCCGGCCTGCTCTGGCTGCTCGCCGGCAACACCCGCGCGCGCCGCAGATTGGCCGACCGCCAACCGGTCCGCCGCGGCCCGGTGCTGCACGCGCTGACCGCGGTCCGCCGCCGCGCCGGCGCCCGTTTGGCGGTGCGCTTGACCGCCAGTCCGCGCATCGCCACCCCGTTGGCGTTCGGCCTGACCCGACCGGAGATCTGCGTGCCGGCGCGCTTCATCGACCGCCTCGACGGCCGCCACCTGCGCGCGCTGCTGCACCACGAGCTCGCCCACCTGCTGCGCGGCGACAGCGGCTGGCGGCTCGCCGCCCGCGCGGTCGAGCGCATCCTGTGGCTGCAGCCGCTCAACGTGTTGGCCCGCCGCCGCCTCGACCACCTGGCCGAGCTGCGCTGCGACGATCACGCGGTGCGGCACACCGCCGACGGTCCCGCCCTGGCGGCGTGCCTGGTGGAGGTCGCGGCCTGGCAAGCCGAGGCCGGCGATCGACACGCCCCCCAGCTGACGCCGGCGGCGCTCGACTCGCGCGCCCGGTTGGCGTCCCGGGTGCGCCGCGCGCTGGCACCGCGCGCCGCCGAGAGCCCGCGCAGCCGGCGCCGGCTGGCGGCGTTGGCGCTGATGGCGGCGGCGATGGGTTTGCCCAGCATCAGCCTTGGCGCGCCGCCACCACCGGAACCGCGGCAGACGGCGGAGTCGCTCGACGCACTCGCCGGCCGCCTGCGCCAGCTGTCGGAGACCCAGCTGGAGATCAGCCGCACCTTGGCGGCGCTGCTGCGCGACCTCGAGCACGAGGACCGCGCCGCGCTCGACCGGGTGCTGGTGCTGTTGCAAGAACGCGCCGAAGCGTTGCAGCGGGAGTGCGCCGCTGTGCACGAAGCCATCTCGAATCCACCCCCTACTTCATCGCCCCAGTGAGGAGCCACGAGACCATGATCGCCAAACTTCCCACCCTCGCCCTGCTGTGCGCGCCGCTGCTGGCGCTCACCGCCCCCGCCCAAGAGGCCACCAAGCCGGAGGTCAAGAAAGAGATCGAGGCGGCGCGCGCCGTCATCGAGGAGGCCCGCGCCGCGCTCGACGAGGCGCGCCGCGCCCTGGCCAGCCGGACTTCGTCCAGCCGGCGCCGCTGCACGCCCGCCCGCGTTTCCGTGCGGCGCTCAAGCAACGAGGCCGAAGCAGCCGAGCGGGCCAAGAAGCGGATCGCCGAGGCACAAGAGCGCGCCGCGCGGGCAAGCGCCCAGGCCGAGAAGCGCGCCGCCGAGATCCGCAAGAAGCAAGAGAAGACGGCCGCCAAGCTGCGCGCCGACGCCGAGAAACGAGTCGCCGAGGCCCGCGCGGCCGCGGCGAAGATCCGCAAGGCCGCCGAGAAGAGCGCCGCCGAGGCGCGCAAGAAGGCGGAGAAGGCCACCGCCAAGCTGCGCGCCGATGCGGAGAAGCGCGTCGCCGAGGCACGCAAGGCCGCCGAGAAGGCTCGCGCGACCGCCGAGATGCGCGCCAAAGAATCCGCACAGAAGGCGCGCGAGAGCGCACTGAAGCAGGTCGCCGAGGCGCGCGAGGCCGCCGAGAAGGCGCGCAGGGCCGCCGAGAAGCACGCCAAAGAGTCCACCAAGAAGGCCGAAGCGATGGCCAAGAAGGCGCGCGAGAGTGCGCTGAAGCAGGTCGCCGAGGCGCGCGAGGCCGCCGAGAAGGCGCGCAGGATCGCCGAGAAGCACGCCAAAGAGTCCGCCAAGAAGGCCGAAGCAATGGCCAAGAAGGCGCGCGAGAGCGCGCTGAAGCAGGTCGCCGAGGCGCGCGAGGCCGCCCAGAAGGCGCGCAGGATCGCCGAGAAGCACGCCAAGGAGTCCGCCAAGAAGGCCGAAGCAATGGCCAAGAAGGCGCGCGAGAGCGCACTGAAGCAAGTCGCCGAGGCCCGCGAGGCCGCCGAGAAGGCGCGCAAGGCAGCGCGCGCCGAGGCCGACAAGGCGCGCAAGGCGGCGCGTGCCGAAGCCGACAAGGCACGCAAGGTCGCCCGTGCCGCGGCGGCGAAGGCCGCCGAAAAGGCGCGTGGTTCCCGCGGCGAGGTCCGCGCTTCGCTGGCGAAGCCCAGCAAGCCGACCAAGCCCTCCAAACCGGCGAAGCCCGCGAAGCCGGCCAAGGTCTCCGTGGCCGCCGGTGCCGACGCGGCGAAGGAGGCCGGACGGGGTGCGGTGGCGCGCGTCGCCGCCCGCGCCGCCCGGCTCGAAGAGCGCCTGCGCAGCGAACGCCGCGCGGCCAAGGGCACCACGCTGAGCGAGCGGGTCGACCGACTGCAGACCGACATGAACGAGGTGCTGGAGATCCTGCACGAGATCCGCGCCGAGCTGCAGACCCGTGGCCCCGCGACCGCGACCGGCGAGAAGCGCATCAACGAGTAAGCGTCTCGGATCGAGACCCCGCCTGCGGCGGGCGGCAGCCGACTGCCGATGTCCTCTGCATCGCTGGTCGTATGAGGAAGACTGCCGCGTTCTGCGCGGCCGCCGCGCTCTTCAGCAGCGCGGCGAGCCAGCGCTGCGAGCCCTGGCGCACGGGCTATCCGCCCGAGCACCGCGCCGCGGCGCACGTGCTCGCGCACTGGTCGTTCGACGGCGACGCACCGCTCCGCGACCACTCGGGCCACGGCCACGACCTGACCCTGTACGGCGCCACACTCCGCGCCGACGGCCGCCACGGCGGCGGCCTCGGCAGCGCGCCGGGTTGGCCGGTCGCGGACGAGCGCCACGCGGCCGTCGCCCGCACCGCCGGCGGGCTGTCGCCGCGCGCCGCGTTCTCCCTCGAGCTGTGGCTGCGGCCGGACGCACGCCTCGACGAATGCGAGCAGGTGTTCTTGCTCGACAAGAAGTACGTGGGCGACGACGACTATCAGCTCGTGCTCGACGTGCCGGCCGAAGGCGGAAAGCGCCGGCTCCGCGCCGCGCTCGGTTTCGGCAGCTCGAGCGAGACCTACCATTCCGCGGCCTTGTCGTGGCCGGCGGCCACCTGGCAGCACGTGGCGCTGACCTACGACGGCAGCGGCACGGTGCGCTTCTTCCGCAATGGCATCCCCGTCGGCGGCGGACACCGGTCCGGCCGTGGCAGCATCAGCCGAGGCAGGCACCCGGTGAGCATCGGCGACCGGATCGGCAGCTACTACCGCGGCTTCCCCGGCGTCATCGACGAGGTGCGGCTCTGCGACGGAGTGCGGGAGTACCGACCGGTGCGCATCGACAGCGTCGGCCAACGCCAGCACTTCGTGCGCATGGAGACCGGCGCCGCGCTGCGACTGCGGGTGATCAACACCACGGCCGCACCGCTGCGCGGCGCGGTCCTCGCCGTCGAACCCACGCCGGGCGTGGCGCTGCCCCCGGTCGCCTTGCCAGTGCTGCCGGCCGATGGCGCGCACACCCTGACGCTGCCCTTGGACACGACCTTGCGCCCCGGCGCCTACACGCTGCGCGCGCACCTCACCACGGCCGATCACCAGCCGCTGGAGCAGCACGTGCACTGGCAGCTGCTGGCGCGCACTCCACCGCGAATGCCGGTCGTCCTCTGGGGTCTTGGCGGCGTCGAGCAGGTCGAGCGCGAGCTCGACCGCGTCGCCGGACTCGGCTTCACCCACTGCCTGGGCCTCGGCGCCGACTACGGCGCGCTGTGGAACGACCCCGGCCGCACCGCCTACGACGGCGAACGCCTGGCGGCTTCGCACGCGCTGCTCGACCGCGCCCTGGCGCGGGGCGTCTCGCTGATCGTGCCGCTGACGCCGGGCGCGTGGGCAGCGCGGCGGCCCGAGCTGCGTCGCGTCGACCGGCACGGCGATCCGCACGACGACGCCGGCGCCTGCGCCCTGCAGCCGCGCCTGCTCGAGTTCTGCCGGCAGGTGGGTGCCGCGGTGGCACGCACTTGGGGCGCATTTCCAGCGCTCGACGGCGCCCTGCTGCACACCGAGGTGCGCGACGCCGCACAGCCGTGCTTTCACGCGCTCGATCGCGAGGCGTACCGCCGCGCCACCGGAGCCGAGATCCCACCGGGAGTCGAGGACAAGCGCGGCATCGCGGCCGAAGGCGATCGCCCGTCCACCGCCGTCGTCGAGCTCGATGACCCCCTGCTGCGCTACTACCGCTGGTACTGGCAGGCGGGCGATGGCTGGAACGGGCTGAATCGCGCGCTGCACGACGGGCTGCGTTCGACCGCCCCTCGGCTGTGGACGTTCACCGATCCGGCGGCACGCGTCGCCAGCGTCTTCGGCAGCGGCGGCGGTGTCGACGTGCTGTCGCACTGGTCCTACAGCTACCCCGACCCGATCCGCGTCGGCATGGCGACCGAGTCGCTGCGCTGCATGGCCGCGGGCGCCGAGCACGGCCCAGCGGTCATGAAGATGGTGCAGCTGATCTGGTACCGCTCGCAGACCGCGCCGGCCAACGGCCTGCGCAGCTCCGAGCCTCCGCCGCGGTGGAAGGACCACGATCCCGACGCCAGCTACTTGACGATCGCGCCGATGCACCTGCGCGAGGCGGTGTGGACGGCGCTGGCGCGACCGGTGCGCGGCCTGATGTTCCACGGCTGGGAGGCGCTGGTACCGGTCGACGGCAGCCGGCCCTACCGGCACACCCACCCCGAGACCGCGCCCGAGCTGCACCGCTTGGTGACCACGCTGGTGCGCCCCCTCGGGCCGGCGCTCCTGCAGATCGAAGACGCACCGACCGACGTCGCGTTCTTGGAGAGCTTCTCGGCACAGATGCTCGCCGGCCGCGGCGCCTTCGGCTGGGGCACGCGCTGGTCGGGGGACTCGTTCCTCGCCGCGAGCTACGCCGGCTTGCAACCCGAGATCGTCTACGAGGACACGATTCTCGAACGCGGGCTGGACCGCTACCGGGTCCTGCTGGCCACCGACTGCGACGTCCTGCCGCGCCCGGTCGTCGATCGGATCCGCGCCTTCCAGGCGCGCGGCGGCATCCTCGTCGCCGACGACCGGCTCTGCGCGGCGCTCTCGGCCGACGTGACCCTGCCCGTGACGCGGCGCACCGGCCACGGCCAGCGCGACAAGCAGACTCTGCAGGAGACCGCCGCGGGCTTGGCCGACGCCCTGCGCGATCGCTACCCGCGCAGTCTGTCCAGCAGCAACGACGACGTCGTGTTGCTGCGGCGGCGCTTCGGCACCACCGATTACGTGTTCGCGATCAACGACGCGCGCGAGTACGGCGACTACGTCGGCCAGTACGAGATGGTGATGGAGCGCGCGCTGCCGGCCGACACCGAGCTGTGGCTGGCCGGCGGCGGTACCGTCTACGACCTGGTGCGCAGCGAGCCGATCGCCCCGCTCGAGCGCCGTGCTGGCGGCAGCACCTTCGCGCTCGGGCTGCCACCGGGCGGAGGCCGTCTGCTGATGCGCACGAGCACACCCATCGACGACGTCACCATCGCGGCACCGGCGCGGGCGCGGGCGGGGACTGCCGTGCACTGCGACATCAACGTGCGCACCGCGGACGGCAGCCCGATCGACGCGGTGATCCCCGTCCACGTCGACATCCGCGACGCCGACGGCCGCGGCGCCGAGTTCAGCGGCCACTACGGCGTCTCGCCCCGCGGCCTCCGGCTGCAGCTCGACCTGGCCACCAACGACGGGCGCGGCGTCTGGACGATCGAGGTCCGCGAACTGGCCTCGGGGCGGCGCGCGCGGCACTCGATGCGCGTGCTGCCGCCGGCGCCACGGCGCTGAAACGGGTTGCGCGCAGCGATCCGGACTCCCCACGACCCCGGCGTCGGGCGAAGATGGTGGTCATGTCGTTCAACTGGGGCTACGCCACCCACCAGCTGATCGCGGCCGGCCTGGCGCTCGCGCTCGGCGGCGTGCTCCTGTTGCTGTTGTGCCGCTGCGCCGGCCCGCGGATCGGCACGGCCGCCGGTCGCTGGATCGGGCTGCCCTCGGTGGCCCTGCTGCTCGCCCTGGCCGGCACTTTCAGTGCTGAGCTCGGCTTCGGCGCGGCGCTGCCGGCGCCGCGGCTGGCGTGGACGCTCGGCGTCGCGCTGCCGTTCTACTGGCTCGCCGTGTGGTGGCCGCTGCTCGCGTGGCGCAACATCGACGGTGAGCGCCGCGGCAGCCGCGCAGTGCGGCGGGCCGTCTGCGCGGCGCTGCCGCTGGGCGCGCTGTGGTCGACTGCCATCGAGCCGCTGCTGCTCGAGGTCGAACCGCGACAGCTCGCGTTCGACGAGATCGGCGCGCGCACGCTCAAGGTCGTCCACCTCTCCGACCTGCAGCTCGTCGACCTCGGGCCGCGCGAACGCGCCGTGGTGGAGGAGGTCGCGGCATTCGCCCCCGACCTGATCCTGTTCACCGGCGACTACATCGCGCAGACCTCGGATCCCGACACCGCGATCGCGGCCGCCCGCTGGGTGCTGCAGCGGCTGCGCGCCCCGCACGGCATCTTCGCCACGACCAGCGACTCCGACACCGAGGCGCAGCGCGCCCGCATCTTCGACGGCCTCGACGTGACCTACCTGCGCAACCGCAACACCACGCTCGAGGTCGGCGGCGTGCCGCTGCGCATCGGCGGGCTCGACCACCTGGCGCCGGACATCGAAGCCATGCGCCGCGGCGCGCGCGCCGAGGAGCTGTTCTTGGTGCTGTGCCACTCCCCCGATTTGGCAGCAGACGTCGACCGCGAAGTGCCGCACGCCGATGCCTACTTCTGCGGCCACACGCATGGCGGTCAGCTGCAGCTGCCGGGCTTCGGACCACCGCTGACCTTCTCGACCGTGCCGCGGCGAATCGCCGCCGGCGGCGTGTTCGAGACCCCTGGCGGTCGCCCCTGGCTGGTCACACGAGGCCTGGGCATGGAGGGCTGCTACGCCCCCCGGTTTCGGTTCTTGTGCCGCCCGCATCTGTTTACACTGACCTTTGGCCCGCGTAACGGGAGTGTGCGATGAGAGCAAAGCCGCACGTTCACTTGGTGCACTGGCGCGACACGGAGCTCGACGAGCGGCGCGAACGCCTGCAAAGGGCCGGCTTCAGCGTCGCCGCCAGCAGTGAGGAGGGCGGAGGCGCGGCGCGGGCGATCGCCGGCCGCGTGCCGCAGGTCGTCGTCATCGACCTCGAGCGGCTGCCGTCGCACGGCTGTCACCTGGCGGCGTGGCTCGGCCAGCAGAAGAAGACCCGCGCCGCCGGCATCGTCTTCGTCGGCGGCTCGGCGCAGGCCATCGCCCGCGCCCGCAAGCAGTTCTCGACGGCGGAGTTCGTCACCTGGCGCGGCATCAAAGGCGGCGTACAGCGCGCGCTCGCCCGACCCGCCGCGGCTCCCGTGCCCGCCACCGCCGGCTACTCGGGGACGCCGCTGCCGACCAAGCTCGGCATCAAGGCGGCCGCGACCGTGGCCCTGCTCGGCGCGCCACCGGGCTTCGAAGCACAGCTGCAGCCACTGCCCGATGGCGTCGCGATCCGCCGGCGCGCGCAGGGCGAGTGCGACGTCCTGCTGCTGTTCGCCGACCGCCTGGCGACGCTCGAGCGCCGGCTGCCGGCCGCGTGCAACGCACTGCGGCGCGGCGGCGGGCTGTGGATCGCCTGGCCCAAGAAGGCATCGGGCGTGCCCACCGACGTGACCGAGAGTGCGGTGCGCGCCCGCGGACTCGCGACCGGTTTGGTCGATAACAAGATTTGCGCGGTCGATGCGGTGTGGTCCGGCCTGCGCTTCGTGCACCGCACCAAGTCCGCCGGCAAGTCCAAGTCGCCATCCACCCAGCGCCGATCGCCCTGATTCCAACCCTCGAACCACAGCCATGCGCCGACCTCCCCCACCGCTCTACACCGCCGTCGGCTCGGTGATCGTCGCCGGCGTGCTGGCCGGTTCGGCGGCGCGGCTCGTCGCGCAAGAACGAGGCCGGGCCGCCGACCGCACCGCGGTGATGGCGATGGCCGCCCGCATCGACGACCTGCTGCGCGAAGACTTGACACGCCACGACCTCCTGCCGGCGCCGCCGATCGACGATGCGACTTTCGTGCGCCGCGCGCATCTCGACATCGTCGGCCGCATCCCGACGGCCGACGAGGTCACGGCCTTCGCCGAAGACAGGAGCCCCGACAAGCGCGCCGCGCTGATCGACCGGCTGCTCGCCGCACCGGGGCACGACAGCCACATGTTCCACTTCTGGGCCGACCTGCTGCGCGTCAAGTCGCGGCTGGCGCCACAGGTGTCGGGCGAGCCCTACCTGCACTGGCTCAAGCAGGCCCTCGCCGACGACCGGCCGTACGACGAGATGGTCGCCGAGCTGCTGACCGCCAACGGGCCCGCGCATGCGCGGGACAACGGCGCCACCGGCTACTACCTGCGCGACCGCGGCATGCCGCTCGACAACATGGCCAACACGGCGCGCGCGTTCCTCGGCACGCGGCTCGAGTGCGCGCAGTGCCACGACCACCCGTTCGAGCCGTGGACGCAGCGCGACTTCTACCAGCTGGCGGCGTTCACCGGCGATCTGCGCTACCAGCACAACGGCGGACTCGGAGTGCCCCGCCCAGGGCTGCGCATCCTCGACCGCGAGCTGCGGCGCGATCAGCCAGAGCACGCCCGCGGCCTGCGCCGCGCGCTGCGCGGACTGACCAGCGGCATCGATGGCAGCGGCAGTGGGCGCCTCCGGCTGCCGGCGACCGACGCGGACGGCGAGGACGGTGGCACCCTGCTGGCAGCGGCAACTCCGTTCGGCGACGCGGTGCCGCTGGCACTGCCGCCGGCGGGCAACCGCGCGCCGGCCCGGCGGCGCGGACGACGCGCCAACCGACCGGCCGGCTTCGCCGAGGCCGACACCCGCGCCGCGCTCGCCGACTGGCTGACCTCGCCCGACAATCCGCGCTTCACCCGCGTGATCGCCAACCGCATCTGGCGGCGGGTGTTCGGCCGCGGCTTGTTCGAGCCGGTCGACGACATCACCGCGGCGACCGAGATCACCCACCCCGCGCTGCTGACCGTCCTCGAGCAGACCACGTTCGAGCTGGGCTACGATCTGTCACAGCTGCAGCGAGTCTTGTTCTACACCGAGGCCTACCAGCGCAGTGCCTACCCGGGCGAGGGCGCGCACCCCTATCGCTTCCAAGGACCTGTGCAGCGCCGGCTGACGGCCGAGCAGCTGTGGGATTCCATCGTCACCCTGGCGGTCGGGGAACCCGACCGGCACCTCGCCGCACCGGACGAGGGCGCCGGCGAGATCTACGATCGCTTCGAGGAGCTCGCCGGTCTCGACGTCGCGGGCCTGCGCGCGCTGGCCGCCGAGGAAGCCGTGCGCTACACGGACCCCGCGCGCTACCGCCGCGAACGCACCGCTGCGCGCCGGGCCCGCGCGGCGACCCAGAACGAGGAGCGCACCGCCGCGCTCCGCGGGCTGCGCGCACTGCGCAGCGACCTGGCCGAGGCCCGCCGTACACGCGACCGGTCGCGCGTCGCGGCGGTGCGCGAAGAGATCGCCGCGCGGACCGCCGCGCTGCCACCACCCCGCGAGCTGCGCCGCGCTTCGGACCTGCCGTCCCCCGCGCCGCCGGCGCACTTCCTGGCGCAGCTGGGCCAGTCGGATCGCGAGACCATCGACGCGGCGATACGAGAGGGCAACGTGCCCCAGGTGCTCACCCTGCTCAACGGCATCGTCGAGCGCTATCTGCTGCGCTCGGGCAGCGCGCTGCTGCGCGCGCTGCCCCGGCGGCCGAACCCCGAAGACCGCGACACCATCCTCACCACCGTCTACCGCGCTGCGCTGGCGCGGCCGCCGGTCGACGAAGAGCGCGCGTGGTGGCGGGACGATTTCGACCGCGACCCGGCGGCGGCGATGCGCGACCTGGTCTGGACGGTCACCAACAGCCACGAGTTCAGGTTCTGGCGATGACGCACTCTGCCCGCCGCGCGTTCTTGCCGCGCTCGACCGACCTCGCCGACCGGCGAGCGTTCTTGTCGTCGGTGGCGCACCGCGCACTCGGCGTCGGGGGTATGCCCTGGCTGGTTGCGCTCGCGGCGCAGGATCCCGCCCGCCGACCGCGACCGCAGGACGCGACAGCACCCGCGTTGCGGCCGGCGACGGCGCGCAGCGTGATCTACCTCTACATGAGCGGCGGCATGTCGCATCTCGACACGTTCGATCCCAAACCCGGCAGCGCGGGGCAGGGACCGACCGAGACCATCGACACCAACGTCGCCGGAGTCCGGATCGCCAGCCACTTCACCAACCTGGCGCGGCTGATGGACCGCGTCTGCGTGGTCAGCGGCATGAACACGACGCAGGGCGCGCACGCGCAGGGCCGCTACTACTTGCACACCAGCTACGAGATGCGCGGCACCGTGCGCCACCCGAGCATGGGCGCGTGGGCCTCGCGCATGGCCGGCGCGATCCACCCGAGCCTGCCTCCCCACGTCACCATCGGCGGCGACATCTTCAGTGCTTCCGGGGGCTTTCTCGAAACCGCCCACCACCCGCTGCCGATCGGCGATCCGGAGGCGGGCCTGCAGCACAGCCGGCCGCCGCGTGACGTCAGTGACGAGACCTTCCACCGGCGGCTGGCCCGGCTGCAGCAGATGAACGACCGGTTTGCCGCGCAGTACCGCAGCAAGGCGGTGCGCAGCTACGCCGAGGTCTACGACCAGGCCGTCCGGCTGATGCAATCGCGCGACCTGCGCGCGTTCGAGCTGGCAGAAGAGGACGAGCGCACGCGCGACGCCTACGGCCGCGATCGCTTTGGCCAGGGCTGCCTCTTGGCGCGGCGCCTGGTCGAGCACGGCGTCCGCTTCGTCGAGGTGGTCGACGACGGCTGGGACACGCACAACGACAACTTCGAGACGCTGGAGGAAAAGGCGCCGGCGCTGGACCGCGCGCTGGCCTCGCTGTTGCTCGACCTCGAGGCGCGCGGGCTCCTCGACGAGACCCTGGTGGTGCTCGCCACCGAGTTCGGCCGCACGCCAAAGATCGCCGCCGGGCGCGACGGGCGCGACCACCACCCGCAGGCCTACAGCTGCCTGTTGGCCGGTGGCGGCGTGCGCGGTGGACAGCGCTACGGCGAGACCGACGCGACCGGCAGCGCGGTGATCGACGGCCGCGTCAGCGTGCCCGACTTCAACGCCACCATCGCGCACGCGCTCGGCCTGCGCACCGACTGGGTGCTGCTGTCGGGCGACGGCCGACCGTTCCAGGTCGCGCACAAGGGCATTCCGGTGCCGGGGTTGTTGGCGTGAACCGCGATTCCCGCCACCGCACTCGCGCGATCGCCGCGCTGGCCCTCGGCGGACTGGCCTGGTCGGCGGGCGACGCCGTTGGTCAGATCAAATCGACACCGGCGGCGGCGACCGCGGCACCGGACTTCGAGCGCGACGTACTGCCGATCCTGCAGCGCGCCTGCCTGCGCTGCCACCGCGGCGTCGACGCGCGCGGCCGCGCGCGCCGACCGAAGGGTGGCCTGCGCCTCGACGGCGTCGGGTGGATTCGCCGTGGCGGCGCCGAGGGCAGCGTGCTGACTCCCGGCGCCCCCGAGCAGAGCCCCCTCTACACGCGCACTGGCCTGCCGCCGGACGACGATCGACGCATGCCGCGCAGCAGCAACCCCCTCGATGAAGTGGACCGGACTGTTCTGCGATCTTGGATCGAGAGCGGTGCACCGTTCGGCGACTGGCGCGGCGCCGCCGGCCCAGAAAGGGCCGACGACGTGCCACCAGCGGCACTGGTGGCGCTGCTGGCGCTGGGCGAAGAGCTCGTTCCCGCCACCCCGAGTCAGCTGGACGCCGCGGGCCAACGAGCTCAGATCAGCCCGGCGCAACCCGGGTCCGCGCTGTTGAGGATCGCCTTCCGCGGTGCCGAGGACGACACCAACGACGACGCCATCCACGCTCTGCAGCCGTTGCGCGCGCACATCAGCCACCTCGACCTCGGCCGCACCGCGATCACCGACGAGGCCCTCCGCTCGCTGGCGCGAATGCCGCACTTGTGGCGTCTCGACCTGCACCGCACCGCGGTGACGGCGGCGGGCGTGGCGCGACTGCGCGACGCCGCGCACTTGCGGCGACTCAACCTCTGGGGCACCCAGGTCGACGACGGCGTCCTCGACACCCTGGCCGCGCTCCCCGCACTGCGCGAAGTCTGGCTGTGGCGGACCGCGGTGACGGAGGACGGCATCCGCGCGCTGCGCGCGCGCCGGCCGAAGCTGGTCGTGCACTGGCAGCTCGAGCTGCCCCAACCACCGACCGAAGACGCCGCCACGGCTCCCCGCCGGCGGCGCTGAGCGTCCGGGCTCAGGGGCTGCGCACCAGCACGACGTTGCTCGTCGCCAGAGTGCCGCCAGCCGCGCTGTCGTCGTACCAGATCTGCGACGCCAGCTCGACGCCGGTGGGCAACCCCGCGGGCCACGTCGCGGAAAGCGAGACGGTGCCGCTGGCCGAGACCGGCACCATGGCCACCGCCGCTGCCGCTGGCACCAGCACCGTGCCGGTGCCGATGGGCAGACACTCGACGCCCTGGCCGATCGCCAGGAACGCCTGGCCATTCGCCGGCAGACCGGAGGCTGCGAGGGTCACCGTTTGCCCGCCGGCGATGGTACCCGTCATCTGCAGGACCGCGCTGCCGCCCGCCGCGCTCGGCACCGCGTTGCCGAGGTCGATGGGCACGCCCAAGAGCGCCGGCCGGAAGCGCACGGAGACATAGGCCGCGCCAGGATCCGTCCGCGCGTTGCGCACGCGCGCGCCGCTCAGCGGCTCGCGGTCGCGAAACAACAAGCCACCGTTGGTCGTCAGCCCGCCCGTCGTGACCGGCGCCGCGATCGGCGTCGCCCGCGTCGAGTCGACGGCGACGACAACTCGATAGCTCCGCTGCGGCGCCAGGATCCGGTCCTCGACCAAGTAGCTGCGGTCGTTGCGCGGCTCGGTGACCTCGACGCGCGCGTCGACGAAGACCGGCGTGCTCGCGTTGGTCGTGTCCCACCAGAGCACGTTGGCGACGCCGCCCTGGGTCACCACGCCGTCGACGACGAGCTCGGTCACGCGGAGCGCCTGCGCGCCGGTCGTGATGTCGATGCCGACGAACGTGTCCCGCGCCGCGGTCACCGGCGGAACCAGGCCGGCCGTCGCGCTCGGCAGCACCAGCGCCGGCGTGCTCGCGGTCAGCGGCGACTCCACCGGGTTCGGGGTGACGTCACAGCCGTCGACGACCGCCCGACCACTGCGGAAGACGACGACCTCGCGGTCGCCCAGCGCCTCCAACACGAGCCCGCCGAGCAGCGGATTGACGTGCCGGTCGACCCGCCACCCACCCACCGCCGGGTCGTTTGGAAACTCGGCGACCACGTCGAGCACGGTCGCGCCACCCGCCGACGGGATGCCGAAGTGCAGGGTGTACTCGTTCTGGTTGAGGTAGCCGTGGCCACTGGCGACGAACTTGGTGCGTCGCACGCCCTGCTCCCCGGCGACGCGCACTTCGGCGCGGGCACCGAACTCGGTCTCACTGCCGCGCGCAAAGCTCTCGTCGCGCATCAGCCGCACGCGCAGATGCCGGCGCTGCGCCGCCGGCGTGCTGGCGTCGTAGAGGGCGTTGTCGTACAGCGCGCCGGTGCCGTCGTTCTCCGGCCAGAAGTTGCCGATCGCCGCGTCGAGATCACCGTCCAGATCGAAGTCCGCCCACGCCACCGTCGGCCGGATCAAGTGCGCGGGGTCCAGCTGCCCCAGACTGACGACGTACTGGCGCTGCCCGGTCTCGACCAGCATGTTGCGGCGGAAGGCGAACTGCGAGTTGAAGTCGAGGTCGCCGTCGTTGTCCCAGTCTTCGGCGGAGACGCCGAAGTCGACGCCGGCCGTCGGACTGGCGATCGCCGACGGATCGAGCTGGAAGAACGTGCCATCGCCGCGGTTCTCCCAGATCACCACGCCGACCCCCACGTAGGCCGCCAGGATGTCGAAGTCACCGTCGAGGTCGTGGTCGAAGAACAGCGCTCCCTCGTCGAGCACCGAGCTGAGGCCGATGCCCGACGCCGCCTCCGCCATCGCGGCGAAGGCCGGCTGCCCCAGGGTCGACTGGTTTTGGTACAGGCTGCCGTTGCTGTAGAGGTCCAGGTCGCCGTCGAAGTCGTAGTCGCACAGCTGCGCGCCCTCGGGCCGGTTGTTGCCGACCGGCACGAGTAGCCCGACCGCCGCCGCCATCTCCTCGAACACGTAGGCGCCGCCGACGCCGACCGGACCGTTGTTGCGCCAAAAGTAGTTGGGCTGCGTGCCGCCGACGAAGGCGGGATAAGTCGGCAGGAACAGATCGAGGTCGTTGTCGAAGTCGACGTCGCCCCACGCCGCGGTCTCGGCGAACTCGTCGCACGGCGTGACCGCGAACGACGCCGTCCCCTCGGCGATGTCGGTGAACTGGCCGCCGCCGTCGTTGTGGAACAGCTGGAAGCAGTAGCCCTTGCGCGGCTCGGTGGCGATGTCGGGCAGGCCGTCGCGGTCGTAGTCCCCGAACGACGAGCCGTAGCGAAAGGCCACTGGCCCGGACAACAGGTTGCTGGCGATTTCCCAGTCCTGGCCACCCAGATTGCGCCACAACTCGCCGGTCAGGTGGTTGTAGAGGTCAGGGAAGCCGTCGGCGTCATAGTCGCCGCAGGAGATCCCGAGCGACCAGCCGAACTCCAAGCCGTTGGGGAAGTTCACGCTGGTGAACGGGACCAGCGGCGGGTTGGGGGTCTGGCCGGTTGCTGGAGCGGCGATCGCGAAGACGGCCGAGAACGCCCAAAGGGGCAGCGCCGGACGCCGGCGCGGGGTTGGGTCAAGCAAGGTTGCGGTGCTCTCGTTGGCGTGTGGGACCACTCCAAGAATAGCCGCTGGCGACCGGGCCGACACGGTGGCCCGCCGCCGTTACGTCAGCCAGGCGCGCACCACCCGTGCCTCTTCCTCGACGCCGGTCAGGCGCACGTCCAACCCTTGGTGTGGGACCGACAGTCGCTGCGAGTCCAATCCGAGGCAGTGCAGGAGGGTGGCGTTGAGGTCGCGGATGTGGACCGGGTCGCGGACCACGTTGTAGCTGAAGTCGTCGGTCTCACCGTGCACGACCCCGCCGCGCACGCCGCCGCCGGCCAACCACATCGAGAAGCAGCGCGGATGGTGGTCGCGGCCGTAGTCGCTACGGGTCAGCTTGCCCTGGCAGTAGACGGTGCGGCCGAACTCCCCGCCCCACACCACCAGAGTGTCGTCGAGCAGGCCGCGCTGTTCGAGATCGCGCACCAGGGCAGCGGCGGGCTGATCGACATCCCGGCACTGACGCGGGAGATCCCTCGGCAAGGCGAAGTGCTGATCCCAGCCGCGGTGGAAGACCTGCACGAACCGCACCCCGCGCTCGACCATGCGACGCGCCAAGAGACAGCTGGCCGCGAAGGTCCCCGGGCGCTCGACATCGGGGCCGTACATCGCCAGCGTCGACGCGCTCTCGCCGCTGAGATCGGTCAGCTCGGGGACCGAACTCTGCATGCGGAACGCCATCTCGTACTGCGCCATCCGCGTCGCTGCCTCGGGATCGCCACTCGCCACGCGGTGTCGCTCGTTGAGTCGCTGCAGCGCGTCGAGCATGCGGCGGCGCATGGCCGCGTCGACACCCGGCGGATCGGCCAAGAACAACACCGGGTCTCCCTGGGCGCGCAGCGCCACGCCCTGGTGGCGGCTGGGCAGCATGCCCGCACCCCACAGTCGGTTGTACAGCGCCTGCGCATCCTTGCGCCCGGTCCACGTCGGCGTCAGCACGACGAACGCGGGCAGGTCGCGGTTCATCGCGCCGAGCCCATAGCTCAGCCAGGAACCGAAACTGGGCCAGCCCGGCAGCTGTCTGCCGGTACAGATGTAGGTGATCGCGGGATCGTGGTTGATCGCCTCGGTGTGCAGTGAGCGCACGATGGCCAACCGATCGCTGATCGCGCCGGTGTGCGGCAAGAGCTCACTCACCCACGCCCCGTCGCCGCCGTTGTCGTATCGGTCGAAGCGGTAGATCGACGGCGCGATCGGAAAGCGCGATTGCCCCGACGTCATCGTCGTCAGCCGCTGACCCGCACGCACCGACGGGGGCAGATCCTGATCGAAGCGCTCGGCCAAGCCCGGCTTGTAGTCGAGCAGATCCATCTGTGGCGGCGCTCCGGCCATGAACAGCCAAATCGCACGCTTGGCCCGCGGCGCGAAGTCGGGCCCGGGGGCGACTCCCCCCGGCGCCCCGCGCGCGGCGCTGCCCTCGGCGGCGAGGGCGCCAACCGCCACTCCGCCGAGGCCGAGCGCGGAACGCCCGAGAAACGCGCGCCGCGTGTGCTGCAGACAGTGTTCGGTCAACGGGTGCACGTCGATGTCCTTCAGCTCTTGGTGACGGCCTCGTGGGTGTTGAGCACGGTGCTGGCAACGAGGGTCCAGGCGGCGAGCTCGATCGCGTCGAACGCGAGCTCGGGCGGTTCCTCGCCGATCGAGACCGCGCCGATCGAGAGCAGGGCCGCGGCGCGATCGGGAGCGGCGGCGAACGCGGCGCGTTCGGAGCGCAACAGCGCCAGCACGTCGTCGCAGTCGGCGGGGTCCACCGGCCGGCACAGCACGAGCCGCAGCAACGCCTCGGCCACCGCCTCGTCGCCCGCTGCGCCGTGCGCCGACAGCACGCGCCGGGCGACGCCGCGCGACGCCTCCACGAACTGCGGATCGTTCATCAGCAGCAGCGCCTGCAGCGGCGTATTGGTGCGTTCGCGCCGCACCACGCACACCTCGCGGCTCGGCGCGTCGAAGGTGCTGAGCTGCGGCGGCGGCGCGGTGCGCTTGAAGAACGTGTAGATGCTGCGCCGGTGCACCTTGTCCGCGCCCTGGTCGGCGGTGAACTCGGCGGTGTTGGAGCCCACGTAACCCACCGCCTTCCACAGTCCGGCCGGCTGCGGCGGCTTGACTCCGGGTCCACCGATGCGCTCGACCAAGAGATCGGCGTAGGCCAGCGCCGCATCTCGCAACACCTCGGCATCGAGCCGATGCCGCGGCCCGCGGGCCAACCAGCGGTTGTTCGGATCGCGCGCCAGGACCTCGGGCGCGGCCGACGAGGTCTGCGCGTAGGTCTCGCTCAGCACCATGCGGCGCAGCATCCGCTTGACGTCCCAGCCGTCGGCGACGAAACGGCACGCCAGCCAGTCCAGCAGCCTCGGGTGCGTCGGCCGCGCGCCCTGATTGCCGAAGTCTTCGGCGGTCTCCACCAAGCCGGTGCCGAACAGCTGCTGCCACAGGCGATTGACGAACACCCGCGCCGTCAGCGGATGGCGGCCATCGGTGAGCCAGCGGGCGAAGCCGAGCCGGTCGCGCGGCAGATCCGACCCCATCGGCGGCAGCGCTGCCGGAATGGCGGGTTCGACCTGCTCGCCGCGCGCGTCGTACTCTCCCCGGACCAGCACGTAGGCCGGCCGCGGCTCGTCGCGCTCGGCCATCACCAGCGTGGTCGGCACCTCGGCCTCCAGGGCATCCAGCTGCTTTAGGACCGCGTCCACGGCGCGCTGCAGCGGCTCGACCTCCGCCCGCAGCGGGACGTACTCGTGGCGCAGATAGTGGCGGCGCAGCAACTGCCGCTGATCGACGCTGGGCGCCGCCGCAGCGGCCGCTTCGCGCAAGGGCTGCGGAAGGGAGGCGTCGGCGGCCGCCACCTCGGTCCACGCCCGCAGCGAAGTTCGGGCCCGCGCGTCTGGGGGACCGAACGTGCGCACTCCCGCCGCATCCCAATAGACGGTGCCGCCGACCTGCGTGAACGCCCAGCCGTCGACGCGCGCACCCGGCCGCAGACCGACGTCCTCGACACCGACCTCGAGCCGCACCCAGCGACCGCGCGGCGGCAGCGGTCCGGCGACGAAGTCGGCGCCGCCCTCCGCACCGGCGCCGTGCGCCTCGACTCCCCAGCGGGCGCGATGACCCCACCCGCCGCTGTGGAATTGCAACTGCACCCCCCGCGGCGGGTCTTCGGCATCCAACCAGACGTGCGCGAACAGGCGGTCGCCGTGCTGGATCCGCAACGGCCGCGCCCCGGTGAAGTAGTCCTGGTTGAGCCCGTCGCCACCGCTGCGGCGCAGGCTCAGCCCGCCGCGCAGCACCGGCTGCGCTCCGGCAGCACCGAAGCTCCAGGTCTGTCCATCGCCGCCGGGCACCGCGCCACGCGGCAGCGCGTCGTCGATCCAAACGTGATCCTCGGCGTCTTGCGGCGCGCTGGTCTCGGCGCCGATCGCGTCCCATTGGCTGGTGCCGTCGAACTGGGTGATCGCCAGGCCGTGCACCGCGGCGCCCGGCGCGAAGCCTACCGCCGCGGCGGGTACCTCGAGCCGCGTCCACACGCCGGGCCGCGGCAACGGTCCCGCCGGGAAGCGCGCCGCGGTCCCGGACTCGCCGTAATCGATCACATCCTCGCCCCAGAACGCGCGGTGGTCCCAGTCGTCCTGCCCATCGCCGTTCCACTGCAGCATGATCGCGCGCGGCGGATCGCGCGGGTCGACCCGCACCCAGGCGAACAGCACGTCGCCGCTGCCGACTCTGAGCTTGACGTCGGCGCGGCGGAACGAGTGCTGCTGCAGCCCGCGACTGCGGCGTTGCATCGCCAGCCGTCCACTGTGCACCAGGGCGCGGGGTGCCTCGACCCATTCCAAGCCATCGCCCTCGGCCTCGGCACCCGGCGGCAGCGCATCGTCGATCCAGACGACCTCGCGCCGGGGCGCTGCCGGCGCGGCCGCCACCGGTTCGGAGTACTCATGGGCATCGACCAGCGCGACCACCGCGGTCTCCGCGGCCGTGCGCTCCGCCTCGAGGGCAGCCAGCGCCGCCGCCTGCTCGGCCGACGGCACCCGCACCACCGGATGGTGCTGCGCCGCGTTGTCGTCCATCGCCTTGCCGTCGAGATTGTTGAAGAACGCGAACATCGCGTAGAAGTCGCGCTGGGTGATCGGATCGAACTTGTGGTCGTGGCACACGGCACAGCCGACCGTCAGCCCCATCATCGCCGTGCCCACCGTGCTCACCCGGTCGACGACGTTGCGCACGTAGACCTCTTCGACGATCGAGCCGCCCTCGTTGGTGGTCACGTGGCAGCGGTTGAAGCCCGATGCGATCTGCTGCTCCAGCGTCGCGTCCGGCAGCAGGTCGCCCGCCAGCTGCTCGGTGACGAACGCGTCGTACGGCAGGTTGCGGTTGAAGGCGTCGATCACCCAATCCCGGTAGGGCCACATCTCCCGGTAGTTGTCGAGGTGCAGGCCGTGGGTGTCGCCGTAGCGCGCGGCGTCGAGCCAGAAGCGCGCCATGTGCTCGCCGTAGCGCGGTGAGGCCAGCAGGCGATCGACGACGCGCTCGTAGGCGGTGGCGCCGGTATCAGCCAAGAACGCGTCGAGCTCGTGTGGCGCCGGCGGCAAGCCGGTGAGGTCCAGGGTGACGCGGCGCAGCAACCGGGCGCGGTCGGCGGCGGGCGCCGGCTGCATGCCGCGCTCGGCGAGGCGCGCGCGCACGAACGCGTCGATCTCGCTCCCCGGAGGCGCACCTCCCGGCGGAGTCGTGGCCGCTGGCGGCACGAACGCCCAGTGCTGCGCCCAAGGTGCTCCCTGCTCGATCCAGCGGATCAGCCGCTCGCGCTCGGCGGCATCCAACGGCTCGCCGGCGCGCGGCGGCGGCATGCGCTCGCGCGGATCGGCGTGCGCGATGCGCTGCACCAACAGGCTGCGCTCCGGCTCTCCGGGGACCACCGCCGCGCCGCGCTTGCCGACGGCGGTGACGCCGGCCCAGGTGTCCAGCCGCAGCCCTGCCTTGCGGTGCTCGCCGTCGGGGCCGTGGCAGCGAAAGCACTTGGCCGACAGCAGTGGGCGGATGTCGCGGTCGAAGTCGACCGGCGTGCTTTCCTGCGCGCGGACAGGCGCGCCAAGCGCGAGCAACGCGAGCCCGGCGACGCGGACGAGCCGACGCACGCCGAGTCGGCCGCCGGGCCGCCTCACTTGGGCGCCTCGTCTTCGCCGCCTTCGTGCAGCGGACGCACATCCAGAACGAACATGCCGCGGCCGTGCGTGGCCGCGACCAACAGGTGGTCTCGTTCGTGCACGACCAAATCGTGCACGAACGTCGACGGCATTCCAGCAGCCAACGCCTGCCAAGTGAGGCCGCGATCGCAGCTCGAGTAGACGCCCAGGTCGGTGCCGACGTAGAGCACGTCGGCGCGCACCGGATCCTCGCGCACCACGTTGATCGGCCCGAGCGGGATGTCGTCGGCCAGGCTGCGCCAGTGCGCGCCGTGGTCCTCGGACACCCACAGATACGGGAGGAAGTCGTCGTGCCGCTTGCCGTTCTGCGCCAGGAACAAGCGGCCCTCGGCGTGGCGCGAGGCCTCGACCCGCGAGATCCACCGATCGGAGGCCAGCCCGGCGGTGATCTCCTGCCATTCGCCACCACCGTCCGGCGTGGTCCACGCACGGCCGTCGTCGGTGCCGACGTACAGCCGGCCAAACGCGAACGGCGACTCGGCGATGGTCGAGATCGTGTGGTACGGGATGTCGCCGCGGGTCTCCGCGTCTCCGTAGCTGAGATCACCGCTGATCTGCTCCCACACCTCGCCGCGATCCCAGGAGCGGAACAGCGCGTTCATCCCGTGGTAGAGGATCCGCGGGTTGTGCGGCGACAGGACGAACGGCGCCACCCACTGACCGCGCAGCGGGGCCTCGCCCTCCGCGGCCCGCGGCACCAGGTTGCGCCGGTCGCCGCTGCGCATGTCGGTGCGGTGGATCCGGCCGTAGAAGCCGGCCGCGTAGACGGTGTCCGGGTCCGTGGGGTCGATCGCGTGGCTCGAGCCCTCGCCGCCCGGCGCGCGCTCGAAGCGCTGCGCGGGGATGGCGTCGCGCCCCTTCGACAGCTCGACCGGCGCGCGGAAGCTGCCGTGGTCCTGGATCGAGCCGTAGACGCGGAACGGCTCCGCCATGTCGACGCCGACGTTGAAGAACTGCACCATCGGCAGCCCCTCGGTGAACGACTTCCAGGTCTCGCCGCCGTCGTAGGACACCACCGCCCCGCCGTCGTTGCCATTGACCAGGTAGCGGGGGTTGCGGGGATCGATCCACAGCGCATGGTGGTCGCCGTGCATGCCGCGCAACCGCCGGTAGGTCCGGCCGCCATCGCGCGACACGTGCAGCCCGAGCCCCATCGTGTAGACCACATCGGGGTCGGTGGGATCGACGCGGATCTGACCGAACACCCAACCATACGTGCCCGAGTGGCGGCGCATCGCCTCGTCGGCCGGGCTCACCCGCTGCCAGGACTCCGCGCCGTCGTCGCTGCGGTAGATCTGCGCCCCCTCGATGCGCCGCCGCATCGGCCTCCCGTACGAATCGGTGCCCTCCGGCTCCTCGTCAACCAGCTCGTAGCTGTCGACGAACGCGTACAGAGTGCGCGGCTGCGCGGCGCACAGGTCGATGCCGATCCGGCCGCGCCACCGCGCACCGGGCAACCCGGTGTTGCACGGCGTCCACACCAAGCCGCCGTCGGTGCTCTTGTAGATGCCGCTGCCGTCGTAGCCATCCTCGTTGCGCGGGTCGTTCCAGCGCTTGCGCACGCGCTCCCAGGTGGCGGCGTAGAGGGTCTCGGGGTCCGACGGATCGAGCACCAGATCGATGGCCCCGGTGCGGTCGTCGATGTAGAGCGAGTGCTCCCAGGTCTGGCCGCCGTCGGTGCTCTTGAACACGCCGCGCTCGCGGTTGTCGGTCCATTCGTGGCCGGAAGCGGCGACGTAGACGACGTCGGGATCGGCCGGGTGGACCACGATGCGCGCCACGGTGTGGGTCGCCGCGAGTCCCATGTGCTGCCACGACGCCCCGGCATCGATGGACTTGTAGACGCCACAACCGGCCATCGAGCTGCGGAAGATGTTGGCTTCGCCGGTGCCGATCCAGACCACGTCGTGATCGGACGGCGCCACCGTGACGTCGCCGATCGACGTCGACGGCGCGTGCTCGAACACCGGCGTCCAGGTCGTGCCCTCGTTGTCGGTCTTCCACACTCCGCCGGAGGCACCGGCGACATACATCGCGTAGCTCTCGCCACGCGGCGCCGGCACCGCGACGTCGGTCACCCGGCCGCTGATGTTGGTCGGCCCGAGGAACTGCCAGCGCAGCGCGCCGTGCGGCGAGTTCTCGACTTTCTCCAGGTGGCGGGCGTAGCGCTGCAGCCGGACCTCGGGATCGGTGGCGGTGGCCGGATCCTGGGCGGCGGCCGGCGGCGATGTCGTGGCGGCCGCGGTGAGTGCAGCGATCGCGGCCACCGGGCGGATCGCGAGTGATGAGAGCGGAAGGGAGCAGAGCATGCTGGCGCCGACCATACCGCGCGGTGAAGAGGTGGCGGACAACGGGCGTGCGCCGCCCACCGACACATCGGCGGGACGTTCTCAACCATCGGTCGCAAGGAGGGTTGGAGCGTGCGCCGCGATCGGGCTCGAGGTCGCGCGGCGCGCCCGCACCCCCCATACCCAAGCGCGCCGCACCGCTCTATCGTAGCCTCGCGGTCGCGCTCTCGGCCGAGGACCAGGCCGAAGTCCGAGTGCGCCCATCATCTCCGCAACCGAGTCTCCCCCGCATCACAGACCATGGATCACAACCGCCTGCTCCACGCCGCCGCGCTCACCGCCGCGTGCGCCTCCGTCGCCAACGCCCAGATCGTGTCGGACGACTTCGACACCGACACCTCGGCGAGCTACATCGTCGCCTCGACCGGTGACGCGTTCGCGACGTTCCTGTTCGACTACAGCTCGATGGGCATTCCACCCGCGCCGAACACCACGGGCGGCACGACGCTGGGTGTCAAGTTCGAGGCCAACATCACCGCGGGCGCGGCCAACGCGGTGACGCTGCACACGGTGCAGACCTACACGGGCGACCGCGTCATCCGCTTCGACGCTTGGGTCAACGCCAACGGCCCGTTCCCGGGCGGGGGCACCGGCTCGACCGAGTTCATCACCTGCGGCGCGGGCGGTGACGGCAGCACCCCCAACATCGGCGGCTCCGGCACCGGCGCCTGGTTTGCCGCGACCGGTGAGGGCGGCTCGTCGCGCGACTACCGCGGCTACAAGGACGGCAGCGAGCAGTTCGCCGAGAGCGGCCAGTTCTTCGCCGGCAGCTCCAGTGCCGGTGGTGGCGCGCACAACGCCAGCGACCCGTACTACGCGCAATTCGGCAGCATCGACGTCGGCGCGCTGCCGGTGCAGGGTGCCGCCGCGGCCGGCGGGTTCCCGCAGCAGACCGGCATCAGCCAGCCCGGCTCGTTCGGCTTCGAATGGCACGAGGTCGAGATCGTGATCGACGTGGACGGCGGCACCGGCGGAGCACCGCTGGTGACCTGGTCCGTCGACGGACTGGCGATCGCCGCGCTCGACGCCGGCATCGGCGCACCGTTTGCCAGCGACGGTTCAGTGACCGTCGGCTACATGGACATCTTCTCGTCGATCTCCGACAACGCGGCCCTCAGCTTCGGCCTGATCGACAACCTGCGCATCGGCACGGCGGGCGCTTCGTCGATCTACGGCACCAACCCGCCGCACCCCGCGTTCGGCACCGCCAACCTGGTGCCGGTCACCGATCCCTCGATCGGCGACGTCGGCGCCTTCGACCTCAGCTACGCCGCGTCGGGCGCCGAGCCAGGCCTGCTGGTGATCGGCACCACGCCGCTCGCGTTGCCGTTCCTCGGCGCCACCGCGCTGGTGAGCCCGCCGCTGCTGGACGTCAACTTCGTCACCAGCCCGCCGACGACCAGCTTCTCGTTCCCGATTCCGAACAACACCAACTTGGTCGGCGCCCAGCTGTTCCTGCAGGCGGTCGTCGTCGATGTGGTCAACCCGATGACGGCGTCGGGCCTGGTGTTCAGCGACGGCCTCGACTGGACCATCGGCTTCTGATCGAGAAGCCGCCGCGCCCGAGCCGGCGGAACCCTACGGCGCGCCCAGCCGCGCCGGCTCCGCCAGCCGGGCGATGCGCCCGCCGGCGCCGACGCACCACAGCGCGGCGCCGTCCGGCGCGACCGCTACCGCGTGGTAGCCGGCGTCGCTGAACGGCAACCACTGCGCCCCACCGTCGACCGAGAAGTCGACGCCGGTCGGACCGACCGCGACGCAGAGCGGCCGCGCGCTGCCCGGCACGAAGGCGACCGCCGAGCGATAGCCGCGCGGCGACACCTGGGCGGCGTTCCAGGTGACGCCACCGTCGGCGCTGACCGCGGCGTTGCCGGTCGCCCGCGCGGGCTGTTGGTAGTCGCCACCGACCGCGACTCCGTGCTGCGCATCGCGAAACGCGAGCGAGAAGATCCCCGCCGACGATGTGCCGGCGGCCAGCGGCGTGTCGGCCGCCTGCCAGCTGCGGCCGCGGTCTTCGCTGCGCAACACCCGAGCGCGCGCACCCCCGCCGGTGCCGATCCAAGCGTGTGTGTCGCCCCACACGCACGCGCAGGTTCCGCTGGCCGCGAAGCCGGCCTCACCCGCCAGCGGCGCCGGCAGCTCCGGAGCGCGCGCGGGCTGCCAGCTGGCGCCGCCGTCGGTCGTGGTCCACACCGTCAGTGCGCCTTCCACCGGATCGCCGAACAGCAGGCCGTTCTGCGGCTCCCAGAAGGCGATGCTGTCGTAGAACGCGCTCGGGCTCGGATGCTCGGCCTGGACCTGCCACGTCGCGCCGCCGTCCGCGGTTGCGTAGATGCGCGCGGGCGCACCCGCCACCATCACCCACGCGCGCTGCGCGTCGAGGGCGTGCACATCGCGAAAGTCGAGCTGCTCAGCCCCGGGGATGGCGCGGTGCTGCCAGGTCGCACCACCGTCGGTGGTGCGCAACACGGTGCCGGTCGCGCCGCTCGCCCAGACCACGTCGGCGTTGACCGCGCAGACGCCGCGCAGGCTTTGGTCGGTGCCCGATGGCTGCGGCTCGAGCTCGAGGGGAGTCGCGCAAGCCGTCAGCCAAGCGAGGGCGCCACAGCCGGCCAGCGATCGAACAAGAGCGCGAGGTTCGTTCATCGGCCGCGATGATGCGGGCGCGGGAGCCTCGAAGCCACCGCCGTGAGAACCGGGGCGCCGAATCACCGGGAGGCGCTGTCAGCGCCCGCCAGCAACCCGATCGGCACGCAGCTCGATCCCCGACCACAGCCCCCGCAGCGCCTCCACGTCCGGCGACTCACGGTCGAACGCGATGCGGTTGTCGGAGACGTCGAGGTAGCGCAACGGCAGCCCGGCCAGGGCGCGCACGTCCGCCGCGGCCAGCGGCTGGATGCCGGAGACGTGCAGCACTTCGAGCTGCGGCAGCCGCGCCAGCTCGGCGACGCCGGCTCCGGTCAGCTGGCTCTGGCCGAAACCCGCCATGCCCAGCTCGCGCAGGCGCGGCAGCTGGGCCAGGGCGGTCATCACGGTGTCGTCGAGCCAAGGCGAGCCGCACAGGAAGAGCTCTTCGAGCTCGGCGGCCCCCGCCAGAGCGCGCGCGCCCTCGGCGGTGAGGTTGCTGCACACCCGCAGGTCGAGCGCGCGCAGCTCGGGGAGCGCGGTGATCCGCGCCAGCTGGGCGTCATCGAGGTTGGGATTGATCGACAGGACCAGCGAGCGCAAGCCGGTCAAGTGCTCGGGAAACGAGCGGCCGACCTCGGCGCAGGACGCCAGCGACAGGCTGCGCAGGCTGCTGGGCAGCTGCGCCAAGCCGGCGTCGGTGATGCCGTTGCAGCCCGACAGGTCCAGCGCCTCGAGCGGCAGCGCGGCGAGCAGCGCGAGGCCGCGATCGGTGACCGCCGGCCGGCCGCGGAGCACCAGCCGGCGCAGGCTCGGCATCCCGGCCAACACCTCGAGCAAAGCGTCGTCGACGACCGCCAGCTGCCGGGCGAACGCGGCGCGCGCGGCGGGATCGTCCGACGGCGGGTTGCGCCGATGCCACGACACCGACAGATCGAGGTCTTCGAGCTGCGGCAGAGCCGCCAGCCGCCGGTGCGCAGCGGCGCCGGCCTCGACCGGGCCCTCGAGGACCAAGGTGCGCAGCCCCGCCAGCCGCGCGACCGCGTCGAAATGGCCGTCGCTCAGCGGAACACCCTTGAGCGCCAACGCGTCCAACCGCGGCAGCTCGCTCAGCCGGGCGAGCGCCGCCGGTGACAGCTGCAGCCGTTCGATGGAAACGGAGCGGAGCCCGCGAAGGGTCGCGACCGTCGCGAAACCCCGGTCCGAAAGTGCGGGCACCGCTCCATGATCTTCGCCTCCGTAGCCCTCATCCGCGTCCGCCGGCAGCAGCTCGAGCCGAGCCAACGAGCGCAGGCGTCGCAGGCTCGCGAGGGCGGCCGCATCGAGCCCCAGACCGCGCACCGCGCGCGTGGTCTCGGGCAGCACCGCGACCTCGACCGCCGAGCGCACCACCGCCACCTCGACCTCGCGTGCGACCTCGACCTCTGGCGATCCGCCCGCCGACGCCAGCCAGCCCAGGCCGGCGACCGCGACCACCGCGGCGGCAGCCAGTGCGATCGAGGGCCAGCGACGCCGCGTGCGGCGGGGCAGCGCCGGCGCGGCGCGAAGCTGCCGCGCGACGTCTTCGGCGAGGCCCGGCCGCGGCCCACGGCCTTCGACCATCTCGAGGGCCACGTCGAGCCAACGGTCGTCGACCCGCTGCCGTTCGGTCTCCCGCCCCCCGGTCACCGCAGGATCCTCTCGACACACGCGCGGAGATCGGCGCGCACCCGCTGCAGCAGCGTCTTGACGCCGTTCTCGGTCATCGAAAGGGCCTCCGCGACCTCGGCGCGCGAACGCCGCTCACCGTAGAACAGCGCCACCGCGCGCGAGCGGCGGCCGGTGAGCTTGGCGCGGCAGCGCCGCAGCGCCGCCAGCCAGCCGTCGAGGTGATCGGCCGCCTGCCGTTCCTCCCAAACCTCGTCGACCACATCCAGCCACGCCTCGGAGCCGCGCTCCCAGCGCTCCCGCGCCACCCGCCGGCGGTGCTGCAGCAGCACGAAGCGCGCCGTCCGCCGCAGGTAGCGCCGTGCGCCGCGCTCGGGCTCCGGCGTGACGCCCTTGCGCAGCGCCACCAAGAACGCCTCCTGCGTCAGGTCGTCGGCGGTCTCGGCATCGCAGCCGCAGAGGCGGAGGTAGTGCCAAACGTCGGGCATGTGGCGGCGAACAAAGGAGTCCAAACTGGACGTGGACGCGTCGCGGACAAACTGCACTGTCTGCTGCCAAACAAGCTCGCGGGGACGGCACCCGGGTATTCGAGAAAACCGCTGCGGTAACGGGCAGGGGCAGACCGCCCGCCCGCCGTCGCGGTCCGCCGCAAGTCTCTACCGCCCGCCCGACGCCGGTTCGGGCAGCACGAGCGTGCTCGGCAGCCGCCGCCGCAGCCGGTCGAGATCCAGGTCCGACAAGCCGGTGCCACCCAAGCGCAGCACCCTGAGCCCCGTGCGCTGCCGCAACACGTCGAGCACTGCTCGATCACAGGTCGAGCCGGTCAGATCGAGCTCCTCGATCCCGGCGGCGGCTTCGACGAGCACGACGGCCAGGTCGACATCCGTGCCGCGCCCTGCGTTCTGCTCGCGCAAGGCGACCGCGCGCAGCGACGGCAGCGCCAGCGCCGTCCGCAACGCCGCGCCGTCGACACCGCGGCAGCCCGACAGCTCGAGCCGCTCGAGCCGGGTCGCGGCAATCGCCACCAGCGTCTCCGACGACAGCCCGCAGCCGCGCAGCGCGAGGCGGCGCAGCTGGGCGTACGACGGCAGCGCCGACAGATCGAGCGTGACGAAGGCGAGCTCCAGCTGCTCGAGCCCAGCCGGCAGCTCGCCGTCCTCCGGCAACGCCAGCACACCTCCCCCACCCCCACCCGTGATCGAGAGATGTCGCGCGGCGATCCGCGCCAGCCCGTCGGTCTCGAGGCCGGTGGCCGAGCCGCCGCGCAGCTCGACCCGCTCGGCGCGCAAAACGACCTCCGCCTTCGCGGGCGGCGCCTCGTGCAGGGTGAGCGCGCAGTCGCGCAGCATCACCGAGGTCAAGCGCGGCAGCGCCGACAGCTCGCGCAGCGCCGCCGCCGACACCCGTGCGCCGGCGAGTTCGACCGCCTCGAGCCCGCCCCAGCCGGCGAGCGCCCGCACCGCGCCGTCGCCGAGCGCGGCGCGCACGAACGGCACGCCGGCGCGCCCGAGCCCGTCGGCGTCGAGCGCGACCCGGCGCAGCCCCGGCAGCGCGGCGAACCCGGCGAGGTCGGCGTCGCCGAGGCCGCAGGCGACGACGTGCTCGACCGACCGCGGCACTGCGCGCAGCTGCTCGACAGTCGCGACCAACGCAAAGCGCTCCGCGGCCAGCGCGTCGAGGTCCGGCAGCAATGCCGCGACGCGCTGCTGCGATGCCTCGCTCACCGCGCACATGCCCAGCTCGGGCACGAACACGCCGCCGCCCTCGCCAAACCAGAACCCACCGCGCAGCACGCGTTCGCCGGACAACAAGAGCTCGCACCGCGCGAGGCGGAAGTTGACGGCGCCGTGACGCCCCGGCCGCGGCGGCCGATCCAGCAGCTCGAGGGCGCGGAGCGGTGCCTCGACCACCACGCCGGGGACCTCGATCCAGCCGTTGATCTCCATCGCCACGCCCGCCGGGGAAGCGTGGCGCGTGTAGGCGTGCTCGTAGCCGAGCCGCACGGCGCGCAGGTCGGCCAGCAGGGCACGCAGAGCGTCGACCGAGGTCGCGGTCACCGCGCGCTCGACCGGCGCCGGGTCCTGGGCCTCGCGATCCGCGGGCGTGGTCGACACGCCGGCCGGAGGCCATAGCAAGATCGCCACCGTCGTCGCCGCCGCCAGCGCCGCGGTCGCGACTCGCCATCCGCGCCGCCGAAGGCCCGCGCGCGGCGGCACGCTTGGAGCCGCCGCCAACACCGCCGCGCGCACGTCGGGTACCGCGCCCAGCTCCGCCTCCAACGCCGCCGTCAGCCAAGCCGCGCTCAACCGCTGCTCGTCATTCTTCATCGCGCAACCTCCGTTCGACGCAACCGCGCACAGCGACGCGCAGCCGCTGCAACAAGCTCTTGACCCCCTGCGCGCGCAGACCGATGCGCGCGCCGATCTCCGACCAACCAAGGCCATCGCCGTAGCGCAGCTCGAGCACCTGACGCGAACGCGCCGGCAGCCCATCGAGACAGGCGCGCAGCGCGCCCCGGCGCGCGTCGGTGTCCTGCGCACACCAAACCCGCTCGAGCGCGGCGGCGTCGACCGAAAGCGGTGCCCGGCCCTCGCGCCGCCAATGGTCGACCAGCAGGTTGCGCGCGGTGGTACGCAGCCACCCCGGCCGCGCGGTGCCGTGATGCGCGAGCGCGCGGATCAGCACTTCCTGCATCACGTCCTCGGCGAGCTCGCGGCTGGCACCGAGATACCGCAGGTAGCGCCACAGCAGGTCGCTCTGGCGCGCGATCCAGGCATCGCGGCCGGCGGCGGAACCGGCGCGGGTCTCTGCCCGCCCGCCCGCTCGCAGCTCACCGGTCGTCGTGGACATGGTTGGAATCGGAGCGCACGCCGCCAGGACGTTGGCTCGCGTCCAGAGGGGCCAGGGAAAAGGGCAACACCGTGGAACCAGCCACTCCAGCACCGCGAGCGTATCTTGGATGGGTGCCGACCCTTTCGCTCCTCGCCCCGCCGGCCGCTGCCGCCGGCCTCGTCATCGCCGCCGTGACCGTCAGCAGCGCCCCGGCACAGACGACTTGGGTCGTCGCCGCCGGCGGCGGCGGAAACTTCACCGACATTCCCGCGGCGATCGCCGCCGCTGCGCCGGGCGACCGGATCACCGTGCTGCCGGGCGCCTACTCGTCGTTCTCGATCGCGCTGACGCACCTGACGGTGGAGGCCTTTCCCGGCGTGACGGTGGGCAGTGCCGGCGACGTGATCCGCATCGATCTGGTCGACGGGCCGACCCTGGTGCGCGGCTTCACCTCGCCGGCCCAGGTATCGGTCAGCGGCAGCACCGGCCAGGTCCACCTCGAGAGCTTGCGCCTCGGCGGTGGCATTCGACTGGTGCAGAGTGGGCGCGTGTCGCTGCAGGCGGTGACGGCGACCGCGACCGCGGGCGAGGCCCTGCACACGGCGAGCAGTGGTGTCGTGCTGCACCGCTGCGACCTGCGCGCCACCGCCGTCGGCGCGCCGGCGATGACCGTGCTCCGAGGACGCGTCGCCGCCGCCGAGACGGTCCTGGTCGGCGGCCCGGGGAACGCGACCGTCGGCCCCGGGCCGGGCGTCGCCATCCGCGACGCCACCCTCGCCGCCTCCGGAGGCCCCGGCGCCTCGATCGCCGCCGGCACCGGCGGCCCGCTGCCCGCGCCGGCGGTCGACGGCCAGGCCAGCACGAGCGCTTCGCTCACCACCGTGCGCACCGACTTCGGCCTGTCGCTGGTGCCGGTGAACGGCGCCGGTCTGGTCGAGGGACCGGTCACCTGGATCGCGACCACGGTGCCGTGGACCGACGCCAGCGTCGTCGCGGGTCAGCTGGCGACGGCCGTACACGCGCCCGCTGGGTCGGCCAGCGTCTTGGTCGCCGGGCTGCCCGCGGCACCGATCGCGGCCGGGCCGTTGGGCACGTGGTTCGTCGGCACCCCGTGGGCCGTGCTGCAGGCCGGGACCATCGGCGGCGGCGGTAGCCTCACGGGCGCGTTTCCGATTCCGGTGAACGCGCCGCTGACCCCGCTGGCCCTGCAGGCCGCGGTGCTGCTGCCCACCGGCAGCGCCACGCTCACGCTGCCGGCGATGCGCACTCTCGCGCCCTGACGGCAACCCCCTGCTTGGCGATACCTGCCTATGATGCGCCGCCCTCGAGCTCACTCCCGCAGCGTCACCAGATACGCCGCCCGCACTCGAGCCGACAAACCGTAGCCGGGCACCTCGGCCGCCAGGCCGATCAGCTCCGGAACCGGCGTCCGCGCGAACGCGTCGAGGTATTCGGCCAGCGCCGGCGGCTGCGCGAAGCCGGGCAGCGCGGCCACCGCCGAGCCCTCGAGCTCGAGCACCAGGTAGCGCAGGCCGACGCCGCGGTCGGCGCCGGTGCGCAGCGCCTCGAGCTGGCGCGGATCGACCAGCGGCTGCCGCGTGCAGAGATCACTGCGCAAGTAGTAGCCGTAGGTCAGCGGCGGGATCAGCAACACCGCCGCGGGGCGGCCACCGGCATCCGCCGGCTGCGTGGCCCGCGTCAGCGCGGCACCGACTTCGGCAAAGAGGGGCGTCGACGATTGGCGCAGATGCGCGACGCCTTGGACGCCGCACCAGGCCACGATCACGCCGACCCCGGCGACGCTGACCCGCCGCCAGATCCCGGCGGAAAACGCCAGCGGCAGCGCGGCGCCCGACGCCGCCACCCACGGCCCCAGGTAGGCCCAGAAGAACACGTGCGTGCGCGTGTGCTCGGTCATCACGCACAGGTTGAGCACACCGGCGATCGCCATCGCCACCCACCACGCCGGCGCCCGGCGCAGCAACACCAGAGTGCCGGCGAACGCGAGGCACAACACCGGCGCGCGCAGCGCGGGCCAGGCGTCGCGCGGGTCGCCGACCACGCCGTAGCCCAACGCCAGCTGCCGCAGCCCGTCGGCGAGCGCGGCCAGCACCGGTGTGGCCGCGCCGCCCGCGTCCGGTGCCGAGAGCACGCTGCTGACCGAGACCAAAAGGCTCGCCGCCGGCGGCATCCCGGGGGCGCGCACGACCCAAACCGTCCAAAGTACGTAGCCGCCGATCGACACTGCCGACAGCACCCACGGCAGCACCAGCCGCCGCACGCCCGCGCGCAGTCCACTGGTCAGCGCGAGCGGCACCATCGCCAGACACATGAACCCGTACGGCCAGTCCATCCACGGCCCGACGACGGACGCCGACGCCAGCACCCACCGCCACCGGCGCCGGGACGCCCCCTGCGCACGCGCAGCGCGATCGAACGCCAGCAAGGCCAACAGGCCGAGCGGCAAGACCGCGTTCTCGTAGCTGCCGACCGAAAAGAACACGTGCATCGGCGCGGCCAACAGCAGCAGCGCCGCCAGCAGCGCCGAGGCACCACCCAGCAGTGGCCACAGGACGTGCAGCAGCAGCACGCTGGCGAGCACCCCGCCGATCGCGGTCGGCGCGCGAATCTGCCACTCGTCACTGCCGAAGGCGGCACTCAGCCAGGCGAAGCCCGGCGGGTGATTGAGGTAGGGCACCGCCGTCGCCAAGTTGTCGACGGGGCGCGGCGCCAGCGGCGCCCCGCGCGTGGCCAGCAGACCGTGGCGTTCCCAGTTGACCGCGAACACGCCGAAGTAGTTGCCGGCGTTGACCTCCATCGGGCCGAAAGGGCGCGCCAGAAACGGCAGGTGCAGCGCCGCGCCGACGCAGACCAGCAACGCGACCGCCGCCCACCGCGCCACCGGCGACGCCGCGGGAGCCTCCGTGATCCGGGTCATGCGCTACCGACCTGCAGCGCGTCTTCGCCCAACACCGCGTCGAGCTCGGCCACCAGCCGCTCGGCATCGGCCGCCGAGAACACCATCGGCGGCTTGATCTTGAGCACGTTGTGGTCCGGTCCATCGGTGCTGAGCAGAATGCCGCGCGCGCGCAGCCGCTCGCAGACGCGGCTGGCGTGCGCCGCCGCCGGGGTGCGCTCGGTGCGATCGGTGACCAGCTCCACGCCGACGAACAGCCCGAGTCCGCGCACTTCGCCGATCAGCGCGCGGCGCTGCTGTACCTCGCGCAACCCCGAGATCAGCTGCGCACCGACCCGGTCCGCCCGCGCCATCAGCTGCTCGCTGTCGATGACGTCGAGCACCGCCATGCCGACCGCGCACGAAACCGGGTTGCCACCGAAGGTATTGAAGTACTCCATCCCGTTGGCGAACGCGCGCGCGATCGCCTCGGTGGTGACCACCGCCGCCAGCGGGTGACCGTTGCCGATCGGCTTGCCCAGGGTGACGATGTCCGGCACCACGCCTTGGCTCTCGAACGCCCAGAAGTGGGAGCCCACGCGGCCGAAGCCGACCTGCACCTCGTCGGCAATGCACAACGCCCCCGCGGCGCGCGCGTGACGGTAGGCCGCCGCCAGGTAGCCGTCGGGCCAGACGATTTGACCGGCGACGCCACCGATGGACTCGGCGATGAACGCCGCCGGCGGCCAGCCGCTGTCGACCAGAGCCGCCAGGGCGTCGCGCACGCGCGCTGCATAGGCCTCTCCCACGGTGTCGCGCGGCCCGCGCACGCAACCGCGGTAGCCGTGGGGCAGCGCGGCCGCGCGCGCCCAAGGCGGCGCACCGCCACCGCCGGGCCCGTCGTGCTTGTACGGACTGATGTCGACCAGCGCCTGGGTGTTGCCGTGGTACGCCCCCTCCAACATCACCACGCCGTGGCGGCCGGTGGCGGCGCGCGCCATGCGCAGCGCCAGCTCGTTGGCCTCGCTGCCCGAGCAGACGAAGAAGCAGTGCGTCAACGGCGCCGGCAAGCGCGCGGTCAGGCGCTCGGCGTAGGCTGACAGATTCTCGTGCAGATAGCGCGTATTGGTGTTGAGCAGCGCCGCTTGCGCCGCCAGTGCTGCCACCACCCGCGGGTGGGCGTGGCCGACATGGCAAACGTTGTTGACGCAGTCGAGATAGGCCCGGCCATCGGCGTCGAACAGGTGCGCACCGCGGCCGCGCACGATTTGCAGCGGCCGGTCGTAGGCCAAGCTCAACGACGGCCCCAGGCGCGCGTCGCGCTGGGCGCGCAGGGCTGCGCTCGAACGCTGCGGGGCACGCACGTCGACACCGACCAGCGGACTTGGATCGGGACACAAGGCGGTCCACACCGCGCGCTGCGCCGGGTCGCAGACGCCGGGAAAGTCGCGCGCGGTGCGCACGTCGAGCAAGTCTGCCAGCACTTGTAGGTGCAGGTGCGGGCGCCAGCCGCCGTTGCGCGGCGGCGCGCCGATCGCCGCGAACGCCCGGCCCGCCGCGACGCGCTGGCCGACCTCCAACCCGTCGAGCACTGCGGGATCGAGATGCCCGTACAGCGTCGCGAACTCGGGGCCGCCCGCGGGCCGGTGCCAGAGCACGACCAGTGGACCGTAGTCGAGCTCCGCGTCGCGGTCGGCGACGACGACGACCTCGCCGTCGAGCGGCGCCCGCACTGCGGTGCCCGCCGGCGCGCACAGGTCGACGCCGAGGTGCACCGTCCGCCGCTGCTCTCCGTCGTCGCTGGCCACTGCGAACCCGGCGGCGGTGTACACTGCGCGCGCCTCGTCGTAGCGGCCGAGCGCCAGCCCGGCCTCCGGGGCAGCGGCGGACAGAGCCTCGCCGTCCCCGCCGCCGACGCTGGCGTCCAACAGAGTCGCGTCGGCGACGCCCCACGGCTCGCCGAGCACGGTGGACAGCGCGCTGGCTTGGCCGGCCAGCCAAGCGCCGACGCGGGCGCCATGGGGAGACGCCGGCAACCCACACGCATCGCGCAGCGCGGCCTCCGCCAAGCGCGGGTGCACCGCCTCGGTACTCGCCAGCGCCTCGGCGACCGCTGCCTGCGACACCGCGAGGTAGTCGTTGTCGGGTGCTGCCTCGCACTGCACGGCCGCGTTGGCCGCGCTCAGCGCGAGCCGCGCCCTCGCTAGCGGCCACAAGACCCGCAGCTCGTCTTCCGCCAGCTGCCGTTCGCCGTGGTAGCCGGCGGTCATCGCGCACGCCACCGCCAGGGGCGCGCGTTTGCCCAGCACGGCGTAGGCGATGCCGACGGCCAGCTCGGCGATCGAAACCGACACCACCGCGTCGCCGAAGTCGATCAACCCGACGCGCGGCGCCTGCGCCGGCCCGCGCGCCGCGACCAGCACGTTGTAGTCGTTGGCGTCGTTGTGGATCAGGCTCCGCGGCAGTGCGGCGGCGGCGGGCAGCACTTCGCGCGCCAACACCTCGCCGATCGCGTCGACGCGCGCCCGCGTCGCTCGATCCGCGATGCGCGGCGCACCGCGCGCGATCACCGCATCCGCACCGAGCAGGTCCCAGCAGAACTCGTCCGGCGACGCGCCGGGGTCGCCGAGCTTGGACAGCGCCGAATCGATCCGCGCCAGCAGAGCCCCGATCGCCCCGAGCAACTCCACATCGTGCGGCCGATAGCGGGCCAGCGGCACGCCCGGCAAGTGCGTCAGGCAGCGCACGCGCAGCCGCGCGCCGCCGCAGTCGACCGCCGGCATCACCGCACCGCCGGTCGTCGGCACCAGCCGCGGCACGCTGTCCGGCGGCAGCCCCTCGGCCTCGAGCTGGCGCAGCATTCGGTTTTGCAGCTCGAGGCGCGCATCCGGCTCGGCCGGGTTGGCGAACTTGCAGACGACCGTGCCGCGATCGCCGCGCAGCTCGAAGTTGCGGTCGCGCTCGCTCGGCAGCTCGCGCGCCGCGGCAACCTGCAGGCCGAAGTGCTCTTGCGCGACGCGCACCGCGTCCTGCACGCCGACCGCCGGGCGACACCGCACGTCCGTCATCGGGCCGGCACCATACCGGACCGCCGGCCACCGCCCCAGTCCACGGATCGAACGCCTTGCCTTCGCGGCATCGCGTTGGCGGCCCGATGTGGTAGCTTGCCCGGCCGTGGACGTCTCCGGCCTGAAGATCGAGCGCGGCGCTGGCCGTCGCCGGACCAGCGCCGCGCGCAGCCCGTGGTTCGGCCGCGGCGTCGGGCTGCTGGTCGCCGGCGGCGCGGTGGCGCTGTTCTGGGGTCCCCTCAACCGCTGGCTCGACCGCGTGCGACTGCCCGAGGTGCAGGTGCTGCAGGTGACCGAGAGCCACCCCGCCGCCGCGGCCGCCGCGCGCGGCACGGCGGCCAACGGCCACATCGTCGCCGCGCGCCGCGCGGCGTTGTCCGCCGACACGCCCGGGCGCATCGTCGAGCTCAACGTCACCGAGGGGTCGGTGGTGCGCCGCGGCGACGTCGTCGCCCGCCTGTACGCGGCCGAGTACGCCGCCTCGCTGCGCCGCGCCGAAGCCGAGCTCGGCACTGCCGCGGTCGAAGTGGAACGGGCGGCCGCGGAGGTCGCGCAGGCAGAGGCCGACCACCGCCAAGAGGAGCGCAGCGCCGAGGCCGCGGAGCAGGCCGTGGCCGAGGCCGAAGCCGCGGCGGCGCTCGCCGAGATCGAGCACCGGCGGGCGGCGACGCTGCGGGAGAGCGGCGTCGGCGAGCAGCGCGCGCTGGACAGCGCCAAGGCCGCGCTCGACCGCGACACCGCCCGCCTCAGTGCCGCCCGCGCCCGCCGCGCCGCCGCCGACGCGCAGGTCGGCCTGGCGGCGGCGCGCATCGCGACCGCGCAGGCGCGCCAGCGCAGCGCCGAGGCCGTGGTCGACGAGCGCCGCGCGGCGCGCGACCTGGCCCAGGCAACACTCGACAAGACCGAGGTGCGCGCCCCGTTCGACGGCATCGTCGTGCTGAAGGACGCCGAAGTCGGCGAGGTCGTCTCGCCCAACTCGCAGGGCGGCTCCAACGCACGCGGCTCGGTGTGCACGATGGTCGACCTCGACTCGCTCGAAGCGCAGGCCGAGGTACCCGAGACCAGCGTCGCCGGCGTCGCCGTCGGCGGCGAGGCGACGATCTATCTCGACGCCTACCCCGACACGCCGTACCGCGGTCGGGTCGACCGGATCTGGCCGACCGCCAACCGACAGAAGGCGACCATCGAAGTCCGCATCGCGCTGCTCGACAAGGACGACCGGCTGCGACCGGAGATGGGTGTGCGGGTCGTGTTCTCGAGCACACCGGCCGATGAGGAGGCGGGTGTTGCCGAGGCGAGCGGCGCGCGGGAGCCGGCGGCCGGCGGCCCCGCCATCCTCGTGCCCCAATCCGCGGTGGTTCAGGTCGACGGCACCGACGGCGTGTTCACCCTCGAGCGCGACGTGGTGGCGTTCGCGGCGGTCCGCCTCGGCAGCCGGCGCGGCAACCAGGTGGCGATCCGCGACGGTCTCCGCCCCGGCCAGCGCGTCGTGATCGAGCCACCGCTCGACCTGCAACCGGGCGACCGCGTGCGCATCGCGGGGGGATCGTGAGTGCCCTGATCGACGTGCGCGGCGTCAGCCGCTGGTACGAGCGCGGCGGCCAGACGCTGCGCGTCTTGGACGAGCTCGACTTCCAGGTGCCCCGCGGCGCGTTCTACGCGCTGATGGGGCCTTCGGGCTCCGGCAAGACCACTCTGCTCAACCAGCTGGGCGGTCTCGACCGGCCCGATTCCGGCGAGCTGTGGGTCGACGGCGAGGACATCGCCGAGCTCGACAACAGGAGCCTCGCCGCGTGGCGCGCCGAGACCGTCGGCTTCGTGTTTCAAGGGTTCAATCTGATCCCGGTGCTGTCGGCGATCGAGAACCTCGAGCTGGCGCTGATGCTGACCCCGGTTCCGCGCCGCGAGCGCCGCGAGCGCGCCGAGCTGGCGCTCGACCTGGTCGGTCTGCGCGACCGCATGAAGCACCGGCCCAAGGAGCTGTCCGGCGGGCAGGAGCAGCGCGTCGCCATCGCCCGCGCCATCGTCACCGATCCGGTCCTGCTGCTCGCCGACGAGCCTACCGGCGATCTGGACCGCGAGTCTGCCGACCAGGTGCTCGTGCTGCTGCAACGGCTCAACACCGAGCTCGGCAAGACCATCCTCATGGTCACGCACGATCCGCAAGCCGCGGAGTTCGCCGACAAGGTGGCGCGCCTCGACAAGGGCAAGCTGGGCTCGATCGAGGCCACGGCGCGCGCGGTCGCGGCGGCGGGCGCGGAGGAGGGCTGAGGTGCCGCTGCGGCTCGTGCTGCGCAACATCCGGGCGCACCCCCTGCGCTCACTGCTCACCTTCGGCTCGGTGTTCCTGGCGGTGTTCTTGCTGTGCATGCTGACGGCGACGACACGCTCGCTCACCACCTCGGTGGACAAGGCGTCGAACACACGGCTGTGGGTGCAGTCGGCCGTCAGCTTGTACGTGGATCTTCCGCTGAACTACGGAGCCAAGATCGAGCGCGTCGACGGCGTCGATTGGCTCTGCCGCTGGCAGTGGTTCGGCGGCCAGTACCGCGACGAGACCGGCTACTTCGCGCAGTTCGGCTGCGACACCGACACGCTGCAGAAGAGCTACCCCGAGATGCGCATCGTGGACGGCAGCTACGAGGCCTTCGCCCGCAATCGCATCGGCTGTCTCATCGGCGCCGATCTCGCCACCGAGTACGGCTTCGAGGTCGGCGGCAGGATCCCGCTGCAGGGCACGATCTTCGTCAACGCCGACGGCAGCGCGTGGGACTTCGTCGTCGAGGCGATCTACGAGTCGACGCAGCAGGCGAGCTTCGACCAGCGCACGATGTTCTTCCACTACGACTACCTGCGCGAGTCGCTCGAGTCCGGCGCGGCGCGCGGCCCCGATGGCGTCGGCGTCTACCTGGTCAAGCTCACGCCCGACGGCAGCCCCACGCAGGTGATGGCCGACATCGACGCGCTGTTCGCCAACGGGCCCCAGCGGGTGCAGACCACCACCGAGGGCGAGTTCCAACGCCAGTTCCTCAGCATGCTCGGCAACGTGCCCGCCCTGCTGCGCATGATCGGCGGCGCGGTGCTGTTCGCGATCTTCTTCGCCGTGCTCAACACCATGCTGATGGCCGGCCGCGAACGCGTGCGCGACGTCGGCGTCCTCAAGGCGCTCGGCTTCGGCGACGGCAGCGTGTTCGCGATGATGGTCTTCGAGTCGGTGTTGCTGTGCGGCCTCGCCGGCGCCGCCGCCGTGGCCGTCGGCTACGGCCTGCAGGCCAGCATCGCGCGCGCGTTGACCCCCTTCGGCATCCCCGGCTACGAGCTCACCCCCGACACCGCACTGCTGGGCATCGGCATCGCGCTGGGGTTGGGCCTGATCGCCGGCGCCGTGCCGGGCTGGGCCCACCGCCGGCTGACGCCGGTCGGTGCGCTGCGCGCGGCGGTTTGAGCCAGTCGGGATCGCTGGTTCGCCGTTCTTGGCGACCGATCATCGGCCGGGAATGGGGATCGCTTGCACGTGCGGCGGAAAACGCTGCAAGTTCTTGTCCCACCACTCGACCCACCACTCCGCGTCGTGCGACTCATCCCAGGAAACGCCGGTCAGCTTGCCGAGGCCGAAGTAGCCGATGCCGTAGACAGTGTCGTAGCAGGGGTTCGCCACGATATGACCGATCAAAACGGGAATGACCGACGGATCGCCGATCCCCGCCAACGCACTCGCTCCGCTCCAGACACCATCGTGCGGCGTATCGTCCTTCGTCAGCGGAACCACGCGGCCCAGGTAGTCGACGATCGCCGGAACCGCCCACGCGTTGTCGGGGCTCCCCAGCGCCCGCATCGCCGCGGCAGCGCGTGCGTCGACGCCGGTCTGTGACGCCGTCACCAGCGGCAGCATGTGCTGGCGCATCCAGGCCTCGCCGGGCTCGAGGGACGCCGCCCAGCGGAACGCGCGACGCAACGTATCTCGATCCTCCGACGTCAACCAGCTCTCGACGACCCGCAGCACTCCCGCCTCGCGGAGCACTGCGGCAACGTCGATCCCCAGCCCGATGCCAACGCGCAGGTCGAGGCGGTTGAAGTCGCGCAGGACATCGGCGAGCTCTGCGGGTGACCGGCCGTGCAGACGGGCGACGAACTCGCGGGCGTTGGCCTCCAGGACCTCGCCGGGCGGCCGGTCGCCCCAGCGCGCATGCCAAGCGAGATAGGCGTCGTAGTCGTCGGAGAAGCTCTGGAACGCGTAGCTGGCGAGATGCGAGAAGGCCTCGTTCTGCACGCCGAGCGCGCCGTCCGTCGCTCCCCAGTGCATCACCGTCAGCACCCCGGGGTGTCCGGGCGCGCCGGCGACGGCCTCGAGCACCCGCGATTTGTGACCGTCCGAGAGATCGGACCAGATCTCTCCCAAGACGCGGACCGCCTCGGCCGGATCCAGCTGCTCCAGCAGGGCGCGCGCGACGGCGAGCCCGTGGCGGGCGTCGTCCGGCCTCTCCAAGAAGCGCGCGCGCCAGTGCGCCGTCACCGACTCGGGCGTCGACGGCACCTGCTCGCGCGCCGGGGCCTGCAGCACGCCCGAAAGCCTCTCGAGCTCCTCGACGTCGGCACGGTACTCGAGCGCGAGCGCCGCCTCGCGCTGCGCACGCTCCATGTTGGCGGCCGCCTCCGCGCGCAGCGTGTCCAGCATGGCGCGCTGCGCCCCGACGGTGTTCGCGTAGACGAACATCATCACGACCAACGCCACGGCGAGAACGGCAATGATGCCCCACTGGATCCTCTGCAGCATGATGCGCTCACCCATCTGAATCGCGAAGCAGTCGAGCTTGAGGCGCTGCACGTCGCCGAACCGCGCCTCGGCCTCGGCCCAGGCGCGGTCCCGCGGCAGTCCTTCCGACCGCAGGGTCCTTTCGAGCTCCTCGAGGTGGAACCGGACTTCGGCGTCGATCTCCTCGCGCAGCTGCTCCGCGCTCTTCCAGTGCCTCCAGGGAAGCACCACGGCTGCGAGGCGGCCCAGGCCCATGTCACGCCCTCGCGGTCCGCGCGTCGAGGACGCGCGTCACCGCCCGCGAGAAGGTCTTCCAATTCTCCGTCTCGAGCTGCAAGCGTTTGCGGCCCGCCCGCGTCAGCGCGTAGAACTTCGCGCGCCGGTTGGACTCCGACAGTCCCCATTCGGCGCGGATCCACCCCTTGCGCTCCATCCGGTGCAGGGCGGGGTAAAGCGAACCCTCTTCGACTCCCAAGACCTCGCGCGACGTGGTCAGGATCTTGCGCGCGATCCCGTAGCCGTGCTCGTCGCCGGCCGAGAGAGTCTTGAGGACGAGCAGATCGAGCGTACCGGGCAGCAGGTCGTTCTTGGTCTTGGGCATGAGTCCCCTAGATGGTCTAGAGGAAGCATGACGCCTCTCCCCTAGACTGTCAAGGGGTGTGGCCCGCGTTCGCTGCCCAGCACGGCGCGGCCGACCGCGACCGAGCGGCGATACAAGACCTTTCCTCCCAAGATCCGACCTTCTAACCTCCACGCGCACACCGATCCGAGTGCGCGCGCCCCACCGCGGTCGAGCCATGCGACTCGTCCCCTTCTCCTACAACCTCCGCAGCCTGTTTGCCCGCAGCAGCGCGACGCTGCTGACCGTGCTGTCGATCGCGGCGACCGTCGCCGTGCTCGCCGGCATGCTGGCCCTGCAGCAGGGCTTTGCCCGGATGTTCGTCGAGCGCGGTGACGCCGACGTCGCCATCTTCTTGCGCCCGGGCGCCACTTCCGAGGGCGAGAGCGGGATCACGCGCGACCGCGTCGATGCGCTGATCAAGAGCACGCCCGAGATCGCGACCGGCGATGACGGCCAGCCGCTGGCCTCGGCCGAGGTGTTTCTGGCGATCCGCAGAGCCAAGCTCGACGGCGGCGAGGTCAACGTCGGCTTCCGCGGCGTGCAGCCACGCAGCTACGCGGTGCACGGCGAACGCTTCGCGATCGTCGAGGGCACTGCGCCACAGCCCGGCGCCGACGAGCTGATCGTCGGCCGCGCGCTGCGCGGCCGCATCCGCGATTGCAACATCGACGACGTGCTGGTGGTCAACACGACGCCGTTCCGCGTCGTCGGCGTGTTCTCGGCGACCGGCCAACACGACTCGGAGATCTGGGGCGATGCCGACCGTCTGCTCGAGGCACTGCAGCGCCCGGTCTACAGCCGGGTGTTCGCCCGTCTACAACCCGGCACCGATGTCGCCGCGCTGTCGGCACGGCTGGAGGCCGAGCCGCGCATCTTCGTCAAGGCGATCGGCGAGCCCGAGTATCTGAGCAGTCAGACCGGCGCGCTGTCGGCGACCTTCATCAGTGTCGGTGTCTTGCTCGGCATCATCATGGGGCTGGCGGCGATCTTCACCGGCACCAACTCGATGCTGGCGGCGATCGCGGCGCGCGGCCGCGAGATCGGCATCCTGCTCTCCCTCGGCTTTCGGCCGTGGGCATTGTTCGTCTCGTTCTTGTTCGAGGCGGCCCTGCTCGGCCTGCTCGGCGGCTTGCTGGGCTGCCTGCTGGTGCTGCCGCTCAACGGCATCGAGACCGGCACCATCAACATGGCGACCTTTTCCGAGATCGCGTTCTCGGTGCGCATCAACGCCGTCGTCCTCGGCGGCGCAGTGGCGTTCGCTGTTCTCCTCGGTCTGATCGGTGGCGCCATCCCCGCATGGCGCGCGGCGCGGATGACGCCGACCGAGGCCCTCCGCCGTGCATAGCTGCCAACGCCGGTGACCTGCCGCACCGCGAGAGCTCCCGCTTGACTCTCCGCGAGCCCGGCCCCCCGCGCGCCTGAAGGTCGCGGAATCAAGAGCGCGCGTTTCGTGGCGAGGTGGCACGCACTCGCCTCAGCGTCGTGGGAGCAGAGGGTGTCGCGTGCGAGTCGCCGGCTGCTCCTGCGCAGATTTCTTGTCCGGATCTTGCATGATTGCTCCCATTTCTATAAGGTCGCTAATTCAAATGACGAACGAGACCGTTCGAACGCGGCGCGGGGCACGGCGGCGTGTGGTTGCCCAGGGCGAGCTGCCATTTCGGCAGTGGGGTGGGGCTCGGGAGGGCGCTGGGCGGCCCAAGGTGAGTGATGAGACGGTGCCGCACTTGGCGCGGGGGACGCTGGTGGCGCGGTATCCGCTGCACTTGACGGTGCGGCTGTGCAGGGGGTTGCCGGGCTTACGCAATGCGCGGACGTATTGGATGCTGGTGGAGCGGATCCGGGCTGGGTGTGGGCGGTTCGGGTTTCGGTTGGTGGAGTTCTCGGTGCAGCGCGATCACTTGCACCTCTTGGTCGAGGCAAAGGATCGGGAGGCGTTGACGCGGGGGATGACCGGCCTGTTGGTGCGGATGGCGCGGGGGTTGAACAAGCTGTGGGGACGCTCGGGGCGGGTGTTTGCCGAGCGGTTTCACGAGCGCGTGCTGCGCTCGCCGACGGAGGTGCGGCGGGCGTTGGTGTACGTGCTGCAGAATGCTTGGCACCACCGGCAACGGCCGCGGCAGCCGATCGACGTCTACTCTTCGGCGCCTTGGTTCGACGGGTGGCGCGAGGTGGTGGAGCTGTCGGAGCCGGTGGTCCGGCCGACGGTGCGGGCGCGGACTTGGCTGCTGAGGGGCGGGTGGCGGCGGTCGCGGGGGCGGTTGGACTTCCGCGAGCGGCCCGCGTGAGCAGCGGAGACGGGGCCGCAGCCTGACTCGTCGCTCGTCGTCGAGACGCACTTGCTCGAGGACTAGCGGCGGCACTGCGCCGCGCCTAGTGGGGCGCGGCGCCGGGCAAGGGCTGCGCTACCAGCTGTCGTGGCGATCGCGGCGCCCACCGCCACCGCCACCGCGGGGCCGGCGCTCCTGGGCTTCGTTGACGCGCAGGTTGCGTCCATCGAGTTCGGCGCCATCGAGCGCGTCGATGGCGGACTGGGCGTCGGCGTCGTTCGCCATCTCGACGAAAGCGAAGCCGCGGGATCGGCCGCTGTCGCGGTCGATCATGATCTGCACGCTGCTCACCTGCCGCCCATCGGCGGCGAAGGCTTGGGTCAGCGCGTCCTCGGTCGTGTGGTAGGCCAAGTTGCCTACGTAGAGTCGGTTCTTCATGGCAGTTGCCGGCGAAGCACGGCTGCGGGCAAACGACGCGCCCTCGTCGAGGGCGAGGCCGCCGTGTGCGAGGCGCAGTCCAGGTTTCGGGTCAGATTCGTTCCAGCGCGGCGGCCGCTGCTTCGCCACAGCTGCCGGAGTCACTCTCCGGTCACCGGGATCCCCCGCGCTGGTTGCAGAGCATCGTCGGCCGCGCCCGGTGCCTGTCAAGCAACTGCGGAGAATCCCGTCCTGGGCCGACCCGGAGCCCTACCGGACCCCAGCCGCCGGATCGGCCACCCGCCGGCGGAACATCGCCTGGCGCAGCCCCAGGCGCTGCGCCAAGAATTTGGCGACCACCCACACCGTCGTGAGCCCGTAGCGGAGGCTGCGGCGGAAGCTGATGCTCGAGGCCTCGGGAAAATAGCGCACCGGCATCGGCGCGTCGGCCACCCGAAACCCCAAATGGACCGCCTGCGCGAGCAGCTCCGAGTCGAAGACGAAGTCCTCGCTGTTGTCGTGGAAGGGGATCGCCTCGAGTACGGCCCGCCGGTAGACCCGGAAGCCGGAGTGGAACTCGCCGAGGTTCTGCCCCAGGGCGACGTTCTCGAAAATCGTCAGGCAGCGGTTGGCGAGGTACTTCCACAGCGGCATGCCGTCGCGCAGGCACTCGCGGCGCGTGCGCACGCGGTTGCCCAACATGACGTCGGCCACGCCGCGGGCGACGAACTCGACGAACGCCGGCACCAGCGAGCCGTCGTACTGCCCGTCGGGATGCAGCATCACGATGATGTCCGCACCGCGGTCCAGCGCCGCCTGGTAGATCTGCTTCTGATTGCCGCCGTAGCCGCGGTTGTGCGGGCTGCGCACCACCGTCAGGCCGAGCGCTTCTGCGAGCTCGGCAGTGCCGTCGTCGCTGGCGTCGTCGCCGAGCACGATCTCGTCGTAGCTGCCGGCGGGCAGCTCCCGGATCGTCGCTTCCAACGTACGCGCGGCACGGTAGGCCGGCATACACACGAACACGCGGGCGCGAGTCCCGGACGCGACGGCATCGGGCGCCGTCATCGCGTCGCCGGCGGCAGCTCGACCTTGGCGCGCTTCTTGAACACCAACTTCAACGGCACCTCCTCGCAGCCGAACTCCGTGCGCAAGCGGTTCTCCAGATAGCGGGAGTACTGGCCGCGGAACAGCTTGGGGTCGTTGACGAAGACCAACAAGGTCACGGGCATGATGCCGGTCTGCGTGCCGTAGAACAGCTTGGGAATCTTGCCGGGCCCGCGCGGTGTCAGCTTCTGCCGCGCGCTCTGCAGCACCTCGTTGAGCCGGGCCGTCGGGATGCGCACCGAGGCCTGCTCGCGCAGCTCGAACAACAGCTCGACCGCGGCGTCGACGTTCTCGCCGGACAGCGCGGACAGGAACACCACCGGCGCGAAGGCCAGCCCCGACAGCTGCTGCTTGATGTAGGCGTCCCACTGCTCCAACACGAGCTCGTCGGCGAGGTCGAGCTTGTTGCCGGCGATCAAGACCGGCTTCTTGTGCTCGGCGCAGTAGGCGGCGACCTTCTTGTCGACTTGGCTGATCTCGGCGCCAATGTCGAAGAGCAGCACGACGACATCCGAGCGGCGGATGCTCTCCGTTGCCCGGGTGTAGCTGAACAGCTCGATCGCATCCTGCAGGCTGCGCTTCTTGCGCACGCCGGCTGTGTCGATCGCCACCATCGGCCGGCCGCGGTGCTCGAACTCGACGTCGACCGCGTCGCGCGTCGTGCCGGGCACGTCGGAGACGATGACGCGCTCCTCTCCGACCAGCAGGTTGACCAGCGTCGACTTGCCGGAGTTGCGCTTGCCGACGATGGCGAACTTGAGCGGGGCGTCGGCCGACGGCTGCTCGTCGGCGGCGGGCTCGGGCAGGGCTTCGAGGACCGCGTCCAGCAGATCGCTGATGCCGAAGCCCTCGACCGCGCTCACTGGCAACGGCTCGCCGAAGCCGACGCGCTGCCAATCGTGTACGCCGAGCTCCTCCCAGTGGGACTCGATCTTGTTGGCAACCAGCAGCACCGGCTTGCCGAGCCGGCGCAGCCGCTGCGCGACGAGCTGGTCGCCCGGCACCAAGCCGTCCTTACCGTCAACGACGAACAAGATCAGATCGCCGCCGCCGAGTGCGAAGTCGATCTGCTCTTCGACGTGCTCCTTGAGCAGCGCCTCGTCGACCAGCCCGAGCCCACCGGTGTCGATCAGCTCGAACCGCCGGTCGCGCCACTCGACGGTCGCGCCGACGCGGTCGCGGGTCACGCCGGCGGTCGGCTCGACGATCGCGACGCGCCGGCCCGCCACTCGATTGAGCAGGCTCGACTTGCCGACGTTGGGGCGGCCGACGATGACGACGCGATACATGGCGGTGGCGGCGAAACGCATAGGTGTAGCGCACGCCGGCGCCAGCGCCAGGGAGAACGACCCGCCCCCGGGGCTGGCCTGGCGCGATGCCGTCGATTCCGCGCCTGCACCCGCTGGCGCGCCCGCGCGGTGCCAACGACGATTGGCGTCATGACCCAGGCTCCCGCAGCGCACCGCCGCCTCGGCTGGATCACCGCGGTCACCGCGGTGCTCGCGGTGGCGGCACCCGCGCAATCCGGCTCCGTCCCGACCGAGATCCCCGCGACCCTGCTCGGCACCTTCACCGGCGACGCGCCCCACCCCCACCACGGCACGGTGCCGTGCACCCTGTTCGTCGCCCCCGACCCCGACGATGCCGCGCGCGTGCTCTGCACGCTGCGCACCGCGGAGGGCGAGGCTCCCGGGGATGGCGCCCTGCGCGCCGACCCGCCGGGTCTGCAGCTGCGGCTCGAGCTGTTTCCGCGCACCGCGCACGCCGACGCTTGGGCCGACGGGGAAGGGGGCCTCGAGGTGGAGTCTCGGACCCCCGGCCAGCGCTGGACGGTGCGCTTGGCGCGGGCGGCGGACGGAATCCCGGACGACGCCGTGCGGCGCGTGGAAGAGTTCGACGACACGGTGGCGCGGCCAATCACCGTCGCGCGCCGCGGCTTCGACGAGGCCGCCGGTGCCGCCCTGGACCGCGACATCACGGCGTGGATGCAGAAGAAGCGCGCCGTCGGCCTGACGATCGCCGCGGCGCGGGGCAATCGGCCGTTCGACGTCCGCAGCTACGGCTTCGCCGACTTCGCCGCCCGCCGCCCGGCCGGCGAGGACACCCTCTACCGTTGGGCGTCGATCTCCAAGCCGCTGACCGCGGTCGCCGCGATGCAGCTGCGGGACCGCGGCAAGATCGACCTCGACGCCGACGTGCGACCGCTGGTGCCGGAGTTCGACGATCCCGGCGCGCCGATCACCGCGCGCCAGCTGCTGGCCCACACCGCTGGCATCACCCACTACCGCGGCGCCCGGGCGACACCGCGCTCCTACGACGGGCCGCACCCGTTCGCCGACCGCATCCTCGCGCTCGACGTGTTCCGCGCCACGCCCTTGGTCGCCCCGCCGGGCCAGCGCTACCACTACAGCACGCACGGCTACGCCTTGCTCGGTGCAGTGCTCGAGCGCGCCGCGGGCAAGGACTACGTCGAGCTGGTGCAGAAGGGCATCGCCGCACCGCTGCAGCTCGACACGCTCCAGCCGGACTACGAGTGGATCGCCATCGAAGGGCGCGCCGCCGGCTACCACCGCACGCCGGACGGCCGTGTCATCCGCTCGCCGACCGAGTCGGTCGCGTGGAAGCTGCCCGGCGGCGGCTGGATCTCCAGCACCGCTGACCTGCTCGGCTTCGGCATCGGCATGCTCAACGGCCGGCTGCTGCCGCGGCCCACGCGCGAAGCGATGTTCGAGGCGCAGCAAACCGCGGACGGCAACGCCACGCGCTACGGCTTGGGCTTCTCGCTGCGCCGCCTCGACGGCCGGCTGCTGCCCGCCCACAGCGGCTCGCAGAACAAGACCGCGACCGATCTCCTGCTCGACCCGGGCAACGAAGTCGTGGTCGCGGTGATGTGCAACACGCTGGGGGCACCGGTGCGCGAGATCTCGGCGCTCGTCTACCGGGCGTTGATGCGCTGAGTTCGCAACGGCACCAGCAGCGGCACCGCGACCGCGGCCGCCGCGGCCATCACCCAGTACGCCCCACGCCCCCACCCCTCGACCAACACGCCGGACAACGCCAGACCGACTCCCAGCGCCGCACCCGTCCCGCAAGCCCCGTACAGCCCCTGCGCGGTCGCGGCTTGCTGCGGCACCACCGCCGCGGCCAGGTAGCGCATCGCGCCCAAGTGCAGCGCGCCGAACGAGAGAGCGTGCAGGGGCTGGGTCGCAACCGCGACCCACAGCGCGCCGCTCGATGCCTGACAACCCCAGCGCAGCGCCGCCGCCGCGGCACCGAGCCGCATGAGCTGGACGGCGGAGAAGCGGCGGCCGATGCGGGGCGCGACCGCGAACAGCGCAATCTCGCAGACCACTCCCTCGGCCCAGAGCGCGCCGATCACGGTTTCGCTCGAACCCGCGCGCTGCCAGAGCCGCGTGGCGAAGCCGTAGTAGACCGCGTGGCTGCCCCAGACCAGCGCCGTCGCCGCCAAGAACCACCGCATGTCGGGGCGGCGGAGCAGAGCGCCGACCGCGCGCGGTGCCGGCGGCAGGCCCCGCTCCGGTGGCTCGGGCAGAGCGTGGGTAGCGAGCGCTTGAACCGCGAGCAAGACCAGCGCCGAAACCAAGACCGCGCGCGGACCGCCGCGTTCCAGCAGAGCACCGGCAGCGACGGCGCCGCCGATGAACGCGATCGAGCCCCAAACCCGCAGTCGACCGTAGTCGAGACCTCTGGCAACCACCCAGCGCGTGCTCAGCGCCTCGACCAGCGCCAACAGCGGCGAGTGCGCCAGCCCGAAACCGATGCTGATCGACAAGAGCCACCAGAAGCCGCGGGCGCCGGCGAACAGCGAGAAGCACGCCATCGCGGCCCAGGCGAGGACCAACAACGTGCCGCGACTCTTGCCACGACGATCCACGAAGCCGCCAATGACCGGGTTGCCGACCAGACGCACGGCGGCACCGGTGGCGACCAGCACGCCGATCTCGCTCTCGGTGGCACCTGCCTCCGCCAGCCACACCGGCCAGAACGGCATCAGCACCCCGATCACCCCGAAGTAGGCGGCGTAGAAGGCGGCGAGTCGCGGTGCCGGATTCACCGACACAGCAGAGCGCATGTGCCGCGGTGGCCAAGAACAACCTCGGCCGACGCGGCGTCAGTGCACGAGGATGCGCATCGCGCGGCCCTCGACTGCCTCGATCGTCGCCAAGAGACGCACCGCCAAGGGCGACTCGTTCACCCGCTGCAGCTGCCGCTGCAGCCGCTCGGTGTAGGCGTCGACGTCGGTCACCGGAGCCAGCAGAACCGTGAACTCACCGCTGGCAAAGGTCGCCCGGTGCCGGCCGCCGTCGGCGACCGCTGCCGACAGCACGTCCACCAGTGCCTCGCGCACCGCCTCCGACTCGAGCCGCCCCTCGGCGCGCACGGTCAGCGTCGTCTTCGGATCGAACCCACAACCGACGCAGCACCAGAGCAGCCCGATCGCGCTGCAAGACCAACCGCGGAGCCCCCGCATGCTCCTGCCGTCGGCGCGCGTCCAGGCGCAGCTTGAGCGGAGCGCGCTCAGCGAAGCCCAGCGCCAGCCGGGCGTGAGGTGCCGGTGGCGCCGGGCGCGGCTTCGCCGTCAGCGCCCCAGCAGCTCGAGCGCACCGGCGACCATGGCGACCACGCCGCCGCGCAGCGATGGCGCTGCGTCGGGGGCGAAGAACGGCGAGTGCAGCGGCGGCAGCGGCTGGCGGGCGGCGCGGGCGGCGGCGATGCGCTCCGGCGAGATGGTGCCCAGCCGAAACATGCAGATGGCGACGCCCTCGCGGCCGTAGTAGGCGAAGTCCTCGGCCCCCATCACCGGCTCGGCGGGTTGCACCGCCTCCTCTCCGAGCGCGCGGCGGAACGCCGCCGCCACCCGCTCGGTCAGGGCATCGTCGTTGACCAGCGCGGGCACGCTCTCCGAGAACTCCACCACCGGCGGCGGCGCGCCGACGCTGTCGGCGATCGCCTTGGCCTTGCGCTCGATCGCGGCCTTGATGCGCGCGTGCACCTCATCGGAGTAGGAGCGCACCGTCAGCTGCAGCGCACACCGGTCGGGGATGATGTTGTGCTTGGCACCCCCGTGGATCGAGCCGACCGTCACCACCGCAGGCTCCAGCGGCGAGACCTCGCGGCTGACGATGGTCTGCAGCGCGACGACCAGCTGCGCGGCCTGCGCGATCGGGTCGATGGTCAGGTGCGGGTAGGCGCCGTGCCCACCCTTGCCGAACAGCTCGATGTCGCAGGAATCGACGTTGGCCATGGCCGCGCCCGCGCGATAGCCGACGGTGCCCGCCGGCAGCATCGGGTGGACGTGCAGCGCCAGCGCAAAGTCGGGCTTGGGAAAGCGGCGGAAGAGACCGGCGCGCAGCATCAACAGCGCACCGCTGCCGCGCTCCTCGGCCGGCTGGCCGATGACCAGAAGCGTGCCGCGCCACTGCCCGCGGTGCGCGGCCAGGTAGCGCACCGCCCCGATCAGATTGGTCATGTGCAGGTCGTGACCGCAGGCGTGCATCACCGGCTGCTGCTCGCCGCCGGGCAGCTCTTGGCGCGCCTGCGAGGCATAGTCGAGCCCGGTCTGCTCCTGCAGTGGCAGACCATCGAGATCGGCGCGCAGCATCAGCGTGGGGCCATCGCCGTTCTCGACGACGCCGACCACGCCGTGCCCGCCGACTCCGCGGGTCACGGTGAGCCCCGCGGCCTCGAGCTCGTCGGCGTAGCGCGCCGCCGTCCGCTCCTCGAAGAACGACAGCTCCGGATAGCGATGGAAGTGGCGGTAGAGCGCAACGAGCTCGTCCAGCTCCGCGTCGACCCAGGCCTGGACGGCGGTGGGCGCGGCCGCTGCCGGCGCGGCCTGCCCGCCCTGTGGCGGCAAAACGACGAACAACAGCGCGGTGGTCATCAGCATCGCGATCCAGGGTAGCCGAGGCCGAGTCGTTTTCTTGGGAGTCCACGGTCGATCGCGCGCGGCGCGGCGTTCCGTCCGGTGCAAGCGGGCAACGTCGCCAAACGCCGGCTCCAAACCCAGGAAGAGCACAATGCAAACCACCTCCACCACCCTTTTTGCCTCCGTCGCCGCCGCCCTACTGACCCTCGCCAGCACCGGCCACGCACAGTCCATGTCCGGGGGCCGCACGTTCTCGAAGACGTACGGTAACACCATCGCCGGCGTCTATAGCGGTGGCGGCGGCTCCTTCGCCGCTGTGAAGAGCACGCAGTACGTGCCCAGCACCGGCTCGGGCTGGATCGTCACCGCCCCCTACTGGCACACCAAGCTGGCCGCCTCCGGAAACGCCCACGCCTTTGCCGACATCCGCTTGCTCGGCAACTGGGCCCGCGCCGGCGAGTTCCGCATATCCCTCGCCGCCGAGTCCAACACCAAGAAGGACAATCTCGGCCGCACTATGAGCACGACCTGCAAGTCCTCGGGCGTCGTCTACCTGCGTGTCGGCAACTCCGTGCTGTGGAACAGCTCGGTCAACACCATGTTCAGCGGCATCAGCTCGATGCGCTTGCAAATCATGACGAGCTCGATGGTGGTCGCTCTCGGCGGCTCCGCCTCCCAGCTCACCGCCCGCGCCTACGGCCGCGTCCGCGCCGCCATCTACGTCAACATCGACCCCTGCAAGGCGAAGGTCCGCTTGAACGGTGAGGCCGCGGTCTCCGGCGACACCACCGCCACAACGGCCGCCATCGGCTTGATGAAGCCTGTGTCCGTGACGTTCTCATTCTCCATCAAAGAGCAGAAGCTGGACGCCAACGGAACCACGGCCCAGCCAGGTCTCAACGCCACCACCACCTGGGGCCGCGCGGGCAACCTGATCTTCCACCGCGGCGCCATGGGCAGCACGATCAACGCCTACGCCATACAGCCAACCTCCATCCCGGTCAGCTCGACGCTCGCCTACTGGAGCTTCCCCTACGCCTGGACCCTCCTGTTCTGATCGACGGTCCGCGCCCGCCACGCAGCGGCGGACGCGACGCCCCTTTCAACGCGCGATCGGGCGCAGCCGTCGCCGTTCTCGACGACACCGACCACGCCGTGACCGCGGACCCCGCGGATCACGGCGACCCCCGCGGCCTCGAGTTCGTCGGCGCAGCGCGCCGCCGGTGCGGCCTGCCCACCGCGTGGCGGCAAACGACGAACAACAGCGCGGTGGTCATCAGCATCGCGATCCAAGGGCAGCCGAGGCCGCGACGGTTTTTTCGGAGTCCACGGTCGATCGCGCGCGGCGCGGCGTTCCGTCCGGTGCCGGTGGGCAACGTCGCCAAACGCCGGCTCGAAACCCAGGAAGAGAACGATGCAGACCACCACCGCCGCCCTGTTCGCCCCCGTCGCCGCCGCCCTGCTGACCCTGGCCAGCGCCGGCTCCGCCCAGAACATGTCCCTGACCCGCACCTACTCGAAGTCGTTCGGCGACAGCGACGCCGGCGTCTACACCTACGGCACCGGCTACATCGCCGCCGGCAAGAGCACGCGATACGTGCCCAGCTCCGGCTCGGGCTGGATCGTCACCGCGCCCTACTGGGAGACCACCCTCGCCGCCAGTGGCAGCACCCGCGCCGTCGCCGACCTCCGCTTTCTCGGCAGCTCCGGCCGCGCCGGCGACTTCCGCATGAACCTCGCCGCCGTCGGCACCGTCAAGACGAGCACCCTCGGCCGGCTCATGGGCACCTCCTGCTACTCCTCGGGCAGCGTCTACTTGCGGGTCGGCAACTCGGTGCTGTGGAACAGCTCGTTCAGCACCGGCTTCAGCGGCCGCAGCACGATCCGCCTCCGCTTCATGACGCCCACTCTGACGGTCCCCGTCGGCGCCGGCGTCGCCCTACTCAGCGGCCGCGCCTACGGCCGGGTCCGTGCCGCCCTCGACGGCACCTTCGACCCGTGCAAGGCGAAGGTCCGCTTCAACGGCGAGGCCGCGGTCTCCGGCAACGGCAGCGCCAGCGCCACCGTCATCAGCCTCCTGATGTATGCCAACCTCAGCTTCTCCTTCTACGCCAACGAGCAGAAGCTGGACGCCAACTGGACCACCGCCCAGCCCGATATCAACGCCACCACCACGTGGGGCCGCTCGGGCAACCTGATCTTCCACCGCGGCGCGATGCGCGGCCTGATCAAGATCGACGCCATGCTGCCGCCCTTCATCCCGGTCAGCACCACGCTCGCCAACTGGAGCGTCCCGTACGCCTCCACCCGCCTGCTCTGAGCAGCGAGCACGCGGACGCCGCGCGGCGGCGTCCGCGGCGCGCGCCTCAGCGCGCGATCGTCAGCGGCACGCTCTGCGCCGTGATGCCGCGCACGCCACTCAGGTACGAGGCGTCCAACGTCACGCCCGCGAAGTGGAGCGTGAGGCCGACGAGCGCCGGATCCGCCGGCACGGCGAGGCGCCCCTGACCGCGCCCTTGGCCATCGAGCACGCCGAGCACGTTTTGGAACACCTGCGGCGCGGCCAGCTCGATCTCCAGCAGGATGCTGCGCGCGATCGGCAAGCTGCGGCCAAAGCCGAGCGCCATCGGCGGCGCGACCGCGTCGGACACGGGCAAGAAGTACGGCGCACCCGGGTCGTCGGGACTCGACAGATCGAGCGCCACCGTCTGGCCCAGGCGCGGGGCGCCCTGCGCGGTCAGCGTCGTCGGCCGGGCCGACGGCACCAACCAAACATCGCGCTCCACCGTGCCGCCGCTGGTCAGGTTGACGACCAGCGTCTGCGGGTCGTGGCCCGGCGCGCGGAACTCGACTTCGTAGCTACCCGGCGTGATCCAGAGGTGGTAGCGGCCAAAGCGGCCGATCGACTGCACCCGCTGGCCATTGCGGAACTGGTGCCCGCGCACTACCAGGTCGGCGACCACCGGCGCACCACCGCGAACCGAGCGCACGCGGCCACGCAACGGCACTGGCCGCGTCAAGAACTCGCGAAACCCGGGCCACATGCGCGTCACCTCGGACTGCGTCTGGGTGAACGGCGGCTGGAACGCGGTCCCCATCTCGATCAGCTGCCCGAGTGTGCCGTGCGCGGCGTGGTGCCACTCCATGTGCGTTCCACAGCAGCAAGTGCCGCGGGTGACGTAGCCCATGCCGTTGGCGATCGCGCTCTGCATGCCGTAATAGGCCTGCGCGATCGCGTTGGGCACCTGACCGATCAGCAGCGGGTTGAACGGGTGGCGGACGTCACGGCCGTAGCTGTGCACGTCGATCATCCGCTCGAAGCCCTCGGCCAGAGTGAACGCGCGCATCGCCTGCGACTCGGGCTCGGACCCGGCCGACGGGCCCTGGTAGGTGTCGCTGCCCGGATTGGTGCTGGCCCCGCACCGTCCCCAGTAGAACCAGTAGTTGCGGTTGAGGTCGACGCCGAACGTGCCGTTGCCGTTGTCGCGGCGGTTCTTGCGCCACATGTCGTTGGTGCTCCACACGTAGGCGAGCCCATCCGGGTTCATGCTGGGCAGCACCCAGATCTGATGGTCGTCGACCAGCTGGCGCAGCACCGGGTCGGTGGCGTACCCGCCCAGCAACCGCTCGGCGACCGAGAACGCCGCCTCGATCGTGTTGAGCTCGCGCGCGTGGTTGTTGGCGAACACCAGAATCGACGGCTCGTCCTCGTCGATGCCGGCGTTGTCCGAGATGCGCAGCACGTGGATGCGCCGGCCCTCGTGCGTCAGCGGCGCGCCGTAGCGCGATTGCAAGTCGTACACGGCGGCCAGACCGGGATAGGTCGTCGCCAAGTCGTTGAGCCCCGCCAACACCTCCTGCGGAGTGCGATAGCGCGGGTCGGGACCGGCGCGGCCGACGCGCGGCGCGTCGCGCAGCGGCTTCGAGCTGCGGACCACGCGGACCAGGCTGGCGACCGGCAGCTCGGCGCGCAGCGCCGCGAGGTCGGCGCTCGGCAGGATGACGCCGGCGTGCTCCTGACCACGGGCGACGCGCCACACCGCGTCGTGGTCGTCGTAGCCGGCGGCGCGCAGCGCGTCAAAGGTGCCGGTCGGACCGCTGACCCAGACGAACACGTGCTCGGCAGCAGCGGGCGGCCCTCCGTCGGGCGACTGCGCCCGGACGACCGCGCTCATGCCGGCGACGATGCAGAAGAACGAGCAGAGCATTCGCATCACGCGCCAGCGTAGCCAAAACCCGGTGGGCCGAGTGCCGCCCCGCGAGTAGTGTCGCAGAGATGTCTCTGGACGACGCGCCGCCCTGGCGGCGCGAACCCTACCGCTGGCTGTTTCCCCTGGGGGTCGCCCTGGCCTGGGCCGGCGTGCTGCCGTGGCTGCGCTACGCGGTGTCCGCGCCGGCCCCGTGGCGCCCCCTGATGCACAGCACCGTGCAGATCCAGGGATTCATGACCTGCTTTGCGCTGGGCTTTCTGTTCACCGCCATCCCGCGGCGCACCGGCACCGCGGCGCCCGGCGCACTGCCGCTGCTGGTCGGCGCGGGCGGCGCGGTCGGCTCCGCGGCGGCGGCATCCGCCGAGTGGCACCTCGGCGCACAGGCGGGGTGGATGGTCGCAGTCGGCGCGCTGCTGGCGTTCGCCATCCGCCGCTTCCGCTCGCCAGCGGCAAGCCGCCGCCCGCCGACGAGCTTCGTCTGGATTCCGTGCGCGCTTCTGCTGGGCCTCGCCGGCGCCGGAACGATGATGGCGTATGGCCGCGCACACGACTCGTTCACCGCCTACCGCCTCGGCCAGCTGCTGGTGACGCAGGGCGTGTTCGTCGGCCTGGTCGTCGGTGTCGGCGGCATGGTGATCCGGTTGATCACGCGTGGCGAGTCCCCGCCCGACGCGAGCCCGAGCCCCATCGCCAGACGCGCGCGCGCTCTGCACTTGGCCGCCGCCATCGCCCTGGCGAGCACGTTCGCCATCGAGGCCCTGGGCCACCCCAGACTCGGCGCCGGCCTGCGGGCGCCGCTCACCCTGGCCGTGCTGCTCCGCGCCGCAGATCTGCACCGCCGTCCGACGCTGCCAGGCGCGCACCGCTGGCTGGTGTGGCTGTCGGCGTGGGCGATTCCGCTCGGCTACGCGCTGGCCGCAAGCCTGCCCCGGCAAACGGTCGGGCTGCACGTCGTGTTCATCGCCGGCTTCGGCATGATGGCGCTCGCCATCGGCCTGCACGTCACCTGCGCGCACGGCGGGCGCCAGGATCTCGCCCGGGCCTCACCCGTCTACGTCCGCGCGCTCGGCGCGCTGCTGGTGGCCGCGACGGTAGCGCGCGCGCTACAGGACCTCGACGCGCCGCGGATGCGCGTGTGGATGGGCACGGCCACCGGCTGCTTTCTGCTGGCGAGCGTGATGTGGGGCATCGGCGTCCTACGCGTGCACCTGACCCCGCGCGGCTGAAGTCGGGGCACGGGCCTCGTCTCGCTCGTCAGGTGCGCCGGGAACCGGCGCGCACCGAGGCCAGCGTCGACCCCTCGGCCCAATCCGCCAGCTGCTCGTGCAGCCGCGACCAGGTCGAGTGCAGCGGACACGGCTTCTTCGGGTTGCAGCGGCGATAGCTGAACGCGCAGCGATCGGTCTCGATCACCACATCGACAGCGGCCAAGATCTCGCGGAACTTGATCCCCCCCGCCGCCCGCGCCAGCGCGAACCCACCACCGTGTCCTTTGCGGCTCTGCACCAGGCCGGCGACCACCATCTTGCGCATCACCTTGGCGACGTAGTGCGCGGGGATGTCAGCCTGCTGGGCGACCTCCTCCGCGCGCAGCACGGCGCCGGCCTCGGCCTCGGCCAGCACCGACATCGCGCGCAGCGCGTACACGGCGGTGTGCGAGAGAATCACGGTCTTGCCGGCGAGAACACCGCGCGGGTGGGCGACTTTCAAGCCGCGGGCAGAGAACCCGAATCGGCGAAAGAAGCGGCCGCGCCGGAGGTTGGGTTCTCAAACGACTTTCTTGTCCGTTGATGGGTCCAGGAGGACCTCCATGCGCCTCGCTCGCACGCCGCACCTCGCTTCCCTGACCTGCTTGGGTCTGCTCGTCGCCTGCAACGATTCCGCGACGCGCTCCACCGCAACCGCAGCCGTCGACATCGCCGCGATGCCGATCGTCGGCGAGGAGACCGCGATTCTCACTGCGCCACCGAGCGTGCCACCGCCGATCGAGCGCGACCACGCCACCAAGGTCATCGTGCGCTTGGAGGTGCTCGAGCACGTCGCCCCGATCGCCGACGGCGTCGACTACACGTTCTGGACCTTTGGCGGCACGGTGCCGGGCAGCTTCATCCGCACGCGCGTCGGTGACCTGGTGGAGTTCCATCTGAACAACCACCCGGACAACCGGATGCCGCACAACATCGACCTGCACGCGGTCACCGGACCGGGCGGCGGCGCGGCGTCGTCGTTCACCGCACCGGGCCATACCTCGCAGTTCTCGTTCCGCGTCCTCAACCCGGGCCTCTACGTCTACCACTGCGCCACCGCGCCGGTCGGCATGCACATCGCCAACGGCATGTATGGCCTGATCCTCGTCGAGCCGCTCGAGGGGCTGCCCGAGGTCGACCGCGAGTACTACGTGATGCAGGGCGACTTCTACACCAAGGGTGCCTACGGCGAGGCCGGCCTACAGCCGTTCGACATGGAGAAGGCGCTGGAGGAGAACCCGGACTACGTGCTGTTCAACGGCGCGGTCGGCGCGCTGGCCGGCGACAACGCCATCACCGCCAGCGTCGGCGAACGCGTGCGCCTGTTCGTCGGCAACGGCGGCCCCAACCTGGTGTCGTCGTTCCACGTCATCGGCGAGATCTTCGACGTCGTCTATCAGGAGGGCGGCACGGTCGGCAACGAGAACGTGCAGACCACTCTGGTCCCGGCGGGCGGATCGGCGATGGTCGAGTTCAAGGTGGAGGTGCCCGGCACCTTCATCATCGTCGACCACTCCATCTTCCGCACCTTCAACAAGGGCGCGCTCGGCATGCTCAAGGTCGACGGGCCGGAGGACACCGTCACCTACTCCGGCCTGCAGGACGACCGCATCTACCAGATCGAGGGCGGCGCGATCCAGCAGGTGCCCGGCCAGGCACCGCCGGCCCAGGTTGCCGCCAACACGGCTGAGCGCATCGAGATTGGCGAACGCCTCTACGCGCAGATCTGCGCCGCCTGCCACCAGCCCAACGGCAAGGGCATCCCCGGCGCGTTTCCGCCGCTCGCCGAGTCCGACTACCTGATGGCCGACAAGGAGCGCTCGATCCGCGCCATCGTGCACGGGCTGCAGGGCAAGATCACGGTCAACGGCACCGAGTTCAACGGCGTCATGCCGGCGGTCAACCTCACCGACGAGCAGGTGGCGAACGTGCTGACGTACGTGCGCAACACCTGGGGGAACGAGGGCGAAGAAGTCACTCCACAAGAGGTCGCCGCGGTGCGGTGACACGCCGCCGTCAACCACTCCCCTTCCCGCTGGGCCGAGAGCCGACGATGTGCACTTCCCGCGACAACTCCTGGGTCGGCCTGGCCGCGCTGCTGGCCCTCGCCTGCGACGGCGGCGAGCACTCGGCCGGTGCGGGTAGGATGCCGGAGCCAGCGCCGGCGCCGGCGCCGGTCACAGTCGATCCGGCATCGGTGGCGTCCGCGCTGCGCAACATCGCCGCAGCCAGCTACCGGCCGCTCTTCGGGGGCGAAGGGCAGCCACCCGTCGCGGTAGCGGCTTTCGCCATCGAGGAGCACGCCGTCACCAACGCCCAGTTCCTGGCGTTCGTCGGCGCGGTACCGCGCTGGCGGCGCTCCCGAGTTCCACCGCTGTTCGCCGACACCGGCTACCTCGCCCACTGGGCCTCCGACCTCGACCTCGGCGCCGCGACGCCCGACAGCCCGGTGACGCGGGTCTCGTGGTTCGCGGCGCGCGCCTACGCCGACTGGGTGGGGCGCCGGCTGCCGACCACCGCCGAGTGGGAGACCGTCGCCGCAGCCAGCGCCGATGCCGTGGATGGCCGCTCCGATCCGAAGTTCAACGCAGCCATCCTCGAGTGGTACTCCAAGCCCGCCCGCGCACCGGGGCCGGTGCGGTCGACGCTCGCCAACGTGCACGGCGTCTACGACCTGCACGGACTGATCTGGGAGTGGCTGTCGGACTTCAACAACGCCCTGGTGACCGGCGAGTCGCGCGGCGACACCGCCCTCGAGCGCAACCTGTTCTGCGGCAGCGGCGCACTCGGCGCCGCCGACCCGTCCGACTACGCCGCGTTCATGCGGTTCGCGTTCCGCAGCAGCCTGCGCGCGAGCTACGTCGGCGGCGGTCTCGGCTTTCGCTGCGCCAGTGACGCCGGAGGCGAGCGGCCATGACGCGGCATCGGGCGTACCTGCGCTCCGCGGCGTTGGCGCTCGCACTCTGCGCTTGCGCAGAGCGCGCGCCGAGCGACCGCGATCCCAGCACCACCGCCGGACCGCTGCCCGGGACCTCGGTTTGGCAGCTGGACAGCACCTGGCGCGACCAGGACGACCGCGAACGCACGCTGGCCGAGCTGCGCGGCCGGCCGCTGCTGCTGGCCATGATCTTCACCCACTGCCCGTTCGCCTGCCCGCGGACGATCGCCGACGTGCAGAGCCTGAGCGCCGACCTGAAGGGCGAGCGCTATCCGGACGTCGGCGTCGTGCTGGTCAGCTTCGACCACTTCCGCGACACGCCCGAACGCCTGGCCAGCTGGGCCGCGGAGCAAGAGCTCGATCCGTCCTGGACGCTGCTGCACGGCGGCCCGGAGGCGGTGCGCGAACTCGCCGCGGTGCTGGGCGTGCACTACCAGCGCACGCCAGAGGGCGACTACTCCCACTCCAACATCATCACCGTGCTCGACGGCAACGGCGTCGTCGTCCACCAGCAGAAGGGTCTCAACGCGGACCGACAACCCACTCTCGAGGCGATCGCGGCCCTGCGCTCGCCCTGACTTCCAACCCTCAGCTCAGGAGCCTCTCGTGTTATCCAAGAAGGGCGCGCGCACGTTCTTCGTGCTCGGCACCGGGGTCTGCTTTGCCGCGTTCGGCCTGCTGACGGTCGACACGCTGGCGCAGATTCCCGAGCAGACCAACCAAGAGCGCATGACTCCCGCCGTGGTCCGCGGCAAGCACCTCTGGGATACCAGCAACTGCATGGGTTGCCACACGCTGCTCGGCGAGGGCGCGTACTACGCGCCGGAGCTGACCAAGGTCTACGAGCGCCGCGGCGAGGCGTTCATCCGGGCCATGCTGACCGACCCGGAGGCGATGTACCCGGGCCGGCGGCGCATGCAGAAGTACGACTTCGACGAGGGCCAGCTCGACGACATGGTCGCGTTCCTGCAGTGGATCGGCGAGATGGACCTCAACGGCTTCCCCGCCGAGCCCGACCTGATCCAAACCGCCGTGCCCGCCGCCACCGGTGACCAATCCCTGGTTGCCGCGGCCAGCGATCGTCCCCGCATCTTCAACCAGATGTGCATCGCCTGCCACGCGCTCAACGGGCAGGGCGGCGCCATCGGGCCGGCCCTCGACGGCGTCGGCGGCCGGCTGACCACCGAGTTCATCACCAAGTGGCTGCGCGACCCACTCGCGATCAAGGCCGACAGCAAGATGCCGAAGCTGCCGCTCAGTGAAGCCGACATCACCGAGCTGGTGGCCTTCCTCTCGCAGCTCAAGGGAGCCTGAGCGATGCGCTACGAATCACAACGAATCGCCTACTGGTTCTTCGCCACCTGCATGCTGCTGTTCGGCCTGCAGATCGTCTACGGCTTCATCATGGCGTTCGCGCACGCGGGCTACGACCCGCTGCACGACTTCATCCCGTTCCACGTCGCGCGCGCGACGCACACCAACCTCTTGGTCGTGTGGCTGCTGTGCGGCTTCATGGGCGCGGCGCACTACATCATCCCCGACGAGGTCGAGCGCGACATTCTGTGGCCCAGGCTGGCGTGGCTGCAGCTGATCAGCCTGATCGTCGTCGGCGTGGTCGCCATCGTCGGTTTCCACTTCCACTGGTGGGAAGGCCGCAAGTTCTTGGAGATCCCGCGGCCACTCGACTTCCTCGTGGTGGTCAACGTGCTGATGTTCATCGTCAACATCGGCGCCACGATCCTCAAAGGCCGGCGCATCACCACCACCAGCTGCGTGCTGTACTTCGGCTTGCTGATGGCAGCGCTGCTCTACCTGCCCGGCATGATCCCGACCGATCACCAGACGCTGGACTCGTACTGGCGCTGGTGGGTCGTGCACTTGTGGGTCGAGGGCGTGTGGGAGCTGATCATGGGCGGCATCCTCGCCTACCTGCTGATCAAGCTCACCGGCGTCGACCGCGAGCTGATCGAGAAGTGGCTCTACGTGATCGTCGGCGTCACCTTCCTGTCCGGCATCCTCGGCACCGGCCACCACTACTACTACATCGGCACGCCGCGCTACTGGCTCTGGATCGGCGGACTGTTCAGCGCGCTCGAACCGCTGGCCTTCCTCGGCATGGCGATCTACGCGCTGGCGATGACCCGCCGCGGCGGCCGCAACCACCCCAACCGCAACGCGCTGGCGTGGACGCTGGGCTGCTCGATCATGTCGTTCGTCGGCGCGGGCTTCTTGGGCTTCGCCCACACGCTGCCGCAGGTCAACCTGTACACGCACGGCACCTTGGTCACCGCGATGCACGGCCACATGGCGTTCTGGGGTGCGTACGCCATGCTGGTGCTGGCCATCATCAGCTACGCGATGCCGCAGCTCACCGGCCGCAAGCTGTACGACACGCCCGCCTCGGCGTTCGCCTTCTGGGTCAGCAACGTCGGCATGCTCGGGATGACGGTGGCGTTTGCCGTTGCCGGCGTCAGTCAGGTCTATCTCGAGCGCAAGGTCGGCCTCGACTTCCTCACCGTGCAGGAGGAGCTCGAGGTGCACTTCATCGGCGTGCTGCTGGCGGCCGCGCTGTTCACCGTCGGCATCGGCGCCTACATGTGGACCTTCATCCGCTACGGCAAGCCGGTCGGCGCCGTGGTCGCGGACGAGGCGGCGACGGCGGAAGAAGAAGGCGCCGCTGCGGTCACGGCACCGGGGAGCCCGGCGTGAACGACGCGGTGCGCACGCCCGAGGCGCCCTACTACCGCGCCACCGGCGACGAGTGCGCGCTGTTTCGCGCCGCGCATCGCGCCAAGTTGCCGGTGCTGCTCAAGGGGCCGACCGGCTGCGGCAAGTCGCGCTTCGTCGAGGCGATGGCGGCCGCGCTCGAGCGGCCGCTGGTCACCGTCGCGTGCAACGAGGAGACCTCGGCGGTCGACCTGCTCGGCCGCTACCTGGTCGAGGCCGGCGAGACCGTCTGGCAAGACGGCCCGCTGACCCGGGCGGTGCGCCGCGGCGCGATCCTCTACCTCGACGAGGTCGCCGAGGCGCGCGACGACGTCATCGTCGTACTCCACCCCCTCGCCGACCACCGGCGCACGCTCTACCTCGACCGGCGCGACCTGGCGCTGCCGGCCGCCGAGGGCTTCTTGTTGGTCATGTCCTACAACCCCGGCTACCAGAGCGCGCTCAAGGAGATGAAGCCGTCGACGCGGCAGCGCTTCGTCGGCATCGAGTTCGGCTACCCCAAGGCAGCGGTCGAAGCCGAGATCGTCGCCCGTGAATCGGGCGTCGACGCCGCGACCGCGCGCCGGCTGGTCGCGTTCGCGGCCAAGGTGCGCGACCTCTCCGAGCTCGGGCTGGCGGAGACGGTGTCCACCCGGCTGTTGGTGCACGCCGGCCGGCTGATCGGCGCGGGGATCGCGCCGCGGGCGGCGTGCGAGGCCGCGATCGCGCATCCGCTCTCCGACGACGCCGAGGTCTTGGACGCGCTCCGCGACGCGGTCGCGCTGGCCTTCTGAGGCGGCGGTGAGCGTCGGCGAGAGACTGTTCGGCGCCGCCCACCGCGCGGTCCGCCGCTGGCTGCACCCCGGAGCCCCGGCGGCCCACCAAGCTGCGGCGGCGAAGCTCGAGGAGCTGACGCAAAGACTGCGGCTGCTGGCGCAGCTCGTCGCCGGGGCGCCGCTCGACGTGCGCGTCGCCGAGGGCGCCGGCGGGCTGCGCGGCGCGACGCTGCACTTGCCGGCGGTGATCGAGTTGTTCGACTCTGCCGAGCGCAACCTCGACCTCTACCGACTGCGGACGATCGCCGGCGCGGCGGTGTACGCCCACGGCCAGCGCACGGGCGACGACCCGGAGTTGGCGATGCTGATCGCGGTCGAGCGCACGCTGCCACGACTCGACGCCGAATGGCCGGGGAGCATCCGCTTGCGCGCGCGGTTGGCCGCGGCGATCCCACCGCCCCCGCCGGGCGCGAGCGACCTCGACCGGTGGGCCGATCGGCTGCTGCGCGCACCCGACGCGCGACCGGACGACGCGCCCCCGCGCGCCCGACGCGACGCCCCGCGCACACCGCAACACCACCTGCTCTGGGGCCGCTGGTCGCCGGCGGCAACGGACGCCCCCACCGCCGCCGTGCCCGACATCACCAGCGTCGATGGCTCCGCGCTGCCGCGCGGCACCGAGCGCCGCGGCAAACCGCGCGAGACGGTGACCACCACCACCGTGTCGACTCCCGAGGACGGCGACAACCCGCTGATGCACGTGTTCGAGAAGCTGTTCACCGCCGAGGAGTACAGCGGAGGCAAGCGACGCGCCGACGGCAGCGACGAGCTCGACGAGCACTGTGAAGCCCTCGACGAACTCGAGCTGCGCCACGTCGTGCGCACTGCCGAGGCCACCAGTTCCATCTACCAAGCCGACCTGCAGAACGCCGGCGAGCCGGTGGACCTCTTAGAGGAGCAGACCGACTGCGGTGCGATCCACTACGACGAGTGGGACGCGACCCGGCGGCGCTATCGCCGCAGCTGGTGCGCACTGCGCGCGCATCCACCGGATCCGCTGGCGAGCCCGGAGACCGTGCGCCAGCGCCAGGCCACCGTGCGGCACCGCTACGCGGCGCAGATCCGCCGGCTGCGCGACCAGCTGCTGGCGGCGGCCGATTCGCGGCGACCGGTGCCGCGCCAACGCGCCGGCGAGGACATCGACATCGACGCCCTGACCAACCAGCTCGCCACCCTGGAGGCCGCCCGGCAGGGCCATCCCGCGGTGCTCGACGACCGCTTGTACGTCGCCCGCGGCAAGCCGGCACCCGACGTCGCCGCCCTGGTGCTGGTCGACTGCAGCCTGTCGACCGACGCGTGGGTCGAGGGCCGGCGCGTGCTCGACGTCGCCCTGGACGCGGTGCTGATCCTGGGCGAAGTCGCCGGCGACCGCGACCTGCCGATCGCCGTCGCCGGCTTCTACAGCAACTCGCGCCGCGACTGTCACTACGTCGAGGTCAAGGACTTCGACACCCCATGGCGGGACGCGCGCCGCGCCCTGCTGGGCCTGCGCCCGACCGGCTACACGCGGATCGGCCCGGCGCTGCGCCACGCCACAGCCCAGCTGCGCCGCGCCTCGGCGCGGCGCAAGCTGCTGCTCCTGGTCAGCGACGGCAAGCCCACCGACTACGACCGCTACGAGGGGCGTCACGGCATCGCCGACGTGCGCCAAGCGCTCCGCGAGGCGCACCGCGACGGCATCGACAGCTTCGCCCTCGCGATCCAGAAGAACGCGGTGGACTACTTGCCGCAGCTGTTCGGCCGCGGCGGCTACCGCGTGCTGCCGTCCGCCGACCGGTTGCCGGCCAGCCTGCTGCAGCTGGCGCGGCGGCAGCGCTCCTAGGTGAGCGCGCGCCGCGGCCGAGCCCTTGGCTCAGGTCTCGATCGACCAGCCCTTGATGTGCTCGTTGCCGGCGGTGACCGCGGCGTTGAGGCACGCTTCGAGGTCGAAGCCCTTGGCGACCTTGAGGGTGGCGCGGCCACCCTCCGGCCCCGGATCGGTCTCGAGATCGGCGATCTCCGGAATGTTGTCGAGTGCGGACCGCACCGACTGGGCGCAGCCGCCTCAAGTCATTGCGGGCAGGATCAGCGTCACCGTCGTCATCTCGGCGGCGGGCGTTGGAGAGCTGTTGGCGGCCTCGGTGGTGCAGCCGCCGAGCGGCAGCCCCACGCCGAGGAGCGCCGTCAGCGCACAGGCGATGAAAGTCTTGTTCATGATTGGTTCCAGGCGATTGTTTACGCCATTTGGCGTGCGCGGAGGCGAGAAAATCACCCGGGCGGGGCGGTGAAGAGACCGGGCCCCCGCCGGTAGAGTCCGAAACCATGGGCCAAATGCACGAAGTCGACTACGACATCTACGGCGACGACATGCAGTACGTCGAGATCGAGCTCGACCCCAAAGAAGCCGCCGTGGCCGAGGCCGGCGGCATGATGTTCATGGAAGACGGGATCGAGATGGAGACCGTCTTCGGCAGCGGCCAGCAGGCGCGCTCGGGTCTCTTGGGCTCGCTGGTCGGCGCCGGCAAACGGCTGCTGACCGGCGAGTCGCTGTTCATGACGGTGTTCAGCAACCAGGGGCAGGGCAAGAAGCGGGTCGCCTTTGCCGCCCCCTATCCGGGCAAGATCATCCCGTTCCACCTGACCGACGTCGGCGGCACGCTGATCGCGCAGAAGGACTCGTTCTTGTGCGCCGCCAAGGGCGTCTCGATCGGCATCGCCTTCCAGAAGAAAATCGGCGCCGGCCTGTTCGGCGGCGAGGGGTTCATCATGCAGCGGCTCGAGGGCGACGGCTACGCGTTCTGCAACGCGGGCGGCACCGTCGCGGAGCGCAACCTGGCGCCTGCCGAGCGGCTGCGCGTCGACACCGGCTGCATCGTCGCCTTCACTCCGACGGTCGACTACGACATCAAGTTCGTCGGCGGGGTCAAGTCGGCGCTGTTCGGCGGCGAGGGCCTCTTCTTCGCCACGCTGACCGGGCCGGGGCGGGTCTGGTTGCAGTCGCTGCCGATGAGCCGCATGGCCGGCCGCATCCTCGCCGGCGCGCGCGGCGGCCGCGGCGAGGGCTCGATCCTCGGTGGTCTCGGGGGCTTGCTGGATGGCGACAACAACTGACCCCCACCGCCTGCGGCGCAACGGCCGGGGCTGAACCGATGCGCGCGCTGTTCCACGACCCGCACGGCGGCATGCACCGCGTCGTGCTCGCCCGGCACGCCGGCCCGCCCGCGTACTGGACGTTCTCGGCAAGCGGAGTCGAGGTTTCGGTAGCCGAGAACGCGCTCCGGGTGCGCAGTGGCGGCTGGCAGGGCGCCGCGGTGCACCTGAGCTGGACCCTGCCCACCGGCGAGGCGGCGCTGACCGTCGAAGGCAGTGACGGCCTCGACCAACTCGAGGACCAGCTCAGCCAGCCGCTCGTCGGGGAGCTGCGCGCGCTGCGCCAGAGCCAGCGCAGCAGGCGACGGCGGCGGCGCGCCGGCCTCGCGGTACTCGCCACAGCCCTCGTGCTGCCGGTGCTGGCGCTGGGCTGGCTGTTGGTGTCTCCCGGCACCGTGCTCGCGCCGCTGGTGAGCACGATCCCCACCGAAGTCGACGCCGCCCTGGGCGAACAGGTCGAGCGCTCGGTGCTCGCCAAGTCCCAGAAGGTCCACGACGAAGTGCTCGATGCCGCGGTGCAGCGCATCGGCGCGCGTTTGCGCGCCGCGATGCCGCCCTCCCCGCTCGAGCTGCGTTTTCACGTGCTGCGCGCGCCGAGCATCAACGCCTTTGCCGCCCCCGGCGGCGCGGTGTTCGTGCACACCGGCTTGTTGCACGCCGCCAGCGGCCCCGACGAGGTCGCCGGTGTGCTCGCCCACGAGATCGGCCACGTCGTCGAGCGCCACGGGTTGCGCCAGCTGCTGCACCGCGTGGGAGTCGGCGCCGGCATCGGCGTGTTCTTGGGCAACGCCGACGTGCTGGTCGGCGTCGCGGTCGAGTTCGCCGGTCACGTGGCGAACCTCGGCTTCAGCGTCGCGCAGGAGCGCGCCGCGGACGCCTTCGCCCTGGAGCTCCTGCGGCGCGCCGAGATCGACCCGCGCGGCCTGCTGGCCTTCTTCGAGGCCATCGAGGCCACGAGTGGGGCCGCACCGCCGCTGCTGTCGACGCATCCGGCCCCCGGCGAGCGGGCCGCCGCGCTGCGCGCGGCGCTGACGACGCCCTCGCCGACCCGGCCGGCCTGGGAGATCGACTGGCCGGCGGTGCGCCGCGCGGCGCGCTGACGGACGAAATACCAAAACCGTGGGACACTGGGCGGCGCGGCGGTGTGAACCCGGGCGATGACCGCATTCGAACCCACTCATCAGAGCCTGCTGGCGCACGGCGACTTCTTGCGCGCCATCGCCCGCGGGCTGCTCGGCGACGAGCACCGCGCGGAGGACGCGGTGCAGAGCGCGTACGTGCGCGCGCTGGCCCATCCCCCGCGGCGCGACGGCGTGCGCGCCTGGCTCGGCACGGTCGTGCGCCGGTTGGCCCACAACGACCGCCGCGCCGACCATCGCCGCGCGACCCGCGAGCGCGCGACGGCCACCGCGCCGCTGGCGCCGTCGACCGAGGAGATCGTCGCCCGCGAGGAGCTGCGGCGGCTGGTCGTGGATGCGGTGTTGGCGCTCGACGAGCCGTACCGCGCAACGGTCGTGCTGCGCTACTTCGAGGCTCTGCCGACCGAAGAGATCGCGGCCCGGCTCGGCGTCGGCACCAGCACCGTGCGCACGCGGATGCAGCGCGCCCACGCGTTGCTGCGCCAACGTCTCGACCGCCATCACGGCAACCGGCAAGCCTGGTCGGCCGTGCTGCTGCCGCTGTCCGGCGGCGTTCGACCCCACACCACCACCTCTCTCGCCACCTCCTCCACCCTCACCCACGTCTTGGTCATGAACAAGGTCATGCTGTGCATGCTGTCGGCGGCGGCCGCCGCGATCGTCTGGCTGGCGTGGCCCAGCGCCGGAACGCCCCAGGGCACACCCGCGGTCGAGGAGGGCGCCGCGCGTGCGCCGATCACCGCGGTCGGCGACGAGCAGGCGAAGCCACCGGCCGCCGACTCCCGCCAAGTGGTGGCGGCCGCGCCGGTCGCCGATCCGGCCGCGGGGGCGACCACGACCGGGCACCCGGAGAGCTGGGCCCCGGCCCTCACCAGCTACAGCGGCCGCGTCGTCCACCACGACGGCAGCCCGGTCGCCGACTGCGCGGTCGAGCTGCTGCGCATCGCCGAAGACGCGCTGCTGCGCGCCGGCGCGCGCAACGCCGCCCCGCCGCGACTGACCGCCGGCGCAGCGCGCACTGCTCCCGACGGGCGGTTCACGATCGAAGGCGTGCGGCCGCACGGAACCGTCGCCCTGCGACTGGGAGCGGGCACCGGCCTCGCCGCGATGCGCTGGGTACGCCAAACCCCCACTCCCGGCCAACACATCGACGTCGGCGACGTCCTGGTCGGCGACGGCGCAGTGCTGACCGGCACCCTGCAGGACACCGACGGAACGCCGATCGCCGGCGCGGTGGTGATCGCCGCCGACGTGCCACCGCCGCTGCTCGATCTGGCGCCGCTGCACCGCTTCTCCGCCGGCAGCGCGATGGTGCTGCAGCTGCCGGGCGCGCCGGTGTCGGTGGTCGAGCTGGCCCCGTGGGTGCACTCGGTGTTGGCTGAGCTGCCGGTCCCGAGGGCGCGCACCGACGCCAGCGGCGGCTTTCGCCTGGTGGGCGTGCCGCCCGGACGCGTGGTGCTCGCCGCGCACGCGACCGGTCACGAACCGCTGGTGCGAGCGCAGGTCGAGGCATCCCCCGGCGGGCGGCACGACCTCGGCGCGATCACGCTCTCAACCGGCCACACCTGCGGGGGAACCGTGCGCGACACCGGCGGAGAACCGGTCGAAGGCGCCGAAGTCGTGGTCGCCTCCGCGGCGGGCTTCACTCCGTTCTCCACCGCCGCCGCGCCGGTGCGGACCAATGCCGACGGACAGTTCGCGGCACACGGTCTCGCCGCCGGCCGCGTGGCCGTCGCCGCCCGCCGCGGCCCCGGCGAACCCTGGACCGTGGCGCCGGCGGCACCCGTCGACGCCGCGCACACGATCACCCTGCCCGCGCAGTATCGGCTGACGCTGGTGCTGAACGCCGACGGCGGTGCACCGCCCGCCGACGTGGACATCACGTTGCTGCCCGGCCAGGGGCCAGGTCTGCCGGACCTCTGGACCCACCAGCTGGTGTCGCCCCTCGACCTGCGCGGGCGCCGCGAGCGCCGCGATCGAGAGATCACCATTCGCGACCTGCCCGCCGGTTCCTACACGGTGCGCGTCGACGCCACCGGCCACGCGCCCGCCACGGCCGCCGTCACCCTCGACGGAGACCAGCGGTTGCCGCTGCGACTGGTCCCACCCGCGCCGCTGCGCGTACGCGTCGTCGACGCCGCCGGCGCGCCCGTCGCCGACGCCGAGATCCACGCCACACCGCGCGGAGAAGGTGCCTGGCGCGGCGGCCTGCCCCTGCGCTGCGGCACCACCGGCGAAGACGGCGCCATCGCGCTCGACGCGCTGGCCGGCGACCGCGCGCTGGTTCTGGCGCGCCATCCGGCCTACGGCACCGCGCGCGCCGAGGTCAGGCGTGGCGAAGCCGCGGCGACCATTGCGTTCGCGACCCCCGGCGCGATCCGTGGCCAGCTCGTGCTGCCGCCCGAGGCACGCGACGAGCAGTGGTCGGTGCTGCTCACCCCACCGCGGATGGGCCCGCTGCCGGCCATGCCGCTGCTGGCGACACCGGACGCGGACGGTCGTTTCGAGTTCGCCCACCTCCAACCCGGCCGCTACGAGTGCCGCGCCACGTCGGCCTTCGGCGGCGCGGTCAGCCCGGGCTGGCTGCACGGCATCGGCCGCTTCGCCTGGCTGCCGGATCCGACCGCCGTCCCCGTCGCGGTGCGGGCCGCGACCACCGCGAGCGCGGAGATCCACCTGCAGCCGCCACCGGAGCCCACCGCCGGACCGACCGGCCGCGTGCGGGGCACACTGCACCTGGACGGCGCTCCGCTCGCCGAGGCGGTGGTGATGTGCGAACGCGGCGAGGAAGCCCCTTTGAACGCGGTCACCGACGAGCACGGTCAGTTCTCGATCGACGGCGTGCCAGCGGGCACCCACTTCCTGTTCGCCTTCGAGATCGACCAGCGCAGCTTCGCCGACAACTGGCCCCACCAGCTGATCGGCCACTATGTGGCGGTCTCCGCCAACGACACCGCAACGGTCGCGCTCGAGGTCACCACCGGCAGCTTGAGCGGCGCGGTGCACCGCGCGGACGGCGCCGCCGCGGCCAGCGCGTGGGTCGAGATCCGCGGCACGCTCGACACCGCGCGCCGCGGCGAGGACCGCGACCAACCGGTCGAGAGCCGCTACGTCGTGCAGACCGAAGCCGACGGCAGCTTCGCGGTCGACCGCGTGCCACCGGGCACCTGGACGATCCGCGGCCGCGCAGGCCTCCGCGACGGCGCCAGCGGCAGCCTCGCCCCGGTTGAACTCCGCGGCGGCCAACGGCTGACCGATCTGCGCCTCACCCTCGACGGATAGTACGGAGTCGCACTCGATTTTCTCGCTTTGCCACCCGCGCGTCAGAAGCCCAACCACCCGCCGAGCTTGATGTCCAGCCCGTTCGTCGTCACGATCCCGGCCGATCCCGCCGACGAGTCGAGGAACGCGTACTGCGCCGCAAAGACGTAGCCGATCAACGCCGGCGTCGCAGGCATCGGCAACGCGATCTGCGCGGTCCCGGCCGGCGAGGTCGTCGCCGGCAGGATCATCCCCGCCGTCGTGTAGCGAAAGCAGCCGATGCCGCCCGGCAGCGGTACTTGCGTTCGCTGGCCCAGCAACAGAAACGCCGGCGACTGTGGCCTCGCCAGGATCAACGTCGGGGTGAAAACCATGCCGACCTCGGGCGTGCCGACATAGCTCGTGCCCGGTGTGCCGAAGCTGCCGACGCATGATGCGCCGAACGGGTTGACGCTGCCGGGGACATGGCGCAACGCGGGCAGGCCCACGCTGGGGAACAGGTCGTGGTCCGGCCAGCTGCCGATGACGTTGGCGATCGAGCTGAGCTCGTCGCCGTGGGCACCGTTCAGCGCTTCGTGACCATTGGTGAGGAACACGAAGGAAACCCCGTCCTCGCGCCGGCCGATGTAGGTGCGCGTGCCCGGCAGGCTGCCAGCGTGCTCGTACAGGTCCAGGTTCGTCCCCCCCGGCCCCTTGACCGAGTTCCGCACCCACCCCTTGAGGTAGGCGCTGTTGATGTTGGGCCCGGCCTGAATGAACGGCGCCGCCGGCTCGGTCCACATGTTGGCGGTCTGCACCGGCCCGAGGATCGGGTTCTGCGCGCCGAGATCGAACGCGGCGAGGATCTTGGCGTAGTCGGGCGCGGTGATCACGTGACCGCCGTGTGCATCGAGGTTGCCCTGGTTCCACCCGCCGTACTGCGACGGCACCCAAGGTTCGAGCGCCGCGTTGACGCTCTGCGCAACGCCGAGCGCGGCGGGATGGTAGAGCACTTCGCCGGGCACAGCCGCCGTCACGTGCGCGGCGCCAATCCCCGCACGCGTGATGCCGAGCGGAGCGAACACGCGCTCCTGCAGGATGTCGTCATACGTCTTGCCGGGGTTCAGCACCTCGAGGATCCGCCCGAGCAGGCTGAAGCCGTAGTTCGAGTATCGACTCTCGGTCCCGGGCGCGAAGTCGAGCATCTGCGACTCCATGTAGCGGCGGATGGCCGTGGTCGAGATCGGGATCGAGATCCCCAGCGCGCTGGCGATCGTCCGGTCGTAGAACATCGGGTCCACCCCGCTGCCGGTCTGCGCGTCGCGATCCCATCCCGAGGTGTGCGTCAGCAGGTGCATCACCTGGATCGCGTTGGACTGCGGATCGGCATAGACCGGATTGCCGAAGAGGTCGGCCATCGCCGTGTCGTAGGCGATCGCACTCGGCTGCAGCGCCATCTCCTGATGCACCGCAATGCTGGTGAGTGGCTTGCTGATCGAAGCCGTCCGGTAGAGGCTGTCGGGTTGGGCCAACGGATAGCCCTGTTCGGCCCAGGTGTAGCCGCGCGCCAGCATCAACCGACCGTCCTTGACGATCGCGAGCGACGCGGCGCGGGTCGCCGTGTCAGTCATGTACTGTTGCACCCAGCTGTCGAACAGAACGAGCTCGGGGACGTCGACTCCGGTCATGCTGAACTTGCGCCCGTCCGGCACGTCGGTCTTCGCCCAGGTGGCGGCGAACACACCGGGAGTTCCCGCAGCGCGCACGTTGATCGGGTAATGGCCCTTGGCCAAGTACTCGTCGAACTTGTCCTGGTACTCCGCCGACGTCATGTCGTGGTGCGAGTAGGACAGACCGACGGACGTATCTTCCCACACCGCCACGAACCTCGTGCGGTCGTCGTTGAACACGATATCGACCGGGCGGGCGAGGGTCTGTCCCATCGTGTCGAAGAACAGCTGATGGGTGGAAGAGCCATAAGCGATGTAATGGCCCCAACCGAGTTTCTCGGCGTTGGGCTCGAACGCGACGACGTAGCGCGTGTCCGACGCGTCGCCGTACGCGTCGATACTGGCGATCCGCAGTCCTTTCTTGCGGGCATCGCCGACTTCGGTGGCCAGCTCGGACTCGTCGATACCGTGGCGCGCGTGGCATGGGTTGCCGGTCTTCTCGAACACGCCTGAGAACCGGGGATCCGCGGCGGACCCGGTCGCGCTCAAGAGCGCCGGCGTCATGTTGCCGCAGCTGAAGTCGAGCAGCTGCTGGTATTCGGTCGACGTCAGGTCCCTGAACCCGACGAAGCTCGGGCCCGATCGTTGCGCCCAGACGGCCGCATACTGCGTGTTGGAGACGCCTCCGTACGAAGACAGCGAGATCAGGCGGTAGCCCGAGCTCGACAACTTCTGGTACTGAGCGTCGTGCTCGCTCCCGTCGGCGTCGTGGTAGGCGATGAAGGACTGCGCCACCGTTGGACTCGCCCATAGAGCGGCGACCAGCGGAAGCACCCGGCAGAAAGAGGTGCTCATGTCGTTTTCCTCGACGTTGCTCGCGGAAGAGGCGGCACGGGGCGTGGTTGTCCCCGTCGCCCTTGGAAACGCGAGCGCGGCCGGAAACCCCAGGCACAATCAGCCTCGAGCAGCACTCCCAGTCGGTGACGCGCAGGGCATGGTGGGCCGGGAAGCGCCGGCCAGCTAGAATGCCGGCGTGCGCCGTCCGGCACCGCGCGCGCTACCGCGATGGAGACGCCTTCTACCGAACCATGAGATCGAAACGCTTATTGGAGTCTGCCGCTCTGCTGTGCATCGCGATACCCGTTGCAAAGGCGCAATACGCGGCGACAGGGCCGGTGCAGCTCGACTTGACGCCGCCGCAGGGCTTCGAGAAGCGGTCCACGGGCGAGGGCCCGTTGACGTTCGCGGGAGAGCTCGACGGCGCCCAAGTGCAGATCACCCTCATCCTGCACAAGAGGGGCGACGACGTGGTGGTCGAAGACGTCGTCTGGTGGGTGGCACGCGGCGACACGTTCCGCGAGCAGGACTACGACACCGAGTACGTGTCCGGACCGGTCGGCGAGCTCCCGTACGCCGCACTCCTGCGCGCGCGGTCCGACGACGCCGAGACCTGGGCGCTGTGCGGAGTGACCGCCAATCGGGCCTACGAGCTGCGCGCACACTGCAAGCCGGCGCTCGGCAAGAAGGGCGAGAAGCAGCTGCGCACGTTCTTCGAGCAAGGCGTGCGCTACGGGGGCCCGACCATCGACCCGGTGTGGACCGACGAGGAGGCGCGGGCGCGCTGGCAGGAGCACACGCCCGAGGACCTGCACGGCAAGCTGCGCATCCAGCGCACGAAGCACTACCTCATCCTGACCAACGCCAGCGGCGGCGCGCTGTTCGGTAAGAAGATGGAGGAGTGCTACCGGGAGATCCAAAAGGTGTTCCCCTTCCCCGAAGTCGAGGGCCGCCGGTTGATGCCGGTGTTCCTCTTCCGACTGCCGGACGAGTACTACGACTACTACATGCGCGTCGCCGGCCGCGACCGCGAGCAAGCGGAGCGCTCCAAGGGCCACGCCTGGCGCGACTACTACGCCACGTACTACGAGGCCCCCAACGACCCAATACACATCCACGAGGCGACCCACCAGATCTTCAGCAACCGCCTGCGCCTGGGCGGCGGTGGCTCCTGGTTCCAGGAGGGCGTCGCCGACTACCTGTCGGAGCGCGCCAATACGATCAAGGCCTCGGTCAAGAACCAGATCAAGGCGGACGCGCACATGCCGCTGAAGAAGCTCATCGTAGTGCCCAGCCTGCTCGGCTCGATCGACGGCGACTCAGTGCGCGGCGGCAGCAACTCCGGCAACGCCTATCTGCAGGCGGCGTCGATCATCGCGTTCTTGCGCGAGAGCCGGTTTGGCAAGAAGCACTTCCTCGACTTCGTGCACGCGGTGGGCAAGGTCCAGCGCGGCGACCTGAAGGCGATCGAGGCCGCGGTGCAGGAGATCTATCAGGTCGACCTCGACGAGCTCGAAGAGCGCTGGATGAAGCACTGGGGACGCTGAACGCCGGAGGGCGACGTCCGCGGCCGGTCGACTGTCCGACACGCCCGCCGAGATTTGGTGTAGCACTGTCGACGCCCCACCCGCAGCACGGGCGATGACACCAGAGCGAGACTTCCAGCGCTTTCGCGACACCAAGGCCCCCGCCGCACTGGCGGCGGTGTTCGACGCGACGGCGCCCGAACTGGCCCGCGTCGCCCGGTACCTGGCCGGAACGGGTGGCGCCGAGGATCTGCTGCAGACGACCTACCTGGCGGCGATCGAGACGGCCGAACAGTGGGATCCGCGAATGCCCCTGCTGCCGTGGCTGCTGGGCATCCTCGTCCACCGGGCGCGGGACGAGGGGAGGCGGAGGCGGCGGCGCGTCGACCCACGGCGCTGGACCGACGCCCTCCGCCCTTGGCAAGGAAGGGAACCGGCCAGCGATGCCGCGCATCGCGAGCGGGCCGCCGTATGTCGTGAGGCGGTGGCGGCGCTGCCCGTGCACTATCGGCAGGTCATCGTCCTCCACTTCGAGCACGGGTTGAGCTGTCGAGAGATCGCCGACACCCTCGATCGGCCGGCGGGCACCGTGCGGACCCAACTGGTGCGGGGGTTGGATCAGCTGCGGGCGCGGCTGCCGACCGGCCTCGCGGGAATCGCGGTGGTCGACACGGGGCCGCCCCCCGTCGCGCTCGATGCCGTGCGCACGCGCCTGCTGACCCGGGTCTCGGGCCGCGGGACCCCGCTGGCGACGACTCCGACGGAGGTTGCACGGGGCAGTCGGGTGGCCGCCCATCGCTGGGCGACGTCGACCACCCTGTGGGCGGGCAGTGCCGGCCTCGGCTTGGTTGCGCTCGCGCTGCTGCTCGTGACCCGCGCAGATCCGCCGGGGCCAGCCTCGGCTCAACCACCGACCAGTGTCGCGACCCGCGCGTTGCGCGCCGCACCTTTGGGACGGGGCGGCACGGCCGACGAGACGCTGGCGTCGCGGGCGACGGCCTCTCCGCCGGCGGCGGCCCCGATCTCGGTGGGTGCGCTGCGCGTCACGGTGCGCGGGGCAACGCCGACCGAGTCCGCACTCCGCGTGTTCGCCGTGCGCACGGAGGGCGACAACAGCGCACCATCGCGCTCCGCGGTGTTCGACCCGACCGTCGGACCCGCCGTGTTCGAGGACCTCGCAGCGGGCGCCTACCGGGTGGGGCTGGACCGCCAACCGGAAACTGTCGACGCACACGTGCGCGGCGGAGCCACGACCGAGGTGAGCTTGACGCTGCGAGGCGCGCCGACCGCGCATGGCACGATCCGGACGCCCAACGGTCTCCCGGTCCCGGGCGCCTCGGTGTGGGCCAGCCACGCGACATCGCCACCCGGGGGATTGCTGGTCGCGACCAGCGCCGCCGACGGCCGATACGAGGTCGCGGCGATCGCGCAGGGCGCCCGCCTGCGCGCCCGAGCCGCCGGTCGGGCGCCCTCGGCCGCCGCGATGGTGTTCGGCGCGGCCGGGGATCGCGTCGCCATCGACCTCGAGCTCGGGGCGGTCGGCGTCGAGATCGCCGGCCGCGTCACGCACGACGGGGCACCAGTCCCGGGCGCCCTGGTGGCGTTGGCGAGGGTCGTCGACGGCACCACTCGAGGAACGCTCCTGCTGTGCGATGCGGCCGGTGGATTCCGCACCGACGAAGTCACGACGGGCGACTACATCGCGATCGCCCGCGCGCCCGACGGTGGAGAGTTCACCGCCGCGGCACGGCGCGTGCGCCTCACTCCGGACGCACCGCGGTGGCTCGAGCTCGCGATCGGTGACGGCGCCGCAGTGGCGGGAACCGTGCGGAGTGCAGACGGCGCGCCGCTCCAAGGCGTGGCGGTGCGACTATCGGTATCCGGCCTCGACCTCGCGGCGTTGGCGTCGGACCTCGGTGTAGCCGAGACCCGAACCGATGCCGCCGGCGGCTTCGCTCTGGCGGGCCTTCCGCCGGGGCGCGCGCGGCTGACTGCGCGCCGCGCGCGCGACACGACGCACACGGCCCTGGACCTCGAGTGCGGCGCCACCGCGCGCTGGGACGCGCGGCTGGGGACCGGCGACGAGCTCTCGGTGCGCATCGTCGACCGAGGTGGTGCGCCGCTATCGCGCGTCTGGCTGCGGGCCACGCACCGCGGCGAACCGCCCCGCGTCGAAACGGCGGCAACCGACGCCAGCGGAGTGGTGTCCTTCAGCGACATTCCCACGGGCGAGTATCTGATCACGGTGCATGGGCGCGGCGCGGAGGCGGACGTCTTCCCTGGACAGCGGTTCGGGCCGCTGCGCAGCGGGAACCGACGCCACGAGCTGGTCGCCCGACGGGTCTCCGAGCCGCGGGGCGCGATCCGCGGCCGCGCGATCGACGACCACGGGCAGGCACTCGGCGGCGCGCGGTTGACGCTGATGCAGACGGCTTGGCCCGTGGCGCGCGGCGCCCACGCCTCGGTCGAAGATGGCGCGTTCGAACTCGGCGGGCTGCCGCTCGGCGAGTATCACCTGCGCATCGAGCCTCGCGGTCGCGCGCCCCGCGTGCTCGAGCTGCAGCTCGACAGCGGCCGCCCAACGGTCGACCTCGGAGCGCTCGTCTTCGCGGCCCCGGCCGCGGTCACCGTGCTGGTCACAACCGCAGAAGGCACCCCCTGCGAGCACGCCAACGTCACGCTGCGCAACCCCGACTCCGGCAGCCGAATCGACGCCACTGGCGACGGCGCGGGTCGCTACGCAGCAACCGCGCTCGGCGCCGGATCCTGGCGCCTTCAGGTCAGCGGCCCGGGCATCGCAGTCCACGAACAAGTCCTTCGGCTCACCCCCGGCGAACGACGCAGCGTGCGCGTCGTCGCCGACCCCGCCGCCGACGCCGTCCTCGAGCTGCAGTTCGCGCCCCGCGACGACGCCGTCGAAGTCGCCCTCTGCGCCATCGAAGTGCGGCCCCAAGACGGTCGCCACGCAGCCGTGCGACGCTGGATCGCGCGCACCTACGACGTCCCCGCCGAGCGCCTGATCATCGAGCACCTCGGCCTCGCCCCCGGCCACTACCGCGTCGAGATCACCGAGCGCGCCCTCGGCTGGCACGGCACCGCGGACCTAAACATCGAAGGCGAGACCCTGCGCACCCGCATCTTCGTCGGCCCCCGATAGTACGGAGCCAGGTCAGGCTCCGATTCATCACGTCGCGCCGCGCGCCGCCCAGGCGACGCGCAGCGACTCCGCACTCACTGACACATCGTGTTGACGCCGTTGGTGGCGGCGAGCTGCGCGCCGGTCGCGCCAAGCGTCAGGGTGACGACCTGCGCGTCGACGTTGAGGCCACTGGCCCGGACCGGTAGCGGCAACCGCCAGCCCGCGTTCCCGTTCGCGTCGGTGGAGCCATTGATCAGGGCACGCGGGTTGACGAGCAACGGGCAGCGAGTGCCGGGCAGCGTCACCGGTGAAGACAGCGCAGTGCCGAGGCCGAGGACGGCGACCGCGTTCGCCGCCGCGCCACTGACGCGGTACTGGATCACCACGCCGCCCGACGTCGTGCGACCTTCTTGCGCCGCCAACGTACCGCCACACGGCCGACCGAACGCGGTGAACGTGCACGACGGCGTGGTCGACGGCTGCAACCAAGTCACCGAGAGGCGCCCCGCGTACTGCTCACTGCCGTTGAGCACGGCCGCGTTGCCCGAGGTGATGATGCCGATGGAGAAGCCGGCGCGGCCGGCGGTGACGCGGAACGTCTGGCTCCGGCTGTCGCTGCCGTTCGACACGCGGCCCGTGAAATCAGCGGCGCCATCACCGTCGACGTCGACGGCAACGCCGGTCGAGGCATTCGCACTCGCGCCAGCACGCCAGGCGACGGTGACCGCGGCAACCGTGCCCGCCGGGGCCGGGATCGCCCAGGCCAGCGCGTGGGGCGCACGGCCACCACCGCGCGGGTCGTTGCTGGTGCCGGCGCCGGCCCGGCGAGAGCCGTCGCTGTTGGCGACGCCACTCTCGTAGACGTGCACCGCCGCACCGGAGCCCGACGTACTGGTCAGCCGGGTGATGCCGACATCGGTCGACGCCAACGCCGACGGGCCGCCACGGGTGCCGTCCGCGGCGCGGATCGCCAGCCCGGTGGCGCCGATCGAGGTGCCGCCGGCGACCCCCTGCACGCTGCCGTTGCCGGCGTGCGCCGACACCGCGTAGCCGGAGGCGGTGGTCAGACCTTGGGCGGGAAGCGCCGCGGCGAGCGCCGTTGCGACGGAAACGGTGAGGAGATTCTTCATGGAGGTGAGCCGAAGGAGAGGGAGGCGTGCTGCCCCACAGTAGGGCGATCCGCCGCGGCCGTGGTTGTCCGACCCCGGGCCGTTCGCCGGAAAGAAACCGGCAAACCGGCCCTACTGCTCCCCGACCACCGCCTGCAGCCGCTCCTCCAACGCGTCCGTCGAGAAGAAGAACGGTCCGCGGCCGCCGGCGTAGGCGATCTTGCCCTCGCGATCGACCAAGTACAGCCGGTCGGGCCAGCCCTTGTAGGCCTGGTTGACCGCGTCGTCGATGCGGTCGATCAAGGCCGGCATCGGCAAGTCCAGGTCGTCGACGCACCGCTTCGCCACGGCAGAACGCTCACCGTCGTCGACCGGGTCCTCGACCATGCCGAACGCCATCGGCGAACGGCTGTCGAGGGCGTGCGCCTCGCGGATGTAGACCAGGTAGAACGCGACGCGATCCTTGTAGGCTTCGTACAGCTCTGTCAGCCGACCGGCTGACGCGCGGAACGGGGGTCAAGTGTAGGAGCCGAAGATCAACACCACCGGCCGTTCGCCGCGATGGCTCGACAGGCGCAACTCGCGGTCGGCGTCGCCGGCGAACGGCAGGCTGAAGTCGGGCGCCATCTCGCCAACCCCTGGCGGCATGTCGATCTCGTCGCCCTGCTCGATCAGGCCGTCGCCGTCGCGATCCAACGCGGCGAACACGGCGTCGAGGTCGTCGACGTGCAGCTCGCCATCTCCATCGTGATCCAGCAGCGGCTTGAGCGAGCCGCCCATGCGCGCCATGCGCGTCTTGCCGTCGAGGCCGAGCACGGCGGCGACGCCGCCGTCGCCGACCACGCCGTTCTCGTCCGGCGCCAAGCGCTCGCGCAGCTGCTGCCAGTCCACCGCCGACAGCCCGGGCTCACCGTCCACGTTGAGGAACGAACCGAACAAGTCGCCCAACCGGCGCGCGACCTCGCGCGGAGCGGGGCGCTCGCCGCGTTCGCCGCGCGCGCCGCGGCCCGGCCGCCGTCCACGCCGCTCGAAGTCGGCGGCGGTGATCGTTCCATCGCCGTCGCGGTCGAGGTTGCGGAACTGCCGCTCGCCGCGGCCGTGCTCCTCCGCCGTGATGACGCCGTCGCCATCGGCGTCGTAACGCTCGGCCAAGTGCTGCCAAACCGCGCCGGGGTCGCCGCCGCGCTGCGCCGCCACGGGAGCGACACCACACAGCAAGACCGCCGAAACCACCGTGATGCGCATGCGAAGTCCTTTCGATTTGTAACCGATACGCAAACATCGCCACCATACGCCGTCGTTGCCCGAGAAACCCCGAGTCGGGCGTTTCCGGCCGGCCGGCGCGCGCGTTTGTCGTGGCATGCGACTCATTCACTGCATCTCCGTCTTTCTCTGCGCGGCGGCGACACTCGTCGCCCAAGCCGATGGCGACCGCGGCAAGAGCCGCCGCGGCGACGCCGCGCGCGACCGCGTGGCGGCCGCGTTCCAGCGCATCGACACCAACGGCGACGGCGTGATCACCGCCACGGAATTCGCCGCAGCCCGCGCCGAGCGCCGGGACACGGCGCGCGAACGCGGCCGGCGCAACCACCGCGGCGAGCGCGGCAACCGCGGCGAGCGCGGCAAGCGCGGTGGCCCGGGGCGGAAGGCGCCGGATCGCCGTGGCGACCGTCGCCGTGGCGACCGTCGCCGTGGCGATGCGCGCCGGCGCCGGTGACGCCACCGCCCACGTGCGCGATCGCGCCACCGGGTATGCTCCCCTTGGTGAGTGAAACCAGACCGCCGGCGACCGAAGACCCGGATGTGGACCCGGACACGCTCCACCGCCTGCGGGCGGCGGACGAGCAAGCCCTCGGCACGGTCCTCGACCGCTTCCGTGAGCGCTTGACGCGCGTGATTCGGCTGCGGATGGATCCCCGGCTCAACGGCCGCGTCGACGCCGAGGACGTGCTGCAGGACACGTTCTTCGCCGCCGCCCAGCGGCTGCAGCACTTCGCCAAGAACGACGCCTCGACGTTCGTCTGGCTGCGGGGCATCGCGATGCAGACGTTGGTCGACGTCACCCGACACCACCTGCACGCCGCCAAGCGCGGTGTCGGCGCCGAGCGCAAGATCGCCGGCCCCGGCCCCGACGCCACCGCGGCGCACCTCGCCGACCAGCTGTTCGGCGCGCAGACCACGCCGACGCGCGCCGCGGTGCGCGCCGAGATGATCGAGCGCCTGCAGCTCGTGCTCGAGGAGCTGTCGGAGACCGACCGCGAGATCCTGGTGCTGCGTCATTTCGAAGAGCTCACCAACAACCAAGCCGCCGAGGTCCTGGGCCTGCACAAGGCGGCGTCGACCAACCGCTACGTGCGCGCGCTGCGCCGGCTGCGCGCGGCGCTGGATGGCGTTCCCGGCTTCGAGCCCGACGCGTGACCGACGAGAGAGCAACGCCAGGACCGGAGCCCGCCGCGGCAGACACCGAAGCCGAGCTGGCGGCACTGGTGGATGCATTCACCGACCAGCTGCGCGATGGCGAGCAGCTCACCGCCACCCAGTTCGCCGATCGGCACCCGCGGTACCGCGCAGCGCTGCGCGAGCTCCTGTCCCCGATCGCAGCGATGGAGGCGCTCAAGGTGGAGCGCCTCAGCCGGCCACACTGGAAGCGGGTCGAACGCCTGGGCGACTTCCGGCTGCTCGACGAGATCGGCCGCGGTGGCATGGGCATCGTCTACGACGCGGTACAGGTGTCGCTGTCGCGCCGTGTCGCGGTCAAGGTGCTGCCGCCGTCGGCGTTCGCCGAGGCGGCACAAGTCGAGCGCTTTCAGCGCGAGGCCGAGATCGCCTCGCGCCTGCACCACGCCAACATCGTGCCGATCTACGGCACCGGCTTCGACCACGGCGTGCACTACTACGCCATGCAGCGCGTCGACGGCGGCGCGCTCGACCACTACGCCGACCGCCGCCCCACCGGCGCCGGCGCGCTCGAGCACGAGGTCGCGCGCATCGGTGTGCAAGCCGCGCGCGCCCTGCACCACGCCCATGCCCAGGGCGTCCTGCACCGCGACGTCAAGCCCGCCAACCTGTTGCTCGATCCCCACGGCACGGTTTGGATCACCGACTTCGGCATCGGCAAGCTGCTCGACCAGCAGGCGGTGACCCGCACGCGCGACTTCGTCGGCTCGCTCGCCTACGCCGCGCCGGAGGTTCTCGATGGCCGCTTCGACGCGCGCAGCGACCAGTACGGCCTCGGCGTGACGCTGTTCGAGCTGTTGACCGGTCAACGCGCGTTCCATGCCAGCGGCCGCGGCGCGCTGGTCAAGCAGATCAGTGCGCAGGGGGTGCCCGACCTAGCAGCGCAGCGCCCGGCAACACCCCGCGATCTGCGCACCGTGATCGCCCGCGCCACGTCGATCGACGCGGCCCACCGGTATCCCGATTGCGCGGCGTTGGCCGACGATCTGCAGCGCTTCCTCGACGGCGTCCCCGTGCGCGCGCGGCGCGTCGGCGCCTTCGAACGCGCATGGCGCTGGACGCGACGCAACCCGGGCCAGGCGATCAGCGCGGCGACTGCGATCGGCGCGACGCTGACCGCCGCCGCCGTCGGTTGGCTCGCCTATCTACAAGCCGACGCATCCCTGCGACGCGAGCGCGACGCCAACGACCGGGTGCAGAACAGTCTGCGCGGTCAGCGCGTCGCCACCGCACGCGCCGAACAAAACCTCGACTTGTCGCTGCAGGCCTTCGACGACCTGTTCGACGCGATCGCCGGCCGCGACCGGGGATTGGTGATGCTCGACGACGCGAGCGAAACGGTGCCGGTGGTACCGGTGGTCTCTGCGCGCGAGCTCGAGCTACTGGAACGTCTCTGCACGTTCTACGACGCGTTTGCGCTGCACAACGACGGCAATGTACGCCTGCACCAGGACACCGCGCGCGCACTGCGCCGGGTCGGCGACATCCACCGCTGGCTCGGGCACAACGACGACGCCGAGACCGCCTACCGCCGCGCGCTGGCAATCCACGGGCAAGACGCCGGCGACCCGGCGGCGGCGCTGGCCAGCGCGGTCGTCCGCCGCAGCCTCGGCCACGTGCTCGAGGACCGCGGCGACCGCTCTGGCGCGCGCGAGGAGTTCCGCGCCGCGATCCACCAGCTCGAGCGGCTGCTGTTGGCAGCCACCGGCGGCGCCGAAGAGCTGCAGGGCCGCTACGAGCTGGCGGCGGTGCTCAACGATCTGGGTGCGTTGCAGCGCATCGGCCGCCTGCCCGACACGCTGCCGCGGGCCCGGCGCGACCGCCAGCCGCGCCACGGCATGGGGGCACCGCACGAGCGCGCCCTGCAGCTCGCCGAGGGCCTGCTCGAAGCCGAGCCGGACAACCCGGCGTTCCGCATGCTGGAAGCGCGCAGCCGCCAACTGCTGGCGCGCATGCTGTTTCGCTCGGGCGAGGTGCTCGCCGCCGGCGAGCAGGCCGCGACCGCGATCCGCACCTTGGACGAGCTCGCCGCCAACCACCCGGACATCCCCGATCACGAATGCGAGCTGATCGAGTCGTATCTGATGCTGGCAAGCCATCAGCAGCTGCTCGACGAGGCGCTCGCGGCCAGCAGGACTGCGGTCGATCGCGCCCGGCAGCTGCGCGACCGCTACCGGGCATTGCCGCGCTGCAGCGAGCTGTACGGCCGCGCGCGGTTGTTGCACGGCCGACTGCTCACCGAGCAAGCCAGCGCCACCGCCGACGCCGCGACGGCCACCGACCTGCGCCAGCGCGCGGATGTCGATTTTGCCGCCGCCATCGATGTGCTCGAGCCGCTGTGGCAGGAGTATCCCAGCGCGGTGCACCAGCTCTGGCGGCTGATCGAGGCGCTGCACACGGCCGCCGCCAACGACCTCGAGCGCGGCGACCCCGCCCTTGCGCGCGAGCGCCTGACGGCGGCACTCGCCCGCGCCGCCGACCTCACCGCACTGCGCCCCCACCTGGCGTGGCGCGCCGCACCATGGGACCGAATCTACCGCCCGCTGGCCGCCGCCTGCAGGGCGCTCGGCGATGACGCCGGTGTGCAGCAGGCGGAGCGCGAAGCCGCAGCGCATGCCGAGCGCCGCGCCCAAGCCCGCCGCGAGCGCGGCGACCCGTCGCGCCGGCCCCGGTCGCGCTGACGTTGGCACCCGCCCGCGGGGTGGAAGAGCGGCTCGCCTCGGCTACTCTTGGCGGCCCTCGAGCCCCGCGCCGACGACGCCGGTCGCGATCGCCAACCGGCACGGGTTCGCCAACGCACGGTGCACAAGACGCATGGCCCACGACACTCAACTGCTGCAGCGCATCACGCGCCGGGCGTTCGTCCACATGGTGGCGATGATCGACACTGCCAACAACCGCAGTGATGCGGCCACCGGCGATCCCAAGGTCGGCGGACATCCGGCGGCGTGCGCGTCGTGCCTGGAGATCCTCGCAGCACTGCACCTGGTGGTGCGCGATGCCGGCGACTACGTCTGCTGCAAGCCACACGCCTCGCCCACCGACCACGCCTTGCAGCACCTGCTCGGCCTGCAGCGGCAGGCGGGACGCTGGCTCGACGACGAGGAGAGCGAGGCGGCGATGCACCGCCTGCGCGCGTTCGCCAAAGACGGCGAGCCGGTGTTCCAGTCGTACCACGCGCTGACCGACCCCGATTCCTTCCACTTCCTGCCGTCCGGATCGGTGGGCATTCCGCCGGTGGCCTCGGTCTACCTCGCCCTGGCTCACCGCTACGCCCGCGCGCACGGTTGGCCCGACGCACCGCAGCCGCACTTCTGGTCGATGATGGGCGACTCCGAGTTTCGCGAGGGGTCGCTGCTCGAGGTGCTGCCGGAGGTCGCCGAACGCGAGCTCGGCAACGTCACCTGGATCGTCGACTACAACCGGCAGAACCTCGACGGCACGCGGATCCCCAACAAGCGCGGCCTGCAGGGCACCGACGCGCACCGCATCCAGCGCACCTGCGAGGCGAACGGCTGGCGCGTGGTGCAGGTGCAGCACGGCTCGTTCCGCGAGAAGGTGTTCAAGGGCCCCGGTGGCAAGGCGCTGCGCGGCGTCTTCGAGCAGCACTTCTCGGACTACCACTTCCAGATGCTGTTGTGGAAGCGCGACGCCGCGCTGATGCGCACCGCGCTGCTCGAGGCCGACAGCGCCTGCGCCAAGGCCCTCGACAAGCTCGACGACGACGCCGTGCTGCGCCTGTTCAGCGACCTCGGCGGACACGACCTCGACGTCTTGATCGCCGCGCTCGAGGACAGCAAGCGCGATCCCCAGCAGCCGTGCATGCTGGTGGTGCACACCATCAAGGGTCGCGGGCTCGAGTGCTTCGCCGCGCCGGGCAATCACTCGGCGCTGCCGCGCGAGGCCGAGGTCGAGCAGCTGCTGGCCGGCGAAGGGTTGACCGACGAGCGGCGGTTCGCGCGGTTCGCGGGCGACAGCGACGAAGGCCGCTGGCTCGCGCAGCGCAGCGCGGCGCTGCGCGAGGGCATCGAAGCGCTCGAGGCGCAGGCCGAGGCCAACCGCGCGCGCGTCGCCGACGCTCTGCAGCAAGCCGGCGGCCTGCCCGACAGTCTGCAGATCAACCTCAAGCTCGCGCCGATGGCGCACACCCAGTGGATGTGGGGTCAGCTCGCGGCCAAGCTGGTGCGCATCGGCGTGCACGACGAGCTGCGCAGCGCGGGGCGCGAGCCCGGCCGCGCGCTGACCGACGAGGAGGGCCGCTGGAACGCGGTCGCCGACCTGCTGCTGACCATGGCGCCCGACGTCGGCACCAGCACCAACATCAACCCGGCCATGGACGAGAAGATCTTCGGGCCGGAGCACGAGCAGAACTGGGAGAAGGAGCTCGAGCTGCACGAGCGCCTGCGGCCGGAGCTGGCGCCGACCGACGAGGCCTGGACCCGGCACATCCGGTTCGAGATCGCCGAGGCCAACTGCATGTCGGCGGCCGGCTCGTTCGGCGCGATGCGCGATCTGATCGGCATCCCGTTCCTGCCGATGATGACGGTCTACGACTTCTTCATCAAACGCGCGCTCGACCAGCTGTACTACGACCTGTACTGGGGCTCGAGCTTCGTCCTGGTGGGCACGCCGTCGGGCGTCACCCTGGCGCCCGAGGGCGCCCAGCACTCGTGGAAGTCCGACATCCAGATCCCCAACCTGATCACTTGGGAGCCGGCGTTCGCGATCGAGCTCGACTGGATCTTGTGCGACGCGATCCGCCGGCACTTCGCCGACGACAACGCGGGCCGCACCGGCGTGCTCATCCGCGCCGTCACGCTCGGCCTGCAGCAGCGGCTCCTGCTCGACAATCTGCGCCGGCAAGTGCGGTTCAAGAATGATCTGCCCGACGGCGCCGTGCTGGGCGCCAGCACGGCCGACGGCGGCCTGCCGGAGACCGAGGTGCCCGCGCTGCCCGACGCCGAGATCCTGGACGCGCTGCGGGAGGACGTGCTCGCCGGGGCCTACTATCTGATCGACTATCGCGGCTATCGCGGCTACGAGCCGGGCGAGAACGTCGTACACGTGTTCGCCATGGGGGCCTTGGTGCGCGAAGCCGCGGCGGCCAGCGAGCAGCTGTTGGAGCGCGGCATCTACGCCAACGTCATCGCGGTCACCTCGCCCGAGCTGCTGCTCGGCATCCTGGCGCGGCGCGACGATTACCACACCTTGCGCCAGCGCCTCGGCGTCGATGGCAGCCTACACCTGCGGCCGGTCGGCGACCGCGGCGTCGAGGAAGCCGATGCCATCGACCTGGCCGGGCGCCGCATTCCGGTGGTCAGCGTGCACGACGGCGAGCTCGGCCTGCTCGACAACATCGGTTCGATCGCCGGCACGCAGCAGGTGACGCTGGGTGTGCACAAGTTCAGCAAGTCGGGGACGCCGGCCGACGTGTTTGCCTATCACGGCCTGGATGCGGACAGCATCGGCCAAGCGTGCGGGCGCGCATTGGCCGAGACCGCGCTCGAGCGGGTACGGCTGGGCCCGGCCGCGCTGGCCCGGGTGCAGGCGTCGGCCGCGACGCCGGCGCCGCCGTGGAAGCAGCTGTGGCCGGATCCGGTGTAGCGGAGGATCACGGAATGAGGCGGTGTCGATGAGGACCGAGGCACCCGCGCCACCCAGGGCCGGAGCCGGCCTGCCGCTGGTCGTCGCCGGTGCGGCGTTCGTGCTGACTCTGTACGCGACCTGGGATCGCTGCGCGCCGGCGCCGCTGCACCGCGGCGCGGCGCCGCGCACGGTCACGCCGCGCGGCTCGCTCACCGAGCTCGAGCAGAGCACGATCGCGGTCTACGAGGCGACCCGCAGCGCGGTCGTGCACATCACGACGCCGGGCATCGTGCAGCAGAGCTGGCGCGGTTTGCAGCAGGTGGCGCCGCCGGGCACCGGCTCCGGCTTCGTCTGGGATGCCCGCGGCTACGTGGTGACCAACTACCACGTCGTCGCCGAACGGCAGCACGTCGCCGTCCGGCTCGACAATCACTTCGAGTACGCGGCCCGCGTGGTCGGCGCGCGCAGCGATCTCGACATCGCGGTCGTGCTCCTCGTCGACCCACCGCGAGACCTTCAGCCGATCACCGTGGGCAGCTCGGCGGAGCTGCAGGTCGGCCAGTCGGTGCTGGCGATCGGCAGCCCCTACGGCCTGTCGGCGACGATGACCTCGGGCATCATCAGCGCCCTCGACCGCACCATCGAATCGGTGGTCGAGACCAAGATCCCCGGCGTGATCCAGACCGACGCTTCGATCAACCCCGGCAACTCGGGCGGGCCCTTGCTGGACTCCGCCGGCCACCTGATCGGCATGAACACGGCGATCAAGAGCACGAGCGGCGGCAGCGCTGGCATTGGCTTCGCCATTCCGGTCGACACCATCAACCGGGTCGTGCCGCAGCTGATCGAGGGCCAAGGCTTGGTGCTGCCCCGGGTGGTGCTCGGGTTCGAGGTCGGCTACTTCCGCAATCGAGTGATGGTGGAGACCGTGACGCCCGGCCTCGGAGCACACCGGGCCGGGCTGCTCGGGGAGCGCACCGACGGCTCCGGGCGGTGGCTCGCCGGCGATTTGCTGGTGTCGATCGATGCGCAGCCGATCAGCACCATCGAGGATCTGTGGGATCACCTGCGCGAGAAGCGGCCCGGCGACACGGTGGAAGTCGAGATCGCCCGCGGCCTGCCGTACGCCGAACAGCGCTTGGCGGCGACCGTCATGCTGCAGGCGCGGCGCTAGACTGCCAAGTTGGCATCGCGGTGCCAGACACTGCCGTTTCGGCATTTGCCCAGTGCCGAGACCCGTCCTTCGAATCTCCGCAAACCAAGCGATGCTAGCAGTTTAGATAAAACTGAGGCGCAAACCGCCGGTTTGGCACACCTTCTGCTTACCGAAAACCCAGCGCCCAGCGATACCGGGCGCCCATAGAACCAGTTTTCAATGCAAGAGAGGCACACCATGTTGGCAAACCGCATCAACGGCACCGTCTTGTCGCCGTTCCAGTCCCTCAGCCGCGAGCTCGACCGGATGTTCGAGGGCGTCACCGACGGCTCCCGTTACAGCACTGCCGTGCCCCCCGTGGTCATCTGGGAGGACGAGGACTCGTTCCACCTCGAGGCCCACGTGCCCGGCATCCGCAGTGACGATCTCGACATCGCCGTGACCGGCAACCGCGTCTCGCTGAAGGGCGCGCGCCCCGCGACGAAGCGCGACAAGGTGACGGTGCACCGCGACGAGACCACGCCGATGCAGTTCGAGCGCACGTTCGAGCTGCCGACCGACGTCGACACCGGCAAGCTGACCGCCGATCTGTCGGACGGCGTGCTGCACCTGACGCTGCCCAAAGCACCGCAGCACAAGCCGGTGAAGATCCGGATCGGCCAGCAGGCGTAGTGATGAATCGGAGCCTGGCTCCGTACGTTCAGCCGGCGAGGCGGGCTACGGTGTTTTCGACGGGGGGGAGCATCGCGGCGACGCGGGCCAGGACCCGGCGCCGGGCGCGAAAGACCACCATCTTGAGCGCCTCGGCGCGGGCCCCCAGGAGGTTGGCGACCTGCGCGTAGCGCAGGCCGCGCACCTCGACCATCTGTAGCACGAAGCGCTCGCGTTCGCTGAGCTCCTCGAATGCGCGCAAGTACGCCGCCAGCAGCAGCGTGTAGGCGCGCGCCGTGCGCCGGCAGACCTCGGCGTCGCCGACCCGCTCGTAGGGTTCGCGCTGGCGGCCATCCGCTTCCTGCTCGAGCAGCTCGATCGGTCGCAGACTGATCTGCGGGCCGGCCTGCCGGCGCCGCAGGTGGCGCCGGATCGCGTTGTCGACGATGGTCGCCGACCACGCCCTGAACGCCCCCGGCCGGCTGCCGTCGAACTTGTCCGGGTAGCGATAGATGTTGACGAAGGTGTCTTGCAGCAGCTCGTCGACGTCGGCGCGGCCGCCGAGGTAGCGCGTGCGCGCCTCTACACGGCGACGCAGCCTGCCCTGCGACAGGGCCACCAGCACGTCGAACACCTCCTGGCAGCCCGTGCGGCGGTAGCAGTCCATCAGTGCAGTGGCCATCGCGTCTTCCCGCGCACAGCGGGATGTCTGCGCCCAGACGACGCCTCGGCTGCGAAGGAGTTCCTCGGCTCTCCGCGCCACTGCGGTCGGCACCGCGACGCCGTCGGTTGGCAGGCTGCTCATGGGTGCAGCGAACTGCGAAACCCGGGCCAAACGCCGGAAGAAGGGCGCCGCGCGGGCGCCGCCCGACATCGACCAACAAGATCTAAACGACCTTCTCGTGGCCACTTACGGCATTCCTGCCAAAACTGTTCAAGAACCGGGCAGTGACACCCACAGGGTCCGCTCTGTGGGAAAGCGAACAGGGTTTGAGCGATTTGCCCCCAACACCCGATCCCATGGATACGCCCCGGCCGCATCCGCGCCCCGGGGTCGCATCCCGCTGGACGCCCTTGAGCACCCGCACCGAGACCATCCGCAACCCGCTCGACGGCTTGCCGTCCGCGCTCGCCCTGCGCGATCTGCGCGGCGAGGTCCAGCGCTCGCTGCAGTCGGTGCCGGCCGACTCGTCCTGGGAGGAGCAGCTCCTGGCGCTCGACCCGCTGACGCTGCTGCGGTGCATGCGCGTCGCGCACGCGCCGGTGTACGGGCTGCCACGCGAGCTGTTGACGATCCGCGGCCTGTGCCAAGCGCTCGGCTCGACCATCGTCCGGCGGGCGCTCAACACCAAGCCGGCCGACGTCGCCGGCACCACGCCGCTGCGCCAGCTCTGGCTGCACGCCGTGGCAACGGCCCACGCCAGCCGCACCCTGGCGCTGGCCAGCGGTGAGTGCGATCCCGAGGAGGCCTACGTCCTGGGCCTGCTGCACGACTTGCCGCTGTGGCTGCACTACTTGAGCCTGCGTCGCGACGGCTCGGCGCCGGCACTCGGCGTCGACGCATGGATCGAGCATTGGCACTTGCCGGCCGCGGTGCGCCGCGTGGTCGAGCGCACCATGCTGGGCGGCGGCCGCGACGCCCTCGACGAGTCCGGCGCCGCGTCGGTGGTGGCCGGCGCGGAGCTGCTCGCCGAGCTCGCCGGCTTCTGGCACCCCGACGACGGTGATCCGATCGCGCGCCACATGCTGCAGTCCGTCGTCGCCGTCGAGGACTTGCGCGCGGCCGAGCAGCTGCGGCACGAAGTGGGCGTGGCGCTGGCCGCGTTCGGCCTCGGCTGCTCCGCCGACGAACCCACCCGCCTCGACGCGCATCCGGCCGACGACCTGCAGCTGTTTCCGCTGCGCGCGCAGAGCAACGTCAACGATCTCGTGCTGCGCCTGCTCGGCTGCAACGACTCGCCCGACTACCGCGGCATCCTCACCATCACGACGGCGTCCTGCCTGCGCCACCTGGGCTTCGAACGCGCCTACAGCGTGCAGTTCTCCAAGAACGCACACCGCTGCTACGTGCGCGCCAAAGCCGACCTGTCGCCGCAGCCGCTGGCGCCGACCTCGTTCACGCCGACCAACCGCGAGTTCGAGCTGCTGTCGCTGACGCTGGCGAGCGGCAACGCGCAGCACCTGCTCAACGAGGGGCACAGCGACCCGGGCCTGCTGCGCTACCTCGGCACCGACGAGGTCCTGGTGGTGCCGATCAACCGCGACTTCGAGATCAGCACCTTCCTGGTCATGGACCGCGCCCTGTCCGGCGCGCCGATCCGCTTGACGCAGGACCGCGTCGGCGCCCAGGCGCTGGCCGGCATCGCCTCGATGCTCACCGAGAACTTGCTGCTCAAGCGGCAGCGCAGCCGCGCCCGCAAGTTCTCGCTGACCGATCCCCTGACCCGGCTCTACAACCGCAGCGTCGGCATCACCAGCCTCGAGCAAGAGCTGTCGCGCACCAGCCGCAGCGGCTCCAGCTTGACGGTGTTGATGCTCGACCTCGACGACTTCAAGCAGCTCAACGACAGCCGCGGCCACCTGGCCGGTGATCAGGCGCTGCGGGTCACCGCCGACGTGCTGCGCAAGACCGTGCGCAAGTCCGACATCGTCTGCCGCTACGGCGGTGAGGAATTCTTGGTCGTCCTGCCGGACACCTCGATCGACGAGGCGTCGATCACCGCGACGCGCATCTTCGTCGCGGTCGAGGAGGCCGGCCGCCAGCACAACCTGCCACTGACGATCTCGATCGGGCTGGCGCGGGTGCGCGGCGACCGCGACGACGTCGAGTCGGCGCTGTCGCGCGCCGATCGCGCGCTCTACGCCAGTAAGTCGCGCGGCCGCAACCGCTTCTCCATCGACGAAGAGTGAAGCCCCACCTACAGCGCCGCCCAGAGGGGGCCCCCCGGGGCCCCGAACCCGCCCCACGCCCGCCGGTGGCGAGACCGCGCCCGGCGGGCTACCCGACGGTGCGGCGGCCGAAGATCCGGTCCCGCCGGGTGGATTTCGGGATCTTCCGCCGACCGCCGATTCGACTTATGCTGCGAGCTACCGTGTCGGACTCCGATTGTTGTCCCGGCCGCGAGGGCGCTTCCTGAAATGGACGAACCCCACTCGGCCGATCCCGATACCCAAAGCGCGTGCTCCGATCCGGGTGAAGACCCGGAGCCCGGAGGAAGCAAGCCCGGCGAAAGCAAGCCCGGCGGAAGCACCGGCCAGACACGCCGCACCACCCGACCGATCGGCACGAGGTCATAGCGCGTGGAGCCCGCCACTCTCGTCGCGGCGCTCGCCGCCATCGCCGGCCTCTTCGTCGCCATTCTCGGGGCGATGATCGGCGCCGCGATCCTGGTCTACTCGCCGACCAAGATCGCCCGCATCCGCGGCGCCGACTCGCCGACCAACAAGGACCTCGCCGAGCACGAGCGCACCTACGAGGTGCTCGGCTGGCTCGCCCTGGTGTTCGGCATCGCCGTCGGTGCCCCGCTGTTCTGGCAGTGGGCGGCGGCGGGCGGCTGGCCGCTGGCGGTGCTCGCGGTGCTGATCGTCGGCCTGTTGTGCGCCGCCCTGCCCAGCGGCGTCGCACCGCACCGCCCCGAGCGCATCGTGCTGACGTTCTTGCCGGCGCTGCGCATCGTGCGCGTGCTGCTGCACTATCCGCTGGTGCTGCTGTCGGTCATCACCCGCGGCCTGATGCGCGCGGCGCGCATCCACGAGGACGCGCCGCGCCGGCCGGAGGACATCGCCGACGAGATCATGGCGGCGGTCACCGACTCGGCACAGGAGAGCCAGCTCGAGGAAGAAGAGCGCAACTGGATCGAGAACATCGTCGAGCTCAAGGACCTGCGGGTCTCCGAGGTGATGACGCCCCGCACCGACGTCGTCGCGTTCGAGGCCGACCTGCCGTTGACCGACGCCGTGCAGCAGGCGATCGAGAAGGGACACTCGCGCTACCCCGTGTACGAGGGCAAGGTCGACCACGTCATCGGCGTGTTCTACGCCAAGGATGCCCTGGCGCGGCTGAGCAACGGCAGCAGCAAGGAAGTCGCCGTGCGCCAAGTGATGCGGCAGCCGCTGTTCGTGCCCGAGACCATGGGCGTCAACACCCTGCTGCGCGAGTTCAAGACCGGCAAGGTGCAGCTGGCGGTGGTGCTCGACGAGTACGGCGGAACCGCCGGCTTGATCTCGATCGAGGACATCCTCGAGGAGATCGTCGGCGACATCACCGACGAGTTCGAAGCGGACGAGGAGGACGCGATCGTCACCACCGATGACGACCGCGTGGTCGAGGTGGCGGGCCGCGCGCGCATCGACGAGATCAACAAGGCGCTCGGCTGCGCGCTGCCCGAGAACGAGGACTACGACACCGCCGCCGGCTATCTCTTCACCCGCCTGGGCCGCATTCCCAAGAACGGCGAGACCACCAACCTCGACGGCATCGAGTTCGAGGTGTTGGAGGCCGACGACCGGCGCATCGCGCGCCTCCGGTTGCGCCTGCCGGAGCCCGCGACGCGCGAGTGACGCGGTTGCGATGCGCGCGCCGGACCGGGCACTCATCTGGCGGCGGCACGACTTCAGCGAGAGCAGTCGGCTCGTCACCCTGCTGAGCCGCGACCACGGCCGGATCACCGCGTTGGCGAAGGGCGCGCACCGCGCCAAGAGCCCGTTCTTGGGCCGGCTCGACCAGCTCAATCTGGTGATCCCTCGGTTCACGGCCCAGCGCGGCGACCAGCTGGCGGTGCTGCGCGACGTCAAGCTGCTGCACGAGCCCCGCGGCCTGCGCAGCCTGCCGCGGTTTCGCGCGGCGGCGCACATCGGCCAGGTGTTCGACCGGGCCTTTCCCGAGGGCGTCGCCGACCCAGCGCTGTTCGACCTGCTGTGCGGCGCCCTGCAGCTGGTCGAGCGCTGTCCGCTGACGGGCCTGGCATCGACCCTCGCCGGCATCGAGCTCGCCTTCTTGGCGCACCTCGGCGCGCTGCCCGACCTCGAGGGCTGCTCGACGTGCGGCGCGCGCGACGACCGCTTGATGCTCGACCTGCGCGGCGAGGGTCTCGGCTGCGCGCGGCACCGCCCACAGCGCGGTCGCATCGTGCGGCGCGAGGACCTGGCAGGACTGCGTCGCTTCCGCCACAGCCGCGGCCGCGACTGGCCGGGCATGGCGCCACCCAATGGCAGCGCCATCGCCGCGCTCGGCACCTGGATCGAGGCGTCGACCGAGAGCGGCACTCCCTCCCGCGCCGGCGTCTATCGCGCGCTGACCGCGCTGCGCGCTTCCCGTCCATCGGCTTCCGGCGCAGAGGGACAAAGACCGTTTCCTTGAGTGGCCGACTTGTGGTACCCCTGCCACATGGCCGCGTTCGCCAGCCCGACCCGCCGCGCCGCGACCGCGCTTCTGGCCGCGGCGCTGGCGGCGTGCGCGAGCGCGCCCCCGGCCGATCCCGACGCGGCGTTGGCCACCGCCGCCGCCCACCTCGAGCGCGTCGAGGTCGCCCCGGCGCTCGATCTGCTGCAGCGGCTGAGCCCCGAGGCCTTCGCCGGCGACGCCCTGGAGCGCTACAAGACCCTGCTGGCGCAGGCGCTGGCGGCGGACGGCCAGCTGTGGCAGGCGTTTCGGGCGACGCGGACGTTCGAAGAAGAGCACCCCTTCAGCTCGTACCGCGGTGCGATCCAAGACCTCGAGTTCCGCGTCGGCGAGGCGCTGATCAACAGCGACTGGTCGCTGTGGTTCTTCGCCAACGACGCCAACGACGGCCAGCTCGTGCTCGAGCACTTCGTGGTGCGCTACCCGCAGCACCCCAACGCGCCGGACGCGCTGCGCCTGCTCGGCGAGAAGGCCTTCAGTGAGGGGGACTACGCCACCGCGCACCGCCGCTTCCGCGAGCTCGTGCTGCAGCATCCGCGCAGCGAATGGGTGGCGCTGGCGAAGTTCCGCATCGCCATGGCGAGCTTCGAGGTCCTGGTCGGGCCGCGCTACGACCTCGCGGCGATGCAGCAGGCGCACCGCGAGCTGGCGGACTTCTTGGCTGCGCCGGTGGAAAACCCCCAGTTCGCCGAGCGGGCACGCGCGGCGCTGGCACAGGTGCGCGAGTGGCTCGGCGAGAAGCACGTGGCGATCGCCGACTTCTACCGCCGCATCGGCAACCCCGCCGGCGAGCAACTGCACCTCGAGCAGGCGGTCGGCGACTTCGGCGACACCGCAGCGGGCAGCCGGGCGGCCGAGCGGCTGGCGCCCGCGCAGCCCAGCACGCCGCAACCCTCCACCGCGGGCACGGGATCCAGCGCGCGATGAGGTTGGCGACGGTACTGCTGAACGCGCTGTGCGCCGGCCTGGCGGCTGGCTGCGGCTACACCGCCGGCTTCGACCTGGCCGAGCGCGGCATCCACAGCATCGGCCTGGCCGTGGCCGGCAACGAGACCTTCCGCCAGCGCCTCGAGGTGCCGCTGACCCGGGATCTGCAGCGCACCCTGCCGACCCACACCGGCCTGTCGCTGACCTCGCCGGAGCGGGCGGACGCAGTGCTGCACGTCGACCTCGTCGACGCTCAGGGCGTCTCCCTCCTACAAGGCCCGGCCCACCCGGTCCTGGAGGGCGGCCTGGTGCTCACCGCGGACGTGGTGCTGGTCGACCGGCGCACCGGCCGCGCCGTGCGGCGGGCGCGAATCCGCGACATCGGTGAATTCCGCAGCGCGATCGGCGAGAATCTGGACAGTGTCGTGCTCGAGATGAGCGCCGATCTGGCGCGCAAGATCGCCCTTGCGCTTGAGCCCGCATTCTGACGAACTACACAGAAGGCGCGCCCCCACGGAGATCCGGGCGCTCCGCGATGCGCCCGGCGGGGACCTCGAGCGCCGCCTCCCACCCTGAGCCATGACCGAACCCAACGCCAAGAAGCCGGACGAGGCGGGCAACCGACCCATCAAGAAGCCCCGTGGACTGGGCGGTGTGCTGCTCATCATGGCCCTGCTGATGGCGCTGTTCTTCGTCATCTCGCAGTCGCAGCTGCAGGACGAGCCGGGGCTGTACCGGTTCTACAAGCGGCTGTTCAACGGCCAGATCCTCAACGCCAAGATCGAGGGCGACGAGACCCTGATCGCCACCTATCGGCCGGAGTCCGGTGACCAGACCCGGCCGAAGCGGATGGAAGTCGTCCTGCGCAACTACCTGCGCGAGGACGCCGACCTGGTGCGCGAGCTGCTGCCGCACCGCATCGACGTCGACGCGTACGGCGGCAACGGCCTGGACCGCTTCCTCGGCGACGTCGAGGCCGGCATCATCCAGGTGCAGAAGGCGCTGTTCGTCTCCGAGCACGAGGCCAAGCAGCCGCGCCTGCCGAACGCCGAGGGCGCGCCGGTGGAGACGCCTTCGGAGTATCTGACCGCGCTGGTGCTGCGCGACAACGAGCGCCGCTACGTGCGCGTCGACCCGGATCCGCGCGGCGCCGCGACGCTCGCCAAGACCATGGGTGTCCTGCAGGAGCGCGAGGTGCCCATCGTGCACCGCTCGCTGTCGCTCGGCGCCGACACGCTGGTGGTGCAGGAGCCCAACACCGCCCTGATCTACTTCCTCGGGACCATCGGCCCCTATCTGCTGGTGATCCTGATCGTCTGGTTCTTCATCATCCGCCAGATGCGCGCGCCGGGCGGCACCGGCGGCGTGCTGTCGTTCGGCCGCAGCCGGGCGGCGCTCTACACCAAGGAGAACCGCACCAACGTCACCTTCGACGACGTCGCCGGCGTCGACGAAGCCAAGGACGAGGTGCGCGAGATCATCGAGTTCCTCAAGAACCCCGGCAAGTTCGCCAAGCTCGGCGGCAGTATCCCGCGCGGCGTGCTGCTGGTCGGCTCGCCGGGCACCGGCAAGACGCTGCTGGCCAAGGCGATCGCCGGCGAGGCCGAGGTGCCGTTCTTCAGTATCTCCGGCTCCGACTTCGTCGAGATGTTCGTCGGCGTCGGCGCCAGCCGGGTGCGCGACCTGTTCAAGCAGGCGCGCGAGTGCAGCCCCTGCCTGGTGTTCCTGGACGAGATCGACGCCGTCGGCCGCAAGCGCGGCTCCGGCATGGGCGGCGGCCACGACGAGCGCGAGCAGACGCTCAACGCAATCCTGGTCGAGATGGACGGTTTCGACAGCGACAAGGGCATCATCCTGATCGCCGCCACCAACCGCCCCGACGTGCTCGACCCGGCGCTGCTGCGCCCGGGCCGCTTCGACCGGCAGATCGTGATCGACATGCCCGACGTCAAGGGCCGCGAGGAGATCCTGCGCGTGCACTCGCGCAAGGTGAAGATGCTGCCCGGCGTCGACCTCAAGAAGATCGCCCGCGCGACCGCCAGCTTCTCCGGCGCGGACCTGGCCGCGCTGATCAACGAGGCGGCGATCCTGGCGGCGATGAAGGGCAAGGACGCGGTCGACACCGGCGACCTCGAGGAGGCGCGCGACCGGGTCAAGTGGGGCCGCGAGAAGCGCTCCCGCGCGATGGAAGAAGAGGACCGCCGCGTCACCGCCTACCACGAGGCCGGCCACGCGCTGGTGTCGAGCAAGATCGACGAGCTCGACCCGGTGCACAAGGTCACCATCGTGTCGCGCGGCATGGCGCTGGGCGCGACGATGTCGCTGCCGGAGCGCGACGACTACCACATGCGCCGCACCAAGATGCTCGGCATGATCGCGATGTGCTACGGCGGGCGCATCGCCGAGGAGGTCGTCTTCGGCGACGTCTCCGCCGGCGCGCAGAACGACATCGAGAAGGCCACCCACCTGGCCAAGGTCATGGTCTGCGAGCTCGGCATGAGCGACGCGGTGGGGCCGATCAAGTACACCGTCGATCAGGAGAATCCGTTCCTCGGCAAGGAGTTTCGCATCGCCGGCGACCTGAGCCAGGAGACCATGCAGCGCATCGACAAGGAGGTGCGCGGCATCGTCGACGAGCAGTACGCCCGGGCGCGCGAGATGATCGTCTCGCACCGTCCCCAGCTCGACGCGATCGCCGAGGGGCTGCTCAAGTACGAGACCTTGTCGGGCGACGAGGTCTGCGCGATCCTGCGCGGCGACTCGCTCGAGGACTTCCGCGCCGCGCAGCGGCGCAAGCAGCCACCACCGCCCGCGGTGACCCCCGAGACCGCGGCGCAAGACGAACCGGACGTCGGCCTGTCGGGAGCCGAGGGGTTGGCCCACGGTTGATGCGGATCGCGTCGCCCCACGGTAGATCACTAGCGCTGGGCGGCGGTCGCACGCAGTTGATGGGCGTGCTCAACGTGACGCCGGACTCGTTCTCGGACGGCGGCCGCTTCGTCGACTCGCAGGTCGCCGTGGCCCACGCCGAGGCGATGGTCGAGGCCGGTGCATCGATCCTCGACCTGGGCGCCGAGAGCACCAGGCCGGGCCACGCAGAGGTTCCCGCCGCGCAGCAGCTCGAGCGGCTGATGCCGGTGCTCGACGCGCTGCGCCCGCGGATCGACGTGCCGATCTCGATCGACACGACCCGTGCCGAAGTCGCCGCGACCGCGCTGGCGGCCGGTGCGGACTGGATCAACGACACCACCGCCCTTTCGGCCGATGCCGACTTGGCCGCGGTGGTCGCCGAGCACCGCTGTCCCGTCGTGCTGATGCACCGCTTCGCGCCCGCCCGCACGCCGGCGGCGACCCCGCCCGCCGGCCGCCGGCTGGCCGAGGTCGTCGCGCAGCAGCTGGCGGCGGCGGCGGACCGGGCGCAGGCGGCCGGCATCGCCAAGGAGGCGATCCTGCTCGATCCGGGCATCGGCTTCGGCACCACGGCCGAGGACTGCGTCGCGCTGCTGGCGCACGTCGACGCGCTGCGCGCGGCCGGCTTCCCGCTGGTCGTCGGCCCCTCGCGCAAGTCGTTTCTCGGTCAGCTGACCGGCCGGGAGGTCGAGGCACGGTTGGCGGGTACGGCCGCCGCCGTCGCCTGCCTGGCGCTGGGCGGTGTCGAGATCGTCCGCGTCCACGATGTCGCCGAGATGCGCGACGTGGTGACCGTCAGCGACGCGGTGCGCACTGCGGAGGCTGCGCGATGAACCCGATCAGCGACTACCTCAAGATGGCGCTCGAGGTGTCGGTGTTCGCGGTCGGCATCTACGCGGTGATGCGCTTTCTGCGCGAGACGCGCGGCGCGGGCGTGATCCGCGGCCTGTCGCTGCTGCTGCTGATCGGCATCGTGACCTTCAGCGTGCTGATCAACACCTTCGAACTGCGACGCCTCGAGAAAGTCGCATTGCAGATCACCCAGTTTGCCATCCTCGGCCTGATCGTCGTGTTCCAGCCCGAGATCCGCCGCGCCATCGTGCACCTGGGCGAGACGCCGATCTTCGCCGCCTTCCGCCGCAAGGAGCGGTCGGTGCCGCGCCTGCTGCGCGGCGTCGCCCGGCTCGCCAAGGACCGCGTCGGCGCGCTGATCGCGATCGAGCGCGAGGGCTCGCTGGCCAACTTCACCGCGTCGGGCATCCTGCTCGACGCCGAGATCAACTCCTACTTGGTCGAGTCGATCTTCTCCAAGTCGAGCCCCCTGCACGACGGCGCGGTCGTGGTGCGCGACAACCGCATCGTCGCCGCCAAGTGCGTGCTGCCGCTGAGCGAGAACCCGGCGATCGACAAGCGGCTCGGCACGCGGCACCGCGCGGCGGTCGGGCTCACCGAGGAGTGCGATGCACTGGCGGTCGTCGTCTCCGAGGAAACCGGCAAGATCAGCTACGCGCTCAACGGCAAGCTGACGCACAACATCACCCTCGAGCAGCTCGAGATGGCGATCGAGGCGTCGCTGGGCCTCCCCGGCCGCAAGCCGCGCCGCGAGCCGGCGGCGGAGGTGGCCACATCGTGAGCAGAGCGCGCGACAACGACGGTTTCTGGGCGGGGCTGTGGTCGGATCCATGGCGCAAGCTCCTGTCGATCGCGCTCGCCGTCGGCCTGTGGTACTGGGTGGACGGCTACGTCAGCGAGTCCAAGGAGTTCCCCGCGTGCGCCCTGCGGCTCGCCGACCCGGCCGGCGGGGTGCGCGCCGGCGACGCCCCGCTCGGCTCGTCGGTCGACATCTTGGTCTCACCGCAGGAGTTCGCGGTGAAGTCGTTCCTCGACGCCAGCGGCAGTGGGGCGCCGGTGACGCAGGTCAGCCTCAGCTTCGTGGGCGGCAAGAGCACCATCGCCATCCTCGGCTCGATCCTGCGCGCCACGGTGGATCCGAGCGACCGGCTGCACCGCAACACGCCGACGCCGTTCTTCGAGTTCGAGGCCGCCGACCTACAGCTGCGTGACGGTCTCGAGCGTGCCACGGTGCGCATGGTGCCGGCGCGCATCCGCGTCGAGCTCGAGCCGCTGGAGACTTTCGAGCTACAGCCAACCCCGGACCTCCTGCAGATCCTCTTCCCGGCGTCCGATCCCTCGCTGAGCGCGCGGCTCGACCGCCAGGCGGCGACGTTCTCGCCGGAGAGCATTACCGTGACCGGGTCGGCCTCCGACGTGCGCGCGCTCGAACGCCAGCTGGACACCCCGCGAGCCGACGCCCCCACCGAGCCGCTGTTCTCGGTCGACCTGACCAGCTGGGCCGGCACGACGCACCGCGCAATCCGGCAGGTCGCCGCCGTGCACGTCTACTGGACGCAGACCCGCCGGCTGCGCTTCGAGCCGCCGCGCGTCGAGGTCGAGTTTCCGGTGCGCCCCGCCTATCAGTCGTTCGAGCTGTCGGTGCCGGTCGAGCTGCTGACCTTCCAGACCGAGTACGACGCCGACCAGTTCGAGCCGATCGAGGACGCCAAGATCACCCTACTGGTCGCCAGCCCGCTGGACGCCGAGCTCGCGGGCAAGCAGGGCGCGGCGCTGCAGGAGTGGGTGCGCCACAACCTGTGCATTCTCGCCGTTCTGCCTGCAGATGCGACGCCTGGCCAGCCGACGGTGATCCAGGGGAGGCTGTGGTTTCCCGACGGTCGCTTCGTCGAGGGCACCCACTATCGTTCCCCCGTGGTGCCGCTCGAGGCACACTTCAAGGACAGCGGCGGCCAGTAGCTTGAGAGACCCATGCACGACACCACGGCCCCTCGTTTCGGCACCGACGGCCTGCGCGGCGAGGCCGGCGTGCCGCCCATGGACGCGACTACCCTGGCGCGGATCGGTGCCGCGCTCGGCGTCTACCTGCAGCGCGCCGGGCCGGCGGACAAGCGCGTGGTGCTGGGCAACGACGGCCGCGGCTCCGCCGAGTGGATCCTACGCGCGCTCACCAGCGGGCTGTCCGCGGCGGAGGCGACCGCGGTCGACATCGGCCTGGTGACGACGCCGGCGCTGGCGTTTGCCGCCCGCACCGAGCCGTTTTCGGCCGGCATCATGATCAGCGCGTCCCACAACCCGGCGTCCGACAACGGCATCAAGATCTTCGACCACGCCGGGCGCAAGCTCGGCGACGACGCCGAGCGCGAGATCGAGCGGCTGGCGGTGGAAGTCGACTTCGACACCGACCACGCACCCCGCACGCGGCACGCCCCCGAGCTGACGACGCGCTACCAGGAGTTTCTCGCCAACCAGTTCCCGCAGCTCGACCTGAGCGGCCAGGTGCTGGTTGTCGACGCCGCGCACGGCGGCGGCTCCGACGTGCTGCCCGCGGTGCTGCGCGGCTTCGGCGCCGAGGTGGTGGTCACCGGCTGCGCTCCCGACGGCAACAACATCAACAAGGACGTCGGCGCGCTGCACGCCGCAAAGCTGGCGCCGGCGGTCCTCGAGGCCAAGGCGCTGCTCGGCATCTGCCTGGACGGCGACGGCGACCGCGGCATCTTCGTCGACGACCGCGGTGAGGTGCGCGACGGCGATGCGGTGATGGCGCTGCTGGGTCCTCAGCTGCGCGCGCAGGGCGCGCTGCCGCACGACACCGTGGTCGCCACGGTGATGAGCAACCTCGGCCTGCACCGCTGCCTCGAGGCGCGCGGCATCGCCGTGCACACCACGCCGGTCGGCGACCGCTCGGTCGTGCAGGCGATGCGCGAGCACGGCTTCGGCTTCGGCGGCGAGCAATCGGGCCACATCATCTTCGCCGAGCGCGGCGACTACACCGGCGACGGCCTGCTGACCGCGCTCGAGCTGCTGTCGCTGCCCGACATCGCCAGCGGCAGCGCTGCGGCATTCTCCGAGTTCCACCGCTTCCCCCAACTGCTGGTCAACGTCACCGTGCGCGACAAGCCCGCGCTCGAAGACCTCGACGGCGTGCAGCAGGCGGTGCGCGACGTCGAGCAAGCCCTCGGCCGCGACGGCCGCGTGGTGCTGCGCTACTCGGGCACCGAGAACCTCTGCCGCGTGATGGTCGAGGGCCCGGCAGCCGACGCCGTGCAGCGCCACACCGAGCACATCGCGAGCGCAGTGCGCGCAGCGATCGGCAGCTGAGCCAAGATGCCGACCCCACCGATCGCGCTCGCCATCTCCGCCAGCGCCGGCCGCTACGGCTGCGTCCTGCAGCGCGACGACGGCACCCGACAGACGACCGACTGCCCCGACGGCCTCGCCGAGGGCGTCGCCACCCTGTTTGCGCAAGCCGGCCTGCCCCCGCGCGCTTGCCAAGCAATGCACGTCGACATCGGCCCCGGCTCCTACACCGGCTTGCGCGTCGCCACCACGTTCGCGCGCACACTACACCGCTTCGGCAGAGTCGCGGTCTACACCGCCACCAGCCTCGAGCTACTCGCCCTGCACGCGTGGTCAGTGGAGCGGGCCCGCGGCCCGGTGCGCGTCCTGCTCGACGCGCGCCGCGGGTGCGCGCACCACGCCCGCGTCGAGCTGCGCCAGCACGTCGTGCTCGTCGAGAAACCGCGGGCCACGCCGCTGGAAGAGTGCGCGGCGGCGATGCGCGACGACGAGACGGTGCTCGCCGAGGAGAGCCTCGAGCCGACCTTGCGGGGCGTGGTGGAGGAGCGCGTGGTGGGCTGGGTCACTGCGCGCGCCGAGCCGGCGCAACGCGCGGCGCTGCTGCTCGATCCGCGCATCGCGACGACTCCGGCTTCGGCCCAGGCGTTGCAGCCGTTGTACTTGATGGCGAGTTACGCGGACTGAGGGCTCTCTCGTCGTCGGCGACGGGCGACGATGCCGCTCCAACGGCCGAGGGGATCGACCAGATCGCCGCGGGACGCTAGTCTCCAAGGCTACAAGCCCGTGCAGCGTGCAGCGGCACGATCCACGCTGTCCACACCGGAGTTGGAGACCCAGGAGGCGCTCGAAATGCGTGATCAGCACCACTTTTGCGCAATCATCGCGGCTGGTTTCGGACTGAGCGTCCGGGGCCGAGAGCCTTCGCGCGGCGGCAACATTTCCGAAGGCCGTTTGCCGTCAGGAGTTCGATTCCGCAACTCCCGGGCGCTGAGAAGCGGCACCGCCGTTTGCGCCTCTTGGCGGCGACAATCGGCTTATCCCGTTCTATGAGTAGAGCGATGTCTGGCCAACTCCCTTCATGGGGCGTCGGTTCTATTCCCGACGACGATCCCCGCCTCTCGGAGGTCTCTACGGAAGCTCTCTGCGGTGAACTCATCGCACGGCTTTCCAGCAAGCAGGTTACGAGCGGTGTAGCTTGGGATCTGAAACCCTTCATCGATACTGCAGCTGCCTTCTTAGATCGACCGACAAACCGACTCTCTCCTCGTCGAATTGGTCGAGATTTTCGAGGAATGTGCAAAGCCCTGGGGGACAGCGACTATTCTTTGAGTGGGAAGACAGTTCTCGACCTGGGGTGTGGGTCCTGGAACCCCGGAGGCCTGTCAATGCTACACATTATGTTGGGGGCAACGCGTGCGTATGCTGTGGATACTAGTCGTCCAGAGCACGAGCCTCGGGCAGCGCGAGCGCTAGCCGACCTGATCGCCGCGATGCTGCTGCACCCGACATCGGTTGTGGGTGGGTACGCAATAAGCCGGTTAGAGGTCTTGCAGAACCTCCGTAGCTTTGGTGTGGCCAGGCTTGCCCAAGGAGATGTTGCTGGAATCGATGGGGAAAAGCTGTGCTGGAGGTGTGCTGATGCCGCGGACCTACCGATACGTGACGGTGAGGTGGACTTGGCGGTGTCGCACGCGTTCTTGGAGCATGTGCTCGAGCCAGACAGTGTGGTTGGAGAGTTATCGCGAGTGACGTCTGCGGGTGGGTTTGGTGTTCACCTGGTCGATGCTACGGATCACAGGCGATACCAGGACAAGGACGTACACCCCTTGGACTACCTGTCTCATGAAGCTTCTAATGCCGCAGGAGATGTTACAGATTTGCCGGGCAAGCTCTGCCGAGTGCGGCAGAATCGCGTACGTCCGCGTGAGTGGATAGCTAAGTTCGAGTCTGGCGGGTTCACTGTAATCAAATACGAGCCGAAGGAGGTGATCAATATCGACGACCAATTCAGGAAGAAGTTCGTGTCGCCGTATCGCAATATGTCTTCCTCCAACCTCGGGGAGATCATCGCGCGGATCACAGTGAGGAAGAATTGAGTCGTCCGGTTACTGGGTGCTGGCGAAGCGACTGACGAGCGGCCGCTTTCCGGTATTCGATCGCTCCGCGGAGAACAGCAGCCGATTCGAGATTGCGAATAGCGAACTCGCGCTCTTGTTGGACGGCCTCGATCTCCGTGGCGATCCAACATCGAGGGTGGACCCCGATCGAGGGCGTCGACGAAAGCGACCAGTCAATCTTGCCATTGCCATTGCCGCGCATCCAGAACCTGCAGAACTGGATCGGGGAGCTGCAGGGGACGCCAAAGGGCGAAACCAACGTCGCTTCGTTCGAGATCGTCGCCCCTCTCCCCGCCGACAGGGTTCTCGAACGCCCGACCGCCGTCGTGCTCTTCCGCATGCACGGCACGCGATCTGCCGCGGCGAACAAGCACCTCGAACCTTACACGTACATGGGTGACCCGGCACACTTCGGCCTGCTCGCCGTGCGCACGCAACAGACATCAGGACAGGAGCATCCCCGACCCGTGGTCGCGGGCTTTGGCGGCAAAGTGCAAGTCCTCGACGCCTACTTCGGTGGCACAACCCCCACTTCGCCCACATCTGCGATCCTGGCGCAGAGTGCAGATCTCGGCCTCGGCGGCCTGGCGCTGGCACTGCACGACCTGGACGGCGACGAACGCGACGAAATCGTGTTCGCGCCGTACTTCGATCCGATCGGGTACGGCGGTGAATACGCGCGGGCGTCACTGTCCATCCTCGACTACGACCCGATCACACAAGGCCTGACGACGTTACAGCAGGTGCCGTTGGGCGGCACCCCCTACGACCCGCACTTCCCGGGCTGGGGTGCTACCGGAGCCTTGGTCGCCGACCTGGACTGCAACCCAAACGACACCGAAATCCTGATCACAACCGCAGCCGGGGAGATCGTCGTATTCCGCTGGGACCCAACAGTGGGCGCCGGCGGCGGACTCACTCAGAGTGGTCAGCCGATCTACCGCGGCCTCGTCGAAGGCTCGGCGGGTGCATTCCACTCGATCTACGCCAAGGATCTCATCGGCCCTGACGGGGTGCCCGAGCTCTACATCGCTACAGCGACCGGGATCCGCCGCTTCGAACTGTGCAGCGCCTCTTCACCGTAGGGAGCTCTCATGCGCTTGTCATTCCTCGCACTCGGCGTCATTGCCGGCTTCGCCCCGGCCCAAAAAACCTGGATCGTCGATGCCTTCAACGGCCCGGGAACACACTTCACCGACCTGCCACCGGCGGTCCAGGCCGCCGCACCCGGTGACCACGTCGTCGTCCGCACCAGTGCACCCGGAGGCACGTACACCGCGCCGATGATCGCAAGGGGGTCGAGATCTACCCCGTGGTAAGGGGCCTCGCGTTGGGCACAACCACCATCCAAGGCGTGCCCGTCGGCCAGCGCGCTGTACTTAACTCGACTGCGATCGGGTTGATCACGGGAGTCGGAAACCTACACGTCCTCGACTGCGATGGCCACGTGCACCTGCAAGATGTATCCACCTCGGCCAACACCGACTCGCTGCTCGAGATCAAGAACTGCAAGAACGTCACCGTGACCAGCAGTGGAGCCGAGCGCTGGCACATCGAGAACAGCAACGTCGTCATCAACTACACGGCCTTCGGCTCCTTCTTCCTTCTTCCCGACCAGCACTCTGCCATTCACCTGCATCAACTCCCGCGTCACCATCATCGATTCGGGCTGGTTCACACACCTCTGCCCCACCCCGTACCCCGGCCTGGTCACCACAAACTCCGACATCCTGCTGGCCGGTCCAAGTAGCTTTCCCGTCGGGGCCTCGGGTCCGTGCGGCACCGCACCCGACGTGCTCGCCAATGGCGGCACGCTCACGTACGAACGAGCGCCCAAGACCATCGTCGGCAACATCCAGCTCATCCCCAATCCGATCCCCGCGGTCTCGGTATTTGCGTACCTCGACATCCTCGAGTACCGCCTCTGGGGCTCCGCCAACGCCTTCTTCGTCGTGCTCGGCAGCTTCGCCCGCATGCAGCCACCGCCCCCCTTCCTCCCGTCACTTGGATGGCCCGAGCTGTGGATCGATCCGGCAGCCTTCGCCATCACGTTCACCGGCACACTCGACAACCGGGGCTACCTGTTCCACTCCACGCCCGTGTCCGCGTTCATGCCGCCGTCGGTCCAGCGGTTGCCCGTGGTACTGCAGGCCGTCGTCGCGCCGCCCTCGGGGCCGCTCCAGCTGTCGACTGCCGCGACCGTCGTCCTCAACATGCCGAACCAGTGACTCGATTAGCCACCGGCACCCCCAGCAAGGCGACGTGCACGCTGGGGACCTCGACGGTGAGCTCGGAGTTCAAGCGCTCGGTCAAGAAGCCTGGCTCGGCCATGACGACTCTCTGGTCGTCACCGAGTGCGACGGCTCGGCCGCGGTTCGGTAGTGGTCGGCAGCACCGAGGGCATCCTCACTCGATACTCGATCGTCGCCGCGTCATACCGGCGCATCGGAGTGTTCGAGGCCGATACGCTCGATACCCGGCCTCCCCCCCGGGATCCAAACCACTGCCGTATACTAGCGCCGGATTCGAACCCGAGGAGGACACATGCCCCGAGCCCTTTCGTCCGTGGTCGTCGCAGTCTGGGCGCCGTGGCTCCTGGTAGCCCAACCGCCGTCTTGGTCATCACGGACACTCGCACCCAGGACCGTATCCTCCACCGAAGTGACCTACGACCCGGTTCGGGATCGGATCGTGGCGTACGTCGGCGCTCCCGGACAGGAAGCCGTGTGGGAGTGGAACGGTGGATGGGTGAGTCGCCAACCATCGACGATGCCGATCGACCGCGTCGGCTCCGCGCTCGCTGCCGACGCGGTTGGCAACGTGTTGCTGTTCGGGGGCAGCGATGGCTCAGGTACTCCCAATGCCGAGCTGTGGAGCTTCGACGGCGTCGATTGGACTCTGCTCGACGACGGTGGCGGCCCCAGCCCGCGCCTCGTACACCGCATGGCGTACGACGCGGCCCGCGGCGAGCTCATGGTGTTCGGAGGATCGGCGCCATCCACCTCGGGCTACAACGCCGAGACCTGGCTATGGGACGGGAGCAGTTGGCGGCAGGCGCCTGCACCGATGGCGCCGACGCGACGCGCTGGCTCGGTGGCACTCGCGTACGACCCACTGCGCCAGGTGATCGTGCTCCACAACGGCGTTGACGCGACGACTTGGGAGTGGGACGGCGTGGTATGGAGCGCACGCACGACCAGCGGCGGCCCAACGCAAATCAACCCAGGTCTGGCAATGGCTTGGGATCCGACGACGGCCACCATCGTTCTGTTCGAAACCAAGTCCTCGACGCCCACCCAGGCGTGGAGCTGGGATGGCAGCCAGTGGGCCGCGTTGCCGCCGGCACCTGGGTCAAGGTGGCTGGTGTCGACGCGCAGCGGCTTGCTCGCCCACGCTACCGAGGGCCATGTCGCCTCCTGGGACGGCACGCGCTGGCAGCTCGTTCTGCGGCGGCCTTTCGTCTCCAACCTCACTTACGATGCCCGGCGCCGCCAGTCGATCGCCGTCGGCATCGGAAGCGCTTGGAGCTGGAATGGTATCGAGTGGGTACAGGACTCGGCGCCGAGCCCTTTCGGAGTCTTCACGCGGCTTTCTCCGATGTGGAACGACCGGCTGCGGCAGCTCTGGGTGGTGACGGCGCGCGAGTTCGCCCCTTGGACCGGTGACACGTACTCCTACGACGGAGCGGCCTGGCGGCGTCTCGGAGGCGCGCCGGGCTACGTGGAGCCAGGCCTCGCCCACGAGCCGAGCGGCGCCGCCATCCTGTTCGGTGGCTATCGAGTGCGGGCAGTCAGCTCATACAACGTCACGACCAACTACGGCGAGACGTGGAGGTGGGATGACGGCCAGTGGGGCCTCGCCGCGAGCCAGGGCCCGTCGCCGCGATCTGCCGCAGCGATGGCCTTTCATCCGCAGCGCGGCACGATCATGCTGCACGGAGGGGCGACCTATGGCTCCCCTGGCGTTGTCCAACCATCGGTTCCGCTGCAGTGGTTCGACGATACCTGGGAGTGGGACGGCGACGGCTGGACGCTACTGCAGAACAATGGACCGACCCAAGAGAGGACCGAGTTGCATTGGGACGCGGACCGCGACGAGATGCTCCTGGTCGGGAGCGCGGTTTGGCGCTGGAGCACTTCGGGCTGGCAGCCCGTCTCGACGCCACCGGTTGGACCGGGCATCGCGGCATACGACTCGTTTCGCAAGCGCTTGATCATCGAGCGCTATCCGACCACGCAAGTGATGACCAGGTTGCCGATCGCTACCGTGGCGCGGCGCGGCGCCGGCTGTATGAGCACCTCGGCGCAGCCCTTGCTCGAGTCCTTCGGCAAGCCCCACTTGGGTAACCGCTCGTTCGGATTCGATGTCTTCCGCGGCAGCAGCCAGAGCGCTGCCGCGATCTTGATCTCGACCGCGCCCCTGCAACTCACGCTTGCCGGTGGCTGCCAGCTCTTGATCGATCCCGGGGCGCTGGCGACCTCGTTGCCCGCCGTGACCGGGACGAGTGGCTTTGCGACCATGCCCCTGCCGATTCCGGAGCCCGCGGCCCTCGGCGGAATCCAACTCCACACGCAGGCCGTGGTCTTGGACCCGACCGCAGTGCAAGGGTTTCTTACGACGATCGCGGTGGATCTGACGATCGGTCTGTAGCGCTCGACGCCGCCACGCTCCCAAACAAACAAAAACACGCGAAGGCGGGAGTCCTTCGCGTGTTCACGCGGCGCGCAGAACGCGCCGCGGCAGAGGGCCGCCCCCTAAGAGGGCGGGCTGGCGTGCCACCGAGGCGACCCGCCGGCAGCGGACGCTCTACAGATCGCAGGGCTTGAGGGTCTTGCGCTTGTTCTCGAGCGCGCGGCCCTCGGCCGTCTTGATCAGGCTGCGCACAGCCGCGTCCAGAGCTCCGTAGAAATCGCCGGAGACGTTGCACTTCCTCACCGCGTTTTTGGTGCGCGACTTGGAGATGATGAGCTCTGGCGGCGCCGCCTTTTTTCTTCTGGCTGCCATCGGTTTCGATCCTTCTGTGTGGATGATCGTAGGGCCGGCGACACACCCCCTCGGCGTGTCACTCGCGTTAGCGCTGGCGAGTTTGGCTCGCGGCGCATTTGTGTCAACGCAAAACCCCCGTTTCCGTGCCGAAAACGCCATTCTGGAGCGAAATCAGCCTGATCTCGACGCGCTTGGAGAGACAAATCCGGCGGGCCGCACCGGCCGCTGATCGCCGCCTCGCGCCACGCCCCCACTGACTCAGCGCCCCAGCGAGCCGTGTCCCGAAAGACCATCATCCTGCTGTTCGTCGGCTTCTTCGCCGTCCTGCTGACGACGACCTACGCCATCTTGCGGCACTCGGGCGCGACCCGCGCGTTCGTCCAGCAGGTCATGGCCAAGTTCATCCGCGGCCAATTCGACCTCGCCGACGCCGACCTCGACCCGACCACCGGCCGCGTCCGGCTCACCGGCGTGCGCATCGCCCACCCCGACCCCGGCGAGGCCCCGGTGTTGAGCGCCGGCAACATCGAGCTCGACGTCAACACCAACCCACTCGACGCCACCGGGGTCGGCACGCTGCGGCAGGTGCACATCGAGGGCCTCGACCTGCGGCTGAGCTTGACCGAGAGCGGTGAGCTCGACTGGAGCGACATCCTGCAGCTGCCCGAAGAGACCGGCGGCGACGGCGGCTATCCCGCGGTCTCGGTGACGAATTCGCGAGTATCGCTGCAGCTGCGCCCCGGCTCCCCCGAGCTCGTGTTCGACGCCGTCTCGCTGCAGCTGCTGCCCGATGCGGCGGACGATCAGCGCATGGCGCTCAGCGGCTCGATGAGCAGCGCGGCGGGCTTCGAGATCACCGTGCGGGGAACGGCCGATCTCGCGCGCTCCGAGTTCCGCGCACTGCTGGAAACCGCCGACGTGCCGCTCTCGGCCGACACCGCGCGCCCCTACCACCGCGCCCTCGAGCAGTATCTGCGGCGCGCGGGCTTCACCGCCAACGCCGACCGCATCTCGCTCTGGATCCAGTACCCCGCCGAGGCCGGCGACGATGCGGCGGTGACGGCACGGCTGAACGCCGACCTCACCGCCGTCGCAATCACCGCGCCCGAGGTTCCCTATCCGATCGACGGTGCCACGGCGAAGCTGGGGGCGACCACCGCCGGTGGCGGCGCGATCACCTTCGACGCGCACGCGCGCCAAGGCCAGGGGAAGCTCCGCGTGCGCGGCGCGGTCACCGACGTGCTCGGCGACGTGCCGGCGTTCGACGTGTCGGTCGAGGCCGAGCAGATCCCGGTGGACGACACCCTGCAGCGCAGCCTGGGCGAGCTGGCGCCAGTGCGCCGGATGTGGAACGCGTTCTCGCCGCGCAACGGAAGGATCGACGCGGTGTTGTCGCTGGCCGCCAGCGGCGGCGCGCCACCCGCCCCGTCGATGGATCTGGTGCTGCACGGCGTCAGCGGCTCGTTCACCGGCTTCGAGCAGAGTGACGGCAGCGCGCCGCTCGGCTTCCCGTTCGCCATCGACGACGTCCGCGGCTCGATCCATCTGCGCCCGAGTCGCGTCGTCATCGCCGACCTCGAGGGCAAGCGGGCCGATGGCGGCACGGTCCACATCAACGGCGCCATCGAAGGAGTCGACGACGCCCCCGACCAACGCTCGATGCGGCTCGAGATCGACGGCACGGGCCTGGCGTTCTCGGACGAACTGCGCACCGCCGTCGACACCGTGCTGCGCGGCGAGGGGGCCGCGATCTACGACCGGTTTTCGCCGCAAGGGCGCAGCGACGCGAGGGTGGCGATCGACGTCCATTCTGGCACGGCCCCCACCGAGGTGCACGTCACCCTGCAACCGCTGGGCTGCAGCGTCAGCTACGACGCCTTTCCCTACCGCCTCGAGGGCATCACCGGCTCGATCGAGATCGGCCCCGACGACCTCGCGTTCGAGCTCAGCGGCCAGCGCGCCGGCGCCGTCGTCGATATCGGCGGCAGCTACCAGCTGCACTCCGCCGAGGACGGCCTGCGCTCGCGACTCTGGGTCACCGGCGACCGCATCCCGCTCGACGACGCGCTGCACGACGCGGTGACCGCGTTGAGCCCGGATCTCGGCGCGCTGTGGCGAGACTTCGATCCGCGCGGCACGGTGCGCTGCGCCGTGACCGTCTGGCAGCCGGTGGGCAGCGATGCATACGAGCACAAGCTGCAGCTCGACTTCACCGACAGCTCGGTGCTGGCGCCGACCTTCGAGCGCCGCGTCGACAGTCTGCACGGGACCGCCGTCGTCCGCGGTTCGGGCAACGACAACCACGTCGACATCCGCATGCTGCGCGGCGTGCTCGACACCGGCGAGGGAACCACCGCCGGAGTTCTGCTCGAGGGCAGCATCGACTCCGACCCCGACGACCGGGCCCTCGACCTCACCACCGTCTTGCGCGATCTGCCGCTCAACGCCGCCCTGGCCGACACCCTGGTCAAGACCGGCCTGCTCGACCGCGAGACCTGGGACATGCTGCAGCCGTCGGGCGCGATCGACTTGGTCAGCCACTTCGTCAAGCAGGCCGGCAGCGAGGCGACCCAGAACACGGTGCGGATCGCCCTGCGCGACGTGCAAACCGCCGCCGCGTTCCTGCCGGGCCCGATCACGGCACTGCGCGGCGAGGTCCACTTCGCCGACGGCCGCGGCTCCTTCGAGGACGTCCGCGGCCGGCTCGACGACGCGGCGCTGCTGTTCACCGGCGGCGCGTTCGGCAGTGCCGACGGCAAGTCCTACATCCGCACGACTCTGTCGGCGGACCACCTCGTCGTCGACGACCGGTTTGCCAACCTGATCACCGGGCCGCTGCGGCAGACGTTCCTCGACCGTCGCATCCGCGGGCCGGTGCGCATCGACGGTCTGGCGATGCACTACGCATTCGAGGAAGGCGGCGAGGACTTCACGCTCGAGTTCGACGGCGAGGTGATGGCGCGCGGCCTCGAGATGCGGCTGGTGGTGCCGATCCGGCAGCTGTCGGGAGCAGTCCGGCTGCGCGACGCCAAGATCATGCCGACCGGCGGGCAGGTCGACGCCGACCTGCAGGACGTGTCGTTCGACCTCCTCGGCCACCCACTGCGCGGCTTCCGCGCCAGCCTGCGCGCGACCCCGACGCAGTTCGCGCTGCATCGACTGATCGGCAACCTGCACGGCGGAGCGGTGCGCGGACCGACCGACGACACCCCCAGCCTCGTCTACCAGCTCGACGAAGAGGCGCTGTCGGCGAGCCTCGAGTGGGACAGCGTGCAGCTGCGCGACCTGATGGGCGACCTCGGCGCCGCCGCGCCGGTCGCGCGCGGCACCCTCGCCGGCAGGCTGCAGCTCGAGCGACTGGTCGGCACCGAGCTGATCGACATGCGCGCCACGGGTGACCTGCAGATCAGCCACGGCCGCCTCGGCGAGGTGCCGATCTTCTCGGCGATCTACGCGTTCTTGGCCCCGAACAATCGCCCCCAGTTCGACGGCGCGAGCCTGCGCTACGCGATCGGCGACCAACGCATCCAGATCGACGATCTGCAGGTGACCTCGCCCCAGGTCAAGGTGGTCGGCGCCGGCAACTTGACGTTCGACGGCTACCTCGACATCGACCTGGAGTTTCCCGACCTGTTCGCCGGCACCGCGGACTGGTTGATCCTGCCGCGCGTGGTCAACCTGCTGACCTCGCAAGTCGTCGGCTTCCAGGTGTTCGGCTATCTGCGCTCGCCGGAGGCGCGGCCGCGGTGGCTGTTCCAGGGCCGGCCCGATCGGCGCCGCATCGACCCGATCCCGGCGTACACCGCGCCGGCGAAGACCAAGGACTTCTGAGACCGACGCCCATGCACGCGATCATCATGGCCGGCGGATCCGGCACGCGCTTCTGGCCGGCGAGCCGTGCGGCGCGCCCCAAGCAGCTGTTGCCGCTCGCCCACGGCCGCGCCCTGGTGGAGGCCGCGGTCGAGCGCGCCGCGCACGCGTGCGGCATCGAGCGCACGTGGGTGATCACCAACGCAGCCCAGGCGGCCGCCATCGCCCGCGCCGCGCCGGCACTGCGCGAGGACCGCATCTTGATCGAGCCGGAGGCGCGCGACACCGCCGCGTGCGTCGCCTTGGCGAGCGCGCACATCGCGGCCCGCGAGCCGGCCGCCCCGCTCGCCTTCATGCCGGCCGACCACGTCATCGACGACCACGACGCGTTCAAGGCGCTGCTGTGGCGCGGCGCGGCGCTGGCGGAGGCGCAGAAGGCGCTGGTGACGTTCGGCATTCGGCCGACGCACGCCGCCACCGGCTACGGCTACGTCGAGCGCGGCGCAGCGATCGACGACATGACGCCGCCGGCGTTTCGCTGTGACCGGTTTCGCGAGAAGCCCGACCGCGAGACCGCCGAGGAGTTCGTCCAAAGCGGCCGCTTCTCGTGGAACAGCGGCATCTTCGTCTGGACCTGGGACGTGCTGCTCGAGGCGATGCGCACCGGCGACGCCGCGCTCGCCGACTGCGCGGTGCAGATGCGCAGCGCGGCGGCGGCGGGGGACACCGCCGCGGTCGAACGCGCGTTCCGCGCCGCGCCGAAGAACAGCATCGACTACGCGGTGATGGAACGCGCACCGCGCGTGATCGTCGTCGAGGCCGACCTCCGATGGAGCGATCTCGGCTCATTCGACGCGCTGGGGACGGTGGCCCCGCCCGACGACGACGGCAACGTCCGGCTGACGGCGGACGGGACGCGGTCGGTGACCGAAGCCTCGGCCGATTGCGTGATCTACGGCGAAGGCCCCCGCATGGTCGCGCTGTTCGGGGTGCGCGACCTGGTCGTCGTGTCGGTCGGCGACGCCGTCCTGGTCTGCCCCAAGGATCGCACCGACGACCTCAAGCAGCTGGTGCGGCGACTGCGCGACGAGGGGCACGAGGACCTGCTGTGAACGACGCCCCGGCGCGGGTGCTGGCCGTCGACTACGGCGACCGCCGCACCGGCCTGGCGGCGACCGACACCGGCGGCCGCGTGATCACGCCGCTGCCCGCGTTGGTCGGCTTGCGCCAACCCGAATGCGTCGCCGCGATCGCCGCGCTGGCCGCCGAGCGCGACTGCCAACAGATCGTCGTCGGCCTGCCGCTGGACGGTCAGGGCCGCCGCGGCGAGCGCGCCCAGCGCACACTGGCGTTTGCCGGCCGACTGCGGGCGGTGGCTCCCTGCGCGGTGTGCGCGTTCGACGAGAGGTGGAGCACCGACGAGGCGCACGCGCGGCTGGCGGCGGGCGGCGTGCGGGCAGCGCGGCGCGGCGCGCTGGTCGACAGCGTCGCGGCGCAGATCATCCTCGAGCGCTGGCTCGCCGAGCAGAACGGCTGAGGAGGGCGATCAGACCGCGCGGCGGCGGCGCGCCAGGTGCATGCCGAGCAGCACCAAGCCGGCGCCCACCGCCAGCAGAGGGCCCGGACTGGGCACCCCCCCATCACCGCCGGCGGCCTGCGAGGCGGATGGGGACGGGCCGCGCGCCTGGGCGCCGGCTCGTTCCAAGAAATCGGGATTGGCGCTGATCAGGAGAACCGAGAGCAGCGGCGCGGAAAGGATGTTGAGCACGGGCGAGCGAGGGGTGCGAGTCCCAGGGGTCGAGCTTCGAGGGCGGCGCTCGTTCCGATTCGGAGATGGGCAGGCGGAACGACCACCACAACGGACAGTAGCAGACCCTCGCGCACCAACAAGGGGGGCGATTCCCGAGACGACTTGTCGCCCGACCCCGGCGGACCACTATGCTCCGCCCCCGTCCGGTCCCCGGGCGATCGCCGGCGGGCCTGGCCCCGCGGGAGGAAAGTCCGGGCTCCTCAGGGCAGGGTGGTGGGTAACGCCCACCGATCGCGAGATCAGGGAAAGTGCCACAGAAACGACACCGCCGGCCGGCCCCGCAAGGGGCGACGGTAAGGGTGAAATGGCGAGGTAAGAGCTCACCGCGGGGCGGGCGACCGCCCCGGCATGGCAAACCCCACCCGGAGAAAGACCGTGTAGGAAGGTCGCGTGGCCCGCGCCCAGGCCTTCGGGTTGGTCGTTGGAGCGCACCCGTGAGGGCGCGCCTCGAGAAATGATCGCCACCGCCCTCGCGGCGGGATCAGAACCCGGCTTACGGGGACCGGACGCTTTTTTGCCCGGTGGGCTGCTGCCGGTCAGCCGTACTTGGGCCGGTGGCGGCGGATGCGCCGCGCCTTGGCGGTGATCGCGCGCGCCCAGCCGCGGCGGAGCACCCGCCCCGTGCGGCCGCGCTCCGCATTCAGGTAGAGCTTCAAGAAGCGCAGCCCATCGGCGCGGCTCACCCCGGCGGGCACCGACGACCACAGCGCGGCGAGGTCCTTGACCCGCCATCGCCGGCGCCGCCACCGCGGCTGGAAGATGCGCTGCACGTCGATCAGCACCACGTTGTCACCGGCCTCGTCGAGAAAGCAGTGGCCCAGGTAGAGGTCGCGGTGGCACCAGCCCTCGCGGTGTAGGCGCCGGACCACCGGAGCGAGGGCGGCGATCGCGCGGCGCACGCGCCCGCGCTGGCCGGGACCGGCGGCGAGCACCGCGTCGGCGGCGCGGCCGGGAACGCGCTCGAAGACGACCGCCGACCGCCCCCCGGTCGCGGCGACGCACACCGGAGCGGCGACGGCGAAACCGGCCGCGCGCAACGCCAGCAGGTTGGCCCACTCGGTGCGCGCGCCGCGGTCGCCGTAGTGCTTGCGGTAGACCACGGCGCCGGCCGCTAGGGCGTGCCGCACCGTGCGTCGCGTCGGCGTGCACCGCACGGTCCGGCCGCGCCGGTCGCAGATCACGTCGCGCGCTTCGGCGTAGCCCAGCGCCCGTCGCAGCGGCGCCCCGGCGCCGGGATCGAACTCGAGTTGCATGGCGGTCGGGGCGGCGAGGATAGCGGCAATGTCGCCCCCCCTCGCTTGTTGCCCGGAATCGGGCGAGGTAGATTTCGCTGCTGCGCACTAACGACTCGCCCCCCGCCGCATGAACCCCAACCAAGTCCTCGGAGAGGAAAACCCATTCGAGGCGATGCACGCTCGCTTCGATCTGGCGGCGACCAAGCTCGGGCTCGACCCGGGGCTGTACGAGATCTTGCGCACGCCCGACCGCGAGCTCACCGTCGCCGTGCCCGTCAACATGGACGACGGCACCCTGCAGGTGTTCACCGGCTACCGCGTGCAGCACTCGCTGGCACGCGGCCCGGCCAAGGGCGGCGTGCGCTTCGACAAGAACGTGACGCTCGACGAGGTGCGCGCGCTGGCGGCGTGGATGACTTGGAAGTGCGCCGTCGTCAACGTCCCGTTCGGCGGCGGCAAGGGCGGCGTGGTCGTCGATCGCAGCCGGCTGTCGTTCGGCGAGCTCGAGCGCGTCACCCGGCGCTACGTCGCGGGCCTGATCGACATCCTCGGCCCGGACCGCGACATCCCCGCACCGGACATGGGCACCGACGGTCAGGTCATGGCGTGGATCATGGACACTTATTCCATGCACGCGCGGCAGAACTGCACCGCGATCGTCACCGGCAAACCGATCGGTTTGGGCGGCTCGCAGGGTCGCATCGAGGCCACCGGCTACGGCTTGCAGATCTGCACGCGCGAAGCGTTGCAGCGCATGGGGATCGCGCCCACGGACTGCACCGCCGCCGTGCAGGGCGCGGGCAACGTCGGTAAGGTCAGCGCCAAACGGCTCGCCGGCATGGGCGTGCGCGTCGTCGCGATCTCGGACATCCACGGCGCGGTGGTCAACATGGAGGGCTTCGACGTGCCGGCGTTGGTCGCCCACCTCGACCGCCACAAGAGCCTGGATGGTTTCGACAACGGCGACCGCGTCACCAACGCCGAGCTGCTCGAGCTGCCGGTGGACATCCTGGTGCCGGCCGCGACCGAAAACGTCGTCACCAGCAAGAACGCCGACCGCGTGCGCGCGCGGATGATCGTCGAGGGCGCCAACGGCCCGGTGACCGCCGGCGCCGACAAGATCCTCGAGCAAAAAGGCGTGATGGTGATCCCCGACATCCTGGCCAACGCCGGCGGAGTCACGGTGTCCTACTTCGAGTGGGTGCAGGACCGCATGGGCATGTTCTGGTCGCAAGAAGAAGTCGACCAGCGCATGGAGACGATCATGGTGCAGTCGTTCCACGACGTCATGAACATGGCCGACCGGTTCGAGGTGCCAAGCCGCATCGCGGCCTACATGCTCGGCGTCGACCGCGTCGCCGAGATCACCAAGATGCGCGGTTTGTACGCGTAGGGTGAAGGTACGGAGCCAGGCTCCGATTCATCGCCGGCGGCCGGCGATGAATCGGAGCCTGGCTCCGTACCTTCACCCTACGCGAACTTCTTCTTCCGGATCCGCTGGATGATCTTGGAAGTCGAGTTCGCCTTCTTGTCGCCGACGAAGGCGGCCTTGATGCCGAGCTCTTTGACGATGCCGCGCTCGGGCAGGGTGCGCGCGTTGTAGTCGGTGCCTTTGGCGTAGAGGTCGGGCTGCACCGTGCGCAGCAGCTCCTCGGCGGTGTCCTCGCTGAACGAGGTGACGTAGTCGACGAACCAGAGCGTCGACAGCATCTCCATGCGCTGGTCCACCGGCAGGATCGGATGGCCCTTGCCCTTCAGGCGCTCGGTGGACTTGTCGTCGTTGACCGCGACGACGAGGTAGTCGCCGCGGGCGCGCGCGTCCTCGAGACAGCGAACGTGGCCGACGTGCAGCAAGTCAAACACGCCGTTGGTCAGCACGATGACCTTGCCCTGCGACTGCAGCCCGTGCAGCACCGCTGCCAGGTTGCGCATGTTGGGAATGACCTTGTCCTTGGAGCGGACTTTCCGCGGAACGACGACCAATTGGGCCCTCCTCGGCGCGTGGCGCCGACCGACCTGAGTTACACCGGAGAGCGAGCTAGGATAGCGTGCGCCCCCCGCGACAGACAAGCGAGGTTCGGGGGCAGCCTGCCAGGTGGGATGGTCGGCGCAAGGCACTGTGCGGGCAGACATATCGGTGGATGGCTCAGCGCGGCCGAGGCCGCAACCAAACACGGAGCATTCCGCGACCCGAGCGTCGGTCGCGGGTCCCGCGGTCGCCGGCGGCCGCGCTGAGCCCGGAGGCCAGTGTTGTCTTCGAGCCTCCGGGAGTTGCGGTATCGAAGTCCCGGCGACGACGGGCCTTCCGAAAGGTTGTTGCCGCTCGAACATTCTCGGACCCCGAGGCTCAGCGCGGCCACGGCCGCAACCAAACTCGGATGCCGCTCTCGCCGGAGCGGATTGGAAGGTCCGACACATCCGCCGCCGCGCTGAGCCCGGAGGCACTGTCTCTCCGAGCCTCCGGCGCGGCGGCGTTGTCGCCATGGCAGCGACGTCGCCTCGAAAATGTTGTCGAAGCTCGACGATTCGAGGCGCCGGAGGCTCAGCGCGGCCGCGGCCGCAACCAAACTCGGATGCCGCTTTTCCCGGGGCGGCTTGGAAGGCCTGCCCCATCCGCCGCCGCGCTGAGCCAGGAGGCACTGTCTCTCCGAGCCTCCGGCGCCGCGGCGCCGTTGCCATGGCAGCGGCGTCGCCTCGAGAATGTTGTCGAAGCTCGAAGATTCGAGGCGCCGGAGGCTCGCCGCCCCGGAACGCCGCGATGCCGCAGATCGCCTCGCAGAATGCCCCGGGCGCCGAGTCACACCACCTTCAGGGCATGATCACGTCGATCTGCGAGTGCTCCTCGGTCAACAGCATCTGAAACGGCTCCTGCAGGTGGGTCGCGTCGTAGATCGGCGGCAGCGTGGGCACGCCGCTGTTCGGGTAGATGCCCATCGCCGACAACCGTGCTACGGAGCCTGCGTTGAGGTTGTAGATGTTGAACTCCACACGGGTTAGCCCGGGCCGCAAGGGATCGAAGACCCCGGTGAACTCGGAGACGATCCACGGCTCGCCGGGCGTCTCGTCGTAGTACGGATAGGGCGGTCCAGAGGAGTTCACCCGAAAGCGCGTCGCGTGCGGTGTCGTGTAGCTACCGACACCGGCCATCCCGACCTGCGACTGCTCGAAGTCGCCGCTGGGCGTCTGATTGTGGGCCAGCGTGAAGAACACCATCTGCGGCACGGCGGGGACGTCGAAGTCCGGCGCGCCACGGTGCATACGCACCTCGACGTCCAGTTTGACCCGGACGCCACTGCCAAGCCGATTCGCGGAGACTAGGGAAATGTCCTGGATGTGGTACAGCTTGGGCTCGCGCTGGGTGTCGCCGACCGGAAAGAACGGCAGCGACACGAACGTCGGTAGACCCGGCGCGGTCTCCAGCTTGAACCCGCTGACCTGATTGCCATCGCGGTCGGTGAAGGTGATCCACGCGTCGAACTCGACGATGCTCTGCTGGCCGCCAATGTCGGGGAAGCCGGGCTCGGCGTGCTGCAGATGCGCGGCATCGCGCACTACGTAGTCCTCGCGCGTAGCCGTGCGCAGCGGTCCGGGGCTGCCAGCCCCCTTGGCCCGCGCCCGGTAGTCGATCGAGTAGGTCACCTCCTCACTGAACTCGAGGTGCAGCTTGCCGAGCCGCGCAGTCTCCAGATCGACCTTCCAGGACAAGAGCGCGGGGAGAGCACTCGGCCCCCCGTAGGTCGGCTCGTACGGCAGGCTGTCATCGCCGTTGCGCACGCCGTCGCCGTCGTAGTCGATCGCGAATCGCGGACCGGCTCCCGGTGGCAGCCCGATGAACGCGGCCTCGGTCGTCCCCGCGGCCACGTCCGCCTCCATCTGTCCCCAAGTGATCGACGGCTGCGCGGTGGTTTCCGGCACGAACTCCCCGTTGGCTCCCGCGTTCGGATCGAACCACCAGCGCATCGACTGCATCGAGCCACTGATCATCGTGCGGCCGACGACCGCCAAGTCGCTCCAGTCGAGATCGGCTCCGTCGATGAGAAAGTCCTCGATGCGATCGCGCACCGCGGGACCCGCCGCCGCCGCCGGCGCGTCGAACCACTCGACCCAGTGCGCGGCGGCCGACAGGCCTTGGTCGAACTGCTCGAGGAAGGCGATGATGTTCGCCGTCGCGGACGGCGACAGGCTGAACGCCTCGACGAAGGTCCGCAGAGTGCCGAACTCACCGCCGTGGCCGAAGCCGAAGCCGTTGTCATTGACGTCGGTCGGAACCATCGCCCCGCCTGCCAACGGCAACCCGATCACCTTCATGCGGCGGCCCTTGTTCTGCATCTGCCGCAAGTGCGCGACCTCCGTGGTCGTCGAACGCGGGATCGCGCCACCATTGACATCGAACGCGTTGCCGTCACTCCCGGTCTTGATGTGATGGCAATCGGCGCAAGTGATGTTGTCCTCACCCGGGATCGGCACCGTGAGGAAGTCGATCACACCCTGCACCGGGTCACCGGCCGGCAAGGGGTCGTTGCCGTCGATCGGCGGCGTCACGACATCGCCGTCGACCTGGCGCGTCGGGTGTTGGTACGGACTGGCCGGCGCGGTCAGAGACTGCATGAACGCGATCACGTCGATCATGTTCTGGTCGGAGAGGGGCTGCTCGCACGACCCGGGCTGTGCCGTCGCCGGAGCTCCCAACAGCCCTTGGAACGCGCCCTGGAAGTCGGCCAGGTCGCGCTCCCCGCGCCAGTGGTGTGGAAACGTGTCGGCGATGCCGAACAGGCTCTGCGTCACCATCACGTCCTTGGTGTCGTTGGGCGGGCTCGACAGCTGCCAGCCGAGCTGGTCCGAGCCACCGCCGGCGTGGCACGACGCGCAGCTGGAGCGACCGTCCTGCGAGATCCGGCCATCTAGAAACACGTCGCGGCCCCGCCGGATCTGCTCCGGCGTCGGGTCGTAGCCCAGCGGGTAGCTGAGCACGCGCCACACTTGATCCCACTTGAAGATCTCGATGTTCTGCGTGCCGAGGCACAGCGCGGCGAAGAAGCCGTTGCCGACATCCAGCACGTCGTAGCACTGCGATCCCGGCTGCAGGTAGTAGGTGAAGCTGCGGCTGCCGTCGGCGGCGATCCGGTAGATGCGATCTTGGAACGGACTGGCGACCAACGCGCCGCCCTCGAAGAACTCCAGCGCCCGCGCCTGATTGATCGCCTGGCACGCGTCGTACTGCGGACCCGACACGCCGGGCTGGGTGTCGTCGAGGTCGACGCCCGGCGGGGCGGCCACCGGCCCGACCGGCAGGATTCCCGGCACCACGACGAGCTGGTTGATGACGAAGTTGCCGCGCAACGCCGGTTCGCTCTGCCGCGCGGGGTCGGCGTTCAGACTGTCCGTACTCAACACCCAGAGACCGTGTGGCGGCTGCGGCGCGCGCGCGAAATCGAAGATCAGGCTGCCGACGCCCGTCACCGCCGGCTCCACCGTCCCGGACCCCGGATCGATCCGGTAGATATCGAAATCGTCGAGCTCACCGCCGGGGTTGCCGGTCAGATCGAAGACGATGCCGTCGTTCGGGTCCTCTCCGGCGGGCACCATGTTGGTGGTGTTGTTGCCGGTTACCGACGCGGCGAACAGCACGCGGTTGTCGGCGACCCCGGGATCGCCGCGGTCCAAGTACAGAAACCCCGGCCGCTGGCCACACTCGATGCTGTAGGACACGGGCGCGGCGCCGAAGCTCAGCGGATCGAACTGCAGCACGGTGTTCTCGCCGCGGCAGGTGACGAACGCCAGCTCGCGCTCGTCGTCGTAGACGATGTCCGCTGGCTCGGAGTCGAGCCTGCGAACGTTCTCGATCCGTCCACTCGCCGCGTCGTGCAACAACATCGCGTGCGTGCCGGCGCAGACCACCGCCACCTTGATCTCGCCCAGGCGCTCGACGACCGCGACCGAGACAGGGTTGAGGCCGGTGCCGAAGGACACCGTGCCGCTGGAGTCGACCCGCACCAGCGTGCTGCCGTGCGTGTTGACCGCGAACAGCCGGTTCTGACTGTCGAGCGCCATGCCGGTGAACGGCTCGGCGAACAGATTGGGAACATCCGCGGGCGTGGTGGTCACCGCGGGATAGGGCACGAGGTTGTTCGGCTGCATCGCCGCGACATCAACGACCGCGACGAAGGCGGCCGAGACACACAGCGCGCCGCAACGCGTACGGAGCGAGGCTTGCATCGAGTGTTCTCCCTTGGAGGTTCGGGGCAACGAGCAGCCCCTTTCCTGCAGAGGAACCAAAACGGCCCCACCGTTACGGTGGCGCCGCACACATTTGGTCGAACCGCGCCGCCCGCCGCGCGTCAGCCGCCGCGGCGGATGCGCTCGATGATCGCGGTGGTCGAGCAGCCCTCCCGCAGCGGAACGAGCACCACCTGGCCGCCGTGCGCCTCGACCCAATCGCCGCCGACGACCCCCTTGTCGCGCCAGTCCTCGCCCTTGATCAGGACCCGCGGGGTCACCTCGCGGATCAAGTCCAGCGGCGTGTCCTCGTCGAACGGCACCACGTAGTCGACCGCCGCCAGGGCGGCCAACACCGCCATGCGGTCCGGCAGACCGACGATCGGCCGGTCATCGCCCTTGTTCTGCCGCCGCACGCTGGCGTCGGTGTTGACGCCGACCATCAGCGCGTCGCCGTAGCTCCGCGCCCGCGCCAAGTACTCGGTGTGGCCGGGGTGCAGGAGGTCGAAGCACCCGTTGGTGAACGCCAGCCGCCGCCCCTCGGCGTTGAGCCGTGCGGCGATCGACACCGCCTCCGGCCGCGTCAAGATCTTGCCGGGGTCGGCCTGGCCCAGCACCGACAGCAGCTCGCTGCGCGACACCGCCCAGGTGCCGAAGCGGCCGACGACGACGCCGGCGGCGAGGTTGGCGAGCTGCAGCGCGTGCGGCAGCGACAGACCGCTGGCGCGCGCCAGCGTGAGCACGGCGACCACCGTGTCGCCGGCGCCGGTGACGTCGAACACCGCCTTGGCCACCGTCGGAATGGTCCGCCCGGCGCCCGCCTCGGTCTCGAAGTAGATCCCGTCCTTGCCGAGCGTGATGGTCGCGGTGCGCACCCCGGTGTGCTGCCGCAAGACCTCCGCCACCCGCGGCAGATCGTGCACGCCATCGATGCGCACGCCGGTCGCCGCCTCGGCCTCCTCGCGGTTGGGCGTCAGCAGATCGACGCCGCGGTAGATCGTGTAGTCGGTCCCCTTGGGATCGACGACGACGATGCCGCCCGCCGAGTGCGCCGCCTCGATCGCCGCCTGGATGACTCGACGGGTCAGCATGCCCTTGCCGTAGTCGCTCAACAACACCGCGGGAAAGGGGAACGGCCGCTGCGCCAGCACCGCCAAGGCGTGCTCCTCGGCGGCACCTTCCAGCGGATGGCGGCGCTCCTGATCGACGCGCAACACCTGCGCGGTCTTGCTCACGTAGCGCGTCTTGCGGGTGGTCGGCCGCGACGGATCGCGGACCACCGGGTCGACGTCGATGCCCTCGGCGACGAGCAGATCGACCAGCTGCTGGCCGGGCACGTCCTCGCCGATCACCCCCAGCACCGACGCCTGCGCGCCGAGCGACACCAGGTTGGCCGCGACGTTGCACGCACCCCCCAGCAGGTGGCGCTGCGCCTCGGTCTCGAAGACCAGCACCGGCGCCTCCGGCGAGACGCGCCGCGCCGAGCCCTCGATGTAGCCATCGAGGATCAAGTCGCCGATCACCAGCACCGGACCGTTGCCCAGCTGGTGCACCAGCTGGCCCAGCTCGTCGGGCGACGCCAGCCGCGGCTCCTGTCGGCTCACGACTCCTCCTCGAACGCGACCCCGCGCTGCTGGGCCACCGCGAGCACCGCCTGGTGCAGCAGCGGCAGCGCGATCTCGTGCTGCGCCAGCACCGACAGCCCCTCGCGCGGCGGCCGTCGCACGACGTTGGTGAGGGCTCGGTACTGCTGCAGCATGTCGAAGTTGCAGGTGGCGAAGTCGGCGCCCAGCCGGCCGCGGTTGCGACCGATCGAGACCGCCTTCAAGAAGATCTCCGGCATGATCACCGCCGAGCCCACGTTGAGCCACACTCCGCCGTCGAGCCGCTCGACGGTATCGACCAGCGACCAGAAATCGCGCTGGGTTGCGACGCCGAGCGCGCCGGCGTCGAGCGCCGGGTCCATGTGGGTGATGTCGCAGCCGAAGGCGACGTGGACGGTGGCCGGAATGCCCAAGCGCGCCGCCTCGGCGAACACCGACAGCTCGGCGTGCGGCAGGCCGTCCTCGCGGATCGCGCGTCCCAGCGCCAATCCATAGCCCTCGTCGGTGGTCTTCGCGGCGCGCACCGCGGCGCCGTTGAGCGCGTCGAAGGTCTCGCGCCAAAAGCCGAAGCGGCCGTCGGTCAAATTCTCGGCGACGTCCTCCGAGGTCTCGCCCATGAAGGCGACTTCCCAGTCGTGGATCGCGCCGGCGCCGTTGGTGGCGACGTGGCCGATGAATCCGCGCCGCATCAGGTCGATGAGCAGCGGCGACAAACCGACCTTGAGCACGTGGGCGCCGAGCGCCAAGCCGACCACCTTGCCGTCGCGCTTGGCGTCGACGATCAGCTCGACGACGCGCTTGAGGGCGACCCCGCCGTAGATGTCGGGCAGCTTGCCGAACCAGTCGGCGAACCCGGCGACCGGCGCCATCGGCACCGCGAAGTCGGCGCGGCGCACCAAATTGCGGCGCGTGCGCACCGACGGGATGCGCAGGTCGTCGGGTCTGTCGGTCATGCGCTCTGCTCGGCGTCGCGGTAGCGGTTATGGATCCAGAGATACTGGTCGGGATGCCGCAGGATATGCTCCTCGAGGCCGCGGTTCACCACCGCGGCGGCCGCCGCCACGTCCGCGTCCCGGTCGCCGGTCGCCCGGATCGGCAGCGGCTCGCTGGCGGTCATGGCAAACTCGAAGCCCGGCCCGACGCGGACGCAGCTGGCGACGATGACCGGGCAGCCGAGGCGCAGCGCGAGCTTGGCCGCCGAGCGTTCGGTGCTGGCGGTGCGGCCGAAGAACGGCACCTGCACTCCGCGCAGGCGCTGGTGCTGGTCGACCACCGTCATGCACTTGCCGCCGGCCTCGAGAGCCCGCGTCAGCGGGCGGATGCCGCCGCGCTTGGGGTGCACGTGCAGTCCCGCCGCCCGCCGACTGTCGAGCAGAAAGCGTTGCAGCAGGGGGTTCTTGAACTCGCGCGCGATGGCGTGGGCCTCGCCGGTGTGCAGGCCGACGGTCATCGCACCGACCTCCCACGAGCCCAAGTGCGCGGCGACGATCAACACCGGCCCGCGCTCGATGGCGTGGCGGAACTCGGCGATGTCGACGCGCTCGCGCATCTTGCCCTGACGGATCAGCTTGGTCGAACGCACCATGTCCAGCGACACCTTGAAGATGTTGCCGGTCGCCACCCTGGCCAGCGCCAACAGCTCGGCGTCCGACTTGCCCTCCGGATAGGCCGCGCGCAAGAAGCGCAGGGCGTACTCCTGCCGTCGCTTCGAGAGGCGAAAGAACAGCCGGCCGATGCCGCCGACGACCGCGTACGCGGGGCGCTCGGGCAGGATGCCGACGAACCACAGGCCGGCGCGCGCCAGGCCGTACTCGAGCAGAATGCGCACTCGCGACCGCGGCCGGCTCACCGTGGCCTCTCAGGTAAGACTCGCGCCAACAGCCGATGGGGCGATTCGCCGTCGAACGCCAAGTCGATGCGCAGCACCCAGCGCGGCAGGTCGATCGGCAGCTTGGGGTCGTCCTTCTCGGTGACCACGAGCACGCAGTCGCGCTCCTCGACCCGGGCGCGCACCGCGCTGAGCTCCGCCGCGGTGAAGCGGTGGTGGTCACGACAGCGCTCGCGCAGCACGATCTCGGCGCCGAGTGCCGCGACCGATGCCTCGAACGACTGCGGCCGCGCGATTGCCGACAGCAGCGCCACGCGCCGGCCGCGCAATGCCGACAGCGGCAACACCTCGTCGCTCGGCCGCGCCAGCACATCGCGCGCCCGGTGCTCGGTGTAGAACACCTGCAGCTCGCGTCCCGCCGCGCGCTGCACCGCGATGCGCGCCGCCGCCCGGCGGCCCTCGTCGAGGCCGGCGGCGCGGGTTAGCACGACGGCGTCGGCGCGGGTCAACGCCCGCGCCGGCTCGCGCAAGTCCCCCGCCGGCAGCAGCCGGCGGTCGGCGAACGGCGCGGCGGCGTCGGCGCAGACCAGATCGCAATCGCGGTGCAGGCGGCGGTGCTGGAAACCGTCGTCGAGGACCACCACATCGGCGCCGAGCTCGACCAGTCGCTGGCCGCCGGCGACCCGGTCGGGGTTCTGCACCTGCAGCAGCTCGGGGTGGCGACCCGCCAGCAGCATGCCCTCGTCGTTGAGGGCCGCACCCGGCGCGCGGCCGTAGCCCCGCGCCAGCACCCCGGGCCGATGACCGGCACCGGCCAAGGCCTCGACCAGCCACAGCACCAGCGGCGTCTTGCCGGTGCCGCCGACGCTCAGGTTGCCGACCGAGATCACCGGCACCGGCAGCCGACCGATGCGACGCCAGCCAGCGTCGAACAGCGCGTTGCGCAGGCGAATCGCGCCCCCGTAGATGCACGACAGCGGCCAAAGCCCGCGCCGCGCGGTCCGCAGGCGCGCGCCGGTCACGAACGCAGCGACTCCACCTCGTCGGCGGTGGTCGCCGAGTAGGTCTCGACGCCCTCGGCGTCGATCGCCGCGGCGATCTGCGTCACCATCCGCAGCAGCGGGGCTTTCGGCCCGCACTCGACGAACCGCCGCGTGCTCTCGTCGAGTAAGATGCGGCGCACACTCCCCTCCCAGCGGACGGCGCCGGCGAACTGGCGCGCCAGCGCATCGCGCGCCGCGGCGGCGGTGGTCACCGGCGCGGCATCGACGTTGGTGTAGATCGGGAACGCCGGGTCGCGCATCTCGACCGCGTCGAGGACCTCGGCGAACTCGCGGGCCGCGGCGGCGAGGAGCGAGCAGTGGAACGGCACGGAGACCGGCAGCTGCATCGCCTTGCGCGCGCCGGCCAGCTCGATCACCTGCTCGAGCGCGGCGGTCTCGCCCGAGACCACGTACTGCGCCGGCGAGTTGTAGTTGGCGATCTCGCAGACGCCACGGTCGACGCGCTGCACCAGGTCCTCGACCTCCGAGCGCGCCATCTTGCGCAGCACGACCATGCCGCCGACGCCGCGCGGCACCGCGCGCTGCATGCGGCGGGCGCGCTCGCGCACCAGCCGCAGGGCGTCGCCGAGATCGAGCGCGCCGGCGGCGGTCAACGCGCTGTACTCGCCGAGCGAGTGGCCCGCGGCGAGATCCGGCACGCGGCCGAGGGCACGGTACGCCGCCAGCGACACCGCCAACGTCGCCGGCTGCGTGTTCTCGGTGAGGGCGAGCTCCTCGTCCGGCCCCTCGAAGCAGAGCTTGGAGAGCGGTGCGTCCAGCACCTCGTCGGCGAGGTCGAACACCTCGCGCGCCGCGGCGAAGCGGTCGGCCAAGTCCGCGCCCATGCCCGCGAACTGCGAGCCCTGCCCGGTGAACAACATCGCCAGCTTCATGGGCCGAGAGCGTAGCGCGGTATCATCCGCGGCGCACGATGGACGTGGTTTCCGCGCAGCCGGCGCGCCGATCGGGCCGCCCGCGGGCCGGGCGCGGGCGGCTCGGCGTGGCCGCAACAGCGGCCGCGGCCGGCGTGGCGGCGCTGATGGCGGCCATGCCGCGGCTCTCGTTCGACACCTCGCTCGGCCAGCTGTTCGCCGACGACAGCCCGACGGCGGCCACGTTCGCCGACTTCGACGCCACCTTCGGCACCGACGACACGCTGCTGGTGACGGTCCGCGACGCGGCTGCCGATCCGGTGTTCCGGCCCGGGTTCTTCGCCGCCGTCGACCGCATCGTCGCCTGGCTCGAGCCGCGCGCCGAGGTCGCCAAGGTCGTCAGCCTGGCCAACACGGCCGACTATGCCGTGCTCGACCCGGGCCTGCCCCCACTGCCGCGCGCGCTGCTGCCGGCCGACCGCGAGGCGATCGGTGACGAAGCCGAGGACCTGCGCGCGCGGATCACGGGCGATCCGCTGCTGCGCCACCTGATCAGCGCCGACGGGCGGGCGATCGCGATCTGGGTGCTGCTGGAGCCGGCGATGCGCGACACGGCGGACTACGCGGCGCGCGCGCTCGCCATCGCCGACGGGCTGCCGGCGCCGGCCGACCCCACGATCCGCGCGTGGGCCACGGGCGCGGCGCTGCTGCGCGCGACGGCGATCGAGCAGCTGCAGCGCGACGCTCTCTGGGGCGCGCTCGCAGCGCTGCTCGTGGTCATCGCCTTCGGCGCGGCCGGCGGCGTCCCGGCGCGCGCCGCGGTCGGCTTCACCGCCGCGTGGCCGATCGTGACCGCGGCCCTGGCGTGGGGAGCGGTGGCGGCCGGCCGACCGCTGCACGGCTTCAGCCACGCGCTGGCTCCCCTGCTGTTGGTCACCGCCGGCGCCACGTATGTCCACTTCGGCCGCGCCCTGCGCCGCGGTGCGGCAACCCGCCGCTCGGTCTGGCTGGCGTGCGCTCTGGCCACCGCGACCACCGCTGCCGGCTTCGCCGCGCTCACACTGAGCGACCTCCGTCCACTGCGCGCGCTCGGCGTCGAAGTGGCCGCCGGCAGTGCGCTCGCCTTCGCGATCGCCAGCGCCGCGATGCGGTTCTGCTGCGGGCCACCAGCGGCCGCCGCGATACCGGCCGGGTCGCGGTCCGGAGCGCCGCTGCGCGCTACCGGCCGCGGCGCCATCGCCGTGGCGGTCCTCCTCGGCGCGCCCTGGTTCTTACTCGTCGACCGCGCGCTGCTGCCCCTCGACGACCCCTTGCAGCAGCTGCCCGCCGCCCATCCGCGGGTCGCCGACGCCCGGCACGCGCAGGCGTTGTTCGGCGCGCCGACCACGCTCGAGGTCGTGGTCGATCTCGACCGCGACCGACTTCTACAACCGTCGACCCTGCTCGAGCTCGAGGCGTTCGAGCAGGCGCTGCGCGCCAGTGGCGGAGCCAGCCTGCCGTTCGTCCTCGGCCCGGCGACCCTGCTGCGCGGACTGCAGCACCGGCTGCTGCCGGCGGCGGAAGCCGCGCTGCCGCTGCAGCCGGCGACGGCGGAGTACGCCGCCCGCCATCTGCTGGAGCCGTACTTGCGCATCTCCGCCTCCGGCGCGGCGTCGGCGTCGCCGGTGGTCGCGCAGTTCGCCGATGCGATGGCCGAGCTGGTGTCGGCGGACGGCGATCGCCTGCGCTTCGGCTGCCGCGTGCCGGCGCTGGCTCCCGGCGCGCTGCTGGCGCTGACGGCGAAGCTCGAGCGCGAAGTCCTGACCCCGTTTCGCGCAACACTCGGCGCCCGCCGCATCTACACGACCGGCTACGCAGTGCTGGTCGCCGAGGCCTCGGTGGCGGCACGCAACACGCAGCTGCGGTCGGTGGTCGCGATCGGCGGCCTGCTGGCGCTGCTGCTGGCCGCCGCCGCCCCCAGCCTGCGGGCATGGTGGGCCGCCCTGCTCGCCAACGGCCTCACGGTGGTCGCCATCGCCAATCTACTGGTGCTGACGGGGGCGTCGGTCAGCGTCTACTCCGCCGTGTTGACCGCCGCACTGCTGGGCGTCCTGGTCGATGACACCGTGCACCTGCTGCTCGCGGTGCGGCGCGCGCAGCGCAACCGCCACCCCGATCCGGTCAGCGCCGGAGTCGCCGCGGTCGGCGGCTCGATCCTGCTGAGCTCGGTGGCGCTGGCCGCAGGCTTTGCCACCTTTGCCCTCAGCGGCCTGGCCGACTACCGCCAGCTGGCGTGGACCGCGCCGCTGGCGATCGGCGCCGCGCTCTGGTTCGACTTCTATCTGTTGCCGCGTTGGCTGCAGCGGCGGCCGCGCGGCTAGTCTCGTGTTTCGCAGGTCTACCGGCGACGGCGCCTCGTCCGCGCATGCTTCGAGTCGTGGCGAAGAGCAGCGCCTTCCTCGATCACCCGCGAGCGGACTTCGCGACCTTGAAGAACACCAGCTCCGGGTCACCGGGATCGAGGTTGTCCACGAATCCCGTGGCCACGAACCCGAGCTTGCGCAGCAGTTCCTGCATTCCGGAGTTGGACACGTTGGTGGATGTGAACAGCTTCGGGGTCCGGCAGTGCGTCTCGAGGTACCGGATCAAGGCGGTCGCGATGCCCTGGCGCCGCGATTCCGCATCGACGCTCACGAGAGGAATGAAGCCGTTCGTGAAGAAGGAGTAGTCCAGGATCGCGCAGCCCAGCACCGAGTCGCCTCTCGTGGCCACGAAGCACTCTTCCCGGGCGATCGCGGTCCGCACGAAGGCCGCCCATCGAGGATCGTCCCGGGCGATCGGCTCGAGAGACGCGATGGCGTCGAAGTCGGGCCCCAGAGCCTGTCGAATCGTGACCTCGCTACTCAACGGCGCCTCCTCTTGCACCGGCAGGGCAATGCTCGAGCTCATGGTACGCCACGGCAACCGTGAGACGGAAGGCCTCCGGGGCCGAGTGATCGGCAACACGAGGAGGCGCAGCGCAGCGAGCGGCGTCCAGGGGCGCCGACTCTCCATGCGAACCTAGGCGCTACTTGCCGGCCGGCGGCTGCGGCGCGGGCGGCGGCGCCTCTTCGGCTTCGCGCTGCTTCTTCAGCTGCATCGCCTTCTGCCAGTCGGAGAACACCTCGACGAAGCGGCGGCTCTTCTCGTCGGGGTAGACACCGACGGTGATCTTGCGCATCTGGATCTCGTGCATGCGGTCCTGGCCCCAGCCCGCCGTGGGTGGGTACTCGTCGAGCAGGGCCAGCAGCGCGGCATCGCCCGCGGCCTCCGCGGCCTCCTCGCCCTCGGCGGGGTGCTCCCCGGTCGGCGGCTTCTCGCTGCTCTCAGGCGCTTGCTCCGCGTTAACCTGCGCCGCGCGCTCCGCCAGCAGCTGCGCCCGCGCGCTCGCCGACCGCTCGCGCTCGGCCTCGATCTCCGCCTCGATGCGCTGCACCTCTTCGTCGGTCAGCCGTTCGCCGATGCGGTACGACTCGATCGCCTCGAAGGGCAGGAAGACGTAGCTGTTGGTCTTGTTGTAGTACCAGATGCGGATGCCGGCGCCGGCGGTCTGCGTGTCGGCCGGGGCGAAGTCGAGGCGGCTGAGCTTCTCGATGAAGCGGCCCTGCTTGACCACGCCCTGGATCTTGTGCCGGTTGCGCAGCCGCACTTTGACGCGCACGTTGGTGACCACCGGCACGCCCTCCTTGATGGCGTTGCGCATCTCGTGGATGCGCGAGCGGATCTCTTCGCGCAGCACCTCGTTCTGCGCGGGAGCGCAGACGCTGATCGAGGCCGCGACGATGGCGGCGGCGAGGGGTCGGTTCATGAACGGCAGTCCTCCGACGTCCCTATCGGCATCGCCGCGGCAGACCTCGAGTGCGCCGGCAACCCGGTGGCGGGCTGTCTCAAATCGCGACGCGGCCGGGCCGCGCCGCCGGGGCTCCGGCGGACGGGCCCCAGGCGGACGGACTCAGCCGGACGGGCTCAGGCGGACGGCGTCTCCGCCGCCTCGGCGTCGCCCTCTTCCTCGGGCGCCAGCTCGATCAGGCCGCGCTGCAGCTCCTCGGCCGCGATCCGGATGTAGTTGCGTTCGCGCGTCTCGAACAGCGGGCGCTGGCCACGCACCAGCTCACGCACGCGCTTTTGCAACAGAGCGGTGAGCCGGAAGGAGCCACCGACCTGGCGGACCAGCTGCTGAGGGAGGGTCGATTCCATACGGCGAGTCGAAAATGAGGGGCCGAGAGGTTAGCGACCGCATCGACCGGCGTCGAGGGTGGACCGGACAAATATTATCGGCGGCCCTCTTCTTGGCTCTCTTGACGATGTGCGCGCGACGGGAGCGGCGAGCTTCTGCAGCGTGGCTCCACAGGACTGAGACCCGCAAAGCTCCCCCTCTAGTCTTAGTCTAGTGGTGTGAATCAGAAATCTGCGCCATTCTCCGAGGCCATCCGCGGCCGCCTCTCGGATGATCCCCATCTGTCTGAGTCACGCCGCTAGGTTCGGTCGTCGAGCGACCGGAGCATCCGGCCGAGGGTGCCGGTAGCCGGTGCTGATGCACCTCTTGAGTGCTCGCGGAATCACTCGGGCTTCGACAGGTGAGCCGCGATCGCGTCGGAGACCTTCAGGACGACGTCCTCGCGATCATAGAAGTCAAACTGGTAGACGTCATCGAGCCAGAGCTCGGTCACGGGTGCCTTCGTGCGTTCGGTGTAGCGGCGGGCGCCCGCAGGCAAAGCCGCAGCATCAGAGCACACCATGAGCACGGGCTTGGTGAGCGAGGCGGCGGAGGCCAAGCCGTCGTAGCTAAGCCAGGGCTCCCAGGTAGTGATACTGAACTTGTTGTCGTACTCGGGGATGAGACCGCGATCGGACTCGGTGTAGTACGGCGCCTGAAACATCGGCGAGGTGTTGTCAGTCGTACTCGCGGCGACGAGAACAAGCGGCTGGGCCTCCTTCTCTGCGGCGCGGCTGGCCTCGACGAGGCTCTTGACCGTCTCGGCTCCGCCGTAGACCTGCTCGACGAGCTCCTCGTCGTGGAGCCAGGCCGCGACGAGGGCCAGCTTCCTCAGCTTATCGCTCTTGGAGACGGCTTCGGCCATGTACCCCGAGGAGGCGCAAATGCCGAGGCCAGAGATGTTCTTCGGATCGATGTCATCACGGCCGGTCATGAAGTCCGCCGCGGCGAGGATGTCGGCGGTCTTGCGAGCGGGGTCTTCTTCGAAACGGTGATCGCCCTCGGATTGGCCCCAGCCAGCGAAGTCGAAGGCCAGCGCTGCAAAGCCTCGCGCTGCGAGCTCGCGGGCGTAGGTGCCGGACATCTGCTCCTTCACGGACGTCCACGCGCCGGTGACGATGACCGCCTGGAGAGGCCCGCTGGAACCCCTCGGCCGGTAGAGGTGACCGACGAGTGTGGCCGCACCGCTCTTGAACGTGACGTCGAGGCGTTCGACCCCTTCGCGAGCCGGCGTATTCTGCAGGTTTAGACGGCTCGGAGCCGTCGCTGCCGCCAGCCCTCCGACCTCCTGCAACAGCGCATCGTTCCCGGTGGACCACTTCGCCATCATCTTGATGGAGGTGACCCGCCACTGACCCTCGATTCTGCGCAAGCGGTGCTCGTAGTCGCCGCCCAGAGTCCACATGGTGCCGCCAGGAGCTTGGTGCGCGACGTGAGTGGCGATAAACGTGCTGAAGACCATCGCCTCGCCGGCGTCATCGAAGGTGACGCGATGGCTCCCGACGAGATGCTGGGTGGACTTGAGCGGCCCGAGAGCGGCTCGCCAGCCGGCGATCAGGTCGGCCGGAGAGATGTTGTCCTGGGGGTCCCCACCGACAAGCGACGTGTAGTCGACGTGGACGCGATCCGCGAAAGCCTCGGTCTCGAGAGATTCCCATTGACGTTGGTCGACCATCAAACCGACCCGGTTCATCGCGTTGACGACTTCGGCAACGGTGCTTGCGTCGAGCATCGTCTTCACTCCTGCGCATGAGGTGAGACCTAGAACAACGGCCGCCCCGGCGATCGCGGTGAGCTTGGGCAGTCGAAAACCCTCCATCTACCTCGGCTCCATTCTCACGGTCTGCGGACACACTTCACCGTGACCTGGCTCGGGCGCGGTGTCAAGGTCACTTGAGCGGGCCGATAGTCGCTGCGCCAGGCGCGCCCCTCGACCAGAAAAGCACGGGTACGCCACGAGGTTCGGTGCAACGACCTTTCACAGACCGATCCGCGACCGCAGGCGCCGCAGCCGGACGCGCCACGCCGGTTCGCGCTGGTTGCCGTGGGGAAAGGGCTCCGCCGGGATCGGCACGCCCAAGAACGGACACAGCAGTTCGAAGCCCTGGCCGCGGGAGATGTCCATCACCAACAAGTCATCGGGCCGCGCCGCGAAGTACTCCCGCACCTCGAGGTTGTGCCGGCGATACCGCTGCCGGAACACCTCGGGTTCGAACCGCGTGGTGCCGTAGAGCGCTTGGTGGAACTCGTGGAAGTGGGGATTGCTGTCCCAGCGGAACTTGACCGCCCCCACCGTGAACAGCCACTCCACGCTCTTCAGCCAGGCCTCTTCATCGCGCTCGGTGTGGACGAACTTGGCGCCCGGGTGGCGCGCGTCGAGCTCGCGGTAGACCAGCGGGATCGGGTTGTCGGTGAAGCCATCGTGCCGCCGGATGCAGTCGTCGTCGAGATCGCGCCAGAGCTCGGCCGGACAGTCGCGCGTGGCGATGCCGAGGGCGCGCAGGGCGCGCGCCAGCGAAGTCGTGCCGGTGCGCTGGAAGCCGGTGCCGAAGACCTTCATACCGACACTCCGCACACCGCCTCGATGCCGTCGAGGACGACCGTCGCCGTGCGCTGCCAAGTGAACTCGCGCTGCATTCGCTCCCGCGCCGCCCGCCCGGCCGCCTGCGTCGCCGCGGCATCGGTCAGCGCTTGCTGCAGGCACGCCGTCAAGCCATCGATGTCTCGCAACGGCGCCAGCCAGCCCGTGGTCCCGTCCTGCACGACCTCCGGCACCGACCCGGCGCGGTAGGCGACCACTGGCAACGCCGCCGCCTGCGCCTCGGCGAACGCCAGCCCGAACGCCTCGAAGTGGCTGGGCAACGCCACCAGCTGGGCACGCTCGAGCTCGTGGCGCAGGCCCTGGTCGTCGACCGCGTCGCGCACCTCGACCCGGTCGGCGATGCCGAGGCGGCGGGCGGCGTCGCGGACCGCCTCGTGCCGACCCAAGCCGACGACCCGAAGGGTCCAGTGGTCCACGCCGTCTCGCTGCACGCGCGCCAGCGCCTCGAGCAGGTCGAACACGCCTTTGGACTCGATCACCCGACCGAAGAACAGCAGGCGCTCGATGCGATCCTCGCGCTCGCGCGGGATGGAGAAGAAGTCCTCCCGCACGCCGAGCGGCATCAGCCGCACGCGTTCTGGCGCAACTCCGACCGCGTCGACCAGCTCCCCCCGGGTGTAGCGCGAGGTCGCGAACAGGACGTCCGCCGAGCGAAACGGCCGCCGGATCAGGCGCTCGTTGGCCATTCCGTCGAGCGGTCCCGGCGCCAGCTTGGCGTCGAGAAAGGCGGCATACGATTGCCAGGTCGCGATGATGCCGCGCCGGGCCCCGGCCTCCGCGCACACCTTGACCAAGAACGCGCCCTCGTGGTGGTAGCTCAGCACGATGTCAGCGGGCTCTTCGCGCAACAGCCGCACGACCGCGCGCTTGACCGGCAGCCCGTCCAACAGCCAGTGCCAGCGGTGGGGATCGACGCGGTGCACCGTGACCCCGACCGCGGCGAGCTCTTCGTCGAACTCGTGGCCCAGGTGCTCGGCGGCGGCGGCCCGGCGCGGCCGCCCCGCCGACAGATCCGACGACACCGTGACGATGCGCACGCGCACCCCCGCACGGCCGAGGCCGGCGGCGATCTCGCGCGTCATCCGCGCACCACCGGTCGCCCGGCCGATGGGAAAGGGATAGGTGATGATCGCGCTGCGATCGGGCATCGAGGAGGACGGGGGTTCTGGGCCTGGGGGCTTCGGTGCCCAAAGGACGATCCGCGCGCAGAAGCCTACGCGCCAAACCGCACCGGCGCGCCGGCACGCCGCGCAGAAACCACCGCGCGGTCGCCGTGATTGTCGCCCGGGACCGGCTGTGCTAAACCTCCTGATCAGGAGATTCCCGAGCCCCGGCATGCGGCACCCCCATCGATCCGGCGTCCTTGTCTCGACGGCAATGGCCGTTTGCACCGCCACCCTGCTCGCCCGCCCGTGCGCGGCGCAGGACCGCGTTCCCTTCAGCCCGCACGCCCTGCTGGCGGACTACGAGCAGTGCTACTTCGGGGACTACAGCAGGCTCTACGACTTCGATCCATTCGAGGCGCGGGCCGGCGAGCGCGTCACCGCGGAGGAGCTGGCGCAACTCCGGGCGCAATGGCAGGCCGAGCGCGACCGCGTCGCAAAGCGCGTCGATCGCATCGAGAGCGATCCGGCGGCCCGTCAGCTCTACCGGATCGAGCACCGGGTCATGGTGCACCCCTTCTTCAAGGAGATCGACTACGAGCTCATCGGCGAGGACGAGGTGTTTCCGTTCTTCGTCGAGCGGCCGCGCAAGACCAACCCGCGCTACCACGACCGGCTGAAACGGAAGTTCCACCCCTGGTTGAACGCGCTGGAGCAGGTCTTCGTCCGCGAGTTCGCCAGCCCGTTGCAGCTGGCGCACGAGGGCACGGTGCGCTGCTACCCGATCGCCATCCTGTCGGACAAGGGCAGCTACCAGAACTTCTCGCGCGCGGTGCCGAGCCAGTCGCTGCGCTGGGCGCGGGCACACTTCGACGCACGGCAGGAGCTGTCGGTCACCTACGAGGACCCGTTCGTGCGCGAGGAGCACGCCGAGGCCCTGCGCGCGATCCTGCACGAGGCCGTGCACGCCCTGCAGAAGGGCCACTATTCCGGTCCTGGCGTGATGCCGCGGCCGGTGTGGTTCAACGAAGGACTCGCCGACTATCTGGCCGTGCAGGACGGCTCGACGCCGGCGGTGCTCGGTGAGCACAAGATCGACGCCGAGCAAGTCGCGCTGCTCGCCGAAGTCATGCACTCGAAGGCGGTGGGCTACGTCGCCGGCATGGCCGACCTCGTCGCGATCGAGGGCCCGGGCTACACCAACGTGTTTCGCTACGCGCAGGCGCGGTTGGGCGGCCGACCGGCGGACACGAAGGTGTTCATCGAGTCCGCGCTGGCGGTGTTCTACGCCCAGGCAAGCGTCGCCGTGCACTTCCTCCGCCACGGCCTGCAGGGCAAGTACCGCGCCGGCTTCGGCGAGTACGTGCGCGCCGTGCAGCGCGGGGCGCACGGCGTCGCAGCGTTCACCGAGGCCCTCGGCGGCGTCGCACTGGCCGACCTCGACCGGGAGTTCGTCGCCTACGTGCGCGCGCAGTACACCGCCGCGCGGCCGGATCAGGAGCTGCCATCGGCACCGACCCTGCGCAGCGTCGGTCCGCTGCGCGATCCGGACGATCCAGCGGCGGACGGCGGCGAGGTCACCGAGGCCACCGCCGGCGATGCGGCCGACGACACGCTGGACGTGGTCCCGCCCGACCTCGACGCGTTCCAGCTGAAGGACCACGAGTGGGAAGCCGAGCTGGCGCTGGCTCTGGCCGAGGCGGGGCGCGGCGCCTTCCAACCCGCGGCGACGCGGCTGCGCAGGCTGGCGCCGCCCGACGGCGAAGCCAAGGCCCGCGTGCAGCGCGCCCTGCGCCGCTTACAGACGGTGTATCAGCTGCGCAGCGAGATCCTGAGCAAAGGCCAGTTCATCCGGGTGGAGACCGAAGCGCGCCCGGTGCGCGGCAACGTGGTGCGCATCGAAGACGGCGTGATCCACCTCGAGCGCGGCGGACGGGACTACCAGGTGTCGCTGCGCGACTTCGACGCCGACGACCTCGTCCGCGAAGCCAAGCGCGCCAAGAAGCCGACTCCCGACTGGCTGCCGCCCTACCTGCTGTACCTGCAGGATGGCGACGCGGCGGCCGCCGCCGCCCGATGCGATGGCGACGCCGACAGCCGCGCGCTGAAGGACGACCTGGCGGCCGCCGGGCACTATCGGACGCTGGCCACGGTTGCGGAGAGCCTGGCGCAGTTCAGCACGGGGCCGCTGCCCGAGGAGGCCGCGGCGGCGATGGCGCTGGTGGACGAGGTCAGCGGCTTGCGCAGGCGCCATGCCGACCTCGCGCTGGTGGCCGAGCGCGAGCAGCCACTGAAGCAGCTGCAGCGCGCGCTGGTGGCGCGCGCCTTCGACCCCGTCGACCCGCGCTGCCTCGGCGTGGCGGCGGACGTCGAACGGCTCGATGGCGACCGCGTGCGGCTGCGCTGGGATTTCGCCGGCGGAGGAAGCGAAGACTTCGAGGCGGTCGAGGGCTACCCCAGGACCGTGATCCTCGCCGGGGAGGACCCGCTCAGCACGAGCATCACCGCGGAGTCCGGCACGCTGTCGATCCTGGGCACGACGTGCGTGCGTCTGCGGCTGCCGTTCGCCGCACCCTTCCAGGTTCGCTTCCAGCTGCGGCTCGGCGGTGAGACCACCTTCATCGCCGGCGTGTGCGATGACGGCAAGGGCAACTTCATCGGCATCGACCTCTTCGGCAATGTCTTGCCGCGGCGCGGTGCAACGGTGCGCAATGCCGATGACCGGCCCGTGCTCGTCGCCGGCGACACCTACACCGTGGAGTACCACCACGCCGGGGAGACCTTCACCACGCGCATCGGCCGCAAGGATCGAGGCAATCTGCGCGGGACCACGCTGCCACAGCAGGGCATGCTGTTCTTCTGGCTGCACGCGCCCCACCTGGTCGAGATCGACGAAATGACCATCGAGGCGACGCTGGACGATGCGTCGCTGGCCGCCGCCAAGCGCCGCTGGCTCGAGGTGAACGGCGGCTGACGCGCACCGTGGCGCCGGCGCCGGCGCCCCCCCGCCGCTGTCGACTTTGGCGGCCCGAACCGCGACAACAAGACGGTGACCGTGCCCCCACTGTTCCGCCTGGCGCAGGCCTTACTGCGACCACACCGCGCGCGGGTCGCGCTCGGCCTCGTCTGCGTGCCCGCCGCCGCGGCGGCGCTGCTGGCGATCCCGATGCTGGTCGGACACGCCGTCGACCTGGCCGCGTCGGACGGGGCGATCGGGCCGCGCTGGCGCACGCTGCTGGAGCTGGCGGCCGCCGTGGGGCTCTGCGGGATCGCCGAGGCGGGACTGCGCTACACTGCGCGGCGGCTGTTGATCGACGCATCGCGCGGCGCCGAGGCGACGCTCAAGGACCGGCTGATGCACCGGTTGTTGCGGCTGCCGGCGACCTGGTTCGACCGCGCCCGCACCGGCGACGTGATCAGCCGCTTCACCCAAGACGTCGAGCTGGTGCGCTTCGTCGTCGGCCCCGCGCTGCTGCACGGCGGCGCGTCGCTGGTCGTCGTGCCGGGCGCGATCTACCTGATGGCCTCGCTGTCGGCGTCGGTCTGCCTGGCCGCGACGCTGTCGTTCGGCATCTTGCTCGGCGGTCTCGCGATCTTGTTGCCGCGCCTGCACCGGCACAGCACCGCAGCCCAGGAAGCCATCGGTGCGATCTCGCAGCGCGCCGCCGAGGACTTCGGCGGAGTGCGCGTGCTGCTGACCTTCGGCCGCGCACCGATCGAGGCCGAGGCGATGCGACAGCTGGCCGATGCGTATCTCGGCCACAACGTCGGCCTCGCCCGCGTGCGGGCGTGGATCAACCTGCTGATCCACACCAGCCGCGAGCTCGTCGTGCTTGCCGTGTTGGTCTTCGGCGCCCGGGAAGCGATGGCGGGGCGGCTGACCGTCGGCGAGCTGGTGCAGTTCTTGGGCCTCACCAGCATCGTCGTCTGGCCGCTGCTGGCAGCGAGCTGGATCGCGGCGGTAGTGCAGCGCGCGTTCGCCGCCGCGGCGCGGATCGACGAGCTGCTGCAAGCCACACCCGAACAGGACGGCGAGCTCGAGCTCCGCGTTCGCGGCGCACTCGAGGTGCGCGACCTGTCGTATACGTACCCCGACAGCCCGCGGCCGGCATTGGCTGGAATCGACCTTCGGCTGCAACCGGGGCAGACCCTGGGCTTGGTCGGCAGCATCGGCTCCGGCAAGTCGACTCTGTTGGCGCTGCTGACCTTGCTCTACCGTCCGCCGCCGGGGACTGTCTTCCTCGACGGCGAGGACGTGCTGCGCTTGCGGCGCGACACGGTGCGCAGCGCATTCGCCTGCGCCCCGCAGGATCCGTTCCTGTTCGGCGACGCCGTGCGCGACAACATCGCGTTCGGCGGCGGCGACCCCGCGGCCGTCGCCGCCGCGGTGCACACCAGCGCGGTCGACCAGGACCTCGACGCCTACCCTCAGGGCCTCGACAGCATCGTCGGCGAACGCGGAGTGACGCTGTCGGGCGGACAGAAGCAGCGCGTCTCGCTGGCGCGCGCGCTCGCGGCCGACCGTCCGGTGCTGGTGCTCGACGACACGCTGTCGGCGGTCGACCACCGCACCGAGGCCAGGATCCTCGACCGATTGCGTATCCACCGGCCGGCCCAGACGCGCATCATCGCCAGCCACCGACTGTCGGCGGTCGCCGCCGCCGACGAGATCCTGGTGCTGGACGGTGGCCGCATCGTCGAGCGCGGCACGCACGAAGAGCTGCTGCGCCGCGGCGGCCAGTACGCGGCGATCGCCGCCCTGCAGCGCGACCGGGCGCGGGACCAACTCGAATGAGCATCCGGGGCCGAGGATCTTCGCGCGGCGACAGCCTTTCCGAAGGCTCGATGCCGCTGGAAATTCGACAACGCAACTCCCGGAGGCTCGAAAGCAACACTGGCGTCTGCGCTCAGCGCGGCCGCCGGCGACCGCGGGATCTGCGACCAACGCTCGAGTCGCGGATCGCTCCGTGTTTGCGGCGGTGGCCGCGATGAGCACCCGGCCCGACAGTGACGAGGGCACCTTCGAGCTGCGTCATCTGCGACGGTTGTGGCCGTTCGTCCGCCCCTACCGGCGCGCGTTCGCCGTCAGCCTGCTGATCCTGCTGGTGTCGTTCGGCCTGGAGGTCGTCGGCCCCTACCTGGTGCGCCGCGCCATCGACGGCCCCATCGCCGCCGCGGTCGGCGGCGCGCCCGACGCGCTGCAGGGCCTGACCACTCTGGCGCTGGCCTACGCAGCCGTCACGCTCGCGGCAGTCGCCCTCGGCTTCGGCTACGCCATGCTCACCGCCAAGGCCGGCCAACGCGTCATCCGCGATATGCGCTGCGCGCTGTTCGAACACCTGTTGTCGGTGAGCCCGCGCTTCCACGACCGGCACGCCGCCGGCCGCCTGGTGACCCGCGTCACCGCCGACGTCGAGAACCTCAACGAGCTGATCTCGACCGGCGTCCTGCAGGCGCTGTTCGACCTGCTGAAGATCTTCGGCACCCTCGCCGTGCTGTTCTGGATCGACGCTTGGCTGGCGCTGGTCACCGTCCTGCTGACGCCGCTGTTGATCGGTATCAGCCTGCGTTTCCGCGCTGGCGTGCGGCTGACCTACCGCGCGGTGCGGCACGCACTCGGCGCGCAGAACGGCTACGCCGCCGAGGCGATCGGTGGCGTGCGGGTGGCCAAGCTGTTTACCGCGGAGCAGCGCGTCGCCGACCGCTATACCGCCCACAACCACACCACCCGCGACGCGTGGCTGCGCACGGTGGCGCAGTTCGCCCTATTCGTCGCGCTGGTCGACGGCAGCCTGCGCCTCGGTCAGGTGGCGATCCTCGCCATCGGCACCCACGACATCCTGCACGGCGCGCTCAGCACCGGCGCATTCGTCCAGTTCTGGCTGTACTACAACCGGCTCACCGAGCCGATCCGCGAGCTCGGCGAGAAGTACAACGTGCTGCAGAGCGCGATGTCGAGTTGCGAGCGCCTGTTCGCGATCCTCGACGAACCCCGCCACCCGGCGCCACCGGCGGAGCCCAAGGCGCAGCCGCGCGCGGCCGCACACCTGACGTTCGACGCGGTCTCGTTCGCCTACGGCAGCGACCGCCGCGTCCTGCACGACGTCTCGTTCGAGGTCCGCCCCGGCGAGAACGTCGCCCTGGTCGGCCCGACCGGTGCGGGCAAGAGCACCGTGCTGGCGCTGGCCTCCCGGCTCGACGACCCCACCGCCGGCCGCGTCCTGCTCGACGGAGCGCCGCTGCCGACTCTCGATCTCAACGGCCTGCGGCGGCGCGTCGCCGTAGTGCCGCAGGAGGTCGTACTCTTCAGCGGCACGATCCTCGACAATCTGCGCTTGTTCGACGACAGCATCGACGAAGACCGCGCGTGGCAGGCGCTGGCGGCGGTCGGCGCCGACGACATCGTCGCGGCGATCCCCGGCGGCCTGCGAGCGCCGGTGCAGGAGCGCGGCGCCACTCTCAGCGTCGGGCAGCGGCAGCTGCTGTCGTTCGCCCGCGCGCTGGTGCACGACCCCGACCTGCTGATCCTCGACGAGGCCACCGCCAGCATCGACAGCGACAGCGAGGCCACGATCCAATCAGGACTGCGCCGCGTCCTGCAGCACCGCACCGCGCTGGTGGTCGCCCACCGCCTGTCGACGGTGCGCCGCGCCGATCGCATTCTCGTCATGCAGGACGGCCGCATCGTCGAGCGCGGCACGCACGAGCAGCTGGCGCGGGCGGATGGGTGCTACGCGCGCATGCTGGCCCACGGCTGACCGAACCGGTCACGGCGCGCGCGGGGCGACCCGCTATGATGCGCGACGTCCATGCGCCGCCTCGTCCTCGCCGTCACCGCCATCACCGCCGGCCTCGCCGCCGCGCCCACCGCCGCCCAAGCGCCGGTCGACTTCAACCGCGACATCCGGCCACTGCTCGCCGACCGTTGCTTCACCTGCCACGGCTTCGACGCGCGCGCGCGCAAAGCCGATCTCCGCCTGGACACCCGCGAGGGGATGCTCGCCGCCCGCGAAGGTGGCGCCGCCGTCGTGCCGGGCGCCGCGCATCGCTCCGCGCTGGTGCGGCGCATCCGCAGCGATGATCCTCGCCAGCGCATGCCGCCGCCGAGCTCGGGGCTGTCGCTGTCGGCCGAAGAGCGCGCCCTGTTGGCCCGCTGGATCGACGAGGGTGCGCCGTTCGCCGAGCACTGGGCGTTCACCCCACCGGTGGACACGGCACCCCCTCGCGTCGCTGATCCCGACGCCGCGCCGAGCGCGCTCGATCGGTTCGTGCTCGACGCGCTCGAGCGCCGCGGTCTCGGCCTGTCGCCACAGGCCGACCGCGAGACGCTGATCCGGCGCGTCAGCCTCGACCTGACCGGCCTGCCACCGACGCCGGAGGAGATCGAGGCCTTCGTCGACGACCCGGCGGCCGACGCCTACGAGCAGCTGGTCGAGCGACTGTTGGCGTCGCCGCACTACGGCGAGCGGATGGCCTACGAGTGGCTCGACGGCGCGCGCTACGCCGACACCAACGGCTTCCACCACGACAACGTGCGCACCGCCTGGCCGTACCGCGATTGGGTCATCGACGCGTTCAACCAAAATCTGCCGTTCGATCAGTTCGCCACCGAGCAGCTGGCCGGCGATCTACTCGAGGACGCGACCACCGCGCAGCGCATCGCGTCGGGCTTTTGCCGGATGCACAACATCAACGACGAGGGGGGCGCGCTCGACGCCGAGTACCGCGTCGAGGCGGTGTGCGATCGCATCGAAACGGTGAGCACGGTGTTCATGGCGTTGACCGTCGCCTGCGCGCGCTGCCACGACCACAAGTACGACCCGTTCAGCCAAGAGGACTACTACTCGCTGTACGCGTTCTTCAACTCGGTGGATGAGCGCGGCGTCTACCCCGCCGAGTTCGAGCAGGCCCGTGCCTACCCGGCCCGGCTCGACTACCGGCCGCCGGGGCTCGAGGAGCGTGCAGCTGCGGCAAGCGAGGCACTCGAGGCTCGGCTGGCGGAGCTGGCGGCCGCGGCGCCCACCGTCGAGGCCGAGCACGTCGCCGCCGGGCGCGCGCTGCGCGAGCGGCTCGGCGTCTCCTGGGTGCACGCTCCGGTGATCGAGGCCAAGTCGGCGGCCGGTCGCCGCATGACGGTGCTCGACGACGGCTCGGTGCGCGCCGCGGCGGACGATCCGCCGGCCAAGGACACCCACACGTTGGTGCTCGACACCGACGCGGTCGGCCTCGACTTGCTGTGCCTGGAAGCGCTGACCGACCCCGCCCTGCCCAAGGGCAGCCTCAGCCTCGCCAGCCACGGCAACGCCGTGCTGTCGCACGTCCGCGCCACCGCGGTGGGCCGCGACGATCCCGACCGCCGGCAGGAGATCGAGTTCGCCTGGGCGTGGGCCGACCACGAACAGGCCAACGGTGACTTCGACGTGCACAATGCGCTCGATCCCGACGCGCACGGCTGGGCGCTGGCCGGCCACGAGCACATCGAGACCCGCACCGCCATCCTCCGCGCGCGCACGCCGTTCGGCTTCGAAGGGGGCACGCGCGTCATCGTCGAGCTCGTCTATCACAGCCAGTACGGACAGCACATCATCGGGCGGCCGCGGGTCACCTTGGGCCGCGCCGTGCGCGACCCGTCGGCGGAGTTCCCCCTGGTGGCCAGTGACTGGTGGCTCGCCGGTCCATTCTCCGGCGAGGACTTCGAGACCGTGTGGCGCACCGAGCACGGTCCACAAGAGGTGACGCACATCGACCGCGAGGCCCGCTTCGGCGAGCGCCGCTGGACGCACAAGCCCGACTTCGAAGACGGTCCCGTGCACCGCCTCCGCGGCGAGCGGGCGGCGTTCTACATCGGTCGCACGCTGCGCGCGCCGACGCCGCGGACAGTCACCCTGTCGCTCGGCAGTGACGACGCCGTGGCGGTCTACCTCAACGGTGCGCGCGTCTTCGAAAACAAGGTCATGCGCGGCGCGGCCCCGGACCAAGATCGAGTCGAGCTCGCGCTGCCGGCCGGCGAGAGCACGCTGGTCTGCAAGGTGGTCAACAACGGCGGACCGGGCGGCTTCACCAGCCGGATCGAGCAGGCCGATGCGGCGCCGCTGGCGCTGGCACCGGCCACCCTGCTGGCGCCGGACCGGCGCGACGCCGCGCTGGGCGAACGCTGCGCGCGCGCCTGGGCGCGACACCGGTCGCCGACCTACGCCGCCCTCGACGATCGGCGCCGAGAGGCCGAGCAAGCGCTGGCCGCCATCGAGGCGGAGGCGGTGCCGGTGCTGGTGATGGCCGAGCTCGACACGCCGCGACCGGCGCACGTGCTGACCCGCGGACGCTACGACCTCGCCGACGAGAACCGCCCCGTCGAGCGCCGGCCGCCCTCGGTGCTGGGCGCCGCTCTGCCGGCGGCGGCACCGAAGAACCGCCTCGGCTTTGCCCGTTGGCTGACGCGCGCCGATCACCCACTCACCGCCCGGGTCCGTGTCAACCGGTTGTGGCAGCTGCTGTTCGGCACGGGCATCGTCAAGACCAGCGAGAACTTCGGCATGCAGAGCGACTGGCCCAGCCATCTCGCCCTGCTCGACTGGCTCGCGCACCGCTTCGTCGAATCCGGCTGGGACCAAAAGGCGATGCTGCGGCGCATGGTGAACTCGGCGACCTACAAGCAGTCCTCCCGCGTGCGCACCGAAGCGCGCGCCATCGACCCGGACAACCGCTGGCTGGCCTACTTTCCGCGCCGGCGGCTCGCGGGCGAGCTGATCCGCGATCAGGCTCTGTTTGCCGCAGGTCTCCTGCAACCTCTGATCGGCGGCCCCAGCGTCAAGCCGTACCAGCCCGAGGGGCTGTGGAAGGAGGTGTCGATCGGCGCCAGCTCGAACACCCGCGTGTTCGAGCGCGACCACGGCACGGCCCTGCACCGCCGCAGCCTCTACACCTTCTGGAAGCGGACCTCGCCCAACCCGCAGATGGCGATCTTCGACGCGCCGACGCGCGAGTTCTGCGTCGTGCAGCGCGCGACGACGAACACGCCGCTGCAGTCCCTCGTGCTGTGGAACGACGAGCAGTTCACCGAGGCGGCGCGCGTGCTGGCACAACGCACGCTGGCCGAGCACCGCGGCGACGGCGACCGCCTTCGGGCGATGTACCGGCGCTGCACGGGGCGAACCCCGGCGGTGGCCGACCTGCAGGCGCTGACCAGCGCGCTGGCCGCGCTGCGCACGCGCTACGCGGCGGCGCCCGAGGATGCGGAGGCGGTGCTGGCCACCGGCGAGGCACCGCGTACCGACGCTGTTCCCGCCACCGAGCTGGCGCCGTGGATGCTGATCGCCAGCGCCATTCTCAGCCTCGACGACACTCTCGTGCGCAGCTGACCGCACACCGGACGCCCATGGACCCCCTCGAACGCTACCTGAGCAATCTCAACCGCCGCCAGTTCTTCCGCCGCGCCGGCGGCAGCCTGTCGACCGCACTGGGCTGCGGCGCGCTGTCCCAGCTGGGCGGCGCCCCCGCGCATGCGCGCGGCACTGAGGCGCCACCCCACCACGCCCCCCGCGCGCGCCGGGTCATCTATCTGCACATGATGGGCGGCCCCTCCCAGCTCGACTTGTTCGACTACAAACCCGCGCTGCGCGACCGCGCCGGCGAAGACCTGCGCAAGATGCCGGAGGTCTACAACAACCAGCGCATCACCGGCATGACCAGCGGTCAAGACAGCCTGCCGCTGGTGCCCTCGATGTTCGAGTTCACCCGTCACCCCAACCAGCAAGACGGCGCCTGGGTCAGCGAGCTCTACCCCTACACCGGCCGGATCGCCGACAAGCTGTGCTTTCTGCACTCGGTACACACCGAGGCCATCAACCACGAGCCCGGCGTGACGTTCATGCAGACCGGCAGCCAGATCCCGGGACGGCCGTCGATGGGCGCCTGGCTCAGCTACGGGCTCGGCGCCGCCAACCGCGACCTGCCCGCGTTCGTCGTCCTCATCAGCCAGGGGTTCGGCAACATGCAGGCGCTGTCGGCACGCCTTTGGGGGAGCGGCTTTCTGCCGAGCGAGCACCAAGGCGTCCGCTTCCGTTCGGGCGACAACGCGGTGCTGTTCCTCGACAACCCGAGAGGCGTCCGACGGGCGGACCGCCGGCGCCTACTCGACGCCATCGCCACGCTCGACCAACGCACCTTCGAGCGCACCGGCGACACCGAGGTCTTGGCGCGGATCAGCCAGGCGGAGATGGCCTTCCGCATGCAGATGTCGGTGCCCGAGCTGACCGACCTGCGCGACGAGAGCGACGAGACGCTGGCGCTGTACGGTCCCGATGTCCACAAGCCGGGCAGCTTCGCCGCCAATTGCCTGCTGGCGCGCCGCCTGGCCGAGCGCGACGTGCGCTTCATCCAGCTCTACCACCGCGGCTGGGACGCGCACGGCAACCTGCCGCGCGAGATCCGCGAGCAGTGCCGGATGACCGACCAGCCGCAGGCGGCGCTGATCGCCGACCTCGAGCGGCGCGGTTTGCTCGACGACACCCTGGTGATCTGGGGTGGTGAGTTCGGCCGCACCGCGTACTGCCAGGGCAAGTACGATCCCCGCTCCTACGGCCGCGACCACCACCCGCGCTGCTTCACCATGTGGATGGCAGGCGGCGGCATCCAGCCGGGCATCACCTACGGCAAGACCGACACCCTGGGCTACAACGTCGCCGAGGACCCGGTCCACGTGCACGATCTGCACGCCACGGTGTTGCACCTGCTCGGCATCGACCACGAGCGGCTGACGTTTCGCTACCAGGGCCGGCACTACCGGCTCACGGACGTCCACGGCTCGTTGATCCGGCCGATCCTCGCCTGAGCCGCGGGGCGCTCAGCGCGGCCACGGCCGCAACCAAACACGGAGCATTCCGCGACCCGAGCGTCGGTCGCGGGTCCCGCGGTCGCCGGCAGCCGCGCTGAGCCAGGAGGCACTGTCTCTCCGAGCCTCCGGCGCGGCGGCGACTTTGCCATGGCAGCGGCGTTGCCTCGAAAATGTTGTCGCCGCTCGAAGATTCGAGGCGCCGGAGGCTCAGGGTTCGAGCTGGCCAAACTCGTCGCCCAAAGCAGCGTTGACGGCATCCAGGTTGGCGACGAAGTCGACGCCCTGGTGCATCTTGCGAAACCGCGACGTCACCGCGTGCGGCGCGACGCCGAGCACGCCGAACACGCCGTCCATCGTGCCTTGGGTCGCCGCGACCAGCTGCTCGTATTCGATGCGCACGGCCGCGACCCCGGCGGAGTCCACCATCTCGGCGAGGATCCTGCCGGTCTCGACGGCGTTGCGCAGGCGGTTGCGGGCCTGCTCGACGTCGACCTCGATGCGCTGCTCGAAGAAGCCCTCGGGCAGCTCGGCGCCGGCGCGCAAGTGCCAGCGCTTGGTCGCGCGGGCGTGCAACTCGGAGACCAGTGCCCGGGTGAGGTTCTTGCGCTCGATGAACACCACCGCGTCCAGATGCGCCAGGATCCGCCGCAGCGCGTCGGTCTCGAGGTCCTCGCGGAACGCCTTGAAGCCGTAGGCGGCCGCGCCGGGCCGCGCCGCCTCGATCGCCGCGAACAGCGCCGCGGCATCGCGCTGTGGGCCGGCGGCATCGGCGAACGCGCCGTAGTATGCGGCCTCGCCGGGGTTGAACACCTCACCGAGGCAGGTGACGGCGGGATGCGAGTCGATCAGATCGCAGAGCCACGTCGAGCCGCAACGACCCATCGTCCGCGGCAGAACGGCAAAGTGCTTGGCAGCCATCGGCAGCGGCAGAGTGTGGGCCGGAACTGCCGCCGGGGCAAGCACACGCCGGGCGGCGTCAGCTGCCGGCCACCGCGTCGATGGCGTTGGTCAAGACCACGGTCGTCGCTGTGCCACACCCCGCCTGCACCGACAAGCGGGCGCCGCAGAGCGCCGGCAACGCCGGCACGCTGACGTGGAACCGCACCAATCCCGCCACCGTGCCGCCGGAGTCGAGCAACACCGCGGCCACCGGATCGATGAGGAACTCGCCGAACGGTGTCGCCAGCGGCGCACTCGGGCCGGAGCCCATCAGCACACCCACGCCGGAGCCCGCCACGCTGCAGTCGAGGTCCAGCGTCCAGCGGCCACCCAGCGACGGCGGCGTGCGCACCGTCAGGATCTGCGGGTTGACGCCGCTGCCGTTGCGCACGGTCGTGCGCGCCCCGCCGGTCTGCTCGAAGGTGATGTTGTCGACGCCGACGTCCCAGTTGGTGATGATCGCGAAGAACGTCGGGTCGATCCACCACATCTCGACGCGGTCCACGTTGCGGATCAGGTCGTTCCAGTCGACACCGGGCCGGAAGCCCAGGCCGCCGGCCCAGCCACCCTGCCAACCGGGCGGCACGGCCGCGGTCGAATCGCTCGGTACGGCGATGTCGTAGCGCTGCCACCCGGCACCGATCTGTGGCACTTCGCCAGCGGCCGCATACGCGTAGTCGTCATCCGACGCATCCGGCGTCCCCTTGGTGTCGCGCAACAGCAGAGTCATGGTGAAGCCGCGCGGTTGGCCAAAGCCGCGGGCGTCGGTGCGGGCATCGAACGCGATGCGCTGCACGCCGTTGGCGCGGAAATCGCCCGACCACGGTCCCGGACGACTGGGGTCGCTGGTCAGGATCGGCGCAAAGGAGACGATGCCGGAGTTGCGCAGCCAGGCGCCGGGATTGCCGCCGACTTCTTCGATGCGGTCGGGCACGGTCACGCCGAAGCTCCAGCCGGCGCGGTTGAGCCCGCCCTCGAAGTCGTCGACGGTCGTCGGATCGGGGCACGGTGCCTGGGCGGACAGCGCGGCGGAGAGGAACAGAACAACGGCGGCGCGCGGCGCCGCGAGAGCGGGAGTCACTGGCATTGGTCGAGTGCTATCCAAGCACGAGAGCGCCAGCGGGGGGAACGCGGCGCGCCAAATACTCGTCAGCGCCGCTGCGTGTTCCGGACATTTCGCACCGATCGAGCACATGCCGGCCGCGGTGCCTCTCTGTTCCGCAGCGGCCTATTGGGCGCGGAGCGCGCCACCGGCTGCCGCGAGCGGCGCTCCGGTCGAGCGCAGGGTCACGACGTTGCCGACAGCCGTGGCCGCGTGCTGCGGCAGGAAGCGGTTGTAGTAACCCACCAGCCACTGCGCCGCTCGAGCGCTGTCGGTGCCGGCGGGAAAGACGGTGGTGCCCGCCAGATCCGAGTGTTGGCCCGGCACGTTCCGAGTGTAGGGCTCGACCTGCAACGTACTCGCCGCCCCCAGCACTGGAATGGGCAGATGCAAGGCCACGCCCGCGGCGCCCCCGGTGCTCGTGCGCGCCGCCACAGTGTTGCGCAAGCTGGCAGCCAGCTTGAACTGGACACCGGCGGTGGCGGCAGCGGTGCCCGTGAAGATGCAGCCGCTCGTGGTCGCCGTGATCCCGGCAAACGTGAGCCTTTGTGACGACAGCGCACGGCCGGTTCCGACCATGACGCCGACATCGCCGCTACGGGTAGCCGCCACCAACCCGACGCGCGCCACCAGCTTGGTCGGAGACGCGCTCACCACCGTTGCCATCGCCCCCTGATCGGCAACGAACACGCAGTTGTTGGCGGGGTTGGGGTCGAAGCCCGACCCGCGGATGGTGATGAGGTCGCCCTCCTTGCCATCGAGCGGCGTCACGCCATCGATGCGCAGCTGCCCCGGAAACCCGAGCGCCAGGCCATTGCTTGCGCGGATGATCCCGGTCAGCGGCTCGTACGGAATCGCCTGGGCGAGGAACCGCCCCATCAGAGTCCCGGGCAAGCCGAGCGATACCCCCGCAGCGCCGGCGCCGTCCGCCACCAGATCGACCCGCGCCGTCGGGCTCGTCAGCAGCTGGCAGCCGCCCGGCAAGGACAGCGCGACTCGTGTCGTGCCGATGAGGAGCGCCACCGGCATCCCCGGGATCGCGTTCCGGATGCTGAAGTCGAGTCTGTGCTTGGCTCCGACGACCGCGTCGGTCGCGCTCAGCGTCGCCGGACACGGCACGCCATAAGAGGTGATCGCGGCCGGCAAAGTCGTCGTCGTCTGCCCACTCAGGGAGGCGGCGAGAGCGGCGACGGAAGCAAAGAGATGGGTTCTGGTCCGATTCATGGCATCGACTCCTGCTGGGCCTACCGACCGGAACGCAGCTCGCTCGCGGATCCGCGTACGGATTCCCGCGGCGCGGAGCACGTTTCTTGGCGCTCGGGCAGCGAGCTGGGTTCCCTCGCCATTGACTTGACACCATGTCCATCCAATATGATACTGACGCCGATGGCTCGCAGCTACGTCATGCGGGCGCGGCAGCAGTCCGCCGCGGCGACGCGCACGCGGATCGTGCAGGCCGCCCACGACCTGCTCGACCGCCCGGACGGCGGCCGCCTGACCGTGCAGGAGGTCGCGGCCGAAGCCGGCGTCAGCCGCGCCACGATCTACAACGCCCTGGGCTCGCGCCGGGAGCTGTTGTCGAGCGTGTTCGTCGACCAGGGACGCCGCATCGGCTTCGACTCGGTGCTGCGGGCGCTGGACTTGCCCGACCCGGCGGCAGCGGTCCTCGCGGTCGTCCGCGAGAGCTGCCGCGCTTGGGCAGTGATGCCGGGCGCGATCCGTCGGACCCTGGCCTTGGCACAGCTGGACCAGGAGGTCGGCGAGCTCGTCGCCGGCTACGAAGCGGACCGGCGCGGTCGGCTGACGCGCTTGGCGCGCCGCGCCAAACGCGCCGGCGTGGTGCCGCCGGCGGTCAGCGCTCGCGAGGCCGCCACGACTCTGCACCTCGTGACCGGCTTCGTGACCTTCGATCAGCTGTTGCTGGACCACAGCGCAGCCGGAGCGACGGCGCACCTGATCCGCTTGACGAAGCGCTCGCTGCTCGAAGTCTCGCACTCCGGCGGCGCGGACGCAGCCTTGCCAACCATGGACCCTGATTCCCGGAGGCCAACGTGATCGATCGAGTGCTGCAGTGGATTGTCGACGAGAGCCGGTGGATGCCGGTATCCCTCGGCGCCGCCCTGGTCGCGGCGGCGCTTTCTCTGTGGTACCGCCAGCGCTCCGGGGTCCCGCTCCGGCAGCGATTGCTCGCCGCCATGAACCTGTTCTACGGCGTCACCATCGGCACCATGGCCTTCGGTCACTTGCTTGCGGTCACCACGAAGCTGGCTCTGGGCACTCTGCGAGATGGCTCTCTACTCGCGCTCTACGGCATCGGAATCGCGCTGGCAGCTCCCTCGTGGTGGCTCGTCTCCCACACCCTGCGCGCGTCGTCGTGCTCGCCGCAGTCCCGACGCACGGCGGCAGCCCTCAACGGGTGGACCGTTCTCACGGTGCTCGCACTCGGCCCCTACAACTGGCCGCTGGCGATCCAGGGACTGATCAACATCGCATACCAAAGCCACCGTCGAGCGTGGCTCGGCTGGGGCTTGGTCGGGCTGGCCGCAGTCGTGGGGTTGGGGCTGCTGGCTGCATCGCTGGTGTTCATGGCCAGCGGACAGAGCTTCGAGGAGTTCAAAGGGATCTGAGGCGCGGCACGGGAGACGCTTCGGGCGTAAGCTCCAAGCCCATGCACGCTCCGACCGCCCCCCTGCGGCCGCTGGCCGCGGCGTTCCTCTTCGGCGGTCTCGGCGCCGCATCCGGCCTGGCCCAGGACGCGGCGGCGGACTGGCCGTGCTACCTCGGTCCCGCCGGAAACAGCACTTCGACCGAGACCGGCCTCGCCGCGCGATGGCCCGACGCCGGCCCCGCCACCCTGTGGACGGCGGAGCTCGGGCCCGGCTACGGCGGCGCCGCGGTGCGCGACGGCGAGGTGTTCGTGTTCGACCGCATCCAGGCGGAGGCCGACCTGCTGCGCGTGCTCGACCTGGAGAGCGGAGCAGAGCTCTGGCGATGGCGGCACGAGGCACCCGGCCGCTTCGATTACATGGGCTCGCGCTCCGTGCCCGCGGTCACGGAAGGGCACGTCTACGTCACCGGGGCGTTCGGGCACGTGCACTGCATCGACCGCGAGAGCCGCGAAGCGGTGTGGAGCGTGCACTTGGTCGACGACTTCGACGGCGTCACCCCGGGCTACGGCTTCGTCGCGTCACCCGTGCTGTTCGAGGACCTGCTGATCGTCACACCGATGGCGAAGGATGCGGGCTTGGTCGCCCTGAACCGGCACACCGGCGAGGAGGTGTGGCGCACCGGCGACCTCGGCACCTCGCACTCGACGCCGACGCTCATGGACCTCGGTGGCACGGCGCAGATCGTGTTCTTGTCGGCCAAGGGTGTTCCGGTGGGCGGGCCGAACATGTTCTCCCGCGGTGGCGAGAACCGGAGCGCACCGACCGCGGAAGAGCTCGCCGAGCGCCGGCGCCGCTGGGAGCGCGCGCGCGAGGAGGGCGCACGCAGCGGCCGCTCGTCGGGCGGAGGCCTCACCAGCAGCCGCTTCAAGGACGGCGTCGGCTCGGTCGCGAGCTTCGACGTGCGCAGCGGCGCGCCGCTGTGGAGCACGGATCTGTACTTCTGCTGGCAGCCGGTCTGCCCGCCGCTGCAGATCGACGAGACCCGCGTGTTCCTCACCGGCGGCTACCGCTCGGGCTCACTGATGATCGAGGTGACGCGCGGCGAGGACGACGCGTTCGCGGTGCGCGAGCTGTTCCGCAACTCGCGCGGCTCGCACATCCACCCGCCGATCCTGCTCGACGACCACCTCTACGTGCTGGTCAACGAGAACTTCAACACCCACCGCTCGCGACACGGCGAGGGCGGGCTGTTGTGCCTGGACCTCGCCGGCAACGAGCGGTGGCGCACGGGGGCGGAACCGTTCTTCGGCCGCGGCAATGCGCTGGCGGCCGGCGGTGTGCTCTACATCCAGGACGGCCACAGCGGGGTGCTCCGCTCGGTCGCGCCCGACCCCGAGCGCTACCACCAGCTGGCGGAGGCCAACGTGTTCGGCACCGAGAACCTGCGCCGTGACTACCGGATGTGGGCGCCGATGGCGTTGGCCGGCGGCCTCTTGCTGATGCGCTCGCAGGAGGAGCTGCATTGCCTCGAGCTGCGCGCGCCCGCCCAGGCCGGGCGCTGAAACGACGGCGCCGCTCGCCTACATCGGCTCGATCCACACGTTGCGGAACCGCACCGGGTCGCCGTGGTCCTGCAGGAGGATCGGGCCGGGCTCAGGGCCCTCCGACCGGCCAGCGCCGGTTTTGTCGGGTAGCGCAACGTCGTCGTGGATCAGCCAACCGTTGTGCAGCACGGTGATGCGCGCGTCCTCCAGCTTCTCGCCGGCCTCGTCGAAGCGCGCGGCCGAAAACCAAATGTCGTAGCTCTGCCACTCCTCGGGCGGGCGGCTCGCATTGCGCGCCGGCGCGCGTTGGCGGTAGAGCGCGCCGCAGCCATCGGCCCGCGGCTCTTGGCCGTGCGAGTCGAGGATCTGCACCTCGTAGCGGCGCTGCAGGTAGACGCCGCTGTTGCCGCGGGCCTGGCCGCGGTCCGCCGCGGATTCTCGCGGCACGCGGAACTCGACGTGCAGCCGGAAGTCGCCAAAGGCCTGCCTGGTGACGATGCTGCCGGCCTTCGGCACGACCTCGAGGCCGCGGTCGTCACCGTCTCCGACGGCTCGCCAGCGCACTGGCTCGCCGTCGGGATGTTGCCAGGCGTTCGGCTGGAGCGCGGCACCGAGCAGCACGGTGGCTCCCTCTGGAGCCCGGCCCAACACGCGTTCGTCGCCAATCGCCCAGCGAATGCCGCCGAGCAAGTGATGCAAGAACACGCGGTCCCCCCACAGCGCGAGACGGTGGCCGAGCGCGGTGTAGAACACACGCCCCTCGCCGACGTCGTGACACCACGCCAGCGGGTAGTCGCGGTCGGCGCGCTTGCCCCGCGACAAGTCCGCCCCCTCCGGCGCGAGGCTGAGCAAGACCGTGTGGTCGGCGCGGGTCCACTGCTTGAACTGGTAGATCTCGTCGGCGACCCGCCAGGTCGCGCCCAAGTGCGCGGTGGCGGGATGGCGCGGGTGCTCGACCTGCACGGCGACCGCCTGGTTCCACGGGTGGCCGTCGAAGTAGGCACCCAGCAGCGCACCGTACTCCGGCCACTGGTAGAACGTGTCGGTCGCGGAGTGCACACCGACGAACGCGCCCCCGCCACGCACGTAGTCGAGCAGGGCCGCCCGACCCACCTCGTCGATCGGCAGCTCGCCGGTGGTGTAGAACACCACCGCGTCGAAGGTCGCGAGATCCCGGGCGTTGATCACACCGCAGTCCTGGCTCGCGACCACCTCGAATTGGCCGCGGGCTGCGTCGCTCAACGCCTTCTCGGCCACCGCGGCGCGGCCCTTCTGCACGCGCTTGACCACGGCGTGCTCGAATCCCGCCGAGTGCGTCAGGAACAACACCCGCGGATGCTGGGCGCACGGCGCGGCGCCGCACAACGAGACCGAGACCACCACCCACAGCAGGGGTGCCAGCGCCGACGCATGCATGCCGCGCAGCCTAAACGGCGCCGGCGACGCCAACCACGGACTGATCCGCTCAATTTTCTTTCCGCATCAATATTTGACAATATTGTCAATTAGTTTACCCTCCGCTCCCATGACCGTCTCCCCCATCCCCGACGGCTACAACACCGTCACGCCGTACGTGATCGTCCCCGACATCCGGGCCACCATCGCCTTCACCCGCGACGTCTTCGGCGCGGTGGAGCACGAGCTGATCGAGCTCCCGGGTGGCGAGATCGCGCACGCCGAGATCCGCATCGGCGACTCGGTGGTGATGCTGGGCCAGGCCCGCGATCAGTGGAAGCCGATCCCCAGCTCGCTGTACGTGTACGTCGAAGACGTCGACGCGGTCTACGAACGCGCGCTGGCGCAGGGCGCACAGACCATCTACCCGCCTACCGACCAGTTCTACGGCGACCGCAGCGCTGGGGTAAGCGATCGACAAGGCAACTTCTGGTGGGTCGCCACCCACATCGAAGACGTAGACCCCGAAGAGATGCGCCGCCGCGCCGCCGAGCACCGCAGCACATGACGCGACTGCGCTCGCGAGACCGGGACCAAGTCCACGACCTGTTCACCGTGTTGGGCGATCCGACGCGCCGGGCACTGATCCAACACCTTCGCCGGCGCCCCCTCCGCGCCGGCGAGCTGGCAGACCTGCTCGGCAAGCCGCCGGCCGCGATCAGCCGCCACCTCAAGGTGCTGTGCGCAGCTGGAGTCGCCTCCGCCGACCGCATCGCGGACGACGCCCGCGTGCGCGTGTTCCGGTTACGACGCGAACCATTCGTCGCCCTGCGCGCCTGGCTCGACCAAGTCGAAGCGTTCTGGAGCGACCAGCTGAACGCATTCGCGGCGCATGCACGCCGGCAACGAAAGTGAGCGACTTCGCGCGCGTTTCGACCACCGTACCCCTCGCGCCGCCGGCCGCGTTCGATCTGTTCACCCAAGAGATCGGACTGTGGTGGAAGCGCGGCCCTGCCTACCAGTTCAGCCCCGGCCGCGATGGACGGCTGCGGTTCGAGCCAGGCGTGGGCGGCCGACTCGTCGAGGCCTACGCCGACGGCCAGACGCCCGAGCTCTACGTGGTCGGCACGATCCGCGTGTGGGTGCCGGGTGAGCGACTGACCTTCAGCTGGCGGGGACCGAACTTCGCCGAAGACGAGGAAACGGTGGTCGACGTCACCTTCCACCCGACCGATGCAGCTGCCGAGGCGACCAAGGTCACCGTCGAGCACCGCGGCTGGGCCAGCTTGCGCCCCGACCATCCGGTGCGCCACGGCGCCGACGTCACGCCCTTCCTGCGGAGCCTCGGCGAGACCTGGGCCGAGCACTTGCGCCGCCTGCGCTTGCTGGCTCGTGGATAGGCCATGTGCGCCGACGCAGCCTGCCGCTCTCGCGCTCCCCGACGGGTACGCTCGGCGGTCACTCCCAGAGCATCAGAACCAGGACAGCCGTCAGCACCGCGAGCACGGCCGAAGGCGCGCACTTGCCGAACGCGTGCTTCGCCTTGAGATGGTTGGCAACGGCTCCCACCATCAAAGCCGTCAGCCCAAGCGCTGCCCACGGAGCGACCCCCTCGACGAACAAGCCGATGGCGCCGGCGATCTCCAGCGCACCGACCACATACATCGCCACACGCGGAAGGCCGAACTCGCGGAATTGGTCGAGGAGCGGCTTCGCGGTCGCCAGCTTGGCTCCACCCGCTGCGAAGAAGGCTACCGCGACGAAGATCTTCAGCGTTGACACTCGAGTCACTCCTGCGCGCGAAGGTTGTGCAACATGCGTTGCAGGGATCTGACGAGTGTCTCGCGGTCCTCGTTCGCGAGGCCCTGTAAGGCCTGGCGTCGGAGCGCCAGAGTCCGGGGCATCGTGCGCTCGACCAACAGTGCACCACGGCGCGTCAAGTCAACCTGGACGGCTCGACGATCGCCAGGGGACGACGAGCGCCGGACCAGACCCGCTCGCTCGAGGCTCGCCACTTGACGACTGACGGTGGTCGGATCTCTGCCGAGCAGACGCCCAAGCGGCCTCATCCGATGCGGTCGCTGCAAGTGCGCCAGCACGGTCAGGATACTGATCTCTTCGGCCGACTGCGCAATGCCATCGGCATCGAGGAATGCCTGAACCTTGAGCTTCAGCTCGTGGGCGACGCGCCCCACAAGAAATCCCGGTGATGCTCTCGGGTCGATCCGCACCGTCATACGCCGCCTGGGTCACGGGAGCCAACTCCGTGTATTATGCACGCACTTCGGGCTCCCTGTCTATTGCGAATCCAGCGCGGATCTCGCCCACCGCCTCCCCTCACCCGAAGCCCGTTGGAGAACGCTGTGACCCGCAAGCTCGATCACGCGATTGCTCTCTACATGTCGGGAATCCGCGACGGCAACCGAACTGCAGCCCTTCCGTGGTCCGGCACGGCCGCAAGAAAGTCAGGCAGAGCTCTTCAGGAAGTTCTCGATCGGTTTTGCGTTTCGATCCAGCGGATGGCCGCTGCGCGTGCCCCAGTCCTGGCGCCAGGATAGCACCTGGTTCAGCCGCAACTTCTGGGGCAGCCAGCCAACCAGCATCGCCGGCGTGTCTCGGTCGAAGTTGAAGCGCGGTCGCGTGAAGTTGCGGTACGCGGTGTAGATGTGCAGCTGCAGGTTGAGGAAACAGCGCTTCTTGCTGACCAGCCAGGACTCGCGCCGCAGACGACCGTTGAGGTCGCGCGCCATTGCCTCGGTATGGTTGATCGCGAACAGCGGATTCCAGGTCTCGCGCGGCAGCGTGCTTGGTGTTCGCCGGTGCTCGAGCCGCGCGCCGAAAATGCCCCTCGCGAGTCCTGAGTAGGTCGTTTTCTCGTCCGTTTCGAGCAACACGGTGGTCAACCGAGTGCAAGCGCGCGCGCCCCGGCACAGCGCATTGCGCGTTGCCGCGCGCGACCGCGACGGCCGCCGGCCAAACCGCCGCGCGTCGGCCTCTATCGCTCGCCGGCGCGCAGCCGGTTTGGGGCCACCGGGGCGGATCGGGGCCGACCGCGCTGCGAGGATGAAGCGGCTCCCGCGCTCGATCAAGACAGGCAGCGTCAGGGGCCGCGTGTTGCGGCGGCCCTCGTAGCTCTCGAGTTCGTCGAACTGCAAGCTCGAGCCGACCGGCAGGTCACCCCGTAAGTTGTTGTTCAGGCGGCGGACGTGGCGACCGATCTTGCGGAACTTCATCTCGGTGTTGCGCGCCGTGAGCCCGGTGAGGCGTGCGGTCTGTCGCAGGCCCAGGCCAGAGCAGAGCAACATGACGATCCAGGCGTTGCGGTCGGGCTTGTGGTCGCGGTAATCCATGCGGAACGTCTGCCGCGAGAAGCCCTGCCGGCAATGGCGGCAGCGAAAGCGCGGCACGCCTTGGGCGCGGCACTTGGGGTAGTAGTAGCCACGGCGTACGAAGAAGCCGGGCCGCGGGCTGCGGTTGTGCGGGCAAGCTGAGTTGGGGCAACGCGGGGGAACGAACATCGGCGACCTCCGAGACACAACGCGGGGGGGACCAAAAGGGCACCGTTGCGCAGTTGGCCCTGCGTCACTTCCAGTGACTCGGAAGAGGGCTCCGGTTACGTCTCGGTCAGCGTCTCTCAGCTAGCCAGGCCCACGGAAGGGCTGCAGTTTTGACGGCAACGTTCGCGAGGCCGTCACGAAGTACACCGGTGCCCGCTACACGCAGCACTCGACCGGAGTCGCCGATGGCGTCGAAGGCTTCGTCGCGTTCTTCGAGCCGTTCGTGCAGCGCACCCCCCACCGGGACATTCGAGTCATCCGCGCCATCGAGGATGGCCGGTACGTGTTCTGCCACGTCGGCCAAATCCTGAATCAGGGTCAAGCGCGGTGGCTGACCACCGACTTGTTCGACACCGACGAGAACGACCTCATCGTCGAACACTGGGACGTCATCGCTCCGTGGGAGGACGCATCGCAGGCGGACGGGCCAACCCAGACCCTCGATCTGGAGAGCACGGACCGAAACAAGGCCGTCGTCGCCGAGTTCGCCGCCGAGGTACTCGTGGGCCGGGCTCTGGACCGCATCGCAGACTTCGTCGCCGAGGACCTGATCCAGCACGAGCCTGGGGTGGGACACAACGCGAGCGCCTGGACCGCACGACTGAGTGGCTGCGGCACACCCGGTGACGCGGTGAGCCTCCGGCGCCTCGAATCTTCGAGCTTCGACAACATTTTCGAGGCGACGTCGCTGCCATGGCGACAACGCCGCCGCGCCGGAGGCTCGGAGAGACAGTGCCTCCTGGCTCAGCGCGGCGGCGGATGTGTCCGGCCTTCCAACCCGCTCCGGCAAGAGCGGCATCCGTGTTTGGTTGCGGCCCCGGCCGCGCTGAGGTACTGCGAGGTCTTTCGACTCGTTGGCCAGGGCAACTTCGTCGTGACATACAGCAAGGTAGACATCGGCGCGCAGGCCCACGCGGTCTTCGACATCTTCAGGCTCGAGGACGAGCGGATTGTCGAACGATGGACGAACGCGGAGGCCGTGCCGAACGACACGGGCAACTCGGGAAAGTTCTAGAGGCGGGGCGGCACCGGCCGGAGTTCCACCGCCGTGCTGCCAATTCCGCGACGGGCAGAGTTCGACACTCTATGCTCAGGGCCGCATTGCGGCTCCTGCCAAGACAGTCGCACTCACGATCCCGAAAAGGACGTCCCCATGCTGACGCGAACCTCGTCTCTTCTCTCCCTCGCCCTCGCCGGTGCGCTGTGCGCGCCCACCGCCACGCAGTCCGTCCCCGGACCTGAGGTCCGCGACCAGGTGGAGCAGGCCCTCTCGGTCCGCGATGCGCACCTCGCGATGGTGCGCAAGCTCGGAACGGTCGGCACCCCCCTCGTGGTCGCCATCGACACCGGCGCCGACCCGATCGTGCTGTCGCTGCAGCCGTATTCGGTGCGCGGTCCGAACTACGCCGCCTTCGAGCAGCGCGACGACGGCAGCCTGGTGCCATTGCCGCCCGAGCCGGTCCGCACCTACCGGGGCACCGTGGTCGGCGACCCGAACAGCGAGGTCGCCGGTTCCTGGATGATGGGCGGCCTTTGGGCACGCGTCATCGGCGGACAGGGTGATGACTACTGGATCCAGCCCGTGGCGCCACTGGGCGTCCGCGCGGGCAGCGAATGGCACGCACTGTACCAGACCCGCGACGTGATCATGGGCGCGCATTCTTGCGGCACGGACAACAGCCTGCGCATCGCGCCGCAGGATGCCGGAGTGGGCGGTCCCTCCTCGTCCACGGCGCGTACCGCCGGAACTGCCGAGCTCGGCATCGACACGGACTACGAGTACTACCGGCGATGGGGAAGCAACACGCGGGCCCGCATCGAAAGCGTCATCAACACGATGAACCGGCAGTACCAGAACGAGGTCGGAATCACGCACGTGTTGGGCAGGGTCATCATCCGCTCGAACTCGAGCGATCCATACAAGAGCAGGCGGGCCACCCGCATGCTCGCCGAGGTGCGCCGCGCGTGGCGCAACGTCAGCGGGCCGCGCGACGTGGTGCAGATGTTCACCGGCAAGGACATCTCCGGTGGCACCATCGGCATCGCCTATCTCGGCACCGTGTGCAACCTCAACTACGGCTTCAGCGTGGTGCAGTCCGACTTCAACAACAACTTCTCCTGCGCCACCGACCTGTCGGCGCATGAGCTCGGCCACACCTGGAACGCCGGCCACTGCAGCTGCCGACGCTTCACGATGAACGCGTTCATCACCTGCGCGAACACGTTCAGTGCGGGCTCGCGCAACACGATCATCGCGTTCCGCAACAGCCGCCGCTGCCTCAACTGAGCGCGGCGGCCGCGCCGCACTACTCGCCGTCGCCGCCGGCGGCTCGGTTCAAGAACTTGAACAGGTCGCCGTCGGTGGAGAAGACGATCGTGCTGTCTTCGCCGACGACGCGCTTGAGCGTGTCCATCGTCTTGACGAACTCGTACAGCGCACGGGCCTCCGGGCTCTGGTCGTAGGCGTTGGCGTAGATCTCGGTGGCGCGCGCATCGGCCTCGCCGCGGATCGTCTGCACCGAGCGGTAGGCCTCCGATTCGATCTCGCTGAGATCGCGCTCCTTGTTGCCGAGGATCTTCGCAGCCTCGCCCTCGCCCTCGGAGCGGAAGCGCGAGGCGATCTGCTGGCGCTCGGTCTCCATGCGGTCGTAGATCTTCTCGACCACGCTCTGGTTGTAGTTGATGCGCTTGAAGCGCACGTCGAGCAGCTCGATGCCGAACTGGGCCAGCTTGGCGCGGGCCGCGGCCTGGATCTCCCGCTCGATCATCTTCCGGCCCTTGCTGATCGATTGCAGGTTCCCGACCTGGCTGCCCGAGGAACCGCCCGTGGTCGCCGCCGCCAGCGTCTCGTCGCGCTCCGGCTGGCGGTCCTTGTCGGTGCGCACGACCTCGACAAGGTCGTGCTTGGCAATCGCGTTGCGGGTCTCGCTGCCGAGAATGTCTTCGAGCCGCGATTGCGCGCTGCGCTCGTCACGCAGGAGCAAGAAGTACTCGAGCGGATCCGTGATCCGCCAGCGACCGTAGGTGTCGACCGAGATGTAGAGCTTGTCCTTGGTCGGCATCTCGGTGCGCTGCCCGTCCCACTCCAGGATCCGCTTGTCGATGCGGTTCACCTCCTGCACGAACGGGATCTTGAAGTGCATGCCGGCCTCGGTCACCGGTTCGCCGACCGGCTTGCCGAACTGGGTGACGATCACCTGCTGGGTCTCGTGCACCGTGTAGACGCCGCCGGAGACGATGAACAGCAACGCGAACGCGACGATCGCCGCGATGATCAGAGGAGTTCGAGCACGCATCACTGTTGCCCTCCTGGCTGCGACCCGACCCCGCCGAGATTGAGCAGCGGCAGCAGGCCCTTGGTGTTCTCATCGACGATGACCTTGTGGCGCACGTTGGCCAGAACCTCGCCCATCGTCTCCAAGTAGATGCGCCGCCGCGTCACCTCGGGCGCCTTGTTGAACTCCGTCAACAGCGCGAGAAACGCCGCGACGTCACCCTCGGCCTCGTTGATGCGCTTCTTGGCATAGCCCTCGGCGGCGCGGATCTGCTGGTCCGCCTCGCCCCGGGCACGCGGGATCGACTTGTTGTACTCACCGTTCGCGATGTTGATCGACCGCTCGCGCTCCTGCTGCGCCTGGTTGACCAAGTTGAACGACGCCTGCACTCGCTCCGGCGGGTTGACGTTCTTGAGCTGCACCTGGTCGATGCGGATCCCCATCTCGTAGCTGGCGACCAGCGTCTGCAGCCGCTGCAGGGCCTCGTCCTCGATGCCCTGGCGACCGATGGTGATCACCTCGTCCACGGTGCGATCGCCAACCACCTCCCGCATCACGCTCTCCGAGGCATCGCGCAGCGTCGCGTCGGCGTTGCGCACCTTGAACAAGTAGTGCTCGGGCCGCTCGATGCGGTACTGGACGACCCACTCGACCAGCGCGGCGTTGAGGTCGCCGGTCACCATCGCCTTCTCGTCGTTCCACTCGTTGCGACCGCTGTGCTGCCACGGGTTGGTGGCACCGGGGGTGGCGAAGCCGAACTCCTGCTTGAGCTGCCGCTTGACCGGCACGACTTCGACGACGTCGACCCCGAACGGAATCTTGAAGTGCAGGCCCGACGGAACCGTCTTGGTGTAACGGCCGAACCGGAGCACGACGCCCTCGGACTCCGCCGGGATGGTGTAGTAGGCCGACAGGAAACCGGCCACCACGAACAACCCCAGCGCCACGGCCCCGATGATCCGCGGGCTGGGGCCCGAGCCGCGGCGCAGCGGGCGCAGTTTGTTGCGAATACTCATGATCGCCGCTAACTCTAGAGCCAGCGGGTTATTCGAACAGCCGATTTCGCCACGGCGTCGCGCACGCCCCTCAGCCGCCGGCGACGGCGACGACGCGATCGCCGCGCTCGGAGACGACCACTCCACCCGGCGGTTCTTCGGTGATGACGAACAGCTGGGCCTCGGCGATCGACAACTTTGCGTCGATCGGCACGACCAGCTCCCCGCCGCCGGCGGGAACGTCGAACACGCCGCCGTCCACCGGCGGCATGCCGCGCGCGGCGTCGACGATCCAAAGCTGGTACTGGGCGCGCGCGGGATCGTTGCTGCGCAGGCCTCTCAGCCGCAGGAATCCGCGCTGCTCGCGCACGGACCAGACCACGTCCCCGCTGATCCCGGCACCGGCCGGGTTGGGTCCGGCACCCCAGTCGAGGGGGGTCAGGTCGGGCTCCGCCGCCAGCATCGCGGCACGCTCGACCTGCGGCGACTGCGGCGCGGCCCGGCGCGCCCCCATCGACCAAGCGAGCACCGCAGTGGCGGTGACGATCGCCGCCCACGAGAACCAGCGCAGCGCAGTGCGCGGCGACGCTGGCGCCGCATCGGCGATGTCCCGCTGTCGAGGCTGGACTTGCTGCAGCTCGGCCACCGCGGCCATCGCGTCACCGCGCAGGCGCTGCCACAAGTGGCTCGGCACCGGCTCCACCGCGGACTCGACCATCGCGCCCGCGACCAAGGCGGCGCAGCCCTCCCACTCCGCCATGTGCTGGCGCGCCGCGTCGCCCGCGGCGAGGGCGGCGCGCTCGGCTGCTTCACCCACGGCTGCATCGTGAGCGAACACTGCCGCATCGAGCAGCTGAGCCTGGAGATCGTCGTCCCGGTGCCCACTCATCGCGCACCTCCCGGCTCGGAGCGGTCCACGCCGAGCATTTCACGCACTCGCATCAGTCCCCGCCGTGCGTGACTCTTGACCGTGCCCAGCGGGATGCCGATGTGCGCCGCGATCTCCTGATGGGTGTGCCCATCGACCAGGGCCATCTCCAATACCCGGCGCTGCTCGGGCCGCAGCTGCTGCAGCGCGCCACGGGCGCGAGTCAGCTCGTCCGACTGCTCGAGGTTGGCCATTCCGCCGTGGTCATCGGCCTCGGCCGCCGGTCCGCCCGACTCCAAGCTCTCGACCACCGGGCGGCGGCCGCGGCGGCGGACGCGGTCGACCAACCGCCGGCGTGCGATGGTGAGCACGAAGGTCAGCTCGGAAGCCACGCCCGCGTCGAAGCGCGCCGCCGACCGCCAGAGCTCGACAAAGATCTCCTGCACGACATCCTCGGCATCTTGCGCATCCGCACAGGCGCGCAGCGCCAGTGCCCACACGCGACCGCTGTAGCGGCGCAGGCACTGCTCGACGGCGGCGGCATCACCGGCGGCAACCTTCGGCAGCAGATCGTCACTCATACTGGGCCCGAGGCACGGTGCGGGCATTAGATGACGAGGCCAACCCGGTCTCAAGCACGCCGTGCTTCGGGCGGCGATGGGCACGGTTCCGCCGCGCGGTCACTCGGGCAGCAAGACCGTGTCGATGACGTGGATGACGCCGTTGCTGGCTTGCAGGTCGTTGCGGATCACCGCCGCACCGCCGGCGCGCAGCTGCCCATCGACGATCTCGAAGGCGACCTTGCCACCCTGCAGCGTCTCTGCCTTGCCGGCGCGCACGGCGTCGCGCGCGCTCAACCCACCGGCAACGACGTGAAGCTTGAGGATTGCCTGCAACCGCTCGATGTTCTCCGGCTTCAAGAGCGCACCGATCTGCTCTTCACCGAGTTGGGCAAATGCGGCATCGGTCGGGGCGAGGACGGTGAACGGTCCGTCGCCGCGCAACGCGGCATCGAGACCGGCGGCACGCGCCGCCGTGATCAGCGTGCCGAAGTTGCCGGCCCGCTGAGCGACGTCGATGAGGTCGGCAGGGGCCTCCGGCGGTGTCAGCACGTGGTCGATGACGTGGATGGTCCCATTGCTGGCGGCGATGTCGACCTTGAGGACCTTGGCCCCGCCAACGCGCACCTCGTCGCCGGCGTGCACGGCGAGCGCCGCGCCGTTGACCGTGTGCAGCTCCTTGGCCGCCACGACGTGCTTCGAATCCACCGATCCGGGGACGACGTGATAGGTGAGGATCGCGCGCAAGCGATCGCGGTTCTGGGGCTGCAGCAGCTGGTGCACGGTATCGCGGCCGAGACGCTCGAACGCGGCATCGGTCGGCGCGAAGACTGTGAAGTGCGCGTCGCCGCGCAGCGTCTCGACCAGGTCTGCGGCCTCGAGCGCGGCGACCAGAGTACCGAAGGAGCCGGCCTTGGTCGCCACCTCCACCAGGTCTCCGGACTTGTGTCCTGTGCCATCCGTGCAGGAGCTCTGCGCGTTGCCGGTGATCGAGAACAAGAACGTCGCTCCAGCGAGCAAGAGAGGTGAGTGTTTCATGGTCGACAAGGGGTTCGCCAGCGACGGCGGCGCGGATGCAGGTTTCGCCGGCATCGATCCTGACACCCCCCCAAATCGGTTGCGGGCTCGACGCGCCGCGTGCTACACCGGGTCGATGGATCCGAATGGCAGGTTCGCGGCGCAGCTGATTCGCGCGGGCCAGCGCGCGCACGCAGCCGCCGTCGTCGACTGGATGCGCACACGGCGTCCGGAGCTGATCGATCGCGATGTGCCGCGCGCCTTCGCCGATCCGCACGACGACGTCGCCACGCGCCTGCTGTTCACCGCCGAAGCGGTGGCCGCCGACTGCCCCGTTCTGCTGTCGCGACAAGCCGCGTGGGACAAGGTGGCACAGGCCGCGCGCGACGTGCCTGCCGAGTACTTGGCGATGACCCTCGAGGGCATCGCGGTGCGCTTGGCCCGGACGCTGCCCGCCGAGGTCGCGCAGCGGGCCGCGGAAGCAGCCCGCGCTGCGGCAGCATCTCTGGCCGCAGCACCCGCGCAGCTGCCGAGCCTGCTGGCGCCGGACACCCAGATCACCGCACTCGCGCGCCCCTTCTTGCTCGCCGCGCTCGAGACCCGGGCCGACGACGCCGTCGCGATCCTGCGCGACGCGGTCGCGGACGGTTTGCCAGTGGCAAGGGCCCACGAAGTCCTGACGTTGGTACAGAGCGAGATCGGACGGATGTGGCAGATGGCGGAGGTCCACACCGCCGAAGAGCACTACGCCTCGCACGTGGTCGAGCGCGCGATGGCCGCGATTCGCAACGCGGCGCCGTGCCAGCCCGGTTGCGGCCGCCGCGTACTCACCGTGGCGGCGACCGGCAACCTGCACGAGCTCGGAATCCGCATGATCAAGGACGCATTCGAGCTGGACGGCTGGACGGCCGTGCACGTCGGCACCGGCATCCCCGGCCTCGACGTCGCCGCGGCCGTGCAGCACTTCGAAGCGGACCTACTGGCAGTCTCCACCACGATGACCCTGCACCTGTCGGCCACTGCCGATCTCATCGCGGCGGTGCGCTCGGCGACCGACACGAAGGCCCTTCCGATCCTCGTCGGCGGCCCGCCCTACCTGGCGGTGGCCGACCTCTGGCGCCGCGTCGGCGCCGACGCGATGGCCACCGACCCCGCCGACGCGGTCGCCGCCGGGACGACGCTGGTGCAGAGGTGATCGGCCACGCCCACCGCGGGCTCACGACCGCGTGCTCACCGGCGGCGGAAACGGTAGTGGGACACGTGCCACTCCTGCCCCGAGCGATAACCCCAGAGCTCGGCGCACGCCATGAAGAAGGTCCGCCAGGCGTGCTCCATCCGCGCGCCGCGCTCGCCGTAGACCTCGGCCAGGATCGGCCGCAGCGCGGCGCGGTTGCGATCGAGGTTCTGCAACCACGCCTCCGCCGTTCGCTGGTAGTGCCGACCGTCGACGCGCCAGTGCTGCTCGATCTGCAGGTGATCCTGAAAGTAGAGCAACAGCCGATCCGCGGGCATCTGTCCCCCGGTGAAGAACTCGCGCGCCATCCAGTCGTCGTCGCGCGCCGCCTCGAACGGATAGGCCAGCTCGCGATGGGCGAAGACGTGCACGAACAGCCGGCCGTCGTCGGCGAGCATGCCGGCAACGCGGCGCAGCAGCTCGCGATAGTTGCGCAGGTGCTCGAACATCTCGACCGAGAACACCCGGTCGAAACGCCGGTCGACCTCGAACGTACTGACGTCGCAGGTGACGACCTCGAGGTTCGTGGCCCCGACCTCCGCCCGCCGCTGCTCGATCCACTGCCGCTGGGCGGCCGAGTTGGAGACCGCCAGCACGCGGCACCGCGGGTAGTGCTCCGCGATCCACAGCGACAGCGAGCCCCAGCCGCAGCCCAGGTCGAGGACGTCCATGCCATCGACCAGCAGACCGCGCTTCGCGGTGAGGTCGAGCATCGCCTCCTCGGCACGGCCGAGGTCGGCATGGTCGTCCGACCACAGCCCGCAGCTGTACTTCATGCGCGGGCCGAGCACGGAAGCGAAGAACGCGGGCGTCACCTCGTAGTGCTGGCGGTTCGCGGCCTCGACTCCCACGGCAATCGGACTGTGGTCGAGTTCGTGGATCCACGCCGAAATCCCCTGCTGCTGGGCCTCGATGCCTCCACTCTGCTCGCGACGGAGCCGCCGTCGCAATCGCTGGCGAATGCCGGCACGCACCACCCAATCCGGCAGAAGGCCGCGCTCCAGCAAGCCCATGGCGACGCTCACGAAGCTGCCTCGGCAGTCGGGCCGCCGCGCGCCGGCCCGGGGAAGAACGCGTTGGTCTCGGCCTGATACGCGCGATAGTCGTCGCCGCGCGACCGCAGCGCCTGGGCCTCGGTGTGCGGGATGCCGCTCACCCAACGCACCAAGACGTACATGACGACCGGCGCGAGCAGCGCGACCACCCCGTACGGAGCCGGCAGCGCGAGCACGGCGAAACCGCACCACACGACCCACTCGAAGAAGTAGTTCGGATGCCGACTGTAGCGCCACAGCCCACTCCGGCACGCCCGGCCACGCGACGCCGGATCGCGCCGGAAGCGCGCCAGCTGAGCGTCGGCGACCGATTCACCGGCAACGCCCAGAACGACGAGCCCAACCCCCGCGCCCTGCACCGCACTCAGCGGGTGCGGGTTGGCCGCCGCCAGCAAGAACGGAACCGAGAGCACGGCCGCCGCCGCGGCCTGCAGCTGAAAGAACCAGGCGAAGTGGAGGGGCGCGCCGGCCCCCCAGTGGCGGCGCAGGGCGCGGTAGCGGCCGTCCTCCTCGCCGCCGAGCCGGTCAGCGGCAAGGTGCCACGTCAGACGCGCCGACCAGAGGCCGCCGACACCTACGACGAGCCACCGCTGGGCCGGCGCGCCATCGCTACGCCAGCAGTAGTAGAGCGCAGCACCACCGAGTAGCGCGCTCCAAGCCACGTCGACGACGGTGGCGTCGCCGGTGCGCAGCTGCCGCCACCACAGCAACGCCATGACCACCACACCCGCCAGCCAGACGTGGAGAAGGAGGATCCAGGGAGGTGGTTGCAGCGTGATTCCGTCTGCCACGACCTGCCTTTCGTCGGAGCGGGCGCGCGGATGCAGCGGGCGCCCGCTGTTTTTTTGCTGCAACCGCCGCCACGTCCAGGGCGAACGCTCCGGGCACGAGCCCAGCTTTGGAACCGTGCACCTCCCCGGCCAACACCCGCATGCCACCACTGTGCCGCCCGCCGGCGCTGCGATCGCCGTCGTCGGCGCCGGCGTCAGTGGCCTCGTGTGCGCGCACTATCTGCAGCGCCGGTATCGCGTCACCCTGATCGAGGCAGCACCCAGGCTGGGTGGCCACACCAACACCGTGGCGGTGCGTTGGGCCGGTGAGCGCTACGCGATCGACACTGGCTTCATCGTCTTCAACGACCGCACCTATCCGCGCTTCCGCGGCCTGCTCGACGAGCTGGCAGTGCTCAGCCAACCGAGCGAGATGAGCTTCAGCGTGCGCTGCGAGCGCACCGGTGTGGAGTACTGCGGCAGCGGGCTGCGCGGGCTGTTCGCGCAACGTCGCAATCTCGTGCGGCCGTGGTTCTACGGCATGCTGGGCGACATCCACCGGTTTCACCGCGAGGCCCCCGCCCTGCTGCGCGGCGGCGGCGACGGCCTCACCGTGGACGACTACCTCCGCGAGGCCGGATTCGGCCGCGCCTTCGGCTCACACTATCTGCTGCCGATGGGGTCGGCGATCTGGTCGGCGCGGGCGGATCAGATGCGGGCGATGCCGATCTCCTTCGTGGTCCGCTTCTTTCACAACCACGGCATGCTCGCGGTGCGCGGCCGGCCGACCTGGCACGTCGTGCGCGGCGGCGCCAAGACCTACGTTGACGCGCTCCTGCAGCGCTTCCGCGGCGAGCTCCTGCTATCCACGCCGGTGACGCGCGTGCAGCGGCAGGCGCGCGGCGTCCGCGTGCACACGGCGCGGGGGCCGCGCGACTTCGACGCCGCCGTGCTCGCCACTCACAGCGACCGCTCGCTCGCGCTGCTGGCCGACCCGTCGGCCAGCGAACAGCGGGTCCTCGCTGCCGTGCCCTATCAGGAGAACGACGCGGTGCTGCACGTCGACGAGCGGATGCTGCCACGCCGCCAGGCAGCGCGCGCTGCCTGGAACTACCACCTGCACGAAGGCGCCGACCACGCCACCGTGACCTACGACCTGACCCGGTTGCAGCAGCTCTCGGCACCGGTGCGGTTCTGCGTCACGCTCAACCGAGCGGAGGGCATCGCCGCCGACAGAGTGTTGCATCGCGCGCGCTACGCGCACCCGGTGTTCACCGTGGACGGCCTGCGGCAGCGCGCGCTCTTGCCGCGGATCAACGGCGGCGGCGGCGTCTGGCTTTGCGGTGCGTGGTGCGGCTACGGCTTTCACGAGGACGGAGTGCGCGCGGCCCTCGCGGTCTGCCGCGCCCTGGGCGTCGACGAGGTGCCGCTGGCGGAGGGAGACGCCGCGTGAGCACGGCGCCCCTCTCCGCCGCCGCGGGCCGGCACAGCGCGATCTACCGCGGCTGCGTGCGCCACCGACGCCACCGGCCGGTGCGGCACGAGTTCCGCTACGCGCTGTTCGCGGTCTACCTGGACCTCGACGAACTGGAGCGCGTCTTCGATGACCGGTGGCTGTGGTCGACCGAGAAGCCGGCCCCGGCTTGGATCCGGCGCCGCGACTACCTGGCGCCCCACGACCTGCCGTTGCGCGAGGCCGTCTCTCGTCGCGTCGAGGAGCACACCGGCCGGCGGCCGCGCGGGCCGATCAGGATGCTGACCCAACCGCGCTACTGGGGCTACTGCTTCAACCCGGTGACGTTCTACTACTGCTTCGACCGAGATGAGTCCCTGCAGACCGTCCTCGCCGAAATCACCAACACGCCGTGGCAGCAACGGCACGACTACGCCGTCGACCGGCCCGCGGGCGACAGCGCTGCGAACCTTCGTCGTCGCTTCGACAAGGAGTTCCACGTCTCGCCGTTTCTGAGCATGCGTCAGGACTACGACTGGCGATTCGGCACGCCGGGGACCCGGCTCGGCGTGCACATGCGGTGCCACTCGGAAAGCCAACTGGTGCTCGACACGACGCTCGCGCTGCGACGGCAGCCGATCACCGGCGGCAGTCTGGCGAGAGCGCTCACGCGGCATCCGTGGATGACCGCCAAGATCACGTTCGGCATCCACTGGCAGGCGCTCCGCCTTTGGTTGAAGCGCGTGCCCGTGCACCGAAACCCGCACCCGTCCACCGCATCGGGGAGCCCACCGTGACCGAGTTCGGGACGCAACGCGCACCCTCGGCCGCTGCGGCGACCCACCCACCGCCGGCCGCCCGGCTGGCGCGCTCCGTCTTGTTGCGCCGCGCCCGCGCGATCGACGGCGACGGCATCGAGCTGCGTGAGCACTTCAGCGGCCGGAGCTGGGTGCTGGGGCGTGGACCCGCCCGCCTCTCGCTGGAGATCGAGGATCCCGCGTTCTATCGACGCGTCTTGTGCGGCGGCACGCTCGGAGCGGCCGAGGCCTTCGTCGACGGCCTCTGGCACTGTCGCGATCTGGCCGCCCTGACCACCGCCCTGGCGCGCCGGCCGGCGACGCTGTCACGCTTGGATCGCGGCGCCGTCACCCTGGCCGCACCTTTGCGCCGGCTGCGCCACGCCCTGCGCCGCAACAGCCGGGCGGGCAGCCGCGCCAACATCGCCGCACACTACGACGTCGGCAACGACTACTTCGAACTGCTGCTGGACGAGTCGATGACCTACTCCTGCGCGCTGTTCGCCACCGCCGACACGACCCTGCACGACGCGCAAACCGCCAAGCTCGAGCGCCTGTGCCGTCTGCTCCGGCTGCGCCCCACCGACCATCTGCTCGAGATCGGCACCGGCTGGGGCAGCCTCGCGGTGCATGCCGCGGGCCGCTTCGGCTGTCGGGTGACGACCATCACGCTGTCCGCGGCGCAGCACGACCTGGCGCGACGGCGCGTCGCCCGCGCCGGCCTCGACCACCGCGTCGAGGTGCGCCTGCAGGACTACCGCGACGTCGCCGGCCGCTACGACAAGATCGTCTCGGTGGAGATGGTCGAGGCCGTCGGCCACCAATACCTGCCCCGGTTCTTCGCCTGCTGTGACCGCCTGCTCGCACCCGGGGGCAGCATGGCGATGCAGGCGATCACGATCCGAGACCGGGACTACGAGGCCGCGCGCCAGCGCGTCGACTTCATCAAACGCCACGTGTTTCCGGGCAGCTTCATCCCCTCGGTGACGGCGCTCGCGCAGGCCGCGACGCGCGGCTCGCGGCTGCGCATCCACGCGCTGCGCGACTTCGGCCCGCACTACGCCCGCACTTTGCGGCAGTGGCGGGACAATCTCCACACACACCGGCTCGCGCTGCGTGCCCGGGGCTACGGCGAGCGATTCCTCCGCGCCCAGGAGTTCTATCTGGCGTACTGCGAAGGCGGGTTCGCGGCCGGCAAGCTGGGCTTGGCGCAGATCCTCTGGCAGCGATAGCCCTGCCCGGGAGAAGTCCCCGCAACCGAAGGGCGCGCGCGGCGTAGGCAACCGCTCGCTCGAGGCGGCCCCCGCCGCCCATCACAACGGCTCCGAGGTCCCCATGCACCCACCGAGGCTCGCGCTCGCCCTCCTCGCCCTGACGCCCGCCCTCAGCGGACAGAACCCGTACGCCACCATCAACGGCGACGCACCCGACGACCGCTTCGGCTCGTCGGTGGCGGGCGTCGGCGATCTCGACGGCGACGGCGTGCCGGATTTCATGGCGGCCGCGGTGCGCGCCGACTTCGCCGGCGCCGACTCCGGCCGGGTCACCGTGTTCTCGGGCGCGGACGGCAGCGTGCTCTACCGCTTCGACGGCGACGCCGCCGGCGACCAGTTCGGCACCTCGGTGCGCGAGGCTGGTGACGTCGACGGCGACGGAGTCGGCGATCTGGTCGTCGGCGCGCCGTTCCACGACGGCGCGGGCGCCGACAGTGGCGCGGCGCGGGTGTTCTCCGGCCGCGACGGCAGCGTCCTGCACACGTTCGTCGGCATCGCCGCCGGCGACGAGTTGGGCAGCTCGGTGGCGAGCGCCGGCGACACCGACGGTGACGGTCACGACGACGTCTTGGTCGGCGCGCCGGGCGCCGACGTGGCCGGCAACGACCGCGGTTATGCCCGGGTCTTCTCCGGCCGCGACGGCAGCGTGCTGACCACCCTGTTCGGCCTGTTCGCCGACGACCGCTTCGGCGCGGCGGTGAGCGCGCTGGGCGACATCGATGGCGACGCGCGGGCGGACTACGCGGTCGGCGCGCCGCAGGTATTCGGAGCCGGCATCGGCTACGTCGCCGTGGTCTCCGGCCAGAGCGGAACGATCCTGCAGGGCTCGGCCGGCGCGCGCGCCGGCGACAACTACGGCATCTTCGTCGACCCCGCCGGCGACGTCGATCGCGACGGACTCCCCGATCTCATCGTCGGCGCCAGCCAATACCAGTTCACCACGGCCACGCCGGTGGGCGCCGGCTACGCCAGTGTCCGCTCGGGCAGCGATCACAGCGTACTGCACACGTTCTCCGGTATCAGCACGAACGACTGGTACGGGATCGCGGTGGCTGGCATCGGCGACGTCGACGGTGACGGCCACGACGACCTCGCGGTGGGAGCGTGCCAGGTGCTGCAACCCGCCAACGCACCGGGCTACGTCCGCGTCTGGTCCGGTGCCGACGGCTCGTTGTTGCACGAGATGGGCGGCGACCGCCACAACGACGTCTTCGGCCGCAAACTGGCGCGGATCGGCGACCTCAACGGCGACGGCCGCGCCGACCTCCTGGTCGGCGCCCGCAAGAACGACAACAACGGTCTCGACGCCGGCATGGTGCGGGTATTCCACCTCGGGCCGCTCGCCACTCCCCATCTCGCCGGCGCGTGCGCCGAGGGCAGCGCCGGGGTCGGCAACGGCGGCCCATTCCGACTCCTCACGATCAATGGTGACGACGGGTGGGTCGATCGACGCGTCGTGCTGCCGCGCGGCGCGCCGCTCACCATCCGGCTGGACAACCCACCCTCCAACCCGCAGCCCGCCACCTCGGCGATTCTCGGCTTCGTCGGCGTGCCCACCTTCGCAATGGCCACCAACCTGCCGCTCGGCGCGGGCACGCTGTGCTTCCCGCCGGCTGCGATCTGGAGCGTCGGCACCGGCCCACAGGTCTACGGGTTCCCGCCGCTGCCGGCGGCGGTGCAGCTCACGCTGCAGGCGATCGTCGAGGACGCGCCCGGCCAATGGCGCGTCGCGAACGCCTTGATCATCGACGGGCAGTAAGCGTCCGGGCTCTTGCCCACGGCGATGGCGCGCCGTTCGATTGAGGCCCCCGTCCAGCCACGGAGGCCACTCGTGCTCCCAACCCGCCGCGTCTACCGCATCGCCACAGTCACCCTCACCGCTGCCGCCACAGGCTGCTCGATCCCCCTCGAGGCGAGCCAACAGTCGCCCCGCGCCCGCGCGCACGCCGAGCAAGACGCGCGCCGCGGGGTGATCACGATGGCGATCGCGCCGGGCGAGTTCGCCATCGATCGCCCCGGCCCCGACACCGACCCGGATGCGCGCACGGTGCGTTTCTCCGCCGAGTTCGGCCGTTCCGCCGGCGGCGGCGTGCGCATCGAGCGCACCACCAGCGACGACGACGAGTTCGGCACCAGCGTCGACCGCATCAACTTCTACGGCCACTTCTCCGGCCGTTTCCCCGCGGGACCGCGCGGCCACGTCGGCGTGCGCGTCGGTCCTCAAATCGACGTCACCGACTTCGACACCAGCCCGGGCAGCAGCGACTACACCACGTTTGCCGCGCGCTTCGAGGTCGAACCCGAGTTCGACCTGTTCCGCCGCGACCGCACCGCGCTGAGCGCGTTCTTCACCGGCCACATCGGCGCCGGCGCGGCCTACGTCGACGTCGAGTCCGGCGGCGTCGACGACTCGTTCGACACGGACGCCGTGCTCTACGGCTTCGAAACCGGCCTGCGGTTCCGCGCGGCGCGCTTCTTCGGCGGCGCGAGCTACCTGTGGAGCCGCACCGACGTCGACGAATCGGACAGCGCGCTCACCAACGCTGCCATGCCGGCCACGACCTACGGTTTCCGCGGCGTGGCCTTCACCATGGGCGTGGTGTGGTGATCAGAACTCGCAGCCGAGCTCGTTCTCGGTCTCGAGCAGGGTCTTCGCCTCGCCCAAGCTCATCACGCCGTTGATGCCGTCCAGGTAGATCTGGATCACTTCGGCGACCGTGTAGCGGTAGTTGACCACCGAGGCGTCGGCGTTGACCAGGCCCGCCACCGCGTGCCGGTTGAGAGCGCTCAGCTCGCCGTTGGTGTTGTCGCTCAAGGCCTCGAGCAGAGTGATGCTGTCGGCCAGACCGGACTCGGCGGAGGTGACGCCGAAGGTGGCGTTGAACAGGTTGAACGTCTTGATCGTCGTGGTCACCTCGTTGGTGCCGACGCCATCCCAGCGCGCGCGCCCCTTCTTGGTCTTCCACTTGCCGGGCGTGCAGCCCTCGCCGCCGCCTCCCGTGGTGCGCGCCACCGGCAGCGCCAGCGCGGCGGTGACCCAGGTCAGCGACGCCGGGTGCTCCCAGGCGAAGCGGCCGGTGCGCAGGTCCTCGGAGTAGGCCTGCACCGACACCGAAGTCGCGCCCGCGGGCACCAGGATGTCGTGCTGCAGCACGTCCCATTCGTCGCCGGCGGTGTCACCCAGCGCGTCGACGACCTCGTCCGCCAGCAGACCGTCCACGAACACGCGGATCACGCTGGGGCGCCGCGTGCCGACGCTGCCGAAGAAGTGGCTCAAGGTCGCCGTGCGGTCGGCGGCGGCCGGCGCGAAGTCGTAGGTCTGGCGCACGGTTGCATCCAGCGGCGACGCGAAGTTGAAGTAGGCGCAGTCGTTGCCGTCGTGCACGCGCAGATCGGCAGCGCCGGTGCCGTCGTCGACGACGACCAGCAGGCCGAAGCCGTTGTTGGCGGTCGAGAAGTCGAGACCACCGACGGCGACGAAGTTGCTGCCCGGCGACACGAGTCCGAGCGCGGTCACGTCGGCGCGATAGGTCGAGGTCCAGGCGCCGAAGAAGAACTCGGTCGGGCCGCCGATGCGCTGGCCGGTGACCAAGTTGCCGCCGATCAGGATCGCGTCGGTGTCGCCTTGCTCGGCGGCATCGCGCGCCTGCCCCTCCCAGTAGGCGAGCACCTGCACGACGCTCGCGCCGCCCGGGACCGTCAGATCGACGACGCCAGGCTGGGTGTTGTGCAAGCCCACTCCGGCGACCAGGATGCCGGTGCCGGGCGCGATGGCGATGCTGGCAGGACCGAGCTTCTCATCGCCGTCGGCAAAGGCCGGTGGCGCGAAGCTGAGGGTGGCGAGAGCGGAGAGAGTGACGAGAGAGTGACGCAACGGTGGAATCCCCAAAACGAACATCGGAAGCCGAAACACGACGCCCCGGTCGACCACCGGGACGCCCCGCAGAAGCGTGCTCCACGGCGCGGCGCCGTGCGCGCGGCCGTCAACCGCGAAGATGGACCGGTGCGCCGCGCACCCACAGTTGCCCCCACGGCATGGCGCCAAACGGCAGCCACCGGGCGCGGTCTCGATCCGCGACTCCTTCCGGCGAAGCCCTGAGGCAACCACCCGCAGGGCGAAGCCCGCAATCGCGGCCTTGCTCCCGGCGCCGGCCGCCGGCATGCTCCGCCGCTTCTCCGACGCCCTGAAGGCCCGAACCTTGAACCTCCGCAACGTCGCCATCATCGCCCACGTCGACCACGGCAAGACGACGCTGGTGGACGGCATGCTGCGCCAGACCGGCCTGTTCCGCGAGGGCCAAGACGTGCCCGACTGCGTGCTCGACAGCAACGATCTCGAGCGCGAGCGCGGCATCACGATTCTGGCCAAGAACACCGTGGTCGAGTACCGCGGCACCAAGATCAACATCATCGACACCCCCGGCCACGCCGACTTCGGCGGTGAGGTGGAGCGCGTCCTGTCGATGGCCGACGGCGTGTTGCTACTGGTCGACGCCGCCGAGGGCCCCATGCCGCAGACGCGGTTCGTGCTGTCCAAGGCATTCCAGCACGGCCTGCGTCCGATCGTGGTGATCAACAAGGTCGACCGTCCCGACGCGCGCACCCGCGAGGTCGTCGACGAGGTGTTGGAGCTGTTCTTGGACCTCGACGCCGACGAGGACGCCCTCGAGTTCCCCGTCCTGTACGGCTCCGGCCGCGCCGGCTGGATGAGCGCCGACGCCGACACGCAAACCACCGACCTGACCGCCCTGTTCGACACCATCCTCGAGCACGTGCCGGCGCCGACGGACGACCCGAACGGCCCGGTACAGTTCCGCGTGTCGACGTTGGAGTGGTCCGATTACGTCGGCCGCATCGTCGTCGGCCGCGTCCACCGCGGCACACTGCGCGCGGCGCAGCGCTACGCCCTGTGTACCCGGGACGGCACGGTCGAAGTGCAGGTACGCGGCCTCTACAGCTTTGACGGCCTGTCGCGCGCCGACGTCGACAGCGTGGCCGCCGGCGATTTGTGCGGCGTGTGGGGAATCGAGGAGATCGACATCGGCGACTCGCTGACCGACCTCGAAACCGTCGAGCCGATGCCGCGCATCACGGTCGACGAGCCCACCGTCAGCATCGTCTTGCGCGTCAACGACTCACCCTTTGCCGGTAAAGAGGGCAAGTACCTGACCAGTCGCCACCTGCGCGAACGCCTGCTGCGCGAGGAGCGGGTATCGGTGGCACTGACCATTGAGCAAGGCCCGACGCCGGACTCCTTCGAGGTCGCCGGCCGCGGCGTGATGCACCTCGGCTTCCTGCTCGAAACCATGCGGCGCGAGGGCTACGAGTTCGCGGTGGCGCGGCCACGCGTGATCTATCGCGAGGCCGAGGACGGCACCCGGCTGGAGCCGATCGAGCGCCTCACGGTCGACGCCCCCGAGCAGGCGGTCGGCCGGGTGATCGAGATCCTCGGCGAGCGGCGCGCCGAGCTCACCTCGATGAACACCAAGGGCAGCTTCCACCGGCTCGAGTTCACCGTGCCAGCGCGCGGCTTGATCGGCGTGCGCAACCGCATCCTCAACGCCAGCGGCGGCGAGGCGACCATGCACCACGTCTACGACGGCTACGGCCCCTTTCGCGGCGACATCCAGCGCCGCACCGCGGGCGTGATGGTGGCGATGTCGGCCGGCACGGCGACGTTCTACGCACTCGACAACCTCCGCGATCGGGGCACCTTCTTCGTCAATCCCCAGACCCCGGTGTACGAGGGGATGATCGTCGGCGAGCACTGCAAGGAGGGCGACATCGTCGTCAACCTCAGCCGGGAGAAGAAGCTGACCAACATCCGCTCCAGCACCAAGGAGTCGTTCGTCAAGCTCCTGCCGCCGCGCCTGTTCGGCATCGAGGAGGCGCTCGAGTACCTCGGCGACGACGAGCTGGTGGAGATCACTCCGACCAGCGTTCGCCTGCGCAAGGTGCTGCGCAACGAGAAGGACCGCAAGCGCGGGATGGAGCGCGTCAAGACGCGCTGAGCGGCTGCGAACGACGGCGGAGAGCGCAGCGCGCGGCGATCTCAACGCCCCTTGCGACGGCCGCGGCGCTTGGCCGCCAGCTCTTCTTGCAGCAGACGCACCGTCTCCTCCAACTTGGTGATGCGCTCGCGCAACACCGCGGTCTCGTCGTCGCGCGCGATCGCGCGCTCGGCCGAAGCCGCGGCCTGATCGCCACCGGCCGGTTCTTGCAGCAGCGGATTCTCGGTGCGCGCCTCGTGCACCGGCGGCAGCCACAGCTGTTGCCCGACCGCGAGCCGTCGCGGATCGACAAGGGCGTTGGCCTTCGCCAATCGCTCGACGTATCTGGCGTCTCCGAGCTCGTTGCGGGCGATCCGCATCAGCGAATCACCGGCCCGCACCGTGTAGGCCCTGCCGACGCTGCCAACGGTGTGGCAGTCCGAGCACTTGACGTTTGGCGGCATCTGCCCGTGCGCGAAGCCGTGCGCGCTGATGTACGCGAGCAGCGCCTCGCGCTGGTCCTGTTGCCGCTTCTCTTCGCGCTCACACTGCGCTTGTTCGCCACTCGTCGCGACCGGCGTCTCCGCCGGAGTCTCCGCGGCGGCGCGGCAGCAGGCCCGGGGACAAGCTGGCGCCGGATCTTGTGCGCGGACGGCGACCGCGGCGAGTCCGAGGACGCCGAGCGCGGTCATCGAGAGAATCGAACGTCGAGAGGATTGCATCACAGACATCTCCTGGTTGAGGACGGACGCTACGCGTTCCACGAGTGGGCTGCGCCCCATGGCCAGCCCGATGGTTGGATGAGATGGCGACGCCAGCGCGACCAGCGCGCGGGCGTAGGCGTGCGGGCGGCCGCTGTGCCGCACGGCGAGCGCGTCGCAACAGCGCTCGCGCTCGAGACAGATCTGGCGCGATAGCCAACGCACCGCCGGATGCGCCCAGAGCAACAGCTCGCAGGCGCGTTGCAGGCACAGCGCCAACGGATCGCGCCGCCGCACGTGCGCGCACTCGTGCAGCAGCACGAGATCGAGATCGGCCGCTGTCCAATCGGTCACCATCGACGACGGCAACAGCAACGTCGGCCGCCAAACGCCGATCACGACCGGTCCCCTCAGCTGCGGGCTGCAGCGCACGCGCGGCGGCCGGCGCAGACCGAGCGCGGCCGCGGCGCGCGCCACCCCGTCGTGCACGACGGGATCCTCGCAGGGCCGCGCGCCGGCGGAGAGGCGGCGCGCGGACACCACCGCACGAGCGATGTAGAGGCAACCGATCGCGGTGGACAACAACCACAGCCAGGCAAACGCCTGCCGCCCGACGGCGAGCCAGCGTCCCGTCGATGCCGGCGCGACGACGGCGGCGTCGGCGACTCGTGGCGCGCGCACGTCCGACCTCGCAACGGCGATCGGCGCCGTGCCCACCACCGCGGGCCGGTCCGCTTGGCGCGCGGTCCACGCCGCGACGAGCGGCAGACCGACGGCGAGGCCGCCGAGCGCGGCCGAAGCGAGCACGTAGCGGCCGCGCGCTCCGAGCCGGGCCAGCCGGCCGACCGCGAGCGTCAGAAGGCCGATCGCGGCGGCGATCCAAACGCCGTGGATCGCGATCCAGCCGGCGTTCCACCACAGCCAAGCCAGCCACCCCACCGTGTCTTGCGGCGTCATTGGCGGCTCTCCGGCTCGCGATCCAGCAGCGCCCGCACCTGCTCCCAGTCCTCGATGGACAGGTTGCCCTCCTCGACCAGGTGGACCAACAGCCCCTGCGCCGAGCCGCCGAACGCGTTCGCCAGCAGCTTGTCGAGCAGCGCGCGGCGGGCGCCGCGGCGGGTCACGCGCGCGCTCCAGCGGTAGCCGCGCGGCCCGCGCTCGCGCTCGACCAGCTGCTTGTCGAGCATGATCTTGAGCATGGTCGCGACCGTCGTGGTCGCCACCTCGCGCCGCGCCCGGAGCGCATCGCAGACCACGCCGAGCTCGGCGGGACCGCGGCTCCAAAGCACGTTGAGGATTTCCAGCTCACCGTCGGTGGGCTCTCGGTGGATGGGTCTCGGCATGTCCGCTGCTCTGTTCGGAAACCGCGCTTCGAGTTCTAAAGAATTAGATTCTAACATTCTCGAAGGCCGCTGTCCAGCCCTCGGCCCCGGGCGATGGCTCGGCCAAAAGGAGCCACTGTTTTCGCCCCGCGCCGCCGTAGCTTGGACGGGTTCTCGTGAACGACGCCGACCCCGACCCCACCGCCCCCGACCCGACCGACGACGACGCGCGCGGCCGCGAGCTGCAGCAGCTGGCCAGCCGCCTGGGCCACCGGTTCGCGGACATCGCCCTGCTGGAGCGAGCGTTGTGCCATTCCTCGACCGGCAACGAAGGGCGGGACAACTACGAGCGGCTGGAGTTCCTCGGCGACGCGATCCTCGGCTTTCTGGTCGCCGACTCCCTGTTCCACACCACGCCGGAGATCCCCGAGGGCGCGCTCACCGATCGCCGCGCCCGCATCGTCAGCCGCGCGCCCCTGGCCGCGGTCGCGAACTCCCTGCAGCTCGGGCGCTACCTGGTCGGCGGCCGCGGGCTGCAAGAGCGCGACCGCCAATCGCCGCGCATCCTCGCCGACCTCGTCGAAGCGGTGGTCGCCGCGATCTACATCGACGGCGGCATCGAGCCGGCGCGCCGATTCGTGCGGCGGCACGTGCTTGCCGCGGACAACGACCTACCCCGACCGACCGAACGCGATGCCAAGAGCCGGCTGCTGCACTTCGCGCAGATCCACGAAATGGGCCAGCCGCGCTACGAGCTGGATGACGCCTGGGGACCCGATCACGACCTGCGGTTTCGCGTGACGGTGATCGTGGGCGAAGAGCGCGTCGCCGACGGCTCCGGCCGCACCAAACAAGCCGCCGAAAAGCAGGCGGCGGCCCGCGCGCTGCAGCTGCTGCAGCAGCGCCGGCGCGAATCCGGACAAGACTGAGGCACGACCCGGAGTCCTCCCTTTGGTCGAGCCCGTCACTTCTCGTCTCACCGCCACACCGAGGGCGCGCTTCGCCGAGCTCGAGCAGGCCGGGCGCGTGCTGGCAGCGGTCCGCAGCGGACAGCAGCGCGCGGCCGGCGGTCTGTGGGGTGGCAGCGCCGCGTTGCTGCTGGCGACGCTCGTCGAACGCCGGCCGGGGCCGCTGCTGGTCGTCTGCGCCGACGACGAGCACGCGGCGACGCTCGAGGCCGACCTGCACAGCTTCAGCGATCGACCGATCACTCGACTCGACGCACAGGTCCGCGACGTGCAGGGCGAATCCGAACCGTCGTCGACCCAGCAGCGCTTGGCCGCCCTGTTGACGATCTCCGAGAACGACGCGTTCACCGCGATCGCCAGTCTCGCCGCACTGATCGATCCCGTGCCGCGGCCGGCTGCTCTGCGCGGAGGCGACCTGGTGCTGCGCGCGGGCGCACCGCTGCAACAAGCCGCTTTGTTGGCGAAGGCGGAAGCCGCGGGCCTGCGCCGCGTGCCAGTCGTGCTCGGCCCGGGCGAGATCAGTGTGCGCGGCGACATCGTCGACGTCTTCGCGCTCGGCGCGCCGGATGCGCTGCGCCTGGAACTGTTCGACGACGTGCTCGAGTCCGTGCGACGCTTCGAGCCGAGCACGCAGCGGTCGCTCGCCGTGCTCGAGCAGGTGACCCTGCCGCTGGGTTCCACCGACACGCGCGACGCCGGCGCCGCCGGCCATGCCATCGAACACCTGGGCCGCCCCGATCTGCTGGTGGTCCAGGTCGAACCGCTGCGCATCGACGAGCAGCGCGCCGCCATCACTCTGCACCGCGACGACGGCGCGGCCCGCCTGGCAGCGTTCGCCGACTCGATCGCGCGCATCCCGCGGCTCGACGTGTCGTCGCTGCCGAGCCACGACCTCGACTTCAAGGTGCTGTCGGCGGGCAGCGCGACCGGCTGTGGCGAGGCGGACCCGCTCGGCCGGCTCAACGGCATCCGCGGTGTCAAGAAGGGCGCGGTCCGCATCCTCTGCCGCAACGAGGACGAGCGCGAGCGGCTGGCGCGGATCTTCGCGCGCAAGGACGTCGACCTGGCCGCCGAGCACGTCCAGCTCGCGGTCGGTGCCCTGAGCCGGGGCTTCCGGATCCCCGACCTTTCGCTGACGGTGATCTCCAACGTCGAGTTCGCCGGCGCCGGCCAGTCGACCCGGGTGCGCGAACGACCGGTGCTGCCGACCAAGGCGCTGGCCAGCTTCTTCGAGCTCGGTCCGGGCGACACCGTCGTGCACGCCGCGCACGGCATCGCGCAGTTCGAGGGCATCGAGCGCGTCGAGCGCGGCGCGGCGGTCGAGGACCACCTGCGGCTGTGCTTCGCCAACGACGTTCGGCTGCTGGTGCCGTCGTCGAAGATCCATCTGATCCAGAAATACGTCGGCGCCGGCAGCGACGTGGCGCCCAAGCTGGATCGACTCGGCGGCCGCGGCTTCCAAAAGCGCAAGGCCGAGGTGTGCGAGGCGCTGTACGACCTCGCCGCCGAGCTGCTCGACCTGATGGCCCAGCGCGCCCGCGTGCAGCGCGAGCCCTATCCGGCCGATCCCCTCGAGGACGAGCTGCTCGACGCGTTTCCGTTCACCGACACCCCCGATCAGGCGCGCGCGTGGGCGGAGATCAAGGCCGACCTGGAGGACGCCGGCATCTCCGACCGGCTGTTGTGCGGCGACGTCGGCTTCGGCAAGACCGAGGTGGCGATGCGCGCCGCCTGCAAGGTCGCGATCCACGGGCGGCAGGTCGCGGTGCTGGTGCCGACCACCGTGCTGGCCGAACAGCACGGCGAGACGTTCGAGCGGCGCCTGGGGCCGCTCGGTCTGCGCACCGAGGTCTTGTCGCGCTACCGCACCGGCAAGCGGCGCACCGAGATCCTCGCGGCCATGGCGCGCGGTGCGGTCGACGTCGTCATCGGCACCCATCGCCTGCTCAGCGACGACGTCGAGATCCCCGGCCTCGGCCTCTTGATCATCGACGAGGAGCAGCGCTTCGGCGTGCGCCACAAGGAGCACCTCAAGCGCCTGCGCTTGGAGATCGACGTCCTCAGCCTGAGCGCGACGCCGATTCCGCGCACGCTGCACGCCTCGATGCTCGGCGTGCGTGGCATCTCGACGCTGTCGACGCCGCCGCCCGGCCGCCAGGACGTCGACACCCGCGTGCTGTTCTGGGATCCCGTCGTGTTGCGCGACGCACTGCAGCGCGAGCTGGCCCGCGAAGGGCAAGTGTTCGTCATCCACAACCGCATCGACACCCTCGAGCACACGGCGCAAACGGTGCGCGAGCTGGCCCCGGGCGCCCGGGTGGCGATCGGCCACGGCAAGATGACCGCCACCGAGATGGAGAAGACCGTGCGGCGCTTCGTCGCCGGCGACTTCGACGTGCTGGTCAGCACGACGATCGTCGAAAACGGCCTCGACCTGCCGCGCGCCAACACGATCCTGATCGAACGGGCCGACTGCTTCGGCCTGGCCGAGCTGCACCAGCTGCGCGGCCGGGTCGGCCGCTCGGACCGCCAGGCCTACTGCTTCCTCCTGCTCGACCGCGCCAACCCGCCGCGTGACGACGCGCGCAAGCGGCTCAAAGCCCTCGAGGAGTTCTCGCACCTCGGTGCCGGCTTCGCCGTGGCGATGAAGGACCTCGAGATCCGCGGCGCCGGCAACCTGCTCGGCCCGCAGCAATCGGGCCACATCGCCGCCGTCGGCTACGAGATGTACTGCGAGCTGTTGCGCGGCGCGATCGACGCGGCACAGCGCGCCGAGACGCTGGCGCCGATGGTGGCCGAGGTCGACGTCGACGTGCAGGTCGAGGCCTATCTGCCCGATGCGCTGGCGCAGGATCCCAAGGAGCGGCTCGAGCTCCTGCGCGAGCTCGACGGCGCGGTGCACGTCGACGCAGCCCTCGAGTGTCTGCGATCGCTCACCGACCGGTTCGGCACCCTGCCGGCACCGGTGACCAACCTGCTGTGCGTGTTCCTGCTCAAGCACGCGCTCATCGACCACGCCGTGGTCGGCCTGCAGTTCACCGGCGAGGACCGCGTCATCGTGCGCACCCCACCGGGCGAGCCGCCGGGCGGCGCCTGGCTGGATGCCTTCGCCGACGTGCGCCAGGTCGAAGCCGGCAAGACCCACCTGGTGCTGCCCCGCCGCCGCGGCCGATCGCCGTGGACCGGGGACGCGGTGCTGGCGTTGTTGCTGCGCGCCTTGCTCGGGCCCGCCGCCGCGGAGAAGATGCGCCAATCATGCCAGCGCGCCCAGCGACCGCGCCGCGAGCGACGCTCGCGGCAATCGTAGTGCTGCTCGGATGCGGCTTCGCCGGCCGCGCCCAGGATCCCTCGCCGCCCGCCGGCCAGGACCCCGCGGCGGACCGGAACAAGGGCATCCGCCTCGACGCGATCGCCGCCACCGTCGGCGACACCGCGATCCTCGAGAGCCGCATCGCCCGCGAGATCCAAGCGCGGATCCAGGGTGCACTCGGCCAGGGCCACCGGCCGACGCGCGAAGAGATCGAGCGCTGGGAGTTCGAGTTCTTGCGCAACATCTTCCAGACCGAGGCGATGGCGCAGGCCGCCCGCATCCAGCGCGGCAGCACGCCACAGCAGGTCGACCAGGTGTTCGAGCAGTTCTTGGCCGATCAGCAGCGCGCCGAGATCGAGAACGCCGGCAGTCTGACGAAGTACAGCCAGCAGCTCGATCTGCTGGGCACGACTTGGCCGACGGTGCGCGAGGAGCGCCGCACGACGGCCCTCGCCCAGCTCGCCGAGCAGCGCTCCTTCGCCGAGCGCTACCGCGATCTGCGCGCGCTCTGGGTCACGCCGGCCGAGATGCGGCGCTACTACGAGCGCCACCGCGACCGCTTCCACCAGGAGGCGGCCGCCGACGTCGAGGTCGTGGTGTTCCCCGGCGGCAACGACCCGGCGGCAGCCGCCGAGCGCGCCACGGCAGCGGCCGCGGCTTGGCGGCAGCGCGACGCGGCCGCCGCCGACATCGCGGCCGAGTTCGGCGGCCGGGCGCTGGCGCCGCGCACCAACGTCCGCGACCACCCCGACGACGACCGAGCGACCTACATCAAGCAGTTCGCGACCAACGGCACGGCCGGTGCAGTGTCGGAGCCGATCGCGGTCGGCAACAACTCCTGGGTGCTGCGCATCGCCCGTCGGATCGAGGCCGTGCACCGTCCGTTCGACGATCCGACGGTGCAGCAGGAGATCCAGGTCTGGCTCGTCGCGGAGCGCCGGCTGGTGCTGCTGCAGGAGATGATCCAAGCCAGCCAGAAGGCGTTCCAAGCCGTTCCCCGGCGCGCGCCCTACCGCTGATCGGCGCGGCCGGCGGCCCCCGCCATCGCGGGTTTGCGCACAGCAGAAAACAGCGCGCCGCGCGATCCTTGGCAACGGCGCGCCGCGTCGCTACTTTGCCCAACTCGTACTGAACCGGCGGGCCACTGCCCTCGTTGCCCGGTTGCGTTCCGCGGTACGAGACCGGCCCGACCGAAGCCTCCTGACGAGAGGCGTTTCGCGTCGACGCTCGGTCGCATCCCCCCACGAGGCCCCCCCAAAGAGGCCGCCAGGACCAAGGCCCATGTCCATCGATCCCAGCAAATACCACGTCGAGTCGCACACGCCTCCCATTTGGGACAACGAGCCCTCCTTCCAGGAGATGATGGCCGACCAGCTGCGGCACGCGCCGTGGCTGCTGCTGTCGGTGCTGATCCACGGCGTGGTGATCTTCGTCCTGCTGCTGATCCCCGCCGCCCCGCCGACCAACATCGACGAGTCGGTGAAGATGGAGCAGCCCAAGCCTCCGGAGGAGATCGAGGAGGAAGAAGAGCCGGAGGAGGAGCCCGAGGAGGAGGAGCCCGAAGAGCCGGTGCTGCAGGATCAGGAGATCGTCACCGAGGAGGTCACCGAGGAGACGTTCGACGACATCAGCGACACCGTCGAGTCGGCCTTCGACAGCGACCAGTGGAACACCGCCGTCGGTCTCGGCGGCGGCGCCGGCGGCAAGTTCGGCGGCCGCGGCGGTGGCCGCGGCAAGCTGGGAGCCAAGGGCGGTCGCGACACCGCCAAGGCGATCGAGGCGGGCCTCGAGTGGTTGAAGAACCACCAGGACGAGGACGGCAAGTGGGACGCCGACGACTTCGCCAAGCACGACGAGGACGGCGAGCCCTGCGACGGCCCCGGCAACCCGGTGCACGACGTCGGCGTCACTGCGCTGGCGTTGCTGGCGTTCTTGGGCGACGGCTCGACCCTGCGCAGCGGCCCCTACAAGGACCAGGTCAAGATGGCGGTCCGCTGGCTGCGCGAGCAGCAGCAGGAGAACGGCCTGTTCGGCACCGACGCCTCGCACGACTTCATCTACGACCACGCACTCGCGGCGCTGGCGATGATCGAGGCCTACGGGCTGTCGCAGTCGCAGCTGCTGCGCAAGTACGCGCAGAAGGGCCTCAACTACCTCGAGGCGCACCGCAACCCCTACGCCGTCTGGCGCTACCAGCCGCGCGACAACGACAACGACACGTCGGTCACCGGCTGGGCGGTGATGGCGTACAAGTCGGCGCAGGACTTCAAGCTGACCGTCAACACGCAGGCGCTCAAGCTGTGCGAGGCGTGGTTCGACCAGGTCACCGACCCGGTCACCGGCCAGGCCGGCTACTCCAAGCGCGGCGAGCCGTCGTCGCGCCACGAGGGCGACCACGCCACGCGCTTCCCGGCCAACCGCGGCGAGGCGATGACCGCCGTCGCGTTGATGTGCCGCTTCTTCCTGGGCCAGGACCCCGAGTCCACGCCGATCATGGAGAAGTCCGCCGACGCGATCCTCGCCAAGCCGCCGGTCTGGAACGAAGAGACCGGCGACATCGACCACTACTACTGGTACTACGCCACCTACGCCCTCTATCAGATGGGCAAGCACCACTGGAACAAGTGGTCCAAGGAGATCAACAAGGCGGTGGTGAAGACCCAGCGCGACGACGGCAACTTCGCCGGCTCGTGGGACCCGATCGGCGCATGGGGTGAAGACGGCGGCCGCGTCTACTCGACGGCCACGCTGGTCCTGACGCTCGAGGCGTACTACCGCTACTCGCGCGTCTTCGTGCGCTGAGCACGCGGCGAGACGTACGGAGTCAGGCTCGATTTTCTCGCTTAGCACGCGGCGAGACGTACGGAGTCAGGCTCGATTTTCTCGCTTAGCACGCGGCGAGACGTACGGAGTCAGGCTCGATTTTCTCGCTTGGCGGCTGCCGCCAAGCGAGAAAATCGAGCCTGACTCCGTACGTCTCGCCGCGCCCATTCTGAACCGGCGGGGACGCTGGGCGTTCCTAGGGGACGTCAGGCGACGAGGGCTGCTGTGCAAACGGCGGTGCGGCGGAGCACCGCGCAGGGGCCGGAGTCCGTACACCCTGCGCCAAGCGACGAGGCATCTCCATGTCCATCGATCCCAGCAGCTACCGGGTCGAGTCACACACACCGCCGATCTGGGACAGCTCCCCGACCTTTCAAGAGATGATGGCCGATCAGCTGCGGCACGCGCCGTGGCTGCTGCTGTCGGTACTCATCCACGGCGTCGTCATCTTCGTGCTCCTGCTGATCCCCGCGGCTCCACCGTCGACGACGGACGAATCGGTGAAGATGGAGCAGCCCAAGCCGCCGGAGGAGATACCGGAAGAAGAGGAGCCGGAGCCCGAACCCGAGCCCGAGACGCCCGACGAGCCGGTCCTGCAGGACCAGGAGATCGTCACCGAGGAGGTCACCGACCAGACCTTCGACGACCTCGACTCGACCGTCGAGTCCGCCTTCGACAACGATCAGTGGAACACGGCGCTGGGACTGGGTGGCGGCGGCGGCGGCAAGTTCGGCCGGCGCGGCACCGGGCGCGCGCGGCTCGGCGCCAAGGGCCGCGACACCGCCAAGGCGATCGTCGCCGGTCTCGAGTGGCTCAAGAACCATCAGGACGAAGACGGCCGCTGGGACGCCGACGACTTTGCCAAGCACGACCACGAGGGCGAGCCGTGCGACGGCGCCGGCAACCCGGTGCACGACGTCGGCGTCACCGGCTTGGCGCTGCTGGCGTTCTTGGGTGACGGCTCGACCCTGCGCAGCGGCCCCTACAAGGACCAGGTCAAGCTCGCCGTGCGCTGGCTGCGCAGCCAACAAGAGCCCGCCAACGGCCTGTTCGGCTCCGACACGTCGAGCCACTTCATCTACGACCACGCCATCGCCACCCTGGCCATCATCGAGGCCTACGGCCTGTCGGAGTCGCAGCTGCTGCGCAAGTACGCGCAGAAGGGCCTCAACTATCTCGAGGCGCACCGCAACCCCTACGCCGTGTGGCGCTACCAACCGCGCTCGGGGGCCAACGACACCTCGGTCACCGGCTGGGCGGTCATGGCCTACAAGTCGGCGCAGGACTTCGACCTCACCGTCAACACCCAGGCACTCAAGCTGTGCGAGGCGTGGTTCGACCAGGTCACCGACCCCGCCACCGGGCAGTGCGGCTACGAGAAGCGCGGCGAGCCGTCTTCACGCCACGACACCGAGCACGCGACCAGGTTCCCGGCAGCCAAAGGCGAAGCGCTGACCGCGGTCGGCCTGATGAGTCGCTTCTTCCTCGGGCAGGATCCCGAGGAGTACCCGGTGATGGAACGGGCGGCGGACACGATCCTCGCCAAGCCCCCGGTGTGGGACCCGGACACCGGCGAGATCGACCACTACTACTGGTACTACGCCACCTACGCGCTGTACCAAATGGGCCGGCAGCACTGGAAGAAGTGGTCCGAGTTTCTGACTGCTGCGGTGATCAAGCCACAGCGCCAGGACGGCAACTACGAGGGGTCGTGGGACCCGATCGGTGCTTGGGGAAGCGACGGCGGCCGGGTGTACTCGACCGCCGTCCTGGTGCTGACCCTCGAGGCCTACTACCGATACTCCCGCGTCTTCGTGCGCTGACAGGGGATCCTGGCACTCCCCGAATCGGCGGCGGCGGGATTCTCCTGTAACGTGCGGGAGCTCCCGGCATCCAAGCCGGAGAGCCCTGGATTCGCTCCCCCACGCCCGCCCCGAAGACCCACCTCATGACCGAGGCCTCCCGAGAAGGCCCCCCTCCAGACGACCACGACGCCGCCGAGCGCGCCATCGACCGAGGCGATACCGACCGCGGCGGGTTGCACCTGCTCGACCGCGCCCGGAGCGGCGACCGCGCCGCTCTCGAGGAGCTGCTCGATCGCGTCCGCGACCGCGTCGAAAGCGCGCTGCGACACCGCGTCGGCCCGCAGATGCGACGCCGCGTCGAGCCCTCGGACATCCTGCAGTCGACGTATCTCCGCGTGGTGACCACGGTGCCCGACTTCCGCGGCACCTCGGAACGCGAGTTCTCGGCGTGGGTGCTGCGCATTCTCGACCGCACGCTGCGCAAGCGACTGCGCTTCCACGGCGCCCAGCGCCGCGACCTCGGTCGGGAAGGCGGCGCGGACGCCCGAGAGATCCCGCAGGCCGGCGGCACCCCGAGCTCGGCGGCCGTGGTCAGCGAGGAGCTGGTGCGCATCGCCCAGGCGATGAACCGCCTGCCGAAGGACTACGCCCGCATCCTGATGCTGCACATGGAGCCGGACCAGACACACGAGAACACCGCGCGCATCCTGGGACGCAGCGTCGGCGCCTCGCGCGTGTTGCTGGCGCGCGCGCGGGCAGCACTGGCCAGCCAAATGGCGCAGGACGGAGGCGTGCGTGACTGCTGACCGGGACTCCCGGCCCAACGCCGAGGAGATCCTGGCACAGTGGTTCCTCGCCAACGAAGCGGGCGAACAACCGGACCTGTTGGCGCTGTGTCACGGCGACGCGGAACTCGAGCAGCAGGTCCGGCAGCTGATCGAGGCCGAGCCGGACATCATCCGCGAGAGCCTGGCGCCCAGGGACAGCACGACCGACCACGCGATCGACGGTGACGACACCCCGCTGCCACCCATCGAGGCGCTGCCACTCCAACGCATCGACGACTATCGCCTACTGCGCTTCCTCGGCCGCGGCGGAATGGGTGCCGTCTACCTCGCCCGCCAGGAGTCGCTGGGCCGCACGGTCGCGCTGAAGCTGATCGGACCCGGCCAGTGGAGCGAGCCCCGCACGCGCAGTCGGTTCCACCGCGCAGCCGAGCTGACCGCCGGCCTCGAGCACCCCGGCATCGTCCCGGTCTACGCCACCGGCGAAGCCGAGGGCTTCGCCTTCATGGCGATGCGCTACATCGAAGGCCCCGGCTTGCACCAGCTACCGCTGCCGCTGCCACCCCGGCGCTGCGCCGAGATCGGAGCCGCCATCGCCGAAGCGCTCGAGACCGCGCACGTCGCCGGCGTCGTGCACCGCGACGTCAAACCCTCCAACGTGCTGATCGACGGCGACCGGCCGGTGCTGGTGGACTTCGGGCTGGCGCGCGGCCACACCGACGGCACCGTCACCACGACGGGGAGCGTGCCGGGCACCCTGCCGTACGTGGCGCCGGAGCTGCTCACCGGCAGCGGTCCCCGACTCGATCCCCGCGTCGACCTGTACGGCCTCGGCGCCACGCTGTACGAGTTGCTGGCCGGCCACCCACCGTTCGTCTCGGGCGATCCCGAGCGGCTCGTGACCCGGATCGTGCTCGAAGAACCGCCCGTGCTCCGCTTGGCGCCCGCCGACCGCGACCTGGGCCTCATCGTGCTGACGCTGCTGGCCAAGCGCCCCGAGCACCGGCCGCAGACGGCGGCCGCAGTGGCGCAACAGCTCCGGCAGTACCTGCGCGGTGATCCGGTGCGCGTGCGCGGAGTCGGCCTACTGCCGCGCCTGTGGCGCCGCGCGCGTCGCAACCCGCGCACCACGGCTGCGATCGCCGCGGGCGTGCTCGCCCTGTCGGCAGCGGCCGTGACCGCGACGCTGCAGTCACAGCGCGCCGAGCAGCTGTTCGCCGACCGGCTGGCGCGGGCAAACACTGCGCTCATCGACGGCCGACCGGACCGCGCACTCGAGACTCTGCGCGGATTGACCGCGCTGTGGGCCGGCGATGACCGCTTCGACGCCCTGCGCCGGCGAGCGCTGGCGGCAAATGCCGTCGAGCGACTGCTGGACACGGTCGTGCAACCGATCGACGCGGTCGACGCCGCGGTGACGCGCCACCAGCTGCAAGCCGTGGCCGCCACCCAGCCCACATCGGACGCCGCCCACTTGGCCATGGCCTTCGCGCACGTGCTCCTCGGCGACTTCGCGGCGGCCGAGCAATGCGCCGCGCTTGGCCGCGGCGCTCCGCGCGGCCAAGCGGCACTGCGCGCCTGGCTCGCGGGCCCCGGCGCAGAATGGGAGCTACCCCCGGCCGGCGGCCGGAGCGCCGACGAGCACCTGCTCACCGTGGCCGTCTGCCGACTGGCTTCACGGCCGATCCACGAGCTGCTCTCCGAGCTGGAGGCCGCGCAAGACTCGGGCCTCGACCGCGGCGGTGCGACCCGCAGGCGCACCCACTATCTCCTCGCTGCGGTGCTGCAGGACGCCGGCCAGCACGAGGCCTCCCGCGCACTGCTGCAGGCCATGGCCGACGAGCTGGACGCCGGCCCGACGACGAGCGCATGGTCGCGCATCCTCTACCGCAACCTGGCCCGCTCGTGGCTGGTCACCGGCGACACCGACCGCGCGGCGGCGACTTTGCAGCGCATCGATCGCGACCGCTGGTCTCCCCTCGAAGTCGCGCTGGACTTCGTGGTGCACATGCATCGGCGCGACCCCGAAGCGGCCGTGGCAACTCTCGACCGCGCCACCGACCGGTTCGGCGACCGCCACCCTCCGTTGCTGCGCGCCCGAGCACAGTGGACCTTCGCGATCCGCCGCGACGGCGAGGCGGCGTTCGCCCTGTTCGAGCAAGCCATCGCGCACAGCCCGGCGACCGCCCAGCGCGAGCTCGCAACCGGGGAGCTGTTCACCCGGCAGGTCGACTGGCTTCGCTACCGGATTCGCCGCGGCCAGGTCCGAGGCCCCGACGCCACAGCCTCCTTGGATGAGCTGCACGAGGAGGGCACCGCGCTCCTCGACCGGCTGCGCTACGGCCGCGCCCGCGGCTACGTCGAGCACGCCCTGGCCCGGATCGATCACGAGCTCGGCCGGACGGGCGTCGCTTTGGAGCGCCTGGACCGCGCGCTGCGGAGCGAGCCCAACAACGCCCGCCGACAATCGGATCTGCTGGGGACCTTGGCCGAGACGTTGGATCGGGACAGCCTCGGCGCCGACGTCGAAACCACGCTCCTGCACTGGGGCATCGAGACCGTCGCCGGCATCGAGTACCGGCTCCAACAGACGACGGCCGCATCGCAGCCAGACATCCTGAGGGCGGCGTTCGAGTTCGCGCGGCGCGCGTCGAGCTGGCGCGCCGCCCTGCGCATCGCGGACTTGGCCACCGTCCGCCTCCCCGACGGCGCACCCCGCCGCTGGTTCACGCAGCAGCGCGCCGCCGTGGCCGCGCAGTTGGCAGACGCGCTGGACCAGCTCGACCGCCCGTGAACGGCACAGCGCGACGCGCACCGACTACGGCGCAATGGCGCCGTAGTCTTGGTGAGCCGGTGGAATCGCCGTGTGCTGACCATCGACGATCAGTCCGGTGATGGCGAACGTCGTCCCCGCCGGCCGATTGGGCACCGTGATCGTCGCCGCCAGGAAGTCGTCGTCGTCGCCGGGGAGGATGGGCGTGATCATCGGCATCACCGGACTGCCGTTGAACTCGACCACCGCGAACGAGTCGTGCAGGATGCCTCGCGCGCGGATGTCGAAGGGGTCACCGGGCTGGAAGAACTGCCCCATGTTGCCCTGCGGAGGGTAGTTGTAGGGGTAGTCCTTGCCGGCCCCGGAGGTGTACGCGTACTCGAACCGGAAGAAGTCGGTGCTGCCGAGCGTGCTGATGACGCCGAACAGCCCATCGGGCTCGAACTCGTCGTCCGGCCCGTTCTCGAAGTTGGCCGGGTCGTGGTCGTCGGTCCAGACGTAGACCGCCTGGATTCGCGCGGCGAGGTTGCCGGTCGCGTGGTTGCGAAACCAGTCCGACTCCCAAAAGTCCTCGACGTCGCCTGGGTTCGCGTTGTGTCCCTGGTGGATCACGCGATCCAGAATGCCGAGCTTGATCAACCCCTCCATCGTCATGAGCTCGCGCGCGTCGTCAGCACTGCGGACACGGTCCCACTTGTCGACGAAGGGCTGCGAGAAATACGGGTGATCGGTGCGCCAGCGCCGAATGGTGACCGAACCCTGGCCGGGCTTGTAGATCGGTTGGCACCGGTCGTGCACCAGCTCGGGCGTGGAGTGCGGATTCACACCATCGCCAGTCCAGATGCTGTCGTGCAGGTCGAGCAGCGCCAGCGGCTCGAGCACACTCACCATGCCGGTGCCGCCGGGATCCCAACTCGGATCGATGTTGACGAGCGGCGTCGGCGCGACGTCACTCAGGCCGGCGAACTTCTCCAAGCCGAGGACACCGACCGGAGGCTGGTGGAAGTAGGGAAACACGACCAACTCGACGTACACGCCGGCGTGCTCCAGCGCGCCCTTGACCCGCACCCAAATGAACTCGTCGGAGGTCAACGGGTCGTCGGAGGTCCACATCGGGTTGTTCGTGCTGCGCCACTGCAATGACAGCGGCGCGAGCTGGTCCCAGGCGCGCGGGGCGCCGGGCGCGCTCAGGAACGCCGGAGAAAGGGCCGTGAGCACCCCCAGCAGCGTGATGCCTGCCGGCCGGAAGCGTGCAAATCGATGCATGAATCGTCGTCGTCGGTTGGAAGTCAAGCGGCGGATCGGCTGGCGGCGACACTCGCGGCGCAACCACGACGCGTCGAGATCCCAGCGCGACGACGACGTTACGGCATTTCTTCCTCACGGCCGCCAGCGGTGCCCGCGGCCATCAGGCGGAGGTCACAGCTGAATGGTGATCGGGCTGGTGTAGACCGACTGCCCGCCTGGGGTGAGCATCGTCGCCTGCACGTAGAAGACCCCCGAAATGGCGCTGAAGGTGTGCACTGCCGCGCCAGGGCAGCCCGATGCCAGCGAGCCCAGCGGCATGGTGCCGCTGACCAGGGTCTGCGGGTTGACGAGCCACATGGCTCCGGTCACCGGGCTGGCCGGCGTGCACGCGATGCCGGACACGCTGTAGAAGATGACGTAGGGGCTGCTCTTCTTGCCCGACACCCGCAGAGTCAACTGCGGGGCGCCCGGCTGGCTCAGCGTCGAGCCGGGGCAGGACGCCGACGACACACAGCCGGCGCCGACGGTGACGCCGTTGGCGGTGGCCGCGAGCTCACGGCCGGTCAGGTTGATCTGCGCGGAGACAGCGCTTGTGAGCAGGAGGATCCCTGCGAGCATGGAGAAACGTCTCATCGTTCTTCCTCTTCGTGAACATGGACGGTCGTTTGGGCGCGGGAAGTCCGCGACCACCGCCGTCCTCGCCCGAAGAGACCTCCGCCCGCAGCGCCCGTTACACCGAGGATTCCGCGACCCCTGGGCGGCAACCGCCGCGCGCATCGGGCGCACCCCGCTTGGCCATACGGGCTTTACGGCTCGCCCGCCGCCTGGTTACATCTTGCCGACACCGATGCCAAGCATCCCGACGCCCCTGCAGACGCACGCCGCCGGGCTGCTCCTCGGCCTGCTACTGATTTCGGGAGCCACCGCGCCCGCGCAGATCACGCTGGACTCGATCGATCCGCCGGCCGCCGAGGAGCCACGGGCGCCGCTCTTGTGGAAGATCCAAGGCCGCCGCCCGAGCTGGGTGTTCGGCACGATCCACCTGTCGGACCCGCGCGTCGCCAAGCTGCCACCCGAAGCGGCGGACGCCCTGCGTCAGGCCGACGTGCTGGTCACCGAGCACCTGCTCGACGAGGCCAGCCAGGAGGAGATCCAGGAAGCGATGCAGATGCCGAAGGCCGATTTCCGGCCGTTGCGGCACCGGCTGTCCACGCAGCTGTACGAGGAGCTCGAAGCGCATCTGAACGCCGGCCAGAGCAGCTTGGCGGCGGTCGAGCCGCTGCAGCTATGGGCCATCGCCCTGCAGCTGATGGCCGCACCTCTGGCGCGCAGCGAACACCCGGTGAAGCCGCTCGACGACGCGCTCTGGGATCTCGCCGGCGATCTCCGGCTGCGCCGCGAGGGATTGGAAACCGTCAAAGAGCAGCTGACGCCATTCCGCATGCTCAGCGAGAGCGAGGCCCAGTCGCTGCTGCAGTCGGCGCTGCACTGCGCGCGCGAAGCCGCCGACGGCGAGGGCAACCCCAACGACCGGCTGGTGCAGTGCTATCTGGACGGCGACGCCGACTGCCTGGCCGCCGACGCCTTGCGATTCTTGCCGGCGGACGAGGCGCTGCGCCGGCGGCTGGTGGACGCGGTCGTCACCCGCCGCAACCTGCGCATGGCGATCCGCATCGACGACCGCACGCGCACGCATTCGCGACAGAGCCACTTCTTCGCGGTGGGCGCCGGCCACCTCGGCGGCCCCGGCAACGTCATCGAGCTACTGCGCGCGCGCGGCGTCCGCGTCGAGCGCGTGCGCCCGCCGCAGTAGAGTCGAAGCTACGCGAGCCGGTGCACGGCGCGCATCGCCTGGCCCTTCTTGCGGGCGGCGGCGTTGGGGTGGATGACCCGCCGTTTGGCGGCCTTGTCGATGCGCGACAGCGTCTCGCCGAGTTGCGCCGCAGCGCCCTCGCGATCACCGGCTTCGACCTGGGTCATCAGCTTCTTGAACTGAGTGCGCATCGCCGACGCGGTCGCCTTGTTGCGCAACCGCCGGCGCTCGTCCTGGCGGATTCTCTTCTTCGCCTGCTTGCTGTGTGCCATTCGATTCTTGGCTCGTCTGCCTTCAACTGGACTTGGATCCCTTGAGCTGTTCCACCTTCTGCGCGACGTCCTTGTAGCCGATATCCTGCTCCAAGACGCGCGAGAAGTGAGCCAGCGCTTCCTCGTGCTGCCCCGCCTCCTCGGCGACGCAACCCATTTCGTACATGATGCCCCGCGCCTTCTGGCCGAAGTCGCCGATGTCGTCGAGCGCCGCCGCGAGCTGCTTGGCGGCCAGCTCGGGCAAGCCCTTCTTGCGGAACGCAGTGGCGAGCGCGAGGCGCGCGTCGTTCTTGCGCCGCGGGTCCTTGACCCCTTGCTGCAGCTCGGCGATCGCGCCGTCGACGTCACCGGTGGCCAGCAGCGCCTCGCCCAGCTGGCAGCGGAGACCGAAGTCGGTCGGCCGCGCCTCGATGCGCCGGCGAAACTCGGCGACCCGCATCTCGGCGAACACGCCCTCGACGCGCGCCAGCGCGGCCTCGTCGCCGCGCGCCCGCGCTTCTTCGACGCGCTTCTCCTGGATGCGCAGCCGCAGGTCACCGGCCTGGTCGGCCAAGTCCGAGCGAGTGGCGTCGAGCTCGAGCGCGCGTTCGAGACAGTCGAGTGCACCCTCGAAGTCGCCGTCCATCCGCCGCAGCTCGGCGACCCGCGTCAGCGTCTTGAGGTCGACATCGCCGCCGCTCAACGCCTCTTCCAGCTTGGCGAGCTCGTCCTGGATCTCGTCCTTGTCGAGCTGCAGACGGCTGTCGCGCTCGAGCTGCGCCTGGGCACCGGCGTTCTTCAAGAGCTCGCGCGAGTTTTCCGCGTGCTCGATCCCGCTGGAGCGCAGCGCGCCCTCGGCGGCGAGGTTCTTGCGCGCCTTGAGCGCCTCCTGGTCGCGCGGGTCGACGCGCAGCGCGCGCTCGTACATCTCGAGCGCGGCATCGAGCTCACCGGCTTCGTAGAGCAGGGCGCCGGCGTTGCGACAGGCCTCGGCGCAGCGCGGCTGGTGGTCGGCGTAGGCCCGGTAGACGGCCAGCGCCGAGCGGTCGTGGCCGGCGCGCGACAGCGAGTCGCCGAGCCGCAGGTTGACCGACTCGCTGAGCGGATCGAGCGCCAAGTAGCGCTCGGCCGCGCGCGCCGCCGCCGCGTGCTGCCCCATCGCCCGGGTGAGGGTCAGCGTCAACAGGTGGACGCCCCCGCCGAGCCAGGCGGCGACCTTGGGCGTCGGCTTGGTCTCCGCCTTCTTGTAGAGCGCCTGGCGCAGCAGCGTCCGCGCCTCGCCGGCGTCCGGCTGGATGCTCAGCAGCTGGCTGCAAATCTGCGCCGCCAACTTGTAGTTGCGGCGCGAGATCGCATCCTTGGCGTTGTCCAGGTGCTTGCTGAGGTCCATAGGGGGATCCGGCCGGCGCCTCGCCGCGGGGCGGCTGGTCGGCGAGTCTTGACGCCGGGCAAAGGGCGGAGCAAGGTACCGACAGCTCCCCGGCCCCGCAAGAGCGGACCGCAGCCCACCCTTTCCCTCGAGACCGGCGCCGGCCGCCGGCCCCCATCATGGAGATCGTCCGCTATCCAGACCCCGTCCTGCGCCGCGGCGGCAAGCCGGTGGAGGCCTTCGACCAGACCCTGCGCGACACCGCCGCGGCGATGCTGGAAGCCATGTACCGCATGCAGGGCGTCGGCCTGGCGGCCCCCCAGGTCGGCCTCGAGATCAGCCTCCTGGTGCTCAACCCCAGCGGCGACGCCGCCGACCGCGACCAGGAGATGGTCCTGGTCAACCCGAAGATCAAGAGCAAGAAGGGCCGCGAATGGGGCGACGAGGGCTGCCTGTCGTTCCCCGGCATCTACGCCGAAGTCGAGCGCTTCCAGAACATCGTCATCGAGTACCAAGACCTCGAAGGCGCCCCCCAGACGCTCAAGCTCGAGGACTTCTTGGCCCGCATCGTCCAGCACGAGATGGACCACCTGCAGGGCGTGCTGTTCATCGACCGCCTGACGCCCGCCGATCGCATCCGCGTCAAGGCCAAGTTGCTCGAGCTCGAGCGCGCCTACCAGGCGGCGAGCTCCTGACCCCGGCGCCCCCGCCAAGAACCGCGATGCGCGTGATCGAAGGCCTCGACGCGCTCGGCGCCCTGCCCCGCGCCCACGCCCGCAACAGCCTCGAGGCCCGTTCGGTCGTCGTCGTCGGCGTCTTCGACGGTGTGCACTTGGGCCACCAACGCCTGCTGCACGAGCTGGTCGAGATGGCGTCGCAACTGACGGGCGTGCCGACGGTGGTCACCTTTCGCGAACACCCGGATGCGCTGTTGCGCGGCCAAGCACCGCCGTTGCTGGTGTCGGTCCCCCACCGCCTGCGCCTGCTGCGCCGCGCCGGCGTCGAACGGGTGTTGCTGCTCGACTTCGACGACGCGCTGCGCGCGCTGACCGCCGCGGATTTCGCGCGCACCGTGCTCCGCGACGGCCTGCACACCGAGGGCTTGCTGCTGGGCTACGACGCCGCCCTCGGCCGCGACCGCGACGGCACGCCCGCGCGCATGCGAGAGCTGGGCAAGGAGCTGGGGTTTGCGGTCCGGGTCGCGACCCCGTTCACGGTGGACGAGGCTCCGGTGTCGTCGACGCGCATTCGCAGCGCGATTCTGGGCGGGGACCTGACGGCCGCGCATCGCTTGCTGGGACGCTGGCCCTCGGTCTTGGGGCGCGTGGTGCATGGGGATGGGCGCGGGCGGGGGCTGGGGTTCGCGACGGCCAACGTCGCGCCGGATACGGATGTGCTGCCGCCGGGGGGGGTGTACGCGGTGTACGTGCTGCTCGAGGGCGAGAGCCACGCGGCGGTCGCGAACTTGGGCGTGCGGCCGACGTTCGAGGACGGGGGTGGAGAAAGGGATGCGCGGCTCGAAGTGCACGTGCTCGACTTCGACGGCGACGTCTACGGCGCGGTGCTCGAGGTGTGCTTCGCGGCGCGGTTGCGCGACGAGCGGCGGTTCGCGGATGCGGCGGCGTTGGCGGCGCAGATTCGCGAGGATGTGGGGCGGGCGCGGCGGGTGCTTGCGACTTGAACTGCGGGGTGGGCGGCGCTAGGTTTCGGCGCCTCTGGCCCGGGTAGGTAGCTCAGTTGGTAGAGCACAGCACTGAAAATGCTGGGGTCGGCGGTTCAAATCCGCCCCTGCCCACCACACACGAGCGCGAAGAAGTGCCCGTCTGAAACGCACTTCGGCACGCTCAGGCGCCGCCGCCGCCGGGCTACTTTGAAGCGGCGGGCTACTCGCTGGGCTACTTTCTCTGGCATGAGTAGCGCGAGAAAGCCACGGCGAAAGTCGGGCTACGTCGGGATCTACCCGCGCAAGCTCAGCCGAGGATGGGTGTGGCGCCCCAAGCTCCAGGTGGACGGGAAGTCGCTCTGGGGTCCTGCCTTCGACACTCAGGCTGAAGCCTTCGAGGCGTGGAAGCGCATGAAGGCAAAGCACGAACAGGCGCAGCGAATCGGCGAGCTCACGCTCGCCCAGGCCTTCGACAAGACTGTGGAGGCGCTGCTCGCGAACGGAGGAAGCGAGGTCACGGCGAAGGGCTACAGGCAGAAGTTTGCGCGGTGGTCGACGATTCTGAACCCCGAGGCCCCTGTTCTCGACGTCACTCCCGACCATATCGAAGGGTTCAAGGCCGAGCGCAGGCGGAAGCACAAGGCGAGCCCGAACACCGTCCGCGGTGATCTCGTCGTGCTCGGCCGCGTATTCAAGGTGGCCGGCTTCACCGAAGCTGAGAACCCGGCTCGGCGCGTTGAGCGACCGAAGACCCGAGAGCCCGAGCGACCGTTTTTCACGATCGAGGAAGCGGTTGGTTTCGCGGAACGCATCCTCGCAAGTGAGCGACAGAACGCCGAGCTCCACCACGACCTTGTCATGTTCATCACGTTCACCGGTGCCAGGGCTTTCGAGTGCGAGCGGGTTCGTGCGGCGGACTTCACCTTGTTGGAGAACGGCGGCACGGTTCGCATTACGCAGCACAAGGGAACCGCCCGGCGCTTCCGCCAGGTCGCTTTTGGCAAGCGCCTGGTTGGCGTCATGGCCCGTCTCAAGGCCCGCACTGGCCGGGGGCCCTTCATGAGGGCAACGACCGTTTCCGTCGTGCTGAAGCGCTGGCAGCGACGCCTCAAGGAACCACGCCTTTCAGCGCGGGCGCTGCGGCGCACCTACGCGACGGCGCTCAACAAGGTCGGCGACCTCCGCCTGGTTCAGCACCAGATGGGGCACACGAACCTCACGACGACCCAGAAATACCTCGGCGTCCAGGCTGAAGAAGCACTGCGGGCCGCGCACCGCCTGGACGAGCAGCTGGCCGCGTTGATCGGCTCGTAGCACCGGCGAGCGAGTCGGTCGGGAATCAAAGAAGCACGCTGGGCCTGCCCGGACTAGTGGAGAGTCGGGCCGCGGGAGGCTCAACCAACAGCACCTCCCGGCACAGCAAGCAGCCAGTATCGAACTGACATGAGGCATCTTCCAGCGGTCTTCTGCGCCGACTGCGGGACGAAGGTTGAAGAAGACTTCACGATCCCATGCGGCTGCGGCGCGACGCTTTGTGAAGCGTGCTACGACGGCATCCACCAGAGGCATGGGCTCCGAGTGTCAGACTTCGGCAAGGTCGATGCTCGAAGCAGTCAGCGTCCACGATCAACGGCGGCTTCTGAACAAGGATGACCCCACCCGCATTTTCCAGGGCACTCGAGGCCTAGCCGTGGTGTCCAAGCGGAAGAAGCACTGCGGGCCGCGCACCGCCTGGACGAGCAGCTCGCCGCACTGATCGGCTCCTAGCTGCGGCCAGCATCGCAAGCCGCGAGACTTCTCGAGTCTCGAGCCACTCCCCCATCGCAGCGTCCGAGACCCTGAGTGCGCCAGGAACCGGTTCCCACACGGTCACTCCGTCGGCGTCAAGCTGAGCCGCAAGGTCGCGGGTTCGCACTCCCAGCGTTGACGCCCACCTGCGGAGTGGGACCAGGTCTGCTGGGAGCACCGCCTTGCTAGCCATGATCACCAGCAGTAGTCCCGGCGGGTCACGGGTGCTTCGCAGAGTCGGCGTGACGCGGGGCCGTCGTCTGTCCGGGAGAGAAACGCACCCTAACTCCTTGACTTCGCATGCGCCGCGGTGCGACCGTCAGCGCGGGACTTGGGCTGGAGTGCACGATCCCGACAAGTAAAGCTGCAGGTGGGCGTCGGATGGAACTGATACAGGTCAGGATTCAAAACTTTCGAGGGATCGCGGACGGCACGGTCCGCTTCCCTGGGCACGCCCTTCTTGTCGGGCCGAATAACGTCTGCAAGTCGACAGTGTTGGAGGCACTGGACCTTGTGCTCGGGCCTGATCGAGCCGCGGGTCCCGACACTATCAACGAACACGACTTCCACCGAGGCAACTACCAGCCGGTTGAGGTTGCGGCAAACTCCGAGGTTGACCAGTCGGAGACCGAGACCGCCACCCCACCCAGAATCGAGATCGAGGTCGTGCTGGGGCGTCTCGACGCAAACGAGCGCACACGGTTTCGTGCCCATCTTGAGGCATGGAACGCGGACGAACATCGACCGTACACGCATGCTGAACTCGATGACCTCACCCTCGGGGAGGAGCAGTATGTGCTCCGGGTGGGATTCTTCGGCTGGTATGACTCCGAAGAAGACGAGTTCACAGTCCGGACTTTCTTCCGAACTCCCGACAAACCTGAAGACGAACTCGAGCCCCTCACGAAGCGGCACAAGCAGGCCATCGGGTTCCTGTATCTGAGGTCCCTACGGACTGCTCGTCGCGCCGCGAGCCTCCAGCGCGGGAGTCTGCTTGACGTCCTGCTACGTCTGCGTTCAGCGCGCCCGCGTGTTTGGGAGTCGATTCTCGACGGCCTTGGTGACCTGGGTGAGCGGCTCGATCAAGACGAAAACCTCCGTGACGCGCTCAATGACATCGAGCAGCACATACGCAAGTTCGTTGCCTTGGCGGAGGGAGACACCGGCTCGACGAGTCTTCAGGTGAGTCGGCTGACCCGTGAGCATCTGCGAACGGTCGTCAGCTACTTCCTCTCGAGCAGAGAAAGCGACCACTCGCTCCCCTTCGACAGGCTTGGCGCAGGGACCTCGAACGTTCTTGTCCTGTCTCTCTTGAGTGCCATCGCTGCAAACAAGCAAAACGTCATCTTCGCCATGGAGGAGCCCGAGATCGCGCTCGGCCCCCACACGCAACGGCGAATCATCTCCGAGCTGAAGCGATCCGCAACCCAGCTGGTCGCCACGAGTCACTCCCCCTACGTAGCAGAGCAGTTCCTTCCCGACCACATTCTCGTGCTGTCGCGGTCCGAGGACGGCGGTGTGTCTACATCGCGCGTCCAACCTGAGGGCAGAGTGAAGGAGAAGTTTCTGCGGCAAGGGTTTCGACTTCGATTCGCAGAGGGACTGCTCGGACGGGCGGTCTTGCTTGTTGAAGGACTCACCGAGCTCTACGCGATTCCGGCAGCAAGCGACGTTCTTCATCGCACCGGCTCAGCCTACGCCCCACTCGACCTTGCTGGAGTAGTCACGGTCGAAGTCGGAGGCGACGGAGAACTCGCGAAGGTGGCTGAGTTCTTCGCTGAGCTCGGGATTCCGAGCTTTGTCTTCTGCGACTCAATCGCTACGGGCGACATGCGGAGCGATATTGAAGGGTCAGCCACTCGAGTCTGGGAGCTCTCCTACCGCGGGTTCGAGCGACTCATCGCTGCCGAGGTGCCAGTCGACGTGCTGAAGTCCTTCATCAGCGACGTTCGCTCCCGAACCGACTTCCCCAGTCTGCCCGTTCCCGCCGATACCGACGCAGACGAGTCTTGGCGCACTTGCGTCGAGGACGTTCTCAAGGCGCGCAAGGGTGAGGGCTACGCGGAAATCCTCGTGTCCATGTGCCCTGCCGACGAACTCCCTCCGACCCTACTTGGGTTCCTCGGCGAGCTCCATCTTCAGTGTGGGGAGAAGCTGCTTCCTGCAGACGACCCGCTTGCAGCGATGTTCTCCGACCTACTTCCGGACGTCCTGGCTGAGCCGGATGGCGAAACGGACGATGTTGCGGAGTAAAGCAGCGAATGGGGAAGAAGAAACCGACGAAGAGCCAGCAGAGGGTTCTCGATAGCGACGAGAACTTGCTCGTCATCGGCCGACCCGGAACGGGCAAGACTTCCGTTGCGCTGTGGAAAGCCGCCAAACTGATTCGCGGCGGGCAGATGCTGGACTTCCAGCGCGTGCTGTTCGTGAGCTTCTCCAACGCAGCGGTGCAACGCATTCGCGCTGCCGCGGGCGACAACCTGACACGCGAAACGCGGCGCTTACTCCACGTCACTACGTTTCACGCCTTCTGCTATCGCCTTCTTGCGTCCCATCACAAACTCGTGGGCCTGCCCGCCTTCAAGCTGTTTCCACCCGAAGAACTTGGACTTGTCGAGGCCAGCCATCCAGACGACAGCGAGGGCGAAATCGGGCGCCTGGAGCAAGAAGAGGGCCACGTGACCTTTGACCGTTTCGCCCCTCTCTGCCTCAACCTCATCGAACGGCACGAACATCTAGCTGCCGCCTACTCGAGCGCCTATCCGCTCATCCTCGTTGACGAATACCAGGACACGGATGACAACGAGGACACCCTCATCGGAAACCTCGCCGCTCAAAGCCAGCTCATCTGTCTCGGAGACCCAGAACAGCGGATCTACGACTACCGTCCTGGCTCGCGCCATGATCGGCTCGAGCAACTCGAAGCCACGGGCCGCTTCAAGGTCGTCAAGCTGGAAGGCACCAACCATCGAAGCGGCGAGCGCGACCTGGTTGCAGTTGCGCGAGCCGTGCTCGACGACGCCCCACGGATCAAAAAGCCAAGTGATGTAGCACTCTGGGGAATCCGCAAGAACGCCGACTTGGCTGATTCGTTGAAGAAGGCCCTGGTATCAACCGAGAAGCGCCTCATGAAGCGCCTTGGGCAAGGCGCCTCTCCGACCATCGCGATCATGGCAACGCGAAACAGGCGTGTTGGAGAGCTTTCCGGGCTCTTGAAGACACCCAGCGATGCCTTCCCGCGACCATTCGGACATCAGGTCCTTCTCTCTTATGAGAGCATCGTGTTTGCGTGGCGCATCGCCCTTCGCCTCCTCGAAGCGGAACCGGAACCGCAACGGGCTTGTGTCGCAGATGCGTTCCAGCTCCTTGCTAACATCCACCGTCTGCGGAAAGGCGGAGAAGCAGCTAAGCAGGCTGCACGCCTGGCCGAATGGAGCCAGGCTGTTGCCCAGAACAGCGTCACCGGCCAGATGCGTGCCGTGAAGCAGCTTCTCGCCAAAGTGAATGATGCTACTAGGGCACGCACCGGCGACCCCATCCGAGATCTGCGCGCGATCCGAGAGATTCTCCGCGGGTTGCCGGGCAAGCACTTCGCTCGAGTCGTGCGCACCCTGGACCTCCGTCTTCCGGCGGGCGAAAGGGAGCCAGCTACCGAGCGTCTTGCGGAAACCTATCACGCGAACGGATGCTACGCCGGCGCGGTTGAACTCGGTGACGACGTCCTTCTGCGAGAGCGACTTACCGACTCGGCTGGAGCCGGGGCGCGCCGCGTCTTACTCACCCTCCACAAGTGCAAGGGGAAGGAGTTCGACGCGGTCTTCATCGTGGACGGATTCGGTCCGCACAACCGATTGGTTCTACCGGGTGATCCGCGCGACAATGGCTTGCCCAGAAGTAGGCGCCTACTAAGCGTGGCGATAACAAGGGCGCGCTACGGTGTGCTCGTCTTCACTCCCGCCTGGGACCGCTGTGAACTACTTCCGGACTTCACGTAGCATCTTCGAGAAGATGCCATCACCTTCGCGCTGCGGTCACGCCGCCGGATCTATCTCCCGGGATCCGCCCGCCGTGTCCCGGGTATCGCTACCCGGGACACGGCGACGGCAACGCTACCGCCGGTCGTCGTCAGCCGCGTAGCGCGCCTGGTAGATCCGACCGATGCCCTTCATGACGGCGGTCGTGATGGTGTCTTGCAGCGCGCGTGCTGTCTGGCTTCGCCAGGCTCCGCGCGGCCGGATGCCGGTAAAGTCGATCTCGCGCTTCGCCTCGAAAGCGGCGCGGATGCACCCCCGCGCGATGTCGGAGCGAGACAGGTTGGGCTCTCCACCCTTGGCGATCGCGTCGGCCCAGAGCTTCTGCAGCTGCTCAAGTGTTTCTGGATCGAACCCGATCTCGCTACGTGGCGGCCGAGCACCTCGTCGCTTCGATCGTGGAGACTGACTCTTCGGGTCGGATCTCCGCGTCGGCGGATGGGACCGCGACTCTGGTTCGGTAGCCACCGCACGGTCCCCCTTGCGAGGAGCGGCCTCCGGAGACACTTGTCCCCGCTCCTCTCGCTCGACGACGTCGCGTTGAGAACGAACGCCGACCGTCTTCACGGAGTCCACTTCGTCAAGGTAGTCACCCATGTCGGCAACGGCGGACGGCTCTACCTGCAGGTCGAAGCTGGTTGGGAGTCCTGCCTTTCGCTTAGGCATTGGCTACCTCCATCGCATTGCCTCGACGCGTAGCTCGAAGCGGCTGTGGCTCTGCGATCTGGGCACCTGCGGCGCGCCTTTCAATCTGAGTTCGGATCCCACGAACCGTGAGATCTGCCACCTCTTCAAACTCCGCCGCGATCGGGCCCTGCGGATCATGTTCGAAGATCGTCAACCCGTGGGCGGCAGCCTCGCGCAACCGAACACCTCTTCGAATCGTCGTTGGCGAAAGATGCGCGTTGAACTTGGCTTTCAGTGCGTCATAGATCTCCTGGTCGAGAACAGTCGTCTTGTCGAAGTTCCCCACCAGAACACCCAAAAGCCGCAGCTCCGGGTTTCTCTGCTTCCTGACCTTCGTCACGTTCGCCATCAGTCTCTCGAGTCCCGCCATGTCGTAGGCCGACGGAAACACCGGGATGATGAACCAGTCCGCCGCTCCAAGCGCGGTGCTGAGCAAGAAGCCGAGCTCAGGCGGCGTGTCGATCATGATGATGTCAAAAGCATCCTTGAGCGACTCAAGAGACGCGCGCAGGCGAGTGCGATGGTCCATTCGGATCTCATCTTCGTCTTCGGAAGACATCCCCTCTTCCATCGCCTCCGCCCGCATCTCGGCCTCCAATCGGTGCGGCACCGCCCCAAGCGAGCGATGCCCCGGGAGGATGCAGAGCGCATCCCCGAATCGCTCCTCGCCGCCCACAGGGAAGACGATCGACTCAGCGGGACGCCTGTTGAGGTAGACATCGAGAATGCTCGGCCGCTTCTGCCTCTGCAAATCGTCAAGGTCGATGCCAAAGGACGTCGTCGCGTTGCACTGGCCATCTATGTCAACGAGACACGTTCTGTAGCCGCGAAGCGACAGCGCAGCACTTAGATTCACTGCCGTGGTCGTCTTGCCGCATCCGCCTTTCTGATTGGACAAGACGATAACTTGAGCTCGGTCAAACCGCATGGTGCCCCTCCTTCAGTAGCGCGCGATCCAGAGGACAACGCGCACCTCCCGGGATACCGGGTATCGCGACATTCGTCAATAGACAAAGCACGCCTGTCCAGCGCCGACCTCGGCGCTTGACCTCGGCCCTCGCCATGTATCCCGGTATCCCGGGTATCAATTTGCTGCGGTCTCCGTAATGCCTCAAATTGCCTGAGCTCGCCCTCTTTGTCAGACCAAGGCAAATCGCGCTCATAGGGCGCAACCTCGTTCGCCAGGAGGCCAATTTGAGATACTCCCCGGAACCGCGAAACCACCGAACTAGCCGCAGAGCAAGAGTGGCGGCCGTCATTTGGCCCTGGAAACGTATCCCGGTATCCCGGGAGGCACGCACCCGGGATACCGGGATACGCCGTGTGCGACCGCAGATCTGAACACTCGCAAGTCCCGGGATACCGGGTATCGGTTACCCGGGACACGACTCCTCGGGGAGTCGGCATCTCGGTGCGAGTCAACTCAACGTAGTCACGAACTTGGACAGCGTGCTCGCGGATTCGAAACATCGCTGCCCGGGACGCACCATATCCAATACCCGGGACACCGAACTCAACAACACGCTCTCCCGCGTCCCGGTATCCCGGGTAACACTTACCCGGGATACCGGGACGCGTGCGCCTCAATACCAACCCCCTCCATTCACTGCGCTTTTTGCATCTTGCGCACTGATACGACAGCAGGTTTAGTTGACCTAAAGTAGCGCGGAATTGGCAGCACTGTTCGTTTCGCGCGAGTCAACTATTGGGGAGAGGCCTATCGGATAGAGCGAACGTTTCAGAAACGAAAAAACCGAGGTGGCAGCCTCGGTTCTCTCGATAACGACAATGCCCACGGAGAGGCTCGTCAGACGTTTGAGCCACCGTAGCGCGGTTCGCCCAAAGTGGTCAAGGGCATTTGTTGATAGGAGACGCTTGCCCCGAAACTGGTTTCGCCCCTCTGCATCCGGACGGAGGAGCATGAACAGCGATCAACTACACCCAAGACCACGGCCCGACGGTGGCTACGTCCGACCCAAGGTGTGGCTACTTGCAGCCGCATGGTGGTGCTATCGAACGAGAAAACTCAGCCTTCGAGGCCTGCGAGTGCTGCTGGCACTGCTGGAGATGGAAGCTCGTCGATGTCGGCTCGGATCCAAGAGGCGACCGACGTTCTCCCTCGACGAGCTGCGGGGCCTCGTCGGCGGAACTGGCGGAGAGCACCTCAGACGCGAACTCAACTCGCTGCGAAGGCTCGGCCTTTCGAACGCCGGGGATCACCACATCACCTGGCCCCGAACGCCTGGGGAGCTCAACATCCCCCGGGATGAGTTCGATGCGTGGTTCAAGGGCCACTTCGTGAACCGCGCTCGCGCAGTGCCGCTGCCTCGTAGGTTCGTGCGGTTCCTCGCCGGCGCCGGCACGAGAGCACTCATCGCAACGGCGTTGGCCCACGCCATGCGAATGCTATACGTTCGGTCGAACCTGGTTCATCCACGGGGGCGATGCAAGCTGAGCTGGGTAGCAACCGCTTTCGGCGTCGACTCAAGTAGCGCGGAGCGGGCGAGGGGACGGATGGTGAAGCTCGGCATCATCGTCAGGGACGGCGACACCTCATCAGTGGAGCTTTGGCGTCGACGGAGATGGGGTGGGTGCTTCCACTGGAACCTGGCATGGCTTGATCCAGATTCGCCGACGGCAAGAACGGACGGCGATCATCTTGATGCGGTCCACGTAGAAAGCCGCACCACGCCGCGGGGCGATTCACCGGTATCCACAAGCGGTTTGCGGGGCGTTGATTCAGACCGGCAACCCGTTCCGGGATCTAGGAACCAGCAACCCGCCTCGGGCAGACCTGCTGGGGTTCGGAATCGGAACAGAGATCGTTCCCGGCCGCGGCTTCAGCACGTTCATCCCCGAGACCTGGAGCAAATGGGGCGACTCCTCGAACTGCACGAGTCTGCTGTAGCATCAGGCCTCTCATCCGCCGCCAAGGCCGACCTGCTTCAGTTCGTGGCCCTGGCGGAACACGCTCGAGCCTACGGGACGCGAAACCGCGGCGGCCTCTTCGCGAAGCTGCTTGGAGTGTGGGGAGGTGAGCCAAAGTGGAACTTCATCACGCATGCGGATGAGGACCGGGCGAGGAGGCGACTTCAAGCGCACGAAGAGGCAACGGCGCGTGAACGGCTACGGCTCGGACGCGAGGAGCAGGATGCCGAGCACGAGCGCCTTCTGCGGGAGCATGGGTCTTCTGGTCGCGGACCACGCGATCGAGACATCGCGCGACTCGTTGCCCGATCGCTTCAAGACGGCGCAGGCAACGTCGCGGAAGACCGAGAGGGAAAGCGGGCCGCAACGATGCCGGCTACCCAATCTTGCTGATGGGCAGACAACACCTGCCGACGCCGGAACCCCTCAGAATCCAACGCGCTGGCACGGGAGAAGCAACGCGGCTGTCGGCAAGGTTGCGGACAACGTAGACGCGCGAGGAGACAGGGCTATCGGGCCGCGCCTGCCAAGTCTGCCAGCAACTTCAGTGCAAGGGTCTACCTGTCTCCACTCTTGCTTGGCTGAGGAGTGCCTGCACGACTTCCTCTTGCCGTGTCCGGAGATCCGTGACACGGTGTTTCCGTTACTTCAAGTTACTTGAACCAACGGGAAAACGATGACGGTGGAAACGTGAAGATGAAATCGCTCAGTCGACTTGACTACAAGGTCAGCACTCGCTTGCCGAAGCAGTATGGCCTTCTACTTGAACACCGCGCCGCCGAACTCAACATGAGAGAATCCGAGTTCGCGCGCATGGCGCTGGTGATGTTCTTTGAGAATTCTGTGGCCCTGAACCTGGCCGATGAAGTACGCGAACTCCGACGCGACTTCAACGAGGCAGTCGAAAGGGGAGCCGCTGGCAGGCACGGCTAAGGCGTGCTGTGCATTGGGCGCATATCAGCCGGTCAGGAGAGCTACTACACGGACCTTGCAAGCGGCAGCTACTACACCGAATCCGGTGAACCGGCCGGACAGTGGTTCGGGAAGGGGAGTGCTGACCTCGGCCTCCGCGGAGAGGTCGACCAGGAGACGCTCGCGAACCTCCTCCGAGGATTCACCCCCGACGGCCGCACCGCGATGGTGAAGAACGCCGGGGCCGGCGCTGACAGACGCGCAGGCTTCGACCTCACCTTCGGCGCTCCGAAATCTGTCTCCGTGCTCTGGTCTCAGGCGGACAAGGACCTCCGCGACGCGATCCAGGCGGCTCACCGGAAGGCTGTGCGAGCAGCACTTGGCTACGTCGAGGACGTCGCGCTCTTCACCCGGCGTGGCGCCGGCGGCGAGCGCCTCGAGAAGGCGAAGCTCGTGGCGGCCGTCTTCGACCATTCCAGCGCACGCCCTGAGAACCCAGGTGCCGTGCCCGATCCCCACATCCATACCCACTGCCTTGTCCAGAATCTGAACCCTGGTGGCGGCACGATCCACGGAACGAAGCTCTACCAGCACGCCATGACTGCCGGGGTGCTCTACCGCGCGGAACTCTTCTGCCAGCTTCGGGCTGAGCTTGGCCTGGGCGTTAGCAGGCGCGAGAAGTGGTGCGAGATCGACGGCGTCCCGAAGGAGCTTTGCGACGTCTTCTCGAAGCGCACGAAGGCCATCCAAACCTACATGCAGGAGAAGGGGCTTTCTGGTGCCAAGGGCGCCCAGAAGGCGGTCCTCGAAACTCGATCTGGCAAGACCGAGGTCGATGTCGAGAAGCTCCGCGCTCACTGGCGCGAAGTAGGGAAAGCGCACGGGTTCAACATCACAGCGGATCTCTTTGGCGCCGCGGCCCACCCGGATCCGCGCCGCGCCGTCCGTGACGCAGTTCTTCCGGCTGCGCAGAAGCTCACCGAGCGAAAGAGCCTCTTCGGGGAGAAGGACCTCATTCGAGCGGTTGCAGATGCTGTCGAGTCTCACGGCGTTGGCGTCGATGCGATCTGCCAGGGCGTGGCGGAGGTCTTGCGGCAGTCACCCGAGCTCGTGGCGCTTGGGAAGCGCCGCGAAGAACCGAAGTTCACAACGCGTGATCTCCTCCGAGTTGAGCAGCAGCTGTTTCGTGACGCCTCCGAGCTCGCGCACCGAATGCGCGATGTCCGGGACGGCGATCTCCGAGACGTCCTCCAACGACGGTCAACGCTAAGCCGAGAACAGCGCACAGCGCTCGAGCATGTCACCTCGGGCGGCGCACTCCGGCTTGTTCAGGGCATGGCCGGCACCGGAAAGACCTTCATGCTGCGTGCCGCTGCTGAAGCTTGGGGAGACGCTGGCTACCGAGTGCACGGAGCTGCACTTGCCGCCGCTGCGGCAAGCCGGCTGCAGGAAGACTCAGGCATCGAGAGCCGCACGCTTCATCGAACACTCGCCCTCATCCGTCGAGGCGAACTTCGGCTCGACTCGAAGTCGGTGCTCGTTGTGGATGAAGCGGGGATGCTTGGGACACGAAAGACTGCCGAGATCATCGCGGTGGCGAGAAAGACGGGCGCGAAGCTCGTCCTCGTTGGCGACAGGAAGCAACTCCAGGCGATCGACGCCGGGTCTCCATTCGCGGCCCTTTCAGAGCGACATGGCGCTGCGGTGCTGGAAGAGATCCGGCGACAGCGACAAGACTGGGCAAAGCGCTCGGTTCACGATTTCGCGCACGGAAAGGCCGCTGCTGCGCTCGAAGAGTTCGACCGGCGCGGTCTCCTCACCGTGGCCGAAACGCGAAAGGAAGTCCTGCAGCGGCTCGTCTCCGACTGGCAACGCGCTGCCGCAAGCGGCGGTCTCTCCGAGACTCTCGTTCTCACTGGAACGCGCGCCGAATCCACCATGGTGAACCGGATGATCCAGCAGGCAAAATTCGCGTCCGGGCTTCTCAGCCCCGAGTGCGTAGCGCTGCGCAGCGGAGAGGCGCACGTTGGAGACCGAATCATCTTTCGGCGGAACACCGGGCTCTTCAACAACGGCGACCGAGCAACGGTGACCAGAGTCGACAGAGCGGCACGCACCCTCACGGCCAAGCTCGACTCCGGCACGCGAGTGACGGTCGACCTTGCCGACTACGACCACGTTGAACTCGGCTACGCCTCAACAACCCACTCGGCACAGGGCGCCAGCGTCGAGCGCTGCCTTGTGCTTTGCGGCGGGGTCATGACCGACCGGGAGTCGACCTACGTGCAAGCATCAAGAGCCCGTGAGGAAACCCGGCTCTACGTCGATATTGAGTCTGCGGAGGAAGGCATGGCGGACGTAGTTCGCCTCATGCAGCGTTCCCGACAGCAAGAGATGGCGCTTGATGCCATGGAAGCGAACGTGCCCGAGCTCTTGCTGGAGGTTGCATGACGCTCTGGGCTCGCCTCCTGATCGCAGGCGCTGCGATCGCTTTCGCGCTCGCCCTTTCGCTCCGATCACCAAAGGACCGTCACCTTCGCGGGCGAAAGCTCGATGTGAACCCGAAGGGAAGGAGACATCACGGCACCGGAGAACCTCGTGGTGTCCGCTGGGGAAGCGAGACTCTGCTACGGCGCGCTGAGAACCAGCACTTTCTCGTAATCGGCACGACAGGATCTGGGAAGACGCTCACCATCCACCGCCTCATGGCGGACGTGCTGCCTCGAATCGGCGTGGAACCCGACCAGCGGGCGGTCGTCTACGACCCAAAGCAAGACGTCCTGCCGTTCCTTCAGAGCCTGGACCTGCGCTGCCCCGTTCGAACGCTCGACCCTTTCGATGGGAACGGTGCAGCCTGGGACGTGGCAAAGGACGTCAACTCGCCAGCACTCGCTCTTCAGCTCGCCTTCGACCTCATCGCCAAAGAGCAGAAGGAAGGCGGTTACTTCATTCCGGCCGCGCGCGACGTTCTCTGGGGCCTTGTCATGTCGCTATGTGACCACTGCGGCGAGAACTGGACCCTTCGGGACGTGGTCCTTGCAACCCGCTCCTGGGAACGACTGAAGAGGCTCCTCTACACAAGCTCGCAGGGGAGGGAACGATTCGACACGCACCTTGGTCGTTCGGAGCGTCAAGGCGCCGGAGTCATCGGGACGATTCGGGCGAACCTCGCAAGCCTCGAAGTTGTCGCTGCGCTCTGGGAACACGCACCGGAGAAGGTGAGCCTCACCGAGTGGTCGACCTCGGACTACGTGCTCGTGCTGGGCAACAACGAGATGGCTCGCGCATCACTTGATGTGCTAAATCGCCTGATGCTCCGACGGATCACGCAGCTCGTCCTTGCGCAGCAAGAATCGGCTGAGCGCAGGACCTGGCTCTTCCTCGATGAGGTCCGCGACGCTGCTGAACTGGATGCCTTGCCGGCGTTCCTCACCAAGGCTCGCTCCAAAGGTGGCTGCGCGGTGCTCGGCTACCAGGACAACGACGGCATGAAGCAGGTCTATGGGAACTACGTTGCCGAGGAACTCATGGCGATGTGCTCCCACAAGGCGATACTGCGCCTTGAGAGCCCGTCGACTGCGAAGTGGGCATCAAGCCTCTTCGGGGAGCATGAGAGGATCGAGCTTCGGGAGAGCGTGAACGGCGCCGGCCCACTTCGACGCGGCCAGCGCACGAGGAGCGAGCAGCGCGTCAAGGCCGATGTCGTCATGCCGAGCGAGTTCATGAGCATCCCGCCAACCGACGCGCGAAACGGCCTCACCGGCTACTACCTGACTCCGTTCGCATCTGCGCCGTTCCGGGACACAGCGCCGCTCGCGGAGTTCGTCGCAACTCCCCGGCACAGCGGAACCGCTGAGACGCGAGAGTTCGTCCCCCGGGGACGCCTTGAGCAACACCTAGAGCCGTGGTGCGAAGCTGACGTGGAGCGACTCGGGATGGATCTTGGCCTCGAGCTCGAGCTTGTGCCGGAAGAGGGCGAACCCGCGCTTCAGCTTGGTTGAGCCATTCGCTGCCGCTCCAGCGCAGCCACGAGTAGGTCGAACTCGGGGTCGGTCAGCGCATGCTCGTTGTCGCAACCGTCGCTTCTTCTGAAGTGGCGAAGCTCGATACAGCAACTGCCGTCCGCGTCCGCCGTGCACCACTCGTTCGAGATGCGGCTATCGCACATGACACACGACCCGCGCTCGACCCACACGGGGCGGGAAGGGAGGCGCTCTAGCACTCGCTCGACGTCAGCGTCCATTCGCGTCTCGCCATGCTAGCAGAGTCGACCATGACCTTGACGCGTCCGGCAACTTCGCCCTCCACCCTGGCTGGTCATTTGGCTACAAGAATCATCGCGTCAGTCCAGAAAGGGCGAGAGTGGGCCAAGGTCATCTCGAGCCCCAGCAGGCGCTTCGTCATCGAAGCCACGCTCAACAACTCACCTATCGGGTAGCACGAATGGAGATCGACGAACGCGCCAAAGCCAGCTTCGATGAGCGAGGCGAGCAGGGCCGGGCTGCTGTCCAGGCAGTGATGCGGCAGGCCGGGGCAGGTCCGGAGTGGGCTCCAAGCCTACCCACACGATCCATCCGAGCCTCAGACCTCCAAGGCCCGATGATGCTGCACTCGAGGAATGAGCCGCATCACATCGTCCAAGACGACGGCAGCACGAGCAGAGGGTTGCTGGGTGCTGATGCCAGAGCATTCTTCCAGGTCGTCGATGGCGTTCACCGAGCGCTTCGACCACGGAATGCGGTAAGTCACAACTCGCTCCAGAGCGTGGCTTTCGAGTGGCTGTTCAGTGACGAACCCGGAACCAGCCTCAGCGACTACTGCGTGCGGAAGGCGCAGGAGCTCATCGAAGTCAGGACAGTCGTGATTCCGGTCTACGAACTCCGCATCCAGAGTAGCTTCGACGTCGGCGACGTAACGTTCGAAGAGCTCACCGCAGAGCGGATTGCCGCGTGGCACAAGTCGGAGGGCTACTCCAAGCTCGCGCCAGAAGAGCGTCCTTCAGTAGATGCTTACTTTGAGGACGTAGCCAAACGGCATCAGGGGCGAGCCATCGCCTCGATCGTCGTAGAGGCCGAAAAGCAACAGGCCCGCGTTGTTGCACTTGAACGAGTCGACGATGCGCTTGCGATGCTGCGCTTTTTCTCGCCAGCTTCACGGACCCCCTACCTTCGAAGCACGTGCGTTCCTGCCGGACGGGAACGAAAGGAAACGTTCAGAGCCGTGTTCGAACAAGATGGCAAGTTCGGTGGAGAACAACGGGGTGCGATCGACATGGAGCGCGCCCCCCCGTGGAACTTGTCGGATCATGAGCTCGACGAGTATCGCCGAATCGGACTAGAGCGACTCTCGCTCTTGCTGCGCCAGCCGGAGCCGACAACGGAATTCCAAGAACGAGTGCTGACCTCCTTCCGGCTGCACTCAGAAGCCTCACTGGAGGTGAGTGTTCAGACTCGCTTGGTGTTGGTCTTGGCGGCCCTCGAGGGGCTCTACCTGGTCAATCCGCACGAGCCAATCCAACAGAATGTTGGCGAGCGGCTCGCGATGATGGTGGAGGACGATGTCGACCGTCGAATCGCCGTCGTGCGCTTGGTTCGAGACGTCTACGGTGTGCGGTCCAAGTTTGTGCATCATGCCACCGCATTCGATGTCACGGAGGAATTAGACCATTTCTCGAGGCACGCTTGGTTGGGCCTCGTGCGCGCGCTCGAGCACGTCGACCAGTGCGAGACTCTTGCTGACTTCGTCGGCACTATCGACCGGCGACGCCTTAGTGGGTAGTTGTTGAGGGGTAGGGCTCATCTGGCGTGAACCCACGCGAGAGATTCTTCTGGGCCCCGGAGCTCCGTCGCCGTCGGCATCGGTCGCGCCCAGCGCCTCGTTCAGGGCCGATGCCGGCGGCGGCGGTGCGCAGGGGCCGCCTCCTGGAGCTCTTGAACCGGAGGCGGAGGGAGCAGCTCCGACTCATGCTTCGCGGATCAAGTAGGCGTTGTCTGGGGGCCGCCAGAATTGACTCCGGCGCCTCGATCGTGAGATGGTGAGCCATGGCGCTAACTGATGACGACATGAAGCAACTGGCCGGGCTCTTCGACAAGACGTTTCAGCCGGTTCAGGCTGACATCAGTGGCCTACGCGACGAGCTGCGACAGATGCGCGGCGAACTCAAGGAGATCGACTCGAAGGTGAACCGCGTGAGCATCCGCGCCTCCGCCCTCGAGGCCCACATCAAGGCAAACCGTGGGGACACTCAGGCGCTCCGCGGCCACCTTGACGACCGGTTCGACGAACTCGCAACACACATCGACGGGCTTGTGAAGACCAACGAAACCCGGGAACAGGAGAACGTCGCCATCAAGCACCAGCTTGAAGAGCTAGAGAAGCAAAGCGCCTAGCGACTCTCGCTCCGCTCGAGACCCCGCTCATTGTTCCTGTCACTCCCTCCGGGCTCTGGGGAAGGCCCAGCGGTCGCTCCGCGGAACAGAGGACCAGTGCGTTTGCCCTCCGCCATCGTTCTGTGGCATCGTCGCGAAAAGGGAGGACCCCATGGAGCAATCAGAAACTGAAGACAAGACCCAACCCGCTACGCACATCAAGGTCCAGAACATCGAGGTGCCCATCTGGACGAGAGCGGCCAAGGACGGGCGAACCTACTACGAGGCAGGACAACCTGTCGCGTCCTACAAGGACGCGCAGGGGGAGTGGCACACTCGACGGTCGTTCAGAGGGCTTGAGTGCCTGGCTGCCGCCAAGGCGTTTAGCGACGCGCAGACCTGGATCGACGCGCAGGGCAGGAAGTAGGGAAGAGGACGACCGGCCGCCTAGAGCGCCCGGTCGATGAGATCCCGGATCTTCCCGAGCGTTGCCCGCAGAGCAGCGTTGTCACGCTCCTGCTCCCGCATGGTTGACACCAGATCCTGAACTGCAGCGAGCGGTCCGTCGCTCGACTTTCGAGGACGGCCAGGACCACGACGGCCCACCTTGCGCGGGCGTCCCGGCCCGCGCTTCGACGCCTTTTTCTTCCGGCGCTTCTTCGTCGCCACCAGTCCGAGCGAGGCCTTCGCCCGGCCGAACATCACGGGGTAGACCGTGAAGCCCTTCTTCTCTGCCTTCGCAGCAAGGTCGGCGTAGACCGCGTTCTTGTTCTTCTTGAGCTCCGCTACCAAAAACTCGTAGCCCTTGGCCGTCTTCTTCTTTGCCGCCATACGCCTCCCGGCTGAATTCTGATCCGGGCGAGCCTACCGGGAAGAGGATGCCGTTCGAGAGGAAACCCGGCCAAAGCCGGGTGGCGAAGCGCCGGGCTACTCGCCCTGGCGCTGGTCGCGTATCCAGCGGTGCGCCTCGCGCAGCAGCTCGGCGGCGCGAAGGCAGTCATCGGCGTTCAGCGAAGCGCTCCGCTCCCACTCCGAAGCACCATCGCGCTTGTAGATGCGCGTCACGGTGACCGAGTAGCGGGTGCCCTTGTCCGTAGCGTTCTCGAAGATCGAGAGCACGCAGGTGCCGTCGCGAAGCTGCTGCTTGGGGCGGTTTGTCGATTCGGTAGTCATGTTCGTCTCCGTTGGTTGTTGTTGGAGGGCTTGGTCCCTCACCCCGAGCTGGGGACCAAACTGGAGACACGCCGAGGAGACCTGACTGACGCAGATGCCAAAGCGACTCTCGCTAGCGCTCGAGGCCCTGCGCATTCGTCGCTCTCGCTTCGCTACGGGCTCTTGACGGGCCCTTCGCCTCGCTCGCCGCGACGTTTGACTTCGGTGCTTCGAACGTGGGACGGTCAGCCATGGCCTTCTTTGACGTTGAACAAGGAGCTCCGCCGACTCGCAGGCACCAGCGACCCGCGACCAACCGCCAGCTCGAAAGTGTGCTCGGATGATAAGCCACGAACCCGAGCGAGTTCAGTTCGACCTTGGGCGCGTCGTCGCCACGGCCGGCTTGCTCGCGCAGGTCCCCCGCGACCACGTTGCCGAAGCCATCGCTCGTCACGCAAGAGGAGACTGGGGTGACGTCTGTGAAGAAGACCACGAAGCAAACCAGCGAGCACTTCGCGACGGCGAGAGACTGCTCTCGGTCTACTCGCTACCACTCGCATCCGACCCCGGCACCACAACGCGCATTTACGTCATCACCGAAGCGGATCGGTCGGCAACGATCGCGCTGCTGCCCGGAGAATACTGAGCGGCGCTCCGCCGTGCCGACCCAGCCAGGTTTCTCCCCGCTCGACCCAAGAATCCGACCACTTTCCATCCCGAGCACTCCGCCTCAAGCCCGACGTTTGGTTCCGGCGACACAGTTTGAAACGCAGGCCTCGGCCCCCGTCTCAATCTGAACTGTGGTGTGTTCAACGCCGAACCGAGATGCCAGCTCCTCTGCGAAGACTCGCGGGCTGTGATCTTGCGCTTCACCGGTCATCACCACATGCACCGTGAGCGCTGTCTGCGTCGTGCTGAGGGCCCACACGTGGAGGTCATGCAGATCCTGCACACCAGGTTGCTCCCGGAGCCAGTCCTCAATCGCGGCCAAGTCGATGTCCTTTGGGGCAGCATCGAGTGACAGTCGGAGAGAATCGCGAAGTAGCCCCCACGTCCCGATGACGACAACGACAGCGATCGCAAGGCTCGTGGCGGGATCCAGCCAGCTCCATCCCGTCAGCGTGATCAGCAGGCCCGCCACGACGACACCGAGTGAGACGGCGGCGTCGGCGGCCATGTGCAGGTACGCCCCCTTGATGTTGAGGTCGTCCTTGCGGTCCGCGAAGAACAGCCAACCGGTGGCTGTGTTGATGGCCACGCCGATTCCAGCGACGACCAAGACTGTTGTACCGCTGACCGCCTGAGGGGCACCGAACCGGCGAACAGCCTCCCATGCGATGGCGCCAAGGGCGACAAGCAACAGGATTGCGCTAAACAACGCGGCGAGAACCGTCGCCTTCCGCAATCCGTACGTGAAGTTCGGTGAAGGTTGCTTCTCGGCGACAAAGAACGCTCCCCAGGCGAGTAGCAGACTGACAACGTCGCCTAGGTTGTGGCCAGCGTCTGCGATGAGCGCCAGCGAGTTGACCAGTGCGCCGTAGACGAACTCGACGGCAACGAACCCGACGTTCAGCCCGATGCCGATAGCAAAGGCTCGGTTGTAGCGCGTGTGCCAGTGGACATGGTCGTGAGCCATCGCCTGGCGCCCCCGGTCGAGTTGGTTTCAGTGTCCGTGATCGTGCTCGAGTTCCGGATTGTATACCTTGCCGTTCACCTCGATGGAGATGCGGCCTTCCGGCTCCCCTCCCTTCAGAGCGGCGTCCGTCACGGTGAAGACCGCGCCGGTTGCATCTTGCGCCTTCGTGTCGATGACCCTTGGACCGGCGCTGGTTTTGAGTTTGAGCTGCGGGGGCTTCGCAACTGGAAGCGCCGTCTTCTCATCGGGGCCCAGAACGTAGATCGTCAGCTTCCCCGCTTCCTCGTCGTGCAGCACTTCCAGATGGGCGACATGCGCGCCCACCTCAAGGATGTGGCCGCCATGCGGGCCATGAGCCTGACCTCCGGAGGGCGCCGGAGCTTCGCGACTCTCCTCGCCTGAGCAGGCAGCTAGCACCGTTGCGGCAAGTAGAGCAAGAGCAGTCTTGATCATCGTTCCAGGTCTCCAGGTTCAAGGCGCTGACCGCCGGCCAACGCGGGTTCTAGGTGTTCCTCTTCCTGTCCGTCCGGCAGGAGCTGCGCACGAATGTGCTCGAAGTCCTCGGTGCGTACGGATTCTCTTGCGAGTCGCTCTGCCTCGGTTCGGCCAAACCTCCAGAAGAGGCCAGGCATGACGAGGAAATCGAGAAGCGTGTTCGTGACCAATCCGCCGATGATGACCGTGGCAACCGGGTACAGAAGCTCGCGCCCGGGCTGGTCTGCTGCGAGCGCCAGCGGCACCAAGCCGATACCGCTCGTGAGCGCGGTCATGAGGACCGGGACTATCCTCTCCTGCCCGGCTCGCACCAGCATCTCGATCGAGAAGGACTCCCCTTCCTCGCGCATCAGGTGCACGTAGTGGTCAACGAGGAGAATCGCATTGCGTGCAGCGACTCCGAGAAGGGCGATGAAGCCGACGAGCGTTGCAATGGAGAGGATCTGCCCACTGAGCACGACGTAGGCTGCCGCGCCAATGAACGCGATCGGACGCGTGAGAAGGACGAGCAGCGCGAGCCGCAAGGAGCGGAAATGCATGTAGAGAATCAGCACCATCAGCACGACCGATAGGATGCTGAAGGCCAGGATCTTCGCCTGCGCTTCCTGCTGGGCCTCGAATTGGCCGCTGATTCGAATCGAGTATCCGGGTAAAGCAGCGAGCTTCTCGCGAACGGGCTGGAGAGCAGCCTCCACGTCCGTGACGACCTCCCCGAGCGAGCGACCGCCAACGTTGTGCTGGACGACGACACGCCGCTGCACGTTCTCCCGGTTGATGTTGTTGGGGGTCTTCGACACGCGGACGTCGGCAACGTCGTCGATGCGGGCCAGCGAGGCATCGCCGCGCCGTAGGTAGAGGCCCGACAGCTGGACGAGATCCTTTCTGTCCTCCTCCTCGAGCCGGACTTTGATGGGATACGTGATCTGGCCGACTTGTAGCCGGGAGACCTCTTGTCCACCCATCGCGAGCTCGACGGTCTCCGCGAGGGCAGCAACACCTATGCCGAGTCGAGCCAGCTCCGTGCGGCGTGGTTTCACCTCGACTTGGTCGATGAGAACTTGCGGCTCCGTGTAGAGGTTTCGGACGCCATCAATCGCCTTGATCTTGGCTTCGACCTCGGACGCGGTGTTCCGCAAGATATCGAGGTCAGGGCCCGTGATCTTGATTGCGACCTGCGCAGTAACCCCCGAGAGCATGTGGCTCATCAGGTGTGCCAGCGGCTGCTCCACGTTGTTGGCCACGCCGGGGAACTCGTGCGAGACCTGCGCCCGGATGTCCTCGATGAGTTCCTTCCGGGATCGTTTCGAGTCTGGATCAAAGTTGACGATCGCTTCGCTGACGCTGACGGGCATCGCGTGCTCGTCCCCAGGAGCGCGGCCCGTGCGGCGCGCAACGCTGCTGACGCCGTCGATTTTTCCCACGAGCTCTTCGAGCCGCCGACCGAACCGATCGGATGTCTCGAGGCTCGCATCAGGCGGCAGAACGAGGTTGGCTTGCGCCGTCCCCTCGTTGAACTGCGGCAAGAATTCGGACCCAGTCGTGACGAAGAACGCTCCGACGATCAGAAAGGTCGCTGCGCAGACTCCAACGATCCGTTCGATGTGGCGAGTGCTGATGCGGACTCCCTTCGCAGCAACTCCGCGCAGCCTGGCAACGAGCCATCCTCCGTACTTCTCGTCCGTGGCGGACGCAGTGCGACGGCCGAGCAAGTAGTAGCAAAGGACAGGGGTGACCGTCAGCGCCACGAGGAGAGACGCCATCACGCTGATGATGTAGGCGAGTCCAATCGGCGCGAACAGACGCCCTTCCATTCCAGTGAGGAAGAACAGTGGCAGATAGACGACGGTCACGAGCAGCGTGCCGTACATCACGGGCTTCCGAATCTCGCTGGACGCCTTGAACAGCACCCAAAGCACGGGCTCTTTGCGTTCGCGCCTCGAATTCTCGTGTAGGCGCCGGAACACGTTTTCGACGTCGACGATGGCGTCATCAACGAGCGTCCCGATCGCCACGGCAAGTCCGCCGAGCGTCATCGTGTTGATCGTCAATCCGAACGCGGCGAACACGAGCGAGGCGATCGCGACCGAGAGAGGAATCGCGGAAAGCGTGATGAAAGTTGTCCGGAAGTTCAGCAAGAACAGAAACAGAATGATGACAACGAGGATGGCGCCGTCTCGCACCGCCTCGAGCACGTTGTCGATGGCTCGTTCGATGAACGCCGCTTGCTGAAACACGCCATCGTCGATGGCGACGTCGTTCGGCAGCTCGCGCTGAATCTGGCGGAGCTCGGCGTTCACACGCCTCGTCAGGTCCTGGGTGTCCACCCCAGGCTGCTTCATGATCACCATGATGATGCCCGGCTCGCCGTTGATGCCTGCCGTTCCGGTCGGAATGGCGGCGGGGCCGAAGACCACTTCAGCGACGTCAGCGATGCGAATCGGGCGCGTCGGATCCGACCGAACGACTGCACGAGAGAGCTCGTCGGGCTCTTCGAGTAAGCCGGACACCGCCACGAGCGGTCCCTTGGCTCCGATGTTCAGGAACCCTCCTGCCACGTTGATGTTCGCATCGCGCGTGGCGTCGGCCACCTCTTGGAGAGTGACGTCGAACGTGCGCAGCTTGTCCGCGTCGACGACGACCTGCAGCTCGGAGGGTTGGCCACCGATCGTGATGATCTGAGCGATGCCCGAGAGGGACAGGATCCGCGGCCGAACGTCGCGGTCGATGATGCGCCGCAGCTTGAGGATGTCGGTTTCCCCGGTCTTGCTCTGGAAGCCGATCATCTGGACCTGGCCCATGATGCTGCTGATGGGAGCCAGGATCGGTTGCACGTCCGGCGGCAGGTTGGGCACTGCGGTCTGCAGCTTCTCAGCGACGATCTGGCGGTCCAGATAGATATCGGTGCCCCAGTCGAACTCGACGTAGACCACTGATAGCCCCAGGCCGCTCGCCGAGCGGACACGAAACACACCGGTGGCCCCGTTCATCACCTGCTCGATCGGCCAGGTCACGAGGCGCTCGACGTCCTCGGGCACCAGGCCGTGGGCCTCGGTCATGATGGTGACCACGGGGCGGTTCAAGTCCGGCAAGACATCGATCGGTGTGCGCGCGGCCTCGAACAGACCGTATCCGCCCACGATCAGAGCAAGGAGTAGGACGATCGCCCGGTTGCGGAGCGCGGCGGCGATGATTCGATTCAACATGATCGCGCCTCCTAGTGGTTGTGACCTGCGTGGGCGTCCACGGCACCTCCAGCCTTCATCGCGAGGCCGAGCTCGAACGCTCCGGATTGCACGACGAGATCGCCGGGGAAGAGAGCGACTTCCTTGGTCGTGGGGACGACAACGACTTCGTCATCCTGGTACGCGATCACGATCGGGACCGGCCTGAAGCTGTCGCCGTCCTGGAGGAACACAACCTTGTTGGGACCGTCTTCGGTGACTGCGGAGGAAGGCAAGACATAGACCTTGTCCAACTTCGCGGTTGGCACGTTCAGTAGGTAGCGCATGCCGTCGCGAAGCGACCATGTGCGGGAACTTCTTCCGCGTCCTCGATCGATCTGCGAGAGAATAGAGTTCTCGACTTCAACAAAGGCAATCGTGCCCTCGTTCTCCTGAGAGCTTTGCACGTAGCTGACCGTTAGCTTCTCGAGCGCCGGCCCAGAGTTCCGGATGAGTGGTGTCGCAGCGATGGCGTGCCGCTCCTTGGCGGCAATGAGGACCGATCCCACTTCACCGCCGACGGGCTCAGTGCGCAGGAACAGCCGTCGCGGGTCGCTGAGAGTGAGAAGCCTCTCGCCAGCCTCTACTTTGGCACCGCGCTTGGTTAGCACGTCGAGCACGTCCCAAGAGCCATCCTGCTCGAGCTCGGGTGCCACGACGCGCACGACTGGCTCCAGTGCATTCAAGGCGTGGAGGCGCTTCAGATCCTCAAGCGTGTGTCCGCGCTGCAGGAGCACGCCGATGTCGAGGAAGTGGGGAGCAGCTTCTTCCGCCGAGATCCACTGCGCGAGCTCTGGAGTCGCGAGCCCGCTCGCGGCCAGTTCGCCAACGGTCGCGGTGACCCAGGGGAGAGCACGAAGTGACTTGGGGAGCGCCGCGCTGAGCTGCTGGGCTTCGGCTGGCCACAGGCCGTTGCGGGCAAGCGCTCGTTGCCACGTTTCTTCGTTGAACTCCGGCAGCGGCGCACCACCCTCGACTTCGGCTATTTGCGCATCGGTGAGGCCGTGCTTCTTGAGTTCGAGCCGTGCCTGCTCGTACGCCTTCTCGGCTCTCGAGAGCTGGTAGCGAAGGTCGATCGCGCGCTGCCTCGGGATGATCGGAAGGTCGCGTCCACCGACCCTGCCCGTGAACTTCTGGACTCGTTCCAGCTCCGTGCTTGCGATACGAACCTCTTCTCCCGACTTGCGTAGCTCGAGTACGCTCTGGTGCAGTCTCTCCTGAGCGGGCCGCAGCACTTCGGCGGTCAGGGTCAGCTGCGGACGCGGGAGTGGATCCCGCACCAGAGTGATGACTGCCTTGCCAGGGGCCACAACTGTGCCGGGTTCCACATCGATGCTCTCGATGCGCCCGCCGATCGGGGCGTAGACGGGTTGTTCTGTGGTGGGCGTGTCAACGACTACGGCCGCGACCGACACGGTCCTGAAGAACGTGGTGGGCTGGACCTGGTCGATACGAACGCCGAGGTTCTCAAGCGTCGCCGCAGGAAGGTGCGGGCCGTGGGCGGCACCGGTGTCAGCCTCCGCGGTCTCCGGTTTTGCGCCGAAACCGCCTGCGACCAGGCCGCCGGAGATTAGCCCACCGAGCGTGCACACTGTTGCGATGATGGTGATCTCCCACTGGTGCTTTCTGATCATCGTCCTTCTCCCTCAGTCTTGCCTTGTTGATCGGTGAGTTCACCCGGTGGCGTGCGCCCTCCGGCAGCCGGGTCCGAAGGGAATTCGACGAGCGGAAATCCGACCGCCTTCTCGAGGTCTGACCACGCGAGCTGTTGCGCAAGCCGAGCTTCCAGGACCTCGATTTGAACTTGACGGAAACTGCGCTCGGCATCGAGAAGCTGGAGCGCACCTGCCGTGCCAGCGGCAAGCGACTGTCGCGCAATCTCGACGTTGTCTTCTGCTGCGGGCAACACCTCATCTCGCAGGATGCGATGCTGCGCGGATGCCAGCACCACGGTTGCGCGCGCGCGTTCGACCGCGGAGAGGATGCGGTGAGCTGAGCTCTCGTACCCTATGCGCAATTCCTCTCGTCGCTTGATGGCCTGTGCGATGGCCTGCTGGTTGCGGTCAAAGAGCGGGATCTCTATCCCCAAGCTCAGCCCGAGTATCGTTGTGCGCTCTCCAGCTTCGCCGCCGAGAGACGACCCAAACGTAAGATCGGGGTATTGCTTGGTGATCTCGAGGTGGAGCTGCCGTTCGGCCACCTCGTAGTCGGCCCGCAGGCGAAACAGGGTAGGGTGCTCTTTGACGATGAGCTCTCGCAGCTCGCCGAACTCCGGGGCGTCCTCTGGGGGCGTGGGAAGTGCTGTCTCTGGAAGCGCTCCAAGTCGCCACGGGCTCACCGCGACGAGATCCGAAAGGTCCGAAGCGGAGTTGGTTACCTGGAGTGCGGCACCCAACGCTCGGCTTCGCTCGCGAGCGTGCTCGAGCTGGAACAGCGAAACATCTAGCGCGGTCGCCGCACCCGCCGCAACGAGATCGTTGGCAACGACAAGCGAGGCCTGTGCGGCCTCCAGGACGTTCCCTCTGACTGCTTCGCGCTTCTGCGCAACTGCGAGTCGCACGTACCGGGCTCGAAGGTCCAGATACAGTTCGCGGAACGTCGCAAGTGCCTCGGCACGTGCGGCGTGCGCCAACGCCTCGTTCACCTCGTCTTGCCGTCCCAGCCTCCCACTCAGAGGGATCGTGAAGTTCAGGCTCCCAAAGGGCACGACCTTGTTGACGTCAACATCGGCGCCCCAGCCGAACTCAGGCCCTACAGCGATCCCTGGATTTGGCCAAGGTGTGGGGACACCAGCTCGCGCAAGCGCTGTGCGATACGCAGCAATCGTTTCTCGAACGCGCGGGCCTCGTGTTCGCAGCCAGTCGGCGGCTTTGCCAAGCGAAAGCTCACCCGGCTCGTCGTTCGGACCACTCGGACCGATATCCTGGCGCTCCGTGGACAGGGCCTCGAAGCGGTCAGGAGGTAGAGGGTCCGGTGCGTAGGTTGCGCACGCTGACAACGTCAGCGCGAGCGCGACCAAGCACATCGCTGGCGTTCGTAGATGCTGTAGAGATGCCGCCTCTGTGGCGGTTTGTGACTGCAGTTCCAAGACTTCCTCCGGCGTTCTCAGGACGTCTCCGGATCGGAGACGAAGCAACAGAACCCCGGAGGATCAGATCAGCAGGACAACAGTGCGCCCGTGGTCGAGCTGCTGTCGCGGCAGCACAGCTGCCGGACTAGACCAGCGTGCAACCGGACTGCCTACCCCGGTTCCCCAGCTGCCATGCGCTCCCCAGGCTGCCCCCGCTGCCGAGTCGTCATCTGGCTGGTTGTCGGTGGACCGAGGCAGCTTCTGGCCGAGCTCTGCGTCCTTGAAGACTCTCGGTGCCTCAACCGCAACATCGTCGCACGGTGGGTGGCGGTCCTTGCTCTGCTGATGAACGCTTGCTCGGCCGGTTTCCCCCGCCGAGTCCCCCTCGCAAGGACATGAGCCGGTTTCGCTGGCAACTTCGACGCGCACGTGCCCGTCGTCACCCCAACACACCATCAGCCCGCCCGCCGGCATCAGGGCGATGAGCACCGCAATCGCCAGGCAGAGCCAGGTCGTCGCGCGCTTGGTGTGCGTACGGGAAGTCACCATCTCGAAACTAGTCGTCGGCAACCATGGTAACAAGACTTGAAGGCCATCCTGCGGGCCCTTCGTAACCTGCTACCGTGTCGTGTTTGGAGCAACAGCTGTCGCACCTGAGCGGAGTGCACTCAGCTACGTGCTTCAACGGATCGTCGACGAACTGAACTCCCAGCCTCACCACGACTAGCGACTCGACCGCATCCAAGAGCACATGTCGTGTGATGGTCGGGCGCCCAGTCGAGGAAGAGCCTCAAGTCGCTCATGAGTCTGCGTGAAGGCCGACCGCAGCGCTCCGCGACGGTCCTTGCACTGCAGTGCTGTCCCCTGCTTCCCGCTGGTCACCGGAGTGTGGCTCCACCCGAGGACCTGCCTGCAACTCAGGGACAACTGGTGCCTGCCCGGCTGCCGGGCCCCGACGGGAGCCCTACCGCTGCCCATGGGTCTGCCCGGGGAGCCGGAATCGCTTCCCCCCCCCTGGAGCGCATCGAAGCGTCGACGAACGAGAACCGCCCTTGACAGCGACGGGACAAGCCCCCACTCGGAGTTGCGGTAACGGAATCCGGGAGTATTCTGCTCAAGAACGATTCCTCAGTTTACGAAATCAAGAATCATGAAGCGACGGGTCAAAGAGGGCGTGTGCGAGGTCGACTGCGTCGACGGGCCAAGGGCAACCGCGGCCCGTGCGGCGCTGCCGCCGATGGAGGTCAGCCGAGAGGTCGCCGCCGCGCTCAAGGTGCTGGCACACCCGGGACGCCTGCGCGTCCTCAAGGCGCTCGAGGGTCGTGAGCTCTGCGTTTGCGACCTGGCGCATGTCCTCGGCCTGTCGATGTCGGGCATGTCGCAGCAGCTTCGCGAGCTGCGTCGTCTCGGTGCCGTCGCTTTCCGCGCGGACGGCAAGCTCGCGTACTACCGGATCGCGGATCCGTTTTGGCTCGAGATCGCGGAATCCGTGGCAGGGAAGCTCGGTGGCGTGCAGCAGTAGTCGCCTACGCGTGGCCTGCGCGGCTGCAGGTTCGTGGTGTTTGCTCACGGCGTGTGCCACCGTTGATCCCAGCCCCGACTACGACCGCGCGGTTCAAGAGATTCGTGCGGCAACCGGCGTGCAGTCTGCGTACCGACCTGGGGAAGAAGACTCCTGCGCGCAGCGTGCGCGTGAGCTGTTGGACGGCGACCTCTCGCTGCGCGAGGCGGTCGAAGTCGCCATGCTCAACAACCCCGCAATCCAGGGCGCGTTCCGGACCATTGGCATGGCCAAGGCCGACCGAGTGCAGGCGGGCATGTTGACGAATCCTTCGCTGATGCTCGCACTGCGCTTCCCGACCAACGGCGGCGGCACGGACGTCGAAGGCAACCTTCTCGGGAGCCTCCTCGACCTGTGGCAACTCCCCGCGCGCATCGATACGGCGGACGCAGCCCTCCGCCGGCAGGTTCTGCAGGTCGCCCACACCGCCGTCAGCCTCGCTGGAGCGGTTCGATCCACCTACATCGACGCTGTCACGGCGGAGCGCCTCGTCGCGATCGCGGAAGAGAACCGGGCGACCGCGGTGCGCCTATTCCAGTTGGCTGAAGAACGCGTCGCTGCACGTGCCGCCACGGCGATCGACGAGAACCTCGCGCGCCTCGACTTGGCCGCGACGGACGTCGGCTTGCGCGATGCCCGGCTGGCTGTGCTAGAAGCGCGACAGGAGCTGGCGAACCATCTCGGGCTCGAGGCACTGCCGTTGGCGTGTTCCCTGGGGACCGACTTCGAAGATCAAGCAGCCCCGTTGCCGTCAGCCGAGCGGCTGCACGAGCTTGCAGAGGCACACCGCCTCGACGTGCGCGCCGCGCAGCAAGCCATGGAGGAGGCAGCCGCTGAGCTGGCACGGCAACGAGGTCGCGTTGTACGCGTGTTCGACGTCGGCGTAGCCGCGGAGAAGGAGGGCGATTGGAACGTCGGGCCGGCCGTGCGGCTCGAGTTGCCGGTGTTCGACCAGAACCAGGCGCAGATCGCCAAAGCAGCGGACTCTTTTGCCCGGCAGCAGCAAGTCCTCGAGACGTTCCGCCTGGACGCTCGACGGGACGTCGGGGTGGCGCGCGCTCGCACCGAAGCCAGTCGAGACACGGTGCGGATCTACGCGGAGCAGATTCTGGTTCGCTCGCAAGAGACTCTCAACCTCGCGCGCGAGTCCTATCGGGTCGGGAAATCAACGATCCTGCCCGTTCTCGAGTCACAGCGAAACCTGCTCGCGGCTCGTCGCGACCATCTCCAGCGCCTGCAGCAGGCGGCGACCGCGCTGTCCGACCTCGAGCTCGCGACCGGTGTCCCGCGCGAGACTCTGTTCAGTCCTCCTCCGAGGAAACAACCATGAAGAACACGATGTGGATCGTCCTCGCCCTGGTCGTCGCAGCGGCCGCTGCGGTGGGCGGCCTGTACGGCACGAAGGTGTTTCTCGGGTCCGGCTCCGAATCCGAAAAGGCGGCGCCAGCGGCTTGCGAGGTGCATGGGGTCGCGAGATGCCCGTTCTGCGACCCGTCTCTCCTCGGGTCGATGGGTTTCTGCAGCGGACACGGCGTCCCCGAAGCGATCTGCACACGGTGCCGCGCCGACCTTGAGGCGGCGTTTCGAGGCAAGAACGACTGGTGTGCCGAACACGGGCTACCGGAGTCGCAGTGCGAGACCTGCAACCCGGGCGCCCTCGCGAAGTTTGCCCAGTACGACAACAGCCGTTCCACGCCGGCGAAGTGCGAGGAACACGGAATCGCGCGATGTCCGTTCTGCGATCCGTCACTGCTTTCGTCGATGGGTTTCTGCAGTGGTCATGGCGTTCCCGAGGCGGTCTGCACGCGATGTCGCGACGACCTGGAAGCTGCCTTCCGCAAGAAGAACGACTGGTGCGCCGAACATGGCCTGCCCGAGTCGCACTGTGAGATCTGCAACCCCGGATCCCTCGCACAGTTCCGCAAGTACGCATCCGGCGAATCGAAGGAATGAGCACGAAGGCGAAGCTGTTGGGCATCCTCCTCGTCGCGGTCGTCGCCGCGATCGGTGGCGGTATCTTCGGGGCGACGGAGTTCTTTGCGACTCGCAGCGAGAGTGCAGCGGGTGCGTGCGCCGAGCATGGCATCGAGCGCTGCCCGTTCTGCGATCCGGCGCTGCTCGAGTCGATGGGCTTCTGCAAAGAGCACGGGGTCCCCGAGGCAATCTGCTCGCGCTGCAGAGCCGACCTGGAGCCGGTGTTCCGTGCACGCAACGATTGGTGCGGGGGACACGGCGTGTCGGAGTCACAGTGCGAGCTCTGCAATCCGGGCACACTGGAGAAGTACCGCAAGTACGACCCTACGGGTGGCGTGCTCCCGGCACTGACTCCTGAGATCGAGATCGTCCGAGATGATTCACCGAGAGTCCGCCGCATGCCGTCGGTGACGTGTGCCACGGAGCGGAGCACCATCCGCTTCGCGAATCCCAACGTTGCCACTCGCGCGGGACTGGAGGTCGCCGAAGTGAGCCGCGCCCCGTTGCGGCGGGTGCTTTCCGCTCCGGCCGAGCTGTACTACGACGCAACACGCCACGCCGTGCTGGCGTCGCGCGCTCCGGGCAACGTGGTCGAGGTGCGCAAGCGACTCGGTGATCGCGTCGAGACCGGCGACGTGCTGCTCGTCGTCGACTCCGCGGCGCTCGGCACGGCCAAGTCGGATCTTCTCCAGGCGTCCGCACGCGTGGAGCTGTGGGAGAGGAACCACGCGCGAGAGAAGCAACTACTCGAGAAGAGTCTGTCGACCGAGAAGGACGTCCTCGAGTCGAGCACGCATCTGACCGAAAGCCGCATCGCCGTCTCAGCGGCGGAGCAGCAGCTCCGCAACCTCGGTCTCGACGCGGCGAAGATCACGAAAGTCCTGGAGAACGGCGACACGTCGACGCGATTGGAGCTCGTGTCGCCGTTCTCTGGAATCGTCGTCGAGCTTCGCGCGGTGATTGGCCAACTCGCTGATCCGTCGGGTGCGCTGGTCTCGGTCGCGGACACGTCGCGCATCTGGGTCCTCGCGGACGTCGAGCAGGGTGACATCGCAGGTGTGTCCGCCGGCCAGGCGCTTCTCCTGAACTTGGATGGCATACCCGGCGAGACCTTCGCGGGACGCGTGGCCTGGATCAGCACGCAAGTCGATCCGCGGACGCGGACGGTAAAGGTGCGTGCGGAGCTCGAGAACGACCGTGGCCAGCTGCGCGCGGGCATGTTCGGCCGGGTCCGGATCGTGACTCGTGACGGGGAGCCAGCCTTGTTCGTTCCGAAGGCCGCCGTGCAGTGGGAAGGGTGCTGCAACGTCGCCTTCGTGCAGCGGTCGCGAACCGAGTTTGCGCCGCGAAAGCTCCACCTCGGCTACGACACGGGCGAGTACTACGAGGTTCTCTCGGGGCTGAACGCGGGTGATCACGTGGTCACCCGAGGCAGCTTCCTGCTCAAGACCGAGCTCAAGAAGGGCAGCATCGGCGCGGGATGCTGCGAGGTCGATCACCTCGGCAAGTAGCGACTCAATGTTCGACGCCATCGTCTCCTGGTCGCTGCGCAATCGGCTCATCGTCCTCGTTTTCTCTGCTGGGTTCATCGGAGCGGGATTCTGGTCACTTGCGCGGCTGCCGATCGACGCGTTCCCCGACACGACTCCGGTGCAGGTGCAGATCAACACCGGGGCGCCGTCGCTGAACCCCACCGAGATCGAGCAGCAGATCACGTTCCCTGTCGAGCAGACGATCGGCGGTCTGCCGGCGCTGCGCGACGTGCGCTCGGTCTCGAAGTTCGGGTTCTCGCAGGTCGTGGCCGTGTTCGACGAGGGGACGGACATCTACTTCGCGCGGCAGCTGATCAACGAACGGCTGCAGGCAGTCGAGCTGCCCGCGGGTTTGCCGAGGCCACAGATGGGGCCGGTGGCGACCGGGCTGGGTGAAGTGCTGCATTACGTGGTGCGCGGCAAGAAGCACTCGCTGGCCGAGCTGACCACGCTGCACGACTGGGTCATCCGCCCTCAGCTGCTCACCGTTCCCGGCGTGGCCGAAGTGAATACTTGGGGAGGCGAGCGCCGGCAGTATCACGTGATCGTCGACCCCTACAGGCTGATCAAGTACGGCCTGACGCTTGACGACGTCATCGAAACGCTGCGCAAGAACAACGAGAACGTTGGCGGTGGCGTCATCGCCGATGCCGGAGAGCTGCATCTAGTGCACGGCATCGGCCTGGCGACGACGATCGCCCAGCTCGAGTCGATCGTCGTGACGGCACACGACGGCGTGCCGGTGCTTCTGCGCGATGTCGGCGATGTGCGCGATGGTCACCAGATCCGACGCGGCGCGGTGACGGCCAACGGCAAGGGCGAGGTCGTGCTGGGGCTCGGCTTCATGCTGATGGGTGAGAACAGTCACGACGTGACGCAGCGGCTCGAGAAGCGGCTCCTAGAGGCGGGGAACAGCCTGCCCGAGGGCGTAGAGATCGATGTCCTCTACGAACGGACCGAACTCGTCGACCGCGTGATCGCGACGGTGCGCACGAACCTCCTGGAGGGCGCGCTCCTGGTGATCGCCGTCCTGTTCGTGTTCCTCGGCAACCTGCGTGCAGGACTCATCGTCGCCGCGGCCATCCCGCTGGCCATGTTGTTCTCGTTCAGCGCGATGCTGCGCTTCGGCATCGCCGCGAGTCTGCTGAGCCTCGGCGCGATCGACTTCGGTCTCGTCGTCGACAGCTCGGTGATCATCATCGAGAACTGCGTGCGGCGCCTGGGACTCGAGCGCGGCACGAGACCAACCCTGGACATCGTACGGGACGCTACTCTCGAGGTGCGCAAGCCGACGATGTTCGGTGAGCTGATCATCCTGATCGTCTACCTGCCGATTCTGCTGCTCGAAGGCATCGAGGGCCAGCTCTTCCGGCCGATGGCGCTCACGGTCATCTTCGCATTGACCGGTTCGCTGGTGTTTTCGTTGACGCTGATCCCGGTGCTTGCGAGCTTCGGGCTCGGCAGGAAAGCAGCCGAACGAGGGAACCCCATCGTCCGATTCGCGCAGTGGGTCTACCGCCCGGTCGTCCGCTTCGCGATTCGCTTCCGGCGCACGGTGGCGCTGGGCGGTCTCGCCGTTCTGGTCGTGGGCGCTCTGCTGGCGACGCGTCTCGGCACCACCTTCATCCCGCGTCTCTACGAGGAGGCGATCGCCATCAACACCGTGCGGCTGGCCGGTGTCTCTCTCGATGAGTCGGTGCGTTACGGGCTACGACTCGAGCAGCTGTTGAAGGATGAATTCCCCGACGAGATTCGGGACGTCTGGAGTCGCACCGGCACTCCGCAGGTTGTTACCGACCCGATGGGGCTGGAGGTCACGGACGTGTTCGTCACGCTCACGCCTCGCTCCAAGTGGACGAAGGCGGAGACACAGTCCGAGCTGACGACGAGGATGCAGACCGCGCTCGAAGTGATGCCCGGAATGCGGGCAATCTTCACCCAGCCGATCGAGATGCGCGTCAACGAGATGACGGCGGGTATCCGCGCCGATCTCGGCGTGAAGCTGTTCGGCGACGACCTCGAGATGCTGAAGGCGAAGGCCGCGGAGATCCAAGAAGTCCTGGAGAGGATTCCGGGGGCAGCCGATGTGACCGCCGAGCAGGTCACCGGGCAGCCGGTACTCGAGGTCGAGCTCAAGCGCGACGCCTTGGCACGCCACGGCATCCCGGGTCAACACGTGCTGGACCTGGTCCAGGCACTCGGCGAGATCAAGGCCGGCGAAGTGCGTCAGGGCCAGCGCCGCTTCGACCTCGTCGTGCGGTTGGCCGACGGGTACCGCGCGGATCCGATGGCTGTGCGCAAGCTCTGGGTGCCGACGGAGGCCGGCGAACGCATTCCGATCTCCGAGCTCGCCGATCTCCGCCAGGTCGAGGGGCCATCGACGATCAACCGGGAGTGGCAGAAGCGGCGCGTGATCGTGCAGGCCAACGTCCGGGATCGCGACCTGGGTGGCTTCGTGGAAGAGGCACAGAAGACGATCGCGGCAGACGTCGAGCTGCCCCCCGGCTACTTCGTGTCGTTCGGCGGCCAGTTCGAGCATCTGCAGCGGGCAAGCACCCGGCTGATGATCATCATTCCCATCGCGTTGGCGGCAATCCTGTTCTTGCTCTACCTGAGCACACGCTCGTTGGTCGATGCACTCTTGATCGCCACGGGCGCGCCGTTCGCGGCGTTCGGTGGGATTGTCGCGCTGTGGCTGCGGGACATGCCGTTCACGATATCCGCCGGGGTCGGCTTCGTTGCGGTCTCGGGTGTCTCGGTGCTCAACGGCCTCGTGCTGGTCTCGACGATCCGCCGCAAGATCGACGACGAGGGGCACTCGGTGGAGGACGCAATCGAGGCGACCCGACTCCTGCGCCTGCGCCCGATCCTGATGACGGCGCTGGTTGCCGCGCTCGGGTTCGTTCCGATGGCGTTGAACACAAGCGTCGGCGCCGAGGTGCAGAGGCCCCTGGCGACGGTCGTGATCGGCGGAGTCATCGCTGACAACCTCCTTACGCTCATGGTGTTGCCGGCACTGTATGCATTGTTCGGACGGGGCATCCGACGGCAGCGGTCATGACCATGGTCACAAACCAAGGGAATCGCACACCAGACTAGTTGACCGCGCCGCGAAAGCCATCGAATCAGAACGGCAGCTGATGCGACGCACTCTCCTTCGTTCCGCGCTTGCGCTTGACGTAGACCTGAGTTGTTTTGATCTGCTTGTGGCCGAGCAGCTCCTGAATCTTGGTGATCGGAACGCCAACCTCATCCGCTTGGGTTGCGGCTGTCGCTCGAAGCGAATGAGGCGTGTAGATGCACCGACGTACGATGCTTCCGTCTGGAAGCTGAACCTCGCGTGACGCGCGCGGCAACCGCTCGAGGTAACTCTTCAGCAACCGATACATCGTGACCGTGGTCATCGCCCGGCTTGCGAGCTTTGCCGACCGAGAATTCGCCCGCGGGCGGAAGAGGGGCCCGCTACCGAGCCTGGCCTCCTCGATGTATTCCGCGAGCGCTTCTGCGCACTGCGCGTTGATGCCAACGCGCCTGCGGCTCGCGCCCTTTCCCTTCTCCCGCACCATCAAGTAGGGATCCTCGGGGTCGAGGTGACAGTCCTCGACGCGAACCGAACAACCGGTGCCGATCCGAGCACCGGTGTAGAGGTAAAAGTAGATGATCGCGCGGTCGCGGTAGGCCAGCACCGACTCGCCCGCGGCGAGCTCCTTGAGTTGCCGAACTCGAGAGAACGTGAGCTCCTTCGTGGGCGCCACTGGCTCTGCATCCTCGCGCGGGATGTGGTTCTTGTGCGCGGGGTTCGGCACGATCACGGGAAGCCGAAACTCCGCCGCTTGCTCACGCATGTATTCGAAGAACCGGGAGAGCGACGTCACTCGACGGAGCACCGTCTTTGGGGCGCTACCATCGACTTGGATCATGAAGGTCCGCCACTCCTGGACGTCGGGCACCGTGCTCTTGAGCAAGTTCCAGTCGTCGCGTGGCCACTCGATCCCGGCGAACCGAACGAAGTGCATAACGTCCTGCCGGTAGGCGCGCTGAGTGTGCGGGTTGTCCCTCCTTGCGACCCAGGCCTCGAACATCGCTTCGACAGAGGCGACGAAGCTCTCGACGCGCCGACGCACCGCGGGCGAGCCATGTCCCTCAAGAATCCGCGGCAACTCGCGAACTGGCTTCGAGTCCGTCGGTCTGGACAGCGGCGTCTCGGTGAGGAGCCCCGCCGTCATGCCGCAGGCTCCACAAGGCGAAGCTCAGCTTCGTGCGGGATGTCGATCAGGAGCTCGTCATCGATGTGCGGCAAGGGGTAGCAGAACGTGACCACCTCCCCGCGCCGCCGCACGTAGACCGGAAGCCAACGTTCAGGACCAAGCCGAACCTCAAGCCGCATGCCGTCCTCAAGTTCTCGACCCTCGCGCTCGAGCCACGGCACGCTACCGGTAGGCGTGAACACCCAGGTCCACCACTCATCGATCCAGCAGAATGGTGCGTCGTCCGAGTAGTGTGGTGTTGGCCTCTTCCGTGGTTTCAAACGGCGTCTCCCCTTCCGATCTAACCCCTTTTTCAGAAGCAAGATAACTTCTTTTACCGTTCACTGTCAACGGCAGAAGGGGACACACAGAACGACGTTAGGGAACGGTGGTGAGCGGTCCGGCAGGACATCGCCGACTCACCTTCCAAGGCGCCCATCGCCCGGGTCGACTTCCCCTCGCGGAGTAGTTGACCATGCACCATGGTTGAGGGTGGACAATGCCAGCCCTCCAACCCCCCCAGGAACCGAAAGCATGGTCAGGACCCGTCACCTTCTAGGCCCGGTCGTTGGGCTTCTCTGTTGCTGCCCGGTCGCAGCGCAAGAGAAGCCAGACCAAGACCCTCAAGAGAAGGAACCGAAGCTCGTCAAGGTCGCAACACTCGGCGCGAGCACGCGCGCTCCATCCAAGGAAGAGGTCAAGCAGCTCGACCTCAAGTTCGAGGTCCGAGCTCGCGGCCAGGTTGTCTCAGATGTGGAGAAGGACAGCGCCGCTGGCAAAGCAGGCATCGAGGCCGGTGACGTGCTCGTGAAGCTCGGCGCAGTCGAACTCTTCAGCCAGGACGACATCGCCGATGTGTTGCGTGTGAGTAAGCCTGGGAAGAAGCTCGAGGCCGTCGTGCTGCGCGCAAAGACGTTGAAGGAAGAGAAAGTCTCGGTATCGCTCGGGGCCAAGGAGATGAAGGCTCCCGAGAAGCCGCGCCTTGAGTGGCAGTTCGCAAGCCTTGCGTCGCTGGCTGATGCGGTTGCGAAGGCCAAGAAGGAGAAGAAGCTCGTTCTTGTGGGGCTTTCTGGCGCAGAGACTTGATGACCAAGCACCCGCTTTGAGAGCCGTGCGCTCTCAGACATCGTGAACGACGAGCAAGTCATCGAAACCTCGAAGAATGCCGTGCGCGTCATCGTGAGGAGACCGCATGCCTACAAGTTCAAGCACGAGCACGAGGACGCCCCCATCCCAGGGCTGGTGGTGTTGGATGCGGACGGCAAGTTCGTAGGCGCGGTGCGCGTGCCGTCGAAGAACGCCGTGGACAAGGTCGTCGAGTTGCTCCACAAGTGACGTTGCGCGGGCTTCTTGGTCATTCTCCGAAAAACCCTTGACCCTAAAGCAGGGTTCAAGGCCGTAAATGGGAGCATGGACCTTCTCTGCCCCAAGACCAAGACGCCAGGAAAGCCGGTCAAGACCGTCACGGTCGAGAGCCTCGCGCGAGAAGAAGTGCGAGGCGCTGTTGAGGGGCGACAGTGGGTGTTTTGCCCAGAGCCCGACTGTGATGTTGTCTACTTCGCAGGCGATGGAACGACGCTGCTCAAGGACGACGTCGCGGTCCGAGTCGGGGTGAAGGAGACAGACGCTCCCCACCCGGTCTGCTACTGCTTCGGGCACAGCGCGGAGAGCATCCGCGACGAAGTGCTTCGCACCGGAGAGAGCGCCGTCGTGGAATCCGTGACCGCGAAGGTGAAGGCTGGCGAATGCAGCTGCGAGACGATGAACCCGAAGGGGTCGTGCTGTCTTGGTGACCTCAGAAAAGCCGTCAAGGAGGCCACATCGTGAGTGGTCGCGGTGGGATGTTGGCCGCATTCGGGTCGGTGCTTGCAGCTGTTGTGGCGTCTGCGTGCTGCTGGCTTCCCCTTCTGCTTCTTGCGTTCGGCGTATCTGCAGCTGGAATCTCGGCGCAGTTTGAAGCTGTGCGTCCCTACTTCCTCGGTGGCGCAGCGGTGCTTCTCGCTGGTGGCTTCTACTTCACCTACTTTCGGAAACAGGCGTGCGCACCAGGGGAGACTTGCGCGACTCCGAGCAACAAGTTCGTGCGCTTCAACCGAGCGATGCTCTGGGTCGCAACGGCCCTGGTGTTGGTTGTTGGCCTCTTCCCGAACTACGTAGGCCTCATCGCGCCTGACCAGGGAGAGGCGACCCCGTCGAATGCAGCAGCGACCGAGAAGGCGACCGTTCGAATCGAAGGCATGACGTGCGAGGCTTGCACGGTGCACGTGAAGAAGGAGCTTCTCACGGTTCCCGGTGTAGCAAGTGCTTCCGTCAACTACAGCGAAGGCCTCGCGACCGTGTTCTTCGAGCCGAACTCTCCTCCCGCCAACGAGCAAGTCGTTCAGGCGGTTGAGCGCACTGGCTACAAGGTGGTCCCGAACTAGCGCTTGGCGCGAAGTGTCTCGAGTTCCTTCTCGAAACGCTCGGGTTCGACAAACCCAAGAACTCGCCCCAGAACCATTCCGTCAGCGGTCACACCAATAGCAACAGGAATCGCCGAGACTCCGAAGAGGGTAGCGACACGCTTCGCTTCACTCACGTCGTAGTGAGTCGTGACCCAGTGTTCATCAAGTTCCTTCTTCACGACTTCGTGCGGATACGTCACGGCATCCATGCGTTTGCACGGCGGTCAACCTGGCCCGGAGAACTTGAGCAGCACGACCTTATTGGATTCCCGAGCCTTGGCGAAGAGCGCCGCAAGTTCCTTGGGGAGCTGCGCCGCATCGACCTGGTCCGCAGGCGCCTCTCCCCCACCCTCCGCGCGCGTTACCAGCTGCGGCGTGTAGTCGAGCTTTCTGACCGCCTCGAGCAAGGTGTCGGAAGACACTTCCCTCGGGTTGTAAGTGACATCGAACCTGTCGTCTTCGAGGTCAACCTGCACATCCTGAACGCCTTGAAGCCCATCCAGGGCTTCTTTGACCTTGTTCGGTCAACCCATTCAGGTGATGCCTGCAGCCTCGATGAAACCAGCGACGCGAATCGAGACGAGCTTCGAGAGCTCCGGAGTGGGCGCGTGAGTTGGCGAGTCTGTTAGTGGCTCAGAGCAAGCCACCAGGGAGAGCAGCAGAACCGAACTGAGGCCTGGGCGCAGGATGGGGTGCATGAGGGAAAGGCTACAGCTTGAAGTATGGTGAAGGGTCAAGAGGCCTTTCCGGCACGTCTCGGTGATTTGCGTTTCCCTGAACTTGCGGCCTGCCCGTCCAAGTCGTCCAGCACTCGGCAGCGACCTTTCACGCGAGGGTTCCTGCACCACTCGAGCGTCGACTGGAGGACCTTTTGCACGCGTCGAAGTTCCCGAAGCTGGGCCGTGATGTTGTCGAGTCGCTTGTCGACGAGGTTTTCCACCTGCTTGCAGCTGGTGGCACTTCCACGGTCGCGAAGCTGGAGAAGGAGCACGATGTCTTCGAGAGTGAAGCCGCTTTGCTGCGCGATGCGGATAAACCGCAAGCGCTTCAAACTGGCCGGGCCGTAGACGCGGTAGTTGGACTCAGTTCGCCGTTCCGGCTTCAAGAGTCCGCGCTGTTCGTAGTAGCGAACGGTTGAGATGGGAACTTCGGCGACCTTCGCCAGGCGCCCGATTGTGTAGGTCTCGGCCATCGAAACGAGCGTAGCACGGTCACCATGAACTCTACACCCGACTGAAGGGTTTCAGGTGCCGACAAGCAATTGCGCGGCCGAGCCACAAAGCCCCACGTCACAGGGGCTTAGGCGTCCAACCCCTTCGTCAACAACTTCTCTTACCATTCGCTGTCAACACTGAAGGGGACACCCAGAACAAGGTTCTGAACCGGCGCACATCTGCTTGCCATGGGCCACTGCCTCGTCCCGCAGACCTGCGAATCGGCGCGGGATCGCGGGCCCCGACCCAAACCGCCTCAAGCTCCCATCCGGGCGCAACGATGACTTCGATGTGATCGTCCAGGACACCCATCGCCTCTATTGCGACGAAGCCGGAAACACCGGGGCCAACTACAACGATCGTGCCCAGCCCGTGATGGTCTTTGCGAGCTGGCTCGTTCCGCTTGACTCGGAAGACGCCGTCGTCGCGACGATCGACGGGCTGGCGTCACGCAGCAATGCGGCGGAGCTCCACGCAAGCCGGATGCTACGCAGGCGCACCGGGTGGCCACTCGCCCGCGACCTGGTCACGGCAGTCAAGGAGGCGGGAGCCATCCCATTCTTCTACCTCGTCGAGAAGCGCTACCAACTAGCCGAGCGGATCGTCCACGCCTTGCTCGATCGACATACAAACCCCCGGGCCGAAGGCGCGCCATCGATCGGCAACCCCGGCTACCTGGAACTCATCGAGTTCCTCTACAACATTCCAGAACGGTCGGCTGTTGCCTACGCGAGAGCAATCGCCGCCCCCACGGAGGCAAGCCTCAGGTCAGGGATCACAGCAGTCGCTGCCGGCGTTCGCACGCTGGGCGAATCGGGAATCGCACATATGATCGAGGGGTGCCTGAAGAACCTACAGGAGGTCATCGACTACGACTTCAGCGACCGCGGCGGTCACAAACACTCCCAAGTCACCTCCCCTCACCTTCCCGGGACGATGCGGATGCTCGAAGCGGCAGATGCGTTTGCAGAGGCGCAAGGCTACGGTCTCATCAGCGTGTTCCATGATGAGACGAATCAGTACGGCGAAGTGTTGAGGCAATGGGTCGGGCACATGACGAAGATCGGTGAGCACGGTAAGAAGCTGACCCCCGTCCCTGACTTCCCAAGTATCGGTTTCGCACACCTCCACGATTTCGCCACGGCAACGTCTCATTCGAGTCGGTGCATCCAACTCGCAGATGTGCTTGCCACGTCACTCGCTCAACTTGCTCGCACCACCCTCGCAGGACGGCCATGGTCTGTTGAGGGGCGTGAAATCGCGAACCTGATTCTCGGCCCCCTCCTCACCAACAATCTCGAGCATGGTGGCATCTCGGTTTCCGCGCCGCTCCGCGAGGCAATGCGTGCGCGGGTGGTCACGTTAGCGTCGACATAGCTACTCGGGCCATCGTTGGCGCCCTTCTGAGACCTCGGTCGAAGTCCTCGACAGATCGGACCCTCTGATTAGTCGGGGCGGAAGCCAGCTTCTCGAAGGCGCTCGCGAAGGGAATGTCGCCCCCGGTTGATGCGAGTGCGAACCCCGTCGTGCTGCAGCCCCTCGGTGTGAGCGATGTCCTCGATGTCCGCCTCGTCTAGACGCCTCTCCAAAAGAGCCCGCTCGTTCGCATTGAACTGACTGCGACGTGACAGGAAGACCTGGAGTTCGTGAGTTTCAGCCAGCTCCGCAGGACCTCGCGCATCGCACGCGGCCAGTTGGATCGCGAGTTCATCCGACTCATAGCCGCGCGAGGTGCGACCCTGTCTCTGAAGATGCTTCGCGACCAGGTTCCGGGCAATCGACCACACCCACGCGCCGGGAAAACGCTCACGCGCCGGGTCGTAGCGCGTACCGTACTTCAGCACGTTGAGCAGGAGGTCCTGAAAGAAGTCGGAAGCAGTGGCGTCGCAACCGCTCGCACTACGCCTGAAGAAGGCGCAGAATATGCCACGAAGCTCGGCGAGCTGATGCGGTGTGAGAGACCTTGACGGTCTTTTCGCGAGGTCGAGTAGGGGGAGAAGCTTCCGCGTCATCTCGTTGTCGGGGCGTCGACTCTTGGCCATGTTTCTTGCTCCGTGTCTTTTTCTCGAGACAGCTGCAGGCAAAGAGGAAGGACGAGCATGAGGCAGTCTTCTTTAGGGCGACATCGAGTTCATGGTCTGACACCGAGCTGCAACTAGTGGCGTGGAGGCTCGGCTGCGTTTCATTCCACACAGCACAACAGGTTGCGGTGCGACGTGGAACATCCCACGCGTTTCATCCCACGTGATGCCGCGAGACGCAAATGGGAGTGAGAGTCAGACCACAGAACCGTGGGAAAGCTCCGGCGCAGCGTCGACGACGTGCGCACTTTGCGCGGACGAGGAGCGGACCATGAATCTGCTACAACACACGAACCAACAACGCTCGCCCACCGCGTTGAACCTCCCCTTAGAACCGTCGCCTGACTCTCGGCGCAACGCTCTCACATCTCGGGTTTGCTAGTCAAGCGACGTGGAGCGAAGCATGTCGTTCGCTCCACGACGGCGTGCCACGATCGACGGTTCGCGTGGAGCGATTCGGAGGTTTCGCTCTACCCCAGTGTGAGGACCAACTTGCTGCGTCCAGGGGGCTTGCGGAACCGTTCGTGAAGTAGCTACCTTGACCCTGCTACAACACGCCGACCGCACGTGCGGTCGACACCAACCACAACACGGGCTATGAACATGCGACTCAAAGCCGCTTGCTTGCTTTCCCCTCCCGGGGGAAAAGCGACGGGCGAACCAAAGCGCCTGCTCTGGCTCGCCCGCGTGGAGCGCCGAAGCGCATCCGAACACCTGTGAGCGTAGCGACTCGGCGAAAGCCAGCAACCCTCACTTGCCAAGTGGCGCTTCACGCGGGTTTCTCCCCTCGGGAGGGACCTACTCGATGGAACGTTTCTTCTCGGCGCAGCCGTCCGTGGCCCGAAGCCGGCTACTCGACGCAGCAGCGCAGCAAGGGCTCGACACCGCCCACTGGATTCACCCTTCGCCCGGACTGAACGGCGAGCAGCTCGCCGTTGACGTAGCTCTCGCTGGGAAGCGCAAAGCAACATCTTGGCTTGTGTGCTCTTCGGGGACGCACGGGTGCGAGCTACTCGTCGGATCCGCGATTCAGCTGCAACTCTTGGAACGCATCGCGAAGGCCGGTCTTCCGGATGACGTCGCAGTCCTGTTCATCCACGGCGTGAACCCATACGGCGCCAGCTACGACCAGCGGCAAGACGAGAACTGGGTCGACCTCAACCGCGCCTTCGTTGACCACAGCAGACCGAAGCCAACGAACGACGCATACGCCAGGGTCCACCCGATGCTCCTAGCTCAGGACTATAGGGGGTCGGACTGGGGTCGCCGGATCGCGTCACTCGAGAGGTTCGTCGACGCACATGGGGAGAAAGAGCTATTCAGCGCACTCGGCCCGGTTCAGTTCGACTTCGATGACGGCTCGTACTACGGCGGAACTGGCGTAACCTGGTCGGCGCGCACGTTCGTCGAAGCGCTATCTGCGATACCCCAGCACGCAGAGCGCGTTCTCTTCGTCGACCTTCACTCAGGACTTGGCCCATGGGCGAAAGCAACGGTACTTGCTTCGGAGCCGGAGGGATCGGAAGAGCTCAGCGTAGCTCGCGCGATCTTCCCGGAAGTGGAATCGATCCTGGCGGAAGAGTCGATCGCCTACGAAGTACAGGGCAGCACCATGGATGCTGCGCGGAGCCTGTCCCCAGCATCCGACTGGACTTGTGCACTCAGCGTAGAGTTCGGGACCGTCGATCGATGGGAATGCCTGCGCGCTGCGATGGCGCGTTCTTACCTCGCGCGAAGCCCACTCGACCCACGCTCGGATGTTGGGTGCGCCATCCGCGCGCGCGTGCGAGAAGCCTACGTGCCGAGCTCAACTGAGTGGCGACGCTGGGTGCTAACACAAGCAGGTCAGATCCTCGAATCCGCTCTCGGCGGCCTTCAAGTCGGCCGAACGAGACTCCTAGCAAGTCGAGAGCGTCTGGAGTCGGCGAGCATGCTCGACCTGCTACAGGCCGGAGACGCGGGCGCATGGAAGTCGCTGCACCGGAATGTGACCCGTCAGCTCCGACGCGATCTTGACCAAACCGCGGCACCAGATGTCGCAGCCGAAGTGGGAAGAAGGATGGTGAAGCACATCAGCCACATCTCCGACGCACGTGCGTTGCGCCCGTATCTTTCGAGGGTCATTCGAAGTGCGAAGGTCGATTACTTTCGATCAGAGACACGTGCGCCACAAGCGCTGGATCACCCGGAGGAAGTCGTTTGTCCGCATCCTGCGCCCGCGGAGAAGTTGGAGATCCAAGATGAGCAAGAGCACCTCTGGCGTCTACTAACAAACTCTGAGAGGAAGGTCGTTGAACTTCGCTCCGAGCAGCTCTCCTATCCAGAAATCGCCGCTACGTTGGGCGTTAGCATCGGGACGGTGGGCGCTCACCTATCCAACGCGCGAGGAAAGTTCGGATCGTACAAGGAATAGGGAGGAGAACATGGCTGACAGAAACGTGTTGGACAACAACGTATTTGACGCGATCGCGGCGAACGCTCCAGTGCTCGACGACGAGCGCTGGGAGAGAATCGTGAAAAGAGGCGTAGCACCTCCAGACCGCCCTGCACGGTGCGAATACTCGTCCCGACAGTGTGTTGAGAAGATTGTGCGATGGCTCCGTAGCCGGGAATCCGTGAACGACTTCGACAAACGCCCAGACGAAAGCGACACGCCGAGCCACGGTACGGTCCACGCATGGTGGACGAAGGAGTATCGCGCACGAGCTACCGATCCCGAGGCCGGGTGGCTAGCGCTCTGGATGACCTTCTTGAGCACATGTTCTGATGACGAGCTCTTCGCGTGGTATGTCGTCATCAGCGACAGAAACCCGATGTACGCCCACCGCACCGATAGGGCTGACAAATGGGCGAAACAGGTCTTTCGCGCTACTTGGCACGCCACGATGTGTTACATCGCAACATCAGAACGAGATACGGCCCTATTCGTGCTCGACGACCGAATGCACGGCGATGGAAGTGCGGGCGTGAATCCGAACGGCAGGCTCTTCACAGAGATGACTCGGATGGGTTTCGAGGTCTACCGCTGCCTAGTGCAACTTGGGTGGAACTTGCTGCATCCGGACTCGAAGCATCGAGATCCCAGACTCGAAAGAGCCAAGCTGCTCTCTCAGGAACTCAGGGAACTGCTAGAGGATGTTCAGCAACGTCGACTCGGCCCGGCCAAGCGCCGCCGGAACCCCCAACCACAAGACGACGAGGGCGCGGCGGGGGCAATGTGAGGCTGCCGCCGCTGAACCTTAGACTTGACGCGCGAACGAATCCTCTGCGCAACCATCGTTGCCGTCATTCCGGCGCGTAGCAGGTTCCTCCTGAACAGCGCCGGCGCGTCAGGGTACTCATCCATGCGGACCCTCAGAGCGCTCTCTTTGCATGACCGCGATCGGCAACGCACGAGGAACTCTCCACGGCACCGCGTAATCACCGCACCGACATTGTGCCCCCCACACGCTGGGCAGCCATAGACCCCAGAGATGAACGGCTTCCTGGCGACGACGACAGTGATGTCATCGCCGGAGGCCGGAACCAGACACTCGCGCATCAACCCTTCGAGACGGTCGGTCCCAGGCCCAAAGTCTGGCTGCTGGATGAGTTCCGCGACAAGAGGATGGACCTCCGTGCTCTCAGCATGGTAGAGGCCCTCCGCGCCGTCGCTCGTCACAGCGAAACCGGTGACGTGCGGCGGTACTTCCCGCGAGTAGCACCGAACTCGTGGTGCGTCGCTAGTCACGAAAATCGTCGTGCCGGTGGGCTCCCTGTCGGGCGGCGACAGGCAGATCCCTATTTCCCTGTCCAGCATGTAGGCGGCCCCATCTCCGATGTGAAGGGTCCCCACCCGCCCTTCATCTGCAACAAGCGCAACCAGCGTTGTTGCGAGCGCCTTCAGAGGAATCCCCTTCTCCTCGGCAACCTCGCCTAGCGAGAATCGCGCTGCGTCCAGAATGGCCTCCGGACGCAGCGCCCCCGCGAGGAACTCCTCAACGTGGCAGGCGAGCAACCGCCCGATGACGCGAGCCGCCGTCGAGGAGCCGACGTGAGAGAACTGCCCCTCCAGCTCCGCGCCACCCGCCCCGTCGCAAACGACAAGCACAACCATGTTGCCGTCTGCCCAAACGAAGTGAGCGTCCTGGCAGGGCTTGTTGGCAGCCACATGGCCACGCCCTCGAAGGCTTACGCTAGCCAGCCACCAACAAGCGCTGCTCACGGTGCCACTTCCTCCTCCACCAGTTCCTCATCCGCGCCGTCCAGGCCGACTTGCCGCGCTTGGGAGGCAGCAAGTGCCTGGATCGCCTCCGTGCTGCCCGTGTCAATCGACTGAGACAACAGCTGCAGCAGGTCGTCCCAATCGACGCTCGCGGCGTTGTTCGTGTTCACCATCACCGGCGTGCACTTGGGGCTAATCCACTCGAGCACGGGGTATGCGCCGAGTTCGCCAACGGCGATCGGGATCACGGTCAACTTGTTGCGCTCCACGAGCTCGCGGACACGCGCGTCGTAACCCGGAACGGTCTCTCGGTTAGCCTCGCCGTCGCTCGCGACGATGAGCACCGGTTGCCTGTGAGGAATCTGGTTCTTCTTGAAGTACTCCTTCTGGCCTTCAAGAAGATCGAGTGCCACTGCCACTCCGGCAGATAGATTGGTGTTGCCACCGTCGGCGGCGTACTGCTGCGGAGTGACGTTTGGAACATCGTCGAAGTCCTGCACTACGCAGGCGTCCGAGCCGAAGTTCACCTCGGCGTATCGAACACCTACGGACAGATTGCTCAACGCCTGCAGCATCTTCGGCTTCATGGCGTTGATGGCATCGATGCGGCCAGGGGCCTGCATGCTGGTGCTGATGTCCTCAACGAACACGGTCGCGGTATACGTCCCGAGGACGCGCTTTCTCTTTCTTACCACTAGCTTGCCTTCCTTTTTCTAATGCCAGAGGAAAGGGCGATCTCCCATTCAGCAGGCTCCGGCGCTCTGTCGCGGTGAAACGCCGCGCTAAACATGGCCTGCAGATGCCGCGGGAGGCGTCGCCACTGTCGAAGGTACGGTCCGGAACGCACACGCTTCCGGTTCCCGTGTTCCTCATAGGGGAACGCGCAATACCCATGCTTCACGCATTCCTCGATTGAGTCTCCAGCGCTAAACGGGTGGACGTTCAGGAGCAACAACTGAAAGAGCTGCACTGCAAGAGCGTGGTTGTCGGCCGCGCGAGACACGCGATACCGAGCGGGCTCGTCCTTGCTCGTCTTTTGCGCCTCTGCCCGTCTTGCCTCCTCGGGCCTCACGTAGTCAATCGTGATCGCGGTGCCAGGGAACGCGGGCAGATGCAGTGAGTTGCTGTCGACGATACAGACGTGCCTCGTCGACTCCTTGTAGAGCGCGTTCTCGAGCTTGCCGTCACCGACAAGGATGCCTACCGCGTGCGCATCGCGATAGATCCGCGCGAGTTGCCACGCTGCATCCTGCCGCTCGCAAAAGGGCCAATCCTCATCCGAGGCGGCATCAAGGAGCGTGATTGCATCAGAAATGCGGACCATCTCGAAACCCGCGAAATCGCCCTGCTTGGTGTAGAGAGGATGAAGCGGCCAGATGATCCGTTGAAGCGGCTCCGTACGCGCATGACGACCGAGCTCCGCAAGGGCAACGATCTTCTGCTCGTGAAAGCCCCCGTGCTTCTGCAGGGTCTCTGGCCGGAGGATCTTGGCGGCGCTCCAGGAGCTAGCCGGATAGACCGCACCCTCGAGGCCCCGACCAAGGCGGTCGTTCTCATCGATGTTGATGACGCGCCCATTCCTAGCGAAGAACTGCATGCTCCTTTGTAGGAGACGGAAGCCGATGACGCTTCAAGTCCGCGGTACACGACAGACGACACCACGATGGGTGCCGCCTGCCGTTCCGCGTTGCTATGTGCAGTCCTCGAACGCGAAGAAAGAGGACCATGACCGCCCAGCTTGACTTGGATCCGGAGATCGTGATAGGAAGGGCGGTGCTCGGTTAGTACCGAGCACCGCGAAGACCTACATGTGCGAAAGTAGGTCAATGGCGCGAACAGTTACGACTCCCGCGAGGAACGCAACGAATCCCCAATGGAGCTCGTGGCTTGGCCGTTCGCTTGCCGCCACGCTCATGAGTGGCTTTTCCGGGCCGGAGAGGAGTATGAGTTCCCCTTCGGCCTTTACTTTTCTCACTCTGCCATCTGGTGTGAGGGTGAGCATCGTTCGCACCCGACGCCGCCTCCACTTCCCATTCCACATGAATTGGATGTTCCCAGACATGTCTTCCTCCTATCGATCCTTAGGTTGCATGACTCTGTGAGGAGCCATCCACGCCCAAGACCAGGCGGAAGAGCAACGAGCGTGACTGTTTGGTAGATGTAGTCGCACCCCGAGTGCGCCGCTTCAAAGAGAGTCCGGACGGGAACTCAGGTTGACGTCTTGTCGCAGTTGCTAGCGAGTTCGGCGGCGATCTCGTCGACGGACGGTAGTTTCCCAGCAAGGCCGGCAGGAAGGGACTTCGTGAGCTCGAACTGCGAGACGGCCATCGGCTGACCGGTTCCACGAAGCGAGTATTCGGCCACCACGTCGTTTCGATCCTTGCAGAGGATCATGCCGATGCTCGGCTGGTCGTCCGGGTGGCGAAGGATGTCGTCCACAGCTGAGAGATAGAAGTTCAACTTGCCGACGTAATCCGGCCTGAACTTCCCGGCCTTGAGCTCGATCACCAGGAAGCAGCGGAGTCTCAGGTGGTAGAAGAGAAGATCGAGGCGGAACCCTTCTCCACCGATCTCGAGCGGCACCTGATTGCCGACGAACGCGAAGCCTTGGCCAAGTTCCAGCAGGAAATCGCGAATGTGTCGGACGAGTCCCCGCTCGATGGCTCGCTCCTCGGCCTCCTCGGCGATGCCAAGGAAGTCGAGTTTGTAGGGGTCCTTGATGAGCTGCCGAGCGAGGTCAGACTGCGGCGCAGGGAGCGTCTCGGCGAAGTTGCTGGTGGCCGCGCCCTGGGCTTCGTAGAGTTCCCGATCGATGTGGATGCAGAGGACGTTTCTGCTCCAACAGTTCTCAAGGGTCTTCCGGGCATACCAGAGGCGCGCCGCGGGGTCCTTGACCCGGTCGTGAAGAGCGCAGAGGTGGAACCACGGCAATTTGTGCAGCAGCTGCTGCACAATTTCGGCGTCGGGCCAATCCTCCGCTAAAGACCTCATATACTTGAGGTTACGAACGGAGAATCCCCGCGTGTAGGGGAACGCTCGTCTCAGGTCAGCGGCTAGGCGGTCAACGACCTTCGCGCCCCAGCCCTGGCTTCGTTGCCGCTCGAGGATGTCGTTTCCGATGCTCCAGTAGAGCATGATCATCCCGCGGTTCACCGCTTGGGCGGCGTCGACTTGCGCGGTGCGGATGCGTTCCTTCAGGGTGCCGAGGAACTCATCGTAACCCTCGGGTTTCTCGGGAAGCTGAGTCGCCATGGGCCACGCTACCGCGGGTTCAGTGCGGAACGCAAGGTCGACGCCGTGTGCGCCCTTGGTCCAGAGAAGAAAGGTGCAGGAGGAGAACAGCGTCCTCCTCCTGCGGGTTGCGAATTCAACTCAGAGCCTCGCAAGCTCCACCGTTGTTGAGCGGAACTCGCTGCTCGACGGTGGCTCCGTCGTGATCCACAGTCGGCAATACGGGTCAGACGACTCGTGCACCGAGAAGTGAAACCCGTGCGGTGCGAGATCAAGCAGCTCCTTAGTCTCACGGGATCTCATGCTGGCGGTCTTCCGCTGCTCGTGCTCGATGACGAGCGGGGCAACGCGCCAAAACGGAAGCTCCGCGAGGACTTCTTCACTGATGAGCACTTCACCGAGCTCGACAACGGCCTCGCCAGTTGGCTCGACCATGGCGTACACGTCTTCCGTGCGGAAGAGCTCGTATCCCGGTTGTGCGTCTACAAGAGTTGAGTTCATGGCACTTCTCCTTTTCTAGTGCTGGCGTTCTGGTGACCAGCGGCGAATCCGCTGGCCGCGCGAGCGCAGCAAGAGGAGAAGTTGGTTTGAGGGGGTGTAGGCCAGGCGCGGCCCCGGCGCTTCCGCGAACTCGACGAGAATCACTGGCCTTCATCACGACCCAAGGATCTTCGCCCACCAACTCCTGTGCACCGCGTCTTCTCGCTCGAACGGGGTGCACTCAGCCAGAGAATGGAGGCCGAGGCCGTTCTGGATGCAGGCGTGGAGGTAGCGCTCCTCGGTATCGAGCAGGATGTGGCGAAGACGGTTTGCTTCGTCGATGTATCCCTGTGCCTCAAGCTGCTTGAGGCGAGCGGCGACCTCTCTCGTTGAGGCCTGGGATGAGATCCCGAGCAGCCGATAGGGATTCCGATTCTTCAACTGGAACTTGATGGCCACGCTAAAGGATAGGCGCCAGCAGAGTTTCGCGCTTCAGCTGCTCGTAGAGCTGAAGAAGCGGATCCGAGCGATGTGTGGGCGCGCGCTTCGCCGCCGGTTTCGACGAAGAAGCAGGTTTTCGCTGCGGGCGTCTCGCAAGCCGCGAGCTCACGGCAGGCAGGCTCACCGGAGTGCGAAATAGAGTTTCCCGGTGCTTCGCCTCAGCCGCGCTGACGTGATACGGGAGGAAGGCGACCTGGGGTAGCTCGAGCTCCGCCGCAGCGTGCGGGCTATCCACAACGGCCATGCCTGGGGTTCGGGTCGCGAAGTTCAAGTCGCGGTAGTCGAACCGATACTCAAGCTGCTCGCGCACGGAAACCAATTCGTCGTCGCCGCCCCAAACGGGAACATCTCTCCAAACTTGTCCGCTTCGTTTCAGCCAAAACTCGTCTTCGATGGGCGAGAAGTCGACGATGAGACCTACCTGACGCAGCAATCCGGCAAGTGCTCTATCCTGGACCTGGTCCTTCGTCTGGTGGGAGAGGAGAAGGGAAACGCCATGCGCTGAAGCTTCCGCGAGGACGTTTCGCACCGATTGCGCATCGGAGATTCCTTGAAACTCGTCGACTGCCAAGAACAGCCTCTCTCGATCTTGGCCGCGCATCGCCGCATCGCGCTGAGACAGCGCCGCAAGGCGAAGGATGAGGTTTGCGGCAGCCTTCCCGACGTTTCCTTTCTCGCTCGAGATGGGAACACAAAAGTAGACGATCTCGTTGCTCGCTGCGACTTCTTCGAGCGACCTCGGCCGCTTGCGCGGGTTGAACATCGGCTCGCTCGCTAGACTACTGACTACGTCGCGCACGTGCTGGGCATGGGGGAACGCGGTCTTGAGGCGAACAAGTTCGGGGGCCAAGCGTTCGAAGCTGGGTGGCCCTCCTTTCTTTCGAAGTGCTCCAAGGCCGCTCGAAAGACACGTTCGGTTAGTGTCAGAAAAGAACTGCTCCTTGGCTCCATCGAGCTGGAGCGCGGATACGAGATGGCTTGACACTTCTTGCGGCGACCGACCGTGCAGGTCCGCGAACACATCGATTTCAAAGTCGCTTGGCGGCCCTCCGGGGTACAGGGAGAAGATGGTTGCTTTGCGGCCAGCGCGTTGTGCCTCCGCCTGTAGGTGGGGCCACAGGGCTCGCTCCGGCTTGCAGTCGATAAGCCACACTCGCTTTCCCCAGCGAATCATCTGCGCAAGCAGCGGCATGAGGGCTCTGCAGGACTTACCCGACCGGGTTCCACCAAGACAGTACGCGTGCGCATCCAAGGCCGACGCTGGCAAGAACAATGCACCAGCTTCGGTAAACCCGAGGTAGAGCATGTCCTTGATTCGGCGGGCGCGCAGCTCATCCATCACGAGTTCGAAGACACGCTCGGGCTGCGTGAAGGCAGCGTTTGGAACCCAGTTCATGGCCTATTCTGAAGTGAAGCGGAAGCGATCTGGAGCGTCTCCGGTGTAGCAGCGCGTTCCACTCGGAAGAAGGACTCGGCGGCAAGATCGGACACTGGCTCAAGCGCCTTTGTCGGCGGGTTCCCGTGTAACGCCTGAACGAGTGGCTTTTTCTGGTCCGAAGTCCAGGGAAGAAGAATGGCGAATCCGAACCTTCGCGACATGATGGCCTGCTGCACTCGCGGAAGAGATGCCGCCTTGTCGTAGTGCCGCATGATGCCTCTTGCGACATCCGCAGTCTGCGGTGCGTATACCTGGAGAACTCGGGGCTGTGAGCCCGGACTGGCTTCCAGTACGTGCGTGCCCGAAGGCGCTTGCGGGCCAAAGAGTGCCTGCAGCTCCGGCTTCTTGAGTTTCGCTCGGTGGTGCTTCTTAGATGTCAGGACGAACCATGCCGTCATGAGCCGTTCGCGAAGCGCCTGAGGCCCAAGTGATACCGCGGGAGCCGGGGTGTAATAGCAAATCCGCGACGGCAGGACGGCAGGAACTGAGTCCACTCGTCCCTTCAGCCGACCAAGGATGTTGTTCGGGTCTTTCCCCGAAAGGGCGTGTTGCAGAAGCGCGCGCGTTACGACTTCAAGCCTCTGGATAACGTCCAGGCAGCGCATGTCCTCTGGACCTGGCTTAGCAGATGGCATAGGAGCTGAACCTCCTCTCTTCCAGTTCTGGAGCAACGTGTTCGTGGAAGTGAGCGAGTTTCGCTGCGCTGTAGGCACCGCCTCCTTCGAGAACGAAGCGCTCCCCGGTTCGAAGAGTCACTTCTGCGTCCGGCAGGACGCCGTACCACTCGCCGTGGAGTTCGTCTTCAGTTCGCCAGCGGCGAACCGAGCCCGAGTGCCAAAGGGCAAGGGCGACACTCGCAAGCTGAAGGTCGTGGGTTGTCTCGCTCGCCCGGACGCGGCGCGGCTGCTTCCGAAGCCCAAAGAGTCTTGCGCCCGTTGCGGAAAGCCTCGCTACCGAAACCGTTCGTCCGTGCCCGCGATGTCTATCGCAAAGCGCTTGGCTTAGCTTTCGAAAGTCCGGCTCCGGGTCACCGGGGTTGAAGCGAAAAATGCAACGGGGAGGAGCCAGAGGTCTTGCGACCACTTGGTAGCGCTCAACAAGGCTCTCCCTTTCGAGCCGCGCGAGCCAGCGCCTGGCGGCTCGTTCGGAGCCCGCGATCTCTTTGACCTGTCCAACCGACAGAACGCGCGTGAACCGGGCCAGGAGTTCGAGCAACACTCGGTCACGTTCGCGAAGGGAACCCACCGCGAGGGAGTAGTGGCGCCGCTCCACCGAGCGCTTCCTGCATCCGCGTGGATCTCCGACATTCCTCGCTTCGATTCCTCGTCAAATCCAGATGCCACAGCGACTTGGGTCATCCGATTGCGCTCTCTCAGCTATCGGATGCGGGCGCTCTTTCCGATGGGCCAACGCTCACGCGGCCGCCGCACTCGCCTCCGGCGCATCGGTGAGGAACTGGAGCAACTCCGACGCGACGTCGTGGACTCGCTCCAGCGAGCCTAGAAGCGTTTCCTTGTCGCCTCGGTAGAGCTGGATGTAGTCGGTCGCGGAAGAACCGGTGTCGAGGCCGATGGCATGCGACACCGAGAAGGCGACCGCCTCAGCTTCGGTTTCTCGAACCGTAAGGTCCGGACGTTCGGGGCCGCGATGAAGGAGTTCATGCGCAAGCTCGTGCGCCAGAACGGCGAATTCCTTGGCGGGCTCAAGTCCTTCACGAAGCTCGATGCGGCCACCGTTGGAAGCACCGTCAGCGGTCCCGAGGAGTGGCGAGTGCTGAACATCGATTCCGCGGCGGCCCGCGAAGCTCTTGAGGAGGTTCGTCGCCTCGCCAGGGTCACCGGTGACACATTCTGTTTCTGGAAGCGGTTCGCCGTCAGTCTGCAAGATGTCGAAGACGTGCGCGGCGCGAAAACCCCGAACCTCGTCGCAGTCGGCATCGTCGTCGTTGGCGGCGACGATGGGGCTTACGATGACGATTCCCTTCTCACCTTTCTTCACGAATCGCCTGAGCTTCTTCCAGGTGCCGAACCCCGCCACCCGAGTCGCGTCGGGGCGCTGAGCTTGGATGAGCATGGCGTTTCGCAAGCTGTATCGGTGAAAACGCCCCATCGCCTGCAAGAAGGCGGCAAGCGTTGCGCTCTGTCCAGAATCCAAGTCTTCGGCAAGACTCGAAAGAGCTAGTTCGATGCGTTCCGCAGCTTCGGCCGCCTTCGAGTTTCGGCGTTCCTGGTTCGTCTGCTGGCGGGCTCGACTGGGGTTGTCGTCTGGCATGGTGTCCTCCATCTGGTCTTGGGAACCACCCCCGCCTGCTCGGATCTCGAAGAGCTAAAGTGCTTTCGGCCCCGAGTGGGTGGTGGTCCGGTTCTCTCACCCGCAGCGGAGAACCGGTCCGCCGCCCACCGGGGCGAAAGCTTCCTGTCCTCGCGGAGGAGGGCACAGGCGAAGTCCTGGCAAGGGGGCGTGACAGCGGTGCCCTCCTCCATCACGAAGCGAGTTTGAGACGCGCGCACCGCTGGCGCGACCCGTTGCGGCGAAGCCTGCAGCCCGGAGGAGCGAGGGCTGGACACGACGCAGCCTCGAGCGCCAGCTCGAGTCCCCTGGCCCGGTTCACACGGGTCCCGATTCGAGGCTCGACGCGCTTGTCTCGCCGTTTGCGCGCAAAAAGCGAAGCGACGCCGCTGCGCTCACCCTACTCGCTTTCATGGAGTTCGAAGAACACGTTGATGCGCTTCGCCAGGAGTACGTCCGCCTTGGTGAACAGGCTGAGCGAGCTCGCAGCGCACTGGCAGAGGTGGAAGAGAAGCGCCTGCGCGTGGAGCGGGGCCTCGCAGCACTAACCGGCCAGAAGCCAGCGAGCTCAGGGGCAAAGCGAGCGGCCCGAAGCACGGGGCGGGGCGTGACGACCGCGGACGTTGTCGGGGAGCTTCGAAGCGAACTTCGAAATGGTCCGAAAGACGAAAACCAGGCCAAGGCCGAGGTTGAGCGGCGCCTAAAGGCGAAGGGCAAGCTGCTTCAGGGAATCAGCAACCGGTGGAAGCAGGTGCTCGCGAGGCCCGAGTTCGAGACCCGGGGCGACCTCCTGCATCTCGCTCGAAGCGAAGCCCTCGGGCCGAACTCAGCCCAAAAAGGTTAGGTTCACGCGCCGGCTCGCCCCGTGTTTCGAAAGATGCAGCAGTATTCGTGCTTGATGGGCACTTCTTGCATATGGCCGTAGGTCTTCGCATCGGACCGGCAGTTGTGCTGGTGCTTCACGATGACCGAGGCAAGCTCTCCCAAGAACTCCATTCGAAGAACTTCGCGGCCAAGCGGGTAGTACACGCCGCGCCGACGGACATCGGCGATGAGAACAGCAAGCCTCCCACCTGGGCGAAGTGCGCTTGCGCACCGAGCAAGGGAGACCTGGAGCGCGTCGACGAACTCGCCGTAGTCGTCGATAGCGCTTAGGTCCCGAGGGTCGTCGCTGTAGCGGACGATGTTCCAGTAGGGAGGATGCACCCAGATGAAGTCGAATGCGCCGGGTAGAGGGCCGTTGCGTAGGTCGAAGTCGGCTGAAAGGTCGCTCCCCCAGTAGTCGAGGGCAGGCGCACCAGTGGTTCGCGCAAGCCCCTCGATGACATCTCGTGTCGTGCCAGAGCCCATCATGGGGTCTGCAACCCGACGAGGCCGGTAGCGAAGAACCAGGTCCTTGAAGAGTGTCCCATCGCAGTTGCCGTGAAACCGCCGGTCTCCCCAGGCGCTGCAGCGTCTCGGGTAGGAGACTACCGAAGTCATGGTGTCGTTTTTCGCGTAGAGGCTCATGACTGCCTCCCTTCGCCGAAGACCATCGCCCAGTCTTCTTCGAACACGTCGGCCTCGGCGAGGTAGTCGTCGACGAGTGCCAGCTCAGCGATTTCGCGAAGGTCTTGCGTGTCCCAGTCGCGGAAGTACTCGATGGCGAGCTCCCATGCTGCTTCGCTCGTGAGTTGTGGTGGTTTGGTCGTGGTGCTCATCCGTCCCCCTGTTCTTGTTGCAACCACCACCGTTGAATCCGCCTGCGATCGCTTTCGGCCCGAGTGGGTGGTGGTCCGGTTCTCTCACCCGCAGCGAAGAACCGGTCCGCCGCCCACCGGGGCGAAAGCGTCCTGTCCTCGTGGAGGAGGGCGTAGGCGAAGACTCAGCAAGGGGGCGTGACAGCGATGTCGCCCCTCCTCATCGCCCTGCGGTCCCACCGTCGTTCATCGCTGGCGCGACCCGTTGCGTCGGAGCCTTCGACCGGGGGAACGAGGGCTGGACAGAACGGGCCTCGAGCGCAAGCTCGAGACGACTTCCCGATCTCGAACATCGGTTGTCGTTCGACGTCGCCGGTCGAGGCCAAGCCGGGTGCGCGCCGCCACGCCAAACTCGACCGCACGGCTCGAGGAAACGGTGGCGGCTCGCGAAGTTTTCTTAACGCACTCATGCCGAATGGCAGGCGCGACAAGTGGCCGCACAGGCTGGGCTACTTTCTGGGCTACTTTGAGTAGCCCAAGTAACCCCAGTAGTGCACATGGGCGCTGCCGCCATCACGTCGGCGGTGAGATGCAAGCAGCTGGCGTGCAGAGAGTTCTGAGGCACCCATGCGGCAGCATCGCTTCGGCGGCGGGGACTGAAAATGCTGGGGTCGGCGGTTCAAATCCGCCCCTGCCCACCATGTTGTTCGGCGGGTCGAGCCCTGCAGCCCGGGCCGGCTCCAATCTGCCGAAGCGCGCGGCCGAATCGAGCGATACCGTGGTCGAGAGCGCGTCAAGGTCGCACGCCCCGCGCGCGTTGCCGGCCTGGGCGGCCTCGACCTGCCCAGTGGGCCGGGTCACTGCCGGCGAGCCTATGGAGGCTGTTGCGCGGCGCTCCGGCGGCCTACGCGGCCGCCCCCGTGAGGGTCCTGCCGCTGCGCAGCACGGCGCCCTTGTCTTCTGGGGTGGCAGGCAAGTTGTCGGAGGGAAAGTCCGTCTCCCCGGATGACCGCTGAGCGAGCCAGAGGAAAACGTGCGCCCGAACTCAGCTTGGACGCAGAACACCTCGGTAGACACGGCGGACCGCGGAAGAGGCAGGCTGATCCTTCGCCATCTGTCTAGACGAACGCGACGATCGCCGACACGCTCTGCGACGTTCGATACTCTGCGGCGGTCCCTCTTGACAGGACCTGGACAATCGCGTGATCGTCGAACACGAGGTGATCGAACAGATCGAGGAGGAACCCGATGGGCGACCATTGACCTGGGTCGCTGACTTGCTTCGAAGTCTGGGTGGCAGCGATCCGTTCGTCGTGCTGCACAGAATGTGGGAGGCCGGGTATGTCGCCTTGGTTGACCAAGAGGGCAGCCCGATGCCGCAATGGCGATGCGTTGAGCTGTTTCGCAAAAACGAGTCAGCCGGAGCCCGAGTGATCGCCACCGAGGCAGGCTCAAGGTGGGTGCATGGGCACTAGCGGTGTTCGTTCCAACGCGCCGAAGCAGCGGGACGCGAGCCGCGCGCCACTCCGCTCCCGGTGCTCGGGCTCCGGCGGACGAGAAACCAGTCCGGCGACAGCACCCGCAACTTCTTCAGCAGCGCCTTCGCCACGAGCGCGTTTCCGCGCGGCGAGTAGTGGCCGTCATCAGGGAGCCGAAAGTGGCTCGCGAGCTGCCGGCGAGGGCTCTGTCGAAAACCCTCGGTGTGCTCAGCAGAGGAATGCCCTCCTTGCGCGTGAACCTCTCGAGCCAGGTCGCCGTCGGCACGGGTTCCCGGCGAAGCGTGTGGAAACGCGGCAAGTAGACGAGCACCAACTCTTGGTTGCGCTCCCCGCTGATCTTCGCGAGCTTGCGGAAGATCTGCTCGGCGACCGGAGCGAACGGCAACGAGTCAGGGGAGTTGCCGCTGACCCTCGGGGCGGGATTGCTTGCGGCTCCGGCCACCAGCCGGCTCAGCGAACTCTCGTGCAAGAAGCGTCGAAAGCGTGAGAGACCGAAGAGCTCAGGCACCGGGACGGTCGTGACCAGGAACTCGCCGTTCTCCATCTTCCGGCCAAGCGCCCCCCTTGGCCGTGCGGAATCGAGCAACGTATGCTCGGAGTCTCCGAGCGGAAGCTACACCGCGCCTCCAAGACCTCTGACGCAGGTTCCCACGCCATGCCCAAGACCGGTCCGCTCCTCGTCGCGCTCTTCGCCTGCAACGCACCCCTCGCGACCCAAACCACCCCGGCGCCGATCGAGCTCACCCAGGTGCACTGGTTCGGCGGTTTGGGGTCGACGGTCTTGAGCGACATCGCGTACGACGCGAGCTCGAATCTGTACTGCTTGGTGACTGCCCACAACGACGCAACGTTCTTGGGCGCCAACCACGTCCGTGCTCTCCGGTTTCTGGCGGACGGTACTCCGTTCGGTAACCCGATCACTCTCCACCAAACGGCGAACGGGCGCTACCTGGCGGTCTCGGTCAGCAACGTGCAGCAGACCGGAGTCTTTGCCATCGCTTGGAACATCGCCGACCTCTCGAGCAGGGTCGAGGCCGTGAATCTGCCGGCGACGGGGAGTGTGGCCGGGCCGACGACCACGGTCGCGACGGGGGTGTCGAGCCCGTTCCAGCAGGCCAAGCTGTTCGGCGCCGACGCGGCCGGGGACCCGAGCGGCGTCAGCGACAAAGCCGTCCTCGTGTGGCGCGACGAGCGCCGCATCCAAGCAGCCCACGTGACCACCACCGGCGCCGCCCAAATCGCGTCCTACGTCACCGTCGCCAGCTCGACCGCGCCCTCGACCACGGCACTCTCGCAATCGACGGTGCCCAAGATCAGCAAGGCGCTGGATACCGGGACCGGCGCGTACGCACACTGCGTGGTCTGGAGCGACCTGAGATGGTCATCGCTCCGCTCGGCCTATCAGCTCGACGTCTACGCCGCGCTGATCGATCCCAGAAGCGCCGTCCTCTACGGCACGCCGATCTTGGTGTCGACTTCCTCGCGTTCGTCCCTGTCGGATGACACCAATCCGGACGTCGATGGCAACAGCCGGGAGTTCTTGGTGTCGTGGGAGCGGCACGAGCTGGGCGGGGACCGGAACATCATGTGCCGGCGCGTCGACTTGACCGCGAGCAATCAGCTCGCGATCGCCTCACCCGAGTTGAGCGTCGCCGCCGTGGCGGGAGTCGACGAACGTTCTCCCTCGGTGTCGTGGCTTGGATCGAAGTACGCCATCACCTACCAAGTGGAAACGGCGACCACTGTTTCGTGGTGCGGCACTGCGGGGCCGACCAGCCTGGCAGCCCGCCGCTACGAAAACTGGGTCACCGTGCGTTCCGCGGAGGACGGCAGCAGCTGTGGGCTCACCCAACTTCTGGACGGGGCGTCCAACCCCACCAGGCTGCCGCAGGCTCCGGTCGCGGTTGCGCGACGATCGGGCCAACAGGGCGCCGGCGAAGACGGCTTGCTCTTCTGGCTCGAGCTGTGCAATTCGGCGTACTTGCAGCCCTATCCGCCTATCTGGTTCGAGCGCTCGGAGTTCCACGGCTACACCACGCCGTTTGCCGCGTTCGGTGGCGGTCCGGTGACCGACTTGGGCGGTGGCTGTGGTGTTGGCGGCGTCCTGACCGCACCGAGCCCGGCGGCGGTGGGCAACCCGAGCTTTCGGCTGCAGCTCGCGGGCGTCGGCCCGTCGACGACCTTCGGGCTCCTGGTCGCGGGGATGCCGGGGCCGGGGCTGCCGTGCGCGGGGTGCGTGCTGCAGCTGCCCGACTACGCGACCGCGGTGTTCGGCGTCAGCACCGGCGGAGCGACGATCAACCTGCCGCTCGCATGCGTCCCGAGTTGGGTCGGCCAAGAAATCGTCTGGCAGACTTGGGTGCCGTCCCCCGGACCGTGCCCATTGCTCGCTCCAGCTTCCGCCTCCAACCGCTTGTCGACGATCTTGGGTTGGTAGCCGACTCGTGAGCAACGCCGGCGCGGGGAGCGCGCGAGCCATGCGATTGCCCGCACGAAGCTGACATCGGTTGTCTACGCAGTGCGCGACCACTCCGGCACCCCGTCGCGAAGCAAGTGATGCAGGAGCAGCGCTGGAATGACGAGTCCGGCAGCAGTGAACACAGCACTCGCGACAAGAGCGCGGGCCACGACATCCGTCGCTGAGACTGCTCTTGAGGCGTCTGCGGCACCGCGACGCAGTGCCGGTGCGACTGCCCCGCACGATGACTGGCTACTGAACGACCGTCGCGTCCAACGCATTCAACAACACGATCTGCGGACCGGGCTCCAACCGCGCGCCCTGCATCGAGAACGTGGCGCCGATGAGCCCCGGGGCCTTGGGCAGCGCTAGCGCGATGTCGCCTGCCCCGACCACGGAGAGCGGCGCGGGCATCAAGGAGATCAGCAGCTCGCCGGTACCGAAGGCGGGGCCGGTCGCAGGCCCACCGGGACCGAGGAGCAACACGGTCGCGAGCGTGGCCGCGCCGTGCCCGTACGACGTCGTCCAGCTCGTGCCGATCACCGGGTTGTCGGCGCACGTGAAGTCGGGCGGGTTGATGCCACTGCCGTTGCGATGAATGCAGCTGCCGCGCAGCTTCGCGATGAACGTGTCCTTCGGACCGGAGGCGATCAGCTGCGACGTGCCCGGCCCCGGATCGATGTCGGCCGTCGCCCGGAAGATGCCGTGCAGAGTGACGTCGAGCGAACGATCGACCGCGACGCCGAAGCCCGCGTCGTTCGACGATCCACCGAGCTGGCCGGCCCAAACCGGCTGGCCCGATCCGGTGAGCTGCCACACGAACACGTCCACGCCGCCGCTGGACGTCAGCGAGGGCGCGCCAGAGACCGGTGCAAAGTCCGCGACGCCCCGGAACTGGCCGGTCGCGTAGACGCTGTCGAATCCGTCGACGACGACGCTGCCGACGAGATCGAAGTCCGTGCCGCCAAACCGGCGAGCCCACAGGAAGTCCCCCGCACCATCCAGCTTGCTGACGAACACGTCGAAGCTGCCGGCGGATGTCAGGGTCGAGACACCCGCCCCGGGGTCGAAGTCCACCGTCGAGTTGAAGCTACCGGCCACGCAGACGTTGGCCGAGCTGTCCAACGCCAGCGAGAGCCCCGAGTCGACGCCCGTGCCACCGAACCCTCGCGCCCAGACGAGGTTGCCGGCGCTGTCCAGCTTGCTGACGAACACGTCGGCCGAGCCGGCCGACGTCAGCGGGAACGAGCCCACGCCCGGGTCGAAATCGGCCGTGCCCTGAAAGTCACCGACCACGACCACGCCGCCCACCGCATCGGCGGAGACGCCCCAGACGCGATCCGACCCCGTGCCGCCGACCTGTCCACCCCAGAGGAAGTTGCCGGAGCTGTCGAGCTTCACGACGTAGCCGTCGTCGCTGCCGAACGAGGTCACGGCAAACGCCCCGGGACCGGGATCGAGATCCCCCACCCCGGCGAACGTACCCGTCGCGAGCACGTTGCCCAGCGGGTCGACGGCAACGTTGGCGCCGTAGTCACCGCCACTGGTGCGGATCTGCTTCGCCCAGACGAGATTGCCGGCGCCGTCGAGCCTGACGAAGCAGTTGTCCCCGCTGCCCTGCGCGGTCAGCGCGAACACTCCTGGCCCTGGATCGAAGTCGACGGTGCCCTCGAACAGAACTCCGAGATGCACATCGCCGTTGCCGTCGACGGCGACTCCGTTGCACGTCTCGTCGCCCACCCCGCCGAACCGCGCCGCCCACACGAAGTTGCCGTCGCCGTCGTACTTCGCCACGTAGCCGTCCATGCCGCCCACGGAGGTCATCCAGAACGCGCCGGGACCCGGATCGAAGTCCGCCGTGCCCGCGAAGTCCCCGACCACGTAGCTGTGGCCCGCCGCGTTGACCGCGAGATCGTAGCCGTTCTCGGCGTCGGTCCCGCCGATCCGCCCCCCCCAGGCGAACGTCGCCGTCTGCGCATGGGGCGACTGTGCGGCGAGCGCCGCGAGTGCGAGCGCCGCGAGTGCGCGCCAGCTCGGCTGCCGTGTGTCGAGTGGAACCTTGCAAGTCATCGAACGTCTCCTGCTCCTGTATGGCCCGTGGCGAGACGCGCGCACGCTCGCAACGGACGTTGCCTTGCCGTCGAGCGCACGGGCCGGTGCCCACGATCTCGCTCGCCGAAACCACCTGCGAAGCGACCGGCACCCCGTTTCGCGGAAGACAACTCGCAAGAAATCTCCAAGAGCCTCCCCACCGCGGCCCGCCGCGATCTCCCCCGTCGTTCCGCGGTATCCTGTCGGCGGAATCCGATGTCGAACGAACGCTCGCCCGCCGACCTGCTGACGCTCGTCTCCGAGTCGAGCCAGGGCAGTGCGCGAGCGACGAACGATCTGGCCGAGCGGCTCTACTCGGAGCTGCGGTATCACGCCGGCCGGCTTCTCGCGCAAGAGCGCCCCGACCACACACTGCAGGCGACCGCGCTCGTCAACGAGGCCTGGCTGCGGCTCGAGCGCGGGGATCCCATCGACTGGCGCAGCAGGGCGCATTTCCGCGCGGTCGCCGCCAACGTCATGCGGCGTATCCTCGTCGACCACGCCCGCGGCAAACGGCGGCGACCGCATGGGGTGACGCTCGACGACGCAGCGGACAACGAGGCGGCTGTCGATCCCATCGAGCTCGACGAAGCGCTCGAGCAGCTCGCTCAGGCGGACGAACGCCAGGCGCGCATCGTCGTCATGCGCTACTACGGCGGCATGAGCGACATGGAGATCGGCGCCGAGCTCGGCGTCAGCGACCGCACGGTGCGGACCTTGTGGCTCGCCGCCAGAGCGTGGTTGCGGTCCAAGCTCGGATCGCGCGAATGAATGATCCCGGCGTCCACCGCCGCGCCAGCGAGCTGTTCGCGACGGCGCGCGACCTGCCCGAGCAGGAACGCCAGGAGTGGCTCGGGCGCGAGTGTGGCGATGACGCGACCCTGCGCGCCGCCGTCGAAGACCTGCTCTACAACGACATCGACGACGCGTTTCTCGAGCCCGATGCTCGCGCGACCGAGGCGCTTGCCGACGCACTCCGGGGCGAGAGCAAGGTCCCGCAGGCGCCGCACTCGTTCGGACACTTCACGCTGCTGCACGAGCTCGGGCGCGGCGGGCAAGGCACGGTGTGGCTGGCGGAGGACGAACGACTCAAGCGGCGGGTCGCGCTGAAGATCCTGCAGACGACCGGCGAGCCCGATGCCCACCAGATCGGCCGCTTTCAGCGCGAAGCGGAGGCGGCCGGCAAGCTCGACCATGCCAACATCTGCGCGCTGTTCGATGCCGGCGAAATCGAGGGCGTACCGTTTTTGGCGTATCGGTTCGTCGATGGGCAGACGCTGGCGCAGCGGATCGCGGAGACGCAGCCGACCACGGCCGAGTCGAGCTCGAAGACCGGCATCTACGAGACGGTCGCGATGTTCGAGAAGCTCGCCCGCGCGCTGCACACGGCGCATGAACGCGGCCTGATCCACCGCGACATCAAGCCCAGCAACATCATGGTTACGGCCGACGGTGAGCCGGTCGTGCTCGACTTCGGGCTGGCTCGCGAAGAGTCCGGCGAGATGCTGGCGCTCACCCACAGCGGCGACCTGCTCGGGACGCCCGCCTACATGTCGCCCGAGCAGCTGATGGCGCAGCGCGTACCGCTGGACCGGCGCACCGACGTCTACTCGCTCGGCGCAACCCTCTACGAGGCCCTGACCCTCGAGCGACCGTTCCACGCCGCCACGCGCGCCGCGCTCTACCAACAGATCCTGCACTCGGAGGTCCCCGCGGCCAGCTCGCGCAACCGCCAGATCCCGCGCGATGTCGAGATCGTGCTGATGACGGCGATGGAGCGCGACCGCAACCGCCGCTACCAGACGGCGCTCGACTTCGCCGAGGACCTTCGCCGTTGCCGGCAGCGCGAACCGATTCGAGCGCGACCGATCGGCACCTGGTTGCGGTTGCGGCGCTTCGCACAGCGCCGCCCCGCCGCAGCAACGGCGTTCGTCCTGATCCTCGCCGGACTCATACTGTCCCTCGTCAGCGTCGAGCGCATCCGCCGTGAACGAAACACTGCCCGGGCCGCGGCGTTGGGCGCCGCCGCGACGTGGATGGTCGCCGAGGACCCCGCCGTCGCGCTGCTGCTCGCATTGGAGTCGGTCGAGGTCGATCCCGACAACCTCGAGAACGTCACGGCGCTGCACCTCGCCCTGCGCGAGGTTCGCGAAAAGACGCTCGTCGACCTGGACGGCTCGCACCGGCCCGCCGCAATCGCCTTCTCACCCGACGAACGCCGCATCGCGGTCGGCCAGACCGACAGCGTGAAGATCGTGGCCTGGCAGGTAGGAGAGCTCGAGGTGCTGCCGCAACCGAGCCACGTTCACGACGTCGCGTTCTCGCCTGACGGCGACGGGCTCGCCATCGCATGCGCGGACGCGACGATCCGAGTCGCGCGGCTGCACGACTCCGACACCGAGCCGCTGGCCATCACCGGGCACGACCAGCCCGTGCGCAGCGTCGCATTCGCGGCGGACGGCCGCCTGCTGTCGGCCTCGGCAGACGGCACGGCAAGGCTGTGGTCCAGCAACGACGGCTTCCGCCGCCACTTCGAGCAACGGCGCGTGCTCCGCCCCGATCCAGACGCCACGGTGAAGTCGGCGCAGTTCACGCAACACGGCGAACGCATCCTGACGGTCACCGATACCGGTGTGCTGGCACTCTGGCATGCGAGCGAACCGGCGGCGGACCTGCTCGCCCCCGCGGGCATCGAGGACCTCACCGACGATCCGCGCCGCGAGACGGCGATCTCGGCGGATGCATCCATCTTGGCCTCCGGATTGCGCAACCACCTGATCTGGGACCTATCCGGCACCGCCCCGCCCGTCCGGCCACGACACCGTAGCGCAGTCACAGCGGTCGCCATGTGCGCGGCGCGTCCAGGTGTCGTCCTGACCGGCAGCGCCGACCAGACGGCCCGGCTGACCGATGCGCGCAGCGGCATGACGCTCGCCGAGTTCCGGGGGCACCGCGGCCGGATCCTCGACGCGGCCTTCTCCGGTTCGGGCAATCTCGTCGCCACGGCGGGGCAGGACGGCACACTACGGGTTTGGAATTCACGCAGCGCGACGCTGCCGACCATCCACGCGCACGCGCACGGTGTGCAACACCTCGGAGTCCTCCCCAACGGGACGATCGTCACCCGAGCCCGCAGCAGGAGGGCGAGCGAGGGGAGTCTGGGCTGGCGCACACCGGACGGCGAGCTCATCGCCGAAGTCCAGCTGCCTGGCACCAATATGTTCTCGCTGGCCACCGGCGGATCCGTCGCCCGCCTGCACGACGAGGGGCGGATCCTGCAGATCTGGAGCGATCAAGGCACGCTCGAGAACGCCTTCGAGCTGCCGAACGGACCGTGGGACCACGTGGCGTGCTCGCCCCACGACCCCGATCTCGTGCTCCTCCGCAACGAGAAGGCCGCCTGTCTGTATCGAGCCGGCGCCGAGCAGCCCGAGAGGGTGTTCGACCTGCCCGGATTTCCCTCGGCGTGGCCCGTCTTTCACCCCAATGGTCGCTGGTGGGCCGAGGGATCCAGCGACCAGCGCGGCGCGGCCCTTCGCAGCGTCGACGGCGAAGAAGTCCGCGAGCTCGACGTCGCCGGCCGAACCTACAGGTTGGCGTTCTCACCGGATGGTCGATGGCTGGTCGCCGCGATCGTCGCCGGCGACGCGGCGCTTTGGGACCTCCTCGATCCGGACTCGCGGCCCGTGCGCCTCCGCGGCCACGCTGGCGAGACGTGCCACGTCGCAATCTCGCCCGACAGCAAGATCATCGCCACGGGGTCGCGCGACAAGGTGGCGCGACTGTGGAACCTACGCGGCGAGTGCATCGCGATCCTCCGCGGCCATACCAGCCTCGTTTGGCGCGTACGGTTCTCGCCGGACGGCCAGCGCCTCCACACGGCGTCGTTCGACGGCACGGTGCGCACGTGGTTCGTCGATCCGCGCGAGCTGCTCACCGCTGCGCGCTCGTCCGCACCACGGCAGCTGACCGCGGAGGAGCGAAGACGCTTCGCTCATCTGCTTGCCAGATAGGCTCCCCACCGGACCGTTGCCGGTCGGCGGGCGAGTCGCCTACCGAGGGAAGTCCGGCAACAGCGTCCGCAGCTTCTTCAGCAGCGCCGTCGCCACGAGCGCGTTTCCGCGCGGCGAGTAGTGGCCGTCATCCGGTAGGCGGAAGTGGCCGGCGAGCTGCTGGCGAGGAATCTGTCGGAAGTCCTCGGTGAGGTTCAGCAGATGAATGCCTTCCTTGCGCGTGAACTTCTCGAGCCAGGTCGCCGTCGGCACGGGTTCCCGGCGAAGCGTGTGGAAACGCGGCAAGTAGACGAGCACCAGATCCTGGTTGCGCTCCCTGCTGATCTTCGCGAGCTCGAGGAAGATGTGCTCGGCGACCGGAGCGAACGGCAACGAGTCAGGAGAGTTGCCGATGCTGCGCGGGGCGGGATCGCTCGCGGCTCCGGCCACCAGGCGGCTCAGCGAACTCATCTGCAAGAAGCGTCGAAAGCGTGAGAGGCCGAAGACCTCGGGTACCGGGACGTTCGTGACCAGGAGTTCGCCGTCCTCCATCTTCAGCAGTGGCTTGGGATAGCCCAGGAAGCGATCGAACATCATGCGGCCGAAGTCCAGTTCGATGAACGCGAAGAGCAGCAAGTCGGTCTCGAGCTCGACCCCGTCGCGCATGTACCACAGGTAGTCCTGATCGACGCCGAATCCGCCCATTCCCATGTTCACGACCTCGAGACCCTCGGCCTGTGACTGCAGCTGGGCAGGGAACGTGGCGTCGTCGTGCACGCCGTATCCCATGGTGAAAGAGTCACCGAGGCAGATCGTCCTGTAGGTTCCGGCCGGAACGGTCTTCGAGTACTCCTGCTTGGCGCGGAAGCTCTGTCCATTCGTGGTGAACTCGACGCCCTCCCCGTACATGTTGCCGACGAACAGATCGGGAATGTGCATCCAGCCGAGATCGGCGTCATAGCGGGAGTGCTTCTCCTCCTCGAGGCGTCCGCTCTGGCGGCTCTCGGCCGAGGAACTCCGATAGGCGACAACCAAGCTCGCGACCCCCTCGAGGAGGAGCACGCAGAAGACGCTGGCCGCGACCGCGAGGGCGGGTTTCAGTAGAGCCGGAGGCTTCTTACGCGCGCCAGTGCTCGCGGGCTGCGGTTCGCCGCCTGAGCTCATTCCAACACCTCCTGAACAGGAACGATCGGCCGGCGATCTTAGGGGGGCCATCGTCGCCGCCACAACCCCGGGAGGGAGGAGCGAACGGCCCAGCTCGAGGACGCTGCAGCCGGTCCGCCGTCGCCGCGCCCCCCCCACCGCGCGGCCTCAGTCCATCTTCCAGACCCGCAACCTCCCGGAGCGCGACGTCGACAGCAAGGTCTCCGTGCCCTCGACGAAGCACAGCCCGTACACCGCACTGGTGTGTCCACCGAGCGCGACGAGCAAGCGACCGTCGGAGGCGTCGAGGACGAGGATTCGTCCCGTATCCGTGCCGGCCAAGAGGCGCGAGCCGTCGGGGTGCACGCGGAGCAACCGCGGCGACTCCGACTCGGTGCACTCTCACACGAGCTCCGCCGTCTCTGCCGTGCGCGCTTGGAGCGAACCAGGTCGTGGTCGACCACGTCGATGACCGCACTGGACAGACCGCTGAAGCTCTTCCTCATGTCCACCGGCTTCCGGCAAACGAAGATCTTGACTTACGGCGAGGGCGGAAAGCTCAGCATGGCAACAGGACTCCGAGCAGCCGTCGGAGCGTCGCTTCGTCGAAGTCGCGCTGCACACCGACCACCGCGCCCGACGGCACCCGCAACTCAATGGCCGCTGCTCGTCGCGGCGACGGGTCCGCAGCGACCACCAGCTCCCCGAAGTCCGATACCGCTGGCGCGGAGGTAGGCGCCGCCGCAGCTCGGGCTTGCCGCCTCGCCCAGTAGATGCGGTTTGCGTTTTCCGCCCTCGGTTGGTCGGTTTGCCTACAACTCCTCGACTGCGCAGAGTGGGCCTTCGGGGGTTCGCTGAGCGGTCACCGGCTGACGTTGATCGAAATCATCGGACTGCGACCTGGAACGTACTGATCAGCAGGGCGTCTGGTCTCCGTGGCCAGAGTACTTTGACGGCTGCGGATTCCAAGAAACCCCACCTCTGGCGCCCACCGCGTCGCTCCGGTTGACCGGTTGAGGCGCGCCCCGCTGGAACGATCGGTCACACAACGCTCGTTGGCTGGCCGGCCAGCCGTGGGCCGTGGGCACGTACACTGCCGAGAACGAGATGCCCCCAGTGCGCTTGCCGAACCCAGGAGTGTGTGATGGAACTGACCGACCACCAGCTCGAGGCCCTCGACGGTCTCCGTCGCCTCAGGTCGCGCGGCAGCGCCGCCTTCCTTGCGTTGACGCTGCATCTTTGGCTCTTGGCTCTGGTTGTGGCTGCTCTCGTGACCACTCTCCACTGGTGGTTCTTGGAGACCCCCCTCGTCTTCTTGGCCTGGGGGGCAATCCTTGTCGGATTCTGCGGACGTGACGTCATGCATTTCTTCGTCTTCAGGCATGTTTGGCCCGTGCTAGACCGAGTGATCGACTGGGATCAGATCGATGAACTCCTGAGTGGCTCGCGATTCCTTCGGATTGTCGCGCTGCCTCCGGGAGAAGCCCCCGAGGCCATTCGAAATGCATGGATCGGGGTCGAAATCCCCGTCACGCTGAGTCAGGCACGGGAGACGAGAATCGTCGGCTTCGGTGTTCTCAGCGCACCCGAGACGTTTGTGAAAGCGCTATGGGCCGTGCTTCGTGGCAAAGCAACGGTCTATCGGCGCGGCTACTGGGTGGGCGTCACCGCCGCCATCGATGCACTGGAGCAAACAAGCCCTGACGCAGCGCGGTGGTGGCGCGAGAACGCTCCGCTCTTGAACAGTTTGGCCTTTCCAGCCGACGTGTGTGAAATTGTTGATCACGGTGGGGATCGGGATGACGCCGAGCCCCACAAAGAGTCGTAATGAAAGTCCGGTGGCAGCGCTTGAGCCTTGTTTGTCAGACCGGACTCGAGTCGCCAGCCCGCGAGATCGCCGCCTTCCGATCACCCGACCGTCACGCTGACCGCATTCGTCAGATCCACCCCGATGGAGCACGCAGCACCCGCCGACTTCAGAACGGCCCACTGAGCGACGAACGTCGGAAACACACCGACCGGAAGGGACAGTTTCACCGCCGCATTTCCCCGTGCATCGGCGATGTAGGGGGCGGCGACGGCGGCCGTCAAATCCGGCACCACCGTGCACGGCCCACAAGGCACGTTCCCGCCCGTTGCCGAGAGCAGCGCAACCGCGATTCCACCGGGAGTGGCGTCGCGCAGGCGCAGGGCAAAGCCGCCATTGCCGGCCACGGCACTCGAGGCGGCGATCCAGCCGGCTTCTCCGCAACCGCCGCCGAGGTCTTGAACGACACCGTCAGCCGCACGAAACCACTGGCCCATCGACCACTGGAGCAAGGCTTCATCGCCTACTTGGTGGGTCCACCCCGCGTTGCCGGCGACATCGGCTGGGCCCGCGCCCGCGAGCGGCCCCTCGACTATGGCGGCATCGAACGGATCGACGGTGACGACCGCCCCCGAGAACTGCCGCGCGTATGCGATCAGGGTCGATCCCCCCATGAACGCGACACGCGGCCGGGTCGCCCCTCTTGCGACAAGGGCCTCGCTCCCCGTGTAAACGGCCTTGGCCGAAGAGTCCCAGAACACGGGTAGGCAGCGCAGGTCGGCACCGACTGCCCCCGAGGTCTCGTAGGCCAGCATCCAGTGATTGCCATCTCCATCGAGGTGCACCTCTCGACGCGTGGTTACACCCGCTCCCCCACTGACCAGCGGCCCCGAAAACAGCACGCTCAGATCTTCTGCGAACACGACTCCGTTCAGGGTGCTGCCACTGCTCTCGACGGCGAGCCAACGCCCGTCCTCGCCACCATGCGAGCTGAGTTGCAGACAGTTGGTGCCGAGCCCGGTCAGCCTCCCCTCTTCCTTGATGACCCCCGTGTATCCCATCGAAAAGGCAGTGACCGCTCCGGGGCCCGCCACGAAGAAGCGATCGCCGTGCCGCCGACTGTCGCCGGAGGCGCTGCAGCAGGTGAACTGCCGCCCCGTGTAGCGGTATGCGATCTGTGCGGTCGTCGGATCGATCGAACAGATCCAATCCGCACCGTACACGTGACCGTACAGCAAGAAGAAGGCATCGGGGCCACGCACGTAGCCGAGGCCAGTTAGGACGTGATCGTCAAGGTGCGCTCCTCCGACGTAGACCCACCCCGGAGGACCACCGGCCGAATCCACGAGCACCCCCCCCACCATCTGATGGAAAAAGAGCCAGTTGTAGTCGCAGTATCCGATCAGGTATCGGTCGGCAGCCGAACTGTAGGCAACGGCGGCATCCGAACTCCCCGGGCCTCCCCACCAGGACACGGTCGTGAACGCCGGCCCAACCAGGGGGTCGACGAGCACCGGCAGTGTCGCAGAGTCGACGAAATCGGCAGGCAAACCCAGCTCCATACAACCGGCGGACGCGCGCAGCCATCCACGAACCCGCCGCCCGGCGGCGTCGATTCCGGTGACCGCACCGACGTGGATGCCCGACGTGGGGTCCCCGTACCACAGCTCCTCGACTTTTTGGCCCGCCACCGCCGCGGCATCCGTCGCTTCCACGGCCAAGCGGATCACCAGGTCTCCTTCACCGTCGGGGATCTCGTCGAGCAAGTAGCTGACCTCGAGGCCATCCCGGCGCGCCTGATGGATCTCGGTCACCGAACCGTACCCAACGCGAACCTCGTCCGGCCGGGATCGGTCGAGACTCACAGCCTCGCCACAGCCCGCCCCGCCGGCGGACGCACCCGCGCGACCGAGGCGCGACAGCCTCGCCTCGAAGACCGCGGGAGTCCGCCGCGCACCGCCCCGCAGCGCACGGACGCGAAACCCCTGCCGGGCGACGCGCGCGTCGTAGCCGGCGCCGGTCGCGACGAACGCGTCGTTCTCTCGGCGGAACTCGGGAGACCGCTCTTGCGCAGCGAGCGGTTGGACCGCACAGGCCACAAGCAACCAGCTGACACGGCGAACCGCATCGCCCTTCGGCATCGTGTGCATGACTCCACGGACGTCGCGCCGTGGCTCGCGTTACGGGCCCTCCACTTTTCCGACCTCAACGCCGCGTCAGCCAACCCACTTCGAGAAGGACATGGGTCGAACTCGAAGCGTTGGCGAGAGCGCGATCTCCGACCGTCTTGAGACTGGCCTGGGGCGTGCACGCAACTTGGTGGGTAGGCCTCGTGCCGGGGGCACTGTTGGCGTTCGCGCCAACGCGCGGTCGGTGGCCACGACGCACGGCTGGTTCTTTGGTTCGGCGACGGCCGCCGCTCGAGTGTCAGGCTCGGAGACGGCGTCGTTCGCCGACTCGTCAGCTATCCGGACTCCCTCACTGCGCCACCAACGCCAGTACCGGAGCCCGCGCGACGCTGACTGCGCCCCGGTCGGGCAGCGGCCCCGTCGAGACCGGCCCCGACCACACGGTCGACGCTACGCCTGCGGGCAGCGACGACGCCAGCGTGACGTCAACCGCATTCGAGGTGGTCACCCCCAAGGGGTTGCTGCGCGCGGTCCCTTCGACGCGCACCCATTGCGTCGAGAGCTGGCCACCGAGCAGACTCACCTGCGCGGGAACGTCGAGGTCGTAGCGCAGGGTAGCGATCGGCCGCCCAACGCTGGAGTTCGGGTAGACACCCACCGGCACCACGATCCCCGGATTCACGAGCAAGCTGCAACCCGGCGCCCCGAGCGCGTCCAAACCGATCGGCGACAAGAGGGCTGGCCCCACCGCCAGAGAGCCGAACGCCCCGACCCGGCCCACCGAATGCGCGCGCCACGACCCGCCGGGCACCGCGTTCCGACCGGAGGCGGTCGCGGTGACTGTCGGATCGACGAGGCCGGCCGAGATACCGCAGCCCGCACCGAAATACGACACCGTGCCGACGGGCGCGGTGTGATCGTAGTCGACCCACCATCTCAAGCCCGCGGGGGGAGAGACCGGAACGCCATCGATGTCGATGCACAAATCTCCGCCGGCGTACGCGAACGCCGTGGAGAAGGGGATGACGGCAGCGGTCGGCAAGGTCCACCCCGGCACCCCAGTCGGTGCTGGTGAAGCCGGCAGCGCCACTTGACCGTCGAACACCACGACCGGGGCAACTCCGCGGTTATCGGAGAACCGCGCCGAGGGCGCCATCGCTTGGATCGTCGTGGATCCGATCGTAGAGGCCGTCGACGATGCGCCCCACCACGGCGCGGCCGCCGATCCGATGGAACAAAGTCGGGTCGGGCGCAAGTGCAGCGACGCGCCGAAACAAGCCGCCGCGGTGCGCTAAGTGGGGATGACAGAGCACGACCGAGATTCTGGACTGCGCCAGCGTCGTTCGGACGCCGGGAACTCACGCGGTGATTCTACCCGCGTGCGTCGTTCGCCGTCGGCGAAGTGATGAACAGGAGCCTGGCTCCGTACGTTCACGGAACGGCTAAGTTGGTGACTATGCGATCGGTTCTGCCCCTGCTTGTTGCCATGTTCTTCACCGCTTCGACCGGAGCGCTCGCGCAGGCCGCGCAGGTCCCTTGGGACCAGGGCTACGCGGTGCCCCGCCCTCCTGCCATCCTGGACGAGCGCGCGCGCGCCGCGGCGGCCAACCGCATTCTCCGCGAACGGTTGGACCTGCTGCTGCCGGGCCTGATGCGCGAGGCGGGCCTCGACATGTGGCTCGTGATCAACCGCGAGTACAACGAAGATCCGGTGTATCTGACGCTCGTGCCGGAGCCGGTGTTCGCGGCGCGGCGGACCACGATCCTGCTGTTCTACGACCGCGGCCCGGACGAAGGGGTCGAACGGCTGACGGTCAGCCGCTACGGGTTGGGAGATCTGTACGAGAGCGCGTGGGAGGGCGGCACCGGCGATGCCCAGTGGGAGCAACTGCGGCAGCTCGTCGCGGCGCGCGCGCCGCAGCGGATCGGTGTCGACACGAGCGAGCACTGGGCGTTCGGCGACGGCTTGAGCAGCGGCCTTCGAGCGCGGTTGGTCGCGGCGCTCGGTGCGCTGTCGGAGCGGCTGGTGTCGGCCGAGGAGCTCTGCATCCGGTGGTTGGAAACGCGGTCGCCGACCGAGCTCGAGATCTACCCGCAGATCGTGCAGCTCGCGCGCGGGGTGATCGCCGAGGCGTTCTCCAACGACGTGATCACGCCGGGCGTGACGACCACCGAGGACGTGAGGTGGTGGCTGCGCCAGCGCTTCACCGATCTGGGCCTACCGGTGTGGTTCCAGCCCCACTGCAACGTGCAGCGCCGGGGTGCGGCTGCGGATCCGGAGACCGCGATCTTCGGCATCCAAGACACCGTCATCCAACGCGGCGATGTGCTGCACACCGACGTCGGCATCCGCTATCTGCGGTTGTGCACGGATACGCAAGAGATGGCGTACGTGCTGCGGCCGGACGAAGCCGACGTGCCGCCGGGACTCGCGCAGGCGATGGCGGTGGGCAACCGGTGGCAGGACGTGTTGACCAGCGCGTTCGTCGAAGGGAGCACCGGCAACAAGATCTTGGCGACGACTCTCTCGGAGTGTGCTTGGGAGGGGATCGAGTGCGCGGTCTACACACACCCGCTCGGCTTCCACGGCCACGCTGCGGGCCCGACCATCGGCATGTGGGACAACCAGGGCCCGACTCCGGTGCGCGGGGATTGGCAGCTTCGGGCCGACACCTGCTACGCGATCGAAGGCAACGTGCGCGTGCAGCTGCCGGAGTGGGATGACCAGTGGGTGCAGATCAAGCTCGAGCAGGATGCGTGGTTCGACGGGCGGCAGGTCCGCTATATCGGTGGCCGGCAGACGCGCTGGCATTTGATCCGATAGCCGGATCGGGCGGCGGAGTGTGGGGCGGGGGGCGGGGAAGCGAGAAAATCGAGTCTGACTCGGTACTTCTCGCGGACGGTAGGATTGGAGTGCGATGGGGCAGATTCCGGCGTTCTACTTCGACGAGCTGCGGCTCGATGGGATCGCGAGCGCGCGCGCTGATGAGTTTGGTGCGGCTGCACCCTTTCCCCATGTCGTGGTCGACGACTTCGTGCCGGCAAGCATTCTCGATCAACTGATCGGGGAGTTCCCGCCGGCGGACGATGCGCGATGGACGCAGTGGGGGCCGCATCCCACGAGCGTGCACAAGCTCGGGCGTTCTCGGGAGACGGACCTCGGGCCTTTCACACGACACTTTCTCGGTCAGTTGGTCTCGGCGACGTTTGTCGCGTTTCTCGAGAAGTTGACCGGCATCGACCACATCATCGTCGACCCCACCTTCAACGGGTGCGGTCTACACAGCACGGGGCGCGACGGCAGATTGATGGTCCACACCGACACCAACCGCCACCCCCACAGCGCCCACCGCCTACACCAGGTGTTGAACTTCATCCTGTTCCTCAACCGCGACTGGCGGGAGGAGTACGGCGGCCATCTGGAGTTCTGGAGCGAGGCAAGCGCGCCGTGCGCACGGATCCTCCCGGTCGCCAACCGCGCCGTGTTGTTCGAAACCGGAACGCGGTCTTTCCACGGCCACCCGCAGCCCTTGCGCTGCCCGCGCGACCGCCGCCGAAACAGCATCGCGGTGTACTACTACGCGCTCGACCGCCGGCACACCGGCGACGACACCGGATTGCAGCCCTCCGTCCGCTGGATGCCATCGACCGCCGGCGACCGCAACTTCGTCCGCCGACAAGCGATCCACGCGCAGTCGATCGTAGCCAAGCTGCACGGCGCGCGGTTTCGCGCCCCCGCCGGCCTGCTGCCGCTGGGCAAAGCGCAGGTCGAGGTTTCGCTCCTGGTGTTCTGCTGGTCGCGGCTGCCCAGCTCCGAGCGCACGCAGATCGAGGCCGCGCATCTCAGTAGGATCGACGCTGCGATTCCTGCGGCGTGCACTCCGTTCGCCATCGCGACTTCTCCCGCGGCCAAAGGACCGCACCTGCTGCTGCTATCCGCGGAGGATGCCAGCGTGCACGTTTGCCGCCCCGACGCCCGCACGCCGTTGTTCGTCGGCTACTTCACCGACCTGCTGTCGCCCGGCGACTGATGAACGGTGTCGCGACGCCACCACGACAGCCACGCGCAGGCGAGCAGCCCGAGGACGGACAACACCGCACCCAGCGTGAACGACGCGGGTCGGTAGGAGATCTCGACGCGGCGCGCTCCGGCAGGTAGCGGCACGCCCATCAACGCGTGATCCGTGCGCAGCAGCGGCGCCGGTTGGCCGTCCACTGTCGCCTGCCACCCGGGGGCAAAGGTCTCCGATACGACGACGAAGGCCGGGCCGTCCACCGCGACATCGAGAAGGATGCGCTCGGGCCCGACCCGCGTGTAGTGCACCGGTCCTTGGACGAGGCCGGACCGCGGGTGCGAGATCGGCTGCTCCACGAGCGCTTCCTCACCGGGCACGAAGTCGAGAGCACACAACCGCCGCAGCCGCGCATCGCGATCGCTCATTGACGAGACGCGGGCAACGAGGAACGCGGGCTGCAACGCGGTCGGGCGCACGTAGATGGCGAGTCGCTCTCGCTCCCCGACATAGCTGGGCGTCCACCCGGCCGCCCGCAGCCGATTGTGTCCGTTCACGCTCGTCGCGACGTAGCGCACACCGAAGAGGTCCAACAGCGGCGACGACAGCGTGGCGAGCTCGCGCACGGCACCGACGACCCGCGTGCCGTTGCGGATCAAGCCCGGCTCGAGCGCCGCGAGTAGCTCGTAAGACTCACGCCCCAGCAGCGGGTAGTAGCCATTGCACGAGCGCAGACCGAACACCTGGACAACGCACGCCGGCAGCGCCTCGGTCAGATCGAACGACACGTAGCGCGCATCGTTTGCCCGCATCCACTCGATCGCGGAAGTCGCGTCGTACTGCCCCGTCCGGCGCTGCGCCGGATTGGTGGCACGGGCATAGCTGGTCAGCTCGGCGGCACTGCCGATCAGCAGCACGCCCACGGCCACGGCTCCGCGGTTGGCGCGGCACAGCCACCAGGCGGCGACCAGAACGACGCCTGCCGCGGCCAGACGCGTCAGGTCCGCCACCAGCGTCGAGCGAAACCAACGCTGCTCGTCCTCGGCAAGGCTGCTGAACAGCCACTGCTCGAACGGAAACAGCGCGATCCCCGACAACAACAGAAACCCGACACCGAGGATCGCCAGGGCACGCCCGTTCGCCCCACCTCGTTGCAGCCGATCCAGCGTCGATGCGGCGAGTACCGCGCCCGCAAATGCCGTGACGCACAGCACGCGTTTGGGGCTGCCAACCCCCACTCCTGGCAGCACGCCGATCCCGGCCGCCAGCCACGGTACACCCAGCGCCGCCAGCAACGAGACCGAGAAGAGCGCGGTGTATGCCAGGTTGCGACGACGCGGCAGGGCGAGCAACGCCAGCGCGAACGGAATCACGCCGAAGTACGTCGCATTGTCGATCATGTTGTTCTCGTCATCCGGCGACAGCCACCGATTCGACGGGAACGACTCCACCCTGCGGGCGTCGGCATGCACGACGCTGACCTCCTGCACCGGATGGCCGAACGCATGTGGCAGGACGAATCCGACCAGAGCGGGCGGCTCGAGCGATTCGGCCGAGTGCAGAGCGGCGAGCTCGGACACCGCGCGGGTCGATGCTTGGTAGAGCTCGAGACCCGGCAGCAGCAAGACAGCGGCAGCAACGCAGCCGAGCACACCGGCAACCAGCGCCGCAGCAACGGCGTGCACGCGCGGCGCCGCCACCAAGAACGCCACGGCCGCCGCGTACGCCGAGATCGCCGCGATCTGCGGGCAGCCGGCGAGCAGGCAAAGTGCGAGAACCGACGCGAGAACGCCCACCGCGCGGCGGCTCGGTGCTCGGGCAAGCCTCTCGGCGGCGAGCACGATCCACGGCAACCACGCGAACGCGTACAGGAAGCCGGGCAGGTGGACGTGGAGAACGGAGAACGCGGAGAACATGGCCCCCAACGCACCCAGCAGCGCGGCGGCGAACGACAGGTTGTGAGACCGACAGAGCCACCACACACCGACGCCGAGAAGCACGAGGTGCAGCGCAACCGAAACCGCGTACGCGCGCAGGGGGTCGAGGATCAGAAACAGAGGACAGGTCGGATAGAACACCGCGAAGCCCATGCTGGCGAGCTGCGGCTGCCCCATGAGCTGGTGTTCGTTCCACAACGGCACCTCGCCCGCCCGCAGCCGAGTGACGCTGATCATGGTCTCCGGCGCGTAGTAGGCATTGACGTCACCGGTGACCATGTTCATCGGGCGCGCCGGTTCTCCCGCCTCGACGTGGACGCGAAACGGAGGCACGAGGCGGTTGTCGAAGCTGAGCAGTAACGCGTCGCAGAACAGCGCTTCCCACAGCACGAAGAGCACGGCGAGAGCGACGAGCACAGACGCCGCGAGGGCGTGCCATCCCCGCACCCGCGCCCTCGCCGTGATCACGCGGTCGCCCATGCCGACTCTGCCCTACCGCCTTGGTTGCGACGCCGCCAGACCACGGGTCCCGTTGTCGCTGCGGGTGAAGCGATATGCACGGAGTACGGTCGGCGATCCGGAGGAGAGATCGAACACACGAAACCACGCGCGCTGGCCGAACCGGGCGAACAAGGAGTCGTCGGGAGTCCACGAGTCGCCGGAACCCAGTACGCCGGACATGGCCTGAAAGCTCGGCTCGACCGCGACCTGCACGCAGTAGCTGGCGCAGTGCCGCGGCAGGTTCAGCACCGGCTTGGCCGCGGACTCGATGTCCACGACCCAGGGCGGCGGGCCGGTCGAGGAGCCCGCTCGCTGCCAACGCTCGGTCAGACTCCGGTAGACCCGTCCCGATGCGATGCCGAGGCGGCCATGCCACTTGGCGTGATAGCGCCGCAAGCTGGTCCAGTACTTCGCCATCGCTGTTTCCGGGTCCATCCCGACCGAGCGGCTGAACTTGTGGACCAGGGTCGACGGCTTCACGACCACGCTGCGCAATCCTTCGCGCCGCAGGCGCATCGCGAGGTCCGCGTCCTCGAGGAACAACGGAAACTGCTCGTCGAACAGCCCGATCGCATCGATCACGTCCCGCCGCAGCGCGAGACAACACCCGGTCAGCATGTCGACGTCGGTCGGCGTCCGCGACTGCCAGAGCGCCAGCTGGCGCCGCAACGTGCGCCGGGCAAAGCGGCGCTCCAGGCGGGGACTTGCGCGCATCGCGAGCTCGTACAACTGGTGGCGTGCTGCCGGCAAGAAGTTGTCGGGCATGCGGCAGGTCTGCGAGTCATCCCAGAACACTTCCGGGCCCACCGCTCCGGCGTCGCGATGCCGAAGCAAGTAGTCGACCAGCACGCCGATCGTCCGCTTCTGAAAGATGACGTCAGCATTGCTCACGACGACGCACCGCCCCGTCGTCGCGCGGCACGCCAGGTTTGCCGCGCGTGCATAACCGATGTTTTCCGCGCTTCGAATCAAGCGACCGCCGACCGATGCGAGCGCGCGCTCGAAGCGCGCTCGCACCAGCGGCGGCGGCGGTGGCGACGCATTGTCGACGACGACGACTTCGTAGCGCAGCCCCGCACTGCCGGCGGCCCGCGATTCCACCGCGTTCCGCGAGCGGGAGCCGTCCGGCGGGTGGAGCGCGATCGATTCGAGAGCCTCCGCGCAGTGACCCCACGTGCGGTAGTTGACGATCAGGATGGAGACGTCCACGGATTGCCCTTGGCCGATCCACCGGTCAAGTACTTGGCAGCCAGCGCACCGGTCAGTCGAACGTCAACGACCAGGATGAGGCGGTCTTCGGTCGTCGACATGTTGGCAGCTTCGTGCTCGAGGCGCGGGTCGAAGCCGATCGGTTCCCCGGGGACCGGACGCAGCCGCTCCTCCAACACGCGAAGGCCGGCCGCGTCGGGGACGCGCAGCGCGAAATGGATGCGGAACGGCGGGGGGTCCATCACACCGGTGTGCGGAGCAACGTGCGTCTGCGGCCCCAACAGGGACACCACGGCCCGCATCAGGCCCGGCGCCACCGCGAGCAGGCGCCAGGTCACGGGCACGACCTCCCGGTTGCTCTCGGGCGTGCGGACAAAGCCATCGGGACGGTCATCGAACTTCAGCGGCATCATTCGCCAGCTGCCTGCGTACTCCGGCTGCGGCCACAGCTCGAAGCACGCGCGGGGCACCGCATCGATCTCGGCTTGGATTGCCTCGAAGTTGCTGCGCAGGAGGCGCGCAACCGCGAGGTCTTCGAGACCGCGATGGATCACGGCGCCACCGCCGACCGGTGTCCCGTCCCCGTCCGGTCGGGGATCGGCAGCGGCGGAGAGAGGTCGAGCGTCTGCCCCATCTCGGGCGGCACGGGCAGCTGGTCCGCGGCGGGCGAGATCCCCTCGTCTGCCCCGCGCGGCATGGGCCGGCCAAACCAGCGATTGAGCCAGAGCTCCACCGGCAAACGGTAGTCGCCCCGGGCGACGCGCCAGGCAGCAGTGCGCTCGAAGAGCCGCAAGACCCGGCGCCAAATCGGGCGGCCGCGCGCCGTGTCGAAGGAGTTCTTGTAGAACAAGAGGGGCGCGTAGAACTCGTACGCCCGTCGCACGTCCGACTCGTGCTGCTCGGACAACCAGAACATCGACGTGTCGTCGTTGTCGACGGGGAAGTTCAGCAGCTCGTCATAGGTCAACGTCTCGCGGCCGACGTGGCCACGGCGGGTCATCTTGAGGACTTCCTTGCCGGCGGGCACGTCGGGAAACGGCGTGAACCGGAACATCTGCACGCGAATGGCCCGGTTGCCGAGGTCGCGCAGGCCGAGCAGGATGCGGAACGTGGCGGCGAGGTCTTCTCGCGTTTCGCTGGGAATCGCCAGCATGGCATTGATTCGCATGCGGATACCGGCCGCCACGAAGCGACGCACGGTAGCCGGAAATTCCTCCACGTCGCATTGCTTGTTGATCGCGTCGGAAAGGCGCTGGGACCCGGTCTCGAGGCCGACTTCGACTTCGTTGCAGCCGGCCAGCCGCAGCAGGCGCAGCTGCTCGTCGGACATTCTCCGGATCGTGTAGTGGCGACCGAGGATGTTGAAGCGCACCTTGATCCCGCGTTCGAGGATCCCCCGACAAATCTGCTCGACCCGGTTCAGGTTCGCGCAGAAGTCGGTGTCCATGATGTGCAGCGCCTCCGCCCCGATGCGCCGGGTCAAGACCTCGATTTCGTCGACGACGCGATCGGCCGGCAGCGCCGTCCACCGGCGGGGGTCGAGGCAATACACGGCGCAGAACGTGCATCCGCCGGGGCAGCCCCTCGAGGTGAAGTAGTTGAGCCAGCCGTGCGGGTGGATGTAGCGCCGGATCCCGATCCGCTCCCAGTCGATGGGATGAGTCTCTTCGATGGGCGGCAGGTGCCCGATGTGGTTCTTCGTCACCTTGCCGCCGGCGCGGAAGAAGACGTTGTCGATGCCTTCGAGCGACCGCCCCTCTCGCAGTCGGTCGGCGACTTCGGGGACGGCGACGTCTCCCGGCCCGATGATCGCGACGTCGATGTAGGGAACGGTGATGGTCTGGTGCGGATACAAGCCCGCGAACCACCCACCGACCACGACTGGCATCTCCGGCGCGTGCTGCTTCACCAGCCGCGCGACTTGGTCCATGTTGCGACACTGGCCGTTGGCCTTTGCCGAGATGCCGACGAACACGGCGTCGCTCAGTTCCGCCAGCAGCTTGTCGCGCGGCTGTGGATCGACGCGTTCGTCGATCAGCACGACTTCATAGCCGGCGTGGAGCAGCGAGGTCGCGATCGCGTACAAGCACAACGGCGGCCACAGCGGGAACTGCGTGTCCCAGAGGATCGGAAAGAACAAGATGACCTTGCCCTTCGGATCGTCGACGAGTCTCAGCGTCATCGGCCACCTCCTTCGGGGTTGCTGGGCGGCGGACCGACGCTCTGCGCAAGCCGCCTGCGCGAATGCATCGTAGGCCTCCCGAGGCGCGGCTGGAATGCCACTCGCGGCGCCGCTTGCCCCCCACCGCAATTGGGTGGAACTCTCACGCGTGCGGGGAGCGAACGCGTTCGCGGACTGGGCGAAGCGAGAAAATCGAGTCTGACTCGGTACGTGTCGTCACGCGGAGAGGGGGGAGGACCATCTCTTGGGGGCAGGCGCTGAGTGGCGCCGCAACACAGGAGATCACAGATGAGAGCTTTTGGCTTCGTTCGGTCCGCCGCGGTCTTGTTCGCACTCGCCGCTTCCGTCCCCGCCCAGTTTTTCCTGATCCAGGTCCCGATGCTGTGGTCCTGGCAGATCGATGCACCGAGCGCCGCGGTGATCGACGGCGACAGTGGTGCGCTGCTTTGGGGCAAGGCCGCGCACACGCGCCGCGCCAACGCCAGCACGACGAAGATGGTCACCGCGCTGGTGGCGCGCGACTTCACCAAGTTGCCACCGGGACACCCGGCGCGCAGGTCGCTCTATAGCACGATCACGGTGGGTTGGGCGCCGCCGCTGACCGGCGGATCCAGCGCAAACTTGCAGTACGGCGAGCAGCTATCGTTCTACAACGCGCTGCGCTTCCTGCTGATGCGGTCGGGGAACGACGCCGCGGTGGCGATCGCGGAGCACTGCGCGTTCTCGGAGGGCAACTTCGTGCCGCTGATGAACAACAAGGTGCTGCAGCTCGGTCTGAGCAATACCAACTTCGTCAACTGTCACGGGCGCGACCCGTACTGGCCGATGAGCACGCTCCACTACGCGAGCGCCTACGACCTCACCCAGATCGCGCGTGCGGTGCTCGCGGACTCGGTGCTGGCAGGTATCGTCGCCACCGGCAAGACCGGCGTCTACACCTCGCGGCAGGGGTTCGTGGAGATCACGAACACCAACGACTTCGTCGAGAACGGCAGCTATTCGGGGATCATCGGCGTCAAGACCGGAACCACTGGCAACGCCGGGGCCTGCTTGGTGTCAGCGGCGCGGCGATCGGGGCGCACGATCATCGCGTGCGTGCTGGGATCCAGCGACAACGCCCAGCGCTACGCCGACAGCAGGCTGTTGCTCGACCACGGCTTCGCCTGCATCGGGCAGTAAGGGGACTTTCGGGGGGAAGTGATGAACGGGAGCCTGGCTCCGTACGTTCATCGGGTGACGGGATCGGTGGTGAGGCCGGTGAGGCGCGTGGGCCCAGTGCTGCGCAGGACCAGGGCCTGGGCGTGCAGGACTTCGCCGAGGATCAGTGGCGTGCGCGGCAGCGGCAGGGTCAGGATCGCGGGTGGGCCGAGCGCGGGCACGACGACTCCCCGGAGCACCAGGAGCTGGCCGAACGGGTCGAGCCTCAGGGTTCCGATCGGTGGCAGGGGGTGGGCCGCGATGCCGTCGGCGAGGACGGGCACGGCGACGGCGGGGCCCGGCAGCACGCCGGGCTCGACGTGCACGCGCAGCACGTAGTCGCGGCCCGCGATGGCGACGTAGGGCGCACTCAGCTGGCGGTGGACGTTGTGGAGCACCAGCTGCTCGCCGGGAACCACGACGTCCGGGTCGCCGTCGTCGTCGACGTCGACGACCCCGATGCCGTAGCCCAAGATCGTGCCGGGCAGGGCCGGGTCGGCAACCTCGGTGAAGTGTCCTCCTTGGTTGCGGTAGTAGGCGATCGTCGCGCTGAACGCGCCATCCCGCACGCGGATCAGGTCCGGGTCGCGGTCCTCGTCGAAGTCGACCAGCGCGAGGTGTTGACTGCCGAGACTGTCCTGGGGAAGAGATCCCGTCGGAGCCAGCTCGAACCCACCCCGGCCATCGTTCAGGTAGAGCCGATCGGCTGCCGACCCCCGCGTGCCCCGCGCCGTGCCGAAGACGAGATCGACATCGCCGTCGAGATCGACGTCATCCGCCGTCACCGTGAGACTCGGCTCGACCGAGGCGGGAAGCGCGGCGGCGGCGATCAACCGGCCGCCGTCCTGCAGGAGGACCAGATCGGCGAGGCCGATCGTGTTCACACCGTGCGCGAGCGCGACGTCGAGGTCGCCATCGCCGTCCAGATCGCGGACCACGAGCGCGTTGATCGCATTGAGTGTTCTCGAGATCCACGACGCGGTCACGTCGCGGAACACGCCGGTGCCGTCGTTGGAGAGGATCTGCAGCGTCCGGCCGAACGTCGCGGTCAGCACGTTGCCGAACAGCGCGTCCAGATCTCCGTCGCGGTCCAGATCGACGAGGGCCACCGCCGTCGTGCGGTCGTCGGCGACCGGCAACGCCGCCGCGGTCGCGTCGCGGAAGCCGCCGCGGCCGTCCCCCAGCAATAGGCGGTTCTGCGCGCGGCCCTGAGTATCCCAGTCATTACCGATGAGCAGATCCGAGTGGCCATCGCCATCGACGTCGCCCACCGCGAGCGAGCGGGTCGACGCCGACCCGCTGGCGACGACCGACCCCACGACCTCGGTGAAGCGGCCGGTGCCGTCGTTGTGCAGCAGGCGGTTGGCCTGGCCGAAACGGCGGCCGTTGCCCTCGACCAGATCCAGTGCGCCGTCTCCGTCGACGTCGACGCCGACCACCGTGACGGTGTCGACGAACGCCGCCGGCACCGGCGCGACACAACCGTCGACGAAGCCGCCGCGGCCGTCGTTCAGCAGCAGGCGGTCGCGGCCCAAGCTGCGCACGACGAGCGCGTCCAAGTCGCCGTCCGCATCCGCGTCGAACAGCTCCGCGTCGTAGGTCGAGCTGCTGCGGTCGAAGCCAACCCGCGCGCCATACGCGAAGCGCGCCGCGCCGTCGTTCAGCAAGACGCGCATCTCCGTCAAGCTCTCCGCGGTGAGGAGATCGACATCGCCGTCCCCGTCGACGTCCCCCACCGCGATCGCCGAACAGCCGGGGAACGCCGCCAGCGTCGGCTCGCCGGGATCGGTGAACCGTCCGGCGCCGTCGTTGAGGTAGAGACGCAGGCTGCGCTGCGGCGAGAAGCCGCACGCCGCCACCACCAGGTCCGGATCGCCGTCGCCGTCGAAGTCCGCGGCCTCGATCGCCTCGCACCAGTCCTGGTCGGGGGGCAACGCCGCCGAATCATCGATGAACGTGCCGGACCCGTCGTTGCGCAGCAGCCGGTTCTGCTGCTGTCGATTCCCCCACGCCAGGTCGAGGTCGCCATCGCCATCGAGATCGCGCAGCACCATCGCGTAGGTCTCGTCCGCCACCCCCACCAAGCGCGCGGTCGCGTCGGTGAAGAACCCTGCGCCGTCGTTGAGATACAGCCGGTTGCTCTCCGGAGTCAGGCCGCCCGAATTGGCGACGACGATGTCGAGGTCGCCGTCGCCGTCGACATCGCCCACCGCGAGATCCTGCGTGCGGTCGAACACGGTCGGCAGCCGGATCCCCGACTCGTCGAGAAAGCCGCGCCCGCCCTGGTTGATCAGCAGGGTGTTGGGCCAGCCGTAGCGACCCAACAGAAGATCCCCATCACCGTCACCATCGACATCCGCGACGCGCACCGCGTGCGTCTGCCCCGGCGGTGGCGGCAGCATCGCGCTCGCATCCGCGTATCGAGCGAGGCCGTCGTTGAGGAACAGCGCGTCCTGGCCGCCGCCGCTGCCGACCACTATGTCCGGTGATCCGTCGCCGTCGACGTCGCCGACGGTGCCCGAGAACGAGAAGGTGGAGACGACCGGCAGATGGGCCTTGCCGGCGCGCTCGAACTGCGGCGCCGCGCCCTGCGCGCAAAGCGACGAGCACGCAGCAACGATGGTGAGCCCAGCACGAATCAGAGGATGGGCCACCCCCCGAGGTGCGTCGGGTTCGCCGACGAGTACACCGGTGAACGTCGGTAGCGAGCACGGACCGTTGGGGTACTCCGAGGATTCGTTGATGTCCTTCACGAGCCCGACTGTAACCGGTAGGACGAAACCCGCGACCGGGGCGGAGTCCCGGCGGCACAACGCGCTCGAGTCGACGTACGCGCTGGCGGCACTGCGGGGAAACAGACGCCGGAGTCGTTACCCGGCACGGGGTCCGCGGGATAAGCCACTCCGCTGTTGGCCACTTGCAAACACGCGGCCAGCGGGCTGAGCCCCACGCTTCCACCACGGCCCCAAGCGTCGGCCGTGACCATGGCGTCAGGCAAAAGCACCCGCCACCTCACAGCCGAACGACCGAATCTCGTTGGTGCCCTCCGCCGTCGATCAACCAGACGAACTCCGCCCGGCGGGTGACGATCTCGAGGGCTTCGGACCGAGTGTCCACCCCGCGCGGGTCAACCGGAACCGGCAGGCTCGGGGGCTCGCGCACCAAAGTCTCATCGACGACAAACTCGGTTGCACCCGCTCGGCGACGAACGTCGATGAACCCCGGGGTCGCCGCCCGTGCCAATCCACTCACGGGACTCCTCCTGGGCGTGCCACTCCCGAGTCTTGCAGCAACGCCCCGAGCTGAAGAACGAGGTCGTCAGCCACGGCCATTTCGGATCGCCGTATACGGCACGAGCGACGGCACGTCGCGGGAACCGAACGTCCACTCGCACACGAATTCCCGGTTTTGCGCGACGGATTCTTCGCAGGCCAGGCGCTTGAGCAGAGTTCGGTTCCCTCATCTCGGCAGACCTGCTCATGCATCAGTGGCTCCGCGCTTCGATCACCCACTTCCCACTCCTGCTCGCATTGGTGCCGGTCGGCGCGCAGACCAACACGTGGGTGCAAACGGACTCCGCCCTCGAGCCGGTGAACTTCACGGGCGTCTACGACCCATGGCAAGAAGACGTACTCGGGGTCAACGGTTTCAGCAACAACTTCGGTGTCCCCATGCTCTCCTGGAATGCCGTGAGCTGGAGCGACCGACCAGAGCTAACTTGGCCGACGTCCTACCAGCTCAGAAACGCGGCCTTCGATCCCGAGCGCGGCGTCATCGTGGCGTACGCCGTCGCCCAGAACCCGTACCAAACGCAGACCTGGGAGCTGAACGGCTGCACGTGGACGCTCAAGAATGTGTCAACGCCGGTTGGCAAGTATCCGGGTTTCGACAGCGTCGGTTTTAGCTACGCCGGCGACGGCAAGGTAATGTTGTTTGGTGGGATCGGTTTGGGATTTGGCTCTACCGCCTGGGCCGCAGACACTTGGCTTTGGGACGGAACCACGTGGGAGCAACAGCACCTGCATCCCCTTCCTCGCGGGGGGAGGCATCCGACGCTGACCTACGACCCGCTCCGGAACCGAGTGGTGATGCTCGAGGGAATCGACACGATCGATCCCACAACCTGGGAGTGGCGCGCCACCGGAGGTTGGTCCCAAATCAGCGCCGGGCCGAGCACGATTCATGCAGGCGCGCAGCGGCGCATGGTTTGGGACGCCCCCCGCGACCGAGCACTCCTGCTCGCGTCGAACCAATCCTCGAGCACATTCCAGCAATGGGAGTTCGCGTTCGATGCGACCGCGGGCACCCACGTATGGCAACAGCTACAGCCGCTGACGCAGCCCTCGCACCTCGGGACTGGTTTCCGGCACGATTGGGTGCATCACGAGCAACTCGACGTGTTCGTCACCCGCCGCGATCTCAGCGGCGCCCGCGAAACATGGTACTACGTGCCCGATCCACCGCCCGCTTCCGGCCCGGCGGCGTTCGACGTGAGTGCGACCAGCGGTACTTCGCCTCTGACCGTCACGTTCAGCGATCAGTCCACGGGCGGATCAAATTCTTGGTCCTGGGACTTCGGAGATGGCACGAGTTCGTCCGCACAGAGCCCTTCTCATACCTATACAGCACCTGGCACCTATGCCGTCACGTTGACGGTCACCGGCCCCGGCGGAAGTGACACGAGAACCGTGCACGACTTAGTCCGGGTGGTCGATTCCGAGCCCCCGTCCAATCGCTGGGTCAGAGTCAACAACTTCGTGAACCAACCGCTCATTGAACAATCTCATTGGCATACGGGCCGGCAGGAATTGATTGGTCTTACGAACGACAAGATTCGACGTTGGGATGGCAATCAATGGGTGGACCTCGCATCTGGCCCTCCGGGTGGATTCCACGAGGGGTCGGCTTACGACGAACAACGGGATGTACTCGTCTGGCAAGGCATCGTGTCGGGGTCTGGGGACGAAACGTGGGAGTGGGACGGGACAACGTGGACACAGAAGAGCGTGGGGGGACCGAGACCTGCGGGAAACAGCTACGTGCTTGGCTTCACAATGACCTACGCCGGCAACGGCAACGTCATGCTGAAAGGCGGAAGGGAATGGGCCAACGGAGCTTGGAACGACAAGACCTACCTTTGGGACGGCTCGACATGGACCGAACACACCGTCGGCGGTGCCGGGCCGTCGGCGCTCCTCGATCATATATCGTGCTACGACCCCATGCGAAATCGCGTGCTGCTGACCGGTGGCCGCACCGGCGGAGCCGGGATCCACGTGGGCACGTGGGAATGGCGTGCAGCCACTGGCTGGACTGAGTTGGTTGCGGCCGATCCAGCCCTGATTCCAGTGGGGAATGCCCTAGAGGTCTTGGATGCGTCGTCCGCTGCGATGGTCTGGGATGTGTACCGCGATCGCGCAATGTTGACCGGGGAGATCTACGCACAATCCGCAATGGAGCACTGGGAGTTCTACCTCGACAGCGTCTCCGGCCAGTTTCAGTGGCGTGAAATTCACCCAAATGCCGAGCCGCAAGGCGAGGATGGGGGACTCCGCACGGGTGTGCTCCACAACTGGGGCCACGACCGGGTCCGCGACGAGTTTGTTCGGCAGTATGGCTTCTACCCACCCGCTGAACGGACTGTTTGGGTCTATCGCGCCACGGCGTCCCCGCTTCCGCAAGCGAGTTTCGCAGCGGCACCGACAGCCGGGCCCTCGCCGCTGGCGGTGACCTTCACCGACCAGTCAAGCGGTGCGGTTGGTTCTTGGCTCTGGGACTTTGGCGACGGCAACACTTCGACCGCTCAGAGTCCATCGCACACCTACACCACGGACGGTCAGTACACGGTCACCTTAACGGTGGCGGGATCCTATGGGCCTGACAGCATCACGGCGATGAACCTGGTGTCGGTCGGCGAATTGCCACCCGACGCAGCGTTTGGCGCGGCACCGGCGAGTGGTGCGGCTCCTCTGGACGTGGCGTTCAACGACCAATCGACGGGCGCAATCACGAGCTGGGCATGGGAGTTTGGCGATGGCGGCACTTCGTCAGCGCAGAATCCGCTGCACACCTATGCGACGCCGGGGACGTACAAGGTCTCTCTGTTGGTGGTCGGGCCAGGCGGTTGCGATCGAACGACAGCGATTGTCACCGTCACCGAGCCGGCACCGGTCGCCGGCTTTGCCGGTGCTCCGACCACCGGCACCGCGCCGTTGGACGTCGTCTTCGCCGATCAATCCACCGGCGCGATCACGACCTGGGCATGGGACTTCGGCGACGGCGCAACCTCGGCCGCGCAGAACCCCACCCACACCTACACCACAGCCGGCACCTACACCGTCTCGCTGACCGTCACCGGCCCCGGCGGCTCCGACACCGCGACCACCGCGGGTCTCGTCACCGTCACCGAGCCGGCGCCAGTGGCTGCGTTTGCCAGCAACCCGACCTCGGGCACTGCCCCGTTGAACGTGACGTTCACCGATCAGTCGACCGGCGCGATCACGACCTGGGCATGGGACTTCGGCGACGGCGCAACCTCGGCCGCGCAGAGCCCAACCCACACCTACACCACAGCCGGCACCTACACCGTCTCGCTGACCGTCACCGGCCCCGGAGGCTCCGACACCGCGACCACCGCGGGTCTCGTCACCGTCACCGAGCCGGCGCCAGTGGCTGCGTTTGCCAGCAACCCCACCTCGGGCACTGCCCCGTTGAACGTGACGTTCACCGATCAGTCGACCGGCGCGATCACGACCTGGGCATGGGACTTCGGCGACGGCGCAACCTCGGCCGCGCAGAGCCCAACCCACACCTACACCACAGCCGGCACCTACACCGTCTCGCTGACCGTCACCGGCCCCGGCGGCTCCGACACCGCGACCACCGCGGGTCTCGTCACCGTCACCGAGCCGGCACCAGTGGCTGCGTTTGCCAGCAACCCGACCTCGGGCACTGCCCCGTTGAACGTGACGTTCACCGATCAGTCGACCGGCGCGATCACGACCTGGACATGGGACTTCGGCGACGGCGCAACCTCGGCCGCGCAGAGCCCCACCCACACCTACACCACAGCCGGCACCTACACCGTCTCGCTGACCGTCACCGGCCCCGGCGGCTCCGACACCGCGACCACCGCGGGTCTCGTCACCGTCACCGAGCCGGCACCGGTGGCTGCGTTTGCCAGCAACCCGACCTCGGGCACTGCCCCGTTGAACGTGACGTTCACCGATCAGTCGACCGGCGCGATCACGACCTGGACATGGGACTTCGGCGACGGCGCAACCTCGGCCGCGCAGAGCCCCACCCACACCTACACCACAGCCGGCACCTACACCGTCTCGCTGACCGTCACCGGCCCCGGCGGCTCCGACACCGCGACCACCGCGGGTCTCGTCACCGTCACCGAGCCGGCGCCAGTGGCTGCGTTTGCCAGCAACCCGACCTCGGGCACTGCCCCGTTGAACGTGACGTTCACCGATCAGTCGACCGGCGCGATCACGACCTGGGCATGGGACTTCGGCGACGGCGCAACCTCGGCCGCGCAGAGCCCCACCCACACCTACACCACAGCCGGGACCTACACCGTCTCGCTGACCGTCACCGGCCCCGGCGGCTCCGACACCGCGACCACCGCGGGTCTCGTCACCGTCACCGAGCCGGCGCCAGTGGCTGCGTTTGCCAGCAACCCGACCTCGGGCACTGCCCCGTTGAACGTGACGTTCACCGATCAGTCGACCGGCGCGATCACGACCTGGGCATGGGACTTCGGCGACGGCGCAACCTCGGCCGCGCAGAGCCCAACCCACACCTACACCACAGCCGGCACCTACACCGTCTCGCTGACCGTCACCGGCCCCGGCGGCTCCGACACCGCGACCACCGCGGGTCTCGTCACCGTCACCGAGCCGGCGCCAGTGGCTGCGTTTGCCAGCAACCCGACCTCGGGCACTGCCCCGTTGAATGTGACGTTCACCGATCAGTCGACCGGCGCGATCACGACCTGGGCATGGGACTTCGGCGACGGCGCAACCTCGGCCGCGCAGAGCCCAACCCACACCTACACCACAGCCGGCACCTACACCGTCTCGCTGACCGTCACCGGCCCCGGCGGCTCCGACACCGCGACCACCGCGGGCATGATCACGGTCGCTGCAGCCCCTGCGATCACCAACTTTGCGATCTCGCGCACGGTCATCTCCGATGGCGACTCGGCCACATTGACGCACTCGTTCACGGGTGGCAACGGTGACATTGACCAGGGCGTCGGCCCGGTGGGCCAAGGCCAAACTGTGGTCTCGCCACCGCCCAACACGGCGACGACTTACACGCTGACCGTGACCAACGCCTTCGGCGACAACGTGTCGGCCGACGTCACGGTCACCTCCTACCCGCTGCCGCAGATCCAGAGCTTCGTGGCCTCGGCCCCGCTGGTGACCAACGGCGGCGTAGTTGATCTGTTGTTCGCCTTCACCGGTGGCAATGGTCAGGTGACGGACGGTGTAAGCTCGTTCTCGGTCGCGAGTGGCACCCCACTGACGGTGACTCCGCCGGACGACGTCGTCACCACCTACACGCTCACGGTAACCAATCCCGCAGGCGACTCGGTACAGGCGACGGCGATCGTGCAGGCGGTTCCGCCGCCAAGCATCGAGAGCTTTGTCGCGTCGCCGACGATCGTGGTCAACGGCCAGACCAGCCAGTTGACTGCGCGGTTCTCGGGCGGCACGGGACTGATCAACCCGGGGGCGATTGCGGTGACGAGCGAAGTACCAGTCACCGTGACGCCGCCACCGGATGCCAGCACACTCTACGTGCTGACCGTGACCAGCCCAACCGGCGAATCGGTGATGGCCCCGGCGGTGGTGACGGCGGTGCCGGCGCTCCCGGTGATCACCAACCATCCGCAGAGCCAAACGGTGTCGGCGGGCACGGCAGTGAGCTTCTCGGTGACCGCGACTGGCGTCGGCCTGAGCTACCAGTGGTGCAAGGACGGCGCGGTGATCGCGGGCGAGACGCAAAGCGTGCTCGCGCTGGCCTCGGCGTCACCCGCCGATGCGGGCCGTTACAACGTCAAGGTGAGCAACGCGGCGGGGTCCGTAACCAGCGATGACGCCGTGCTGACCGTCCTGAACGCGTGCCCCGACTGCGACGGGGACGTCGTGCGCATCGACACCGATGTGAGCGCGGACTTCAACACGGCACCACCAACCTGGCAGGGTGACCCGGCGCTGGCCCCCTACGTTTCTTTCGACACCTCCGGTCCAACTCCGGACACCTGGCGATTGATCATCGACACTGGGCGCAAGCGGCTCGAGATCGTGGATGGTGCAACAGTGACCACCGGCACCGTGCCGAACAAGGGCAAGAATCGGCCCGCTCCCGGCATCGAGCTACGGTCGGCGTGCACGGTGTTCGTCGATGAGAGCGCGGCCGTGGACGTCTACTCGCACAACGCGCAGGCCGGTGCACTGTCGATCATCGCAGATGGCGACATCGCGATCGACGGCGTGATCCTCAACCGCGCACAGGCGTCCAGTGGCGTCTCGGGGCGGATTGTGATCGCGTCGCGCTGCGGTGACCTGGCCTTGAGCGCCAGCGCGTTGGTGCGTTCCAACTCCGGCGGTGACATCCACTTGCTGACCGGCGGCGATGCGTCTGCCGGATTCGGTGGCGACATCGACATCGGCGGCCTGGTCGAGGCGGTCTACCGCGCGGCACCGGCGCCGACGATCCGGCTCGTGGCGTTCGACGGCGCGATCACGGTCTTCGGCACCGCGCTTCGACGCGTCGCCGTGCAGGGCCGGCGGATCAGCACGACGGGCGTCGTCGTGCGCACCGGCCGCGACAACATCACCGACCCGGGCCACATCGAGATGCAGGCGCTGGGCGACATCACCGTGGTCGGCAACAGCATCCAGCACTTCGCGTTCCCCAACCCGGGGACCGTCGCGGTGAAGATGCTAGGCAATCACGGCGGCGCCGTCATCGACGTGCGCTCGCTCGGTGGTCGGATCATCGCGATCGATCGCGCGTTCGACAACGTCAACCACGACAACCAGGATGCGATCAACAGGCTGTGGGCCGCGGGTGACGTGCACTTGTTTGCCAGTGGTGCGATGAACAGCACGCCGGTGCCTGGCCCGCTCGCCTTCCGCATGCCCGTCGTCGACGTGACGACGATCGGCAACGCGCAGGCGGGCACCAACGAGATCCGCTCGTTTGGCGGCGAAGTGGCGATCTTGCTGCCCGACGCCATGGTGATGGCGGATGCCTGGGGTGGTGGCGGCACAGTGGGCATCAACCTACTGACCGCGTGCGTGCAGGTGGCCAACAGCGGGGTGGTGTATCCGGCCGATCCGGTGCCCGGCGACGACTCCGGTGCCTGTGCCCCGGCCGTGCCGCCTGCACTCTACGCCGACCCGAGCATGCTGGGCGTCGTTTGGCAGTAGCCGCGAGCGGGCGCCGAGGGCGATCGTCCGATCGGGACGGCAAGCTCGTCTCGCGAGTTGCTCTCGCGCAACGGCGTCCCGGCTCGACTCGTAAGGGTCGGCGACAACCGTGACGACGCGACCAAGGCGCCTACGCTCCCACCTCTCAACTCCCGACCCGTCGTCGCAGTTCGGCGATCGCCCGGCGGTACAGACTCTCCGCGGCGTCTGCACTCCGACCGATGCGGGCACCGACCTCGGCGAACGGGATTCGCTCCAGATCGCGGAGGACGATGACGACACGGTGCGCTTCGGTAAGACGATTCATCGCGGCCTCCACGACTGCGACTTGCTCGGTGAGGTGCGCGTTTGCAGACGGGGTCGGCGAGCCGTCGTCTTGCCGACCCAACACTGTTGTGGTGAGCTGGCGCAGACGGCGACTTCGCCGGCGACGGCCCGCGTCGACGACCGCGTTCTGCGCAATCGTCGCAAGCCAACGACGAAACTTGGGCACGCTGGAGAACTCGAACCCGGACCACGCTCGCAGCAAGCGCACCGAAGCATCCTGAACGACGTCCTCGAGATCCGCCGGATCCCACTCCTGCCCACACGCATTGCTCACGTGCGCGGCTATCATCGGGCGACACGTCGCGATCAGCGCATCCAAGGACTCCGCCTCGCATCGCCCCTCCGCGCACCGGATCACCTTGGCCAGATCGCACTGATCGGCATTGTCGCCCACAATTGGCTGGTCGCTCCTCGAGAACTCATGATGGACTCCGACGATACTCACTCGTTGGCCGCCGAGCGGCTTTTTTTCAACCTTCTGGGGCGCGGCGAGAGCATCGATGACGAGGCGTTCGCCGCGCTCTTGCGCGATCGACCGGATCTCGCCACAGACCTGGAGCAGGTGCGGCGCGACTACGATGCCAATCGCGCGGTACTGCTCAATCGCAAGATTGCGGCAACTGCGGTGCGCGGCGGCGATCAGCTTGCAACGCTACTCCGAGGGCGCCGGGCGTTCGGTGATCGCTACCGACTCGTGCACACGCTCGCCCGCGGAGGCATGGGCGTCGTGCGCGAAGCGTGGGACCGCGACCTCGATCGATCGATCGCGCTCAAGGCCGCACACGGCGGTGGGTCGAGCAGCTCGATCGACTTGCGCCAGCGGCTGATCGCTGAGGAGGCACAAGTCCTCGGCAAACTCGACCACCCAGCGATCCTGCCGGTGCACGAGATCGGCCTGGACTCGGACGACCGGTTGTACTTCACGATGCCGCTTGTCGCCGGCACTACGCTGACCGACTGTATTGCAGATCGAGACCTCGAGGGCGGGTGGCCGCTCCCCCGCCGGATTCGAGTCTTGGCGGCGGTTTGTAGCGCCGTCGAGTACGCACACAGTCGCGGTGTCGTCCACCGCGATATCAAACCCGACAACATCATGGTCGGCGAGCACGGCGAGGCGCGCCTTGTCGACTGGGGCCTTTGCTCGCTGCTCGGAGAACCCACAGAGGATCAACAACCGCTCACCCTGGAAGTCGCCGCGGACGGGTCGTTGGTGACCGGCGATGGCCGAGTCATCGGAACACCCGCGTACATGGCTCCGGAACAGGCGGCCGGCCGCGCCGCGGACGAGCGCAGCGATGTCTACGCTCTCGGCGCCACGCTGTACCACACCCTCTCGCGAAGCGCCCCGTACTCCGACGACGCTCGCAGCACGGACATGGAGGCGCTCGTGACGCTCGTCCGCTCGCAGCCACCGACGCGACTTGGCGCCATGGACGAGCACGCACCAGCACCGCTCGTCGCGATCTGCGAACGCGCGATGGCCCGCGACCCGGCGCAGCGCTACGAGTCGGTCACCGAGTTCCGCGCCGAGCTGGAGGCATGGCTGGACGGTCGAGTCGTACGCAGCTTCGAGAGCGGCGCGTGGGCAGAGCTGCGGCGTTGGACCCAACGCAACCCGGTGATCGCGGCGCTCGGCGTGGGCTTGGTCATCGCGATCGCCGGGTTTGGAGCCGCGCTCCACCGGTGGTTGACCACCGAACGCGATCGCCGAGAGGCCGCGGACGCCCGCTTCATCCTCGAAGCGACGCTGGGCACCGACTCCTTCCTCACACAGCTCGAGCGAGACGCAGAGGCGCTGGGCCCTGTTCGCTCAACGATGGTTGGGGCGATGGAGCAGCTGCTCACCAGAGCCCACGCGCTCGACGAACGACAGACGAACGCAAACGCGGTCGCAGCGCGCTTGCGCGATGCACCTCCCCAGTACATCGAAGGCGGTACCGTCGAACGGCTGCTCGAGATCACGACCCCGCTCGACGCCCGCTTCCAGGCGGCGCACACGAGGACGCTTCCCGACCTGCGCGCGCGTCTCGCCGACGCGCGCGCAATCGAAGAGCTCAGCATCACGCGGCACGCCGAACGGTGGCGCGAAGCCCGAGGTGCAATCCTACGCTCGGAGCGTTACGGCGCCGGCCGCGTCGACCTGGAGCCACAGGTCGGCTTGGTGCCACTTGGCGAGAATCCTGCGACCCGACTCTGGGAATTCTACCACCTGCTATCGGCCGAGAACCGCGAGCAGTTGCCCGTCATCGAAGCCGATGGCTCGATCAGGGTCGAGGCCGACATGGGAATCGTGTTCGTCCTGGTCCCGGGCGGACTCGCTCACGTCGGCTGCCAGAGCGAAGATCCCGAACGGCCCTACTACTCGAAGGCCGGAGCCGCCAGCGGTATGACTCCAGTGCAATCGGTCGAGCTCGCGCCGTTCTTCGTCGCCCGCCACGAGCTGACCCGCGGCCAATGGCTCCGCCTGTCGAACGGTGATGAGCCGAGCTACTACACGCCACAGAACCACTATACGCTCTCCAACAACCGGCACCCGGTTGAGAACTTCTCGTTCGAATCCTGCGACCGGCTGTTGGCGCGCTACGAGCTCACAGCGCCGACCGCCGCGCAGTGGGAGTATGCGGCGCGCGCCGGAACCACGACCGCGTTTTGGACGGGTGAAGACCCCGGCGACGCGGAGAACCTCTACGACCAAAGCGCCGCCGATGCCGGGGTTCCAGGCAAGGGATCCGTCGCCAAGTTCACCGACGGCTGGGCCCTGCACAGCCCCGTCGGCTCGCTCCCGCGATTCAACGCTTTTGGTCTCTATGACGTGCACGGCAACGTGCGCGAGCTCACGCTGGATCAATGGCTGCCCCGCGACGGCTACCCGCTGCGCGCGGGTGATGGCTTGCGGGTGCCCACCGATGCCGTGCTCCGCGCCGGCAACACACAGTCACGCGTCCTCCGCGGCGGCTGCTACATGGTCACGGAGGGCCGCGCGGTCGTGTACTGGCGGTTGCCGCTCGCGCCGGGACGACGAGATCCAACGGTCGGGGTTCGCGTGAGCCGCAAGGTGTCTCGGGCGGAGTAGACCATGGCACGCGAGGCCTGGGTGCACGAGCTGCTCGTGACCGCGGACGACGAGCGCCAGAGCGGCATCCTCGAGCGCCGTATCCGCAACGCCAAGCTCGGGCGCTTCAAGCCGATCGCCGACTTCGATTGGGACTGGCCCAAGCAGGTCGAAACGCGACCTCGTGGAAACGTGCTGCGGCTGGGCTTCCTCGACGAGCCCGAGAACGCCAGCCCCAATGGCGCCGGCAAGACCATCAGTCGCTGCAACATCGCCTACCAGGCACTCCTCGACGGCCCCGTGCGACGTGCCACGGCCAGCGGAGATGATGAACGACCCGGCCGCGCACGAATCGATTGAGCCGCGGATTCCCGTTGCAAAAAAGCGTATCAACCCTGCGTTGTTTTCGGCTCTCCGCACAAAACGCACGGACCTCTGTCGTTCCGGGCGCAACTGACGGTCGATGTCGCGTTCGTGAACGGAACGACAATGGCTTAGAGTGCATCTCCTGCTCCGTTTCGTGCCCATGCGCGACGCCGACCTAACCGCTACGATCGAGCTTCTGAACCGTGCCACCCGCGGAGATGCCAACAGCTTGTACCGATTGGTCGAACACCACCGTTCGCAGCTGCTCCGACGGATCCGCCTGCTCATGGGACCCGCGGCTCGCCGTGTCGCCGAGTCCGAGGACTTTCTGCAACAGACAATCCTCGAAGCGGCGCGCGATATTGACCGGTGCAGGGCGCGGACCCACCCGGGCTTCCTGGCCTGGTTGACCGAAATTGCACGCCACAACATCCACGACGAGCTCCGCCGCGACCGCGAACAAGCGGTCTCACAGCTCTCGCAGATCTTGCACGACTCCGCGGACACTCCGGACCGCGCAGCCGTTGTGGCCGAGGACATGCACCGCCTCGCCGCAGCGATCGAAGAGCTCCCGCGGGACTACCAGCACGTGCTGGAGCTACGCCAGTTCGAGTGCCAGAGGTTCACCGAGATCGCCCTACAAATGGGGCGGACGGAGAACGCGGTGCAAATCCTACACAGCCGAGCGATCACCAAACTCGGAGCCCTGCTCGGCGCATCGCGGCAGGACTGGTAGGTCTCGCCGCGGTAGGTCGGCGAGCCGCACGGCGGTGCAGCGGGCCGCCTCGCTCGCCCAACGAGTCAGCGTTTTGGACGAACACTGGAGAAGACGTAGACTCGCCCCTCCCGCGTGCCCACGGCAAGCGTGTCACCGCCCTTGGAGAAGGCTACTGCAGTCGGGAAGTCCGGGAGCTGCCAACCGAGCAACCGCTCACCAGTTCGAGCGAGATAGAACACGAGCGCGTTTTGTTCTCCCGCAACCACCCGCGTTCCGGTCGGATCGAACACGCACTGGCGGACCGTCGTACCGGTGCTGCCGACGTCGAACTCGGCGGTGAGACTGCGACGCGCCACGTCCCATACTCGTGCCGTCGTTCGGCCAACACTGACGAGCTGCCTGGCGTCACGGGATCCGCTGAGGGAACGAACCGGCTCGAGAGCGCTCTGCAAGAGTCCTACGGGGTCCCCATCCACAGCCAGCAGCTGGATACTTCCATCGTTGAACCCCACGGCGATCCACGACTCATCGTCCGCCACACAGAGCTGCGAAACTTGGCCACCAAACTCGCGCCGCCAAGCTACGCCCCCACTCGCAGTCAGCAGCTGAACCTTGGAACCCGGCCCCCACTGCGACCATTGGCTAATAACGAAGCCGCCGGACCGCGGCAACGCGGCCGCCCAAGTGGTTCCGTTGTCACTCGGCCGGTGATCGCCCGCGATCTCGCCGGACTGCAGGTCGATCCTCTCCACCCACTGCGACTTCCCGCAGGCGAGCAGTGTCTCACCCGACGCCTCCAAGTCGATTCGGTATCGCTCGGCGCTGGTACCCGGAAACGCTCTGGACACGGAATGCGAGCGGAGATCCCAGGCCAGGATCGCGGGGTCACCGTGCATGCAGGCCGTGTATAGAGTCTTCGCGTCGGGAGAGAACGCCAACGCGGTGATGAAGCTGGAGCCAGCCGTGAGCACCGTCGGCGACATTGCGTCGGGGATGCGCCACTTCTTCGAGCGCCCGTCAGCGTTGCTGTACAGCGTGTCCGCGGCCGGAAAAAACAGGTGTTTCGGGGGCTGAGAATGCCCCCGCAGGACTCCCATGCGTCGATTGTTCTCAAGGTCCCACACTTCGATGTTGACATGGTGGTTCCGTGCGAGCAGCCGGCCATCGGGGCTGATTGCCCCCCCGCTCATGTAGTGCTCCCGGCGCTCCGCGGCTCCGATCGATGCGATAGGCGCGCGGCGTCCGACGTCATAGACGACATGTCCGGCTGTATGCCAGGTTCCGGACGTTACACGACTTCCATCTGCCGAGATCGACGGTCTGGTCAAGCCACCACTGGAAGCATTGGGTAAAGTGGTGATCAATCGAAAATCCTTCAGATCGACTAAGGCAAAATCGAGGCCATTGATAGCGGCGCTGCCAATCAAAGAAAGCTGGCTGGCATAAATGAACCAGGCTCTGCCGTTCCTCGCCGGTAGCGAGCCAACTACCTCTCCGGAGTCCCACCGGATCGTTCGCAGTTCGTGCTCTTGATCAGCCACATACTCGGCGACCAAGAAATGCTCACCGTCCGGGCTAAAGCACAGGGGGTTGACCCGTCGACCCGGCAAGCGCCGCACCGTTTCCGAACGCGCAAGATCCCAGAATAACAACTCGGTGAGACTCAACCCAGCGACGCCCGAAACCGTGACGGCACGCCGCTGATCCGGCGAAACAGCGAGCCCCCCGACGGGCGTTTGGCCAAACGGCGACGGCAAATGCCGCCCGGTCTCCGCGTCCAGGACTTCGAAGTGCAAGTCGCCGGCGCAGTACACGCGATCCCCGAATGGCTGCAGGATGGACACTTCGGCGGTCCACTCACTCGGGTCCGCCAAGTGGCGCAGCATGCGCCACTCCCAACCTCTCAGTGACGGCTCCACTCCATCCAACAGCTGCGCCGCCCCCGGCGCCTCATCTCGCAAGAGTCCCGCCGCGGCTCCGAGAGTACCGACGTAGTCCCGCCACTGGACGGCTGCGTACATCTGGCGAATCGCGATGCGCTGTTGCATGACCCAAGCCGCGGCCAAGGCCAACAACACGAACGCAACCCCTGCCACGACAGCGACCGCTCGGTTGCGCCGAACCCACTTCACGGCCTCGGCCCACGCGCCGGTGCGGTAGGCGAGGACAACCCGCTGGTCCAGGTAGGCCTGCAGGTCTCGTCCGAGAGCTGCGACACTCGGATAGCGCTGCTCGGGACTTGGAGCCATCGCCTTGCTGCAGACCGCGACGAGCTCCGGGGGGGTCGCGGGCGCAGCTCGATGCAGTGGCCGTGGCGAGCGACTGCGCACCGTGGCCAGCACCTCCCGTGGCGTCGATCCCGATTGCTCTTCCCCGTACGGCGGCTGTCCCGCGCACAACTCGTAGAGCATTGCCCCGATCGCGTACAGGTCGACCCCGACGCCCTGCGCATCGATCTGCCCGCGCGCTTGCTCGGGTGCCATGTACACGGGCGTGCCGATGACGTCGCCGTCCAACGTGCGCAGTTCCTCGTCTTGTGGCCGCAGCACCTCGACGGTGGCGCTGCGCATCACGACCCCGTCCTCCTCCTCGCGGTCCAACACCTTGGCGAGCCCCCAGTCCATCACCAACGTCTCGCCAAAACGCCCCACCATCACGTTGTGCGGCTTCAGATCGCGGTGCACGACCCCCTTGCTGTGCGCGTATGCCATCGCTTCGCACACCCGCAGCAGCACGCCGATTGCGCGCGGTTGCGTCCACGCCTCGTCGGCCGCATCGTGCACTCGGCGGACGATCTGACCGAAGTGTTCGCCAGCCACCAACGGCATCCTGATGTAGGGGCGCCCTCGCGCATCGATGCCGATGTCGTGCACGGACAGAATGGAGGGGTGCTGCAGCTGGCTCGCGATCTGCGCCTCATCGAGAAACCGACTCAGTCGCCGGCGGTCCCGGCGGTTGGCATCGGGGGCGTCGACCGGCAGCGGCAGCAGCTTGCGCGCGAGCACGCGCCGTAGCCGCGAGTCCCACACCTTGTCGACCACGCTCATGCCACCACGCGCAACGCGGCCGATCGTGAGCAGCGACTCCGGGGTGCGCGGCACGCGGATCTCCTCGACCAACGCCTCCAACGTGCGACGCTCCTCGCTGCGCCAACCCACATCGTCCTCGACCGCCAAGACCTCGAGCGACGGACCACCGAGCCGCGCGATCAAGGCGGCCGCCCGCTCGCGTTGCTGCTCGAGTTCGGCCAGCCGATCGGCGCAGTCGGGATGCGCAGCGAGCAACTCCGCCAGCGCTGCGGCGCGCACGTCGGGAGGGCCCGGTGGGAGTTGGTGGTACAGTTCCTCGGCCAGATCTTGCATCAGGACCCGAAGGCAGACGGGCGCCACGCCCATCACAGGCAACGGTGGGCGGGCGAGCAACCCCCGTAGTAGCGTCTTCACCGCTCCGAGGTCGAGAGCGTCCGCGCCGGCCTCGATCTCTCGTTCTGCTTCGATCGGTGGACGGGTGCACCCAACGCGCCGTGGTGGCATCATCCCGCCGTGGCTGCGGCAACCTACCTGCTCCTGCTGGTCGGACTCCTGGGGGCACTCGACATCGCGCTCTTCCACACCCGCACCCACGATCTGCGCCGCCAGCCATCGGCGCGGCACGAGCTGATCACCCACGCCCTGCGCGGCCCGACCTACGCGATCCTCTTTGCCGTCGTGCCAAACTTCGCCGCGCACGGCGCGTGGTTCGTGTTCATGCTCGGGGTCCTCGCCTTCGACGTCGCGATCTCCATCTGGGATTTCGCGGTGGAGCGCCGGAGCCGGGCGCCAATGGGAGGCCTCCCGACTGGCGAGTACGTGCTCCACAGCATCATCGCGATGCTGTTCGGCGCCTTCGTCGCCTGCTACTGCATCGCCGGGCTGCCGTGGCTGGAGCACGAGACCGCGTGGATCTACGAACCCGCGGTGGCCTGGCCCGTGCAAGTGACGTTGGCCATCATGTCGGCGGGTGTTCTCTGCAGCGGGATCGGCGACGCACGGGCCGCGCTCCGCCTGCGCGGATCGACGACGTGATGGCGCTGGACTGGCGATCCGCGGCCCTTGCCTGTACTGCAGACCCGGCCTGGCGGCGGCGCATCTTCCGCGGCGGCCTCCTGCTCGCGATCCCCTTCGTCGGTTGGCCCTTGGCGCTCGGCTACCGCCGCCTGTTCGTCGAGCACTTGCTGGACGGCAGCCGACCGCTCCTTCCCGACTGGCACGGCAATCACGGACGCGCACTGCGGCACGGCTTGGCTGCCATGGGTGTGATCCACGGCTACTTCGCCCCGCTCTACCTGTGGCTCGCACTGCGCACTCGCGAACTGGAGCTGTGGCCCCTGGTGCCGTGGGCCTGGGTGCTGCTGTTCTTCTTGGCGTTCCCCATCTTCTCCACGCTCATCGTCCCACTGTGGCTCGGCTGGCTGCGCTGGGGAGTCGACGTCGAAGGCCTACACACCGAACTCGCCCTGCTCGGAGTGTTGTTCGCAGCGACCACGTTCGCGATCCCCGCTGGTTTCCTCAGGGTTTTCACAGACCCGGCGCACCGTCTCGGCCTTCGATGTCGTCGCCAGCTTGCGCCTGATCCTCGGGTCGCCACGGCGCTACACCGAGGCCTGGATCGGATCGGGCGTCATGTCGCTTGCCGCGCACTTCTGTCTGCCCCTCGCTCCCTGGGCGGTCTTCTGGTGCTACCTCGCCATCATCTATTGCTTCAACGAAGTGCCGCGAGCTGACAGCGCTCGAGAAGACGACGGCTCCTGGTTCGACTACTTCGGCCGCGAGCACTGGCAACACTACCGCATCTCTGCAGGTTCGATGCAGGAGACCCTCGAGCTCCGCTCGGCGGGGCCGTGGCCCCTGGGTCGACCCGAAGCGCGCGTTCGAGCACTCCGTGTCGGGCGGTTGCGCCTGTTGCTGCCGTGACGCCGTCTCGGCGTCTTCGGTACATGCTCCTCGATCTCCGAGGTGCACGCACCTGCCGGGCGCTGAGCGCTATAGTCCCCACATGACCTGCGCGAGGATTCGGGACCTCGCGGCGTTCTTGCTCTGCGCCGCGAGCGTCGTTAGTCAAACGACATGGGACCATGGCCTGTCGATCGAGGGCCGCTGGCTGCACGCCATGGCTTACGACAGCAACCGCGGCCGAGCGATCGTGTTCGGTGGGCACGCTCGCTCCGGCTTCGATCTCGGCGATGTCTGGGAGTGGAGCGGTCGACGCTGGATGCGCCTCGCCGATGCGGCGGGCAGCCCGAGGCCACGCCGCGAACCGGCCATCGCCTACGACCGGAACCGCGGGCGGCTGGTCCTGTTCGGCGGGACCGTCGGTTCCACTGAGACCTGGGAATGGGATGGCCTCGCCTGGGAGAGAAAGTCTCCGGCCACGACGCCGGAGCAGCGCCAGGAGCACGCGATGGCTTTCGACGAGGCACGGGGACGGACGGTGCTGTTCGGCGGCAACTGGTTCTCGCCGCTCGCCGACACGTGGGAGTGGGACGGGGCGCAATGGACTCAGCACATCCCCACCGTGAGCCCGCCGGCGATGCGCAAGCACGCCATGGCCTACGACGCCGCGCGACAGCGAGTCGTGCTGTTCGGCCAGCGACAGACATGGGAGTGGGACGGTACGACCTGGAGCCAACGCGCATCGGCGCCGGCCTCTGCTCCCCGCAGCGGACATGGGATCGCCTACGACCGCCGGCGCCAGCGCGTCGTGGTCTACGGCGGTGGCGGCACGTCGACTCCGCTCGGCGACACCTGGGAGTGGAACGGCAGCCAGTGGTCCCTGCGCACGACGGCGAATCGACCACCGGCTCTGACCAGCGCAGCCCTCGCCTACGATGAGGTTCGGGGCCGAGTCGTTCTCTTCGGCGGGCTCGATGGCAACCTGATCAAGTCGAATGAGACTTGGGATTGGGACGGCACCAACTGGAGCCGCGCCAGCGCCCCCCCATCGGGACTCCAGATGCTGCCCGGCGACGGAGTAGCGATGGCGGCGATGGCAGCGACCGCGGGCGGCGACGCCATTCTGTTCGGCGGGCAACACTACAACGTCACTGGGGCGCGCTTTGTGCGCTACGACGACACCTGGATCTGGCGCGACCGCGCCTGGTCGCTGGCGCAGCCGGCAAGCCGACCGGCGGCGCGCTTCGGTCACGCCATGGCCACCGACTTCACCCGCGATCGAGTGGTCGTGTTCGGGGGCTCGGTCCGCGGTGGGCTGCAGAACGACACCTGGGAATGGGATGGCACCAACTGGCGCGCAATCGTGACCGCAACCAGCCCATCGCCGAGAGCGCAAGCGGCGATGGCTCACGAACCCGTCGGCCAGCGGCTGCTCCTGTTCGGTGGAGACAACGGCCTGATCGGCGACACCTGGGCCTATGACGGCACTGCCTGGACCGCGCTGCAGCCCGCCAACGCGCCGGCGGGACGCGTCGGCCACGCCATGGTCTCCGATCCCCTGCGCGGGCGCGTCGTGCTGTTCGGCGGGCGGACCGCGACGCGCTGGCTCAGCGACACGTGGGAGTGGAATGGCACGACCTGGCTCAGCGTCCTCTCCCCCGTCACACCTCCGGCGCGTGCCGGACACAGCCTGACCTACGACTACGGTCGCGGCCGGATCGTTCTCGCCTTTGGCGAAGCCGGCGGAGCCCCCCTCGGCGACGTCTGGGAGCTGGACGGCTCGACGTGGACGCGGATGGCCTTGCGCCTCGGCGTCGGTCCGCGGCGCGACCACGCCGCGGCTTCCAGCAACGGCACTGGCCAGATCGTGATGTGCGGCGGACACAGCGGGGAGCCCGAGGGCGAGCTCAACGACACCTGGGTCTACCGCGGAGGAGCCGTCGCACCGTTTGGCGCCGGCTGCGGAGTCCTCGGACGCGCGCCGCGCATCGAGGTGCCAAGTCCGCAAGTTCCGGCAATCGGCGAGACGCTCGTCCTCGCGTTGACCTCGCTGCAATCCGGAGTCTCCACCGGCGCCATCGCGCTGGGACTCTCGAGCCGCCTTCTCGGCACTGTCCCCTTGCCACTCGCCCTCGGCTTCGCCGGCATGCCGGGATGCTGGCTCTACCACAGCGCCGAGACGGCCGTCGGGTTCGCCAGCGCCAACGGACGCGCTCTGTGGGGCGCGCCCCTGCCGGCCAGCGCCAGCCTCGTCGGAGCGACGGTCTACGCGCAGGCGTTCGAGTTGGTACCCATCGCCAACCCCGCGGGCGTCCTCAGCACGCACGCGCTCGCTTTGACGATCGGTCCACACTGAAGCTCGCCCGTTCCGCCCGGCCGAGGGCGGCGGGTCGCAACGCTTCCGGAGTCGGGTAGCCTGGAGTTCATGACACGACGGGTCCGCACGGCCTCGATCTCCGTTCTGGTCATCGCCACCGCCCTATCACCCACCCCGACCCAGGAAGCCAACTCCTGGCGCCCGTTGTTCAACGGCCGCGACCTCACCGGCTGGACTGCCAAGATCACCGGCCATCCGGTCGGTGAGAACTTCGGCGATACCTTCCGCGTCGTCGACGGGCTGCTCACCGTGGCCTACGACGCCTACGAGCAGTTCGACGGTCGCTTTGGCCACCTCTTCTACGAGACCGAGCTCGACCACTACCGGCTGCGGGTCGAGTACCGCTTCACCGGCGACCAGGTCGAGGGCGGGCCGGGCTGGGCGTTCCGCAACAGCGGCGTGATGGTGCACGGCCAAACGCCGGCGTCGATGGCCGTGGACCAGGAGTTCCCTGCATCGATCGAGGTGCAGCTGCTCGGCGGACGCGCCGAGGGCGAGCGGCCGACCGCCAACCTCTGCACCCCCGGCACCCACGTGGTCCGCGACGGTGCGCTGTGGACGCCGCACTGTCTCGATTCGTCCTCGGCGACGTTCCGGGGCGACGACTGGGTGACGGCCGAGATCGACGTGCGCGGCGACACGATCCGCCACCTCGTGTTCGGCGACACGGTGTTGGTCTACGACAACCCCCAACTCGATCCGGGCGACGCCGACGCCCAGCGCCTGCTGGCCGACGGCCGCGACCGCATGCTCCGCCGCGGGACGATCTCCCTGCAGTCGGAGAGCCATCCCGTCCAGTTCCGCCGCGTGGAGCTGCTCGAGCTCGACGCGCCCGGCGCCTGGCTTGCCCCTTTGACGGCGGAATCGCTGTCCACTCACTGCGCGACTCGGGGTCATTGGCAGCTGGCCGAGGGCACCGCGGCGCTGGTACCGCGCGAGGGTGAGAGTGGATGGCGGCGCTTCGACCACTACCTGTGGCTGGAGGGCGAGTACGCGGAGTTCGAAACCGAGTTCGAGTACCGCCTGCAAGAACGCGGCAACAGCGGCTTCTACTTCCACGTCGGCGACCGGGATCGCCCGGTCGCCACCGGCATCGAAGTGCAGATCTTCGCGACGCCGCCCGACCGAGAGCGACTCACCGACCACGATGCCGGCGGGATCATCCCGGGCGGCCCGCCGACGACCAATGCGTCGCGGCCGGCGGGGCAGTGGAACCACATGCACGTGCTCTGCGAGGCCGACTCGTTCCGCGTGACCTTGAACGGCCGGCTGGTGCAGGACATGCGCCTGGACGCCAAACCCATCGCCGACCGGCCGCGCTCCGGAGCCATCGGTTTCCAGGATCACTCTCTTCCCATCGAGCTGAGGAACTGGCGTGTGCGAAACCTGTAGACGAACCCGACCCGGAAGCGCGACGGTGCTCCTCACCGCGATGCTCGCCACCGGTCTCGCCCCGGATGGAACAGCGCAACCGACCTACACCGAGATCACCGGCACTGCCGCCGGGTTGCGCTGGGACGGCGGCCGCACCGAGCTCGAGCTCGGCGACCTCAACGGCGACGGTCACGCGGACGTGGTCACGGTCGGCGACCACGGCTCGCCGTTCATCAACACCCAGATGCACGGCATCACGGCGTGGCTCGGGGACGGCGCCGGTGGCTGGACGCTGGTGCAGACCGGCAGATTCGGCTACGGCGGTCTCGCGCTCGGTGATGCGAACGGCGACGGAGTCATGGATGTCGGCTACGGCATCCACCACAACTACTCCCGCAACGACCTCGGCGACCAGCTGCTCGAGGTCGCCACCGGCGATGGGTCGGGAACGGCATGGACACCCTGGGACGACGGCCTCGCCACCAACGGCGAGACCTGGGGGATGTTCGGTACCGACTTCGGCGACATCGACGGCGACGGCGACCTCGATGTCGGCTCGGTGTCCTTTGGCTGCTGCGCCGGCGTGCACGTGTACCGCAACGAGGGCGACGGCACGTGGACGCAGACGTTCGGCTTCCTCGGCGGAAACTCCGACATGACCTTCCAGTTCGCCGACTTCAACGGCGACGGACACCTCGACTTCGTCGCCGGCCACCAGAGCGCCGCGGTCCATCTCGGCGACGGATCGGGCGGTTTCCGCGCTGCCACGGGCAACCTCCCGGCGAGCGCGTGGCGCGCCGCGGCCGCCGGCGACGTCGACGGCGACGGCACCGACGAGCTCGCGTTTCGCAGCGGCAGCGGCGGCCTCGAGGTCTGGAGCTGGGCGCCGAACAACCGTTGGGTCCGGCTCACCGGCAACCTGCCCTCCAGCGGGACCTACTCGGTCAGCGAGCTGGTGGACATGGACAACGACGGCAACGCCGACCTACTCGGCTTCGCCAACGGCATGGTCCGCCTGTTCTCCTGGCAACCCGGGAACACGTGGAGCCTGCGCACCGAAACCCCGGTGGGCACCGCCGCGGTGCGCCGCGGCGAGGCACTGCGCGGCGGCGTCGACCTCGATCACAACGGATTCGCCGACTTCGCGGTGGTCCAGGACGAGGGCACCGGCGGCCTGTTCGGCTCGTCGCGCAACCGATTGCGCATCTTCGCCGAGAGCTCGGTGGCCACCGCGCTGCGTCCCCACGTGACCGCGCCCACCAACGGCCGGGTGTGGCTCGGCGGCCAGGTGCGGTTCATCGATTGGACCTGCGCCGTGCCAGCGGGGCAGGTGGCGACCATCGATCTCGAGCTGTCGACGACCGGCCCCACGGGCCCCTGGTCCACGCTGGCGACGGCGCTGCCCAACAACGGACGCCACCAGCTGGTCGTGCCGCGCGGGATCTCCTCGGCCGCCTGCGTGGTCCGCATCACCGCGGCGACCGCCGCGGGTCGCGCGGTGGCCATCGGCAACCCGTTCTCGGTCGAGCCACCGGCCGCGCGCGTCGTCGCGTTCGGCTGCGGCGTCAACCCGAGCGGCAGTCTCACCATCTTGTCCGGCCAACCCGTTCCGGGTGGCACCGTGAGCTTGGGAATCGACAACCCGCTCGGCACTCAGTCGGCCGGATCGGCGACGGTCCTCGTGCTGGCACCCACACCGGACCCGCGCTTTCCGTGCGGAACGCTGCTGCCCGGTTGGGGCATGGCCGGTGCCGGCGCGGCCGGCGAGCTGTTGTTGTCCATGACGGTGCCGTCTGTATGGCAACCGATCGCGGGCCCGCCGTGGACCGGAGCCCCCGCCGCCGTGTCCGTGCAGGTCCCCGCAACTCCGCTGCCCAGCAACGCCTCGGTCTTCGCGCAGGGCGCGGTCGTCGATCTCGGCGCCAGCTCGGGCGGCGCGTTGGGCCTGACCACCGCAATCGAGCTGCGCCCCGGCACGTGATCGCCGGCGACCGCCGGACACACTCGGGGCACGAACTTGGCGAATCGCCGCTGCCACCGCACCTAGCGGCCGGCGCAGCCGCAAACCGTGGCGCAACTCCCACGTCCACGAGGGGCTGGCCGCAGCGGGCGATTCCCCTACGCTGGCGAAACCTCGGTCGCTCCTCTGCGACCACGTCCATCCGATACCAAGGAGACACCTTGCTACACAAGTCCTGGGCTCGCGGCGCGGCGCTGGCCACGACGCTGCTCGGCGCGACGCTGCCGGCCGCCGATCTGCGCTTCGACGATCGGGTGTCGGTCACCAAGTTGATGGGAGACAACCTCGTGATCTCCGTCACCGGTGCACCGAACGCCCCCGTGACCCTGTTGCTCGACATCAGCAACGGTCCCGTCACCATCCTCGGGGTCTCGGTCCCGATCGGCCTCACTCCCGCCCTCGGCGTTCTGCCGCTGGGCAACACCGACGCATCGGGAATGCTGTCGGTCACCGTTCCGCTCCCCGCGGATCCCGGCTTTGCCGGCGCCACGATCTACGGCGTGGCCCTGGTGGTCGACGCCTCGGCGCCGAACGGAATCGACGTCAGCAACGGCGCCGACTTCACGTTTGCCGACCGCAACCTCGACATCGCCGGCAACCCGCTCACCGCCTACCCGGACTTCGAGCACGTCGCCGCTTTCAACGCGGGCACGACCGTCTCCGCGCTCGTCGATCCGACCGTCCACCCGTTCATCGTCGGCCAGACCGCGGACGTGTACGTGGTGGCGAGCAAGACGCGCACCGAGTGGATCGCCGATCCGTCGTTGGTCGACGTGCGTGGCGCCTCGACCCAACAGGCGTTCACCGCGACGCCGACCTCGTTCGCCCTCGACGCTGGCACGCTCAGCGGTGACGCCGGCGACGACCTCGGTGTCGGCTACGACGTCGTGCTGGACTTCGACCAAAACGGCAACTTCGACCCCGGGGTCGACCTGATCGACGGCTACAGCGACAGCGAGTCCGGCTTCTACGTCGTGCACGACCTGACGCTGGACGGCCCGCACGCGGTGACCGAGGTGATCGTCAACACCGGCATCTCGTTCGGCCGCCAGGACATCTACTACCCGACGGACATCGCCAACATCGCGGCCCAGCAAGGCCCGCGGCCGCTGATCGTGATCTCGCACGGGAATGGTCACAACTACCAGTGGTACGACCACCTCGGCTTCCACCTGGCGTCCTACGGCTACGTGGTGATGAGCCACCAGAACAACACGCAACCGGGAACGGGCACGGCCGCGGTCACGACCCTCACCAACACCGATGAGTTCTGGACCTTCCTGCCGCAGGTCTCAGGCGGAGTGCTGGTCGGCAACGTCGACAACACCAACATCGTCTGGATCGGCCACAGCCGCGGCGGTGATGGTGTCGTGCGCGCCTACCACAACCTGTTCGCGGGCACCCACACGGTGAACAACTTCACCATCGACGACGTCAAGCTCATCATGAGCTTCGCGCCGGTGGACTTCGGCGGCTCGAACAGAACGCTGCCGCACGGCGTGCCGTACGCGTTGTTCGTGGGCCAGTCGGACAGCGACGTCAACGGCTGCGCCAACGCCCCCACCGCCCAGTCGTTCAAGATCCACGACCGCGCCGAGGGCGACCGCTACTCGCTGTCGAGCCAAGGGGTCGGCCACGACGACTACCACAATCAGAACACGATCCGCTTCGCAGTGGGTCCGTGCCTGATCGGCAAGGCGACGACGCACCTGATGCTCAAGGGCTACATCCTGCCGCTCGTCAAGCACGTGCTCGAGGACAACGTGCCGGCGCGCGACTTCCTGTGGCGCCAGTACGAGTCCTTCCGCCCGATCGGCGTTCCGCCGGCCGACCCCTGCATCGTCAACCAGATGATGTATCAGGTCCGCAGCGGGACCAACCGCGTCGTCGACGACTTCGAGACCAACCCGTCGACCGCGCTCGCCAGCTCCGGCGCAACGGTGACCACCAACCTCCTCGATCTGACCGAGGGGATGCTGGACGACAACAACACCGACTTCACCGACAACCCGGGCGACCCGTTCAACGGCTACACCATGGCCGCGGTCACCCAGGGGGCGCGCTTCGCGGGCGACAGCACGCACGGCGCAGTGTTCAGCGTGGATGGGGCGGGCGACTACGACCTGACCTACACGCTGCCCACCGGTGATCGCGACCTGCGCGGGTTCGCGTTCTTGCAGTTCCGCGCGGCGCAGGGCACGCGCCACTCGCTGACCAACGCGCAGATGGGCAACGACACCTTCTCGGTGTCCCTGATCGACGGCAACGGCAATTCCGCCACGATCAACATCGGCGCCTACGGAGGTGGCATTGCCGAGCCATACCAGCGCAACATCGCGTGCCCAACCGTGATCTGCGGGTCGAACATCCTGTGCGGGGTCGGCCTCGGCTGGAACAGCGATCTGGAAACGACGCGCATCCGCCTGACCGACTTCTTGTCGCAGGGCAGCGGCGTGGATCTGGCCGACGTCGAGAAGATCTCGTTCCAGTTCGGTCCAAGCTTCGGCGCGGCGCAGGCCCGCATCGGCATCGACGAAATCGAGTTGACGGGGAGGTAGACCATGAGCACTGAATCCAACGTTCTCAGCGTCAAGCTGTGTCTCGCCCCGGCCCTGCTGGGTGCTCTCGCGATCGCCGGTTCCGCCCGTCCTGGCGAATGCCAGGACGCGGCGCCGCAGGCGATCCCGGTGATCCCCGACCAGCCCGAGAAGAGCCCGGTCACCCTGATCTCCGCCCAGCGGTTCGACCTCGAAAAGGCCGCACCGCACTACTACCGGGTCGGCTCACCGCTGTACAAGTCCGGCTGGCTGCTCGTTCTCGAGGTCAATCCCGCCCTGGTCTTTCCGCGGCAAACCGAGGAGCCGGTCCTCTACGTGGGAAGCCAGACCGCCGAGCGGGTCAACGTCGGCTTCGAGTCGGGCAAGGTGGTCGCCATCGTGCCGGGCGACTTCTTCCTGGTGGACACACCGATCTTCTTCGGCCCCCCCGCCATCCCGGAAGAGCTCGGCCAGGCGCAGATCGACGCCGCCGTGAAGCGTGCGGTCAAGCTGGGCGTCAAGGGCCCGGACGCCGACGCGGTCGAGGCCACGATCGCGGATCCGCTGTCGGTCCAGGACGTGCGCGCGCTGCGCAGCCGCGCCATCGACTTGGTCGAGAAGCACTCGCCACAGGAGCGCGACTTGATCGAGGGGTGGCGCGTCCCGACCGTCCGCTGACGCTGGCAAGCGCCTCCCGTCGCCCCCGCTGCGCCGTCTCCGACGGCGCTCGGGTGGCGACACCGCGATCCGCCGCGGTCGCGATCCCGGCTTGGGGTCAGCGTCCGTCGACAGCCCGCGGCGCCTGGCTCACGTTCATGTAGAAGTTGCGGTCCAACTCGAACGAGGCCAGCGCGGCCTCGACTCGCAGCTCGACCGGGTCGGCACCGACGGTGACGCGCTGCTCGTCGTCGTTGATGCGCAGCAGAACCGGTGTGCTGAAGGCCTCCACGACGTCCTCCAACCAAACGGTGACGGTGTCCCCCTTCACCGCGTAGCGCAACGTCGGGATCATCGTCGTGCGCAAGTACTGCTCGAACACCCGGTCGAAATCGAACCCACAGGCGCGGCTGATGTAGGCCTCGACCTCGGCGGTTCCGACGGTGCGGTGACGAAACGCTTCGTTGATGCCGCGCAGCATCAAGCGCCACCGCTCGTCGTCGTTCAGCATGTGCCGCATCGTGTGCAGCATGTTGCCGCCCTTGTAGTACATGTCGCCCGATCCCGACTTGTTGACGCCGTAGACACCGATGATCGGTCGGTCGTTACGCACCAGCGCGCGACAGCCGATGACGTAGTCCTGAGCCTCGCGCTCGGTGAAGTGGTACTCGACGAAGAGGTTCTCGGCGTAGTTGGCAAAGCTCTCGTGGATCCACATGTCGGCGGCATCCCGCATGGAGATGTTGTTGCCCCACCACTCGTGCGCTGTCTCGTGCACGACGATGAAATCGAACTTCAGCCCGACGCCGGTCTCGCTCAGGTCCCGGCCGCGGTAGCCGTTCTGAAAGCCGTTGCCGTAGGTCACCGAGCTCTGGTGCTCCATTCCGAGATAGGGCACGACCACGAGCTTGTAGCTGTCCTCGTAGAAGGGATACGGACCGAACCAGTGCTCGAACGCCGCGAGAGTGCGCGGCACCTCGACGAACTGGGTTCTCGCCACTTCTTGTTGGTGCTCCAGCACCCAGTACTCGACGTCCAGCGGCCCCGCCTCTCCCTCGTACACCGACGGCATCGACACGTAGTTGCCGATGTTGACGTTGACGCAGTAGTTGTTGATCGGGTTGACGACGCGCCAGTGAAACGTCCGGGTGTCGTCGCCCTCGTCTCGCGTGGTCGATTGCAGCCGACCGTTGGCCACCGCCGTCAGCGCGGCGGGCACGGTCACGCGAATGTCGACACCCCGGTCGGGCTCGTCGTAGCCGTGGTCCTTGTTGGGCCACCACACGCTGGCACCGATCCCCTGGCAAGTGGTCGCGATGAACGGGTGGCCGTGCTCGTCCTCCCGCCACGAGAAGCCGCCACTCCACGGTGGCCGCGTGCTCTCGCGCGGTCGCCCCCCGTAGGCAACCCGCAGCTTCTGCTCGGCCCCGACCGGTGGCGCCGAAGCGAACGTCACCCAGTAGACGTTGCCCTCCCGCGTGAACTGCAACTCGGTGGCGTCGCACTCGATGCCGGTGATCTCCAGCGGTGGCTGGAGGTCGAGCTGCAACTTCGACCCGGCAGCCGTCGGCAGAAACGTGATGACGTTGGTGCCCTCGATCCGCTTGGCCTCGGGCCGCACGCGCAGGGCCAGGTCGTAGTGCAGCACGTCCCACCAGGCACGCTCCTCCGTCACCGAGCCGCGCAGCCGGTCTTGCCGAGTGAAGCCTTCGGCCTCGAGCGGGTCCTGCGCGGCACAGGTCAGGGACGATGCGGCGACGATCGCGGCGCGGGCGAAGAATCGAGTCATGGTGTGGGCTCCGGGACGCATTCTCTACGCGACGCGCCCTCGCCGCGCGAGTCCGGCTTGGACGACGCGCACTTCACCGGGTATCGACGCGCAGTCGAGCCGTCACCGTGCCGATCGTCGGGTCGAACAGATCGACCACCAACCCCTGCAAATGCGCGGTCCCGTCCGCGGACAAGGACGATGGCGACACTTCGAGCACCGCGTCGAAACCACCGCGACCACTGATCGCCATCGCCCGGGGCCACGCCAGCCGCCGGTAGTCGCCGAATCCGGCACCAGGGGCCAGAGCTGGCGCCGACGACGTACCCGACAGCCAGAACGGTCCAAACGCGGTCTCGGCCGGCGACGCCGACAACCCGGGCGCCAGCCAAACGGCGATCATGCACTGCGGTGGAGGCTGGCAGCGCAAGTGGAGCCGAACGCGTTCCGGCGTCGAGTCCGCCACCCGAACCTCCAGCGCCGGTGGCTCGAACCCCTTCACCTGGAGCACCGCCGCCGTGCGCTGGCGGCCCCTGCCGGAGACGAGCTCGATTCCGTGTTCGCCCGGAGGCAAGCCGCGGCGCAGCGTGAGATGCAGCCGCTGGTCATCGAGGACATCGATCTGCTCGACCCAACGCGGACCGACCCACACCCGCTCGATCCCGCCGCTCGCGATGCCGCGCCCATGCACGACCACACTGCGCGCGCTCAACGCCGGGATCGTCTCGGGCTCGCAGCGCCACAGCGCGACACCTCCTACCGCAGCGGAACCCGGCCGCCGCGGCTCGGCGGGAGCACACACGTCGCGGATCTGCTCGACGACCGCCGCGGCCAGGAGTTCGTGGCCGCGCCGCGACGGATGCACTCGATCGACGAACAACGCCTCTTCGCCGCGGTCCTCGAACAGCGCGGCCGCGTCGACGATCGCGACCCCCAGGCTCTGCGCGACCCTCCGGACTACGGCCGGGTAGTCGAGGCTGGCGGGCATCGCGCGAACAGTCTCCGAGGGCAACGGCGGTACGACCAGAACGAGCGCGCCACCAGCTGCCCGCACGTCGGCGACGAGATCGGTGAGGTTGCCTTCGAACTCCGCCAGGGGCACTCGCACTCCCGCCGGAGACTCCCCCCGGCGGAACGCGGCGGCGTAGTCCTCTTGCGACAGCGACGACCGCGAATCCAACCACCGGCGGCCGAGCTCGACCAATCGCGACGAGCTCTGCCGCGCCGCGCGCTCGGCGTCCGGCGCACCGATTGCGTTCTGGAAATCGTTCCAGCCACCTAGGTAGGCAACCGTGATCGCCGGCTCCAGGGGCGCGGCCTCGGCGCGCCAGAGCGCGACCGACTGGAAGCTCGAGTAACCAGGCGCGGCGCAGAGCACGGACTCGACGCATCGATCGGGCCACAGGTCCTGCAGCGCGCGCTCCACGCGGACGCCCCAAGTGTCCTCGTAGCGACTCCAGAGACCGAAGGTGCTCGAGTCGCCGACACACGCGATGCGAAAGCGATGCTCGCCGGCCGAACCTCGCGGGACCCAGCCGCGCATTCCGGTCGGCGACTCGACTTCGTACGACCCGGGCCGCACCCGCCACAACAGCTCCGGGTCGGGATCGGTGTGCAGGTCGGCAAAGCCATCGCCGGCGTCGATGTGCAGCTCGGACCGCATCGCCGGCAGGTCGAGCAGCACGAGGGCTCCCTCGGCGACGACCAGAGCCACCGCGGTCGACAGCAGGGTCACCGCGATACGGAGCCCGCCTCGTCGCGCGGGGAATGGGGCCCGTGGCCGCCCGGTCGCGCCGGGCGGTCCGACACTCTGATCCTCAGTCGTCAAGGATCGTCAGACGATGCACCGTGCCGTCGCTTCCGTCATCGGACTGCTTGTAGAAATAGACGCCACCCCCATCGCGCGACCAGACGATCTTCCCGTACACATTGTCCGCAAACGGCTGCGCCACGATGCGATCGGATCCGAGCGAGATCAGGACGCCGTAGCGGCGGCCGGCAAACCCCACTTGCCCGCGGTAGAGCGTCGCCACCGCTGCCAGGGTCTTGCCGTCGGGCGAAACCGCGAGCTGCGCCAGACGCATCGTTGCCGGTGTGTCCGCGTGCTCCTTCAGAATTGCGCCCAGCTCTGGCGGCTGCGCGGCCGCCGCCTTCAACAGCCGCTTTCGGTCGGCATCGAGCACCGGAGTGTAGTCGACGACGCGATCCTCACCGGGCGGCCGAATGCGCAGCTTGCTGTGCTCATCGGCGCCATCGGCGCGCTCCTCGAAGACGACCCCCTGTGCACTGCGCGCCAGCTCGCCGAACTCGCCTTCTCGTTGCGACAGGCTCACCCAGCGGTCTTGCGCACCGGAACGCCTGCCCGCCACGATCTCGGGCATTCCCAGAAACGCCAGCTCGATGTCATCGTTCGCGTCCTCGACGAACTGCAGGGCGCTCATCGACGGGTCCAGCGGAGCGGCGAAGCGACCGAGTACGAGCATTTGGCTGTCGGCGCTGAAGCAGTCCGGGATCGCCCCCAAGAGCCATTCGTCGCGGGCAGCGCTCCAAACCTTGTTGGTGGGCTGGTGCAGCACCACGACTCGATGCTGCTCGCCGGGCGCGGCTGCGTGGACGACGGCGAGCCACTCCTCATCGGCCGACACCGCGAAGAAGTAGCCGTGCGACGGAGTCAGACGGCCGCGCAGCGGCTCGAAGACGTCAACGGGACCGCCGGCCCCCGCCGCGGGCGCGGCTACCCGCGCGCGCGCTCCGCCCTCGGCGTAGAACGAACCCAACACGGCGCAGACGAGAGCGGCTGCTCCCGCGGTGATGCCGACGAATCCCAGCTTGGCCATACCGGTTCCTTCGGCGCGGAGCCGGCCTCTGCCTGAGGCGGCACTCGCCGCCACTGTCGCACCGCGATAGGGTGCACCGCCCGATGCGGCCCCTCCCCCTGCTGCCCCCACGCCTGCGCACTCGAGAGTTCCAGCTGGTGTTGATGGCGCTGGCGATGCCGATCGCGTTCGCCACCTGGCAGGCCCTGCTCAACAACTTCGCCGTCCAGCGGGCCGCGTTCACCGGTGAGGAGATCGGCACCCTGCAGTCCCTGCGCGAGGTGCCGGGGTTCTTGGCGTTCACCGCAGTGCTCGTCGTGATCGTCGTCCGCGAGCAGCTCCTGGCGGTGGTCTCGCTGGCATTGCTCGGTGTCGGCGTCGCGCTGGCCGGCGCGTTCCCGTCGGTGGCGGGGCTGTACGCCACGACCGTGCTGATGTCGATCGGCTTCCACTACTTCGAGACCATGCAGCAGTCGCTGCAGCTGCAGTGGCTCCCCATCGAGCGCGCGCCCCGCCTCATCGGCCGCCAGCTCGCCGCCAAGTCGCTCGGCTCGATCGCGGCGTTCGGCCTCGTCTGGCTGCTGCTGCGCGCAGCGGGGCTGCCGATGGCGGCCGTGTTCGCGGTCGGCGGCGGTATCACCGTTCTGCTGGCATGTTTCGCCGCCCTTGCGTTCCCTCGCTTCGACGCGGTCCACCCGCAGCACAAGCACCTGGTGCTGCGCCGCCGCTATTGGCTGTACTACGCGCTCACCTTTTTCGGCGGCGCGAGGCGGCAGATCTTCGTCGTGTTCGCCGCCTTCCTCATGGTCGAGCGCTTCGGCCTCACCGCCGATCGCGTGGCACTCCTCTTGCTGGCCAACCACGTCGTCAACCTGTGGCTGGCGCCGCGCATCGGCGGACTGGTCCAGCGTTTCGGTGAACGCCGCGTCTTGATCGTCGAGTACGTCGGCTTGATCGCGGTGTTCACGTGTTACGCGTTCGCCGACGCCATCTGGTTCGCAGTCGTCCTGTTCGTTGTCGACCACCTGTTGTTCGCGCTGGCGATCGCGCAGAAGACCTACTTTCAAAAGATCGCCGACCCCGCCGACATCGCCTCGACTGCGGGCGTCGCGTTCACCATCAATCACATCGCCGCTGTCACCTTGCCGGTTCTGCTGGGCTACGTCTGGGTGCACTCACCGGCGGCGGTGTTCCTCACGGGCGCGGGCCTGGCCGCCGGCTCGCTGGTGCTCGCGCTGAACGTGCCGCGCGACCCGCGGCCCGGGCGCGAGGTCCTGCTCGGGCAGCCACCACGCACTGCCGGTGCCTGATCACTTGCCAACAAGCTGCGATGTGGCCATCGTCGGGGCGGGCGCGGCCGGCAGCATCGCCGCGCAAGCCCTGACCGAGCAGGGCCTGAACGTCACTCTGCTCGACGCCGGCCCGCGCCGCCCTCGTCCGCGGGATACGACAGGCCAAGCCGGGGCACAGGCAGGCCCTGTGCATCGCGCGTTATGCGCGGTGCGCGGCCAGCCGATCCAGGCGCGCGGGATCCTGTTCGACCGCCGGCTGCGCGCGCTGTTCGTGGACGATCGCTTGAATCGCTACACGGTCGCGCAGGGAACACGGTTCCACTGGCTGCGCGGGCGCCAGGTCGGCGGCCGGCTCCACACCTGGGCGCGGGTCGTCCTGCGCATGTCCGACCACCAGTTCTTCGCCGCGTCGCGAGACGGCTGGGGCATCGACTGGCCCATCGACTCGCAAGCGCTTGCCCCGCACTACCTGCGCGTCGAGCAGCTGCTGGGCATCTATGGCAACGCCGACGGCGTGCCCACGATCCCGGACAGCGAGGTGATCGGGCCGTGGGCGCTGACGGAAGGCGAGCGCGCCCTGCGGTCGCGGCTCGCCTCGGACTGGCCGGACCGCCCTCTGGTGCAGGCGCGGGTGGCACGGTTTGACGGCGGCGACGCCCCGCACGGCGTGCGCGCGGCCGCAGCGACCGGCCGGCTCAACCTGCGCGCCGACACCATCGCCGAGCGGATCCAGCTCAACGCCGACGGGACGCGGGCGACCGGCGTGGCCACGATCGACGCGCGCGACGGCAGCCGCAGTGTGCTCGAATGCGGCGCGGTCCTGCTGTGTGCGTCGACCATCGAAACGGTGCGCCTCCTGCTGAACTCGGCGTGCTCCGGCCACGAACGCGGCCTGGGCAACTCGTCCGACAGCCTCGGGCGCTACCTGATGGACCACACGATGGTCTACGCGACCGGCCCCGCCGACGCCGAGCGCACTCCGCAACCGCCCGCTCCGGGCGACGCGCGCGATCGAGGCTGGATCACCGGGGTGTACCTGCCGCCGCCGACGCCCTCCGACGACGGATTCCTGCGCAGCTTCGGCGTCCAGGGCAGCGTCGGGCGAGAGCGGCCGGCGTGGGCGCTCACCGCATTCGGCGAGGTCTTGCCGCGCGCCGACAACCGCATCCGTTTGGATCCCCACCGCCGCGACGCCCACGGTATGCCGGCTGCACGGATCGAGATGCGGTACGGCGACAACGAGAAGGTCATGACGGCCGCGATGGCGTCCACCCTGGATGCGATCGCCCGCGCGGGCGGCTTGCGCCCGCGGCGGCTGGGGATCGCACACCGCATCCTGCGCCGGCAGACCCACCTCCCCTGCGGAGCTCTGATCCCCGGCTCGTGCGCGCACGAGGTCGGCGGCGCCCGCATGGGCCGCGATCCGGCCATCTCGGTGCTCGACCCACAGCAGCGCTGCTGGGACGTTCCCAACGTCTACGTCGGCGACGGCTCGTGCTTCGTCACTGCGGGCTTCCAGAACGTGAGCCTGACGATCATGGCGTTGGCGGCTCGCGCCTGCGACGCGATCCTCGACGACCACCGCGCCGGCAAGCTGTGACGACCTGCGATCATCGCACCGCGAAGTGCCGCGCCAATCGCCGCATGCCGGCATCGAGGTCGACGGTGGGCGCGTAGCCGAGGTCGCGGCGGGCGCGGGCGCACGACACCCAACCCGCGCGGTCGAGATAGCGCAGGCCGCCACCGAGCCAGCGCACTGCCGACGCCGGCACCGACCGCGCGCGCAACTCGACCCCGGCCGCCGCCGCCAGGCCTGCGAAATAGTCCCGCACCGTGGTGCCGGACGCCCCATCGGTCAGAAAGAACGTGCCGCCCGCGGCGGCGGGGTGCGCCATCGCCAGAGTCACACCGGTGACCGCATCGTCGATGTGCAGCAAATCCAGATTGCCGCGGCCGCCCGCGACCCACCGAAAGGTCCCGGCGCGGATGCGGCGCAGCGGCTGCTCGACCCACGCCGCCGAACCCGCGCCCCACAGGTCGCCCAGACGCAGGATGGTCGCCTCGATGCCCAGTTCTGCAGCGAGCGAACGCACGACGTGCTCGGCCGCGACCTTGCTGTCGGCATAGGCGTCGCCACCGACGGAGGGGGCGTCTTCGCCGGCACCGTCCGGATAGCGGAAGCCGAGCACTGCGATCGAGCTGATGAACACGAACCGCCGTGCGCCTGCGGCGTGCGTGGCGCGCAGCACGTTCTCGGTGCCGTGGACGTTGACCGCGACGCAACGCGCGCGCGGGGCCCTCGCCCCCTGCTGGGCCGCGGTGTGCACGACGCAATCGGCCGGGCGATTGCTGCCCAACACGGCGTCGAGAGACGCGGCATCGGTCACGTCGACCGCGGGCTCCCCGCGGCGCGGCCGGCGAGCCACTCCGCGCACATCGGCACCACCGCGCTCGAGCGCCGCGACGAGCGCCGCTCCGAGAAAGCCGGTCGCACCGGTGACGACCATGGTCGACCCACTCCATTGCATCGCGGGGCGCGGATTCTACCGGTCACCGAGAGGCCGGCCGACAAAAGTGCGCCACCGGGAACCACTCCTCTGGCATCGTGATGCGATGGCCACGCGGCCCATGGCCAAAGCGACGCGCGCACCTGGAGCAAGCCCACCGCGATGGTTCATCACCGCCCTCCACGCGGTGCCGTTGATCACCGCCGCCATCAGCCTCGGCGTCGCCTTCATCGACGCCGGTGATGCCGAGCGAATGCTCGATCGCTGGGCAGCCGACGGCAGCGCGGAGCGCGTCTCCGCGGCGCACATCGCGGCGGTCCAACGAAGGCTGATCGTGGCCGCGGCCGGCTGCGCAGCGGCATGGTTGCTCCTGCTGCTGCCGCATCTAGAGCTGCCCCGCCGGCTGTGGAACCTCGCGCGCCGCGGCGTCGCCCTGCCGTCCCGCGCCGGGCGCCGCCTCGCGGCGGCAGCGCGCGCGCGGCCCGCCGACGCGGTGGTCGTCATCTGCATGTCCATCGTGGCGCTCGCGCTCGGCGCCGCCCGCCTGGGCCAAACCGTGCACTACGACGAAGCGTGGACCTACACGAGCTTCGTGGCGAAGCCGCTGCTGCAGATCGTGTGCGACTACTCGGCGACCAACAACCACATCCTGCACTCGCTCGCCGCGCACGTCAGCTGCGGTCTGCTGGGCCCCGAGCCGTGGGCGTTGCGGCTGCCCGCCCTCGCCGCCGGCGTCGCCTGCGTGCCGGCGGCCTACGCAGCGGGCCGGGCCATCGCCGGACGTGGGGCTGCGCTGTTGGCCACCGCGGCGGTGGCGACGTGGCCGTATCTCGTCGATCAGGCCGCCAACGCCCGCGGCTACAGCATGGTGCAGCTCGCGACGCTGCTGCTGCTCGCGCTGGTGCCCGCGATCGGGCGAAGCCAGCGGGCAGGCACGGGCCCGCCACTCGCGACGTTCGCGGTCATCGCGGCGGCCGGGTTCTTCGCCGTCCCGGTGATGCTGTATCCGTTCATCACGATCGCACTGCTCGTCGCCGCGGCCGCGCTGCGCGCGCCGCGCGGTGCGCGAAGGATGCGTTCGCGCAGCCTCCTGCTCGCCTGCGGTGGGGCGACCGCGTTGACCGGTGTGCTGTACTGGCCCGCTCTCACCTGCATGGCCCCCGACAACGACGCGCTCGCTCGGATCGGCGCACTGCCGGGCGCCCCCCGGCTCCATCTCGAGGCCACGCGCTTCGACTCCGTGTTCGACGGCGGCGCGCTGACCACCGCGCACCCGCTCGGCGAGTGGTCGCAGCTGGCGACGCGGCTGTGGGCGTGGTGGACGCACGGCATGCACCCTGCCGGCGCCTGGGCCTTCGCGGCGAGCGTTGCCGGTGGCGCCCTCGCAGCGCCGGGGTTGGCGTGCGCTACGGTGGCGGGGATCGTACTCACCGGCGTTCTCGCGCCCCTGCCGCCACCCTGGAGCTTGTCGTATCTCTGCGTACTGGTCGTGCTCCTCGCCGCCGCCGGCGCTGCGGCGGCCACCAACCGCTGCTGCCCGGACAGGCCCCGCGCCGCGGTCGCGGCCGCTGCGCTGCTGGCGCTCTTCATGACGGCACACAACGCCACGGTGTTGGCGCGTGCGCCCGACCGAGTCGGCTTGCCATGGTTTATCGGCTATGCCGACGCCCCCGCGGCGGCGGCCTACTTTCGTGATCCCGCTCGCCGTGCGGCCGCGGTCCACTTGGCCGACCACAAGGCCGTGACCTACTACCTGCACCTGCTCGGGGTCCCGCTCGAGGACGACCGCCCGGCCGGCGCGGGCCCACCGCCGGCCGACCTGCGTTACCTGATCGACCACCAGACCCCGCCCGTCGCGGCGCGGCGCAGCGGTCATGCCCGCGCACAGCTGATCGGCGAGGGCTTCGCGGACGTCGAGGTCGTGCACCAGCTGTCGACTTCGCACATTCTGCGCTTACAACGCATGGAGTGATGGACGCGATCCCTTCCATGTCGACGACTCTCGAGCTTGACCTCGGAACCCCTCTAGCTCGCCCAATGCCGGCCCGAGCCTGGACTTTCCTGCTGCTCGCCGGCGGACTGCTTGGCTGTCACACTCCCCCCACTGACATGCCGACGCACTGGTCCCAGTTTCGCAACGGTCCGCGCCATTCGGGCACCGCGCCTGGGGCACGACCGATCCACACGCCGGAGCTGGTCTGGGCGTTCGATACCGGCGGCACCGTCGAATCGTCGCCCACCGTCGTCGACGGGATGCTGTACTGCGGCACATTCGCCGACCACCTCCTGGCTCTGGACGCCGCTTCCGGCGCGGAGCGCTGGCGCTTTCGCGTCGAGGGGCTGGTGCGCGCCTCGCCATCGGTCGCCGACGGCACGGTCTATTTCGGCGCGGACGACGACCGGTTCTACGCCCTGGACGCTCAGACCGGTGCGCTGCGCTGGTCGATCGCGCTGGGCCCCGGCGGCGAGCAGTCGTCGCCGGCGATCGTCGACGGGGTGTGCTACTTCGGCGCCTTCGACCATTGGGTCTACGCGGTCGGCGCCGCGGACGGCGTGTTGCGCTGGAAGTTCGAGACCGGCGGCCAGATCTTGTCGTCGCCCGCCGTCGCCGACGGCACGGTGGTGATCGGCTCGCGCGACGGCAACGTCTACGCCCTGGACGCCGACTCGGGAACGGAGCGCTGGCGGTTTACCACGGAGGACGCGGTCTGGTGCTCGCCTGCGGTCCACGACGATCTGGTGTTCGTCGGCTCCGATGACCACCGCGTGTACGCCCTCGACCACCGCACTGGAGCCGAGCGCTGGCGCTACACCACGGGCGGCGCCGTGTTCTCCTCTCCCGCAATCGCCGCCGGCGACGGTGTGCTGTACGTCGGCTCCGACGACCATCACCTGTACGCGTTGTCGTGTGCCGACGGTGCGCTGCGTTGGCGCACCGACCTCGGTGGCCGCATCCTCGGCAGCCCGGCCATCGTCGGGCACCTCGTCTACGTCGGCGGTGGCGGCGCCGGCGGCGACGAGCCGGGAGCGCTGTTCGCTGTCGACCGCAAGAGCGGCGCGGTCCGGTGGCGGTTCGAGACCGGCGCCACCGTCTGGAGCTCGCCGACCGCGGTGGGTGAATCGGTGTGGTTCGGCGCCCACGACGGCGTGATCCGGCGGCTGCGCGAGAAGAGGTGAGCGCCGGGATCGCGCGACGCCGCGCGGCCGAAGACGTTGGATTCGCCTATCCTGGCCTCCATGTCCCCCTCGGTCCGGTGGCTCGTTCCGTGCGTGTTGATGGCTCAGCTTGCCGGAGCCCAAAGCCCCGTTCCACTGCGCTTCGTCGATTTCGAGCTGCTCGGACCAACCTGTGTGACGTACCCCGGCACGACCAGCTGCATCTCCAACCTCACGGTCCAGAACGCGTTCTTCGAGTGCTTCGCACCACCGACCGGATGCGTCACCAGCCACAGTGGCACGTCTCTCGTCTACTACGGCGGCTCTCCCGGCCTCGCCTCGTCGGACTTCCTCTTCGGTTGCTTCACGGCCCCCACTCCGCGCGTCCTACATCGTTCGATCGTCCAGGGCGGCGGGCAAAGTGCTGGCTCGTATGCGCAGAGCACGGGTCTGCGAACCACGTCGCTGGTCGTGCCGGAGCAGCTTGGCCCCGCCATCAGGGGATTCGTCGTCGAGCTGCAGGTCGACCAGGGCGCGAATCTCACGGCTCCATCCGGTCACGCCAAGACCTACTTCGAGCTCACTCCACCGAACGGAGCGGTCCTTTCACAGGCACTGCGCGCGAATCCGGGAGAGCGGCTGGCTCGATCGACGCGCATCCTCGTCGACGCGAGTGTCGGAGACACGATCGACATCGTGACGCGGAGCGACTCGGCTCACGTCAACGCCGGCACACCGACGGCCGCGTACGCCGGCACCATCGTCTGTCTCATCCCCAGCCCCGCCATCGTGAAGGTGCCGCTAGGCGGCTCGGTGGTGTCGACGTTGGATCCCGGGAGCTACCGCGTCTACGTCCCCACGTACTGGGGAGGCGAGCTCACTCTCAGCACTGACCGCGGCGCGATCTCCAAGCTGACGACGCCGAACGGAGTCGAAGTCGCGGTCCCGCTGTCGTCCCCGCTCATCCACGAAGTGCAACAGGGAGAGCACGGGTGGTACACGTTCGACGTCACCGGCACCGGAGGAGCGGCGCACGTCGTCGCGACCAAGTTCGTGCAGAGCGGAACGGCGACGTCGACTCCGTGGGACTTCTGGTACTACCCCCTCGTCGATGCCGCCGACCCCAATCTCTACGATGGTACGTTGGCATGGTTCGACAGCCACTTCGGCCTCTACGGAGCCACCCAGGCTTGGGAGACGACGAGCTGCGGTAGCAACTGCATGAGACCCGGGGTCGCTGGCCACCTCTCGACGACGGAACCCGGCTGGGCCGGACACTGCCACGGGGCGGTCATCGCGTCGATCCTTCTCGACCAGCCACGGGCTGCGTTCGGCTTCCAAGAGGATCAACTGGAAGGCCTTGCTGCCGAGTACTTCGGAAGCCTCACCACAAAGGGGATTCGGCTGGCCGACCCGCGGCAGGGAGAGCTGGCGACGGCTGCCGATACCGATGCCATCGACCCCGCGGTGCATCGGTTTCACCAGGCCTTTCGTTCGCTGCTGAAGGACCAGTCGACGCCGTTCGCCTTGTCATTGCGGCAGCACGACGCCAAGCAGATGTGGACGAAGGTGCGCGGGACGTTCCAAGCCAAGCCGCCACAGGTGTGGAACCAGGCCTGCTACGCGTACACGGCCGAGCTGCGTGAAGACCCGGCGGCCGTCGGGGACCCGGAGACCGAGACGATCCGCCAGATTCAGGTCGTCAATCGGTTCACCACCAACAACGACTACGCCCCGCCCAGCGATGGATCGCTCGGACCGCTCCGTTTCGTGACCGAGTATCTCTTGCTGTACGGCACGAGTGGGCGGGTCTTGGAAGACGGCGTCGCGACAACCCTGGGCGGAGCCCAAGTCCGTCAGAACTGGCGTTCGTTCCAGGTGGACCCACCCATGGCCTCGCCCGAGCCACCGGATCGCTACGTGCCGTGGTTGATCGCCGACGTGAGGCCCGCAGCGACCGCCTTCGCACGCTCGCAGGCACCGGGCCCCATCTCGAACCCCATGGTCACCGCCGACCGCCTGAAGTGGCTCGGACTCTCGCTTCGGCCAGAGTTTCAGCCGCCCCCGAGCGCTCCGAGTCAACCGCGCGCGATCGGCCCGCAGGGCGCGCGGCCGCCGACTCGATGGGTGACTTGGCGCATCGGTGATCGATGGAGTGTCCGCTACACCTCTCAGCATCTGGTTCCGATCAAGTCCAGCGCGACGCCCAGCCCCACGACGGCGAGCACGGTCTACGATTACCGAGTCGTCTCGATGGGCATCGACGACGATCCAGGCACTCCACCGACCGCCGATGTTCGGATGACCTCGCGGGAGGGCTTCGGGAACTGGCTGCTGACGTTCGACACGGACGAGCTGGTGCTGCTGCGGGCAGTCGAGCTCGACGCCATGGGCGCGCCGGTATCGGTACACGACAACCCCTTTGGGACGCAGTCGTGGATGCTCTCCGGCGATCCGGCGTTCCGCGGCGCGATTCTGGACTTCCCCCGCCTGTCCGCCACACCCGGAAGCGCGACCGTGTCGCCTCGACTCTCCGGGACGCAGCCGTTTCAGCGACAGATCGCGCATGCAGGTGGCCAGCGGCGCCAGCTGACCGCACGCCTCAGCCGCTCACACGCCGTGACCCTGCAGCCATCGGTGACCACCATCGACTGGTTGGAGGGCGACCTCTGGTGGTCGACCGCGAGCATCGCGGTCGGCGGGACCACGGTCGTCACGGGCACGCGACTGCCGTGAGGGGCGTGTCGGCGACATCGTGGTGCGCGAAGTGATGAATCGGAGCCTGACCTGGCTCCGTACTTTCGTTATGGGTCGATGACCAGCGAGGTGGCGTCGGTGAACGCTTCGATGTTCGCGCCGGAGAGGACGGCGGCGGAGCAGGTGAATCGGATCCCGACCAAGGCCGCGGCCACGGGCGGCGTGAAGTAGACCCCGGGCGTCGCGGTGCCGCTCGCGTCCAGCACACCGAGGGTGTTGGGGAACGCGGCGGAGTTCTGCAGGGCGATCGCCGCGCTGGTCCACGGGTCCGGGTTCAGTGGCGCGGGCGGCAGGCCAGGGAGCGCGACGCCGGGGGCCTCGCCGCTGGCGCCGAAGAAGGCCGCGTAGATCTCACCGGCGCGCGCTGCACCACCGCGCAGTTGCATGCGGTGCGCCACACCGGCAGTGGCCGAGGCCACCGCCAGTCGCGGCAGCAGGTTGGCGCGGTAGGCGCGCACCGGCAGCTCCAGTTGGCTTGCTTGCCCCGGCTGCATCAACACGGTGGTGTCGGTGTCGGTGAAGTACGGCACCCAGCGGATGCGTCCGCTCGCGGCCGGCGGCTGGTGCAGCGCCAGGTTCTGCACGGTGACCCGAACGCGGTGGCCGGCGGGGATCACGTGCGCCACATCGTCGAGCTCGATGACGATCGTGTGCTGGCCCGGTGCGGAACGCACGCCGTGCGTTCCCATGCAGATCCACGTCTCGCGACCGGCGGGGTCGACGTGGCCGAGCCGCGCGGTGAGCTGCGCCTGGCCGGTTGTGTCGGACACGTGCAGGGTCAGCCGCGGAACGCCGAGAAGCTCGGTGTCGGCCGGCAACGGTGCTCCATCGAAACGCGCGGCCACCATGGGGATCTGCGCCAGCACGGAGGCATGCGCCAGGCCGGCGCCCTGCGCGACGTAGCTCAGCGCGTCGTAGCCCGGTGCCACGCGATGCTGGAGCAGGGGACCGGCTTCCACGGTGCTCGGGGCGTTGGCGTGCAAGACGCCGCCACTGCGCAGGTAGCTGCGGACCGTGATCGTCTGCGTCGCCGGCGGCCACTGGCCGGCATTGCGGTGCTCCCAGATGGTCGCCAAGTTCGCGTGGCGTGCATCGGTCGTCGGCTGCACGGCGAGCTCGGCGACGGGTTCGCGTTCGACGCCGTTGCGGATCCCCTTGAGGAAGCGATCGAACCAACGTCGGCGCAGATCTTGCTGCAGGTCGCGCTCGTGCGCGTTCTTGACCGTGTCGTGGCCGCCAGTCGAGAGATGCAGGCGCCGTGGCGCCGGCGTCGGCAACGCCATGAACGCCCGAATCGACGGCCCACTGACGATCTTGACGTCCTGCTGCGCCCACATGCCGAGCATTGGCACGAGCGATGTCCGCAGCAGCGCAGCCGCCTGCAGGTCGAACGTCGTCACCGCTGCCGCCGCGAACGACGGGTAGTCGCCGGCTTGCAGCGCCACCATCATCGGGTCGGTCGGCGGCAGGCCCTTCACCTTGAAGTCGCCGGCGAGCACCAAGCCCGGCGCGGCGGTGTTGGGCATGTCGATCACCGCGATCTCGGGCGCGATCGCGGACACCACCGGATGGTGCGCCACCGATCCGGCCAACGGCAGCAACCGACCGGACCACCCCGCACCCCAAAGCGAACGACGCCCGCCCCCGGAGAAACCGGTCAGCGCCCACCGCGCTCCGTCGATCGCGCCCGGCATCAACGTCTGCGCCGCGCCCAGCGACTCCGCCTGGTCGAGCAAGATCCGCTCCGGCGTTCGGGGCGCGCTCCAGGTCGGGTTCAACGCCGGCGTCTGGCCGTTGTCCCGCCCATCGTAGGCGTAGCAGACGTATCCCGCCGCGGCGAGGTAACGCGCAGCGCGCACGACGTCCGGTAGCTTGCGGTCGCCGCCGGCACCGTGGTGTACGGTCACAGCCGGCCAACCGCCTGGCGGAGGCGCGACGGCCGGCACGTGCAGATCGAAGCGCGTGCGATAGCCATCCGACCAAGTCCAGTCCTGGTCCAGCAGCGCCTGCACGGCGAAACCGCCCGGGGGAGCCGGAGGATCTTGTGCAACACAAGGACCACCAATGGCTTGGGCGAACAGAACAAGGCCGATCAACGGACGCATGGCAATCTCCTTTGCGGGTAGGTCACCTGCACAACTGCCGTTCACCCCCCCGACGCACGCGAGAATGCGCGGCGATCGGGACGTGCCGACCGGGCGAAGCGAGAAAATCGAGCCGGACTCCGTACGTTCAGTGGCGACAGATGTCGCGGTAGAAGGCTCGCGTTTGCGCGGCGATCGACTCCCAGCGGAATCGCGCGGCGGCGCGGTGCGTGGCCGCCGCCTGCTCGGCCGCTGCGGTCGGAGACAGAGCGGCGAGGCGCGCCAGCTGCGCCACGGCTTGCGCCGCGTCGCCGAAGAGGGCCGTGGTCTCGACGGCGTAGTCGCGCACGCCCTCCAGATCGTGGACCACCGTTGGCAGGCCGGCGGCGTGGGCTTCGAGCAGCGCGTTGTTCGCGGTCGCGCGGCGCAGAGGCAGCAGTGCCGCCCGGCAGCTGGCGAGCAGACGGCGGTACTCGTGGTCGTCGAGGCGGGCGTGCCCAACGACGTTGGCGCGCGTGCGCACGGCGTCGCGCCACTCGGGCGGTGCCCCGACCAGGTGGAAGCGCCAGCCGGCGTGGGCGGCGGCGGCGCGATCGACGATCTCCAGGTAGGACTGTAGATCGCGCTCGTGGCAGCCGGCGGTCAGAACTGCAAACTCGCGGCCCGCGCGCGGCGGCAGGCGTGGCGACCACTCGACACCGTGAGGGATGAAGCGGACGAGCGCGCGCGGAAACGCGGCGCTCGCCGGTTCTTCGTCCGCGGAGCGGAGCACGATGATGCCGTCCAACCGGCGAAACGCGCGCGCCCGCAGTCGGTGGGTGGGAACCCGCGAGCGGTCGAGCTCGGCAAACCACTCGAGCGGCAGATGGAAGGTCGCCACGCGCTTCGCCGGCGAGCGCACCAGCTGGCCGAGGCCGGGGTGATCCTCGGGGTAGAGCGTGTGGAGGAGGTCGTAGCGCCGGCCGCGCAGACTCGCCACCACCTCCGACAGCAGAAGATTGGCGCGGCGCGCGGTGCCGCCGAACCGCCGGCGGCCACCCGGCAAAGCGCCGGCGTCGACGTAGTCCGCGGACACGTGGAACCGCAGCCGATCGTAGCCCGAGGTCTGGGCGTGGTGCGGGTAGTGAAAGCCACTGAGGAGGACGCGCGGCTGCACGTCGCGCGATCCCACCGGATCTCGTTCACCACGCCAGCGCCGGCTGGGCCGCACCAGCAGGGGGATCAGCCCACGCGCACGACGAAACCGACCGCGCGCCGTGTTGCCGACAATGCGCTTGACCACGAACAGCCACGCCACCGGCAACCAATGCGCGTGGTAGCGACGCGTGTACAGCAGCTTGCCGCGAAAGATGTAGTACTCGGACAACGCGGACTCGATCTCACCGGAGGGATTGATCGATCCGGCGCCACGGTGGTAGACGACGGCGCGCGGGCAATAGCCCACACACCACCCACCGGCGTCACGCATGCGCTCCATCCAGTCGAGCTCCTCGTAGTAGAGGAAGTAGCGCTCGTCCAACGCGCCGATCGCCGTCACGAAATCGAGGTCGACGAACATCGAGGCCCCGTACACGTACGCCATGCCCGCAGGGTCGAGATCGTCGTACTGGCCGCGGTCCAGCTCCCCCCCGCCGATGCCGCGCGGGTACGGCCACCAATGCCGATACTGCGCACCGCCCGCGTACTGGATTCGCTCGGGTTCGGCCAAGAGCCGCACCATCGTGCCGGTGATCGCGGGCGGCGACGCCTGCCCGGCGACGTAAGCAACCAAGTGACCGAGGGCATCGGGCGCGACGACGACATCGTTGTTGAGCAGCCACGCAAAGTCACACCCGTGCGCTCGGGCATGGCGCAGGCCGGCGTTGGCGCCGCCGGCGTAGCCGAGGTTGACGTCGTTGGCCAAGAAGTGCACCGGGACGCCACCAGGCGCACGCCCCGCCGCCCACCGGCGCAACTGATCGAGCGAACCATCGGTCGACGCGTTGTCGACGACGACGACCTCACTCGGCGCGTGCGTGGAGCACGACACACTTTCGAGGCACGCGACGCCGGCCTGCCAACCGTTGTAGTTGACGATGACGACGCACGTCGAGAGCGACGCCGGGTCGCCGTTGTCCTGGCCGCCGGTGCACGCCATGCGCGCCAATGTAGTCGGCGGCGGTCGTCGCGGCGCGACCCTGTCGCGTCAGCGCGTCACCAGCTGCACCGCATTGGAGAACGCCAACCCCTTGGCAGCGCTGGGGTCCGGCGACAGCGCTTGCACGACGAACGTGGTCGGCGCGATGAAGCCCGACAGGCGCCGGGCCAGCAGCTCGCCGCGCGCGTTGGCCGGGGCGACGATCAGCGACAGCAGCGGCTGCGGTACCAGCGTGCCGCCCAACGCCGGCGTCGCCCCCGGCAACAGGCCGACGAGGAGCGCCACCGGTGCGTTCGGAGCCGCCTGCGTCAGGCGCAGATCCCACGGCGTGCCTCGCCGTTGCGCACCACAGAGGGTCAACTGGGCACCGCCGGGGCTGGCAAAGCCGAGGTCGCGATGACAGCCGCACCACGCCGGCATCGAGAGGATCGTCGACCGCCGCGCCAGCCGGCCGAGGTCGGCAACCGAAAGCGCGCGGTCGTAGATGCGGACATCGTCGATCACGCCGTCGAAGGCCCGGCCGCCGCCCGCTGCCGAGAGCGGTTGGTTGCCGATCGCGGCGGGAACACTCGGGTCCGAGTCGATGCTGCCCTGCTTCGCCATGCGACCGACCAGCACGCCGTCCTGGAACAACCGCATCTCGGCGCCGTCGTAGACGGCGGCGGCGTGCACCCAACGGCCGGCGGTCAGGCCGCCGCCCGACGCCACCAGCGTCGCCGTCCAGCCACTCGTCTTCAGGCGGAACCGCAGGCGCGTCGACGCGCCGTTGGCGACGGTCGACAGCATGACGTGGTGGTCACCCTCGTTGGCACCGCGCGTCTTCGACAGGATCCTGGCGTCGGGAACCCCGAAGTCGTCTGCCTTCAACCAAGCGGCAACCGTCAGCGCCGACCCGCTCGGGTCGAACTCGCTACCGAGCTCGATGCGGTCGTCGACACCGTCGAACACCATTGCCGCCGCGCTCGCCGGGTATGCACCGGAGGACGATTTGCCGACCCCGCCGCGCAGCGCGCCATGGATCGCGCCGGGCGAGCTGTCGTACGCGCGCTGGAGCCCGCCGCCTTCATCCAAGAGCCATCGGTGCGAGAGTCCATCGAGAACGTCGTCCAGACACGGCACGACGACCACGTCGACCGTGTCGCTGGCGCATGCGCCGCTGGGATCGCACACATCGAGCCGAAAGCGATAGAGCCCGACCTGGCGCGGCGTGAAGAAGCTGACGAAGTCGCCGCCGTCGAACCCGGGCACCGGCGGCCCAGCGACCTGCACCCACATCTCGGACAACAGCGAGGCCGAGCCGTCGGGGTCGTACGAGGCCGAGCCGTTGAGAGTAAACAGCCGATCGACGGGCCAGACGGTCTGCCGGGGACCGGCGATTGCCACCGGCGCGACGTTGGTGACCGAGTTGATGGTGAACGCCGCCTGCACGACCGCGCTGGGCTGCATGCCACTGGCGAACGCGCGCGCCTTGACCACCGCGCTGCTCGCGACGACGAACGGGGTGCCCCAGTAGCGCGTCGAGCTCTGCGTGGGAGTGCTGCCATCCATCGTGTAATGGATCGCGGCTCCCGGAGTCGACGACCACAGGCTCACGTTGGTCGCGCCGGTGAAGGTGCCGCCGTTGGGCGCCATCCCCGGCGGCTGGGCGGCGGCCCCGCCGCCGTAGCGAATGCGCCGCACTTCACCTTGGCTGGTGTCGTACGTCGTCATCAGGTAGTAGAGGTGTCCGTCGGGACCGACGCGCACGCAGGTCGGTTTGAGCAGCGCGCCGTTCGGGTCGAGCGCTTTCATCGAACCGGCGAACGGCTGCGGCCAGCGGTTGCCCGGGGGAACGAACACGATGCTGCCGGGCGTCTGGTTGTTGTCTCCCCACTGACAGACGAAGTAGCCGCCGTGGTACGTCGACGGCCACGACCGCTGCGCGGATTGAAACCGCCAGCCGTCGTACCACGCGCCGCCGGTGTTCAACGGCGCCACCGCCGATGCATTGGTCCACGCGGCCGCGTACGTGCCGATCCCGCCGAAGCCCTGGTGGCCGAAGTTGGCGCCGCGGTCGACGCGGAAGACCTCGCCCTTGTTGGTGCCCGTGGTCTCGTTGACGTAGAGCCGACCGTCACCCGCATTCCAGCTCATCGAGAACGGGTTGCGGCAGCCGAGCGCGTAGACCGCGCGGTACGGGCCCCAGGTCTGGCCGTAGAACGGGTTGTCGGTCGGGATCGAGCCATCCTGCGCGACGCGAAACACCTTGCCGGTGTGTGTGCTCAGCGATTGGACGTTGTCGCCGCCGCTCCAGCCGTCACCGGTGGTGACGTAGACCATGCCGTCGCTGCCGATCTCCACGGCGCCGCCGTTGTGGCTGCCCGAGGCGGAGCCGCCGTTGAAGGGCAGATCGAGCAGCAGGGTCTCGCTGCCGGGGATCACGCGATCGGGGTTGCCTGGATCGATCGCCAGCCGCACCAGCCGATTCTGCCGCGGATTGTTCTTCATGTAGAACACGAAGAGCGAGCGACCATCGGCACTGAACGTGAAGTCACGCAGGCCCGACGAGCGATGGGCCGCCGGCTTTCCGCTGCCGTCTTTCGGTACGTCGAATGTGTAGAGCAGTCGGGGGCTGCTCCACTGGCCGAAGGGCACGCGCCACAGCTCGCCTTGGATCCGGCGGGCGAAGTACAGATCGCCCGCGGGCGAGAACTTCAGGGCCGCCGGCGACTCCCCGGCGTTGAGCACGTGCTCATCGACGAAGCCGGCGGGGACCGTCGTCTGCGCGGCGAGCCCAGCGGCGAGGGCCAGCGCTGCACCGCTCGGCAGCAGGCGCGTGAGACCGACTGTGGGGGTGCGCCGAGACGGACGCGGCACGGGATTGCCCATAGTGACAGTGGGGGGAAGCGTCAGGGGTGCGAAGAGGGCAGCGGCGCAACGAGGGCGCACCGGGATGATTTGCACCAGGGACCACGCACCCGCTGCGCCGTTAGCACCGAATCGCACACAGCGCGATTGGTTGGCGGCGGGGCCCGCCGAATACGTCGCGGCGTCAGTGCGCCCGACCAAGTGCGGGCGAGCGAGCGCTCTCCTATACTCGCCAGCCTTCCTCCGAGCCGTATAGGAACTCCATGCTCAAGCCCGCCATCCTCTCTGTCTTCGCCACCGTTCTCGCCTGCGCGGTGGGTCCCGCGCAGGTCACGCACTACTGGATCGACGGGGCCAACGGCAGCGATGCCAACCCCGGTAGCAAAGCCGCACCGTTCAAGACCCTGACGTTCGGGCTGACCACGACCAACCAGGACGCCGTCTACCACATTCTGCCCGCGACGTACGGCCCGCAGACCACGGGCGACTTTTGGGACCCGGTGACCTCGGCGGGCGCGGCGCTGGTGCTGACCGACTACAAGAACGTGGCGATCACCGGCAGCGACGTGGCCACCTGCATCGTCGACTTCAACGGGGCCGACGGTCAGTGGGGCTTCTTGCAGATCGACGGCCAGGCCACCGACGGTCTGGAGATCGCCAACCTCACGTTCCGCAACGCGGGGATCTCACCGTGGGGCAACGGCGCCATCGCGATCAACCCGAGTCCGGTGCGGCGCGTCGACATCCACAACAATCGCTTCGAGGACTGCAACAGCTCGGTGATTCTCTGGGGCGGATTCGACTGTGCGGTGCACGACAACATCTTCATCGGCACCAACCAATCCGGCGTCGCGATCCGCATTCGCACGCAGTACTACACCGGCAGCAACGGCGACCGCACTTACGTGTATCACAACACGTTCTACGACTGTGGCCACGGCATCTCGTTCGACCAGAACCCCACCCAGCAGTGGATTTGCAACAACGCGGTCGTCAACTGCAACATCGGCTTCCCCGACAGCTCGGTGCCCGCGTCGGCAGTGATGATGAACAACTACGCGGCGCAATGCGTCTCGAACTTCAACTTCACGCCGCCGCCGACCAACCTCAACACTCCGCTCAACTTCGTCAACGCAGCCGGCGGTGACTTCCGGCTGCAGCCGGGCTCGCCCGGCATCGAGGGCGGCTGGACCGGAACGCTGCCCTATCGCGTCAACGACTACTACGGCAGCGGCCGCGTCAGCGACGCCAACGGCGACCGCAACGCGGTCGCCGACGTCGGCGCGTACGAAGCGGCGCGCATCGCGATGACGGTGACCAACTGGGCCCCCGGTCAGGGCGCGACGTTCTCGGTGACCTCGACCCGCACGACCGTGTTCGGCGCGGTCGTGCTGATCGGCGTGCAGCCGACGTCGGTCGTCATCCAGCCCTACGGCCTGATCACTGTGGACCTGAGCAGCCTGGTGATGAGCCTGGCGCTCGGCGTGCCGGGCTCGGCGACGCTGCCGGTGCCGTCCAACCCGAGCCTCATCGGCCTGACCGCCTACGCGCAGCCGATCGCCCTCCGGCTCGGTTCACCCGCCGCGTTCGAGTCGGGCGGCCGGCACGACCTGCTCCTGCAGTAGCGGCCTCACTCGACGACCGGCAGGCGCAGCCGGGATCCCGCCGGACCGCAGTGCACGACAAAATGCACCGCTCCGGCCGCTGGGACCCTGGCGAACGTGTGGGCATCGGCCCCCGCGACCGCCAGCCGCAATCGGTGACCGGCGGGGAGCCGCGCCGCCACGGGCTGCAGCGCGACCGTCACGGTCTCCACCTCTCCGGGTCGCAGCGGCAGCGCGTCGGCTTCCGCGAACGAGTGCAGCGGCTCCATCGGAGCGCGGTCCACCGTCAGCTTCCGATGGAGGAGGCGCAGGCCGCCCTCGGTCAGATAGCGACTGCGGCCGTCGGCATCGACGTCGTGCAGGTAGACCAGCACCGCGGCGTCCTCGCGGTCCACGGACATTCGTAGCTCGAGGACCGCGGCGCCGGCGAGTTGCAGCGGCTCGGCCAGCGCCGGCGTGTCGAACACCAGCATGCGCGCGTCCATGGGCGCGCGTTGGTCGAGCCCCCGCACCGGCCCACCCATCTGCGTCGCCCAGCGATTCGCGGATCCGGTGCCGACTTCGAAGTCGACGTCGTAGCCCACCACTGCGGCCTCGGCATGGGCCAGGAGTCGGCCATCGGCGGTCGGCGCCAGCACGCGCTCCCCGACTCCGGGCGGCGGCCAATCGCCGGCGCTGCGCAGGGCTTCCTCGCCGACGTTGTAGTAGCGCACCGCGGGCCAGGCCGGCACCTCGTCGCCGGGCTCCTTCAGGTGGTGGTCGAAGAACGCGATCCGCAGCGCGGTCTGCTCCGCAGCGGAGGGAGCCGGTGGCTGCGCTCGGCCCGCGTACGGACTGGCGTGCCAACGCCCACCGTGGCTGGACGCCATCAAGACCAGCCACTGTGGGTTGCGGTAGGTTCGAAACCGGCGCAGGGCGCCGCGCGCCGTACCGGCGTCGAACCAGCTGGCGAAGACCAGCATCGGCACCGCAGCGGCCTCGACCTGGGCCCGCCAACGCACGGCGCTCGCCTGCAGGTAGCTGTCGCGCTCGACGCCTTCGCGCAAGCGCCCCATCGGTTGATCGATGAACTCGCAGCGTTCGATCCACTCCGCGACATCGAAGTTGTGGACGTGCTCGGCAACCGCAGCAGAGCGGAGGGCACCGTCGTCATCGCCATCGACGCGGGCGACGTGCGCCCCGAGCCGGCGCGCGTCGTTGCGGTCGAGCGCGGCGACCATCCGACTCCACTCCGCGACCAGGCTCTCGGCGTAGAGGCCGTACGGGCGCACGGGACTGCGGTAGGTATCGAAGTCCGACCAACCCAACACCACCGCCTTGACCGCCGGATGCCCACTCGCGGCCATCAGCTCCGCGGTGGTGCCCGAGTACGAGATGCCGTAGGCGCCCAGGTTGCCGTCGCACCAGGGCTGGCGCACCGCCCACTCGGCGAGCGCGTGGCAGTCCCGGGCCTCCTGCCGGCCGTACTCGGCCTGGCGCTCGCCGAACGACGCCCCGGTGCCCCGCACGTCGACCTTGAGCACTGCGTAGCCGTGCTCGAGAAACGCCCGGTCGATCGCGTTCAACGCCGGCAGCCGCGCGCCGGTGCGGCCGTGCTCGCGCGCGCGCCAGTAGCGCGTCAGCTCGAACAGGGCGGGCACCGCGTGATCGCCGTCCCCGGGCAAATGGACATCGACCGCGAGGCGCACCCCGTCCGGCATGGGCACGTAGACCGATCGCGGCTGCGCGCCCACAGCGGCGGCGAGCAACGCGCTGACGGCAATGGAGGCTGGGACTCGCATCCGGACCACCTCAGACGTCGACGCCTTCGGCATCCTCGGCGTGCTCCATGATGAAGCGGAAACGAGCGCCCGGGTCCTTGCCCATCAGCTCGGCCATCACCCGGTCGGTGAGCAGGCCGTCGGCGATCTCGACCCTGAGCAGCCGGCGCCGCGCCGGGTCGAGCGTGGTCTCCCAAAGCACCTTGGGCATCATCTCGCCCAGGCCCTTGAAACGCGTCACCTGCGGCGTGGCCCGCCCACCGTGCTCGGCGAAGATCCGCTCGCGGTCGGCGTCGTCGGCCGCCCAGTAGGTCTCTTTGCCGATGTCCACGCGATAGAGCGGCGGCTGCGCGATGTAGAGCCGGCCCGCGGCGATCAACTGCGGGAGGTGGCGGTAGAAGAACGTCAGCAGCAGCGTGGTGATGTGATGGCCGTCGGAATCGGCATCGGCCAGCAGGATGACCCGCTGGTAGCGCAGCTTGGTCGGGTCGAACGACGGCCCGATCCCACAGCCGAGCGCGACCACCAGATCGTTCAGCTCCTTGTTGTCGAGCACCTTCTTCAGGCCCGCGCCCTCGGTGTTGAGCACCTTGCCGCGCAGCGGCAGGATCGCCTGCGTCGCCCGATCGCGCCCCTGCTTGGCACTGCCACCGGCCGAATCGCCCTCGACCACGAACAGCTCGGAGTCCTCCCGTGTCTTCGACGAGCAGTCGCTGAGCTTGCCGGGCAGCATCAGGCGGCTGGTGGCGCTCTTGCGCGACACCGACTCGGACGCGGCCCGGCTCGCCGCACGCGCCCGGCTGGCGGCGATGATGCGGGCGACGATCTGCTCGGCGACCGAGGAGTTGCTGTTCAGCCACTGCTCCAACGCCGGCCGCACGGCGCCGTCGATCGCCGCCTGCACCTCGGGGTTGTTGAGCCGATCCTTGGTCTGCCCCTGAAACTGCGGGTCGGCGACGAACACCGACAGGATGCCGACCAGGCCCTCGCGGATGTCCTCGTGGGTGATCTTGACACCGCGCGGCGTCAGGGAGTGCGTCTCGAAGTAGCCGCGCACCGCCTTGGAGAGGCCGGCGCGGAAACCGTTCTCGTGGCTGCCGCCCGACGCGGTGGGAATCCCGTTGACGTAGGAGCGCAGGTGCTCATCGGTGGACTCGGTCCACAGCAGCGTCGTCTCCATGCGCACGTCGCCATCCCGCTCGAGGCGAAACGGGGTGTCGTGGATGCCGCGCGTCTTCCGCTCCTCGACGACTCGCCGCAGGTAGTCGGCGATGCCGTCCTGCTGCTGGAAGGTCTCGCGCCGGCCGGCCACCTCGTCGACGAACACCAGCTTGAGACCGCGGTGCAGATAGCTCGCCGTCTCCAGCCGGGCACGGATCGTGTCCGCGTTGAACTCGGTGCGCGGGAAGATCTTCGGGTCCGGCGTGAACGTGATCGTCGTGCCGGTGCCGCGCACCGCGCCGCTGACCTTCTTGCGCAGCAGCTTGGTGGTCGGCAGTCCCCGGGCGAACTCCATCTTGTACTGACCACCATCCCGCTTGACGACCGCGACCAGACTCTTCGACAGCGCGTTGACGACCGACGCGCCGACGCCGTGCAGGCCACCCGAGGTCTTGTAGTTGCCGCGCCCGTCGTTCTGGAACTTGCCGCCGGCGTGCAGCTCGGTCAGCACCAACTCGATCCCCGACTTGCCGGTCTTCTTGTTCTTGTCGACCGGGATGCCGCGTCCATTGTCGGCGACGGTGACCGAGTCGCCGCCCTTGTGCAGGGTGAGCGTGATCTCGGTGGCGTAGCCGTTCATCGCCTCGTCGACCGAGTTGTCGAGCACCTCCCACACCAAGTGGTGCAGCCCGGCGCTGTTGACCCCGCCGATGTACATGCCCGGCCGCTTGCGCACGGCCTCGAGCCCTTGCAGAACGGTCAGCTGGTCGGCGTTGTAGGCCATCTTGGGGTCGGTCATAGCTGCGGCGCCGTCACGGGATCCTCGACGATGCGGGCGATGCTGCCGTTCTTCTGGATCTCCACCCCCGCCCCGCCGCGGGCGGTGACGCGGTACTTCACCGTCGACACCGTCTTGCTGGCCCCGCGGTTGGTCTCGACGACGAGCAGGTCCCGGTCGCCGGTGCTCGCCTTGAAACCGAGCATTCGATCCGCGGCGGCGACCTTCAGAACGCGCACGCCCTTGCCCGGCCCACCGAGGTAGTTGATCTCCTCCACCTTGCAGACGATCGCCCGGCACTTGCGGCTGATGCCGAGCAAGGTCTCGCTGCCGTGCACTGCCGCGACCCCGATCACCTCTTGCTCGGCGGCGGGCCGGGCGTAGCGCCGGCCGGCGCGGCTCGAGACCTCGACGAACTTCTGCAGACCGAAGCGCAAGCCGTAGCCATCACTGGTGACCGCCAAGCCGTGCAGCAGAGGGCAGACGTCGGGCCGCGCGGGATCCTCGGCGATCGACGCGGCCAGTGCCCGCTCATCGAAGCTGACCACCGCGACGATGCGCTCGCGGTCCTTCAACTTGAACAGCTTCTGGATCGGCTCGCCGTGGCCGGTCGAGGCCGGCAGGTCGATGAACCGCGCCGTGTAGCAGGTACCCAGGCTGGAGAAGAAGCCGACCGTCGCCCGCGTCGAGCCGGCGACGCACGCCAGCACGCGGTCGCCCTCGCGAATCCGCGACTTGCTCGGCTCCTTGATCTCCTTCTGCCGCTTGACCCAGCCGTCGGCGGTGACCAGGACGTGGCAGTCCTCGGCGACGATGAAGTCCTCCTCGGCGTACTCCATCTCCTCGGCGCCGAGCTCGATCGCGGTGCGCCGCTTGGCGGCGTCCGCCTTGCCGTGCTCGGCCAAGATCTCCTCGATCTCGCTGCGCACGATGCCCCAGCGGCCGGCGCCGGTGGTGTCGTTGGCGTCGTCGGACAAAAGCGCGCGGATGCGCTTGGCCTGGGCCCGCTTCTCCTTGCGTTCACCGGTGACGAGGTTGATCTCGAGCTTGGCCAACCGGTACAGCTTCAGCTCGAGGATCGCCTCGATCTGCACCTCGTCGAGCTGCGCGAAGCGCTTCTGGATCTTCTTCGCCGCGTCCTGCTTGCCGTCCGAGGCGCGGATGATCTTCAGGATCTCGTCCAGCGCGTCGAAGATCAGCGCGAACCCATCGAGGATGTGGATGCGCTTGTCGAGCGTCCGCAGCTCGTGCTCGAGCCGCCGCGTCACGACGTCGAAGCGGAAGTGCAGGAAGTGCCAGAGGATCTCCTTCAGACCCAGCCGCGCCGGCGCGCCGACCTCCGGGTTCTCGGTCGGCACCAGACAGGTCAGGTTGTAGCTGAAATTTACCTGCAGGCTGGTGTGCTTGTGCAGGTAGGCGAGCACCTTCTGCTCGTCGGCCCCCGCCTGCAGCACCAGCTGGATGCGCACGTCCTCGGTCGACAGATCGCGCACGTCGAGCAGCAGCGCCATCTTGCGGTCGAGGACGATCTGCGCGATCTGCTCGACGAGCGTGGCCTTGTTGACGCCGTACGGAATCGAGTCGATCAGCAGCGTCTTCTGCGCCTTGGCGCCCCGCTGGCCGCGCGGCTTGCCACGAGTCTCCGGCGTGGTGGTGCCGCGCAGCTTGAGCGTGCCACTGCCGGTCTTGTAGATCTCGCGCAGAGCCTCGCGCGTGGTCACCACCGTTCCACCGGTGGGAAAGTCGGGGCCCTGCACGGCGTCGTTGGCCACCAGCCGGTAGTCCTGGATGTCCGGGTCCGCGAGCAGCTTGAGACACGCTCGCATCACCTCGCCGAGGTTGTGCGGCGGCACGTTGGTCGCCATGCCAACCGCGATCCCGGCGCCGCCGTTGATCAACAGGTTGGGGATCCGCGCCGGCAGTACGACGGGCTCGGTGTTGGTGTTGTCGTAGTTGGGGCGGAAGGCGACGGTGTCGTTCTTGATGTCGTCCAGCAGCGGCATCGCCGCCGGCGCCAGTCGGCACTCGGTGTAGCGAAACGCGGCCGCCGCGTCGCCGTCCACCGAGCCGAAGTTGCCGTGCCCATCGACCAGCGGATGGCGCATGACCCACGGCTGCGCCAGGCGCACGAGCGCGTCGTACAGCGCGTCGCCGCCGTGCGGGTGGAAGTCGCGCAACGCCGAACCGACCACGCCCGAGCACTTGCGCGGCTTGGCGTCGGGCAGCATGCGCTCGCGCAGCATGGTGTACAGGATGCGCCGCTGCACCGGCTTCAGGCCGTCGCGCACGTCGGGCAGGGCGCGGCTGGTGATCACCGAGAGCGAGTAGTTGAGGTAGCGCGCCTGTGCCGCCTCGTGCAGAGCGATCGCGGTCTCTCCGTCTCCGCCGGCTCCGCCACCCGCGCCACCCGAAGGGGGTGTACCCGAGAACGGCAGCTGACCGGAGCTCTTTTTGGACCGTTTGACCAAGCGCCAAGCCCTCCCTGGCTCGCGTACCCGCCGGCGCGAAAGCCCGCCGCGGGGATCGTCGGAAAGGCCGGCACCATAGATTGCCCCCGCGCGGCTTACAAGCGAGCGTGCAGCACCGCTGCCATCGGCGGCACCGCCCACCGGCGGCGGCCGCGAGTCCCACATCGAGACCGCCGTTCAAGGCGATCGCGGTGATCTGCCGATGAGCCCGTGATGCGAGCCGAGTGCGCGACCGGGGGCCCGAACCGTCTCGGCCCGCGCGCTGGCTCGACGTTCATCGAGCTGCTGTTCGCCATCTCGGTCGTCAGCATCTCGCTGACTCTGCTCGTCCACCAAGTGGCGGTCTCGACCCGCGCGGTCAGCGAAGACGCCGCGGTGCAGTTTGCGCACGGCAAGGCGGTCGCCTTGCTGGCCGAGCTCCAGTCCAGCATCGACCAGCGTCGCATCACCACGCTCGCCGAACTCGACGCCGCCGCGGCGCCCGAGCCGAGTCCGTACTTGACCACCCACCCCGTCGCCGCCCCCGACGACATCCTGTCGGGCAACAGCCGGACCTCGCAGGGCACGTGGCGCTGGTCGCGGACGATCGAGCTCGAGCCGATCGAAGGTCTGGACCGCATCCGCTACGCCAAGATCCAGGTGCTGCGCGTCAACGACCTCGGCGTCGCGCTGCACGTGGCCGGCACGGCAGGCCTGATCAGCGTGCCGGTGACGCCAGAGCCGATGGTGACCGAGTTCGATGTCTACGTGCTGGCGATCGCCGAAGCGCCATCGCTCTGGCTGCCGCTGCCGGCGCTGCGCGCTCAGCTGCAGTCGACGGCAACCGCGGTCGAGAGCGCCAACCCCCACCTGCGCTTCCGCCTGCACTGGATCACCAAGCTCGGCTACGGCCGCAACCTGCTCTACACGCCCTACGTCAACCAGAGCGCCACAGCAGACGCCGCGGCGCCTTGGGTCTACTGGTACCCGGGCCGCTTGGCGGCCGGCGCCGGCGCCAGCACGCTGTACTCGGCGGAGCTGTTCAGCGGCCGCCTGCGCACCGAGAGCGGCGTCCTCAACGACTACGACGCCACCGACAACCCGCAGCCGCACGCGGTCGCCGACCGCTTCAACCACTGCATGCGCACGCCGGACGCGCAAGAGCTGTTCGCCCGCCGCGTCGCCGCCGGCCTGGAGAACGAGGACGAACCGCCGCTGCAGCTGCTGCTCGCCGACATGTGCAGCAACCCGCAGCGCTACCGCAACGCGCTGTTCATCAACCTGCACGGCAGCGGTTTGCCGTTCCCACCGTTGCGCAACGTATCCGACGCCGCCAAGCACGAGGACTGGCCCACGGTGCGCGTCGTCAGCCACGCCCGCCGGCTGCACACCATGCGGCAGGCCGGCGGTGAGCCGGTCGAGTTCCGCGTGCACGCCTACAAGACCGATCCGGACGCCGGCCCCACCGTGCTGTCGGAACCGATCTCGGTGGAGATCCCCGGCGGCGACTACACCGGCTCGGTGGTCGTCGACTGCCAATCGGGTGGGATCGACATCAAGACCGGCAACGTGGCGGCCGAGCCATACGCCGTGCACACCGCACGCCGGGGCGGTGCGGGTGCTTCGGCGAACGAGATGTACTACACGGTGCACTACGCCGCGGCGCCGTTCCCACACACCTACCTGCTGCTGTACAACACACCCTTGTCCTGCCCGCCGGTCGCCGGGCAAGGCATCGATCCGGCGGCGCGCCTGTACGGGACCGACTACATTCCGTCGCCGGTCACGGCGGGCGCGTTCAAGCCGCTCTCGGCGGTCGATGCGAGCCCCCAGCCGAAGAACACGATGCGCTGGCGGATTCGCTTGCCGCAGGCCGCGCTACAGGCCGAGTCGCCCAACCAGGTGCTGTACAGCGCCACGACGTTCATTGGCACCGGCCACTACCCCCGCCGCGTCTGGCCGACGCAGCAGACACCGGAGAACGAGAGCACGACCCACGCCTGGATCAGCACCGATCCGGCAGACGTGCCGATCACCGAGCGCTACCAGCTGATCGGCGACCCGCGCTTCAACCCGTACCTCGACGTCGGCGGCGACGGAACGACCTTCGCACACGGCTACAACTGGTGGTTCGACGACCTCGTCGCCAAGACCGGGGACGCGCGCGCACCGTGGAGCGCGTTCGACACCGCGCGCCTCGCCGACGGCTTCGCCGGGATGAACGAGGACGTGCCGCGCATGCTGCAGATCTGGCGCGAGGCCCTGCAGTCGACGCAGGCCGTGTTCGCCAATCCCGGCGGGGTGCTCGCCGAGCGCCTGCTGCTCGGCGGCGAGATCGCGCTGCCCGACAACGCGGGCGGCGCGGCACCGGTGGTCGTGCACGGTGACCTCTACGGCGCGGCCGGCACCGTTGGGGTCGACGACATCAGCATGGTGGCGGAACTCACCGAAGGCAGGCGCATCGGCCGCCCGGTGTTGGTCGGCAACGGCACGACGTTTTGGGCCAAGCCGTGGCTCGGCGAGCTCGCCCCGCCGGCGCAGATGAACGCGTTCCACGCCGATTGCAATCTGCCGACCAGCACGGTCCGCCGCGCGGTCCGCGCCAACGCCTCGCTCGCCGCGCTGCCGGCCGGAACCCTGTTCGCGTACCCGTCCGGCTCGACGCTGGGAGAAGCGGGACCCGCGAGCCTGGTACAAGTCGGCCCGCCCGAGAGCACGCTGCGCCTCGGCCTGCCGCCGGTCGCCGAGGAGGAAGCCCTGATGGCGCCGATGACGACCGAGGGGGCCGAGCTCGAAGTCCGACCGCGCTACTACGCCACGCTCACCGACGAGCTGACGCAGCTGATCCAGCGCATGGGGCTCTTGACGCCGTCCTACGTCACCGCCGAGCTGCCGATCCAGCTCCCCTCGGGCATCACGGCGGTCCTGCCCCAGCGCGCGCATGCCGCCGACTACCCCGACCACCGCGGCCAGCTGCTCGAGTCCTTCTCCGCCGGCAACCTCGCCGGCCACGGGGCCGCGCTGATCGCGCTGGACCACCCGGTCAGCACCGGGCGGACGGCGTACTTCGTGCCGTTCGGCGAGACACCGCGGACCACCACCGAGCACCAGGCCGCCAGCCTGCGCTCGCTGGCGTACTCGCTGCGCGCGCTGCACGTCGCCGGAGCCCCCCGGCTGATGGCAACGCCGGCGCTCCACCTACCGCGCGTGCAGCTGGTCGACCCCACTCCACAGCAGTCGGTCTCCGACCCGGGCGCGATCCCGTTGCTGTGGTCGACGAGCTTCACGCGGTTCGACGGCGAGCGCTACACCGCCAGCTACCCGGACCCGACCAACAGCCAAGAGAGCCAGCTCGTCTACACGGTGTGCTACCGCACCGACGCCAGCAGTCAGTGGTACTACGCCGTGGACCGATCACCGGCCACGCCCGGCGAACAGCCGACGGCGATCCTGCGCCGCCTCGCGGACGCCGGTCCCGGTGACGAGTCCTATCTGATGCCGACCCCGACAGACGACTTCCCGGCCGGCAACTACGTCGTCCGCGTCGACTGCTACCACGGAACCAGCGGCGTGCACGTCAGCCACCACGAAGTGAAGCTCTCGATCCAACGCCCCACCGCACCGGACTGAGGGAACCCGCCGCCTCCGCTGCGGGGTTTTGGGGCGCGGATTTTCGGTGTGCACCTCCGAGTCCGCCGACTAGTGTTGCGCGGGATGAAGATCGCTGTGACCGGACATGCCGCCGGCTTGGGCAAAGCCATCGCGGAACGGCTGGCGCGGGACGAACACGAGATCGTCGGATTCTCTCTGGAGAACGGGTTCGACTTCACCACCGAGGACGGCTTCAAGAAGATCGTGTTCGGTGCCGTGGAATGCGACGTCTTCGTCAACTGCGCGCACGATCGCGACAAGCACGGCATGGACCAGGCCAGACTGCTGGCCTCGATGTTTCACCATTGGCAGGACCAGGAGAAGCACATCGTCAGCATCGGCTCGGAAGCCCCGGATCGGCCGACGCAGGGCTTCCACGCCGGAACGAGCTGCTACCGCGCCGCCAAGGCCGCGCTCGACGTGGTCGCCACCGAGCTCAATTGCAAGCCGGGCCGATGCCGGGTGAGCACCGTCCGTCCCGGCTGGATCCGCAGCGAGATCGTCGAGCAGCTGGCCAAGCACACCGGCCGTCAGATCGAAGACCTGCTCGAGTACGACGAGGTCGCCGACGTCGTCGCCATGATCATCGACAACGGTCCCGCGATCACCATCAGCTCGATCACCTTGCGCCGCTCGACAAGCGCGAGTACCAAGCGCGCCAAGTGGTGGAGGCGATTCAAATGAAAGTGGCGATCACCGGCCACACCAAGGGCATCGGGCTGGCCATCGCCGACGCATTCCGCGCCCGCGGTGACGAGGTTGTCGGCCTGTCGAAGTCGACGGGGTACAAGCTCCCCAAGCATCGCGACAAGATCGTCCGAGCCGCCGCGAAGTGCGACCTCTTCGTCAACAACCGCCACCAGTACAACGACGACACCCAGCTGCAGATCTTGTACAAGCTGGTCCACGAATGGCAGGGCCAGGACAAGACCATCATCAACATCGGCTCGCGCGCCGGCGAGTGCTACATTCTCGGGCGACCCGATCTGTACGCGGTGTACAAGCACGCGATCGACGCAGCCAGCCAACAGCTGTTCAACCGGCCCGACCAGCGGCCGCGGGTGGTCAACATTCGACCGGGGTTCGTCGACACCGCGTCGGTGGCCAACACGCCGGGCCCCAAGCTCAGCCCCGAGGACGTCGCCCGCGTGGTGCTGTGGATCGTCGAGCAACCCACCCACGTCTACATCTCATCGGTGACTCTCGCCCACCACGTGACCCCCGAGACGTAGGCACCATTCCAACCCGCGCGCGATGACCCTGATCCTGATTGTCGCAGCATTGACGCTGGCGGCATCCTTCATGTGCTCGGTCTTGGAGGCCGCGCTGTACTCGGTTACGCCGGCGCAGCTCGACGTACTGGCCAAGCAGGGCACAGTCGGCGCACGCCGGTTCAAGCGCTTTCGCGCCCACATCGACGGCCCGATCGCCGCCATCCTGACGATCAACACGGTGGCCCACACCGTCGGCGCCACGGTGCTGGGCGCCTTGGTCGGCGCCGAGTTCGGCGGGGCGCTTGGCTGGTTCACCGCGCTGTTCACGCTCGCGGTGCTGTTCCTGACCGAGATCGTCCCCAAGAGCCTCGGGGTCAAGTTCGGCGCCCGCTTGATTCCGTTCCTCGTCTGGCCGCTGCAGTTCTTCATCTGGATCTCGTGGCCGATCGCGCGGCTGTGCAGCTGGCTGATGCACAAGCTCACCGGCACCGGCGCCGGCCACCTGGCGACCGAGGCCGAGGTGATCGCGCTGGCCAAGACAGCGCAGCGCCAGGGGGCACTCAGCGAGTTCGAGTCGTTGTGGGTGGAGAACGCGTTGCTGCTGGACCAGGTCACCGCGCGCGACCTGATGACACCCCGCACCGTGGTGCAGAGCTTGGCCACCGGCATGACCCTGGCCGAAGTCCAACGCCGGCCCGAAGCGCTGCGCCACAGCCGCCTGCCGGTGACCGAGCGAGCCGGTGACCTCGATCACGTCAACGGCGTGGTCTACCGCCGCGACATCTACGACGCGATCGCGCATGGGGACGCAGACAGCTCGGTCGACGCGCTGCTGCAACCGCTCGAGTTCATTCCCGAGACCATGCGGGCACCGCAGCTGCTGGCGAAGTTTCTCCGCGACAAGCGGCACATCCTCGCCGTCGCCGACGAGTACGGCGGGCTCGAGGGAATCGTCACCCTCGAGGACGTGCTCGAAGCGCTGCTGGGGGCCGAGATCGTCGACGAGCACGACGAGCACGTCGACATGCAAGCCGTCGCCCGCGCCCGCGCCGAACGCTCGCTCAGGCGACGACGCGGTACGTCCTGACCGCCGCGCGACCGGGCACGCCGACCGAACCACCTCAGCGGCGTGCTCGGTCGACACCGTGATCGCGCAGCACGCGAAGCAGCCGGTGCTCGGCCAGCACTCTGCCCACCGCCCACGCACCGGGCTCCGGCAACACGTGCAACACGGCGGCAGCAGCCGCGTCGCGTCGTTCACGCGCGCCCGCTTCCGCCCGCGCCCGCCACTCGCGCAGGCCGCGATCCCAGACCGGCTCGTCGAGCACCGCCACCAGCTCGGCCGGCCGCTTGGCCTCCAAGCCGGCGAGCAGGGCCTCGGCCGCCGCCGCGACCGGTAGGTCACCCGCCACGCGCCGAGCCGACACCACCAGATCCGGCTGCATCGAGCGCAGGCGCTGGGCGGCCGTCTGCCGTTGTCGTTCGTCCTGCAAGACCTGCACCAACGCAGCGCGCGTGCCGGACGTCAGGTCGGAGCGGGCCAGCTGGGCCGCGGCCGTGATGAAGGCGAGGCGCTCGAGGCCGGGCACCAACGACGCGGCGGCGACCTCGTGCTCCAGATGGTCGACGACACCCAGGGCGACGCGCAGCGCCGCGGCCGCCTCGTCGGACGCGCCGCGCGTCACCTGCTCGCCCAGCTCGACCAGCCAAGCCAGCGCCAGCGCGACGATGCCGTCACGTAGATCCTCGAACTCGGAAACGCCTTGGGGTGACCGTTGAAAGGCGCAATGTGGGCGCGCCGTGGCGACCCGAACTTGTGCCATGGCCATGCGGTTGCGCTCCACCCACGCCAGCGCCTCGCTGCGAAACGACGAATTCGGGTGGCTCAGCACATTGTCCAAGAACTGCCGCGCGTCGCGGCGCTGCTCGGCGGGAGTGCCGTCACCGGCCAACGCCAGGGAGAGCACGGCGGCGCGGTAGTCACCGGCGCCGTCCGCCGGCTTGTTGCCGAGCCGGAGCACGGTCTGGCCGCCGGCGACAGCCACCAGGACCAGCGAACAGAGGCCCGCGCGCAACACCATCTCGGCCGCCGATGATACCGCGGCGCCGGCGGCCTGGCTTTTTTGCGAGAATCCCGCAACGCCCGCCCGCCGCGCGAAGAACAGAACAGTCTTGACCGCGCCCGCCGATCGCCACGCCGCCCGATTCGCCGCCGACGGCGACCCTCGCGCCCTGGCCGCGCTGTTCGACGCCACCGCCGGCGAGCTGCTGCGGGTGGCGAGGTGGCTGACCGGCGACCCGCACGCCGCCGAGGACGTGGTGCAAGAGACCTTCCTGACCTTCGTCGATCGCGCCGCCGAACTCGACCGCGACCGCCCCGTGCTGCCCTGGATGGTCGGCATCGCCGCCAACCACGCGCGGCGTTGGCGGGCACACCGCACCCGCCAGCGGGTGCTCACCGCGCAGAGGCAAGACGTGAGCGGCACCGACTCGACCGCCGAAGACCCCGCCGCCGCGGTGGCCGCCGCCGACCTCCGCGACCAACTGCTGGCGACCGTCGATCGTCTGCCGCGGCCGACCGCGCAAGTGTTGCGCCTGCACCTCGAGCACGACCTCGCCCCACAGCAGATCGCGCGCGCGCTGGACCGGCCCGCCGGGACGGTGCGATCGCAGCTCTCGCGCGGCCTCGAGCATCTGCGGCGCGCGCTGCCGGCAGGGATTGCCGGGGCGACCGCGGTGATCGCTCCCATGGCCGACCTCGCCGCCATGCGGCGCCGCGTCCTCGCCCACACCCCCGCCGGCGCCACGGGCGCCGCCGCCGCGGCGTGGCCTCACCTGTTCGGGTTGCTATTGATGAAGACCAGTCTGTGGATCGCGGGAGTCGGCCTGTTGCTGATTGCGGCGCTGGCCGTGTGGTCCCCGCCACCGCCGCCGTCGGCGGCGGCACCGGCCGCGGCGACGCCGGCCGCGGCGGCGCCGACCGGCATTGGCGAGGCCGTCGCTGCCGAAACCGACCGCCGTCCGCTCGCGCCGCGGACCACGGGAGCGCGGAGTGCGCTCCGCGGGCGTGCGATCGCGATGGAGTCCGGGGCGCCGCTCTCGGGCGTCGAGTTCGTGCTGCTGACCACTCCGCGGGACCACGCGCACCCGCAGCGCGTCGGGCGGACGACGACCGGCGCGGATGGCCGCTTCTCGCTGCCGCTGCCGGCCGACGCCACATCCTTGCAGCTGCACGGCAGCGCTGCCGGCCGAGTCGACATCAGTGGGACCGTGCGCGGCGACGACCTGGGCGACCTCGCGCTGCCACGCGCCACGGCCGTGACTCTACGCATCGTCGACTCCGACCTGGCACCGGTGCTCGGGGTGCGGCTCGCGTTGCACCGCGATCGCGCCTGGCCCGAACAAGCGCTGCTGCCGCGCACCCCGGCGCTGGGTAGCAGTAGCGACGCGAACGGCGAGATCGACGCCGGTGAGCTCGCCGTCGGCCGCTGGCGGATCGAGCCGCGGTGGCCGCACACGACCGCGGCTCCGGTCACCATCGACGTCGCCGCCCCCGGCCCGCACCACGCCACTATCGTGCTGCGCGGGCGCACCGGCAGCCGGGTGATCGCGGGCACCGCAGTCGACGAAGCCGGCCGCCCGGTTGCCGGCGTAACGGTGATGACCGGCGGCGCGAGCCTGACTTCGGTGGAGACCGGCGCCGACGGTCGTTTTCGCCTGACTCCGGCCGAGCTGGTGTCCGCCGGCCCCCACGCGGAGCTCTCGGTGTTCGCACCCGATGGCTACGATGCCCCCACGCCTCGCGTCATGCCGTGGGGCGAGACCGACGTCACCATCACGCTGACCTCGACAGCCGGCAGTCGGGTCGCGGTGCAGCTGCTGGATGCGGAGACCGGCACGCCGATCGCAGACTTCGTCGTGCGCTGTGCGCACGCGCGCGGCGGCGCACTCCTGCGGGCGCGCAGCGACCCGGAGACCCGCGCCGCGGTGCTGCGCGGCGTGCGCGCCGGAGCCAACTTCATCACTGCATTCCCCGCGGACGAGCGCGCTCTACCCAGCGAGACCACGCGCTACGACCACCGCGCAGGTGCCTCGCCGACCATTCGGCTCAACGCGCCGCCGGCGCTGCCGCTGCGCGTCGAGGTCCGGCGCGCTTCCGGCGAACCGGTGGCGGCGACGCGCGTCGAGCTGCTGCGAACGCCGCGCTGGGTCCGCGAGTGGTCTGCCGCCGCCGCTCGAATCGAGTGGAACACGGTGTCGCGACCCGCCGAGCCGGCCGACAACCCCGACGGCTACAGCCACGGGCCGACCCTGATCGACCACGGCATCAGCGACCGCGATGGAGTGGTCACCCTGCGCGCGGGGCGCGGCTTGCGCTACTCGCTGCGCGCCCTCGGACCCGGCCACGCGCCGTCGCTCTCGACCGACGTCGCCGGCGAGGCCGGCACCGTCCGGCTGACGGTTGCCGACGGCGCCCGGCTGACCGGCCGGATCACCAACGCCCCGCCTCGGTGCCGCTTCGGCCGCCTCGCGCTGGTCGAGATCGATGGGGCGCGCGTCCTGCCCAACGCCCACGTCGAGGAGCTCGCGGCGACTGCCGACCGGCTGGTCGGCATCACCGCGACGATGGCCGTCGGCTCCGACGGTAGCTTCGACTTTCACGGGCTGCCGGCCGGCAGGTGGCGGGCCGTGCTCGAGCGCTTCGAGATCGGCGGCGTGACCCCGGCGTGGAATCGTCTCGCCCTCGCCGACGAGATCCGTCTGACCGAGGGACAAACCACCGCGCTGACGCTCGACGGGAGCCGCCTGGCGCTCGGCATGCTGCACGGACAGATCCACATCGACCGCCCGCCGGCGCGCACCGCGATCGGTCGGCTGTCGCTCGAGGCGTTCGAGCTCGGTTCGGCACCAGACAGCGGCCTCGGTCGGCAGGCCGCCACCGCAGTGGTCGCCGCCGACGGCCGCTTCGCGTTCGCCAACCTGCCCGCGGGCCGCTACCGACTGTGGGCCGAGGCGACCGAGGGCAGCACGACGGCGACGTGGCGGCTGACCGACTGGCTGTCGGTCAGGCCGGGCACCACGCACACGATCGCGCCAAAGGACACCGCGCACGCGGTGACTCTCGCGCTGCGCCGCGACGGCGAACCGGCCCGCGCGACCGGCGTCTGGCTGTGGTCCACCGTCGCAGCGGGTGGTGCTCGCGCATTCGGCCACAGCGACGACGACGGCAACCTGCGCATCCCCGCCCTGCCGCCCGGCCGCTACGAAGTGCGACGCCAGCCACAACGCGCATCTTCGCTCGCCGTGACGCTGGCGGGGACCGGCGGGGCGCTGGTCTCGATCGCGCTACCACCCGAATGGTGAACCAGTCACTGCGTCTGGCAACTCTGTCGAGCAGTCAGGGGCAAGGCGCGCGGCGGCTGGCGGCGGAAGCGAGAAAATCGAGTCAGACACCGTACGTTCCGCAACGCCTGGTCGCTCGGGGCGCATAGTGTGCTCTTGCCATGCACATCCGCGAGATCGAGGTGTTCCAGGTCGACCTGCCGTTGCACGAGGGGCGCTATGCCTGGTCTGGCGGCAAGGCGGTCGACGTGTTCGACGCGACGATCGTCCGACTGACCACCGAGACCGGGCTGCGCGGAGTCGGCGAGGTGTGTCCACTCGGGCCGGCCTACCTGCCGGCGTACGCGGCGGGAGCGCGCGCGGGAATCGCCGAGCTCGCGCCGCATGTGCTCGGCCTCGACCCCACCCAACCCGAGCGCGTCGCACACGTGCTGGACCGAGTGCTGAAAGGTCATCCCTACGCCAAGTCCGCGATCGACGTCGCCTGCTGGGATCTGCTGGGGCAGGCCACCGGGATGCCCACCTGCGCGCTGCTCGGAGGCCGTCACGTCGAGTCAGTGCCTCTCTACCGCGCCATCTCGCAGCAAGAGCCCGACGAGATGGCTGCCAGGGTGCGGCAATACCGCGCCGAGGGCTACCGCAAGTTCCAGCTCAAGGTGGGAGCGGACGTGGTCACGGACATCCAGCGCATCCGCGCCTGCGCTGATGCGCTGGAGCCCGGCGACCTGTTGATCGCCGACGCCAACACCGGGTGGCTGTCCGGCGACGCGTTGCGGGTCGTGCGCGGCGTCGGCGACGTCGACGTCTACATCGAACAACCGTGCGCGAGCTACGAAGAGTGCCTGCGCGTGCGGCGGGCGACGAATCACCCGTTCGTCCTCGACGAGGTCATCGACGGAGTGCCGGCTCTTCTGCGGGCAGCCGCCGACGGCGCCGCCGACGCCGTCAACCTCAAGATCGGCAAGCTCGGCGGCCTGACGCGCGCCAAGCAAGCGCGCGACCTCTGCGCCAGTCTGGGGATCGCGGTGACCATCGAAGACAGCTGGGGCGGCGACGTCGCCACGGCAGCGATCGCCCACCTCGCCCACAGCACGCCGGCCGAGCTGCTGCTCACCACGACCGATTTCAATAGCTACGTCACCGTCAGCACCGCGCATGACGCGCCGCGGCGAGACGCCGGACGCATCGCCTGCAGCGACGCGCCGGGACTCGGCATCCGCCTGCGCGACGACGTCGTCGGCGCGCCCGTTGCCCACTTCCACTGACCGCTCTCGTCGCCACCATCGAACCAATGCCCGCGCCACGCACCGCCCTGGTCGCCACCTTCACCACGGCACTCTTCCTGCCAACCGGGTCCGGAACCACGGCACTCGCCGCGCAGAGCGGGACGCCGGGCACACCGGCCCTGACCACGGCGCTGGACGAGCTGGTCTCGAGTCCCCCGCTGCGCGGCGCCCGGGTCGGGGCCATCGTCGTCGACCTGGCCGACGACAGCGTTCCGTGCGCGCACGACGCGGACCACGGCTTCATGACCGCATCCAACATGAAGTTGATCAGCAGCGCGGTCGCGCTGTGGACCCTGGGAGCCGGCCATGTGTTTCGCACCGAGCTGCGCGCGCACGGCGTCGTGCGGGAGGGAGTCCTGCACGGCGACCTCGAGATCGTCGGCAGCGGAGACCCGACCTTCGGCGGCCGCCACGAAGTCGACGGCCCGACCGCGCCGCTGCGTCGCTGGGCAGAAGCGCTGGCCGCCACCGGCCTGCGCGAGGTGCGCGGCCGCGTCCTCGGCAACGACGACTGTCAGCCGGACGAGATCATGGGTGAAGGCTGGTCCTGGGGCTATCAAGGTGCTGGCTACGCCGCGCAGGTCTCGGGCCTGTGTTTCGCCGAGAACTGCGTCGCCGTGCTGTTGGCGGGCGAGCGCGCCGGCGCCGAGGCGAGCGTGACCCTGGTCCCCGAAAGCGACTACTTGACCGTCGATGGTAGCGTCACCGTCGCGGCGGCCGACGCCGAGCCGCCAGCGGCGCTGATCGTCGAACGCGCGCGGGGCCGCAATCACATTCAGCTGGCCGGTAGCATGGCCGCTGCTCCCGAGCCGAAACGCGTGGTCCTCTCAGTGGAGAACCCGACGCGCTACGCGGCGCACCTCCTGGTGCAGGAGCTGCGCCGCGCCGGCATCGAAGTGTCCGGCGGCGCCGCCGACCGCGACGAGCTGCCGCCCGGCGACCCCGCGGGAGCGAGCGCGACGCTGGCGTGGCACGACTCGCCTCCGCTGCACGCGATCTTGACCGCGGTCAACAAGGCCAGCCAGAACCTGTATGCCGAGCAGCTGGTGCGCGCGGCGGCGCGCCACGAGGGCGGCGATGGCGGAATGCCGTCGGCCGCCGCACACGCACAGGCCGTGCTCGGCGCGCACGGTGTGGACACCGACGGCCTGGTGATCGCCGACGGGTCCGGGCTGACCCGCCTCAATCTGGTCCGGCCGCGCCAGCTGGCGGCGCTGCTCTCGGCGATGTGGCGCGCACCCGAGCGCGCGCTGTTCGTCTCGACGCTGCCGATCGCCGGCGTCGACGGCACGCTCGCGCGCCGCTTCCCGGCGTCGGCCGCGACCGGCCGGGTGCGGGCCAAGACCGGCTTCATCAGCCGCGTCGTTGCCCTCTCCGGCTACGTGCCCCGCCCCGACCCGAGCCGCCCGCCGCTGGCGTTCTCCATCTTGACCAACAATTTCACCTGCCCAACCGCCGACGCCAAGGCGGCGGTCGACGCGTTCGTCGGCGCCCTCGCCGAATACGCCGGTTGGAGCCCACCGTCCGAAATCGAGACACAGCCGGCGAAGCGGTGAAACCGGGAGCCCGGCGGGCCGACAATGCCGCCGGGACATGAAAAGGAACTCCTGCAGCGGCGCCGCGGCAAACGGCGGCTTCACCCTGACCGAAGTCACGGTCGCTGGAGGGCTGTTCCTCGCGGTGCTGCTGGCGAGCTACCAGACGATCATCACCGTCGCCGACGCCAACCAGCGCACCAGCGCGAAGATCGCCGAGGAGACCCGCTACCGCGACTTCTTGGAGAAGATCGCCACCGAGCTGCGCCGCGCCGGCACCGACACCGACCCGATGACCGGTGACCGGCGCTACCGCACCTGGGTGGACACGACCACCGGGCGGTCCGCGTTCAGCATCAGCGTGCTGGAGAGCGCGACCGCGTCGACCGGCGAGATCCGACCGCTGTGGAGCCCGCCGATCACCTACACCACCGACGCCCGCGGTCGCGTCGTGCGCAGCCAGAACGGGGCGTCGCGCGTGGTCGCCGACCACGTCGCCAAGCTGTCCCTCGAGGTCTCGCCGCACGGCCGCTTCCTGCTCACGTGCGTCACCTACGAAACCATCAAGATCACCCCCGACAGCAAGCCCCCGGTCGACGAGAACGGTCTGCTGACGTTGCTGACGAAGGAGCATCGCCTACTCCGCGTGCAGCCCACCGAGTGGCTGCGCGACCCCAGCCTCGGACGACCGGTGAAGCTGCACCGCTACCGCAACGCGATCAAGCCGTTCAACTGACGGCCCGAGCCGATCGCGCGTGACATCCCGCCCAAACTCGGGCGCTCGGCCCCCAGTCGGGCCAGGCCCCCATTCTTGCTCTACCGCTCGCGGTAGGTGATCCGGCCGCGCGTCAAGTCGTAGGGAGAGACCTCGACGGTCACCTTGTCGCCGGGGAGGATGCGAATGTAGTAGCGTCGCATCTTGCCGGATACGTGCGCCAGAATGCGGTGCCCCTTGTCGACCTCGACGCGGAAGCGCGCATTGGGGAGGGCCTCGATAACCGTGCCCTCGAGCGTGATGGATTCCTCTTTCGCCACAAAACCTCCGTAGGGGTGGGTCGCGGCCGCAACGGCGGACCGCTCCGGGATGTCAGGGGCGGGAGTGTAGGTCGACGCGCTGGCAGCGGCAAGAGGAGCCGCCTCACCGCTGCCGGCCGGCCCGAACCCCGCCCCCGAGCGATGGCGCGCCCCCCAGCCGAGCCGATAGAACACGGGCATGAATCTCGCCCTGCTGTCCTACGAGTATCCGCCGGACACCGGCTACGGCGGCATCGGCACCTACTCGTATTACCACGCGCGGGCGCTCGCCAAGCTCGGCCACAACGTCCACGTGATCGCCGGCGCCAACTCCCCGGGCCGGAGCGACAGCGAGCACGACGGCGTGCGGGTGACGAGGATTCAGCGCGAGGGCTGGCTGCGGCGCCTGCTCGGCAATGCCCGCGCCAAGCGTTGTTGGTGGTTCGGCGCCCGGGTCGAGACCGCGCACGCCGCCTACGAAGCCTTGGTCCACCTGACCCAGCGGCAGCAGATCGACATGATCGAGATGCCCGAGTGCGGCGGCGACGGCGCCGTGGTGAGCACGCTGCTGCAGATTCCGACCACCATCAAGTACCACTCGCCGGCGCGTCTGATCATGGGCATCTACGACGTGCCGCGCACCGATTGGGAGCTGACCGCGTTCGCCGAGCAGATCGCCATCAACCAAGCCGACGTGCACACTTCGTGCAGCGCCTTCTTGGCCGAGGAAGTGCGCAGCAAGATGGGTGTCCGCGCGCCGATCCACGTGGTGCCGAACGGCATCGACGTGGAGCTCTTCGACCGCGACGAGGGCATCGATCCGCATCGGGAGTTCGCGCTCCCGCGCGACGCGGTCACCGTGTTCTTCGCCAACCGCATGGAGGAGCGCAAGGGCATCCACCTGGTCGCGGAAATGGCGATCCCGATCCTCGAGCGCTACCCCCACGTCCATTTCGTACTCGCCGGCCGCGACCTGTTCGGCTATCTGCGCGACCGCGTCGTGCCCCGGCTGCACGCCAAGAACCTGCACAGCCGGTTCCACCACCTCGGCGCTCTCGACCTGCCATCGGTGCGGGCGGTGCTCAAGACCATCGACATCTTCCTGATCCCGAGTCTCTGGGAGAACTGCCCCTACTCGTGCATCGAGGCGATGACCGCCGGTCGCGCCATCGTCTCCTCGGATTGCGGCGGTATGCCCGAGCTGATCCAGCACGGCGAGAACGGGCTGCTGGCGCGCAACGGCGACGCGCAGAGCTACGTGCCGGCGCTCGCGGAGCTGATCGAGGATGCCGAGCTGCGGGCGCGGCTGGGAGAGGCCGCGCGCCGCACGGTGACGACCAGACTGACCGACGTCGCGATCGCCGAGCGCGCGGTGGCGCTGTACCACGCGCACCTCCAGCAGCCCTGAACCGCGCCAAACCCGGTCGCGGAGTGTCGCAATGCTCGACACTCGGCCGCCGACCGCTGCCGGGCCGCCGGTCGCGTGACGAACATCGCGGTGCAAGCCGCGAGGAGGCCAAGTTGAACCTGCCGTGGTGCCGATGTCTGACCAGGCACTCCCACAACGATGAGGCATCCAAGGTTCAAGCAGGGCACCGACCAGCGGGATCGGTTCGCCGACGTCGACGACTACGAAGAGTACGGCGACGGTGACGACGCGGGCGACGGCTACGAAGTCGGCACCGAAGACGAAGACTCGTTCGCAGACGACTTCGAAGAAGGCGACTACGAAGAAAGCGATTTCGAGGAAGGCAACTACGAGGACGACTTCGAGGCCGACGACCAGGAGTGGGAGGAAGATTGCCCGCCCCAGGAGTCCCGCCTCGAGCAGATGCGCACGACGCTGGTGGAGGGCTGGCATTCGCTGCGCTTGCACGCGGACCGGACCATCGGCCACCTGACCAGCCTGCGCGGCGGCGGCGGCCGGCGCGTGGTCCTCGCGTGCCCCGGTCCCTTCCCCTCTCCCGAGCACGGCCACATCGCGTGGGAGGCCAAACACCTGCTCGACGGCGGCTTCGACGCCCGATTGCTGGCCTGGAGCAAGGGCCCGCCGCGGGAGATGGACGCGATCGAGCGCGCCCTGTTGCGCCGCTGCCGAACCCTGACCGACGACCCGCGCGGCCATGGGCTGAGCCGAGGCTACTGGGCCAAGCGGTTGCCGAAGGTGCTCGAGGAGCTCGAGACCTCCCTCGAGAGCCAGCCCGATCTCTGCCGGCGCGCCCTGATCTTCGCCCGCGCGGCCGCCGCGCTGCGACCCTCCTACCTGCACGGCTTCGGCCTGCGCGATGGCGCGTCGCTGGTGCAGTGGACTGCCCGCCTGCTGCGCATTCCGTACGGGCTGGCCGTTGCCGGCCCCGACGCCGACGGCCGGCGCGTCGACTCCGAGTTGGCGGGCGCGTTGCTGCGCGGGGCCGGCGTCGTCGTCGCCGACTGCGAGCAGACCGCGCAGGTCGTGCTCCGGCTCGCCCAGGGCAAGATCGAGCACTTGGCGATCAAGCCGCCGGCCGTCTACCACGAGCCGCCGCCGGCCGGGGTTCCGGCCAGTAGCCAAATCCGCGCGCTGGTCGCGCGGCCGGTGCACCCGGCAGTACTGATGCAGATCGCCGACGCCACCAAACAGGTGGTCGACGGCGGCGGCGACCTGCACCTCTCGCTGCTCGGTCGCGAGATCGCCTCCCGGTCGAGGCCGACGGACACCGCCACCCTCTACGAGCGCCTCGAGCATCACGGTTTGGAGTCGCACTGCTGGCAGCCGGGTGAAGACGAGTTCCCCGCACTGCGCGACCGGTTGGCGGAGTCTTCGCTGCTGTTGGCACTGCACCGGCACGGCGCCGCGCCGGCCAACTCGGGGATTCCGGTCGTCGTGCTGGCCGCGATGGCGGCCGGCGTGCCGGTAGTCGCGCATCGCGGAGGTCCGCTGGACGGCGTCATCCGCGATTGGGAGGAAGGCGTGCTGGTGCCGCCGGACAACACCCGAGCGCTCGCCAGAGCGCTGGCCCGACTGTGCGGTGATCTGACTCTGCGCATGGCCCTCGGCGAGCAGGCGCGCGCTCGCTTCGCTGCCGACTTCGCTCCCGACCAGTCCGGGGCGGCGTTGCGCATTCGGCTGAAGCAGGTGCTGCGCGAGAACGCGAAGCGCTGAGCCGTGAGCCTCCGGCGCCACGAATCGTCGAACTTCGACAACAATCTCGAGGCAACCCCGCCGCCATGGCGACGACGCCGCGGCGCCGGAGGCTCGGAGAGACAGTGCCTCCTGGCTCAGCCCGGCGGCGGATGGGTCGGAGGTTCCAAGCTGCTCCGGCAAGAGCGGCATCCGAACTTGGTTGCGGTCGTGGCCGAGCTGAGCCTCCAGCGCCACGAATCGTCGAACTTCGACAACAATCTCGAGGCAACCCCGCCGCCATGGCGACGACGCCGCGGCGCCGGAGGCTCGGAGAGACAGTGCCTCCTGGCTCAGCCCGGCGGCGGATGGGTCGGAGGTTCCAAGCTGCTCCGGCAAGAGCGGCATCCGAACTTGGTTGCGGTCGTGGCCGAGCTGAGCCTCCGGCGCCACGAATCGTCGAGCTGCGACAACATTCTCGAGGCGACGCCGCCTCCATGGCGACGGCGCGGCCGCGCCGGAGGCTCGGAGAGACAGTGCCTCCTGGCTCAGCCCGGCGGCGGATGGGTCAGGCCTTCCAAGCTGCTCCGGCAAGAGCGGCATCCGAGGTTCATTGCGGCCGTGGCCGAGCTGAGCACCCGCACCGCGCGCGCAGGCTCCTCGCCACCACCCCAGGCTCCGCGTTTGCGGCGTGGAACGTCGCAAGCGCGGACTATGATCGGCAGGCCAATGCGCGTTTCGACCGATTCTCTCCGCTGTCCACTTCGAGCTCGAGGGGCGCGGTTGCCATGAAGATCGCGATCCTCACCCAGGCGCTGCCACCATCGGCCGACGCCACCGAGGCGGATCTCGACAGCTACGACCGCGCGCACGCGCTCGCGGCGCTCGGCCACACAGTGCACGTCCTGACTCTGGCGGAGGACGACGCCGGCGCCGACCACACCCAGTACGACGGGCGCGTGGCGATCACGCGCATCGCGGCGGGCGCCCTACCGCGCCGCGCGCGGCTGCTGGCCTCCTCCTCGCCGCGCACCGCGTCGGCTCTGGCGCACGGCAGCGCCCTGATCAGCGGCCTGCGCCGGCACCTACGGCGCGAAGTGGTGGACGTGGTCGACGCCGGCGCAGAGCTGAGCGCGGCAGCCCTGCTCGCCCTCGGCGACGTGCCGCTCGTGGTGCGGGTTGTCGAGACCCCCACCGCGCCGACCAACCTCGACGACGCTGCCAACCGCGCACTCGGGCGCGCCGCCGCCCGCGGGGCCGGCGTGCTGGTCGCCACCTCGCAGTGGCTGCGCCGGCATTGGCCAGACCAGCGCGCGGCGGCGCGCGCCGCGGTCTGTCCGCCGGGGATCTCGCTGCCCGCGCTCGACGATGAGCGCCGCACCGACCCACGAGGACAGCTGCCCGACGGCGACCGGCAACTGCTGGTCGCACCCGACTGCGGGCCCGACGATCTCGGCTTGCTCGACGAGCTGGCGACCGCGCTCGACATCACCGTGGTGTACTGGCGAGAAGACGCCGGCAACGATGACCGCGCGCTCGAAGCGGCTCCGGCCGCGGCCGAAGGTGGCGCGGTGCTGCGCCTTCCCGGTGCCACCGCGGCGACGCGGCGCCACTGGCTCGCCACCGCCGACGTCGTGCTGTGCGCGATGCGCGACGCCAGCGCGCCGCGCGCCGCGCTCGAGGCCATGGCGCTGCGGCGAGCCATCGTCGCGTGGCGCACGGGTGGTCTCGCCGAGCTACTCGAGGCTGGCGACGCCGGCGCGCTGATCGCCACCGATGATCGCGAGGCGCTGTTGCGGAGCTGCCGTCGCTTACTCGACGACGACGCGCTGCGCCGGCAATTGGGGCACCGGGCACGCAAACGCGTGGAGCGCCAGTACGACGCCAGCCGCACGGCGCGCCGCAGCATCGCCATCTATCAATCGGTCGTCGATCGTGCGGCGGCGACCGCACCGGTCCGAGCGGTGCCGACCAACGGCGCGGCACCACGCCATCTGTTGGCGCCGGACAACTGGCACAGTGCGTGGTGGCTCGCCGACACTCGCCGGCAGCCACCCGGGCTCGCCCTCGACGAGTCGGGTCTGCCCCTCTTCGCGCGGCTCCCCCTGGAGGCGTTGCGGCTCGTCGACGGCATCCTGATGCGCAGCTGGGGAGCCGGCGAAGACGATTGGCAGAGCGAAGAGGGCGACTTCTTGCGGGCTCTGCACGACCTGCACCTCGAGGTCGCCGAGGCGGTGCGCGCTCGCGGCGCCACGCCACAGGACGGTCTCGGCGTCACCCTGCCCGGGTTCCGACACCCGATGTTCGCCGGCGCTCTCGGCGCGTGGATCGTCGGCCAGGTGGCGCAGGTGCAGTCCTGGACGGAGGTGCAGGACTGGCTCGTCGAGCAGGTCGCCGATCCGGAGTTCGCGGTCGAGGCGCGCACCCGACCGGAGCTGCGGCGGCTGGCTCTGCTCGCCGCCGAACGGCGACCGACGCCGGCGACCTACAGCTGCCTCCGCCGCATCTACCGCGACCCCGCGACGCACGCCGCGGTGGTCGCCGAAGACCTCGACAGCCGCGAGCTGCCCGCCGAGGCGCTGCAGCGACTGCAGGCCCTGGGTCTTCACGCCCCGTTGCCGCGGCCGCTGTACCGACCGGCGCCCGTTACGGTCCGCGCCGCGACCTCGCCCGACCTCGATCCGACGGAACGCTCCTCCCTGGCACAGGAGAATTCCGAGCCGCCCGACCCCACCCCGGCGGTACCCACCGACGCACCCCGCGTCACCGTGTTGATCCCCGCCTACCGGCACGAGCAGTTCGTCGCCGACGCCGCGCACAGCGCCCTGCGCCAAGCCGACGTCGCGGTCCGCGTCCTGCTGGTCGACGACCGCAGCCCGGACGCCACGCTCGCCCGCGCCGAGGAGATCGACGATCCACGCCTGACGGTGCGCCAGAACGCCACCAACCTCGGCCTCGGCGCGTCCGTCGAGGCCGCGCTGCGCGACGTCGACACGCCGTACGTCGCGCTGCTCAACTCCGACGACCTGTTCCACCCGGACCGACTGGCCATTTGTCTCGCCAGCCTCGACGAGGATCCCCAGCGCCAACTGGTCGCGACCGGCTTGGCGTTCATCGACGGTGAATCCCGCGAGCTCACAGCCGAGACCAGCTGTGCGATCGACGTCGGCCCGAAAACCCATGGCTGGCTGCAGTGGTTCGCGGAGATCACCGCCGATCCCTCGTTCGACGACTGGGCCTCGATGGACCACCTGCTGCGCCACAACCACCTGGCGACTTCGTCGAACATCGTCGTGCGCACCGAGTACCTGCGGCAGCAGATGCCGCGGCTGCGCGATCTCAAGTACACCCTCGATTGGCTGCTCTTTCTGAGCGCGGCGATCGACGGTGGGCTGCACTTCATCGACCAGCCGCTGCTCGCCTATCGGTTCCACGCCAACAACACCGTCTGGTTCGACGACGGTGGTCGCGGCGACTACGTGCTCGAAGTCAACCGCGTCCTGCTGCGCGCCCTCGAGCAGATCGTCGACCGCGAGCTGCACCACGGTGGCGATGACGCCGCGCGCTGCCGATTGGCGACGGCGCTGCACGAAGCCGTCGCCGCGCACAGCGACGCCGACGGCTTCGCCATGACCTACGCGGCGTTGGCGCCGCTGGCCGACGCGCAGGGCAGCTCGCTGCCGGCTGCGCTCGACGCGCTGGCCGACGACGCCACCCGGCGCGCGGCCCGCGAGGCGGTGCTCGGCGACCTCGACACCTCGCCCTGGGAGTTGCGCGCCCTGGCCCGCGATGGCGCGCAGCTGCGCGCCCTGGCGCCGCTCGCCGAGGCCTTCGCGCTGCGCGCCCACGAGTTGCGCTGCCAGCGCGATCTCGCGCGCACTGCACCCCATCAGGGCAACGGGGACGCCGACGGCGCTCCCCCCTCGGCGCGCGGCGTCGGCGACCTGCTGGCGCAGGCGGACGAGATCCGCCAGCTGCGCGAAGAGCTGGCGTTGTTCCGCCAGCGCCGCACCGAGCTGCGCTACCGCGTCGACAACCTGCAGCGCAAGCTCAAGGATGCCGAAGCGCGGCGGGACGAGCTGGGCTGGCAGTACCGCAGCACGACGAAGAAGCTGAGCGAGCTCGACCGCAAGAGCCGGGCGCGCCAACGCGAGCTGCGCCGAGAGCGGGATCGCGAGCGGCTCGAGCACGAGCAGCTGGCCACCGCCGGTCAGATCGCCCGGGCCCAGACCTACCTCGAACGCGAGGAGCTGCTGAAGAACGTCTGGCTGACGCACGAGTGGCAGGCCGGCGAAGCGGTGCTGTTCGGCCTGCGCCTGGCGCCGGTCTGGAAGACCGCGCACCGCCTGCTGGCCCGCTACCACAACTGGCGCGCGTATCGCGGCGCGCGCCGTGCGCAGCGCGACGAGAGCGGGCCGACCGCGCTCCTGGTCTGCTTCGGTCCCCTCGACCGCATCGCCGCCGAGCGGCTGTCGTTCGAGGCGCGGCGCATGACCGAAGCCGGCATCCCGTTGCGGCTGGTCGCCTGGGGCAACGCCGACGCGGCAGCGATCGGCGCGATCAACGCCAGCGCGCGGCAACGCTGCACGGTGTTGCACGACGATGGCGATCAGCAGCAGCGCGACCGCGCCTTCTGGCTCGGGCGCAACGCGGATGCCGTCGCCGCGGTCGAACGCGAGCTGCGCGACGCGCCCAGCGCGCTCGCCCGCGTATTTGGTGCAGCGCGGGTCGCCGACATCCAGAAGTCGCGCTACGTGCACGGCATCGGCGGCGGCGAAACCGCGATGGTCGTGCGCGCCGTGGCGCGTCTCTGCGGCCGCGAATACGGGCTCAGCGTCGGCGGCGAGGACGTGCAGCACGCACTCGACCGCTCGCTCGCCGACCGCCACGCGCTGATCGACGCAGCCGCGTTGGCGGTGGACTGTGCGCAGACCCACGCAGCGCTTTCGACGGCGATCTCCGCCGACCTCGCGCCCTGCACCCCACAGTCACCGGCCATTTACGCCGATGCGGCCCCGCCACCGGCGCCCGCCAAAGGCGGCCTGCGCGTGCTGCTGGGCGGACCGCTGCGCGGGCATTGCATGGCCACCTTGGTCGACGCCGTCGGCCGGGCCGCCGACGCCGGCCTCGAGTTGCAGCTCCGCGTGCTGCAGCCGCGGCTGTTGGATGATCTGGCGGCGCTCGAAGATCTGCGCGATCGCCTGCACATCACCGCGCACGGCTCGCGACTCACGGTCCTGCGCCGCCTCGAACACGGGCTCTGGCCACCGGCGGACACCGACGTCGTTCTCGCGCTGGCGCACCGCGGCGTGCCGGGGCTGGACGCCGGCGTGGTCGCCGCCTTGGCCGCGGGGGTCGCGACCGTGTGCCACCCCGAGACCGCGATGGCGGAGGCGCTGGCGCCACGCGGCGCGCTGTTGGTCGACAGCGGCGACGCGGCGGCGCTCACGGCGTTGCTGCAGCGATTGACGGATGCCGAGCGCCGCGCCGAAGCCGGGCAGCGCGCCCGGCGCGCCTTCGCCGACAAGCTGGCCCCGGGCACGGCCGACCCCGCGTTCGTCGCGCGCGTGCGGGACTTCCTGCAGGCGGCACCGACCACGGCTTCCGGCGGCGGGGAGACCCGGCCATGAGGCGATCCACCGGATTGCGCAACCGCCGACGTGGGGCGGCCGGAGAACTACCAGCGCGCCCGCTGGTCGAGTTGACCGGTTTTCGGGCCGTGGTTAGGGTGCCGCGCCCGGCGCTCTGCGGCACCGAGCAACCCACTCTCGATTCGGCCAACTGACGCGCGGAGAACGACGCCATGCCCGCCGGATCACGCCAACCCCTGACCTTGGTTCTGGTCAGCTACAACAAGGCCGACGTGATCAGCCTGGCGATCGCCTCGGTCGCCAGGGGATCGCTGCGCCCGGACCTGGTGGTGATCTCCGACGACGGATCGACCGACGGCACGCCGGACGTCGCCGAGCACGCGCTGCGCCAGCACGACCTTGCCTACAAGATCCTGCGGCATCCGCGCGTCGCGCGCTACCGGCTGCAGACCATGCGCAACGCCGCGATCGCCAACGCTCTCGACGGCGTGGTGATGATGTCCGATTCGGATTGTCTGTTCGGCCCGCACTCGCTGGCCTCCCACCACGCGATCCACGAGACGTCGATGCGCGTCGGCACCGGCCCGCGCTTCGAGTTCCTGCAGGGCTCCACCGGAGCGTTCGGCACGACGTTCTTCACCCTGGAGACCGCGCACTTTCCGCACGCCACCTACGTCGTGCCGGTCGGCGCCAACACCTCGTTCCGCAAGTCGCTGTGGAAGCTCCTCGGCGGCTTCGACCGCATCTACGAGGGCAGCTACGGCATGGACGAGTTCGAGTTCAGCCTGCGCGCGCAACACGCGGGCGCGACCTGCTACTCCGATCCGGGCGCTTACATCTTTCACATCCCGCACGACACGATCTTCGGCGGCCGTTCGGCGACGAAGAACATCGCGGTCTTCGACCGCAACTTCGGCAAGGACCACCTGCAGCACGAGTGGTTCTTCCTCGCCCGCCGCGTGATCCCGTGGTACTTGCAGGGCCGGCGCAAGACAGCCCTACTCGGCGACCGCTTCGAGCTCGACGAGTGGGGCGCACCGGAGGGCTTCGTCGCACCCGCCTACTTCTCTCTTTCCCGTACCCGCGCCCTGTTGCTCGAACCGGTAGAACGCCTGATCGCCTCGCGCCAGTGGGCCGACTTCAAGCCGATCTGGCAGGCGATCGCGCCGATCGACATCCGGCTCATCGGTCAGGTCTCGCCGGCGGCGGTGGCTCTGGCCGACCTCAAGTGGGCCTTGATGAACATTCCCAAGCTGCCGGATCTGATCGACCGACTGGAGCGGTGGCGCGAGGCCCTGTCGACCCTGGAACCCGGCGAGAGCACGGCAATCCGGGCGGTGTCATGAAGATCTGCCTGCTCAGCCACGAGTTCGCACCGTTTCCGGGGGGCGGCATCGCCACCTACCACAACGCCGTTGCCAGCCATCTCGCGGCCGCCGGACACGAAGTGCACGTGGTCACCAACCGCGCGGCTTGGGGCAGCACCGCGGCGCGCGACACCGAGGCGATGTGGCGCGAGGGCAACCTGACCATCCACCGCGTGCGCTGCTTCGACGAGAAGCGGCAACCTCCCCCCGACGCGCGCTTCTTCGACGTCAACCCGCGGGACTACGAACGGCCTCACCGGCTGTGGGCGCTGCACGCCGCCAACATTGCCGCCCACCGTGCCGCCAACTACATCGAGATGCTGCACGACGAAGTCGGCCTCGATGTGATCGAGTCGCCGGAGTTCTTTGCCGAGGCGCTCTACGTGATCCGGCGCCGCCGCAGCGGCGACCGGCACCGTTTTCCGCCGGTGTGCATCCACGGCCACACCAGCTCGCGCATCGCCTTCACCACCAACGAGCACACCTGGGAACTCGGCTATCGGCCGCACCGGCACCTGATGCTGCACGAGGAGTACTGCATCCGCCACGCCGACGCGCTGATCACTCCGTCGCACTCGCTGATGCAGCGCTACGAGCAGCAGTTCGACGACACGCTGCCCGCACTCCGCGCGGTGATCCCCTATCACGTCGAGCTGCCGGAGGCGGTCGACGAGTTGCCCGCCCCGCTGCGCGATGGCCGCGCGTACTTGTTGTGCACCGGCCGCATCGAACCCCGCAAAGGTTCCGATCTGGTGCTGCGCGCGTTCGCCGAACTCGCTCCCCGGCGCCCCGACTTGCGGCTGGTGTTCTTGGGCAAGGAGATGTGGCACGTCGGCGAGCGCTTCGCCGACGTGCTGCGCAGCATCGTGCCCGATGCCTACCGCGATCGCGTCCTCCGGCTCGGCAACGTCCCGCGCGCGCACGCCCTGGCAGCGGCCCGGGCAGCGGCGGCGTTCGTGCACGCCGCCCCCTGGGACAACTACCCGTGTGCGGTGCTCGAGGCGATGTCCGTCGGCGGCCTGTGCGTCGTCTCCGACCACGGCGGGCACGCCGAGATGGTCGAGGATGCGGTCAGCGGGGCGGTGTTCGCCCGCGGCGACGCCGGCGCACTGAGCCGCGCACTCGAGAACGTGCTCGACGACCGCGCGCTGGCCGATCGCCTGCGCGCCGGCGCGGTGCAGCGCGCGCAGGCCATCACCGACCCGACCCGCCTCACCGCAGCCAAGCTCGACCTGTTCCAAAAAGTCGTCGCAGCCGAGACGGAGAAGCCGACCTTTGCCGCGCAGTTCGATCTGCCGGCGCGCTTCCACCCGGAGCGAACGCCACCCGCCGTGCCCGGTGCGGGCGCGCTGATCCTCGATGCGATCGGGGCCGACGACGCCGCCCTCGCGGCGGGTGCGGCCTCGATCCAACAAGAGCTCACCGGGTCGGACTGGACGCGGTGGGTGCTGGTGCCCGCCGATGGCAGCGTGGACGCGCCACCCGGCTTCACACCGTTCACCGTGCACGACCCGCTGCCGTGGCTGGCCCTCGACGACGACACGCCGGTCTTGTGGGCCATGGCAGGCACCGCGTTCGACACCGGTGGGCTGCTGCGCGTCGCGCAACAAGTCCTCGAGGACGGCCCCGCCTGCGCCAGCTTTCCCTGGCTCCGCCCGGCAACGGCGAAGGTGTTTCCGTACCGCCCCGACTTCGGCGCCGAAGACCTGCTGGTCGCCGGTCAGCCAGCGCCCCCCGCGTTCTGCGCGCGGGCCGCGGCGCTCGCCCGCTGCCGCCATCTCGCCGGCCTGCTCGAACCGACGCACCGCATCTGCGCACTGGCGGCGGCGGCTTGTGCGCACGGCGATCTCGCCGTCCGACACGTCGGTTCCGTGTGCGGCGATTTCTACGGTCCGATGCCGGTGGTCGACGAAGAGGCGCAGACACGCATCGCGGGCTACTTGGAGAGCCTCGGCATGCTCAATGCGCACATCGCCGTGCTCGGCAACACGGCAGTGGCAGTGACCGTGCCGCCTCCGGCCGAGGAGCCGCCCCCACCGGCGCCGACAGAACCCACGATCGACGCCGACCGACTCGCCGAGCTCGAGCGCGTCTTCGCCGAGCACAACGCGCTCAAGCAGATGCGCCTGGTGCGCCTGCTGCGCCGCGCGCACGCCTTCGACATCGCACGCCGGCTGTTCCCGAAGGCCAAGCGCGCCATCGGCAACGGCTGACCCAGAGGAGCACCGCCCCGAAGCTGGCATGGCTGTCCGCCTCATCTACAACCACATCGACCACCACGCGCGGTTCTCGGGCTACGACCAGCTCGCGAAGTACGTCGATGGCGAGGCGTTCGTCAGCGGCGGGCTGGCCAAGCGCATGGTGGACAAGGTCTCGTGGCGACGCATCCGCAAGCTGCCGTACTATCACTCAAACTGGTACGGCGGACCACAGATGCGACGCGAGCTGGAGATCTGCCTGCGCATGCTCAAACCGGTGCGCACGCTGTTCCACTTCTTCTACGCCGAGAACGACCTACGCATCAGCTCGCTGTGGAAGCCGAAGCTCAACAACCGCATCGTCGGCTCGTTCCACCAGCCACCCGAGTTCTTGGCATCCCACGTCGAGGACCTGCGCTACATCAAGGGCGCCAGCGCGGTCGTGATCATGTCCCGTTCGCAGCTGCCGTTCTTCCGCGAGCTGTTGCCCGAGAACCGCATCCACCACGTGCCGCACGGCGTCGACGACGCGTATTGGGCCCCCGACCCCGAGGTCGAGAGGTGGCCCGAGCCGACGTTCTTGGTCGTCGGCCAATGGCTGCGCGACATCGACATGGTGGTGGCGACCATTCGGCGCCTCAACGAGCTCGAGCCGCGGATCCACTTCCGCGTCGTCACTTTCGAGCAGCACGCCGCCCAGTTCGACGGCTGCCGCAACACTCGCGTGATGTCCAACATCCACGACGAGCAGCTGCTCGAGGAGAACCGCCGGGCCACGGCGTTGTTTCTGCCACTGAAGCTCGCCACCTCCAACAACGCGGTGCTCGAGGCCATGTCTTGCGGCACGCCCGTGGTCAGCACCCAATCCGGTGGCACCCCTGAGTACGTGGGCGAGGGTGGAGTGCTGGTCGGGCCGGGCGACGTCGATGCCGCCGTCGAGACGCTGCGAGCGCTCAGCGACGACTCGAGCCGCGTCGACCAGCTGGGCGCGTTGGCGCGCCGGCGCGTCGACGAACACTACCGGTGGCCGATCGTCGGCCAGCAGATGAACGCCGCCTATCGCGCAATCCTGTCGTGAAGCTGCTCTACGTCGTCCACCAGTACTTCCCGGAGTGTTTTTCGGGCACCGAGCAGTACGTGCTGGCCGTGTCGCGAGAGGCGCGGCGGCGGGGCGACGAGGTGACGGTGCTCGCCTTGGACCCCGACCTCGGCTGTGACAACCCACCGCTCGAGCTGCGGGAAGAGAGCTATGACGGCACCCCGGTGCTGCGGCTGCGCTACTGGTGGGGCCTGGCTCCCAACGAAGTGCTGCGCGACTACGACAACCCGCTGCTCGCGGCGAAGTTCGGCTCCGTGCTCGAGTCGCTGCGCCCCGACGCCGTGCACTTCTTCCACTTGCGCAACCTCGGCTCCGACTGGATCGAGACCGCCCGCGACCACGGCGTGCGCACGGCCGTGCACCTGATGGACTTCTGGTACGTGTGCCCGCGCTTCACTCTGCTGCGCAGTGACGGCACGCTGTGCGAAGGGCCTCCCGACGGCGGCCTCGGCTGCGTCCCGTGCCACTATCCGCACCTCGGCGCAGCGGTGCCGGAGGGCCACGCCGCGCTCGCCTTGCAGCTGGCGAAGGCGCGCGGGCAGGGCCGACCGAGTTGGCACAAGCCGGAACAGCTGGCAGCACTCGTGCATCGGCGCGAGATCCAGCTGCGACGGCTGGCCCTGGCCGACGCCGTCTTTGCCCCGTCCCGCTTCCTCGCCGACATGTTCGCCCGCAACGGTGTGCCGCGCGAGCGGCTACAGGTCGAGCCCTACGGGCTCGAGCCGGGCCGGGTGCAGCGCGTCGAGGTGGAGCGGCCGCGCACCCCGCTGCGGCTCGCGTTCGCCGGGGTGCTGTCGCCCTGGAAGGCCCCCCACCTCGTCGTCGACGCGGTGCGCGAGCTGGCGGGAGACCTGCGGCTGCAAGTCCACGGTCGCACCGAAGAGCCGATGTTCGCCGACTACATCGCGCAGATGCGGGAGCGGGCGGCGAGCGATGCGCGCATCGCGTTCCCCGGCCCGTTCGACCGCGACCGCATCAGCGCCGTCCTCGCCGACACCGACCTGCTGATCGTTCCGTCGACCTGGTACGAGAACACGCCCTTCGTGATCCTCGAGGCCTTCGAGGCCGGTGTGCCCGTCCTGGCATCCGATCTCGGCGGCATGTCCGAGCTGATCCGCGAGGGCGAGAACGGCTATCTGTTCGAGGCCGGCAATGCCGCCGCGCTGCGCGAGGTGCTGCGCCGCTGCTTGGCCGACCCGAGCCGCCTCGCCCGCCTTCGCCCACTTCCTGCCGGCCGAATCAGCGGCAACTACGATCGCTTCGCCGCCGTCTACGCCGGCGGCGGTTCACACGTGGTGCCCGACGCGGCCGAACGCTAACTTCACGCCCCTTCGCAGTCTGGTGGTCTTCCGCATCGCTCGCTTCGAACAACGCCTGGACGCCATGCAAGCGCAGCTCGACCGCATCGAGCAGCAGCTCGCGGCGTTGTGCACAGCCCTGGCCGCGCGCGAACAGCGCGAGGCGCAGCAGCCACGCATCGACGCCATGGCGGCGCAGGGTCTGGCTGTGCTCGAGCAGCTAGCCGCGGCGAAGGCCGAGCTGGCCAAGCTCAAGGACGAGCCGGCGGGTTGAAGCGCGTGCGGGCAGCACTGGGACTGGTGCTGATTCCGCCGGTCGCGCTCTACGGCTGGGCCGTCGCCGCAGTCACCCTGGTCCTCGATCTCATCGCGACGCCGGTCGTCGGAATGCTGCGCGCGCGGCAGCGCCCCGCGCCGGAGCCCCCGGCGCACAACGCGTCGGTGATCGTCCTCAACTACAACCGCGCCGCCTACCTGCGGGCCATCCTGCCACCGCTGCAGGAGGCGGTGGATGCGACGCCGGGGGACCACGAGATCATCGTGGTCGACAACGGCAGCGAGGACGAGTCCTGCGACGTCGTGCGCGCGCACGAAGGTGTGCGGCTCGTCGAGCTCGACACCAACCGCTACTTCATCCGCGGCAACCGCGCCGGCGTCGAGGCGGCGACCCGAGACATCCTCGTGTTCGTCAACAACGACATGCGCGTCGAACGGGACTTCCTGCGGCGGTTGCTCGCCCGGTTCGGTGCCAACGACGTGTTCGCGGTAACCGCCCGCATCGAGATGGACGGCACGCGCTTCGAGACCGGTCTGACCCGCGCGGAGTTTCGCGCCGGCGCGATCCACCAAGTCCAGGTGCAGCACCAGGCGACGGACCTGGTGCCGGCGATGTGGGCCGGCGGCGGCAGCAGCGCGTTCGACCGGGCGAAATATCTGGCGCTCGGTGGCTTCGAGGATCTGTACCACCCGTGCTACGTCGAGGACATGAGCCTGTCCTACCAAGCATGGCGACGCGGATGGCGCGTGCTGTACGAACCCGGCGCCATCGCCCATCACGGCTTTCAAGGCACCACGGTCTCCGTGCTGGGACGCCAGCGCGTGCGACGGCTGGACCGCCGCAACCGCGAGCTCCTCTTCTGGCGCAGTGTCACCGCGCCCGACATGGTGCTGCGGCGCGCGCTGCTGCTGCCGTGGAACCTGCTCAAGGACCGCGCCCAGCTGTCCGCGCGGGACCAAGCCGCGGCGCTGCTGGCGACGCTGCCCCGCCTGCCGCGCGCGTGGTGGGCGCGCACGCGCAGCCGGATCCACCACGCCCGCAGCGACCGCGAGGTGTTGCGGGTCGCCAACCACGTCAGCCGTCACCGCCGAACGATCGATCCACGGCTGCGGCAACCACTGCGCATCCTGTCCGTCGGCTGCGACGAGCCGGAGCCGACGCCGGCCCCCGACGATACGGTCTGGATCGAACACACCATCCCGCTGACCAGCAGGGCGGAGCCGCCGACGCAAGACGTGTTCGGCCTCGTTCCACGCCGCTACTGGGGCGCGACCGGGGACGTCCTCGCCACCGAACGCGTGCGGGACGCCCTTCGCGAGACCGACTACGACGCGGTCGTTTTCCGCGACCCGTGGGCGTTGGCCTGCGCGCCCCGACCGCTGATCGACGAGAGCTGCCTGTTGGTCTTGCCGGCGCTCGATGAGCCCGAGGCGAGTCTGGAAAACATGCGCGAGCTGCACTTCTGGCGAGGCCTGACGGCGCGGCTCGGCGGCGTGCTCTGCGCGCGCGAGCGCGAGGCCAAGACGATCGCGGCGCTGCGACCGCGACTCCGCTGCGCGGTCGGCGCCCCCGACGACCGCGAGGCCGTCGCCGCGTTGTGCCGCGCCGCGGCGGAGGAATCGGCGTGAGGCGATTGCCGCTCGAACGCTACGTCCGCTGGATCGCGCGGCGCATCGGGCGGCCGCTCGGCGCCGTCTACCTGGTCTGCTGGTACGCGCTGCGTCAGGTGCGCCGACCAACCGAAGGCTGAGTGAGCCTCCGGCGCCTCGAACCGTCGAGCTTCGACAACATTCTCGAGGCGACGCCGCCGACATGGCAACGTCGCCGCCGCGCCGGAGGCTCCGAGAGACAGTGCCTCCGGGCTCAGCGCGGCGGCGGATGGGTCGGACCTTCCAAGCCGCTCCGGCAAGAGCGGCATCCGTGTTTGATATCTCCTAAGTCATGTCAAGGGGTTTTCGCTGGGGCTCGACATCGCGTGTGCACGGCTTGTTCAGGACTCTTCCACAAGACCAGGGAAGTGTTCTTGCATGAGATCACCGATCGGGTGAGGTTGACGTGGGGATTCCACGGCCAGGCCTGTGGCGTCCATTGGGCGGCCACTCAAGTCCCTCGTCGTCGGAGTCCCCACTCGTCCCTGTCGCCGTTGGTCGCGCTCATGCCGCTGTGGCGCGACGATGCTGCGCGTGAACTTGGCTGCGATGAGCGCGCGCGCGGCAACCTTCGTGAGCTCGTTGCCGTCGGCGTCTCGCAGGACGTAGCGGACTTGCGTCGACGCCGGCTTGTCATCGGCGCGCTGGCTGTCGCGACGCTTCAGGAGGGCGTAGACGCGGCGCGCCATCTTGCCAGCCAATGCGATGAGGATGAGGTTGTGGTGATCACCTGCGGCGTAGCGGCGAGCGTAGTACGCCGCGAAATCCGGATCCCACTGGCGAGCGACGTCAGCTGCTAGGTAGAGGTACTTCTTGAGTACTCGTTGGCCGGTTTTGGTGATTGGCATCGAGGGGTCGCTCATGCCCGTCTGCTTCCGGCGTGGACACAGTCCGCAGTAGCTCACGAACTTCTTGCCGTTCGAGAACCGCGCGATGTCGCCTACCAAGGCTTCGATGGCCGCAGCGATCGTGGGACCGACGCCGCGCAGTTGCTCGAGTGTTCGGTCAGGATCGACGCCCAGGTAGAGCTTCTTGATCTTTGCGTCGAGCTTGCGAACGTCCGTGTTCTTGCGCTCGATCTCATCCAGCTCGTACACCACATCCTCTTGGATGGCCTCGTAGTCGAACGGCATCTGCCCCGCAGCTCGCAGCTCAGCGTAGTACTCGGCGGCCTGTCGGCAGGACTCGAGCACGCGGTCGACCAAGCACGGGTCATGCGTTCCCTTGGATCGCTTCGTCAAGAAGCGCTCCAAGCGACTCTTCCCAAGGCCGACCGCTTTCACCGGATCGACGTAGCGCCGCAGAAACCCCATCTTAGCGGCACTGAACTTCTCTGCCCCCAAGGCCTTCATGAGGCTGGGATTCGCCAGTACCAGTATCGCGTGCACACGACGCTTGTGGTCGCTGAGCTCGCGCGCCAACCGCTCACGCCGCTTCACGAGTCGACGGATCGTCGTCTCGTCGGCAGTTGGAACACGCAGCTGGTGGACGCCCTTTGGATCCATCTGCGGCAGACGCGCAGCGGCCTCGGCGTCTACTACGTCGGTTTTGGTGTGCTTGCTATAGAACTTCCGCAGGTCGCTCAGCTTCTGTGGTTTGCTCACGTAGATCTGGAACCCTGCGGCGTTCACGTGCGCCGCGATGGGCAGCCACGCCAACCCCGTTGGTTCCATCACGAAGCTCACCGGACCCTCGGCACCTTCCTGTGCACGGCGCAGCAGAAGGTCAATACCCTCACGGCTGTTCTCGACTGAAAACGGTCTGCCCCGAGACTTCGCACCATCCAGAACGACGGCTCGGTGCTTGCTCCTCAAGCCGAGATCCAATCCAACGAATCGATTCATGTCCCCTCCATGTTCAACGAGTGAGTGTCGACGAGAGGACTCTCCCTACCCGCGCAGTCCGCCTGAGGAGGCGAGTCGCCAAAACGGTTCGTGTTTCGGGGCCGTGATTTCTCACGCCGCCAATCTCCTAAATCGGGTCCCCCACGCGGGAGGAGAGTCGCAGAACCAAATGAGGGGCCGCTCGAAGCGCCACCATTGCGGCAGATCGCGAAACCTCTCCGTCGCACGCCGGGGGACCCTAAGCTCTCTTGCGGCCGATGACCAGACTCCCGACACGACTCCTGCGGCTGCACCATCGCGCGAGTCTTCCACACCGCTACGGCGCGACGGGTGTGGAGAACTCTAGCTTCGCAGATCATGGAACCACACATACCGTTGCGGCCTCGGCCGCGCTGAGCCTCAGGGTCCGCAAATCTTCGCGCGGCGACAACCTTTCGGAAGGCTCGATGTCGCTGGAACTTCGACAACGCAGCTCCCGGAGGCTCGAAGACAACACTGGCCTCTGGGCTCAGGGCGGCCGCCGGCGACCGCGGGACCCGCGACCGACGCTCGGGTCGCGGAATGCTCCGAGTTGGTTGCGGCCTCGGCCGCGCTGAGTCACCGCTCCCGCTGGTGCACGCCGCCCTCTACGGCACGGCGCAGAATGGTGGCGAGCCGCGGGACCACGACCCTCTGGTCGAAGTCGCGACAGACCAGCTGACGGCAGCGCTCGACCATGTCGGCGACGCCGTCGCGCAGCAGCGCGTCGACCGCCGCGACCCCCTCGGCGGGGCGCTCGAAACGCAAGTAGTGACGGTCCGGCGCCAAGTCCAAGCCCTCGACCCCCACCGCCGTCGACAGCACCGGCCGACCGTGGGCCATCGCCTCGAGCACTTTGATCCGCGTCCCACCGCCCGACCGGATCGGCAAGTAGACCGCGGTGGCCGCGCGGTAGTACGGCTCGAGGTCATCGACCCTGCCCGTGGCGGTCGCGCCGGCGGCCGACGCGTGCGCGGCGATCTCGCCGAATGGGTCCTCGCCGACGAGGCAGACCTCGAGGTCCGGATGCGACGCGGCGAGAACGGGCAGGTGCTCGCGCAGTAGCTCGAGAGCGGCCTGGCGATTGGGTGGGTAATCGAAGCTGCCGACGAACAGCAACCGCGGCGCACCGCGCGGCGGCGGCGGCAACAGCGGCAGGGTCTCGACCGCGACCGCGTTGGGCACGACTTCGACCACCGCCCGCGACTCCACCTCCCGCAACCGCCTCCCATCGAGCTCGGAAACCGGCACGCAGACCGCCGCGCGCGCGGCCCACCGCCTCTCCAACGCGCGCGTGCAACGGGCTTCGATCCTGCGCACGAAGAGCTCGGCGGGGCCGCGGCGCACGCTTTCCCGCCGCGATAGCACCGCCGACTCGATGTTGTGGAACTGGACGACCAACGGCACCGGCAAGGACTCCGGCAACGCCGGCAGCGCGTGACTCGCATCGGCGACCAGCAGGTCGACCCCCCGAGCCAGCAAGGCGGACACCGCCTGCGGGGCGCCCGCGCCCCAGCGCCGCGTCATCACTTGGCTGCGACCCCTCGCCCAGCAGCGCACCTTGGCCGACCACGACGAGACGCCGGCCCCCGCTGGCAGCCACTCGACCTGCACGCCCATCGCGCGCATGCGTTCCCGGACTCCCGCCTCGTCGACCTCGGGCCGCGGCGCGGCCACCGTCACGCGCCCGATCGTCAACGCGGCGTCGAGGAGCATCCGGGTGCGGATGCGGCCGCCGTGGTCCAGTCGGTCGACCGGCTGCGGGGTCAAGACGAGAATGTGCATGCGTCGCCGGACGGGCCGCGCGGCGGCGCGGCGGTGGACCAAGGTAGCTCTCGACCACGGTCGTGGCGAGCACGGGCCGAAGCTGGCGTCGCGCACGCCTTTGCGCGACGCTGATAGACCGCGTGCAGGCAAGCCTCGTCATCCCCACCCTCAACGGCATGCCGCTGCTGGGCGAAGTGCTTGCCGCCGTCGATCGCCAGCCCGGCGCGCAGCAGCTCGAGCGGGTCGCCATCGACAGCGGCTCGACCGACGGCACCGTCGAGTGCCTGCAGCGGCACGGCTTTTCGGTGACCGTGATCGACCAAGCGGAGTTCAACCACGGCGCCACCCGGGACCAGGCCATCGCCAGCACGCGCGGTGACGTCATCGTGCTGCTGACTCAGGACGCCACGCCTGCCGACGACCAATGGCTATCGCGGCTGCTCGCCGCATACGACGATGCCGCCGTCGGTGCGGCCTACTGCCGGCAGATTCCCCGCCCGGACTGCAATCCGTTCATCGCGAAGCGGCTGGCTGAATGGACCGCCGGCAAGACCGAGCCCGCCGTCCAAGAGCCCGCCAGCGAAGCGGAGTTCGCCACCCTGGAGCCGATGCAACGCCTGCAGCGGTGCGCCTACGACAACGTCGCCGGCAGCGTGCGCCGCGCGGCATGGCAACGGCACCCCTTTGGCCATCGGCGTTTCGGCGAGGACGTCGCGTTCGGCAAGCGCCTGATCCTCGGCGGCCACCGCATCGTGTTCGAGCCGCGCAGTGCGGTCATCCATTCGCACAACCGAACACCGATCGCCGAGGGCAAGCGGATCTTCTGCGATCACCAGAATCTGCGCGCGCTGTTCGGAGTTCACTTGGTGCCCACCTTCCGGCACTACCGCGAAAACGTCGCCTGGGCCCGCACCGAGTACGCGCGCGTCGTGCACTCCTTGGGTCTTCCCCGAGACGAGGAGCAAGCCCTGTTGCATTGGGCCGCCGGCTACGCGCTGTGGGCAGCCCGTGGAATGTACCTCGGCGGGAACTCGGAACGCTTCCGCAAGGGGCTATCGCGTCTTTGGTTCGGCGCTGTCGATTGGTGGATGCACCGCGGCATCTGAGCTGCGGCCAGGAGCCTGTCGTGCTGGAGAACCGGCGCCGGACCACGCGCGCGCCGCGGCGTTATCTGCTTTTCGAAAGCTCGCGAGCCGAGCTGCGCCACCGGCAATGCCACCCATTTTTGGCCGCGTGAAATTGCGCAGAAACAGTGGCACGGAGTCCTTCAACCACGGATGGTCTCCCCGTCTCGCCGACCTGCGGCCATGCCGCGCTCCCGAATCTTCAACGCATGACAAACACCAGCCACGGTCGACGTCTGGGGTTGTGCACGGCCATCGCGCTGTGCGCAGCGATGCTCCCCGCGCAGCGCCTGAACCAGCGCTCCCCAATCGGCACCAATCTCTCCGAACTGCGCTACTTCACGTCGCAGTGGGTGTTCCGCAACGCCTTCGACCAAGCGGCGCCGTGGTGGTCGCAAGAAGTCAGTTCCTCGCAGTGGTCCACCGGGAGCTGGCTCGACCGCGATGGCGATGGTTGGGTCAAGTCCCTGCAGTGGAACCAAGCTGCCGGCACGCTGATGTACCGGGGCCTCGACGGGCATTACCCGGGCGGGCGCTACGTCGTGACCTACGACGGTGACGGCGATTTACAGGTGGGTTTCGACGCACGTGAAGTCTGGCGCTCGCCGGGCCGCATCGAGATGGACGTCACGCCGAGCGACAACGGCATCTACCTGAAGCTGGTGCGCACCAATCCCGGCGACTACCTGCGCAACATCCGAGTCTTCGAGAAGCAGTACGAGTTCCTCACCAGCGACTTCCATCCCGCGTTCACGTTCATGATGCAGCCGTACGGCGTGATCCGCTTCATGGACTTCCTGCGGACCAACAACTCGCCGGTGCGCGACTGGAGCGAGCGCACCAAGCCGACGCACTACACGCAAGATGCCCCCCACGGCGTCGCCTACGAGGTCATCATCGACCTGTGCAACGAGACCGGCGCGGAGCCGTGGATCTGCGTTCCGCACGAGGCCACCGATGACTACGTGCGCAACCTCGCGACGCTGTTCCGCGACCGCCTCTCGCCCGGCCTGCGGGTCTGGGTCGAGTACTCCAACGAGGTGTGGAACGGCGGCTTCACGCAGGCGGGCTACGCCCAACAGCAGGGGCAGTGGCGCGGCCTGTCCGCCAACCCGGTGGAAGCCGGCCTGCGGTTCTACGCCGATCGGTCGGTCGAGATCTTCAACCAGTTCACCCCCATCATCGGCGCCAGCCGCATGGTCCGAGTGCTCGCCGGCCAGAACGCCAACCCGTGGTTGGGCCAACAGATTCTCGACTGGCGGCAGGCGTACCGCAGCGCCGACGTCCTCGCCGTGGCGCCGTACTTCGGCATCGACCTCGGCAACCCGTCGACCGTCGGCACCGTGCTCGGCATGACGGTGCCGGCCGTCTTGGTCGCGTGCTACTACGACATCGCCAAGTCGACCACCAACGCCACCGCCAACGCCTCCATCGCCCGCGCCCGCGGCCTGGAGCTCGTCGCCTACGAAGGCGGCCAACACCTCGTCGGGTTCGGCGGCGCGCAGACCAACCAAGCGCTGACCAATCTGTTCACCACTGCCAACCGCCACCCGTGGATGTACCCGCTGACCTCCTACGCGCTGGACCAGTGGCGGCAGGCCGGCGGGCAGATGTTCTGCTACTACACCGCCATCGGCACCTACTCGATGTGGGGCAGCTGGGGCGCGCTCGAGTACCACGACCAGGACTGGGCCACGGCGCCCAAGTTCCTCGGCATCATCGACTACATCATCCGCAACCCCAAGTGGTGGTGAGGCCGTCAACCGCCCACGGCCGACGGCTGGGGATCGGTGGCCGCTGGCACCGCCGTCAGGTGCGGTGAGAAGTAGTAGAACAGCAGCGCCCCCAGGTCCCGGAGCCAGGCGCGCGCCAAGATCCCGAATCGCCGCGTCGTCGCGCACGGCACCGTATAGGCGCGAATCGACAATCGCCGGCTGAACAGCTTGATCCGCGGCAGGTGGTAGGAGTGGCTGACCAGCAGCACCGATCGCCATCCGCGCTGGTGCGCGAGGCGGACGACGGTGCGCATCGTCGCCAGGGTGTTCACCCCGGTCTCGTCGCCGAGTAGAGCGGCGGCCGGCACGCCGCGCGTCTGCGCGTGCCGCTGCATCGATTCCGCCTCGCTGACCGGCACCTGCTGGCTGACGCCGCCTGAGCACAGAATCACCGGCGCGAGGCCGTCGCGATACAGGGCACAGGCGCGTTCCACCCGTTCGCGCAGCGACGGCGAGGGAGTGCCGTCGCCCTTGACCCCCGCGCCAAAAACGACGATCGCGTCCGCCGGCCGCGCGTAGTCCGTGCTGCCGAATCCGATGGCGAAGGCAGCCAGACCCGCGGCGGCGATGACCGCGTCGCGGCCGAGGCGGACCACCACCCAGACCCCGCCCCTGGCGGGCTGCGTGCCGCCCCACGGGCGCCATGCCCAGCAACCCAGCGCGAGCGCGCACCAGGCCCCGGCCGGGATCGGGAAACCGCTGGCGAGGTGCCCGGCGGCACACCACCACCAGAACTGCGCCGCTTGGCTCGCGCACACCGCGGCCAGCACCGCGCCCGCAGCCCGTACCGCGGCGCGCGCCGCACCGGGCAGCCAACGCCAGCCGCACACGCCGGCGGCGAAGCCCGCCAACAGCGCGCGTTCGAGCACCGCTGGCAGCACTCCGAGCCCGATCCAACCGCGCACAGGAGCGGTGTCGCCGACGATCTCGACGGTGATCTGCAGCAGGGTTCCGACCGCCAGCACGCGCACCGTTCCGTCCACCGCGCAGCGAACCAGCGCCGCCATCCCCCGGCGCACGGCGTTGGATGTCAGGCGGTCGACCCCCGTCCGGGCTCGATCACGCCGCGGCGCGGGGCTCGACATGGCTGTAGTGTGCCACGACCGGCGCTCGATGCGAAACACGGCGCAGCGCTGAGCGACTGCGGCCTTGGTACCGCGTCTCGGCTCAGGTGGAATTGGCCGGCAGCCGCCGAGCCACTGCGATGACTCGCTCGTTCTCCTTCGACAGCGCCTACTACGATCGGTTCTATCGAGACCGGAACCGCCGGGTGACCTCCGGCCCCGAAACCGATCGGTTGGTCGGCTTCGTTGTGGCCTACATGCGCCACTTGGACTTGCCGCTGCGCACGGTGGCGGATGTCGGCTGCGGCCTCGGCCTCTGGCGCACCGCCCTGCGCAAGCACCGGCGCGGTGTGCGCTACACCGGAGTCGAGGTCAGCGACTATCTGTGCGAGCGCTACGGATGGCAGCAGGGCTCGGTGGTCGACTGGGATCCGAAATCCAGCTTCGACTTGGTCGTCTGCCACGGCGTCCTCCAGTACTTGGGCGCCCGCGATGCGCGGCGCGCGATCCGCAACCTCACCCGCCTCAGCCACGGGGCGGTGTACCTCGAGGCACTGACCCGCGAGGACTGGCAGCAGAACTGCGACCGCGAAGTCACCGATGGCGACGTGTTCCTGCGCCCCGTGGCCTGGTACCGGCGCGCGCTCGCCCCCCACTTCACCAACTGCGGCGGCGGCCTGTTCTTGACGCATCGCGCCAGCGCGGTGCTGTACGAGTTAGAGAAGGCGGAGTAGCGACCGACATGGACTTCTTCAGCCACCAGGACCGGGCGTTGCGCAACAGCAAGACCCTGGTCGCCCTGTTCGTGTTGGCGGTGGTGTGCATGGTCGCCGCGATCTACGCGATCGCCATCGGCGTGTTCGAATTCTCGCCGGCGAGCGCCGGGGCGCGGGGCTGGTGGAATCCGCAGCTGCTGGCCGCGGTCGCCGGCGGCACCCTCCTGGTGGTCGGCTGTGGCACCGGCTACCGGCTGCTGCAGCTGCGCGCGGGCGGCCAAGTCGTGGCCCGGCTGATGGGTGCGCGCCCGGTACAGCCCAACACCCGTGACCAACAAGAGCGAACGCTGATCAACGTCGTCGAGGAGATCTCGGTCGCCTCGGGCGTGCCGGTGCCCGGCATCTACATCATGGATGAGGAGCCGGCGATCAACGCGTTTGCCGCGGGCTACGCACCGGGTGATGCCGTCGTCGCGGTCACCCGCGGCACCCTGGCAGAGCTGAACCGCGACGAGCTGCAGGGCGTCGTCGCGCACGAGTTCAGCCACATCCTCAACGGCGACATGCGGCTCAACATCCGGCTGATGGGCGTGCTGCACGGCATTCTGTGCGTCGCCCTCGCGGGCTACATGCTGCTGCGGTCGGGCGCCTATCACGGCGTCGGGCGCCGGCGCAGCGACCGCGGCGGCGGCACCATCGCCGTGCTCGCACTCGGAGCCGGGTTGGTCGCGGTGGGCTACATCGGCGTGTTCTTCGCCCGCTTGATCCAGTCCGCGGTCTCCCGGCAGCGAGAGTTCCTGGCGGACGCATCCGCGGTGCAGTTCACGCGCAACCCGGCCGGCATCGCGGGCGCGCTGCGCAAGATCGGCGGCATCGGCGCTGGGTCGCGCATGCACAACGCGCAGGCCGAGGCCGCCAGCCACATGTTCTTCAGCAGCGCGGTCTCCTCGGCGTTCGCCGGCTGGTTCGCGACCCACCCACCGCTGCCCGAGCGCATCCAGCGCATCGAACGCGGCGCGGCCCTGCCGGACGTCGCATCCCATTCGAGAGTGCACGACGTGCAGTCGCCGCGGACCGCGGGCTTCGCCGGCGCCAGCGCCGCGGCAGCGGCGACGCCGGAGGCCAGCGAACGGCTGCCATCACGCCTGATCGAGTCGGTGGGTCACCCCACCGACGCGCACCTCGAGTTGACCGACCGGCTCCTGCGGCAGCTGCCGCTCGAGATCAGCAGCGCGCTGCACGAGCCGTTCGCCGCCCGCGCGTTGGTGCTGTCCCTGTTGCTCAGCGGGGAGCGCCGCGTCCGCGAGGCGCAGCTCGAGCTACTCGGCTACCGCACCGACGAGGAGACCGTGCACCGCACCGCCGAGCTCCGACCGACCGCCGCGGGACTGGACCGAGGCCTCCACCTGATCCTGATCGACCTCTGCCTGCCCGCCCTGCGCGACATGTCGTACCAGCAGTACGGCCAGTTCCGGCGCTCGGTGCGCGGGCTGATCGACGCCGACGGGCGCATCGACTTGTGGGAGTTCACGCTGCACAAGGTGTTGCTGCGCCACCTCGCGACCCACTTCGACGGTCCCGCCGACCGCGGCGTGCGCTTCCACCGGATCCAGGCCCTGCTGCCGGACTGTCAGGTCGTGCTCAGCTGTCTGGCGCGGGTCGGCCATCCGGACCTGGCCGAAGTCGAAGCGGCGTTTCGGGCGGGGATGGTGACCCTGCCGACCGATGGCTACCCGCGCCCCTTGCTCGACCGCAGCGCTGCCGGGCTGGCGCCGGTGGATCGGGCGCTCGACCGGCTGGCACAGTCGACACCCGGGTGCAAGCGCGCGGTGCTGCGCGCCTGCGCCGAGACCGCCTGCCACGACGGCGTCGTGCAGCCGCGTGAGGCGGAGCTGCTGCGCGCCATCGCCGACAGCGTGGATTGCCCGCTGCCGCCGCTGCTGGAGACCCGCACCTCCGAGGCCGCGTCAGCGGCGCCATGACGGCGGGCAGCCGGACCACGCGCTCCGCTTCACAAGGTCACCGTGTCGCCGCGCTGCGCCAGCGCGAACCCGAGCGCTCGCACTGCACTCGCCGCCTGCGCATCGCGCAGCACGGGATTGGTGTGGTTGAAGTGCAGAAACCGCAGCGCACCCGGCGCCGCGGCCGCGCGGTCGGCCAACCACTCCATCGTGCGGACCATCGGCGGGTGCGGGATCTCGTCCAGGTCGCGGCCGGGGAGCTCACTGCCGTCGAAGAACGTGCCATCGAGAAACGCGACGTCGGCCGCCTGGAGGGCGGCGCGAAACACACTCGACGCATTCTCCCAGCGGTCGATGTCCGGCACGAACAGCGCGCTGCGCCGCGGACCGTGCAGCACGTAGGCCATCGTGTCGGAATACTCGTCCCGGTGCGGCACCGGCAGGGCGGTCACCTCGATGCCGGGCAACGGTGAGAAGCGCGCACCGGGCGCGAACTCGCGCAGCACGATCTGGCCGAGCTGCACGAGCTGGCTCCACGGACCGTTCTCGCGCAGGAAGCGGGCGAACCGCGGGCTGACCCAGACCTCGACGCCGGGCGCACCCGCGACCTCGCGGCCGAGCTGGGCCAGGCCGAGGTAGTGGCCGATGTGCGCGTGGGTCAGCAGAATGGCGTCGACGGGTCGCCGCCCGCGCCCGCTGACCCCGAAGGTCCGGTGCAGCAACGCGACCTGGGCATCGATCGCGGGAGTCGCCTCGACCAAGAGCAGGCGGCCATCGGCCGCGCGCAACCCCAGCGACGCCGGGTAGAGGTGCTCACCGCGAAGTCGCGCGGCCGCACAGCAGACGCGCTCACACCCCAGGTGGGGTACTCCGCCGTCCTGCGCGACGCCGAGGACGACGAGCTCGACGCCGTTCGCGCCGGCGTCGCTGGCGCGCGGGTTTGGCGGCGGCGCTCCGCAGCCGATCAGGACAACGGTCGCCAGCGCGAAACCGCGCAGTACGACGCGCACGGGAAAGTCGTTCGTTGTTGCACTCATCACCGCGATGCTCGGCGCTTGTATCGCCACGCTAACACGGCTACCGTGCGCGCAACCATCATGGTCCATCACCACGTCGCCTCGATCACGCGCCTTCCCGTGGCCTGCCACCGCGAAGCCCGCCGCGTGAAACCTGCCGCCCGTCCGCGGGCAAACGCAGGCGCGACGAAACCGGTCGCCTGACGGCGGTCGCGCACCAGCCGCGCCGCGACTGACCTGCCCCGGTTGACGGGGACGACAGGTCGGCCGTCCGCCGTCGCCGCCAGGGTCTTTGGCCCCCAACCGCTGGGGCCTTGGCCCGCGCGCGTGATCTTCGTTACCCCCATGTCGACCTGGAGCACCTCGTGATGCGCATTCTCAAGTTCGGTGGTACCTCCGTCGCCGACGCCACAGCAATCGATCGTGCCACCGCGATCGCTGCGGCCCACACGGCAGAGGGATTGGTCGTCGTCGTCTCGGCCCAGGCGCGGGTCACCGACCTTCTCCTGCGAATCGCCGACGCTTGCGCCGAGGCGCCAACCGCCGCCCAGCGCTACGCGATGGACGTCCTCGACCACTGGCGGACCACGGCGCGTCCGCTGGCGCTGTCCGCCGACGCCCGCCGGCAAGCCCTCGCCTGGATCGACGAAGCCGCCACCACCCTGCGCGACCTGGCCGCCGGCGCGGCCTTGGTCGGCGAGTGTTCGCCAGGCACGCGCGACGCCATCGCGAGCCTGGGCGAACTGGTGTCCCACCGGCTGTTCGCCCTGGCATTGCGCGCCAGAGGAGTCGCTGCCGAACCGGTCGACCCGCGCGAGCTGGTGCCGACCGACCAGCGGTTCGGCAGCGGTCGGGTCGACACCGACACGCTGCGCGCGCGCTGCGCGACGCTGCTGCGCCCCCTGCTGTGCACGGGCATCGTGCCGGTGACCGGCGGCTACGTCGGTCGCAGCCGCGGCGGCCGCACGGTGACGCTCGGCCGCGGCGGCAGCGACCTGACCGCGACCCTGCTCGGCGCCGCGCTGGATGCCGACGAAGTGCAGATCTGGACCGACGTCAACGGCATGATGACCGCCGATCCTCGGCTGATCGACGGCGCCCGCTCGCTCGATCACGTCTCGTTCGCGGTGGCGGCCGAGCTGGCCACCTTCGGCGCCCGGGTGCTGCACCCGGCGTCGATACAGCCCGCGGTCGCGCGCGGAGTCGCCGTCCGCGTGCGCAACACGCACGCGCCGGCGCACCCGGGCACGACGATCGACGCACGCGGACCGGCGGACGACCGCGACCACCCGAGCGGCGAGCCCCGCCCCATCGCGGTGGTGGCCAAGCGCGGCGTCCACCTCGTCTGCGTCCGCTCGACGCGGATGCTCGGCGCTCCCGGCTTCATCGCGCGCGTGTTCGCCGTCTTCGCCGAGCTCGAAGTGTCGGTCGACGTGGTCACCACCGCCGAAGTCGCGATCTCGATCAGCGTCGAAGACACGGACGCGCTGCCCCAGCTCACCGCGGCGCTGGGACACCTCGGCGACGTCCACGTCCGCCGCGACCGCGCGCTGGTCTGCCTGATCGCACACCGCTTGCTGCAGTCGCCCACCGCGATCGGCACTGCCCTCGCCGCCCTCGAGGACATCCCGCTCGACCTGGTCTGCCTCGACTCCACCGACCTCAACCTGACCTGCGCGATGCCGGCGGCGCACGCCGACGATGCCGTCCGCCGCTTGCACGCACGCTTCCTGGAGCCCGTCTCATGCTGACCCCACCCGCGTCACCGCTGCGCATCGGCCTGTTCGGCCGCGGCCGCATGGGCCTCGCCGTGGCACGCGCTGTCGCCCGCGCTGGGCACGCGATCGCCTGGAGCGCGGGGCGCGACGACCGCGTCGAACCCGGCGACGTCGACGTGTTGCTCGACTTCTCCGCCGGCGCCGCAGTCGAAGAGCACTTGCGCATCGCCGCCGAGGCGCGGCGGCCCCTGCTCATCGGCACGACCGGCTGGGCGACGCCCGAGCGGCGCGACGCCCTGCGGCGCGACGCAGGGCGCGCGGAGATCGGGGTGCTCGAGGCCGCCAACCTCTCGCTCGGCGCGGCTCGGCTGCGCAGACTGGCACACGCCCTCGCCACGCTGGTCGGCGACGACCCGCACAGCGACGTTTGGATCGAAGAAACGCATCACCGCGGCAAGCGCGACGTGCCCAGCGGGACGGCGTTGCTGCTCGGCGAGACTCTGCTGCGCGCATTGCCGGGCAAGCAGCGGCTGCGCACGACGCTCGGCGAGGCTCCCCTTCGCGACGACGACCTGATGGTGGTCTCCGTCCGCGGCGGCGCCCACCCCGGCCAGCACCGCGTGGTCGTCGACTGCGGCCACGACACCCTCGAGCTCTGCCACACCCTGCGCGACCGAGAGAGCCTGGCACACGGCGCGGTGCGCGCCGCCGAGTGGCTGATCGGCCGCGTCGGCTGGTTCACCATCGACGATCTGGACAGCGACGGCCCCGACTCCGGAGAACGAACATGACCCACACTCGACTGCAATGGCGCGGCGCCGGCACCGCGCTGGTGACTCCCTTCGACCCGCACGGCGAGGTCGATGTCGACTGCTTCGTGCGCCTGCTCGAACGCCAGCTCGAAGCCGGCGTCCACCTGCTGGTCGTCGCCGGCACGACGGGCGAATCCGCCACGCTGCGCGCTGCCGAGCGCGAGCTCCTGGTGCGCACCGCGGTCGAGGTGACCCGCGGCCGTGCGGCCGTGATCGCCGGCGGCGGCGGCAACGACACGCGCGCGGCGATCGCCGACGCACGGCGCGCGGGGCGATGCGGGGCCGACGCCGCGCTGACGGTGGTGCCGCCGTACAACCGGCCACCACAGGACGCGCTGATCGCGCACTTCACCGCGATCGCGGACGCTTCACCGATCCCGATCGCGCTGTACGACGTCCCCGCCCGCACGAGCTGCGCTCTCGGACTCGACGCGACGCTCACCCTCGCGGAGCACCCCAACATCGTCGCCATCAAGACGGCGCCCCGCTCCTTCCACGACGCCGTCGACCTGTTGGCGCAGCGGCCACCGGCCCTCGAGGTGTGGTCCGGTGAAGACGCCTGGGCGCTGGCCATGCTCTTGCTCGGCGCCGGCGGGACCATCTCGGTCGTCGGCAACGTGGCACCCCACGCGCTGGTCCGGCTGGTCGCCCACGCCCGCGCCGGCGACAGCGCGGCGGCTCGCGGCCTGCACCAGAGCCTGCTGCCGCTGATCCGCGCCCAGGCGCTGGAGGTCAACCCGATTCCGGTCAAGGCGGCGATGGCGATGCTCGACCTGGCATCAAACACACTGCGGCCGCCGCTGCGTCCACTCGTAGCACCGCACCACGCCGCGCTGCGCGCCGCGCTGTCCGCGTTGGAGCCGGCCGAAGTCGCCACCGCGGAGGCACGCTGATGGACGCCGCGCAGATCCGCACCGAGATCGAACGAAACCGCGGGACGATCGCCGACCCGGACCGCGCGCGGGCCGCCGCCACCGCTCTGCTGCGCGGCCTCGAAGACGGCCACCTCCGCGCGGCCAGCCGCGCCGACGACGGCCGTTGGCAGGTGCACGCCTGGATCAAACAAGGCATTCTGCTGTGTTTCCGCCTCGGCCGCACGGTGATGCCCGAGCAGCCCGCACCGCACCGCCACCGAGACCTCGACCTGTTGCCACCGCGCGACGTCGGCACGATGCCGTCCGACGTGCGTGTCGTTCCGGGCGGCGCCACGGTGCGCTCGGGCGCGCACATCGGCGCCGGCTGCGTGCTGATGCCGCCGAGCTACGTCAACATCGGCGCCCACGTCGGCCGCGGCGCGATGGTCGACTCGCACGCCTTGGTCGGCTCCTGCGCCCAGATCGGTGAGCGCGTGCACCTGAGCGCGGGGGCTCAGATCGGCGGCGTGCTGGAGCCCGCCGGGCAGCTGCCGGTGGTCGTCGAGGACGAGGCCATGATCGGCGGCAACTGCGGCCTGTACGAGGGCGTGCTCGTCCGCCGTCGCGCAGTGATCGGCGCCGGCGTGGTGCTCACCGGCAGCATGGTGTTGCACGACCTCGTGCACGAGACGGTCCACACCCCCAACGGCGGCGTCCTCGAGGTGCCCGACGGCGCCGTTGTGGTGATGGGCAGCCGGCCGGCGCAGGGCGCGTTCGCCGCCGCGCGCGGCCTGTGCGTCGCCACGCCGCTGATCGTCAAGTACCGCGATGCGCGCACCGACGCGCGCACCGCGCTCGAGGACGCCCTGCGGCCGGCCTGATCCGGGCCACCATCACCGATGCGAGCGGTGGCCGCCCGGCGGTTCCGGTAGATTGGCGCCGATGGCACCGACCCTGATTCTCACCGCGCTGCTCTGCTTGCAGCCCGATCAGCAGCCGAGCACGTTCCTCGAGAAGTACGTCGTGAAGGCCGAGCACCTGCGCGGCGAGGGAGACATCCCGGCAGCGATGGCGGCGGTGCAGCGCGCGCTCGAGCGCAACGCCAACAGCCTGCGCGCCCTCGAGCTCGAGGCCGAACTCGCGCAGGAGATGCACGACATGGACCGCGCGGTGCACGCCATGCACCGGTGGTCCGACCTCGTCGCCATCGCCAAGCCGTCACCCGTGCCCTACAAGACGCGCAAGGAACGCGCCGAGGCGCTGGCCGAGCTCGACCCCGAGGCCTCGACCTGGGAACGACTGGTGAAGACCTACTTGCGCGAGCTGCAGTCGCTCGGCAAGGAGTACCAGAAGCGCGAGGACTTCCTCGCCGCTCTGGAGGTCTACAGCCACATGCTGCAGATCGACCCGCGGCACACGACGGCGGCGGCCGCCATCACCGAAGTGCGGCGCACGGGCGGCCCCGAGGTCGCGGTCGAGGACGTGTTCGCCGGCGCCGACCCGAGCTTCGGCAAGACGCCGGAGCAGATCGAGAAGGAGAACGCCAAGCACGACACATGGGCGACCGCTTGGCGGAAGAACACCGACAACTACCGCTACCGGACCGATGCCGGCTACCTGGTGCTGGAGACCGCGGCGATCGCGATGGAGCAGATGAACCGCTTCTATCGCAAGTTCTTCCGCTACAAGCTCGACGGTGGACGCACGCCGAAGATCGAGATCCGCATCTTCAAATCCCGCGAGGAGTACCTCGAGCTCGGGCAATCCCCGGCAGAATGGTCGGGTGGACACTTCATCGGCAGCGCGGTGGAGACCTACATCGGCGGCGTGACCGGCACCGAGTCGATCCGCGAGATGTACCAGACTCTGTTCCACGAGGCGGCGCACCAGTTCGTCAGCCTCACCGGCGGCTTCGTGCCGGGTTGGCTCAACGAGGCCTACGCGTCGTTCTTCGAGGGCTGCACCATCCTGAGCAACGGCACGGTGGAGTGGAACCAAGTCCCGCCGCGGCGGCTGTACCCGTTGGCGCAGCGCATGCTCGTCGGTTGGATGGAGAGCGCCGATGACGGTGTGCGCGACGAAACGGGCGAGTGGGCGACGCCATTCAAGGCGCCGACGTTCGCGCAGGTCGTCGCCGGCGACTACGAGTGGGGACCGCCCTGGTACGCGCCGACCTGGGGTGTCGTGTACTTCCTGTACAACTACCGTGCGGATGACGGCCGCACCGTCTACCGCGATGCCCTGCACGACTACTACAGCTCGTTCAAGCGCGGTCACACCCCGGATCCAGTGGCCAACTTCGAGGAGATCGTCCTGCGTGGTGCGCCGCTGTCGCCGGTGCAAACGCTGGCGGAGCTCGACCCGATCTGGCGCGAGTACATTCTCGGCTTGCGCAACGTGCACAGCGTCACCGGCAAGCGCGAGAAGAAGCTCGTCCACTACGGCGATGCGGCCGTCACGCGGGGCGAGTTCGAGCTGGCCGCGGAGTTCTACGAGGAAGCCGCCGAGCAGAACCCGGGCGACATCGACATCCTCGACAAGCTGGCCCGTTGTCAGGAGAAGCTCGAACGCAACGCACTCGCGGCGGCGACCTACCGCAAGCTGTTGCGGGAGCTGGACGCCACCGGCCGCGGCGACGACCCACTGCGGTCGAGCGCGGCCAAGAAGGTCCTCGATCTGGATCCGCTGGCGGCGCGCTACCAGCGCATCAAACGGCAGCTCTCCGACAACGGGTTGGCATTGGCCACCTCTTACGAAGAGCGCGGGCTGCCGACCATGGCGCTGGAGATCGCGCGGCGGATGAGCGCGAACTTCTCGATTTCCAAAGCGCTCGAGTTCTACACGCGCGTCGCCCGCGAGACCGGCGTCTCCCTGGCGCGCTGGCGCGTCGCCTACGACGAGCACTCGCTGGCCGGCTGGTCCGGCGGCGGCGGCGCCTACACCGCCTACGGCGACATGATCCGCGCCAACGTCGACGTCGCCGGGTCCGACAACACGCTCGACACTCGCGAGCTCGCCTGCGACGTCACCTTCGATTCGGACTTCTCGCTCGAAGCCGAGATGCGGATCGCCGGCGACGACGCGGGCAACTTCGACGGCTCGCTGATGGGCCTGTGCTTCGGCCGCAAGGGCGCCCAAGACTTTCACGCCGTGGTGCTGCACCCGAAGGGCTTCATGGACATCTCGACCAGCCAGGGCGGAGTGTGGGACATCCGCGACCACCGCTCGATGCCGGTCGGCACCGACTGGCACACGGTGCGCATCGACGTCACCGGCACCACCCTCGACGTCTACTTCGACGGCCGCTACGTGCGCGGCCTCGAGTTTCCGTCGCGCGAGTCGGTGAGTGGCGCCTTCGGCCTGATCACCGGCCCCGGTAAGGCGTTCTACCGCAACGTCCGCATCCTCCCGCGCGAGCGCTACGACCCGGCGGCGCGCGTCGAACGCGCGCTGGCCATGGAGCGCATCATGGCCGACGAGAGTCTCCGGCAAGAGGGCAGCTTCGCCGGGGTGCGCCCGCCGGAGCTAGCCAAGGTCGAGTGGGCGCAGGGCGATGCCGTGACCCTTGCCGGCCTCGTCGGCCGTCCGGTCATGCTGGTGTTCTGGTCCCCGGGACAGGACGAGGTGATCCCGACGACCCGGCTCTACAACCACCTCGCCGACCAGGGCGCGGAGCACGGCTTGGCGCTCGTGGTCATTTGTGATCCGGCGACCACCGCGGCGGAGCTCGACGGCTACCTGGCCGAGCACCCGATGCCGGCGGCACACATCGGCCTCGACCGCACGTTTCTGACGATGTCGAGCTACTACGTGAAGCCCGGCTTCCACGGCATGCCCCGCGTGCTGCTGATCGACCGCCGTGGGATCGTGCAGTTCGAGGGCGACCCCGGACTGCGCGCCGGCGTCGGCTGGCACCCCGGCACCGCGACCTACCTGGACTCGGCGTTCGCGCGGCTGCTGCAGCAGCAGTAGGCTGCGTTCCATGCGCGTTGTCCTGGCGATCGCGTTCGGCTCGCTGGCCGCCGTCCCCATTGCGGCGCAGGAGGGGACTGCGCACGACTGGCAAGTGCTGCGCGGCGACAAGCAGCAGGTGTTCAGCATCGATCGCGCCTTCGCGCTGCTGCTCCCGGTCGAGTGGCAACAGCTCACGCCGGACCAGGCACGCAGCCTCTCCAAGCGCCCCGAGGCGGGCTTTCCACCCGACCTGGTCAGCGCGCGGCCGCTGCCGTTCTACCCGTTCGCCGACGTCACACGGTGGCTGGAGGAGGGTTTCGATGGCCGCTGCCTGACCATCGCCAAGGTGGCGGGAGAGCCCGACGAGGGCGAGGAGGGCGTCGCCCAGATCACGAGCATGCAGGACACCGAGGGTGGGCTCTGGCAACGCACCGTGCTCGACGCGCGAGCCACCGAGTACGGCGAGGCGCAGCATCCGGTGTTCGAGTGCATCACGCGGATGGTGCCGGCCGCCGGGGGGGAACCCTTGCGCTCGCTGGAGGTGTTCGTGCCGACCAACGGCGACACCCTGATCCTCGGCTTTCGCGCCTTCGAGGATGAGTTCGACGCCCTGCTGCCGGACTACCGGGCACTGGCGTCGACGCTGCGGGTGTCGCGACCGGCCCGCGGCAACCCGTCGGTCGGTCAGCGATTGCTCTACCCGGCGGTGATCGGCGCCTTGGTGGGGATTGCACTGATGGTACTGCGCAAGCGCGCGATCGCTTGAGCTGGATCGGCGCGGCGGCTAGGTTCTTGGGCTGACAAGCGGTGGGGCCGGCCGCGGCCCCTTTGGAGGGCTTCGACGGGTTCACCGTGCGGGTGAGCGACACCGGCGACCCGACGACCGACGAACGGCGACTGGCGCAACGACGGCGCGGCGCGCGTTCACGGCCTCGATCGACTCTCCACGCAACCGGCTCCCTCTTCAGCTGTATTCACTCGGTGCCCATTCCGCCTGGAATCGACAAGTCCCTGTTCGCATCGGGCCAGCAGTGCGCGAAGCGCCTCTATCTGGACTATCACCACCCCGATGGCATGCCGGCCCCGAATGCGGAGCGCCAGGAGATGCAGGAAGTGGGCCTGCGGCTGGTCCAGCTCGCGCGGCAGGCGTTTCCGGCCAGCGTGCAGTGCGACCCCGACGACTTCGACCTCGCCGCCCAGCAGACCGCGGCGGCACTGACCGCCGGCGTGCCACGGCCGGTGTTCGACGCGGCGTTCTCGTTCGAGGGTGCGCGGGTGCGCGCGGACGTCGTCATCCCGCAGCCGAACGGCGGGATCGACCTGTTCGAGGTCAAGTCGGGCACCAAGATCAAGACCCGCTACGTGCGCGACGTCGCCTTCCACGTGCACGTCATCGAGCGCGCGGGCACCACGGTTCACTCGGCGACGATCCTGCACATCAACGCCAAGTACCGACACCGCGGCGGCGACTCCTACCCGGTGCAGGAGCTGTTTCGTTACGCCGACATCACTGCCAAGGTGCGCGAGCAGATCGACCGCGTCGCCACCCATGTCGCCAGCTACGCCGCCTTGCTCGACGATCCGGCGACCGCCGAACTGCCGACCGGCACTTGGTGTCGGAATCCCTTCGAGTGCGGCTACCTACCCGAGTGCTTGGCAGCCGGCCCCGATCAGCCGCTGCTGCACCTTCCCGGGCTGTCCCGCGATCTGGAGACGGCCCTGCACGAAGACGGGGTCGAGGAGCTCGGCCAGATCGACGCCAAACAGAAGGGGCTGACCCCAGTGCAGCGGCGGGCGCTCCGCGCGCTGCGCACGGGAGAGGTGGTCATCGAGCCATTCGTCGGCGAGGAGCTCCACGACGTGGACTACCCGCTGCACTTCGTCCACGTCTCCTCGACGCTCGAAGCCCTGCCGCTGTACGACAGCATGCGACCCTGGCAACAGCTCGCATACCAGTGGACCGACGTGGTCGTCCACGAGGGTGGCCGGCGCGAGATCCTCGAGTTCACCGCGAACGGCAAGGACGATCCGCGCTCGGAGTTCCTGGCGACGATGTCCGAGCTGGCGCGGCTGCGGGGCACCCTGGTGACTTGGGGCGGGCACGTCGAGAAAACCCTGCGCGCACTCCTCGAGGACCTGCCACAGCAAAAGACCCAGGCCCGCGCCCTGCTACACATGGCGCACTTCGATCTCAGCCAGCTGATCGAGGCCGGCGTCTACGCGCCGGAGTTTCGCGGCAAGTTCGACCTGGCGAGCGTGCACCGAACCCTGGTGTCGGTCGGTGAGGACGGCGACGCAGCGCACGACCAAGAAGAGCTGTTCTCGAGCAGCGAGGCAACGGCAGCGTTTCGCCGCATGCTACGCACCCGCACCCGCGCCACGACCCGAGACAAGCTGACCGAGCAGCTGCAGGCCCACGGCCGCCACCGCGCGCACGCAATCCTCGCCATCCACGACGCCCTGACAGCCCGCTGTGAAGGCACGGATCCAGATGAAAGTACGGATCCAGGCTCCCGTTCATCACTTGGCTCGGGCAGCCGCCAAGGTGGGAGTTGTGGAACCAAGTGATGAACGGGAGCCTGGATCCGTACTTTCACTTGCGGGTTGTGCGGTCCCACGCGGCCTGCGCCATCGGGTGATCCTCGGCGATGACGATCACTGAGTAGGGGTGGTCGGCGTAGGCGTTGTCGCGCTCTTCGACCTGGATCACTCCGCGGTTGCGCAGCTCGTTGATCAACGCTCGACGTTCGGGATGGACGAGGTTGGAGAAGTGCTGGCTCATCGGTCCCTTGAGGAACGGCGACAGCCAGATGTCGGGTGAGTTGTGCCGTAGCCGCGCCTTGACCAGCATCTCCAGGCACTCGCGCAACCGATCCTCGTGCTCCTCCGGACTGACGCTGCGCTGTGTCTGCCAAGTCACGGGGACATGGCCGACGACGTTGGGCGGGCTCGGCTCGTCGTCGGGTGGCGCCGCCTCGTCCGTGTTGCTGGGCGCGGCATCGACGACGGCGGATCCGTTGGCGCTGTCGATTTCGCGCCGGCGGCGCTCGCGGCTCGGACGCTCCGCGGCCGGGGCTTCGGCGGGCTTGAGCAGATTGACCGGCGACTGGATCAGCTCGAGGGCGTTGACGAAGCGCTGCTCACCGACGCGTTCGCGCAAATCGCCGCTGGTGGTATCCGGAATCGCGACGATGCGGAGCTCGCGCCCCTCTTCGAGCACTTGGCGCGCGAGAGGGATGAAGTCGCGATCCCCCGAGACGATAACGATGAGCTCGATGTCTCGGCGCTGGAACACGACGCGCGCCACGTCGAGCGCCAGCTGGACGTCGGCGGAGTTCTTGCCCGAATGGCTGATCAAGACGTACTGAGGGTCCAGCCCCATCAGCGCAAGATCGTGCGCGACCTCGACTCCGGGATAGGTGTCGAACGCCGCGTACGACCGGCCGATCACCATCGGGTGACCGCGCTTGCGCAAGCGCGCCAACATGCCCTCCAAGATCTGCAAGCTCAGCTCGCGCGTGCGCACACCTGTGCCGTCGTTGCGGCTCTTGAGTGACAGATACAGGTTCTCGAAGTCGACGAAGACGGCGGCATTCATGACAGTGGTGGCAACAGTGGACAGTAGTGGGGCGGTGCGCCCGCGGCGGGCATGTGCCTCTACAATAGCGTGCCCCGCCTCGGCCGCGACCACCGATCGGCGCGGCCACCACGCCGGGTTCAGTCGCCGGCTCGGGCAGCGGCCTGACGCTGCCGGCGCACTTTGACGCGGTGACTGAACGAGGCCTTGACGTCGGGCCGCCCCATGTTCGCCACCGAGCAGTTGGCGCAGACGTCGCGCAGCTGCATGTGGTACAGCTGCCGGCGCAGCTCCCGGTACGGCTTTCCGGTCCAGATCTCACGAAACGTCTGCGTCTTGAAGTCGCCGAACGAGGAGAACTCGAACCAGCTCCCGCACGGGAACACGGTGCCATCCGGGTTGACGTGGATGTAATACCACGGAAAGTAGCACGGCCGGTTGTGGTGCTGCTTCTGCTTGGCGCGGAGCAAGAACTCGCGGTTCTTGCCGTTGAGGTACTCGGCGACGTCCAACGCGCCCGCCTTCAGCCGCTCCTCGTCGGGAAGCAACGCCGACCCACCGCCTTCGCTGCTGCGCGCCGCATCGGTGACCTCGGCCTCACCACTGCGCAGATCGACCGGGATCGGCATTGGAATCTGCGCCAACATGCCAACCTCGTCCGCGGTGGCGCGGATCTCCGCCAGCATCTCGTTGCACAGCTGGGGATCGTTGAGCAGGCTCTCGTGCTCGATGCCCAGCCCGCCCATGACCGCCATGTGCACGAAGTTCATCTGAGTGACGCCCTTGTCGCGCATCAGCCGCACCAGGCCCGGCATCTCCCGGATGTTGCTCCGCATCAGGACGGCGGTGGCACTCACCGCCGGTAGATCGGAGCCGAGTTCGCGCTTGGCATCGCGGATCAGATCGAAACGACTGATGACGCGCTCCCACTTGGCCGGAGTGCGAATGCGCTCGAAGGTCTCCTTGGTGCCCGCATCGATCGAGATCGTCAGCAGCGGCATCTGCACTTCGATGGTCTTGTCGACGATCGCGCGCGTCAGACTCAGCCCGTTGGTCGAGAAGTGGAAGTTGGGGACGTCGTGCTCGCGGCAAAGCTCCAACGCGCGCGGCAAATCCGGCGCCATTAGCGGTTCGGCACTCGACGACAGCACGACATCGTGGGCGCGCGGAAACAGCTCGCCGGCAACCTTCTCGAGCAACTCCCGCCCCATGGTCGTCTTGTTCTCGACGAAGTCGGGGTGGGCGAAGTGGCACATGATGCAGCGCAGCTGGCACCGGCCCACCATGTCGAGCTTTACGCGCAGGTAGCGAGATTCGCGGAGAACGGGCATTGGGTGTTGCAGGAGTATAGCGCTCGCGACGCGGCGGCGCGTTCCAGCCGATGGCAGCGGACTCAGCCTTGCGGGCCAGGGAGGTCCTGATCGCGGGCGCCGACGCTACGCGCCGCCTCTCAGTGTTCGGACAACAGGGCGCCGACGCGCCGGTCGCGATCGCGCTGTGTGGGGTCGCGCTGGCCGCGGTCGGCGCGGTCGCGGAGGTGCAGCGCGAAGCGATCGACGGCGGAGCCGTCCGTGCCGAGCGCGGTGACGCGGAGTTCCGGGCCGGCGACCTCCACCGACAGGAAATGGAAGCCGCGGTAGCTGGCGCGCAACTCGCTGTGCGGCACCAGATCGTACAGGCTCTTACCGCCGCCGCCCGTCACCACCATGACCGGCCCGCGCACGCCGCCGAGCGGCGCGAAGCGCTGGTAGTTGTGATCGTGGCCGACCAACAACAGGTCGACGTGCGCCTCGATTAACGCCGGCGCCAGGTGCTCGACCAGATCGCGGCGGTCACCCTGCCGTGACGCCGAGTACACCGGGTGGTGCGCCACCACCACGCGCCACGGCTCGGCGTGGCCCGCGAAGCCGCGCCGCAGCGCGCCGAGGGCGGGGTGACCGGCATCGACCGCCGCATTGAGATCCAACACGACGATCCGCACGCTGCCCCAGGAAAACGCGTAGCACCGCTCGTCGCCAGTCCACTCGCCGCGTGGCAGGTGGAAGTTGGCGAGCGCCTGCCGGCCGCGATCGTCGAGCACGTCGTGGTTGCCGAGCGCGAGGTAGCACGGCGCGTCGGCCAGCAGGGCTGCGAACGGGCGAAAGAACGCGGCGTTGTAGTGCTCCTGATGACCCCAGGGGTAGGCGACGTCGCCGACGTGCAGCCAGAATGCCGGTCGCTCCTCCGCCATCCGGTCGGCGACCGCGACCACGTCGCCGCGCGGCGGCAACCACTCGTTGCGCGCCGCCAAGTAGAACAACGGATTGTTCTGCATCCAGATCCACCACGGCAGCCCGCCCGAGTCGCCGACCACGCAGAAGTGCACGGGGGCCGAGTCGTCGGCCGGCGGCGTCCGCAACCGCCCCCGATACTCGACCTCACCGTCGGCGCCCCGGATCGCGTAGGTGTACTCCCGTGCCGCCTGCAAGCCGCGCACCGCGAATGCGTGGCGGCGGCGCGCCCCGGCACCCGCCGACCGCCACACCGAGCTGCCGCCGGCATCCCAGACCTCGGCCGACCGCACCTGCGGGGCAGCGTCGATGCAGGCGAGCACCGCTGCGTCGGTGCGCACGTCTTGCACGTACGCTCCGCTGCGCAGCGGCGGGTCGGGAAACGCCGGGATGAACAGCATGCCGACCAGCGCGATCCACGCCATCCGACGCAGCGCGCGCGGCGACGGCTTTCGGCGCGCGCGGGTCACGCGGGGTCACCCGCCGGATCCGGGTGGCGCGCGCGCACGGTGGTGTAGATGCCGCCGCGGACGTTGAACACGCCCTCGACTTCGATCGAGTGTGGTGCCAGCAGCCGGACCAGGTCGTCGAGAATCTCGTTCACCACCGCCTCGTGGAACGCGCCTCGCTCGCGGTAGCTCCACAGATAGAGCTTGAGCGACTTGAGCTCGACGCAGACCCGATCGGGCACGTAGCGGAAGTGCAGCGTGGCGAAGTCGGGCTGCCCCGTCTTGGGGCAGACACAGGTGAACTCCGGGCAGCGAAACTCGATCTCGTACCGGCGCTCCGGCTTGGGGTTGTCGAACACCTCCAGCATTGGCGCCTGGCTATACGATCGCGTCGGGCGGCGAGATTCCACCTTCGACGCCGATCGTGCCGAGCCGGTGCGCGCCGGGTGGAGCGAAGTGCATGCACACCGGTCCATCGTCGTGTGCGCACTGCCGCGCGCGGCACGGAAGGCATTCCGGAGCATCGGCACGGCGCCACGCGGTCGATCCCACCGGCCCGGTCCGGCGCGGGTCCTGCGCGCCGAACAGCGCGTGGCACTCGGCGCCGCAGGCCGCCAAGACATGCGTCGCGCCCCGATCCGGCCCCAACACGCGGCCGCCGGCACGCGCCACCAGTGCGCCGAGGCCGACCAGGCGCCGCAGCTCGCCGCGCCCGTGCCGCAGCACGGCGAGCCCGCAGTCCGGCGGTGCCGCTGCCTCGGCCGGGCCGAGCAGAACCACGGCTGGCCCACCGGCGGTCGCCGCAGGCCACCAGCGCGAGGGCCAGTCCCGCGGATCGCGGCCGTCGGTGCCGACGACCACGGTGAACGGGCGTTGCGGATCCACGCCGACCGCCGCCACCGCCACCGCCTCGCGCCGCACCTCCGCCTCGGTGGCGATCAACGCCGGCGCTGCCGGCAGCGCACCGGGGCAGAACGCGCGCACGACCGCCAACGCCGCCGCCGCGGGATGGGCGTCCGCCGGGCACGGCACGCGCTTCGACAAGAGCAGCGCACTGGCCGGCTCGCGCCGCGCCCCGCGCGCCACGCCGAGACAACGCCCGGCGCCGGACAACCTGCACAGCAGAGCGCTCTTCCAGTTGCCCTGCAGATCGAGCGCGACGTCGAAGCGGCGCGCGCGCAGGGCACGGGCGGTCCGCCACACCGCGCGCACGCCCCCGGTCCGATCGTGACGGATCAGCTCGCAGTCGAAGTCGAGGCCCTGCAAGACGGGAGCGGCGTCCTCCTGCACCAGCCACCACAGCTCGACACCGGCAGCCGCGCGCGCCAACGCCCGCACCGCCCCCACCGTTTCCACTACGTCACCCAGCGCCGAGAGACGCACGCATAGCACGCGCGCCGCTGCGGCGCTCACTCGACGCGTTCCTTGAGCACGATCGACTTGTCGGCGAGGCGCACGCGGAGCCGGTCGACGTAGCCGACCGGGTCCCCGGGGTCGAACTGGACGGTGCGATCGGGGTCCTCGACCAACAGCCAGCGCGCCGTCGGGGGCCGGCGCAAGTACTCGTCACCGGGCGGAATCGGCCGCGCCCCCAACCGCAGGACGATCTGCGACGGCACGTGCCCGTAGGTCGCGAGCTGCTCGACATCCAGCGCGTCGAGCTCGCGGGCAACCACCCGCGCGGCCTGCTCCAGGCTGCGCGGCGCGACCGCTTGGCGGCCGCCGTAGTCGAGCAGTGCGGTCCAAGCCGCCAGCAGCGGCACGGCGAGGGCGTAGGCGGTGACCGCGCGGCGCGAGCGCACCCACATCGGCGCTACCGCCAGCGCCAGACAGAGCAGCGGAGTCCGCTCGACGAACGGAAAGGGAATCCACGGCGCCGCGAGCAGCCCCAGGCTGCCGGCGATGGCCAGCACCCAGACCACGCGCACCATGACCCGGCTCGGATGCGCGCCATAGCGGGCATAGCTCGCCACGGCCGCCGCCACGCCGACGCAATACAGCGGGATCGCCGGCAGCAGATAGCGACCCGGACGCGCCGGAAACAGCGCCAGGATCAGCGCACCGCTGACCAGCGCGGCCGCGCACATGCGCAGAAACGCCTCGTCGCGGCCGACCACCGTCTCGCGCATCTCACGCTGTCCGCGAAACTCGTGGAAGGTCCACCACCCCAGCGGCATCACCATGCAGACGGCGCCGATGAAGTAAACGGGCAGCTCGAGCAGGTCGGTCCAGCCGAACTGACTCATGCGACCCACGCTCTCCTCCTGCGCAGTCGCGAAGAACTCACCCACGGGCACGCGCCACAGGAACAAGGGACCGTAGTAGGGCAGCGGAACCACCAGCAGCGGTGGCACGAACCACTGCCAGCCCCGCAGGCGCAAGCGACGCCCCCACACCAGGAGCGGACCGAGCAAGAACATCAGGTAGGGCGGTCCCTTGCACAGCAGAGCGAGACCGCCGCAAGCGCCCCCCGCGACGATCCAACCGACGCCGCCGAAACTGACGCCGCGCGCCAACCAGACCACGGACAGACCGGTCAACGCGGTGAACAGGGGATCGATCTCGGCCGAGGGGACGTGCGTCAACACCATCGGCGACAGCAGCAGCCCGGCCGCACCGAACCACGCCGACAGCTCTCCGTAGTGGCGCCGGAGCGCACCGAACACCGCGACCGCCAACAACCACAGCGCCAACACCGACGGCAGACGCAGCAGCGCGGGGTCGTCGCCGAGGTACATCGCCGCGGCCAGCACCCAGTAGTGCAGCGGTGGTTTGGCCAGCGTCGGCTCGTGCCCCAGCGTCGGCACCATCCAAGCGCCGGTCTCGAACATCTCCTGCGCAATCTGCACGCGGCGCGCCTCGGTGCCGCGCCACTCGGAGAGCTGGAGCCGGGGCCAAGCGGCAGCGAGTGCGAGCAGGAGAAGGGTGAAGACCGAGCGCATGGGGAACCACCGGCGCGGGCCGCGCGCCGACCACAGACGTCTACCGGCTCGTCGACGAGGTTCAAGCACCGGACGGATCGCGCTGCGCGTCCAGCTCGAATACCGTGCGATGTCCTCTGCATGGAGCCCGGGTCATGCGATCGCCCTGTACGACGCCCTGTCGGCGGCCGAGAACCTCGAGTTCTTCGCCCGCATGTAAGAGGTCGACGGCGACCGGCGCGCCGACCGCGTCGACGGGCTCTGGACGTCGCCGGGCTGACCGACCGCCGGACGGCGCGGGTGGGGACCTTCTCGGGCGGGATGAAGCGTCGCCTCAACATCGTCACCGCGCTGCGGCTTGGTCCAGCTGGCGACGCTGTTCGTCTACGGCTGGCTGGTGTTCGACGTGCCAGTGCCACCGAACGCGCTCGAGCTGGTCGCGATCTCGCTCGGGTTGGTGTTCGCGGTCGGTGGGCTTGGGTGTGCTGTTCGCCACGACGTGCCGCTCGCGCAAGCAGCTCGAGGGCAGTCGTTCGCGGCGACCGCCGACGTCGACGGCATCGCCGGCTCGATCGCGATCCTGATCGGGATCGGCGTCGTGCTCAACGCCGCCGCGGCCGCGCTCTACCGCCGCCGCTACGCGGCGTGAGCCAGGCGCGCGATCACTCGATCACCACCCGCAGCGCGTTGGACGTGTCGAAGCCGATCGGCGCGCACTGGCCCGCCGGCGGCAGGGTCAGCCACTGGTCGACGAACGCGGCGCCAAACAGCGCCGATGCGTCCGGGATCGGCGTCAGGATGTCGACCGCGCCCGCCGCGCTGGTCAGCGCCGGCAGCGCGATCGCGCCCGTGAGACTGGGCACCACCACGCATGGACCACACGGCAGACCCGGCCCCGGCGCGCCCAAGAGCAAGAGCGCGGGCACCGAGGCAGCCGCGTTCCGGGCCCGGTGGACGAACAGCGAGTTGCCGCGGCGCGCACACGACACGACCGCGCGCCCGCCCAGGCCGCAGCCGCCACCGAGGTCGGTGACCACGCCGTCCTCGGCGACGAAGCGCGCGATGCCCGTCGTGGTCGCGCGACCGAACTGCGTATCGGTCCGCTGCCATATCGCCAGGCCGCCGGTGCCCGCCTTGAGGCTGCCGCTGTGTGTGGTTGCGAAGGCGAGTTGGTCGATCGCGTAGGTCGACCGGGGCGTCTCGAGCGGCATTTCGCCCTCGCAATCACCACAGCGCCCCGGGTCGACCGAGCCCAGCAGGCCATCGATGCGCTGCGCGCTGTACTGCCGGTGATAGCTCAGCACGACCGACTCGCCCGCCCACTCGGCACCCATCAGCTGCTCGGGCGGAGGCGAGTTGGTGAGGCGCACCTCGGCACCGATGACGCTGGCGCCGCTGCCGACGTCCCAGTCGATGACCTTGCACGCGATGTCGCGTGGCCCCCTCGGTGTGATGTCGTAGGCGACCAGCCAGCGATCGCCGTCCCCGGCGACGACCGGACGCAACGCGTTTGTTGCAATCAACTTCGGTCCATCAAGAATCCGCGATGCCTGGTCGAACCAGGTCCCGTACACCGAGGCTGCGAACGGATCCTCCCAGACCGCCAAGTACCGGCCCGCGGCACCCGGCTGGGCGGTGACGCGCAGATTCGTGATGAAGCCAGGCGGCCCGATTCCGAGCGTCCCGACCGGCAGCACGGCAGCTCCTTGGGGCGCGATGTCGAACTCATCCGCAAAGACGCCGCCCGAGTCGTAGACCGCGATGGCCCGGCGGCCGTTGGGACGGGCATCGCCGCTGACGTCGCTCACCTGCCCAACGAACACGAGCGCCGAGACCGCTCCGGTCGCGGCACTGACCGCGCGCACTCCGAACGAATGCCCGATGACGAACGCATCGGCGCCGTTGACGTTGGCGACGCGCGGTTTCACAGCCACCCCCCACCCAACCTCGACCGGGATCGACGAGCCCACGGCCCGCCCGTCAGGCCGGAATCGCAGCGCCAAGACGTCGCGCCCGATCGGCCGCGCCCACACGCAAAGGTAGAGATCGTGGGTCTCGTCGTAGGCCAGGTCGAGGTGACGGTCGCCGATGGTCGTCGGCTGGAGGATCGGCGGTCCGATCAGCGGATCGATCAGCAACGGCAGCGCGGCGCCATCGACGAAGGCCTCGGCGACGACGAGCTCCAGTTGGCCGTCGTGGTAGCGCACGCGGCCGGGGTGCCGCCGCCCGCGCGCATCGATCGCCGTCATCACGCCGTACTCGACCTCGACCGCGCCGGCTCCGAAGCGCAACCCGCGCTCCTCATCGGCGGCCCGAAGCTCACCGCTGCTGCGCAGTGCCAACCGCACCACCAAATCGCCGCGGCCGGCCGGGCGTTCGTACAGCACGAAGCTCTGCTCCACGCCCCGGCGCCCGACCACGTAGCGCTCGACCACCGCGCCGTGCTCGTAGTGCACCGCGTCCCCGACCCGCCGCACAGCCACGCCGTCGAGCGGCAGGCCAGCGGCACCGGTGCGCTCGACGGCCTGCAGCCGGCTCGACAACCGCACGATGCCCTTGGCGTTGAACACGTCGATGCGCGGGCCGGCCGGGGCAAACTGGACGCGGTAGCCCGGTCCGACGCCCCAAAGGACCCCGTCCAACGCACCGACCCCATAGCCCTCGGCAATGGCTTCGCGCACCCTCGGCGGCACCGCGGTGCCGCCATCGTTTTCGCTCAGCGGGATTTGAGCCACAGCCGGAACGATCGCAGCGAGGAGCAGGTGCATCAGGGGCGAGGTCGAAGCATCGCTGCCAACGCTACACAGCTCTTCTCTTTTGCGACCGAGTCCTGACCGAGACCTGGTCGCGCTTCGTGGCAGCCGCCGCCGCTACGTGGCGTGAGCCGGGAGCGCGGTCACTCGATCACCACGCGCAGGGCGTTGGACGTGTCGAAGCCGATCGGCGCGCACTGGCCGGCCGGCGGCAGGGTCAGCCACTGGTCGACGAAGGCGGCGCCGATCAGCGCCGGTGCGGCCGGGATCGGCGTCGGGATGTCGACCGCGCCCACCGCGCTGGTCAGCGCCGGCAACGCGATGGCGCCCGCGAGATTGGGCACCACCACGCACGGGCCACACGGCAGACCCGGCCCCTGCGCGCCCACGAGCAGGAGCGCGGGCGCCGAGGCAACCGCATCCCGAGCCCGATGGACGAACAAGGAGTTGCCGCGACGCGCGCACGACACCACGGCGCGCCCGCCCTGGCCACAGCCGCCACCGAGGTCGGTGACCACGCCGTCCTCGGCGACGAAGCGCGCGATGCCCGTCGTGGTCGCGCGCCCGAACTGCGTGTCGAGCCGCTGCCACACCGCCAAGCCGCCGCTGCCGGCATTCAAGCTACCGCTGTGCGTGGTCGCGAAGGCGAGGTCCTCGATCGCCCACGACGCCTGCGGCGCCTCGAGCGGCATCTCGCCCTCGCAATCGCCGCACCGCGCTGGGTCGATCGAGCCCAGCAAGCCATCGACGCGCTGCACGCTGTACTGCCGCTGATAGCTCAAGACGACCGACTCGCCCGCCCATTCGGCTCCCATCAGCCGCTCGTAGGGCAGCGAGTTGCTCAGTCGCACTTCGGCACCGATCATGCTGGAGCCGCTGCCGACATCCCAGTCGACGACCGTGCACGCGATGTCGAGAGGGCCCCTCGGCGTGATGTCGTAGGCGACCAGCCAACGATCGCCATCCCCGGCGGCGACCGGACGCAACGCGTTTGTGGCGATCAACTTCGGACCATCGAGAATCCGCGATGCCTGGTCGAACCAGGCGCCGTACACCGACGCCGTCAACGGCTCCTCCCAGACGACGAGGTGCCGGCCCGCCGCACCCGGCTGCGCAGTGATACGCAGATTCGCACCGAAGCGAGACGGCGCGCCGAGCGTGAGCGTCCCGACCGACAGCAGCGCCGACCCCAGGGGCGCGACGTCGAACTCATCCGCCACGACAGCGCCCGAGTAGTAGACGACGACCGCCCGGTGGCCGTTGGGACGGGCATCGCCGCCGACATCCTGCACCGCGCGTGGCCCTACGCGCGCCGAGACCAAACCGGTCGCTGCGCTGACCGCGCGCACTCCCCGCGAATGACCGACGACAAAAGCGTCGGCGCCGTTGACGTTGGCGACCCGCGGGTTCGACACCACGCTCACACCCACGTCGATCGGGATCGTCGATCCGACGGCGCGCCCATCCGGCCGAAACCGCACGGCGAGAATGTCCTCATCGAACCCGACCGGCCGCTCCCACACGCACAGGTACAGATCGTTGGTCTCGTCGTAGGCCAAGTCGAGGTCCCGGTCGCCCACACTCGTCGACTGGGTGATGGGCGGGCCGATCAGCGGATCGATCAGCAACGGCAGCGCGGCCCCGTCGACGAAGGCGCCGGCGACGACCAGCTCGAGCTGGCCGTCGTGGTACCGGACGCGCCCGGGGTGCCGCCGACCGTGCGCATCGATCGCGGTCATCGCGCCGTACTCGACCTCGACGGTTCCGGCGCCGAAGCGCAGCCCGCGCTCTTCACCGGCATCGCGGAGCTCACCGCTGCTGCGCAGCTCCAACCGCACGATCAAATCACCGCGCCCGGCGGGGCGCTCGTACAGCACGAAGCTCTGCTCCACGCCACGACGCCCAACCACGTAGCGCTCGACGAGCGCGCCGCGCTCGTAGTGCACAGCGTCCCCGACCCGCCGCACTGCGACATCGCCCAGCGCCAGGCCGGCGGCGCCACTTCGCTCGACGGCCTGCAGCCGACTCCACAACGATACGCTGCCCTTGGCGTTGAACACGTCGACGCGCGGGCCGGGCGCAGCAAGCCGCACCCGGAAGCCCGGTCCGACGCCCCACAAGACCCCATCCACCGCACCGACGCCGTGCCCATCGGTGATGACCTCACGCACGGTCGGCGGCACGGAGGTGTCGCCACTGTTTTCGCTCAACGGAATTTGGGCCAGAACCGGAACGATCGCAGCGAGGAGCAGATGCATCGGAGACGAGGTCGAAGCGCCTCCGCCAACGCTACACCATCCCCCGCTTTGCGGCCGGGCGCGCCGCTAAACCTCGTCGCGCACGGCGTAGCGCAGCTGGCGGCTCCGATACCACCGCACCGCGAGACAATCAGCCAGCCCGCGCAGAGCGCGGTTGCCGATCCCGTACTTGGCTTGGCCCGCTTGCCGGTGCCGGTGGTGCACGGGCACCTCGACCACGTCGGCCCCCGCCTGACGCGCCAGCGTCGCCATGAACCGGTGCATGCCGTTGAAGCGCGGCAGCGACAAGAACAGCTCGCGCCGGAACACCTTGATGCCGCAGGCCGCGTCGCGCACCGAGTCACCGGTCAGCCAGTTGCGCACGGCATTGCCCACCCGCGACGACGCCCGCCGCACGAAGCTGTCGCGGCGCACGGCGCGCAGGCCGGTCACGCCGTCGTGGCGCCCGCTCTCGACCAGCTCGAGCATCGGCAACAGGTCGCGCGGATCGTTCTGCAGATCGCCGTCCATCGCCGCGACCAGCGGCGCCCGCGACGCCTCGACCCCGGCGAGGACCGCAGCACTCTGCCCGCCGTTGGCGGCCATGCGCAGGATGCGCAGCCACTCGGCACCGTTGTCGCGCTTGTAGCGCTGGGCGCGCGCCACGGTCTCGTCGGTCGAGCCGTCGTCGACCAGCAGCACCTCGTAGCCGCCCGACGCGCCCAACACCGACGCCACTTCCTCGAGCAGCGGCACCACGTTGTCCTGCTCGTCGAACATCGGCACCACCAGCGAGAACCGGAGGTCGCCGCCCGCAGTCGCTCCCACCGCCATGCTGGCGCCTACCCTACCGCGGCGGCCGCCGCGGGCTCAACCGTGCCAGTCGCCACGCGCTCGAGGTGCAGCGCGCGCAGAGTCGCCGCCAAGGTCGCCACCGCGGTCCAGGTCACCGCCCCCAGGGCGAGCAGCTGCCCGCCGAGCGCGCGGCCGACGAGGCCCTTGACCGTGCAGGTACCGGCGATGAACACAAAGACCAACAGGCACGCGAGCCAGCGATCGCGCCGGCCGGCGCCGCCCCAGACGGCCACCGCGTAGGCCAGCGGCAGCAGCAGCACGCAGAAGTGCGACTTGCTGCTCATCGGCGACAGCAGCACCATGCCGCAGACCACCGCCCCGGCCTGGCCAAGCCGCGCCGGCGCCCCGTCCACCCGCCGCCAGACCGCGGCGATGACGGCGCCGAGCACCAACAGCCGGCCGATCAGGATCACCGCGGCGCGCTGGCCCGGCGATGCCTCGAACAGCGCGACGTCGCGGACGAACCGCGCCGGGTTCGGCTCCACCGGACTGACCAAGCGGTGCAGGGTGCCGGACAGACTCTGGTTGAGCTCGCTACCCGCGGTCCACGCGCCTTCGGCAGCTGCGGTGCCGGCCGCGCTGACCCCGCCGAGGAAGGTGCGCGCCCACGCCTCGACCCACCACTGGCCGTCGCCGCGCGGCGCGATCAAGTCCGGCAACAGGGTGGCGACCACCCCCATCGCGACCATCCCCAGCAGCGCGCGCCCGCGGCGCTGCAGCACCCAGCCCACCGCGAACAGCAGCGGCGTCGCCTTGCACGCGGCGGCGAGGCCGACCCAGGCGCCCGCGCGCGTGTGCGCGCCGCGCGCAGCGGCCACGGCGGCCGCCACGACCAAGCCGAAGACGAGCAAGTCGTGGCTCTGGTTCTCGAGCGTCGCCGACACGTGCCGCGCCGCCAGCGTCAGGGTGAGGGTCCAAAACCAAACCGGGCGCAACCCACCGGCGGCTGCCAGCGGCACCGCCAGGGCCCGGTGCACGACGCCGAGGATCCAGCCCAGCAGCGCCGCGTTGACCACAAACCAGGCGAGGATCTTGCTCCACGGCCGCGGCGGGTGCAGCGGCACGTGGCCGAGCGGCGCGAAGGGCAGGGCGAAGAACGGCGGGTAGGTGAACGGCTTCTCGTCCGACACCCGATAGACCTCCTCGCCCGCCAGCATGCGCTCGGCGCCGAGGGTGTAGACCGGCAGCTCGCTGGTCTTGGTCGTGCCCTTGCGCACGAAGACGACGCCGAGCACCACCACGGCGGCCGCCAAGAGCCACCACCACCAGCACCGAGAGCCCATCGGTGCCCGAGTATCCCCGCGACCCGCCGCCGGACCTCGACAAGCCGCGAGAAACTGCGCGAGACGGCCCATTCCGCTCCCTTGACCGCGGCCCCCGCGGCGGCTCTGCTGCTGCAAGACGCGCCGCCCGGTCGAAGCGCTGCCGACTGAACCCGGCCGCGCCCGCGCCGTTCCCGCACCGCCCCCCGACCGCCGCGCCGCGACCTCCTTGGCCAAGAAAAAGCCCCGCTCCCCCGCACGCGCTCGCCGCCGCTCCACCGCCGAGCGCGTCGGCGTCTGGATCTTCGGCGCCCGCGGTGGTCTGGCCACCACCGTGATCACCGGCGCCCGCGCGATCCAGCGCGGCCTCGCCGACCCCACGGGTCTCTTGACCGAGACGGCGCTGTTCGACGGCATCGAGTTGGCCGGCTTGGGCGACCTCGTCTTCGGCGGGCACGAGGTGCGCGGTGGCACGCTGGCCGACGCCGCCCGCGAGATCTACGAAGCCACCGGCACGATCCCGTATCCGATGCTCGGCGCGCTGCGCCGGGACTTCACCGAGGTCGACCGCGATATCCGGCTCGGCTCGCTGGTCAACGCCGGCCGCACGATCACCAAGCTCGCCGAAGCCGAGCCGCCGGGGCAGGTCGACCTGCGCGCCGAAGTCGGCCGCCTGAAAGACGACATCCGGCGGTTCATGCGGCGGCGCCGGCTGCGGCGCTGCGTGTGCGTCAACCTGACCTCGACCGAGCCCCAGCTGCGCCTCACCGGCACCCACCGCGATGCGGCCAAGCTGGCGCAGGCGCTGGAACGCAACCGCCTCGGCGCGGTGCGGCCGTCCTTGCTCTACGCGTGGGCCGCCGCCGAGCTGGGTCTGCCGTTCGTGCACTTCACGCCCTCCAACGCGGCGTTGGTGCCAGCGGTGCGCGCCCGTTTCGAGGCCAACGGCGCGCCCTACATGGGCGCCGACGGCAAGACCGGCGAGACGCTGGTCAAGTCGTCGCTCGCGCCGATGTTCAAGTACCGCAACCTGCGCGTGCTGTCCTGGCAGGGCTACAACATCCTCGGCGACCGGGACGGCGTCGTGCTCGCCAACGCCGAGAACAAGCAGGCCAAGGTCGAGAGCAAGGACGCGCTGTTGTCGACGATCCTCGGCTATCCGCTGCACACCCACGTCGGCATCGACTACGTGCCGTCGCTGAACGACCTCAAGACCGCCTGGGACTTCATCCACTTCCAGGGGTTCCTCGGCTACAAGATGTCGATGCAGTTCACCTGGCAGGGCTGCGACGCGATCCTGGCGGCACCGATCGTGCTCGACATGGTGCGGCTCGCCGACCTCGCGGCGCGGCGGGGGGAGAGCGGGCCGATGCGGCACCTGTCCTGCTTCTTCAAGGCGCCCCTCGAGGTCGACCAGCACGATCTGCATCTGCAGTGGCACCTGCTGACCGACTACGTGCGCGCCTGCCACGAGCAGCCGACGCCGTAGCCGCCCAATTTCCGCCACACCGCAATGCGGCATCCTTGCCGCGCCGCGCGGGCGTCCGTACCGTACCGGTTCTCCGCGGCGGGCACTCGCCCGACCGCGTGTCCTCGTCAAAACCGCACCGAGAACGATCGCCATGAGACATCCGCTGCCGTGCGCCGCCCTGGTCGTCCCCGCCCTCCTCGCCCCGCTGGCCGCGCAGGGCGCCAATGCCCCCGTCGTCATCAACGAGTTCTCGTATGACGACAGCGGCTTCCCCGATTACCGCGAGTTCGTCGAGCTCTACAACGCGACGGGCGCCGCGATCGACATCAGCAACTGGACGATCGCGGCCGAGGGCCCCGGCGGGGCGTTCCCGAGCTTCACGATCAACGCCGGCACGATGCTCGCCGCCGGCGGCTACTACGTCGTCGGCTCGTCCGCGGTGCCCAACGTCAACCAGGTCGTGCTCAACCCAACCACCGGGCTCGACCAAGACCTGCTCGACAACAGCAACGCCTCGCTGACCCTGCGCGACACCGCCGGCAACAGCATCGACACACTCGTCTACGAGGCGAACAAGGGCCTGTGGAACCCGGCGCTCGCCGAGGCGGAAGGCGTCTGGGGCAACTTCCGCAGCATCGACAGCTCGACCAGCGGCTTCCCGATCGAATCGTCCTGGAGCCGCATCCGCGACGGCCGCGACACCGGCAACAACGGCCGCGACTTCTACATCGTGCCGATGACGCCGGGCACCAGCAACGCCGGCGCTTTCTCGGCGACCCTGCCGTTCACCGACAACTTCGATCTGCAGTCACCCGACACCCCGGCCGTCGGCTTCAGCGGCAGCTTCGAGTTTCCGTTCGTCGTCGACCCGACGCTGCCGGGCAACTACCTGCTGGGCTGGCTGCCGACGAGCGCCTCGCCGCAGGGCGGCAACTGCCTCGCGCTGTGGGACCCGGCGGGCGGCGGGGACATGGGCATGCTGCTCGCCGAGGTCGACGGCGGTGCCGTCTTCGAAGCCTGGGTCTATTTCGATTCCGGCATCGAGGCATCGGTGGCGGCCGGTACGACGCAGTGCCTGAGCTCCGGCACCGAGTACCAGACCTGGAGCATCGGCTTCGGCTCGACCGGCACGTTCTTCAACTCGCCGGATCCGACCGGCTACATCGCCAGCACGTTCGGCGGCCCGATCGAGGCCAACGGCAACACCGGCGTCAGCTGGGTCTACCAGATCACCGACCAGGGCGGCACGCTCTCGCTCGTCGATCACAACGACGGCGCCTGGAACGTCGGTCTGACCAACGCCAACGTGATCGGCTCGATCAACATCCAACCCGGCGTCAACGACGGTTGGCAGCGGTTGCGCCTGGAGCGCTCCGCCGACAGCGTGCTCGGCACGTTCGGCGGCATGGTCGGCTCCGGCTGTGCCACCGGCAACAACCTGGCGGCGGCGATCGACCCGGCCGACATGGATCCGGTGACGCTCTACATCGGCTATCGCGAGTTCGTCTGCGACAACAACAACGACGCCCATCCGCTGCTCATCGACGACCTGCGGGTCACCGCGGCGACCAGCGCGATCAGCTACTTCGGCAGCGCCTTCGCCCACAGCGTCGGCACCCCGGCCATCGGCACCAACGGCCCGCCGACGATCGGCAACAACAGCTGGCAGATCACCGGCACCGGCTTGGTGCCCAACTCGATCACCGCCCTCGTGGTCGCCCCGCTGACCGCCACCGTGGCGCTGGGTCCGCTCGGCGGCCAGCCGGGCTCGGCTCTGGCCATCCCGCCGACGCTGGTGTTCCCCGCCCCGACCAGCGCCACCGGCGACGTCGCGATTCCGGTCAACGTGCCGTGCAATCCATCGCTGGTCGGCAGGTCGATCTACTGGCAGCTCGCCGACCTCGACCCCAGCCTGCCATTCGTCCTGCCGCTCGGCGTCTCGCGCGGCATGGACACGCAGTTCGGCAACTGAGGCGGGCAGCGGGCGACCCAGGAGCCGGCCTTGTGGGAGGCTCCTGGTCGAATCAGAAATCTGCGGCAACCTCCGAGGCCATCCGCCCCATCTGTCTGATTCACACCACTGACTAGCCACCGCCCGCTGACAGCGGCGCGCGGTCGCCGAGCGCGATCGCGCGCAGCCGCACCATCAACCCATCGTCCAAGCCCTCCTCTTGCCATTGCTCGAGGAGCGCGTCGGCACCGGCGCTGCCGGCGGCCGCGAGGGCGAGTGCCAGCGTGTGCTCGCGCAAGGCGGCGTCGGCGGGCTGCAGCTCGACGAGGTCCTCGTGCAGGGCGAGCGCTTGGTCCACCGAGTCGGCCGGAGCGGGGGTGCGGGACACGCGCCGCGGCTCGCTCTCGCCGCCCATGCGCGGGATCGACAGCAAGTGCCCCGACGGCAGGTAGCCGTTGAGCACGCGCACCGCGCGCACCACCGCGCCGTTGCCTTCCTCGGCACTCGCAGTGCCCCGGCTGGCGAACAGCTGCCAGCGGGCGACCATGCGCGCCGCGCCGGCCGCCGCCACCGGGACTCCCGGCTCGACCTCGTCGAGATCGTAGAGGCCCGCCCGCTCGATCGCCCGCGCCAGCTGGCGCACCGAGCGCGGGTGCAAGCGGTAGACACTCAACCGCGAGTAGACCGGCAACGTCGCGCCCGCCACGACCGGATCGGCAAGCCAGGCGGTGGCCTCGGCATAGGCCACGACCCCGCCGGCCCACACGCGGACACGCTGGCGCTCGCGCCCGTCGCGGACGACGTGCACGTCCAAGAAGTAGTCCTCGGGCGGCCAGATGGTGTCCTTGGGGCGTCGCGCCAGGCAGCCGGCGACCAGGCCGACCAGTGCGGCGGAGCCCACGACACGGGCGAGTCCCGGTGCGCGGCGCATCGTCTCTCCATGGTGGCGCGGTCGAGCGGCAAAAGCACCCCCCGGCCGGACCCCGGCCGCGCGGTCTTTTTGCGTTGCCAGCCGAGCGCGGCGCAGGTTGGATGACGCCATGCAAAGAACTTGGACCGCGGTCGCCGCCACGCTGCTCGGTGCGTGCGCGCACAGCCAAACCCCGGAAGACGCCGCCGCGCCGGTGATGCCGGCGGCGGACTTCGCGATCCGCGCCGGGCGCCCGGTCGAGCCGATCGACGGCGAGACCCGCCTGCGCAATGTGCGGCAGCTGACGTTCGGCGGCGAGAACGCCGAGGCGTACTGGTCGGGCGACGGAACCAAGCTGATCTTCCAATCCAAGCGCCCGCCGTTCGATTGCGATCAGATCTTCGTCATCGACCTGACCACCGGCGAAGAACAGCTGGTGAGCACCGGCAAGGGGCGCACGACGTGCGCCTACTTCACCCAAGGTGATGCGCGCATCTTGTACGCCTCGACCCACCTCGCCGACGAGGGGTGTCCACCACCGGTGTTCCGCGTGCGCGGCCGCTACGTCTGGGCCATCTATCCCGGCTACGACATCTTCTCGGCGGCGCCCGACGGCAGCGACTTGATCCGGCTCACCGACGCGGAAGGCTACGACGCCGAGGCGACGGTGTGTCCCGTCACCGGTCGCGTCGTTTTCACTTCGGTGCGCGATGGCGACCTCGAGGTCTACTCGATGGAACCCGACGGCTCCGACGTGCAACGGCTGACCAACCGCGTCGGCTACGACGGCGGGCCGTTCTACTCGCACGACGGCACCAAGATCGTGCTGCGCTCGGGCTTCCCGGCCGACGAGGCGGCGGTGCAGGAATACCAGGGGTACTTGGCACAGGATCTGGTCGTGCCGAGCCACATGGAGATCACGGTGATGGATCGTGATGGCAGCAACTTCAAGCGCCTCACGCACAACGGCAAGGCCAACTTCGCGCCGTTCTTCCACCCAGACAACCAGCGCATCCTGTACGCCAGCAACAAGAACGATCCGCGCGGCCGCAACTTCGACATCTTCATGATCGACATCGATGGCGAGTCCGAAGAGCGCGTGACGCACTACGACGGCTTCGACAGCTTCCCGATGTTCTCCCCCAACGGCCGCTACCTGGCGTTCGCCAGCAACCGCTACGGCTCCCAGCAGGGCGAGACCAACGTGTTCGTCGCCGAGTGGGTCGAGGAACCGTAGGCGCCCAGTCGCGCGCGAGCGGCCTACCACATCGTCGCGCCACCGCACAAGCTGACCGCCTGCCCGGTCATCGCGCCGGCATCCGCGCTCACCAGATAGCGCACCAGCGCCCCGACCTCGCGCGGCTCGATCAGCCGCTGGATCGGTACCACGCCGAGCGCGTCGTCCCGGGCCTGCTCGAAGCTGACGCCGGTGGCCTCCGCCAACCCCTCCATGCCGACCCGCGCCATCTCGGTGTCGACCCAGCCGGGGCAGATGGCGTTGACGGTGATGCGCCGCGCGGCCACTTCGAGGGCGAGGGCCTTGCTGAAGCCGATCACGCCGTGTTTGGACGCGCAATACGCGGTGTAGCCGGGCACCCCGAAGCGACCGAGCACGGAGGCGATGTTGACGACGCGGCCGCCGTCGGGGATGTGCGGCAACGCCGCCCGCGAACAGAAGAACAGGCCGTCGAGATTGGTGCGCACGATCTCGTCCCAGCGGTCTTCACCGTCCGCGGAGCAGGCGTTGGGCCCGCCGACGCCGGCGTTGTTGACCAGCGCGTCGATGCCGTCGAACTCGCTCGCGATCGCCCGCATGGTCGCGTCGACGGCAGCAGAATCGCGGATGTCCAGCGGGAACGCCGCCGCGTTGCCGCCGGCACCGCGCACCAGAGCGACGGTTTCGTCGAGGGGCGCCGCGCGGCGACCGGTCACGATCACCGTCGCGCCCGCTGCGGCGAGCACCTCGGCGATGCCGCGGCCGATCCCACTGCCTCCACCCGTGATCACGGCGCGGCAGCCGGCTAGATTGGTCGCTGCGTTGAGTTCCATGGACGCACAGCCTATCCGCTGCGCACCGCCGCGCCGCAAGCCGGCTGCGGCGCTGCTGGCCCTCTTGCTGCCAGCGTGCGCGGCGAGCGGTTTCAACTGGCAGGACGCTCCGCGCGTCGCCGACCCCGACCCGGCCGGCCCGCCCGTGCTGCGCGCCTACAAGGAGTCCTTCTACCGCGCGCTCGGCTACCGCTGGGTCGACCACGCGGATCGAGACACGCTGCTGGCGCACGCGATGGCGGCCCGCGTGCTGTTCATCGGCGATCAACACGACGATCCGGCATGGCACGCCGAGATCGAGCAGATGCTCGACGGCCTCCACCGCCGGGGGGTGCGGGTCGTCCTCGGTCTCGAGGCGATCGGTAGCCAAGACAACCGCCACGTGCGCGGGTTCGCCGCCGGCAAGTTCGACCTCGGCGAGTTGCGCATGCGCATGCGCCAGCGGTGGCCGGAATCGTGGCTCGACAACCCCGAGGTCGACACCGGGTTCTTCCGCCGGCTGCTGACCACCGCGCGCGAGCGCGGACAGCCCTTGTTCCCGTTGGAGCCGACTCCCCGCCTACCACTGGAGCAGCGCGACGCGGTGATCGCCGCCAGCATCCGTCGCGCCGCGGCGCGCTGGCCGGACGCGCTCATCGTCGTCGTCGTCGGCCAGGCACACCTGCTCGGCGACGGCGGCTTGCTGCAGCGTACCGGCCTGCCCGCCGAGCTCGTCGTCGGCCGCATGTCGACGACGCTGCGACGCGCCCTGCAGCACTACGCGGCACCGAGAGGCCCGGCCTTTCTGCGCACCGACACCGGCGCGTGGGTGCGCTGGCGCCCATTGAACGGCGTCATTCCCCGCCCCGGTCCGAGCGCCATTTCTTGATCTGTCCGCGCGAGCGCTTCGCCGACAAGCGCCGCTCGACACTGCCACGGGTCGGCCGGGTCGCCCGGCGGCGCTTGGGCACCGCCAAGGCACCCAGCAACAGGGCGCGCATCCGCGCCATCGCGGCCTCGAGGTTGCGCAGCTGCTCGCGGTTCTCGTCGGCAACCACCTGCAGCCGCCCCTCGGCGTCGAGGCGCGCTGCGAGCTTGTCGCCGATGCGCCGGACCGCGGCCGCGCCGAGGATCTCGGTGGCGCCACGCAGATCGAGGCGCAGATCCACCTTGGTGGCAACTTTGTTGACGTGCTGTCCGCCCGGGCCGCCGCTGCGGCTGTAGCGCACGTGGAACAAATGAGCCGGCAGCACGCGGCCGCGCCCCAGGTCGAGATCGGGCACTCGACTCAAGCGCCGACCCACTCACACAGGGGTTCGCGGTGCGCGTCGATTGCCCGCGCCAAGCGCGCGGCGCCAATGGCAGGGTCGTCTCCCGCCAGCTGCGGCGCGCGGAAGCCGGCGGCGACGAGCACGTCCTGCAAACAGCGCGCGTAGCGTGGCACGCAGCGGACGGCGCCCCCGCCGAAACAGATGTAGTCCCGCTCGACCGACAGCCCGGCGCGCGCGGCGATCGAGACCGCCAGGGCCACCAGCTCCTGCGCCGCCTGCTCGATGACGCGCGCCGCGACCGGGTCACCGGTATCGGCGATCTCGGCGACCAACGGCATCGCCGCCGCCACCCGACCCGAGGACAACCGCTGCATGCACGCGCCGAGGTGGGCGGGTTCTTCGACATCGAAGAAGTCGGCGAGCGCCGGCGCCAGCGCGGTCTTGAGGCCGACCCCATCGATCGCGCGCACCACCGCCACGGCCGCGCGCCGGACCACGTCGTAGCCACTGCCCTCGTCGCCCAACAGCGGGCCGCGGCCCCCGGCCCGGTGCAGACGGCCCTCGTCATCGCGGGCGATGACGAACGAACCAGTGCCGGACCAAACCGCGACGCCCGGCGTATCGGCGAGCGCCAACGCGGCGACCAACGCCGCATCACCGGTCACGTGCAACGGCACGGGCGCCGCCGCGGCCAACGCGTGGCGGACGGCGACCGCGCCGGCACCCGCGACGCCGGCCACCGTCACCCCCGGACGTTGGCCCGGATCGATCGCCGCGAGGATCTCGGCCAAAGCACCGGCGAGCGCCTCGGCAGCGGCATCGACCCCCTGCACGGCGGCTTGGATGGGAGCCGTCTCACCGGAGGTGAGCACCCGTTCTTGCGCGTCGAGCAGCACCCACCGCGTGCGGGTGCCACCCGCGTCGAGGCCGAGGAACGTCGACACGAACTCGCAGTTTAGCGTGCACCCCTCGCTGCGATCGCCCCCCACGGTCCGATCCATGCGCCGTGGACGGGCAGGGTCGGGGCCCCGGCGGCCCGGCTTTTGCAGCTACGGTTCGCCGAATCCACCCGACGCGCTATGGTGTCCTCGCTCGCCGTGAAACCCGCCGTCCGCCGTTCCCGATCCAGCGCCGCGCAGGCGCGCGCCGCGGCCGGCTGCGCCATCCTGCTGGGCGCGGGCTGCGCCAGCCCCTACGAGGTGCCGACCGAGCCCCACGTCGACGTCCCCCTGCCGGTCTCCCTCGGCACGGGCAAGCCCGAGACGCTCGAGGTCCACGTCCACCGCGGCCAGATCATCGCCCGGGCCGGCGCATCGGTGGCCGTGGAAGTGTCCGTCCGCGTGCAGGCCCCCGACGCGGCGTTGGCGGCACAACGCGCCGCTTCGGTGCGCGCGCTGGTCGAGGAGATCGACGGCGTCCGGCGCCTTTCCATGACGCACGCCGAGGGCGCCGCCCTCGAATCGGTCGACATCTGCTGCCAGCTGGTGCTGCCCGAAGATGTTCGCCTGGTGGTGCGCACGCAGATGGCGCGGGTATCGGTGCAGGGCTACGCCGGCGACCTCGACGTGCGCACGGAGGCCGGCACCGTGCACTGTCGCAGCGGACCGGGCGGAACCGCCCGCATCACCACCGGCAGTGGCCGCGTGCGGCTGCTCGGCGGCTTTCGCCGCGCCTCGGTCGAGACCGTCACCGGCGGGGTCGACGTCACTCTTCCGGCGACCGATCCCCCCCCGGCCCTGCGCCTGGCCAGCCAAAGCGGGCGGCTGCGCGTCGACATGGACGCGGCGTGCTGCATGGAGCTGCACTTCGAAAGCGACGAAGGCGCGCTGCAGACCGAGTTTCCCGTGCAATGGCATGACCGGCAGCGGCGCGGCAGCCGCTGGTACCGTCATGCCCACATCGGCGAACCCGCGGGGCAGCGACCAGTGGCCGACGTCTCGGTTTCTACCGTGAGCTCCCACCTCGAAGTGCGCCGTTTGATGCGGCACTGACACGCCGAGGTCAGAGGCCAGCGTTGCTCGTCAGCGCAGGAACGGTTCGATCGCTTCCACCAGTGGCGCGAAGCGCGGCGTGCCATCCGCGGCCACGACTCCATCCACCACCGGCCAACGCCACTGCGCTGCACACTCGTCGACGACCCGGCGCAGGGGCGGCGCCAGGCCGGTCTCGGCGACCAACACCACGGCGCAGCCCTGCGCGGCGGCAAACGCGCGCAGCTCCTCCAGGGTGAGCCGGAGCTCGGCCGGCGTCGACAACGCCACCGGTGCGCCGGCGGAACGCCACAGCTCCGACAACCGCAAGGCCGGCCGCTCGACTGCAGTCCGGGTGGCGTGCAGCACGGCGCGCGGGTTGGGCGCGGGCACAGACTCGCCCTCGAAGCGAGAGATCGCGAACACCACCACGTCGGGGGCAAACACCGCATAGAAACGCGAGAACAGCAAGAGCTGCTGCAGCGCGTTGCTGATCACGGTCGGCACCACGATTCCCTCGACTTCTCGGCCGAGCCGCTGCCCGAGCGCGAGCGCGGTGCGCAGCCCGACGTGCTGCGCCATGTCGGGGCTGGCCTCGAAGATCATGCCGCCCCCCAAGAACGCGACTCGGGTCTCCGGCATGTCGAGGGTGTGCACCGCGGGCCCGCGGTTGCGGATCCGCAGCGACAGCGCGTCGAGCGGTGCGCTACCCGAAGCCGGACCGAAGTGGAGGTCCAGCCGGGAGTCCTCCGACGCAGCCAAGCGCGGCCACTCGCGGTGCACCGCGACCTCGGCCGCGACGACGGCGAGCCCCGCCCCGGCGGCGACAGCCAGCAGGCGCGGCAGCGCGCGCCACGGAGCCGCCACCGCCAGTGCCAACGGCAAGGGCGAGCCAACCAGCAGCACAGCGGCGAGCGGATCGCCCGCGACAAAGGGCAGCGCCTGCGTCGCGTAGAGCCAGCGCGCCGCCAGCGCGCCGAGGACGAGCGCGGCGACCGACGCACCGAACACCCGCCCGCCGCGGCGACCACGAGCCAGACTCAGAATCGCCAACCCCATGCCGAGGCCGCCCCCCCACAGAGCCAGCGGCCACCGCGATCGCGGCACGACGACGACCTTGAGGTAGCGCACGACGACGGGGCCACCGCGCGCCATCAGCACGAGACGACCCCGTGCATCCGCACCCTCGACCCACTCGCTCCAGCGACCGGCGACGTTGACGCGCAAGCGGCGCCCCCGCCCCTCGAGCTTGATCGAGGCCGGCACGCCCGGCGCGACGCGGGCTCCGCCGGCAACGGAATCGAACAGCGCCGCGTCCCGGGAGCGCACCATCGGGCCCTCCTCCCCGGCGGACACCCGCGCGATCTGAAACCGCCCGTGGAAACGCTGCAGCTCCTCGCCGTCGCGGGCATACGGCTCCACCACATGGGCCGCGATGTCGAGCACCGCGTCGGCGTGCAGCTCGACCGTGGCGAGCAGGTCGAAGTCCTCGAACTCGGGCAGCGACACCGTGCGGGCACCGTCGAGCAACAAGCCCTCCGGGTCCGGCGTCCATTGCCAATCGCGAGGCGCCGGATCAGGCGGGGGCGGTGTCGGTGGCGGTGCCCACCAAAGCGCCGCGGCACCGATCGCGGCCAGCGCCAACGCGCGAGCGAGCCCCACACCGATCCGCATCGCCTCAAGGTAAGACGGCGCCCGGCCAAAACTGACTCATTTCGACCGGCCCGCGGTGTCGACCGCGCGCGGCCGCCGGGATCTGCCCTGCTCCCCCGCAGGCCGGCGGGTAGCATCCCGCGGACCATGGCCACCTCGACTCCCGCCCCGCGGACCGCGCTCTCGAACGCCGTGATGTGCGCAGGTGGCGCGCTGGTCGCCACCGGGCTGTTCTTCGACACGCTCGGCCTGGGCCGGCGCCCGGGTGTCGGCCCGGCACAGATCGCGATGGCGGCCGCCGGCGCGGCGATCGTGTTCGCCGGTCTCTGGCTGTCGCCGGCACGGCGACAGCGCTGGACCAGCTACTGGGCGGCGACGCCGGCGGCTCCACTGCTCACCTGCCTCACGCTTGGCCTCTGCTGCGGCTTGTTGATGGGTCTGGTCGAAGTGATCCATTATACGGTGCGCCTGCACGGCTTCGGCCTGGTGACCCGCCAATCGCAGCACTTCCTGTGGCTGGCGACGCTGTCCCACATCGTCCTGTTCGGCGGTCTCGGGGCGATCTGCGGCGTGCTGGCAACCATCGCGCCGCGTGTCGTGCGGCTGCCGGTGGTGGTGACGGTGATGGCCACCGTCGCGACGTACAGCCAACTGGTCGACTACCGGGTCATCGAGCCCGGCGTCACCTGGTTTCTGAGCCTCTGCCTGGGACTGCACGCGGGCCGCACGCTGGGGCCCAGCGCCGCGCTGCTGTCGCGCGGCCGGGCCGCGATCCCCAAGCTGCTCGCCGTCGTCGCCGTGATCAGCGCGGCGATGGTCACTTGGCACTGGTGGCGCGAGCGATCGGCGGTGGGCTCCCTACCCGCCGCCGCCGCCGGCGCGCCGAGTGTCGTCCTCGTCGTGCTCGACACCGTGCGCGCCGACCACCTCGGCATGTACGACTACGAGCGCCCGACGACACCGTTCATGGACAGCCTGGCCGCCGACGGCATCGTCTTCGACCGAGCCCTGGCGACATCACCGTGGACGCTGCCGTCGCACACCGCGATGTTCACCGGCCGCTTTCAGTTCGAGACCAATGCCAGCTGGCTCGTGCCGCTGAACGACGAGCACCCAACGCTGGCCGAGGCCTTCGCCGCGCGCGGCTATCTCACCGCGGGCTTCATCGGCAACAAGGTCTACTGCGCGCGCGACTACGGTCTGGCGCGCGGCTTCCAACACTACGAGGACTACCACCTGAAGCCCGCCGTGTTCGTCGCCAGCACGGCGATCGGCCGGCGCACGCTGCAGGTCGACCACGCCTCACGGCAGAGCGCGCGCTTCAACGACGGCGGTCGTGTCGTCGACGGCTTCGTGGAGTGGCTGGGCGCAGCCGAGGAGCGGCCGGTGTTCGCCTTCCTCAACCTGGTCGACGCACACGCGCTCTACCGCCCCCCCGCGCCGTACGACAGGGCCTTCGGCGAGCCGCAGGACATCCTCGACGACTGGTACACCAGGAGCGATTGGGACGACGAGCAAATGCAGGTGTTCCGCGACGCCTACGACGGATGCCTGCTCTACCTCGACGACCTCGTCAAACGCATCGTCGACGCGCTGCGGGAGCGCGGAGCACTCGAGAACACTGTGCTGGTCATCACCTCCGACCACGGCGAACACTTCGGCGAGCACGGCCTGACCGACCACGGCAACAGCCTCTACGACCCGTTGTTGCACATCCCGCTGGTTCTGCACTTTCCGGCGGGGATCGACCAGCCGCGGCGCGTGCCCCGACCGGTCTCCCTGCGCGACCTGCCGGCGACGATCTGCGACCTGACCGGGCTCGACATCGCCGACTTCCCGGGCCACTCGCTGCGCCCGCTTTGGCAGGATCCCGCGACCGCGGAGCTCGACACTCCCCTGCTGGGAGAGCTCGGTCAGGGAATCAACAAGCCGCGACACCTGCCGCATGCCAGCGGCGCGCTGCAGTGCCTGTACGAGGGGTCGCTGCACCTCATTCTCGACGCCAAGGACATACCCCACCTGTACGATCTGAGCCGCGACCCCGGTGAGTTGCACGACCTCGCCGAAGAGCGCCCCGACGACGTGCGGCGCATGCGAGCCAAGATCGAAGCTCTGGTTCCCGCCGACCGCCGCTGACTCGCGCCGAACCTGCCGAACGGTCTACGCGTCCGGCATCGGCAGCGGCACCTGCGGCTGCGGGTTTCTGTCCGACGCGTCCTTGTAGCGGGGCAGTGACGCCCCGGTGGTCGACAGCCAGCGGCTCAGCTGCGACCCCATTGCGGTGACGCGGGCGGGCAGGGCGAACGCCAAGTTGTGCAGCTCGCCGATGTCGGTCTGCAGATCGTACAACTCCCAGGAGCGGGTCTCGTAGAAGAACAAGAGCTTCCAACGGCCGACCCGGATCGCCGAGCTCGGCGTCGAGCGCCAGGTGCCGAGCGAGGCCGACGCCACCACGTAGGCGGGGAAGTGCCAGAACAGCGGGCGAGGCGGAATCTCACTGCCGGCCAGCAGCGGCGCGATGTCGACGCCGTCGACGATCGACGCAGCGGGAATGCTGGCGCCGGCGTAGCCCGCGAGGGTGGGAAACAGGTCGAACAGCTGCACCGGCGTCGAGCAGACCGTGTCGGCGGCCACCCGTCGATCCCAGCGCACGATCAGCGGCACCCGGATGCCGCCTTCGTACAGCGAGCTCTTGCCGGACTTCAGCGGCGCCTGCGAAGTCACCTCGGTCGAACCGACGACGCCAGCACTGGCGTAGCCCCCCAGCCCGCCATTGTCGGACGTGAAGATCACCAGGGTGTTGTCGATGAGCTTCTGCTGTGGGCGCGACGGATCCTGGGTCGTTTCGAGGAACGCGATCAGGCGCCCGAAGTTGTCGTCGAGATTCTTCAGCTGCCCCGCGTACACGTGATTGTTGTGGTGCGCCGTCGGCGCCACCTCGTTGAAGGCGGCGATCGCCGCAGCGGGCGCCTGCGTCGGCTGGTGCACCGAGAAGTGCGATACGAGGGCGAAGAAGGGCGCACCGGCGTTGGCTCCGATCCACGCCAGAGCCTCGTCGGTCACGCGGTCCGCCATGAACTGGAACGGCACGCCGTTCGGCGGCATGTTCGGCAGGTTCCAAGCGCCGTTGACTTGGGCGAAGTGGCCGTTCGATCCACCCGTCGGCCCGCCGCGCGCCGTTCCGGCTGCGTTGTGCTGGAACCCCTGCGCCACCGGGCCCTCGCCCGCGGCCGACCCGCCGAGGTGCCACTTGCCGAAGTTGCCCGTCGCGTAGCCCGCGGCGCGCAGCACCTCGGCCATGGTGACGAACGGACCCCGCAGGGTCGGCTCGTTGAACCCGGACGACAGCTTCCGGTTCGCCGGGTTCCCCTGGACGTTCGAGTTGACGGTGTACACACCGGTGCGCGCCGCGTGGCTGCCCGTCATCAGTGCTGCGCGGGACGGGCTGCAGTTGGGGCCGTTGGCGTAGGCGTTGTCGAACGCCATGCCGCGCGCGGCCAACGCGTCGATGTTCGGCGTGCGGTAGTAGTGGGAGCGGTTGCCCATGTTGGTGGCACCGCTCGACAGGTCGGTCCAGCCGAGATCGTCGGCGACGACCAGGACGATGTTGGGCGGGGCCTGCTGCTGGGCGGACGCGGGCACCGGGCCCGCTGCGATGGACATCGCAAGCAGAAACTGGGACAGACTTGGGGGCATCGTGTGTCTCCTCCGTCGGGGACGGACGCGGGACATCCTAGCGACATTCCCGCAACTCTGCCGACCATGACAAGGGGCTTTGTGCGGTCGAGCGGAACAGTGTCCGTAGCGCCGTATCGGCGGCTCCTGTCGGGGATTCCGCACCCCGACGCGCAACATGCGGCGCCGCCGCGCAAGATGTGCGGCATGGGCGAAACAGTGCTCCTCACCGCTGATGTGGCCGCCGTCGATGGCCGCCTGCTGGAGAGCCCGCATCTCTTGATCGAGGAACACCGGATCCGCGCGATCACGACCTCTCCCGCAGCCCGCACGGCGCATCGGGTTCGGATCGAGGGCACTCTCTTGCCCGGAGCCATCGATCTACAGGTCAACGGCGCCGGCGGGCACGCCGTCGACGAGGCCGATCCCGCGGCCCTCGCCGCCGTCGCCGCGCAGGTGTGGCGCGGTGGCGCGGTCGCCTTCGCCCCCACCCTGATCTCCGCGCCCTGGGAGCGACTCTGCGCCCAGGTCGAGGCGGTGGCCCGGTGGATTGCGGCGCACCCCGGGGGCACGACCCAGGCCACTCCGCTCGGCCTGCACCTCGAAGGTCCCTTCCTCAGCGTTCCCGGCGCACACCCGCCGGACGCGCTGTGCGATCCGACCAAAGCCCGGATCGAAGAACTGCTGGCCGCCGCCCAGGGCCAGCTGGCCCTGGTGACCCTGGCTCCCGACCGGTCCGGCGCGGCGGACGCCGTCACCGCGCTGCGCGCAGCGGGCGTGGCGGTCGCGCTCGGCCATGGCACGGCGCGAGACCCGGACGCGGTCGACGCGTGCGTGGCGGCGGGCGCCGGCTTGGTCACCCACCTGTTCAACGCCAGCGACCCGCTGCATCATCGCGCGCCGGGGCTGGCGGGACTGGCGTTGACCGACGATCGCCTGCGGGCATCGCTGATCGCCGACGGCGTGCACGTGCACCCCGGCATGCTGCGCGTCGCGTGGCGCTGCCTGGGGACCGCCCGCACCGTGCTGGTCACCGACAGCGTCGGCGCCGCCGGCATGCCCGACGGGTCCTACACGCTCGGCGGTGCGCCGGTCGAGCACCGCGACGGGGTCGTGCGCGACGCGCGCGGCGCCCTCGCCGGCGCCGCGCTGACGATGAGCGAGGCCGCCCGGCGTTTCGCCGCGGCCGTCGGCGCCGACCCGGTGCAGCTGGCTGCCGCGATCTCCACCAATCCGGCGGCGGTCCTCGGGCTGGACGACCGCGGCCGGATCGCCGTCGGTCAGCGCGCCGACTTCAGCGTCCTGCGACCGGACGGCACCCTACAGAGCGTTCGTTTTTGAGCTTCCGGGCTCAGCGCGGCGGCGGATGTGTCGGGCCTTCCAGACCGCGCCGGCAAGACCGGCATCCGAGTTTGGTTGCGGCCGTGGCCGCGCTGAGACCCACCCGCCGCTCGTTCACGGTAGCGCCACGGCCACCTCGTCCACCGCGCCGTCCGCCAGCCCGACCCGGACCAGCCCCTCCGCGTCGCCACACACCACCCACAACGCAGTGCCGTCGCAGCCGACCCCGCGCGGGTCGCGCATGCCATGCGCCGGCCCCAAGACCGTGCGCATCGTCCGGTCTGCTTCGGCCCACACCCGCAGCTTGTGATTGCCGCGATCGACGACGGCCCATCCATCCGGCAACGCGCACACCGCGCCGGGCCACTGCAACCGCGGGACCGAACCGCCACCGTCGGCGTCGCCGAACGCGGCATCGTCGCGGCCGACCAGGGTCTCGACCCGCGCGCCCGCCGCGTCGACGACGCGCAACGCGCTCGCCAGGGCGTCGACCGCCGCGACGGCACCGTCGTTGGCGACCGCGACCGCGACCGGCTGGACGAACCCGCACGTCTCGCGGTCGCCATCGGCATGCCGGGCGCGGCCGGTCCCGGCCCACACGCTCGCGTGCCCAGACGCGGCATCCCACCGCCAGATCTGATGGTTGCCCGCGGCGGCCACCAACAGCCCCGCGTCACCGAACGCCAGTCCGATCGGCACGTGCAACTCGCGTGGCATCGGCAGCAGCTGCGCGGTACGACCACGCAGGTCCACCGACCACACCCCGCCCTCCCGATCGCTGACGAACAACCGGTCACCGGCAACCGCGACGCCGGTGGGAGCACGCCAGCCGACGACTTCGGCCGGCAAGTGCAGGGCGACCTCAGCGCCGACCTCAGGACCACCGAGCACGGCGCGCGGGGCGCCGCTCGCGTCGAAGGCCAAGACGCGGGCGCGCCCGGTCTCCGCCAACCACAGCCACCCCCGCTCGGAGTCGAACGTCAGCTGGCCGGGGTCGCAAAGGCCGCCGGCCGGTGGCGCAGCCGGCGGCGCCACCGGCGGCAGGTGGGCACCGACCAAGAGCCCCTGCTGCTCGGCGTCGTCCAGGAGGCCCCGCAGGCCGCGCTGGAGGCGGTCCACGTCGAGCTCGCCGGCGCCGCGAAAACAGACCCGGGCCTCGCCGTCGAGCACCAGCACCGTCGGCCACGAACGGCACTCGTAGGCGGACCACACCGCGTTGCCCTCGTCGATCAGCACCGGCAGCCGCATGCGCCGCTCGACGATGGCCCGCCGCACGGCATCCTCGTCGGCATCACAGGGGAACACCGGTGCGTGCACGGTGACGACGACGAAGGGCCGGGTCCCGAGCTCGGCGGCGATCTGCCCGAGCTGGCGCAGGACGACCCACGAGTGCTCATCGCTGCGGCTCCAAAAGCAGATGACCACGACGTGCCCCCAGAGCTCTCCGTACAGCGAGAGTGGCCGCGGGGTGTTCAGCCAGGTGCGATGGTCCGGCAGGTCGGGCGCTACGGGGAGATCGGCGTGCATGACGGTGCCGCGACCGCGCCGAGCTGCGCGTCGAGCTCGGCGCGCAGCGCCGCGACGTCGGCATCGTAGCCCGCGGCCGCCGTCAGATCGCCCTCGGCCGCGAACAGCGCGTGCATCGCGGCCAAGCACTCGGGCACGAGACACGGCCCCCGCACGTCGAACAGCCGGCGCAACAGCAGGTCGCTGAACTGCACCGCGCCCAGGCGCCGCACTCCCCAAACGACCTCCACGCCCAGCACCTCGCGGTGCGGACAGCACGGCTGCAGCAGCTCCGGCGAGCCGTGTGCCAGCGCGCGCACGGCCGCTGCCTCACAACCGTAGCGCCACCACAGGGGATCCTCGGGCTCGCGCGGACCGGCGCCACCCGGCAGCGGCGCGGTGCGCGTCGGCGATGCGCCCGTCACGCCGAGCAGCTGGCCGACGCCGCGCTCGGCGAACGCGCGGTGCGTGGTGAGCTTGCCGCCGACCACGCTGTGCACCGGCCCGGCGGCGCTGCGCTCCTCGACCAGATAGGCCTCGCGGTTGAGCTGCCCGGCGGGGCCGGTGCCGGCCGGCAGCGAGCGCCACCCGCAGTACGCGCTGAGGACGTCGCCGCGGCCCGGTGGCCGGGCCAGCAGCTGGGCGGCGGCGCCCAGCAGGTAGTCGACATCTTCGTCGGGCACCCCCGGCTCGTCCTCGGCCGGCCGACCGGCGACCTCGGTCGTGCCGAGCAGCGTGCCGGTGGGGTGCGGTACGACGAACTGGATCCGCCCGTCGGACAGGAACGCCGCCAGCGCGGTCTCGATGCCGAGCGGCGGCAGCACCAGGTGGCTGCCCCGGCTGGCCCGCACCAGGTCGGGGCCGTCGATGCCGAGGCGCGCGCGCAGTGCATCCACGCGCGGCCCGGTGGCGTTGACGACGCAGCGGGCGTGGACGCGCAGGTCGGCGCCGCTGCGCTGCTCGCGCAGGTGCACCGCGCCGTCCGCGGCGCCGACGACCTCGACGTAGTTGCACAGGGTGGCGCCGGCCTCCGCCGCGGCGAGCAGCACCGCCGTGGTCAGCCGCACGTCCTCGGTGGCCGCGTCGTAGTAGAGCACCCCGCCGCGCAAGCCTTCGGCCCGCAGCCCCGGGAAGAGCCGCAGACAGTCCTTTGCCCGGTACGCGCGCGAGCGCGGCATCGTGCTGCGCCCGGCGAGCACGTCGTACAGCTTCAGCCCCAACCGCAGCTTCCACGCCGCCTTGCCCGCCCCCGCGTAGAACGGCATCAACATCGGCAGCGGTCGCACCAGGTGGGGCGCGCCGCGCAGCAACCGCTCGCGTTCCCGCAGCGCCTCGCGCACCAGTCGGATGTGGCCTTGCTCGAGGTAGCGCACACCGCCGTGGATCAACCGCGAGCTGCGCGCGCTCGTGCCGGCGACGAAGTCCGAGCGCTCGACCAACGCGACCGACGCGCCGCGCACCGCCGCCTCCCGGGCGAACGCCGCGCCGTGGATCCCCCCGCCGACGATCAACAGATCGACCTCGCGACCGTGCAGGTCGAAGGGGTTCGAGCGGAGGTTGGGTAATCGAGCCATCGGGAAACGCCGGAGCCGGGTGCAAGGGGATTCGCCGAGTGGATCGGCGGACGCCGCCATTACTCCTATCGCCAACCCGGTCCTCGGTCTCGCCTATCGGGATTCCGTGCACCGCGACCCGAGCCGACGGCGAAGCGACACCGCCCGAGATCCGAGAAAGATGGCGCCGGCCAATTTTTGGCTGGCCGGGAGAAACAAGGCCGGCCTATTCGACGTCGGTTACAGGAAGGTGCCCCGTCACTATCGGCGAGAGGCGATGATCCGCGGCTGCGGCACGGACGTTGCTGCTCCCCGACTTGCCGGCCCCCCGACTCCGAGACACACACCGAACCGAGGCCCGCGATGACCCCCCGATTCTCCCTGGCTGAGTGCAACGCGATGCTGCCGCTGGTGCGCGCGATCTCGGCCGAGATCATGGAGCGCCGGCGCCAGCGGTCCCGACTGGTCCGCCGCCGGGACGAGTTCGAGCACGCGCCGACGCCGGAGGGGCTCAGCGTCGCGATCGCCGATCTCAGTGCGCGCATCTGCGAGGCGGAGGACGGCATCCACCGCGCGTGCCAGGAACTCGAGCGGCACCATCTCACGGTACTGCGTATCAACCCGCTGGTCGTGCACTTTCCAGGGCGGACCCAGGGGGACGACCTGGTGTTCTGCTGGCAGGAGGACGACGCCACGGTGTCGCACGGCCACCCCAGCGGCCAAGAAGAAGAGCCGCGTTTCCCGCTGAAGCTGCGACAATAGCGCCGGGCGCTGGTCCGCGCGTTTGCGCCGTGCGTTTGCGCAAGTCCAGGGCGGCCGCCGCTCGATCATCCCATGGTGAACGGCGTGCGTGTTTCGTTTGTGGTCATCGGGCGCAACGAGGAGGCCCGTCTGGCGGAATGCCTGGCGGCGATCCAGGCCCAGGATACGACCGCCAGCGTGGAGATCTTGTACGTCGACAGCCACTCGACGGACCGGTCGGTCGAGATCGCGACCGCCGCCGGAGTCCGCGTCCTGACCGTCGACGATCCCCGACCCAACGCGGCCAAGGGCCGCAACACGGGTTGGCGCGCGGCGCGCGGTGAGCTGATCCAGTTCGTCGACGGCGACGCGTTGCTGACGCCCGAGTGGACTCGCCACGCCATCGCGGCGATGGCCGAGGGCGACGTCGCGGCGGTGTTCGGTTGGCTCGACGAGGTCCGGCCGGAGGCCTCGCTCTACAACCTGTTCGCCCACCTTGACTGGCCGCGCGGCGACGGCGAGGCCGACGCGTTCGGCGGCATCGCGATGGTCCGCCGCGCGTGCCTCGAAGAGGCCGGCGGCTTCCCGGAGGAGGCCCTCTCGGGAGAGGAGCCGCTGCTCGCGCTCGAGCTCCGCCGCCGGGGCTACCGGATCGTGCAGCTGCCGCTGCTGATGGCGCGGCACGACATCGACCTGCACCGCTTCGGCGCCTACTGGCGGCGTTGCATCGCTACCGGCGTGTCGTGTGCCGAGCAGATCGGGGCCAAGCGGCGCTTGGGCGTTCCACTGCTGAAGATGCGCACCACCAAGAACCTGCTGCTCGCGGCGCTCGCGACCGCGGCGGTGGTCGCCGGCTTCTGGCTCGGCGGCCTCTACTGGCTGGCGCTGGCCGTGCTGGTCGCGCTCGACCTGCTGCGCATCGCGCGGCGCCACCGGGCCCGCGCCGGTTCGCTGGCCGCCGCCCTGGCCTATGCAGCCCACCTGCGCGGCATGGTCCCCGCCCAGCTGCTGGGGCTCGCGCGTTGGGTCCGCCATCGCCTTCGGCGCCGATCTCCGCGCTGGACCCACGCTCCGCGAGGCGCTGGAATGACGCCATGAGCCAAGCCAAGCGCATCGCGGTCACCGGCGCCGCCGGACAGATCGGTTACAGCCTGCTACCGCGCATCGCCCACGGCGACATCTTCGGCCCCGACGTGCCGGTGCACCTGCAGCTGCTGGAGATCACGCCGGTGCTGCCGGCGCTCGCCGGGGTGAGGATGGAGCTGCTCGACTGCGCATTTCCGTTGCTGCAAAGCGTGCAGTGCTCGGACCAGCCGGCCGAGGCCTTCAAGGATGCGGATCTCGTGCTGCTGGTCGGCAGCAAGCCGCGCGGCAAGGGCATGGAGCGCAAGGATCTGATCACCGAGAACGGTCCGATCTTCACCGGCCAAGGCCGGGCGATCGCCGAAGCCGCCGGACCCGACGTGCGCGCCATCGTGGTCGGCAATCCGTGCAACACGAACTGCCTGATCGCCATGCACAGCGCAGCGGGAGTCCCCGACGACCGTTTCTCGGCGATGACCCGGCTCGACCAGAACCGCGCCGACGCACAGCTGGCAGAGAAGGCCGGGGTCCACTGGAGCGCGGTGCGCAACACCATCATCTGGGGCAACCACAGCAACACCCAGTACCCCGACTGGATGCACGCCACGATCGGCGGCGAGCCCGCCGCGCAGGTGATCGGCGATGACGACTGGCTGCGCGGCCCGTTCATCTCGACGGTGCAGGAGCGCGGCAAGGCCATCATCGAGGCGCGCGGCAAGTCGTCGGCCCTGTCGGCCGCCAACGCGGCGATCGATCACGCCCGCGCGCTGTACCAGCCCACCGCGGACGGTGAATGGACGTCGCTCTGCGTGCGCTCGGACGGCAGCTACGACGTGCCGGAGGGCCTGATCTGCTCGTTCCCGTGCCGCACCGACGGGAGCGGCAACTGGAGCATCGTGCAGGGCCTGGCCATCGACGAGTTCGCCCGCGGCAAGATCGACGCCAGCGTCGCGGAGCTGGTCGAAGAGCGCGCCGCGATCGCCGATCTGCTGACTTGAGCGTCGCGACAACAGCCGCTGTCGTGAGGCCGCCCCGCCGAGCCCCCTCGCCGCAGAAGCGGGGCGCGGATCCACGGCGGCGCCGTCGGTGATGCTGGGCCCGTTCGCGGTCCTGGTCCTCGTCGCCTGCGGCCTCGCCATGGGCGCGATCAACAACCTCGCCGGCGCCGCCGGTGCACTCGGCCTGGTCGGTCTCGAAGAGGCCGCGTCGCTGACGCCGCTGCAAGCCAACGCCAGCCTGCGCCTCAGCGCGGTGGCGATCGGGCTCAGCGGATGGCTGGGATTCCGCTCCCGCGGCCGCGCCATTCCCCGCCGCGCCTGGCTGTACGGCGCGATGACGATCCCGGGCGCCCTCGCCGGCGCCGCCCTGGCCATCACCCTGCCGGTCTGGGTGTACCGCACGGCCCTGGTCACCGTGCTCAGCGTGGTGCTGTGGCAACAGCTGCGCCCGCCGCGCGTCCGCCCGCGGAGCGGCGCGCAGTGGGCCGCCCCGCTCCTCTTCGTCGCCGTCGGTGCGCACATGGGCTTTCTGCAGGTCGGCACCGGCCTGGTGGCGATCGCCGCGCTCTCGGCGGTGCACAGTCGCGACCTCGTCGAGGTGAACGCGGCGAAGATGGCGCTGGTGATCTGCGCGTCGGTCTCGGCGACCGCCGTGCTCGCGCTCTCGGGCCACGTCGTGTGGGGCCCGTCGGTGATCCTCGCGCTGGGCTGCGGTGCCGGCAGCTTCCTCGCCAGCCGCTGGGCCGTCGACAAGGGACACGCCGCGGTCCGCGGCGTGGTGCTGGTGACCACGGTCGCGGTCCTCGCCCGGCTGCTTTGGCAGCTGGCCTTCGACTGACGTTCTCAGGGGGCGGGCATCCCGCGCCGAACGCCGAGTTCGCTTGACAGGAACGGAGCCCAACCGCTAACAGCAGACCGCCGATGACCTGGGATCAGTACTACGTGATCGCGTTGGCGCTCGGCACGATCGTGCTGTTGGCGCTCGAACGCGCCCACCTGAGCGTGCTGGGCATCACTCTCATCGTCGCGGTGGCCACCCCGGGTCTGGTCGGCGCCGAGGAGGCCATCGCCGGCCTCGCCAACCCGGCCTTGGTCACCATCGCGGCGCTGTTCATCGTCGGCGAGGGCTTCTTGCGCACCGGCGCGGCGTCGATGCTCGCCGACGCGATCCTGCATCGCACCGGCAACTCCGAGGGCGCCATCGTCTTCATGGTCATGGTGTTGGCGGCGACCCTGTCCGCGTTCGTCAACAACACGCTGGTCGTGGTCACGTTCTTGCCGGTGATCACGACGATCTGCCGCGACGGCGGCTTCTTCCCGTCTCGACTCCTGATCCCGCTGTCGTACGCCTCGATCCTCGGCGGCATGTGCACTCTGGTCGGCACCTCGACCAACCTGCTGGTGCGCGGCGCGCTGAACGACCTCGAATCGCAGCTGACCGCGGGAGTCGCGCTGCCCGAGTTCGAGATGTTCACGCTGACGCCCGCCGGCCTCGCGATGGCCGGCGCCGGCATACTCTATCTCGGTCTCGTCGGCCGCCGGCTGCTGCCCCGCCATCACTCGCTGTCGACGCAGATGGCCGGCGGCGCCCTCAAGGAGTACGTGATGGAGATCCGGGTCAGCGAGGGCAGCCCACTGGCGGGCCAACGCGCCGACGAGATCTCCACCCCGGGCGGCAGCGACATCGGGCCGAAGACGATGATGCTGGTGCGCGGCGAGGCGCTGCACGGACCGCCGTTCACGGAGTTGACAGTCCAGCCCGGCGACATCCTGATGCTGAGCGGGTCGATCCAGGACCTGTCTTCGCTGCAGATGGGCGAGTCCCGCGCAGCCGGCGCCGACGGCGACAGCTACGACCCGGCGACGATGACCTTCTTCGAGCTGGCACTGGCACCGTCATCGGCGTGGATTGGCAAGCGCGTCGGCGAGGTCCACCTCAAGGCCGACTATGGCGCGGTGGTGGTCGCGGTGCAGCGCAGCGGACGGCACATTCGCGAGCGCGCCTCGACGATGACGCTACAGAGCGGGGACGTGCTGCTGGTGTTCGGGGACGACCGCAGCAAGTCCTACCTGCGGATGACGTCCGACTTCCACGTCGTCGAGGGCGTGCACGAGAGCATCTATCACCGCACCAAGGCGCCATGGGCGTTCGGTGTCATCGTCCTGGTGGTCGTGCTCTTCGTCAGCCGGGCGGTGCACCACAGCACCGCAGCGCTGATCGGCGCCCTGTCGATGACCGTCACCGGCTGTCTGACCGTGCGACAGACCCACCAATCGGTGCGCTGGTCCATCGTGCTGTTCATCGCCGGCATGCTGGCGCTCAGCAAGGCGATGGCGAGTACCGGCACGACCCACGCCATCGCCGAGGGCCTGACCAGCCTGCTGCCCACCGGCGCCGACAACGCCTGGTGGCTGTTGCTGGCGACGTTCGTCGCGACCGTAGTGCTCACCGAGTTCTTGACCAACAACGCCGTCGCCGTGCTGATGACGCCTCTGGCCTACGAGATGGCGGTGGCGGAGGGGCTGTCGGTGGCGCCCTATGTGTTTGCCGTCGCCCTCGGCGCGAGCTCGTCGTTCGCGAACCCGATGGGCTACCAGACCAACCTGATGGTCTACGGCCCAGGCGGCTACCGATTCCGCAACTTCGTCAAGATCGGCCTGCCACTCGACCTGCTGCTGATCGCGGTCGGCGTCACGGTCATCCCCTGGCTATGGCCGCTGCGGTGAACGGTTCCGCGGACGGGCGAGATCGGGTCCGCTGGCGGCACCCGCGACGACTTGATCCCCACCGCTCGAGCTACCGATAACCCCCGAGAGCACCGGACCTTGCGGCCACCGGCCCGAGTTCGCTGCCGCCCGGCCCCAACGCGCGCATGACAGACCCCTCTCCGCAACCCCACGCGGCGCCGGCCGGCGTCATCCTCGGCGTCGCGCTGATCTCCGCCGCCACCCTCGCGGTGCAGGTGCTGCAGACGCGGCTGTTCAGCGTGATGCTCTGGCACCACCTCACCTACATGGTGGTCACGGTGACCCTGCTCGGCTTCGCCGCCGGCGGCTCGCTGCTCGCCGCCTGGCCCAGCCTGGGCCGCGCCGGCGGCGACCCCCGGCGCGCCGTCTCCACCTGCTGCAGTCTGTTCGGCCTCACGCTGATCGGCGCATTCGCGATCCTCAACCACAGCTCGCTGGACACTCTCGACATCGAGCAGGACCGCAGCCAGTACTTCTATCTGTTCCTGCACTACGCCTACCTGGTAGTGCCGTTCTTGTTCGCCGGCCTGGCCATCGCGATCGCGCTCAAGGAGTTCCCGGCGACGGTGCACCGCACCTACTTCTGGAACCTGATCGGCTCGGGCATCGGCAGCTTTCTGTTCTTGCTCCTGATCCGCGCCCTAGGCGGACCGGGCTGCCTGTTCTTGTTCGCCTCGCTCGGCGGTTGGGCCGGGCTGGCGGCACTGCGCGGCACCGGCCGCGCTGGCTGGCCGCTGGCGGCGCTGGCGATCGGCGCCGCGGCTCTCTGGCCCGCCGCGCTGGCCATGCCCGAGGCAGCGGCGAGGCTGGTCCGCGTCGAGCCCGCGCGCAGCAAGGCGCAGACCGCGTTCGAGGGGCTGTACGCGGCCTGGGCCGACGCCATGCAGCAGCGCGACCCCGAGTACGAGCGCCCCGATCCCGCCCTGCGGCGGACCCTGTGGACTCCGACCTGCCGCATCGACACGCTGCCGATCCCCAAGACCGCGGAGGACGATCAACGCGACCGCGCGCAGCCGGGCACCGGGCCGCGCAGCCAGGTGCACGTCTTCCAAGACGGCGACGCGCCGACCGCGATCTGGTCGGCGGCGCACGCCCGCGAACGCGGCTACGACCGCCACTTCTACGGCTTGGGCTACCGGTTGGTGGACAGCCCCAACGTGCTGATCATCGGCCCCGGCGGCGGCAACGACGTCGAGACCGCCTTGCACTACCGCGCCGACGCCGTCACCGCGGTCGACATCAACGGCGACACGCTGGCCCTCGTGCAGAGCGAGCCGTTCAAGAGCTACAGCGGCGACGTGTACGGCAAGCAAAAGGTGCGTGCGGTCCACTCCGAGGGCAGGTCGTTCCTGCGCCGAGAAGGCGCGACCTACGACCTGATCCAGATGTCGGGCACCGACACCTACGCTGCGCTGAGCTCGGGGAGCTACGTCTTCGCCGAGTCCTACCTCTACACCGAAGAGGCTTTCGACGACTACTTCGCCCATCTCAGCGAGCGCGGCCTGCTGTCGATCATCCGCTTTCGGTTCGAGCCGCCGCGCGAGACGCTGAAGCTGGTCGCCACCGCCGCCACGGCGCTGCGGCGGCTCGGCGTGCAGGATCCGCGCGCCCACTTCATCGTCGTCAACCAGACCGACCGCCAGGCACTGTCCCTGGCGGAGGCGCTCGAAGCGCAACCGCACAACCCCGACCTGGCCGACCTCCAAGCCCGCTTGGAGCACCTCAAGCAGCCGCTGCGCTACTCGCTGACCCTGATGCGGCGCACGCCGTTCTCCGCCGCCGAAGTCGACGCGATCCGAGCAGCCATCCAACCGATGAACAGCGGTGGCGATCCGCCGCTGGTTCACCACGAGGTCTACTACGGCGCGGGGTTCGCGGGCACGGAGACCGAATACGGACACATGCTCGCCGCGGCGGCAACGGGTGAGGACGCGGTCGCCAGCTGGCTGCGCGACTACGACTACTTCATCGAGCCAGCGACCGACGACAAGCCGTTCTTCTTTCACTTCAACACGTTCGCCGACCTCGATCTGTTCGAGTCCGAGTCGAGCGCCGACTACGAAGCGCTCACCGGCAGCGAGCCGATCGGCCTGTACATCCTCGCCGCGCTGCTGGTGCAGACCGGTATCGCCACGGTGCTGTTGGTCTTGCTGCCACTGCTGCGCATCGGCTTCGGCGGCGCGCGGCGCGGGCGCGTGCTGTTGTTCTTCAGCGCGCTCGGCTTGGCGTACCTGCTGGTCGAGATCACCACCATCCAGCGCTTCGTGCTCTACCTCGGCCACCCGACCTACTCGCTCTCGGCCGGGTTGGCGTGCTTCTTGGTGTTCTCCGGCATCGGCTCGGCGACCGCCGGCTGTCTCGGCGGATCGGCACGGCTGGCGACCATCGCCGCGCTGGCGGTGGTGGCGCTGCTCTTCGTGCACGGCTACGTGCTGCCCGGCGTCCTCCTCGAGACGCTGGCGTGGTCGGAGTCGGCCCGCGTCGGCATGACGGTCGCCTGGATCGCGCCGCTGGCGTTCGCCATGGGGATGCCGTTCCCCACCGGCCTGCGGCTCCTGGGCCGCTCCAACGCCAGCCTGATGCCCTGGGCGTTCGGCATCAACGGGGCCGCATCGGTGCTCGCCTCGATCGTCAGCATCGTGGTGGCGATGCAGTGGGGCTTCACGGCGGTGTTCGTCGCCGCGGCGCTGCTCTACTTGCTCGCCGCGGTCACCGTGCCGAAGAACGCGCACTAGCCACACGGCCGAGTCTCAAATTCTGCATATTCCGCAGAATCCTGGAGACACTGCGCACGCTAGAGGCTAATTTTTGCACCAGTGCCACTGCAATCTTGCCATTTTCGCAGGATTTGAGAGGCATCTGACGGAATTTCGCCCAAGAGGAACCGGCCGATGAGTCTCGTCGACACCCCGCACGTGCAGGACATCTACACCCGTGAGGACGTCGCGAACCAGCTCCGCGAGCACGACGTCCGCTTCCTGCGGCTGACGTTCACCGACATCACCGGGGTCGCCAAGAACGTCGAGGTGCCCACCTCGCAGTTCGACAAGGCGCTGGACGGGCAGGTGCTCTTCGACGGCTCTTCGATCCAGGGATTCGTCCGGATCGAGGAGAGCGACATGCTCCTGCGGCCCGATTTCAGCACGTTCCGCATCGACCCGTGGGACGACGGCAACGGTCGCTCGGCGCGCATCATCTGCGATGTGCGGCAGCCGGATGGCTCGCCTTTCGACGGCTGCCCGCGGCTCACGCTCAAGCGCCAGCTGGCGCGCGCCGCCGAGATCGGCGCCACCGTGATGACGGGGCCCGAGGCCGAGTTCTTCCTGTTCGAGCGCGACGCCGAGGGCAGCCCCACCACGGTGACGTCGGACAAGGCCGGCTACTTCGACGCTGCGCCGTTCGACGGCGCCGAGATCGCACGCCGCAAGATCACCAACTGCCTCAACGCCCTCGGACTCGAAGTCGAGGCTGCGCACCACGAGGTCGCGCCCGGCCAGCACGAGATCGACTTCCGCTACGGGCACGCGATCTCCACTGCGGACAACCTCACCGTGTTCAAAGAAGTGGTTCGCCGCGTCGCGCAGCAGGAGAACCTGCACGCGACCTTCATGCCCAAGCCGGTGTTCGGCATCAACGGCTCCGGCATGCACATCCACCTCTCGTTGTTCGATCTCGACGCCACGCACAACCTGTTCGCCGACGCCGACGCCGAGCATCAGCTCAGCCCGCTGGCGATGCACTTCATCGCCGGCGTCATCGAGCACGCGCGGGCGCTGTGTGCCATCACCAACCCGCTGGTCAACAGCTACAAGCGCTTGGTGCCCGGCTATGAAGCGCCGACGCACATCGCCTGGAGCGTGCGCAACCGTTCGCCGATGATCCGCATCCCCGAGCGGCGCGGGGTCGGCACGCGCATGGAGCTGCGCATGCCGGATCCGAGCTGCAATCCCTACCTCGCGTTCGCCGTGATCCTGGCCGCCGGCCTCGACGGCATCGAGCGCAAGCTCTTGGCTCCGCCGCCCGTGAACAAGAACATCTACACGATGAGCGGCCGCGAGCGCGCGCGCAATCGGATCGGCGTGCTGCCGGGCAATCTCAGCGAGGCGATCACCGCACTGGAGAAGGACCCGGTGGTCTGCGGCGCCCTCGGCAAGCACATCGCCACACACTTCGCGCAGGCCAAACGGCAGGAGTGGAGCGACTACATCGCCCAAGTGCACGGTTGGGAGGTGCGCCGTTACTTGAGCACCTACTGACGCCGCGCCAAGAGCACGACGACCACTCCCTCCGAGTAGCTGCTGGCAACCAGGTCCACGTGCCCGTCGCCGTCGAGATCGCCAACCGCAACCGATGGGTTGGCGACCCCGACATCGACCGCCAGCGAAGGCGCGAAGCCGCCGGCGCCATCGCCGTAGTTGACGGACAGCGCGGTGCCCTGCACGCAGCCGGTGACGAAGTCCGGGTGGCCGTCGCCGTTCAAGTCGGCGACGCGGACACTGTTGGCGGCGACCGCCAGCCGCAGCGGCGGCCCGAGCGGCGCGAAGTCGCCACCACCCTGGTTCTGCAGCACCACGGCCTGCGGAGCCTCGTCGATCACCGCGACGGCGTCGGCGTCGCCATCGCCATCGAGATCGCCGAGCGCGAGCGCGGTCGGGCGTTCGACGTCGATCGGCGTGTGCGCCGCCAACCGAAACCCCCGCGAGGTGGCGAACATGCCGGTGCCAGAACCGGCCAACACGGTCACGCCACCGCCACGCACGTCGGTCAGCACCGCATCGGGATTGCCGTCCTCGTTGAGATCGGCGATCGCCAGCTGTTCGTACGGGTGTCGGTGCGCGTAGTAGGGCTGCCCCAGCGCCGGCCGGAACCCGCCGCGGCCATCTCCCAACCACACCGCCAAGGAGTGGTCCGCGACCAGGGTCGCGGCCAAGTCGAGGTGGCCGTCGCGATCGAGGTCCTCGAGCACGACCGAGTGCACGTGCGGGCGTTCTCCATCCCACCAGTCGAAACCCCACTCGGGGCGGTGCTGCAGGGTGCCGTCGGCGCTGCCCCTGAGGAGCTCGACCCGGTAGCTGGAGTGCTGCACGCACGCCACGTCGGGATGGCCGTCCTCGTCGATGTCGCCGATCGCGACGCGCAGCGCGGTGTCGCCAACGCGGATGCGGTCCTGCGGCCGCAGGCCTCCGCGCCCGTCGCCGAGCAAGACCCGGACGTGGCCCGCGGCCGGGTCGGGCTCCATGCCACAGCAGGGTCCGCACGCGACGACGACGTCGAGCGCGCCGTCACCGTCCAGGTCGGCGATCTGGGGCAAGCCGGCCATCGGCCCGACCGGAGTGGGTGCGCCCGCCAATTCGAAGCGCACGCTTGGCGCGGAGGCCTGCTGCGCGGCGGCGGTAGTGGTGGCGAGGCCGACCGAGAGCGCGACGCCCGCGGGCAGGAGTACGGCGGGCACGAGCAGACGGACCCGATGGGCCGGCAGGGTTGGGGACGACGTCACGTTGGCTCCCGCAGAACAAGGAGGGCAATGGTCAGGGCTCGGGCGCGAGGACGAGCTGCGGAGGAGCACCGTTAGCCGGCATTTCGGGCAAACGCGCAAGCAACACAGAGGTGGATCGACGAAACTCCGGGCGGCTTGCACATGCTCTCCATTCCCGTGGTCCTCGGCCTGGCTCTGCTGCTATGCGCAGCTCCGATGGCCTGCAAGATGGCGCCGCACGCCGCACGCGAGTCTGCCCTGCTCGACGACCTGCGCCGGCTGTGGGCAACCCACCCGGTCACCGTCGGCCACCGCGGAGCCAGCCAGCGGCTGCCGGAGAACACACTGCCGGCGTTCACCGCCGCCCTGGATGCCGGCGCCGAGATGATCGAGCTCGACGTGCGCGAGACGGCGGACGGCGAGTGGGTCTGCATCCACGACGCCACCGTCGCCCGCACCACCGACGCCGAGCGGCGGTTGGGCGCCGATGCCGCGGTGGCGCAACTCTCCCTGGCGACCCTCACGACTCTGGACGCCGGCGCCTGGAAGGGCGCGGAGCATGCGGGCGCCAAGATCCCCACCCTGCAGGAAGCGCTCGATCTGATCCAGCCGCGCGGCACGACGATGATCGAGCGCAAGGCGGGAAGCGCCCACGGCCTGGTCGAGATGCTCCGCGCTTCCGGCCACCTCGAGGACGTCCTGGTGCAGGCCTTCGACTGGCAGTGGCTGCAGGAAGTCCACGCGCTCGAGCCGCGGCTGACCTTGGGCGCGCTGTGCGACGACCCATGGCGCGATGGAATGCTGGCCGAGATTGCCGCGACCGGCGCGAGCTTCGTCCACTGGAACGCCACGGCGATCACCGCAGACGACGTCGCACGCTTTCACGCCCACGACTATCCGGTCTGCGTCTACACCGTGAACGCCGACCTCCACCTGCTGGGCACCGGCGCGCTGGGCTTGGACATGGTGACGACCAACGTGCCGGCGCGCATGCGCGCGCTGATCGAGGCGGGCTCGCTGCGCCGTTAGGCCAGTCGGCCCTGGACGTCGGCAACCGCCCCCCTGCCCGAGTCGACTCCTGCATTAGCAATCCACCGGCTACGCCGGCCGCTCGCGGAAGTCCAACCGTCCCCGCGACCGCCGCCACCCTCCCTTGAGCAGCCACGTTCGCGCCCGCACCGTCGGCCGCACCACCGGCTCCGACAACTCCACCACCTCGCGCCACCCGTCGAACCAAGGCCCCGACGAGTAGACGTCGATCAACTGCCGCGGCCGCTGCCGGTGGTGCCAGGCATTCTGCAGCACATACACCAACGCCCGCCGCACCTCCGTCGGCGAGCGCAGCACCCGCTCGTGAAACCGCTCGGCAAACACCCGCCCCGAGCGCCCCCACAACTTGTTCAACCCCCGCGCCATCCGCACCAACAGCCCGGTCATCCCCCGCGTCAACGCCTCCCGATCCTTCGCCTCGACCAAGAGGTGCAAGTGATCACGCTGCACCGAGAACTCCACCAACCGAAACCCGAACCGCCCACACCCCGCCCGGATCCGCTCCACCAACATCCAGTACGTCCGCGCATTCCGTAAGCCCGGCAACCCCCGACACAACCGCACCGTCAAGTGCAACGGATACCGCGCCACCAACGCCCCCCGCGCCAAGTGCGGCACCGTCTCGTCACTCACCTTGGGCCGCCCAGCCCCCTCCCGAGCCCCACCCCACTGCCGAAACGGCAGCTCGCCCTGCACCACCCCACGGCGTCGTCCCCCGCACCGCGCCCCAACCGTCTTGCTCGTCATTTGAATTAGCGACCTTACTAGAGAGCGAGTCAGCATGCAAGAATCCGACAAAAGGAAACTCGTGAAACCTGTCAGCAGTTCGCACGTTTTTTCTCCGTTCAGTCCAAGCCAAACCCCCAAGCTCCGAGGACCGTGACCACCGCCCGCTCACGATCCAGAGGCCGATGGAGCGCGCGCCCTGCGAAACGCAGAGCTCACACCACCTCCAGCTCCAGAGCTGAAGGCTCGCCTCAGCACCGTGCCGAGTAGCCGCGGGGGGTTGCCCCCCCGCAGCTCTCACAGAACCGGACTTGTGGGTCACACATCCGGCTCTTCAGGACGGTATCCCCCAAAGGGGCCGCCAGTCGTAGCGGCGCTCGTCCCAGAGCTTGGAAAGCGACACCAGCCGCTCAGCAAACCACTGATTGGGATAAGCGCGTTTGATCGCTCCCGAGTTGCTCTGCCACCACGTGCCACGCCGGCCAAACGCGGTGCGTGCAGCCGACTGCCAGCTGCACCCACGGGCGACAAGGTCTCGGAAGAGGTATCGCGGTCTCTTCTTCTGCCGAATGATGATCGCCCGCAGGCGTCGTCGAATATGGCCATCGAGATTCCGCAAGGTCCGCCACGCGGCCTTCGTGATCAGCTTGAAGTAGCCGATCCAACCACGGAGGTAACGGTTCAGTCGTTCGATGCACCAGGACAGCCGACCACCCCAGGACCGCGGCGTAAGCTCACGGATTCGGGCGTCGATGCGATCCAGAGTGCGACGGGACAACTGCACCGTCAGCCAGCCCTTTCGAGTTGCGCCTACGCGAAACCCGAGGAAGTGCCGGCGATGGGCCAGGTCGACGGAACTCTTCGCTTCGTTCACTTTCAGTCGCACGCGACGTTCGATGAACCTGCGAATCGAAGCCATGACCCGGTGTCCTGAGCGCTCGCTACCGACGTAGATATTGCAGTCGTCGGCGTAGCGCACAAAACGCAACCCGCGTCGTTCCAACTCCCAGTCCAGTTCGTCCAGGACGATGTTGGACAGCAGAGGTGATAGCGGGCCGCCCTGGGGCGTTCCTTCTTCCGTGATGACGCGGGTGCCATCTGGAAGAACCACGTTCGCTTTCAGCATCAGGCGGATGATCCGCAGCACCCGACGGTCCTTCACCTTCTGAGCCAGCCGGTCCAGGAGGCGTTGGTGATGGACACGGTCGAAGAACTTCTCCAAATCGATGTCCACCGTGTACCGCCGACCCTGCTTCACGTAACCCGCTGCTTCGGCGATCGCTGTGTGGGCTCCCCGCCTCGGCCGGAAGCCGTGGCTGCTGTCGTGGAACGTCGGGTCGTAGATCGGCTCCAGAATCTGGCGCACGGCCTGTTGGACCCAGCGGTCGATCACGGTTGGAATCCCGAGACCCCGCTGCCCACCACTGGGCTTCGGGATCCACACCCGACGTATATCGCCGGGCGCGTAGGTCTCCATGAGCAGAGCATCGCGGAGTTTCGGGAGCAGGTGTTTCGCATGACGCTTGACCTCTGACACCGTCTGTCCGTCGACGCCCGGAGCGCCCTTCTTGCTTACGACATGTGCCAGTGCGCTTCGCAGGTTGCCCTGCTCCGCGACCAGCTCCAGCAGATGGCAGTAGCCGTCCGCTGGCGGCGGAACCGATTCCGATCGATGGCTGCAATCCGTCGTAGGCACCGACGTGGACTTCGTGGCAGATTCGTCTGCCCTTCCGGCCACGCCGTCCCCTTGCGGGCTCTCGGCGAAAGCGAACTGCAGTTGCCGTGGTTTCGGCTTTCTCATCCTGTCACCCCCTTCGCTCCACCGGCATTACCCGGCTTCATCACTACTACGGGGTGATCCGACTTCTCTGCATGCCTTGGTGGGTCGTCGTTGCCTCCTCCCCACCTACCGCTCGAAGCGGACACACAGAGATCTCCCTGGGTAAGAACGCAGAGTTTCGCGCCGCCGCCGGTTCCAGTACTCCGAGGTCGCGACTGGATATCGGGCGTCACGTTGGATGGCACGCTGACCCAGACCTCGAGAGCCTTACGGAACTTCGCTTTCGCTCGGTGCTGCGCTGCGTCTAGGGCTTCCATCCCACACGACCTCGCGGGAACAGCACGGCACGGTGTCCGTCCTGTTCTGGCATCCCGGATCAACACCGCGCACCGCCCTCTCGGACGGCACACGGCTCCCCTTTCTGCCTCGTGCAGCTGCCTTCGACTCATGGTTTCCTCCAGTACGGATCCATAAAGAACTTTCATCTTCAACTCTGCGCCCATGCCAGGCGCAACACCGACGACGGCGGTCCAAGACGAGGCACGGGGTGCGACCGCCGCCGACGGTGACGGAGCTGAAGCGAGTGCGCGCCACTCCGCGACGAAACACCCGCTCTTGATTCCGCGACCTGCGGCTCAGGCGCCCGAGCTGCTCTCCTACCCATCACGACCGGGACCGCCGCCCGCAGCTCCGTCACCATCGGCGTCGGTCGCACCCTGTGCCTCGCCTTGGACCGGCGCTGATGGTGATGTTGCGCCTGGCATGGGCGCAGAGTTGAAGATGAAAGTTCTTTATGGATCCGTACTGGAGGAAACCATGAGTCGAAGGCAGCTGCACGAGGCAGAAAGGGGAGCCGTGTGCCGTCCGAGAGGGCGGTGCGCGGTGTTGATCCGGGATGCCAGAACAGGACGGACACCGTGCCGTGCTGTTCCCGCGAGGTCGTGTGGGATGGAAGCCCTAGACGCAGCGCAGCACCGAGCGAAAGCGAAGTTCCGTAAGGCTCTCGAGGTCTGGGTCAGCGTGCCATCCAACGTGACGCCCGATATCCAGTCGCGACCTCGGAGTACTGGAATCGGCGGCGGCGCGAAACTCTGCGTTCTTACCCAGGGAGATCTCTGTGTGTCCGCTTCGAGCGGTAGGTGGGGAGGAGGCAACGACGACCCACCAAGGCATGCAGAGAAGTCGGATCACCCCGTAGTAGTGATGAAGCCGGGTAATGCCGGTGGAGCGAAGGGGGTGACAGGATGAGAAAGCCGAAACCACGGCAACTGCAGTTCGCTTTCGCCGAGAGCCCGCAAGGGGACGGCGTGGCCGGAAGGGCAGACGAATCTGCCACGAAGTCCACGTCGGTGCCTACGACGGATTGCAGCCATCGATCGGAATCGGCTCCGCCGCCAGCGGACGGCTACTGCCATCTGCTGGAGCTGGTCGCGGAGCAGGGCAACCTGCGAAGCGCACTGGCACATGTCGTAAGCAAGAAGGGCGCCCCGGGCGTCGACGGACAGACGGTGTCAGAGGTCAAGCGTCATGCGAAACACCTGCTCCCGAAACTCCGCGATGCTCTGCTCATGGAGACCTACGCGCCCGGCGATATTCGTCGGGTGTGGATCCCGAAGCCCAGTGGTGGGCAGCGGGGTCTCGGGATTCCAACCGTGATCGACCGCTGGGTCCAACAGGCCGTGCGCCAGATTCTGGAGCCGATCTACGACCCGACGTTCCACGACAGCAGCCACGGCTTCCGGCCGAGGCGGGGAGCCCACACAGCGATCGCCGAAGCAGCGGGTTACGTGAAGCAGGGTCGGCGGTACACGGTGGACATCGATTTGGAGAAGTTCTTCGACCGTGTCCATCACCAACGCCTCCTGGACCGGCTGGCTCAGAAGGTGAAGGACCGTCGGGTGCTGCGGATCATCCGCCTGATGCTGAAAGCGAACGTGGTTCTTCCAGATGGCACCCGCGTCATCACGGAAGAAGGAACGCCCCAGGGCGGCCCGCTATCACCTCTGCTGTCCAACATCGTCCTGGACGAACTGGACTGGGAGTTGGAACGACGCGGGTTGCGTTTTGTGCGCTACGCCGACGACTGCAATATCTACGTCGGTAGCGAGCGCTCAGGACACCGGGTCATGGCTTCGATTCGCAGGTTCATCGAACGTCGCGTGCGACTGAAAGTGAACGAAGCGAAGAGTTCCGTCGACCTGGCCCATCGCCGGCACTTCCTCGGGTTTCGCGTAGGCGCAACTCGAAAGGGCTGGCTGACGGTGCAGTTGTCCCGTCGCACTCTGGATCGCATCGACGCCCGAATCCGTGAGCTTACGCCGCGGTCCTGGGGTGGTCGGCTGTCCTGGTGCATCGAACGACTGAACCGTTACCTCCGTGGTTGGATCGGCTACTTCAAGCTGATCACGAAGGCCGCGTGGCGGACCTTGCGGAATCTCGATGGCCATATTCGACGACGCCTGCGGGCGATCATCATTCGGCAGAAGAAGAGACCGCGATACCTCTTCCGAGACCTTGTCGCCCGTGGGTGCAGCTGGCAGTCGGCTGCACGCACCGCGTTTGGCCGGCGTGGCACGTGGTGGCAGAGCAACTCGGGAGCGATCAAACGCGCTTATCCCAATCAGTGGTTTGCTGAGCGGCTGGTGTCGCTTTCCAAGCTCTGGGACGAGCGCCGTTACGACTGGCGGCCCCTTTGGGGGATACCGTCCTGAAGAGCCGGATGTGTGACCCACAAGTCCGGTTCTGTGAGAGCTGCGGGGGGGCAACCCCCCGCGGCTACTCGGCGAGCTGCGGGCGGCCCCGCGAGCTCTAGATCCAGAGGCCGAGGGAGCGCGCGCTCTGCGAGCCCCAGAGCTCACACCACCTCCAGCTCCAGAGCTGAAGCGAGTGCGCACCACTCCGCGACGAAACAACCCGCTCTTGAGTCCGCGACCTGCGGCTCAGGCGCCCGAGCTGCACTCCTACCCATCACGCACCGGGACCGCCGCCCGCAGCTCCGTCACCATCGGCGTCGGTCGCACCCTGTGCCTCGTCTTGGACCGGCGCTGATGGTGATGTTGCGCCTGGCATGGGCGCAGAGTTGAAGATGAAAGTTCTTTATGGATCCGTACTGGAGGAAACCATGAGTCGAAGGCAGCTGCACGAGGCAGAAAGGGGAGCCGTGTGCCGTCCGAGAGGGCGGTGCGCGGTGTTGATCCGGGATGCCAGAACAGGACGGACACCGTGCCGTGCTGTTCCCGCGAGGTCGTGTGGGATGGAAGCCCTAGACGCAGCGCAGCACCGAGCGAAAGCGAAGTTCCGTAAGGCTCTCGAGGTCTGGGTCAGCGTGCCATCCAACGTGACGCCCGATATCCAGTCGCGACCTCGGAGTACTGGAACCGGCGGCGGCGCGAAACTCTGCGTTCTTACCCAGGGAGATCTCTGTGTGTCCGCTTCGAGCGGTAGGTGGGGAGGAGGCAACGACGACCCACCAAGGCATGCAGAGAAGTCGGATCACCCCGTAGTAGTGATGAAGCCGGGTAATGCCGGTGGAGCGAAGGGGGTGACAGGATGAGAAAGCCGAAACCACGGCAACTGCAGTTCGCTTTCGCCGAGAGCCCGCAAGGGGACGGCGTGGCCGGAAGGGCAGACGAATCTGCCACGAAGTCCACGTCGGTGCCTACGACGGATTGCAGCCATCGATCGGAATCGGCTCCGCCGCCAGCGGACGGCTACTGCCATCTGCTGGAGCTGGTCGCGGAGCAGGGCAACCTGCGAAGCGCACTGGCACATGTCGTAAGCAAGAAGGGCGCCCCGGGCGTCGACGGACAGACGGTGTCAGAGGTCAAGCGTCATGCGAAACACCTGCTCCCGAAACTCCGCGATGCTCTGCTCATGGAGACCTACGCGCCCGGCGATATTCGTCGGGTGTGGATCCCGAAGCCCAGTGGTGGGCAGCGGGGTCTCGGGATTCCAACCGTGATCGACCGCTGGGTCCAACAGGCCGTGCGCCAGATTCTGGAGCCGATCTACGACCCGACGTTCCACGACAGCAGCCACGGCTTCCGGCCGAGGCGGGGAGCCCACACAGCGATCGCCGAAGCAGCGGGTTACGTGAAGCAGGGTCGGCGGTACACGGTGGACATCGATTTGGAGAAGTTCTTCGACCGTGTCCATCACCAACGCCTCCTGGACCGGCTGGCTCAGAAGGTGAAGGACCGTCGGGTGCTGCGGATCATCCGCCTGATGCTGAAAGCGAACGTGGTTCTTCCAGATGGCACCCGCGTCATCACGGAAGAAGGAACGCCCCAGGGCGGCCCGCTATCACCTCTGCTGTCCAACATCGTCCTGGACGAACTGGACTGGGAGTTGGAACGACGCGGGTTGCGTTTTGTGCGCTACGCCGACGACTGCAATATCTACGTCGGTAGCGAGCGCTCAGGACACCGGGTCATGGCTTCGATTCGCAGGTTCATCGAACGTCGCGTGCGACTGAAAGTGAACGAAGCGAAGAGTTCCGTCGACCTGGCCCATCGCCGGCACTTCCTCGGGTTTCGCGTAGGCGCAACTCGAAAGGGCTGGCTGACGGTGCAGTTGTCCCGTCGCACTCTGGATCGCATCGACGCCCGAATCCGTGAGCTTACGCCGCGGTCCTGGGGTGGTCGGCTGTCCTGGTGCATCGAACGACTGAACCGTTACCTCCGTGGTTGGATCGGCTACTTCAAGCTGATCACGAAGGCCGCGTGGCGGACCTTGCGGAATCTCGATGGCCATATTCGACGACGCCTGCGGGCGATCATCATTCGGCAGAAGAAGAGACCGCGATACCTCTTCCGAGACCTTGTCGCCCGTGGGTGCAGCTGGCAGTCGGCTGCACGCACCGCGTTTGGCCGGCGTGGCACGTGGTGGCAGAGCAACTCGGGAGCGATCAAACGCGCTTATCCCAATCAGTGGTTTGCTGAGCGGCTGGTGTCGCTTTCCAAGCTCTGGGACGAGCGCCGCTACGACTGGCGGCCCCTTTGGGGGATACCGTCCTGAAGAGCCGGATGTGTGACCCACAAGTCCGGTTCTGTGAGAGCTGCGGGGGGGCAACCCCCCGCGGCTACTCGGCGAGCTGCGGGCGGCCCCGCGAGCTCTCGATCCAGAGGCCGAGGGAGCGCGCGCCCTGCGAGACGCAGAGCGCACCACACGCAAAATGGCCGGGACCGCCGCCCGCTCTCGATCACAAGCGGTCAGAACGCCGAGATCGCCAGCTCCGAGACGTCGAGCTCGACGCGGACCCGCCAGGCGGCGCCGTCCACGCCCAAGCCACTCAGCTCGAACTGGCGCACTCCCGCCGCTGCCAGCTGGGTCAGAACGCCGCCGGGCACCACCAGCTGCCGCCCCTCGACCGGGAACCGCGCGACGACGCCGACTTCGGGCATCGAGACGTCCACCACCCAACCACTGCCGGGCAGCTCGAGGCGGAGGCCAGTCGCCATCGGTGCGCGCTGCAACAATCGCGGGCTCGCGCTCGACGACATCCGCGGCGTGACGACCCAGCCGCCCTCGCCACCCGCGCCCGCCGGCACGGAGACGCCCCACAGCAGCGCGGCGAGCGAGAACGCGAACACACGCAACAAGGTCCCACTCATCACTGCTGCACCTCACCTGCAACCGAAAACCACTCCGGGAACGCGGCCGCCCAGCGTTGTCGCTGCCCCGCGCGCCGGTCGATCGCCGCGCCCAACAAGCGGCGCTTGCCGATCTCGATCCCCACCAGCCGGCGCTTGTGCGGGAACTCGTCGTAGAGACGGTGGAACCACCGCTCGGCGGAATCAAACCTGGCCAGCAAGCCGTGGGCCAGCGCCAGGTTGAAGTAGGCCGTGAAGAACCGGGGCTCAGCCGCCACGAGACCGAGCTCGACGACGCGCTCGAAATAGGGAATCGACGCGGCAACATCGCCTTCCTCGAGGAAGACATTGCCGAGGTTGATCGTGGCGAAGCCGATTACCAGCGCGTCGCTGGCGTGGCGCAGCACGCGGGCGAACTCGTCCCTCGCCTCGTCGCGCTCGCCGAAGATATGCAGGGCGTGGCCGAGATAGATCCGCGCCTCGTGCAAGTCGGCATCGAGTTGCAGCGCCTCGCGCAGCAGACGCATTCCGCGCGCGAGGTTGTCGCTGGCGCTCCGCTCGCCGTGCGAGGCGAACAGCTCTTTGGCCGGCACCCATTCGACCTCGGGGCCGTAGCACTCGAGCTCGGCCAACAGCGCCCGCCCCCGCTGCTCGACGTCGGGGATCGGCACCGGCTCCTCGGCCACCTCGCGGGTGAACGCGGGCGAGGTGCCCATCAGCACGTGACTGCGACCGAGAGTGTACAAAATGCGCGCCATCTGGCGGCGGTTGTGCAGCAGCCGGTCGCGGATCTGATGCGTGCGATCCGGCACGTCGCCCCAGCCGTCATCCCACTCTGCCCCATCCGCACGGGGCTCGACCCCGGCGATCGCGCGGTGCGCGCGCAGCTGGCCGCGGATGCCGTTGAGGAAGCCGCGGCATGCGGGACACGCATCCGCGTGCACCAACACGCGGCGCACGGCAGAGGGGTCCAACTCACCGTCGATCATCGCCGACAGGTCGAGCTGGATCCGCTCACACGGCGCATCATCGCGCCCCACCGCATGCGGCGCGCGACGCGACTCGTCGGTGTGCGGACCACCGGCGCCCGCGCCAGAGAACGGGAAAGGAGACTTCATCGAGACAGACCGAGGACTAGTTGTTGGCTGACGGAAGGGCGGCGTTGAGCTGATCCAGCGTTCGACTCAGACCCCGGAAGATCTTTCGACGGCCGCGAAAGATCACCATCTTGAGGTTCTCGAGCCGGATGCCGAGCGCGGCGGCGGTCTCCTTGTAGGAAGCCCCGTGGACTTCGACCATGGTGAGCGCGCGCTGCTCCTTTGCCGACAGCCTGTTGAAGTGCTGCAGATACAGGTGCAGATAGATGAGATATGCCCGGTCGACGATGCCGGCGGACTCCGCCTGCTGCGCCGACAGGTAGGGGGAACGGGACTTCGGGTCCTCGCGATCGCCGGCTTCGTCGTCGAGCGAGGCGAACCGGCCAACCCGGGATTGGCCCTTGAGGAACTTGAGCAGGGTGTTGCGGACGATCCGGTGGCCCCAGTTGCGGAACGCGTCCGCCTTCTCGGGCAAGAACCGGTGCGGGTAGCGGTAGATGTTGAGGAACACCTCCTGCAACACGTCGCCGGCGTCCACCTGTGCACCACAGCGGCGCACCTTGGACAGAATCGCGTGCGTGAACGACGCCCGGTTGCGCTCGAACAACAGGGCGAACGCCTGAGCGTCCCCGGTCTCCTTGTAGCACGCCATCAGCGCGGTCGAGACCCAGTCGGTCCACTCGTCGTCCCCCAGCGCGGCGACCGAGTCGAGGACCCAGCGCAGGCGGGGATGCCCGGTGCGCTCCCAGACCCCCTCCAGCCGCGCGCAGAGGGCGGGGTCGCTGGCGGTGGTGGACGGAAGGGTCTGCATCGGGGAAGGGACCCGTGCCGGCCACCGGGGCCGGCCAGGGCACCATGTTGCCATAGCTGGGGTTCCACCGGTAGTAACCCCTCCGCTGCTGTCAGCCGCGGGGTCATCGGCGCCGTGAAACCCCATTGTGCCGCGAATTTCCCGTATCGACGGGGTTGGCGGGCACCGCGGGGGCGGGCGCGACGTGGGCCGCGGGCGAAGCGAGAAAATCGAGCGGGACTCCGTACTTTCGGGGGATGGGGCTGTCTCCGGCGAAGGTCCGCGCGATGGCGGCGGACCTCGGGTTTGACCTAGTGCGCTTTGGGCCCGCGGAGGTGGGCGAGGACAGCGCGCGCTTTGCCAGGTGGCTCGAGGCGGGCCGGCACGGCGAGATGGACTACCTGCGGCGCAACCGGGACCGCATCGTCGATCCGCGGGCGTTTGCGCCAGGGGCGCGCAGCGCGATCGCGCTGGCGCGCGACTACGGCGGTCCGCCGGCGGAGCTGGCGGGCGGGGCCCGGATCGCACGCTACGCGCGGGGCCGTGACTACCACCGCTCGCTGGGCGGCGCCGCCCGGCGGCTGCGGACCGCCCTGGAGCGGGAGGGCGTGCCGCTCGGCACGATCAAGGCGGGCACCGACGCGGTGCCGGTCCTCGAGCGGGCGCTCGCCGCACGGGCCGGGATCGGCTTTCTGGCGAAGAGCAGCGGCGTGATCTCGCCCACCCATGGCCCCTACTTGCTGCTCGCCGAGCTGCTCACCCCGCTCGCGCTGGAGCCGGACCCACCCGCGGCGGGCAGCTGCGGCACCTGCACGCGCTGTCTCGACGCCTGCCCGACGGGCGCCATCGTCGCACCGTTCGAGGTCGACGCCCGGCAGTGCCTCAGCTACACCACCATCGAGCTGCGCGGAGCGATCCCCGAGCCGCTGAGGGCGGCGCAGGCCGAGTGGCTGTTCGGCTGCGACATCTGCTTGGAGGTGTGCCCGTTCACCAGCAAGGGGCGCGCGGCGCAGCCGTCTTCGACGCCGCCAGCGGATCTACGGCCGCACGCCGTGGTCGAGGACTACGCCCTGCTCGACGTGCTCGCCCTCTCTGAAGACGAATACCAGCGGGACTGGGTGGGCACGGCGATGCGGCGCGCGACTCGCAGCGGGCTGCGGCGCAACGCCGCGGTCGTGCTCGGCAACCTGCGTCCCGACGGAGCGGCCGAGGCGCTGGCCAACGCCCTGGCCGACGCCGACCCCGTGGTCCGCGGCCACGCCGCCTGGGCACTGGGTCGCGTCGACCCCGGCGCGCGCGCGCTGCACACCGCCCTCGAGCGCGAACCGGACCCAGCCGTGCGCGGCGAACTGCAGCGCGCGATCGACGGCGCCGCGGCCGACGATGCGCCGCCGCCGCGCCACGCTCGCTGACGCCCGGTAGCGGTGTTGCACCACCACAACGTGTCGTATCCGCACACCCTCGCGTTCACGCATCCGACACCATGGGAACAAGGAGCCCGCGGCCGGCCGACGGCGCCGTCGACAAGGCGCCAGCGTCCATCGCGCACAACGCCGAGATCAGGTCTCCGCAAGCCCGGCGGGGAGACACGCAACTCGCGCTCCCACCGGGATCTACGACCAATTCGCAACCGCCCGAGCGAGGTTGGCAAGCGAGTTGCTCTGATGCTCTCCGGCCGGCACGGGACGCCCGACTCCACGCTGGCGCGGAACCGAACCTGGAGAGCTTCAATGGACAACCGAGACTTTTATCACGAGAAGAAGTGGTGCGCGCAGTGCAACGACTACGTCCGCTACTTGATGAGCGTGAACCACTCGTACTGCATCTCCTGCGGCGCGCCGGTCCGGATGTTCAGCAAGGAAGACCAACGCCGCTTCAGCGCCGACCTCGAGAAGCGCAAGTGGAAGGTGTCGGGGTAGGGTTCTCCGATCACATAGCCCGGTCGAGCGCAGCGCCGCCACCGTGTAGTTCAACGCGACTTCGATCGCGTTCGTGGCGTCGTGCTCGACACGCGCCGAACGGCTTCGAGTTCGGCGGGCAGCGACTTCGCCTTCGGTTGTTCCATGCCGAGCCACCGTAGCTGCCGACCGCGGCGTGTTCATACACGCTCCCGCCGTGGCCCTCCTCTTGGAGCGATTGGCGGAGCCGAGTGCCCAAGAGTCAGGTTCTTGGCAGAACCCTGACAGATCGCCCAGCGCCGAATCGCTGCATGTGGTGTGACTAGCCTGCTCCGGGCAGGCACCACCTCGTTTCCGACCACGATGGAGCTCTCCATGGCGTTTCCTGCTTGTTCTTCGGGGAGGGGGGTCATCGCTCTGGCCCTTTTTCTCGCTGTCCCCTCGCTCGCGATCGCCCAGACCAATCGATGGGAGCGGCGCGACACGTCGCTCTACCCGATCAACACCCGGGGGTCTTTCACTTACGACTCGGTGCGGCAAGAAGTCGTGGCGGTCGACCAGGGCACCAGGGTCTTCGGCGGATCGACTTGGGCCCATCGCGCAAGCAGCGGCCCCCCCTACGCCTGGCTCGCGTTCGATGAGCAGCGCGGAGTGACCGTGGGGTACCAGCCCAACGTAGGCTCCGGCACCGGGCTGACGTGGGAGTGGAACGGCGCCTCTTGGACCCAGGTCGGTAACGGGCCGCCCCGAGAGCACGCCGGCCTTAGCTACGCCGGCCAAGGCAGAGTCCTGGTGTTCGGCGGACACGATGGCGGAGGACATAGAAGCGACACCTTCCTGTGGGACGGAAACAGCTGGTCGACCTACCCCGCATCGACACGACCGGGCAATCGCTCTCACCCCTCCATTTGCTATGACTCGACGCGCGACAGAGTCTTGCTTTATGGAGGTCACTCCGGTGGCTTCGAGTACAACGACACCTGGCAGTGGACCGAAGCCGGTGGTTGGCGCCAGCTACTGACTCCGGCCCCGATCACCAGTGCCGGCCCGAACCCTCGCTCCACACAAAGATCCGCTTGGATGGCGTGGGATGCCCACCGCGATCGAGCGATGCTGGTTTCGACTGTCCATCTCGGCTCCAACAAGTTTGGCTTCGAACATTGGGAGTTCGCGCTGGATGCGGCAACCGGTCAGCACGCGTGGCGCACAGTCTCGCCAGCGACCCTCCCTCCTTCGTCGCAGACTGCGGGAGAGCTCTTGGCCGGTATGCCGGGCTTGGCGTTCGACGAGAGCCGCGATCTCCTGGTGACACGACTCCAGTACTTTCCCGGCTACTATCCCACGTCTCGCCAAAGCTGGGTGTACCTGCCGGATCCCGCGGTCCCGCCTGATACCACTCCGCCGGACGTGACGATCACGGCGCCGACTTTCGCGACCCTCACCGCGGCTCCGGACATCCTCCTACAGGCCACCGTGGTGGACGAGAGCACCACCGATGTGACCTCGGTGCCCAGCGGCATCATGGCCTCCTTGCCTGCTGGCGGAGGGTCTGTCAGCGGCACCTTACCTCTGGCCGAGGGTCTCAACCAACTGGTCGTTTCGGCGATCGATGCCGAGGGCAACGTCGGCGGCAGCTCGGTGGATGTGGTGCGAGACAGCATCGCACCCTCGATCACCATTGACTCGCCGGCCGAGGGCTCGATCTACGGCAGTCCGGACGCGGGGTTCGTGATCTCTATCACCGACCTCACTGCGACGACAGTGACCTTCGGCGCCAACACAATCGCGCTGAATGCCGGCGGAGGCACCGCCACCGGCAACGTCGCGCTGACCCCAGGAGTCAATGTAGTGCAGGTCGATGCAGTGGATGCCGTAGGCAATGCCGCAACCCTTCAACGCACTCTGATCTACGACACGTCAGCCCCCAACGTCACGATCGACGCACCGCTCGACGGCGCGATTTTCGGCCCAGGATCGGAATCGATCAACGTCGCGGTCACGGTCGCCGACCTGACCTCGACGGCGGTGAGTTCGACGCCGACCGGAGTCACCGGCACCCTGCCCGCCGGCGGTGGCACGTTGGCCGGCGAGGTCGCTCTGTCCGAGGGCACCAACCCGATCCAGGTGGTGGCGACCGACACGGTCGGCCTCAGCTCCTCGGACACCGTCGCGGTGATCTACGACTCGACGCCACCGAACATCGTCATCGACTCACCGAGCGCGGGTCTTGCGGTACGCGGGACCATCGAATTCGCCGCCAGCGTAGTCGACCCACTACCGGGTTCCGCCGTGGCTTCGGTGGCACTGCAGGTCGATGGCAGCACCATCGAGACGCTGACCGGGGCGCCGTACGAGTCGCGGATCGACAGTACCTTGCTCGCCGATGGCATACACACGCTTTCGGTGGTTGCCACCGACGGAATCGGGAACTCCGCGATCCGAACACAACAGATCTTGGTCGACAACACCGAGCCGTCCCTGGTCATCACCGACCCGACGGCCGGCTCGTTGGTCGCCGGCCTGATCGCGTTCGATACGACTGCCAACGACAGTGGCAGTGGCGTGATCGAGGTCACCATGACAGCCGCCGGCGCTGCTCCGAGCCCGGTCGACGGCTCGATCGTCCTGCCGCTCCCACAGGGTACGGCGATGACGTCGAGCCAGGTCGATACGAGTGCCATGATGGATGGGCCCCTGGTGCTGGCCGTCAGCGCGACGGACGCGGCCGGCAACCAAGCCAGCGCATCGATCCTCGTTCAGACCGACAACACCGCGCCGGACAAGGCACTGCTCACGCCGGCCGAAGGCGAGGTGGTGCGCGGCACGATCCCGATCACCGCAGAGTCCCTCGACCCGGACCTGGCGTCGATCGAGATCTTCGTCGAGTCTCAGTCGCTCGGCATCTCGACGGCGTCTCCGTTCACCGTGAGCTACGACACTACCGCCCGACTCGACGGCCCGATGGTCATCTACGTACTGGTTGCCGACAACCTCGGCAACCAGTCGACCTGCGCCACGACCGTCACGGTGGACAACGTCGCGTCCATCGACTGCGTGCTCAACCCAAGGACCCTCAACATGAAGTCGAACCGCGGCGGCGTTCGCAGCGGCAGCGGCACGCGCGGGGTGGGGCCCAAAGGCATGCAGAAGAAGAACCGGGGCAAGTCTCTCGGACGCACGATGACTCTCTGGATGGAAGGTGACAGCCTCGGCCTCCTACTTCCGATCCAGGACCACTCCGTCGAGCTGCGAATCGCCGGCGCGAGCCCCGTGACCGCGCTGAGCGAGTTCACGAGCGGCTTGGTCGACGAGAACAACAATGGCATCCCCGAACTGACCGTCAAATTCGATCGACAAGAGCTGATCGCCGCGATCCGAGCGGCACTGGCCACCGGCCAGATCGCTGCCAACTCGCTGATTCCCGTGCAAGTGTTCGCCGACGACGCACTCGTGTGCGAAGACCATCTTCGCATTCTCAACTGAGCCGCGGCGGACCCCGCAGTGTCAAACATTGGAGGCCCGGAGTGGTAAACCACTCCGGGTTCTCGACGGCGGGAGAGCCACGCGTCGCGGACCTGCGAAGACTGGATGCACGCCATTCGACAACACGACCAGCGGTCTGTCGGTTACCCTGAGCGTATGTTTCTGCCCGAGCACGCGAGGTGACGACCTCCAGCTCGACGCTCGATGAGCGTGCCGAGCGGTTGCTGCTGGCCCACCTGCAAGCGAACGGTCCAGGCGGGCTCGAGGATCTGTGCTCTGAGCACCCCGAGCTCGCCGAGCGGTTGCGCGACCTCCACGCCGCTTTTGAAGCGGGCCGCCGGGCGTTGGTCCGGCCCGACGAACCACCTCTACCCGAGCACATCGGAGGCTATCGCGTCCTACGGAAGATCGGCGCGGGAGGGATGGGGGTGGTTTACAAGGTGTGGGACCAGTGCCTGCAGCGCGAGCTGGCACTGAAGACCGCGCGCGGCGGCCGCGCCATGCGCGCAACGGAAGTCTGGGTGCGGCGACAAGAACGGCTGCGAAACGAAGCTCGGACCCTGGCGAGCATCGTTCATCCCGCGGTCGTGCCCTTGCACAGCGTCGGAGAAGCCCAGGGCGTGGTGTTCTTCACCATGCAGTTCGTCGAGGGCCGGCACTTGGGCACTCTGATCGGCCCCGGCCCTCACGAGGCCGAGTGGACCCTGGCCCGCCTCGCCGGAGTCCTGCATCGGGTGTGCGAAGCGGTGGCGCACGCCCACAGAAAGGGCATCGTGCACCGCGACCTCAAGCCAGCCAACGTCATGGTTGGCCCGTTCGGCGAGACCTACGTCATGGATTGGGGCCTGGCCAAGCGCGTGAGTCAACCCACTGCCCCGCCGGCGGCCACCGCGAGTGCCGCCGCCCGCGGCGAGCCGTGCACCGTTCCGGAGACCGGCAACGCCGAATCCACGCCAGCGGTGCTGACGATGGCGGGAGAGGTGATTGGCACGCCAGCTTACATGGCCCCCGAACAGGCTTTCGGAAGAGTCTCGGGCGCGGACCCGCGCACCGACGTCTACTCCGCAGGGACGATTCTCTACCACCTGCTTGCGGGCGGGGCGCCATACTCAGCGCAGACCACGACGCAAGTCACACCGAAGACCACCGTCGACCAAGTGCGGTCCGGCCCCCCCGAACCACTCCGCAAGGCCGCCCCGGGCGCGCCCTTCGAGCTGATCGCGATCGCCGAGAAGGCGATGGCCCGCGATCCCAACGCGCGCTACCCGGACATGCGCGCCCTCGCCGACGACTTGCGGGCGTGGCTAGAGGGGAGGGTGGTGGGCGCTCACCGGACCGGGGTGCTCGCCGAGGTCCGCAAATGGGTTCTTCGCAACCGAATGCTCGCGGCCGCGTCCTTGCTGGTCTTGGCGAGCCTCGTGGCGGGCGCCGCTCTGCAGTACCATGCGGCAAGCGAACTCGCCGCGAGCGCTCGGCAAACGCGGTGGCAGCTGTACGCGAGCGACGTCGGACTCGCTGCCAGCGCCCTACAAAACGGGGATCTCAAGGGCGCGCGGCGCCACCTCCGCAGCTGCCCTGAAGAGCTGCGCGGTTGGGAGTGGCGTGCCCTAGCGCGCAATTCGGATACACGCACCGACGTGCTACGTCCCACCACCGATATGGCCTTCGCGGTCGCATCGCCCGATGGCCGCTACTTGCTCTGGGGGGACCACACGGAACAGCGATGCGAAATATGGGACGTCGCGCAACGCGCCCTGGTCTGTGCGTTTCCGTCTCCCGAAGACTACCTGAGTGCGCATGCATTTGATGTCGAGCGCGACGAGTTGTACCTGGGCGGTCGCGATGGCTGGCTGCGCGTCCATGGCCTGCAGAGCGGGGCGGTCCTGCGAGAGCGTCAACTCTCGAGCGGCTGGAATCCGTGGCTCAACGCCATCGCCCTGTCTCCCAATCGACAGCAGTTGGCGGTGAGCCTGCACAATGGCGAACTCGCCCTGGTCGACCCCCGGAGTTTGCGCCGGCGGCGCACCTTGGGGAAGCGGGTCGGCCCTGGCACCGCGGTGCAGTGGTCGAGTGACGGCGAGCGCCTGTACTGGGGTGGCGGCGACAGCTGGGCCAACGGCACAAGAAGCAGTGCGGTTCGAGTGTATCACGTCGCTTCTGGCCGGCTCACCGAGGAGCTGGCCGGACACCAAAACTGGGTCCAAGCGCTTTCGCTACATCCCGACGAAACGCTGTTGGCGAGCGGAGATCATGACGGCAAGGTGATCGTTTGGGATCTGCAGGGCTCCCAGCCCCCGCGAGTGTTGCCGCAAGCGGTTGGCGAGACCCAAGTCGCGTGGAGCCGCGATGGCCGATCCCTGCTGGTCAGCTCCTTGCCACAGTCGACCCGGGTGCTGGATGTGACCTCATGGAAAGTCGTCGAGGTGCTGGCCGGCACACCGCCCGGCAATATGCGGTTGTTCTCTCTTCCAGAGCGAAGGGTCGTCGAGACGCATTCGCGAGCCGCCAGCTTCTGGACTCTGGACGATCCGAGACAGCGGGTCGAGACCCAGATGGAGGCGCGGGAGTACTTCGGTGTCGCCATCCGCCCCTCGGCCGCCGAGTTCGCCCTGACCAACGCCGGGCACCTGGAGATTTGGGGGCTCGAGGAGCGTCGAAAGCTGCGATCAACGCCCCGTGAGGGTGACGCGATCGCCGCGATCTACACCCCCGACGGCCACAACCTGCTGGTCGCGCCGGTGGAGGGCCAACTCGAAGTGCGCGATGCCGAGTCCCTCGAGCTCTCGGTCCTGCTGGACACCGACCACGTGAGGCATCTGACGATGCACCCGACCCTGCCACACTGCGCCACCGGCGACTACGATGGAACGGTCGAATTGTGGGACGTCCAGACCAACCAACGTCGCTGGGCAGTGCCCACCGGCACGACGCGCTGGCCATTCGGAGTGACCACCGCGTTCTCCCCCGATGGGGCCTGGCTGGTCGCGGGGACCACCGACGGACGGCTGTGTTGGATTGACGTTGAGACCGGTGAGCTCGTTCGGGAGGTCACTCTCGATTCCGAGGGCTTTCTGGGGGCACCCGCCATCGCTCCGCATGGCCGCGACCTCGCAGTCCGGTTCGGCCTGCGGTTCGGCTCCGAGCTGCTATGTCTGGACTTCGAGTCCGGCAGAGTCCGCTGGCGCCACGCGGGCGCAACGCGAGACGAGTATCGGTCTCCCAAGTTTTCGGTGGACGGCAGCCGCGTCTTTGCTGCGGGTCGCCGCGGCCGATTGGCGATCTTTGATGGCGCGTCCGGCCAGCCGCTGCCACCCCTGGCCGCGGGCTCCGGGATCGCCCGGTTTCTGGCGGTCAGCCGACAAGACCACGTAATCATCGGGACGGTCGACCCGGAAGAACCCAGAACGAAGATGTTGCTGCACTTCTGGTACGGGGGGCCATCGAGCCCGGGCGAGTGGTTTGGCGAGCTGTCGCCTCAGAAGCGGCGGCAACCGAACCGCGATCGGTAGGTCCTCGGCGGGGGCGGTCTCTCGAGGCTTCTGCTAGGATTTGGACACCACCTCTCCGAGCTGAATGCCCGATCCCTCTCAATTTCGATCCAGCGCAATCAGGGCGGCACGGATCCGCAGGCTCCTGGAGACTCACCAGGAGCGACTGCTGTGCCGCATCCGATGGATGCTGGGGCCACGGAATCGCCACACGGCAGAATCGTCGGACTTCCTGCATGAGGTCTCTGCCCGGCTCCTCGCCGACAGTGCAAGAGTGGACGTGCGAGACCCCGATCACTTCCTCCGGTTGGCCACTCAGCGGGCACGCTGGCTGATCATCGACACAGCAAGGCGCCCTCGACTGGAGCGGGTGGAGTCCTGCGCGTCCAGCTTTTCGGCGGGTCAAGTAGAAGACGGCGACGCCTTGGGCCCGGCGCAGAAGGCCTCGCAGCAAGAGCGGCTGCACCTCCTGTTCGAGGCCCTGGAGACCTTGCCCGAGGACTATCAGCGCATCATCGACCTACGCGATTTCGAGGGGCTCGCGCTAAAGGAGGTGGCGCGGCGCATGAGCCGCTCGGTCACCGCAGTCACCCATCTGCACAACCGGGCCATACTCAAGCTGGGCGCCGTGCTCCGAAACGCGAATCCAGCCAGCGAAAACTCATGGGGAGCGGGAGCGTAGCCAGGAGACCGAAACGCGCGCGGGAGATCCTGCGGTTTCGCCGGCCCGGGACGCGGAAGGGTCTCCACTGATCTGAATCGCGCAGATGGCACCCAACGCGAACACCCGGTCCGCGCCCAACTCGAGCGCCTCCTGGCCTCCATACGTCCTAGGCGCTGCGGACCGCCGTGCTACACGCGCGCGAGTTCTTCGCGGATGACATCCACGTAGCGCGCGTCCCGATCCAGCGCGCTCGCCGCGCGCAGCGTCCGCCGCGCACGGCGCGGCTCCCCGCGCCGCACGAGCAGACAGCCGAGCGCGACCGCGACGTCGACGTCCCACGGGTCGGCGCGCATCAGCTGGCGCTGCAGCTGCTCGGCCTGGTCGAGCTCGTTGCGCACGTAGTGGGTCACCGCCTGTCGGTAGAGAGAGGCGCGCCGATCGCGCGCCGCCGGCCGGCGCCGCAGCCACCGCCGTACGACGAACAGGGTGAACTCGACCAACGAGTACACCTGCATGCCGAGCAGCGCGCACAGATAGACGCCGCCCTGATGGTCGTAAGCGAAGCGCGCCAGCAGGGCGACGTCGGCCAGCACCCAGCCGCCCACCATGAGCGCCGCACCGCGCGCCACCCTGCCGGTGCGCAGGTAGCCCCAGGCCGCGATCTGACCGAGGACGAACGCGACACCGTTGAACCACAGCGAGTCGGCGAACATCGACGCCGAGGACGGTACGCTGGGCCACATCGCGAATGAAGCGTGAACTCGACGACTGCCGGCTGTACCTGTTGTTCACTCCCGCCCTGTGCCGGGGCGACCCTTGGGCCGTGCTGCAAGGCGCGCTCGAAGCCGGGGTCGATCTGGTGCAGTGGCGGCCCGCGGCGGACCCGCGCCTCACCGAAGCGGACGGCACGCGGTGCGCCGGCGTCTGCAAGGCGCACCACACTCCCCTCATCGTCAACGACGACCCCTCGCTGGCGGCGCGCATCGACGCAGCGGGGGCCCACGTTGGCCAAGGAGACGCAACTCCGGCCGTCGCCCGCCGGCTGCTCGGCCCCGGACGCTGGTTGGGGGTGAGCACGCACGACGCCGAGCAGGCCCGCGCCGCCACCGCGGCGGGGGCCGACTACCTCGGCTTCGGACCGTGCTACCCGACCGCGACCAAGGGGTACGCGCGCGGACAAGACCCGGCCGCCATCGCGGAAGCGGTGCGGGCGACGCCGCTGCCGGTGTTCGGCATTGGCGGCATCATCCCGGCGCGGGTGGCACCGCTCGCTCGCGTCGGGTGCCGGCGCATCGCGGTCTCGAGCTTCGTCCTCGCTGCCGACGATCCCGGTGCTGCGGTGGCCGCCCTGCGCCAGGCACTCGACGGCGCCACGACCGATCTCGATCCGCCCTACAACAGCAAGCAGGCGTCGCCGAACGAGTAGAAGCGATAACGGTCGTCGATCGCCGCGCGGTAGAGCCGGCGCATGGCGTCGACGCCGATGAACGCCGCGACCAGCATCAACAAGGTCGACCGCGGCAGGTGGAAGTTGGTCAGCATCACGTCGACCACGCGAAAACGACTGCCGGGCACGAGGAACAAGTCGGACGCACCGCTGCCGGGACGCACGGCTCCGCCGTCCGCCGCACAGGTCTCCAAGGTGCGCGTCGCGGTGCTACCGACCGCGACCACTCGACCACCGCGGCGCCGGCACGCCGCCACGGCATCGGCGGCCGCCTCGCCGAGCCGATAGGTCTCGGCGTGCATACGATGCTGGTCGACGCGCTCGCAGCGCACTGGGGCGAACGTCCCTTCGCCGACGTGCAGGGTGACCCGCGCCAGCTCGATGCCGCGCGCGGCACAGCGATCGAGCAGGCCCTCGGTGAAGTGCAATCCCGCCGTGGGCGCCGCCACCGCCCCGGGCTCGGCCGCGAAGACGGTCTGATAGCGCCGCCGATCGGCCGCCACGTCCTCGGTCGCCGCGTCGCGACGCAGGTAGGGCGGCAGCGGCGCCCGACCGACCCGGTCGATGCACTGATCGAGCGGCTCCGCGCCCGCCGGTTGCAGCTCGAACTCGAACCGACCGCCGCCCAGGGCGCGCTCCGGCCGCAGCACCAACGCGCCGCCCTCCAGCTCGATCGACTCGCCCAGTCCGAGCTTGGCCGCCGGTTTCAGAAACCCCCGGCCACGGGCGCCATCGCGTTCGAGCAACAGGCATTCGACCCGGCCACCGGTAGCCCGCCGACCGACGAACCGGTGCGCCATGACGCGCGTGTCGTTGACCACCAGCAGGTCGCCGGCGCGCAGCAGCTCGGGGAGCGCGCCAACCCGAGAGTGACGGATCTCGCCGCGTTTCCGGTCGTAGACCAGCAGCCGCGCGGCGTCCCGCGGTTCGGCCGGTGCCTTCGCGATCAAGTCGGGCGGCAACTCGAAGTCGAACTCGGAGACCTGCAAGACATCTGCTCTTATAGCCTTGCTCGCCGCCCCCACCATGCCGCTGCTCGAACAGATCCTGACATGGACCCAGCTCGCGGTCCTCACCTCGCTGGCGCTGCTCGGCCTGCACCGCGGGTGGATGGCACTGCTCAGCGTGTTGGTCGGCGGGCACCGGACCGGCACGCGGTCCGAACCGGGTCCCGCCGAGCCCCAAGCCCAGGCACCGAGCACGCTGCCGCGGGTCACGGTGCAGCTGCCGATCTACAACGAGCCGCGCGTCGCCGGCCGACTCCTGGACGCAGTATTCGCGCTGGACTACCCGCGGCAGTGCCTGCAGATCCAGATCCTGGACGACTCCGATGACGCGACCTCGTCGGTGATTGCCGACCGCGTGCGCCGCGCGCCGGCTGGCCTCGACGTCGAGCATCTGCGCCGCACCGAGCGAACCCATTTCAAGGCCGGCGCACTGGCCGCGGGCTTGCGCTCGTCGAGCAGCGAGCTGGTGGCGATGTTCGACGCCGACTTTACGCCGGAACCCGGCTTCCTGCGCCGCATCGTCGCGCACTTCGACGCCGCCGACGTCGGCATGGTGCAGGCGCGCTGGGAGCACCTGAACCCCGACTACAGCCTGCTGACTCAGATGCAGGCGCTGCTACTCGACGGCCACTTCGCAGTCGAGCACATCGCGCGGGCGCGGGCCGGCTGCTTCTTCAACTTCAACGGCACCGCCGGCGTGTTTCGCCGCGCGTGCATCGAGCAGGCCGGCGGCTGGCAGGGCGACACGCTGACCGAGGACATGGACCTGTCCTACCGCGCCCAGCTGGCGGGCTGGCGGTTCGTCTACCGCCCGGAGTTGGCTTGCCCAGCGGAGCTGCCGATCGAGGTCAACGCGTTCTTGCACCAGCAACACCGCTGGGCGAAGGGATCGATCCAGACCGCGCGCAAGCTGCTGCCACGGATTCTGCGCACCGTCCGCCGCCCCTTGGTGCTGCTGGAGGCAGTGTTTCACCTGCTCGGCAACGCAGCGTTCCCACTACTGCTGTTGCTGATCTTGATCGCCCTGCCACTGCAGTGGCTGCGGGTGGTCACCGAAGCGCTGCCGCCGGCATGGCTGATCGCGGTGGAGAGCATCCCGATGCTGCTGTCCACTGCCTGCGTGCTCGCCTACTACGGACTCGCCCAGCGCCGCTTGCGGCGCGGCCTCGGCGGGCTGATGCGGGCTCCACTGATCCTCGCCGTCGGTGCCGGCCTGTGCGTCAACAACACCGCCGCGGTGCTCGGTGGAATGCGCCGTCGCACCGGATCGTTCGAACGGACGCCCAAGCACGATCTGCGCGGCGCCCAGGCGCCGCCCCCCCCGGCCGAGGCGCGGCCTCGCGGCCTGCTGCCGTGGCTGGAGATAGGACTCGGCCTTTGGGCTCTGACCACCAGCGCCCTGTCGATCCACTTGGCAATGCCGGCGACCGCCGGCTTCCACGCCCTGTTCGCCTTCGGCTTGCTGTGGATCGGCGGCGCGTCGCTGACCAGTCAGCTGGCGGGCCGCGCGCCCGCGGCGATCAGTCCGCGACCAGCCACGGGTCCACGGCACTACTCGGCAGGAAGCGCAGCAGGACGTCCTCGAGCATCTTCATCCGACACGGCTTGGTGAGATAGCCCTGCGCCCCGGCCTCGATGCAGGCATCCCGGTCGCGCCGCAGCGCGTTGGCGGTGACCGCGACGATCGGAACTTCACCGGCAGGCCCGCCGAGCCCGCGGATCCGCCGCGTGGCCTCGAGCCCGTCCATCACCGGCATCTGCAGATCCATCAGCACCAGGTCGAACGCCTCCCGCTGCACTCGATCGAACGCATCGGCACCGTGGTCGGCCACCTCGACGTCGCAGCCGAGCTTGATCAACATCCGCTTGATGACCAGCTGATTCACCGCGTTGTCCTCGACCAGCAGCACCCGCCCACGCAGCAACCGCTCGCCGCTCGGCTCGCTGGCGGACGGCGGGAGATAGTCGGATGCAGCCCGCAGCGGGACGCGGAACCAGAAGCGCGAACCGACGCGCAGCGCGCTCTCCACGTCGATGTCGCCGTCCATCAGCTGCACCAAGCGCTGGCTGACACACAGTCCCAGGCCAGCACCACCGCGCCGGCGAGTGCGCGAGCCATCCACCTGGAAGAACGGGGCGAAGATGCTGCCCAAGTCTTCCTGGTCGATGCCGACGCCGGTGTCCTGCACCTCGAACTCCAACCACTCGGCGTCGCCGTCGCGCACGACCCGCCGCACCTGCACGACGATGTGCCCCTCGATCGTGAATCTGAGCGCGTTGTCCAACAGGTTGAGCAGCACCTGCCGCAGCCGGTCGACGTCGCCGCGCACGTGCGCCGGCACGTCGTGATCGACCTGGTAGCCGACGGCGACGCGCGACCGCGGCCGCTCCTGCTCGCAGTCGGAGATCACCTGCCGCACCAGCGCGCGCACATCGAGGACGCCATCGACGAGATCGAGTTCGCCGCCGTCGAGCTTGGCCAAGTCGAGGAGTTCGCCAATCAGCCGCAGCAAGGTGTTCGCCGACTGATGGATCGTGTCCGCGCATTCGCGCTGCGACGGCGCCAACTCCGAGTGGCACAGGAGCTCGGCCATGCCGAGGATGCCATTCATCGGAGTCCTCAGCTCGTGGCTAACGTTGGCCAAGAACTGGCTCTTGGCCGCGCTGGCCGACTCCGCCGTCCGCACGGCCTCGAGGTGTTGGTCGGTGCGGCGGCGCAGCTCGCTCGCCAGCTGCCGCGCGTCCTGGATCGCCGACTCGCGCGCCCGCACCATGAAGAGGAAGTCCGCCGAGGCATCGTGGGGCGGATAGTCGACGATGCTCAGGCCAAAGCGCGGCAGCTGACCGACGTCGACGACCCAGGGACTGGCGAGGAAGAACAGGAGCGCGGGATCGGCCTCGGCGACGAACGCGCCGCGCAAGTCGAGACCCGTATGGCGATGCCGGACCAAGAAGACCGTGCTCGCCTGGTGCTTCAGACCATCGAAGTCGAGTTCGACGCAGCTCGGCTTCAACACGTCGAACGCCTCGCTCCACTGGCCACCCAACGCGAGGTCTTCGCACACGCGCCGCAGCGCGGTGCCGATCTGGACGAACGTCAGCTCCTCATCGAGAACGACGTGGAACGGAAACGCCGTACAGAACGATTCGGTCGACAACCGCAGATCCGGAGCCGTCATCGGCACGCGACCTCGCGCAAACGCACGACCAGCACCACGTCGCGGCCCACGCGCGCCGAGACATCGACCGTGACCTCGGCCTGCATCCCGAACCGGGCGGCCAGCCCGCGCAGCAGCCCGATCGCCATCGGCTGCAGACCATCGCGGTGGCTCCGGTAGCGCACGCGGAACACCGAGTCTTCGACCTGCTCGACGCGGAACGACGGCGGCCGAACCTCGGGCATCGAGACGCCGATCCGGCTGTGCAGCTGGTCCAGATTGGCGAGCACGGCGCCGAACGTGCTCCCCGCGGCATCCACCAACCCGCCGAAACCGGAGCGCGCCGCGTGCTCGAGCCAGTAGCGCCCGAGCACGTTCCACACGTCCTGGGGCGACTGCGCGGTCTCCACCGCGACCGCATCCACCAGCGAGAGGGTCCACTCGTCCGGGCAGATCTGGGTCAGGCGAAACTCGCCGGGAACGCCCGCGCGCGCCGCCGACGCGCGCCACCGCTCGACGCCATACCGCGCCGTCACCAGCTCCCGGATCGCTCGGTTCACCAACCCGTACATCTCTACCCCTTACGTCATCGTCGCCCGCCGACACCCCCGCTTGAGACATCCCCACCACACCACCCACCCGTGCAACAGCCCGTACGGAGTCAGGCTCGATTTTCTCGCTTCGCGCCGCCCGCCCACCGCCGCGGACCGGGTCCTCGCAACCCGCCGCCGGAAGGCTACCGTGCGCGCATGTCCGCGTTCCGCCACCAGCCTCTGTTCGAGCTCGCACCGCAAGAGACCCCCTACCGCCGCATCTCGGACACCGGCACCCGCGTCATCACCACGGCGGGACGGGAGTTCTTGGAGGTAGAGCCGGCGGCGTTGACGGAGCTGTGCAAGGCCGCGATCCGCGACATCTCGCATCTGTTCCGCCCAGGCCACCTGGCCCAGCTCCGGCAGATCCTCGACGACCCGGACGCGTCGGCCAACGACCGCTTCGTCGCCGCCGAGATGCTGCACAACGCCAACATCTCGGCCGGCATGATCCTGCCGTCCTGCCAGGACACGGGCACCGCCATCGTGATCGGCAAGCGCGGTGATCGCGTGCTCACCCTCGGCGACGACGAGGAGGCCTTGGCCCGCGGCGTGTTCGACATCTACCAGAGCTCGAACCTCCGCTACTCGCAGCTCGCGCCGCTGTCGATGTTCGAGGAACAGAACACCAAGACGAATCTGCCGGCGCAGATCGAGCTGTACGCCACCAAGGGCGACGAGTACCACTTCTTGTTCATCACCAAGGGCGGCGGCTCGGCGAACAAGACCTTCCTCTACCAGCAGACGCGCGCGGTACTCAACCCGGAAGCCCTGCTGCAGTTCCTCGACCAGAACATCCGTTCGCTCGGCACGGCCGCCTGTCCGCCCTACCACCTGGCGGTGGTCATCGGTGGCACGTCGGCGGAGGCGACCCTGAAGACGGTCAAGCTCGCCAGCTGCCGTTATCTGGACGGACTGCCGACCAGCGGCAACGAGCTCGGGCGCGCGTTCCGCGACCTCGAGCTCGAGCAGCGCGTGCACGAGATGACCCGCGGCATGGGGCTGGGCGCGCAGTTTGGCGGCAAGTACTTCTGCCACGACGTGCGCGTCGTGCGACTGCCACGCCACGGCGCCTCCTGCCCGATCGGCATCGGCGTCTCTTGCTCCGCCGACCGGCAGGCTCTCGGCAAAATCACGCGGGACGGCGTGTTCGTCGAGCAGCTGGAGACCAATCCGGCGCGCTTCCTGCCGGAGGTCGACAGCGGCGAGCTGAGCGACAAAGCGGTGCCGATCGATCTCGGCCAGCCGATGGCGCAGCTGCGCGAGACCCTCGGCAAGCACCCGATCCGCACCCGGCTGTCACTCAGCGGAACGATGGTCGTCGCGCGCGACATCGCCCACGCCAAGCTGAAGGAACGCATCGACCGCGGCGAGGGTCTGCCCGACTACGCCAAGGAACACATCATCTACTACGCCGGCCCGGCGAAGACGCCGGCCGGCTACGCCTCGGGTTCGTTCGGGCCGACGACCGCTGGCCGCATGGACAGTTACGTCGATCTGTTCATGCGCAACGGCGGCAGCTTCGTCACCCTGGCCAAGGGCAACCGCTCGGCGCAGGTGACCCAGGCCTGCAAGGAGCACGGTGGCTTCTACCTCGGCTCGATCGGCGGCCCAGCCGCGGCGCTGGCCAAGGACTGCATCAAGAAAGTCGAAGTGCTCGAGTACGAAGAGCTGGGAATGGAGGCGGTGTGGCGCATCGAGGTCGAGCGCTTCCCCGCGTTCATCGTCGTCGACGACAAAGGCAACGACTTCTTCGCGCAGAATCGATGACCTCGGACTCCCTCCTCTCCGGCCGGCCACGCGCTGTGGCACTCGCCATCGCCGCTGCGGCCGTGGGCATCGGCTGCGGCGAGTCCGCGCCGCCCCGACCCGGGCCGGCGCACACCGCCGACACCGATCGGAGCCCGCGTGCCATGCTGCGGCGCGGCCAGACGCTCGTCACCGACACCTGGGAATCCCTCGACCGGCGCGCGGTGCTCGACGTCATGCTCGGTAGCCCGACCGACCAGCGCTCATGGCAACCGCTCCCCGGCGGCGCGACAGTGCTCGATCCGTGGCAGACCGCGCTGCGTCTCCTGGTCGAACGGCAGGGCCTCGGCGGACACGCGGCAGTCGCCAGCGCCGGTCCCGACGGCGAGTTCGACACTACCGACGACCTGCGCTGGCCGAAGCCACAGCAGTAGTCAACCCTCCGTGCCTGGCTTCAGGATCACACCCTCGCCGGTGCGGCCCACCATCTTCACGATCACGGGCTGCTCGGTGCGCAAGTGCCGCACGCATTCTTGCTCGGCCACCGCCGGCTGGTCCGCCAACCACTGCCAATCGATGTGGCCCTGCTCGGAGGCCGCGTCGACGGTGAAGTATCCGACCTGGCACGACGTCAGGTTTTGGAAGAAGTGCGTGCCCTGAGACGGGACCACGCACAGATCGACGAAGCCCGACTCGACGATCGCGCGGGCACCGGCAATCTGGTTCCAGCCGACCGGGATCCCAAGGTAAGGATCCGACGACCCCCAGCGGCCGACGCCGATGAGCACGTACGGCCGCTCTTCGCGCTGCAACTTGGCGTTGAACGCGGCGACGATCTGCGCGACCTCGCGGCTGCGAGCACGCTCGAACCGCGCCGCGTCGACGACCACGACGTCGCGAACTTCGAGGCGCCCGTTGCCCAGCACTTGCTGGCTGCGGCACAAGACGTCACGCCGCGCGACCTCGCCGATCGCCACCTCCTCGTCCTCGGTGGACATCGCCAGCGGGCGCAGCTGCAGGAACGCGAGCTCGGGACGCCGCCCGTCGCGATCGAAGTTGCCGGCGAACTCGATCTCGATCGGGCCGCTGGTGCCCCGAGAGCAGTACTTCAGCAAGTAGTCGAGCAGCTCGGCAAGCGGAAACGCGCCGTGCTTCAGCACGCGTGCGAAGCTGACCAGCCGCACGCCGGGCCGGGACGTGCCGTCGATGATGCGATCGTCTTCGGGCACGTACGTCGAACCCACCCAGGACAGGACGCCGTCCTCCTCGGCGACCGACAGCGGCAGAGTGCGCAGCTGCGCGAACTCGCCGGCGTCGGGCGACCGGTCCAGGTCGAGCGCACAGAACTCGCGCTGCGCGTTGGCCAGGCCATCGCGCACCGAAGAGTAGTCCAGAGCATGCCGCGGGTAGCGCGGAGAGAAGCGCACGCACGCGCCGCCATCGACCACTGTCGCACCCATGCCCAACGCGACGGCGGCAACCCCGTCAGCGGCCACCGCCGGTGAGCGCGGGTAGAAGTCGTGGGAGCGGGCGACGCCGGCGAAGTCCGGATAGAACCGCTCGCCGTGCGTTGTGCCGACCAGCTGCTGGATCAGCACCGCCATCTTCTCTTCCTCGACGCGGTAGGCGGTCGCGCTGACGTAGGCCTTGGCGTCGGTGGCGAACATCGAGGCGTACACCCGCTTCACGGCCGAGACCAGATGCGCGAGCCGCACCTCGAGCTCGGCGTGGTTGTTCGGCAGCATGAAGGTCTGGTAGACGCCGGCAAACGGCTGCGCCAGCGAGTCCTCGAGCAGGCTCGATGAGCGCACCGCGAGTGGGTACCTCGCGCGCTCCAAGAACGCGCGCAGATGCTCGACCGCTTCCTCGGGAAACGGCTGCACCAGGAAGCGCTGTAGGGTCGCGGCATCGGTGTGCGACTCCAACGCGAAATCGTCCAAGCCGCCGCGTTCCATGAACTCGTCGAACACTTGCGTCCCGAGCACGACGGACGCCGGCACGAACACGTCGACATCCGGAAATCGCTCGGCGACTTGCGACCGCTGCAGGATCCGGCTCGCGAACGCGATGCCGCGCGCCTTGCCGCCGAGCGAGCCTTGTCCAATCCGCGCGATCCCGCCGGCTTCCTCGAACCGCGACGGCTCGAAATCGGCGACCACTGCGCGCGTGCGCGCCTTGGTGTAGTTGCCGATGCTGGCCAGCAAGTGACTGCGCAGGTCTTCGATGCTGTCGAAGTCCTCGACGCGACGCGCCCGCAGCCGGTCGGCCAACACGAACTCGGTGCGCGCCTTGAGCCAGTTGGAGAAGTGGTTGCGCTCGCCGTGATAGCCGATGCAGGCGGCCGGCACGGTGGCCAGCTTCTCCACCAGACTCTTCAGGTTGTGGGCGCGGTCGACCTCGCTGCCGTCTGGCAATCGGAACACGAAATCGCCGAAGCCGAAGCGCTCGACCAGGATCCGCCGCAGCTGGTGCAGCAGACTCGGCGAGCCCTTGAGCAAGAAGGATGCACCGACTTGCTCCGCGAGACGCTGATTCTGGATGACACTCGACTGCAGCACGATGCGCACGTCGGGGTGCGCGGCGTGGACCCGCGAAGTGAACTCGATGCCGGCCTGCCGGTCGAGCTTGCCACCGCGCGGAAACTCGATGTCGCTGATCACGCCGAGGATGTGCTCCTCGTAGCGCATGTAGTACGACCAGGCCTCCTCATAAGTACGGCACAACAGGACCTTGGGCCGCGCCCGCATGCGCAGCATCTTCTGCGACAGGTTGAGGTCCTCCGACAACAGGCGCTGCATGTGCCGGAAGACCTCGGAGTAGATCACCGGCAGGAACGACGAGTAGAAGCGGACGTTGTCCTCGACGACGATCACCGCCGGCACGCCGAACTCACCGCAGTCGTGCACGACGTTGAGCCGATCCTCGACGTGCTTGACCATCGCCAGCAGGATGCGGGCGTCTCCCTGCCACAAGAACACCCCAGCCAGCCGCGGCAGGTCGGCGGTCGCCAGGAAGTCGGCCAGCTCGCGGTTCGAGTACGCCAGGACGATGACCGGGACGAAGATGCCCTCCTCTTGCAGCCGCCGCGCCAGCTCGCTGGCGTCCATGTCGCCGGCCTTGATGCTGGAGACGACCAGGTCGAACTCACCGGGGCTCTGCAGCCGCTCGATGGCCTCGTCGCCGTCCGGCACCCGGGTCAAGTCCGGGACGTTGAGCAGGTTCAGGTCGATGAACTGCCCGAGCAGCGTCTCCTGCAGCTGCCCCTCCTCGGACAGGATGAACGAATCGTAGAGACTCGAGACCAACAGGATGCGCTGCACGCGCTGCCGCATCAGCTCCTGGAAGCTGCGCAGCTGAGGTCGCTCGCCGACCTCGGGACGAGCCGAGACCATGGCGTCGATTGAAGGGGCTCGCCAGTGCCGCGGTCAAGCGCGGCGGCGCGGTTGCTTTGCCAACGGCGTCGCCTCGAGAATGTTGTCGCAGCTCGACGATTCGCGGCGCAAGACGCTCATCGCGGCCACGACCGCAACCAGATTCGGATGCCGCTCTCGCCGGAACGGTTCGGAAGGCCTGACACATCCGCCGCCGCGCTGAGCCAGGAGACACTGTCTCTCCGAGGCTCCGGCGCGGCGGTACCGTTGCCATGGCAGCGGCGTCGCCTCGAGAATGTTGTCGCAGCTCGACGATTCGCGGCGCCGGACGCTCAGCGCGGCCACGACCGCAACCAAACTCGGATGCCGATTCTGCCGGAGCGGTCTGGAAGGCCTGACACATCCGCCGCCGCGCTGAGCCAGGAGACACTGTCTCTCCGAGGCTCCGGCGCGGCGGCACCGTTGCCATGGCAGCGGCGTCGCCTCGAGAATGTTGTCGCAGCTCGACGACTCGCGGCGCCGGAGCCTCACTTGCCGCCGCGCAGCAGGGCGTCGGCACCCTGCAGGTCGATCTCGCCCTCGCCATCACCAGCCAAGCCGGCGACCACGGTGGCCAGCTCGCCTTCGAAGGCTGCCGGGTCCAGCCGCTCGACCTCGAGCAAGCTGGCGATCAGCTCGTTGTCGTCACCCGCCCGAAACGGGGTCATGAACTCCCAGACTACGTCGCCGTCCGTGGTGACCTCGAGCGCGCGGCCGCCGACCGACTCGGTGATCAGCGTGTTGCCGTTGTCGAGACGGCTCACCGAACCGAGGATGCGCGACGCCAACGGCTGCTCGGCGGTGCCGCCGTAGGACCAGAGCAGCCGCTGACTGCTCGGATCCAGCTGCAGAACGCGCGACTCACCATTCGCCCCCATGTTGTCGAACACCAACATGCTGCCGTCGTCGAGCATCGTCGGCTGGTGCTGGAACACCCAAAGCCCCGCCAACGCCCAGACAACCTGCTGTGTTTCGAGGTCGAGCACGGCGACCACGTTCCGCGTCGGCACCGAGATCAGGACACGACCGGCGGTAAAGGCGGGCAGGCGGTCGGCGAAGCGGCCGTCCAAGACCTCGACGGTATTGACGTGCAGCACGTCGCCGCGCCACTTGATGCCCGACAGCAGCGAGGCGTAGCGCGACTGCATGAAGCAGTCGAGCACCGATACCCGGCGCAGCTCGGTGCCGTCGGCGCCGAGCACGACGACGAAGTCCTCGATCAGCGGAGCATCGAGCTCCACGCCGTCGAGAGTCGAGCGCGGATGGCGCGCCAGGGTGTAGATCTCACCGTTGGCCTGCACCTCGAGGTCGTGGTGCGCGCGACACTTCGACTCCCACAGCACGTTGGAGTGAAGGTCGAGCTTGATCATGCCGATGCCCTCGAAGATCGCCAGCAGATCCCCGTTGGGGAACAGGTGCGCGCGGCGCCAAAACTGGCCGTGCACCTCCCACTCGTCGAAACCGAGCGGCCCCGGCCACACGTCCTTCAGCGGCCGGCGCCAACGGTGCAGCACATTGCCCTTCATGTCGAACAGCACCGCCTCGGGTGCATGGCCCGAGACGACGAGGTTGACGCCATCGGCGGCGGCGTCCGGGTCGTAGCGCAGGATGGTCTGCACGTCGTTGGCCGAACGCGTGCCGCGCAGGTACGGCAGGTTGGCGAGGTCCTCGTTGTCGACATCGAGCGCGCCACTCTGCAGGTCGCGCGCCTGATGCCAAACACCGTCACGGCCGAGCACCAGATCACCGGCCTGCCGCACCTCCGGCCGCGAAACAAACCAAGAGCGCACCGTGGCAGGTAGACCCGCACGCTGGGCGAGGACGCCAGCGACGGCGCCGGCGGTCAACAGGAGCAGGCTCGATACGAGGCGTGGCATTGACGGAACTGCGGCTTGAGAATGCGGCGGGTGGTGGGCCCGAGAAAAGTCTAGCAGGCCGGAACCGAGCGAGCCGGCCGATTGCCGTGGTCGCGACACACCCCGGCCAACCGAGCCCGGTTCAGCGAAACACCTCTGCCACCGGCAGAATCACGACCGCCGCGGGTTCGACGCCCACCGGCATGGCCGCGATCTCGGCATCTTCGGCGGCGACCGCGGCCGGCACCTCTCGGTCGCCGTAGTCCGGCGGCGTCGGCACCTCGCCGAGCACTGCATCGCGAAACCCGTCGGCATCCTCCGTCACCACGACGATGTGCAGCCGGTCTCCACGCAGGTAGCGCCGCAGCGTGCGGTTGACCTCGTGCACCGTCAACCACCCCAAGCCTTCGCGCACGAACCGCTGGAAGTCGGCGGCGATCCCGTAGAACGCGGCGTCCATCGCGTAGCCCAACCGCCGCTCCTCGGTCTGGGCGAGCAAGTTCGCGCTCGCGGTCAGGTAGTCTCGCGTAGCCTCGAACTCCGCCTCGCTGAGGCCTTCGCGGATCAACTTGCGCAGCTCGAACAGCGCCGCCTTCAGCGCAAAGGGCCCGTTCGCCGGCTGCACCGGCCGCAGCCAGATCTGGAACATCTGCTCGCTGCGCGCCCGGTTGGTCGGCGGAACGAACCGGCTGCCGCCGTCGGGGAAGTACTCGATGTAGGCGTAGTCGCCATAGTTGAGGCCACGCACCTCGCGCAGCCGCTGAAACAGGTGCGAGTTCTCCGAGCGATGCTCGCCCAAGTAGGAGCGCACCAACCACAAAGCCAACCACTCCCGGTGCGATCGATTGACCGGGATCGGCATGCCGATGTGGATGCCGGTGCCGCGCGCCTCCTTCTGCACGATCGTCATCTGCGACACCTCGGGCTCCGGCACCGGTGGCACCCGCAGCGTGCGGTCTTGCCGCGGGCGCGGCAACCCGCGCGCGAGATCGGCGGCCAGGCGCTCGGCGAACGTCGGCGCGAACCCACCCGCCACGCCCACCCGAACGCGGTCGGCCGTGAACCATTCGCGATAAAACTCGCGCAGATCGGCCGCGGTCAGTGCTGCCAGTGCATCCAGCCGGCCGACGTTGGGCCAGCCGTAGGGATGCCCGGCGTAGACCCGAGTGTACAGGACCTCTTTGCCGAGCTCCTCGTCATCGCTGCGCCGCAGGCCGGTGTCGAGCATGCCGACGGTGTTGGCGCGCTCGCGCTCTACATCGACCTCGGAGAACGCCGGATCCAGAAGGACGTCGCGCAGCAGCGGATAGAACGCCTCCAGGTTGTCGCGGTGCACGGTCGCGTGGAACACGGTCATCTCCTTGTCGACCTGGAAGTCGATCGACGCCGCCATCGGAAACAACCGCTGGTTGCGCTCGTCGGCGGAACGACCACCGCTCTCGCCGCGCGCCATCACGCGCGCGGTGAGATGAGCGAGCCCCGCCCGGTCCGGTGGGTCGGCAGCCGCGCCAGTGGCGAACGCGACGCGCACGCTGACCAGCGGCGACTCGCTCGGCATCGAGATGACCGGCACGTCGACCACGACTTCGCCAGCGGCAGCCTCGGCCGCGGCCTCGTGCGACAGCACGCCGACCACGCGCCGCTCGTCGCGGAAGTACTCCCGCGCCACCCGCTGCACGTCGGCAGGCGTGACGCGGCCGTACATCTCGTACACCCGGTTCGCCGTCAGCGGAGTGCGCGTTCGGGCGATGTAGCCGACCAGGGCATCGGCGATGCCGTCGGGACTCGCCAGCCGCGCGGCGAACGCGTAGCGGAGATGCGCGGTCACCCGGCGCAACGCCGCTTCGTCCACCGGTTCCGTGGTCAGCCGAGCGCAGGCAGCACCGAGCGCGCGGCGCACCTCGGAGAGATCGGCCGGATCGACCACTCGCGCCAGGACGCTGACCAGATACGGATCGGTCCGGTCGGGGAACATGGGCATCAACACATCGACGACGCCGCCGCCGTACAGCCGCTCGTACAGCGCCGAGCTCTCGCCAAACAGCAACTCGGCGATGACGTCGAGCACCACCATGTCGTCGCGCTCGACCGAGAACGACGGCCCCTTGAAGCCGAACATCAACCAAGGGCGCGTCGGCGTGGTCCACGGCACGTGCACGCTCACCGCCTCGGTCTGCTCCGGCTCGGGCACCGGCGCTGGCACCACCGCCATGCCGGTCGGCTGCCAGTCGGCCCAGTAGCGCTGCACCGCGCGCCGCACCTCGCGCGGCTGCACGTCGCCGACGACCAAGAGGGTGGTGTTTTCCGGCCGGTAGTGGCGGGCGAAGAACTCCCTGCTGTAGTCGTACTGCTCCGGCATCCGCTCGATGTCGGCGAACAAGCCGATCGTCGTGTGGCGGTAGGTGTGCTCCTGGAACGCCGCGGCCCGCACGGCTTCCAGCAGCTTGTTCAACGGGTTCGCCGCGGAGGCGTCGTACTCGCCGCGCACCGCGCCGGCCTCGGTGCGAAACGCGTCCTCGGCGTACTCGAGGTGCTTGAAGCGGTCGGCCTCGATCTCCAGCACCTGCTCCAGGTCGCGGCGGGGGAACGTCGTGTGGTAGCAGGTGTAGTCGTCGGTGGTGTAGGCGTTGCGCGCGGCGCCCATACGCTTGAACGCAGCCAGCTGCTCCTCGGCGCTGTAGTTCTTCGAGCCGCGGAACATCATGTGCTCGAAGAAGTGCGCAAAGCCGGACTTGCCGGCCTCGACCTCGTCGCGCGACCCGACGGAGACGACGATGTGGACGCTGCAGACGCCGGGGTGCGGGGTCGGAACCGTCACCAGGCGCAAGCCATTGTCGAAGTCGCTGATCTCCGACGGATAGTCGAACACGCCTTGCGCAACGACCGCCGACGACGACCAGGCCAAAGACAGCAACAGGACCGAAGCGCGCATGCGCGCAACTTAACCCTTGGGCGCTCGAGATTGAGCACGCGCCCGCGGTTTGCCGCCTACGAGAGGACGACCTCGACCGGCGCGAAGTCGATGGCGTCGCAGGCGGTGAGCATGTAGCGAATCCCGTCCGCCTCGCCCTGGAAGCCGTGCCGGTGGTCACGGCCGTGCAGGTGGCCGTAGATGCACACGCTCACGCCGGCCTGCTGCATCATTGCCACGGCTTCGGTCTCGCGGCCGTCGGCGAACTTCGGCGGGTAGTGGATCAAGGCGATGGTGCGCGTCCCGCCCATCGCTTGACCGGCGGCGATCGACCGCTGCAAGCGCCCCAGCTCGCGCCGGTAGATGCGGCCAGCCTTCTCGTCGGCCCAAGGCGCGTCGGGTGGGTCCCAGAGCCGCGCGCCAACCACGACCGTGCCATCGGGAAGCGCGACGGCATCGTTCTGCAGCAGTCGGATCGAGGGGTGCAGCACGGCCTCGACCTTGCTGCGCGACGTCCACCAAGTGCAGTGGTTGCCCTTGATCAACACCTTTTGTCCGGGTCGATCGCCGAGCCACTCGAGATCGGGCAGCGCCTGCTCGAGGGTCAGCCCCCACGACGTATCGCCCCCCACCAAGACCCAGTCCTGCTCGCCGATCCGCGCATCCCAGGACGAGCGGATCTTGTCGGCGTGACCGACCCACTGTGGCCCGAAGATGTCCATCGGCTTGTCGACGCCGAAGCTCAGGTGCAGGTCGCTGATGGCGAACAGACGCATCGAGTCCTGGCGTCAGGAGTCCAGCCGAGCCCGCAGCGGATCGAGATCCCCGACGGTGGCCCAACAGCAATCCGGGCCGCCGAGCGTGCCGGAGGCGAACTCGATCAGCTGGCCGGCGATGCCGCGAAACGACGGCCCACCCGGCACCTGCGCATCCAACCCCAGCCGCGCGGCCTCGAGGTGCAGGGCGCGCAGCGCCGTCGGATCGCGCAGCGCCAGCACGCCCGACAGTTCCTCGGCGGCGGCGGTCGCCTTCGGGCAGTAGACCACGCCCGACAGCATCGCCAGCGCGCTCTTGGCCAACGGCCACTCCGCGGTGTCGAAGCAGCGCACCTCGAGGTAGCGGCGCAGCCGCACGAACGGAAACAGCGACGACAAGTGCAGGTCGAGGTCGGCTTCGGTCACCCCGCCAGCGCGCACCAGCTCCTCGAACGGCACCGCCGGCGTCGGCAGCAGATCATCGGGGCCGTGCCGAAACAGGGCGATCGCGCGACGCGCGAAGCGAACGTAGCCGGCGACCGCGGTCGCCGCATCGAGGCACCCCTCCGGCACTCCGGTCCGCGACACGTCGGTGTCCCACCAGACGCGGTGGCGATAGCTCTCGTAACCCGAATCGCGGCCGCCGATGCTGCGCGAGTTGGCGGTCAACGACACCAGCACCGGCGTCAGGCGGTTGAGCAGCGCCAGCAGGCGACCGGCAGCGGTCCGATCGGCGAAGTCGCACGTCAACTGCACACCGGCGGTGGCGCGCATCATGTGGCGCGTCAGCGAGCCGCGCTCGATCATCGCCCGGTCCATGATCCGGTAGCGCTCGCGCGGCAGCAGGCCGAGCTGGTCCACCGGCGTGACCGGCGCGTGGCCGAGGGCAAACAGGCGGTAGGGCGTGGACGCGAGGCGCGCCTCGATGTCGGCCGTGACCCGCAGAAAGATCTCCTCCAAGGCGCGCAGGTTGGGCCCGGGATCGGTGTCGACCTCGAGCTGCCCGCCCGGTTCCATCGAGAGACCGAAATCGCGGCCGCGCAGCTTGGTCAACACTCCGCCCTGCCAGGTCTCCTCGGCGTCGAACTCGCGCGCCAGGTCCCGCATCAGCTGGCGGCAGAAGTCGAGCGGTGCACTCTCACGGCTGTCCGCGTGCAGCACCAAGCGCTCGATCTCGATGCCCAGGAGACGACGCTCCGGCTCGGGCGAACCGAGCAGACGCGTCTCGATCTCCGCGTCCAGGGAATCGAGGTGCAGGAGGGCGCTCATGGGCGGAAGCACAGCGCAACGTAGGAGCCAACCCCGAGGGCGAACAGGGGAAAAGTTCGCGCCGGCGCGTGAAATCCCGTGGCCAGGTCGACCCGCCTCGACCTCCCATCAACGCCGTGGCCAGGGCGGTGGCCGACCGGGACGGCCCGGACGGGCGGTCGCATCGGACGGCCGGCTCCGTCCGGGGTCCGGAGCGAGCTGACGCTGCGGCGCGTTGGACGCCACCGCCGCACCGAAGAAGGCCGCCGCGGTCGGATCGGCCGACGGCTGCTCGGGAAGGGCACACAGCCCGAGCTGCTCGACGACTCTCCGCACGAAGGCCTCCGCCTGATCGAGACTCTGCGAGGTCACCACCATCGGTGCCTGCAGCTGGATCGATGGGCGCAGCAAGTTGCGCCCACCGATGACCTGATACAGGTACGCCCGGTCCATGGAGCCGAGCCGGTCGCCGATCACCCGCGCGAGGATCTCCTCGAGCTTCCAGGTCTCCGGCGTGCCGCGCAAACCGAGCGCCTGTGCTCGGGGCAGCGCGTGGTCGACGACCGCCCCTTCGAGGATCGAGGAGAGGTGCACCATGGCGAGCCGGAAATCCTGCGCCGACCGCGCGCGCACGTACGCGTTGAGGTCCATCGCCATGATGGTGCGCAACCGCGCATCGTACATGCGGTCGGGTTCCAACGGCAGACCACCCTCCGCCGTGCCGGACATGGCCGGCGCACCCGCGCCGGGCGGCGCGATGCCGCCCGGTGGCTGCCCCGACGGACCAGGTGGACGCGGCGGGGTCCACCCGGCGCCGGCCGGGTGAGCCGCTCCGGGGGGTGGCGACGCGGGGGGTGCGGCCGCCGGCGGTGACGGTATCGACGGCGGCGCCGGCAACGACGGCGGAGGCGCGTGCACTCCCGCTGGCGCCGGGGGCGGCGCGACACCAACCGGCGGAGCCGGTCCGGCGGACGGCGCGGCGGACGGCGACGCGGTGGGGATGCCGGCAGGTCGCGCCGGGGTGCCGCACTGACGCATCACCGTGGTCACGATCGCGCGCGCGCTCGGCGTGTTCAGCTGAACCGCGTCCGGTGAAGGGATGCGCTCCACCGGCGCGGACGCGAAGTACACCGCCCATTCCGACAGCTGTTGGCGCCGCAGCTCAAGCTCGGCCGTTTCGGCCGGCGACTTGTCGGTTTGCAACGCCAGATCGACCACACCGAGGTAGTGCACGGCACACGAGACCAGGAGGTTCTCCTCGTCGGCACCGAGGTCGATCTCCACCGGCGTCGAATACGCCATGGCCATGCGCTGCAGGTAGTCTCGCAAGCGACGGACGCGACCGTAGACCGAAGCCAGTCCTCGAGGAGCGTCACGGCCACATTCGTTCAGCCGGATCTTCCACCGACTGAGATGTGACAGGACCTCCTTGGCGGCGTCGTGAAACAACACCACCACTTGCTTGTCGACACTGCGCCGCATCCTCTGTGTGCCTGCGTCGATATCGACGTCGCCATCGAGACAACTTGACCGCCCCCAGGCTCCGCACGGACCGCCTCTGCGGCATTCTGCGACAGCTGCCGAACAAGGCGACGAAGGCCGTCGGCGCACCGGGTATGCTGCCGGACGTGCCCCCGTTCGAGGCCGCTCTCCAACAGGCATTCGGCGCCCGCGCCCTGGTCGAGCCCGACGCCCTACTCGCCTACGAGTGCGACGGGTTCACGCTGCACAAGTCACCACCTCGGGCCGTGGTGTTGCCGGAGTCGACAGCCGAAGTGCAGACCGCCGTGCGGCTCGCCGCGCGGCACGACGTGCCGTTCGTCCCGCGCGGCGCCGGCACTTGCCTGTCCGGCGGACCGACGCCGACGCAGCCGTCACTGGTGATCGAGACCGCGCGCATGCGCCGAATCCTCGAGGTCGATCCGGTGGACCGACTGGCTGTCGTCCAGCCCGGCGTCGTAAACCTCGACCTGACGCGCGCGGTGCAGCACCTCGGTCTGCACTACGCCCCCGATCCCAGCAGCCAGTCGGTGTGCACCATCGGCGGCAACTTGGCCGAGAACAGCGGTGGCCCGCACTGCTTCAAGCACGGCATGACCAGCGACCACGTCCTCGGCGCGGTCGTGGTGCTCGCCGACGGCGAGCTGGCCACGCTGGGCGACGCCGCCGGTCCCCGTCTGCCCGGCGAGCTCGATCTGCTCGGTGTGTTCACCGGCTCCGAGGGCACGTTCGGCATCGCCACCGAGATCACGGTGCGACTGTCCCCGGATCCCCCCGCCCGCCGCACGCTCCTCGCCGCGTTCGGCAGCATGGAGCAGGCGTGCGGCTGCGTCAGCGCCATCGTCGAGCGCGGGCTGGTTCCGGCGGCGCTGGAGATCCTCGACCACGGCACGATCGCCGCGGTGGAGGCGTCGGTGTACCGCGCCGGCTATCCGACCGACGCCAAGGCGGTGCTGTTGGTCGAGCTCGAGGGCCCGGTGGTCGAGGTCGACGCGGACGCCGACACCGTGCAGTCCTGGTTCGAACGCTTCGAGGCCCTGAGCAGCGAGTCGACCGACGATCCAGCCGAGCGGCTGCGGCTGTGGAAGGGCCGCAAGGGCGCGTTCGGCGCGATGGGGCGACTCAACACCGACCTCTACGTCCTCGACGGCGTCGTGCCGCGCACCGCACTGGTCGAGACGCTCGCCGGCATCGACGCGATCGCCGCGCGCCACGGGGTGACTCTGACGAACGTGTTCCACGCCGGCGACGGCAACCTGCACCCGAACATCAGCTTCGACGGCCGGGATCCCGACCAGGTCGCCCGAGTGACCGCCGCCGGCCATGAGATCCTCGAGCTGTGCATGGCGAAGGGTGGCAGCATCACCGGCGAGCACGGCGTCGGCAGCGAGAAGCTCGAGCACGTGCCACTGATGTTCGAACCCGCGGACCTCGATGTGATGCGGCGGGTCCGCGAAGCCTTCGATCCCGACCAGCGCTGCAACCCCGGCAAGGCCTTGCCCGAGCGCCGCAGCTGCGCCGAGGTCGCCAAGTGGCCGGCCATGGTCGACGCCGTCTTGCGCGAGGACGACCGCGGATGACCGACGCCGACGCCCCGGCGGCGACCCTCGCGCCGGACGATCCCGCCGCCGTCGCCGAGGCCTTGGCCGCACTGCGCGGCCAGCCGGTGCGCCTGGTCGGCAACGCCAGCCAGCAGCACGCCGTGCCGCCGCCCGACAGCGACGTGGCGGTGACCCGCCTGTCGTTGGCAGGGCTCGACCGCGTGCATCGACTGCTGCCGGGCGACCTCACCTGTTCGGTCGAGCCGGGCGTGGTCCGCGCGGAGCTCGACGCCATCTTGGCGGACGAAGGCCTCTGGTTACCGGCGATCGGCCACGGCACCGTCGGCGGTGACTTCGCCCTGGACCTGCACGGCGGCACCGCTCCGGGCAGCGGCGGGCCGCGCGCCTTGCTGCTCGGCATCGAGGGAGTGCTGGCCGAGGGATTGCCGTTCAAGGCCGGTGCCCGCGTGGTGAAGAGCGTGGCCGGCTTCGATCTGCCGCGGCTGTTCGTCGGCAGCCGCGGCCGGCTGTTCGCGGTGACGTTGATGCACCTCAAGCTGCGGCCGCTGCCGGCGCGGCGCGCGTGGTTTGCCGCAACCGACCTCGATGCCGGCGAGGCCACGGCGCGCTTCCATTCGCTCCGGCTGCTGCAGACGCCACCTCTCGGCGTCTGGATCGACGGCGGTCGCTCCGGCTACGCCGTGCGCGGTTTGCTGGGCGGCAATCCACGCCACGTCGACGGAGAGCTCGCTCGCTTGGGACTCACCGAGACTCCAGCGTGGCAGCCGCCGACCGTGCTGCCGGCGGCCGACCGCGAGGTGCTGTACGGTGCAGTGCGGCCGAGCCGCGTCGCCGACGTGCTTGCCAAGACCAGCTGCGAGCGGATCGTGATCAACGGCAACGGCCGCTTCTGCGCCCGAATCGACCCCACCGAGACGGACGCTCTGATGGCGCGCGCCGCCGACCTGGGCTGCCATCTCGAGATCGGCGCTGGCGACCCGCAACGGCACGGCCGCCGCAGCGCCGACGACGCCGGCAGCCGCGCGGTGAGCGCCCGGCTGCGCCGCGCCTTGGACAACCTCGACATGCTGCGATGACCAGTCCGGAGCACTATCCGCACGCCCTGGACTGCGTCCACTGCGGCCTCTGCCTACCGGTGTGCCCGACGTACGACGAACTCGGCACCGAGACCGACTCGCCGCGCGGGCGCATCTACCTGATGCGCGCGCTGATCGAGGGCCGCGTGCAACAACCGGCGACCGTGCGCGCCGCGCTCGATCGCTGCCTCGACTGCCGCGCCTGCGAGACCGCCTGCCCCTCGGGAGTGCGCTACGGCGCGCTGCTCGAGGCGACGCGCGAGAACTACGAGCGCACCGCGCCGGCGCGGACCGTCGGCGGCCGGCTGCGGCGCTGGCTGCTGCAGCACGTGGTCAGTCGGCCCGCGCGGCTGCGCGGCGCGTTCTACGTCTTGCGCGCGGCCCACATCCTGCGGCTCGACCGCGCCGCCGCGCGCCTGCGCCTGCTGCCGCGCGGGATGCGCGCGGTGCTGCCCTCGGTCCCGCCGGCCAAACAGCGGCGCCCTCTGCACGGCACCTACACGCCGAAGGGCACACCGCGCGGCCGCGTCGCCCTGTTCACCGGCTGCGTCATGGAGCAGCTGTTCGGCCACGTCCACCGCGCCACCATCGACGTGTTGGTGGCCAATGGCTTCGTCGTCGACGTCCCCGCCCAACAGACCTGCTGCGGGGCGCTCTTGCTGCACAACGGACAGGGCGATGCCGCCCGCGCGCTGCTGCGCGCCAACGTCCGCGCCTTCGCCAATGCCGAGGCCGTCGTGCACAACAGCGCCGGCTGTGGCGCCGCGCTCGCCGAAGCCCACCACCACTTGCCGGGCGACGCGGACGCCGAGCAGTTCGCCGCCAAGTGCGCGGACATTTGCGAGTTCCTCGACCGGCACGGCATGGTCAAAGAGCCCGCCCCGTTCGTCGGCCGGGTCGCCTACGACGACCCCTGCCACCTGTGCCATGCCCAGGGGGTGCGGACCGCGCCGCGGCAGCTGCTCGCGCGCGTGCCCGGCCTGCAGCTGGTCGCCCACGCCGACCCCGAGCGGTGCTGTGGCTCGGCTGGCATCTACAACCTCGTGCATCCCGAGCTCGCCGAGCCCATCGGCGCGGCCAAGGCCGCGGCGCTGATCGCCGCCGAACCCGATGCCGTCGCCACCGGCAACCCCGGGTGCATGATGCAGATCGGCGCGCACTTGGCCGCCGCGGGCAGCGCGTGCCCGGTGCTGCACCCGGTCGAGCTGTTGCGACCCTCCACCGCCACCGAGGCGTGACGAGCGGTCGCCGCGCCTAGCCGAACACGGTCCAGATGCCGTTCGACATGGCGATGTTGCCGAACGCGCCCGGATCGATCACCAACCACTGAGCGAACAGCGACTGGCCGACGAACTGCGTCACCGGCGGAATCGGCAGCGGCACGCTGGCCAGCCCGGATCCCGGCCCACCGCCGACCGTCTGCGTCGGGATCGAGAACATGAAGTTGTTGAGCAGGTCGCAAGCCGGCGCGAGCGGCGCGAGGTTGAGCGGCAAGGGCAGGCCCATGAACTGCGTGCGGCTGCCGCCGAGGATCAGCGCGGTGCCGACCTGCGAGTTGGCGTTTGCCAGCGTGTGGGTCCAGCTCGGGTTGCCGCTCAGCGGCAGTCCACCCGTGGTGTCGGCCAGAGGCACCGCGCCGCCGGCGCCGGCGCACCCTCGACCGAACGGTACGCTGACTCCGTCCTCGAGGGTGAACTGCATCGCCAGACCGGCGCCGTTCTGGAAGAAGCTCGATTGGGTCACGGCGCGTGGGTCGGCACCGAAGCCCCAAAGCCGGTAGACCTGACCGGTCGACGAGAACGTCGCCTGCAGGTCGTAGCGATAGGGCTGGTTGCCCTTGCCGTTGTTGAAAACCAGGATGTCGACGACGACCGCGGAGCTGCCGTCCCACACGAACTCGGTGCCGAACTGCTTGAAGCTGATGGACAGCGGCATCGTCCCCGGCGTCGCGGTGTTGAGGGTCTGCTGGCTGCGCGGCACGACGACCACCGCCCCGCTGGCCAGGTTGGTCGTCATGTTGGTCGTCGGGAACGACAGCGGGCCGTTCGCCATGGTGATCTGGATGTCGATCGACGCCCCGGTTTGACCGCCGGGAGTACCGGCAAAGAAGTCGAGCCCGACCACCCGCATCGGCCGGCCGACCGCGGTCTGCCACGCCGCCGGCGAAAACCACTGCTGGTAGCGCTTGGGCGATTGGCCGGCGAAGGGCTCGTTGGTCGCCAACCAGAAGGTCGAGGTCGGCAGGGTCGCCGTGATCGGCATCGGCTGAGCCGGTAGAGCCGGCAGCATGGCCGCCAGGGCGAGGAGAGTCTTCGGGATCGGGTGCATGTCGATCGTCGGGGATGAGGGTGGCGCCAGGCAAAGTGTAGCCCTAAGGGTCCCGTCGGGCGCCGCTGCCGTGACCCTCACCTCGGGGCAGGTCGCGGGCTGAAGCCAGCGCCGGCCGGGTGCCAGAACGGCGGCCGATGCCCGGTCGAGGACCCGTTCATTCGTAGTCCACACCGCCGAACAGGCAACCGGTCAGCGCCGGAGGCCGCGCGGGAGATGCGCCCCAGTTGTGGGGCACAGTCCGAGATTTCCTGCGGGGCCGGGGCCGCGAACCCCGGGAAAGGGGTCTCAGACCGGTCCAGCGGCGGTCCGGCCGAGCCGGCATGCGCGCCGCAACCACATCATCGCGCGTTCGACTTCGCGCGGCCCGGTGACCGGGATCTCGACGAACTCGCGCGAGTGCGGATCGCCGTCGTCGGGCTGCCGCTTGGCGCCGGGAATCTTCAAGGCCTCGGTCACCTGCGGCGGAGCCAGCTTCACAACCACGCCCTTCTTGCCCAGATACGCGAAGATCTGCCCGCGGACGAAAAAGCTGTCCTTGCCGGACTGATCCTCGCGGGTCACGTCTTTCCAGGCGCAGAGGCGCTCTACGATGGTTCCTAGTGCTTCCATAATCAGGCCCACAGTATAGCGAACCCCGCCCGGCAGCGCTCGTCCGACCCGGGGAATCCGAATCGGGCGATCACAAGTAGCGTTGCCAAGGGTGGTTGTGAACGGCGCCGATCAGAGCTACCGGCGCAGGAGCATGTTCTTGCACACCAGCCAGATCATCGCCGGGTACTCGTCCAGCCGGCGCCGCAGATAGCGGATCGCCTGCGGCCAACTCAGCGCGAACGGGACGTACAACCGGGCCCGGATCCCGGCCCCGACGAGCTCCTGCAGCAGCTTGTTGCGCGGCACACCGTAAAGCATCTGGATCTCGTAGCGGCTCGGGTCGGCGCCGACCCTGGGCACGACCTCGCCGACGAAGGCGCGCACGATGCGCTCGTCGTGGGTCGCCAGCTCGACGTAGTGCCCGGCGCGCAGCAGCCGCTCGCCGTAGTCCAGCAGCCGCTGCTTCATCCGCGGCTTGTCGGTGATCGCCACCTCTTCGGGCTCGCGGTAGATGCCGATCACCAGCCGCACCCGACACGCCGGCGGCAGCCGGTCCAAATCCGCCTCCGTGCGATGCAGCCGCGTCTGCAGCACGCAGCCGACGTCCCGATAGCCGCTGCGGTCCAGATCCTCGAGCACGTCCAGGGTGAAGTCGGTCCAGGCGCGCCCCTCCATGTCGATGGTCAGCGGCACCTGGGCACTCGCCGCGTGGTCGGCGATGCGAAACAGCGCCTCGCGGGCTCCCTCCGCATCGCCCCCGTCGTCGAGCGGCGCCGTCGTGTAGCTCGACGGCTTCAGCGACAGACTCGGGCGCGTGGCCGGGTCCGGAAACCGTGCGGCGTCCGCAACCGCGTCCACCATCTGGAGATAGGTATCGAGGTTGCGCTGCACCATCGCCGGCGCCTCGATGTCCTCCGCCAGCAGGTCCAGCGTGGTGCACAGGCCGCGCTCGGCGAGCAGCCGTTCCGCCACTACCAACGCCGCCTCGAGCGAGTCCCCGGCCACGTACGGCCGTGCGAAGAGGCGCACCAAGGGCGGCGGAATGAGACGGATGAGGAGGTTCACGCGGCGGTGCGGAGCGTCGGGCGCCCGGACAGCAGCGATGTTTAGCGCCCAAGTCCGGCCGACGGAAGACCGATCAAGCCACTGGAACGGACCCGCCGTGGACGGGGGGAGGCCCATTGAACATCGTCTACCTGCGAGGCGCGCACGGCCCGGACGCCGCGCGCCAGGCGCCCGTGCTCGGGTTGGAAGACCACGGCGTGGCACTGACCGCCTGCGAGGGCACCGCCGGTGTCGAGGTGCTCGCCGGTGCCTTGTCGGACGCGCCCTCGCCCGACCTGGTGCTCGCCGACGACTGGCAGACCGCGGTCGCCGCCGCCGAGCTGGCGCTCGCCCCCGTCGCGCTGTGGAGCGCAAGCGCCGCGCCCGACGGAACCGCTGCGGCTGCCTCGATCCAAGCCGCCGGCATCGCCATCATCACCGCCGATCCCGACGTTGCGTCGGCCTGGCGCCGCGCCGGCGCCGCTGTGCACACACCGGCACCCGACCCGCGCGACTTCCACCCGGGCTATGAAGACCCGACCGAGGCCCTGGGCACCACGCCTCGAATCGTCGTCGTCGGCGACGACAACCGGGTCGCTGACGACGTCGCCACCGCCATGGCGGCCTGCAGGCACGCCGCGCGCCGTGGCCAACCTCTCTCGCTGGTTCGCCTGATGGCCACCGACCCCCCCGTCGACACCGCGACCCCGCCGTTTCTCGTCGAGTACCACAACGCACCGAGTGCGCCGCGCCGCGGCGCGCTCTTTCGCCAAGCCGACGTGTTCGTCAGCTGCGCGCGCGGGGCCGGCCCGTGGTCCCTCGCCCCAATCGAGGCGATGGCCTGTGGCCTGCCGTGCATCCTCAGCGACACGGTCGCGCACCGCCACCTCGCCGCACACCGCGCGGCGCTGCTCGGCGCGCCCGGCAACGCCGACCGATTCGCCGACTTGATCCTCGCCGTCACGCGCACACCACCGGTGCGCGCCGCACTGCACGAGCGCGGCCCACGCGCCGCCTCCGACTGGCGCGCCGCCAACCCATCCGCCGCGCTCGCCGCATCCCTGCGAACCATGCAGCAAGACCCACCACTTGCCTTCTCGCGGAAGCACGGAGTCTGACCCGGCCTTTCCGCTTGCCGCGCAGTCGCCGAATCCGCTCCGCGTGCTGGTCGGACACTCCGTTGTAACGAGATTCAACCTCGGCCGGGCTGACGTCACCAATGGTTCCGGCATCGATCACGGTTGTAGAGAGTCTCGATCTACTCGTGGCTATCCGAAGCGCTTCGTCGCGCGCGTGGAAAACAGGTTCGTCGAAACCGCTCGATCGCTCGGTCTCGAACGTGCCACGCAAGCTCTCCGCCCGGCATCGTCGTGGCGGCTGCCGCACTTGCTGCTGCTGCACGACTTCGTTCTGCGCCTCGGTCGTGATGCTCCGATGGAAATGTCTCGGCCACCGGGCCTTGCTCAGCGCGGCCGAGGCCGCAAACTCGGATGCCGCTCTTGCCGGCGCGGCTTGGAAGGTCCAACACATCCGCCGCCGGGCTGAGCCCAGAGGCACTGTCTCCCCGAACCTCCGGCGCGGCAGCGGCGTTGCCTCGAGAATGTTGTCGCCGCTCGACGATTCGAGGCACCGGAGGCATACGGCGCTCGACTGGCTTCTGACCCTCGTCGAAGCTCTCAGCTCGAACCTCCCGAAGCATCCTCGAGGTCCGGAAACTGCATTCTACCATCCCTCTCCGGACGGGCGGTGCAGAATCGACAGTATCCATGGCCCGATATCCAAGTCTGACTTGTGCTCATCCGGCTCCGGAATCACGACAGCAAAGTCATTGATGTCAAAAGTCTCGGTGGAACACACGCGCGCCGTTGCCCTCTCCAGCACCCTGAACAGAATTGGCCCGCGCGGCACGCCCGCCAATTCGAAACTACCATCACCTCCCACATCAGCGAACCGGGCGAAGAACCTTGCCAACCAAAATTTTGCAGTCGGCATAGCAAGCACAACGTAGTCACTCCATGGGCGACCGAACCCCGCACCCAATCGCCCAGAGACGGCACATCCCGAGTCCATTTCTACTTCTAGCGATCCTCCCTCGTACGGAACTGTAACTTCTCGATAAGCATGTGAGCCATCTTTCGCCAAGACGACGAGAGAATACTCCCCTCGTACGAGTCCGTCTGCCAGAAACGCTCCCCCCGGACGGCTCCAAGTACTAGATGTCGGCAAACGGGTCTTTCTGTCCTTCGGGTGCATCACAACGCGCACACCCTCGGCAGGTCGCCCAGCATTAGTCCACACCGTTCCGCGTAGCGACAGATCGGCAGGATGGACGACGAGCTCGATCGCTTGCTGCGTTTGAGACGGCGTCACAACCAGTTCTTCCGAGCAGGCCTTCCCTTTGAGTCGAGCCCAAAGCACCGACCGACGACCTTGAATTATCGACAATGCAAAACAACCACTCCGGTCAGTAGTCGCGAGAAGAACAGGATCTGGACTCGCCATAGTAAGCGCAGAACATATCTCAGCATCGGCCACCACGGCTCCGAACTCGTCTCGCACGATTCCAACCAACAAATGTGCTTCGTCAACAAACACTGTTCTCCCGCTGTCACCTGCCAATTCTAACGGATCGCTGACCACATCCTCATTGTACCGCAACCGAAACCGATCTCTCGGTCTGGGATTCAACCATGCTACGCCGTTCGCATCTGTCGACGACGTGCGAATACTTTCAAACAACGTATGCGGCGCCGACGGAGATTCCGTGGCCACCAATTCAACCCCGAACGTTGAGAAAGGCACTCCTGCGTTCGTCGAAGCATCAACCAACCGAATCCAAGCCCTAGCACTCTGCACACGATCCGCTTCATCCTCCACAGTTGGCTCAGCAGACAATCGTGCACTGTCGAGTTTTTCACCTATCAACAAATCAGGCTCGAACCCAGGAGATGGAACATTCGCGACGGCAGCGCCCATAGGCGCCGCAACCCGAGATCCACGAGAGAACGCTAGGACCACGCAAACTCCAATCGAGAGTCCCGCAACGCCAAACGTCAAGAGTTTCGCCTGCAAGGCGCCCACATGCGCGCCAAGTTTTGCCGAGTCAACGACAGCTCTGGTAGCGCCGCGCAACAATCTAGATTGGCCCGGTAGGCGCGAGATGGGCCATGCTCCGAATAACGCCAGGGTCAAGTCTCGAGGCAGTTTCTTGCGCAACTTTGCGATACTCCTCTGAATCTGGGAGCGAACCGTACTCGGCTTCTTGCCATAACGGCGAGCGATGCTCTCCGCAGTCATCTGCTCAAGAAAATACATTCGCAACAGCTGACGGTTCGTCGGCGGCAATCGACTGAGTGTTTCTTGGAGAACCGATTGAACCTCTCGAACCTCAAGCTCCATCGTAGGATCTGCCGAGGCCACATCTACGAGACAGCCCCGCTTGATTCTGCGGCCTCGACGACGATGTAGATCTGCTATTTTCTTGAAAAGGATCCCGCAGAGCCAATCAGAAACTCGTTTCGACGGATCGTAACGGGTAGCAAATCGACATGCTGCCATATACGTTTCCTGCACGATATCGTCGACATCGCCACCTTCTACACCCATTCTCCGCGCGATTCCCACGAGCCGAGGCGTCGTGACCTGAACCAACTCCTGAAACGCGTCCGCGTCTGCTGTTTCGCGGAATCGAAGAAACAGATCACTGTGACGATCGCTCTTCGGTCTCACCATTTCGACTTCAAAATCAGGACCTCAGTCGAAGCACCACTCATCGCCCATTCCCCAGAGACGGTCAGAATCCGGTCGACGCCCGCATGACATAAAACCCTACGCCGGGGTTTCCCCTGCCCCATTGCCGACCGTAGGAAGCGGTGCCGCCGGCCAACTGATCCGGAGGAAGGCCCGCTACGCTAATCAAGAAACTTGCGGCCGCTGCATTGAACCCACCAACCGTATAGTTGCCATCGAACTGATTCCCGATCGTGCCTTCAATTACAACACTATCGCCATTGACGAACTCACGACAAGGCGCATAAGGATTGAGAGTGACTTTGTACACCGACCCAGACTGACGAGTGATCGAGGCGATGCTCCACTCAGGCCAAAGGGGTCCGGCGGCATCGAAACAAACATATACATACTCGATACCGTTAACAGTATGGAACAAGCCACTGGGCGATCCTAGAACATTGTTGAAATAGAGGAGCTCTCCTAATTTGTTTGGCGTATTCGGATTCCGATTCTTCGGGGCGGGTGCCACAGGGTGCAACAAATCAACATCAACGAGAACCTTGTCAAAGATCCAGGTCAACCCTTTGTCCTCGGAATACCAATGCCCGATCCCCGTCGTCGCATCGGACGAAGAAGAACGACCAAGTGCTAACATATGATACGTTCCGCTTGAGTGCGGAAACACATAGGGGTGAAGCACACCCGGCCACGTTCCGAACCCAGCTTTTCCTATGGGAGCGTACACGAAGTTCGTCGATGGTGTCCGAGTGAAGACCGGGGCCGCGCTAGAAAATGGATCGGCGCATGTCGCACGCCCTACCGCGTATCTAATATCCGCGCGTGCGATCGTCGCCGACGCTGCGGCGCTTCCGATCGCGATTGTTGGTGGACAGCTAACAAGGTAGGTTACATCGTGCACGAGACGATTGGGGCCGACTCCCGTTGCCGTCAAGTCGGAGATAATGTGCGACCCATTGTACTCGGGGATCAAATTCTGTGCGCCATCGAGCACTCCCGATACATTGATACGGTCACCCTTGCTTAGGTTTTGACTCGTTGGATTTGCAAGTACCGCCCTAATCTCTGCATTACACGGGTTTGTCGTCCACGTGAGCACGAACGACGAAATTGTAATCGCCGAGTTAACGGACACAGAACCCTTGGTTCCGTAGAAGAACACGTACTTGTTCGGACCATCGAGATCGGGGTCATAGAACGCCCCACCAGCCTCGTTGATCCCCCCATCAAAATGATGGCCTTGCGCCCCGAAGGACTCTTTGTAGCCGCTGTTCCACCCACCCTCGACTCCCGAGACACTTCGGGCGGAGCCAATCGTCGGCTCCCCGAGATAGCGTGTCCACAGGGACGTCTGGGTGGGAAACCCCTGTGAGTTCGATATCGATCGCTGGAGAGCGCCTTCGGCACTTCCTGGAGCCACCCATGGCAGCTCAGGCACCGTCCCGGGGAACACCGAGTTCATAATCAAGATCTGGTCGCTGTCGGGCCGCTGAAGCGTGAATGGAGTATCCACCCAGTCACTCGCGATGCTCCCAGGGAAGCTCCCCATTGGGGGCAGTGTTGCAATCGGGTTGAAGGCCGTCGCCGGATATCCGGGAGGGAAATCCGGAGTCCACCCGCCGGAGGGAAGGGCGACATCTGCGGCCGGTCGGGAAGTGAAATGGATTCCTTGGCTGGAGATCCAGGTGAAACAGAAGCGAGCTTCTGGTGGCTGTCCCGGCACGGACTTGTAGTGAATCGTCAGATTGGCATCGCCACCATCGCCATCCTGAGCCCGCCACGCTCCAAGACCATGGTAATTACCTTGACAGTTCGGAACTGCGGGCTGCAGCGTCCGCATCCGCTCGGGACCGGACCAGGCAGAGGGATCCGGGAAGTAGCGCAACGGGGGCGATGAAGATCGACTGATGTGTAGCCAGGTTTCGCTGTTTCTCGGCCATTGTCTCGGAAGCTCGATCATTACCGATGCTTGCTGCGCCGGAGCCGCTGCACTAGCTTCGCTCCCCCCGATACTCGCGCCCCACAGTGTGCCGGGCTGACCTCGGAAGTCCACCTGGAGATCGTCTTCGCTGCCGCTCATTGCGCATTCCAATGTGAGACTCGATGCGACGGCATCGCGTGGTCCACCGACGCGAATCGACGTGGTCTTCCACATACCGCGTTCGAGTTCGAGGGCTGCCCCTGGCAGATGCTGCGCTGATAACACGCCGTGACTTGAGCCAGATAGCAGGACGGCTAGTACCACTCGAGACAATCTAGCATGCGTGCCGGAACCGTTCACAACAGATGGGCTGCTAGGGGGGGATGCTCTCAACACTACGAACTCCAGGGGAATCGGACTTGGTTGCTCGGAGATCGGAGTTCGTCTTTGGAGCTTGGCCGTCTCCCTCTTTCTGAGTTTTTTCGCCACTCCCACCGGCAACTACCGGAAAGCCCGAGCTGATTCGCCGTGCCGGGGGCGGGCTCTGCCTCGAGCAATTCCGGCGAGGTCGGCGCTACGAAACAGCCTGACCGTCTTCAGCTACTCAGGCCTCGGCTCGTTCTTCCCCAGTGCTGGCCCACCGCTCACCGCGATCAACTCTCGCGTCACGCTCATCGACACGCCGGGTCGCGCGACCGCGCCCAAATCACTCCCGCAGCATCGCCCGCGCGCCCCGATGCCCCGGGTGAAACCGCAGCAACCGCCGCGCCTCCGCCCGCGCCTCTTCCCCTTCCCCCAGCCGCTCGAGCAGACCCGCCAGCCGAATGCGCAACGCGCTCGACGGCTCCCGCGCGAAGTAGCGCCGGTAGTAGTCCACCGCCTCTCGCGGCGCGATGTCCTCCGATAGCTGCGCCGCCGCAGCCAGCATCCAGGACGGCGGATGCGCGTCTTCGCACCCGGCGCGCACCAGCCCCAACGCCTCGGCCCGCACCTCGGCGCGCAGCTCTTCGGACACCGCCACCTCGGCGTCGCCCGCCCGCGACCACCAGTATTCCAGCCGCAACAACCGGCGGGCATCGCCGGCTGCCACCAACCGCGCGACGTCGGGCCGGTGCAAGTCATCGAGCAACGCGAAGAGCATCGCGTCCCAATCGGCGCCGACCGCCAGCGCCCGCCGGTAGTCGGCGACCGCGCCGGCGAGATCGCCGTCGCGCAGTCGCTGCTCGCCAGCCGCGGCGCAGACGCCGGGATCGTGCGGCCACAGGGCACGCGCGCGCAGGACGTGCCGGCCCGCCGCGGGATCATCCAGCCACTGCACACCGAGCTGGCCGATCAACGACAGCGATGGCCCGTGCGTCGGCGCCCGGCGCCGCACCTCGGCCAGCGCGCGCTGGGCGTCGGCGGCGGCGCGGCGCAGTTCCGGTGTGTCCGGCACTTCCGGTAGCTCGTCGCCAGCCGCGAAGTCGACGGCGAGCGCGACTGCCCGATGCCAACCGTGCGCCGCCCGCCAATAGCCGACATCCACCCGCTCGGAACGCGCCGCCGCCGCGTCGGCGTGTGCCAACAGACGGTCCAGCTCGGCGACCGGGGCGAGGAAGTCGGGCGGCGCCAGCTGCTCGTGCAGCACCCGCGCCGCGCGCCACGCGCGTTCGGCGCGCGCCTCGTCCCAGGCCGCAGGCAACATCGCGGCGATGCCGATCGCCGCCGCCAGCAGGCCGACGCCGGCGATCCGCGTGCCCCGCTCGCCGGTGTGCGGGCGGGCCGCGCCGCCCAGCAGCAAGCCAACGAACAGCGTGGTCACCAGCGCCACCGCGGGAACGCGCAGCCCGAAATCGGTGAGCGCGTGCAACAACACCGCAGCCAAACCGAAGCCGATGCCGTAGGCCATGCCGGCGGCCACGGCGGAGCCACGCCGCACGCGTTGGAAGCCGAGCAGCGCGGCCACCAGCACCGCCGCCAGCAGCGCGGCGCCGACCCAACCCACTTCACACAAGATCTCGACGTACTGGTTCTCCGCGTGCTCGGCGGTGCCCGGCCGCGTGCTCGTGTCGAATGGCGGAAACGCGAGGCCGAAGGCGCCGAGGCCCACCCCCACCCACGGCGAGAGCGACGACAGGGAAAGCGCGTCGCGCAACAGCGCCAGCCGCCCGCTGGCCGCGGCCACCGGATCCTGCAGCGTCGACAGCCGTTCGTAGACCGGATCGAAACCGACCAACCACAGGAGCGCGCCGGCGACCACCGCAAGCCCGGCGAGCGGCCAGCCGATGCCGCGCAGGAAGCCTGAGCGCTGCATCGCGAACGCGACCGCCAGCGCGGCGACGACCAGCGAGAGCACACCGTTGCGCGAGTGCGACAGCGCCACCGCGACGATCCCCAGCACGATCGCCAACAGCAGCGCGCGATCCGCGCCGTCGGCCCGCGCCCGCAGCGCCGACCAGGCGCCCTCGATGCGGCGGTCGCTGGGCTGCATCGCACCGACGAGACGCGCCAGCAGCAGGCCCGCGGCGGCGCCGGTCGCGAGGTTGGCAAACTGGGCGAAGTGCCCGCGGTGCACGAACACACCACCGCGGGCGACCTCGCCCGCCGGATGCGGCCACAGACCGAACAGCGCGCGGCTCTCGGTGACACCCTGCAATACGGCCATCGCGGCGGCGCCGGCGCCGATCGACGCGACCGCCGCGAGCAGCCACGCCGCCGCTCCCGGGATCCGGGCCAGCTGCATCGCGGCGATCCAGAAGGCGAAGCCGGCGCACAACAGCCGCAGGTCGACCGCCGTCGCGTGCGGGTAGAGCGACACCGAAGGACGGTCCACCGCAGCCGGCGAGACCACGGCGCCGGCCTCCTGCCAGAACGAGGCCGCCATCGGTGCCAGCGCGGCGAGCCACCCGTCGGGCAGCGCCCAGGTCTGCAGTGCGACGAGACCGACGAACGCAGCGCCCGGCAACAGCGCCCAGTGACCCACCACCCCGTCTTCGGGGTAGCGCACACAGCGCATCGCGACGCAACCCAGCAGCGCTGCAGCCACCGCCAACAGCACCACGTGCGCCTCGGCGACGACGCCGCCGAACGCCAGCGTGACTCCCGCCAGCGTGGCGGCGATCAGCCAGCGGCAGACGGCGTCGACGGGACGGGCGGGGACCATGGGCGGTGGCGGCGACAATTCGAGGCCGGGTCGAGCGAGCGCGCAGCCGCGTCACGCTCTCGAGGAAGGAGCCTACCCCACCGCGGAGCCTCCCTTGGCACCGGCGCGTCGCCGCTAGGCCCAGGGAAACCCCTGGGGTCGGACTGCGCGGCGCGGCGCCACCCGCCGGGGCGCGGACGGTGCAGAGCATCTTGGCAAGGCGGGGCGACCCGCTAGCATGGCGGCACACGTCCCGGGTCTTCGGACCGGATGAGCACGATGATGCAGCGAAGCGACAAGAAGTGGTGGATCGGCGGAGCCGCGCTCGTGGTGGCGATCGCGGTCTCGACGCAACACGAGGCACGCGCCGGCCAGGCCACGCCCGAGCAACAGCTGTCGCCGTCGGCCTGGGAGCTGGTCATCGGGCAAGAGCCGGTGCGCGATCGCGGACAACGCCGCGGCCGCCGCACGGCGCAGCCGTCCACGCGCGCAGTCGACGCACTCACGCTGTCGCTCGATCCGCGTCCGCTGTCCCCGTTCCAACCCTGAGCGGCCAACCCTGAGCGGGGACGCCGGCGGTGCCGACCGCGAAGTCGTGCTGCTCTTGGGGCGCGACCACCACGCGTACGGCGAGTACGAGCTGCGCGCGCTGCGCCAGGGCCGGGCGGCCTGCGCACTCAGCGTCGGAGGCGATCGCCAGAGCCCGGGCCTGCGCCACAAGGGCGACCCGGCGATCCCCAACGAAGACGCGGCCCTGCTGATCGAAGACCGACAGCGCACGCTGCTGGCGGTCGCCGATGGACACCACGGCCACTACGCCAGCCACGCCCTGCTCACCGCCTTGGCGCGCCCGCCGGTCGGCATCGCCGCGACCCCGCTCGAGCTCGTCGCCCAGCTCGCCGCCTGCACCGAGGACGAAGCGGCCGACGAGCACTCGCGCACTGCCCTGGCCGTCGCGGTGTGGCATCGCGCCGACGGCGCGGGCTTTGGCATCTCCTACGGCGACGCGTCGATGGTCCTGCTGCGCCGCGCCGCGCGGCCGCTCCAGCTCAACACCAAGAACAGCGCGTGGGTCAGTCCGCGGCTGGCCGAGTCGCTCGCTCCGGGGCGCGGCGCCGAGTTCGAGTTCGTCGCCGAGCCGGGCGATCTGGTTGTAGGATTCAGTGACGGAATCGACGCCTGCTGCTATCGCCGACCCGAGCTGTCGATCGGACCGGCCCATGTCAGCGGGGTGTTCGACCGCCACCCGACCGCTTCCTCCTTCGCTCGAGCCCTCACCGAGCTCGCCCTGGCCGGTGTCGACAACCACCCGGGCGGGCAGGACAACATCGCCGTCGTCGCCGCCGGCTGAGTTCCAAAGAGGACCGGGCGCTTCCAGCCACCCGCCATCGTGAGCGCCCCCGACCAAACCCCCGCCGACGGCGCCGAGCTGTCGCTCGCCCAGGTGGGATCGATCTTCTGGCGCGGCCGCTGGTGGATCGCCGCCTGCACCGCGCTGGCGACGCTGTGCGGGTTCCTCTTCGTGCAACGCCAGGGCACGATCTGGCGCGCGCAGTCCCGGCTGTTCGTGCAGAGCGCGCGGGGCGCGGTGCCGGGCATGGAAGCCCTGTTCGGCCTCGGCGCCAAGAACTACGCCAACACCCAGGCCGAGCTGCTGGTGTCGACCGAGGTCCTGGTCGAAGCGCTGCAGGAGTTCCGCGGCGCGCATCCGCGACCCGATTTGTTCGAGCCCGGCACCAACGAGATCGCGTGGCTGAAGAAGGAGCTCGACGTCCGCGTCGGCAGCGACGACGACGTGATCAGCCTGGGGCTCGACTCGGCGCACAAACACGAAGCGTGCGCCGTGGTCAACGAGATCGTCGCCGCCTTCGAAGCCTTCCAGACCAAGATGCAACGCGGCAGCGCGGAAGAGCTGCGCACCGCGCTGACCGCCGAGGAAGAGCGACGCCGCACCGAGCTCGAGCAGGCGACCTTGGCGCGCGCCAACTACCGCGCCGAGCACCCCGAGGTCGGCGACGAGGTCGGCGGCCTCTCGGTCTTGGCCGAAACCTGGCGCAAGCTGTCGGCCGAGCTGGTGGATGCGGAGAACGAGCTGCGCAAGACCGCGGCGGCGTGGCAGACCGCACAATCGCTGAAGGCCGACCCCACCGTGTTGCGCCAGGTCCTGCCCACGTTGCTGGAGCACGGCGGATTCCAAAACCTGTGGCCACCCAGCGTCACCGCCATCGTGCAGCAAGTGATCCAGCTCCAACGCGAGCGGGCCGACCTGGTGGTGCAGCTGTCGGCGGAGCACCCGCGAGTCGTCAACCTCGACGTCGCCATCGGTGAGCTGCGCGCCGAGCTGACCCGACAGGACGCGCTGTTCGCCGAGGCCTTCGTCGAGGGGCTGCGCCAGGCCCACCTGGCCGCCGACAACAAGCACCGGCAGCTCGCCGAGGCCGTCGCCGCGCGCGAGGAACGCGTCAACGCGCTGGGCGCGGTCTACGCGCGCTACGACCAGCTGAGCGGCGACGTGCTCCGCGCCGAGAAGGCCCTCGACGCGGTCTACACCCAGCTCGCCGCCCTGCGCGTCGGCGACGGCGACGACAGCGGGGCCGGCATCGTCCACGTGCTCGACTACGCCGAACCGCGCACCGCCGAGGTCGCTTCGAGCAAGGCGACGCGGCTGGCGATCGCGGTCCTGCTCGGCCTGCTCGCCGGCACCGGCCTGGCCTGGCTCCGCGGCATGCTCGACCAACGCATCCGCAGCGCCGAGGAGCTGCGCGGCGCCCTCGGCCTGTCCGTGCTGGCGATCCTGCCGCGCCGGCCACGCGGCAGCGGCGGCGAGTCGGCCGTCGAAGCGTGGGGCCAGCACGCCGCGTCCGCCGAAGCGGCCCGCTCGCTGCGCACGGCGATCTACTTCGCCTCGCCCGATGGCGAGGCCCGCGTCACGCAGATCACCTCGCCGGACACCGGCGACGGCAAGACCACGATCGCCGGCGACATCGCGATCGCGATGGCCAAGGCCGGGCAGCGCACCCTGCTGATCGACGCCGACATGCGCCGGCCGCGCCAGGCCGCGCGCTTTCGGCTGGCGGGCGAGGACGGCCTGTCCACGCTGCTGCGCGACGACGGTGACTTGCAAACCGCGGTGCAGCGCAGTGGGATCGACCGGCTCGACGTGCTGGCCGCCGGCCCGATCCCGCCCGACCCGGCGGAGCTGCTCGACAGCCCCCGGTTCGCTCAGCTGCTGCGCACCGCGGCCGAGCGCTACGACCGGGTCATCGTCGACTCGCCACCGATCCTGCCGGTCGCCGACGCACGCATCATCGCCGCGCGCTGCGCCAGCGCGGTGCTTGTGGTGCGGGTCGACAAGACGACGGTGAAGCGCGCCGCGGCGGCCCGCGACGCGCTGCTCGAGACCGACGTGCGCCTGCTGGGCATCGCGCTCAACGGCATGCCGCGCGGCATCGGCTACGGCTACGGAGCGGGCTACGGCTACGGCAGGAGTGGCGGCGACGACCAGCGCGCCAAAGCACCGGGCACCCCGGCGGCTTCGACGCTGTCGACGTCCGATCCCGTGGCCCGCCGGCGCCGGCCCCGGAGCGACGTGTCGTGAGGCGCGGTCGCCCAACGGCAGCCGCCGGCCTGTGGTGTCTGTTGGCGACGACCGGCTGCGGCATCGGCACGACGTACTGGCCGACCGACGCCGACTACCAGGCGTTCGTCGCCGCGGGCCCCATCGAGCCGGCGCTCGACCGCGACCGCTTGCTGGCCGGGCTGCCGACGCCGGGCCCGTACCGGGTGGTGCCCGGCGACCTACTGCGGGTGCGCGGTGCGGGCGAGCTGCTCGCCGGCGATGGCGGCGAGCTGCTGACCCGCGTCCGCGACGACTGGACCATCCAGCTGCCGCTCGCCGGCGACATCTCCGTCCTCGAGAGCGATCGCGAGGAGAGCACCGGCGAAGAGGCACCCCGCGGCATGCCCTTGCTGCAGATCGAGGCGACGATCGCGGCCGCGCTCTACCCCCGGCTGCTGGCGCAACGACCGGCGATCGTCGTCGAAGTGCGCGAGCACCACACCGTCAAGGTCGCCGTCCTCGGCGCTGTCGAACAGCCCGGAGTGCACGCCCTGCCGTCGGACCGGATGAGTCTCTACGGCGCACTGACCGAAGCCGGGGGCATTCTGCGCGCGAGCAATCTCGAGGTCGGCGCGCGCACCATCCGCATCCGCCGGCCCGGGGAAGACCGGCCGACGGCACTCGCTCTGCCGGTCGTCGGCCTCAATGTTCCGTATGCCGACGTGGCGCTGCGCGGCGGCGAGACCATCGAGGTCGAGCGCTGGGAGCCCGAGCTGTTCACCGTCGTCGGGCTGGTCGCCAAGCCCGGCGCCTACGAGTATCCACCGGGAGGCAGCTACAACCTGATGCAAGCACTCGCGGTCGCCGGCGGCGTCGACCGCATCGCCGACCCGCCCTACGCCACGGTGTTTCGCAAGGCGGAGGACGGCGAGATCGTCGCCGCCACGTTCGGTATCTCCGGCCGGCCAGCCGACCGCGCCAGCCAGCTGGAGATCCGCCCGGGCGACGTGATCTCGGTCGATCACACCACCGGCTCCTGGACGCGGTCGCTGATCGCCGCGGTGCTCAGGCTGCAGGTCAACTTCTTCGTCGACCCTCTCGATACGCGGTAAGCCGCCAGCCACGTTCTCGGGCGCGATGAGCCGCACCGTTCCACCTCCGCTGCTGATCGCCGGCATGCACCGCTCGGGCACGTCGCTCACCGCGAGCTGGTTGCACGCCTGCGGCCTGCATCTCGGCAACGCCCTGCTCGGGGCCACGATCGGCAACGAGCCGGGTCTGTTCGAGGACGACGAGGCGGTGGGCCTGCACCGCGCACTGCTCGCCGACGCGGGTCTGTCGAGCGGCGGCCTGCGCGGACGCGGTCTGCGCCGCTTGCCCGAGGCGCTCGGCCGACGCTCCGACCCGGAACGCATCGCTGCGGCACGCGCGCTGATCGAGCGCCGCGGCGAGCGCCAGTGGGGCTTCAAAGACCCCCGCAGTGCGCTGTTCTTGGACCTGTGGCGCCAGGCCTGCCCATCGCTGGTCATGCTCGGCGTATACCGCCCGGCAGCAGCCGTGGTGGATTCGATCCGGCGGCGCGGCGCCCGGCCCCGGCCGGATGAGTCGAGTGCGCGGGCCGCCTTGCGCCGGTGGCGCTACCGCCCCGGCTCCAGCTGGGCGCGGCGCACCAGTCTGCACGCCTGGTGTTTGTACAACGAACGCCTGGTCGAGCACGCGCGCCGGCGGCCGGCGCGCAGCCTGCTGTTGGCCCTCGAGGACGTGCTGGCGCGCGGACCGGAGCTGATCCGCCACCTGAACGCGACGCACGGGTTCACTCTCGAACCGGTTCCAACACAGGCCGTGTTTCGCGCCGAGCTGCTGACGCGCGACGCGGAGGTCGTGGTCTCCCGCGGCCGCGACGCGGCGCGGGTCGCAGCCATCGAGCACGCCCTCAGCGCTGCGCGCGCCGACAGCATGGCACGGCTGACAGCAGCGGAGGTGCCCCCCTCCATGGACGCGAGGCGGTAGGGTTGGGCGCTTCTCGGTGGCGTCGCAACACACTGGCGATCGGTGACCAGCTGATCGTCTCGGTGACCCGCTTCTCGATCACCGTGCTCCTGGCGCGCCAGCTCAGCGCCGCGGAGTTCGGCGCGTTCGTCGTTTGCCAGGGGCTGGTGATGCTCTCGGCGGGTGTCCACCTGGCGCTGCTCGGCGGCCCGCTGGCGACGTTCGGGGCGCCGCTCGCCGCAGACCTCGCGCGCCCCTACTACGCCGCCGCTGCCCGACTGCACGCCGCCTACATCCCGCTGCTCGCCGCGCTCGGCGCGGGCGCGGCCCTCCTCGCGGGCGCTCTCGGCGGCGCCACGCTGCTGCAGCTCACCGCCGCCCTGCTCGTGTGCAGCGTGGGCCAGCTGCTGCAGGAGTTTCCGCGGCGGGTCCTGCTGTCCCGAGGTCGCCTGGCGGCTGCGCTCGCCAACGATGCCCTGGCGTGCGCTGGACAGCTCTGCGCCGTCGTCGCACTCGGCCGCGCAGCGCCTTCACCCAGCACCGCCCTGGTCGCGCTCGGCGCCGCGGCGCTCCCCGCAGCGCTCCTCGGCTACTGGCAATGCCGGGACCTGATCGCGCAGCGCACCGACCGCACCGCGGCGACCCTGCGCGAGCACTGGCAGTTCGGCCGCTGGGGATTGGCAGGTGTCTTGACCCAGCAAGCGCGCAGCCAGCTGATGGTCTACCTCGGCGCGCTGCTGCTCGCCCCCGCGGCGGTCGGCGCCATCGGCGCCACCCGCCACCTGCTCGGCGCGACCCACCCCCTGCTGCTGGCGATGGACAACGTCGCCAACCCAGCGGCCGCGCGGCGTTACGCCGGTGGCGGCATCCCGGCGCTGCAGCCCCTGTTGGCGCGGTGCCGTTGGCTCGCGGGTGTGGCGATCGGCGGCTTCGGCGCGGCGGTTGCTTGCGTGCCCGAGCTGACCCTCGCCACGGTCTACGGCGATCGTTATGCCGGCGAGGCAACGCTGGTGCGCTGGTTCGCCCTCCAGTACGCCCTGTTGGCGCTGGGCCGGAGTTACGAATACGGCTTCAAGGCGATCCGCGCACCGCAGGCGCTGTTCTTCGCCGGCGCGATCACGGCCGCGGTGGCGATCTGTGCGGGCCCGCCGCTGATCCTGCGCTACGGTGCCGAGGGCGTGGCGGCCGCCGCCGCCCTGGGCCAAGCCGTGCTGCTGTCCTTCCTCGTCGCCGCATGGCACCACCGCGTTCGAGTCCGCCATGCCGGGTGATCCAACGACCCTGCCGCGCTACCGACAGTCGACCCGGGTGGGGGCCATGCTGCGCCACCTGTTCGCCGGCTTCGACGCAGCGGACATCGCCTACTGCGTGCTGCACGACTACGACCAGCTCCCCGACCGGGCCCCGTCGGACGTCGACATCGCCATCGACCCCGCGCGGCGCCGCGACGCGGCGCGCCTGGTGCGCACGGCGGCCGCGGCGCACGGCGCCCACGTGGTCCAACGAATCCACTACGACATCCCGTGGTGCTACTTCTACGTCGTCGCGTGGCACGAGGACGATGGCGCGCCGCGCTTCCTGCAGATCGATCTCCTCGCCGACCACCGCGGCATCGGCGCCTATCGCATCGCCTCGACGACGCTGCTCGACGGCCGTCGACGGCACGGCTGCTTTTGCCGACCGGCCGCGGCGGTCGAAGCCACTTACCTCCTCCTCAAGCGCAGCCGCAAGGGACGCCTGGGGGTCGACGACCGCGGTCGGATCGTCGCCGGCATCGAGGAGGACCGGGCGGGTTGCGACGCGCTGTTTCGGCGCCACTTCGGTGACGACCCGTGGCCTCGCATCGATGCGCTCCTCACCAGCGACGACGAGCACCATCCCGCGCTGCCGTCTCTCGCACGGTCGGCCCGCCGCCGACTCTGGCGGCGGCCGGCCGCCGCCGTCAACGCCGCGGTGCGGCGCGGCCTGCGCGTCGTCACCCGCCTCGGTCGTCCGACGGGTCTGCACCTCGGCTTGCTGGCGCCCGATGGCGGTGGCAAATCGACGGTGGCGGCCGCGCTGCGCGAGCGCGTTGCGCCGGCGTTTCGCCGCACCGCGGCGATGCACTGGCGCCCCTACCTGCTGCCGCAACCGAGCCGCGTGCTGCCCGGCGTCCGCCCGCCGCGGCCACCGAGCACTCCGCACGCGCGCCCGCCGATGGGACGCGCGGTATCGCTGCTGCGGTTCACCTACTACTGGTGCGACTACCAGCTCGGCTACTGGCCACGCCTGTGGTGGCCGAAGGTGTGCTCCACCCTGACCGTCGTCGAACGCTACGCCTACGATTTCGTCGTCGATCGACGCCGTTCGCGGCTGCGCTTGCCGGACTGGTTGGTCCACGCCGCCGTCGCCACGATCCCCAAGCTGGACCTGGTGGTGGTCCTCACCGGCACGCCGGCGCGGATTCACGCGCGCAAGCAGGAGCTGGACGAACGCGAGATCGAGCGCCAGCTCGCGATCCTCGCCCAAATCGCCGAAAGGACACCAAGCGCACACTCGGTGTCGACCGAGCAGTCCCTGGACCGCGAGCTGCTGGAGATCGAGCAGATCGTGTTCGCCACCCTGGCCGCACGCGAGGAACGCCGCTGGCGCTGACACCATGGACCCACGCCTCGCCGAGCTCCGCCACCTGCTGCCGCTGCGACCACCGCGGGTGGTCGCCGTGCCAACGGCCACGCCCCACGACCCGCCGGTGGACGTCGAGCCGACCGCGGACGCGGCCGTCCAATGCTGCGCGGTGGACGCACTGTCCGACCGGGCCGACACGATGGCGTTGTTGCTGCTCGGCGAGGCTCCGCTCGAGACTCTGGATCGCGCGCTGGCCCCGGGGGGCTCCGTCGCGGTCTGTACGCGGTCTGCGCGGCGCTGGAGGCGCGCGCTCCGCGCGCGGGGCTACACCGTCGAGCGCTATGCCGCGCTGCCCGGAATCCACGATCCGCGGGTGATCGCCCCGTCCGGCCCCCGACCGGCCGCCGCCGCGCTGGGGCTCTACCAGCCGAGCCGGGCCAGAGCCCGCCTCGCCAAGCGCGCCGCGTTCGCGGCCAGCCGCGCCGGGATGCAACGACTGCTCAGCCGCGACGCGATCCTCGTCGCCGTCAAACCCGGCGTCGCGGAAGCCCCGCGCGGTCTGCGCCAGACGCTCGCCGCCCACCTGGCCCAGCCGCTCGCCGTGGCCTTGTTCCCCGGCACGCCGGGTGCGTTGCGCAAGCCGAGCCTGCTGCTGATGACGCCAAAGGGCGTCGTCGTCGGCTATGCCAAGCTCGCCACTCCGCACACCGCAGCGCTGCTGCAATGCGAAGTCGATGCGCTCAGCGGCCTACAGGGCGTCGACTTGGGCGCCGCGGAAGTCCCTCGCGTGCTCGCCGACGTCCGTGTTGGCCAGACCGATCGCGCCGTCGTGCAGAGCACGACCAAGCGCGCACTCGACGGCGGCCCGCTGCGGGCCGACGGCCGGCACGTCGAGTTCTTGGCACACTTGGCGGCGGCCACGCGCGGCCCGGCGCGGTGGCGAGGGGGCGCATTCGAGGCCGAGCTGGAGGAGCGGCTCACCCGCATCCCGCCCCATCACAGCGGACAGTGGCTCGCGCCGTTGCAGGCGGCGCTGCGCTTCGGCATCGAGCAGCTCGACGCCCACGGCGTCGCGAGCGGGATGGCACACCGCGACTTCACCCCCTGGAACACGTACACCCGCCGTGGCCGACTGTGCGTCTTCGACTGGGAGTTCGCCCGACAGGGCTGGCCGCCGCTCGGCGACGCGCTGCACTTCGCCCTGCAGACCGGCGTCCTCGTCGATCGCCTGGCACCGACCGGCCTGGCCTCACGGCTGCTGGATGCCAGGGCCGGTGAAACGGATCTGGCCGCGCGGGTCGCCATCGAGCTCGGCATCGCCCCGGCGCTGCGGCGGGCGGCGCTCGCGCTCTACCTCTGCGACATCGCCAGCCTCTATCTCACGCAGCACTGGCGCGCCGGCCCCATCGACCGCGACGGCCACGCTCTGGCGGCGACGTGGTCCACCCTGCTGAACTGCACCCTGCACGCGCGGGGGTCATCATGAGGGTCTTGGTCTCGGCGTACGCGTGCGAGCCCGACCGCGGCTCCGAACCCGGCGTCGGCTGGCACTGGTCGCGGCAGCTGGCGCGGCGTCACGACGTCACCGTCCTGACCCGCACCAACAACCGCGCCGCGATCGAGAGTGCCGTGCGCGCCCAGCCCGGTCCGCACCCCCGGTTCGAGTTCGTCGACCTGCCCGCGTGGGCGCGCTGGTGGAAGCGCGGCCAACGCGGCATCTACCTCTACTACTGGCTCTGGCAGCGCGCCGCGCTGCGCGCGGCCCGGCGCCTGCACGCCGCCCGGCCGTTCGATGTGGCGCATGCTCTGACCTTCGGCAACCTCTGGCTGCCGGCGTCGGTGGCCCGGCTGCCGGTGCCCTTCATCTGGGGACCGCTCGGCGGCGCCGAGCGCGTGCCGCCGAGCCTGCGCGCGGACCTGCCGCTGCGCGGCCGTGCCCAAGAGCGGCTGCGCGACCTAGTGCTCGGCTGGACGCTCGACTTCAGCCCAAGCTTCCGCCGCACCGCCGGCCGCGCCCGGCTGATTCTCGCGCGGACGCCACTCACCGAGGCCGCACTTGCCAAGCGCTACCGCCCCGTCGTCGAGCCACTGCTGGAAACCGCCGTGGACGAAGCCTTGCTGGCGACCGGCGCGGACGGCGACGGGGCGGGACGCGAGCCCAAGTTGGTCGTGATGGCAGGGCGGCTGCTGCACTGGAAGGGGATGCACCTCGGCCTCGATGCGTTCGCGCGCGTACGTGCGCAGCACCCCGACGCACGGCTCGAGATCATCGGCGACGGGCCGTGCGGCGACGCGCTTCGCCGGCGGTGTCGAGCGCCGGATCTGGAGAGCGGGGTGCTCTTCACCGGCGCGCTACCGCGCGCGGCGTTGCTGCAGCGCTTCCGCCGCGCCAGCGTGTTCCTGCAACCGAGCCTGAAGGACGCCGGCGCCTGGGTGATGTTCGAAGCAATGGCGTGTGGCTTGCCCAGCGTCTACCTCGACCACGCCGGTCCGGCCGAGATCGCCGACGCGAGCTGCGGCATCGCCGTGCCCATCGGCGACAGGGACACCGTGGTGCGCGGGCTCGCCGATGGAGTCGGCGCACTCCTGGACGCCCCCAGCCGCGCGCGTGCACTCGGCACAGGCGCGCAGGCACGCCTGCACCGCGACTGGACCTGGCAGGTCCGCGGCGAGCGCATGCTCGCGCTCTACGAACGACTGTGCCCGGCGGAGCAAACCGGATGCTGATCCGCGCCCCCCTCATCGTCCACCACGTGGCCGCGGCGGCAATCGCGCTGACGGCGGCGCTGATGCTGGCCGCCGGCGGCGCACCGGGAGCGGTGATCGCAGCGGCTGCCGCTGGCTACGGAGCCGTCCATTGGGGCTGTGCGCAGCGCCTTTGGTCGGCGACGCGGGCCGCGCTGCGCCACGACCCGTTGCTCAAGCTCGGCTGGATCCTGTTGTTCTGCAGCGTGCTGTTGTGGCGCGCGCGCAGCTCGAGTGCGCTGGTCGCCAACCCGCTCGATCCGGCGTCTCTCCTGCGCATCGCGCAGGTCGGCTTGGCCGGTCTGCTCGCCCTGTTCACCGCGTCGCGGCGGGGCGTCGAGTTCACCTGCACGGGCCCGGTGGGGCTACTCGCGGCGTACGCGAGCTTCGGCATCTGCTCGACCCTCTGGTCCTCGCAGCCGCTGTACACGGCGTACAAGGCAACCGAGACGCTGGTCGTCGTAGTGTTCGGCGGCATCGCCCTGTCGCGAACGCGGTCGACGGTGCAAGCCCGCGCGACGCTCGACGTTGTGCTCGTGCTGTACGGAGCGCTGGCCTGCTCGGTGTGGCTCGGCGCCGCGTGGAGCCCGGAGCTGGCACTGCCGCCGGCCAAGGGACTGCTCGGGGTTCAACTGAACGGCGTCCTGCCGGTCATCAATCCCAACTCGGTCGGCTTTTTCGGCGCGGTCCTCGGCTTCATCGGCACATGCCGCGCGATCGAGGCCGATACCGCGACGCGGCGTTTGCTTTACCGCAACGTCGCCGCGCTCGGGGTCGCGACGATGGTGTTCGCGCAATCGCGCACCTCGCTGGCCGGATTTGCCGCGATCGCGCTGTGGTGGTTGGCGAGCACCCGGCGCATCGGCCGCTTGACTCTGGTCATCCTGCTCACCACCGTCGTCGCGTTCAGCGCCGGCATCGGCGACCTGCTCCTCGAGTACCTCACCGCCGGGCGCAACACCGAGATGCTGACGACGCTGACCGGACGCACGACGGTGTGGAGCCACGCGCTCGAGCGCTACCAAGAGCGACCTCTGTTCGGCTTCGGTTTTGCATCCGGCGCGCGCTTCGATGTACTGCTCAATTCGGAGATGGTCGGGCTGCACGGCTCGGTGTTCGACGTCCTGGTCAATACGGGCGCCGTGGGCGCGGTGCTTTGGTGTGGCGCGCTCTTGGGCGGAGGTCTGAGCCTACTGCTCGTCACCGGCACCGCGCGGCGCGCAGGACCGGCAGCACACCGACTGCATCTGCAGATGACGGGGCTGTACGGGCTGCTGCTGGTGCGCGGCACGACGTCGACTTCACTGGTGATGCACGACAGCAGCTTTCTGCTGCTGGTGCTGATCATCGCCTACGCCCAGCGCGCGCGGCGCACGCGCGCCTTCGCGAGAGATTCCGGGTGACGGCATGCGGATCCTGCTGGTGCACAACTACCTGCGCCCGCCGAGCGGCGAGAACACGGTGTTCGAACAGGAGCGGGCTCTGCTCGAGCAGCACGGACACGCGGTGCACACCTATACCCGCGACAACGCCGAACTCGACGCGTCCAGCAGACTGCGACGATTGGCGATCCCATTGACCGCGCACTGGTCGCTGCGCAGTCGGCGAGAGCTCCGGCGCTGCTTGGCCGAGTCCGCCGCCGAGATCGTGCACTTCCACAACACCTTTCCGCTGATCTCGCCGGCCGCGCTGCGCACTTGCCACCGCGCAGGCGTCGCGGTGGTGCACACTCTGCACCACTTCCGCCTGGTGTGCCCGGGCGCGCTGCTCTACCGCGACGGCGCGATCTGCGAGGCCTGCAGCGGGCAGCGGTTCTGGCCGGCGATCCGCCATGGCTGCTACCACGGCTCGTCGCTGCAGACCGCCGGAGTCGCATCGATGCTGCTGATGCACCGGTGGTTGGGCACTTGGTCGAACTGCGTCGACAGCTACATCGCGCTCAGCGACTTCGCAGCGGCCAAGATGCGCGCGATGGGGCTCCCCGCCACGCACATCGACGTCAAGCCCAACTTCTTGGCCGACCCACCAACGCCCGGCGCCGGCACTGGGCCGGGCCTCTTCGTCGGCCGCATCGGCGCGGAGAAAGGCATCGACTGCCTGGTCGCCGCGCTGCGGCGTTTTCGGCGACCGTTCTCGATCGCCGGCACCGGCCCGGACGCGGAGCGCGTGCGGCGCGCGCTGGCTTCGGTGGAGCTGGCACACGTCGAATGGCTCGGCTTGCTCGACCACGCCGCCGCCACGCGCCGCATGCGCGACGCCGCGTTCGCGGTGTTCCCGTCGGTCTGGTACGAGGGGATGCCGATGGTCGTACTCGAGGCGATGGCCGCCGCGCGGCCGGTCATCGCGTCGCGGATCGGCGCCCTCGGCGATCTGATCGTCGACGGTGAAACCGGCCTCCTGGTCGAACCGGGAGACCACGCTGGGCTGGCCGCGGCGATGCAGCGACTGCACGACGACCCCGGTCTCGCCACCCGGATGGGGCGTCGAGCCCGCCAGCGGTTCGAGCAGCACTTCATGCCCGCCGCCAACCACCAGGCCCTGCTGGAGATCTACCGCCGCGCCGTGGCGCGCCGCCGGGCAAGCCTCACCCGGTGACCGCCGGCCGCCGCGACCGCTGCACGCCGCGGTCGGCAGGAACCAACTGGGGCAAGGCACGGTGACCGAGCAGGGCGTGATAGCGATCGCCGATCTGCGTCCAGCCGTACGCGGTCGCCACCCGTTGGCGCGCGGCCTGCCGGCGTACCGCCAGGTCCGCGGCGCTCGCGGCAGCGATGCGGTGGATGGCTGCTGCGACGCCGTCGCGGTTGACGAACCACGCGCTGGGCACGCCGGCCAAGACTTCGCGATTGAACGCGTTGTCGTGCGCGACGACCGCGTTGCCGGCCGCGAGGGCCTCGAGCAACGAGGGGTTGGTCCCCCCGACGGAGTGCCCGTGCAGGTAGGCGCGACAATGGGCGCGGAGATCGGTCAGCCGCCGCCGGTCGTACTCGGGCCCGAGCAGGCGCACGCCGGGCCCGGCGGCCTCCGCCGCGGCACGCACACGCCGGCAGTAGGGCGTGTCGCGCGCGGTGTCGCCGATCACGACCAACGGCATCGACACCGCCGCGGTCGCGTAGCCCTCGATGAGCTCGACGACGTGGTTCTCCGGCTCAGGGCGACAGACGATCAGCAGATAGCCATCGGCGACCAGGCCGTGCGCCCGGACGGTGGCAGCGCTCGTGTCGGTCCCGCGCTCCGCGCCGTAGGCGATCTCCACGATGCGCGCCCGCGCCCGGGGATGCCGGCCGCGCAGGTGCGCCCCGAGCGCGCCCGCGTCGGCGACGACGACGTGCGCGGCCCGCATCGCGCACCACTCCATCCAGCGAAACCACAGACGGCCCACCGCACCCCACTTGGCGCGCGCCCACTCGACCCCGTCGGGGTTGATCCACACCTCGCGGCCCCACCAGCGCGGTAGCCACGCCGCGAACGCGGCTCCGTAGCCCAGCAGGTAGACCACGTCGGTCGTCCGACGCAGCCGCCACAAGCACAGCGCATCGTGGACGATCGTCGACAGCGGCCCGAGTCGCGGCGCGAGCACGTGGCGCAACTCGACTGCGCCGGCGCGTGCCGGCAGATCCTCCGCTGTTGCTCCGGGCGTCCGTTCGCAGGTGACGACGACGCGATGTCCCCGCTGGGTCAAGTCGCGCGACAGGTGCTCTGCAAAGGTCTCGAAGCCGCCGTAGCGCGCCGGGATGCCGCGGCTGCCGACGATGGCAATGCTGCGCGGCGGCGTCACTGCGGCCGCAACCGGGCGTTCGGCGTGATCAGCATCCGCCCGCGCTGGGTCGGCCGGCAGGGATGCAATGCCGTGGCGGTCCAGCAACCGGCCGAGCAGGGCGAGGCGACGGCCGGACAGCTCGAGCGGCAGCCGGCCGTCGAAGTCGACCTGCAACGCCACGGGGTCTCCACCGCGCCGGTGGCGCACCGGCAACACCGCCTCGTAGCGCGACACGCCACAAGACAGCGGCGGTGAGCGCACCCAACGGCGCAGGTCGCGCTCGCCATTGCGGCGCTCGAGCGCGAGCCTCGCCCGCGCACACCCGAGGCTATCGGCCGCGCGGGTCACCGCCTGCCACCAATCGTCCACCGTTGCACACGCGCGGAACTGCAGATCGAGCTTGTCGTGCCAATAGCGCTCGGCCTTCGTCAGCCGCACGCGGGCGGCGACGTCGCGCAAGACGCGCACCGAGTCCCGCAACCGCACCGCTCCGACGCTGCGGAACAGCAATACGTGCAACCCCAACACGCCGACGAACACCGCCAGGCGCACGCCGCTGTCGAGGCGCATCGACCAAACGCCCAGACCGGTCGCAACCAGGGTCTCGGCGCCGAGCAACGCGACGACGCGGGGCTGATCGAAGCCCAACGCCAGCAGTCGGTGGTGGATGTGGTTCTTGTCCGGCGAGAACACCGAGCGCCGTTCGATCAGCCGCCGCACCATCGAAAAGACGGTGTCGAGGATCGGGATCCCCAGCGACAGCATCGGCACGGCGAGGCCGACGAACGTGGCCGACTTCGCCGTGCTGTAGACCGACGCCGTCGACAGCAGGAACCCGAGCAGCAAGCTGCCGGAGTCGCCGAGGAAGATCCGTGCGCGGTGCATGTTGTAGGGCAGGAAACCCAACAGAGCGCCGCACAGCGCGAGCAGGACGATTCCGATCTCCGGCTGACCGGTCGAGAGGGCGATGAAACCGATCGCCCCGGCCGCGATGCTGCCGATGGTCGCGGCGAGGCCATCGATGCCATCGATCAGGTTCATCGCGTTGGTGATGCCGACCATCCACAGCACCGTCAGCGGCAGGCTGAGCCAACCGAGCTGCAGGGTGAAGCCGTCCACCACGCTCCAGTGGTCGACCCGTAGACCGACCCACCACACGGCGACAGCGACCGCGACCTGCGCGCAGAGCTTGGTCGCCGGTGCCAACCCACGCACGTCATCGACCAACCCGACGACGAACAACACCATGGCACCGGCGAGCACTGCGGCCAGCCGCCCATCGCCGAGCAGGTCGGGAGCGGGCGCCGTCACCGCGACGCCGACGCACATGGCACCGAGCACGGCGGCACCACCGAGGTAGGGCACTGCCCGCAGGTGGACCTTGCGATCACCCGGCCAATCGACGATGCCGAGTCCCCGCGCCACCACGGCCATCACCGGCGTCAAAGCCAGCGCGACCGCCAGCGCCACGCACGCCGCGATCCACTCAGGTGCCATCAGCGAGCCCCGCTCCTCGCGTCACCGGCCGGCATCTCTCCGCCAGTGGACGCGGCTGAAGGACTCGCCCGCATCCGCGCTGAAGAACACCTCACCGTGCGCACCGACGACGAGGCGGTCCTCGCCCGAGCCACCATCGACGGCATGCAGCGAGTAGTGGCCGTCGGGCCGCACCGGCAGCAGCTTTTCGGCGTTCGCGAAGAGCTCGCCGGCGGCCTGCGCTCCCTCCCGCTCGAGGCGCCGTAGCGTCGGCGAAAGATCGAGCCAGCCGGCGGCGGTGCGCACCGGACAATCACCCTTCGGCGGGGCTTCACCGGCTCCGTCTTCGGCGCCGAACGGTTGCAACGCCCGAGCTCCCGCCGGGCGAGCGGCCGGCGGCACGGCCTCGGCTTCGGCGGCCGCCGCGCCGGCGGCTGGATCGATCGCCTCGCCGACCAGCGTCGGCGGGCCATCCGTGGGGGGCGAGGCAGCATCACCGACCGACACCGGGGGGTCGGACGCGTCCGCCCCCCCGCCCGGGCCCCACAGTGCGAGCGCGACCGCTCCCGCAGCCAACAGCAGACCGACTGCGAGGCCCGAGCGCACCGCTTGTCTCGACCGGGCCCGAGCTCAGGCGCCGACGCGGACCTTGAGCCCTTGCGTCAGCGTCAGGAAGTTGAGGAACGGCCCCACCGGGTCGACCACGGCCCACTGGTTGTAGAACGTCGCCCCGACCAGGTTCGGGTTGTTCGGGACGGGGAGCGGCAAGGTGAACTCACCCGCCGGCGAGGTCGGCACGCCGACCGAGAACAAGATCGGGCCGATGTGCAGGCCACAAGGGAAGAGCGCCGGCGACGGCGCGCCCGACAGCAAGAACGCAGCCGGGGCGCTCGGCGGCGTATCCCCCAGCTCGATGGTGAAGTTGGAGTTGCCGACCAGCGCGACGCCGGGGTTGCCGCCCGCGCCAATCGTCGGAGAACGCCCCGCCGTGCCCGGGCAACCGAAGCCGTACACGTCCTCGCGCGACGTCGGCACGCCGTACAGGATCGAGACGAAGACCCGCCCCGCGGCACTGACCAGCGCATCCTGCAAGCCATCGCCATCCAGATCGCCCACCGCGACTCCCGTCGGTCCCGCACCGCGCGTGCAGAGAGGGCCACCGGCCGGACCGCCGGAGGCGTGCTCCATCACCAGCGTCAGCGAGTTGCCGAGGCGGTTCGCCACCACGCTGTCAAAGCGCAGGGTGTCGGGGTCGGAATCGAAGGCGATGTCACCGCCGACGACATCGACCGGCCCCCGGTCCGTCGGCACCGACCGCGCACCGAAGCCCGTCGGCAAGTCGTTGGTCAGGATCCACACCGAGCCCGGCGTCACCCCTGTCGCCGACTCCCACGCGGTGGCGATGACATCGCGATCGCCATCGCCGTCGATGTCCTGAGTGGTCACCGCCGTCGGCGTGTTGCCGACCAATACCGGGCTGCCCGCGCCCTCGACGAAGCTTCCGCTTCCGTCGTTGGTGTAGAAGCGCATGCCGCCCTGCGGAGTCGTGGCTTCGAGCACAACGATGTCGACACCGGCCGCGCCATCGATGTCGGCGACCGCCACCGCGGTGACCGGCTGCGAAATCCCCGGCAACGCGCCAGGTGCCCAGCTGCTCAGCGAACCCGAGTTGAACATCAGGAGCCCGATGCCGGGCAAGCCGAGCCCGTTGCCGGACGAGCCGATGACCAGATCCTCGAACCCATCGCCGTTCAGGTCGCCACTGGCGATGGCGTTGGTGGCGAAGATCGCCGGCGGCAGCTTCTGCTGGTAGGTGAGCGAGAACGTACCGCTACCGTCGTTGGCGAACAGGTAGAAGCGCTCCTCGCTGTTGAAGGTCGTATCGACGTTGCGCGTCAGCACGACCAAGTCGTCGCCCGGCATGGCGTCGAACTGACCGGCCACCACATCGATGGCCATCGCGGCGCCGGACGAGAACGGCAAGCTCTGCACCGTGTAGCCCCCGGCACCGTTCTCCAGCGCCACCGCGAGGATCGGCGAGGCGCCGCGACGCACGGCGGCGAAGTCGAGCTGGTTCAGCCCATCGAAGTCGGCGATGACCACGTCCTCGGCGAAGAACCCGAGATTGACGGGCACGCTCGGGGCGAACTCGGCGCAGCCGCGCACGGGAGCCGGATCCACGTTGGCGCCGCCCGGAATCGGATAGGTCTCCCCCGACAAGAAGTCGGAATAGCGGTTGCGCTGCCACGTGTTGAGCCCGGCGGTGTCGTCCCAGACCGGCGACAGCACCGACTCGACGTGACTGGCCACGTTGCCGGTGATCAGCAACGGCGACTGGCCCTCGACACGCAACGCCTGATCGAAGGCGGCGCTGGCGTTGTTGCTGCGCACGAACCCCGCCACGCTGGCGGGCGGCTGCTGGGCGACCGCGATGCCGTCGTCGCAGCGCGCCACCGAGTTGGCTTCGACTCGGCACCCCGCGCCCGCGTTGAACAGCAACACGCCACTCGACGACCCCGGCGTCGCCGGGTCGTTGCAGTCGGAGACGATGTTGTGGTTGACTGCCCCCACCGCGCCAAAACCGATCTGCACGCCAACCTGCGCCGGTCCGCCACCGGCGACCGCGCCCGCGCCGCGCACTTCGCAGTACTCGACGTCGACCAGCGCGCTGAAGAACGCGGCGATCCCGACTTTGCCGAAATCGGCGATGCGACACTGCCGAAAGCGGACCTGACTCGGCCCGGCGCCGTCACCCCGTACCACGGCCGCCGCCGGCGACTGCGAATTGGAGAGCGGGTCGTCGCGCGTGTTCACGATCTCGACTCCGTCCACCGTCCCGCTGGCCCCATCGCGATACAGCACACCGTAGAGCCGACCCGACGCGGGCACGCGGAACGCGCCGTCGATCGTCATGCCGCGCAAGTCGACGCGCGCAGCGCCATCGACCGCGATCACCACCGTGTGCTCGGTCGGCGTCCCCGGCAGCTGGCCAGCGGGAAAGGTCTGGGTCAGCGTGGCGTGCGGCCGCACGATCGTCGCGCCGATGCCGGCGCCCACCAGCGTGAGGTCGCGGTCGCCCAGGACGATTTGGTCGTCATCACCGAACTCGCCGGCGGTCAGGTTGATCACCGCGCCGGGGTTGGCCTGGCCCGCGGCGAAACCAATCGTGCGGTACGGGTTGGCCTGGCTGCCGGTGCCGGTGACATCACTGCCACTGGGGCTGACGAAGATCTGAGCCGGCGCCGACGCGACCAACGCGCCCGCGATGACGAGGGAGACAAAGCGCATGGGGAGTCCTCTTGGGGGATGGAGCCCACATCATGCTCCCTTCTCCGGCCAAGGGAACCCGGTGCCGCGCGCGGTGACTCGACGCATCCCCCTAGGGGTGGCTCGAGAAACCCACGACATCGGCGCTTCGCGACGCCGGCCCGACCCCGGCAAAATCGGAGTTAGCCGTGCGCGGTGCGGACCTCGGCCGGATCGCCGCCGCGCGGTGGCAGGCGCTGGCCGAGCGCCTGCAGAGCAGCGGCGGCGGCGCCGTCGTCCGCCGCCCAGAGCACGGCCGCGATCTCCGCGTGCATCTCGGGCCGCGGATCCCGCAACACCGCTTCCAACAACGGCACTTCCTCGTCGCGGTGCCGGGTCTGCATCAGCGGGTGCATCGCCGCCGCCGCCGCGAACCCGGCCTCCGGCAGCGGCCGGTAGCGACTGAAGAAGTCCAGGTGCCAGGCGAGAAAACGCAGGGCGCGCTCGCGACCGCGCTCGTCGTCGCCGAAGTGCTCGCGCAAGTAGCCGACGAACTCCACGTAGACCGCGACCCTCTCCGCTGCGCTCGGCTCGATGCTCCGCCGCTCCGCGATCTCGCGAAACAACCACGGCTTGATCAGCGCACCCCGCGCCAGCATGACGCCGGCACAGCCACTGCTGGCGCGCCGGCGCTCGGCCTCGTAGTGCGTCAACAGATCGCCATTGCCGATCACCGGCACCGACAGCGCCGCGGCCAACTCGGCGACCTGGTTCCAATCCGCCGCCTTGCTGTAGCGCTGCTCGCGGCTGCGGGCGTGCAGCGTGACCGCGGCGGCGCCCTCGGCCTCGGCGATGCGACCGAGCTCGAGACAGTTCGCGCGCCCCTCGCGCCAGCCAGTGCGCAGCTTGACCGTGATCGGCACCGGCACCGCCGCGACCAGGGCGCCGACAATGCGACCGACCACCGCCGGCCTCCGCATCAGCGTCGCCCCCATCCCGCGCCGCACGACGTCGTGGATCGGACAGCCGACGTTGAGATCGACGAACACCGCACCCCGCTCGACGGCGACCGCCGCGGCGGCGGCCGCCTCCTCGGGCTTGCCCGCCGCCAGCTGCACGCCGAAGCACGGCTCACTGCCGTGGCGGCGCAACAGCGCCAGCTCGGACCGACTGCCCCGCAGCACCTGCCGGGCGTAGGCCATCTCCGACGTCGTGATCCGCGCACCGTGCGCGACACACAGCCGGCGGAACGGCAGGTTGCCGCCCTTGGTCAGCGGCGCGAGGACGACCGAGTTGCGAAAGTCGACGTCCATCACCGCGGCGGCAACAGGCTGGTCACGCCTTCCACCTGGCGGCGAAGACAGCCGAGGGCGGCGTCGTCGAGCCGCAGGCCGAACTCCGCGCCGCGCTCGGAGCCGCCATCGCGCAACCGCGCCCGGCCCTGTGCGCCTCCGTCCGCTCTCCACAGCCAGAACGCGACCCACGGATCGCGCGGCTCGAAGGCCGCCCGCTCGAGCGACCCGTCTTCGAGGGCGCGAAGCTCGCCCGCAAGGCGCGCGAAGTCGCCCGCGCGCAGGAACGCGTGGTAGCGCCAGCCGCGCTCCACCCCCGCCACCGCCACCTCGGTGTTGAGCCAGTTGTCGTCGAAAACGGCCAGCCCCCCCGGGTGGGCCCGGCCCCAAACGGCGATGCGGCACCGAGCCGCCGGCGCGGCACCCAGCTCGAGCCGCACCGGCAGGCGGGCCGCCGGGCTCGCGGGCGCGTCGGGATCGCCGTCCATCGCAGAAGTAGATGACTTCCCCGGCCGGTTTCAACGACCCGGACCGACCGCTGCTTGCGCTGTGGCCACCACCGCGAGTAGGGTTGGCCGGTTTGCCCGGGCCGTGCGCTTTGGCATTGCGACCATGAACATGAGCGACCCATCGGTTCCGGCGGCGAATGACGACCAGCACGGAAGTCCTTTTGCCGACCTGCAGCTCGCCGATCCGGTGCTGCGGGCGATCGCGGCCGCGGGCTACGAGAAGCCCACTCCGATCCAGTGCCGGGCGATCCCGCTGCTGCTGGCCGGGCGTGATCTCATCGGCCAGGCGCAGACCGGGACCGGCAAGACCGGCGCGTTCTGCTGGCCCATTCTGACGCAACTGGACACTGCCATCCAGCGACCTCAAGTGCTGGTGCTGGCGCCGACACGCGAGCTGGCGCTGCAGGTCGCGGGGGCATTCGAGCGCTACGGCCAATTCATGGCCAAGCTGCGCGTCCTGGCGGTGTACGGCGGCCAGGCGTATGGCGCCCAGCTGGCGCCTCTCGCGCGCGGGGTCCACGTCGTGGTCGGCACGCCGGGACGCCTGATGGACCACTTGCAGCGCGGCTCGCTGCGCTTGGACGCGATCCGCCACGTGGTCATCGACGAGGCCGACGAGCTCCTGCGGATGGGCTTCCGCGAGGACGTCGAGTCCATTCTCGAGCACGCGCCAGCGGACCGCCAGACCGCACTGTTCTCGGCGACGATGGCCGACGAGATCCGCGCCATCGCCGCGGCAACCCTGCGCGATCCCGAGCACACCGCCACCGAGACCGGGACCCGGGGCGCGAGCGCGGTGCGCCACCGCGCCGTCGTCGTCACCCGCGCGCAGAAGCGCGAGGCCCTGGCGCGGGTTCTGGAGACCGAATCCCACGACGGAGTCATCGTCTTTGCCCGCACGCGGGCGGCGACGATCGACATCGCCGAGGACCTCGGTGCGCGCGGCTTCGACGCGGCCCCCCTCAACGGCGACGTGCCCCAGCGCGAGCGCGAGCGCACCATCGATCGGCTGCGCCGCGGTCGCGTCGACATCCTGGTGGCTACCGACGTCGCCGCCCGCGGCCTCGACGTCGAACGCGTCAGCCACGTCATCAACTACGATGCCCCCTGGGATGTCGAAGCCTACGTGCACCGCATCGGCCGCACCGGCCGCGCCGGCCGCGGCGGCGAGGCCATCCTGTTCGTCACCCCCGCCGAGCGACGACGGCTGCGGATGCTCGAGAACGCCACGGGCTGTCGCTTCGAGCCGATGGCGCTGCCCAACCGCCACGCCGTGTTCCGCCGGCGTTCGGCCAAGCTGCTGGAGCGGATCGAGGACGCTCTGACCCGGCCCGACCTCGAGCCGATCACGGAGCTGCTCGGGGAGTACTGCGAAACCTCGTCCACTCCGCCCCTGCGCGTCGCGGCCGCCCTCGCCCATCTGGCGAGCGGCCGCCGCCCGCTGTGGCCGGAGGGCCCCGAGCCGACCGCGCCCCCGGCGGGCGGCCGCGAGTTCCGCACTCCCCCGGCGCGGCGGCGGACCCGCGCCAGCGAGGCGACCGGGGCGCGACCGCGACCGGCGCGCCAGCGGGGCTGGATCGTCCCGCCCCCGGCGCGCGGCATGGAGCGCTACCGCATCGAAGTCGGCCGCACACACGGCGCCAAACCCGCGAGCATCGTCGCGACGATCGCGACCACGGCTCGACTGCCGGGCCGCGGCGTCGGCAGAATCGAGCTGTACGACGACTTCAGCACCGTCGACCTGCCGCGCGGGATGCCCGCGGAGGTCTACTCCGAGCTGCGCGACACCCGACTGGCCTCGCGCAAGCTGCGGCTGTCGCGTTTGTCGCGCCAGCAGATCGAAGCGCTGGCCGACAAGGACGAGGTCGCCCGCGGCTGATCAGGGCTGCGCGGCGCGGCGCAACGCGAGAAAGCCCGCGGGGTCACCGACCAGCGGGGTCTCCAACACCGTGTCATCGGCGTCGACCGCGAGGCCCAGGCCGGCCGCCGCTTCCATGATCCAAGGGACCTCGTCGACCGTCGTCGCCACCACCGCCGGCAGCGCCGCGGACCCGAGCAAACCGGCGACCAGGGCGCGCGCCGCGTCGCGCTGTGCGGCGAACGCGCTGACGTCGAGTTCCAGCGCCATCGCGCGGCCGTAGGTGACGTCCGACAGCTCGGGATAGGTCTCCGGGTCGGTGAGCACGCTGACCATCGCCAAACCGTCGAACCCCGGCTCGAGAGCGCCGGTGCGCACCGGGCACGCGGGCTGGATGCGCAGGCGGTCACCGAGCCCGGCGCTGCGCAGCGCGTCATCCAGCAGCGCGCACTCGGCGGGGCGCAGGTTGAACGCGCTGCACCGCCGGTCCAGATCGAGCACCTCGGTCAACAGCACGGGCAGCTCGGCGACGCCGGCACCGACGTACACGCTGTGCCCGCCGCGTGGCACGCGGCGCGCCCACTCCTGGCTCCAGCGCACGCCGACCCGCTCGACCGCGGGCCGCCGCGCCCGCCAAAACGCGTCGCCACCCTCATCGCAGTAGATCGCGCCGATCTCGGCGGTCGGCAGCCCGTCGAGCAACCGCCGGATCGCGACGCGGGTGGATTTGGAGGGCAGCATGCGGAGACGGCGGGCAGAGGCGCGCAAGGCGGCGGGATCGGAGCGCAGTGCCGGGTGGTCGGGCCCACCCGCGGAGCTCCCACGCCCTACCGCAACGGGGCGCGAGGCGTCGCGGGCGAGGTTGCCACCGGTTTCGGCTTGGTGCCCGGAGGGCACGACGTTACCAAAGGAGACGATGCTACTCGGCGCAATCGTCCTGGCCGGTGGCCGCAGCCGCCGGATGGGGCAACCCAAAGAAGCACTCGCCTACGGCGACACCACCTTGTTGTGGCACACGGCGGAGACCCTGGCGCAGTGCTGCCACCCTGTCTTGGTGGTGGCGCGCGACCCGGAGCAGGCATTGCCGCCGCTGCCGATCGAGACCGACCTGGTGTACGACGAGCAACCCGACGAGGGTCCGTTGGTCGGCATCGCCACCGGCCTGCGCGCCCTGCAAGACCGCTGTGACGCGGCGTTCGTCACCACGTGTGATGCGCCTCAGCTGACCGAGGCAGCCGTGGCCTGGCTGGCCAACCGGCTGGGCGAACACGACGCGGTGCTGCCCCGGGTCGGTGCCAAGCTGCAGCCGCTGACCGCGATCTACCGCACCTCCGTCCTGCCCACCGTCGACGCGTTGATCGCCGAAGGCGAGCGGAGGCCGCGGATGTTGACCGGCCGCGTGGCGGCCCGCGTGCTCGACGAGGCCGAGGTCGACGCCTTCGATCCAGACCGGCGCTTTCTGCGCAACATCAACAGCCCGGCCGACTACCAGGCCGCGTTGGACGACCTCCAGCGCGGCGCCTGACGCGCCATGCGCGTGACGATCCTCGGCTCGGGGACAGCCGTGCCGGTCACCGACCGCCTGCCCGCCGGCGTGCTGGTGCAGGCCGGTGGCGCGGCGATCGCGGTCGACCTCGGACCGGGGACCCTGCGCCAGCTGCCCAAACTGGGATTGGACCTGAACGACCTGACCGGTGTTCTCCTCACCCACTACCACACCGATCACACCGCGGACCTGGCGGCGCTGCTGTTCGCGCTGCGCAATCCGCGCTTCGCCGGCCGCCCGCCGTTGTGGATCGGCGGCGCCCCCGGGCTGCGGGCGCTGTTGCAGCAGCTGACCGGGGCCTGGCCCTGGCTGGCGGCGCGCGGCTACCGGCTCGCGCCCCTCGAGCTGACCCCCGGCCCCCACGCGCTGCCGCCGTTCTCGGTCGACGCGGTCTCCGTCGAGCACACCGCCGAGAGCCTGGCCTACCGCATCGAAGCCGGCGGCGCGCGCTGCGCCATCAGCGGCGACTCCGACGTGTGCGACGGCCTGGTCGAGGTGGCGCGCGGGGTGGACCTGTTCGTCTGCGAGGCAGCGTTCCCCGACGGCCACAAGGTCGACGGCCACCTGACGCCTGCACTCGCGGCGGCCGCCGCGGAGCGAGCCGGTGCGCGGCGGCTCTGTCTGACCCACTTCTACCCGGAGTGCGAGGGGCACGATCTGGCCGCGGCCGCGGCGGCGGAGTTCTCCGGCGAGGTCGTGCTTGCCACCGACCTGTGCTCGTTCGAGCTCGGCGGCACCTGAGCCTCCGGCGACCGCGGGACCCGCGACCGACGCTCGGGTCGCGGAATGCTCCGTGTTTGGTTGCGGCCCCGGCCGCGCTGAGCTCGGTCAGGCGGTTCCCCCTTCACTCGCCGCCGACCTGGCGCAACACTGTCGCCCCCGGGCGACGACTGCCCGTCGTCCCTTGCCGATTTCGAGAAACCGCCATGGCAGCCACGACCGAAAAGCACGCATTCCAAGCCGAAGTCAACGAAGTCCTCTCCATTGTCGTCAACTCGCTGTACAGCAACCGCGAGGTCTTCCTGCGCGAGCTGATCAGCAACGCGAGTGATGCGCTCGACAAGCTCTCGTTTCGTGGATTGACCGACCACGACCTGACGACCGCTGATCTGTCGATCGACCTGATTCCGTCGAAGGATGCCAAGACGCTGACGATTCGCGACAACGGCATCGGCATGACCCGGCAGGAGGTCATCGACAACCTCGGCACGATCGCGCGCTCCGGCTCGAAGAATCTGATGCGCTCGCTCACCGGCGAGCAGTCCAAGGACCTGGCGTTGATCGGCCAGTTCGGGGTCGGCTTCTACTCGGCGTTCTTGGTCGCGGACAAGGTCACCGTGACCACGCGCAGCGCGGGCGAAGAGGGCGAAGCGACTCTGTGGGAGAGCGAGGCCAAGGGCGAGTACTCGGTCGGCGACTCCGGTCGCGAGCGCCCGGGCACCAACGTGATCTTGCACCTCAAGGAGGACGCCGGCGAATTCCTCGACGAGTGGACCCTGAAGAATTTGGTGCGCAAGTACTCGGACTACGTCCGCTATCCGATCCGGCTCCAGGTCAGCCGGGAGAAGCCAGTCGGTGACGAGAAGAAGGAAGACGGCACGCCGGTCACCGAGACGACCCTCGAATGGGAGACGATCAACTCGGCCAGCGCACTGTGGACCCGCCCGCGGAGCGAGATCTCCGACGAGCAGTACGAGGAGTTCTACAAGCACCTCGCGCACGACTGGGACAAGCCCCGGGCGCGCACGCACTTCAAAGTCGAGGGCACGCACGAGCTGACCGGTCTGTTGTTCGTTCCGGGGCGGCGCCCGTTCGACCTGTTCGACCGCAAGCCGCGCGGCGTGCGCTTGTTCGTCAAGCGCGTCTTCATCATGGAGGACTGCGAGGAGCTGCTGCCCGAGTACCTCCGCTTCGTTCGCGGCGTCGTCGACTCCGAGGACCTGCCGCTCAACGTCTCGCGCGAGCTGCTCCAGCAGGACCGCACGACCCAGTTCATCAAGAAGCAAGTGGTCGGCAAGGTGCTCGGCCTGCTCGAGGAGCTCGCCGACGAGGGCGAGACGGAGGTTTCCGCGGCGGCCACCGAAGGTGAAGGGGAGGGAGACGGGGACGGTGGCAGCGACGAGGAGCCGCGGCGCATCCACCGCTACCACGAGTTTTGGCAGGACTTCGGTGTGGTCCTCAAGGAGGGAGTGCACCTCGATCACGGCAACCGCGAGCGCCTGATCAAGCTGCTGCGCTATCGCAGCTCCGCCGGGGCCGAGCTGACGTCGCTCGCCGAGTACGTCGCCCGGATGCCGGCCGACCAACCCAGCATCTACTACGTCACCGCCGCCAGCGCCGACGCCGCGGCGAACAGTCCGCACATCGAAGCCCTACGCCAGCGCGGCTACGAAGTTCTCTACATGACCGACGCCATCGACGAATGGGTGGTCGAGTCGATTCCCGAGTTCGAGGACAAGAAGCTGGTCGCCGCCGCCAAGGGCTCCCTCGATCTACCGGCCTCCGACGAAGACAAGAAGAAGCAGGAGAGCCAGAGCACCGAGCTCGAGGGGATGCTGGGCAAGATCAAGGAGACGTTCGGCGACCACGTCAAAGACGTCCGCCTGACCGACCGGCTGACGGATTCGCCGGCGTGCTTGGTCAGCGACGAACACGGCATGAGCCCGCAGCTCGAGCGAGCACTACGCGCCAGTGGCCAAGAGGTTCCACCGCAGAAGCGCATTCTCGAGCTCAACCCCGAGCACGCGGTCGTCCGCGCGCTCCAGTCGATGGCCGACGACGCCGAGCGAGGCGACGACTTCAAACGCTGGAGCCAGCTGCTGTTCGACTCCGCGCTGGTCGCCGAGGGCTCGCTGCCCGACGACCCGACGAGGCTGGCGCGCGGCATCGCGGCGTTGATGCAGGACGCCGCCGCGAAGCGAGACTGACGCGCGGCACGGCGCCGCCCCACAAGGGCAACGCATCGCACTACCACTCGAAACGCACGAGAACAAGTCGCGGACTCGGGGTCGACGCGCTTTCGCACCGGTTCTGGTGGGCCAACGCGGCGAGCACGCGACCGCATTGACGATCGCGCACGCGACAGCCAAGATGCGGAGTGCCCTTCGTCATCCGTTGAACCTGCCCGACCAATGCACGAACCACACGCACCTCTCTCGCTCCGAGCCATTCCGCCTGCGCGAGAGGCGACCCATGTCTAGCCGTGGAACCCGCGTCGGCCAAGTCGAGGAGCGGGTCGCGCAGGCGCTGCGCGCACTGGTCTCGATGCACCACGGCGGCATGCTGCCACCGGTGCTGCAGCCTCTGCTGGCGATTGCGCCGCCGAGCGGCATGCAGCCGATCGTCCAGCTGCGTCACGAGGAGTGCGCCGGTGACGAATGGGAGCCGAACAACGGCGAAGTGCGGATCCACTACGAGGAACGGGGCGCGCCCAACGTCGACTCCTGCAAGGGCATCGACCCCCTGCCGGACCTGATCGACGTACTGTCCGCCGCCGAAGACAGCCCGCAGCTCCATTTCGTCGCGCTGAAGTTCCTGCGCGATCGGCTGTTGCCGCAGAGCGAGCACGACTGGGCCCAGTCGCCACCGTCCTGCCAACGGGCGATCGCCGAGGCCATCGAGAAGGGCGTGCTGGTGACCAGCAAGAAGCCCAACCCGCGCAACCCGGCGTTCCCCGTCACCGCGGTCGAGCTGAACCGCATGCACCCGGCGGTGCGGCTCGCGCTGGGCGGTGCTAGCGCGGCCGAGCAAACACCGGCAGTCGCCACACCCCCCACCGGACCGCGCCCGCTGTCGGCCGCGGTCCGCGACTGACGTCCCGAGCCAGCCGGAGCTGCCCGGTGGCGAAGGTGTAGTTCCACTGTGAATGGCAAGCCGTCGGCCTCCGCCGAGAACGTCTCGTTCCTGCGCTCGTGGTTTGCGCAGCGCGTCGCGGCATTGGCGCCGGCGTCGGTCCTCGACGTCGGTGCGGGCACGGGCGCGACCGTCGCCGCGCTGCAGCGCCTGGGACTGACGGTGGTCGGCGCCGAGCCGGATGGCGATGAAGCCCTGGTCGCAGCGCATGCACGGCTGCCGACCGTACGCGCCGAGGCCGAGCGGTTGCCCTGCGGGAACGGCTCTTTCGATTGGGTCACGATGCGGCACGTGCCGCATCACCTCACCGATCCGGCGGTGGCTTTTGCCGAAGCCGCGCGCGTCTGCCGGCGCGGCTTGGCGCTGGCCGAACCCTGGTTCGACCCGGGCCTCGCCTGCCAGCGGAACGCGGAAGCGGCCGACCGGTGGTTGAAGCGCCAGCACCGCCGCGCCGGCCAAGTCCACCACGACGCCATGGGGGCGGATGCGTTGCGCCGCGCCTTGCCGGCTCCCGCCACCTGGCGGCTGGAGGTGCACACCGCCCTGCGACTCCGCCGGCGGCCATTCGCAGACCTCGCCGCCGAGGCCGAGCCGCTGCTCGCGACCCTGCCGGCCAACGACCCGGACCGCGGCGCTTGGCGCAGGCTGGCCGACGCCGTCGCCGCCGAGGGCCTCTCGTTCAACGGCACGCTGCTCCTGATCGCTCGCCGCCGTGACCGAGACTGAGGGCCAGGCCGTTGCGGGAGGGCGACGGCGGAGCTTCAATCTCGCTCTTCCTCTCCGGTCGACCGAGGCCGCCTTTGAAGAACTCCTCCGACCTGCGGTCCTGGACCGTCCGCGACAGCTCCGAGCTCTATCACGTCCGCGCTTGGGGCTGTGGCTATTTCCACATCGACAAGGCCGGCGACCTCTGCGTCACCAACAAGAGCGGGCGCAGCAGCGTCAGTCTGCGCGCCCTGGTCGAAGACCTGCAACACCGGGGATACGCGCTTCCGCTGTTGCTGCGGTTCTCCGACATCCTGCACGACCGGCTCGAGCAGATCGGCTCGGCGTTCGGCACGGCGATCCAGGACGAGGGTTACGGCGGCGCCTATCGGCCCGTGTTCCCCATCAAGGTCAACCAGCAGAGCGACGTCGTCGAGGAGCTGGTGCACTACGGTCGCGACCTCGGGCTCGGGCTCGAGGCCGGCAGCAAGCCGGAGCTGCTGGTGGCGCTGGCGCTGGCCGAGGGACCCAACTCGCTCATCATCTGCAACGGCTACAAGGACGACGCCTACATCGAGACGGCGCTGCTGGCACAGAAGCTGGGCCGCCACCCCGTTATCGTCATCGACCGCTTCGAAGAGCTGCAGTCGATCATCCAAGCCTCCCAACGCCTGCGCCTGCGCCCACACATCGGCGTGCGTGCGCGCCTCGCGGCGCGCGGCGCCGGCAAATGGGCGGAGTCCACCGGCTCTCGCTCCAAGTTCGGCCTGGCCGCCGCCGAGCTCGTCTCCGTCATCGACACGCTGCGGGAAGCCGACATGCTCGACTGCCTGGAGCTGCTGCACTTCCACATCGGCAGCCAGATCACCGCGATCCGAGCGATCAAGGACGCGCTGCGCGAGTCGAGCCGGATCTTCGTCGAGCTGTGCGCGCTGGGCGCCGAGCTCCGCATGCTCGACGTCGGCGGCGGCCTCGGCGTGGACTACGACGGCTCGCGCACCAACTTCCACTCCTCGACCAACTACACCCTGCAGGAGTACGCCAACGACGTGGTGTCCTCGATCCGCGAGGCCTGCGATGCGCGGGACATCCCGCACCCGGACATCGTCAGCGAGTCGGGCCGCGCGATGGTCGCCCACCACGCGGTGTTGGTGATGAACGTGCTCGGCGTCAATCGCGAAGACGACGCCGTGCCGCCCCCGCTGGAGACCGGCGACGACGAGCCCGCGCCGATCAGGGCGCTGCGGGAGACACACGCCGCGGTGACGCGCAAGACCTTCCAAGAGTGCTACCACGACGCGCTGCAGCGCCGGGAAGAGGGCCTGCAGATGTTCAATCTCGGCTTCCTCGACCTCCGCGGGCGTGCTGTGCTGGAACAGCTGTTCTGGGCCGTGTGCACCAAGGTGCTCGGCATCGTGCGCGAGCTCGACTACGTCCCCGACGAGCTCGACGGCCTCGAACGCGGTCTGGCCAACAACTACTACTGCAACTTCTCGGTGTTCCAATCGCTGCCCGACCACTGGGCGGTGAAGCAGCTGTTCCCAGTCATGCCGATCCATCGGTTGCTGGAAAGACCGACGCAGCGCGCCATTCTCTCGGATCTCACGTGCGACAGCGACGGACGCGTCGATCGCTTCATCGACCTGCACGACGTCAAGCGGGCACTCGAGCTACACCGCCTGCTGCCCGGCCAGCCGTACTACCTCGGCGTGTTCTTGATCGGGGCCTACCAAGAGATCCTCGGCGACCTGCACAACCTGTTCGGCGACACCAACGCGATCCACATCCGCCTCGACGACGAGCATGGCTACAGCGTCGAGCGGGTGGTCGAGGGCGACACCGTCACCGAGGTCTTGGGCTACGTGCAGTACGACCGCCGGGATCTGGTGCGGCGCGTGCGCGCCGCCGCCGAGCAGGCGCTGCGCACCGGTGCGATCCGCGTCGAGGAATCCGCTCTGCTGATGCGCCACTACGAAGGCGGGCTCGCGGGCACGACCTACTTGTCCACGCCGCCTCGCGCCGCAGCCACGGACGAGCCCCGATCGGGGGACCGCGAGGCCCGCGCGGCGAGTGCCGAGGGCGAATGACGCAGGCCACCCGATGACCCGCAAAAAGGAGGTGGGTCGCACCTCCCGCGACGCGCCTCCAGCAAGAACGCTGCGTCGATTTCGATGCCACCGGGTGGCCAGCACCAAGCTCGACGCAGCACGTTGCGCGGAACAGTCAGTCGATTCGCCCGAGTCGCGACTTTCCGCCGCGCGCCCGCTCAAGCCACCCGTCGGAATTGCCGACGGCGGCAGCGAGGGAGCGCAGATGCAACGACCGACCACTTGGATTCGCACTACGGCGCTGGCCGGCGCCATCACGACCGTGGCAGCGGCGCAAGCGCAGCCGCCGGCTCGCATCGACAGCCGGACGATGGAGTCCTTCGCGCAGAGCGTCGACGCCATCGTCCACCAGCTCGATCCGCAGGCGGGCAAGCGGTTCCGCAAGAGCCTGGAGACCATCATCACGTTGGCGCCGAACACCGACGTCGCCCGCCGCCAGCTGCACGGCGGGCGGGCGCGGCAAGTGATGGCGATCGGCGAGCGCTTGCTGCGCGAGGCCGACACCGACGGCAACGGCACTCTCAGCTCCGATGAGGTCACCGCCGCCAAGAGCGAGATCAAGTCCATGCGCATGGCCGCCGGCGAGAAGCAGGCGGTCATCGTGCTCAACGAGCTGGCGCGCGCCCAGGCCATCGCCCGCGAGCGCGCCTACGTCGACGTCGACGACGACGGCAAAGGCGAGTACTGCTTCCTCGGCGAGCTGGCCGGCAGTGCCCGGCTGCGGGACCGATTCGGCGAGGCCACCGGCGCACCGATCGAGCAGCTGCTGCGCGTCCCGCTGGCGCTCCGGGATAGCACCGTCGAACGAGGCGGATACGTCTTCCAGCTGTGGCTGCCGACCGCGGTCGCCGCGGTCACCGACGGCCCCCAGGCCGGCGGCGGCATCGGCACTGCCGACGATTCCGCGCCGGACGCGTCCAACGCCGAGCAGTTCTGGGTTGCGTACGCATGGCCCGCCGTCCGCGGGCAGAGCGGCAACAAGGTGTTCGCCATCACCCAAGAGGGCCAGGTGATGGAGTCCGACAACGAACACCAGCAGTACAGCGGCAGCGAAGGCCCCGACGCCTACGCCGTGTTCCACATGGGCACGCGCGCGCTCGGCGAGGCCTTCGGAGGCAACCGGCTCCGCAACGACGGCGGGGTCTGGCTGCCTCTGGGCAGCCTAGCCGCACCCCCCGCCACCGGCCGCTGAGCGTCGCGCGAGTTCTCGGCGTCAGAGCAGACCGAGGACTTCGAACCCGCGCAGGCCGACTTCTTCCGCCGCGACGGTCGCCACCACCGCCTCGGCGCCGCCACGTTCTCCCTGTGCAACATCGACCAAGGCGTCGATCGGCTGGCCCTCGGCGTCGAGCAATGTGCGCACGAGCGGCCGGTCGGGCGCCGCCGCGCCGGAGCGCACGACCACGGCCAACGCACCCGAGGCCAGGCGCACGATGCTCCCCGGCGGGAAGCAGCCGAGCAGCTGGCGCAGCATGAGGATCAAGCGCCGCACGCCCGCGTTGCCGGTTTGCTCGAGCATCGTGCCAAAGACCTGCTCGACCAATGGCTGACCGTCAGCGCTGCACGACACTCTGCGGTCGTACTCCGTGCAGACCGCGATCACGTTGGCGAACATCGAACGCGGCGTGAAGTCCCCGGCCTCGGCCTGATCCAGCTCGACCGCCAGCTGGAGGGCGCGGGCGGCGGCGTCGCCGAGCGATGCACCGCGCAACAGGCCTGGCAGCTCGCGCGGCACTCCGTACGGATCCGGGGCCGGTGCCGAGGCGTAGTCGCGGAACAAGGCCGCTACGCCGAGCTCGGCAAGACCCTTCGGCGGCGTGGTGAGACGTACTCCGAGAGCGGTGGTGAGGAGCGCGATACGCACCGGCGCCAGACCGGGGGCGAACCGCACGTCCGGTACGGACAGCACCGCCAACAAACGGCTGTCGTCGTGACACAGCACGTCGACGACCTCGCGCAGTGCGTGTTTTGCCGCGCGCACCGGCAGCGGCTCACCGTGCCGATCGCGCACGCGGGCCTCGCCGTGCACCGCGACCAGACGGTCGTATGCCCGCAGCGCCAACTGCATCCAAGAGGGTGCGGACACGCTCTCCGACGGGTCGTTCGCCGAGACAGCTGACTCCACCGCCGGCTGCTCGCCCGCCTCGGGGCCGATGGCGAACGTCGCGGTGACGCGCAATCCCCCGAAGGTCCCGTCGACGGTGTCCTTGGTGCGACACGAAGCGGCGAAGGCATCGAGGTCGGCGCGTGAGGTCGTGCGCGCCAGCTCGACGCGCGCCACGCCGCACGCCGCCAACCGATCGCCCAGCTCGCGCGCCTCTGCGGCGGCGACGCGCAGCCGCAACCCACCGACCTCGACCCCGCGCTCCGCCACGTCGAGCTGCAGGTGCTCGCCGCGGCCGATCAGCTCGCGCAGCGTCCGGGCGACGACCGCGGACCCGGTCGAGGCCTGCTCGCCGCCGCGCAGGGCGGCCAGCAGGTTGGCGACCACCAGCGGTCCGTGCCGCCGCAGGCGACCGGCGTCGGCCACGGCCTCGGTGGCGGCGGGTGTCAGGCGACTCTCGCGCAACTGCAACGTCATGGCTGCTCCTTCGGATGACTGCCCCGCTCCAGGATGGCGGCCGCGCACAGCGCCTGGATCGGCCCCGGCTTGGGACCGTTGGCCAGCTGGTTGACGACCGCCCGGCACGGAGGGTAGGGAACTCGCGCCAGCACGCGCGCGACGCGTCGCTGCTGGTCGGACACGAGCTGCCGGCCGGGCAGCCATCCGCGCTTGCGCAACATCGCGCCGAGCACGTGCGCGGCTCGCTCCGGGTCACAATGCGCCAGCGCTTCGAGCAGAGCGACCTCCTCGGATTCGGCGAGCTCCTGCTTGGCCGAACGCTCGTACAGCTCCATCAGCGGGTCGAATGCCGCCGCCGCCGGCGACCGCGACAGTAGCTCCAGCGCCACCAGGCGGACTTCGCGGGCGGGATCCGTCACCGCCGCCAAGGCGCGCGCGGCGACGCGCTCGTCGCCGATCCGCGGCAGCGCCCGCAGGGCCTCCTCACGCACCAGCGGATCGGTGTGGCGCAGCTGCGCGATGAGCTCGCGCGCGCTGGCGCGCGGGTCGATCGCCAGGAGGAGACGCATCGCCGCGATCACCTGGCTGCTGCGGTCGGACTGCAGCTCGGCGGCATACACCTGGATGGCGGCCACACCGCCCAGCTCGACCAGCGCGGGGATCAGCGCTTCGCTGTGGTGTCCCGCCCGGAAGCAGGCGAACAACGGGGCCGCGGCGTTGCGGGACAGTGCCCGCAGGTAGCCGATCAGATCGGCGTCGGGCGGCGCAACGCCGCTCTGTAGGTGGGTCAGCACCGGCGCCATCGCCCGCGGTTCGCCCAGCGCGACGCGCACGCGGGCGACCTCGCGCAACCACTCCTCCGGCAGCTCCGCGCGTTGCTGCGCGGTGCGCAGCTGCTCGGCGAGTCGCCGGGCGGAGGCAAACGCCCGCCGCCGCAACAGCCGCTCGATCGAGCCCCGGATCAGCTCCAACGCCTGCTGCGCCGTCGCTGGCCGCGACGCGACGCCGGCCATGCGCAGCACACCCTCGACCGCGGTGTCGATCGCCGCCTCGCCCGCCTCGCGCGTCGCCAGGACCCGCAGCTCGAGCAGATCGCGGGCTCCGACCTGCGCAGGCTCGCCCTCCACCGCCATCACCGGGCGGCCCTCGGGCGCCGGCAGCGTGCGCGCACGACCCGCCAACCGCAGGCGCAGCTCGCCGGGTCCGACGTCGACCACCGTCGGCTCGGGTGCGGCGAACGCCTCGTTCAGCGCCGGTGCGACCACCTCGACCGCGATGTGCTCGCACAGCCGCTCCCAGAGAACCAGCGCCAGGTCGTCGTCGGCGTCGGCACCGGTCGGGGTGACGGACAGCGCTTCGAGCAGCTGCAGCACCTCGCGGCGGTCGATGCCCGCTTGCAGCTCGAGCGAGCGGACACCGTGCTGCGCGAGCGTGTACGCCAGCGACGACTCCTTGCGGTCCCCCGACGCCACCACCTCGCCCGAGAACAGGAGCTCGGTGCCGCGCCGCTCGAAGCGCACCGCGACCCCGTGATCACCGTGATAGGTGCGCAGTGCCCGGTCCAGGTCGTCGATCGCCGCCTGCACGTGGATGTGGTACGGAGGCAGCGTGGCGAACGCGCGGTGGGCGGCGTTCAGCCGGCGGGCAACCTCGGTTGCCGCTGCCGCTTCACGAGCATCGACCGTTTCGCCGCGCACACCGGGTGTCGCGATTTCCGACATGGGTCTCACCTCACTGGCTGTCGTCGATGGGGGCCTCGGGGCCACCACACCTCGTCAGTCATCGTCGCAATGCCCACGCGACGTTGAACAACTCCGCGACCCGGCGTGCGGCGCGCTCAGCGAGACGGGGCACAGACGAAGGCGCGCACCTTGCGCTGCAGGCGGAGAAAGAACACGACGACGCGGCGCGCACCCTCGCCGCGCAGCCGCGCCGCCCATGCCGCGACGTCCGCTGCCCCGCCGCGCGTGCGCACCACGACTTCGCCGGCGTCGAGCGCCGACAGGGTGTCGCGCAACCGGGTCAGGCGTGGAGCGGTCACCGCCAACACTTCGAAGCTCGCGAACCACGGCGAGCGCACCGGCGCTTCCGCCCCCAGCAGCCCCAACCCGCCCGCGAGCTCGGCGGCACCGGCACCGGCCTGCCGCAGCGCGCAGCCAAGCAGGCCGGCGCGCTCCACGGCGGCGCAAGGCTCGATCAGCCAAGCACACCGCTCGGGCGCGGCGCAGAGCGCCAACGGCTCGGGGCGGCCGAGCAGCGAATCTCCCGCCGGCAGTCGGGTCGCCCGGCGCTCGCCCGGCGCCCTGGCCAACTCGCCGGTCCACAGCACGGTCTGCACCAGACGGCCGCGCTCCTCGATCCACTCCAGCTCGGCCCGCTGCAGCGCGTCGCGCGCGGCGGCCCCGGCCTCGCCCGGCACCGGCAACGGCAGCGATGCGCCGGGACCGAGCTTGCACGCGCCACCGCGCGCGCGCAGCAACACCGACAACACCGCCGCCCACGGCGGCTGCGCCCGCTCGAGGGTGTGCAGGCGCGCTCCCCGGCGCTCGTCGCGGCGCGCCGGGTCGATGTGCAGCCAGTCCCCGCCGGTCACCCTCGCGGCCGAATAGTCGACCGCGTCGGCAGCCTCCACCGGACAGCCGGCGTTCGCCCGGCACATCCAGGCGCGCAGTGGGTGGTGGTCGACACCGACGACGCTTGCCATGCGCACCAGCGCGCGCGCGTCGCCGCCCATGCCACAGCAGAGGTCGTGGACGACGCCGCTGCCCGCGCTGGCGAACCGACCGGCCTTGTGTCGCGCCACCGCGTCACTGCTGGCCTGCTCGACCGCGGCCAGGTCGGCCCACAACCCAACGGCGGCGGAACCGAACTTGCCGACCGCGCGCCGGCGCGCCCGCCACAACTCGACCGCGGCAGACACCACCGCCGCCGCGTACGTCTTGCGCCAGCCGGCGATGCGGGCCGGCGTGACGCGTTCGGCTGCGCCGACCTCGCGCAGCAGCCCCTCGTGCTTGCCGTCGCGCAGCGCGCGCCAGGCGTCGAGCGCGATGGCGTCGGAGCCGAGCACCAGCCGACGCTCACTCCACGTGCCGGGCCGCCGCCGAATCGAGCAACGCGTTGAAGACGAGCTTGAAGCTGGCAGTCGGCTGGCCACGGAAGATCACATCGGCACCGAACAGGTGCACCCGCCCTTCGCCGCGACGCACGCTGACCACCGCCGCCGCCCCTGCCAGGTGCTCGGCACCGACTGCCCAGCCGCTCATCAGCAAGTCCTCCTCCGCGTAGCGGACGGCGACGTCGACGGCGTCCGACTCCGGCCACAGGACGGCACCGCGACGGAACACGACCGGCAACTCGGCGGCGACGCCGCGCGCCAACGGGTGCCGGTCCTCGATCCGCGCGCGCAGCACCGAAGTCGGCACGAAGAACTCCGAGCGCCGGGCGCGCCGCCGCTCCCCGCCATCGTCATCGGTGACGTACACGCCCTCTTCGACCGGTAGCTCGAGGTGCGCGATGGCGGCACCGACCTGGCCGCCGAGCGCGAGCAGCGCGCCGCCGCCATCGACGAACGCGCGCAGCGCGGGAATGGCGCGCTCGACATCGACGCGTTCGCGCCGCGCCGCCAGGTCGGACCAGTCCTCGAACGGCGGCAGCGCCGCGGCAAGCTCCTCGAGGTCCACTTCGGCCGCCGGCCGCGGGGAGCGCAACGCCCGGCGCACGGCTTCGCCCCGGCTGGCGGCGGGCAAGCCGGTGGCGAACACCAGGGCGTCGAAGTCGCGCGAGAGCTCGCCCTCGTTGAGGCGCGCCCCGAACACCGGCTCCACCGCGAAGCCGTACTCGGTCAGTACCCACTCCGTCCATCCGGTGGCCATGTTGCCGCCGTAGACATCGACCAGTCCCACGCGCGGCGCCCGTTGCGGTCGCACACCCGCCGGGGCCGCGTCGACGCCCCGGGCGTCGACGCCGAGCTCGGCGGCGAGTTGGCGCAGCCGCACCTCGACGTCGGCGGCGGCTTTGACGAACCAGCTGCCGGCCGGCAGCTGCTCGGCTCCCTCGCCGACCGCCGCCGGCACGCGGCCCACCTCGACCCCCTCCGCCAGCAGGCGGTTGACGGCAGCGAAGGCGACCGTCTGACGCACGTCGAGCAGCCAGCCGGCGCCACCGGCGGAGACCGCGCCAGCCTGAACCGCGGCCTCCTGCACGAGCTCGAACGGACCGCTCAACGCGTCGCGCACGCGCAGGACCTCGATGCCACCGGTGAGGGCAGGCGTCCAACCCGCGCTGTCGTACGGCCGCACCGGCTGCCCAGCGGCATCGGTGTCGTCCGGATGCCACTGCGGCTCGAACATGTCCATCACGTGCGGGCGGAACGCCTGTGCACACTGCACCACCCAGGATCCCGCCGGCACGGCGCGGCCGTCTACCGCGAACTCCGCCGTCGCGCGGTGCACCTCGACCCCATTGGCGAGCAGCGCATCGACCAGCCGCGTCGCGGCGTGGAAATCGGGTTGGTCACTGGGCATCACGTAGACGCGCGGGTCGCGCAACGCCGGATCGGCGAAGGCGTCGATCAGCGCGTCTCCCTGTCCCGCCGAGCCGTCGCCCTCGGCATCACCCTCGGCGCCGCCGCTCGGCTGCCCGCCACCATCCTCACCGTCGCCGCCGGCCGACCGGCGGCGCCGCGCCTCGGCCATCAAACGCGGTGTCGCGGTCCAGTGATCACCGCTGCCCCGCCGGATCGAGTTGCGCCCCATCCGGTAGATGTTGAGCAACAGCTCGTCCTTGTAGCGCGCCGCGTAGTCGAGGATCGCGAAGTTGGCGGTCTGCAGGTACTCGATGGTCTGCCGCGCGTGCCACGGCTGCTCTTCGATCGGCAGCGGATAGTCGCCCGACGGCAGCCGCCGCGCCAGCGAAGGCCGCACCCGCGTCGGGTTCGGCGAGCCGAACGCCTCGGTCAGGATGCCGATCATGTTGTGGAAGTAAGCCGTCGTGCGCAGACCGCCGTTCCACCACGTCGAGTAGGACGCGCCGCCGCGCGAGATCACGCCGGCCTTGCCCTCGGCGGTGAACCGGCCATTCATGTGCGCCGCGACGAGATCGATGCCGCGCACCACCAACGGATCGAACTGGTAGTTGAACGGATCGCGGAACGGCGGCGTGAAGAGGATCGTGCCGCGCGGCGCGGTCTGGTGGTGGTTGTAGATGATCTGCGGGAACCAACGCCGGTAGAGCACGCGGTTGATCGCGCGCGCCTCCACGGTGTTGCACATGTAGAAGTCGCGGTTGTTGTCGTGGCCGCAGTAGCGCTGGTACAGCACGGGCAGCCCGCCGACCCTCTGGCTGACGCCGTAGGTCCGCGCCACCAGCTCCATTCCATCCGGGTTTGCCGGACACACCAGCAGCACCACCGAGTCGAGAATGCGCCGCACTTCGGCGTCGTCGCGGCTGACCATGGCGTAGACCAGCTCGAGGATGTTCTGGCCCGCTACGGCTTCGGTCGCGTGCAGGCCGCCATCGATCCACACGACTGCCTTGCCTTCTTGCGCGAGTTCGGCCGCCTGGCTGGCGTCGAGCTCCCGCGCGCCGCACAGCAGAGCGGAGATCCGCCGGTAGCGCTCGCGCGCGCGCACGGTCTCCGGCGCGGAGATCACCGCCATCCACATGGTCTGGCCGTAGCCGGTCGTGCCGATCTCCTCCAACACCATGCGGTCGGACTCCGACGCCAGCAGCCGCCAGTAGTCGACCAGCTGGGTGTAGTTGGCGAGGAAATGATCGGCGCCGATCTCGTGACCGAAGAAGTCCTGCGGCGGAGTGACCGCGCCTGGCTGCGCCACGGCATGCGCGCCGGTCAACGTCAGCGCACAGGCCGCGAGTCCCATGCATTTCATGGCCCGCGATGGTACCGCCGACGCCGCGTCACCAGTACACGCGAAACACCCATCTACCGTCGCGATAGCCCGTCATCGTCTGCGCTCGGTCCAGCGCATGCCGCTGCAGCAGGGGCCACCACCGATCGATGGCGCCGACCGCCGCCTCCGGGTCGAGGTCGATGCCGAGTTCGGGCGGCACCCCTTCGTCCAGCAGCTCGAAGAGCAGCGCCAACGGGCCGGAGAGCACGGCGCGCACGTCGGTCTCGGCGAGGCCGTTGAGCCCGCGCGGCGCGTGGGGTTGCAGAGCGGGCCACGGCGGGGGCAGCTCGGCCGGAGCCTCCGCCGAGCGCCGGTCGAGGACCTGCTCGAGCAGCTCCCGGGCACCGTCCGTCAGACCGACGCACAGCATCTCCGGCGCGCGCGCGAAGCACATCCAGTCGCCCGACCACGTGTGGCCGGCGTCGAACTCGATGCCGTCCCGTTCCGAGTGCTGCCAGTCGCGGCCGGGGCTGAACTCCGGCACGACGACCCGCCACGCTCGGGCAAACGCCTCGGCGTTGGCGATCGGCAGCACGATCACCAAGTTGTCGAACAGGTTCTCGATCTCCAGCCGCTCTCCCGGCCCCCAGAGCAGGGCGATCTCGCCGGTCAGGTGGCGCAGGAGATCCTCGCCGAGGTCGACCCCGAAGCTGTCGCGCATCTCGCTCTCGATGGTGGCGCGATCCCGATCCTCTTCGCTCTCGTCGTAGAAGGTCACCAACGATTCGTACAACACATCGAGCCGCAGCTGCCCGACCCGGTAGGCGCGGCAGTCCGGCGGCACGACGCCGAGGACGGCCGGCACTCCCTGCGCGTCGGGAAACACCGCCTCGAACACACCGCGATCACCGCCGCCGAATTGGGTGCTGAGCTCCAGCTGCAGCTGTGGCCCGGCCGCGGCCAGCGAGACGTGCAGCGCGCCGAGCGTGTCACCGCCGAGCCATCGCCGCAGCGCCGCCGCATCGACGAACGAGCCGAACTCGCTCACCGCGTGGTCGACCAGCTGTGGCAAGTCCAACGTCGCCCGCAGAGGAGGCGCGACCGGCGAACGCCGCTCGCGGCGCCATCGGTCGTGGACCGCGAACGCGGTCTCCAGGTCGAGGCCGGCCTCCCCCTCGTCGGCCGCGTGAGACCCGACCGCCATCACGACCAAGACGTCGCCCTCCCGCGAGAACGGCAACGTCGCGACATCATCGGCAGCGGCGACGGTCGCCAGCGCCCCGAGAGGGGACGCGACTTCTTGCGGCTCGCCGAGCGCGCGCATCGCCTCGGTGAGCAGGTCGACCACGGGCTTGACCTCCGACTGCGCGCCCGCTTCCCAACGGAGCACCACGTGAGCGCGCTCGCCGCGCATCGCGACCGCCAAGTCGAGCGCGCCCTCGTGCTGCATGAGCGCGGCCAAGGCGGAGTCGCCGCCGGCCGGCGCGAGCGCGGCAGTGATGCCGCCGCGCAGCAGGCCGACGATCGGCTGCGTGTCCTTGCCCGCCAGCATCGCGCCGAGGTTGGTCGGCAGGAACGCCGCCCGCCAGGCGGCGGGAGCCGCCAGGTGGAGCTCGAACAAGGGCCGGGCCACGGGCACCTCGGGAGCCGCTTCCTCTTTGGGATTCGGCTCGACCTGCGGCTGTTGGCCGGCCAGCCCTGCGGCGAGCAAGAGCCATGCGGCAGACCAGAAGCGGCATCCACGCTTGGCCGGGCGAGGACGGAACGGAGTTCGGATCATCGGCATGACAGTCTTCGCTGGGCTGGGCGCCGGCAACGCCACGAGTCTCGCCGAAGGCCCCGAGGCAAGGGAACTCCCGATCGGCCGACAAAATTGTTTGTCGGCACTTGACACCCTGGCCGACAAAATGTTTTGTCGGTTTCATCCCCACTCTTCTTCTTCTTTGAAGGCCAACCCGATGCGAGACCAACAGTCCTCCCGACCCGCTTCCCAGGCCCAACGCGAGTTCGTGCACGAACTCGAGATCCAGGCGCCGCCCGCCGCGGTCTGGGCCGCGATCAGCACGGCACAAGAGCTGCAGCGCTGGTTCGCGCCGCAGTGCGAGGTCGTCCCCGAGGCCGGTGGCCACGTGCTCTGGCAGTGGGGCGACGCGTACCGCTGGCGCCAGACCATCGAGCGTTGGCAGCCGGGTCGACACCTGCGCACCCGCTACGACGGCCCGGCGACGGGCGCCGACGGCAAGCCGGTGCCGCTGTTCATCGACTTCCACCTGGCGGGCGAAGGCGGCAGCACGACTCTCCGGCTGGTGCACTCGGGCTTTGGACCGGAGGCCGACTTCGACCGGGAGTACGACGGCATCAGCCGGGGCTGGCCCGTCGAGCTCGGCTCGCTGCAGCTCTACCTCGAGCGGCATCGAGGCCACGACCGCCAGCTCGTCTTGCGCACCGCCACCGCACCGGACCTCGACAAGAGCTGGCAGCGGCTGATCGGCGATCGCGGCCTGCGCTGTGCCGACGCCGTGGCAGGCGCAGCCGAGGGGGCGCCATTTCGCTTCACGACCGCGGCTGGCGAGACCTTTGCCGGCACCGTGCTGGCCTGCCGCGCGCACGAGTTCAACGGGATCGCCGACAGCCACGGCGGCGCGTTCCTTCGGCTCTGCGTCGAGGACTGCGGTGGCACCCCGACGGCCTGGCTCCAGCTGGGCGCGTACCAGCGGCCAGCCGGCGAGATCGCCCGGCTCGCCGGCCAGTTCGAGCAGCTACTGCTGGAGCTGTTCGACGGAGTCGACGCGGGACGGTGGGAGACCGCGAGCTCATGAGCGCCGCCGTGGAGGTGATCGGCGAGGCCGGGCGGGCGCAGGCCCTGCTGCATCCGACCCGCCTTCAGCTCCTGGAGCAGCTCGGCGAGCCCGCCAGCGCCGCCACCGTCGCCGCGCGCATCGGCGCCCCGCGACAACGGATCAACTACCACCTGCACGAGCTCGAACAGCGCAAGCTGATCCGCGTCGTTGCCGAGCGGCGCCGCGGCAGCGTCGTCGAGCGCCTGTACCAGCGCAGCGGCGACGCCTACGCGATCTCGACGGCGGCGCTCGGCGCGCTCGGCAGCTCGCCCGAATCGGTGCGCGATCGCTTCTCGGCCGCCTATCAGGTCGCACTGGCCTCGCGGACCGTGCACGAGCTCGGCGTCCTGCAAGCCGGCGCGGAGGCCGCCGGCCAACGACTGGCGACGCTGTCGATCGAGGTCGAGCTGCGGTTCGCGGACCCGACGTCGCGGCACGCGTTCGCCGAAGAACTCAATGCCGCGGTCGCCGCGCTGGTGGCGAAGTACCACGACGAGCGCGCGCCCGAGGGCCGCACTTTCCGGCTGTTCTGCGGTGCCTATCCCAAGCCGCGCGGGAAGGCGGCACCTCCCCATTCCTGAGCGTCCGGGTCCGAGAATCTTCGCGCGGCGACAACCTTTCGGAAGGCTCGTTGTCGCTGGAACTTCGACAACGCAGCTCCCGGAGGCTCGAAGACAACACTGGCGTCTGCGCCACCGCGCTCACGAGCTGCACGACAGCTGCGAGCACCCCGGTCGGTTGCGCGCCCAGTCCGGCCGCCTGGCCGCGTAGCTCGCGAACCGCGGTTGGTCCTCGTACGGCCGTCGCATCACCTCCAGCAGCTCCGCGATCCCATCGAAATCATCTTCGAGGGCCCGATCGATGGCTTGCTGGGCGAGGTAGTTGCGCATGACGTAGCGCGGATTGACCGAGTCCATGCGCAGCTTGCGCCCCTCGTCGCTGCCGGCATCCCGCCCGGCGCGCGCGGCGTAGGCCATCAAGAACTCGCGCCGCTGCAAGAGCGCCGCTTCGTCGAGCTGCTGCGGAACGTAGTAGGCCGCCTCGAGCTGCTCGCCCTCGCCGCGCGCCAGAGCGGCGAGCGGGATCTCCGCCAGTTGCCGGAAGAAGAGAGTCATGTCGGTCTCGACCGACGTCAACAGCCCCACCAGCTGCTCGATCAGCGCGCGATCCCGGTCGGCATCGCAGCGGAGCAGCCCGAGCTTTCGCGTCATCATCTCGAGGTAGCGCCGCTCGAAACGCAGGCGGTAGTCGTCGAGCGCGGCCTGCAGCGGCTCGACCGAGGGCAGCAGAGGAGCGAGCGCGTTGCCCAGCTGCGCGAGGTTCCACTGGGCGACGCGACCCTGCTGGCCAAAACGGTAGCGGCGCACCTGCGCATCCGTCGTGTTGGGCGTCCAGTCCGGATCGTAATCATCGATCCAACCGTACGGACCGTAGTCGATCGTCAGCCCCAGGATCGACATGTTGTCGGTGTTCAGCACGCCGTGCACGAAGCCGACCCGCTGCCAGTGCACGACCAGCTCGGCAGTGCGCTGGCACACCACCGCAAACCACTCGGCGTAGACCTCTGGGCAGGGTTCGCCGAGGGCGGGGAAGTGATGGCGGATGGTGTAGTCACAGAGCGCGGCCAACAGCTCGCGTTGACCGGTCGCCGCCGGCAGCTCGTAGCTGCCGAAGCGCAGAAACGACGGCGCCACGCGGCACACCACCGCACCGGGCTCGTACTCCGGCCGGCCGTCGTAGAACATGTCGCGCAGCACGTCCTCGCCGGTCAAGCAGAGGCTCAGCGCCCGGGTCGTCGGCACGCCCAAGTGATGCATCGCCTCGCTGCACAAGAACTCGCGCACCGAGGAGCGCAGCACCGCGAGCCCGTCGGCACCGCGCGAGTACGGCGTCGGCCCCGCGCCCTTGAGCTGCAGCATCTGCAGCTCACCGCGCCGGTCGACGACCTCGCCGAGGTTGATCGCCCGGCCGTCGCCGAGCTGCCCCGCCCACTGCCCGAACTGATGGCCGCCGTAGCACATCGCGTGGCAATCCATCTCCGGCAGCACGCGCCCGCCGGCCCAGACGTCGGCCCACGCCTGCAGGTCGGCCTCGTCCATGCCGAGGTCGTCGACGACCTCACGAGCCCACGCCACCAGCGCCGGCGCGCGCGGCACTACGGGCCGCACTCGGGAAAAACACGCACCGCGGACTTGCCGGGGCCGGTTGGTCGGATCCGGGTCGGCGGGCAGCGAGCGCGTGAAGCGATTGTCGAATCGGGGTGGGGGCATGGCCGAGGGCGCGATGGCTTCGCGAAATCGTAACAACCGGCGACCGGCACGCGCCCCCCTCCGGCCCGATCGCTGCATCGGCTACGCTAGCGCCCCATGCGAACGCTGCTCATCGCCATCGCCTTGTTGACCTGGACCGCGCCGCCGCGCGCGCAGGACTTCTACGACGTCAACATCCTGCGCACGGTGGACCTGCAGTTCCACGACACCAACTGGTGGACCCTCCTGCAGCAAAACTACCGTTCGCAGACGAACATCCTCGCCGACCTCACGGTCGACGGCGTGGTCTACCCCAGCGTCGGCGTGCGCATTCGCGGCAACACCTCCTACACGGCGCTGCCGTCGGGCTCGCAGAAGGTGTCGCTCAACGTGGCCGTCGACTTCGTCGACCCCAACCAGCGCGTCATGGGGCAGGACACCCTCAACTTCAACAACTGCTTCCTCGACCCGACCTTCTGCCGCGAGGTGGTGTTCCACAACATCCTGGCGCGCTGGATCCCGAGCGGACGCGCCAACCACGTCGTCGTCACCCTCAACGGCGCCAACTGGGGCGTCTACGCCAACATCCAGCAGTACGGCAAGGAGGTCCTGCGCCAGTGGTTCGAGGACGAGGACGGCATGCGCGTCAAGTGCGCCAACAACCCCAACGGGCCGGGACTGCAGTACTTCGGCACCGATCCGCGCAACTACCGCCAGTACGAGATCAAGAGCACCGGTGGCCTCGCCAACCCGGTCAATGAGCTGATCGCGGTCTGCAACGCCGTGAGCAACACGCCGCCGGCGAACTGGCCCCTGGTCGATCAGGTGTTCGCCGTCGACCCTTCGATCTGGGCGGTGGTCCTGGAGAACCTCTACTCCGACGACGACAGCTACATCAACAAGGGCTGCGACTTCGTGATGTACCGCAACCCGGTCGACGGCCGCATGCATCTGCACCAGACCGACGGCAACGAGACCTGGACCGAGGACAACTGGCAGCCGGACCACAACTTCGCGCGCAGCAACAAGCCGTTCCTCAGCAACGTGCTCAGCAACACCCACCTGCGCGGGCGCTACTTTGCTCACATGCGCGCGGCGATGGCGGAGTTCAGCTGGGCCAACGGTCTGAGCGCGGAGTTCGCCGCCCGGCGCGCGCTGATCGAAAGCGCGGTGCAGGCCGATCCGAAGAAGATCTACACCTACTCGCAGTTTCAGCAGAACTTCGAATCCACCGTCGTTCTGTCGGGGTTCTTCTCCGGCCCGCGCGTCGGCCTGCGCGAGTACGTCGGCCGCCGCCGCGCCCTGTTGCTCGCGGACCCCGAAGTCGCGGCCGCCGCACCGACGATCCAAAACGTCGCGGCCAGCACCAACCAGCCGGGCGTGCCGATCTACGTGACGGCGAAGGTCACGGGCACCGATCCGATCGCCGTGGTGCGGGTGTACTACCAGTCGACCCAGACCGCGCCGTACTCGTTCATGACGATGGCGGATGACGGTATGTCGGGCGATGGCGCCGCCGGCGACGGGGTCTACGGCGCGCTGCTTCCGGTCACGGGGGTCGGCGGCACCGAGCTGCGCTTCTACGTCGGCGCGGTCGCCAACAACACGCCGCGCGGCCAGAGCTACGAGCCACAACGCACCGAGTTCGACCCGATCATCGTGCCGTTCTCGGGCGGCACCGCGCCGAGCGACATCGTGATCAGCGAAGTGCTGGCCATCAACAACAGCGTGATCGCCGACCCCAGCGGGTCCTACGAGGACTTCGTCGAGCTGTACAACAAGGGCGCGGCCACGATCGACGTGTCGGGCATGTATCTGTCCGACAACCTCGCCAACACCACCAAGTGGCAGATCCCGGCGGGCACCACGATCGGCGCAGGCCAGACCCTGTTGATCTGGGCGGACAACGATCCGACCGAGGGGCCGCTGCACGCCACCTTCCAGCTGTCCGGCGCCGGCGAGGAGGTCGGGCTGTGGGCCACCGACGGCACCACCCTGCTCGACAGCCTGCTGTTCGGACCACAGATCGCCGACACCTCGACCGGCCGCATCGCCGGCGCCAACCCGCTGTTGGTCACCTTCCCGGTGCCGACCCCCAACATGCCCAACGAGGCCGGTTGCGGCTTCCGCGCGTTCGACCGCCTCGACCCGCTCCAGCACACCCTGTCGCTGGCAGCCGGCGGCACCGGCGCGGTGGGCACCAACGTCAACCTCGCCGCCGCCGGTCTGCAGCCGGGAGCGCCAGCGTTCTACCTCGCGGGCGTCGCACCGACCTACGTCGCGTATCCGGCATTCGACATCGTCGCCCTCACCAACGGCGCGCTGCTGGCCAACGTGACCGCAGGCGTGACCGGCGTGGCGGCGTTGGCCGGCCTACCGATTCCGGCGAATCCGGCGCTGGTCGGCGTCGATCTGTACTTCCAGGTCGTCGGCACCGATGCGGCCGGGGACATCTCGGCGTCGAACGCGCTGCATTTGTCGATCTGCCCCTGACGGCCACGGTGTCTCAGCGCGGCCGAGGCCGCAACTAAAGACGGAGCATTCCGCGACCCGAGCGTCGGTCGCGGGTCCCGCGGTCGCCGGCGGCCGCGCTGAGCCCAGAGGCCAGTGTTGTCTTCGAGCCTCCGGGAGCTGCGTTGTCGAAGTTCCAGCGGCATCGAGCCTTCCGAAAGGTTGTCGCCGCGCGAAGATTTGCGGACCCTGAGGCTCAGCGCGGCCACGGCCGCAACCAAACTCGGATGCCGCTCTTGCCGGAGCGCCTTGGAAGGTCCGACCCATCCGCCGCCGCGCTGAGCCCGGAGGCACTGTCTCTCCGAGCCTCCGGCGCGGCGGCGACGTCGCCATGGCAGCGACGTCGCCTCGAAAATGTTGTCGAAGCTCGACGATTCGAGGCGCCGGAGGCTCAAAGCGTGCCGGACACGTCGCCGACCCCCTAGCAGGCGTCTAGTCGCGGATCGCCGCCAGCATCTCCTGCGTGATGCCGGCATCGCTGAGGACGCGCGCGGCGGGTGACCCGCCTTCGATCAGCGCGCCGAGCATGTCCCCGATTCCAGCCTTGCGTGTTGTCGGCGAGCCCGACTCCCCCATCGCGGACCCGAGCGCCCGCTCGATGGCCGCCCGCGCCGCAGCCGAGAACGGTCGTCCGCCGCCGGCTTCTCCGGTCTCCGGCGCCATGCGTGCGCGCAGACCCGCCCTTGCCGACACCGTGTCGCCCCCGGCCTGGTCGATGGCTTGCGCGCACTGGTTGAGTAGGGCAAGGGCGAGGTGGTCCTCGGATATCTCCTTGCAGGAGGAGCTCCGAGAACAGAGCAGCCCGGCCTCGTGGAGTGCACGAAGCACCGGCGATGTCACGAACTCCCGCATGTCTCTCGGCACCGGCTCCGCCCGCGCGCTGGGGTTGGACGGCGCTGTCGGTCAGCGTGGAGCATACTCGAGGTGCTTCTCGATCGTCTTCGTGGCCGGTGCTCGGGGAAACCTCTTGCGCAGCCGCGCGGCAGTCCGCTCGGCGCCAGCTCGGTCGCCCAGCAACGCGTCGCACAAGACGAGGAGGCCCAACGCGTCTGCGCCCACGTTGCCGAACGGACCTGGGTAGCGGGTCGGGTCCACCGCCTGCAGGTGAGTCCGGGCCTCGCCGATCATCTCCGGATCGACGGGATCGCGCGTGTTCATCGCGCTCACCACCAGCGCCCAACTCTTGGCCAGCCTGGCCATGTCGAGAACCCGCTCCGACAGTGACTCGGTGAGCAAGCAGTCTGCAGCCCTCTCGGCTCTTCTGGCCGCGTGCGCCACGTGGCGCGGCTTAGAATTGGGTACGAGAGCATGCACGTTAGCCAGGTTGTGCACCTGGAGCAGGACGAACTTCAGCCAGCCGTAGGCATCCCGCAGAGGCCCCTCGCGACCAAACGCAGTGGCATTCGACGCGTGCGCGACGACCTCCACGTGGGTCCAGTTCTGGTCAACCTCGGTGAGCTCCAGAAACGCCACGTCCTTCTTGAACCTGTATTTCCCCGGCACGGCAATGATCGCGGGCGAGAGGATTCGGACCCCGTGAGAGTACAGTCCCGGCTGCCAATCCACCGGCCACGTGCTGGAGCGGACGAACGCATAGTCGATCGGCTGCCAGGCTCGTTCGGCCTCGTCCCACCGCTCGAACTCGAAGACATTCTTCTCGAAGTCCGCACTGACCTCTTGGGGTCCCGTGACGACAGCCGTCCAAACCAGATCCAAAGGCTCGTACTGCTGCACGCGCTCCTGACTCGAGCACGTGAAGGTCACTTGCTGACCGACCGCACGGTTTGCGGCGGCCAGCAGCGCGACTCCGACGCACCCCAACGCGCCGGTCAGCCCCCCACCCCCGCGCATCAGAACGTCATGTTGCACGTCGCGGACAGCACCAGCTGCGCCCCCCCCACGGGCAAACCCGCGCCCTGCACGAGGAAGTCCACGCCACTCGGGATCCCCGGCGGCGCCCTCAACGTGAGCCGCGCGATGCCATCGGCATCGGCCAGCAACGGCGGCAACGCCACCAACGTCGCGAGGTCGAGCTCGAGCCAGCGGTTGCCACCGAGCCCCCCCGGCGCCGGCAGCGCCGGCACGTAGCCGAACCCGATCTGCGTCGCCCAGAGCGAGACGAACGGCACGAACGGAGTCGACGGCTGCATGCGGCCGATCTCGAGCTGGAACAGACCGCCGCTCTGCTTGCCCGACAGCGGCGCGTCCATCGTGATCCAGTGACTCTGTGCCGGCACGATCAGCAGCGCGCTGACGCCGGTGGTGCCGGGCATCGGCCAGATACCAAAGCGGTCGCCGTTGGCCTGACCGGTGCGGTGCCCCATGGTGACGCCGTTGATGACCGCGAGCCGACCGCCGGCCGCTGTGCTCCACAAGTTGTCGAACCCGTCCGAGCCGGGAATGCCGAAGACGAGGTTGGGGGCGCTCAAGGTCGGATCCCGCGGGCTGATCCAGGTACCGCCCGACGGATCGATCGCCAGTGCGGTGAGGTCGACGATCGCGGTGATCGGTGTTCCGTTGATGTCGACGGCGCCGGAGTTGGCCACCATGGCGTCGAAGTCCGCCTCGCTGGCGAACAGCCGGGCCGACGCCCGCGCGATCGAAGAGACCAGCCCGTTGCCGTCGTAGGTGATCGCCGCAGCGGGCACCAGGTAGAGATCGCCATCGGCGATCGCGTTGCGGGCGATCGTCTCGTCATCGTAGAAGCTGACCAAGAGATCGCCCGACGGCGTCTGCACCAGACCGTCGACGTCGACGCTCGGCACCGACGACGTCGCGCTCGCGTAGGACGCCGCCAGCACCGGACCGCGGACGAAGTACTCGACGACGCCGTTGCGCGCGCGCCAGACGTCGCCGTCGGTGGCCGAGGCGCGCGTCGAGGATGCCGCGGTCGACGACGCGAACCGCGCCGACGAGACCGCCGACATCCAGATCGAGCCGGGCTCGAACGGCCCGTTCTCGACGTGCGGCGGCCGGGTGCGCCGCATCAGGCAATTGAGGTCGACGTAGGGCGTGATGTGGTCGAGGTCACCGTCGTTGTTCCGATCACCGTGCATGACGTTGATCGTCGGCACCGTGCGGAAGGGCCGCGCCGCGTAGCCACCGGCCGTCGACGGCGTGACGATCAGGGTCTCTTGGTCATCGACCAGCGACAGCGGCCCGCTGCGCGCGTCCCGCAACTGGAACAGCAAGTCCGGCGAAACGATGACGGAATGGGACTGCGCCGGGGCGACACTGGCCAGCCCGCCGACAAACAGGGCGAGCGCCAGGCCGAGGGAGTAGTACTGCTTCATGGGTCGGGGAGGTCGGAGTCGGTGGGCCCCGCAGTATAGGGACCGACGCGAGAGCCTGCGGGGCGTCAGGGGTTGCGCACGGCGAAGGTGTCGCCCTGCCGCAAATCCCCGGTCTCGAACCCCTTGCGGAACCAGCGCACGCGCTGCTCCGAGGTGCCGTGCGTGAAGGTATCCGGCTGGACGTAGCCCTGCGCCTGCTTCTGCAGCCGATCGTCCCCGATCGCCGCCGCACAGCGCATCGCTTCCTCGAGATCGCCACGCTCCAGGATGTTCTTCATCCGCTGCGCGTGGTGCGCCCAAACGCCCGCATAGAAGTCCGCCTGCAGCTCGAGCCGCACCGACAGCTCGTTGTACTGCTCCTGTGAGATTCGACCGCGCATCCGGTGGACCTCGCCCGACTTGCCGAGCAGGTGCTGGATGTGGTGGCCGACCTCGTGGGCGATGACATAGGCCTGGGCGAAGTCGCCGGGCGCATCGAAGCGCTCCTTGAGGTCCCGGTAGAACGACAGGTCGATGTAGACCCGTTCGTCGGCAGAGCAGTAGAACGGACCGACCTGCGCCGTGGCTTGTCCACAGGCCGACTGCACCGACCCTTCGAACAGGCGCAGCTTCGGCTCCCGGTAGGTCCCGGGCAGGAGTCGGCTCCAGACGTCTTCGGTGTCGGCGAGCACGACCTTGACGAACTCGGCCAGTGGATCGTCGGGCCGCGGCCCGGACTGCTCCCCGCCCTGCACGACGGCCCCACCGCCACCACCGGCGCCGAGCTGGCGGATCAACGCCGACGGATCGGCGCCGAACAGCATGGCGATGACGGCAATCAGCAGCACACCGATGCCACCGCCCGCGGCGACCTTGCCGCGACTCATGCCGCGGTGATCCTCGACGTTCTCGCTCTTTCTACGACCTTTCCAGCGCATTCGATTCCTCCGGTTGGACGGGCGCGCGGGCGCCCGCGGCGGGAGCGGGGTGATGCTACCAGCGATAGAAGCCGTTGCCGCTCTTCTTGCCAAGCTGGCCGCGGGCCACCATGTCGCGCATCAGCTGCGGCACCTCGAACGCGGGGCTGCGCAGCTCGCCGCGCAGGTAGTCCGCGATCGCCATCCGGACGTCGAGTCCGACCAGATCGGTGAGCCGCAACGGCCCCATCGGATGGCGGTAACCGAGAGTCATCGCCTTGTCGATGTCCTCGGCCGAAGCGACCTCCTCTTCGACCATCCGGATCGCCTCCAAGCCGAGCACCACGCCCAGCCGACTCGTGGCGAACCCCGGACTGTCCCGCACGACGATCGGCTCCTTGCCGAGCTGCGCGGCGTACTCGAGGACCGCGTCGACGGACGCCGCCATCGTCGCCGTCGTGCGCACCACCTCGAGCAGCGGCATGAGCGGTGGCGGGTTGAAGAAGTGCATCCCCAGGCAGCGGCCCGCATCGCCCGCCTGCGCGAAGATCTGCGCCAACGACAGCGACGACGTATTGGTCGCGAGGATCGCGTCCGCCCGGCCAGCGCCCGCCACGCGCGCGAACAGGTCGCGCTTGAGCGCGACGTCCTCGGGCACGGCCTCGATCACCAGGTCCGCCCCGGCAACCGCCTGCTCGAGCGACGTCGACGGCTCGATCGCATCCAAGACCCGCTGCTTGTCCGCCGCCGTCGTCTTGCCCTTGGCGATGCCCTTGTCCAAGAACGCGGCGATTCCGGCCATCGCCTGCTCGAGCCGGTCTTCGGCGACGTCGGTCAGCACCACGCGCGAGCCCGCGCCGGCACACACCTGCGCGATGCCCGCCCCCATGGTGCCCGAGCCGAGAACGGCGACGGAAACGAATCGAGGCCGAGTCATGAGCCACTCCCACGCCGCTTGGCGCCCTTGTCGAGAAATGCGCGCATCCGCGCGTGCTTGTCGTCACTGTCGAACAAGACGGCCTGGGCAATGCTCTCGAACGGGCCGGCGAGGTGCGCGTTGTCCCGGGCGAGCCCGTTCATCGCCGCCTTTGCCATGCGCACCGCCAGGCGGCCGTTTTGCGCGATCTCTGCCGCCAGCTCGAGCGCCCGCTCGAGCACCTGCTCGTCGTCGACGACGTCGTTGACCAGCCCGATCGCGGCGCACGCCTCGGCGTCGAGGATGCGCCCGGTGTAGACCAGCTCGCGCGCGCGCCCGAGGCCGACCAAGCGGGGCAGCCGATAGGTGCCGCCGGCAGCGGGGATGATGCCGAGCTTGACCTCGGGCTGCCCCATCTTGGCCGACCGTCCCGCGACCCGCAGATCACAGGCGATCGCCAGCTCGCAGCCACCGCCGAGACACCAGCCGCGGATCGCGGCAATCGTCGGCACCGGAAACTCCTCGATCCGCTGGAAGATGCCCGAGTTGATCGCCGCCAACGCCTGCGCGGCCTTGCGCTCCAGCAAATCACCGATGTCGGCGCCGGCCGCGAAGGCGCGGTCGCCGGCGCCCGTCAGCACGACGGCGGCAAGGGCGTCGTCGCCGGTCAAGTCGTCCAACGCCCGGTGCAGCCCGCGCACCATCTCCAGATCGATCGCATTGCGCTTCTCCGGGGCGTTGAGGGTCAAGATCGCGATATCGTCGCGCCGCTCGGTCAGCACTGCATCGGTCATGATCAGCAGCCCTCGAAGGCCGCGGCGCGCTTGTTCGCAAACGCCGCCAGCCCTTCCTTGGCGTCCTGGCTGGCAAACAGCTTGGCCTGCAGCTCGCGCTCGAGCGCGAGGCCCGCTTCGAGCGAAAGCTCCGCGCCGGTCTGCACCGCGCGCTTGATGTGGCCGACCGCCATCGCCGCCTTCTCCGGTGTGCAGAAACCGCGCGCGTACTCGAGAACGCGCGCACCGAAGTCGGCGGCGTCGACGTCCCACAATTGGTTGAGCAGCCCCAGCTCGTGCGCTCGGGCGAAGTCCGTGTTGGCGCCGCTGCACATCAGCTCGATCGCCGCCGCCTTGCCGATCAGCCGCGCCAGCCGCTGGGTGCCCCCGGTGCCGGGCAGCACACCGAGCGCGACCTCGGGCAGCCCGATCTTGCCGGCGCCGGCGCGACCGACGCGCAGATCGGCGGCCAGCGCGACCTCGAGTCCGCCGCCGACGGCGTGGCCGTTGAGCGCGGCGATGACCAGCTTCGGGGTCTGCTCGAGCCGCGACAGGGTCTCGTTGGCGTGCAGACAGAAGTAGTACTTGAAGCCCGGATCAGCGCGCTCGAGCATCGCGATGTCGGCGCCGGCGCAGAAGAACCGATCGCCCGCGCCGGTGAGCACGATCACCTGCACCGCCGCATCGAACCGCGCCCGCAGGATGCACCGGTCGAGCTCGAGCATCATTTCGTGGCTGTAGGTGTTGGCCGGCGGGTGCTGCAAGGTCAGCACCGCGACGTGGTCGGTGACGCTGTAGCCGACGAGCGGCTCGCCTGAGGTGGGGTTCGGTGTCATGGCGGCTGTTTCGGGCCCGGCGAGGATAGCGGCGCCACCGGTGCGATTCTCCCCAACCGCGGCGGCTACCCGGCAGCCGCCACCTTTATCCCTCAGCCTCGCGTCGCGGTCTGCCCGATTGCTAAGATGCCGTCATGAAGCTCGCGTGGACCATCGGGCTGGCCGCCGTCCTGGCCGGTCCTTTAGAACCGGAGAAGGTCGACTTCGCCGTGCTGTCCGGGTTCGAGTACCAGGAAGGCATGACCCTGCCGGCCGAGGTCACCCAGTACGACGAGCGTGAGATCACGCTGTCCGGCTTCATGCAGCGCGAGGACGACGGCATCGGCCCGGTCGAGTTCTTCATGCTCATCGACGACGCCTGCGGCTGCGAGGGCATGCCCAAGCTCAACGAAGTCGTGTTCTGCGCGATGCCCGAGGGGGTCACCACCGAGGTGTTTGCCGGCACGGTCGAGATCTCCGGCAAGCTCTACATCGGCGAAGAGCGCGAGGACGACGTGGTCGTCGCGCTGTACGTCATGGACGTCGACTCCGTTCGCGGTTGACCGATGGCACCGCGACCGACGTGGAAGGGATTCTTGCGCCTGAGCTTGGTCACCGTGCCCGTGCGCGGCTACACGGCGACCACGTCGGGCAGTGACATCCGACTCAACCAGCTGCACGCCGACTGCAACCAGCGGGTCAAGTACCAGAAGTCGTGCCCGGAGCACGGCGCGCTCGAGAGCGACCAGATCGTCAGTGGCTACGAGTACGCCAAGGGCCAGTACGTGCGCGTCGACCTCGACGAGTTGCAGAAGCTCCGGCCCGAACGCGACAACTCGGTCCGCATCGACGGCTTCGTCGACCGCGGTGGGATCGACGAGATCTACCGCTCCGGCCGCTTCTACTATCTTCTGCCCGACGGTGCGGTCGGACAGAAGCCCTACGCGCTGCTCCTGCAAGCGATGGTCGATGCCGGCGTCGAGGCCATCGCGCAAGTCGTGATCTCGGGACGCGAGCAACTGGTCGCCATCCGGCCCGCCGGCAAGCTGCTGACCATGGTCGTGCTGGTGCACAAGGCCAAGGTCAAGCAGCCGCAGACGTTCGTCGAGGAGCTCGCCGAACAAGAGCTACCCGACCACGAGCTGCAGCTGACCAAGACGCTGATCGAAGCAACCCGGATCGAGGACTTCGACATCGGCCGCTACGAGGACACCTACGTCGAGCGGCTCACCGAGCTGATCCAGGCCAAGGTCGATGGCCAAGAGGTGATCGAAGTCGCCGACCCCGAGGAGCCCAAGATCCTCAACCTGATGGAAGCGCTCAAGCAGAGCGTCGCGCAGGCCAAGGCGCAGCTGGGCTGAGCGTCCGGCGCCACGAATCGTCGAGCTTCGGCTTTCTCGAAGCGAGACAGTCCCGCGCAGGCGCGCGTCTTAGGGCAGTGGCCATCCGCTCGTGGCGCACCGGCCCGGCGCCAGCGGGAGTTCGCGCATCGCCACCCATCGTCGCGGTGCCGTGTGCCCGCGCCGCCTTGACCGCTCACCCTCCGGCCCCACTCAAGCTCCGCTGCGCGGCTTCCGATGCCGCCGGCAGAACGCGAAGACAAGAGTTCACATCATGGACGCTCAGCACATCGACGACCGGCGGCGCGACGAGCGCTTCGAGAAGCAGACCTTTGCCCGGATCTCGGCCGAGCGGCCGGACTCCGAGGACCACGCGCTGGGCATCGTGTCCAACGTGTCGGTCCGCGGCCTCGGCATCCGCACACCCAACCGGTTCTTCGTCGGCGAGAGCGTGGTGCTGCGGGTGGCCGCCGGCAATCAGCTGCACAACATGCGCGTCGAGGTCCGGCGCGCCGAGCCGACCGACAACGGCCTCTGGGACGTCGGCGTCGAGTTCGATCCGAACACCGGCCCGACCCAGCAGTTCCTCGAAGAGTTCTTGCCCTGCACTCTGCTGCGATCGGAGTGACGCCGCAAACCGGCGAACGGCCGGCAAGATGATCGGCGGTACTGCCGGCGGCTCCACCGCCGATGTATGATCCGGGCTCCGCCCCGGACCGATCCGCCGCCAAGGCGCGTTTTGCCGATGGCCACCTCCCGCATCGTCGCGGCTGCTGCCGCGCTCCTGCCCCTTCTACCGACGACCGCCTTTGCGCAGGACGCGGCTGCGGTGCGCCGTGCGGCGCGTGAGGCAAGAGCCTTCCGCAAGCTCCAGCTGAACGGCGAGCAGGTGCGCGCCGCCGTCGACGGCCTGCTCGAGGACGTGCGCTGGTACCGCTCGCTGGGCGCGGCGCTGTCGGCCGGCCGGGCACAGGGCAAGCCGGTCCTCTGGATCCAGGCGCTCGGCGACATCGACGGCTTCCTCTGAAGCGCGGGCCAGAGCTTGAGGGCGGTCGCCCTCGCCGACGAACGCGTGCGGTCGCTGCTGGCGCGCGACTTCGTCGCCGGCTGGCACAACATCGCCCGCGAGGACTACGTCGGTCGCTCACACGGCTACACCTGTGACCAGCCCGCGGTCGGCACCACCAACGGTGCCGGCGCGCGCAACGTGCAGATCTTCGTCTTGTCGGCGTCGGGCGTCGTGCTGCACGCACTGCCGGGGTTCTGGCATCCCGACGACTTGGCGCAGGAGCTCGAGCTGGCGACGACGTTGCACGCGTTGTGGCGCGATCGCTCGCGCGGCGCCTCCGCCAAGCGGGAGATGTACTCCCGGCTGCAATTGGCCGCCCTGCGCACGCACGGACCCGCCACCTTCGCGCGCAGCACGTGGCAGGGGTTCGACGCGGCGGCGGAGCGGGAGCGGCGCGAGCGGGAGCCCCGCGACACGTTCCTATCCACCGCGCAGGGCACGACCGGCGATACCCTCAAGCCGATCAACCAGCTCGTGCACGAACGGCTGGCGGAACGGCCGTTCGTGCCGTTCCAGCGCTTCGACGTCGAGGCATTCGCCGACTACGGCCGCGACTACTACGACAACAACGCCAAACTCGGCCGCGGCGTCCAGTTCGGCACCGAGGGCTACATGCAGAGCCAAAAGCGGCAGGCCGAGCGCCAGCGAGCGCGCGCCGCGGCGAAGGGAGGGGAAGCGGAACCGGACCGAGAAGAGCCGCCAAACGCCGCCCCGACGTCCCGCCCCTCGGTGCCGCGCCCCCAGAAGCCGCGACGCTGACGCCTTTCGACCCTCGCAATGTGCGGCAACGCGTTGGCCTCCCGAGGACAACGGATTGCATCGGCATGCCCGGGTGATTATCCTCGAGTCAGCGTGGCCCTCCGTTCGACCGCCTCAGACCCCTGGAGACTGCATCCGTCCCCGACGCTCGTCCCCGAGGCGGCGCACACGCACCGCCGGCACGCTCGCAGACGGCCGGCACAATCCCTGCACCGCGTGTGCTGAAGGGCCCCGAGGCGCGGCCACCGCTCGTCGCCGAAAGCGAGCGGGGTCGCGCCTCACCTTATCCCTCTCGCCGCGTCCGCCGGCGGCCGGCGATCAGTGGCGCTCGACCTGGACGCGCCGGATCTCGAAGGTCTCGTCCGCGCCGTCCGCACCCGCGACCCTCTCCAGTTGCACGGTGAGCACATCACCGTCGCGGAGCGCGTCGAGCTCGACCTCGGCACCGTTCAGTATCAGCGGCACCCCGGCGGGCACGACCAGCGGCACCGCCTCGCCCGATGCCTCGATCTCGACCGAGCGCTGGACGGGATCGACCGCGACCAAGTTGCCCTGCAGCTCGGAGTAGCCGTCGCCGACCCGACGCGCCAGATTGCGGATCCGCTCGGCGGCGGTCCGCGACAGGTTGCCGATCGCCTCGGTCGCCTTGGCGGTGTCGTTCTTGACCCGGTCCTTGTCGAGCGACAGCGTCAGCGATCCGTCGGCCGCCTCCACCGTGTACCAACCGCGACAATAGCCGACGCCGGCGGCAAGCAAGATGAGCATGAACAGGATTCCGAACAGTCGGGTCACGGCGCCTCCAACGGGCTTGGGGAGAGCAACGGCGGCATCGTAGCGCTACGCGGCCAATGGCAAAACATTCGCTGCGCAGCGGCGACCCGGCTCAGCGCCGCTGTCGTTCGAGCACCTGCTGGTAGCGCTGTAAGCGGGCGCGATAAGTGGTCTGGCTGGTGAGCTCGACGGCCCGGATCTGCAGCTCGACCGCGTCCTCGACGCGGCCGTCGAGAAAGAACGCGAGCGCGATCGTGTCGAGTTCCGCGCCGTCGATCTGCCGGGATTCGAGCATGCGTTGCGCGAGCGCCGCCGCCGCCGCGCGGAACCGACCGCGGCGCGGCTCTTGGGTGACCATGAACCAAACCGTGTTGTTGAGCGCCGGCAGGCCGCCGAGAGTCTGCACGAAGCGGTCGAGCACCGCGTCCGCCGCCGCCATGTCGCGCTCGCAGTGCCGGCGGACCCGGTACTCGACCAACAAGTGGTCGGGACCGGGGTCGCGCTGCGCCGCCAGCTCGAGCTGTGCCCGCGCGGTCGCGGCGAACTCGGGCGCCAACGAGCCGAAGGTCAGAGCTTCGGCCAGCCGAACGTGCCCCGAGGGCCACCGCGGCGCCATGCCGACCAGCCGCTCGACCAGGATGCGGGCCTCGCGCACCCGACCGACGCCGCTCAGCGCGGCCAGATAGACCAGCTGTGCGTCGAAATCGCCGGCCAGGGCGGGCGCCACCGGCACCAGCGCCATCAGACAGCTCTGCAGGATCACGGCGTCGTCGGGCACGGTGCGCAGCAGCTTGTCGACGAAACGGATCACGGCCTTGCCGTCGAGCGCGAGCTGGCGCAGGGCGCGGTCGGCGACGTGCCGCGCGCGTTCGAGGTCACCCATTCGCTCGACGGCGACGATGAGCTCGAGCAGCCAGGCGTCGGGATTGCCATCGTTGCGCGCCAGGGCCTGGCGCGCCGCGGCGCGGAGCGACGCGGTGTCGTGATCCTCGAGCTCGCCGAGCTCTTCGAGCCGCAGCCGCTCGTCGCCGGCGAGCGCGCGCAGGACGCCGCGGTCCTCGTCTTGCTGCCAGCGGCGCAACAACCCCACCAAGCCCGAGGAGACGTCCCCCGTCCACAGCGGCTCGCCATCGGCGGCGAGCAGCGAGACCGCACCCGAGACCGCGCGGTGCAGCTCCGGCTGCAGCGTGACGGCGATCCGGGCGTCACCGATGGCGGCGCGCGCCGCCGCCAAGCCATCGGCGGGGATCGAATGGGGAACCACCGCGACGACGTCGATCGTGTCGGCGAAGCGTTGCTGCAGCTCGGCGAGGTAGACCAGGGTCGCGCCCAGGTCGCGCGCGTTGGTCGGCACCAGCAGGACCTCGCGGCCCGAGTCGGCCGCTGGGCCGGCGCCGATCAACCATTCGCCCCGCTCGAGCGAACGCACACCGGCGAACGCCGCCTGCGCGTTCACCGCACCTACGGCGAGCGCGCAGGCGGCCAAGCACCGCACCAACCCCGCTCTGCTCGCCGTGTCGCCCACCGTGGAAACATGATACCGTGACCGGCGGCGCAACCGCGATCTCGACGCGCAACGCCGCGCTGGCATCGGGCCTTTCCGTTTTCGACTCTCTCGGAGCGGCCCAGGCGCCGATGAACTCTCTTGGGAACCGTTATCGTATCGTCATGACAGTCAACGTGTTGGCACAACCGACCTTGGTGCTCAACCGATCTTGGCTGGCGATCGCGACAACCTCGGTGCGGGACGCGCTGCGCCTGGTGTACTCGGGCGCCGCCAAGGCCATCGTGCCCGAGACCTACGAAGCGCACGGCTTCGAGTCCTGGGCCGACCTGGCGATTCCACCGGAAGAACCGTGCGTGCGCACCGTGACGCTGCGCCTGCGCATCCCCGAGGTGATCGTGCTGACGCGCTACGACCGGGTGCCGTCGCAGACCGTCGTGTTCACCCGGCGCAACCTGTACCGACGCGACCGCAACACCTGCCAGTACTGCGGGCGCAAGCCGGGAACCAACGAGCTCACCATCGATCACGTGCTACCGCGCTCGCGCGGGGGCCGCAGCACCTGGGAGAACTGCGTGCTCGCCTGCGTCCAGTGCAACCGTCGCAAGGCGGACCGCACCCCTCTGGAAGCCGGCCTGCGGCTCGCCAAGCCGCCGGAGCGCCCCAAGTGGTCGCCGTCCCTGGGTGTCGCGGTCGGCCGCGTGCGCCAGTCGTGGGAGAAGTTCGTCTCCGAGCGCTACTGGAACGTCCCCCTCGAGCCCTGAACTGAACGTACGGAGCCAGGCTCCCATTCATCACTTCGCGGTGCTTCGTCGGCCGTCGGCCGGCGAAGTGATGAATGGGAGCCTGGCTCCGTACGTTCAGTTCCCGCCGTCTTCTTCGGCTTCTTCGGGGGATTCGTCGACTCGCTCTGGGCGGAGGACGACGCCGGTCAGGTCACGGTCGATCTGCAGCACGCCGCCGTCGAGCTCGATCGACTCGACGTCCCACTTCTCCTTGGCGTCCGGCTTGCGGACCTGGGCGCGGACCTCGACTCGATAGCGACCGGGTAGCAGGCCCTTCGCCAGGAAGCTGCCGTCGTCGTCGACGTGGACGCTCTCCCCGCCCTCGGCGCCGTCTTCGCGCTGCAACTCGAGCCAACCCCAGCTGACCGGCCGCCCCTCGAGCGCGGCCCAATCGACCGTGCCGCGCACCGAGTAGGTGGGCTGCAAGACGAGTTCGACTCCAGTGATCGAACCAGCAGCCACGTCGATCTCCAGCGAGCCTTTGCCGGCGTCGCCCTCGGCCTTCGCCTCGTATCGACCAGCGGGGACGCCTTCGATGCGAAATGCGCCATCGTCGTCGGCCGCCGCCATGCGCTCCGCCCTGCCGCCGTCGATCAGCTGTCCCTCGATCTTCACCGCGCACCGCGCCACGCGGCTGCCGTCGGCCTGCCGCACGAAGCCCTCCACCACGCCGTAGTCGAGCTGGATCAGCACGTGCTGGTCGTTGCTCTCCGCCAGCTCGATCTCGCGCTGGTAGATGCCGTCGCCGAAATCGACACCGGCGCTCGGGTCCGTGACCCGCAGGTGCACCGTCCCCGCCGGCTGCGGACCGAGATCGAAGAAGCCATTCGCGTCGGCGGTGGCGGCGGAACGACCACCCCCCCAAGTGGTCACGATGAGATCGGCGCCTGGCTCGCCGTTGATGGTGATCGTGCCGCTCACGTTGGCCGAGGGACCGTCGATGACCGTCGGCTCCTCGGCGACATCGAGCTGCACGGTGCTTTCCGCGCCCGCGGTCACATCCACGCTCTCGATGCGGGGCGAGCTGTTCATCCGGCTGAGCATCATCATCTCCATCAGCGAGCCGAGTGAGCTCACGCTGCGCACCGAGGGCACCGCCATCACGTGGTACTTGCCCGGCTGCACACCGGTGACCACGAAGGCCCCGTCCGCGTCTGGCGCCGCGAGCCGGGGCAGCGCCACATCGTTGCCGCCCTCGCTCCACTCCGGCGCCAAGACCACCATCCACTCGCCGATCTGTGGCGGCCGACCGCTGTCCGTCACCGTGCCACGCACCGCGCCGGGGTCGTCGAACACCAAGCGCACGACCTCGGCGGCGGGCAACGTCGCCTCCGCGCCGACCCAGCCGTAGGCCGGGTGGTGCGCGTGCAGCTCGACTTCGCCCGCGGCCAGATCGCCGACCGCCAGGCTGCCCGACGCATCGGTGCGCCCGCGGCGCTGCGGCATGTCCGGCGCCGCCTCGCTGTCCTTGCTCTCGGCGTAGATCGCGGCGTTGCGCACGGGCTCTCCGCGCCGATCGACCACCTCGACCCGACACCGGACCGCATCGTCGAGACGCAGGCTCTGCGTGCGGTCGCCGTCGAGCTCGACGGTCTCGAACGCGGCCTCGCGCCCCACCGCCGAGGCGAACACCAAGTAGGGACCAGCCGCCAAGTCGTCGATGCGCAGGACACCGTCCGACAGCAGGGTCGCACGCTCGTCGAGCGGCACCTCCGGCAACACTCCGAACCGGTATGCCTCCAGCGCATCGTCGCCCGACGTGGCCAACGCACCGGCCAACAGCCGCACGCGCGCGCTCTCGATCGGATCACCCGCCGCGTCCGTAACCCGCACGGTGAGGCTGTGGGCCGCCGGCAAGCGGATGATCAAGTCCCGCGCGACCGGCGCCGCCTCGCCGATGGTCCACGCCTCACCCGGACCGCGCCGGGCTGCCGCCAGCACCTTGCCGCCGCGAAAACCGGTCAATGAGAACTCGCCGTTCTCGTTGGTCGGTTCCGCGCGCTCACCGACGGCAACCGGTCCGACACTCAACACCTGACCGACGACGACCTCGGCGCCGACGACCGGCTCGCCACGGGTATCGAGCACCCGCCCCCAGGCCTCGTCGCCCTCGCGCAGCCGGAGCTCACCGACATCGCGCTCGGTCTCGGCCTCGATCTTGACGCGCTGCAGAACGTGGCCAAGCCGCGCGCGCACCGACGCCACGACCATGGGCGTACCCGCCGGCACGCCGGTCAAACGGAACGCTCCGTCCGGTCCGCTCAGGACGGTGGGGATCGGCAGCTGCTCGAACCGGTGCTGCACCCACCGCGGCACCTCGAACACCGCGCGCTGGCTGGCTTCGTCGACAATCACCACTGCCTCGGGGTGCAACCGCTCGACTGGCACGAATGCACTCGCCACGGCCGGCAGCTCCAGCGCCCGCACGATCGCACCGGCGATGCCGACACCGTCGTCGTCGACGACCCGGCCGACGATCACGCCGGTGTTGTCCAGGACGATGTCGCCGACGTCGACGCGCTGCCCCGGCCCCGGCGTCTGGTCGAGGAACACCGTCTTCGAGACCTCGGCGCCGACGCCCGCCGTGACCGCGTAGAACCCCTGCGGCACGATGTCGGCCAGCTCGAACCGCCCGTCCTCACCGGTCTCGGTCTCGCCCGCGTCGATATCGACATCGAACGGCGCCGCCTCGGCGCCTTCGACCAGTTCCGGAGTCAGCGAATCGGGCGCAAAGCGAAACACCGACACCCGCAGCGCGGGCACCGGTGCGCCGGCGTGGTCCACGACGCGCCCATAGAACCCGCACAATCCCGCGCGGTACACCGGATCGGCGTGCAGATCGCCCGCCGCCGAACCGGCGGCGGCCGCGGCCGGCGCGGCGACGCGGGCCCCCGACCCCTCGATCTCCGGCTCCGCGGTGGCCACCATGCCGGACCCTTCGGAGGCACCGATCGATGGCGGCACCACCGGAGCTGGCGCTTCACCGCTCATCGCCGACCAGACCAGAAAGGCGAGCGCACCACCAAGGGCGAGCAAGCCGGAGACGACGATCGAGCGTTTCGCTGTTGCCATGGGACACCGTCAATGTAGCCCTTGCCCGCCGCCGTCTGTCATCCGACCCGCCAGCCGCGGTAGAACGGCCGGTCGATGCCTCGCTTCCACCTCGCCCCGCGCACGAGAAGACGCGCCGTGGCCTCCCTCCTCTCCCTCGCTCTAGCCGCGACCGCAGCGGCACAAGCGTCGGCCGAAGGCCGCCCCAACATCGTGGTCTTCCTGGTCGACGACCTGGGCTGGCAGGACTCCAGCGTGGTGTTCGATGGCGCGCCCAACGCGCTCCACGCGCGCTATCGCACCCCGCACCTCGCCGCGCTTGCCGCGCGCGGCATGCGGTTCGGCAACGCTCACGCCCATTGTGTGTGCTCGCCGACCCGCACCAGCCTGCTCACGGGCCAGCACCCGGCGCGGCATCGGGTGACGCAGTGGACCCTGCACGCCGGCCGCGACCCATCGGGCCGCACCGAGCACCTCTCCAGCCCGTCTTCCTGGCGCACCGACGGACTTCAACCCGAGGACGTGACGCTGCCCGCGCTGTTGCGCGACGCCGGCTACACGACGATCCACGCCGGCAAGGCGCACTGGGGCGCCAACGGCACGGCCGGCAGCGATCCGCGCACTCTCGGCTTCGACGTCAACATCGGTGGTCACGCCGCCGGGGGCCCGGGCAGCTACTCCGGCCTCGACGGCTTCGGCGCAGCCAAGCCGCCCTGGGCCGTGCCCGGCCTGGAGCGCTACCACGGCTTGCCGGTCCACCTGACCGACGCGACGACGGCCGAGGCGCTGCGCTCGGTCGACGCGGCGATCGACGCCGATCGACCGTTCTATCTGCACTTGGCACACTACGCCGTCCACGTCCCACTCGCGCCCCATGACCCGTTTGCCGCGGGCTACCGCGAGCGCGGTCTGGATGAGACCGAAGCGCGCTACGCTTCGATGATCGAGGGCGTCGATCACAGCCTCGGCGCGCTGATCGCGCACCTCGAGCGGCGTGGCATCGCCGACCGCACGCTGATCGTCTACGCGTCGGACAACGGTGGACTCGCGGCACACGGCCGCGGCACGCTGCCGGACGGCATCCCCGCCGGAGCCTTCAACCATCCGCTACGCGCCGGCAAGGGCTCCGCCTACGAGGGCGGCACACGCGTGCCCATGGTCATCGCGTGGGGAGCGCAGAACGCCGACCACCCGTTGCAGGCACGGCTGGCGGTGCGCGCCGGAGCACGCTGCGATGCCCCGGTGATCAGCGAAGACATCTTCCCCACGGTTCTGTCGTGGGCCGGTCTCACAGCCCCCACCACGCACCCGGTCGACGGCCGCGACCTCACGCAGCTGCTGGGCGGCAAGCCCCCGGACCCCGCCGCGACGCAGCGCCCCCTGGTCTTTCACTACCCGCACGTCTGGAGCAACGGCATCCGCAGCGCGCACCCCGAGGGGGGATACGAGCCGCACAGCGCGATCAACGCCGGCGGTTGGAAGGCGATCTACTTCTACGAGCCAGGCCGCTGGGAGCTGTACGACCTGCGCTCCGACCTCGGCGAACGCCGCGACCTCGCGTCCACCGAACCTTCGCGCTTGGCGGTTCTGGCGGCCCGCCTCGTGCGCTACCTCGACGACCGAGATGCGCCCTATCCCGAACTGCGCGACGGTGGCGCGGCGCGCATCGCGTTGCCCCGCGGCGCTTCTGGCGCCCCGGTCACTCCAACACGAAACGCTGCTCGAGAACGCCGTCGTAGTCTTCGATCGGCTGAGGCTCCCCGACCCGCTCGAACCCGCACTTTTCCAACACGCGGATAGACCCCTTGTTGTGCAGAGCGACCCAGGCGTGGAGTGGCCGTTCGGGCACGACCGCCACCAGCTGCGCCAACGCTCGGGTCGCGATCCCGCGCCCCCAGAACTCCCGGCCCAGCCAGTAGCCGACCAACCGCCGGCCGTCGCGCACGAAGCACCCGACCTGCCCGGCGAGCGCGCCATCCGCCTCGATCGCGCGCGCGACGACATCGTCCCGCCCGTTGACCACGGTTTGCCAGTGCTCGACGAACGCATCGCGTTCGCGCGCGGGAAATGCCGCCATCGCGTTGGCTTCCGGATCGCGTTGCTGCTCGAACAGAACCGACAGGTCCGCATCGACGACCGGCCGCAACACGACCACTTTGGGCGACTCCATGCCGCGAGTCTAAGGCGAGCAGCCCATCGTTGCGCCCGGGCCAACCGGACTGCACGCTCTTTTCGTTGTCCGATCGACCTACGCCCTCCGCCGCGCCGAGCCGCACCGCCGCGATGGCGATTCTCTCGGCCGCGGTCGCCGCGGCCGCGCTGGCGGCGGTCCTCGCCAAGGGGACGCTCGTCGAGGTCGACGCGTTCACGTTCGTCTGGCTGCAGATCGCGATTGGCGCCGGGTTGCTGACCGTGCACACGCTGGTGCTGCGCCGCGAGCGCGTGCCCGCACTCGACCGGCGCACTTGGCTGCTGTTGGCCGCGATCGGCGTGTGCCACTTCACGGCGGCGCGCGTGCTGTTCATCGTCGGGCTGCAGCACTTGCCCGCGACGACGCACGCGTACCTGGTCAACTTCGTCGGCGTCGTCACGTTGGCCCTGAGCATCCCGCTGCTCGGCGAACGCCCGACGCGAAGACAGCTGGCCGGCACGCTGTTGGCGTTGGCCGGCCTGACGGTCTACTTCCGCGCGGTGCCCTCCGGCGACGAGGCCGCCGGCGTGCTCGTCGTCGGCGGCGGCGTGGTCGCGCTGGCGATGACCAACAACCTGATCCGCCGGCTGACGCGAGCACCGCGCTTCGACCTCTCCGACCCGATGATCTCCATGCTGACAGTGTGGATCGGCGGGGTCCCGGTGGCGTTGGCCGGCGTCTGGCGCGACGGTCTCGCCCCGCTGCCGCACTTCGGCGCCACCGTCGTCGTCGCCTTCAGTGCGCTGGTGACGATCGCGGTGGGCGCCACCGTGTTCAACTACGCGCTCCGCACGCTGCGTTCGTACGAGGCCAGCGTGCTGGCCAGTGGCGGTGTCATCTACACGGCGGTGTTCGCGTTCGCGCTGCTCGGCGAACGCCTCCTAGCGCACCAGTGGGTCGGGATCGCGATGATGCTCTTGGGAATCATCGCGGTGCAGACCGGCCGACGCGCGTGACGTAGGCGGGTCTCAAGGGGCTAGTCACTGCGCGGGCGCGAGCTCGATCAGCGGTGAGGCGACGAGGCCCGACGGCGGGCACGGTGGGTAGGGCTCCGACGGCCCGAACCACAACCACTGTGCGCAAACCTCGGCTCCCGGCGGAAACGTCGTCATCGGCAGACGCACCACCGCGCGTCCCGAGGCATCCGTGACGACCGGACGGGACCAGATCGTCCCCGGGTCGAGACCGACCGGCACCCCGTGCCAGAGGTGCGGTTTGGCCGATGCGCGCCCGACGCCGAGAACGCCCCGGCACCACGGGGGCGCATTGGCAGAGCTCAACAGCAAGCCCGGCGCTTCCCCGGCACGCGCATGGCGCGCACCGGCCGAGACCGCACCACGGCATCCCGGGGGCGAGGTGGACCGAACCCGCCGCAATGCCGAGGCCTCCAGGCCGCCGACCTCCGCCGGCGCCCGGCGACTCCCGAGAGCCGCGAGCCGCGCCGCCTCGACCGCGCCGCCGCCCGCAGCCCGCGCCTGGCGCTCGGCGATGACCGCCGCCATCAGACGCGCCCGTCCCTCCGCCACCAGCGCAGCGACGTCGCCGAGGCGGGCCGCGAGCATCGGGACCCCACCGACGCCCTCGAACCGAAACGCAATCGCCTCGACCTCCGCCCACTCGGGCGCGGCCGCGACCGCGAAGGGCAGCTCAGTCGAGCGGCTCCAGCCGGCGACCCAAACCGCGTCGGAGTCGGCAGCGACCACGGCCAACGCAGAGTCCTCTCGACGACCACCGAAGCGGCGCACGACGTGTGCGTCGTGGTCCGGCTGCAGCCAGGCGATGAAGCCATCGGAACCTCCGGCCGATGGCGCTCCGCCGAGTTCCGCGGACGAAGATGTGCCCACAACCACGTACTGGCCGCTGTCGGTGCTGTCGATCGCGTACGCGATGTCTTCGCCATCACTAGCCCAGCGCCACTCGCGTTCGACGGCGCCGGTGGCGATCGCCACCGCAAACGCGTCCGCGCCCGCGCCGTGCGGCGCGGGCCACGGGCTGCCGGCGGCAAAGCCCGCCGAGCCCGTCGCGCCCACCGCCACGCAACCATCGACGCGCGCGCGGACGCCGTGCACGACGTCTTCGCCCGCCCCCGCCAAGCGCACGAGCGAGCGCAGCCGCGCCGTGGTCGACAGCTGCGCGACGAAGCCATCGCGGCCAGCACCGGGGGCAGCCGACTCCGCCAGGGGGAGCCGGAGCGACGCCGTCCAACCACCGACCACGATGCGGTCGCCCACGATGTCCAACCCATGCACGACCTCGTCCCCTTCGCCGCCGAGCAACAGCGTGGTCGGCGGTGTCCCCGCACCACCGCCGGTGTACAGCAAGGCATCCAGCTCGTTCTTCAGGCGTGCATATGGGCCCGGTGCCAACGGGGGACGCAGGCGCCGCGCCGCCCCCGCGATCCATACGCAACCGTTCTCGTCGATCGCCACGTCGTGGACGATGGCGGTCGCGTCGTCGAGCCCGATCGCGACCGGCGCCTGGCCGTCCCAGCGCAGCGCCAGCGCAGCCCGCAGCGCACCCGATCCGCGCGGCGTCGAGCCAGCGCGCAGACCGACCCCGTTGGCGGTCGCCACCAGCGCGCCGCCGAGCCAGCGCTCTCCGGCCCCAGTCTCCTGGCACAGGCGCGCGACCGTCAGTCGCAGCGCACCCGCGGCGGTACGCCACACCAGACCGCCACCGGCGACGGCCGCATGCGCACCGGCACCGTGCACTGCGAACGACCAGCGCGCTAGTGCCGCCGCGTCGGCCGCCTCGACTTCCAGCAGAAGACCGCGGTCCCGCTCGCGAAGCGCCAGCTGAGTGCCCTCTGCGCCAGCGAAGCGTACCGCGGCCCATGTCGGCCGTGGCTCGTGCGCCGCCGGCGGCACGCCTGGCGCAACGGAAGACCAAGCTGCCGCTCGGAGACCTTCCGGGCGCGGATCGGAGAACCCAGAGCCGAAGTCCAGACGAACCGCCACCGCGGTCTCACCGCGTGACGACAGATCGAGCCAACACCCACCATTGTCGACGAAAACGTCTAGGGCTCCGCAGCGCAACCCGTAGTCGACGCCCCCAACCCAGTACCCGGTGTTGGTAATCCAGCCCGTCCCACCGCCGTAGGAAGCCGACGGCACGGCCACGCACGACGCGTCGGGAGCGCAAGCGCCCGCGCAGCACGCACCCACGAGTGCCAATCCTCTCGCGAAACCAAGCCCGTAAGCGCTCCGAACTCCAGCGTGCAGCCGACCTCGACGTGATGGTGCCCGTAGCCAGCTCAACACGCTACCGCATCACGCGGTAGAACACCGACGCACGCGGCACCGACGACGAGACCTCTACACGAAATCCATAGCGCCGTTCCGCTTCTGGATTGAATGGAACCACCCGCAGGTCGCCACTCGGTGCCGGCATCGTCCACTGTGCATCCTCGCCCAGCTCGATCGGCGTGTTCCACGTCACCTCCGCAACGTAGCCACCGGCGAGAGTGTCCTGCTGACCAAAGTCTTGCGCACCGAAGTACCACGACCGCACTCCCGGCGCGAGCTGCAGCCGCTCCTCGTATCGCACTTCGAGCTCAAACTCTCCAGGGGTCTCGGGCAAGTCGCAGCGCACGTGGTAGATCCATCGGTCGCCCCTGCCTGCGACCGCGGGCTCCGGCTCTCCAACAGCCAGCGTGACGGGCACCTCGGCTCCCGCAAATCGCAGTTCTCCAGCAAAACTCAACTCGCGAGACTGGTGCTGCCCGACCTCTAGACTGACGAACATCCCGTCGCCCCCGACGGACTTTCCGCGCAGCGTGAGCCGACTCTCCACGTCACAGACGTATTCGTCTTCCGAGATCTCCGGCAACACCTCGTACGTAAGGCGCTCGTGAACACTCTCAACCGTTACGCCCGGGCTGTGAGGTGGCGGCAACCCCTGCTCCAGCTCCGCGCCAACCCGGTGCGCCATCGCCAGTACTTCCGCGCGCACCCGTTCAACCTGGTCGCGTGCACCACCACAGCGGCGGAACGAATCCGGTTCTTCGACCTCCGTAGTCTCATCAGCCAACGGCAACGCTGCGCGCACTCGCAGGTCGAGCGAGCCTCGCCGCCGATGTTGCACGGTGAGAGAGATCTCCAAGGGTTCCACCTCCTCGACCCGGCAGTCGGTGACGTGGCCCCCCAACTCGAGGTTGACGAAAGACGGCAGCTCGCCGGCGGTCGCGGGCATGTGGCGTACAACAGTCCACTCAGCACCCTTTCGCGACTCGACGACGAGGTGGCCTCGAGAATCCAACGACAACACTCGTCGAAAGACCCCGCTAGACGTCCGCTGCAACTGATCGTCACTCGCGTGCGCGACCACCGCCGGATCGGGTAACCACAGCAAAACGATGACAAACAGTGCCGTCAGCACGACCACCGCCAGCATCGAGGAGGTCGCATTGGACACTCGACGTTCATCCCCTGGAACTGCTGCGCTCATGCTTGGGTCGTTACCTTACCGTCAGGAACCGCCACAGCGCGCTGGCACAAGAGGAATCGGGGACGGAGCCCAGGCAGTTGGGCCCGGGAAGCGCGCGGAAAACCCCATCGTTTTGCGGTACTCAGAATACACATCAGAGTACGCGTTGGGGGCCCTGGGGTCGAGCAGCTCGTTCGCACGCCGCAGCTCGAAGCAGGCACCCGCCAACTGCGCCCTCGCGTGAGCATCATCCTCCGCATCTGCCTCGCCGAGGGAACGCTCGATCGCCCCCGCGACCACGGCCGTCCAGCAGTGCAGTCCCACATGTTGGGTCCGACCCTCACGATCTCCCGGGACCGGCACCTCGAGGAATCCGCCCAAATAGGGGCGCACGTGGCAAATCTCATGCAATAGCAAATACGCGAGCGCCGCCGCTTCAGCCTCCGGGCCGAACACTCCCGCCCGCTGGAACGCGGCGCGAATCGGGCTTACGTACAGACACACCCAGTCCCCGCCGCTCGGAGATGCCTGTGCCAACGTGCCCAGCCCAGCGTCCTGAGGTTCGGCCTGCTCAGCCTGCCGTGCTGTTTGACTCTCTCGCTGCGTGATGCGGTCCGGCAGCTCTTTCAGGAACCTCTCGAGGACCGGGCGCCGCGTCATGTTCTCGTCGCACACCAGAGGCCCAAGCAGCAGTATGCGCAGCTCGTCTACTGCACTCTTCAAGACCTCGGAATCGAATGGCTTGGCAGGGGCTTTCGCTTCGCTCCACGGCGGGTCGGCCGGGAAGGCCTCCGCCCTGGTAGCCAAGAGCAGCGCTTGCAACGACGCGAAGGTGAAGTAGCCCCCCAGCAACAACGTCGCCAGACAGGACGCGTACGCGAAACCACGCAGCTGACCCCGACCGAGGCTTCGCCACGTCGCTACGAGCAGTATAGCGATGAGCAAAGCCCCCCCGATGATCACCACCCATCGTAGCCATGGCGACACGACCGGTTCGGCAAGCACCGCGTCTACGAGCCGATGGACAACCAACTGGCCATCGGTTCTCCAGTCATTGAGGTCGAGGATCACTGCGCGGCGGTCACCGGAGACGACTCGGAGACGATGCACGGCGTACGGGTCGAGGTCAAGCGGAACAGCCAATTGTCGCGCGTCCTCAGGCATTCAGGGGGCTCGCGCACTTCACACGAACCGAGACCTCCAACCAGGAGCCGTCGAGCCACAATGACCCGCTGACTCTTCCGAGGTCGATGTGCTTGTTTCTGCACACCGAACACTTCGAAGCCATCGATCGGAAAGCCGGGTTCGGGGAACCGGAAGTGGGAGGCACGCGGCACGCCGCCAACCGACGCCCCATCGACCCTCTGGCCGAAGCATCTGCAATGGCAAGCGCGAGATAAGGGACGTCAATACCGTCCAGGCGGCGCAGCACGGAGACGTGCTCGTGGTCCGGGCCGGCACGTACTCCGTCGACGTGGTGACCGATCAGGGCATCGCGGTCCTGTGCGACCCCGGTGCGGCCTTGCACGCGGATGACAGTCACGGCTCCGGCCTCGGTGTGGCGGGAGTGCCCGCGGGCCGCGTCTTCAGCATGCGCGGAGGCTCGATCTCCTCTTTGTTTCCGGCCGCGCGGCCGCTCGTCGTTGCCGACAATCAGGGCGCCATCGCCTTCGGGCGCTTGGCGCCGATGGGAGTCGCCGTGCTGCGGTCGACCGCAGAGTCCTGGACAGCGGAATCGTGCCGCCAACGGGCACTCGGTCGGTGTCGCTGACGCTACCCGCGGTACCCTCTGCCAGCGTCGTGACCCTCCAACCACTCACGACGCTGCTGAGCGGCAACCTCGCGTTCGCCCCGGCGGTGCACGTGGTGCTGAACTGCGTCTGGGGCCGAGAATCTTCGCGCGGCGGCAACGTTTCCGAAGGCCCGTTGCCGCAAGAGCTTCGGAACCGCAACTCCCGGACGCTCAAGAGCAACACTGGCGTCCGCGATCAACGCACGTACGCCAAGCCGAACGGGTTGGCGTCCGCAGCGACGGTGGCCAGCTTCTCCAACATCGGCAGGCCAAACGGCACCCAAGGCAGCACGGCGTTGTGCATGGCGTAGAGCGTCACCGTCGTGCTCGTCGCGCCTGAGTGGGTGACCATCACGCGCGTGCCCAGCTCGCTGGCCGCGATGTTGTGCGCGGTGGCGACCCCGGTGTCGACCTGATCCTGGATGGGCAACCCAAAGACGCCGCCGAGCGCGAGGAGATCCCCTTGGCCGTTGCCGGTGATGTCGGTGACCAGGAGCGTCTGCGTCCCCGCCGCCATGAACACCCCGTGCGCGCCCGAGACCGAGCGCTGGCTCAACGGCCGCAGCGTGTCCGACTGCAGCATCACGACCTCGCTGCTCGCCTGGCTCGCGACGAACAGGCGACGCCCGTGCTCGTCCCACCACAGATGCGGATCACCACCGACCGCGGCGCGCCGTCGCTCGACGAAGGTCCGCTGGTCGAACTGGACCACCCAGTCCGAGGCGCCGCTGCCACCGAGCATGCTGACCCAGGCGAAACGCCGTCCCACGAAGACGTCGTGCGGTTTGTAGCCAGCCGCGACGAGGTCGGCCGGCATCGGCACCGTGCGCACATTCTGCATGGAGGCCGTGTCGATCACGGACGCGGTGTTGTCGATGTCGTTGTTGACCCAGAGCTGGCGATCGCCCGCCCACATGTGAAAGACGCCGCGGCCGGCGGCGACCGTACCGAGGACGCTGTAGTCGGCTGCGGCGAAGCGCACGACTCGGTCGTTGGCGCGGTCACCGACGAGGACTTCGTCGCCGACGTGTTGCACGTACATCGGCTCCGGCGTCGCGGCTCCCCCTGGTAGGGCGACGACGCGCTCACGCGTGCCGTCACTGGCACGGTGCACGGAGATGTTGGCGGCGTTGCGGTTGGCGACGACGAAGTGCTGCGCCGGAGTCGAGACCGCCAAGAACAGAAGAGAGAACGAGGTGAGGGAGAAGGAACAGCGCATACCGAAGTCGGGGCGAGAGGTAAGGAAGTGGTAATGGTCGCGCGCGCGCGCCGGCAGGCGACGCGCAAAACCGATGCCACGATCGGACCGCTCCCGACAGCCGCAGCACAGCCTGATTCGACCGTTCGCTTAGGCTCCGGTGTCGGGAGACCGCCACCGGAGCCGGCGCACCGCCGGCGACCCCACGCTCGACCTAAGGAGCCGTAAAGGACCGGCTCTTGGCGCGGAGCAGCCCTGCAGCGGACTGCATCCCCTCTCTACCGCAAGTCGAACCGCATCACCGGCCCGCGCCCGAGATCAACGCGCCCCGCATCGGGCAACGGAGCGCCGATCACGACCGCGTCCGAACGCACCGTCGTGAGTGCGACTGCGGGCAACGCGCTGGCGATCGTGAACTTCAACGCATTGGTGGTGGTCACCCCGGCGGGGTTGCTCTGCGGCCCCGATTCAAGGTTGACGCCCTGGGACCAAAACGGTGATCCCAACAGGTTGGTCTGCGCGGGAATCTGCAGTGCGGTACTGTCCGGCGTGGCCACTCTCGATGCGAGTTGGGGGTAGATCGTGGGCACGATGACGGCCGGCTGAATGTGCAGCGTGCAGCCGGTCGCTCCGATTGACTCCAGCGAGATCGGCGACGCCAGTGGCGGCCCAAACGCCAGGCCACCAATGCTCCGCGCGCGACCGACGGTCGTGATCGAGATCGTGCCTCCCGGAGCGAGATTCCGATGCCACGCCATCGCGGTGCGCTGGTAGTGCACCGCAGGCTCTCCGCAAGGCGTCCCGACAGGCTGCACGATCGCGGTCGTGTCCGCTTGGTAATAGTCGAACCACCACCGCTGTGCTCCCGCAGAGACCGGAGTGCCACTGATCTCGATGCACAGGTCGCCGCCGGAATAGACGTAAGGCGTCGAGAGCGGAACTCTCACCGCATACGCCGCAGACCAAGGCGCCGGACTGGGCGGCGAGGCGGGCGACGTCGCCGCGGAAAGCGATCCCTGAAAGACAGTCGTGGGAGACGCCCCGCGATTCAACGCGAACTGCTCAGCCGCTGCGAACGGGGAACGAGCCGCAGTGCTGAACTGCACGGTCAGCTGCGCGCTCCAGGCATCCAACTGCCGATCGAACATCGGATCGCGCCGGAACCACAGCGCGTCGACGGTGCTGCCGCGCATGGGGGTGAGCTCGGTCGCGCCGACTAGAATCTGCTGTCGCGCGCGCCTCTCCGTACCATCGATCAGACCTGCAGAGGATCCCTCGGTAACGGCTAGGTGCGCCGGAACCACGTGCGAACTCTGGCCTGTGAGACCACCAGCCACGAAGAGGACGGTCACGGCGGCGATCTGTCGTGGAACGGTATTGCAGTGTGCAGTTCGACGTGGCATGGCGGCTTCCTTCACGAGCTTTCTTCTTGCAGGCTTTCTACCTGCACGATGGCTTCGTTTTCGGGATCACTTTGATCCGCGATCACAATGACTCCCGAGCCCACCGGAGCGGTCAAGGTGCCATCGCCATCCTTGTCGAGCGGCAACTCTTGCCACGGACCACCGTCCACTGAGACCGCAAGGGGACCGGTGCCCTCGTAGTGAATAGACACGTCCTCGCCCTCGAGAACTGGGTTCGGGTCGACTTCGATTGTCCCGGATGCACCCATGATCACCCTCAAGGGTGTCATCGGGATCGACGTACCGCGAGCTGAACGATACGCGAAACGTGACGAGGGGCCTTCTCTCGCCGAGCCACGAGTCCAAGCAGACGCTCGGTTCCAGCCTTGATGCGTTGGTCGCGGTCGAGGCAGAGGGTCGCCAGTCTGAAGACTCCAACCCAGGTGTCGTCGGCGACCTCATCCGCCTGATAAACATCGACGAGGAATCGACCAGACTGCGCAATCAGGCGTTCGATCGGCCCGGTTGCGACTTCGGAAAGGGCATCCCGCTGGCGGCTTGATGCCCGAGCTGTCTCCAACGGTCCCGACACGCCGAAGTAACGACCACATGCGATACCGCTCGAGCCAGCAACCAGTGCTGCCAAGAGTGCCCGCCGCGATCCGCGGCGACGTTCCTCGGAGCGAATCTCTTGAACACGGCTGCGAAGCGCCTCGACTTGACCCGGTAGAAGTCCGATCCGCATGATCCACCAGAGTACTGTTGGAAAAGCAGCCATCAACCTTCAGAGCCCGATCAGCCCCACCGGCACCATACTTCGAGGCACAAACTCTGACCGTAACCCAAGTTGCGTCCACCAAGGCTTCACGGTTGCCACCCCGGAAGATTCGAATCGATCCAAGGATCTCCGTAACCGTTGCGAACACCCATCAGTCGAGACAGCGGTCGGGTCGCTACAGCGTTTCGGACTCCCCCGACCGGGACCCAACCGGACGACGCCCTCTGGCCGCGGTCGCCGCGTTCGTCGGACTCACCGGCTGCGCCTTCCTGCGCGCGCCCAAAATCCCGATGCCAGTCGAGCACCACGCCGCAACGACGGCCCCTGCCAACCGTCTCGTCGTGCTGTTGCCCGGACTCGGTGACGGCCCGGAGGCCTATCTCGAGCACGGCTTCGTCGACCGGATCCTCGCCATCGCGCCGCGGACCGACGTGGTGTGCGCCGACGCCCACTACGGCTACTACCGCGAGTTCACGGTGGTCGATCGGCTGCACCACGACGTGATCGGGCCGGCGCGCGAACGCTACGACGAAATCTGGTTGGTCGGCATCTCCATGGGCGGGCTCGGTGCTGCGGCCTACGCCCTCGAGCATCCGGGTGCGATCACTGGTCTCGTGCTCCTCGCCCCGTTCATGGGGTCCGCCGACGTGATCGAGGAGATTCGCAAGGCGGGTGGACTGCGGGCGTGGAACCCGCCCGATTGGCGCGCCATGCCCGAGGGCAGCCGAGCGAAGTACGACCAACTGTGGGAGTGGTACCGCGGGTTTGCCGACACAGGGGAGCCCCGGCCGACGCTCTACCTGGGCTACGGCACCGAAGACCGGCTGCGGCACGCCAACGAGTTGGTGGCCGCGGTGCTGCCCGAGGAATGCGTCGAGATCGCCCCCGGCGCACACCGCTGGACGGTGTGGCAGCCACTGTTCGCCGCGCTCAGCGCGCGGGCGTGGGCAAGCGACGCCGCCGACCCTGCAGTGGCGTCGCCGCGCACGCAGCGCTGAGCCGGCACAGCGAGACCGGCTATCATCCCGGTGTGCCGCGCCACGACTCCGTCCTGTTGTGCATGTTCTTGTCGATCGCTCCCGCTTGCAGCGCGCCGCACCCCTACCGGGCCGGCGGCCCACAGCGCTTGCCCCACGACGAACCCCACTTCCACGCCAGCGCCCGGCTCGGCGCCGGCAACAGCGACGTCGAGACCATTGCTGGAGCCAGCCTCACTGGTGAGACCAATGCGGGCCTGGTCGGCGTCGAGTTCGAGGGGATGCGCGAGTCCCTCGGCGGTGGGCTCCGCGTCGACGCCTACGCCACCGACGACGAGCTGTTCGCCGACACTCTACCGGGCTCCGACTCCAGCGCGGCGGCGGTGGAGCTGTTTCCACACCTGAGCGTGCGGACCGGGGGAGACGCGTTCCGCATGCCGATCCGGCTCGGCCCGGTGGCGCAAACCCACACACAGGAGATCGACGGTATTTCGCTCGACTACTTCGGCCTCGGCGGCCAAGTCGAGATCGAACCCGAGGTCCACGTGTTCGGTGATGACAAGCAGCTGCTATCGATCTACGGCCGACTGCAGGCCGGGATCACGGCCGCCGAGGTCGACGGCGACGCCATTGCGTCCCGTTCCACCGATGCCACGCTGCTCGGCGCGGAGATCGGTGTGCGCTACCGCTTCGGCAGCCTGCTGTTGGGTGTGGGCTATCTGCACCGCTCGACGACTTACGACGAGTCGGACGTCGTCAACGGAACGGTCGTCGGCGAGACCGAGTTCCGCTTCGACGGCGGCTTTGTCTCGGTGGGCGCCCGCTGGTGAACGCGAGCGCGGCGCGCGGGATCACCGCCTCAACGGCACCCCGCGCTGCCTCGCCGTCGAGCAGCCGGCGTCAGTTGCCGGCGTCCTCTTCGCTGTAGAGGTGCTCGCCAAGGTCGACGTCCATCGCCACCAGAAGCTCGTTGACCGCCTCGTCCATGGCACGGCCACGCTTGTTCTTGTAGCGGATGACACCCTTCTCATCGATGATGTAGATGGTCGGCCAACCACGGACGTTCCACTTGGTGGAGATCGGTCCGCTGGTGCCGAGTGGGCCGTTCCAGAAGCTGCGCCAGGTGATGTTCTCCTCGCGGATGCGCTCCTTGAGCACGGCCTTGTCCTTGTCACTGTTGACGCCGATCAACGCGAACGGCTTGTTCTTCAAACGCTTCACGAGCGACCGCTCGTGGGGGTACATGGCCCGGCAAGGGCCTCACCAATCGCCCCAGAAGTCGAGCACCACGACCTTGCCGCGGTAGTCGGACAGCTTGAACGGCACGCCGTCGATGTCGTGACCGACGATGTCCGGCGCCTCCATGCCGATCTGCAGGTTGTTGGCCTCGAACTCCGGCGCATCGATGCGGTCTGCCAGCAACGTGCCCTCGGCCAGCTCGCGGGCGCGGACCAAGTCGGTCGCGGCGCGCTGCTGGTCTTCTTCGCTCGCGTTGCGGTCGCGCTGGGCGAGCGTGGCGCGCGCGTAGAGCGCGTGCGCGAGCACGGTGTCGTGCGGCGTGGCGTCGGCGAGCTGCGTCAACAGCGCGGCCGCGTCGTCGCGCGCCACCGAAGCAAGCATGTACGGGTTCTCGACCAGCTGGATCAGCTGCTCGTTCTCGCCGTGATCGGCGAGCAGGGTCTTGGTCGCGGCGACGGCGGCTTCCGGGTTGCTCCGACCACCGTTCTTGGTGATCCACACCAGAAAGCCGACCGCATCGTCGGTGCCGGCGTGCTCGGTGGCGGCCGCCTGGAACTTCTCGATGAAGCCGTCGAAGTCGATCGGATCGATGGATGCGCGCAACTCGGTGATCTTGTCGCGATCGCGCTCGGCAACTGCCTGCTTGTAGGCTTCCGTCTGCGCCAGCTCGCGCGCCGCCTTGGAGTAGGCGGCGACGGCCGCGTCGAACGACGCCTGCATCGCTTTCAGCTTGGCAGCCGCCTCGTCCTGCGCGAGCAGGGGTGGCGCGATGGCGAGTGCCAACGCCGCCGGGAGGACGTATCTGTTCATGCCGGTCCTTGGGTTCGTAGAAAACAGACGAAGGGGATTCCGTCTCCCGAATCATGGCAGGTTTTGGCGTGAGGTGCGAGGCGCGGTGCCATGGCGGGGAGGAATCCCCCGGCCGCCGCGCGGCGAGGCGCGCGGGGCAGCTCGTTACCTGCGCGTGACGAAGCCGACCGCCACTCGAGCCGTCTAGCGGGGCGATCCAACACGCCAATCATGCAAAACCACTCGATCCTCGCACTCTTCTGCTCACTCCGTCGCATCGCGTTCGGTCTCGTTTTGGCCAACGCCCTCCCCGCGCAGCCCCCGACCCCGGCGTCGAAGCTGCCGATCACCGAGGTCACCGTCTTCAAGGACGGCCACTCGTTCGTCGTCCGCCGCGGCCGCGCCGCGGTCGACGCGCGCGGCCACGCGGTCCTCGAAGAGCTGCCACAGCCACTCATGGGCACGCTGTGGCCATTCGCGGCGGGCGGCGCGCGCTTGGCCGCGGTGGTCGCCGGCAAACGGGTCGAACCAACGCGAAGACCCGCCGTTGGCGTGCGCGCCCTCATCGAGGCCAACGTCGGCGCCGAGGTCATCGTCAACGACAACGGCGAGCGCTACGCGGCACGCATCGAGGCAATCCCCCGCGGCCCCGCGACCCGCACCGAGCCCTCGCAGCCGGGAGAGATCGTGCTGCTCCGCACCGCCGACGGCGTGCGTGTCGCGCGCATCGACCAGATCCGGCAGCTCACCTTCCGGGGTGACTACGAGGCAACCGAAGCCGTGGAGGAGGTGCGCGGCCGGCTCGAGCTGCGCCTAGACTGGGACGGCGCACCCGCCGCCGAAGCAGAGGTCGGCATGGCATACGTGCAGAAGGGCCTGCGGTGGATTCCGAGCTACCGCGTCGAGCTGGGTGACGACGGCAAAGCGCGCGTCGCGCTGCAGGCGACCTTGGTCAACGAGCTCGCCGACCTCGAAGACGCGACCGCGAACCTGGTCATCGGCGTGCCTCAGTTTCGCTTCGCCGACACCCTGGACCCCATGGCGCTGCAAGAGACCGCGGCAGCGCTGTCGTCGCACTTCCGCCAAGACTCGCAGACGGCCTACGCGTTCAGCAACGCCATCATGACCCAGCAGCCCTCGACGGTACAGCGTGCGGCGGCGGCCGAAGACACGACATCGCTGGCCACCGACAGCGCCGCCGAAGACCTCTTCGTATTCACCGTCGACGGGGTGACCCTGCGAGAGGGCGAGCGCATGGTCGTGCCGCTGACCTCGTTCGAGATCCCGTATCGCGACGTCTACCGCCTCGATGTGCCGATCACGCCACCACCCCAAGTGTGGCAACAGCTGGACCAGCGGCGCCTTTCCAACCTGGTCGCGCTGCAGCACGCGCCCAAGGCAATGCACGCGGTCCGCCTGCACAACACCAGCGCGGCGCCGCTGACGACTGCACCGGCGTTGCTGCTCGGTGCCGACGGCCGCGTGCTGGCGCAGAGCATGATGACCTACACCCCCATCGGTGGCCGCTCCGACCTGACGATCACCACCGCAGTCAACATCGCGGTCGCCAAGCACGAGGGCGAGACCAAGCGGACGGCGCGCGAGAAGCGGTTCGCCGACCACGACTACCTGCGCATCGACGTGCACGGCCGGCTGGTGCTGACCAGCCACTCGAGCGAGCCGGTGACCGTCGAAGTGCGGCGCCACGTCCTCGGCTACGCCGACCGCGCGAGTGGCGATGGGGCGATCAGCGCACGCCACGTGTTCGAGACCCCGCCCGGCGAGACCGGCGCCGCCAGCTGGTGGCGCGGGTATCCCTGGCCCTGGTGGTGGCACCACGTCAACGGCATCGCGCGCATCGATTGGGACGTCGAGCTGCAGCCGGGTGCGCAGGTCGAGCTCGACTACGACTTCCACTACTACTGGTACTGATCCGGCGCCGCGGCGCCGTTGCCATGGCAGCGACGTCGCCTCGAGAATGCTGTCGCAGCTCGACGAATCGCGGCGCCGGAGGCTTACCGCCGGTGCACGGCCTCGACGGCGTGGACGCGGCCGGGACCGTGGCACTGGGCACAGGTCTCGACTCCGGTGGTGACCGCTGTGTTGGCGGCGATGTGCCCGGTGGCGGCCCGCCCATCGTGGCACGAGGCACAGACGACGCGCCAAGCCCCCACCGCCGTCCCCTGCGCGGTGGGATGGTCACGGCCCAACGGCACCTGCCAGGCCGGCGCATCGCCGTGGCACACGCGGCAGTCGGCGACGCCGGCATGCCAAGGGAAGACGACACCGGCGAAGCTGCGCAGGGTGAAGTTGTCGGGGTAGGGAGCACTTCCGGCGCCGACCACGGGGCCGGGGCTGCCCTGCAGGCCGGCGCCGGCGTGCACGCGGTGCATCAGCGCGCGGAAATCGACGGTGACCTGATTGGCCGGAGCATTGGCGGCGACGTAGCGCGCGAGGTCCTCGGCACCGCCGGCCGCGTGGCAGGTGATGCAGCCGGCCACCCCCCGCCGCGCGCCGCCGTGGCCGGTCACCTCGCCGTGGCAGCGCCCGCACACCTGCACCGACTCCAGCACGGCGCGGGGCAGCAGCGGACCGACCCCGCCGACCGGCAGATCGACCACGGCAGCCGGCGCCGCGTCGGTGTACGGCGAGGCCTCGCCCAGCACATCGACGGTGACGCCGCGGGAAGCCGACAACGCCAACCCGTACGTGCCCGCGACGATCGGCTTGCCCGACCACTCACCGGCGCTCTCGCCGAACGCCGGCGAGTCATGCCACGTCGGCCCGTATGCCGGCGGCATGACGAAGTCCGTGGTGTACGACGCCAACACGTCGCTCCCGGCGCCGAACTCACGGAGCTCGGTGATCGCTCCCCTGCTTGGATCCAACGAGTAGTCGACCCCGGCCTGCAACAAGGTGACCGATGCGACGGCGATCGGCGCCGACGGCGCGTGCGCCACCTGGAGCGCCGCGGGGTACTGCGGGGTCGCCGGCGACGAGAACCAAAGCCGGTCGCCATCGACCCACTGCACGATGCGGTATTCGGCGGCAACCGTACCGGCATCCAAGACGACCCAGTCGTCCCGCCCGAACGCCGCACCGCCCCCGGCGACGAGGTCGACGTAGTTCTGCCCCACCGGCGCCGGCCCCGCCAACGCGGAGGCCGGGCCGAGCGCGCGGGTCGCCCAGACCCTCGTCTCGCCACCCACCACGTGCCAATGGGGGCTACGAGCGGTGACGAAGGTCTCCCCTGGCGTCGCGGTCGCCTGTCCAACGCGCTCGAGCGCGATCCGTTCGGGCACCTGGATGCGTTGCGCGGAGCCCGACGTCAAGGCGGCGATCGGGATCTCCGAGGCCAGCACCAGGTTCGGGTTGTGGGACGGACCCGTCAGCACCACGTCCATGTCGTCCAGCAAGGCCGGATCCAGATCGCGCCCGTTCGCGTCGCGCAGGTGGAACTCGATCTCGATGCCCTCGCCGAGGTCGAGGCTCGCGTCGCCATTGTGTGCTCCCGCCGGCCGCGCCGCGGTCAACTCCAAGCGAACGCCGGCCACGACCGCGGGGTCCGACAGCGGGTGGCGGTGCGCGTCGGCGACGTCGAGCGGTCCCCCGGCTGGCTTGTGGCACTGGATACACGTCGCGTCGTCGGTTTGCGGTGGCATCGTCTGCCGGTTCGCGGTGTAGGGTGCGTCGAACGCCCAGTCGTCGTGGCAGGAGCCACACGCCATGCGCGAAGGCTGGGCGTAGATCAACGCCGCCTGGCGTGGCGCCGGCGCGGGCCCCGCGCCGTCCGGGTCGCCGTGGCACGCCGCGCAATCCACCGGCCCGCTGCGGACGGCGTCCTCTGCCGCGCGCTCGGCGGCGCCCAGCGATGCCCAACCGACATCGCGCGGCATCGGTGCTGCGGCGGCCGGCCAGACGGGATTGCCGATCGCCGAATAGTCGTGCACGACGCCGCCCGCACCGACCACGCGATAGGGCCGCCCCGGCCCGTAGGTGCGACTGCCGTCGGCCGCGGTGCCGACGCCCGCCACTGACGGCAGATGCCGCCCGGCGTGGATCTTGTGGATCAGTACGTCGAGGTCGATGGTGACGTCGGGGGTGCCGCCGGCGATGGCCGGGTCGGCGTGGTCCTCGGCACCGGCCGTGTGGCACAACAGACAGCTCGTCAGCGAAGCGTGGCTCTCGCCGTGCGCGCGCAGGCTGCCGTGGCATTGGCGGCAGCTGGCAGCGGAGGCCACGTCGCGCGGCTCGATCGCCGCGGCGCCGCCGAAGCGCAGGTCCGCGGTCGCGTTGATCGCCGTGCGGACGACTTGCCCTCCGTCGTCCTCGTCGCGCGCCAGCACGAGTCCCACGGTGTAGGTGCCGGCCAACAGCGGCTGGCCGCGCAACTCCCCGATGGTGAACCGCGCACTGTCGTTGAGGGGCGGCAGGTAGGTGGCGGGAATTCCAGCCGCAAAGCGATAGCGGAACGCGCCCGCCCCCAGTGCCGTCGCCGTCGCGCGAACGTCGCCGCTGCGCCCCAGCACGCGCTGGTAGTTGAAGGTCGGGCCCGAGAGCATCGCCGCGCCGTGCGCCAAGTCCGCCATCGACAGTGGCTGGCCATTGCCATCGGTGACGGTGAACTCGACGACCACGCGATCGCCGACGCGGAACGAGCCGTCGCCTCCGGTCGCGCCGCCCAGCCGATCGATGCGCACGACCAGCCCCTGCGGACGCGGGCTTCCGCTCGGACCGGACACGCCCGGTGGACCGCGGTCGCCATCACAACCGAGGCCACATCCGGCCAAGACGATGGTCGCGAGCTGTAGTTTCATCGATGGCAGGCCGTGCATGCGTGACCTCCGTCGGGGTGTGGCATCGACGCACCGGCGCCATGGCACTGGCGGCAGTTCATTGCCGGCGAGTGGCCGGGCGGCAACGGCGCCGCCAGCGTGTGGCTCGGCGTGTGCTTGTGGCAGGTGAAGCAGCCGGTGGCGGAGACCGGCAGATGGCACGAAGTGCAGTGTCTGCTGCGCGGCGCGCCGAAGGTGCCGCCGTGGCTCATCGGCCGCGTCGACTCGTGGCAGCGATCGCACGCGTCCGAGCGGTGGCAGGTACTGCAGCGACTGCGGTCGATCGACGCCGCCAAGCCGTGACCACGCCGCCGCCAATGGTGCGTGTGGTCGCGGGGCAGCTGCTCGCGGTGGCACGTCTGACAGCTGGACTGCTGGTGGCAGAGGTCGCACCGCGCGGCCAATCCACCCGGATCGGCGCGCAGCCAGTCGCCGTGCCGGTGCTCCCACTGCAGCGAATGCGTCGCGGGCACCCAGTCGCGGTCGACCTCGCGGTGGCACTCGGCGCACTCGTTGCTCCTGCCGGCACGCTGGTGGCACTGCATGCACTGATCCTTGCGCGCCGCCGGAGTCGGCGGCACCGCGGCGCCGCCGTCCAGGTCCGCGTGGCAGTCGCGGCAGCCGACATCCCGCAGCGCGTGCGCCGCGTGCGAGAACGCCACCTCGACCGACAGCGGCGACCGGGGCGTGCGAAGAAACCGGCCGCTGGCGTCGAAGTACGCCGCCAGGCGGCGATCCGGCGGCTTGTCCGCATCGAAGCGCTCGTGGCAGGGTTGGCACAGCTGCGGCCCCGGCATTCCGGCGCCCGCGGCCAAGCGCGCGCCGGAATGGCACTGCACACAGGTCAGGCCCTGGTCCTCGCCGTGCACCGCGTGGGAGAACCGCGGCTCTTCCCGTCCGCGCCACCCGGCGACGAAACACGCGGCGGTGCCGACCAGGAGCCCGAGAACAAGCCACCAGCGCGCCCCGCGACGCTTCAGAACTGCCATGTCAAGCCTCCTCGCAGCGAGTGGTAGCGGTCGAACTCGCCATCCTCGTAGGAGTAGTCCAAGTCGAAGCGCAAGCGATCGCCAAGGCGGCCGTCGAAGCGCAAGAAGTACGCGCGGACGCGTTCCTGCTCGCGACCGCGCAGGTGGTCCATCTTGTAGTGCCAGTACGCGGTCCCCACCGTCGCACGCCACTGCGCCGACAACGCGGCGCGCACCGAAGCGTCGATGGCGAACACGTCCTCGCCCGAGCTGTCCCAATGCTCGGCGGTGACGTCGCCACCGAAGTCCATCCCGCCCACTCCGTCGATCGCCAACGTCGCGTAGGCGCGGTCGAACTCACGGTTGAACGCCGCCTCCGCGCTGCGATCCGCCAGCCGCCGCAGGTCGTAACCGACCGCGACCTCGGCGACCTCGCCCAGCGCCTGCGCCACCGACAGGTCGAGCTGCCGGTAGGGCCGGTAGGCGATCGTCGCGCTGGAGAACGGGTCGAACTCGAGGGCACGCCAGTGTTGCGTGCGCAACAGCTCGAAGTATCGGGCGCGCACGTCGAGCCCCTCGGACGCGGCCGCGTCCAGCGTCAAGCGCAGGTCTCGGGCCGCCCCGCCGAGCCACGAGTGACTGCCGTGCAAAGACACTGCGTCGGACATCGACTGCCACACCGACACCGCCCACAGATCGTCGTCGAGCGTTCCCCCAGTGGTCCGGTCCCGGGCGTACATGCCGTCGAGCCGCACACGCCCGCCGCGCCATGGGCGAGCGCCCGCGCAGACGCCGCCGAGCCAATCGCCGCGCGCCGACGCCTCGAACAGGTGCACCGGGACGCCGCCGTAGCCACCGACCCAGGCGCGGAGCGTGCCGAGCTCCTCACTCTGCACTCGCACGCCGTCGAAGAACGCGAGCTCGGGAGTATCGTAGATCGACTGCCGCCCCAGGCGCGCGATGCCCAGGCCCTCGACCGCGTGCACGTCGAGATAGGCGTCGTAGATCCGACCGGTCTGCGCCCGGCCAAAGGACTCCTCGAGACCGTTGAACCCGTTCGCCTGCTGGCGGCCGTCGAGATCGAGCTGGCCGCGGCCCACGAAGTGGAACGTCAGCGGGTGCGCGTCGGCCTCACCCACGTCGAACGCCAACACGCCGCGCAGGTCTTGGTCGCGGTCATCGGCCCAGCGCCCGAGGTAGCGCAGCGACAGAGTGCCGCGCACACCCAGCGCCGGCGGAGCGGGAGCGGCCGCGGCGCCGGCGGGGACCTCGCGCGGCGGCAACGGCGGCGGTATCGCCGGACCGGGCGGAGGATCGCCCGTCGGGCGAAGCGGCTCGGTCGGCCGCTCGGTCACAGGCTGTGCCTGCGGCAACAACTGACGCAAGGCCTCGGCAGCGGCCTCGGGCTCGCGCAGCGGCTCGGCGCGCGGCGGGGCGCGGGGGTCCTGCGGCGGGGCTCCCCGCGGCCCCGCGGCCGGCGGCCCGTACGGCGGCGGTCCACCGACACCCGGCGGACCCACACCCTGCGCTTCGGTCACTGCCCGCGGCGGCGGCCCCTGCGGTAGCAGCTCGGCGCGATTGCTCTCGTCCACTCGCTGCACACCCTTGCCGAGCAGCTTCTCCAACGCGCGCGCCGCCGCCTCGGTTTCGTCCAGTGGCGGCGGCCGCCGCGGGGGGCGGGGGTCCTGTGCCGGCACCGGTGCCGTCACCGCGACGACAGCGGCGAGCCAGGAGTGCCGCCAGAACTGCCGCTTCACCCTCACCGCGGCAACTGCAACCCCAACGCATTCAAGATCGCGGGGTCCTCCTCCTCGTCGCTCAAGACGACGTGGCAGACGTTGCACTTGGACGGGATCACCGCGCCCGCGGCGTCGCGGTGATTGCCTTCATGGCAGCGCATGCAGCCGTAGTGGGCGCTGAGGTCGGGATACGAGTCCCAGAACAGCTTGCGATCGGGGTAGACGTTGCGCTGCCAGATCTCGATCAAGGCCTCGATCGCCGGTTCCAGCGCCGGCCGGGTGTCGGCATCGAGCACGCCATCGGCGTTGTACGCCGCGTGCATGGCGCGGCGGATCGCGGCCGCCGCGCCCTCGCGGGTGTGCCCCATGCGCAGGACCTCGACGGCGTGCTTGCGCACGAAGGGAAGCCTGCGGTCGATCATGCCGGCCGCGATCGCGGCGTCGACCGCGTCCTCGGGGCGCTCGAAGGCGTGCGCGGCACGGTTGTGGCAGTCGGTGCAGTCCATCCGCCGCAGCGCACCGGGTGGCGGTGTGCTTGGGTCGACGCCTTCTTCGGTGAACACGCGCTCGCTGCCGTCGCGGTCGCGCACCCTCACCCACGGGATCTTCTCGCGGTGCGGATCGGTGGCGACGTACTCGACCGTCACGTCCGGATGGGCATGCCAGTGGATACCGGTCGACGCGCCATCGGCGCGCGTCCCGCCGGTGCGCATCAACAGCACGTTGACGTAGGCGGAGACCGCCTCGTCCTCGCGGTAGTGCGGCCGCACCATCAGCTTGGTGCCGAGGTATTTCTCCGGCCAATGGCAATTCTCGCAGGTCTCGTCCGCCGGCCGCAGGTTGTGCACCGGCGTTGGGATCGGCCGGCTGTAGTCGTCGGTCAAGTAGCCGATCAGCTGGCTGACGCCGTTGAGCTTGGACTCGACGAACGCCTGGGCACCCTCGCCGACGTGGCACGCGACACAGCCGACGTTGGCGTGGGGTGAGTGCTGATAGGCCAGGTACTCCGGCTCCATCGCCTGGTGGCAGGCGGTGCCGCAGAACTGCGTCGAGCTCATGTAGCTGACGCCGGTGTAGCCGACGGTGGCGACCCCTGCGAAGTTGACGATGGTCAGCGCGGCCACTGCGCGCGCCAGGTACATCGGCCGGTCGGCGAGGCGCCGCACGCGGTCGTGCAGCTGCCGCCGGTAGACCAGCAAGCCGAGCGGCACGAGCAGCAGGCCGAAGACGAACAGCGCCGGCAGGACGATCACCGTCAGAATGCCGACGTAGGGGCCACTCCAAGCACCGGCGGCGTGCAGCGAAAGCCCGGTCACCGTGCCGAGCAACCCCAGCGTGGCGATCGCGGCCCCGCTCGACGACAGCCAGTTCGAGCGGATCAGCCGATGGATCCGGTCCAGCGTGCCGCCGGTGGGTGCGGTCCTCGGTTCATGGCTCATGGCTGGCTCTTCGTGCAGCGCCCAGTCGGCAGCTCACGGGAGAACTCAACTCCGGGGTCCGAGCCGGACTTTCACGCGACGGTCGGCGTGCACCCGCACCGGATAGCTCTGCCCGTCGCTCGGCCAATGGACGAACACGGTGTACTCACCGGGCGGGAATGGGTGCTCGCAAACCCAACGCCGGTGGCCGGTGAGCACGGTGCACGGCACCGCATCGCCGCCGCCGAGCCGCAACCAACGCCGACCGCGCACGAGCCCGTCGCGCGCGGAGATCTCGGCGGTGGTCCCCGCCGGCAACGCGGCCGCGGCACACAGCTCGACCGTCCCGCCCGCCGGCAGCCGCAGGTCGAGCGCGTCCTCCGCGTCGGCCGGCACGCGAAGACTGGCGGTCACCGCCAAAGCCGGCCAGGGGCGATGGGCAGCATCCAAGCCGACGACCTTCAAGCGATGTGCCCCGTCCTGGGGGACGGGCACTGAAAACGATCCCGCGTGCGCAGCCAGAATCCGCGGCGGCCGCGCCTGCCACTGGTGCCAGCCGACGCGGCGCTCGGCGAGGACGCGAATGGCGGGTACGGCGCGCCCGTGCCGGTCGGCGACCCGCAGCACGATGGCAGAACCGCGACGCGGAACCAGTGGAACCACCAGCGCGCGCGATCGCTCATCGATCGCGAGCGAGACGTCGACCGGTAGCGACGGCTGATGACCGGCGGCCACGAGCACGACCTGCACCGAGCGACCGCGCGGGACCCGGAGCTGTGCGAATCCTCCGGTGAGCTCACCGCCCAGCGGCATGCCCGCAACGGCCTCCACGAGCCGCCACTGCGCAACAAGTGCCGGCTCTTCGCCGGTGGACCGCACGTGCAGCACCACGGTGCCGAACCCGGCCGATGCGACCGCGTCGGACATCGGGTTGGCGACGCCGGCGACCTCCCCCGCGCTGCCGACCGGGCTGCGGACCGTGATCGTCTCCGCCACACGCGGTATCGGCATCGCGCGCGGGGTCGAACCGCGCGCAACGGAGGCGGGCTCGGCATCGGCCGCTCGCCGGACGCCGAAGAAGAGCCCGGCCATCGCGACCAACACCACCAAGAGCAACAGAGGTTTCCAGCGCACGGCTATCTGCACCACGCCGGATGCTCGGCGGAAATTGCAACGTTGGCGCGCGCGTCTCGAGGATGCAGGTCTCCTGCCTTCATCCCCCGAAACCCGGAGCCGACGATGTCACCGATCCGTACTTCCGCCTTCCCGCCCCCGGTGAACGCGCACCGCCGGACCAGCGCCATCTTGGCTCTGACACTGCTCGGCGTAGCGTGCAGCGGGGACGACGGCGCTCAGGGTCCGCCCGGCCCCCCCGGCGGCAACACCCCCACGCTGACCCGTAGCAGTGCACTGCCCGGCTTCAACCTGCAGATCGTCGACGTCGACGGCGGCTCCGGGCCCAACGGCAACTTCCGCGCGGGCGATCGCATCGCGGTCACCTTCACCGCGACCGAGGGCGCGCAGGGCAGCAACCCGCCGGGCGATCCGATTCCGTCCGCCAACTGGGCGTTCCAGGAAGCGCTGTTCGCCGGCCCGGCCAACAACTACCAGCTCATGCTGAGCACGCGCGACATCGCCGACAACGCCACGCAGAACGCGGATGGCAGCTGGACGTTCACCTGGCCCGACCCGATCCCGGTGACGGTGCCGGACCAGATCAACCAGGCCAACACCATCCCCTACGACTCCGGCACCCTGGCCGGCCAGCCGCTGCCCGACGGCACCTACACGATCGGCATATCGATGCGGCAGAACATCGAGATCGAGGGGACCACCTTCCGCGATGCCACGTCGACGACCATCGATGTCTTGTTCGGCAGCGCGACGCAGATCGACCATCCCGAGCTGGTGACCGATGCCAACTGCCAGAGCTGCCACACGACGCTGCGCGCGCACGGCGACAACCGCTACGGCGTCGCGATGTGCGTGTTGTGTCACACCAACGGCGCCGAAGACCTCAACGACCCCAACGCGGTGGCCGGCGAGACCCTGGGCTTGAGCATCTCGTTCCAGACGATGATCCACAAGATCCACTCCGGCCGGCACCTGCCGAGCGTCAACGGAAAGTCGGTGGACGGCGCCGGCGACCCGGTGTACGGGAGCCCGACTCCGTACGTCATCGTGCGTTCGCGCGGCGAGTTCGACTTCTCCCACGTCGCGTTCCCGCAGTGGCCGCACCTGTCGCAAGGCATGCCGCGCGACGTCGGCTACGACGCCCTGGCGGGCAACGAGCAGGACATCGAGGACGCGATCCTGGGCGGCCCGACCAACTGCGCCGCCTGCCACGGCGACCCGGACGGCACCGGCCCGCAACAGCCTCCCGCCGACGGCGACGCGATCTTCAGCAACACGATCGTGACCCGGGCCTGCATCGCCTGCCACGACGACTGGGACCCGAGCAAACCCTACACCGCGAACGGCCGCACGATGCCGGCGTCGCTGGACGACACCACCTGCACGGCGTGCCACGGCGAGGCGCCGACCAACCCGAACGCCGCGATCAACGTGCGCAAGGCGCACACCCACCCGCTGCTGGACACCAGCCCCACCCCGTTGTGGGGTGCCGGCGCCGGCGCCCGCGGGCTGCAGTTCAACGTCACCGCGATCAACGAGGTCAACGGTGACGGCGACGGTTTGATCGAGGTCGGCGAGGGGATCGAGGTCGCGGTCGACCTGGTCGACGGCCAGGGCGCGCGGGTCGACCCCGCCGCGCTGGAGCGCGTCGAGATCATCGCCACGGGACCGGTGGAGAATCCCAACTCGCTCTACTTCACCGGCTTCAACAGCAACCCGTCCCGCGCGCCGTCGCCGACATCGATCCTGACCGGCGCCGGCAGCAGCCACACCTTCATCCTGCCCGAGAGGGTCCCGCTGGAGGAGGCGACGCCAGTCTCCGCGACGGTGTTCAACACCGCGCGCACGCCGCACTACGACACGCGCTTCGGCACACATGGCCAGACCCTGGTCTGGACAGTGCCGACCGGCGTGAGCTCGGGAGTCTTCTTGACGGCCGACGTCGCGCCCCACCAGAACTATCTGGACGTGACCGATGGCTCGGGCTTTGCCGCCGGCGACATCATCGTCATCGACGAAGCCACCGCGTCCCGAGAGTACGTCGAGGTGCTGGCCGTGCAGGACGATCGGCTGTGGTTCGCCGCGCCGATCGACGTGGTCGGCAGCGTTCCGAGAAACCAGCACCTGGCCAGTGCGAGCGTCGAAGTCGTCGCCGTGACCGCCACCGCCGAGACCGGGTTCACCCTGGATGAGGCGACCGGCACGATCACCTTCGGCGCAGCGCCGAGCGGCCGCGTGCTGGTGACCTACACGACCGACTTCGCCGTTCCGCAGCGCTACCGCGGTGCGATCAACAACAGCCCGTCAACCGACCCCAACGCCCCGGCGCTGGACGCGACGATCGGCGAATGGACCGGAATGGACCTGGTCGACGGCACCTACCGCCTCGGCATCTACGGCGAAGTCAGCTTCGACGTCACCGTCAGCGGTGGCGGCAACAGCCAGATCACGTCGTACACCGAGGGGGCCGAAGGCAACACGGTGGCGGCGTTCCGGCTGGGCAGCAGCGGCCCGTTGGAAGCCAATACCCGCATCGAGAGCGCGGCTTCATGCTACGCCTGCCACCGCGACCTGCAGTTCCACGGCGCCCATCGCCGCGGCTACGACAACTGCACATTGTGCCACGGGGTCGCCGGCGCCGAGGACTGGCCGATCTACAAGACCAGTGGCCTGAGCAGCCTGCCGACGCCTGGCGTCACCATCGAGTTCCGCGGCATGATCCACAAGATCCACCACGGCTTGGATCTGGCGGCCGGCGCCAACTATCAAGTGATCGGCTTTCGCGGCAACCCGCACAGCTACGAGCACGTGGGCTTCCCGTCGTTCAAGGGCGGCACCGCCAATTGCGAGGCCTGCCACGGCACCGGAAACACTGCCTGGCACGCGCCAACACTGCGGCTGCACCCGGACGAGGCCAGCACCGCGCCCCATCTCGAATGGCGAATGGTGTGTGGCTCCTGCCACGACGGCCGCACGGCTTTGGCGCACATGGCCGCCAACAGCGCGCTGGGGCTGGAGAGCTGCGCCATCTGCCACGGCGACGGCAACGACCTGAGCGTCGAGACCGCGCACAACCACCACCGGCGCTGAGCGACAGCGCGGCCGGGCGGCGCGCGCCGCCCGGCCTCAGAAGTAGCGCAGCGTGAGGTAGACGTGGCTGATCGCCAGAGTCACCAGCACGGTGGGCACGCCGTAGGCCACGAAGCGCAAGAAGCTGATCATGATCCCGGACTTCTCCGCGATGCCGAGCACGATCACGTTTGCCGAGGCACCGATCGGCGTGCCGTTGCCGCCCAGACACGAGCCCAGCGACAACGCCCACCACACCGGTTGCATCGGCGCGCTCAACAAGGTTTCGGCCGGCACCTGCTCGAGCTCGCCGTTGTGAAACACGTTGTTGGCCATGTCGACGACGAGCGGCGCCATCGTGGCGACGTACGGAATGTTGTCGACCACGGCGGAAGCGACCGCCGAGAACCACAAGATCACCATGCTCGTGCCGTAGGTGTCCTCGGGCGTCGGCTTGGTGACCTCCATCACCAGCTGCGAGACGTCCTCGATCAACCCCACCTTGGCGACGCCACCGACCATCAAGAACAAGCCGATGAAGAAGAAGATGGTCGGCCACTCGACATCGGCCAGGATCTCGTGCGGATCGCGCCGGCTGATCAGCAGAAGGGCGCCGGCCCCCATCAGCGCGATCGTCGCCGGCTCGTAGTGCAGCACCCCGTGCAGCGCGAAGCCGGCGATCGTCAGCGCCAGCACGACCAATGAGCGCCGCGCCAACGAGGCGTCCTTGATCACGGTGCGCTCGTCCATCGCCAGGATGCGCTGGCGCTTGCTCTCCTCGACGGTCAATCGCCCTCCGAACAGCAACACGATGGCGACCACGAACGCGGCCATCATCACCAGCACGGCGGGCGCGACGTGCACCAGGAAGTCCATGAACGACAGACCGGCGCGCGAGGCGATGATGATGTTGGGCGGGTCGCCGATCAGCGTCGCGGTGCCGCCGATGTTCGACGCCAACGCCTCGGCCAGCAGAAACGGAATCGGGTCGACGTCGAGCTCATCGGCGATCAGCAGGGTGATCGGCGCGATGAACAGGACCGTGGTGACATTGTCCAGAAACGCCGAGGCGACCGCGGTGAGCAGGACGAAGATCACCAGGATGTTGAGCGGACGGCCGCCGGCCAACTTGGCGGCGCGGATTGCCGCCCACTCGAAGATGCCGCTCAGACTGACGATCTTGACGATGATCATCATCGAGATCAGCAGGAACACGACGTTGTAGTCGATGCCGTAGCGCTCCGAGTAGAACGCCTCGTCCTGGCTGAGGATCGGCAGAGCCACCATCAACGCGCCGCCGAACAGCGCCACCTTGGTCTTGTGGATGCGCTCGGAGAGGATCGCGACGAAGGCCAGGACGAAGATCGCGGCCGTCAGCCAGTAGTAGTCCGCCGAACCCAGCATCGCGAATCAACGCCGCCGCAGAGTGCGCAGGATGCTGCGCCGCGTGATGGTGCCGACGTAACGCCCGTCGTCGACGACGGCGAGCGACTTGCGGCCCTTGTGGACGAACAGGGCCACCGCACGCGCCACCGACTCCTCCGGCGCCAGGACATCGGGGGCGCTGACCATGATCTCACGCACCGCGACGTGGCGAAACTTCTCGAACTTCTCGTCGAAGTAGCTGTCGCGCACCGCGGTCAGCAGGTGCGTGTCGCGCTCGAGATACGGCGGCACGATGCGCCGGAACACGTCCATCGCCGACACCATGCCGACCAGCCGCTCCCCCTCGATGACGGCGGCGGTGGTTTGGTTGGAGTCGAGCACGGCATCGATGAACTCGGTCAACGACGTGTCGGGACCGACGGTCAGGGGTTTGCGCACCAGGGCGCTCTTCACCAGCATGCGGCGACCTCGTAGCTGCAGTCCTCGCCGGTTTACCCACCGGCCACCGCGCGATCCACCCCGCGCTTGGCTGCTCCACGATCCCGTGGCAGGGAGGCGAGCGCGCGACCGAGACCGCGCCTCGACGGCGGGTGCCCAACTCTTACGATAGCTGGAGACACCTCCGACCGAGACCGCCATGCATCGACTCACCATCGCCCCACTGGCCACCGTACTCTCCTGCTTGCCGGCTGGCGCGCAATCGCCGGCCGAGAGCGCACCGCTGCCGCTGGTGGAGGCTTCCATCGCCGAGCTCCACGCGCAGATGGCGAGCGGACTGCTGACCGCCGAGGGCCTGCTCGGACGCTATTTGGCGCGGATCGCGGCCTACGATCAGACCGGTCCGGTACTGAACTCGATCCTCGCGCTCAACCCGGCGGCACTGGACGAGGCGCAGGCCCTCGACCGTGCGAGTCAGGGCGGCGCGCCTCCCGGTCCGCTGTTCGGCATCCCGGTGCTGCTCAAGGACAACATCGACGCCTTGCCACAGCCGACGACCGCCGGCTCGCTCGCGCTGCAGCAGTCGTTTCCACCCGACGACGCGTTCCTGACGCAGAAGCTGCGCGCCGCGGGCGCGGTGATCGTCGGCAAGACCACGCTGACCGAGATGGCGAACTTCATGGCCCTCGGCATGCCGAACGGCTACAGCGCCTTGGGCGGCCACGGCGCCAACCCGTACGACCCACGGCGGCGCCCCAGCGGCGCGTCGATCACCAACACCGGCGGCTCCAGCTCTGGCTCGGGCATCTCGGTGTCGGCCAACCTGGCGGCCGTCGCCATCGGCACCGAGACCTCGGGATCGATCTTGTCGCCGAGCAACGCCAACGGAATCGTCGGCATCAAACCGACCCTCGGCCTCGTCAGCCGCGACGGGATCGTGCCGATCACCGCCGATCAGGACACCGCCGGGCCGATGGCGCGGACGGTGGCCGACGCCGCCGCGGTGCTCGGCGTGATCGCGGGCCACGATGCCAACGACCCGGCCACCGCGGCCTGCCTCACGCCGGGCAATTGCTTCTCGGACTACACCCAGTTTCTGGATCGCGGCGCCCTGCGCGGTGCGCGCATCGCGGTGCCGACCCTGCGCGCCGGCACCGAGCAGAATCGGATCGTCACCGCGGCGGTCAACACGATGCGCGCCGCCGGCGCCACCGTGGTCAGCGACTACAACCCGCCGCGGGCAAGCCTCGGCCCGATCGCCGTCTCGTATCCGCCGCAAAGCAATCAGTCGACCGTGCTGATCTTCGGCATGAAGCGCGACCTCAACGCCTACTTGGCCAGCCTCGGTCCGACCGCGCCGATGCAGAGCCTGGCACAGATCATCGCCTCCAACGCCCAGAACCCGGCCGCAGCCCTGGTCTACGGCCAGTCGATCTTGACCGCGTGCGATCAGTATGACACGACTCCCGGCAGCGCCGACGAGCAGCGCTACCTCGCCGACCGCCAGCGCGACCTGACGCAGTCGCGGATGGCGCTCGACGCGGTCTACGCCGGTCCGGACGGCGTGCCCGGCAACGCCGACGATTTCGACGCGATCCTGTACGCCGGCACCAACGGCGCCAACATCAACGCGCGCGCCGGCTACCCCAGCATCTGCGTGCCGGCCGGCTTCATCCCGCGGACCGGCCTGCCGTCGACGCCCTTCGGGGTGACGTTCTCCGGACCGGCCTTCAGCGAACCTCGACTGATCGCACTCGCCTTCGCATTCGAACAGCTCGCCGGCCAACGCCAGGCGCCGGTCGCCAACACTCCCGCCCTGCCTACCGACACGATCCCGTTGGCGCTGCCCAGCGTGGTGCCCTTCGCCGTCGGCTGCGCCGGCAGCGCCGGCATTCCGCAGATCGCGCACCGCGGCATCCCGTTGGCCGGTAACAGCGCGTTCGGAATCTCGCTGTCCTCGCTGCGCGCCAGCGCCCCCGTGTTCGCCGGGGTCTCCACGCCGACGACGAGCGTGGTCATCTTCGGCTTCTGCGTGGTGCGCTCGGTGTTTCCATTTCCGCTGGTCCTGTACGGAACCAGCTCGCCGAGCGGCGACGCCGACCTCGATCTGCCCCTGCCGTGGGATCCGATCCTGATCGGCGTGACGCTGCGCATCCACGGCGGCGCGATCGATCCGCAGGGGGCCGGCCTCGGTCAGATCTCGCTCACCGAGGCCCTCGACATCGGCATCGGCGGTTGAGCCCGATGCGACGCAAGGCACCGGCGTCTCCACCGTTCGAGTTCCACGGTCCGATGCGGCATCCCGCGTATCGGGACTACCTCGCCGAGCACCTGCCGCGGCCGGTGGTGCACGTCGAGATCACCTCGAAGTGCAACTTCCGTTGCGACTACTGCATCAGTCCGCACTCCCCGCGCACCAAGGAGTTCATGGCACCGGAGCTGTTCGCGCACATCCTACCGCAGCTAGACGGATTGACGACCGAGCCGCTGCGCTTCCACATCGACGGCGAGCCGACGCTGCACCCCCACTTCCATGAGTTCGCGCGGCAAGCCAACGCGCGCGGTCACCGCATTGCACTGGCGACGAACGGTACGGCGCTGAAGCCGGATTACCTCGGCTTGGAGCTCAATCTCCGCATCCACCTCTCGACCAGCCCCGCCGAGCTCGCCACCCGGTCCAACCTTCCCTTCGAGACCTACATCACCAAGCTCAGCGACTACGTCCGCGCCTGGACCGAGGCCGACAGTCCACAGTACATCGGCTTGTTTCTGTACTACGAGCAGGAGGACGCCGGCGCCGTCGCGCGCAACGAGTACCGCAGTGAGTTCTTGCGCGGCTTCCTCGAGCGCTGCGGGCTCGACCCCGACGCGCCGTCGAGCAAACCCGTTGCGCGCTATCTCCACCGCAAGCCGGACGGCTACTCGATGTCGATCCGGCAGTCCGCGATCGCGCGCGGCGGGGTGTACGGAAAGGCGGACGACGGCGACCTCGCCCCGTCGCGCCACGGGTTCTGCGACTCGGCCTGGAAGACGCTGGCGATCCTCGCCGACGGGCGCGTGTCGTACTGCTGCGTGGACCTCACCGGCGCCACGGCGTACACGGAGCCGGGCGAGATCTGGGAGACACCGCTGCGCGATCTCTGGCTCCGGCATGCCGCCATCGACCGGGTGCGGAACGAGACGTTGGCTGCCGAGATCCACAACCCGACCTGCCAGAGCTGCCTGACGAGCGTCGACTACTGCCCCAACCGCGAGTTCTACGCCCACTGGGGTCCACCGTTCGACCCCGACGCGGCGCCTGGCGACGGCTCCGCGTAGCCGCGCGATTCGCGCTCGGGTCGCTCGGTGTGGATCGCGTCATCGACCCGGAACACGGGTGCCGCGCGGGCCGAGGTAGCGCGCGCTGAGGCGAAACCGCAACGGCGCTTCGGTCCACTCCTCCATCGCGTGCGCCAGCCAACCCGCGCACCGGGAGATGGTGAAGACCGCGCTGCCCGATTCGCGGTCCATGCCGGCCGCCACCGCCAGCGCGGCCAGGCCGAAGTCGACGTTGGGCTCGAGGCCGGTCCGGCGGAGAACGGCCTCCCGCAAGGCGTGCGCCGCGCGCAGCGGCGCCGCCGGAGCCGCCGCCGCCAACCGCTCCAGCAAGAGCGGAGCCCGTGGATCACGCTGGTAGACGACGTGCCCGAACCCCGGTACCGATTCCCCGAGGATCTCGTAGCGCGCGAGAGCATCAGCGGGTGGCACGCCTTCGACGGCGACGCGGTGCAAGAGCTCGTAGGCGAGGATCGGCGCGGTGCCGTGCAGAGCTCCCGCGGCGACCCCCAGCCCGGCCTGCACCACCGAGTACGGGTCGGCGCGGGTCGACGCGGCGACGCGGGCGCCGACCGTGGCTGTCGCCAGCTCGTGGTCCGCCAGCAGCACCATGGCGGCATCCAACACCGCCACCAACCCGGGCGTGCGGCGGCGGGACGCGAGCCGCGGCCAGAGCCGCGCCGCCAACCCCCGGCTGTCACGCGGCGCGGAGCTGGCGACCACCGGCAAACCGGTCACCAACGCACACAGCAAGCGCCGCCCCTTCTGCGCCACGGCGTCCGCGCTCAGATCGGCGCGCGTCGCGTCGGTGGCGGAGGCCAAGGTCGCGGTCAATCGCAGGCGGTCGATCACCGGAGTGCGGGGCGGCAACCGCGCCTGCGCGCGTTCGACGAGTGGGGTCAGCTCCGGGTCCGCCGACCAGCGCACCCGCTCCGGCAGCGCGCCACTCCACAGCAGCTCGGCCACCTGCTCGTAGCAACACCCCGCGCGGACCAGGTCATCGGCCCGGTAGCCGCGAAACCACAACAACTCTCCCTCGATCCGAGTGATCCGGCTGGGGATGGGCACGTCCATGCCTCCGCGCCCACCGCGCCGCCGCCGGGCGTGGTGGACGCGCAGCGCCTCGACCTCGGCGGGATCGAAGACGCTGGTGCGGCCGACGCGCCTCGGGTGGAGGAAGCCGCGGCTGACGTAGGAGTACAGAGTCTCTCGCCGCACGCCCAGTCGGGCGGCGGCGTCGGCGCTGCTCAACCACTGCGAGGGATCTATTGATTGATCCATGTCACCTGGATCAATCTAGTCCATGCGGAGCAACGGCGCGATGGTGCTCCACGATGACCGTCCACGACAACGCCTGCCCGCCCCGCGCACCCGAGCCCAACGACACCCGCCGCCGAACGCCGCCCGGCCTGAAGGGGGTAGCCGTGCTGCAGACCGCGCTCGGCGCGGTCCGCGGCCAAGAGGGCTTCTTCCACTACCGCCAATACGACGCCCGCGAGCTGGCATGCGCCCACGGCGCGGACACGGTCTGGCGCGTGCTCCTCGACGACAGCGCGCCGGACGATCGCGCGAGCCATGAACGGTTCTGCGCGGAGGTCGCCAACCAGCGCATGCTGCCCGACTCATTGCGCCCGTTGGTGGCGGCACTGCCGAAGACCACGCCGCCGCTCGACGGGGCGCGCGCCCTGCTGGCGACGCTGGCCAGCGACGGCGACTGCGCGCCACTCCTCGACCAGCCCCCCGCCGAGCGCAGGCGCACCGCCTTGAGAATCGGTGCGCTGTGGCCGCTGCTGGTCGGCGCCGCGTGGCGCCACGGTCGCGGTCTGCCGGCGCTGCCCGCATCGCCGCCCGGCAACCTCGGGCATGCGGCCACCGCGCTGTGGGCACTCTCCGGCAACACTCCATCAAGAGACCACGCGGCTGCGCTGGACACCTACCTCGCGCTCACTGTCGACCACGGCCTCAACGCATCCACCTTCGCGGCCCGCGTCGCCGCCAGCACCGGCACCGATCTGGTGTCCTGCGTCCTCGCCGGGCTGTCCGCGCTCGCGGGGCCCCTGCATGGCGGAGCTCCCTCCCGCGTTCTCGAGATGCTGGACGCTATCGGCGATCCGGCCAACGCGCCGGCCTTCGCCGCCGACGCACTTGCCGGCGGTCGCCGGCTGATGGGTTTCGGTCACGCGGTCTACCGCACGACCGACCCGCGCTCCGAGACGCTGCACGCGGTGGCGCGCCGGATCGCTCCCGAGCGCACCCAGCAGGCCAAAGCGATCGAAACCGCGCTACTCGCCGCCCTCCGCGCCGCGAAGCCAGACCGCATTCTAGCGACCAATGTCGAGTACTACGCCGCCGTAGTGCTCGAGGCCTGCGGACTGGGGCCCGAACTCTGCACGCCGATGTTCGCGTGCGCGCGGCTCCTCGGTTGGACGGCCCACGCCATCGAGCAGGCCGAGCGCGGGGTACTGTTCCGGCCGGCTGCCGAGTACGACGGTCCTCCGCCAAGTGCGAGGCACGGCAACAAGCGGCTCCCGGATCGATCACAAACCCGACGATCCGACGACCCGTCCGACAAATCCCAAGACGAGTGAGACGGCGGGCGGGGCTCGAATGACCAAGGGGGGAAGCGCCCTGTTTCCCGCGGCCCCACGGCGAGCCGGCGTGCATCCTCGCAGCCTGGTGGCGAGTCGCCCACGGATCGAGGAGACCACCGGGAGCAAACGCAACCGCCCCTTTCCTCCACAACGATTGACGTACACATCATGCTGAATCGATTCGTCGCCGCCCTCTCCCTCCTACCCAGCCTATGCACCGCCGCCCAGCCCGCACAACAAGACATCTACGTGAGCGGAACCTCCGGGTGTCCCCAGACCGGAAAGGGCACGAAGGGCTCTCCCTATAACTGCTTCCAGCACGCACTTGCACAAGCCCACGCCAACTACCCCAGCGACCACATCACGTTTCACCTGCGTGGCACATTCGGTGAGACGATCAAGATCGCGAGTGGAGGCACGACGACGTATTCGTTCGCGTCGATCCTCATCAAGCCGCAAGTCATTGGCTCGAACGTTCAGAACGTCAACATCAGTGATCCGGCGATCACCACCGACCCGCAATTCGGAACTTCAGCACTGTTCCCATTGCCGCAGGGGACCGGGACCCTAACACACGGCATCTACCTCGAAAACGTCGACAACGTCACGATCGACGGCCTGCTCCCGGGCGCGGTTGGCCCATGGCACTTTGTGATCGAAGGAATCGCGGGGGACGGGATCGAGATCAAGAACTGCAACAACGTCGTCGTCAACGGCGTCAGAGTGCAGTGGGTCACCAATTCGGGAATCAAAGTCTCACCGAACCAACCTCCCGGCCCAGTCCGCTCGGAGACCGGCGAATGCCAACCGTTCATTCGCGGCCCCCTCAACAACGACCTCACGATCTGCAACTGCTGGCTCGATCAAACCAATCTGGGAAAGTTCGACCTGAGCAACCCGCAGGAGCCCACGGTGCGATTCGGTACCGAGGCGCTCACAGTCGCCACGACGGCGAACTGCCACGTCTTCGACAACCGTGTCGGCAACTGCCTCAACCAGGGGATCGACTTCAAAGTCGGGACTACGGGATCGATCCACAACAACGTTGTGGAGTTCTGCAAGAGCTCGGCGATCTACCTGAACGAATGTGGTCCCAACGTGGAGGTTTACCACAACGTGGTCCGTTACATCGGCTTCTATCAAGAGGCCGTTGCATCGGGATCGCCCGTGCACCATCTGTCCACATGCTGGGTGGACACCCAATGGCAACCCGCATCCGTGCCCGGTGGGTCTCATTCGGGCATCGTCGCCGCCGTAGGAGATCTCTGTGCGGGAAACGACAAGTGGTACGACACGGGAACACTCTCACAGCTGTACATTCACAACAACGAGATCTACTGGGTCCGGGGTGCCGGAATCCTCGTCTTCAGTCGTTGGGAGAAGGCCAAGCGTTGCAACTCGCCTCTCTGCCCTATTGTTACCCAGACTTGCAGTGCATCGACTCTCCCACCATCAATCATGACTGCATTGCACGTCTATCACAACACTGTCGTTGCAGCGATGGCGACCGGAAGTTCTAACGGCAGCATCGTCGTGACGAACGCCGCGACGAACAGCAGCGTCTTCAACAATTTGACCGGTGGAACGACAATCGCGGGGCAAGTGGTCACCGAAGCCGCCACTACGGCGACGCCCTGCCCGGTAAACCAGTGTCCAAATTCGTGGGGCCGGTACATGTTGAACATCGTTCCGGACAACGGCAACACGACAGACCTATCAGCAGCGTGGAACGGATACGTTTCAACTGGCCTGCGGTTTCAAGGAGGAGACACGCTCAACTGCCACGGGCTCGGTGAGTCCAACTGGACGGGCCTACCCGGAACCAACTTCGTGATGACCAACGCTCAACAGTTCCTCGGCGACTACCTGGCGTCGGCCCCATACGACCTGTCCCAGTATCCGTCTTCATGCGCTGGACAATCCCCGTCCGCCTGGGTCGAAGACCTCGACCTGAACCTCGTCGCCGCTTCGCCGGCGATCGGCGTCGCCTGGACCAGTCCCAGCCCGGCCGGATCCCTTCCGGGTATGCACACCGACCTCGGCGCCCGATCGGTCAGTTCGCAAGATCCGTGGACGGCGGGCCCGTACAGCACACACTGAGGCTCCGGCGCCTCGAACCTTCGAGCTTCGACAACATTTTCGAGGCGACGCCGCTGCCATGGCGACAACGCCGCCGCGCCGGAGGCTCGGAGAGACAGTGCCTCCGGCGCGGCGGCGGATGTGACCGACCTTCCAACCCGCTCCGGCGAGAGCGGCATCCGAGTTTGGTTGCGGGGGTGGCAGCGCTGAGCCCAGCGGCCTACGCCAGGGTTGACCGATCAAATCCCGGCGACGCCGACGCCGGCGCTACAACCCACGCCGCGTCACCAGGTACGTCGCGAAGCTCCCCAACCAGTGGCCACCCGCATAGTGCTCGCCGGTGACCGACGCGATCCCCGCCTCCCGGTGTGCCGCGGCGGACGCCAGCACCACCGGCCGGCGCGCGTCGCCCTCCGGTAGGCCGGCGGCGATGCCCTCGAGCATCCACGCGCGCGACAGGTTGAGGCCGTCCAAATGGGCCAGTTTGCCGTCCGCCTTGTCGGTCACCACCGCCGGCGGCAGCCAGCCGTCACCAGCGTCGGCGCGGATGTCGGGCAGCGCGCGCGAGAGCCAGCGCGCGAACTCCTCCGGCTCGTAGACCCGACGCATCAGGTCGGCGACGGCCAAGCCGGGCGACAGGAAGTCCTGGCCGCCGGGCTCGAAGCGCAGCGGCCAGCCCTCGTCGTCGCCGTGGAATTCGATCGCCCGGGCGACGACGAGCCGCTCGGCCTCGGTCTCGCCGGCACCCCGTGCCCAGTCGAGCATGAGGCCCATCGCGAACGCCGACTGGCTGTGCTCGCCCGTGCGGATCGGATGGCTGAGCTTGGGCAGCCACTCGACCATGCGCCGCGCCACCTCGGCCTCCAACGGCTCGAGCGCCTGACTCCACTGCCGCGCCTGGCTGTCGTCCCACTCGCGCAGCTCGGCCGCCAGCTGCAGCAGCCAGGCCAGGCCGTAGGGCCGCTCCCAAGAGGTCCGGCCCTCGGCCACCATGTAGGCGACCTCGGCGGCGACGCGGGGCCGGGTCAGGTGCCGATCCAATACAGCGCGCGCCGGAGCGGCGGCGGCGGCGTCGGGAAACAGCCGGGCCAAGCGCACCAGCAGCCAATGGCCGTGCACGGCGCTGTGCCAGTCGAAGCAACCGTAGAACACCGGGGTCAGGGCGCGCGGCGGACGGACGTCGTCGTCGGAGGCCAAGACGTGCGCCACCTTGTTGGGGTACTCGCGCTCGACACAATCCAGTGCCAGCCGCGCGAAACGCTCGACCACCTCCGGCGTCATGCCGGGATCCTGGCCGGCCGTGGCGCCAGCCAACGTGGACAGAAAGAGAATGCGGAGCATGCGTTCATGGTGCCGGCTCGGTCTTTCGGGATCGATGCACTTGTCAGCTGCGGCGCACGCGGAAGCCACCGTCGCCCTCGGCCACCTGGATCAGCGCCGCGTCCACCGCCTCGACGGCCGCCCAGGGTGAACCCTCGTCCAGCCACTCGACGAACTCCGCCACCGCCTGTGGCGCTCCCTGCACCTCGCCGGCGACGGTGCCATCGGCACAGTTCTGCACGAAGCCGGTGACACCGATGCGCTCCGCCGCGCGCACGGTGTAGGCGCGAAACGCCACCCCCTGCACGCGACCATGCACGCGGAACGACCGCCGTTCGAGCTCGACGCTGGACGACACCCGAGCGATCTTGGCACCGCGCGCCGGCCGCACAAGGACCGGGCTCGGCAATCGCGGCCAGGGTGCCGCGCCGATACCCTTGGTCGGCGATGTCCAGCGGGTCCGGGCAGAAGCTGCGTCCCTACCAACAGCGCGCCCTAGAGGCGGTGCGGGATTCGTTCCGCCACGGCCATCGCCGCACCCTGGTGGTGATGCCCACCGGCACCGGCAAGACGGTGCTGTTCGCGGAGATGGCGCGCCTGGCGCGGGGCGGGGTCCTGGTCCTGGCACACCGCCAGGAGCTGGTCGAGCAGGCACGCGACAAGCTGCGGGCCTGGTGCCGCGACCACATCGCCGTCGAGATGGGCCTGCAGCGCCAGTCGACGCAGCCGAGCGGCGGCACCCGCGCCCGCATCACCGTCGCCAGCGTCCAGTCCGTACACCGACGCCTGGCGAAGTTCTCCGCCGACGCGTTCTCGCTGATCGTCGTCGACGAGGCCCACCACAGCACCGCGGCGACCTACCGCCGCATCCTCGATCACTTCGGCTGCTTCGTCGTCGGCGTCACCGCGACGCCCGACCGCAGCGACCGCAGCTCGCTCGCCACCATCTACTCGGACGTCGCGTTCGAGTACGAGCTGCGCGCCGCGATCGATGACGGCTGGCTGTGCCCGATCCGCTCCTACCTGGTGCGCACGCAAGCCGATTTCTCCGCCGTGGCCAAGGTCGCCGGTGAGCTGGCCACGGGCGACGTCGAGCGCATCCTCGGCCAAGCCCCGCACTTGGCGGAGATCGCCGTCCCCGTCGTGCGCGAACGCCGCGGCCGCCCGGCGATCGTGTTCGCGGTCTCGGTCGCGCACGCGCATGCGCTGGCGCGCGTGCTGTGCGCGACCGCGGGCGATCCGCTGTTCGCCGCCGCCCTCGACGGCACCAGTGATGCCGCCGAACGCCGCGCGATCGTCGATCGCTTCAAGCGCGGCGAGATCGCCGTGCTGGTCAACTGCGCGCTGTTCACCGAGGGGTTCGACGTGCCGCAGATCTCGCTGGTCGCCATCGCGCGACCGGTACTCTCGCGCGCCTTCTACGCCCAGATGGTCGGTCGCGGCACGCGCATCGCCAACGGCAAGCGCGACCTGGTGGTCTTGGACTTCTCACCGGCGAACTGCCGGCACAGTCTGGTGTCGGCCGTCGATCTGTTCGCCCCGGACGAGGCGGTCGGCGAAGCCGCGCGCCGCATCACCGCCGATGCCACCGAGGAAGGGCGCGCGCTCGCGATCGAAGAAGCACTCGAGCTCGCCCGGCAAGAATGCGAAGCCCGCGCCACCGACGTCCGCTACCAGCTGGTCCACCGCGACCCGTTTGCCGCGGTCGGCTTCCAACGCCCCGCCGCCGTGCGCGGCGACGGGCGCGCTTCGCCGGACCAGATCCGCACCCTGCAGCGCGCGGGGCTGCCCAAAGCGGCGCTCGCCGATCTGACGCGACGGCAGGCATACGAGCTCCACGAGCACCTGCTCGACCGGCGCGCGGTGGGCCTGTGCTCTCCGCGTCAAGCGGCGCAGCTGGCCACCTACGGCATCGACGCGCGCGACCTGTACCGCGAGCACGCCGCGGAGCTGCTGGCGCACATCCGGCGACAGAAGAAGCACCGGTCACCGGCCGAGCTGCAGCGGGATTGTGCAGCGATGGGCGCGCCGCTGGTCGGCGAATGAGGGCATGACTCCGCACCCACACCCACTGTTTGCCTACGGCACGCTGCTGTCCGACCACCTGCGCCAGTGTGTGCTCGGCCGCGCGACGCACACTCGCGCGGCAACCCTTGCCGGCTACCGTCGCGTGCGCCTGCGCGGCCGCGCCTACCCTGCGATCGTGGCCACCGCCGGCGCCAGCACGACCGGGCGGTTGGTGCTCGATTTGACCACCGCGGACTGGGCCCGCCTCGACGAGTACGAAGGCGCGCTCTACCGACGCGAGGCCGTACAGGTGATTGCCGGCGACGTCCGCCCGATGGCGGCCGTTGCCTTCGTCTTGGCCAGCGGCCGCGAGGACTTGATCGAAGCCGGCACTTGGACCCTCGACGAAGCCTCGCTGCCCGACCTCGACGACCGCGAACGCTGACTACCGGGCACGATGCCTCGGGAGCGGCGTTGATCAACGCGCCGGGACGGCGTTCCAGATGTGCTCCGGCAGGCGGTCGAGGGGCGTGCGGCTGACTGCTGGCAGCAAGCCGAAGCCGCGGCTGACGCGCTCCGCCAACAGCACATCCGCCGGATCCACGGCGTAGTCGAGGGTCAAAACGGTCAGCCCGGCTTCGCGCGCCGCCGCCAGCCGGCGGCCCAGGACCGCGGTCGACCATGGGCCGTGATCGACCCCCGCGATGCCACCCGAGTGGTCGTCGTCCCAGGCCGCGTCGGCACGGCCGCGGAACGAGAGATCTTCCTGCACGAGACCGTCGATGACCGCCAGCATCCGCGGGTGGCGCTCGACCAGCGCGATCGCGTTCTGCGCGATCAGGACGAACGCCGGGTTGCGACGCCGGGCGTAGTCGCGGACTTCGGTGAGCCAGTCCACCATGGCTTCCTCGGGATCGATCGCGGCATCGCGGGCCGCGGCGACGACCGCCGGATCGCCGTAGCCCAAGACCCAGTCCAGGTACACACCGTCGAACCCATCGGCCAAGATCTGGTCCAACGGGGCGCCGGGATGCCCCAGCAGCTCACCGCGCCAGCGGGCGTCCCAGTAGGCGACCGGGTAGTTGCCCACCCACCCGTCCGGGTCGACCGTGAGCAGGAAGCTGGGCAGACCGGGCGCATCTTCGGTCGGCGCGCGCCAGCCCTCGGTCCAGTAGGTGCGATAGTCCTCGGCTTGACCGACGTTGAGGTATGCCAAACAGACTCGCCGGCGGCCGGTCGTGAATCTCGGCGCCTGAATCCGCGCCACGGCCTCGGCCATCGGGAACTCTTCGAACCCACGCTGCGAGCGCATCGGCTCGACGACGACCAGGTCCGCCGGAACGCCGGCGAGGCGGCCGATCGCGCCGACGTCCTCCAACCCCTGCAGCTGAATCACCCACCGCTCGACCGCGGCCAGCTTCGCGGTGGACGGATCGTCGGGCACCAGGTTCGCGCCCGCCGCGGCGGGCGTCTCCGCGGGCGGCTCCACTCCGCGCGCTGACCAGCACGCCGTGACGCTCGTCAACGCGATCACTGGCACCACCCGGAAGGCCGCGCCGCAAGACCGAACCCCACTGCCCATGGCCATGTCCCTCTGGTCGGTCAGCGCCCGACCGGGGTTGGAGTGGATCTCGCGGCGCACCCCGCCGCCCGGTGACTCGGGCAGGACTCGGCGGGAGCCGAACCCTCGGTGGCAACGAGGCGCGGGCCCGGGGCCGCGCGCATCGATCAAGCCAGCTCTCACCGCATCCCGAAGACTGATGCAGACAACCGGGTTGTACTTCTTTGAGAACGGGGCGACAGCGAGGCCTCGTGCTCCTCATGTTCATCGCAGCGGCGTTCGGGCAATGCGCTCGAGCCCCCGCCCAAGGCGGCGTTGCGGTGCACGGGGTGCACGAGCTGGTAGCGCGTGAAGTGGTGGCGTTGACCAGCACCAAGGTCGAGGACCGTGGTGGCAACCGCTTCGACCACGTGCACGAGCTGCTGCAGATGCCGCTCAACCACCTCGGCATGGTGGTGCGCATCCACGACCTGTCCGAGGGCCCACCGCCGTTGCAGGCCCAGCGCACGCGGGCGGTGCTGACCTACTTCCACGGTCACGAGGAGCTGCCGGACTGGCTGTGGCCGTGGCTGCAGACGGCACGCGACCACTACGGAGTGCGGGTCGTCCACTTCGGCGACTTCGGCCCGCTGCGGGGAGAAGACCCCGATCGATTGCGCCGCTGGCTGCACCCGTTCGGTCTGGCGCTCGACGAAGCCGGCACCAACGACCCCGTGCGCGTCGCCACCGACGTGCTGGAAACGCAGCACTACGGATACGAATCCCAGCCGGTTCACGTGCGGGTCCACCACGGCCCGCGCAACACGTCGGCGGACAACCGCGTCTGGCTGCGCACCCGAGATCGCGAGACGTTCGCGGCTCCGGCGACGCCGATCGTCACCGGTCGCTGGGGCGGCATCGGGCTTCACCCCTGGATGCTGCACGAGGGCCACACCGCCGGCGAACGGCGCTGGTACGTCGATCCATTCGCCTACTTCTCCGCGGCGCTCGGCCTCGAAGGTGTACCCGCCCCCGCGCCATGCGTGCTGCTGGGCCGCCGGATGTTCTTCCTGCACATCGACGGCGACGGTTTCGAGAGCGAGTCGACGGTGCGTCGCGGCGAGCCATCCGCGCGCGTCATGCTCACCGACGTTCTCGACCGGTATCGGTTGCCGGCGACGGTCAGCGTCGTCATCGCGAGCCTGACGGAAACCTTCTCACCGTCCACCCCGAGCGCGGCGATGGAGCTGGCGACCGAGATCTTCGAGCGACCGTTCGTCGAGATCGCGAGCCACTCCGTACTGCACCCACTGGATTGGCGGCGGCCGCCCCGGCTGCGTTCGTCGCCCCGCCTGCAGCGTTCCTACGAAGAGCTCGAGGGCTTCGAGCCCGCCGCACACCGCGAGGTCACGGGCTCGATCGCGTTCATCAACCGCTACTTGGCGCCTCCTGACAAGAGCTGCAAGGTGATGCTGTGGAGCGGTGCTGCCAACCCGGACGCCGCCACCATTGCCGCAGCGGAGGACGCCGGCTGCCTCAACCTCAACGGTGGGGTGTTTCGCTGGGACCCGATGCACGACTCGGTCGGCTTCGTCGCCCCCTGGGGCAAGCAAGTCGGCGATCGCTTCCAGGTCTACTGCGGCGGTCCCAACGAGAACGTGTACCGCGGCTACTTCGACACGATGCCGGGCGCGCACGGGCACGCCGGCATCACGCTGGCCAACACCGGGCGCGGACGCATCCTCAAGCCAGCGAACATCTACGTCCACTTCTACGCCGCCGAACGGCCGGCGCGTCTGCAAGCCCTGCACGACCTGATCCAGCGCTGGGCCCTCGAAGAACCGACCATCCCGGTGCACGCGTCGACCTACGCCGCCGCAGTGCTCGACGCATGCTCCGGCTGCGACGTCCTGCGCACGACGCGCGGCTACGCCTTCCGAGGCTTCCGGGCGTGCCGTTCGGTCCGCATCGACGGCGTGACGCGGCGCATCGATTGGCCAGCGAGCACGGGCATCCTCGGCGCGCAGCGCATCCACGACTCGCTCTACCTGCACCTCTCGGACCCCGACGCCGAGCTGGTGTGGTCCGATGGCCCGGCCCCGGCGCCGCACCTGGTCGAGAGCAACACGAGAATCTTGGCCGCGACCCGCGACGCGCGGTTCCTCGCGCTGGAAGCGCCTTCACAGCTGCCACGCGAGCTTTTGCTCGGCGGTTTCCCTCCGTCGGCGTCGCTGCGGGTGCTGGTCGACGGTCAACGCCGACGGCTGCCGGCCGACAACCTCGGTCGACTGCGTCTACAACTGCCGCCCAGCACCGCGGGCCACATCGAGGTGCGCCTGCCGTGATCTTCCAGCGGTCGAAAGTGGCGCTGTTTGCCATGGCCAACTGCGCGTTGATCGCGGCGCTGCTGGCCGTGCCCAGCACCCTGGCGCTGGAACCGCGCCGGCGCACCATCACCGAGCTGCCGCGCGGGCCAGAGGGACCGGCCGCGCGCGGCACCACCAGCGCGGCGGACCGCGACATCCCCGATACCGCGGCGCGGATCGATCGACACACCGGCGAGCGCATTCGCTCGCCGCTCGAGCTGCTCGACGAAGCCCGCCTCCTCGGCGACGCGCGGCTGTCCCTCGAACGCTTGCGACAGCTGGCCGTCAGCTACCCCGACGCCCGGCAGCTGAGCGGACCGATCCGCACCCTCGAAGCGGAGCTCTCGACGCCGGCTCCGGCCCCCCTCGACGACCCGCGCAACCAGCGTTTGCTGGGTGAGGCGCTCGACGTCGTCGCCTTGACCGACACCATCGTCTCGCTGTATGGCGACGACGGCATCGCCCGCGCCACCGAGCAGTTCTTCCAGCGCGACGAGTGGCCAGCGGCCATGCGCACCGCGCTCGCGCCGCCCGCCGACGCGATGGCAGACCAGGAGCGCCACGCGATCGCCGGCGGCCGCACCGACCTGCGACGTTTCGTCGACGTCGCGCAGAAGTTCGAGGACGCGGGCCGTGGCCGCGCCCGAGTGCGCTGGCTGCTGCGCGGGCTGCGCCGCTATCCCGGGGCAGCGCAGATCGGTCGGCACCTGACACGGGTGCTGATCGGCGACGGGCAGCTCCCCGCGGCGTGGGCGGTGTCCCAGCACTCGCTGCGCTTCAAGCCGACGGATCCCGACTACTGGAAGAGGCGGGCGACGTTGGCCGGCTGGCTGGGCAAGCCCGCCGCCGAGGCCAACGCCCTGGAGCAGATCTTGGCGCGCGCCATCGACGATGACGATTCGATTCGGCACCGCCTGCTGGCGCTGTACGACTTCATCGGCGAACCCGGACGCGCGGTACCCCATGCACTCGTCATGGCAGAGCGCGCGGGCGAGACCGCCGAGACGGAGCGGGCGATCCACCTGGCGTTGACCAGCGGCATGCCCGACCAGGCCTTCGAGCTGCTCGACTACTTGATTCAGGAGCAACCCGACACCGTCCGCTGGCGCGAGATGGCAGTCGACCTCGCTCTGCAAGACCTGCGTTTGGACCGGGCCATCGCCGAGCTGCGCAGCCTGCACACGCTGGAGGCGGACGTCGTCTACGAGGAGCGCCTCGAGCACCTGTACCGGATGACCAATCGGGTCGAGGACTTGGCGGATCTGCTCGAGGCGCGGCTCCAACGACTGCCATACGACAAGGGCACGTGGGTCGAGCTGCTGCAACTCCGCACCGGCTTGCGCCAGGACGCGCGCGTACAGCAGCTGCTGGTGCGGCTCGGTGGCCTGGACCTGGCCCCTGAGCAGTTCTTCGAGCGCTTCCGCCAGTTCGAGCGGGCCGGCGTTCCTGGGCTGGGCGAACGCGCGCTGGAGATGGCGCGCACCGGCGACATGCCGGACACCATCGTCGCCGACGTCCTCGATCAGCTGCGCCCGTTCCTGCGCCGCGAGCGCTTCCGCACCATCGCGCAGGAGCTGCTCGACCGGCATGGTTACGACGGTGCGTCTCGCGGCTTCCGGTTGGAGCTCGTCGACGCCCTGCCGACCGCGCCCGAACGCGCCGTCGCCGCGCGCGAGCTGTTCTACGCGTTCCCCGAGGATCAGCAGCTGCTGCGGGCATGGATCGATCGCGCCGCCTGGGCGGGCGACAGCGACGCCGAGTCCGAGGCCCGTGGCGCGCTGCTCGAGCGCGCACCCCAAGACGACGCCAACCGAGCGCGGCTCGCGGAGCTGCTGGAGGCGAGCGAACGGTACGATGCCGCGTTGCCACACTGGCGCTTCCTGGCAGAGAAGGACGGGCTGCGCTCCACGGCGACCTCCCGTCTCATCACCGCCCTGTACGCAGTCGAGGACATCGACCGCGCGATGGCCTGGACCGAGGCCAGGGCAGCGCACCCGGACGCTCCGGTGGAGGAGATCGCACAGGTCGGCGAACAGCTGTTCGGCATGGCGCGGTTCGATCAGGCCGCGCTGTTCTTCCAGCAGGTTCTGGTCCGCGATCCGGCGCATCCGACCGCCAGACTGCGCCAGGGTCAGATCCTGTCTTGGAACGGCGCGCCGCACCGCGCCGTGGCGCTGCTGCAGCAGCATCTGACGGCCAACCCCGGAGACGCCCGAGGGGAGCACCTGCTGGCGGAGGCCCTGTGGGCCACCGAGCGACTGCAACGGGCACGCCATCACTTTCGGCGGTCGATCGTCGGCTTGCGTGCGATCACGCCACAGACCGACGAGCTGCAGAGCATGGTCGCCCACGCGCTGGCGCGCGTCGGCCGCGCGGACGAGGCGGTGCCGATTCGCGAGCGGCTGGTCGAAGCTTCGCCCGACGCAATCGGGCTGCGCCTCGACCTGGCCGAGCTGCTACTCGACCTCGAGCGCACCGAGGAAGCCGCGCCGCACGTCGAACGCGCGCTGGCGGATGCGCCGGACGATGCGCGCGCGCTGCGCATCGCCGCGGCCTTCTTCAGCCGCACCAAGGCACACGGCCAGGCGTGCGCGGTGCTCACGCGACGACTCGAGCTCCACGGACCCGACGCCGGCGCGTTCGCCCAGCTCGGCGCTAGCCACGAGAAGCTGGCGGACTGGCCGCGTGCACTGCGCGCCTACCAAGACTGGCTGCGGCTGCAGCCCGACAGCTTGCACGCGGCGGCGGCGGCGCAACGGGTCGGCGATCTGGCGGCCGACGTCGGCATTGCCAGCACGGGATGGCGCGCGGTCGGCGACGACCGCCATGCGTGGTTCAGCGTCGGCACGTCTCTGCGCACCGAGGACGATCACCGCGCCGAGCTGCGGCTGAGCGCGCTGCACTTCGAGGGGCGCGCCGCGGCGATCGACGACGCCACGCGCGTCGCGACAAGCGACATCGGCGTGCTCGACGTGGCGCTGGACGGCCCCGTCGACCGCGTGCGCCGGTTCGGCGGCGGACTCTCGTTCCTGCTCGACGCGCCGGGGGACCTTCCCGTCAGCGGCTGGCTAGAGGTCACTGCCCGTCACACCCCGCCACAACCGAGCTACTCGCTGCGGCTGTACGCGAACGAGTTGATCGACGGCCCCGGCGCCGCCATCGCCCTGGCGGGTCGAAGGCACGGCGCACAGCTGCAGGCATACGACGAGTTCACTGCGGGCTGGTGGGCCGGCGCCGACACCAAGCTCGAGGCCCTGCAGATCGACACCCCGCAGCAGGGCACCGTGCACGACGGCAACGCCCAGCTCGAGCTGAGCTTGGGCCACACGATCCGGCCGAGCGAGCAGGCGATCGCCTCCGGCTTCACGCCGACGCGCGTGCACAGCGGTCCGGTGAGTCCGGTGCTGCTCGACAGCCCCGATTACGACGAGCCCTGGTTGCTGCAAGCATGGGGCAGCCTGCAATCCGCTTGGCTGCTGGAGCGCCGCCTCCAGCACCAGATGCCGATCTCCGCGCGCTATCACTACGCCATCGTCGCCGGACGCGCGGATCGCCAGCTCTGTGAGGGGCTCGGCACGAGCCTGCTGGCGCACGTCGGCCACGAGCTGCGCGAGGGCACCAGCATCTGGGGCGTCGACTGGGGCATGACGTGGCGGCCACGCCCGGCATGGGAGCTCACCCTGCGCGCCTCGATCGGCGAGGCCCTGGGTCGCACCGATGACTCCAGCCTGTACGGTGTACAGGCGCAGCTGGTCACCAGGTGGTGAAGCCGATGGGGACACCGGGCGACGACAGGGGGCGGCGGCGCGAGCACGATGTGTGCGATGACGCCGCGGGCTCCTCGGCGTTCCCCGAGCCACCGCCGCTGCACGATTTCGAGCTGCCACGCCGTCCGGCCGCACCCAACCCGCTGTTTCCCGACACCGAGCCACGCGAAGCGGAAGCGCCGGAGTCGGACGCGGCGACGCCCGCACCCAATCCGCTGTTCCCAGATCTCGAGCCGGTGCTCCCCACCGCGGCGGAAGACCCACAGCCTGAAGGGCCGGAGGATGACCTGCCGGAGTCCGGTGGCTGGGACCTGGGGGAGCCGGGCTTCGGGCCACCCCACTCCGAGCCTGACTCTGCGGCGATCGAAGACCCGCCAGCGGCGGCGTCCAATCCGCTGTTCCCCGAAGCCGACCGCGAAGCCGACGAGGACAGCTTCGCAGGCGGCCTCGACGCGGTCGGCGCGGACGCGGCGGCGCAGGTCCCGGCACCGGACGGGCCGGCGGCTCCGCTGGACGCAGGCGACGATGCGGAGGACGACCCCGAGGCGTTGGCCAGCTTCATGGCCTTCATCGAGGACGTCTACCACACCGGTGAACCCGAGGCGCCCACGAGCCCACCCCCGCTGAAGGCGGCGCCGCCTACAGCGGCCGACGTGGAACTCGACCTCGACGCGGACCTCGACGACGACGTCGCGAGCGACACACTCGACCAGCCGGTTGCCAGCGAGCCGGGAGTCGCACCCAAGGCCGCTCTGCCGCACTGGTGGCGCACGGTGTGCATCGAGGTCACCGCGCTGTTCGGGCTGGCGACAATCGCCGAGCTCTACTGGAGAAACGGCCAAGTCGGCTTCGTCGGCTTCGAACCACACCCGTACTGGCTCATCGTGTTGCCGATGGCCGCAGCACGCGGCGCGGTCGCGGCGCTGGTCGCGGCGGTAGTGGCCAGCATTCTGCACGTGACCGGCCTTTGGCAAGCGCACGCCGGTGCTGGCCTGACCGAGCTGCTGCGGTTCGAGTTCATGAAGGAGCCGATCATGTTCACCGCGGTGGGCTTTCTGATCGGCGACTTCCGCGACGACCAAGCCCAACGCCACACCAAGCTCTGGCGGCGATACGAGCGACTGCAAGAACAGCTGCACGGACTGTTTCACGAGAACGACCTCCTGACCCAGGCCAACCTGGAGCTCAAGCGCCGCTTCGTCGACCACACGACGATGTTCGGCAACATGATCGACACGGCCGCCATGGTCGAGTCGGCCTCCCGCGACTCGATCTACGAGCTCGCCCTGCAGATGGTCGCCGATCAGTGCGGAGCCAGCCGGGCTTCGGTGCTGACCCCACTCGGGAGTGGCGGAGTCGACCTCGCGGCTCAGATCGGTTGGTCGGAGGACACCACGCGCGAGACTCTCGAAGCCGTGGCGGGGGCGAGCCAAGTGCAGCGCGCCCTGCAGCAAGCCCGTCCGATCAACGGCCTCGATCCGACCGAGTCGCTGTCGGCCGACGGTCCGCTGGCGGTCGCGCCGATCTCGGGCAACGACGGCACGGTTTGCGCGGTCCTGTGCCTGGACGACATCCCGGTTCGGCGCCTGAACGACGCGACCGTCTCGATCTTCTTCGGTATCGCCGAGTGGATCACCGCGACCTTGCGGCGGGCGGAGCGCACTCAAACAGCATTCGGTGGGCCAGCCCCCGCGCTCGCACCCAGTGCACCACAGCTTCGATCTCCCCGCCAGCTGGCGGTCCGCCTGCTTCTCGAGGACTCGCGCTGCAGCCGGCTCGGTATCGGGGCGAGCCTGATCACCCTGCAGACCATCCAGCGCACACCACGCACTGCGGCGGAGAACGAGCGCGTCGAGCGCTACGTCGCCGATACCTTCGCGCAGGGCTTGCGGGCGTCCGACACGCTGTACCGATTCGGTTACCCCGGCGCATTCGTCCTGGTGCTGGGTGGCACTCCCGCACACGGCGCCGAAGTCGTGCGCCGGCGCTTGCAGCGGCGGCTCGAGTTCCTGCGCACCGACGCCGTCGGCGATGTCGAGTTGACCGTCTTCGTGCCGGACGAGACCGCGCCCGACCTGGCCACGCTGCTACCGCGGCTCACCGATCACTTCTGCGAGAACGCGCCGATCGCCCTCGATCCGCGCTGCCCCTTCGAGCTCCCATCGGCTCTGACCGCCGATGTGGCCGGGGCCCTGGTCGATCGACTGCGCATCGAGATCTCGCTGGCGCAGCGGTTCGGCACCGACCTGCACGCCATCGAACTCCGCGCGCCCTCGGACACGGAGGAGAGCTGCGGCGTGCTGGCGCGCCACTGTGAACACGTCGCCAACCAACTCTTGCGGACCACCGACGGCATCTACACGCTGCCGCCCGATCGCTGCGCGATCGTGCTTCCCGGCGCACGCTCCGAGCACGCCGGCATCGTCATGCGCAGGCTGTTGGATGCGTTGCGGTCACGCATCCCGGAGAGCTCATTGGCCGAAGTGAGCGGCCAGCTGCGCGCGCTCATCCCCGGCTTGGGACAAGAGCTCATCGATGGACTGCTGGCGGGCGGCAAGGACGACGCCGAAGGCCACAGCCCTGCCAGGGCGGAAAGCGCGCCCGGTGACCTGGCTGACGGCACCCCGTTTGCCAACTTCGACGATCGAGGGGTCGAGGAACAAGGAGGCGAAGGGTGAGGATCGCGTGGATCGGCATCCTGGTCGTCGCCGCGACCGCCAGCGCGCTGGCATCGACCGCCACCCTGCTGCGGCTGTCGACGGCTCTACCGCCGTGGGTAGGTCTGATTCTGCACTGCGCCGGCGCCGGCGCCTGCGCCGCCGCCGCCCGGTTGCGCGCCGGCCGGGGCGGCGTCGACTTCGACGCGGCGTGGGTCACGGCGGCGCTGGTCCCGATGCTCGGCCCAATGCTCGCCTGGCTGATCGCCCCCGCCGATGACGGGACGCGGATCAACGCGCATGCGGACTTCGAAGCCGCGCAGGACGCGCGACAGGAGGAACGCAAGGCACGCTCGCTGTCGGGAGACCTCGACTACGACCTGTCGCGCGAGCTGAACGCGGTCACCTACCGCGAGGTCTTGCACCGCGGCACGCTCGACCAAAAGCGCAACCTCCTCCGCAGCCTGGGGCGGCGCGGCGAACGGCGCCACGTCGAGATGATGCGCCGGTGCTTGCGCGACGACGATCACGAGATCCGGCTGTGCGCGCACGCCGAACTCGACCGGTTGGCACAAGGCTTCGAGGCGCGCATCGCCGCTCTCCTGCCGGTCATCGCCGAAGACACCGGTGAAGCGGACAGCGAATCCCGGCTCGAGCTGGCGTCGATCCAGCTCGAGTTCGCCCGCAGCGGAGTGCTGGACTCGGAGATGGCGCGCTACTGGGCTCACGAAGCGATCAAGGCGGCCGACCCACTGCGGTACGACCAGAGCAGTCAGGTCCGGGCGACTCGCATCGTCGGCGCGGCGCACGCCGCGCTCGGCGAACACGACGCCGCCCGCCGCATCCTGGCGCCATTGACGGAAGCCGACACCAGTGCGGACCTCCTGCTCACGCTGGCCGAGACCGCATTCGCGCAGCGCGACCTACAAACCGTCCGCCAGCACGGCCTCGCGCTGGAGGCCGCCGGCCACGAGGTTCCCGACTGGATCACCGCGATCGGTGACGGCCGCACCGCCGCGTTGAACGAGTCTCTGTGGGGGGCCGGTCGCTGACATGGCGCGGCTCAGCGCAATTCTCGATCGCCTCAACCCGGCGCGGGTGATCCGCCGCCGGCAGGGCGTGCGTCCCGATATCTGCTTCATCCTCGAGGGCACCTACCCCTATGTCGCCGGCGGCGTGTCGTCGTGGGTCCACCAGCTGATTTCGCAGATGCCGGAGCTGCGTTTCGGCATCGTTCACCTCAGCCCGAGCGCGAACTTCTACGCCAAGCTCGCGTACGAGCTGCCCGAGAACGTCGTCCTGCTGGAGGAGCTGCCCCTCCGACGCGCCCGCCATTCCGGCGTGCGACTCGGTCGCTCGGTCCCGCGCGAAGCAGTGCGTGAGTTCTGGCGCTTTGCGGCCGGTGTGCGGCGCGGCAACAGCGGCGGGTTCGCGGACTTCGTCCGCCGAATCCAACAGCTACCTGGAGATGCCATCCCGGCGGCGGGCGAGTTCCTCAACACGCGCGAGAGCTGGAACGTCCTGGTCTCGACCTACCGCCGGGAGGCCAGCAACGAGAGCTTCCTGAACTTCTTCTGGACGTGGCACTTCGCCTACCAACCCCTGCTCAACGTGCTGGCCTATCCCCTGCCCGTCGCCAGCGCGTACCACACGGTATCCACCGGCTATGCCGGCGTGTGTGCCGCCGCTGCCAAGCTGGCGCACGGGCGCGACGTCATCCTGACCGAACACGGGATCTACACCAAGGAGCGCCGGATCGAGATCCACTCCGCCGACTGGATCCCGCAGAGCTCGACCAGCGGGAGCGTCTTCGTCGAGAACAGCCCGCCCTACTTCAAGCAGTTCTGGAACCAGCACTTCCAAGTGATGAGCAAGATCTGCTACGAGCACGCCGACGAGATCTTCACTCTGTATCACGGCAACGCGCACGCGCAGGTGAGCGACGGAGCCGACCCGGGCCGGATCCGCGTCATCCCCAACGGGATCGATCTCTTGCGCATGAACGACGCGGCCGAGCGTCTGGCGCAGCGAGCGCAGAACGAGCGTTTCACCGTGGGCTTCGTCGGCCGTGTCTGCCCCATCAAGGATGTGCGCACCCTGATTGCCGCGACCAGACTGGTGGCGAGAAAGGTCCCCGACGTCTTGGTGCGGATCATGGGACCGACCGAGGAAGACCCCGACTACGCCGCTGACTGCCGCCGGCTCACCGCCGAGTTCGGCCTGCAGGACAACGTCCGCTTCGAGGGTCGCGTCAACGTCGCCGAGCACCTGCCCGATCTCGACGTCCTGGTTCTGACCAGCATCTCGGAGGCGCAGCCGTTGGCGGTGTTGGAAGCGGGCGCGGTCGGTCTGCCGGTGGTGACCACCGACGTCGGCTGCTGTCGAGACCTCCTGTTCGGCAAGAACCCGGAGGACAAGAGCTTGGGAGTCGGCGGCATCACCACGGCGATCTCGTCCCCGGGGGAAACCGCCGCGGCGCTGCTCCGCTTGCACGGAGACCCCGACCTGCGCGCACAGATGGGCCGCAACCTGCAGCAACGGGTGCGCCGGTTCTATGCGCAGCAGGACATGATCACGGCGTACTCCGACATCTATCAGCGCCATCTGAACGCGGGAGAACCCGTCTGATGGCCGGCATCGGCTTCAATCTACGCCACCTCGTTGACGGCGAACGGTCCCTGATCGGCACGCTGCGCGGCTACGCCGCCGCCACGCTGGTCTCGTCGGGCCCGTGGGTGATGACGATGGCGAGCCTGTGGGTCGCCACGCTGTTCCAGGACTCGATCGGCCATCGCAGCGACTTCGACGAGTTCCGCGCACTGGTCACGTACTGTTTCGCGTTCAGCCTGCTCGTGGTCGGATCGCTGCAGATGCCGCTCACGCGCGGGCTCGCCGACCTCCTGTTCCGGCAGCAGTACGACGCGGTGTTGCCGGCCTTCGTCAGTGCACTCTTGGCCGTCGGCCTGATCCAGCTCGCGGTCGGCGGGGCCTACGCGTTCGCGTGCGGGTTCGACGTCCGGCTGACCTTCGTGTTCTGCGCGCTGTTCGTCGTCGTCGGCATGTCGTGGATCGCTCTGGTCTGGCTGACCTGCATCCGCAAGTTCGACGCGGTCCTGACTGCCTACGGCCTCGGCCTGCTGGTCTCCTATGCCGCCATGTGGACGGTCGACGCCAAGCTGGGCGTGACCGGCGCGATCGGCGCCTACGCCCTGGGTCAGGCGATCGCGCTGGTGCTGCTGGTCGCCGCCATCGTGCGCGGCACCGAAGCCCCGGGGCGCCGCGACGCCTCGATCTTCAAGAGCCTGACACGCTACCCCTCGCTGGTGCTCGTCGGCCTGGCCTACAGCGGGGCGATCTGGATCGACAAGATCGTGTTCTGGTTCGCCGACGGAATCGGCAACCACCCGTTCGTCCGCTATCACCCGCTGTACGACACTTGCAGCTTTCTCGCCTACATCACCGTTCTGCCGGCACTGGCGCTCAACCTGATTCAGGTCGAGACCTCGTTCTACGAGCGCTACCGCGACTACTACGCCTCGGTGCTCGGGGGAGCGCGCCTCGGCGAGATCCGCGAGAAGCGCGCAGCCATGGCCGAGGCGCTGCGCGAGGGTGGCGTGCGCTTGCTGCGCGTGCAGGGTGCGATCACCGGGGCGTGCGTCGTCTTCGCGCCCTGGATCATCGAGCAGATCGCGATGCCCGCGGCAGCGGTGCGGGTCTTCCAGCTCGCCTGCGTCGGCTCTGGCCTGCACGTCTTCACCCTGATCGGCATCCTGATCCTCATGTACTTCGACCTGCGCAAGGACGCGCTCACCTGTGCGGCCACTTTCCTCTGTCTCAACGGCGTCTTCGCGTGGGTCAGCCTGCAGCTCGGCGTCCGCTCGTACGGCGCCGGCTATGCGTTGGCATCCTTGCTGGCTCTGCTCCTCACCCTCCACCTGGTGACCCGCGCCCTGCGGGAGCTCGACTACCGGACGTTCATCTCCCAGCCATCGCGTTGCTCGTAGCCACGGACCTATAGTGCCGCGATGCGCGGCTTGCTCATGCGTGGTAGCCCGGACCATCTCGCGCGCGCGCTGGAGCGAGTGCTCTTGCACTGCGAAGTGAGCGGTGTGGCCGAGCGCGAAGCGGAGATCGAGGTGTGGCTGGCGGACTCATCGCCAGAACCACCCTCCGAGCTCGGTGTGCAGGTGCTCGCTCTCCGCCAACCGACCGGCACGACGGACTGGCGGCGGGACGACTCCCTCGTCGAGATCTCGCCGACTCTACGCGTGCGGCCACCGTGGGTACCGGCGGCGCCCGATTTCGCCGGTGTGGAGCTCGTGGTGCCGCGCGGCATGGCGTTCGGCAGCGGCGAGCACGAGAGCACCCAGCTCGCCATGCGCCTGATGCAACGCCACGTCCGCGGCGGCAGCCTGGCGGATGCCGGCACCGGCTCCGGCATTCTCGCGCTGCTCGCCGTCGAGCTCGGCTGCCGCCCCGTGCGCGCCTGCGACATCGACCCCGACGCCGTGCGGGCCGCAAGAGACCTGGTTCCCGACGCCGACGTTCGGGCCGGCGATCCCACCGCGCTCCCGAGGGCGGCGCACGACCACGTGGTCGCCAACATGACCGCCGCCGAACTGATGGCGGCGCTGCCCTCGTTGGTCGCGACCTGGAACCGCACCGGGGCCCTGCTGCTGTCGGGAATGCGGCACGCCGAGGTCGCCGCGATCCTGCGGTGCGCCACGCTGCCCACCGCCGACCGCCTCGATGGCTCCACCTTCACCGCGCTCCGACTGGCACGCCGCGACTGACTTGGCAGCGGCAGCCCTCGTGTTGTTCGTGTCCTCTGACGAAGGCGACGAAGGACCAAGACTGCCGTTTTCGCAATTGCCGCCGCGCCGAGTGCCGCGATTGGCGCCTTCGCCCAGTGGCCACCGAGCGATACAGTGCGCCGCCGATGGCACCACTCCACGGCAACCACTTGATCGCCGGCGAACGGGTCTCTCCCGCGGGCGCCGAGTTCTCGGCCCACGATCCCAGCACGGGGGCCGTTCTGCCGACGGCGTTCGGCGAAGCGACGTTGGCCGAGATCGACCAGGCGTTCGAGGCTGCCCACCACGCGCACCGAGAACTGCGCCAGCTGCCGCGGCACGCGCGCGCCGAGCTGCTCGAGCAAATTGCGGCCGGCATCGAGGCACTGGGGGACGCGCTGGTGGAGCGAGCCGGCGCCGAGACCGGCCTGCCCAAGGCGCGGCTGGTCGCCGAGCGCGGTCGCACCACTGGCCAGCTGCGCCGCTTCGCGTCGATCGTTCGCGACGGCGCCTTCCTCGGCTGCCGCTCCGAGCCGGCGATCCCGGATCGGCAGCCACCGAAGCCCGATCTACGCCGCATGCTGGTGCCGGTGGGCCCGGTGGCAGTGTTCGGCGCCAGCAACTTTCCGCTCGCCTTCTCGGTGGCGGGCGGCGACACCGCCTCCGCACTGGCGGCGGGTTGCCCGGTCGTGGTCAAGGCGCACCCCGCTCATCCCGGCACCTCCGAGCTCGTCGGCGAGGCCATCGCCGAGGCGGTCAGGGGCGCCGCGTTGCCTCTCGGCACGTTCTCGATGCTGCACGGCACGCAGCACGCGGTCGGTGAGGAGATGGTGCGCCACCGCCGCACGTGCGCGGTGGCGTTCACCGGTTCGCAGGCGGGGGGCCTGGCACTGCTCGAGATCGCGCAATCACGCCGACCACCAATCCCCGTGTTCGCGGAGATGGGCAGCGTCAACCCGACATTCATCACTCCCGGCGCGGTGGCGGCCCGCGGCGAGGAGATCGCCGCGCAACTGGCGGCCTCGGTCAGCTTGGGGGTCGGTCAGTTCTGCACCAACCCCGGGCTGGTGTTCGTCGTCGACAACGACGACGCGACGCGCTTCGCCGCAGCGCTGGGCCGATGCTTGCAGGAGGTCGACGCCGGGACCGCCCTGCACGCCGCGATCGCCAATGCCTATCGGAACGGAGTTGCCGCGCGGCAAGCGGCCGGGGCCGACTACATCGGCCGACCGCAGGAGGACCAGGGGTGCGGCATGGTGCCGGCCCTGTTCACCACTTCGCTCGCGCGTTGGCGGCAGCAGCCGCTGCTCGCCGAGGAGCTGTTCGGACCGAGCACCACGCTGGTGGCGTGCGAGGCCGCTGACTCGCTTCCCGCCATCGCCGCCGAGCTGCAGGGCCAGCTCACCGCCAGCATCCACTTCGACGACGGCGAAGACGCGCTCGTCTCCGCCCTCGCCGCAGCCCTGGAAGAAGTCGCCGGCCGCCTCGTGTTCAACGGCTACCCGACCGGCGTGGAGGTCTGTGCGGCGATGCAGCACGGCGGCCCGTATCCGGCCACCACCGACGCGCGCACCACGTCCGTCGGAGACAGCGCGATCGAGCGCTTCACGCGCCCGGTCTGCTACCAGGACGCGCCCGCCTTCGTCCTCCCCGACGAGCTGCGGACGGCGTCGCCGACGGCAGCCGACGGCTGATCGCTACTGCAGATTGATCTCCACCGAGTTGGTGCCGACGATTCCACCGCCGTTGCTGAAGGCGACGGCGCCGATGTAGGTCGTGGCGGGCATCCCCAGCACGATCGGAATCGTGCTGAAGTCGAGCGCCGCGGTGCCCAGCACGCGACCGTTGCCGTCGAGGACTCCGCCCCAGGCGACGAACGGCGGCACGTTGGCGAAACCGGCGATGGTGGAAGTCGACGCATCGAACACCGGGAACGGCGCCGGCGGAGCGACCACCGTGGGGTCGGTGAAGGAAGCCAGGAACAGGTAGGGCTGGTTGGCGCCACAGCTGAACCAAGCGTCCAAGCCGACCGAGTCACCGTTGGACGTCGTCAAGGTGTTGAACACACCCCGGTTGACATACTCGATCGCCGTGCAGCAGCTCTCCGCGACGCCAGGGCTCGGAAAGTTCGGCGTGAAGTCGGTGTCGTTGTCGTTCGTGTCCGCGCCCGCCGGGCAGCGTTCGATCGACAGTGGAGCGAACACATCGCGCGCCGGATTGCCCTCGAACCAGACCCCACCGTTGCAGGCCGACATCGGCCCCACGCTGGTGTCGACCGGTCCATAGGCCACCGCGTCGACCACACGGCCGTTGTTGTCGATCAGCTGCACGGCGTCCTCGCCGTTCTCGAGATCCATGTTGGGGTCGGTGTAGTCGGCATTCGCCACCAGCGTCACCCCCGCCGCATCCGAATCGGCGACCACCACCAGACCATCCGCGGGGATCGTCGCGCCCGCGGGGAACGAGAAGCTCTGGCTGTTGCAAGTACCAGCGCTTCCGGGCCGCCCCTCGATCCCTTGGATGACCCACCCACTGATGTCCATGCCGGGCGGCCCCCAAAGCTCGACGAAGACCTGACCGTCGTCACTGCCGACGCCGTCGTAGGCCACTTCGTTGATGACGACCTGCGCGGAAAGGGTGCCCGCGAGTGCGCACGCGAGAACGCCGGGGAGAAAGTGTCGTGTCTGCATGGTGTAGCTCCTCTGTAGGGTTCGATCTTGCCTGTGGGAGACCGGCACCTTACCACGCCCGGCAATCGCCACCCGCGAAGCTGCGTGAAAGGGACGATGAAGTCTGCCGCGCCCCACACCGCGAGCCGTAATTGGTGGCTCGGCCCGCCCACCCGGGCGTAGCGCGTTCAGATCGCCGCCAGATAGGCGGAGAGCGTGAGTAGCAACAGGACCACCACGAGCCGCAGCTTCGCCCAGACCCGCTCGGATGCCGGGATGGCCCCCGGCTTTGCCTGACCGGGCTGCATCAATCCCGCGTGGGTCAGACTGATGAAGGCAGCCACCAGCCCGAAGACCAACCACTGGATCCGTCGCTCCTGGGTGTGGATCAGGCCGTTCATCACGGCAAGCGAAACCAGAATGGCCTCGAATGTCCGCGCCAACTGGTGCGCGACCGGGTCGCCCCGGTTGCGCGCGTAGCTGCCGAGGAGCTGGTGGAACATGACGATGTAGATCGCCATGAACAGCACCAGCCCCAGCAACCCCTGCTCGATGAAGATCTCCAGGTAGACGTTGTGGCTACCGAGATTGGTGCGGTTGAACTTCTCGCCAAACCAGAAGTCGAGCTGCCGGTAGTGCTCTGCGACCGCGCCCGTCGCCTCGTCGAAGAAGACATCACCGTAGCCACCGAAGCCGACCCCCATGCCACCGTGCCGGTTGACGACATCGAGATTGGCGAACTGCTGTGAGAGGCGGATTTCGAGCGACTTGTCCTTGGCCCAATGGTCGGGGTCGGTGACGCGGGAGATCCAAGTGCTCGGTAGAAACGGCCAGATCACGACGATCGAGACAGCGATTCCGCCGAGGGCGAGACCGCGGTAACGCACCGCGCCGCGCAGAATCAGCCACAACGTTCCGATGCCGAATCCGAGCACGCCGAGCCGGACGAAGCCGAAGATCAACGCCAGCACTTCGACCGCAGTGGTCGCCGCGATCAAGACCCGTGCCGTGACGGAGGTGTAGCGCGACCACAGATAGAGCGGCAGCAGCAGCGTGACCCCGTAGTAGTAGCCGAGCCAGTTGGGGTGCGACATCGGCCCTCGCGCACGGACAAAGCTCTCCTGCAGCACTTCCTCGTACTGGACCATCGCCTTGACGCGACCGCCGCGGCCCCAAGAGCCGAACACCTGATCCAAGCGCCAACCCGGGATCATCACCTCGATGGCGACCAGGATGGCCGCCAAGAACGAGATCGCTTTCAGGCCGACGATAATGTGCTCGAGATCGCGCCGCGTACGGCAGCAAGCGAACATGACGTACATCGCCGCCGCGACGCGCACGATCTTCAGCGCCGCGAAGCGGTAGCCTTCTTCGTACTCGGTGTTGAAGCCCATCATCAGGGCCTGGCCGAGATACAGCGTCGCCATCGCCACCGGCAGGTTGAGGCGCGGCCACCAGCCGCGAAAGACCATCCACACGCCGAGCAGGACCAAGGCAGCGCCTTCGACGATCTTGGCGAAGTTGTGGCCGAAGCGGCCCGGCGGCGCCATCACCGAGTAGGTGTCGAAGAGGCCCGGCCCCGCCATGAACGCCACCGCCAAGACCACGGGCCACGTCGGGCGCGAGGGGCTGGCAGTGGGCTGAATGGTGACGGTGGTCATGCTCGAAGCGGGCCTCAGGGGCGGCGGAGATGCCTCGATGAAGGCAGCCGCATGCCCCGAGAAGGATACCGGCTGGCTTGCGCCGTGCCGCACTGGACCGGAACGCGCCGCCAGGTCCCGCAACCCCGACCAGCAACGCCGGTGGCAAGGGAGAATCCGCGGCACGAGCACCGCGGCGGAGCGCGGAGGACCGCTAGAACTCCATGAAGACCGGCAGCGGGTTGCTCGCGAACAGCGCCTGGGAGCCCTGGAGCACGACGAACGCGTGGTTGAGCGTCAGCCCGATGAGGTTGGGGCTCATGCCGCTGGGCAGCACGAACTGCGCGGTGGCCCGTCCCGAGGCATCCAAGGTGCCGAGCTGGGGGGTGATGAACCCCGCGCCCGGCGAGCCGACCGTGAACAAGAAGTAGGGGTCCGGGTTCAGCGGCACCAGCACACTGCCGTACTGGAACCCGGGCCGGGTCCAGCTGGCGGTGCCGACGAGCAGATAGGTCCTGCCGCCGTAGGTCGGTCCCGCGTCGAGGTTCATGTCCTGACGCCCGCCGTTGGCGGTCGACAGTCCCAGGATCAACGCGGACAGCGAAGATTGGCCGCCGGCGAAGACCCGGACCTCACCGCGCCCACCCGACGCGAGCGGTGCGCCGGCGGCGTAGTCGTCGTAGGGCCCCGCCGCACTGTCGACGTTGCCGACGCCGCTCACCGAGAAGCCGAACCAGTCCTGGTGTGTGATCCCGTCCTGGCTGAACAGGGTGTGGCCGGTGGCGCCCGAGACGACCCGCACTTGCCCCCTGATGTTGGTCAAGTCTCCGGGCACCACGCCGTGCAGGGGCGCACCGAACACCACATCGCTGACCCCGTCGGCATCGACATCGCCCGCGTTGCCAACGGCTTGACCGAACCAGACCGAACGCACGAACCCCCAGTGAGTGCGGAACGTGTCACCGGTGTTGCCATTGAGGATGTGCGCGCGACCGCGATCCAGCTCGAAACGCGCACCGACCACGTACTCCTCGGCGGGCCCGCCAGTGAGGTCGGTCACGGTCGCCATCGAGATGCCGAAGTGCGAGCTGCGGATCGCGCCCGAGTTCTGGTGCAGGAGCACTCCGGTCGCCGTCGAAAACGCGTGGCTGGCGCCGGCGTCCATCGCGCCTACGCGATCCCAGAACGGAGACCCCACCACCACGTCTTCGCTGCCGTCCTGGTCGATGTCGGAGACACCGAGCACGGTCATGCCGAAGCGCTCGCCGGCTTGCGAACCACTGAGCGAGCGGATCACCGCTCCACTGGCGCCGTTGAACACACGCACGGTTCCGGCCACCGCCAAGGTGTCGAGGTCGCCCGGTGCGCCAACCGCGACGTCACGCGCGTTGCCGTCGCCATCGAAATCCCGGTTGCCGGTGACGGACCAACCGAAGAAGTCGTCGGCACTCAGCCCACGCATCTGCCGCAAACGCGCACCGTTGGTCCCCGAGTAGATGCCCGCGTAGCCGGCGTTGGTGCCGGCTCCGTCATGGCCCGGGGCTCCCGCGATGATGTCCATGGTGCCGTCGCCGTTGACGTCGCCGGCGGCCGCCACCGAGTGCCCGAAGAACGACATCGCCGCCGGACCGTTGATGCGGAACAAGGGCGTGCCGGTGCCACCAGAGATCACGAACACCGCGCCCGAGTCGGAGCCGGCGTAGTCCGCGTACGGGGCGCCGACCGCAAAGTCGCCGTCGCCGTCGCCGTTCAGATCACCCAAGTTGGCAATCGCCCAACCGAAGTGATCGCCGGGCCGCTCGCCGGTCAGGGTGTAGAGGATGTTTTGGGCCGACACGGCCGGCGCCAACAGCGCGAGCAGCACCGACCAACAGCAGGGTTTCCAGCGACTCATGGCAAAGCTCCTTGCGGCCGGACGGTTCAGAACCAAACCAGGAAGGGATCGTCGTCCCAGATCGACATGCGCTGCACGCGCGCAGGAACGGTCGTGGCGAACGCGCGCGCGTAGACCTCGACGACGTGCTGGCCCGGCGCCAGGGCATCGGCCCCGGTCGCCAGAAACGAGGCGCCCAAGGTGCGCTGGCTCTGGGCGGCATCCCAGCCGCCGAGCCAACCACCGATTCCCTGGCGGCCGATCGAGCTCTTGGACTGACCGTCGACTTGCAGGAACAGCGTGATGTTGGAGGCTTCGTCACCCGGGTCGCCCTGACAGCGGACGGCGGCCGAGAAGAACACGATCCCGTCGTGCCCGGCGGGGATGTCGATCACCGCGCGAGAAACCAGGGTCAGACTGGACAGCGGACCGCACCCGGAGCCGGTTCCGCCGACGCAGAAGGGCTGGCAGTTGAAGCCGCTGGCCGTCCCCGCCGAGCCCGTGACCGTCAGTCCACCCGCCAACCCGACCAGCGTCGCGTCGGCACCGACCTTGAAGCCGAGCAGCTGATTGGGGTGGTTGGAGGGCGGAAACTCGGAAGCCCCCAGGGTCACGCGCGGCCGGAACTCCGCGCTCGGAGGCGTGCCGGTGAACACGCCCTGGCAGAAGACGGCGGCGTGCAGCTCCGCCGAAGGGAACAGGTCCTGCACCGACCACGACCCCTTGAACTGCAGCTGCCCCTCGTTGGCCTCGTTGACCTGATCTTGGAAGAACCCGACCATCGAGTCGCCCGCGCTCGCCGTCACGAACGTCCTGCCCGAGCCGAAGAAGATCGCCGGCAGATCCTCGGTCGGCATCTCCAAATCGAGCACGCTGACGAATGGGATGTTGCCCCATACACAGCGCGACGACCCGGGCTTGACCGGAAACTGCGTGACGATCGGCGGGGTATCGGCGGCGAGTCGTTGCTGCGCCACGTACCGGGCGGGATTGACGTACACCGACAGGTTGGTCATTTGCGCGAGACGAATCGATCCGCCACGGGCATCGACCACGAGCTCGATCGTGTGCTGGCCGGCGGACAGAGTCGTCACGCCGCGACAGCTGATCGAGTGCGGCTGCGGCGCGATCGCGCCCCACCAGTCCACGGTCGACGTGTTGGACAAGGGCACACCATCGACCGTAATCCACATCCAAGCCGCGGCGCAGCTCGGCCATGATGCAGGCCGCACGTGGCCGTCGCTGGCGACCAACAAGGTGCCGGGCTGCGACAGCGTGATGGTCTCGCGCCGCACCACGGTCAAGCTCGGGATCATGACCTCGTTGGGCATGGTCCAATAGCGCGACTGGCCGCGGTCGGGCGCCCCGGGTTGCGCCGCCATTCCGGCGGCGACCGAGACGACTACGCCTGCGAGCAAACCGAGCGTGCGCGTACGCACGACCGTCGGGAGCATTCGTTCGAGCATATGAAGGTGCGTCTGAAGCTGCGAACGCAGTGACGAGAAGAGGGGTGGCGCGGCGGATCTTCAGAGGCCCCGCTCGGGCTGTCAAGTGCCCTGGCGATCGGCGGTTCTCGCCCGCTGCCGCGCCTTCGCGCGCCACCAAGCGCTCCACGCTCCCGCCCAACCGACGAGCCAACCGATGCTCCACCGGTAACACCACGCCGCGAACGTGGTTACCAACGCGTGGTCGCCGCGCGACAGCTGCGGATACCAGCGCGCGTGCCGAATCCCCCGCAACGTGAACCCATCTAGGTAGAACGACTCAGCCGGACGCACGTAGACCAAGCGCGCGCGCGCACCACAGCAAAGGGCGACGATCTTCATCCGGTCGTAGGTGCGGTGCCCACCCCACACCACCACCGCGAGATCGAAGCGCTCGGCTCGGATCGCGGCCAAGAACGCGCGCTTTGATCCCGCCGGCTTGTCGATGCGCGCGTCGACTCCGTCGAGCACATCGATCAGCTCCGCCCGCTCCGTCGCTCGGTAGTAGACCGTCCACGCGACCTCCGGGAACCGTGCCCGCGCCGCGCGGATGACGTCGCGCGAAAGCGCTGGGGGCGCCGTGGCGAACAACACTGCGCGCCGCACCGACGATTCATCGTTCGGCATCGCCGCCTCCCCCCCAAAGCAACTGCCGGTACACCTGGTCGTAGGCACGCGCGACCGCCGCGGCGCTGAACCGATCGCACACCAGCTCGCGGCCGGCGGCGCCCAGCCGCGCGCGCTGCTCATCGTCGGACAACAGCTCCACCAACGCCGCAGCGAACGCCGGCGCATCGTCGGCGATCAGCGCGTTCTCCCGGTGCACGGCCGGCAACCCCTCGGCACCGACAGCAGTGGTGACCACGGCCTTGCCGGCAGACCACGCCTCCAGCACCTTGCCGCGCAGGCCTCCACCCAACCGCACCGGCACCGCCATCACCGCCGATTCCGCCATCGCGCGGCGCAGGTCGGCGACGAAGCCGCACACCTCGACGCCAGCCACGTCGCGCAGGGCTTCGACCTGCGGTGACGGCTCGCGACCGACGATGCGCAAGACTGCGCCCGGCACCGCGCGGCGCACCACCGGGAACACCTCTCGCGCCAACCAAACCGCGCCGTCGATGTTCGGCGGGTGTTGGTAGTAGCCGACGAACGAGATGATCGGTTGCTCGACCACTTCCGGCATCGGCGCGAAGCGACGCTCGTCGATACCGCTCGGAATGACCGTGATCGGCAGCGCGGCGCCGGCGTCGCGGAGAGCATCGGCATCGGTCGCCGACAGCGCCACCGCCCGTCGAAAGCCACTCAGCAGCTGCTGCTCGTAGCGCAGGGCCTGCGCCCACTGCCACGCGGCCCGCCAGCGGGCCACGCCGGCGGCACGCTCGTGCAACCGCCGGTGCAAGACCGTCAGCGACTCGTGCACGGTGTAGACCGCGGGCAACTCCTCCAGCATCCCATCGAGGAGGTGTGCCATCTCGACGTACTCGACTTGCAGCACGTCGAAGTCGACGGTCTCGAGCACATTGCGCAGCGCGAGCCGCATCGGCGCCGCGCTGTAGTCTCGTGCCAGACGCCGCGGCACGCGGTGATGCACATCGAGCTCGTTGCGGCCGGGGCTGCGCAGGTGGGAACGGACGTCGATGCCCAGCGCCCGCAGCGGCGCCTCGTACTCCGCGTCTTCGGCGCGATCGAGATAGGCGAACAGCGTGACGCGGTGATGGCGCACTTGCTCCGCCAGCCGGTTGAACAGGATCCACGACCCGTCGGTATCGAGCCGCGGCAGCCGCGCTGCCAACACCAGGAGGTTGAGGCTCGGCATCGGCGCGCCGGCGCTCGGTGCCGGTGGCGGCGCCGGCCGCGGCCCGCGGTTGGCGCGCTGCCAGACCTGGGCGTCGTCGAGCACGCGCGACCGCTGGCGCTGCAGTCGGCGCGGCAGGATACGGGGCAGCCGCCAGACGGCGCTGGCCAGTGCCGTCACCTCGCCCCACAGCGCAGCGCGCCCCGGCCCGGCCTGCTGCCGAGCGCGCCCGATCGCCGCGGGCGCCAGCCACAGACAGTGGCTGGCGATTGCACCGGGATCACCGAGGTTGATCCAGGTGAACTGATAGTGGTTGCGGCGCAGCATGCGCGCGACGAACGCATCGCCGAAGCGGCGCACGGTCCCGCGGTGCTCGTGCCGCACGCGCGCCGCCGGAACGTACAGCACCTGCACTCCCTGACTCCACGCCCGATAGCTGAGGTCGGTGTCCTCCAAGTAGAACGGGTCGTAGATCGGGTCCATCCCGCCCAACGCCTCGTAGGTCGCGCGGTCGAAAGCAGACGAACCGCCTCCGGCCCAGAACGCCGGCACGCTGCCGACGCGTTCGTCGGCGGGCGAGATCGGTCGATGCGACAGGAGCAGAGCTCCGCGCTCGAACCACCCCCGCGTCTTGCCCGACTCCTGCTGGGTCCTGCCGTCCGGCAGCGTGATCTGCGCGGTCGCGGCGAAGACCCGCTCGCCGGCCACGCCGGCCAGCAGCGCGGCGAAGAAGCCGGGCTCGACCACCATGTCGTTGTTGAGCAGGACCAGCACCGGGCGCGTGGCGCGCCGCGCGCCCGCGCTGACCCCACCGCCGTAGAATCGGTTCTCCGTCAGCGCCACCACCTCGACCTTCGGGTGCGCGTCGGCCAGCCACTCCGCAGTGCCATCGTCACTGCCGTTGTCGACCACGATGATTTGATGATCGCCGGGCACCGACCGCAGGTCATCGACCACCGAGGGGACGAGGCGCTGCAACATCGGCAGACCGTTCCACGAGGGAACGACGACCGACACCGCCGCATCAGCGCCGCGGTCCGTCGGCAGCCGCGGCGGGCGGCGCGGCAGCAGCGCGCCGAGCAGGGCCGCCAGCGAGAAAACCGCCAACAGCAGGACCCCGGTCGCGGCGATCGCCAGCCAGACCAGACCTTCGACCAGCAGGTGGAGCGACGCGCTGGCGGCGAGCGCCAGCACGAGGATCAGCAAGCCGAGAATGCGCACGGAGTTCGGTCAGGGCCCGGTCGGAGCGGAGCGAACGCTACCGAACCCGGGGAAGCGGAGCGAGGAGTTCGTTGCGGGGACATCGCCTGCGGGCAAACCCACACTCGGCGCGTTCCCGGGCCGTGGCTCGCCGGTGGCGGGGCTGGGCGCCGTGCGCGCCACGCGGTAAGACTGGCGACCCCTCCGTCCCCGGCAGCACCCATGACTCCATCCCGACCTCTAGCTCGGTGGCAACGGCCGCTCACCGCGACGCTCGCACTCACGCTCGCGGTCGGTGCCGCCGCACAGAACCAACCGAACAAGGACATGGCTGCGGGCTACGGTCACCGCAGCCTGGGACCCTATGACCTGAACGCGATCACCGGCAGCCAGACGCTGCTGGGCGTCACGCTCCTGGCCGGCGACCTCTACATCTCGGGACGCAGCGCGACCGGACTCCCGCCGCATCAGATCTTCGTGGTCGACCTCAGCGGCAACCTGGTGCGTCAGTTCGACCAGCCGAATGCGACGACGGCGAGCCAGTGGGGTCTGCGCGATGGCTGCACCGACGGCTCCCGCTTGGCGTTCGGCTTCGAGGGCGGCATCCACGCGTTCTTCGTCGGTGGCACGAAGTCGACGACGTTCAACGGCCAGCCGATCACCAACCCGATCAACGCCGGCATCGGCAACCACCGCGGACTGGCACTCAACCCCAACGGCGATGCGGGTCGGGGCTCGCTCTGGACCGGTGATTTCGCCTCCCCGCTGTACGAGATCGACCTGCAAGGCAACATCCTGACCGTCCTGCCGATGCCGGCTGGCGGCCCGCCGTGGTCGATCTACGGCCTGGCCTGGGACGACCAGGGCACGGCGACCCCGGGCGACGACACCTTGTGGATCAACAGCGCGCCGAACGAGGGCGAGATCCGCGAGCTCGACCCACGCACCGGCCAGTACACCGGCAACGCCATCCAACGCTTCCTGCCGAACTCGCCGCAGGGAGGGCTCGATCACGGCGCCGGCTTGATCGGCTCCAGCAACGCGTATGGCCTGATCGGCCTCGACCAGAGCTCGGGACGGCGCGAAGACACCGCGACCGTCTATCGCATCGACCGCGACACCCAAGTTCCGGGCGAAACCGAGGCGGTGCTGGTCCACCGCGCGGGCAACGGCGCGTTGACGCCCGAGTCACCCAAGTTCATTCCGCCGCTGCCGACCCGCATCGGCTGGGCGCACGACGTGACCGCCAACCCCGGCCTTGCCGGCCGCCCGGCGGTGACCCTGATCAACTTCGGCGCGAACCTGCCGAGCACGGCGCTGCCCGGCTTCCCCGAAGTGGTCGCCCAGATCAACCCGGCGGTGATCCTGCCCCTGCCGGTGAGCCCGGCGCCGCTCGACGTCCTGATCCCGGCGGGCCTCGGCAGCCAGTTCCGCGCGCAGACCGTGTACTTCGAGCCGCTGATGCGCACCAACCAGCTGGCGGTCACCAACCAGGTGTTCTGGGACGTCGCCGAGATCGTCGTGATGGCGTCCGGCGATGACTCGTTCAACAGCCAGACCTCGAGCGGCTTCTTCTCGATCACCAACTTCGGCGACGACCCGGTGACCGAGCTGGAGCTCGACTGGACCCGTTCGACGAACCCGACCCACACGCGCATGGAGTTCGACACCGATCAGAGCGGTATGGCCGGCCGCTTCGACGCCGGCAACAGCGCCATCGCCGGCTGCAACGGCACCTACCGCAACGGCTCCGACGTCGCCGCCGGCCTCGTCTACGATGCACAGAACACCGTGCGCGGCGTGCCTTGCGCGCCGGCGAGCAACTGCGGCTGGATCGGCACGAATCCTGGCGGGGATCCCGGTGACTACCGCACCCTCAGGTTCCGCTTCGCCGGCGGCAAGCTCCGCGGCGGTGTGGTGTTCGAGTTCGACTGCGACACCGATGGTGGCGACACCAGCGCCAACGAGATGGTCGGTCTGGCGGTCACGGTGCGCACCCAGAGTGGTCGCACGCTGGGCCCCGCCGCGCTCACCACCCGCGCCGGACAGACCCGCTCGTTCGTCACCTTCTGATGCCAGTGGCGACGGCCGCGTGCGCGGCGGCCGCACTGGTCGCGCTCGCCCGGCGGCAAGACCCGCGCGCCGAAGCCGCGCCCGCCGCCCAGGGCGCCTGCTTCACCCTGGTGGCCGACTTCGAGGCACCGCGTGCGCTGGCGGCGGCGCGGCGGCTCCTGGCCGCGACCTGGCCGGCGGCGATGCGTCTGTACCGACGGCCGACGACCCCACCGGACGCGCCGTACACGATCCACTTGTATCGTTCGGTCGAGGGCTACGAACGCGCCGAGCAGCAGCTCACCCAAGGCCGCTTCCGCCGCAACCTGGCGTTCGCGCACTGGGGATCGCGCACCGCGCACGTCGCGGTCCAGCCGACGCGAGACCCGAGGGCAATCGAACGCTGGGGACTGGGACGGCAGACTCTTCGGCTGCTGGTGCACGAGGCTGCCCACCTCGCGCGCTATCACGCGTGCGCGGGATTCGCGCAGCATCCGCAGTGGTTCGCCGACGGCAACGCTTCTTGGCTCGAGACCGAGGTCCTGCGTGACGCCGACCTGCTCCACTCACCGGAGGAGGATCCCGCGTTCGCCACCGCCGTGGTGCGCGGCCAACGGGTCTTGGCCGAGAGCGATCGATGGCAGCTGACCTCGCTGCTCGCCGGCCAAGGGCGAGAGCTCCCGTTCTACGACCGCTACGCGATGAGCTGGCTCGCGGTGCGCTTCCTGCGCCAGCCGCGGACCGGGGCGGCTTTCGACGCCGCGATCGCCGACTTGCACGGTGAGCACTCGGCCGGGGGTGCCGGGCCGACAGTGCTCGCCGCCGCGTTCCGGCAGCAGCTCCCGGCGGCGGAGTGGAACGGCCTGGACGCACGCTTCGTCGACTTCGTCGCCTCTCTCCGGCCTCGCTGGCGCCAGGACAGTCGAATGCTGGAGCAACGCGCAGGCACGCTCCTGCAGCAGGCGTTCCCCGGCCGCGACGCGCTGGCATGGCGACTCGGCGAGGACGGTGCGCTGCAAGCTGCGCGGGGAGCACTACGGGTGTACGACACCGGCGCGCGCACTGCCGAGCTCCGCTTCGGCGAACCGCCCGCCGTCGCGATCTTCTGGGTGGCGGCTGACCACACTCTGACGGTGGCCGCCGGCGACGTCCACCGCACGACGACCCTCGAGGAGTGGCGCGGCGACGCGCGCACGCCGTTCGAGGTGCGTGCCGACGGCGAACGCGTCACGGTCGCGGTGCACGGCGAGACCCGCGTGGCCGTGCCGCACGAAGGCCTGTTGCCACGCCCGTGGTCGATCGTCGCGCGCGGCGGCAGCCTGGTTCTCTGGCACGAGCTCGACTTCCTCGAGGCCACCGAGGGAGGTCCGAGAACCAGCCGAGATCAGCCCGTGCGCCGCCGGTAATCGGCGCAATTGGCGATGTGAACCTCGTTCTTGAAGGTCTCGCGCCCGCCGAACCGGCAGATCACCCCGTCGGGGAAGACGTTGCCGCAGTTCGTGCACGTGCCGCACGGGAAGCCGGTCCGCCGCCCGCCGAACTGGCCGCGACGGCCGCCGAGGACGCCACGGGCCAGGCGGTACAGCAACACCACCAGCACCAGCCCGAGCAGAGCACGTACGGCGAGCGCCATCCCGCCATCATCTCCTCGGCCGCCGATGCCGACAACACCCCTTGGGTCGACCACGCGTGGTTCGGCCCGCGGAGGATGGTTCCGGCGCGGTCACTGTTCCAACGCCGCGCTGGAGCTATCCTGCCGCGCCCCGCCCGTGTCTGACGCAACGATGCAGCTCGCCATCCTGTTCTGGTGCTACAAGGAGCTCGAGCTGTGCGCGGACCGCGTCGAGCACCTGCGCGCCGACAACCCCAAGACGCCGATCTACGTCCTGTTCGGCGGCGAGCTCGCCGAAGCCGAACAGTTCGAGCAGCGGCTCCGGCCGTGGGTGGACGACTTCTACGCGTTCGACGAGCCGCCGCCGCCGATTCCGCCGAGCTTCCCCGACAAGTTCCGCGACGGCGTCTACTGGAAGTACATGTGGGGCGATCTCCTGATCGCCTCGTGGTACCGCAACCGCGGCGTTCACCTCGAGTTCGACACGGTCGTCATCGCGCAATGGGACATGCTGATCTACGGCCCGGTGGACGAGGTGTTCTCCTGCCTGCAGCCGGGGCAAGCGCTGTTCTCCGGTCTCCGACCGGTGCGCGAAGTCGAGGACCGCTGGGTCTGGGTGACGCCGGACCTGCCCGAGGACCGCAACCGGTACCTCGACTTCCTCGCGCACGTGCGCGAGCGCTACGGCTTCGACGGCGAACCCATGTGCTGCGTCGCCATCGTGCTCGGCCTGCCGCGACAGTTCTTGGCGCGCTTCGCGCAAGTCGATGCGCCGACCATGGGCTTCCTCGAGTACCGGCTGCCGATCTACGCCGCCGCGTTCGGCATCCCGTTCTGTCTCGACCACCCGTTCAAGGCCTGGTGGGGCACGGACCCGTACAGCATTTGGAGCACGCTGCGCGCCCGACCGCGCGAGATCTGGGCACCCGCGATCTTCTTCAACACCATGCGCCGCACTGGCGCGCGCGTCTTCCATCCGTACTGGCGCAAGATGCCCCGCGGCTTCTGGCGCTGGACGGTCGCGTTGGCCGACTGTGGCCCGCGGCTGATCATCGACAGTCTGGCGCGGGCATGGCGCCGCGCCCTGCCCGGCGCGCAACGACCGCGCAGCTGAATGAGCGAGCCGGCGAGTCGACGGCGTTGGCGCTGGACCACGGGCACCCTGCTCTGGGCAGCCGCCTGCGCGTACCCCCACTCCGCGCGCGAGTCTGCGATGCGCGCCGAGGCGCTGCGCTGCCAGGATCTCGTCGCCCCACTCGGCGTCACCGCGAGCACCCCCGTGCTCAGCTGGCGGTGGGCGGCGCCCGTCACCTCGCGCGGGGCGGCGCAAACCGCGTTCCGCGTGTTGGTCGCCAGCACGCCGTCGCTGCTGCGGGCCGAGCAGGGGGACGTCTGGGACAGCGGTGTGGTTGCCACCGACCAGTGCCGCGTCCGCTGCGGCGCCGCGCTGGACGAACGCACCGATTACTACTGGAAGGTGCGGGGCTGGGACCACGCGGGGCGGCCCACCCCCTGGAGCGCGATCGCGTCCTGGAGCACGGGGATCTGCGACACAGGATGGACGGCGCAGTGGATCGGCGACCGCGACGCCGCCTCCCCAACGGCGGCGCCCGCGAGACCGGCGACGTGGCTGCGTCGTCACGTCTTCCTCGATGCCCCCGTGCGCCGCGCGATCGCTCATGTCGCGTCGATCGGTTACCACGAGCTGCACTGCAATGGCGCGAAGGTGGGCGACGCGGTGCTCACCCCCAGCGTCTCGGACCTCGGCGAGCGCGCGCGCGTCACCAGCCACGACCTGACCCGCTCGCTGGTGCCAGGGCACAATACGATCGGGCTTTGGCTCTCGGCCGGGTGGGCGGCGCACGAGCGCTTCGCGGTGCCGGCCGCGCCACTGGTTCGCGCCGAGATCGATATCGAGGACGCGCGGGGCCGCTGGCGGCGAGTCACGACCGACGCGCAGTGGAGGGTGCGCCCGAGCAACACCGCGCACGCAGGCCCCTGGCGTTTCGGCAGCTATGGCGGCGAGCGGGTCGACGCCGGCGCCGCGCAGCCCGAGTGGTGCACGACGGAGTCCCCGGCGGCGGGCTGGGGGCCAGCCTCGGTGTACTCGGTGGACCTCGAGCTGGTGAGCGACGCGCTCGAACCCAACCGGTGCGTCGAGCGCATCGAGCCGGCGCGCATCGAGCAGCTCGCCGACGGGGCCGTGCGGGTCGACTTCGGCCGGGGGTTCACCGGCTGGCATACGGTCACGCTGCACGGTGATCCCAACGCAACGGTTTCGCTGCACACCTCCGAGCGCGAGGACCAACGCGAGACCTACGGCCAGCGCAGCGAGCTCGTGCTCGACGCCGACGGCAAAGGCACGTTTCGGCACAGATTCAACTACGCCTGCGGTCGCTGGTTGACGATCGTGGGTGCCAGTCGGCCCCCGCTTCCCGACGAGGTTCACGGCATGCTGGTGCGCAATGCGTACCGGCGCACGGGACACTTCGCGTGTGGCGACGCAGCGCTGGAGCGGCTGCATCGCGTCGTGCTCGACACCTTCGAGAGTCTGACCCTCGGTGGCTACGTGGTCGACTGCGCGCACCGCGAGCGGTGGGGCTACGGCGGTGACGCGCACGCGACGATGGACACCGCGCTGACGCACTACGATCTGCGCGCGTTCTATCGCAAGTGGATCGACGACTGGCGCGCCATCCAGGACGAGACCGGCAACCTGCCGCACACCTGCCCGACCTACGACGGTGGCGGCGGCCCGGCGTGGAGCGGCATCTGCGTGATGTTGCCCTGGGAGCTGTACCGCCGCACCGGCGACCTGCAGGTGCTGGCCGATACGTATCCGACGATGCGCCGGTGGCTGGCCTTCCTCGACCGGCAATGCGTCGACGACATCCTGCACAAGTACCACGACGAGCGATACACCGCGGCCAAGTGGTCGTTCCTCGGCGATTGGGTGCCGCCGGGGGCGCAGCAGGGCGGCGGCACCGACGACGAGGACACCAAGTTCTTCAACAACGCCTACCGGCTGTGGAACCTGCGCACGGTAGCCGCGGTGGCCGCCGCGCTGGACCGCACCGAGGACGCGCGGCAGTGGCGACGCCGGGCCGAGGAAGTGCGCGCCGCGGTGCACGAGCGGTTCTTCGACACAGACCGCGGTGCCTACGCCAGCGGCCGACAGACGACCTGGGCACTCGCGCTGCTCGCGGAGGTCGCTCCCCCGCCGCTGCGGCCGGAGCTGGTACGCCGGCTCGAACGCGCCATCACCGTCGAGCACCACGGCCACCTCGACACGGGGATCCACGGCACCTGGATGTTGATCCGCGCGCTGATGGCCGCCGATCGGAACGACTTGATCCACCGGATCGCGACGCAGACCGACTACCCCGGCTGGGGCTACATGCTCGCGCAGGGTGCGACCACCATCTGGGAACAGTGGGACGGTGTGCATTCGCGGCTGCACAGCTCGTTCTTGTCGATCGGCGCCTGGTTCATCGAGGGCCTCGCCGGCATCCGGCCGGGGGCGCCGGGCTCGGGCCAAGTGTTGGTGCAACCGACGATCCTCGCATCGATCGGTTGGGCCGAGGGCTCACTGGAGACCGCACTGGGCACGGTCCGCTGCCGCTGGTCGGTCAGTGGGGCGCGCGTGCGCGTCGAGGTGGACGTGCCGGCCAACGCCGAGGCCGTGGTGATGCTGCCGGCGGCAGCGCGGGCCGACACGGTGGAATCGGGGGCGCCCCTCGTGCACGGCGCCGGACTCCGCGCAATGCGCGACACCGCGCGCGGCTTGTCGCTCCGCCTCGGCGCTGGGAGCTACGTATTCGAATATCGAACAGCGGAACGAACGCCCGACTCAGCGGCCACGGCCGCGCAGTAGACTGACGCGCGATGGCCGAGACGCTGCCCCTGTCCGCCGCGTTCGCGCTGCTGGATCGCGGCCCCAGCACGATGCGCAGTTGGTTGGCCGGCATCGGTGAAGACTGGCTCGATCACCGCGAAGCACCGGAGACCTGGTCCCCGCGCGAAGTCGTCTGCCACTGCGTCTACAACGAACGCGTCGACTGGATGCCGCGCATTCGCCACGTTCTGCAGCACGGCACTGACGTCGCGTTCACGCCGTTCGATCGCAGCGGCCATCGGCCCCTGCTCCCGGTCGCACTGGACGAGCTGCTCGACGAGTTCGCCGACCTGCGCTGGCAGAACCTGCAGGCGCTGCGCGCGCTCGACCTGGGGAGCACCGCCCTGGCCCGCGAAGGGCTGCACCCGACGCTCGGACGGGTGACCATCGGCCACCTCATCGCCGCGTGGGTCGCCCATGACCAGAACCATCTCGCGCAGATCGCCCGGGTCCTGGCCTCGCGCTGCGCCGCGCACGTGGGTCCCTGGGACCACCCCGACTACCTCGGCGTGCTGCACTGGCGGCGGCGGGACGCGAAGCGAGAAAATCGAGCCTGACTCCGTACTGTCGTGGGATGCAGGATCCTGCGACTTTGGGTGCTCTGGTGGCGGCTGGGGCTTCGGTCGGCGTGTGGCACACGCTGGCGGGGCCGGATCACTACGTGCCGATCGCCGCGCTGGCGCGGCATCGGCAGCTGAGCCGCGGCCGCACGGTGGCGTGGACCGTGGCGCTGGGCATGTTGCACTGCGCCACCAGCGCGGGGTTGGCGTTCGCGGGGTGGTATGCGGCGCAGTGGGCGGGCGTGCTGGAGCTGTTTCGCGACCACGGCACGCAGGTCGCGGCCGTCCTGCTCGTCGGTGTCGGGGTCGCGATGGTCGTCGGCGCGGTGCGGCGACGGCGTTCGGCGGGTGCGCGGCGGTGGATCGCCGTGGCGTTCGCCGTCGGTCCGTGTGAGTGGCTGATCCCCGCGATCGGCACGGCGGCCGCGACGCACGGCGCAGGCGGCGCGCTCGCGGTGTGCGCGGTGTTCACCGCCGCGACGGTGGGCACGATGGTGCTCGCGGTGGCGGGCACACTGGCCGCCACCGCGCGGCTGCGCTCCCCGCTGCCGGCCGGCCAGGTGGCCGGCGGCGCGATCGCCCTGTGCGGGCTGTTGATGCTGGTCGGCTTGTGAGCGGCGATCCGTCCGCGGTCACATGCGCATGCGCAGCATGTGCGACGTCGAGACCCGGTTGCCGCGGCGGTCCGACTTGATCGCGTAGATGTCGAACGACACGTTGGCGAGCTGCGCCGGAACCGGCATCGAGGCCTGCACCGCGTCGCGGCCGACGTGCGGCACGGAGTACGTCGTCACCGTCCCCGCACCAGGCACCGTGACGACGAACGTCATGGTGTACGCCTGGTTGGGGTACGACACCAAGGAGTGCGTCGCCGCGTTCATGAAGACAACCGGACTACCGTTCTCGGTGCCGGCAGTGGCGTTGATCAGGAGTTCGCTGGAGTAAGGCCCGTAGCCGTTGGGGAGCGGCGTTGCCAAGAGAGCGTCGATTTCGACCCAGTGGATCTGAGACAGCCCGGGACCGTACTTGCCGCCCACGTCCAACGGTGGCGGAGACTGGAAGCGCGAGCCGGGATCGAGCGCGCACAAGCCCTCGATGTCGTCGTGTGCCGCCAGGCTGAGACCGATCTTCGCAGACACGGCTTCTCCCTGAGCGCCGGGCAACCTGTACACTTGCTGCGTTCCCGAGGAGAGGTGGAAGAACAGGATCGGATCAGTCTCGTCGTCATCGTCGGAGAAGAGCAACATCGCGGCGGAGGCATCGTAGGCCAGCGCATCGAGGTCCTTGCCGACTTCAATCCCGAGGTGGTCGGGGTCCAACCATACGTCCACCTCCTCCCAACCGCCGTTGCGCCACGTCGTGGCGAAGATCGTGCGGCCATCGCGCGAATGGGGCGGGAGCGAATTCGAGTTGAAGAAGTGGTCGACCGCCGTGCCACCCTGGAGCACCCAGTCGTGGTCGACGGAGAAATACAACGTCACTTCCTCGGGCAGCGGTTCAAACGTCCCAGTCACGCACATGCCCGAGAACGCATCGTGGGCGTCCATGTTCCGTCCCAACAGCGGACTGGTCTCGAACACACCCATCTCGGTACTGTCCTGTGCCCTGAAGACGGTGTCGGCAACACCGCCTGCTAGGATGGTGTTCGGAAACTGATAGCTGAAGAGATCGCCCCCCACGCCATCGTTCGCCGAGTACTCCAACGAAATCGGGTGGTCTCCCCCGGGTCCGAGCGCGCCCGGATTCACCGTGAACGTGAGAGCGGCCCAGCCCGGCGACGACGGGGGCTCGTACTCGCCGATCGTGTTTGCCGCGATGTTGTCGAAACCTATCGACAGCGCATCAATCCTCACGCCAGGTCTGATGAGACCCTGCGTCTGCAACAGGCTGAAGTCGGGACCGCCATTACAGCTCGGTGAGGTCGGCGGCGGCGGATCATTGATCGGGTTTCCGGATCCCCTGTGGTACACGACGCCATCACGCAGCGGATCCTGCTGCATCGTGTTGCGCACGACCGACAGGCCGTGCGGCATGCCGCGGAACGGTCCGAGGGACTCGCGCTCTTGCGCGAGGACCGAGGGAGCATGGGTCAAGACCGCGAGGGCGACGGGAAGGAACGTCCTGAGATGAGTCATCGAGGTCAGTTGGCTGTTGTTGACACCCAAGGTGTGAGTGGCCTGGAAGAAATCAGTCCGGGTGGGAATGCGTATCGATGTCCGTGTTCAGCGCCTGCGGCCGCAGGCCGCGGCGCTGTAGTTCGAGCGCCAGCCGCGCGCGCGCGAGGTGGAACGCCTTGCGCGCCGCGTCGGCGGTCGGAAAGCCGAGCTTGGCGGCGATGCGGGCGAACGAGTCGCCGTCGATCAGCCGCATCTCGAGCAATAGAGCACGCCGGGAGGAAAACGTGGCGATCGCCTCGCGGAACAACGACAGGTGCTCTTGCACCGCCGCCGCCCGCGATGGAGTCGGCTCGGGCGCGACCGAGGCTCCCTCGTAGGACGTCGTGCCGACCTGCACTTGCCGGCGACCGTCGCGGCGCTGCGCCTGGTGGTAGCGCACCGCGTCGACGAGACGGTGGGTGACGATCGAGGACAGGTAGCGCACGAAGGTGTCCTCATCGCCCCCCTCGAACCGCTCGAGCTCCTGAATGACCTGGCAGAACACCTCGTGCACCACGTCGCCGGTCGAGAACAACGGCAGGATCCAGCGGTGGCGCTGGCGGAAGCTGCGCTGCAGCTCGCGGTGCACCAGCTGCCGCACGCGGGGATAGAACCGCGCGATCAGTGCGTCCCGCGCCCGTTCGTCGCCGCCGACGGCGCCCTCGACCAACGCGTTGAAATCGCCGTTCACGTCGACGCGGGTCGGGAGGGGCTGGGTCGGAGCACTTGCCATTGCACCGGGTTCGGCGCAACGCGACGGCGCGAGCGGAGGGGCAAACTGGACATTTTCTGCGGGAAGAACACCCAGCATACGGGAAACGCCGAGGGGACCACTCCGAACCTGTGACTAGGAATTTCCACGGAGGCTCGGGTCAGCGGCCGGCACTGGCAGTCCGCCGCTGCCAGACTCCGTGGACCAACCGCGCCAGCCCGGCGCCGACCTCGCCCATCCCCGCGCCCTCGAGCAGCGTGCCGAGGTTGCCGAAGTCGACGTCGGTCTCCAAGCGGTTGGCCGGGTCGCTGACGAACAGCTCCAGGGCCGCGGCGCCATCGCCGCGCTCCAGCGCTTGCGCGAACCGGCGCTGGCGGCCGAGCCGCGCGCGCCACGCCTCCGATCCCGCAGCCGCCTCCAACGCGGAGTCGTACCAGCCCACGGACGCGCGCGCGCACTCGATCGCGGCCTCGCGCTCCTCGTCGCCGTAGGCTGCCAGCGCCTCGTGCACGCAAACCTGCGCCTTGCGGTACGGCCGCAGCACCTCCCACTGCGGGCCCGCCGCGCTGGGGATCTCGTCCAGCAGGGCACGCGCTTCGTCGTAGCGCCCCTGTGCACTCCGCACCCACGCCAACGTCTGCAGCGTGTTGGCGGCCGTCGGCCACACGGCACGCGCGGCGGCGAGGTAGTGGTCGGCCTTGTCGATCGCCCCGAGACGATAGTACAGCCAGCCCAGGTTCTGCAGCGGGCCGTGCCGGCGCGGTCGCAGCGCGATGCACTGCTCCAAGGGCTCGATCGCGGCGTCATAATCGCCGAGCACCAACCGCGCGACGCTGCGCCCATGCAGCGTGCGCGACGTCGGCCGGCCGTAGAGCTGCTCGAGCGCACTCGCCTCTTCGATGATCTCGTACGCCATCGACGGCCGGTCGCCCGGCGGCGCCTGCTGGCAAGCGGCAAGGCGGGTCAGCAGCCGCAAGTCGCGCGCCGGCGCGTACTCCGCCGCCGCCGCGGCCAGGAAGGCGTCCGCCTCGACCATCCCCTGCGGCTCGCGGCTGCGCAGGGCGTGAAAGCCGGCGACGTACAGATCGGTCGCGCCGACCGGCTCCGGCAGGTCGTCCAGCAGTACTGCCTCGCAGCCGCGACGGCTGTCGTCGGCCTCGGCGTAGCGCGCAGCGACCGCGCGCAGATAGGGCGAGTCGGCGCGCGCGGAGAGCTGGTCGAGGTCGGCAGCGGCACCCGCGTGGTCACCGTTGTCCAGCCGCAGCGCCGCACGCAGCAAGCGGGTCGGCAGCTCGCCGGGATCCAACTCCAGAATGCGGTCCATGACCGCCATCGCTTCGCCGTACATCGCCGGCGGCATCAATAGCCGCTCCCCCGGCTTGCCCTCGATCGCCGCCTGGGCGGGCAGTAGCGCACGCAGCCGTTCGACCTCGACGCGCACCCGATCCCGCCACCAAACCCCGGCGATCCCGGCCAACACCAGCAGCAGCACGACCACCGCTGTCGCCAACAACGGAGCCGGCGCGCGGCGGACGCGGCGCGCCCACCGGCGCAATGCCGACTGCGGCCGGACGCTCACCGGCCGGTGCTCGAGGAACGCGTTCAGGTCGCGCTCGACGGCTGCCATCGTCGCGTAGCGCCGGCGCAGGTCGCGATCCATGCAGCTCTCGACGATCGCGAGCAAGTCCCGCGGCAAGCCCGGGTGCAGGGCTCCGAGCGGCTGCGGATCCTCGGTCTGCACCCGCACCAGCACGCGGCCGGGGTCACCATCGAACGGCGGCCGGCCGCCGAGCAAGTGGTACAACGTCGCGCCGAGCGAGTAGACGTCCTGCTGTGCGGACGGCTCGACCTTGCCCGCCGCCTGCTCGGGCGCCATGTACCACGGCGTGCCCAGCGTCGTTCCGGTGGCGGTCAGCGACGCATCGCCGCCCGCCCAGGCGGCGATCCCGAAGTCGAGGACCACCGCGTCGAACTCCGTCGTGATGAACACGTTCGAGGGCTTGACGTCGCGGTGGAAGATGCCGGCGTCGTGCACCGCGTCGAGCGCGCTCGCCAGCTGCGCCCCCCAGCGCGCGACCAGGCGCAAGAAGGACTGCTCGGGCGATTGGGTCCGGCCCAACACCCGGACCAGCCAGCCGACGCCGGCAAACGCCTTGTGCATTCCCAGCTCGTCGGCTTCGGTCGCCACCGCCGCCATCGAGCAGCCGGTCAACAACCGCATCACCAAGAAGGGCACACCGTCGACACTGGCACCCCGATCGAAGACCGTCACCACGCCCGGGTGGTCGAGCGTGGCCAACACCTCGGCCTCGCGCGCGAAGCGTTCGTCCAAGCCGCCGCGCCGAAACAGGCCGGCCTGCAGAATCTTGACCGCGACGTCACGCCCAAGCTCCAGGTCGCGGGCGCGGTACACGGCGCCCATGGCGCCCGCGCCGATGCGCTGCTCCAGCCGATACCGCTGGCCCAGCTGTTCGCCCGCCAGCGGGTCGCGCGCGTGCGCGCCGTGCTGCAGGTCGGGGATCAGCGCCGAGATCGACAGCGCATCGCGCACCGGCTGCTCGAGGTGAGGATGCGCCGCGCACAGATCGGCCACGTCCACCGTCTCGCCGGCCTCGAGCCGGGCGATTGCATCGGCGAGGTAGCGCTCGAGGAGGGTGCCGTGGGTCGCGGTCTCGGCGTCACCCGACCGGCCGGGTGGATCGACAGCTGTGGGATCGGTCATGACGGGCGGCGCCTCTGGCCCCTCGGGCGCAACGACGACGCCGGGCCGGAGGGGGAATTATGCCGAGACCAGCCCGCCCCTGCCCGAGCTCACGGCGTCCGGCTGGTGATCTCGACCAGGTGGTAGCCAAACTGGGTCTTGATCGGCCCGTGCACCACCCCGACCGCCTCGTTGAAGACCACGGTGTCGAACTCCGGCACCATCTGGCCGGGGCCGAACTCACCGAGATCACCACCACTCTGACCGGAGGGGCACTGCGAGTGCTTTGCCGCGACCGCGGCAAAGTCGGCACCGCCGGCGATTTCGTCCTTCAGAGCCTGACAGGACTGTTCGGAGGGGACCAGAATGTGACGGGCGGTGGCTTTCTTCATCGCGGCGGGACGGGCCTCCTCGACCCGGCAAGCAAAGCGGCCGATTGTGCCGCGCGGGCCGAGCGGAGCCCAGCGTTCTCGCCGCTTTCGCCCTTGCAACCGCGACTTGCGAAGCCGGCCGATGCCGCTTTGGTTGAGCGCGTGTTACGGTCTAGATGGTGACGTCTACCGCCATCATGCACTCGGCAATCGCCCGCTCGTTCGCCGTGGTCATCGCGGCCACGTCCGTCCCGTGCCAACCGGACGGCGCGGTCACCTCCGACCCGCCGGCGCCAGCGCCACCGATAAAGATCGAGTACCCGCGAGACGCCGACCGCGTCATTGCCCAAGTCAACGGCGATGCGGTGACGCTCGCGGACCTCGTCGCGCACGTATCGACCCGCCACGACCCGCAGTTCGACCGCTTCCTGCAGACACCCGGCGGGCGGCGCTGCTTCACCGCGGACCGGTTCGGCACCGACTGGGTGCGGCAGTACGCCGATGTGCGCGCGCTGGAGGCGGAGGCAGTGTCACGCGGCCTGGCGCTCGACGACGCCAACGTGCATCTGTCCGCCGCCCTCAAAGCCGAGTTCGAGCAATGGCTGCCACGCCAAAACCTGCCGGCCGACGCCGACCAGAAGCTGGTTGACTACTATCTGGCACGGTTCCAGCGCTACCACGGCTTGCGCACCGAAGTGCGCGGCTGGCTCGAGTTCTTGGTGCCGGATGCGGCGTCCGAGCAGGAGCTGTACGCGTACTACAACGCCCATCCACGCGTCTTCGGCGGACGTCTGACCTTTGCCCACATCCTGATCCGCCACCGCGATCCCGTCACGCTCGAGCTCCTCGCCGAGGCAGAACGGCGGACGGCTTGGGAGAAAATCGCCGACATCCAGGCGCGGATCGCCGAAGACGGCAGCAACTTCGAGGAGCTGGCGGCGCGTTTCTCCGAGGACCGCAAGAGCGCCGCCCGTGGCGGACGCTTCGAGGGTGTGCAGCGCTTCCACCCCACGCTGCCGGCCGTGCTGTGCCGGACCGCTTGGCAACTCAACGACGGAGCGGTCAGCGCGCCGATCGACAGTCCCTACGGGCTGCATCTGATCAAGCGCGTCGGCGTGGAGCTGCGCAAGACCTTCTTGTTCACCCCCGGTGCACACGACACGGTGCGCGGTTTCCTGGTGCAGCACCGGCGCGAAGACCTGTTGTTCGATCTCCGCGAGAAGCGCCGCGTGCGGCTGCACTACTGAACGGCGCTCTTATTGGCCGGACTCGACCAGCTGCACCGAGTAGCCGGAGTGGTTCCGCGCACCGACTTCGAGCGGGGCGACGCTGTGCAGCAAGCGCGGACGACCGCCATCCTCGAACGAGTTGACCCACAGCGTGTATCGCCCCGCCGGGACTCGGGAGAAGTCGAACTGACCACTGCGACTCACCGTGCCCCAGTGCCGCTGCTCGTGGTTTTGCTCCGTGTCGGGCGGCTGTAGCCAACCCCATACCTGATCGCCATCCGAGATCTGCAGCAGGGAGACGTCGACGACACCGGTGACGCGATAGGTCGGCTGCAGCCGCAGCGTCAACCCGTGGACGGCCGCCTCCACGCGCAGTGATTCGAGACTGGCGGTCGCACTCGTGCTGCCGCCGCGCTCGCGCGCATCCAGGCGGTAGTCGGCGGCCACCACTTGGGCGAACGAGAATCCGCCTTCCGCATCGGTGAGCGTCGAGTACCGCGCACTCGAGCGTTCGGCGCCCGATCCCGTGCTGCCGGCCATCGACACGTGCACTCCCCCGGCTCCGACGCCGGCGGGGTCCACCACGCGGCCCTCGACACTCACCGTGCGCAGCTGGATGTCGAAGTGCAGGTCGGCGCCAGCCTCGGCCTCGTGAGACTGCTGCCACAAGATGCTCCGGTGGACTCTGTCAGCGCGCTCGACTCCCACGTGCAGACGACCCGGCCGCACCAAGCCCAGGTCGAAGCGCCCTTGCTGGTCCACCATGACCCGGGTGCGCCCGCTGCCGCGCAGCGTCACGTAGAGCCCCTGACCGGGGCGTCCATTGTCGCTGACCGTGCCCTTGACGGCGACGCCACTCGCCGGCGTGAGGCCGGGGCCGACCTCCAAACGCACCCGCGCGACTTGGCCTGAGGCCACGGTCACTTCGGCCTCGGGGTGCTCGCGCCAGTCGAACATGTCCTCGAGCTGCATCGCCGCGCCCGGTGTGGTCAGACCGGCGATCGACGGCAGGGCCACCACTTCGTATTCCCCGGGCTGCATGCCGGAGAACTCGAACTCGCCGTTGCCGTTCGGCGCGGTCAGACGCGGCATGTCGGGAACCGCGCCGCGCTCCCGCTTGTCCAACATCGCGGCGACCATCCAGCGCTCGCGGGGCACTCCACCCGCCTCGCTGATGACGCCGGCGATCGAGCCCGGAGCATCGAACCGCAGCCGGACCTCGTCGGCCCCCACCGTACCGCGATGATGCACCCAACCAAAGGCGAGGTGCCGCGCCGACAGCCGGTACTCGACCGGTGGCAAGTCGTCGGCGACGAGCACTCCATCCGCCCCGGTCGTGCCCAGGTCGACGGGCATGTCACCCACCCGCGCACTGGTTTGCCCTCCGCGAAAGTGCGCGAGCACGGACACCCCCGCCAGGGGCTGATCTTGGGGCCCGACCGCGACGACTCGCAGCCGCGCCGCGGGAAGGAGCTGCACCTTCGTCTCCACATCCGCCCGCAGATCGACATTGGCGACGGCCAGCGCGTAGCCCTCACAATGCAACAGCGCCGTGTATCGACCGGCCGGCAACGCGGTGAGCACCAACCGGCCCTCCTCCAGCCGCGCGCGCTGAGCGCTGGCCACCGCGTCGGTCAAGCCGAACCACATCTGCTCGAGCGCACCATCGCGCGAGCGACCCGGCACCAAGCGCAGCGACGGCGGCGTCTCCAGCGCCACCACACCGTCCGTCGACGCGAACCCGATGGTCCAGTCGAACGTCGCCGGTAGCGTGATGCGCACGTCGCGCAGCACCGGCTGCGGGTCGACGACTACCCACGGGTCGCCGGCCGCGCGCCGCGCCGCCGCGATCACCTTGCCCGACGCAAAACCGGTCACCGCGAACGCGCCGCGCGCGTCGGCGGTGAGCGCGGGCCCGCAGAAGTAGACCTCGCCCGCGGCGCCGGTCTGGCCGATCAGCACCTCGCACGCCGGCACCGGTTCACCGGCGGTGTCGACGACCTCGCCACGGACTTCTTCGCCGAACTCGATCTCCAACGCGCCGAGATCGCGGGACTGCCCAGCCGACAGCTGCAGCCCGGGCCGATGCAGGGCAGTGAATCCATCGGCCGTCGCCACCAGCGACTGCACACCCGCCGTCAATCCGGTGAGTCTGAAGCTGCCGTCCGCGCCGGTCCGGGTCTGCGGCACGGGAAGCTTGGTGAACAGCCGGCGACCCCAGGCCGGCACCTGAAACACCAGCCGCGCGCTCCCCTCGTGGATGATCAACGCGCCATCGGGGTGAAACCGCTCGAGCGGAACGAGCCGCAGCAGGGCTGCCGGCAAGTCCACGGCGCGCACCAACGCGCCGACCACCGGCGCACCACCCTCGTCGACGATCGTGCCGGACAGCACCGCGCCATCGACCAACTCGAGGTCCCCCAAGTCGACGACCTCCCCCGGGCCGGGACACCGCTCGATCGGATGGGTGGACGGGTTCTCGGTGTTGGTACCTGCACGCAAGAGGTAGAAGCCGCTCGGCCACACGCCCGCCAGGTGGAAGCGCCCGTCGTCCCCCGCCGTAGCAGCACCGGCCTCGATGCGCGGTTCGACCGTGCGCTCGAACCACGACGCGCCCGCCGCCTCCATCACGCGGTCGAAGCCGAACTGGAACAGCTCGAGGCGGGCGCCGGGCACGGGTTGCCCATCGGCGCGGACCACGCGACCGACGAAACCGGCGAGCGCGGCGCGGGACACTTCATCGAGCGACTCTCCCGCAACGGCTCCCACCTCGACGGTGGTCCGATGTACCTCGCTGGAGTCGACCGGTGCGAGCTCGTCCACGGCAACGACCGCGGCGTCACTCGCCGCCCCATCCGCCACCGTCACCGGCTGTGCCACCGGCGGTGGCGCGCCGCCCCCCCAGAGGAGGAACGCCCCCGCTCCCATCACCGCGACCAGGACGAACACGAGCCAATGCCTGGGACCGAGCTTCATCGCTACCTCATCTGCAACGCAGCGCGACCGTGCGCGCAGCCACCACCCGAATTCGCGAAATCCAATGTCCCGATGGGATCGCCCGGCGGCGTCTCGGGCGCGGCCGCGGGCGGGGGACGCAGGTCGGGTCGGCGCAAAAAGCTCTCGAGATCGCGCTGCAACGCCCGTTGCTCCGGCCCGAAGGCCGGCGGCAACGAGCCCAGCGCCGCGGCGTGGTCGACCAGCGACTCGTGCGCCGCGGCGCGCACCACCGGTGCGGCGGCTGGGTCGACCGCGAGGTCCATCAGGCGCTCCAGCACGCTCCGGTCGATCGCCCGCTGGACCAGCCCGACCAACCCCTCGCGGCGCGGTGCGCCCAGCGTGCGCGCCACCAGTCCACCCAGCACTTCGCCGAACCCCAGCTGGGCCGGATCCCGCGCGACCTGCTCTGCCAGCCGTGCCGCGCGCTGGCGCTGCAACAGACCGTCGAGCACGAGCCGCGCCGCGGTGACCGCCATCGCCACCGGATCCAGGGGCGCCCCCGTGGCGCGGTCGAACCGCTCGCCGCCGTAGCCGGGCGGGTGCGGCGGGATCGCCTCGAGGACGGCCGGCGGCGGCGTCAACAGCTCGGCATCGATGCACTGCAGCACCGCGGCCAACGCCGCGCGCTGCCTCGGCGCCGGCACCGCGCGGCGCGCTGTCGGCGGCGGGGCCGCGGCGGCTGCCACCGAGTACTCGTAGTACTGCCCGCCCAGCATCTTCACGGTCGCCGCCAACTGATAGCGATGGTGCAAGTAGAGCGGCACCAGCATCTCCTCCTGCTCTGCCAGCACGGAGCCGCGGTCGGGCTCGCGGGAAGCGAACCGTCGCAGACCGGCGGCGCGCACACGCACCGCATCGACCAGCGCCGCCACCGGATCGGCGCCGTTGTCCCACAGCGAAGCCAGCGGATGGGCCGCGCCGGCCGGGCGCGCGTCGGCGTCGCTCAGGAAGAGATGGTCTGGTGCCTCGGAGTCCACCATGGCACGCAGCGCGGCCGCCGCGTCGATCCCCGGAGCGAACTCGGTGTAGCCGTAGCGGATCGCGAACCGGTCGTAGCCGCCGACCCCGACGCCGTAGGCCGCCGACAGATCGAGCGCGCCGTCCGGGGTCACGGTCACCAGCGGTGCCGGGTAGTCCATCACCGAGGCGCGGCCGCCGTAGGTGCTGGCCGCGAAGTTATGGGTGAGGCCGAGCGTGTGGCCGAGTTCGTGGGCGGCGAGCTGCCGCAACCGCGCCAACGCGTGCCGGCGCGCCTCTTCGTCGGTGCCGAGCGCACGCAGGATCAAATAGTCCTGGCGAACCCGCAGCGAGCCGAGCAACACGTTGCCCTTGAGGATCTCGCCCGTGCGGGGATCACTGATCGACCCGCCATAGGACCAGCCGCGTGTGGCGCGGTGCACCCAGTGGATCATGTTGTAGCGCACGTCGAGCGGATCGGCGCCGGCAGGCAGGTCCTCGACCCGAAACGCGTCGATGAAGCCCGCGTCCTCGAACGCCTCTGCCCACCACGCCGCGCCATCGCGCAGCGCCGAGCGCACGGGTTCCGGTACGCCTGGATCGAGGTAGTAGACGATCCCCTGCACCGGATGGCTGCGCGCCGCCGAGGGGTCACGCTTGCGCAAGCGGTGCCGCTGGATCCAACGCACCCGCATCGGCGCGTCGATCGCCGCCGCGTAGTCGGCGAACCCGGTCGTGTTGTAGCCAACGCGTGGATCCGCTTCCCGGGGCTGATAACCATCGTCCGGCAGTCGGATGAAGCTGTGGCGCGTGCGCAGACTCACGGCCCCTGCGTCGGCCGCCGTGGCGCGTACCTCGCCACCCGGCTCCCCGCTGGTGAACGTCAGCAGCGCCTCGAGCTCGGTGTTGTCCGGGAACGCGGCACAGCGCTCGCGATGGACCGCCGAACGGCTGCCGTCGAGCGAAAAGCCGCCCTGCCCGCGGCGCTGCAGCGTGCGCGCGATGCCCCGGCGATCGGACAACAAGAACGGGGTGGCATCGACCAACACCGCGCCATCGTCGTCCTCGGCCGCGATCTCGAACCCCCACAGCACCGAGGCAGCGAACGAATCGGCCACCGCTCGCCGCTCGGCGGCGTTGTCACTGAGCGCTCGATAGCGGAGGTTGCGCGCCACCATCAGCAGTCGACCGCCAGTCCGGCGCACATCCACGATGCGCTCGCCTCCGACCTGGCCGCGGTCCAGGCCGACCGGATTGGACCCCAGCCCGCTGGCCAAACCGGTGGCATACAGCAGCTCTTGCCCGTCGCGCAGCACCAGCCACAAACGGCCCGCCGCCGCGTCCCAGTAGAACGGGACGAAGCCGTCGTGCCGTTCCCACGCGTCTGCCACGGCGGCGATGGTGGGCAGCGCGTCGCCGCGCGCAGCGGGACGCGCTTCGCCGGGCGCACTCCCACATCCACTCACCAAGCCGAGCCCGACCACCGCCGCCACCCACCGAAATCCGATCATCGCCATCCGTACTTCCAAAAGAACGCCGGCGCGACCCGTGCCGGCTCGGGAGTCCACCGGAGCACCAGCCCAATCGGCGCAGTCTCGAGATCGCCGCCTCGGCTGTTGTACTGCGTGCCACCGTGCCTGGTCCCCTCGCCGATCAGCTGCAGTGCGACGAACCTCTGCTGCTGCTGGTCGTAGCTCGCCACGCCGGCAAAGCGCAGATCGATCCCGCGGCTCTGCGCGAGCGGCGCCTCGCGATCGCGGTGGCCGCGCACGGGCCAGTGGCCGCTGGCCTCGGCCCGCACAGCCCCCTCGAGCCGCAGCTCCGCGACCCCTTTTCGCACGCGTTCGACGCGGGCGACGAACTCCGCCTGCCGCACCTCCTCGACCCGCCACGGCTTGACCTGGCCACGCACGTGGTCGACACAGTGCAACCGCGCCAAGCGCAGCGCCAGGTCCTCGGGCAGTGCGCGCCCCTCGCCGGGCACGAGCTCCTCGCCCAGCCAGCGGCGCACTTCTTCGGCGGTGAACCACGCCCAATCGCGATTCCACGCGGCGGCGTGCCAGTGCGCGGACTCGGTCTCGTTCGCGGCCTCCCCGCGGGGCAGGTCGCGCGCCAGCACCTCCAACACGAGACCGTCTTCGGGGAACCGATCGCGCGCCCGGCGCACCGCGCGCAGCTGCGCGGCCCGGTAGGCATCGAGCTCGCGTTCGGCAGCGGGCATCGCCTGCCAAGCGCGCAGCGCGCGCTCGAGCATGTCCACCATGCGCAGCGGGCTCCGCGTGTTGATCGAGGCGAGCAGCCGCCCGCTGGGCGCGACGGCGTAGATGCCCTGCCGGGTCCCCGTCGGCACGCTGCGCCCGCCGTAGTGACCGTCCTCGGCGAAGGACTGAAAGAACCGGCACTCGGCGTCGTCACCGCGCTGCAGCCGACTGACCTCGTCGGCGGCGGGCACGAAACGCTCGACCAACGCCTGCACTGCGGGATCGGACCAGACCGACCGTCTGGCAGCGACGCCGTTGTTTCAAGTGCAGCCGAGGGGGTGACCGTTCATCGCCCACAGCAGCACGGGGCGCTGCGTGCGCTGCCCCTCGAGCAGTCCCTCGGTCATCGTCTCGTGCCAGCGGATCGCGCGCCAGCCGGCATCCGAGTCGCCGGGCAGCACGGCATCGCGCACCGCGCACCACTGTTCACCCAGCGTCGGCTGGGCGACGCAGACCGCCGCCAGCAACGGGACCAGCAAGGGAGCTCGGATCATCGGTGCGAGGCTAACCGGAGGGCCGGCGCCCCGCGCGCGGCTGGCGAAAAACGGCTCCTACTGCCCGAAGCTCGCCTGCACCGCGTTGGTGAAAGTGAAGTTGGCAGGCTGGCTCGCATCGACGAATGCGCTCTGCAACACCAGATCGATCATCGACGCCGAGCCCGGCACCGGCAAGGTGACGCTGCCGGCGGGATTCGCCGCGAGCGGGAAGGTGCTCACCAGACCGAGGCCCGAGATCAGCGTGCCGCCGAAGATCGAAAGGTCCGGCTGGTTGGCGGTGGAAATGCCGAGCGCGCCGAGCGCACCGGCCGGCGCGTTTGCCACGTGGTACGCGCTCGCCTCACCGGAGTTGAGCCCCTCGCCGCAGAGCTCGGCGATCGCGTTGCCCGGTCCCTGTCCGCCGAGACTGGGCTGGCAATCGCCGCCGCGCATCCAGAAGGTGATGACGCTGCCGTCATCGAAACGGATCTGCGGGTTGGGGATGTTGGTGGCGCTGAAGCTGGTCAGCCGCACCCAGCGGGTCGCCGTGTTGTCGATGAACTGCAGGTCGAAGCGGCAGGACGCCGACCGCGAGGCGACCAGGTTGTCCACGCCGGAGGTCGCACCGGCGACGATGTTGCCGGACGTCGAACCGGAGAAGGTCGGCTCCTGGAACATCACTTCGTCCCCGTCGGCGAAGCCCTCGAAGTCACCGAACACGGTGGGGCCGCCACTATTGGTCGTGTTGGTGACATCGTCCACCCACAGCGACATGGGATCGGTGACGCCCGAGCCGTTCAGCACGCGGATGTGCTCGAGGGTGCCGTAGGTGCCCTCGAGCACGTTGTTGGCCGTGGTACCGGCAAAGCCGGTCAGCGTGTCCGTGGTGATGTTGAAGGTGAATTGCTGCCAAGTGCCGTCCAGCACGAGGCTCTGGCCATCGAGATTGACCCACTCGATGCCGCCGGAAGCACCGCCGTTGCCGCCGATGGCGGAAAAGGCGGATCCGCCGCCGGCTTCGGTCTCGCGGATGCCGATCGAGATCTGCACGGAGGGCGGTTGGGCGGCGATGGCCGCGGTGAGGGTCAGCGCGGCGAGGACAGGACGGGTGCACATCGTGGGTTGCTCCTTCTGAGGGGGCTGATTCGGTGAACGTGGCTCAGGGGGCCGCGTCCCTCGAAACGGGGTCGCGGTCGCCCCTCGCGACCGACACCATATCGCCAACGCATCGCACGCACGCTCGGGGAGCGCCCCCGTTTACGCTGCAGCGTCCCGCACCGCCCCCCGCCTCCATGCATCTCTATTCGCTCCTCGCCCGAGCCGCCGCGCTGTTCGGCGACGCACCGGCCGTCACCTGCGCGGGCCGCACGCTCGACTACGTCGAGACCCACCGCAGGGTGCTTTCGTTGGCGGCGCACCTGCAGGCGCGCGGCGTCCGCGCAGGCGACCGGGTCGCGGTGCTCGACGAGAACCGGCGCGAGCTCTTCGAGCTCTACTTCGCAGCCGCCGCCATCGGCGCCATCCTGGCGCCGATCAACTACCGGCTGTCGGCGCCGGAGACGAGGGCGATCGTCGCGCATGCGGCTCCCCGACTTCTGTGCGCGCGCCGCGCGTTCGCCGACCAGGTCGACGCTTCGCCCGCCCCGGTCGTGTGGATCGACGACGAGTTCCCCGCGGTGACCGCGCGGAACGACACTCCGCAAGGTGTCGTTCCCGCGGCAGACGACACGGCCCACCTGTACTACACCAGCGGCACGACCGGCCGCGCCAAAGGGGTCCAGCTCACCCACGGCAACGTCACCACGCACGCGCTCGCCGCGATCGCCGAGCTCGGGCTCTGCGACGCCGACGTGTGGGGCCACTACGCGCCGATGTTCCACCTCGCCGACGCCTGGGCGACGTTTGCCATCACCTGGGTCGGCGGCCATCACGTATTGCACCCCCGCTTCGACGCCGGCGAGGTCCTGCGCTCGATGGCCACGCATCGTGTCACCGTGACCAACCTGGTGCCGACCATGCTCGGCGCGATGCTCGCCCACCCGAGCCTGGCGACGGCCGACACCGGCAGTCTTCGGCTGCTGCTGAGCGGCGGCGCTGCGATCGCTCCAGAGACCGTGCACCGCCTGGTCGAGGCCTTCGGTTGCGAGTACGTGCAGACCTACGGCATGACCGAAACCAGCCCCTACTTGACGCTGAGCCGCCCGCCGCACCATCTGCGCCACCTTGCGGCCGAGCGGCAGCTCGCCTACCGGTGCAAGACCGGCCGCCCGTTCCTCACCGTCGAGCTGCGCGTGGTGGACGAGCAGGGAAACCCGGTCGCCGCCGACGAGCGCAGCGTCGGCGAGATCCGCGTCAAGGGACCGACCGTCACCCCGGGGTACTGGCAAGACCGCGACGCGACGGCAGCCGCGTTCGACGAGAACGGTTTCCTGCACACCGGCGATCTCGCGGTGATCGATGCCGACGGCTTCCTCACCATCGTCGACCGCGCCAAGGACGTGATCATCACCGGTGGCGAAAACGTCTACTCGATCGAGGTCGAGAACGTCCTGTACCAGCACGCGGCGATCCTCGAGGCCGCGGTGTTCGGCATCCCGGACGACGAGTGGGGTGAGCGCGTGTGCGCCGCCGTGGCGCTGCGACCGGACCATTCGGCCGACGACGCGGCACTCGACGCCCACTGCCGACAGCGATTGGCGGGTTTCAAGGTGCCACGCCGCTACCGCTACGTCGCGCAGCTGCCGCGCACCGGCTCCGGCAAGATCGACAAGCGCGCGCTGCGCGCAGCGGCAACGCCGTGACTCGTCAGTGGTGCGCGGTGCGCGTGGTCCAGTCGCGCTGATCGGTGCGGAACGGAGCGGCGGGCAAGCCGGCGCCGTTGGCGAGATTGGCGGTGGCCGGATCATCGGTGTACGCGTAGCGCACGTGCGCTGGATCCGGCACGGCGGCGCACCGCAGCACGACCGTCGACCCGTCGATCACGGCCTCGGCCGGATGGAACTCTCCCTCGGCCGAGGCCAGCTCGAAGCCACCGACCGCCGCGTCGTCGCGGGCGCGCAGGCCTTCGGCGTGATCGAACCGGACACGGACCGTGCCGTCACCGATCTCGTGGCCGGAATAGACCGGGCCACTGGCGACCACGTCGCGCCCATAGGTGCCGGCGAGCGCGCAGCGCGCCAGCCGCGCACCGAACTCCTGCTTGAACCGCGGGTGGATGTCATCGGCGTCGCCGATGTCGATCGACACCGCCATGCCGACGTTGGGCTCGCTCAGCGCCTCGGCCTGCGCCTCGCGCAGCTCGGCCCACGTCAGGGGTTCGCGCACGCGGAAGTTGGCGAGCTGCACGAAGTAGAACGGGAAGTCGCCGCGGCCAAAGGCCCGCCGCCAGTCGCGGATCATCGCGGGGAACAGCGACCGGTATTGAAACGCGCGTCGGGCGTTCGACTCCCCTTGGTACCAGATCACGCCGCGCATCGCGTAGTCGAGGAGCGGGGTCACCATGCCGTGATAGAGCGCTGAGGGATGGTGCGGATCATCGGGTCCGCGCGGCCGCGCCGGCGGGCGCGCACCGGCCTCTTTCGCCGCCGCGGACGCGTCGCGCCAGCGGGCCAGCGCGGCGTCGTAGTCGCGATCGCGCGCCGCCCACTGCGCCAGGGTCGGCTCCATCTCCGGCAGTTGGGCCAACGCCTCGGGGCTGGTCCAAGCCTCGGCCGGGGTGCCCCCCCACGCGCTCTGGATCAGCCCGATGGGCACGTCGAGCTCGGCGAGCAGCTCGCGGCCGAAGAAATAGCCGACGGCGGAGAACTCGCGCGCGGTCTCCGGCCGACACTCCTGCCAGCGCGCGTCGATGTCGGTGGTCGCCGCGGACGCGGTGCGCCGGGGCACTTCGAACAGCCGCAGCCGCGGGTGCCGGGCGGCGGCAACCTCGGCCTCCGCGTCGCGCGCGGTGTGCAGCGCCCACTCCATGTTGGACTGGCCGGAACACACCCACACTTCACCGACCAGGACGTCGCCGACGTCGAGGGCGTCCTCGCCAGCGCGAACCGCCAGGACATCCGGCCCGCCCGCCGCGAACGGGCCGATCACGACGCGCCACGCACCGTCTTCGCCGACCGTGGTCTTGGCGGTCCGGTGGCGGAACGTCACCGCCAGGCGTTGGCCCGGCGCAGCGCTGCCCCACACCGCGACCTCCGCGTCGCGCTGCAGCACCATCCCGTCGGAGAACAACGCGGGCAGGCGCAGCTGCGCCGCGGCGGGCACTGCCGCCGCCCAGACCGCGACGACCAGGAGTAGACCTCGGAGCGACGCCGCGACGAACCACATCATGCCGGCGACGGTAGCCGGCCACGGCGTGGCGCGCCACGCGACGCCACAACGGCCGATACGGCCGCCGGAAATCCGGCTGCTCAGGCGCGCGCCAGCGCGACGAAGCGACGCCAGAGCCGCGCAAAGAAGCCCTCTGACGCGTGCACCGAGCCGTCCGGGCCGGCGGACACCGCCGCCGGCGCTGGCTGGTGGCACACCGCGGCCGGCATCGCGGGCGCGGCCGGCGTGTCAGGCGCGCCCGCCGCTCGCTCCGACCGTTCCATCTCGGCGGCGGAGTCGGCCATCATCGCACTGAGGCCATCGCGATCGGCGAGTTGCTCGTCGTAGTAATCCTCCAGCTCGGCCTGCATCGACGCCCGCTCCGCGCTCCGCTGGTAGCCGCGCGAGACCTTCTGAAACCGTCTGCTCCCCAACTGCCCTGCTCCCTGCAATCGTCCCGGCGGGATTCGGATCCCGTTCCCGGAACCGATCGGCCAGAACCGTTGCATCCTTGAGCAGTGGGCGCAGGGCTTTGTCGCAGAATCCGACGCCACCGAGCGATGCCGGTGGACAGGCCGGGCCCTACCGACAAAGCCATAGCACCGCCCACACCGCATTGAACACGGTCACCAGGGTCATCCGGACCACGAACGACGTCTTCGCCGTCTTGTGCCGGCACACCAGCATGCCGGCCCAACCGCCGAGCGCGCCGCCGGCCCAGCTCCACAGCAGCAGCGTCGTCTCGGCGACTCGACGCCGTCGACCCCGGGCCCGCGCCTTGTCGTAGGCAAACAGACCGAAGGTGACCACGTTGACGGCCAGGACCAGGTAGAGCAGCGGCGCGGGCACGAGAACACCGTAGCCGCGGCTACACTCGGCGGCGATGACCGACGCAGATCACGAGTTCATGGCAGCGGCACTGGCCGAGGCGAGGAGCGGCGCCGCGGCGGGCGGCATTCCGATCGGCGCGGTGCTGGTGCGCGACGGCGTCGTGATCGGGCGCGGCCACAACCAGCGCGTGCAGCGGGGCGACCCGGTGCTGCACGCCGAGATCGACTGTCTACGGGCCGCCGGCCGGCTGTCCGCGTCCGACTACCGGCGCTGCACGATGTACACCAGCTTGTCGCCGTGCGCCATGTGCAGCGGCGCCATCGCGCTGTTCGGCATTCCGCGGGTGGTGATCGGCGAGAACCGCACCTTCCGCGGCGAGGAGGACTGGCTCGCGGCGCGCGGCGTCACGCTGCGCAACTTGCAGCTCGACGAGGCCACCGCCCTGATGCGTGCGTTCATCGCCGCCCACCCAGAGCTGTGGTGCGAGGACATCGGCGAAATCGACCTCAACGACCGGTCGGCGCCACCTGCGGAGTAAAGCCCGCTCCGAGCAGGATGCGGTAGCGGAGCTCGTGGGTGACCTCACCGTTGTCGATGTCGCGGCACAGAACCTCGCCGGCCAGGCGCGACTCGTCGACGCTGCCGAACGCGATCGCCAACTGGCTCACCACGCCCGTCGGCGGCTCACGCATCTCCAGCGAGAAGAGCCCGATGCGACCGTCGACGGCGTTGAAGTAGGACTCCACCGTCCACGGCGACGCGTCCTCGATGCCGGTGCGCGTCAACAGCTGGCCGCCGAGATCGACCAGAGCGCCGTCCTCGATCGTCAGCGACATGCCGCGGTGCGGTGGAACCAAGCCGTTCGCCGCAGCGACCACCGGCGGGTCGGGCTGCGTCAGCTCGACCAACCAAGTGCCGTTCATCTCCACGGCGCGGCTGCCGGTGCCGGCGGGCGGGCGCACCAGCGGGTCGACCCGCGACTCGGTGCGGACGCACGCGGCGGCCGTGACCAGCAGCATTACGCCGGCTCCCGCTGAACGAAAACGAGGCACGGGAGCCCGGTAGGCACGGTCGTCGCCGGGGTCACCGACCACCGCGCCTTTCGCCGCGAAGGCAGGCCACCAACCTCTTGTCCACGCGCGCGCCACCGGACAGAGTCTAAGGCGTGGGCCTGCTCCTCATCGCCGCGGGCGGAGCCGTGGGGGCTCTGTTGCGCTACGCCGTTCATCGGGCGCTGCAGAGCCCGACCGGTCTCGGCTTTCCGATCGGCACCCTCGTCGTCAACGTCTTGGGCTGCGCCCTGATCGGCGTCGCCGCCGCTTGGCTGGCGAGCCCGACGGCACGCCCCGAGGCGCGCCTGCTGGTGATCACGGGGCTGCTGGGCGGCTTCACCACGTTCTCGACGTTCGGCCTGGAGACGATCGAGCTCCTGCGCGGTGGCCGAACCGGAGTCGCCCTGCTGTACGTCGCCGCCAGCAACACCCTGGGAATCGGCGCGGTGTGGCTCGGCTTTACGGCAACAGCCGGCGCATGGCGCTGACGATGCTCGCGCCGTCGGTGAACTCGGCGTAGCAGCGGCGCGCGGCCTCGACGATGCGCTGTGCCTCCTCCGGCCGCGCGAGGTAGTGCTCGACCTTCTCCGCCACGTCGGCCAGGTCCCAGCGCACGGCGACGTAGGTCTCGCCGTCGGAATAGATGTCGGGATCGGTGCGCAGGTGCGACATGTCGGGCTTCATCAACAACGCGCCTTGGTTGACGATGTGGAAGTCGCGGTCCGTCACTTCGCCCCAACCGAACGGACTGAACCCGATCCGCGCCCGTTCCATCTCGTCGTGGAAGACCTTGTACGGCACGCGCGCCGCGTCGCCCCCGGCGGCGATCACGCGATGGCGTTCGCCCAGCGGCGCCAAGGCCTCGAGCACGGCGCGGCGATGCGCCGCATACCAGCTCTCCGGTTCGGGGCCGAACGACAGCCGGCAGTGGACGTCGATGTCGCGCTCCTGCTGCGTCGCCGGCGTCTTCGTCGCGCCGCGCACCAGATGGCGCGCGCTCGCCAAGCTCCAGCCCAACACCAGTCGGTCGGCACACCCGGCCGGAATGCGCGAGCCAAAGTGCCAGCCGTCCAAGGCGTGCCCGTAGTGGCGCGCCATGAAGTCGCTGAACACGAAGCCGCCCGCATGATCCTGCTGGTAGGCGTCGACATCGACCAGCAGCTGCTTCTTCGCGTAACGGTCGACCCAGGGCAACAGGCCGAAGTACGGCGAGCTGGTGGGATCGAAGGTGTCGTAGTACACGAGCCACGGCCGCTTGGGCCGCTCGTAGAGGGCGCGGAAGCAGGCGATGGTGTCCTCCGCCGGAAGCCGCCACGAGCTCGTCGCCACCACGGCGTCCGCATGATGCGCGTCGATCGCCGCCTCGATCGCATCCAACCCCTCGATCTCGACGAGCTCGAGCTCGACGCCGAGCTCCTTGCGCAACAGCCGCCGGTGCATCGCCAGGCCGTCCACCGTCCATTGCACGACGGCGTCGCCACTCTGGACGAGCACCAACAGCCGGGTCACGCGGTCTTCCCCACCAGCGAGCTCTCGGCCTCCGCACAAGCGCGATCGCGCAGTCCACAGTAGAGCTCCAGTGCGCGGCTCGGCGCCGGGTCGACGTCGTCGAACGACAGCAGCGAACCGGCCTCGACGTCGCGCCGCAAGTGCGCGCCGGCGGCGAGGCACAGCGGCAGCGCATCGGGCCGCTCGATCAGCCGCACCGCGGTGCCGCGCAGCTCGAAGCTGCCGATGCCGCGCTCCAGCCGGGTGCCGCCGGCGAGGTCGCGCTTGGCGACCGCGGCCACGCCGATGCGCGGCGAAGCCGAGTTGTTGAGCAGCGGCGGCGCGCCGGCCGCCACGTCGCGCAGCGTGCGCACCACCTCGAGGTGGCACAGGTGGTAGGGCCGCACCAACACGAAGAAGTTGCCCTGCACGGTCCGGATCCGGGCCGTCGGCCCGTAGTCGCCCAGCGCGGCGGCATCGGCGTGCTCGGCGAGGATCATCACGCCCGGCGGAGCCCCCTTGGCCAGCACGAAGTCGGACACCGCACCGCCCAGCTCGACGCCGTGCTCGGCCAAGAACTCGGTGTCGTGCAGATCGGCGACCGTCGCCCCGATCAATCCCTCGGCGGCGATTTCCGCGCCGAGCCCGTTCGCCACCAAGGCCTGCTCGACCTGCAGTTTGGAGCCGTCGGTGAACGACACCACCTGCTCCACGCGCAGCTGCTGCCGGCGCGCCCAGTAGAACATCTCCTCGGGCTCGGGATCGAGGTTGAGGAAGCCCTTGAGATTGACGTAGGCGCGGGGCGTGAATCCCATCGACACGGCTTCGCCGTGCAGCCGGGCGAGACATCCGGGCTGGTCGCCGTCGGCCTCGGTGATGTAGCCCCGGCTGGCGAACCAGGACCCGGTCGTCACTTGCAGCTCCGAGTCCATGGTCACGATGGGCAACCCCGCGTCCACCACCGAGACCAGCACGTCGGTCGCGTGCACCGCATCACCCGACGCCTCGACCACGACATCGCTCCGCGCCAGCAGCTCGTCGACCGCGCCGGTGACCGCGCCGTCCGGGAAGCCCCGCACGTCTGCCGGCCGCCGCCGGGTCAGCACCGCGCCTAGGCGCAGATCGCCGGCGCGCTCCAGCGTGCGCGCGATCCCCCGGGCGATGAACCCGGTCCCAACCAAACCTACCCGCACCAGTGTGCCTTCCTTCCGAGTGTGCTCCACCAGTTGTTGTCGACGATGGCGGCTCGAAAGACGAGGCGCAAGAGCAGTCCTGCACGTGTTGCTGGTCACAAACCCCCGACGCGAGCGCGACTGTCGCATTCTGCGACTTGGTGACATTCGGCTTGACCGGTGGCGGACCCGGCTCCGCCGCGGTGTGCTCGGACAAAAAGACCACAGCACTGTTGGCGCCACGGGGTCGCCGGCCGTAGCAGGGCTGTCGCTCCCGATTCCCGCACGCTCGATATGCCAAAAACTACTATCCCGGCCTTCCTTGCTGGATTGCTCGCACCATCACTTCTGGTCGCGCAGGATTGGCCGGGGTTTCGCGGCCCGCTACGCAACGGTGTGGCCACCGAGTGTGATCCGCCCCTGACGTGGAGCGACAGCGAGAACCTCCGCTGGAAGGCCGATCTGCCCGGGCCGGGCTCGTCGTCGCCGATCGTCGTGGGCGATCGCGTCATCGTCACCTGCTACACGGGGTTCGGTGCCCACCTCGACGACGGCGGGCGCCGCGAAGACCTGCAGCTGCACGTGCTCTGCTTCGGCCGCGACGACGGCGCGCCGCTGTGGTCCGCCGAGTTCGCCGGGGCACTGCAGCGAGAGCCGCGCGCCGTCCAGATCAACGAGCACGGGTTCTCGACCCCCACGCCGGCGAGTGACGGCGAGTCGGTCTTCGTCTACCTGGGCCCGGCCGGCGTCGCCTGCCTGGCGCTCGAGGACGGCGAGGTCCGCTGGACCGCTCCAGCCGGCGAGCGCGATGCCGACGCCGAGCCCGCGACCAACAGCGTGGTGCGCGAAGGACAGACCCTGGAGCTGCACTGGGGCGCGGCTTCGAGCCCACTGCTCCATCGCGACCTGGTGATCGTCAACTGCTCGGAGGAGAGCCACTCGATCCGCGCCTTCGACCGCGCCGACGGCAGCCTGCGGTGGAGCCGCGGCTCCTCCAACCTGGAGGGCTGCGCGATTTCGCCGGTGGTGGTCGGCACCGATGACGACGAGACCTTGATCATCACCCTCGGCGGTGAAGTGTGGGGCCTCGAGCCGAGCACCGGCGCACTGCGCTGGTCGGTGGAGACCGGCACCCGCGGCGGAATGTCGCCGACCCCGGTCACGGATGGGGAGACCGTCTTCACCTTCGGCGGCGACGGCAAGAGCACCGCGCTGCACATCACGGCGCCGGAAGCCCCACCGCCGGCCCAGGCCGACGGCGAACAGCCGGACGAGGGTACCGAAGCCGCCGCCGACCCCCGCGTCGTGTGGCGCGGCGAAAACCTCGGGATCCCCTCCCCGATCTTGCACGACGGCAAGCTCCTGCTGGTGCGCACCAACGGCATGGCCGCCTGCCTGGACGCCAACGACGGCCAACAGCTGCTGGAAGAGAGGCTCGAGGGCCGGACCAGCAGCGTGTACGCCTCCCCCGTCATGGCCGCCGACCGGATCTACGTCGTCAGCCGCAAGCGGGGCACGTTCGTCTACAGCGCGGACGGCGAATTCGAGCTGCTCGCCCACAACCGGCTCGAAGACGATGGCCAGTGCAACGCCTCGCCCGCGCTGTCCGGCCGCGACCTGTTCCTGCGCTCGGATAACGCGCTCTACTGCTTCGGCGGCGAGGGCTGAGCAGCCGACAGAGCCAAGGGATGTGGAGTATCGCCGCACTCGAGGTCCGGCCGATCGCGCACGACTTTCGCGCTGCCGGCATGGGACCGTACCGCGATCGCGCCGTGCACGCCGGTGAAGTGTGTCTGATCAACGCCCTGGCGCTCGTGGATTTCACCGTGGACCCGGTGCAGCTCCTGCTCTGCACGTGCTGCGGGACCCCGGGCTGTGCCACCGACGGGTGGGCACGTCTGCGCCGCACCGGCGACCGGCTACTGCTCCTCGAGCCCGCCCCTGCCACCGACGACGAGATCCACCAAGCCCCACCGGCCTACCTGAGCCAAAGAGGGGTCGCGGCGATCCACCGTGAAGCCTGGGAGAAGCTCTGCCAGCTCTCGGCGTGCACGCCGCCGTGGTCCGCGCTGCCAGAGCTGGAGGCCATCGAGGCCGCGCCGCACCCCGGGTGAATTGCCGGGTGCTTGATGTCATGACCGCGCCGGCTCCCGCGTCTTGACCAACGTGCCTGCCCTCTCGCGGGACCGGCCGGCGCGTGGCGGTTGATCCTGTCGACCCCGCGGGCCGGCAGGTTCCGCTCTTTTGCCGGTGGCGCGCCGCACGCGCCCATGGCGCCGGCGTCTCGAATCGAGGCCGCGTGGCGCCCAACTCCGTATCGCAGTGAGAAGCCCCGGTGCGCGGGGGCGTACTAGACTCGAGTGAACACCTTTCGCTCGACGCCCTGCCTTGACCACTGCACCAAACGTGAGTTCGCCGTCCAGCCATCATCGCGCCGCACGGCGCATCACCTGGGGCGCGCCCGTGGCGCGCGGCGCCCTGGGCACGGTCTATCGAGGTCATCTCCGCGACCTCGACCTCCAAGTGGCCGTCAAGGTGCTGCATCCCGAGCTGATTCGGGATGCGGCCGCCGTCGCACGCTTCGTCGGCGGCGCGCGCCACGCGGCGCGCATCGAACATCCCAACGTGATCCGCGTGCACGAGGTCGGCCGCCGCGGCGACCTTCATTATCTCGTCACCGCGTTCGTCCCCGGCATCGACCTCGACCGTCTGCTGCGCACCGCCCCCGGTGGTCTGCGCACCGCGGAGGCGCTGTGGATCGCGCGACAGGCGGCGGCGGGACTGTTCGCCGCGCACGCCAAGGGCGTGGTGCACCGCAACCTCGAACCGGGCAACCTGCTGCTGCACCGCCGCGGCGGCGTGTTGCTCAACGACTTCGGTGCACCCGGCAGGGCGCGGCCCGCGACCGGTCCCGCCGCGCTCTACGCGCCGCCCGCTCGCTTCGGCCGCGCTCCCGAAGCAGGCAGCACCGTCGACGTGTTTGCGCTGGGCCGACTCCTGCTGCAGATGTTGACCGGCCGGCGACCCGGCGCCGGGCCACGCCCTTCCAGCATGCGGGCCGAGCTCTCCCAGCTTCGCGAAGAGGACGTCGATCCACGCGTCCTGCAGCTGACCGCCCGCTGCGTCGCCGCCGACCCGGGCCGCCGGCCGCGCGACGGCCGCGCGCTGCTGGAATCGCTCGCCGCGCTGGCGCCCGACGCGCCGCCAAAGAGCTTGATCGCGCGCATTCGCCGTAGCGCGCCGCGCGGCGCAGTGGTCGCTCCGGTGCCGCAGCGCACCTCGAGCAGCACGGCGCGCCGCCGCGGTAGTCCGGCGAGGCCGACCCCGCGCCCGCGCGTCGCGGCCGAACCACGCTACTGGCTGCCGCGCGGCTATCGCATCGCGCCGGACGCTTCGATCCGAAATGGGCTCGCGACGATCCTCATCCACGCCAACAGCGGCGTCGAGCTGCGCCTGATCCCGGCGGGCCGCTTCCTGCGCGGTTCGGTCGTCGGCGAACTCGACGAGCAGCCGATCCGCGAGATCCACATCACCCGCCCCTTCTATCTGTCGACGACGCCGATCACGCAGGCCCAGTGGCGCGCCGTGATGCCCACCAATCCGAGTCATCACCGCCGGCCCGAGCTGCCCGTCGATCGCGTGCGCTGGCTCGATGCCCGGGCGTTTGCGGCCAAGCTGGGGGCCCGCCTACCGAGCGAGGCCGAGTGGGAGTACGCGGCGCGCGCCGGCTGGTCGGGCATCTTTCCGATCGAGAACTTCGGCCGGGACACCGCGAACTTCGCCCGCCTGCGTCCCGCCGGTCGCACCACCAGCGCGCCGGGCAACGCGCCGCGCAACCGCTGGGGCCTGCAGGACATGGCCGGCAACGTCTGGGAGTGGTGCGAGGACGTGTACGTGCGCGACGCCTACCGCAACGGCGCGGAGAACGACCCGATACAGCGCGAGGGCAGTGCCGAGCGCGTGCTGCGCGGCGGCTCGTGGCGCGCACCGTCCTGGAGCTGCCGCATCTCCAAGCGGCACTACGCGCCCGCGACACACACCGCCGCCGACATCGGCTTCCGCATCGCGCTGACCGTCGACCGAGAACACTCGGTGCTGTAGAGCGCGCGCGACCGTGCGTGTGCAAAGTTGCGCACACGAGAAGTCGCGCGGAAAGCGAGCGCGCGGCTAACAGCGAGACCGCGCCATCGGTCGGAGAAGTGCTGCCCCGCGCTTCCCATGCGTTACCTCGCTCCCATCGGCGCTCTGCTCGGAGCAGCTTGGGCTTTGGCCAGCTGCGATCGCACTGCGGTTCCCCTCCCACCTCATCTGTCCGCGAGCACGACTCAACCGACGCTCGCCCCACAGACGTCGTTCACTGACGACGACTTGCGTCATCTCTTGGTGCGCACGCGGTTCGCCGTCACCCCTGCCGAGTACGAGGAGTTGCAGCGCGACGGCGTGCCCGCGTTCGTCGACCGCATCCTGCGGCACGCGCCGATCGGCAGCCAACCCTTCGAGCAGCGCGCCCGTGCGCTGATCAACAATCCACAACAGCCGGTCTGGTCGGAGCTGGTCGACTGGCGCCTGCGGCTGATCGAGGACAACCCCAACCCGACCCAGGAGATCCTCGCCCTGTTTTGGGAGGATCACTTCGGGATGTCCCAGGATGCAGTGGCTCCCTCGGCGCTGTCCTGGATGCTGCCGCACGTCGACTTGCTGCGGCGGCACGCCTTCGGCAACGTCCGCGATCTGCTGCTCGACATGGCGCGCGACTGGGTCACCCTGCTGGTGCTCGACGGGATCAGCAACCGGTGGCAAGCGCCGAACGAGAACTTCGCCCGGGAGTTCTGGGAGCTCTACTCACTGGGCGCCAACGGCGGCTACTCCGAGGCCGACATCGACGAAGCCGCGCGCGCATTCACCGGCTACGACTACCGGATCAACCGCGTGACCGGGGTGCCGTACGTGGTGTTCGAGCCCAAGCGGAAGGATGAGGGCGACAAGGTCATCTTCGGAGTCACCATCCCGGGCACCGCCCTCGAGGACGACTTCGACGAGGTCATCGACATCACCCTGGCGCGCCGTCCGGCGGCCGAGTGGATCAGTACCAAGTTGCTCGAGCATTTCTGCTGGCCCAACCCACCGACCGCGCTCGTCGACGAGCTCGCCGCGCTGATGCGCGCGTCGGGCTTCGAGCTGCGGCCAGTGCTGCGCACCTTGTTCCTGTCGCAGGCGTTCTACAGCGCGACGGCGCGGCACAGCACCGTGCGCGGGCCGCTCGAGTGGATCATGGGTGCGCAGCGCGCCACCGGCATGCGCATGGCCATGGATGACCTGCGCACCGGGCTGCGCCTCGCCGGGCAGTCACCGACGCAATGCCCGAGCATCGAGGGGTGGCCGGTCGGCGGGGCCTGGCTCGCCTCGCACACGGTGATCGCCTCGATCAACCTGCTGCGCGACCTGATCTCGGCACGCACGCACCAGGCCGGCTACGGCTACGAGTTGGCGTCGTTGCTGCCCTCGCCGACGGCGACCTCGCAAGAAGTGGTCGACCACCTGACTTGGCGACTGCGGGTCGAGCTGATGCCGGCCGAGCACGCCGACTGCGTGACCTATCTGGACACCGAGCGGCAGACGACCGGTGAGGTCGTGCCGAGCCCGTTCAACCCAGGGAGCACGCTGCACCTCGAGGAGCGCCTGCGCGGGCTGGTCTACATCCTCGGCCAACACCCCACCTTCCTACTGCGATGAAGACCTCTGATGCATCTCGCACGGCCACCCCGGCGGCGCGACTCACCCGGCGCCAGCTGTTGCGCGGCGGCGCCGCCCTCGGTGGCGCCACTGCGCTCTCCGCGGTGGCGCCGCGCGCCATTGCGCGCGCCGAGCGACCCGCGGCCACCACGCTCGTGGTGATCGAGCTCGGGGGCGGCAACGACGCGCTCAACACCGTAGTGCCACTGCAACTGCCGAGCTACGCGAGCCGGCGCGGCACGCTGGCGTTGCCCGCCAGCGCCTGCTTGCCGCTGACGGGAGGGCCGGCACCGACCCGCCGCTACGGACTCCACCCGGCGCTGCCCGGTCTGCATAGGTTGTGGAACCGAGGGGAGCTCGCGTTCGTGCACAAGGTCGGCGTGCCGAACGCCACCTTCAGCCACTTCCTCAGCCAGGATGCCTGGCACCGGGCGATCGCCGGTCCCGGCCAGGTGCCCGGCGTCGCCCGCAGCGGGTGGATCGCGCGCTACGCCGACAACTATGCGGCACACCCGCTCGGCGCCGTGCGCATCGGCAACGGCCGCAGCGTCGCCTTCATGGGTGGTCGAACGCCGCTGGTGCAGGCCTCGCGGCTGGCCAACTACGCCCTCTACGTCGATCCCGGCTACTGGGCGAACCACGAGCACCGCCTGCAGACCGTGCAGACAATGTTGAACCGACCGGGCCCACCGCTGGCCGGGGCGGCGCGGCAACGGGTGCGCACCGCGTGGAGCATGCTGCCACGCGTCCAGGCCGCGCTGGCCCAGTACCCCGGCAACGCGGCGGCATACCCCGGCACCGAGATCGGCAAGTCGCTGGCGGACGCGGCCGTGCTGCTGGCCGCGAGTCCGACGACGCGCGTCGTGCTGACTTCGATGAGCGGGTTCGACACGCACTCGGGCCAGGGCACGACCGCCGGCCGGCACGCCGCGCGCCTGGCCGAGTTCGACGCCGCGCTCACCGCGTTTGCCGACGACCTGCGCGCGATCGGTCTGTGGCAGCGGGTACTGGTGATCGTCACCTCGGAGTTCGGGCGCAAGATCCAACCGAACGCCGCCGGCGGCACCGACCACGGCGATGGCGGCGTGGTGCTGGCCGCGGGCGGACGGGTGGTCGCGGGCCAGCACGGACCGGACCTCGGCGACGCGGAGCTCGCCCTCGACGCGCTGCCGTCGACCGTGGACTACCGCGCGGTCCTCTGGAGTGCCCTGTCAGGGCATTTGGGGATGCCGCGGCGGTTTCCGGTGTTGCCGCAGCCATGGGCCGATCCACACCGCCTCCGGCTGGTGCGCGGCGGGTGAAAGCGAGGCGCGGCGATTTGCCGCCTCCCCCCGGCTGCACGGCCGCACCGACCACGCTACCGTGAAGCCACGGCCAGCCCACCTCGCCTGCCCACCTCGCCATGCTTGGAAACCGCATCACGATCGCCGGTGCGCTGCTGACCCTGTCGGCCGCGGCCCAGTCCGTCTATCCGACCGGAACCACCATCTGGGACCAGTCTCGGACCGACGACGGGTTCACGATGTTCGAGGCCCCGACCGGCGAGATCATGCTGATCGACATGTTCGGTCGAGTGATCAACCGGTGGCGCAGCCCGATCGCCGGCGAGATGTTGGTCACCGCGAGTCCGCTGCGCAACGGCCACATCCTCGCGGCGTCGAAGACGCCGTCGCAACGCGGCTCCCAGCGCATCTTCGAGCTGGATTGGAGCGGGGACGTGGTCTGGTCGTACACGCTGCCGGCGTCGTTGGGCTTTCAGCACCACGATGTGCGGCGACTGCGCAACGGAAACACGATGCTCCTTTGCGCGGTCCGCACCACCGTGCCCGCAATCTCGCCCCAGCCCATCGCGGACGACTTCCTGCTCGAGGTCGATCCTGCCGGGCAGACCGTGTGGACCTGGTACACGTCGGCGCACTTCGCGGAGTTCGGCTTCTCCGCGCAGTCACAACAGCTGATCGCGAGCCTCGGCGGCGACTGGGCCCACACCAACTCGGTGTCCGAGCTTCCCGCAAACCAGCACTCCGATCCCGCCCTCCGGCGGGGCAATCTGCTGCTCAGCCATCGCAACACCAACATCATCTTCATCGTCGACAAGCAGACCGGCGTGGTGGTGTGGAAGATCGGCCCCGACAACAACCAGACATTCGGCCAGCACGCCCCGCTGATGCTGCCACCCGACCTGCCAGGCGCCGGCCGCATCCTGGTCTTCGACAACGGAGCCGGCGGCGGCTTCCCGATGAACACGCCGTTCTCGCCGTCGTTCTCCCGGGTGATCGAGATCGACGCCAACCTCAAGCAAACCGCGTGGGCGTACGACGCCGCCAACAGCGGGCGCTTCAGCATGTTGTTCTACTCCGCCGTGATGGGCAACGCGCGCCGCCTGCCCAACGGCAACACGTTGATCAACTCGGCCGTGCGCGGACGCCTGTTCGAGATCGACTCCAACGGCGTCATCGTGTGGGAGTACATGTCGCCGTTCGAGGCTGCCATCGGTGTCGCCAATGGCAGGGTCGGCCCGGCGATCTACCGCGCCTTCAGGCTGCCGTACAGCTGGCAACCGTTCGTTCCAGGCAAGTGAGCGCACGCGGCGGCGTCAACGCGCGCCGATCCGCGCGGTGCCTCCGTCCGAGGCGGTCACGCCCGCAGGATTCGCCGCGGGATCCGCGGTGAAGGCCTGATTGTGCAGCTGCGCCCCGACCAAGCCGGCGGCGTTCGGAACCGCAACCGCAAGCGTCGGCACGCCTTGGCTTCGGACCAACGGTAGGACGAGGTCGAGGCCGGTGTAGAGCGTGCAACTCCGCATGCCCAACAGCGCGCCCAGGTCGGCGGGCAGCACGAGGCCACGCCAGCTCGTGGTCGAGCTGCCGATGGACATCACCGAGAGACCGCTCACGGGCGCCCCCGCGACCCGCACCCGGAACGTATCGCCAATCCACGGGCGCGCCCTCGGGTCCGGAACAAGAGACACGACCCCGGCGCTGCCCACGCAGCCAGTGCCAAACGTCTGGTGCTGCGCCGGCGTCAACGGCGCATACACCCACGTGTCGCCGAAGAAACCGGCTGACGACACACCGCCGAACATGACCACCTGCTCGCGCCAGCTGTCGTAGGCCACCGCGTGCGTGCGGCGCGCCGGCGGCGATCGCGAAGGAACGCGCTGCTGCCAGTCCGTTCCGTCCCACTCCCAAACGTCGGCGTAGCGCACAGAATCGTCCTCACCGCCGAACAGCACGACGCGGCCGCGGGCCGCATCCCAAGCCATCGCGTGGCGGCCGCGCGGAGACGGTGCGTTCGCCGGCGATCGCTGGGTCCAATCGGTGCCGTCCCATTCCCACGTGTCACCCAGATAGGAGCGCGACAAGACCCGGCCACCGCCAAACAGCACGACGCGATCGCGCCAAGCGTCGTAGGCCATGACGCAGCCAGCCCGCGGCGACGGAGCGCCGGACGGCGCGCGCGCCATCCACTGCCCACTCCGCAGCACCCAGGTATCGCCGAGCAAGCCACTCGCCGCTCCACCGAACAGAACGACCTCGCCCCGGCTCGAATCGTATGCCATGGCAAACGCTCGGCGCCCGGGCGGGCCGACGCCACCCAGCTGCCGCCACGTGCTGCCGTCCCAGGTCCAGGTGTCGCCGAACGGCGCGCCGTCGCGGCCGCCACCGAACAGAACGGTCGCCCCCAACGCGGCGTCGTAGACAAGGCCATGGGAATCGCGCGCCGAAGGCCCCGCCGTGGACGGCAATGTCCAAGCACTCCCATCCCATTCCCACGTCTCCGCCAAGAAGCCGCGCAGCGGATCGAAGCCACCGAAGATCACCGCCCTCCCTCGGGCGGCATCGAACGTCATCTCCGTACAACAGCGCGCCGACGGCTCCATCGGCGGCGCGGCGCGAAGCCAGTCGACTTGGCCACCGGCCGCGGCGGCGATGCCCCCACCGCACAGGGGGAGCAACCAGGCGATCGAGCGCTGCATCGCCCCTATTGGACCCGGGACGCCATCGTTGTCCCCCCGCCCGATGGATTTTCTCAGCGGAGCGGCCGCTGGCAGAGCGGAGCGGGGCTAGAAGGCCGGCCGCCAAAGCTGGCGGTCGCGACCGGGTGCCTCCGCCCCTGCCGCCGCCTGCACCGCCGAAGGCGACGAGAGCCGCCCGTCGCCATCGGCGGCGCGGGCCGCATCGGGCGCCGGTGGACGCAGCCAACCGCTGTACCGCGTGCGCGCGTTGTCGGCGGCGAGCACGTCGCCTTCCTGATCGATGAAGAACGTGCGGCCGCCGCTGCGGTCCAGCGAGACCGGCCAGGCATAGGCACACCACCACCGCGCGCCGGCGGCGGCATCAGGAACCACCCCGCCACAGCCGCCGGCACTCGCCTCGGCGAGCGGCAGGCCGAACGCATCGGGCAAGAAAACCGCAAAGCAATAGCCGCTGCGCTGCACGCCGATCGCGGCGGGTTGCTCGGGATCGAAGGCAGCGAAGCCGGCCGACAAGAACGGCGGCGAGATCCGCTGCAGCAGAACTCCACCGCGCCCGTGGCGCTGCGCACTCCCCGCCATCTCCGCCAGGTAGCCGAACTCCCCTTTGCCGTCGCCGTCGGTGTCCAATGCCCCCGATGCGCGGCACTGCGCCTGCGCGGAAGCCAAGTTGCGCAGCGTGGCGATCGCCGCGGCCTCGTTTGCATCGCGACGCGCGGCCGCGACGTCCGCCACGTCGGCGGCGAGGTGCGCGATGAGCGCGCCATCCTTCATCTCGATTCGCGCCGGAACGACGCCGCCCAGACGCGTGGTCAAGACGATCACGGCGTCGACCACCGGGGCACCACGCAACCGCACGCTGCCGTCGACGCCGGTCACGCCGGACGCCAACGGCAGCCGGCAACCACTCTGCGCCAAGGCGGCGATGTCGTCCCGGTGCGCGCGCAGGCGCGCCACCTCCGCGTCGCCGAACACCCGTGCCGCCTGCGGTGGCGCCACAGTGACCCGCACATCACCGGCGACCGCACCATCGGCTCTGCGCACGTGCAGCACCAAGTCTCGCTGCCCCACGTGCACCGGCAACCACCGCTCACCGTCGACGCTGCGCCCGTCGATTGCCCGCACTGCGGTGCCACGGTCGATGCCACGCGCACCCCAGGCATAGGCAGCCTCGGGCCGCGGCCCCCGTCCGAGACCGGCGTAGCGCCGGTTGGCGTTCGGCGTCGCCAACAGCTGCCCGTCTTGGTTGATGAACAGGACCGCGCCGCCGATCTTCGGGCTGCGCGGCCAGGCATAGGCGCACCACCATTGCTCGGCAAGGTCGGGCACCGGCGCCTCGTAGCCAACCCCGCCCTCCGCGGCCTCGGCAAGTGGCCGCGCATCGACACCCGGCAGCCAAACGCGGACGCAGTAGTCGCCGTAGATGCTGACGCCCTCGCGCACCGGCCCAAGTGCGTGCCGCAATGCCGGCCGGCGGCCGTCCGCCACGCGACCTCCGCCGAGCAGCTCGGCGAGGTAGGCAAACTCGCCAATCCGATCACCGTCTTCGTCGATCGCCGTCCGCGCGACGACGGCTCGCTGGGCGACCGCGAGGTCGCGCATGACCGCGGCCGTCGCCACCGCGGCCGCGTGCTCGAGAACGGTGGTCGCTGTGACGTGCGTCCCGGTGCCGGCGCCCGCGTCGAACACACCTGCAGCGTGCGCCGTGACGGCGCGACGCCGCGCGCGGACCGAGACTGGCTCGCGATCGGCAGTGGCGGCATTCATGGGCGCCGCCACCTGCGCCTCGGCCGCCTTCTCCACCGCCGCCGGGCCCCACTGCGGCTCCGGCGCCGCCACCACACCGGCCAAGTACGCCAGCGCCGCGCCACCCGCCACCGTGGAGGCTGCCACCAGACGCGCCGACCCGGCGACCCTGCTACGGCGTGCCGACCACGCCACCGCGGCAAGCCAAGCCTCACGGCCACCGGGAGCGCGATCGAGCCGAGCGCGCAGCTGCGCCAGCGCTCGCTTGAGCCGGGTGCGCACGGTCTCCACCGGCACCCCGAGCCGCGCGGCGATGCTCCGCGGAGCCAGCCCCTCGAAGAAGCGCGCCTCAACGACGACGCGATACGGCTCATCCAGCGAACGCACGGCCGCCGCCAACCGACCGGCGACCTCGTCGCGTTCGACCACCGCCAGCGCCGACGGACTGCTCGCAGCGACCGCCGCGGCGCGCTCGCGCGCGCTGCGACGCAACCGCTCCCGCCGGACCCGGCGCGCATGATTGCGCGCCACCCCGCGCCACCAGGCCGCGGGCCGCGCCACCCCGGACCGCCCCTGCTCGAGAGCGGTCAACCAAACCCGCTGGCCAACTTCATCGCTCGCGCCCCGCGCCAGTGTCACCGCCAGCTGCCGCAACCAATCCCGCCGCTCGTCGTTCTGCATCACGCCCTACCCCTTTCTCATCGGCACCCCACCAACTCCTGCCCGCAACGCAACAAACCGGTTCAACGACCTCGCAGGATTCTCCGGCCCACTCCCATTTGCGCCCCACAGAATCCCTTCGCAGGGGTGGCCTCAACTCCGCTGCTACGCCGGCCGCTCGCGGAAGTCCAACCGCCCCCGCGACCGCCGCCACCCGCCCTTCAGCAGCCAAGTCCGCGCCCGCACCGTCGGCCGCGCCACCGGCTCCGACAGCTCCACCCCCTCGCGCCACCCGTCGAACCAGGGCCCCGACGAGTAGACGTCGATCAGCTGCCGCGGCCGCTGCCGGTGGTGCCAAGCATTCTGCAGCACATACACCAACGCCCGCCGCACCTCCGTCGGCGAGCGCAGCACCCGCTCGTGAAACCGCTCGGCAAACACCCGCCCCGAGCGCCCCCACAGCTTGTTCAACCCCCGCGCCATCCGCACCAACAGCCCGGTCATCCCCCGCGTCAACGCCTCCCGGTCCTTCGCCTCGACCAGAAGGTGCAAGTGATCGCGCTGCACCGAGAACTCCACCAACCGAAACCCGAACCGCCCACACCCCGCCCGGATCCGCTCCACCAACATCCAGTACGTCCGCGCATTCCGTAAGCCCGGCAACCCCCGACACAACCGCACCGTCAAGTGCAACGGATACCGCGCCACCAACGCCCCCCGCGCCAAGTGCGGCACCGTCTCATCACTCACCTTTGGCCGCCCAGCCCCCTCCCGAGCCCCACCCCACTGCCGAAACGGCAGCTCACCCTGCACCACCCCACGGCGCCGTCCACCGCGCCGGGATCGAACTGCCTTGCTCGTCATTTGAATTAGCGACCTTACTAAAGAGGGAGTCAACATGCAAGAATCCGACAAGGAATCTGCGAAAGCGGCCGGCGAATCGCACGCTACCCTGCTCCCAACAATCTCGACTCCAGAGCTGAGGCGAGTGCGCACCACTCCGTGACGAAACCCGCTCTCTTGATTCAGCGATCTTCACTCCAGGCCGCACATCCACGCACCACGAACCGGGACCGCCGCCCGCAGCTCCGTCACCATCGGCGTCGGTCGCACCCTGTGCCTCGTCTTGGACCGGCGCTGATGGTGATGGAGCTGCGGGCGGCCCCGCTAGCTCTCGATCCAGAGGCCGAGGGAGCACGCCCTACGCATCCCCCGGGCTCAACGGCTCCCACCAACCTCCAGCTCCAGAGCTGAAGGCTCGCCTCACCACGCCGAGTAGCCGCGGGGGGTTGCCCCCCCGCAGCTCTCACAGAACCGGACTTGTGGGTCACACATCCGGCTCTTCAGGACGGTATCCCCCAAAGGGGGCCGCCAGTCGTAGCGGCGCTCGTCCCAGAGCTTGGAGAGCGACACCAGCCGCTCAGCAAACCACTGATTGGGATAAGCGCGTTTGATCGCTCCCGAGTTGCTCTGCCACCACGTGCCACGCCGGCCAAACGCGGTGCGTGCAGCCGACTGCCAGCTGCACCCACGGGCGACAAGGTCTCGGAAGAGGTATCGCGGTCTCTTCTTCTGCCGAATGATGATCGCCCGCAGGCGTCGTCGAATATGGCCATCGAGATTCCGCAAGGTCCGCCACGCGGCCTTCGTGATCAGCTGGAAGTAGCCGATCCAACCACGGAGGTAACGGTTCAGTCGTTCGATGCACCAGGACATCCGACCACCCCAGGACCGCGGCGTAAGCTCACGGATTCGGGCGTCGATGCGATCCAGAGTGCGACGGGACAACTGCACCGTCAGCCAGCCCTTTCGAGTTGCGCCTACGCGAAACCCGAGGAAGTGCCGGCGATGGGCCAGGTCGACGGAACTCTTCGCTTCGTTCACTTTCAGTCGCACGCGACGTTCGATGAACCTGCGAATCGAAGCCATGACCCGGTGTCCTGAGCGCTCGCTACCGACGTAGATATTGCAGTCGTCGGCGTAGCGCACAAAACGCAACCCGCGTCGTTCCAACTCCCAGTCCAATTCGTCCAGGACGATGTTGGACAGCAGAGGTGATAGCGGGCCGCCCTGGGGCGTTCCTTCTTCCGTGACGACGCGGGTGCCATCTGGAAGAACTACGTTCGCTTTCAGCATCAGGCGGATGATCCGCAGCACCCGACGGTCCTTCACCTTCTGAGCCAGCCGGTCCAGGAGGCGTTGGTGATGGACACGGTCGAAGAACTTCTCCAAATCGATGTCCACCGTGTACCGCCGACCCTGCTTCACGTAACCCGCTGCTTCGGCGATCGCTGTGTGGGCTCCCCGCCTCGGCCGGAAGCCGTGGCTGCTGTCGTGGAACGTCGGGTCGTAGATCGGCTCCAGAATCTGGCGCACGGCCTGTTGGACCCAGCGGTCGATCACGGTTGGAATCCCGAGACCCCGCTGCCCACCACTGGGCTTCGGGATCCACACCCGACGAATATCGCCGGGCGCGTAGGTCTCCATGAGCAGAGCATCGCGGAGTTTCGGGAGCAGGTGTTTCGCATGACGCTTAACCTCTGACACCGTCTGTCCGTCGACGCCCGGGGCGCCCTTCTTGCTTACGACATGTGCCAGTGCGCTTCGCAGGTTGCCCTGCTCCGCGACCAGCTCCAGCAGATGGCAGTAGCCGTCCGCTGGCGGTGGAGCCGATTCCGATCGATGGCTGCAATCCGTCGTAGGCACCGACGTGGACTTCGTGGCAGATTCGTCTGCCCTTCCGGCCACGCCGTCCCCTTGCGGGCTCTCGGCGAAAGCGAACTGCAGTTGCCGTGGTTTCGGCTTTCTCATCCTGTCACCCCCTTCGCTCCACCGGCATTACCCGGCTTCATCACTACTACGGGGTGATCCGACTTCTCTGCATGCCTTGGTGGGTCGTCGTTGCCTCCTCCCCACCTACCGCTCGAAGCGGACACACAGAGATCTCCCTGGGTAAGAACGCAGAGTTTCGCGCCGCCGCCGGTTCCAGTACTCCGAGGTCGCGACTGGATATCGGGCGTCACGTTGGATGGCACGCTGACCCAGACCTCGAGAGCCTTACGGAACTTCGCTTTCGCTCGGTGCTGCGCTGCGTCTAGGGCTTCCATCCCACACGACCTCGCGGGAACAGCACGGCACGGTGTCCGTCCTGTCCTGGCATCCCGGATCAACACCGCGCACCGCCCTCTCGGACGGCACACGGCTCCCCTTTCTGCCTCGTGCAGCTGCCTTCGACTCATGGTTTCCTCCAGTACGGATCCATAAAGAACTTTCATCTTCAACTCTGCGCCCATGCCAGGCGCAACATCACCGACGACAGCGGTCCAAGACGAGGCACGGGGTGCGACCGCCGCCGACGGTGACGGAGCTGAGGCGAGTGCGCACCACTCCGGGACGAAACCCGCTCTCTTGATTCAGCGACCTTCAATCCAGGCCGCACATCCACGCACCACGAACCGGGACCGCCGCCCGCAGCTCCGTCACCATCGGCGTCGGTCGCACCCTGTGCCTCGTCTTGGACCGGCGCTGATGGTGATGGAGCTGCGGGCGGCCCCGCCAGCTCTCGATCCAGAGGCCGAGGGAGCGCGATGGGTCAGCCGTCGAGTTTTGGTGGCGGCTGTGCTTGGATCTCGATCGTTTGGCGTGAGTCGGGGAGGGCGATGAGGTCGATGCTGCCGAGATTGGTGGGCAGCGTCGTTGTGTAGGCTCCGGCGCCGAGGGAGGAGGAGCCGGGTTGGAGTCGGAGGCGGACGGGTCCGGGGGGGACGTAGATTCGATGTCGGGGGGCGCCGTCGGCGAGGTCGACTCCGGGGCTGCCGTAGGCGGTGCCGAAGGGGGAGCGATAACGCAGGGCCTCGAGGATCGCTTTCTGCCGCTCGGTTTGGACATCCAACCGATCGGCGATGAGGCGACCGCCTTCGGGCGGGACGAGATTCACGTGCAGCTCCGTCACTGCGGCTTCGAGCTCGACCTCGGTGCGTTGCCCGGAGTGGACCTTGATCACCCGGCTCGACCCCAGGATGACACCGGTGCCGACATCGACCAGATCGAGCAGGAACCGCCCGGGTGCGAGTTCGAGCTCGAAAGAACCATCGGGTTCGATCGCAGCCCATCGCAGCTCGCCTTCCGGGCGAGTGCCATCGCCGGGTCTCTCTTGGATCGCGGCACGAGCCTGTGCGACCAAACGGGCGCTCGGCACCGCAGCCCCCTCGATCGTGACGCGTCCGTGCACGCGACCCAGGCGGGCACCGTCGAAGACCACCGGGGATCGCTCCGCGTCGGTGGTGACGGTTCCCAGCAGGATGCTCGGCGGAGCACCCGTGCGCGGCGCCGCACCGAACATCAGATTCATCCGGTAGCGACCTTCCTGGTGCAATGGCATTACGAACTGACCGTCGACGCCGACTGGGAACTCACTCAGCCAGCGGGCCAAGCTCGCCATCATCATCGACGCCGGTCCAACCGGCTGCCGGAGGTCGAGCTGAGCCAGCACCGAAGCCCCCCGAAGGCCACCCAGGCCTCGGATCGTGCAGGCGAGTTCTCCCAAGGTCGGAAGCTCGATATCCTCGGTGCGCTCCTCGCCCGCGCCCAGTGCCACCGTGCGCATCCCGCCCACACCAGCGAACGGTGCGCCGGCGTACAGCTTGTACGCCCCCTCTGCCAACCCATCAAACTGGAACTCGCCGACCGACCCGGTCAGTTGCCAGCCGCGTGGCAAACCGGTCATCGAATCACCCAAGGCCAGAGTCACCAGCACACCGGCGACACCTCCTCCGCCCACGTCCCGCACGGCGCCGCGCAGCACCGAGCCCCGCGCAAGCTCGATGCGGATCGGCGCATCGCCCTGCGGCCAAGCAACTCCCTCTACCAGCTTGCTCGCGTAGCCATCCGCGCCGGCGAGAATCGCGCCCGTCGCGCCCTCACCACCCGAGGGCCCGGTGACGAACACCACCCCTGCCTCGCCGCGGACCGCGTGCGAGTCGAACATCCAGTCGAGCGTTTCACCGCTGACCCACCGGCCCCAACCGGCGATGGCCCGCGCCGAGGACAGAAGCCCGCCGGTGTCGCCGTCAACGACCTGCACTGCGAGCCTCGAGTCGTCATCCGCGCCGAGCCGCAACCCAGCTCCGGGACGGGCCCGTCCAAGATCGGTCCAGCGACTTCACCGCCGGCTTCCGGCAGCCCGACGGCGCGAAAGCGGCACGGGTATTGGACGTTGAACGCGAACTCACCGCTCGCAGGGACTTCGATCTCCTGCGGCATGCGGAGGGAGCCGGTGACCTCGTAACGGACCACCACTCGGCCTGCGACCGGCTCGCCGTCACGACCGCGCAGCGTTCCGCGAACGACACCACCACGGGACAGCGTCAGATCCAGCGGATCGCCGATTCCCATCGGCCGCCGCGCCCAACGATAGAAGCCCGCGGCGTCGACGGTGATCTCCATGCGATCGGCGCACGCCCCCTCAAGCACGAACGTCCCATCGCCCTCGGTGCGCGCCACAGACCAACAGCCCTGGAGGCCATGCCCGGCGAGCAGGTCGCGCGCAATCACCCGCGCGCCCGCGACCGGTTCCCCATCGGAATTGCGTACGCGCCCCGCGAGGCGGAAGCCGGGGGGCAACACCACAGAGGGAAGATCCAGCGAATGCCCTTGCCGCCTCATCGTCAGAGACGGGAGCAGCTCCAGGCTCCACGAGGCGCGGCCCTCGGCCGCAATCAGCACGCGCGACATCTGATCGTCGGGCCCCGCCGGCACGGTCGCCACAAAATGCCCCTTCGCGTCGGTGGTCGCCACCACCGCCGGCAACGCCACGCCGGTGCGAAACTCTCGGCGAAGTCCGTGCCGCACCTGGGCGCCAGCGACGGGTTCACCGCCTTCGTCGACAACGGTCCCCACCAACGACACGGTCGCGGGCTGCTGCGCACTCTCTTGTCCCGGTGCGGAACCAACGATCGAGGCGAGCAGCAGCGCCTGCCCCAGTGATCCGGCTCGGCCGCGGCCAGACGGCGGCAACGCACTCAACACCATGCGGCCCATCATAGGACCGCGCGGACGCTCCTGCTCAGAGCTCCTCGGGACCGCCGACGTAGCCCAGGAACGCCGACGCGGCGACCACCAACGGACTCGCCAAGTACACCTTGCCCGGCCCTGATCGGCCGGGGAAGTTGCGGTTGATCGCCGAGACCGTCACCTGCTCGGGCTTGTCGGAGACGCCGGGGCCGGCCTTGATGCAGGCGCCGCAGCTCGGCTCGATCAGCTCGATGCCAGCACCCTCGAACAGGGGGATGTAGCCGTGCGTCTCGGCGTGATCGCGGATCTTCTGGCTGCCGAACTGGATGTAGCAGCGGACGCCATCGGGAATCGCGCGGCTGCGATCCAGAGCGCGGCGCACGACCGAGGCATACATGTCCATGTCCGCCTTCTTGCCACCGGTGCACGACCCGCCGTAGGCGATGTCGATTGCGACGCGCTCGCCCAGCGTGCGCAGCGGCACGCCGTTGCGCGGATCCCCTGGCGTTGCGACCATCGGTTCGATCGCACTCAGATCGATGTCGAAGCGCTTGCAGTATTCCGCGCCCTCGTCTGCGCGCACGATGCCGGCGCGCACGGTCTCGGGGTCGGCGCCGCGCTGCTGCTGCAGATAGTCGACCACCACTTCGTCGGCCTCGAGGATGCCGGTGAAGCTGCCGGCCTCGACCGCCATGTTGGTCAACGTCGCCCGCTCGTCGAGCGACAGCGCGCGCGCACCGCGACCGCCGAACTCGAGCACGACGCCGATGCCGGCGCCCGACTTGAAGAACTCATCGCTCAGCAAGTGGAGCATCACGTCCTTGGCGGCGACGCCGTCGCGCAGCGCGCCGGTGAGCTCGACGCGCACCGACTGCGGCACCCGCACGCGCACATCCTTGGTGAACCAAGCGTTCGCCATGTCGGTGGAGCCAACGCCGAAGGCGAAGCAGCCCAACGCACCCGCCATGCAGGTGTGCGAATCGGTGCCGAGCACGATCTGCCCCGGCAGGGCGAGGTCTTCGATGACGATGTTGTGGCAGATGCCGACCGACCCCGCCTGCGCACCGTTGCGCGTCACCTCACCGTAGAGCTTGACGCCTTGGCTGTTGACGAACCGCTCTTGCACGGTGGCCAAGCTTTGCGCTTGCTCCTTGAGCCCCATGTCGATGTGCGCCTGCGGCATCACCCGATCGAGGAAGGTCAGGTGATCGCGGAAGGCGAAGACCGAGTCCGGGTCCTGAATGCGAGCCTCGTCACCAAGCCCCATGCGAAACAGCGACTCCGCCATCGGCGTCACGTACTCGTGGCTGAAGCGCACGTCGGTGCGCACGAACAACGCGTCCCCGGGCTTGACCGCGGCAATGCCCTCCGCGCCGGTCGCGGCATCGGCGATCGCGCGCCGCGCGATGATCTTCTCGCACAGCGTCATCGGACGCGGCGCGGTATCGACGTGCGGCGGCGCCACGTCGCCAGCCAATCTCGCCTTGTTGTAGGCGAACAAGCCACCGTGCTCGACGATCGCCGTGGCGATCGGATCCAGCCCCTTGGTGAACTCGGCGATCGGGATCTCTTCGCCGCGCTCGATGCGCTCGATCAAACCGAAGTCGGTCGACGTCAGAAGCCCGATGTTCTGACAGTTCTGCCCGTAGATCTTCTCGATGCTCTTGGCGATCACCAGCTGCACGCCGGCCTTGAGCTCGGAGAAGGGCGCGGTCTCCCGACTGCTGCCGCAGCCCTTGGAGATGCCGCTGACGATGACGCCGAAGTCGCCGTCCCGGATCGCGTCCTTCTTGACCACCCCGCCGCGCAGCCCGACCAGGCAGTAGCGCGCCAGAGTCTCGTCGTAGTAGTAGCACACCCAACCGGGAGTGAGCTCGTCGGTCGAGATGTTGTCGATCAGCTTCTCGTCGGGATCGTGCGCCAGCCGCGCGCCGTCGTACAGCTGCGCCTCGAGCTTGGCCTGGTCCTCGGTCAGATAGAGGATGCGGCCGCGGATCGCGGCCGCCGTGCGCTTGGTGGTCATCAGCGTTTCTCCAATGGCGTCAGACGCGCTCCAAGATCATGGCGATGCCCTGGCCCCCGCCGATGCAGGCACTGGCACAGCCGAACTGCGCATCGCGATCGCGCAGCTCGCGCACGAGCGTCAGCAGCAACCGCGCACCGGTCGCCCCCAAGGGATGACCGAGCGCGATCGCGCCGCCGTTGACGTTGACCTTGTCGCGGTCGAGGCCGAGGTCGCGCTCACACCCGAGGTACTGGGCCGAGAACGCCTCGTTGATCTCGATCACGTCGAGGTCGCCGAGCTGCAGCTTGGCGGCGTCCAGCGCCTTGCGGATCGCCGGCACCGGCCCGATGCCCATGATCTCCGGCGGCACCCCGGCCACCGCCCACGAGCGAATCTTGGCCTGCGGCTGCCACCCCATCGCGGCGGCCTTCTCGGCAGTGCTCAACACCAACGCGGCGGCGCCGTCGACGATGCCCGAGGCGTTGCCGGCGGTGACCGTACCCTCCTTGCCGAACGCCGGCCGCAGCTTGGCGAGTCCTTCGAGAGTGGTCTCGGGCTTGATGTGATCGTCGCGATCGACAACGACCTCCTTGCGCCCTCGCTGCACGGTCACCGGCACGATCTCGGCGGCAAACTTGCCCGCCTGCACCGCCGCGGCACCCAGCTGGTGGCTGCGCAGCGCGTACTCGTCCTGCGCCTCGCGCGTGATCTCGTACTTCTTGGCCACATTCTCCGCCGTCTGCGCCATGAAGAACCCGCAGTAGGGATCCAGCAGGGCGGCGAACAACAGATCTTCGAGCTTCGGCTGGGTGCCGAACCGGAACCCCTCGCGCGCACCGTGCAGGACGTGCGGCGCCTGGCTCATGTTCTCCATACCACCCGCGACGCACACTTCGGCCTCACCCGCCAACATCGCGTGCGCGGCCGACACCGACGACTGGATCCCCGAACCACACAGACGATTGACGGTCAGGGCGGGCACCTCGATCGGCAGGCCAGCCTTCAGCCCGACGTGACGCGCGCCGTAGATGGCGTCGTTGCTCGTCTGCAGGGCATTGCCGAAGAACACCTGCTCGACCTGGTCGGCCGCCACGCCGCTGCGCTCCAGCGCGGCGGCGGTGGCGATGCCACCGAGCTCGAGGGCCGACAAGTCCTTGAACAGCCCGAACCCCGGAGTACCGGAGTACTCCGCCATGGGGGTGCGGGCGCCGCCGAGAATCACGATATCGCGCTGCATGCGACCAGCATCGGCCAGCGCCGGGCGGCAGACAAGAGCACGCCGGTCCCGGCGGTCCGGCCCACCGCTCCACCCAGCGCCGCACCCGAGCCCGGGGGCGGAAAAGCCCGTCGATGTGGGTACATTCGGTGGCGTGAGACTCAATCCTTGCCGCCCCCTGTTTCCGGCGCTGCTCGCCATCTGCATGCCATCGTGCGGCCTCGCGCTGATCCCCGAAGGCATGATGAACCAGCTCGGTGCCGAGTCGTACGTGCAGGCGACGTCCGAGTACCCCGAGATCAGAAGCGGCCCTCAAGCCGAGATGGTGCGCCGCGTCGGCCACCGCATCGCTCAGGCCAGCGGCAAGGAGTACGAGTGGGAGTTCAAGCTGCTGGACGCTCCGAAGGTGCCCAACGCGTTCTGCCTGCCGGGCGGCAAGATCGCGATCTACACCGGCATCCTGCCGATCACGCAGACCGAGGACGGGCTGGCCGCGGTGATGGGCCACGAGGTGGCGCACGCCACCCTCGAGCACGGCAACAAGCGCATGACCCAGGGGCTCGGTCTCAACGCGGCGATGGCGATCGCCGAGGCGGCGATCGGCGCCTGGGGCGGCGTCAGCGAGTCGAGCCGGGCCGGCATCCTGCAGGCGATCGGCGCGGGCGCACAGTACGGACTGGTGCTGCCGTACGGCCGTGGCCACGAGAGCGAGGCCGACATCATCGGCCTGCGCTACCTGATCCGCGCCGGCTACGACCCGTACGAGGCGCCCAAATTGTGGGAGCGGATGAACGCCGCGTTTCCCAGCAACCAACCAGCGTGGATGAGCACGCACCCCGACTCGATGGAGCGCGCAGCAGCGTTGCGCGAGGCGATCCCGCAGATCCTCGCCGAAGAACGCGGCCAGCGCTGAAGCGCGCCGCGGCTCAGTCCGCGCCGCCGCGGCGGATCGCGCCATCACCGAACCGATCGCGGATGGCGTCGACGGCGCCGTCGACTCGGCGGTCGCGCGCCTCGAACAACCCGCGCTGCACGGGCTCGCCGCGGTCGAACAGCGCGGCTACCCCCACACCGAGCAAACGCACGGGCCGCGGGTTGGGTCGCGCCCGGGCGAACAGCGCCACCGCCGCGGCGTAGATCGAGGCGTCGTCGTCCACCGGGGCGGGCAGCTTGCACTGCCGCGTATGGGTCTCGAACGGCGGGTAGCGCACTTTGATGCGAACCACTCCGCCGCGCAACCCGCTCTTGCGCAGCCGGCGGCCGACGTCCTCGCTCAGCCGCAGCAGCACGCGGTGGCATTCCTCGAGGTCGTGGATGTCGTGCTCGAAGGTGGTCTCGCTGCTCACCGAGCGTGCCTCGCGCGACGGCTCCACGCGGCGCGGGTCGACACCCCGGCTGAGCGCGTGGTAATGGACGCCGCCGGCGTTGCCGAACAGCGCCGTCAGCCGCTCGAGGTCGAGCTCTTGCAGGTCGCCGATGCGGTGCAGACCGGCCTTGGCCATCGCGCGCTGCGTCACCGGCCCCGCCCCCCACAGCCGCGCGACCGGCAGCGGTGCCAAGAACTCCGCTTCGGTGCCGGCAGGCACTACCACCAGACCGCCCGGCTTGTCGAGATCCGAGGCCACCTTGGCGACGAACTTGGTGGCCGCCACTCCCACCGACACCGTCAGCGCGGTCGCGGCGCGCACACCGGCGATGATCGAGTGCGCGATCTGGCGGCCGTCGCCGTACAGCGCGCGGCTCTCGGTGACGTCGAGAAACGCCTCGTCCAGGGACAGCGGCTCCACCACCGGCGTATAGCGCTCGAACACGGCGCGGACCTGCGCCGCGACCGCGGCGTAGTGCTCCATGCGGGGGCGCACGAACACACCGTCCGGACACTTCCGGCGGGCGATGGCACCCGGCATCGCCGAGTGCACGCCGAAGCGACGGGCCTCGTAGCTGGCGGTGGCCACCACGCCGCGGCGGCCGCTGCCGCCGACGATCACCGGCCGGCCGCGCAGCGCCGGGTGATCGCGCTGCTCGATGGACGCGTAGAACGCGTCCATGTCGGCATGCAGGATCGTGCGCGCGCCCGCGCCCATTGGGTCGCCCCTAGGCCAGGTAGGTCACCGCCCAAGCGGCCACCCCGCCGAGGCCGAGCGCCACCACCCAAACCAATCCCACCGGTAGCAGCTTGCGCTTGACCAACAACGGCAGCAACGCCAAGACCAACCAAACTGATACTTTGATCCACACCCATCCCGGCCACGGCCAGCTGACTCCCTTGCTCGGCAACAGACCGAAGCCCGCAACCAACATTGCCACGACACCGAGGCCGTGCAGAGCGAACCCCATCGCCGAGCGTCGGCCGCCGTCGCCCTTGGTTCCGAGGTACATTGCACCCAACCCCATGAACAGCAGCATCAGCCCGACGAGGTGGGTGATTCTGTAGAACTCGGAGGGAATCGCCGTCTGCGCGATGAGAACTAGCATGGACCCATCATCCTACGGGCGAGCGACGGACCACACCCGCAGGATTCGCGATCAGCGCGGCGTCGCCGCCGCCCCCCGCGCACGCTGCAACGCCGCGTGGTTGTGGGCGATCAGCACGTCGACTCCCGGGCTGCGGTAGCGCGCTGCGGCGGCTGCATCGAGCGCGATCTCCGCGCCGGTGAGATCACCGCGGTTGAGCAACACGAACGCCAGGCTGTTCTGCGCCACCGCGTAGTTGGGCTCGATCTCGGTCGCCCGCCGCAGGCACCCCTCGGCGAGGGCCAGGTCGCCGCGCTCGATGTGCACGCCGGCAGCGCACACCAGCACGCGCACGCAGTCGGGGTTGTGCTCCGCTTCGTGCAGGAACAACGCCGCGTCGTTGGCCCAGACCGGGTTGCGCGCCCAGATCAGCTGCGCGTTCCACCCCAGCCACGCTCCGAGCAAGAGCACGAGCACGCCGCGGCGCCAGCGCCACGCTTGCCACACGCCCGCTGCCAGCAGCGCCGCGCCCAGGCTGGGGCTGTAGTACAGGCGCTCGCCGAACAGCGTGCCGATGGCGAAGGGGACGTTGGAGATCACCGCGCTGAAGCCGAAGAAGACCACGGCGGCCAGGCAAAGCAGCGGGTGACGCCGCGCTGCCCAGGCGGCCCCGACCACCGTGAGCAGCAGCAGGACGGCCGCACCGACGGCGCGCGCGTCCGCTACGCTCGACGGCAGCGCAGTCGCGGCGGGGCCGTAGTCGGCGTAGAGGGCAACCGGCAGCAGCACCTTCAGTAGACCGTACGCCCACAGCGCCACCGCGCCGCAGCAGCGCTGAAGCGCGTCGGCGTGCCAGAGAGGGTTGGCGACGTACTCGATCGGCAGCGGACCATCCGGCAGGGCCGCGATCATGCGCGCGCGGAGGTAGAGATAGATGACCGCCGGCACCGCGAGCACGGCGGCCGATCGCACGCCGGCGAGCGCGCGCCGGTGGACGCAGGCGACATAGACCGGCGCAACCGCCGCCCAAGCGAGCGCGTTCTCCTTGGCGCCGAACGCCATGAACGCGGCGATCGCGCCCAAGCCCGACCACGCCACCGCAGCGGCCCGCCCCGCGCGCGCGGCGCGCGCCAGGACGAGGCAGGCGAGGGCGCCCCCTGTGAAGCCGAGCAGCTCGGCGCGGCCGACCACGCCCGCCACCACCTCGCTGTGGATCGCGTGCAGACCGAACACCGCTGCCGCCGCCAGCGCAGCACCGCCACTCACCCGCAAGCCCGCCACCAACGCAAACACCAAGAGCGTGGCCAACGCGTGCAGCAGGACGTTGACGGCGTGGTGCGGGACGGCCTCGAGCCGGGGATCGACGGCGCCGCGCCGCAGGGCGTTGACGGCGGCGTAGCTGAGGATCGTCACCGGCCGATACAGCGCGGTCTGGTGGCCGGTCCCGGCGTGGTAGTTGGCGTTGAAGTAGTCGCCGAGCGGTTGCAGCGTGCCGACAAAGGGACGCGGGACGCCGTCCGCGTCGACCGCCGCCGCGGCGGCGGCGTCGTCCATGGCAAAGCCGTTGCCGACCGAGGGCGCGTACACACCGATGGTGAGCGCGACGATCAGCAACAGGCCACGGCAACGCCGAGTTGGAGACACAGCAGGCGAGGAGATCGGCAGCAGGGTGGGGCGTAAGGGTCTGCACGCCTGGTATCGGCCAGCCCGGGGTCGAGGCCTTTGTGTTTACTCTCCTGCGCAATCAGCGCCGAGGCCCGATCGCCTGTAATCTTGTAGACAGAAAGTCCGGAATCCGCGCGCGCCTGCGCGCGCCCTCCCGTTTCGGAGAGTGTTCCCCATGTCCGACGCCCTGGTAGCGATTCTCGCGGCGGTCCGCGCCGGCGATCTCGAGCGGTTCGAGGAGCTGGTGCAGGAATTTGGCGAAACCGTGACCGCCGAGGTCACCCACCACCTCCAGCCGCCCCTGAGCCAGGTCGTCGAGGTCGAGGACGTGGTGCAGCAGGTGTGGCTCACTGCCTACCGCTGCGTCGAGCAGATGGACTTCCGGGCAACGCCCGCGTTCACGGCGTGGTTGCGCAAGGTCGCCCAGAGCCGCGTGAACGACCTGTTCCGACAGCACTTCAAGAGCGCCTCGCGGCCCGGAGTGCTGCTCTCCCTCGAGACCACCGCCGGCAGTGGCAGCCGCGCCGCACAGCAACGCGACTTGATCGTCGCCGAGCAACGCGGAGCTTCGACTGCCTACCGCGAACAACAGCGAGACGCCACCCTCGACCGTGTGCTCGGCAGCCTCGACCCGAAGTACCGCACACTGCTGGTGCTCACGTTCGTCGAACACCTGACGCCCGCTGAGATCGCAGTACGGCTGGGCATCAGCGATGGTGCCGCCCGAGCCCGGTTGCGACGCGCGCTGAAGAAGGCCGGTGACAAGCTCCGGCTCGAGCCGGACATCCGAGACAACATCGAACTCCCACCTCCGGATCCGAAGGAGATCCATCATGCCGAACGAAGCGACCGTCGACCACGTCGTCAGCGACTACGTCGGCCGCCGGCTACAGGGTGAGGCCGCGGACGTCGAGGGCTACCTGCTTGCCCACCCGGAGCACAGCCAAGAGCTGATCGAGCAGTTCGCCACTGCGGACATGCTTTGGCAGTTGGCCGCGCGCGACGAGCGGGTGCCCACTCGTCGCGAGATCGGAGACTACCGTCTGCTCCGCAAGATCGGCCGTGGTGGCATGGGCAGCGTGTTCTTGGCGCAGCACAACCGGTCCGGTCGCACGGTGGCGCTGAAGCTGCTGGGCGGCGCCGACGCCCTGTCGCCGAGCCGCGTGCGGATGTTCCACCGCGAGGCGAACGTGGCCGCGCGCCTGCGCCACCCGAACATGACGACGGTGTACGAGACCGGCGAGGTCGACAGCTGTGCGTTCATCGCCATGCAGTACATCGACGGGATCAGCGCGGGGCAGCTCCTGGGCAAGATCCGCGCAGAGCACGGGCGCGTGGGCGACGACCTCAGCGTCCGTGCACTGATCGACCAAGCAATGGCCGCGCCTGGCGGTGACGACCATCCCGAGGACGACGTTCCGTGGGCGACGCCGGCGACGCGGGGTTACTTCGCCTCCGTGGCGCGGGTGATCTCGGAAGTCGCGGATGCGGTGCACTTCCTCAACCTCAACAAGGTGTTCCACCGCGACATCAAGCCGCAGAACATCTTGCTCGACCATCGCGGCACGCCGTTCCTGTGCGACTTCGGCCTCGCCACGGATCCCGAAGGCACGCGCACGACGCAGACCGGCGATCGCCTCGGCACGCTGCACTACATGAGCCCCGAGCTGTTGCGGGGCGGTCCCGCCAACGCCCGCTCCGACGTCTACTCGCTCGGAGTGACCCTGTTCGAGCTGCTGACCCTGCAGCTGCCGCATCCCGGATCCTCGGCAGACGCCATCCTGCAGCACATCCAGCGGTACCCGGCGCCGGATCCGGTCGGGGTCGTGCCACAGCTCCCGCCGGCGCTGCGGGCCATCGTCCGCCGCGCCATCGCCGCCGACCCGAAGAAGCGCTACCGCCACGCCGGCGAACTCGCCGAGGAGCTGCGGCGCTTCCTGCGGCATGCACCGATCATCGCGACCCTGCCGACGGCCTGGGGCCAGTGGCTCGAACTCGCGCGCCGGCACGCGATCGGCTTCGGGATCGGCGCCGTGCTGGCACTGGCGCTGTCCAGCTGGGCTTACATGCACTACAGCGCGCGCGAAGAGAGGTGGCATCAGCTGAGCGCCGACGGGCTGGAGCTGCTCGATCGCGGGGAGCCGATGCGCGCCGGCATCCTGTTGGCGCAGGCCATCGACATCAAGTCGACGCCCGAGCTGCACGCGGCGCTGTCGCGGGCCTCAGGTGGTGCGTGGCTGCATGTGCACTCCGCGCCGGGCGATCGCGTCTGGCTGCGGAAACAGACCGAAGACGGCGATCTGGTCAACGCGGGGCTTCTCGACGAGGTGCCAGAATCCGGCGAGCTGCGCGCGGTCGCCCCTCCCGGTGACTACCTCGTCGTGGTCGAGCGGCCTGGGTTCGGCTTTGCGGAGATCGCGACCGACCTGACTGCCGACCAGCCGTTCGTCTCGATCGAAGGGCACATCACCCCGAACGCCACCGCCTACAAGGACATGCGCTTGGTCTCCGGGGGGACCTACCGCATCGGCCTCGAGCGCACCGGAGCCCGCACACTCACACTGATGCCGCGCGAGGTCACCGTGGCGCCGTTCTGGATCGACACCTACGAAGTCAGCAACGTGGAGTACCAGGAGTTCGTGCGTGCCACCAACCGGGTCCCACCGGCCGGTTGGAACGGAGACGCGTTCCCCGCGGGAGCGGACTACCTGCCCGTCTGCGGCGTTTCCTGGCAGGATGCCGTGGACTACGCCGAATGGGCCGGCAAACGCCTACTCACTGAGATCGAGTGGGAAGTCGCTGCGCGCGGGCAGGAATCGCGGCTCTACCCATGGGGGAACACGTTCGATCTCAGCTACGCCAACGTCGGCCCCGGGGGTCCAGGCAATCGATCCGACAGGTCGGAACGCCCATTGGTGCCCGTGCACCAGGCCTTCGGCAGGGACTCCAGTTGGCTGGGCGTCCTGCACATGGCAGGCAACGTCACCGAGTGGACCCTCGACCGCTGGCGCGTACCACGTGACTACGCGCCGCAAGCACATCGCGGCGGGACTAGAACAATCGATGGGTTTCGCGTCGCTCGCGGAGGCTCAGCGGGCGGCAGATTCGGCCCCACAGCACATTCCGCCAACCGCATCGCATCGTTGGCCATCAGTCAGAACGTCGGCGGAATTCGCTGCGGCAAATCCGCGGAGCGCGCCTGGCAATAGCCGCGAGGTTTCTTCGCTTTCTCGCGTCCGAGTTCGCGGCACCGCTCGTTTGAGGGGTTAGTTCGCGCCCTCCGCGGCGGCGTCCGGGCTCCCGCCCTCGGTACGCCGGACTCCGACCGCGCACGCGCCTCGCAAGGAGAACCCATGACTGACAACGTTCGACGCGAAGAGAACCTCCTGCGGATCCGGCTACTGAATCCGCCGATCCGCAACCGCCAGAAGATGGTCACGCTGCTGGCCGACCTCTTGAAGTTCGTCAACCGCGATACCAGCAGCGCGACGTGGACCGAGGACTCGGAGGGCGATCAGCTGATCGAGATCATCTACAAGGACTGCGAGATCAATGGGCAGTGGATGGCCTGTCGCTGCGAGGTCTGGCAGCGACCGGACAACACAACGTACGAGCTCTGCTACCCCGCCTGACGCCTCAACGCGACATCGCCAACTGCGCGCGGATCATCGCGAGCCCCGACTCGCGCTCGGCGCCAGCAATCGGCTGGCGCGGCGCGCGCACGCGCTCCGTCCCGTGCCCGACCTCCGCCTGCACCAGCTTGATCCACTGCACGAACTCCGGCACGGTGTCGAGCCGCAGCAGCGGTAGGAACCACCGGTAGAGCGCAAACGCCTCGTCCGCTCGCCCAGCACGCGCGAGCTCGAACAAGCGCACCGATTCCGCGGGCAGCGCGTTCACCAAGCCGGCGATCCAGCCCTGCGCCCCCATCGCGACGGCTTCGACGATCATGTCGTCGAGACCCGCGAACAGCGCCAGCCGATCACCACACAGCGCGCGCACCGCGGTGACCCTCCGCACGTCGCCGCTCGACTCCTTGACCGCCTGCAGCGTGTCATAGCGCCCGGCCAGCACCTCGATCCGTTCCGGCCGCACGTCGAAGCCGTAGGCGATCGGGTTGTTGTACAGCATGCACGGCGCGTCCGTGGCATCCAGCAGCGCCTCGAAGTGCGCCTCGAGCTCGGCATCGCTGCCCTTGTGCACGTACGGCGGCAGCAGCATCAGACCCCGGGCGCCGGCGTCGACCGCGCGGCGACACAGCGCGCGGGCGGCCGCGGTGCTCGCCGACGCGGCGCCGAGGATCACCGGCACCTGATCTCCGACCGCGGCGACGCAGGTCTCGACCAAGGCGATCTTCTCGTCGGCGGACAGAGTCGCGCCTTCTCCCAGTGAGCCGCACGGAACGATGCCGGTGCAGCCGTTCTCGACCAGCCAGCGCACGTGCTGCCCCACGGCATCGTGATCGATGCGGTCCTCGGCATCGAAGGGGGTGGTGATGGCCGGCATCACGCCGCGCCACTGCACTGGGTTGTTGCTCATCGTGGTTGCCAACGGGACGGCGCAGCACAACCGGAACCCGGCCTCGTTGCAAGCCCGTCAAGAACGGGCCGAGCCGACCGCCGACGCGCTCGCCGCGACTCACCATGCTCCCGCCTCTACGAGATTCGCGCCGGCCGCGTAACGACAGGCCAGGCGCGACGTCCTCCCCAACGCGCGAATGACGTGTTGGTCGGGCCTCCGCAGGCCGATGTCGCGCCGGAGCGTCGTGATCCCTTTGCCCAAGACACTGACTGCTCGCCCCGGCGCGGCGAGAACGGCGGAACCCGGCTCCCCCGCGACGATCACGGACGGGGCACGTCTGGTGTTCGTCGCGCTGGGCACTGCCGTGTTGTACGGCGCGGCATTGCACCACTCGTGGCACTACACGATCGACGAGGCCGCGATCAGCGCGGCCTACGCTGTGCACATGGTGGACGGCCACGGCCTGGTCGCCAACGTCGGCGGCCCGCGGGTCGAGGGGTTCTCCAATCCGCTCTGGGTGCTACTGCTGGCTTTGGCATACGCGGTCGGCGTCGAGCCGATTCTGGCCGCCAAGACCCTCGGCGTCGGCCTGGGCGGGGTGGCGTTGGTGCTCGCGGGGCGGCTGGTCCAGGTGACCGAGGGGCGTGCCTGCCGCGACGTGCGCGCCCACGACCTGGTGCCGGCCGCGATCGCGTGTTCGCTGACCGCGTTCACGCGGTGGATGCCCGCCGGGCTGGAGAACGGCCTGCTCGCCTGCCTGCTCGGTGCGATGCTGCTCGCCGACCTCCGCGAGCGGGCGCGCCCCCGCCGATTCCCCCTCGCCGCGACGCTCGCAGTCGCCGTCGCGGCGACCCGACCGGAGGGCGTCGCCTATGGACTGGCGCTCGGCGGGCTCCGACTGCTCGACTCCCGCGGCGCTACGCTTCGCGACCGCGGACGACTGCTCCGCGACGCCGGCGTGTTCGCCCTCGGCGTGGGCCTGCTGCATCTCGCGCGCGGCCTCTATTTCGGAACGTGGGTGACCAACACCTACTGGGCCAAGCAATCGACGACTCTCGACGACGGCCTCACCTACCTGCTGCGGTTCTGGCGCCAGGACCTCGATGTTGGGATGGTGGTGCTCGCCGCGATCGGGCTCGGGTCGGTCCCGCTGTGGCGGTGGCGCGCCGATCGGTTCGGAGGCGCGGAGCCACCGGCCGGATGGTACCCGCGTTGCGCCCTTGCGGCCGTGCTCGCCGTCGGCCTCGCGTTTCCGGTCTGGGCCGGCGGTGACCGGGCCATGGGAGGGCGGTTGTTCACACCTGCGGCGGTCGCGATCGGCGTGCTGGCAGCCCTGGGGGTCGGGGCCCTCGCCGCCACGACCGAACGCTGGACCCCAGGTCGACCACGCGCGGCGGTCGCGTCGGTGCTGTTGAGCGCGTTGGTGATCCTCGACCACGTCGTGCTCGATCGCAGCGCCGCCCGTCAAGACCACCGGACCCCGTGCCACTACTGCCCCGTGCTCGCCCAGGTCGAAGCCACCGAGCGGCTGCGGGACTCCCTCGGAGTTCCGGTGGCCAGGCTGGCGACGACCGACTTCGGCGCGCCGTCATTGGCCTCTTCCGCCCAGCTTCGGGGGCTGGACCTGCTCGGGCTCCGCGATCCGGTGCTCGCCCACTACGCCCCCTCGCACCGACTGGACTCCGGCGTTCGCGACCGCCACCGCTATCGGCACGTGTTCCACGAGCAGCCCGCTTGGCCGCTGTTCTTGAACGTCTACGGGCAGACCTGGCGCGGCCTGCGCGCGTCGCCCGAGTGGCACCTCGGCTACGCGCATCGCCACGACGTCGGCGCGCCGCGGACTCGCGGCATCCACCGAGGGGCGTTCGTCGACTACTTTCCGGACATCGACCGCCTGCAGCGCATCGCGCTCACCGACTCGGTCGACGTCGTGGGCAGCACGGTGCGCACGGGAGGCGCGCCGCATGCGCTCGGGGTCACCGTCTGGCTGACGACGCGGACCGGGCAGAGCGGCCCCATCTTGCTGCAGGCGAAGCTGAGCCGGCGGCCGGAACGGCAAGGCATCGAGAGCGCGGCGAAGGCGCTGTGGTTCGCGCGACACTGGCTGCCGGGCGAGCCGTACCGGGTCGATCTCGAGCTGGAAGCGGACCGAGCCGGGCTGCCCCGATCGGCTGACTTTGCCAGCGTCGATCTCGAGCTGGGCCTCTGCACGGACGGCGACTCCTGGCACTGGATCACGACACGCGCCGCGCCGTCGAGGGCACCGCGCAGTGCCGCGATCGCCTACCCGAGCGCCCTGCCGGAGGCCCGGCACCCCACGCTGCGTTCGATGCAGAACGATGTTCGACAGCTCGTGCGGCGCGGCGGCTCCGCCGTCACACGCGATCCTCGCCTGGCCGACGCGCTCCGACGAGCCGCCCACACGCTCGAAGCCGGCGGCGAGCTGGACCAAGCCTACTTGGCGGCGGTGTGGGCGACGCACGCCGACAACAGTCTCCTGGCGGCGCTGCACACCGACCTCGATCGGCTGCGGTCCGCGGTCGCCGCCCGCGACTGGACACTCGAGATCCGCTTGTTGCGCCGCTTCTTCGCCGAGCCCGACCGACAAACCGGCGCGGCGTTGCTGGCGTTCTACGAGCAGCTCGGCGCGGAGCTCAAGGCGACACGCTGCGCTGCTTGGCTGCGGGCAATGCCCGCAGCCCAACCGCGCCCGATGGCGGTCGAGGCGAGCGTCACCCGCGGAGCCGCCGCGGCGCTCACCTTCGAAGACACCGCTCTGTCCGCCTGGCACGGCAATGGCGCCGTTCGACGCGTGCGCGTCGACGCCAACGACCCCGCCGGAATTCGAGGCCACCAAGGCGAGTTCGTGCTCAGCAGTGCCGACCCCAAAGGGCGGCCGCGCGTCGGCACCCTGCGCTCACCCCCGCTGCGGCTCGCCGGGTCGGTGCTGAGCGTCCGGATCGCCGGCAACGCGGACCGCAAGCGCTGCGGAATCGAGCTGATCTGCGGCGGCGAAACCGTCTGGCGCGCGAGCGGCCTGGGCGGCGGCGGCATGCACACCGAGATCTGCGACATCCGCCCATGGCGCGGACGCATCGCCGAGCTCCGCGTCTACGACCGGGACCCGACCCCGGGCGCGTTCGTCGCAGTCGACGCGATCCGAACATGGCCGTGACACGTACGGAGTCCGGCTCGATTTTCTCGCTTGGCGGCTACCGCCGCCAAGCGAGAAAATCGAGCCGGACTCCGTACTTCAGAAGCGTGGGTCGGCGGCGGCTTGGTCTTGCATCCAGGTGGCGATGATCTCGACGAAGGCGTCCTGGTTGGCGAGCAGGGTGACCAGGTGGTCGGCGTTGGGTAGCAGCCGCACTTGGATCGATTGTGGATGGCGTTCCAGCCACGGGCGGAACCGGTAGCGGTAGTGGTCGTACGATGGAGCGCCGTTGGCGTAGACGAGACACAGCCGCACGCCGCGCTCGACCAGAGTGGCGAAGTCGGCCTCGGTCGGCTCGGGGACGGCGAACGGGTCCTCGACGTCGACGCGGTCGCCTCGGGTGCGGTGCTGCACGGCTTCGACCAGGTAGCGCAGCACCGAGCTCTTGCCGCCGACGAAGTTGCGCCAGCTGTGCGGTGAAAGCAGCCTTCGGGCGTAGAGGCGCGTCAAGTAGCGCGCTGAGGGGCGGGCGTAGAAATCGAACAGCAGCGCGCCCGCGACGCGCGGGTCGGCGAGCGCCGTGCGCATCGAGTTGTCGGCCCCCCAACACATCCCCATCGGCACGAACGCGGGCACGCCGCGCGCCTCGGCGAGGAAGTCGAACGCCTGGCGCACTTCCTGCACGCCGCGCTCCTGGTAGGAGAGACCGTCGCGCTGGCTCGGGCTGTCGCCGATGCCGCTGTAGTCGAAGCGCAGCGAGCAATAGCCCAGCCGCGCCAAGCGGCGCGCGATCTTGACCGACAATCGCTGCGGCCCGAGCCTCGGCGTGGCGCCGGCGTTGAGCAGGGTGACTCCGACCCCCCGGCGCAGCTCCTCGTCGGCCGGCTCGGCGAGCACCCCGACGACGCTGCCAGCGGGACCGAACGACACCGCCGTCTCGCGGATCTCGCCATCGACCATCGCCGCCCCGGTGGCCGCGGCGACGGCGACCGGAGCCGCCTCGACAGCCACGGTCGGTTGCGCAGACGCCGGGGCGGATGCGGGCACCGAACACCGGCGCGCCATTTGCTCGAGGGTGTTGACCAGGAGCTCCATCGGCTGCACGCGAACGCCCAACCGCTCCTCGATGCGGACCGCGACGCGCATCGCCAGCAGCGAGTGGCCGCCGAGGTCGAAGAAGTTGTCGTGCACCGACACCTCGTCGAGCTCCAACACCTCGCACCAGAGCTTGGCCAAGAAGCGCTGGATCGGGCCGCGCGGAGGAGCCGGAGCCGCCACCTCGGCCGGCGCGGGAGTCGGCAAGGCTGCCGCCACGCCGCGCACCGGGAGCCGTGCCAACGCAATCTCCGGGTCGGCGGTCACCGCGCGCAGCACAGCCAAGTACTCGTCGCGCATGGCCTCGACGGTGGCCTCGTCGAACAGGTCGCTGTTGTACTCGACCACCCCCTCGATGCCGTCCTCGCGCGGGCGCAGCCCCAGGGTCAGGTCCAACTTGGCAGTGAATCCCTCGAAGCCGAACTCCTCCACCGCGACCCCCGCCAGCTGAGCGTCGACGTGCGGTTCGCTCAGGAAGTTGAACATCACGTCGAACAGCGGACTCCGGCCCAAGTCGCGCGGGGGCCGCAGCGCCGCGACGAGCTCTTCGAACGGCAGCTGCTGGTGCTCCATGGCAACCACCATGGTCGCCGCGGTACGCCGCACGACTTCCGCAAACGACGGCTCGCCCCGCAGGTCGGCGCGCAGCACGAGGTTGTTCAAGAACAGCCCGATCAGCGGCTCGGTCTCCGGCGGCTGGCGGTTGGCCACCGGCGTTCCCACCGCGAAGTCCAGCTGGCCACTCCACCGCGACAGCAACGCTTGGAAGGCGGCCAGCAGCGTCATGCCGAACGTCGCCCGGCACTCGCCCGCCAGCCGTCGCACTGCCCCCGCCAGCTCCGCATCGATCCGAAAACGCAGCTGTCGGCCGACGAAGGTCTGCCGCTCGGGGCGGGGGTGGTCGCTCGGCAAACGCAGCACCGGCAGATCCGCCAGCTGTCGCCGCCAGTAGTCCAACTCCTCTTGCAACGTCACGCGACCGAGGTGGTCGCGCTGCCAGGCGGCGAACTCGCCGTACTGGAGCGCCAGCTCCGGTAGCTCGGCGGCCACCCCCCGCCGCGCCGCGGCATAGCCCACCGAGACCTCGTGCAAGAGGACGCCGACCGACCAGCCGTCGGCGACCAGGTGCGACAACGTCAGCAGCAACACCCAGTCTTCGTCGGCGACGCGCGCCAGCACGAAGCGATGCGACGAACCCGCCTCGAGATCGAACACCTGACCGGCCTCGGCCCGGGCGATCGCGCGCACCTCCTGCTCCGGATCCCGCGCACCGCGCAGGTCGACGACCTGCAGCACGCTCGACAGCGGCGGCTGGGTGACCTGCAGGAGCTGCTCGCCATCGCGCACGATCCGGCTGCGCAAAACCCGGTGGCGCCGCACGACGCCGGCCAGCGCAGTGTCGAGCGCTGCTGTGTCCAACGAGCCCCGCACGCGCAACTGCACGGGCATGTTGTAGGCCGGGGCCGCATCCTCGATCTGCGACAGGAACCAGATCCGCCGCTGCGCGAACGAAAGCGGCGCCGTGTCACTCGACCGCGACTCGATCAACGAGCTCAAGCGCACTGCCCTCCGCCTCAGTGAGTCAACGACTCCGACACCGTCGGGCCGCCCGCGGCGGCGCGGCGCGCCGCCAGCTGCCGGGTCCATTCCACGAGCGCGTCCATCAACGCGCCTTGGTTGCTCAGCAGAGTGAACACGTGGTCCGCGTCATCGAACAGCTCGATGCGCAGTCGGCCCGGCCCCTCCAGATCGCGCATCGGCGCGGCGAAGTTCATCACGTATTGATCGTAGCTCGGAGCCCCGCGCGCATACACGAAGCACATCTCGACCCCGCGTTCGATGCCCGCGCGCAGCTCGGCGACGACGGTCGCCGGCGCTTTGACGGGCAGCAGGTCCCCCGAGGTGTCGCCACGCGCCGCGCGCCGCTGCTTGGCCAGTTCGAGCAGGCCACCGAGCGCGCGGCCGATCGCCGGACTGGCGCCGCGCAACAACCGCCACCAGCTGCGCGGATCCGCCAACCGGCCGCGGTGGGTACGCACCAGATACCGCATCGAGAACAGCGCGTAGAAGTCGACTGCGCCGACCCCGACGACGCGTTCGTCGACCTGACTGACGCGCAGCGCGTTGTCGGCGCCCCAACAGACACCGATCAAGACGAAGTGCTGCACCCCGCGCGTGGCGGCGAGCAGACTCATCGCTTCTTGGGTCTCCGACACCGTGCTGTCGGCAAACGACATGTTGTCCTGCCGACTCGGACTGTCGCCGATGCCGGAGAAGTCGAACCGCAGAGCGGGAATGCCGATCGCCGCCAGCCGACGGGCGAGCAGAACCGACAGCCGCTGCGGCCCGATGCGCGGCGTGAAGCCAGCGTTCAAGAACACGCAACCGAGCCCGCCGGTGGCGGTGCCGTTTTCCGGATCGGTGACCACACCGACCAGCGACTTCTGCGCACCGAAGCGAACGACGGCCTCCCTCACCCGTGCGCCTCCCCGAGCCAGGCAGCGATCGACTGCTGGACCTCGACCGGCACCAGCGCGATCGTGCCACCGGCGTGGCCGACCCAGCACGGCTCGGCGGCAACATCGCGCAATTCGACCGCCGCGCCCGAGCCATCGAGCGCGGCGCGCAGCGGCTCGGCCGCCGCCGTGCCCTCGTTGGTCACCAACAACACGCGCGGTGCGGGCGAGGCGGCCAAATCGGTCAGGCGCTGCGCGCGCAGCGCGTCCTGCAGCGCCACCGGCAGTGGAAAGCCGAGCACTTCGGGCACCCGCCATTGGAGCGTCTGCGGCTTGGGCTTGGGGTAGGTGCGCCGCACCCAGTCGGCCTGCCGCTCGGCCAACCACTGCAGATAGGCGTCCCCATCGACGATGGGCTCCCACAGCACGCAGGCGTGCAGCGGACCCAGCCCGCCGGCAGCCGCTGCCACCGCCGCGCTGGTCGCCCCCAGCCGCAGACCGACGACGCTGAGCTTGGACGCACCGCTCGTGTCCCGCAGCTCTTGCGCCGCGGTGCCGACGTCGGCGACCCAATCGTCGAAGCGCGCCTCCTCGCCGTCACCCGCGGAATCGCCGGTGCACGAGTAGTCGAAGCGCAGCACGTGGAAGCCACCCCGCGCCAGCCGAGCGGCGAGCTGCTGCAGCGCGCGGTGGGCCGCGATGTGCTCGGCGCCGAACGGCGGGCAAATCAGCACCGCGCTGTCGCGCACACCGCCGCGTTCTGGTGGGTGGTGAACGCCGAACAGCTGCCGCTCGGAGCTGCCGAAGAAGAACGGATTCATCGTGCCTCTGCGCGGACGCCTCAGTCCGGCCGATCCTCGCTCTCGAGCATGGCATCGACCTCGTCTTCCGACATGGCCGACAGCTGCTCGATCAGGGCGGCCGCCTTCTCTGCACGGGCGCGGCGGTCGGGATCGGCCAGCAGCGCTTCGCCGAGCGCCGCCAGCGTGGGCGCCTCGAACGCCAAGCGCAGCGGCATCTCCACGCCCAGCGTATCGCGCACGCGGAACACCAGCTGGGTCACCAACAGCGAGTGGCCGCCGAGCTGGAAGAAATTGTCCTCGCGCCCGACCGACTCCACTTGCAAGACGTCCGCCCAGAGCTCGGCGAGCACCGTCTCCACCGCCCCCTGCGGCGCGGCGTAAGTGGGCCGGTCGACAGCACCGTCGGCGGGCTCGGGCAAGGCGGCGCGATCGACCTTGCCGTTGGGGTTGAGCGGCAGCGCGTCGAGAACGACCCACTGCGCGGGCACCATGTAGTCGGGCAGCGCCGCCCGCAGCGCATCGGCGATCGCCGCGGTGGACGGCGTGCTGCCGGCGGCCGGCACGACGTAGCCGACCAGGCGCGCGGCGCCGTCGTCCGCCGTCGGTGCCGCCACTGCGGCCTCGGCGATGCCGTCGAGCTCGACCAGGGCGGCCTCGACCTCTTCGAGCTCGATGCGATAGCCACGCACCTTGACCTGGTGGTCGACGCGGCCGAGGAAGTCGAGCGCGCCGTCGTCACGGCGGCAAACCAGGTCACCGGTTCGGTACAGCCGATCGCCCGGCGTCTCCGCCAGGTGGTTGCGCACGAACCGCTCGGCGGTCAGCTCCGGCCGCCCGAGGTAGCCGCGCGCCAGACCGTCACCGCCGATGTAGAGCTCGCCCGGCACACCCACCGGCAGCGGCCCACCGGCCGCGTCGAGCACGTAGGCCTGGACGTTGCGGATCGGCACGCCGATCGGCACGCGGGCGGCCTCGTCGGCCGCCACGCAATGGTGGACGGTCGCCCACACCGTGCCCTCGGTGGGCCCGTACTCGTTCCACAAGCCCGCATCCGGCAGCAGCTCGTGGTGCAGATCGACGGTGTCGCGCGAGCACGCCTCACCGGCGACGATCACGCAGCGCAACGACCGCATGCCCTCACCGCCGGTCTCCCGCAGCAAGGTCGTGTACAGCGACGGCAGCATCAGGGTGTGGGTCACCGCGTGGGTATCGATCAGCTGGCGCAGCGCGCGCAGGTCGCGCTCCAGCCCCTGGCCCGGCAGCACCAGCGCCCCGCCGCTGACCGCGGTCCAGAACAAACCGGCGACCGAGCTGTCGAAGGCGTAGCTCGACACCAACAGATAGCGCCCGGGCGCCTCGGGGTAGACCGCCTCGCGCGCCAGGGTCGAGTGCAGCAGCGTGCGATGCGTGATCTCGACGCCCTTCGGCGTGCCGGTCGAGCCCGAGGTGTAGATCACGTACGCCAGATGATCGGCGGCCGCCACCGGCTGCGGCCGATCGGCACTGGCCGCGGCCAGCCGCTCGGCATCCCCATCCAAGCACAACGTCGCGACTTCGTGCGGCGGCAGCGCCATGGCACCCGCGGCGTCGGTGACCACTGCGCGGGCGCCGCTGTCGGCCAGCAAGAACGCCAGCCGGTCGCGCGGATAACCCGGATCGAGCGGCACGTAGCCCGCGCCCGCCTTGAGGATGCCGAGCAGCCCGACCAGCATCGACGCCGAGCGCTCCAGGCACAGGCCCACGCGGTCGTCCACTCCGACGCCGAGGTCGCGCAGCAGGTGCGCGACCTGGTTGGCCCGGCGCTCGAGCTCGCCATAGGTCAGGGCGCCGTCGACGGCCTGCACGGCCACCGCGTTCGGGTCACGGTCGACCGCGGCCTCGATCGTGGCGTGGATGGTGCGGTCGGTATCGACGGGCGCTGTGGCCGCGTTGAAGCGGCGCAGCATGTCGGCGGCGGCGTTTGCATCGAGCAGGCGAAGCGCGCCGACCGGGGTGTCGACCTCGTCCGCGGCGTGCGCCAGCAGCGCGATCAGCTGGTCGAGCCAGCGCGCCGCCGCGGCACGATCGACCCGCGCCGCGTCGCCGTGCAGCTCCATCGCCCAGCCATCGACATCGCGCACGACCAGCACGCGGACGTCGGCGTGCTGCGTGTGCGCGCGTGTCCCGACAACGGTCCACCGGGCATCGCCAACCGCGAACACCTGCGAGCGATCCTCGGCGGCGAACGCCAGCGCGAAGTACGGCGCCTCGGTGGCATCCTCCACGCGCTCCCACGAGAACTGCTCGACGCGCTCGCCCGCCGAGCTCCACGCCGCGGCGGCATCGTCGACCACCGCGGCGAACGGTCGCTCGCCATCGACGAACACCGAGACCGGGACGTCGCGCGCGAACAGGCCGATGGCGCGATCGAGGCCCTCGTAGGCGCGGCCATCGGCGCGCGCGCCGAGCAAGACTTGCTCGCGCCCGGTCAAACGGTGCACCAGCGCGGCGAAGCCCGCCAGACAGACCACCTCGACCGTCGTCCGCCGCCGTTCGGCCACAGCGGCGAGCGCCTGGCCGAGCTCCGCCGGCAACGCCTGCCGGAGCACGTCCTGCGCCGCGGTGGCCGCCCCGGCACGAACGCCGGGTAGGGTCGCGCGGGCGTCGGCCACCCGCAGCGAGAACGCGCGCGCGTCGGCGTCCTCCAGCAGCTCGTTCTGCCATTCGGCGAGATCCGCGTACTGCAGCGGCTCGTCGCCGTCCTCGGCACCGGAGTAGACCGCCGCCAAGGCGGCCACGGTGTTGTGCAAGCCGATCGCGTCGGCACACAGGGCGGGAACGGTGAGCGTCAGGCGGCTGCGATCGCCGGCGGGCTGCAAGGCGATATGCAACAACGGCGGTTTCCGCAGAGCCGCTGCGTCCGCCCACGGCGCCGTCACCGGCTCCGCCGCGACCGAGACACCACCCGCCTCGCCGATCACCTGCACCGGCAGGCTCGCCCCCGCCACGCTGTGGAAGCCGGTGCGCAAGATCTCGTAACGGCCGACCACCACCTCCAGCGCGCGCGCCAGCCGCTCCGCGTCGATCGCGCCTTCGATCTCGACCGCAGCACTCGCCGCGAACGCGGCCGCACCCGCCGCCATCTGCTGGCGCCAGAGATCGCGCTGCTGCGGCGATAGCCGAAAGCCCTCGACCGCGTTGGCCTGCGTCACCTCGGTCATGCCGCGTCCCCGTCGCCCATCGCGTCGGTCATCGACACCAGCACCATGCGCTCGCCCTCGTAGGGCTCGCGCGCGTGCGCGACGCTCATGTTGTCGAGCAGCATCACGTCGCCCGGCTGCCACGAGAACATCGTCGTCTCAGCGGCGTAGGCGGCGCGCACCGCGGCGGCGGCATCGGCCGGAATCGGCGAGCCGTCGCCGTAGCAAGTGCTGTAGGGCAGGCCGCTCTCGCCGAACTCGCCGACCAGGGCCTCCCGCGTCGCCGGGTCCAGCGTGGTGGAGTGGTAGAACACCGCGTGGTTGAACCATACCTTCTCATTCGTGCGCGGATGCGTGCGCACGCACGGCCGCACCTGGGTCGTGCGCAGCCGGCCACCGGACTTCCACTCGAACTCGATGTCGTTGGCGCGGCAGAAGCTCTCGACCTCCGCCTTGTCCTCGGTCTGGAACACCTCCTGCCACGGCAGGCCGAAGCCGTCGTTGTAGTTGCGCACCAGCATGAAGCCCTTGGCCTCGAACGGCGCGCGCACCTCGGCGGGGATGCGCTCATAGACCCGGCGCACGTCGCAGATCGGCGTCTGGCCGCCGCTGCGCGGCGCGGTGAGGCAGCAGAAGTACAGCTTCTGCGGCCACCGCGTCCAATACGTGCCTTCGTTGTGCGGGTTGATGCGCTGGTCGGCCGGGTGCACCGTGGCGGTGTAGATGCGATTGCCCTCGGTGGTGCGCGGCGTGGTGCGGTCGCGGTATTCGAGCAGGTTGCCGTCGGATGTCGCGCGCACGAACTGCTCGAACTGCTCGACCGCGCGCACGCCGAACCCGCGGAACAACAGCGCGCGGTGCTGCAGCAGCCAACCGTCGAGGGTGTCGAGGTTGGCGGTGGCCCAGGCCAGCAGATCGGTGCCGTCGACCGCGGGCCGCACGACCTGCGGGATGGCGGCCTGGCCCAGCGGGCCGAGACGGACCCCGGCAGCTCCGCCGCCGGATACGCGCCGGCGGGTCGTCCTGGGGAGCGGCTTCTTCGGTGAGGTGTCGTGCATGGGTCGTTGAGCTCCCCGTCCGGCGGGCGTTGCAACGCCGGTGGCGACAGCGAAATGCGGCAAGTTCGGCGCGCGGTGCGTCGGACCCCGAGCACCGCTGCCAGCCCTGCCGACCGGCCTGTGGAGAACGGGGAAGAATACAACGCCGCGCGCCCGCGGGTCGAGGCCTCGACCCGGCGGCCGCGGCCGTGGAAAGGGTGTGGATCCACTCGCCTTGCACGCCCCCAAAACGCGAGCTAGAGTGAATTTGCGACCATCGAGCAGACCCGGGTCGGGTCCCGCAGCCGGTCTCGTCATCCCTCCACCTCGCCCTCCTCCCCCGGTCGCTCGGGCCCGTTCCGGATGCGGCCGGCCGCAACCGCCGATGTCACAGGCCAACGCTCCCGACGCCCCGTCCTACTGGCGCGACGCGCTCAGCGAACGCCCACCGGCGCTCGAGCTGCCAACTCTGCGCACGCGCGCCGCCGACCACCCCCCCCGCGCCGCGCACGCCCACCACCCGCTCGACGCCTCGGCCCGCGGCGTGGTCGGCGACGAGCCCGCCGCGCAGGTCGCCGCCTGCGCCGTGCTGCTGCACCGCGTCACCCGACAGACCGACTTGGTGATCGGCGTGCTGCAGCCGACGGGGCCGATGCCGTTGCGGCTGTCGATCGATGGCAACGCGACGTTCGCCGCGATCGTCGCGCACGTGCGCGCGCAAATGGCGGCGGCGCGTGAGCACACGCTGCCCCTCGCGCAGATCGCCCGCGCGATCGGCGAGCCCGACGCGTGCTTGTTCCAGGTCGCGTGTCGCGCCGACACCGATGGCTCGGGCGCGGCGGCGACGACCGAGCTCGTCCTCGGGTTCGACGCGCACGGCTGCGCGTTCGACTACGACGCGGAGCGGTTCGACGACGACACCATCGCCCGCACCGCCGGCCACCTCGCCACCCTGCTCGGCGGCGTCGCCGCGTCCCCCGACACCGCCGTCGGCCTGCTCCCCCTGCTCACCGACACCGAGCGCCAGCAGATCCTGTACGGCTGGAACGACAAGGCGATCGACTTTCCGCGCGACGCCACCCTGCACGGTCTGTTCGAGCAGCAGGTCGCGGCCCAACCCGACGCGATCGCCTGCGCGTTTCGCGACGCGACGCTGAGCTACGCCGAGCTGGATGCCCGCGCGAACCGACTCGCCCACCACCTGCGCGGGCTCGGCGTGCAGCTCGACCAAATGGTCGGCATCTCGGTGGAGCGGTCGTTGGAGATGGTCGTCGGCCTGCTGGCGATCGCCAAGGCCGGCGGCGCCTACCTGCCGATGGATCCGGCCTACCCCCGCGAGCGGCTGACCTACATGGTCGACGACTCCAAGGTCGGCGTGGTACTGACCCAGCGCCACCTCGCCGACACCATGCCGGCGACCGACGCCCGCCTGGTGTTCGTCGACGACCCGGCCACCGCGGCCGACCAACCGGCGACGCCGCCCGACGCCGGCGTGCGCAGCACCAATCTGGCGTACGTCATCTACACCTCGGGCTCGACCGGTGCGCCCAAGGGCGTGGTCCTCAACCACCGCGGCCGGGTCAACAACTTCCTCGACTTCAACCGCCGCTTCCACGTCGGACCCGGCGACGCGCTGATCGCCCTGGCGTCGCTGTCGTTCGACATGTGCGCCTACGACGTGTTCGGCATCCTGGCGGCCGGCGCCACCATCGCGCTGCCGGACCCCGACAAGCTGCAGGATCCACCGCACTGGGCCGCGCTGATGAGCGCCCGCGGCGTCACGGTCTGGCACACCGCACCGGCGATGCTGAAGATGCTGGTCGACCACCTCGAGGTGCACACCGACCAAGTGCCGCAGAGCCTGCGGTTGGTGCTGCTCGGCGGCGACTGGATTCCGGTGACCCTACCGGACCGGCTGCGCGCCCTGCTGCCCGAGTGCCGGGTGATCAGCATGGGCGGAGCCACCGAGTGCTCGATGGACTCGACCATCTACGAGATCGGTGCGGTCGACCCGGCGTGGCACAGCATTCCCTACGGCGAGCCGATGGCCAACCAGCTGGCCTACGTGCTCGACCCCGTCCACTTGCAGCCGCTGCCGGTGGGCGTGCCGGGCGAACTGTTCCTCGGCGGGATCGGCGTCGGCGAGGGCTACTTCCAGCGGCCCGAGCTCACCGCCGAGCGCTTTCTGACCGACCCGTTCGCCAAGGCCGAGGGCGCGCGGATGTACCGCACCGGCGACCTGGCGCGGTGGATGCCCGACGGCAACCTCGAGCTGCTCGGCCGGATGGACAACCAGGTCAAGATCCGCGGTTACCGCATCGAGCTCGGTGAGATCGAGGCGCGGCTGCGCGACCACGAGGCGGTGCGCGAAGGTGTGGTCGTGACCAAGACCGACGCCGCCGGCGAGAAGCGGCTGGTCGCCTACGTCGTGCAAGACCCCGACTGGCGCGGTCCCGAGGGCGATGCCGACGAGCTCAGCAACGAGCAGGTCGAGCAGTGGCAGGCGGTGTACGACCACGCCTACAGCGCCAACGTCGACGGCGGCGACGACCCGACGTTCAACATCGTCAGCTGGGACTCGTCCTACACCAACCAGCCGATCCCGGAAGCCGAGATGCGGGTGTGGGTCGAGCAGACGGTCGAACGGATCCGGGCGCGCGCGCCCGACCGCGTGCTGGAGATCGGCTGCGGCATGGGGCTGTTGCTGTTCCGCATCGCGCCGCACTGCTCGCACTACATGGGCACCGACTTCTCGACGGTGGCCCTCGACTACGTCCACCGCCACGCGCAGCAGCGCGCGCTCGAGCAGGTCCACCTCGACCGGCGCTGGGCCGACAACTTCGAGGGCATCGCCGAAGACAGTCTCGACGCGGTGGTGCTCAACTCGATCGTGCTCGACTTCCCGAGCATGGACTACCTGATGGACGTGCTGCGCGGCTCGGCCAAGGCAGTGCGCCCGGGCGGCGTGATCTTCGTCGGCGACGTCCGCGGTCTGCCGATGCTGACCGCGTACCAGAGCTCGGTGCAGCTGTTCCAGGCGGCGGACGACGCCACCTGCGACACGCTGCGCGCCCGGGTCCAGCGGCTGATCCGACAGGAAGAGGAGCTGGTCATCGACCCACGCTTCTTCGCGTGGCTGCAGACGCAGCTGCCGGAGATCGGGTTCGTGCAGATCCAGCTCAAGCGCGGCGACTTCCACAACGAGCTCAACAAGTTCCGCTACGACGTGACTCTGCACATCGGCGACGTCGCGAAGACCTCGGCCGCGACACCGGTCGAGCGCCGTTGGGACGAGCGCACCGACGTCGCGGCGCTGCGCGCCGAGCTCGAAGGCGACGCGCCCGAGCTACTGATCCTGCGCGGCGTGCGCAACGCCCGGGTCGAGCGCGATGTGCGCATCGTGCAAGCACTGGCCGCCGCCGACTGCCCACCGACCGCCGGCGCGCTGCGCGCCGCCATCGACGCGAACACCCCGCCCGCGCTGGACCCCGAGGCCATGTGGCAGCTCGCCGACGAGCTCGGCTACCGGTGCGACGTGCGCTTTGCGGCGGAGCTGGATCAGGGCGGCTTCGACGTCGCGTTCCACCGCGCCGGCGATGCGCCGGCCGACGTGCTGTTCGCCGACGGCGCCGGCCTCGCCGTCGACCCGGCAGCCACCGCCGCCGACTTCGCCAACAACCCGATGATGGGCAAGCTGGCGCGCCAGCTCGGCCCGACCCTGCGGCGGGCGCTCGGCAGCCAGCTGCCCGATTACATGGTGCCCGCGATTTACGTGCCGATGGAGCAGCTGCCGCTGTCGCCCAACGGCAAGGTCGACCGCAAGGCACTGCCGGAACCCGACACCTCGCGCCCCGACATGGAGTCGCCGTACGCGGCGCCGGAGACCCCGGTGCAGGAAGTCGTGGCCGGTGTGTGGACCGACGTGCTCGGCCTCGACCGCGTCGGCATCCACGACGCGTTCTTGGACCTCGGCGGCCACTCGCTGCTGGCAGTGCAGATCCAAGCGCGGCTGGGCGAGATCTTCCCGTTCGAAATCGCCTTGCCGGACATCTTCGAATCGCGCACGGTGGCGGCGCTGTCGACGCTCATCGAGCACCGCGGCCGCGAGGCCGGAGTCGACGCCGGTGAGATCTGCGAGATGCTCGCCGCGATCGAAGCGCTGTCCGACGACGAGGTGCAGAGCCGCATCGGCAACGACGCCTGAATATCCAAGCCACTGAGGAGTGACCCCACGATGGACCCCACCACCGCCGCGGACAATTTGACGCGCTTCGTCGCCACCGGCGTCGACAAGCTGCGGCAGGCCGACCCCGAGCTCTTTCGCCTGCTCGACGACGAGTACCGCCGGCAAGCCAACGTGCTCACCATGGTGGCGTCGTCCAGCATCGCCGACCCATCGGCCCTGATCTGTGAGGCGATGCCGACGATGAACGTCACCGCCGAGGGCTACCCCGGCGCGCGCTTCCACGCCGGCTGCAAGTACATCGACAAGATCGAGTCCTTGGCGATCGAGCGCGCCAAGAGCGCATTCGGCGCGCGCTACGCCAACGTGCAAGTGATGTCGGCGACGTCCGCCAACGAGGTGGTGATGTTCGGCACCATGAGCCCCGGCGACACCCTGCTGGGCATGGACCTGGACTCTGGCGGGCACCTCACGCACGGCTCCAAGGCGTCGATCTCGGGACAGGTGTTCCGCGCGATCGGCTACGGCCTCACCCCCGATGAGCGCATCGACTACGAGCGGATGGAGGCGCTGGCGCGCGAGCACAAACCGAAGCTCATCATCTGCGGCACGACGGCGTACTCGCGGCAGATCGACTGGGCGCGGTTTCGCGCGATCGCCGACGAGGTCGGCGCCTTCGTGCTCGCCGACATCACCCACATCGCCGGCCTGGTCGCCGCCGGCCTGCACCCCAACCCGATCGACCACGCGCACTTCACCACGACCTGCACGCACAAACAGCTGTACGGCGGCCGCGGCGGTCTCGTCATGTGCGGCGTCGACTACGACAAGAAGACGCCGGACGGCAAGTGGACGTTGGGGCAGATGATCGACAAGAAGGTGTTCCCGTTCTTCCAGGGCGCGCCCAACCAGTCCGCGGTGGCGTCCAAGGCGCGCGGTCTCGCCTACGTGCAGAGCCCCGAGTTTCGCGGCGTGGCCCAGCGCGTCGTCGATCTGGCCCGCGCCCTGGCCACGGCGTTTCAGGACAAGGGCTACCGCGTCATCACCGGTGGCACCGACAACCACATCGTCGTCGTCGACGTCGCGCAGAAGGGCATCACCGGGGTGAACGCGGAGAAGGCGATCGAAGACTGCGGCATCGTCGTCAACAAGAACCGCATCCCCTACGACACCCGCCCACCGTCGGTGACCTCGGGCATTCGCCTCGGCACCAACGGCTTGGCGATCCGCCACATGGAGCCGGCGGACATGGTGGAGTGCGTGGACATCATCCACGACATCCTGGCGGGCACGACGCAAGACTCCGACCGCGAGTACCGCATCGACCCGGCCGTGCAGCAAGACGCCGAGCGCCGGATCGCGGCGATCTGCCAGCGGCGGCCGATCCAGTCGTATCCGCCGCCGCAGGGCTGACCGCCCCGGCAGCTGCTCGGTGCGCCCTATTGCTTGGTGCGCCCTATTGCTTGGTGTACCCGGCCTGGAACGCGGTCACCGGCGCGGCACCACCCGCGGCCTGGTGCATGACCACGCCGGTGATGGCACCGGCGTCATCGACCTGCACCACGCCCTGCATCACCGCGGGTTGCCCCATCATCATGCCGGTGAAGTTGGTGACGTAGCCCTGGTCGCTCCACCAGCCCTTGCCGGCGTGCACCTCTCCCATGTTGGACAGGCCGAACGAGGTGAAGTGGCCCTTGTGCGGGTTCCAACCGATGAAGCTGACCCCCTCGTAGGTACCGGGCATCCCCTCGATCGGATCGCCCGCGGTCTGCATGTGAGCGACGGTGCCGCCAAACCACATCGCCACGGTCTCGGTGGCCGAGATGTCCATCGGCGGCGCGCCGGGCGCGGGGATCATGTTGCCCGCGACCTTGTAGGTGCCCGCCATCTTCTCCAGGTGCTGCATCGGGCTGATGTCGTGCTGCAACATGAAGGCGGCATCCGCCCAGGCGATGTCGTTGGGCTGCTCGCTGGTGCGCTTGACCTCTCCGGTGAGGTGCACGAACGGCTCGCCACTGCCGACGCAGCGCAGCGCTTCGAACGTCTGCACGCCATCGCCCAACTCCGTCACCCAGCGGTCGAGCGTCGGGACGCCGTTCTCCACGCCGGCGACGACCTGCACCATCTGGTTGCCCATCAAGTGCAGCTCGTTGACGTCGACCATGCCCATGTTGGTCGCCGAGCAGGTGACGTAGCGGCCATTCTCGCGGTCCCAGCCGATGTAGGTGGTCATCTGCAGCGGGTCGGGCATCATCGGCCCGAACTCGATCACCACGTCCTCGCGGACGAAGTGGCCATTGAGTGCCAGGGCATAGGAGTGCTTGGACGTCCACGGCATCTCCGGCATGCCGGGCTCGGGCACGACGGTGCCGGTGCCCTCCCAGGTGCCGAGCAGCGGCTCGAGCTTCTTCATCTCGGCAGCGGGCGCGAAGGGGTCTTGCGCCATGCCGAGGGCGGCGAGGGTCAACGTCGAAAGGAACGAAAGGCGGGCAGCATTCATGCGAGGCCTCATAGGCAGATCGATGGAAAGTGGCGCGGTGCTTGGCACAAACGGCCACCGCTCCCCCCGAACGGGCATCGTCGGGACCGCGGGGGGGCGACCACGCTATCCGGCAACCGGCAAAAAGGGCAGAGGGGCGCTACGGACGACCGAGCGGAGGCAGCTTTTTCTGGACGCTCTCCGCCGCCGCCGCGATCCTTTGCTCCAATGCCGATGGCCAGCGCCCCGGAGCCGCCGGCCACAATCCCCCGAACTTCCCACCACGCTTGGCGCCGATCCTCATCATCATTCCCGCCTATAACGAGCGCGGCCGGATCGGTCCCGTGCTCGACGCCATCGCCAGGGCCCCCGTCGATGCCGACGTGGTCGTCATCGACGACGCCAGCAGTGACGACACCGCCGCGGAAGCGCGGCAGCGCGGCGCCAAAGTGCTGCGGCACGGCATCAACCTCGGCTACGGCTCGGCGCTGTTGACCGGCTACATCTACGCCAAGCAGCGCGCCTACCAGCGCGTGGTCCAGCTCGACGCGGACGGTCAGCACGACCCCCGCGACATCGCCGTGCTGCTGCGCGGCCTGGACAGCGGCGCCGACTTGGTCGTCGGCTCGCGCTACCTCGGCGGCGATCCACCACCGACCAGCCTTGCGCGGCGGCTCGGCGCCAGCCTGTTCGCCCGCATCGTGACGTGGTGGACGCGGACCACGATCACCGACCCGACGTCCGGCTTTCAGGCGATGAACGCCGCCGCCGTCGGCGAGCTCGCCCACCACGGCTTTCCGGAGGACTACCCCGACGCCGACGTGCTGATCATCGTCGCCCGCGCCGGCCTGCGGCTGGGCGAGGCGCCGGTGCAGATGCGGGAGCGCAGCGGGGGCGTCAGCATGCACCGCGGCGGGCGCGCCGCGTACTACGCCTACAAGATGGTGCTCACGCTGTGCCTGCTCCCCGTCCGCCGCCGGTCGCCGTACCGCGCGGAGCGCCGCGCGACCGTCGCCAGGAGCCCGGCATGATCGGCACCCTCGCCCAGCAGGCGACGGCGTCGGGCAGCACCCTGACCACGCACCAGCAGGTGATGGCGATCGGCGTCGCGGTCACCATGCTGGTCGTCGTCGTCGAGCTCGTCCGGCGCCGCAAGCTGCGGGAGGAGTACTCGGTGCTGTGGATCGGCACCGGCGTCATCCTGCTGGCACTCGCGCTGCAGCCGCGGCTGCTGTCTTGGTTTGCCGGCGCGATCGGCGCCAAGCTGCCGACCTCGGCGCTGTTCTTCGGCGCACTGGTGTTCTTGATGGCGGTGTCGCTGCTGGTGTCGCTGCGCCTGTCCCGGCTGGCGTTTCGCAGCAAGGCCCTGGCCCGCCAGGTCACGCTGCTGCAGGACGAGGTCGCCGAGCTGCGCGCCGCGCTGCGCGGCCAGCGGGTGCCGGGCGACGAGCACGAGGCGGCGCGGCGGCGCGGCGAGAGCACGCGCGACGGTGCGGCCTGACGGACGCCGCTGGAGCTGGTCGCGCAAGCGTCGGCTTTTTCCCGATCCCCGCCTCCCCTACCGTTGGGGGGCCATTGGGCCCCGGCCCCCCGGACCTCTTCGAACGCCAGCCCCCTCGATTGCCATAGACGATGGACTTCCTACGCGAACTCGGATTGAAAGCAGAGAACAGCGGCGCCTATGACGGCACCTGGCGCGCCGCCGACGGCGAGCCCCTCGCGTCGCTGTCGCCCGCCACCGGCGAGACCATCGCCACCGTGCGCGAAGCCGCGATGACCGACTACATGGCGACGATCGCCAAGGCGCACGATGCCTTCAAGCGCTGGCGCGAAGTGCCGGCGCCGGTGCGCGGCGAGTACGTGCGCAAGATCGGTCTCGCGATGCGCGAGCACAAGGACGCGCTCGGCCACCTGGTGTCGGTCGAGAGCGGCAAGATCCTGCAGGAGGGGCTCGGCGAGGTGCAGGAGTGCATCGACATCGCCGACTTCGCGGTCGGCCTGTCGCGCCAGCTGTACGGCCTGACCATGCCCTCCGAGCGGCCATCGCACGCGATGCGCGAGACCTGGCACCCGATCGGCCCGATCGGCGTGATCACCGCCTTCAACTTCCCGGCGGCGGTCTGGGCGTGGAACTCGATGATCTCCTTGGTCTGCGGCAACTCCAACGTCTGGAAGCCATCGCCGAAGGCGCCGCTGACCGCGATCGCGATGACCAAGGTGGCCGCCAAGGTGCTCGAGCCCGATGGCTTCGGCGCGCTGGTCAGCCTGCTGTGCGGCCCGACCGATCCGGTGGGCACCACGCTGGTGGACGATCGCCGGCTGCCGGTGATCAGCGCGACGGGCTCGGTGCGCATGGGCCAGCAAGTCGCCGCCCGCGTCGGCGCCCGCCTCGGCCGCTGCATCCTCGAGCTCGGCGGCAACAACGCGCTCATCGTGATGGAGGACGCCGATCTCGAGATGGCCACGCGGGCGATCCTGTTCGGCGCGGTCGGCACCGCCGGCCAGCGCTGCACCAGCACGCGGCGCGTGCTCGCCCACCGCGACGTCATCGACGACCTGCAGGACCGCCTGGTCCGCGCCTACGGCACGGTGGCGATCGGCGACCCGCTGGACGCGGGCACGCTGATGGGACCGCTGATCGACCCCAACGCGATCGGCAGCATGATGCAGGCCATCGGTCAGGCCGTCGAACAGGGCGGCCAAGTGCTGTGCGGCGGCACCGAGCGCGAGATGACCGGAGCTCTGGCGGGCGGCAATTGGGTCGAGCCGACCATCATCCGCGCCCACCGCGAGATGCCGATCCTGCGCGAGGAGACCTTCGCGCCCGTCCTCTACCTGGTGCCGATCGACGACGTCGAGGAGGCGATCGCGATCCAGAACGACGTCCCGCAGGGGCTGAGCTCGGCGATCTTCACCCTCAACGTGCGGCACGCCGAGCGCTTCCTGTCGCCGGTGGGCTCCGACTGCGGCATTGCCAACGTCAACATCGGCACCTCGGGCGCGGAGATCGGCGGCGCGTTCGGCGGCGAGAAGGACACCGGCGGCGGCCGCGAGTCCGGCTCGGACTCGTGGAAGGCCTACATGCGCCGCCAGACCAACACCATCAACTGGGGCACCGAGCTGCCGCTGGCGCAGGGCATCCAGTTCGGCGACTGACCAGGGCCGCGTGATCAGGCCCGCGGTGGGCGACCGGCCGGGCGGCTCCCGGCCCCGGCCGGCAGCGGCTTGACGGGCTGCGCCAACTGTTCTACATTCACTAGAACAGTTGGGACAGTTCTCATCGAGTTGACGCGCCGTGCACATCGACCCGGGATCCAGCGAGCCGATCTTCCTGCAGGTCGCGTTCCAGATTAAACGCGACGTGGTGCGCGGCGAGTTGCGCGCCGGTGACAGGCTGCCCTCGGTGCGCGATCTGGCCCGGCAGCTCGCCGTCAACCCCAACACCATCATCCGCTCGTACGACCAGCTGGAGAACGACGGCGTCATCGTGCGCCGCCAGGGTGCCGGCTGCTTCGTCACCGGACATTCCAGCGCCCTCGAGGACGGCGAGCGGCAGCGCCGGCTCGACGCGATGGTGCGGCGCGCCGTGGTCGAGGCCAAGCACCTCGGCTTCAGTCGCGCCCGCGTGCAGCGCGCCGTCGACGCGGCCTTCGACCAGCTGGACGAGCGACAGGAGAGAGCGACACCATGACCGATCCGGCGATCAAATTCTCGGCGGTGCACCGCCACTTCGGCACGCACGCGGTCCTGCGGGATCTCTCGTTCGCGGTCGAGCCGGGCCAGATCTACGCGCTGCTCGGCCGCAACGGCTCCGGCAAGTCGACCGCGCTGCGCATCCTGCTGGGCTTCCTGCGCCCCCACGCGGGCGAGACCGCGGTGCTCGGCAAGGACAGTACCGCGCTCGGCCCCACCGACCGCGCCGCCATCGGCTTCGTCGGCGAGAACCACCGGCTCTACCCATCGATGCGCGTGCGCGACGTGCTGGCGTTCGAGCGCGAGACCCGACCCGGTTTCGACGCCGACTACGCGGCCCGGGCGCTGCGCCGCTGCGAGCTGCCCGACCGACGGCCCACGGCGCTGCTGTCGCGAGGCCAGCGCGCTCAGCTCGCACTTCTGGTCGCGCTCGCCGGCCGGCCGCGCGTGCTGATCTGCGACGACCCGGCCCTCGGCCTCGACGCGGTGGCCCGGCGCGAGGTGCTCGACGTGATGATCGACCTGCTGGCGCAGAGCGGCAGCACGGTCCTGTACTCCTCGCACTTCCTGCACGACGTCGAACGGGTCGCGGACCGCATCGGCATCCTGCACGGCGGGCGGCTGATCGTGGACGCCACCATGGACGAACTGAAGGCGCGCGTGCAACGGCGGCTGTGGACGCCGCGCAACGGCGAGGCACCGCCGGCGAACGGCGTGCTGTGCGCCCGCCGCGCGCGGCACCGCTACGAGCTGACGCTGCTAGACCTGGACGAGACGCGGATCGCCCGCCTCAACGCCGGCGGTGCTCGGCTCGACGACGAATGGACGACGCCGACTCTAGAGGAGCTGTTCTGCGACCTGACCACCGCGCCGGACCGCACGCCCTTTCCCACGCCGACGGAGCACTCGTGATGCTGACCCGTGGACTCCTGCGCAAGGACGCCGATTGGCTCCTGCTGTTCGCCGCCACCGGCCTGATCGTGCAGACCACCGTGCTGCTCGGCCAGAGCTTCCAACGCGCTTGGCTCAACCTCGCGCACTCGGCCTACCAAGAGCTGCTGTGGGTGTGGTGGCTGGTCGCCCCGCTGCTCGGCTTCTTCGCCGCCGTGCGCGAATCGCTCTACGGCACCGAGGACTACCTGCAGCACCGCCCGATCTCCGCCGCGCGCCTGTTTTGGACCCGCGCGGTGGCGATCGCGGCAACCGTCGCCACGTGGGCCTGGCTGCCGCCGTTGATCGCCGGGATCGCGGCCACGGCGACGATCGACGGCAGCGCAGCCGTGGTCTGGCCGCGCGTCGCCGACTATGGCCTGCTCGGCAGCGTCGCGCTCGCCACCGCGGCCGCCGGCCACCTCGCGGGCTCGCTCCCCACCCACTGGCTGCTCCGCCTGCTCGCGCTGGGCGTGCTCGCGCCGCTGGTGATGGCGACCGCGACCATCACGCTCGAGAGCGCCGGGATCGCCACCTACACCGTGGGGATGCTGGTCTGCGCGGTGTGGATGACCCTCGGCGCGCAGCGCCTCCAACGGCACGCGGGCGACCGCGATCGGCCGCTCCCCGCGGGCCCGCTGGCGCTCGCCGGACTGCCACTCGCCGCGGCCGCCGTCGGCGTGGTCAGCTTCGCCGTCAACCAGGTGCAGGAAGACGCGATGCAGTGGACCATGCGCGGCCTGCAGCGCGTCGTGCTGACCGAAGACGGCCGGGTGACGACCGCGCGCATCGACAGCGGACCGCAGCGCGAGGTGTGGCGCCAGGTCGAAGACGGCGGCGTGCTGTCCGTGCAGGACGCGCCGTGGCCCACCGAGTTCTGGGGCATGGCCTACGCGCGCGACCCGATCGACGACCGCTGCGACCGACCCGAGCCACGCGTCTCGCTGTTCGACGGATGGATCGGCGAGGACGGAGCGTCGGTGTTCGTCCGCGACCGCTCGCGCGGCGCCATCACCGCGATCGCACCGGACGGCGGTTGGGTCGGCCCACTCGACGGGTTGGTGTCGTGGTACGCGGTGACCGTGATCGGCGACCGCGGCAACGGACGGCTGTGGGCGCTGCTCAACATCCCGCACCCGTACGCGGCGCCGCAGCTGGTGCCGGTGGAGCTGGACGATCGCTACTTGGGACCCGAGACCGAGCGCAACGGGACGGCGTGGTTTCAGGACGTGCGAGTGCGCGGCGAACGCGGGATCTACACCGTGCATCAGATCGAGGGCGGCGTCACGGCCACACCGGCAGAGACAAACGATGTGGCGACCGCGCAGGCAGACGTCCGGCCCGCAATGAAGGTCCGGGTCTTGGACCGCGCGCCGCTCGGCGCGACCGTGATCGCCGAAGCCCCCGACGGCAGCAGTCTGCGCCACGAGCACCGCCTGCGCAGCGCGGGCGACTGGCTGCGCGCGACACCGCTGTTCGCCGCGACCGCGCTGCGGCCGCCGCTGCTCGGGGCGCTGAGCTGCGCGCTCCCACCCAGGGTCCGCGGGTCACGCTACGGCGGCTTGTTCGACGTCGTGCTCACCGGCGGCTTCTACCCGTGGCTGGCGCTGCTGCCGCTGGCGATCGGCGTGTGGCTGGCGATCGGAACGCACCGCCGGGCGCGAGCACTCGCCATGCCCGCCGCGCGCCGGCGCGCCTGGGTCGGCGGCACGCTACTGCTCGGCTTGCCGGGATGGCTCGCATTCCGGCTGCTCGAACCCGCCCGTGCGTGGCGCCGCGCACCGGCGCAGGCAACCGACGCACCGTCGCCGCTGATCGTCACGGCGCCGCCCACCGCTGCTCGAGTGGGACCTTGACGGTTTCGAGAACGACAACGGCCAGCTGGAAATCCCGCGAGCCCCGGGTGGCGCTCCGACTTTGTAGGGGTCACCGTTTTCCCAGAGGCCCAGGATGAAGCCCCATACCCTCCCGTTCCACTCGTTTGCTCTGGTCCCGGCCGCGTTGGTCGCGCTGGCCGCGCCAGCGTGGTCGCAGCGCCAAGTCGACCGTGGCACCGCCCCGAGCTTCGTGGCGAACCACGGCCAGTGGCCGGCCTCGGTCCGCTTCCGCGCCCGAGGACCGACCACCACGGCCTGGCTGCACGACGACGGGCTGACCCTCGTGCTCGTCCGCGCAACGACCACGGAACCCGGCAACGGAGGTGACGGCTACCCCATCCCCTCTGCCGAGCGCGAGGCGCTGGCGCTGCGCTGGACCTTCGAGAACGCCGCGGGCTCCGCTCCGGCGCGAGGCGAGGATCGCCAAGCCGGGTTCTTCAATTTCTACCTCGGGTCCGACCCGAGCGCGTGGACATCGGGCGTGCCCTCCTACGCCCGGACCGTGCAGCCCGGCGTCGCGCCCGGTGTCGACGCCGTGTGGCAGCACCGCGACGGCCGACTGGCCTACGACCTCCACGTGGCGCCCGGAGCGTCGGCGGCGTCGGTGGTGACACGGATCGACGGGGCAAACGCGCTGCGAGTCGCCCCAGACGGCCGGCTGCTGATCGACACCGAACTCGGACAGGTGTCGCTCACCGCACCCCGGAGCTGGGAGGTCACCGATGGTGGCCCGCGCCCGGTGGCCTCGCGCTTCGCCGTCGTCGACGCGCAACGCTTCGCGGTCGAAGTCGACCGGGTCGACCGCGGCTTGCCGTTGGTCGTGGACCCGGTCATCGAGTACGGGTCGTACCTCGGCGGCACCGGCAACGATACCGCGTTCGCGGTCGTCCTGGACGACAACGACCTGGCCTACATTACCGGGTGGACGAGCAGCATCGACTTCCCCGGGACGGTGGGTCCGTTGCCCCTTGGCTACAACCTCTTCGTCACCTGCGTGAACCCCGACCCGACGATCGCGCCGGCGAACAGCTCCGTTGGTCGACCGTGGTGGGCGGCAGCGCCGACGACGTCGCGTTCGACATGCAAGTCACCGCCAACGGGTCGACGACGGTGGTCGGCGCCTCCGTTTCGACCGACTTCCCCACGACCGCGAGTGCATACCAGCCGGCCAACGCCGGCCTGGTCGACGCAACCGTGACGCAGCTCGACGCAACCGGCGGGCTCACCTACGCGACCTACCTCGGCAGCACGGCCCACGATCGGGCCGCGGCCATCGAGACGCACCCCGCGGGTGGCTTCGCGATCGCGGGCTACACGGCGTCTCCGGGGTTTCCGACGACGACCGGCGCCTTCCAGCCGGCCTTCGGCGGCGGGCAGCTGGACGCCTTCGTGTTGCGTTTCGACCCGCGCTTCCCGGCGGCCAACCAGCTGCTGCGCTCGACCTTCCTCGGTGGACAGTCCGTCGAGGGTTGGCTCGCCGCAATCGCCATGTTCAACGCCAACCTCATCGACGTCGCGGTCATGCCGGGCGGCGAGATCGCGGTCGCGGGCGTCACGCGCTCTCGCGACTTCCCGGTGACCGGGACGGCGTTCAGCACGAGCGTCGCGGGCCGCAAGGACATGTTCGTCAGCGTGCTCGACGCGACGCTGAGCAACCAGCAGTACTCGACCTACCTCGGTGGCCAGACCGAGGACGCGGTCGAGGAGGTCGCGGTCACCCCCGACGGCGACCTCGCGGTGTCGGGCTTCACCCGCGACGGGACGTACCCGTCGACGCCGGGCGCGTTCCAGTCGACCTACGGCGGCGGCGGCATGGACTGCGTGGTCTCGGTGCTGGATCCGACCGCCGCAGGCGCGGCCTCGCTGCGCTACTCGACATTCCTCGGTGGGCCCGATGACGACGGGTCCATGGCGATCACGGCGGAGAGTTCGGGTGTGCTCCTGGTGAGCCTGATCGCGAAGCCGGGGCTGCCCACCACCGCGGGCGCCTCCATCCCGGTCCATCCGGGTGGCGGCGACCCCGCGGGCGCCGTGGCGCGTCTCGACCCCGCGGGAGGTGGGACGGCCGACCTGCATTACGCCAGCTACCTGGACGATGGCCCGACGTTCATCACCGACCTCGCCGTGCGGCCGGACGGCCGGGCCGTGCTGGTCGGCGCCACCGGCTCGCTCGCCCATCCCATCTCGCCGAGCACGTTCCAGCCGTTCCTGGGCGGTGGCGCGGCGGACGCGTTCATCAGCGTCGTGGACCTGATCCCGACCAACGTCACCCGCCTCGGCGCTGGCTCGGGTGCCTGCGACGACCTGGACCTGCAGATCAGCGCGATGCCCGTCTCCGGCGGCGCGTTCGAGTTGCTCTGCAACGAGTGGCCGGGGACGCCGGGTGTCTTGCTGATCGGCCTACCGCTCGCCTCGCCCGCCAACGTGCTGGGCATCGACCTGTGGCTCGCGTCGGCGGTGCAGCTGGCGGTCGCGGCGCCGCGGATCCGGCTGGCGGTGCCGCCGGCCGTACCGCTCACGGGCGGACTCGGTAGCCAGTTCGTATGGCTCGCCACGCCAGCGTGTGGCACCGGCCTGCTCGCGGCGAGCGACGCGCTGGTGTTCTGACGGCGACTCCGGTCAGTCGCGTTCTTCGAGTCGCGCCAGCAGCCCGAGGCTGGCGCGGCTGATCAGGCTCCGCACCGAGGCCTCGGTGCGGTCCATGCGCTCGGCGATCTCCTTGTGTGTGAGGCCCACCAGCCGCGCGAGCAGCAGCGCCTGCCGGTAGTCGGCGGGGAGCGCATCGATCGCCTGCTCGATGCGCGCCGCCTGCTCGTGCGCGATCGCGTGCTCACTGGGGCTGGGGCCGACGTGACAAAGGCTCGCGTAGAGCCCGGGGCCCACCGCGTCGCCCTGGACCGCGGAGTCAGCGCGCACTTCGCGCGCGACGTCGCGCTTCTGTGCGCGGTGGAACTCACCCTTCTGCCGCACCTTGTTCAGCGCGGCGGTGAACAGCCAGGCGCGGAAGCTGCCGGTGCCACGGAACTCGAACTGCGGCAGGTGCTCGAGCACCTCGCGGCAGACCGACTGGACGATGTCGGACTGCGACTCGCGAGCGCGCAGCGCGGGGTCGACCTGCAGCCGGACGAAAGCGCGGATGTCGCCCAGGTGTTCCTCGATCAGCTGGTCGAGGGCGCCCGGCTCGCGGCGCGCGGCGGCGTCGAGCATGAGCTCGGTGCGGTCGTCCCGCCGACGCGGCGCGCGTCCGGGTCCAGCGATGTCCTCCACGGCGTCGCAGTGTAGAGCACCGGATTGTGGCGCGCTGCGCCATGGCTTCCGGTGCGGAGTTGCACCGCTGCCACGGACAACCTGCGAAATGACCGAGAAATCTCGCGAGGTCGCCGGCCTGCTCCGACTCCATCTGCAGGCGGCCCGGACTCATGCAGGCGATCCGCCCCTGCGCTACCGTGCAGTGCCCGTCTTCCCACTCTTCTCGCCGTCGTGCAGCGTGACTTCGTCGACAACCTGCTGGCCGGCTGCCTCGACCGCCCGCCCGATGCGTGGACCGCCTCGGTGGATCAGCTCTGCGACGCGCACCCCGGCGAGGCCACCGAGATCCGCCGGCGCTTCACCCAGCTGATCGAGCTCGGCATCGTCGACCCGCCGGCCGCGGTCGAGGACCGCAGCGGCCCCGAACGCCTCGGTCACTTCCGCCTGCTGCGCCAGGTCGGTGGCGGCGGCATGGGTGTGGTCTACGAAGCGCACGACGAGAAGCTCGACCGCCGGGTCGCACTCAAGGTGATCCGCCGCGAGCAGCTGTACTTCGCTGGCTCGCGACAGCGGTTCGGCCGCGAGGTGCTCTCCGCGAGCCGCCTCCACCACCCCAACATCTGCTCCATCTACGAGGCCGACGAGATCGACGGCGTGCCCTACCTGGCGATGCGCTTCGTCGACGGACCGACCCTGGCCGACGTGATCGACCAGTGCCGGCAGCAGCGCGCGTCCAGCACCGCGAGCGCCAGCAGCCAGGCCCGCCTGCTCGACCAGGTCGCTTTGGTCGAGAAGCTCGCCCGGGCGCTGCACGCCGCGCACCTGGCGGGGCTGATCCAGCGCGACGTCAAGCCCGGCAATGTGCTGATCGACGGCGACGGTGAGCCGGTGTTGGTCGACTTCGGGCTCGCCCGCGACGCCGGCGCGGACGTGTCGTCACTCACGCGCCCCGGCGAGCGGCTCGGCACACCTGCCTACATGGCGCCAGAGCAAGTCGTGGGCGGCGCGGTCGACCGCCGGGCCGACGTCTACGCGCTCGGCGTGTTGCTCTACGAGTGCTTGACGCTGCACAGTCCGTTCGACTCGTCGGCACGCGAGGACCTGTACCGCAAGATCCTGGCCGAGCCGCCCACCGACCCCCGCTCCCTCGACCGCGGGATCAGCGGCGAGCTCTGCGTGCTGCTGGAAAAAGCACTGCAGAAGCGGCCCGGCGACCGCTTCGCCACGGCCGAGGAGTTCGCCGACGAGCTGCGCCGCATCCTCGCCCACGAGCCGATCCACAGCCGCCGGCCGACCCTCGCGCTGCGCTCCCTCCGCTGGTGCCAGCGCAACCGCGCCGCGGCCGGGATCCTCACGGCAACCCTGATCGGTTTGCTCGCGTCACTGGTCTTCCTGCGCCAGAGCATGACCTCCGAGGCGCTCGCGGCACGCAACGCCACCGAGTTCCGCGCGCTGGCCTGGATGGGAGCCGCGCGGCAGGTCGCGGAGCAGGACCCGGTACTCGCTTTCAAGTACGCGCGCGAGGCATTGCAGCTCGACGACGACCCCGCGATCGTCGCCGGTGTCCAGGAGGTCATGTTCGGGCTGCGGCAGTGCGACGTCCTCGCCAGGGAGCCGCGGACGACGCGGGTCGAGTTCTCGCCGGACGGTCGCTTCCTGCTGGTCGCGGCAGTGTTCGAGCCGCCGCGCTTGTTCCGCCGGGACGGCGATCGCCTCACCGCGCTGCCGCTCGAAGACACCGGCTGGCGCGGCTGGGCGGCGCTGCGGCGCCGAGTCGTCGCGTTCTCGGCCGACAGCTCCGAGCTCGCGCTGGCCGATCAGGGGGTCTGGTTCCCCGACCCGTTGTTCGAGAATCCCGTCGAGGGGGGCGTGTGGGTGCACCGGTACGACCTCAGCGGCGACCAGCCGCGGGTACTGCCCAAGCTCTCCGCCGCCGATGGTCAGGGGATCTTCAGCATCCGTTTCCCGAAGGATCCGGCCGACCCCCGCTTCCTGGTGGTATCTCGGCGCAAGGTGAGCCTGTGGACGCGCGACGGCGGCGGCCGCATCCTCGAGACGCTGCCACAGAGGGGGCCGTGGTTCGACGCCGAGTTTCTGCCGGACGGTCGGTTCGCGGCAGCTGGCTCTGTCTGGAGCGCGGACGGCAAGCGACGCATCGCGAGCCCGGGCGGCTACGCACGCTTCGTCATCGCTTCGCACAACCGCCTCGTGGTGATGCACGGCGTCGGGACGGTCCGCATGTTCGACTTGGATGGCAAGCCGATCGGCCAGCAGACCTTGCCCTGGCGCAGTGAGCGAGACTGCGTGAGGAACGGGGAGTTCGCCCCATCGGGAGCCCTGCTGCTCGTACAGTGCGCGGGAGGCCGTCACGCGATGTACGACGGCAACTCGCTCGAGCTGCTGGCCACCTGGGAGGCCGGCCTCGAGCAGTTCGGCTTCTCGCACTTCTCTCCCGACGGCCGGCGGATCGTCGGTGGAATGCGCGGCAGAGTCGCCCACGTGTGGGACCTCGAAGGCCGCGAGCTCGATGTCTTGCCCGACGCCGAGTTCCCGGTCTGGTCGCCGGAGGGTGGCCTGTGCTACTCCACCCGCGGCGTCGTCAAGCTCTCGGATCTCCGTGCCCTTCCTGGCGTCCCCGCCCTCGTCGGGCTCGGCGATCCCGCGGTCGCGCTCTCACCGTTGGGCGAGCGCGTGGTGGTCGTCTCCGACATCCAGCGCAAGGTCTTCGTCTGCGATGCCGCCGGCCGGCTACTGGAAGAGCGGCGCGCCGACCTCGGTCAGTGGCAGTTCGGTGGACTCGCCTCGGAGCGCGGAAGGCCGCTGGCGCGCTTCCTGAGCGAGGATGAGTTCGCCTACGCCTTCGAGAGCAAGAAGCGCGTCGCCGTGGCGAGCACCTCGCAGCTGCCGGGAGCCCCCCCCACCCGAGAGCACGTGTTACCGTTCGCCCTCGGAAGAACCATGTACCCGCTGGCGGACGGCAGCTGGCTCACGGCGAACCTGGGCCAGGTCGAGCTCTGGCGTGATGGGGAGTTCACGTTGTTCTGCGACGAGAGGGCAGGCCGCCCGGCCGTCGCAGCGGACGGCAGAGCGGTGACGCTCGCCTTCCAGCGCGAGCTGGGGCTGTGGTCGTTCGACGGCACGCAGTGGGCCGAGTCCTGGCGCGCTCCCTTGCAGTTCTTGCCCACCTGCACGGCGTTGTCCAACGACCACGGCCGCGTGATGGTCGGCACGTTGCAGGCGACCGCGTACGTATGGGACCTGCGCGCGGACCGCGAGACGCCGGTCGCCTTGGCCGGCCACCAGAGCGGCGTCACCGGCGCCGCGTTCTCCCTCGACGGCACCCTGCTCGCGACGCTGTCGGCGGACGGGAACATCCGGGTCTGGGACGTCGATGCGGCAACGACGATCGTCCAGCTCCAGCACGCGGGCGTCCACAGCGTGGCGTTCACGCGGAGTGGCCAGCTCGTGAGCGCGGGCCGCGACGGCACAGTGCGCTGGTGGTCGCTGACCGCGGCGCCGCTGAAGAAGACTGTCGCGGCGCTCGACGTCGGCCCGCTGACCGACCGGGAACGCGAACGCGTAGGGCACTTGCGTGTGCGTTAGACGGACATCGTTGCCATCCGCGCGCGCACCGAGCGCGGACCGAACCTGCAGGACAAGGGCGGTGGACCGAGCGCTGAACAATCCCGGCCTGGCCGCCTTCGTCGTGGGCATCTTCGCGACGGCGCTCGGTGCGCAGCCGCTCACCATCGGCTCGCCGGCCCCGCCGCTCGACGTCGCCGCCTGGATCCAAGGCGAGGCCGTCCAGGTTGGCACGGCGGAGCCGGCGCGCGTCCTGATCCTCGAGTTCACCGCGGCCACGTGCCGCCCGTGCCGCGCGGCCGTACCACGGCTCAATGAGCTGGAGGGCCGGCTGCGCGACCGCGGTGTGCGCGTGGTGGGAATCGAGTGCCCGCAGGAGAGGATGGTGTCGCCGCGCGGTGCCGCCGCGGACGGTCCTCGCTTCGCGCTCGGCGCCGACCGGGACGGTGCGACACAGCGCGCTTACATGGAAGCGGCGCGCGAGCGCGGTCTGCCGTGCCGCTTCGTGATCGACAACGCCTCGACGCCGCCTCGCATCGCCTGGATCGCACCGACTCCGGAGCTGCTCGAGCCGATCGTGGAACGCCTGCTGGACGGCAGCTTCGACATCGAATTCGCGCGGCGCTACCGCGATGCCTGGCCGGCGATCAGCCGCGCGCATCGCCTGGGCGACGCGCCGGCGCTCGCCGGCTTGGCGGACGAGCTCCTGGCGTTGCAGGGCGACGCGGGGCTCGCATGGGGTACCAAGTACGCCGCCTTCGCCGATCTCGCGCAGGACCCCGAGCGGGCGCGCGAGGTCGCCGCGGCCGCACTGCGTGCGATGGCCGAGCGCCCGCACGAGGCAGCGCTGTTCTGCGAGCTCTACCTGCTTCCGCGCGACGCTACGGCCGCAATCGGGGCGGCGGCAGCGGCGCTCGAACCGCTCGCCGAGCAGGGCGGCTTCGCCGTGCGGCTGGCGCAGCTGCGCGCGCTGGATGCGCGCGCCGAGGTCGAGCGCGCGGCGGCGGTCGCCAAAGAACTGGTCGAGGCGACCTCCGAACCGTTCGCGCTGGGCCGGTTGGCGAGCACGCTGGACGGATCGCGCCACGCCACCGCACTCATTACCGCCACGCTGGCGGCGGTGGACCGCGCGCTCGCCGACCGAGCCGGATCGCCGGCGCTGCTGTACACCAAGCTGCGCGCCCTCGTCCGCTCGGGCGACGAAGCTGCCGCGCAGGCAACGGGCCACCAGCTCATCGCGGCGATCGGGCCCGACCTGCCGGCCCTCGGCGAGCTCGAGCAGAGCTTGCTGGCCGATGGCGCGCTGCGCCACCGCATCCCCGAGTTCGAACGGGCCGTCTACGAAGCCATGCGCAAGGCCGACCCCGCGGCAATGCTCGCGCAGTTCGACGCGCTGGTCCGCATCCGTTCCGAAGAAGCCCACGCGGCGGGGCTCGCGGCGATCGAGGCCCTGCGCGGCGATGCGATTGCGCTCAACGGCTTCGCTTGGCGGCTGCTCGACGCACCGGAGACCAGGGGACGCTTCCCCGATCTCGCCCTGCTGGCTGCGGACGCGATCCTCGAAGCCACGCCGCGGCCGTTCCCCTACATGCTCGACACGTTGGCGCTGGCGAAGTTCGAGAACGGGCAGGTCGACGCCGCCATCGAGCTGCAGAGGAAAGCCCTCGCGGAAGTGGTGCCGCACAAGCGCGCCCTGTTCCAGGAGCGCTTGGCACGCTTCGAGCGCGCGCGGCGTGAGCGAGATGGCAAAGGTCGCTGACCTCCGCATCGACCCGCTCAAGTAGGCCCTCGACCAGTGACGAAAACGACGACAGGTCCGCCTTCCCCACCCCGTGAGTGACGAGCTGCGATTCTCCGTGCCCGCGACCAGCGCCCACCTGGGTCCCGGGTTCGGCGTCCTCGCGGTCGCACTCGACCTGCTCGCGCACGTCGTGGTGCGCACCGAGTCGGAGGGCGGCCACCGCATCGAGCGGCACGGCACCGCCGAGGCGCGCGCCCTCGATCCGCGCCACGACGCCGTGCTGCGCGGCCTGGCGGCCGCCACCCAGCAGCTCGACCTCAAGCTGCCGCAGCACCTGACGATCCGCTACGACACCAACGTCCCCTATGGCGCCGGTTTCGGCACGCAGACCGCCGAGTACGCCGCCGGCGTCGGCGTGGCGGCGCGGTTTGCCAAGAAGCCCCCCGTACCCGACGAGCTCCTACAGCTGGCGATCTCGCTCGGCGCCGACCCGGCGCACGCCGCCGCCGCGCTGCACGGCGGCCTCACCGCCGCGTGCCAGGTGCACGGCCCGCACAGCACGACCAGCGAGCCGCGCTACCAGCTGCAGCCGCACCCGATCCACGCCGACTGGCGCGTGGTCCTGGTGTGCCCCGAGCTGCGGCTCGCCACCGCCGACTCGCGCCGGGTGCTGCCGCCCACTCTGCCGCACGGCGTCACGCCGCGCACCGCCGGCCGCATCCTCGGCCTGCTGCGCGCTTTGGCCACGGCAGACGAGACCGACCTGCACGCCTGGCTGGTGGACGAAGTGCACGTGCCGTTCCGCCGCCGCCTGATCCCCGGCCTCGACACCTGCCTCGCCGCCGGCCGCGACGCGGGTGCCGCCGGGGTCACGATCTCCGGCCACGGCCCCGCCTTGGTCGCGCTGACGACCGACGGCGACCGCTGCGAGGCGATCGCCAACGCCATGGTCGACGCGTTCGCCGGCGCCGGCCAGCAGGCGACGACGCGCACCGTCGGCACGTGCGCGGTGGGCGCCGTGCCACCGACGATCGAGACTGCCGACGCGGGCGCGTGAGCAAGCTCACGCTGACGCCGATCGCCGTTTGTCGCCTCCTCGATCGAGAGTCCGGCGAAGAAGCGCAGCGCGATGACCTGCGACCGCGGCCGGTGGATGGCTGGTCTGTCAGCGCATGACCACGGACGCATCCACCACGAGGACGCCATTGCACTTCGACGGCGCACCCTTGGCGCGCGCCGAGACGAACAGGACGCGGACGACCTCGACGCCATCCAACCCCTGCGGCACGTTCGGTGGCTCTTTGCTCGCGAGCCGCCGGCACTCCCGCTCGAGCGTGGACCGGCCTACCGCCTCGCGATCGCCTCGATCAGCTCCACGATCGCCGGACGCGCCACACCGGGACTCTGGCCCAGGACTGAGCGATGACGCCAGCCGGATGTTCGGCTCGGCCACGACAGACCTCCTGCGCGCCTGGCCAACGCGCCGGAAACCGACCCGCACGCCTGCTGGTGGTCGAAGCAAACGTGCCGTTCCGCACGTGCGCGTGTGGCGCCGTGACCTCCAGCGTCAAGACTGCCGCCACGAGCTGTCAAGCGAGCCGCTCGACCAGGCTGCCGCGGGCTTGATCGCCGGGCCGGCAGGCGCTAGCTTGCGCCGCTCACCGGGCCGTTAACTCAGTTGGCTAGAGTGCCATCGTCACAAGGTGGAAGTCGCTGGTTCGAGTCCAGCACGGCCCACCATTCGACTCAGCGCGGCCGAGGCCGCAACCAAACACGAAGCATTCCGCGACCCGAGCGTCGGTCGCGGGTCCCGCGGTCGCCGGCGGCCGCGCTGAGCCCAGAGGCCGGTGTTGTCTTCGAGCCTCCGGGAGCTGCGGTATCGAAGTCCCGGCGACGACGGGCCTTTCGAAAGGTCAGCAGCCATGGCCGTCTCCAGGGTCAGCCAGGACCCTGAAGACCGGCCTCGATTGCGTCGAACGGCTCGGGATCGCCCGCCGCCTGGTGCGCGCTTTCTGAAACTTTCGCGAAACGCGCGGGCGCACCACGTGCATGCAGTCTCCGCGCCGCTCGCTCTCGACTCTGGCAGCCGCTTGTCTCGGCTTCTGTCTGCCCTCCCAGGACAACATCCTGATCTACGGCAACAGCATCATCGATGGCCCCACACCGGACTATCTGTCCGACCTGGTGGTCGAATCCGGAGCCCCTGCCCCCAACATCGTCCGCTTCATCATCGGCAATGGCACGACCAGCAACTACGTCGGCGCGCAAGGCTTGATCACGAACTCCTTGGCATCTGGCCAAGACTGGACCGCGATGATCGTCCAGGGTGGCACCGTCGAGACGACGCCAAACCTCGGCAATCCGGCGGCGTTCCACAACAACATGCTGACGCTGGCCAACGTGTTCTTCGGCCACAGTCCGCAGGGGCTCTTCGTCGGCCACGAAACCGGCGCCGACCACCCCAACAGCAGCCGCTACCCCGCGTGGTTCCCGGACGCGGCGACGTGGCTCAGCTATCCACAGGCGGCGTATGCACGGGCCGCCGACGCCATCAACGTCGCGCATCCGACCAGCCCCCCGGTCAGAACGGCACGGCAAGGGACCTGCTGGGCCAGCACGGCCGGCTACCCGCTCGTGCTCTACCGCAACGACCTGCACCACCTGACCGCCCAGGGCGAGGCGCTGTGTGCGTGCTTGTACTTCATCGAGATCTACGGCGGCCGCATCGAAGACCTCGGCGTCGACTACGCGGTGCCAACTCCGCTGGTGAACCGCCTCATGGCCGACGGCATCAGCGAGGCGCAATGGGAACGCCTGGTCGGCTTCGCCGACCGATCGCAACCTCGCAGCGTGCGCCCGTATCCCGGTTCGGACAGCGACTTCCAGCTGCGCGTCGGGGTCAACACCAGCATCACGACCCTCACCTCGACCAAGTCCGCCGTCGCGGGCGACAGCCTCTTCGTGCGGCTGACTTCACCGCTGGACTCCACCGAGCTCTACCCCGCCGGGGTCTACTTTCAGTGGTTGCCGACCGGCACCCCGCCGACGCTCGGCAACATCCCGGGCCTGCAACTCGACCGGACGCTCCTCGGCGTCTACTTCGCTGTGCCCGACCTGACCGGTGGCCCCGTGGTCCAGTCCGTGCCCACCGGAATGTCCGGATCGAACCTCTGGCTGCAGGCGACGAGCCGGGCGCCGACGGGGTCGACCGGTTTCCCCCTCATGCTGAGCGATGCGCAGGTGATCGAGGTCCAGTAGCGCGGACTCCTGCGAGGAGACTGGGCGGCGGGGTGGGCCAAGCCGGGCGAAGTGGAGGTCCGCGACTCTCACGCTCCGAGCTGCACCCGGAGACCGTTGGACAGCGCGAATCCGGCGAGTGCACCGCCGGCGTCGAACAACAGGTGCTGGAACCAGACGTCGAGACAGCGGACAGAGCAGCGAAGGACCGGCGGATCGTCTGGACGACCAATGAGATTCGGGCGCCGGAGGCGCTACCCGGTTTCCCTCTGGGTAGGGCTCAACTTGCCGATGGCGTCCTCAACCTGCGAGGCGCTGACTCCTAGCCCAACTTCCGCAGCTCGACGATTTTTGAGGCCAATTCGGAGCCTCGGCGCGGCGCCAGCCCGCTATCCACCGTCGCGGCGGCGCAGATCGGCCGTGTAGTGCCAACCCGCCCCGTTGATCGGTGTGGCAGGGAGCACGACAACTGTGTGCGAGGCGGCGGACGTGTACCTGCGACGCAAGACGGTCAGAAAGAACGGCAAGACCCACGAGTACTGGCTCCTCGTTCGGTCGGTGCGGCACGGTCGTCGAGTGCGGCAGGAGGTGATCGCGCAGCTGGGCAAACTGGATGCGAAGGGGCGACGCCGGGCTCGTGCGCTGGCAGATCGGATGACCGGTCGCCGAATGCACCCGAGCCTGTTTGAGCCACCGGTGACAGACGACGACCCGGTCGAGTCGATTCGCTTGAAGGAGGTCAGCCTCGACCGGACACGCCGCTTCGGCGACGTTTTCGTCGGCCTGGCGCTGTGGCACGCACTGAAGTTCGACGACGCACTCTGGGAGCTCATGCCGCGGGGCCGTGAAGATGTCCCGTGGTCGACGATGGCGGCAGCGATGGTCATCTGTCGGTTGTGCATGCCCTCCAGCGAGCTGCACCTGGCTGAAGTCCTGTACCGCCAGACCGCGCTTGACGACCTGCTTGGCCTGCCGGAAGGCAAGGTCAACGACGACCGGCTCTACCGGGCTCTCGACCAGATCCTGCCGCACAAAGAGGCGCTGGAGCAGCATCTCCGCGCACGGCTCGGCGAGTTGTTCGACGTTCAGTACGACTTGCTGCTCTACGACGTGACCTCGACCTACTTCGAAGGCCTCATGCTGGGCAACCCCCAGGCGCAGCGTGGCTACAGCCGAGATCACCGGCCTGACTGCAAACAGGTTTGCATCGCTCTGGTCGTGACCAGACAGGGAATCCCTCTTGCGCACGAAGTGTTCGACGGCAATCGGACTGACGTCACGACGGTCCGCGAGATCGTCGAGACGATGGAGCGGCGATTCGGTGCTGCTGATCGCATCTGGGTCATGGACCGCGGAATGGTGAGCAAGCGCAACCTGAAATGGTTGAAGGAGGGAAGGCGACGGTACGTCATCGGCGCATCGCGTTCGGACCTGCGCCGCTTCGAACAGGAGATCGTCGACCGTCGAGACTGGCGCAGCATTCGTGAGGATGTCGAGGTCAAGCTCTGCCCGAGCGAGGACGGGGAGGAGACGTTCATCCTGTGTCGCTCCCAGGCGCGCATCGAGAAGGACGCCGCAATTGTCGCGCGAGCAGCCGAACGCATTCGCGCGAGGCTTGCGTCGCTCGAACGCCGACTGGCGGCGTCGAAGAAGTCGATCGAACGGGACCGCGTCAATCAACAGATCGGACGCATCTTGGCCCAGAACTCGCGGGCCTCCACGTGCTTCTCGGTTTCGTTGATCGAAGCCCCGGATCGACCATCGGGGCTTGCCGTGGAGGCTTGTGAGAACACGAACTGGGTGGACCAGAGCGCCGGGTGCTACCTGCTCAGGTCCAACGTGACGGGTTGGACAGATGAGGAGCTTTGGCGGACGTACATCCAGCTCACTGATGCTGAGTCCGCGTTTCGGATCCAGAAGTCCGAGCTGTCGATCCGCCCGGTGTGGCATCAACGCGAGGACCGGGTCAGGGCGCACATCCTCGTCTGCTTCCTCGCCTACGCCTTGTGGAAAACGCTCGAGCTCTGGCAGGAGAAGGCCGGACTCGGCAACAGCCCGGCCGCCATCCTCGAGGAGCTCCGTCAGGTCCAAAGCGCAGACGTGCTCCTGCCAACTACTGACGGCCGCGAACTCCGGGTCCGCTGCGTGGTCACCCCCAACGAGGCGCAGGCGCACCTGCTCGACCGGCTCGGCATCCAGCTACCCAGGAGGCTATCCGTCCCCGCGCCACTCCGTTCGACCGCGATGTAGTGCCAACCAATCGACGTAAGTCGTTGCTTTTCAACGTGACGACCCGTCGAACTGCGGAAGTTGGGCTAGCGCGGAGAGTTGCTCCCTGGCGTTATCGACGCCCCGCCTGAGTAGGCCAACCAAGATGTGAGCCGTTTCAAGAGGGCGATGCCGAAGCCTGGCCGCAGAGAGCATTGCTGCTTCAAGCACGAGCTTCGCATTGTCCGAGAACTCAGTGCGTGCTTGACGCTGACTCCAAGAGAGATTGGCCGCCGATCCTGCGGTCTGGGCCCGCAGGCCAGAGACGCCAGCGCCCAACACTTCCAAAACCGCGACTGCGGAGTTGGCATCGCCATCCAGAACACCAACAAGGAGATCTTGCGTCCCGATTTCCGTGCGACCATGCTTCAGCGCATGCTCACAAGCAACAAGCAAGCTAGCTTTCGCAACCTCGCTGAATTGTTCCATTGATTGTCCGATGTCCTACCCGCGCAAGCAGCCGGCGGATAGGCCGGTTCGACGTGGCGCCACGAACTTGCATGCTGCGTGCCAGAACTGTTCCACAGCGCAGGGCGGAAGCGTAGTGGAAACGCGGTGGCCGGCCCAGTCGCTCCGTCATGGCCCCGGGCTGCACTACGGCACCGATGTCCAAGGTCGCTGGGCTGGCGCCAACACAGAGCGAGATCTCCGGAGCTTCTGGTGAACCCGGCGCATCCGTTGGCACAGCCATCTCCCCAGCAGGTACGACGAGGATGTCTCCCGACATGTGCGATGGACCGGGGCGCGTTGACGCCCACGGAGTGGTGGGAGGACTAGATCGCGCAGGAGCACGCGACGTGACTCGAGCAGGTCCGGCAGATGACAGGGCGTGTCGTGATGTCAGGTCGAAGGATGGGGGCGGTTGTTACAGCGCGGGCACGGCCCTGCGACGACACGGCGACGTGCGCGTCGAGGATCGCTTTGCCGTTCCCCGTCGCCTTGATCAAGGAGGCAGGCGTTCGCCGCACCGACGGAGCCATTGCCGGCGAACATGCGTCGGCCTACGGCTGACGTCGCATGCGCCCTGCCATGGTCAGACCAGTTGGTGCCATCGCAGGAACTGTAGCTGTGCGGTGATGGAGTCGCCCGTCAACGCCACGACCACGACCTCCAGCTGCACAGCGTTGGAGTCCTGCAGGGCGACGACTTGGCTCACCTCCTGGGTGAGGCCGTCCGTGCCGACTGAGTCCAAGCAAAGACGACTGCATACCGTGTTAGGTTCCATGTCTCACCTCCGACGGTCTTGAGACTACGTGGAAACTTCTGCGACCCAGTTGTTTATGTCATCCGATAACTGTAGCTGAACACGCAGCGTCGTCGCGGTGAACGCGAGCTAGATCACTTCGGTCTGAAGGCCGTTGTTGCCACCCCAGGGCAACGACCTGGCTGGCCTCGCTGGGTCGCGCCATCGACACTGGTCGTGTCCAGAACCATCGGCTCGCACGCGGAGCTCCGCCACTCATCGCGAACGCACGTCCTCGAACACCAAGCGCGCGACGATCTCATACCCCGCATCGTTGCAATGCAGCCGATCGCCGGCAAAGAGCTGCTCCACCCCATCCACGCGCGCCGCGAACGCCGCGCGGATCGCGACCGTGCCGACACCCAACGCCTCGCCCACACGACGCACGGTCGCCTGAATGCTCGCGCGCTCGACCGGATAGTCCAGCAACACGGGCTCCGCGCCGGCAACCCGACACCTTGACACGATCTCGTGCAAGTGTTGCTCGAATACGCTGTCGCTGCGGTCGACGCCGCTCTCATCCCAGATGCGCAATAGCCGCGCGCGGTCACCGTCTTCCCGCGCGACCGCATCCACTGCGCGCACGTACGCCTCGCGGGTCAATCGCCCGCGCAAGCCGCGCAGGTGCCACAGCAGCGTCTCGTCGCTGTTGCCGAGCAGAGTGGCCTCCGCCATCCAGCGCACTGCCTGCTCGGCGTCTTCGTGAACCACCGTTGCCAGACCACTGAGCACGAGTCCGAGCGCTTTCCGATCCGTTCGTCGCGCCACGACCTCGGCAGCGCGCAACGCGCGCTCCGCTCCGGCGCGGTACTCCGGCCGCGTGCCGGCGGCGGCGAGCAGGTCCCAAACCTCAAACGACGACGGTGCGGTGGCGAGTAGATCGAGCATCTTGCGTAGCGCGGCGGCGTGGTCGCCGAGCGCAGCGTGCACGCGGATCTCCGCGTTGCGCGCCTGCGGATCGCCGGCGCTCGCGAGCTTCGACAGCCGTGCCAGCTCGGCGCGGGCGCGCTCGGGGTCTCGCTGAGCCAGGAGCCTTGCCAGCTCGCCGCGGGCGGCGGCCTCCTGTTCGCCGGTCGCCACCGCGTGCGCGACATCGCTGCGTGCGCCCTCGAGGCTGCCGGCCCTTCTCGGACTCGCGCCCGGCGCGAGCGTCACCTCCGGAACCCACGGGCCCCCGCGCAGCCAGAGCTCGTCGTCCTCCCGGCGCCAGGCGACGCGCATCACGCCGCGGTGCGCGGCGTCCAGCACGAGTGTGTCGCGGTCTTGCGACCACCGCATCTCGTCGTCGGCCGTGTACATTCGGCCGCTCGCCTCGAACGTGACCTCACGCCCACGCTCGTCGTGCCAGCGCCCGACGAACGGTGGCGGAGCGTCGGCTACTCCGCGCAGGCCGTGGAACAGCAGCGCGAGCATGCGGCCGGTGCGCCAGCGCAGCGGAAATCCGGCGCCCGAGCGCGCCCGCTCGGTGACGAGCTCCGGACTGCCCCATGCGTCGTTGTGTCCGACCAACACGTAGACCAGCTCGGGTGCGTAGCGCCGCAGCTGATCGTCGAGCTCGAGGAGCACGTCGCGCGAGGTGCGCGACGGCCAGCCGCCGTTGACGACGCTCCAACGGTCCTCGCCGGCGGCGTTCAGCATTCGCTCGAGCTGCATCGGATAGCAGTACTCCTTTGTCGATGCCCCCAGCCCGAAGGTGAACGAGTCCCCGATGCAGAGCACGACGCGCCCCGCGCCTGGGGGCAGCGCTTCGGGCGGGCGCCGGGCGGTGCACCAGATGGCGAGCGCGCCGAGCTGGAGGATCAGCTCGAGTGCGAGCAACCCCAGAGCGAAGGCGAGGGCAGCGCGCGCCGCCCCCCGGCGAGAGCGCGACCGCTTCGCAACCGAAGCCTCCGACGACACGCCGCTCACCCGCCCGTCGCCATCACCTCAGAACGTGATGTTGCTGGTCGCGGTGAGCGCGAACCCGACGCTCCCGGGAAAGCCGGTGTTGAACGGCAACCCGACTCCCTGCAGCAGCAGATCCGGCCCCGGCGAGATCGTCGCCGGCGCCGGCAAGGTCAGCGACGCATAGCCCTGCGCGTCGGCCACCATTCCGGGCAGCGCGAACAGCGTCGCCAAGTCGAGCTCGATGAGGGCGTTGCCGCCGAACACGGTCCGCGGGCTGGGGAACCCGTTGATCCAGCCACCCGGCATCTCGTTGTTCCAGATCGACAACAACAGACCGACCGCCGAGCCCGGCTGGCACCGGCCGACCTCGATGTCGAACACCCCGAGCACCTGGCGGCCGGACTGCGGGCTGTCGATCGCGATCCAGTGGTGCTGCTCGGGCACGAGCGCGAGACCGCTGATCGCGTCCTGGTTGGACGGCAGCAGACCGATGCCGAGCACGGAGCCGGTGGCGGGCCCGGTCTGATAGCCCATCTGCACGCCGTTGATCACGGCCAGCTGGCCACCGGCGTTCGTGCTCCAGATGTTGTCGAGGTTGACGTCGGTGTTGGAGCAGAACAGGAGATTGGGAAACGTCTGCCCGAACGGGCTGACCCAGGTGCCGCCCGCCGGATCGATCTCCAGGCCGGAGACATCAGAGATCGACGTGATCAGCGACCCGGTCATGTTCATCGCCCCGGCGTTCGACACCATGGTGCCCACGTCGGTCTCGTCAGCGATGATCTGCGCGCTGTTGGCGGCGATCACCGACACCAGGCCCGCAGCGTCATAGGTGATGGCGGCCGCCGGGATGTGCAGGATGGCGCCATCGTTGTAGATGGTGCCGTTGATGGTGACCGTGGTCAGAAAGCTCAGGTAGAGGTTGCCCTGACTGTCCTGCGCCAGCGCATCGACGTCGAAGTCGCCGCCGCCGAACGCAGTCTGCAGCTGCGCCTCGGTGACGAAGAACTCGATGGTGCCGTTGCGGGCCCGGTAGACGTCGCCATCGACGACGCGCTGGATGCCGGTGTTGGTGGCGACGAAGGTCGTCGACGTGAAGTCGTGCGAGATGAACACGTCGCTGGGATCGACGGGGCCACTGACCGCGTGGGGTGGCCGCTGGCGCACGAACTGGCAGTTGAGGTCGCCGATGCGCGACGTGTCCGGCAGATCGCCGTCGTTGTCGCCATCGCCGTGCATGACGTTGAGCGTGGTCAGCGTCCAGAAAGGCCGCGCGGCGTAGCTCGTCGTGAACGACGGGGTGACGATCACCGACTCCTGGTCGTCGATGAAGCCCAGCGCCTTGGGGGCCGCGCCGCCGGCCAGCACGATGATCTCGTCCGGCGAAGTGATCAACGACCAGGTGGGCTGGCCACAAAGGGAGGATGCGCAAGCCAGCGCGGTGGAGGCGGCGAGGCAGGACCGGAGGATACTCATTTGGGGAAAACCTCAGTTGGGGGAGCCGCCCAGAATACCGCGCACGGCAGCGGGCGGTCGGTTCGCATAGACTTGTCCGCGGCTCGACCGCCCCGCTCCCACCCGATGGTCGCTCCCCCCGCCACCGCCACCGCTCTGCCACATCAGCTCGACGCCATCGTCGAGGCCAGCCGCGACGGCTGCTGGCTCGACGTGGGTGCCGGCGGTGGCAGCACCATCGACCCGGAGTCGTCGCTGCACGTGCGCGACCTGCCGGCGCGGGTGATCGTCGAGGCCGATCTCTATCCGCGCGGCGCGGCCGCCGGGGTGCCGCGCGTGGTGTGCAGCTTCGAGGCGGGTCTGCCGTTTGCCGACGGCAGCTTCGACGGGGTCAGCTGCATGCACGTCCTCGAGCACGTCGCGGCGCCGGACGCGCTGTTGGCCGAGGTGCACCGCGTGCTGCGGCCGGGCGGCCACCTGCTCGCCGCGGTGCCCAACGGCCGCGCCTGGTCGGACCGCATGTTCCGCGCCTGGTTCCGCTGCAGCCAACCGTTCGGCCGCGAGCCCGGCGCGGCGCACATCCAGCGCTTCACCCGCGCGTCGTTCCTCGCCAGCCTGGCGAACGCCGACCTGCGGCCGCACTGGGTGGCGCCGATGCAGGAGGCGTTTTCCTGGCTGCACAAGCACCGCCACGCCCGGCGGCTCGCGACGCGCGCGTTCGACGCGATGCAGGAGCGGTTCGGCGACTCGTTTCGCTACGGCTGGTACGTCGCCGCCCAACGCGGCTGAGCGCGCTCCTTCGTCACTCGACGCCGTCGCCGCCGCCGCCGGGTCGCCAGAGCACGTCGGCGCGGCCGTCGTCGTTGGCGACGCGCGCCAGCACGAACAGCAAGTCCGACAGCCGATTGAGAAAGCGCAACACCTCGGGATTGAGGGCCGCCGCCTCGCTCTCCACCGCGCCGAGCTCCGAGACCAGCCGCTCGGCGCGCCGGCACACGGTGCGCGCGAAGTGCAGCCACGCCGCCGCCGCGCTCCCACCGGGCAGCACGAACGAACGCAACGGCTGCAGGCGCTCGTTGTACTGGTCGATCCACTGCTCCACGCGCGCGGTGTAGGCCGGCGCGATCCGCAGCCCGTCCCCGCCGGTCCCCGGCACGCACAGATCGGCACCGACGTCGAACAGGTCGTTCTGCAGCTGCTGGACGATGCCTTCGAGCTCGCCATCCAGGCCGTGCACCAACGCCAGGCCAAGGGCGCTCGAGGCCTCGTCGGTGGTGCCGTACGCGGCGATGCGCAGGTCGTGCTTTTGCCGCCGCGAGCCGTCGCCGAGACCGGTGGAGCCGTCGTCGCCGGTGCGGGTGTAGATCTTGTTGAGCTTGACCATGCTTTGAGCCTGGCAAAGATACGCGCCGGCGTGGTCGCGGCGAGGGATCGCCGCGCGAAAACCAAGAGCGGCCGGAGCGGCGCCGCTCAGCGCTCGGCGCCGCGCACCAAGCGCCCGTCGCGATACATGCCGGTGTGGTCGGGGTCGACGCTGCCGTCCGGGCGCCACGCGCTCCACAACCCCCACGCCACCCCGTCGCGGTAGCTGCCCTGAAACTCCGGCTGCCCGTCGTCGAAGTAGAACGTCCACGGTCCCTGCGGCACGCCGCGGCGGTAGATCCCGCGCTTGTGCACCGTGCCGTTCTCGTGCCAGAAGCGCCACTCGCCGTCTTCCTGCCCCCAGACGTAGGCGCCATCGGCGGCGGTGTTGCCGTTGGCGTGCCAAAACGTCCAGTGGCCGTGCCGCTGGCCCTCGATGGTGGCGCCGCGCGCCTTAACCACGCCGTCGGCGTAGCGGAGGACGACCTGCTGCGGGCGCCCGCAGGCGACCGTGGCGAGCAGCAGGGCGACCGCGGTCAGCCCTTCTTGAAGCCGGCGAACAAACCGACCGACGCGAGGCCGGCCTGCGGCAAGCTGCCGGTGATCGCGGTGCGCAGCCGGCCGAAGTCCTCGCTGACCCGATCGGTGAAGCCCGCCCACATGCCTTCCAGCTGGTCCCAGTGCACGGTCACGTAGCCGAGGTGCTGCAAGCCCAGGGTCAGCAGCGCGTAGATGCCGACGCAGAGCAGCGAGATCTTGAAGAACGAGCGAAACACGCTGCCGATGGCGAAGGCGACGAAGAAGCTGAAGCCCATGCGCATCAGGCCGGGCGCCCAGCTCTGCCCCTGCGTCGCCTCGCCACCACCGAGCTCGATGAAGCTGGCACCCGCGGTACCCGGTTGGACGGGGGTCCGCTGTGGCTCGCCGCCGCCAGCGAAGTAGAGCGCGACGCCCACCAGCAGCAGCAGCGCCGCGAAGGCGATCAGAACCAGCTTCCAGCGCGGCAGGCCGGCGCTCGACTTGGCGCCGTCGGCCGGGCCGGACTTGCCTCTGGGGTCGTCGGTCATGGCCTCGGCGATGGTAGCGCCGGCCCTCACCACGGGCGCGGAAAACCATGCACTCATCCCGGCGGGGTCGCCGCCAATCGCTCCAGCGCCGCGCGCTGCTCGCCCTGCACTCCCATGGCGAGAAACGCGGTCGCGATCTCGACGCTGTCGGCGGTGCGACCGAGCGCCGCCAACGACGCCGCGTACTCACACCACGCCTCGACCACCCAAACTTCGTGCGGCAGGCGCGGCAGCGACGCGGCAAAGTCGCGCGCCGCGCCATCGTGATCGCCGGCGCGGTGCGCACGACGCCCGCGCGCGGCGAGGAGGTAGGCGGAGTCGCCGTCCAGCGCCAGACCCTCGCGCAACAGCGACGCCGCGCGCGCATCGTCGCCGGCATCCTCAGCGTTCAGCTTCAGCCGCAAGCGCACGCGGTCGCTGCGCGGATCGAACTCCAAGGCGCGCTGCAGCGCCCGCCGCGCGCCATCGTCGTCGCCGCGCGCGACACACAGCTCGGCCAGCAGCACCTGGGTGTCGCGCCCGTCGCGCCGCGGTTGGTAGTGCTCGGACTGCAGCGCATCGAGAAGCATGGCCTCGACCTCGGCGAAGCCGGCCTCGGCCTGCTCCTGCCGTCCGCCACGCGCCGCGCGCACCGCCACTCCGAGGCGGTAGGCGGCCACCTCGCGCAGGACGCGCGGGATCCGGGGGCCGAGCTGCAGCGCGCGCTCCAGCGCAGCGCGGCCGCCGGCCTCGTCGAAGTTGTCGAAGCGCTGGCCTGCCAGGTTGAGCTGCAGCTCGATGCTGCGCGGCTGGCTCTCGACGTCGGCGGCGAACAGGGTGGCGTCGTCGGCCCACTGCATCGAGCGCCGCGCCGACAGGGCGACGTTGGCCAGCGACAGGCACACCACCGCGGCCGCGCACAACCGCCGCCCGCGCGCCCCCGTGGCGGCCACCAGCGCCGCGGCCACCAGCGCCAGGCCCAGGCTGGGGGCGTAGTAGAAGCGCTCGGCGAACACCGTCTCGATGGCGAACGGCAAGTTGGACGTCACCACGGCCAGACCGGTGAAGCTCGCCAGTGCCAGCCACCACAGCGGCTGCTGACGCCACCGCCAAGCCAAGTAGACCGCCACCGCGAGACCGATCGCGGTCGAGAGGAAGCCCCAGTGCGCAAAGCCCACGGGCAGCTCGAACACCGCGTGCCGGTAGCTACACGACAGATCGATCGGCACCAGCGTCTTGTACAGGCCGTAGCCGAGCAGCATCACCGCCGACGGCAGCCGCTCGAAGAACCCCAGCTCGAACAGCGGATTGAACTCGTAGGGCACCTCGAAGGCACCGCGCGGCGCGACGTAGCGCTGCAGCACCGCGTGCCGCATCCAAGCGAACACCGCTACCGGCAGACCGCAGGTAGCCAACCACGCCACGGCGCAGGCTCCCGCTCCGGCGCGCCACGCCGCGCCGCGGCGCACGCGCACGGCGATGGCGTAGAGCGGCACGAAGAGCGCCCAGGCGACGCCGCTCTCCTTGCTCGCGCACGCGACGAACACGGCGGCCGCCGCCGCGGCAAGCCACGCGGCGCGGCGCGGCCCGGTAGACAGCAGGCCACTCGCAAAGCACAGCGCGCCGGTCGCGCCGCCGGCGAACGCCAGCAGCTCTCCACGACCGACGATCCAAGCCACCGCTTCGGTGTGCACCGCCAGCGCACCGAACAGCAAGCTCGCCAGCAGCGCCGGGCCGGCGCCCGTCAGCCGGCGCACGAGACCGAACACGAGCAGAGTGCACAGCACGTGCAGCAGCGAGTTGCACAGGTGCTGCGGCCACGCGGACTCGACGAAACGGTCGCCGAGGATCCCACTCTGCACCGGCGTGCGCGCCCAGTGGTGCAGCAGCGCGAAGCTGTAGACCGTCAACGGCCGGTAGCCGCGACCGTCGCTGACGCCGTGGTTGTAGGGGCGCTGGAAGTACTCGGGCAGCGGATGCAGCGTCGCCACCATCGGGTTGGGAGTGCCGTACGGCGTCTCGCCCTTGACGTAGAAGGCATCGTCGAAGGTGAATCCGTTGAGCAGCGCCGGCGCGTGCGCGGCGAAGGCACACACCAGGATCAGGGCCAGCCAGAGCCCGGTGCGGTCGTTGGGGGATTTGCCAGTCATGCAGGATGGCTCGAGGTCGACCGGGCGCAGGGCCCGGCATCGGATCTCTTCGGCGTTCGACCGCCCCCGACTCGATCAGAGCGGTGCCAGCGCCGCGATGCCGTCGATCAACTGCAGCTCGTGCACGGCGGCGCGCGGGGCGGCGGCCGGGTGCCGCCGCGGGTACTCGCGCGCCACCGCACAGCGCAGCTCCTCGACGGCGTCGGGCCGCACGATCGCGCCGGCCGCGCCGGCGTCGCCGCCGCCGAGCATGCGCTCGCCGTACACGCCCGGCACCCCGCGGGCGATACTGCACATCGCCTCCAGCTCCGGGCCCGAGATCCGGTAGAGATCGCGCAGCCCGACCCCGTCGGCGCGCAGCACCCGCCCGACGCCGCGCCAGTCGCCGGCGCGCCACGCCGCCAGCAGGCGCGGCAGTCGCAGCTGGGCGGTGAAGACGTAGGCCAGGCGCGCGCACAGCTTCGGCTCGCCGGCGAAGCGGCGAAACAACGCCGCGAGCATCGCCCCGTCGCGGACCTCGGCCAGCGCGCGGATACCGAACTCCGGCTGCGCCAGCCGCACCAGCCGCTCGCACTCGGCCCGCCGGCGCGGGTAGGTCGAGTGCTCGAGACCGGCGCGGGCGACGCCGGTGTCGAGCGCGACGAAGCGCGCGGCCGCCTCCGCACCCGCCGGCAACGGCACGCACTCGGCGCGGTCGGCGCCCGGCTCGTACCAGACGCCGGCATCGGCCCGCGCGTGCGCGATGATCAGCGGATCGAGGATGCCACACGGCACTCCGGCGTAGTCCGCCTCGACCGCCTGTCCCCACTGCGCGAACTGCATGCGCGGCGCCAGCCCTTCGAGGTCCGCGTCGGGGTGCTCCAGGCGCAGGACGGTCAGCAGCAGGTTGAGCGACAGCGCCGCCGAGCGCGACATGCCGCCGCCGGGAATGTCGCTGTCGACAATCGCATCGAAGCCCTGGCGCGGCCGATGGCCGGCGCGCCGCAGCACCCAGTCGGCGCCCCGCGCGTAGCGCCCCCACCCCGTGGCGGCGGGTGACGGAGACGGCGCCGCGCCGGCGCGGTAGCGGACGATGCCCTCGCCGGCAAAGGCGATGGACAGGAAGCGCACTTCGCCTCCGGGTCGCGGCTTGGCGGCGATCCACAGGCAGCGATCGGTGCCGATGCCGAACAGCGGCGTGCCGTTGTAGTCGCCGTGCTCGACGCTCAGGCACAGCCGGGACGACGTGCGCAGCAGGTGCGCGCCGGCGAGGTCGAAACCGGCGGCGGCGGCCGCGGCTCTGATCCGCGCGCGCGCGGCCCGGTCGGCGGGGCGATCGGCGTGGACCAGCATCGAAGAACGCGGGCCGCGATTATGGCAGGATGCCGGCCGCGATGTCGCCCCACTCCCTGGCCGCTCTGACCGCCGACAGCCGCCCCCTGTTCGCGCGGGCCGCCGGCGGCACCTCGCTGTGGGACGCGCTGCTCGGCAGCCGCGATCGCGGCGCGCTGCGCGCGGTCTATCTGGGCGCCGCCAACGGCGATCTGCCGGAGTACTACGACGTCTTCGCCGCCGCGATGCAGGGCGCTGGCATCTGCCGACACCTCCACGCCGCGGCGCCATTCGACGACGCGGCGCGCGCGGCGATCGACGCCGCCGACCTGCTCGTGCTGTCGGGGGGCGACCCGGACCGCGGTTGGCGCGCATTCCGCACCGCCGGCGTCGACGCGCAGCTCGCCGCCCGCCGCGCCGCCGGCGCGGTGCTGGTGGGCGTGTCGGCGGGTGCGGTGCAGATGGGGCGCGGCGGCCTGGGCATCGTCGACGCCTGGGTTGCCGTGCACGACGAGGCCGCCGCTTGGGCCGGCCTCCGCCAGCGCCTGGCGCGCTCCCCTTCGGCGCTCGGCCTGGGCATCGGCCGCGGGGCCGCCGTGTTGGTCGGCGACGGCACCGCCCGGCGCTGGAGCGGGGACGCGTTCTGGTTGAGCGGCGATGCCGCCGCGCCGCAGACCCTGCCCGCCCACCGCGACTGACCGGGTGCGCGATCCGCACGAACGTGCAGCGCCACCACCGGCATCAAGGCGCCACCGCTCACCGTCCGATAGCAACGGGTGAAGTCGGTCCCCCACCAAAGGAAGGAATGCTGGAAACCAGGCAGGCCCCCGCCGTCGTCGAGGAGCTGATGGCGCTGGCCAAGCGCATCGGCGCGAGCGATCTCCATCTCGATCCCACCGAAGACGGGGTCGAAGTGCGGGCGCGCTGCGACGGCGTGCTGCAGCGACACGAGCTGCTGCCCGGCGAGCTCGCCGGCCGCCTCGTCGGCCGGCTCAAGGCGCTGGCCAGCCTGCTGGCCTACCGCACCGACGTGCCGCAGGAGGGCCGCATTCCGGCGACTGCGTCGGGCATCGGCAAGGAGGTCCGCGTCGCGACCTACCCGACCCTGATGGGCGAGCGCGTCGCGCTGCGCTTCGACACGCCGCACGGCGCACCGCAGCAGCTCTCCGGCCTGGGCCTTCCCGCAGACGTCTGCGCGGCGCTGACGCAGGCCATCGAGCAGCCGAGCGGGGTGCTGTTGGTGACCGGTCCGAGCGGCAGCGGCAAGACCACGACGCTGTACTCCTGCCTGCGCCACCTCACCGCTGGCGAGCGGCCGCGCAGCATCATGACCGTCGAAGATCCCATCGAGCGGCGGATTCCGGGCGTGGTGCAGACCGAGGTCAACCTACCGGCCGGTCTGAGCTTCGCCCGCGCGCTGCGCTCGATGCTGCGCCAAGACCCGGAGGTGCTGCTGGTCGGCGAGATCCGCGACCGCGAGACCGCCGCCATCGCCCTCGAGGCCGGCCTGACCGGCCACCTGGTGGCGTCCACCATCCACGCCGGCACCGCCAGCCAAGTGTTCGCCCGCCTGCTCGAGATGCAGATCGAGCCGTTCGTGCTGACCACCGCGGTGCGCGGCGTGCTGGCCCAGCGCCTGCTGCGGCGGCGCTGCGACGCGGCCGGCTGCGCGCGCGGCGCGCCGGAACCGACCTGTGGGCAGTGCCGCGGCAGCGGCCATGTCGGCCGGCAAGCGGTGGCCGAGTGGCTGCCGATGTCGCCGGGCCTGCGCCAGGCGATCCTCGACCGCGGCGACGGCGAGCGCATGGCCGCCGCCGCCCACGAGGCCGGCTCGCGCTCGCTGCACGAGCAAGCCGCCGCGATGGTCGCGGCCGGCATCACCAGCCAGCAGGAGGTGGACCGTGTCCTCGGTTGCGGTTGAAGGCCAGGCACCCGCCAAGCCGGTCGCGAAGTCGCCGGGGGCGGCCGCCGACGACATGGCGCTGTTCCACCGCACGCTCGCCGAGCTGTGCCGCGCGCAAGTGCCACTGCCCAGAGCGCTGCGACTGCTCCAATCCGACCTGCGCCGCGGCAAGCTGCGGCAAGCGGTCGGCGCGATGGCCGAGGCCATCGAGAACGGAGTGCCCCTCGGCGACGCCTACGGCCAGCACCAGCGGCACTTTCCCAAGCTGTACCGCGCGTTGGTCGACGCCGGCATCCGCTCGGGCAACCTCCCCGGCGTGCTCGACGAGATCGCCCACCATGCCCACGAGCGCGCGGCGACGGTGGACCGGCTGCGCCAGGCGCTGGCCTACCCGGCGGTCGCCGCCGGCTTCGTCGTCGCCCTGGGCTCGATCTTGGTGTTGTTCGTCGGGCCCCACCTCAGCGCGTCGCTGCTCGATCTGACCGCGGCGATGAGTGCGGAGACCGTGGCGCCGTCGACCACCACCTGGATCCCGGCCGCCAGCGGCCTGGGCTTGCTGGTGCTGGTCACGGTCGCGGCGATCACCTTCGCCTGGCTGCGCAGCCCGCTCGACCCCGGCTCGGCCCTCGACGGCATCGGCTACCGACTGCCACTGGTGGGCCGGCTGCGCCTGTTCGCGGCCAAGGCCTCGTTTGCCTCCACCATGGCGCTGCTGGCGCGGCGCGGCCTGTCGCTGCCGCAAGCGCTGATGCTGAGCGCCACGGCCACCGATGACAACCGCGTGCGCGAGTGCATCCAGCGGATGTCGAGCCGGGCCGAAGAGGGCGCCAACCTGACCGACTCGGTCCGCGCCGGCGATCTGATCTCGCCCAGCCTGTTGTGGTTGGTGGAAGCCGCCGAGTCGAGCGGCTCGGCCTCGGACGCGCTCGACGACGTCGCCCGGATCTACCGCGAACGACTCGACCGATCGGTGGACCGGCTCTGTGCGATGGCGACGCCGCTGGCCGAGCTGATGCTCGGCATCATCGTGCTGGGCTTCGCCATGAGCTACCTGCTGCCCATGGTGCAGTACGCCGACGCGATGTCGCCGTAAGGACGGCGGCGCCTGCCATGCCCACCTTCTTCGGCATCACTCTGATCCTGCTCGGTGCGCTGATCGCGGCGCTGTTCGTGCCGATCTACCTGATGCGGCGCAAGCTCGATCTGCGCGGTCAGCTGCTGACGCTGATGGCGACCGGCACGCGCCGCGCGGTGCCCTTGGGCCCGCTGCTGCAGCGCGCCAGCGAGGAACACCCAGCGGGAACGCGGCGGCTGCTGGCGGCGCTCGCCGCCGACATCAACGCGGGCGCGAGCCTCAGCCGCGCGCTCGCCGAGCAGGCGCGACCGCTGTTTCCGCTGCGCATCATCGCCGCGATCCGCGCGTCGGAGGGCACCGCCGAGCTGCCGACCACGCTGACCTCGCTGTCGGTCGACACGACCCAGGCGCTGGCGGCGCGGCATCGCCTGTCGATGACCATGTTCTACCCGATCTGTCTGGGCGCCTTCCTGATCGGGCTGCAGACCTTCTACCTCGAGTTCGCGGGCTTCGGCCACGAAACGCTGGCGGGCGACGGCACCGTGATGAGCTCGGCGTCGGTGTGGATCGCGCGGCTCACCACGGCACTCATGCTCGGAGTGATGGCGGTGGTCGGCATCGGCATCACCTACCAGCTGCTGGGCGGCCGGGCCGAACCGCTGCGTCGGCTGGCCGACGCGGTGACGCGCCGCGCCGCCTTTCTCGACACCATCGCGCGGCTGGCGGGTGGCGAGCGTCTGCTGCGCAGCACCGGCGCGTTGGTCGGCGCCGGGTTGCCGTTGCCCGAGGCGCTGCGCCGCTCGGCCCCGGCCACCGGTAGCACGCGCCTCAGCGGCGCCGCCGTCGCCGCCGCGCAGGCGATCGAAGAAGGCGTCGAGCCGCAGGCGGCGTGGGCGCGCACGGCGCTGCCCGAGTTCGCCGCGGTGCGCGCCGCGCTGGCCTCGGACGCACCGGCGCCGACGCTGGCGCGGTCGCTGGCGGGCCTGGCCGACGAGTGTGCCATCCGCCTCCAACGGCACGTCGACCGCTGGATGCGGTGGGTGCACCCGATCGCGGTGGTGCTGTTCGGCGTTCTGCTGGCGGTGCAGTTCGCCGGCGTGTTCGGCCTGATCCACCGCTTCCACGCCGAGGCAAACCTGTGGTGAGGCGGCGGCGGGCCGCGGGCTACACGCTGGTCGAAGTCGCGTGTGGCTTCGCCATTCTCAGCGTGCTGGCGAGCGCGTTCGCGGTCGGCCAGCGCGACGGAATCCACCGCATCGCCAACGCGCACCGCCACACCGCGGCGCTGGCACTGGCCGCCGCCCAGCTGGAGAGCATCGACGATGGGAAGCCGCTGCAGGCCGGTCGTCACGCGTTCACGCTGCCCGACTCCGCCCGGCGCACACTGCCGCGCGCCGCGGGGCTGCGGGAGATCCGCCTGCGGCCCGATGGCTGCTACGAGGTCCGCGCCGAGGTCAGCTGGCACGCACCGGACCGACCGCACCGACAACACGCCGCCCTGGTGACCCTGCTCCCCCCGCACCGATGACCCAACGGTTGCCGATGACGCGACGGAGCCGCCGGGCGACCGGCCTCACCCTGATCGAGACGACCGCGGCGCTGATGCTGCTCACGTTGCTCGGCAGTGCTGCGCTGTCGCTCACCGCGCAGCTCACACGGCAGGGTCGCACCGCGACCGGCTACGTCGACGACATCCTGCACAGCCGGAGCGCGCTCTCGCGGTTCACCGCCGACGTGCGCCGCGCCAGCGAGGCCACTCCCACCGCGAACGGCGCGGTGCTGCGCGGGCCGGCCGGTGAGGTGCGGTACGCGATCGAGGACGGCACCCTGCTGCGCCGCTGCGGCGACCGGGTCGAAGTCGTGGCGCACCGGATCCGGACTCTCGAGGTCCGCGTGCACCTGCCATTGGTCGACATCAGCCTGGAGATCGCGCCGCGCAGAGCAGGCGCCGAAGCGGGTGGCGTGTTGGAGACCTCCGCTCGCTGTCGCGCCCACGCCGACGCCGCACAGCCGCCGAGGACAGGACGATGATGCGCCGCCGCAACGAGCACGGCGCAGTCCTGGTGTTCGCGCTCCTGATCGCGACCGTGCTGGGAGCGGCGTACACCGCGTTGCGCTCCGGCACCGACGCGCTGGCGACCAGCGACGCGCGGTACGCGGACCGCCTGACCGCGCTCTACGCGGCCCAGGGCGGTGTCCAGGCGGCACGGGCCGCGTTGCGGCACGACCCCAGCTACCGCGGTGCCGAACTCGGTATCGGCCGGTGCCGGATCGACATCTCGGTGCTGGCGGAGGCCGGTGCAACGAGCCGATGGCGGGTGCGGGTGCGCGCGAGCCTGGGCGGTCGCCGCGCCGCCGGAATCGACGTGTTGTTGGCCGCCACCGCGCCCGACGCTCTGCCGGCGATCGTCAGCTGGCAGGAGAGCTGACAGCGTCCCGGCGCCTCGAACCGTCGAGCTTCGACAACATCTTCGAGGCGACGTCGCCGAGAAGGCCAGCCGCGCGCCGCCGGGTGGAGGGGCACCGCCGTGGAAGTTAGACTCACTGCACGCCACCCCGCTCTAGGCCATGGCGAGGACTCCGACATGAATCTCAGAAGCGCCGCTGCGGCACTTGGTGTGCTGACCGCCCTCGTCTCCTGTTCAGCGACCTCCAACTCCACAGCGAACGCCGAAGACCACCACACGTACGTCGTTGTCCACGGCGCGTGGGGAGGCGGCTGGGCTTACACGCCTTTGGAGTCAGCTCTCACCGCGCGTGGACACACCGTCTACAGGCCGACTTTGACTGGACTTGGTGAACGCGTGCATCTCTCCACGCCCGAAGTGGGCCTGAGCACGCACATCGAAGACGTCGTCAATACAATTGTCTTTGAAGACTTGAACGACGTTGTACTCGTCGCTCACAGCTATGGCGGTATGGTGCCTCAGGGGGTCTCTGATCGGATCCCGGAACGGATCCGGTGCTTGATCTTCGTCGACGCCTTCCTACCGGAAAACGGGGAGAGTCTGATCACCGCTTCGCGGGGACAGAAGAGAGAAGCATTCCGCAAACACTTGGTCGCATCCGCAAAGGACGGCCTGATCGCTCCGCCAGGCCCGCCGGGTGGAGCTGAAGTCGCTACGGGGCAAGATCGTCGTACTCCACAACCGGTTCGTACGCTTACCGAAGAACTCACGCTCGACAATCCGGCGGCGCGCGCGATCCCGGGGAAGTACATCTTGACGGTCGAGGCGGGCGTGGACGAGGCGGATGACGACTTCGCGCCGTTTGCGGCACGAGCGAAGGCTCGGGGATGGCCGGTAGTCGTCATGGTGGGCGGCCACGTGCCGACGGGAACGGAATGGGACGAACTGGCTCGGCTTCTCGAGGACTTGCCGAAGTAGACCCGGCACCCGGTCGCGGTCAGGGGAGCCCGCGACTCTCCACGTCCAACGTCCTTACGCCGGGCATCGAGCCTCAGCGCGGCCACGGCCGCAACCAAACTCGGATGCCGCTTGTGTCGGAGCGGCTTGGAAAGCCTGCCCCATCCGCCGCCGCGCTGAGCCAGGAGGCACTGTCTCTCCGAGCCTCCGGCGCAGCGGCGACCTTGCCATGACAGCGACGTCGCCTCGAGAATGTTGTCGAAGCTCGAAGATTCGAGGCGCCGGAGGCTCAGTCGTCGGTCGGGTCGTTGCGTTCGGCCGGCGCGACCTGCTCCACCTCGAGTTGCTCGGCGTTGGCGGAGTCGACAACGCTGTCGTCGGCCTCGGCCGACAACGGCGCCGGGATCGCATCGAGGTCCGGCGCGGCGTCGGACGCGACAACGTCATCGTCGACGCGGTCCGCCCCGACGCCTGCGCGCGGCACGACGAACGTCAGCCGCGCACCGCCGAGCTCGGCGTTGGAGCACCAGATGTGGCCGCCCATCAGATTGACCAGGCTGCGACAGATCGAGAGCCCCAGGCCGGCGCCGGACGGCTTGTCCGTCATGTGGTCGCCGATCTGCCGGAAGCCCTCGAACACACACTCGTGGTACTCGGCCGGAATGCCCCGCCCCGAGTCCTCGACGAACACCTCGACCGACGCTTCCGTGGTCTTGGCGCCGACCACGACCGTGCCCCCGGCCGGCGTGAACTTGAGCGCGTTGTCGACCAAGCGAGACAACACCTGGCGCATCGCGTCGTGATCGCCGAGGGCGACGATCTCGTCCGCCGCGGCGCGCACCTGCAGCTCGACCCCCGAGGCCTCGGTGCGGGCGCCGAACAGGCCGGTGACGGTCTGCATCACCTCACCGACGTCGACGTGCTCCAAGACGACGTCCTTCTCGCCGCGCATCAGCCTGCTGTGCTGCAGGATGTCGTCGACGAGGTCCATCAGGCGCTGGCTCTCCGATTGCACGATGCCGAGGAACTCGCGCCAGTCGTTGTCGTTGTTCGGGGTGACCCCCTCGAGAATCTCGGTGAACGCGCAGATGTTGGTCAGCGGCGTCCGCAGCTCGTGCGAAATCGACGACAAGAACTCTTCTTTGAGTCGCGCGATCTCGTGGTTGCGGGTCACGTCGATCAGGCTGATCACCGTCCCCAGCGTGCCGGACTGGTCCTTGCCCTCCACCCGGACCACGGCGATGTCGTAGTAGCGGCTACCGACCTGCAGGCCGCTGAGCTCCGACGTCGGCGACGCAGCATCGCCGCCGACCGCGTCCAAGCCGCGGCGCACCACCCGCGCCAAGCGCGGCGGCAGGAGCTCGCCGACTTCGCGCCCCTCGAACGGGCGGCCGTCGCTGAGCATGATCCGCCGCGCGCACGCGTTGGCCAAGATCACCCGGCCCTGCGCATCCACCAACACGACGCCTTCGCCCAACGACTGCAGCACGGCGTGGATCCGGTCGAACGCGCTCTCGACCGACATCAGGTTGGCCTGGCTGAGACGCTCGCGCTGCACCATCGCCGCGCGCGCGTGGACCACCGACTGCACCAGCGACCGGACCAGGGGCGCGCCCTCGGCGCGCAGCTCGGCCGGGGCACGCAGGTCGAACCGTTCCATCACGCCGACAGCGTGGGCAATGGGCCCCAGGTACTCGCGGCGCAGAACGCGACGATGCCGGAAGAACAGGGCGGCGGCACCCGCCGCTGCAACCGCGCCGGCGGCTGCTGCGACGGCGGGGGGCAGCAGGAACGCCGCACCTCCCGTCGCCAGGCCGAGCGCGCCGCTGGCCAGCAGCAACGTGCCGGGACCCCAAACATCCTCGATCTCGACCACCGATTCGATCTCGTAGCCCGCCGATCCGGCGGCCGGCACGGCGGCCCCGGGCGGACCGTCGACGCTGCTCACCTCCGATGGCATCGGATCGTGCGTGGTTGCCGAGTTCTCCCTCATGGTCCAAGGTGCCGGCCCGAGATGGACCGCCCGATCCGATATCGACACCCTCCCCTGGGTCACTTTACGAACCTCCAGCTTGGCTGAAGGGGAGAGCGACCGACACCCGATAGGACCAAGTGGACGGAACCTCAGCCACTTGGGATCGATGGCAATGCACATGAAGGCCGCGTGCCTCGTCGCCCTCCTCGGGGCCAGCTCACCGGCACAACAGGACCCGGCGCCGCAGCCCTCACCGCTGGAGCGCTGGGGTGCGGTACTGCCGCAAGACACGCTGCTGTTCGCGGCGCTCGACGACGTCGTGCCCCACTTCGAACAGCTGCGCAGCACGAGCCTGTTCCACATCGTCAGCACCTTGAACGGTGCCTTCGATCTGCAGGATGCGATGGCTCCGCTGCTCGAGGGAGTGCAAGACGCGGTCGGCCTGGATCGCGACGCGGTCACCGAGATCCTCGCCGGCGGTGGTGCGCTCGCGGTGGTGCCGGACGACGCGCGCGGCATCGGCGGCCTACTACAGCTCAACCTGGGCGCGCACAGCGAGGCGGTCGCCGCCGCGCTCGACAACGCGACCCAGGGCGCCGACGCCTCCCTGCAGGCGACCGACCTCGACGGCATCTCGATGTGGTCGACGCTCGACGAGGCCCCGATCATCCTCGCCGTGCACGAGGGCCGGCTGGTGGCCGGCACGACCGCCAGCCTGGTGCAGAACGTGCTGTCCGGATTTCGGCCGGCCGACGATGGGATCGGCGCAGGCGACGGCTACCGCAGCTTCGTCACCCGCGCCACCGGCAGCGGTGCACCTCTGCTGGCGATCTACGCCCGCTTCGATGCGATCGTCGCGCATGCGCTGGCCATGGTGGGCGACGCCGACGCCGAACGCGTCGTCGGCGCGCTCGAGCTCGATCAGATCGCCGACATCAGCTTCACGGTGCACGCGCGCGACGGCTTGCTGCGCGACGAGCTTCGGCTCGCGTATCCGGCCCCCAGGCGCGGTCTGCTCGGCGCGTTGCTCGGACCGGGGACGCCCGTCAAGCCAACCACGGGGCACCTGATTCCCCCCGACGTGAGCGCGTTCTCGGTCGCGCACATCGACGCAATCGCCGTCTACGAGCAGCTCCTGGCGCTACTGCGCGTCGCCGAACCTCGCGCCGCGGACATGGCCGAGGAAGCGCTGGAGGGGATGCGTGGCGCCCTCGGCATCCGCTTGGAAGCCGACGTCCTGGAGCCCCTGGGCCACCAGGTCGTGTCGTTGCAGTGGCCGGGTGAAGAGGACGCGACCGAGTTCGCGATGTTGCTCGAGCTGCGCAACTCCGAGCGTCTGCACGGCACCTTCCAGCGACTGCTCGAGCGCATGGGAGCCAGCCCGTCGACCCGCGACCGGGCCGACAACACGGTGTACAGCCTGCTCGACGCCGGGTTGGGATTGCCCCCCGGCTTCGCCCCGCAGCTCTCGTTCACCGACAACCACCTGGTGTTCGCCGCCAACGAGCGCACGATGAACACCGCGCTGGACCAGCTGCAACAGCCGCGCGACAACTCCGAAGCGCTCGAGCTGCTGGCGACGCTGCCGCCGGGCACGACCTCGGTGAGCCGCACTTCGCTGCGCGAAGCGATGCGCTCGCTGAGCACTGCAATCCTCGGCTCCGACACCGGCCTGGACCCGATCGCGGTGCAGACCTTGGCGCAGGAGTTCGATCGCATCGAAGGGCACGCCGAATACCGGTTGGCGATCGACGACCGCGAGGTCGTGCTGACCTCCGCCTCGCCCATCGGCAACATCTACGCCGCCGGCGGGCTGGCAGTGGCCGGCGCGGTGGCGATGCCTTCGCTGATGGCGGCCCGGCAGGAGGCGCTGCGGCAACAAGCGGTGACGCCGACCGAGTCGGTGCGCACCGCGCTGCTGCGTATTCACTCCAACCAACGCGCGCTGTGGACGGAGCGGGAGCGGTTCGCCTCGCTCGAGATGCTGCGCAAGGACGACCTCGTGCTGCAGGAAGCGTTGCTGCCCACCGAGCACAACGGTGTCTTCCGCACGGGTGAGTACCTGATGCACCAGGTGATGACGGCCGACGAGCGCTACTTCGCCGTGCTCGCGTGGCCCAGCCGCGAACGCACCGGTACCGTGCTCGCTTCACTGCCCAACCGACCGCTGCTCGGCAACGACGCCATCGCCGCCGCGCTCGGCATGCGGACCGCGGCGCTGACCGACCTCTATCTGGACGGCCGGTTCGGCGGCTCGATGGTGCCCGGCTGGCGCGACCTCGAGCAGACCAACATCGAGGAGCACGCCGACTCCACCGAGCTGTTCAGCGCGATTCTGCAGGCCGAGCAACGCGGCATCGCCACCGTGCCGCAGCGCGTCGTCGACGCCCTGCACCACAGCAACCCCGCCGTCGCCTGCCGGGCCGCCTTCGCACTCGGCGAGCTGCGCGCTCTCGACGCCGTGCCCGACCTGTGCGAGGCGCTCACCGCGCATCCCGAAGAGGCCGTGCGGCTGCAGGCGATGGTCGCGCTCAACAAGATCGCCGACCAGCGATCGAGCAAGGCCGTGATCCAGGGGCTGCTCAGCAACAACGCAGCGCTGCGAACGCTGGCCGCCAACACCCTCGGCCAGCTGCGAGCCACCGAGGCCATCGAAGGCCTGCTGGCGCTGCTGGAGCGCGAGGCGGGCAGTGACCGGCGCGACCGGGTCGCCGCGCTGGTGGCGCTGGCCGACATCGGCGACGCGGCCTGCTTGGCCCCCGCCGCGGCAAGTGTGCGGGCAGAGGACGCCCACGAGATGAAGGCGTTGGCCTACCTGTTCCAGGTCTTGTCGCCCAAGCTGGCACCGCCGGCCGAGGTGACCGAGCTGGGCAAGGCCACCGGCCACCCCGCGGCCGCCGTCCGGCGCTACGCGATGCAGCGGCTCGCCGAGCTGGGCTCGCACTCCACGGCGGCGCTGCCGCAGCTGCAGCGCCGCGCGACCGACGACGAGGATGGCCAGCTCCGCGCGCTGGCCGCGATGGCCGTGCGCGGCATCGAGGCGGCGCAGGCCGGCACTACCCCCGCGACCCCGGGCAGTGCCGCGAGCAAGACCCCGTCGCGCACCACGCTGGCCCTCGGGGCCGGCGGCGCCGCGCTGGTCGTGGGCCTGTTCGGCCTGTTCTTCCTCCGCCGCCGGAGCCGGCGACGGGCCGAGGCAGAGGACGAGCTCGAGGCAGCGCACGCGGAGCACGAGGACGACCTGGAAGGCGATTACGACGACGGCGCCGAAGACGAGGATTACGAGGACTACGACGACGACAGCGACTACGGCGACGACGAGGACGCCGAGCTGGAAGACGCGCCGGCGCCCGTGTTCGACGCGGAAGCCGAACAGGGCGAAGCCGAAGCAGCGGTCGCCACCGACGGCGACGACGGCTGGGACCTCGACCTGGAAGACGAGCCGAGGTCGTAGTGGCGCGGCCGCCGCGCAGCGCGCCGGGGGTCGGCAACAGGCGGGCAACCGGTCTGGTGGCGATCGCGTGCGCCGTCGCGTCGGCCGCGACCGCCCAGGCACCCCAGCTGCGGTCGATGCAGCTGCAGCTGGCGACCGACGCCGGCCCGAGCGCTTGGAGCTGGGCCCGCCGGCAGGCGCTCGCCGCGCACACCGGGCTGTCGGTCGAACGGCTGACCGCGGCGCTGGAGATCACCGCGGACCACCGCGGACTGACCACCGCGGCGGCCGTCACCCCGCCCGCCGACGCCGCCGTCGAGGGAGTCATCACCCTCGAAGGCGGCTGCTCGATCCGCCTGCGCGCCACGCCCGATGGCCGCGAGGAGTGGTACGCCAGCGATCGCGACGCGATGTTCGCCTGGTTGCGGTCGCTCGGCCTGCGCCCGTCGACGACGGCTGCCGCCGTCGAGACCGCCGCTTTGGTCGGCAACACCGCGGCAGTCGCCGACCACGACGATCCCAAGGCGCACCTGCTGCGGCTGGGGCCGGCGATGTGCGGTCCGTTGACCTACGCCCGGCCCACGGCGGCCGGAGCGCCGGATCTCGTTGGCCACAGCGAAGGTGGGCTCTCCCTGCCGATGCTGCTGGTCGCGCTCGCGACGCGCTCGGGAGGGTCCGCTGACCGCGGCGACCCCTGGGTGTTGGCGGCACGGTGCGCGCGCGGCGCCGACCGCGCCGAGGCGGCGCGGCAACTCGCATTGAGTCGCTCCCCCTCGGCGGCGGACGCGCTCGAGCGGCTGCTGTACGCCACCGACGAAGCCCGGGTCACCGCGATGGCCGCTCTGGTGCGGCGCGGCGACGCCGAAGTCTTGCCCGAGGTGATCGCCGCCGCCGATCGCGACATCGCGATGTCGGAGCCAGTGGCGATCGCCGCGGTCTGGACCCTCTTCGGCCGCGCCAGCGCGGAGACGCGCCGGCGCGCCATCGACCGCCTGCAGCAGAGCGACAGTCCATGCCTGCGCGCGTTGCCAGGACAAGTCACCGACGCACCAACCGCCGCGACGGCCGGACGCGATGCGCTCCGGATGCCTTCCACCGGCGGGGAGTGGGCCCTGCGCCTGTGCTGGATCAGCGCGATCGCGCTCGGGCTGACGCTGCTCGCGCGCTCCCGCCGCGCATAGGTCCGCGACCGCGCAGGGCAATCGCACCGCGGGGCTTCGCAACCCCTGTGCCCACCGCCTACTCTGGTCGCGGTCTTGGCCTTCCTCCGTTCGCGCCTGCGCAAGTGGCTCTCACCCGGCTCCGCCCCGCCGGGCCCGACGCCGATCACGGTCGAACCAGCCGAACCGCCCGGCACGCCCCTGCCGCCGATCGCGGCCTGCGCCGAGCTCGACCGCGGCGTCGATCTCGCCACGGCCATCGACCTCGCCCTGTCCTACCTGTCGCCGTGCGAGAGCGCCCGGCAGGTACGCACCCTGTCGACCGCGCAGATCCGCGCGTGGATCGAGCGCGACACCTGGCCGATCCCGCGCCCGGGTGACCGCGAGGGCTATCACGGCGACCGGCACCTGACCTACTGGCTCAGTGGCGTCGGCGACTACCTGCTGCTGAGCGAGCTGTTGCCGGACGGCGTGCCGGACCGCGGCTTCCTCGATCTCGGCTGCAGCAGCGGAAGGGTCTTACGCCACTTCGCGGCCGCCCACCCCGACACCCACGTGCTGGGCGCCGAGATCAACCGAAACAGCGTGGCCTGGGCGCGGCAACACTTGCCGGCCAACGCGATCGTCGCGCAGACCTCAGTGCTGCCCCAGCTGCCGTTCGCCGACGGCTCCCTCGATCTGATCAGCGCCTTCTCGGTCTTCACCCACATCGACGAATACGAAGAGGGCTGGCTGCTGGAGCTCCGGCGCGTCCTGCGCCCCGGTGGGCGAGCCCTGCTCACCTTCCACTCGGAACGCACCTGGCAGCTGATGGCGCACCCCGATCACTTCCTCACGCACTACCTCACCGAGCAACGCCACCACGTTCCACAGCTCGGCGGCCGCCCCGTCACACCGGAGCTGTTCGGCACGCCGATGCCAACCGACCGGGTCGTCGTCGTCGATCCGCGCGCCCGCGTCTTCAACACCAACGTCTTCCACCACACCGACTACGTCAAAGCCGCCTGGGGCCGCATCCTCCAGCCCGAGCGCACCCTCACCAACGCCCACGGCACCCACCAAGACGCCATCCTCCTCAAACGATAAGTACGGTGTCAGGCTCGTTTTTCTCGCTTCACCGCGCCCTCACCGCGACGCCCCCTCACTCCCAAAAGACCACTTCGGGAACCAGCTGCTCCCCGGTCTCGGTCAACACTCGCTCGGCCACTGCGTCCATCAGCGCGCGGAAATCGGCGCACGTGCCGGATCGGTCGTTGACGAAGTAGTTGGCGTGCAGGCCGCTCACGCTGACACCGCCACGGCGCATGGCTTTGCACCCCGCGCGCTCGATGAGCTGGCCCGCGGAGCCGCCGGCGGGGTTGCGAAACACACAGCCGACGCTGCGCTCGGACACCGGCTGCGTCGCGTTGCGCCGGCGCAGCGACGCCTCGAACCGCGCCATGATCGCGTCGGGGTCGTCCTCTGAGAGCGCGAACGTCGCGCTCAAGACGGTGGCGTCGCCGAGTCCGCCGCTTCGGTAGGAAGGCGTGCAATCGCTGCGCTCGACCACCGTGACCTCGCCGTGCGCGTCGACGATGGTCACCCGCGCGAGCACGTCGAACACCTCGCCGTCGCGCGTGCCCGCGTTCATCTTCACCGCGCCACCGACGACGGCGGGGATCCCGCAGAGGACCTCGAGCCCGCCCAGGCCGAGCTCGCGCGCCGCGCGCATCAACGTCGGCAAGCCGACGCCGGCACCGGCCTCGATCGAATCGCCGTCTCGCACCAGGCGGCTGAGCTTGGCGAGCGACATCACCGCGCCCGACACCCCCGCGTCGGCGACGACCAAGTTGCTGCCGCCACCCAGCGTGTGCAGCGGGATCTCGAGCTCGCGGCAAGTGCGCACCGCGACCGCCACCGCGGTCTCGGTCAGCGGCTCCAGAAAGAAGCGCGCCGGGCCGCCGAGCCGCACGTGGGTCAACGGCGCCAGGGGCACGTTCTCACGGACCACGCACTGGTCGTGCTGCAGCGCACTGCGCAGCTCAGAGTCGCGCAACGACATGCTCCACCGCCTGCTCGATGTCTCCCGCGCCCAAGATGACCACCACGTCGTCGGCGCGATACTCGGCGGCGACGCGCGCCGGCAGCTCGGCGACCGTCCCCGCCGCGGCACTGCGGCCGCCCGCGGCGCACACGGCGGCCGCCAACCCGGCGGCGGACGCCAACCGACGGTGCGCGTCGGTCTCGCGCGCCGCGTAGATCTCGGTGATCAGGGTCTGGTCGAACTGTGCCAACGCGGCCGCGAACTGCGGCAGCAGCGCCGCCGTGCGCTGGTGTTGATGCGGCTGGAAGGCGCACAGCAGTCGCCTCCCGGGAAACCGCTGCCGCGCGGCGCTGGCGACCGCCGCCAACTCGGTCGGGTGGTGCGCGTAGTCGTCGATGATCTCCACGCCGCGCTGCTGCCCGCGGCGTAGCTCGAACCGCCGCCGCACACCGCGAAAACCGGCGATGCCATCCACCGCGCCGCCCGCGTCGGCACCGGCCCACAGCGCCAACCCCAACGCGAACAGCGCGTTGTCCACTTGGAACCGCCCCGGGACCGCGAGCTGGAGGCGCGGCAGTGCGCGATTGTGCAGGCGCGGTTCGAACGCGAAACGCCCGTCGACCTGCTCCACTGCCTCTGCCCGGAGATCGGCGTTCGGCTCCACACCGACGCGCCACACCTCGACATCCGGCGACACCCCCGCGGTCAGCGGTGCCGGCGCATCCGCCGGCACCAGCAGCACGCCGCCTGCGACCACCCGGTTGCCGAACTCGGCGAACGACGCCAGCAGCGCTTCCGCCGTCGGGTAGCAATCGAAGTGGTCGTGGTCGAGATTCAGCACGGCGGCTGCCGCCGGCCGCAGCTCGTGGAACGAGCGGTTGAACTCACAGGCCTCGACCGCCAGCCATTCGCTGCGGCCACCGTGCCCGTTGCCACCCAGCGCCGGCAGCTCGCCACCCACCAGATAGGACGCGTCGATGCCGCCACCGCGCAGAGCCGCGGCCAACAGCGCGGTGGTCGACGTCTTGCCGTGCGCGCCCGCCACCGCGAGCGTGCGCATCGCCGCCGACAGCCGGCCGATCGCCTGCGCGTACAACAACGGCGTCAAGCCGCGCTGCGCGCACGCGCGCACCTCGGCATCGTCACCGGGAACCGCCGCCGAGCGCACCACCCAGCCGGGGCCGCGCGGCACGCGGCCGGGAGCACAACCGTCCCACACCGCGAAGCGCTCGTCTTGCAGAGCCCGCAACCCCGGCGAAACCGCCGCGTCGCTGCCGGTCACCGCGACGCCGACGCCGCGCAGCAAGCGCGCCAAGCCGGACATGCCCGCCCCGGCGACACCGACCAGATGCGCCCGCTGCGGCAGCAACTCGCCGAACGCCACCATCAGTTCTCCCCCACCTCCGCGCCGGCCGCGCCGCCACCGAGGCGCTCGCTCGACACCGCTCCACTCAGGCCGAGATCGGCCATGATGCGGTGGCAGGAGTCGCGCCGAGCCAACGACTCGGCGCGCTGCCCCATGGTGGCGACTTCGCCGCTCACCAACAACCGGTCCGTCAGCGCGGCCAAGCCCTCTGCCGAGAGCGCGCCCTGCTCGACGACGACCGCCGCGCCGCTCTGCTCGAGAATCCGCGCGTTGACCAGCTGCTGCCGGTCCCGGTGATGAGGATAGGGCACGATGATGGCGCCGCGGCCGGCCGCGCACAGCTCGGCCACCGTGCTGCCGCCACCGCGACAGATGACCAGGTCGGCGGCCGCGTAGAGAGAGGGCATGTCGCCCGCGTAGCTGCGCACCACCGCCGTGAGCCCGTCCGCCTCTGCCTCGGTGTAGCGGGCGCGCACTTGTGCGTCGTGCCCGGCCCCCGCGAGATGGACGACCTGCAGCGGACGGCGCAGGGAGACCAACGCGGCCGGCACGGTGTCGTTGAGCACCTGTGCGCCCTGGCTGCCGCCGGTGACCAGCACCACCGGCAGAGCCGGGTCGAGGCCCAAGCTGCGGCGCGCGGCATTCCGCTCGATGCCGCCGAGCTCGGCGCGCACCGGGGTCCCCGTCAACAGCGCGCGGCGCGGCGCCGCCGCGACCGGCAACCCCAAATAGACCCGGCGCGCGAACCGCGACAGCAGGCGGTTGGCGCGGCCGGCCACCGCGTTCTGCTCCATCAGCGCGAACGGAACACCGAGGCTGCGCGCCGCCAACACGACCGGCACTGTGGCGCGACCACCGGTGCCGATCACCAGGTCGGTGCGTTCATCGCGCAAGAACTGGCGCGCGCGCACCGTCGCCCGCATCAAGCCGAGCACCGAGCTCCGTCCGCTTCTCGACGACAAGCACTCGGCGCGGCAGTTCAGATGCTGCAGCAGCGCGTGCTCGGCCGCCCGCCCCTCGGTCAGCACGACCGGATCGTGCCCCGCCTCGCGCATGGCGCGCGCCAGCACCGCCGCGGGCAACAGGTGCCCGCCAGTGCCACCGCTCACCAGGCAAACGTGCACGACCATTCTCTGCCAACCGCTCGCTCAGCGGACCGGCGGAATGCGCAGCACTTGCTCGGGCCGGAGCTTGGTTGCGTCGACGATGTTGTTTGCCGCCATGATCCGCTCGGCGTGCTTGGGTGTGCCGTAGAACGTCTCGGAGATCTTGGAGGGATTGTCGCCGGGTCGCACCTTGTAGTCGACCCAGCCATCCTTGCGCGCGGGCTTGCTGCCGCCGCCGGCTTGGCTGCCCTTGGCGCCGCCGCCCTTGCCACTCACCGCGGGCAGGTTGAGCACCATGCCCGGCCGCAGCTTGCGGGAGTCCACGCCCGGGTTGGCGCGCGCGATGTCATCCGTGTAGCGCACCGAGCCCAGCTCGGCGCTCGCGATCTCCGAGAAGCTGTCTCCCGGCTGCACCTCGTAGGTGCGGGCGACGGCGGCCGGAGCTTCCGCGCGCGGAGTCGGCGCCGCCGATGCCGGCGCCGGCACCGGCACCGAGGTCGAGTCCAGATCGGCGTCGGCGATCGTCGGCGGCAGTGACTCCAGCACCCGCGGCGCCGGGTTCTGCACCGGGTCGAAGAAGCCCTCCTCCGGCTGCGGCAGGATCAGCGGCTCTTCCTCGATGGCGGTTTGTGCGGCGGCGCCCTCGCGAACGTCGAGATGCGTGTCCGCCGGCGGCATCGGCTCGCCGCCCCAAATCGTCACGCCCATGATCAAGACGATCAGTAGGCACAGCACGTAGAGACCGTATCGCTCGAGTTGTCCCATTCTTCAGTCCTCCCAAGATGCGGCGCCGACCTCCGAGTCCGACCGCGCCGCGTTGCCAATGATGCCGATTGCCGCCAGGGAGAAGACCAGGTTGGTCCCTCCCGAGCTCAGGAATGGAAGATCGATGCCCTTGGCCGGCGCCATGCCGGTCACCACGAGCATGTTGATCGCGGCCTGCATGCAGATCGCGAACGAGAAGCCGAGCACCACCAACCGGTGAAACGGATCGGTGAGCCGCAAGAACAGCCGCAGACCGACCGCGCCGACGACGGCGTACAGCGCCACCACGATGACGCCGCCGACCAGGCCGAGCTCCTCGCCGAGGACCGCGAACACGAAGTCGTTGCCGGCCTCGGGCACGAAGCCCATCTTCATCCAGCCGCCGCCGACCCCGTTGCCGAGCAAACCACCGGAGGCGATCGCGACCAGTCCCTGCCAGACCTGGCTGCCGGCTTGCACCTCGAGAAATCCGGTCAGCCGATCCCGCACGTGCGCGTGGGTCAACACCCACATCAGCACTGGGACGGCGAGCGGTAGGCCGATCAGCAAGAAGTGCCACAAGCGCACCCCACCGACCAGCGCCATCACGGCGGCGATGGCGAGCGCGAACATCGCGTTGCCGACGTCCGGCTGCGCGATCAGAATCAGTGCCAGCACGACCGCCGGCCCCATCAGGGCGACGAAGCCGCTGCGAAACCTGCGCACGTCGTCGCCGCGGTCGGCGATCCACGATGCCGCGTACAAGATCAGTCCGAAGCGGGCCAGCTCGACCGGCTGGAAGCTCTGCGCGCCGATGCGAATCCAACGGCGCGCCCCGTTGACATCGTCGAAGAGCAGCGCCGCGCCGCAGGCGGCGATCGAGCCGAACAGCAGCGGCTTCGCCGCGGCGCGGTACCAGGACAGCGGCAGCATGACCGCCACCAAGAACACCGCGACGCCGACGAACAGCTTGGTGCCCTGATCCTGCAGCGCCTTGGCGACGCCGACATCGGGCTGCGGCCCATGGATCGACACCGCCATCAGCAGGCCGAAGCAGCACAGCGCGATCACCGCGGCCATCAGCCAATCGATCTCGGCGCGGGGCGACCAACCGACGCGTGCCTGCATCAACGCACCTTGAACAGAGCAAGGCTGCTCAGGCCGAGCAGCGCCGCGACGATCCAGAACCGGGTGACGATGCGGGTCTCCGGCATGCCGCCGAACTGGAAGTGATGGTGCAGGGGTGCACAGCGCAGCACCCGACGTCCGGTCGCCCGGAACGCCGCGACCTGCACCATCACCGAGACCACCTCGACCACGAACACACCGCCCACGACGAACAAGACCAGCTCGGTCCGACTGACCAGGGCGGCGTAGCCCAGTGCCCCTCCCAGAGCAAGGCTGCCGACGTCGCCCATGAAGACCTGCGCCGGAGCTGCGTTGTACCACAAGAACGCGAGAGAAGCACCAACGACGGCGCCCATCAGCACGGTGATCTCACCACTGCCCGGCACGTGCTCGACCAGCAGATACTCGGCCAACCCCTCGTGCCCCACCGCGTAGGTGATCGCCGCGTAGGCGAGCGCGGCGATACCGACGCAGCCGGTCGCCAGACCGTCCAGCCCGTCGGTGAGATTGACCGCGTTGGCCGCGCCGGTCAGCACGACGATGGCGATGAGCAGGAACGGAACGCCGCCGAGGACGGCGAGCGGCACCGCGAGGTCCTTGATCAACGGGAAGTAGAGGTGGGGTCCGCCCTGCGCCGACTGCAGCCCGGCGCCGTGCACCAACAACAGGGCGACGAGCACCGCTCCCGCGGTCAGCGCCAGCTGCTTGGCTCGCTTCGACAGCCCCCGTTTGCCGGGCACGGTCAGCTTGATCCAGTCGTCGATCCCCCCCACCACCGCGAACCAGCCGATCAGCAGGAGCCCGAGCGCCGAGTAACGATTGATGCCGTCGAACCGCATCCACAGGGCGCCCGCCAGCACGATCGCGCCGACCAGGAACACCCCACCCATGGTCGGCGTGTCGCGCTTGCCGGCGTGCAGCTCCGACAGCTGCGGCGACGGCGAGTCGGTGTCCTCGCCGATCCCGGCGCGGCGCAGCCACCCGATCACCGGCCGCCCCAACAACAGGGCGCAGACGAACGCGGTCAGCGCCGCCGCGGCGGTGCGGAACGAGATGTAGCGCACCAACCCCGCACCGGGCAGACCCTCGAGGGCGGCAAACAGCTCGTAGAGCACGGCCGCTCAGCCCCGCTACCGCGGCCCGGCCCGAGGAGCCGATCTCATCCGTTCAGCCGATCGAGGAGGCCGTCGACGACCCGGTCGAGGCCGATCCGGCGCGATGCCTTGCACAGCACACAATCGCCGGACCGCACCAGGTCCACCAGCAGCTCGAGCGCGTCGGTGGCGGCGGGGGCGCGGTGCACCGCGCGGGCACGCATCCCGGCGGCGCTGGCCCCATCGGCAATCGCCGCGGCACCCTCGCCGACGGTGACCAAGACGTCGATCCCGGCCCGCGCCACCTCTTCGCCCAGCTGGCGATGCAGCTCGTCCGAGCGCTCGCCGAGCTCGAGCATCTCGCCGAACACGGCGATCCGGCGGCGCGCGCCGCACAGCCCCGACAGCGCCCAGAGACCCGCGCGCGCCGAGGCCGGGTTCATGTTGTAGGTGTCGTCGAACACGGTCACGTCGCCGGCGACCTTCGGCTCGAGACGCCGGCTGCTCGGCGGCAGCTCGCACAGCGCCTCGAGGACGGCGTCGAGCTCCATGCCGGCCTCGACCGCCGCGGCGATGGTGAACAGCGCGTTGTAGACGCTGTGCGTGCCCAGCATCGGCAGGGTCACCGGCCGCTGGCCGCGCAGCCGGAAGGTGACGCCCATGCCGTTGAAGCGAACGTCGGTGGCGAACCACTCCGCCTCGCTGTCGATGCGGACGAACTCGACGCGGGCCTTGGTGACCTTCGCCATCGCCCGGCACGCCTCGTCGTCGCCGTTGAGGATGGCAACGCCGTCGGGCGACAGGCCGGCGACCAAGCTGCTCTTCTCCCGCGCCACGCCGCCGATCGAGCCGAGGCCGGCGAGGTGGGCCTCGGCGACACAGGTCACGATGGCGACGTCGGGCTGCACGATCCGCGTCAGCGCGGCGATCTCGCCGGGCTCGCTGGTGCCGACTTCGACCACCGCCGCGCGGGTCTCCGGCGTCAGCATCAACAGCGTCAACGGCACGCCGATGTGGTTGTTGTACGACTTGGGCGAACGCACGGTCGGCATCGCACGGCCCAGCACCGCGCCGAGCATGTCCTTGGTCGTGGTCTTGCCACACGAGCCGGTGATGCCGATCACCTTGGCGTCGTGCGCGCGGCGGTGGCGCCGCGCCATCGCCTGCAGCGCGACGTTGGTGTCCGGCACACGCACCACGAACGAGCCGTCCGGCACCTTGAGACGCGGCAGGTTGCGGCTGACGACGACGCCGGCCGCGCCGCGCGCGAGCGCGTCGCGGACGAAATCGTGGCCATCGAATCGGTCGCCGGACAGGGCCACGAAGCACGCCCCGGGACCGAGGTCCCGGGTGTCCGTGACCACTTCCCGCGCGACGGCCCCCCGATGGACCACACGGCCCTTGCAGACCCGCGCGATCTGACCCGCGCGCCACAAGTTGGGGGGACCGGCGAGCTCGGTGCGCATCATCGCGTATCCTCCGTCGCGTCGAGAATGTCGCGCGCCACTTGGCGGTCGTCGAACGGGACCACCGAGTCGCGCAGGATCTGATAAGTCTCGTGGCCCTTGCCGGCGATCAACACCGCATCGCCGCGCTTGGCCTCGTGCAGCGCGCAGGCGATCGCCTCGGCGCGGTCCACCACCCGACCGTAGACGATCGACTGGTCGGCGAGGCCGACCTCCATCTCGTCCAGGATCCGTTCGGGATCTTCCGAACGCGGGTTGTCGCTGGTCAGCAGGGCGACGTCGGCCCACCGCGCCACGGCGCGCGCCATCAGCGGCCGCTTGCCACGGTCGCGATCGCCGCCGCAGCCGAAGACGACGATCAAGCGCCCCTCGGTCAGCGGTCGCAGCGTGGCGCACACCTTCTCGAGAGCGTCGGGCGTGTGCGCGTAGTCGACGAACACCCGCACGCCGGAGCGGTAGCCGACCATCTCCAGGCGGCCGCGCACCGGCCGAGCCTCCTCGAGTGCCCACGCGACGGTGAGCTCGGAAACGCCCAAAGCCAGCGCGGCACTCGCCGCCGCCAGCGCGTTCTGCACGTTGTGCTTGCCCGGCAAGCGCAGCCACAGGTCGACGCGGCCGCGCGGCATCACCAGCTCGAAGCGCGTGCCCTCCAGGCTGCACGACAGGTTTTCGGCGCGCAGCTCGGCATCCGCGTGCAGGCCGAACGACCGCGTGCGCACGCCGGCGTCGAGGGCATGGCTCATCACGTCGGCGGCGCGCGTGTCCGCCGACAGACACGCCGTCGCGCCCGCCTCGAGCTGCGCGAACAACTTGGCCTTGGCAGCCGCGTAGCGGCGCATGTCGCCGTGGTAGTCCAGGTGGTCCTGGCTGAGGTTGAGGAACACGCCGACGTCGAAGTCGACGCCGCGGACGCGCTCCTGCACCAGGGCGTGGCTACTGACTTCCATCACGCACGCGTTGCAGCCGCGGTCCACCATCTCGCGCAGATAACCCTGCAGGCGCAGCGGATCCGGCGTCGTGTTGGTGGCCGGGATGCGGCGACCCGCGTACTCGTAGCCGGTGGTCCCCAACAGGCCGACCGAGCGCCGGTCCGCTTCCAAGCAGGCGCGGATCAAGTTGACGACGGTGGTCTTGCCATTGGTCCCGGTGACCCCCACCACCGACAGCCCCCGCGACGGCCGCCCGTAGAAATAGCCGGCGGCGTCGGCCAGCGCCTTGCGGCAGTCCTCGACGACGAGCACCGGACAGGGCACCTGCAGCGGGGCCTGGCTGACGATGGCGGCGGCACCGCGGCCGACCGCCTCGCGGGCGTAGTCGGCGCCGTCGCAGGTCGTGCCCGGCACCGCGAAGAACAGTGACCCCGGGGTCACTTCCGCGCTATGGCAGGCGAGCCCCTCGACCACGACATCGCGGAACTCCAGCTCGCGCACCGGACGCAACACTTCACGCAGCGTCCACAAGCCCAGAGAAGCCGACCTCTGCGCGAGGCCCGAAGGATACGCAAGCTCTGTCATCACCGCCCAATCGCAGACTGGCTGCCACTCGTCCAACCAACGCGCGACGTCCTGACCGACGCCGGCGCGACACGGGATCCGGGACGCGCGTCCTCGGATCCATCCAGGGCTCGGAGCAGCAATCTGCCTGCCGCCGGAGCAGCATACTTGCCCCCCCAGAAAGCGGTAGCCCTGGGTTTTTGTAAAACGCAGATCGCGACGTAGCGCGGCGCGTGCGCCGGCGCGAAACCGGCGAACGAAGCGCTGCGCACCATCACCGCCCGCCGCTGCCCGTCGACTTCGCGACGCTCGTTGTACTCCGACGTGCCGGTCTTGCCCGCCACCAGCCCCGGCCGCCCCAGCGCGCGCAACTCGGCGGCGAGGTGCCGGCCCGTGGCCTGCGGGTGGTCGCCCACCACGCCGCGCATCGCGTCGATCAACAGCTCGAGGTTCCCTGCCGACAAGAACGGCTGCCCGCGGGGGGCCGGAGGCAGCTGGCGCACGCCGGCTGGCGTGGCCAAGCGCTCGTAGAGCCGCAGGTCGCAGTCGCGGCGGTTGAGCAGAATGACGAACGCGCGCAGCAGCTGCAGGGGCGTGACGTGGTAGTCGTAGCCCATGCTCAACGACGGAGCGGTGTAGCCGAAGTAGCCCCGATCGCTCATCGACTCGAGCTCGGTCGGCCGCGTGCCGGCCTTTTCGCCCACCAGCTTGCTCGCGGTCCGTGTGCCCCACCGAAAGCGGCGCAGATAGTCCTCCATCTGGTGGCGCGCGAGCCGCATGCCGACCTTGACCGCGCCGATGTTGCTGCTCTCCACCAGCACTTGGCGCGGCTCGACGGTGCCGACTTCGTGGGTGTCGGTGATCGTGCGCCGCACGCCCGGCACGCGCCACTTGCCGGTGGTGGTGCAGTCGATGCGCTCGCCGTACCAATCGAGCAGTCCCTGCTCCAAGGCCATCGCGAACACCAGCGGCTTGACCACCGATCCCGGCGGGTAGAGGCACTGGGTCGGCGAGAAGGCCGCCACCTTGGGGTGGGCGCCATCGCGGTACGAGGCCATCGCCAAGAGGTTGCCGGTGGCGACCTCGGCGAGACACAGCGTCGCCCATTCGGCCGGCTCTCCGTAGCGCTCGGCAACCGCGTCGACGGCGCGGCGCAGCTCTTCGGTGGCCGCCCGCTGCAGCTCCAGATCCAGCGTGGACTGCAGCACGACCGGCGCCGGCGGCGGCCGGATCGCGGCGGTCCAGTAGCGCCGCGCGCGGGCGTCCTGCCACGACGTCACCGTCCCGCCGGCCCCGGGCAACAACCCGGAGAACGCCTCCATGCCGCGAAACACCGGCGCACTCTCGCCGGTGCCGAGATCGAGCTCGCCGACGAATCCGACCGGGCCATAGGTGATCTCGCGGTCGGGGTAGCAACGCTCGAAGCGCCGGATCCGGTGCAGATAGACGCCGCTGCGGCTGCGGTCGACCGCCTCGAGCCGCTCGAGCACGGCGGCCGAGTCGACCGAAGCACTGACCAGGAAGTCGAGCCGCAGCTGATCGACCGCGACCCCGCCTTCCCGGCGCAGACGGCGCAAGTGGGCGTCGTCGACGGGGCACTGCGCCATGCGATACAGCAGCCCCTCGCGCATGTCGCGCTGGCGCACGACGTCGGTGCGAAACTCCGGGTCGGCACAGAAGGCGAACACCAGGTCGGCCGCCAATCGCCGGCAGAACTCATCGAGCGCGTCGGCGCGCCGGTCGGCCGGCAGCTGGGCGTAGGCCTCGGCGCGCACTTCGAACACGGGGCGGTCGTAGGCCAGCCACCGGTCACGACGATCGACGATCGTGCCGCGCGGTGCGGGCAGCGCCTCGTGGCGGTCGCGCTGCCGCGCCACCGCCTCGCGGTTGAGCGCGGCGCGACTGGTCTGCAGGTAGGTGAGGCGGCCGATCAGCAGCACCGCGATCGCGCCGAGCATCGCGAAGCAGACGCTGGCGCGCATCCCCATGCCGTCCATCAGCGCATCTCCCCGCCGGCACGCCGGCTGCGGCGCACGGCACTCACTGCAGGTGGGCGGGGTCCTGGACCGCGCGCCACATCCGCGCCAGCCGGGCGGCGTCGGTCGCCGCCTGCACCGCGAAGTCGCGCCGCGCGGCCTCCACCGCACAACCCGAGATGCGCCATTCGAGCCGCTGGATCCGCGCCCGCGCCGCGGTGTTGCGCGCGCGGAGTGCGGCGGTCGCCACCGTCACCGCCACCAACGCCGCGAAGCAGACTCCGGCGAGACCCCATCTCATGCGGCCCTCTTGATCGCACAGCGCAGCTTGGCGCTGCGCGCGCGGGGGTTGCGCGCCGTCTCGTCTTCACCGGCGGTGATCGGCTTGCTGTGCAGGCGGCGCATGCGCGCCACCATGAACCGCTTGACCATGCGATCCTCGAGCGAGTGGAACGAGATGACCGCCAACCGGCCGTCCTCGCGCAGCACGTCGAAGGCGGCGTCGAGACCGCGCTCCAGCTCGCCGAGCTCGTCGTTGACGGCGATGCGCACGGCCTGGAAGGTGCGCGTCGCCGGGTGCACGCGGCCGTGACGCGCGGCGCGCGGCACCGCGCTCCACACCGCGCGTTCGAGATCCGAGGTGCGCTGCATCACGCCGGCGGCAACCGCCTCGCAGACCCGGCGCGCGATGCGGCGCGAGTAGCGCTCCTCGCCGTAGCGCCACAGGACATCCGCCAGCTCGGCCTCGTCGACCGAGGCCAGCCACGCCGCCGCCGTCAGCGGTGCGCTCTGGTCCATGCGCATGTCGAGCGGCGCGTCGTGCATGAATGAGAAGCCCCGTTCGGGGCGATCGAGGTGAAGCGAGCTGACTCCCAGGTCGAGAAACACGCGGTCGCAGCCGGCGAGACCGAGCTCGGCCAGCACCTCGCGCATCCGGGAGTAGGAACGATGAAAAAGCCGGACCCCGGCCCGCACGCTCGCGTCGCGCACCTCCCGTTGCAGCGTCTCGCGCGCACGGGCCAGGATCTCGGCGTCCCGGTCCAACCCTACGAGGACCCCTCCGGGGCTCACGGCCAACGCAATATCCCTCCCGTGGCCGAGAGCTCCGACGGTGCCATCCAAAACCGTCATGCCGGGTGCCAAACCCAACACGTCGAGAACCTCCCGCGACAGCACCGGCTGATGAACCCTGACCGGCTCATCGCCCGCGCCGCCCGAGCGACTCCCACTACCCTTGTAAACCACTGCTTACCCCCTGTTGCCGGACCGCCCCGCCAAGGAAGATAAGGGTGGCGTCGGGTTGGCAGCGCTCAACCGTTCGCGATGGACACCGGGGCCTCGACTGGCTTGGACCCGGAATGAGAAGACTGATCAAAGAGCAGACTGTTGGTCTTGGCGGCGGCGATCTGCCGGTCCCAGTTGTCCTGGGACCAGATGCAGATCTCGCGGCCCGTACCCACCAAGAACACCGCGTTGGAGTTCAACAGGTCGGCGTAGGCGCGTTGCGATTCGCTCACCAAGATCCGGTTGTTCTTGTCGACGGTGACGGTCTCGGCATGGCCGAGCAGCAGCGCGCGCAGCATCTGCTGCTCGCTCGACTGCAGCGACGGTCCCTCGACGGCCGCGACCAACTCGTCCCAGGTGTCGGGCTCGAGCAGCCAGAGACAGCCCATCGGCCCGGCGGTGAGCACCATCTCGCCGACCTCGGCGATTCGGGGCTGCCACCGCTGCGGCACGTGCAGCCGACCGCGGTCGTCCAACCGCTGCCGCGACGCGCCTTGGTACCTGTGTGCCATCCGCTGTGGGTCGAGAGGGGCTTTCGACTATCGCCACCACTGAGTTGCACCCTACCACCCAGTTTCGAGGGCATCAAGGGCCTCCGATGGGCATGAATGGGCACGGGTTGCACGCTGCTGCCCAATCCACAATCTTTGAACAACGATCTCCCCCACCACCGGGACCCGGGCAGCGACCGGCCACTACAGGTTGGGGCATCCTGCCCTGGAACGGCGTTTTTGCCGCATCATCGAGCGCCTGACTTTTTTTTCGAAAGCGCGCTCGCGCGCCTCGGCCAGCGCGGTCAGAACCGCGTCGCGGCGCCCTCGTAGCCGTCCAGCTTGGTGCGCAGGCACTGCAGCACCCGCCCCTTGGCCCGGCGAAACGTGACCCGCGTGATGTCCGCGTTGGCGTCTCCCACGCGCGCCGCGATCTCGGCGAACGGGAGCTCCTCGCGGCGGCGCAGCAGGTAGATGGCCCGCACGCGCTCGTTGAGCAACGTTCGGGCGCAAGCCTCTTCGGCATCCTCGAGCTCACGGGCACGCAGCAGCGCACCCCCCGTGTGCGCCGCGCGGTCGCAGACCTGGTCCAGCCACTGGTCGCCCTCCTCGCCCTGGACCTGCTCGACGTTGGCCGAGCCCGAGCTCTGCCGGCCGTGCTGCCGCCAGAAGTCGACGATCTGGTTGGAGGCCAAACGACGCACCCAGGCCCAGAACTCGGCCCGATCGCCGACCTGCAGCCGCGGCAGATCCCGCAGCATCCGCACCAGCACCGCGGCGAACAGATCGTCGAACTCGACGTCGTACGGCAACCGCGCGCCGCCGAACTTGCCGCGCAGAAAGCCGTGCACGCGCTCCGACAGCCGCTGCCACGACCCCTGCCAGGAAGCCGACCCGTCGGGCTGCTGCGCCCGGCGGACGTCCATCACCGTCTCCGGCGGACGCGCGCCGTCGGACGGCGACGGCGGCGGATCGGACGGACGGCGGCGACGGGGAAACCAGCCCATGGTGACGGATGATACCGCGAGAACGGCGCCCCCTCCGACGACTGCACAACCCCGCTGCCACCGCGAAAGTACCGAGTCTGACTCGATTTTCTCGCTACGCCCGCGCCCGGCGGCGGTAGTCCCCCCGCAGCGCCACTGCCCAGCCGCCGTCCGCCGCCGCCAACGCCAGCTCGAAGTGCAGCCGGTCGGGCACGGGCCAGCGGTAGGAGTAGCGCGCCGCGCCGAGGGCGCCGGTCCGCTCGAACGACAGCGTCTCGCCGCTCCAACGCCCCTCGGCCACCGGGCCGGACACCGGGCTCGCGGCGTCGAACCAATGCATCGTGTACAGCCCGCGGTCGGGGTCGTAGCCGTACACCCCGTGCCCCTCGAAATCGGCCGCGCCCTGCCGCGACTGGCGATAGTCGGTGACCACGAAACGACCGCCGAGGCGGACCGCCGCGATCAGCTCGCCGTCGGCCGCGCATTCCGCCGGCACCAGGGGCGGGCGCACGACCTCCGCGCCCGACCACGTGCCGGCGAGGCGCTGCAGCACACGGTAGGGATCCTGGGTGTGATGCATGTGTCTTTCGCCCGCCAGCGTAACCCGGCACGCTCCGGGCTAGACTCGCCGGCATGGTCGCCTCCCGCAACTGGCAGTCAACCCGATCCGACCGCCGCGCCAACGCATCCGCACTGCTGGGTGCGGGCGCGGTGTCGCTGACCCTGCTCGCGTGTGCCGCTCCCGAAGAGAGCGTCCGCCCGGGCATCAACGACAGCTACCTGTCCGAGGACCTCGACATCGACGAGATGGTCGCGCGCTTCGAAACCGAGAGCCGCGAGATCGCCGCCGAGCGCGCTTCGATCACCGCGGCGATCGGCCTGCGGCCCGGCCAGTCGGTGGCCGACATCGGCGCGGGCACGGGCCTGTTCCTCGAGCCCCTGGCAACCGCGGTCGGCGCAGGCGGCAAGGTCTACGCCGTTGACATCGCACCGGCGATGGTCGCCCACTTGCGCGGGCGCGCCGCGGAGATGCGAAATGCCAACGTCGAAGTCGTGCACTGCACGGAGCGCTCCGCCGAGCTGCCTACGGCCTCGGTCGACGCGGTGTTCCTCTGCGACACCTACCACCATTTCGAGTACCCGCGCAGCACGCTGGCGTCGATCCGCGCGGCACTGCGGCCGGGCGGCGATCTGGTCATCGTCGACTTCGAGCGCATTCCGGGCGTCAGCCGCGAATGGGTGCTGAACCACGTCCGCGCCGGCAAACAGGAAGTGATCGCCGAGCTGGCCGCGGCCGGCTTCGACTTCGTCGAAGAGATCGAGATCGACGGCCTGGTGGAGAACTACTTCGTCCGCTTCCGCCGCCGCTGACCCGGCCGGGGAGGCGCTCCCTCGCCGCCGGCCTCGCCCGCGGTGCCGCCACCGCCCGCCTGCTCCGTCGCACCGGCTGGAGCCCCTCCGGGCCTGCCACTGCCAGCATTCGACCCGGGCGATCCGGGCGACCCGGGCGGACGCTCCCCGGGGGCCCCACCCTCCGCGTTGCCGGCCCCCTCCCCGGCGCCCGGCGCGCGCTTGCGGCGCAGGTCCTCCGGCTGCAGCTGGTAGCGAATCGTGCGCACCTCCCCGGGGGCGATGCTCACCGTCTGCAACTCGCCGCGCAGCACGGCGGGCCGGCGCTGGCCCCGGCGATGGCGCTGCACGACCCACCCGACGCGATAGACGCCCGGCTCGTGGATCGCGAACTCTCGCGTCGACGACGTGGCGTCCATCTGGTTGTGCAACAGCGACACCGCCGGCACCTGTTCCGGCGACATCCGCCGGTCGGGCTGCGGCACGAAGTGCTGCACCTTGCGCATCCGACCGCCCGGCTCGACGTGCATGAGCTCGGCGACCGGCGCCCCCGACGTCACGCCGGGCGGCGCTTCGAGCGCGACGCGCAATCGCGCGGCGCTCTCCAGGATCACCGTGTCATCACCACTGATCTTGCGCTTCACGGGCATGTAGCCCGCGGCCCAGATCGTCACGTCGTAGTGCGTGTGGCGGGCCAGGAACTCGACGCCCTCACCGGGTGACTTGTTCAGCCGAAAGCGACCCTCCTTGCGCTTCGGTGGCACGGCGACGAACTGCACCGGCGCGTCGATGGGCGCCCGCTGCGCATCCAGCACGGTGAGCGTGATGCGGCGCACGATCGTCACGTCGATGTCCTGCAGCCTGGAGTCGGCCCCCACGGGGAGCTCCAGCTCGCGGATCACGTGCAGCGGCTGGGCGTGATCGCGGAGCTTGACCAGGAGCTCGATGTTGCCGGGCTCGGCGCGCTGCAGCATGAAGCGGCCGGCCGACGTCAGCGGAATCGCGCGCTGCAGAGCCTCGCCGTCGCGCCGATAGGTCACCGAGAACAGGGAAACATCCGCGGTTTCGTGCCAGCGGAGCGACCCTTCGAGAGCGCCCGCGGGGCGCTCGCTCGCCCCGGCCGCCGCCGCGAGCGTCTGCGCGGGTCGCGGTCCAGAGGCCCCGTCGGCCGACTGTTGCGGGGATCCCGCGCGCGGAACCGCCGCCGGCTCGACGGCGCCCGGGTCGCCCGGCGCACCCCCGGCCGCCAGCCGCTCGGCGGCATCGCGGCCGGAGCTGGACGCCGCATTCGCCGGCAGCACCGGCCCCTCGCCCCCGGAGGCGAGGGCCCAGACCCCGCCCGCGCCGGCGAGCAACAGCAAGAACAACACGATCGCGCGCATGAGTGACGAAGTATCATGCCACACTGGGACCGGTTCGGCGCAGCGGAAGGAGGGGCCTCCCGCCCCTCCGATCAGCGCTCTCCCGACCGCGCATCCACCGATAGCACCGCGCCGTCAGCTGCGCCGTAGAGGCTGTCGGCCTCGGCGGTAAATCGTCGCAACACCGTCGCCCGGCGCACTTTGAGGGTGGGGGTGAGCTCGCCTTTTGCAAGCGACAGCGGCCGCGGCAGCAGCCGGACCCGCCGCACCCGCTCGTGCTCCGCCAGCTCTTGGTTGGCCGCCGCCACGGCCCGCGCGATCGCGCGGCGGACCACGGTATCGTCCGCCAGGCGGGCGAGGTCGGCCGACGGCGCACCCGCGACGCGCCGCGCGGCCTCGACGTTCAGGCCCAGCAGTGCCGCGACGAACGGCCTCGCCTCGCCGATGACGATCACCGCGTCGAACAACGGGCTCGACAAGCGCGCCTCGATCGCCGCCGGGGCGATGTTCTTGCCACCGGCGGTGACGATCAGGTCCTTCTTGCGGTCGGTGATCCACAGGTAGCCGTCCTCGAGCCGACCGACGTCGCCGGTGTGCAGCCAGCCGTCGCGGTCCAACACCGCCGCCGACTCGTCGGGCATGTTGAGGTAGCCCTGGAACACCGCCTCGGAGCGCAGCAAGACCTCCCCGTCGGCGGCGAGCCGCACTTCGAAGCCGGGTATGGGACGGCCGACGCTGCCCAGGCGGTGCGCGGCCGGCGTATTGATGGTCGCCAAACCCGCGCACTCGGTCATGCCGTAGCCCTGGTAGACCGGCATGCCGAACGCCGCGAATCGGTCGAGCACCGCGGGATCGATCGACGCAGCACCGGTGACCGCGACGCGCACTCGGCCGCCGAACGCGGCGCGCACCCGACGCAGCACCAGCGCGTCGGCAACCGCGTGGCGCGCCGCCAGCCACGGCGGCACGGGCTCCGCGGCGCGCAGCCGCCGGGCGCGGTCGGCGCCGACGCCGAGCGCCCAACGCAGCAGCCGCCGCTGGGCGGGACGGGCTGCGTCGATGTGCTCCTGCACCTGCGCTACCGCCTTCTCGTAGAAGCGGGGCACGCAGCCGTACACCGTGGGGCGCCCCTCGCGCAGCGCGCCGGCGACGACCGCGGCGTCGGCGGCGACGAAGCGGGTCGCGATCCCGGTGCGGATGCGGGTGTAGAAGCCGACGACGCGCTCGGTGGCATGCGGCATCGGCAAGAACGACACGGTGTGATCGCGGCCGACCTGCAGCGGAAACAGCGAGGCGATGGCATCGGCGGCGAACACGCAGGAGCGGTGGCTGAGCATCGCGCCCTTGGCCCGCCCCGTCGTGCCCGAGGTGTAGATCACGATCGCCGTGTCGTCCGGTCCCGGCGCCATCGGCGATGCTCCATGGCGTTCGGCCAACGCCCGGCCGCGCGCCTCGAACTCCTTCCACGGCCGCAACCCGGCGCCGCCGCCGCCGGCGACCGCGCTGCCCCAGCCGACGGCGACCTCGACGCGGGCTCCGGCGGCGCGCGCCGCGCACAGCGTCTCCCAGTCACCGGCCGAACCGACGAACACGACCCGGGCACGGCAATCGCCCAGGGCGCCCGCGATCTGCGCCGCGGTCGAAGTCGAGTACAGGCCGACGCTGATCGCCCCCGCCCACTGCACCGCCTGGTCGGCGAGCGCCCACTCGACCTCGGTCGGCCCGAGAATCGCGACGCACTCGCCCGGCTCGACGCCGGCGTCGCGCAGCGCCCAAGCCAGCTCCCCCACGCGGCGGGCGAAGGTGCTCCAGGAGCAAGGCACGGGACCGGTGACGGCGAGTGCGTCCGGGGTCGCCGCGGCGCGACGAGCCAACATCGCCGGAAGCGTGCGCTGCGCCTTCACCCTGCTCCCTGTAACACTCCGGCGGCGGGCCGACAAGCGAGCGTGGCCCCCACCCCGCCACCCCAGTATCGTTGCGCGGCATCATGCGCGCCGTCCGACTGGGCTCTCTGCTGGCGCTCGCCAGCCTCTCCGCAGCCTGTGGCAACAGCGCGGTCGCCACCGTGCGCATCCAGCTGAACGCCGACGGCTCGGGCCAGGTGACCACCAGCAGCCTCTTGACCACGGACGAACGCGCGCCGCTCGAGCAGGCGAGCACCGGCGTCCAGTGGGACCGGCGCGTGCAGCTGGCGTGCGCACACGGCACATTTGCCGCAGCCGGTGGACTCGAGCTCGCCGACCTGCAGCTGCAGAGTGGCACGACGCCCGCGGGGTTCCACTACCTGGAGCTGGTCCTGCCGGGCGGCGCCGACGCGCAGTGGCCCGCGATGATGACCCCCGCCGCGGGCGACCGCGACGCTGCGCGACAGACCTTCGACCCCCGGCGCGACCTCGGCGCCCCCGACCTGGTCGCCTTCGAGGTGGACGTCCCCGGCCGGGTCGCGAGCAGCGCCGTGACGCCCAAACCCCGCGGCGCCGAGACCGACCACACCGAGCGGCGCGCAACCCTCGAGCTGTCGGTCGACCGCGTCCGCGAACGCGACGGCCCATTCCGCTGGCTCGTCACCTGGCGCGACCAATAGACAGTACGGAGTCCGGCTCGATTTTCTCGCTTACTGCAGCCGCACGCTGCCGACCGCGCAATGCAGTCGATGCTGCGCCCCGCCACTACCGACGACACCGCTCGCACTGGCGGCGACGGTGCCGCGCTCGACCTCGAGGCCGAAACGCTCGGCAACGGTCACGCCACCGACCGCTGTAGACAGCGAAAAGGAGCCGCGCACCTCCGCCGGCAAGCGCAGAGCGACGTCACCGGTGCCCGTCTCCAGGTCGACCCCGCCGCTCGGCCCCGCCGCGCCGACCGTGGTGTGGATGTTGCCCACCCCGACCCGGCTGCGGATCGCGCCGCGCACCGCCGTGGCCTCGATGCGCACGTGGCCCGTGCCGGCGTTCACCTCGATGCCCGCCAGCTCGGGCAACGACGACGCGATGTGGCCGACGCCAATGCGTGCGTTGACCGCCGGCGCCCCCGGCACCTCCAGCGTCAGGTGATGCGACCAGTCATCGGGACTGGCATCGTCAGCGTGCGCGCTCCGCACCGTGAGCACGCCATCGACGATCTCGGCGACCACGTGCTCTTCGAACCGCGGCTTGGCCGGCTCCGCGTCGCCAGTGATCCGGCTCTTGACGACCCGGACCTCGCACTGCAGCCGCACCTCGCTGCCGGCCCCGGGCACCAACTCCACGCGCCCGACCGGGATGCGAACATCGACACCCTCGAGATCGCCGGCGACCGGTAGGGTGGCACCGACGGTGCCGAGCGACACGCGGTCCCAATCTCCACCACACGAGACCGCCGCGCCACACAACAAGAGGAGGGATGCCTGACGCATGACCAACAGTCTTGGCGAGTCCCCGCCGGGCGTCAAGCGCCGGCGCCGAGGGTGCCCCCCTCAGCGGTCGCCAATGACCGCGATCTTGGTCAGCAAGAGCACGACCAAGAGGACGACACCGTACGCAGCGCAAGCCACGAAGTACACGACGTACAAGAGCGCGGCGAGCAGGTTCCCGTTGTACATCACCGGCTCTGCAATCCAGAACAGGAATAGGGCGAGCACGAACGGAGACAGCAGCGCCGCCCACCGGCGCCACGGCTCCTGCAGTGCCCGCGTCAACGCGAGCAGCAGCGGCAGCCCATAGATCGGCAGAAACGTCGCGGCAATGACGACCTGCGGCGGCAATGACCCCGGCTCCATACCCGGGGTTTCGGCCGATCAGCCCACCGGTCTACACCTCGATCGCCGCCAGGAGCTCGTCCTTGAGCGTCGACAGCCGCTCGGTATCCAGCTCCGGCGCGAACAGCGCCACCGGCCGCATGCCGTCGACCTTCGGATCGACCACCACCAGGTCGGCGGCCTCGTCGGCTTCGGTCTCGGCGTCGACCATCTTGAGCACGCGCTTGCGCAGCAGAAGCAGGGCGACCAGATAGCGCAGGCCGCCGGCCGTCGCCGCCTTTTCCGGATCAGCGCCGTCGACCTCGCCGAGCCGATCGAACAGCTGCCGCAGCGAGGCGAGGTCCAGGGTCGGCCCCTTGTTGGCGTGCCGGCGGCGCCCCCGCCAATACAGCGGCTCGCCTTCCTGGCGGACGCGGTCGGCAAAGCAGCGCTCGCACAGATCGCGGCGCACGCACGACGGCAGCTCGAGAACCGCGATGTACTCCAGCGTGCTGCCCAGTGGGCATCCCGACTGCGTGCACTTGGCCCGATCCTTCACGATCTTCCACTGCTCCACGTCAGCGCCCCTCCCAAGAAACCAACCACGCGCGCCAGAATCCGAGGTCGCCGGGGTCGCGCCGCCCGGCGATGCGACGCAAGCTGTCGTCAGCGGCGCGCACGGCCTCGTGATCGCCGTCGGCCAACGCCACGCCGTAGAACTCCACCAGGGCGCGCGCCGTGTCGCGATCCGGGTACTCGCCGAGGACGGTCGCCGCGCTGCGCCGGACGTATGCATCCGGGTCGTCGACCAACAAAGCGCGCAGACGCGGCGCCGCTTCCGGACCGAGTTGCGGCAGCGCGCGCACCGCGGAAGCCCGCACCGCGAACTCCGGGTCGCGCAGGCCACGCTCGATCAGCGGCGCGACTGCTTCTGGATCCGCCGCTGCCGGCATCGCCAGCAGCACCGCCATCACGTGATTGCGAGTGCGCCAATCCGGGTCGTCGAGCAACTCCGACAGCGCCGGCAACACCGCCGGCCCCATCGACGCGAGCACGTCGACCCCGAGCCGACGCCGGTCGCTGTAGCGGTGGCGCAGCAGGTCCTCGGCGACAGCGGGGACCGCCGCCGCGCCGAGCGCCTCGAGCTGGGTCAGCGCCCGGACGAACACCGGGTGGACCACCGCTCCCTCGGCGACCGTCGCCAGGAAGTCGTGGTCGGTCGACTGCGCTGCATCGAGCCCGCGCACGACGTCGAGCACCAACATCCGGGTGAGCCAGAACGCGGTCACCGGATCCGCCGCCAACGCGTCGCGCGCGGCGGCGAAGTCCTCGCTCTGCTCGCGATACAAGCGCTCCGCCGCCTGCAGCGCCTCTAGCTGGGCCGCGTCGGGGCGCGGGACCGTCCGCGGCGGCTCCACGGCCGCGCACGCGGTGAGACAGAGAAGACCGGTTCGCCAGAGCGAGGGCGCCAGCATGGCGCCGGAATGTAGCGCCGTTACCCTGCGTTGCCCATGCCTTCGCCGCCGCGGATCCGCCCCCCCCGCAGCCCGCGCCGCTTCTTGGCGGCACAGCGCGCCTTCTACCGGGGAGATCCCGACTACGTCCCGCCGATCGTCGCCACCGAGGCGTGGCAGGTCGACCCGCGCCGCAACCCGTTCTTCACCCGCGCGGAAGCGGACTTCGCCCTGGCCGAGCGCGACGGACGGGTGACCGGTCGCATCAGCGCAGTGCGCAACGCGGTGCACGACGAGTTCCACGGCGACCGCGTCGGCTTCTTCGGTCACTTCGAGGCCACCGACCGCGAGAGCGCCACCGCGCTGCTGGACCACGCCGCCGGCTGGCTCGCCGCGCGCGGCGCGACCTCGATCCGCGGCCCCATCGACCTGTCGACCAACTACCGCTGCGGTCTGCGCATCGCCGGCGAGCCCGGTCCACCGGTGATGATGATGCCGCACAACCCGCCGCACTACGCGGCCTGGCTCGAGCATTGGGGGCTGGCCAAGGTCAAGGACGTGGTCGCGTTGATGATGAACAGCGCCGAATGCGACGTGACACGCTTCGACCGCCTGGCGGGGCGCATCGCGCAGCGCACCGGCGCCCGCATCCGCCCGGTGCAGCTCCGCCGATTCGATACCGAGATCGACACGGTCTGGCGGCTCTACCACCGCATCTGGGAAAAGAACTGGGGCTTCGTGCCGATGCTCGAGGACGAGTTCCGCCGCTCGGCGCGCGACATGGTGCACATCGCCCACCGCGATCTCCTGGTGTTCGTCGAGGTCGAGGACGAGCCGGTCGCGTTCGCGGTCTGTCTCCCCGACGCCAACGCCGGCGCCCGCGCCTGCGGCGGCCGCCTGTGGCCACTGGGGTGGTGGCGCTTCCTGCGCGCGATCAAGGCGACGCCGCGCGCGCGCGTGCTGACCCTGGGCGTCGTGCCCGAACACCGCAAGACCGGCCTCGACGTGCTCCTCCTGCGCTACCTCTTCTACACCGCGCCGGGCGTCGGCTATCCTCTGGTCGAGGCCAGCTGGATCCTCGAAGACAACCACCGCATGTTGAGCGTCCTCGACACGCTGGGCGGGCGAGAGTACCAGCGCTACAGGATCTTCGAACGCGCGCTGTAGATCCGGTGTCGCGGCGACTTGGCCCAACCCGGGAGGTCCGGTATCTTCCGCCCCAGTCGTCCGTCCAGTCCCGCAAACACCCGACCGGAGAATCACGGGTGCCCGGAATCGATTTGCCCGCAGTCTGGGACGCCGCAAACAGCGGCCAGCACAACTCTATCGCCACGGCGCTCGTGACGCTCTGGGTAGCCTTGCAGGAAGACGCCGAGTTGCTCGGGCGCGCGCGTCACGCGGCGGGTGTCACGGAGATCGATGACCCGTCACGCGACCGCCGGCTGGGCGCGCTGGTCGATGCCGGCCGGAGGGGGCTCCCGCTGCCGTCGGAGTTCCGCGCCGACCCTCTGACAGTTGCGGCTGCGCTCGACGTCGAGTTCGCCGGCGGCGAACGGACCACGCCGGCGCCACGCCCCCGATCACGCGTCGCCACCGTCCAGCACCCGCTTGGCCAGTTCCTGGTCCAGGTCCGCTGTCGCCCGTACTCCCGGCATGCACGTCAGAAGAAGCTCCCCCACTGGTTTCGACACTGCCGCATCGTCCCACGCCGGCTGGCGGGACACTGCGTCGAGATCGTACGCATGCCGCGGTCGAGCAGTCAGCGGCTGACGACCTCGTTGCGGGGCCTGGTGCGCGTCACCGCCGCCACGTTCTCGCAACACTGCGAGTTGGACGCGCGACCCGCGACTCAGAACTCGTTCATCGCCGATGGGCTGGCCAACGAGACCGACCGGTGGCGTGAGATCGAGGCGCTGCTCCAACGGGTCCGCGACCGAACGCACGTCGTCGTGTTGCCGGAGCTGAGCGTCACCCCCGCGCTGCGCGCGAGGATATCGTCCTGGCTCGCAACCAACCACCACCGCATCCAACTCGTCCTCGCCGGCAGCTTTCATGAGCGCGTCTCCGAGCACGAGCGTCCGGTGAACCGCGCGGTTCTGCTGGGCTCGCGGGGCGAACGGCTGATGTGGCACGACAAGCTCGCCGCCTTCATTGCCAGCGGTGAGCTGCCGGCCGGCGCTGCACACCTGCGCGAGGAGCACATCCATCCCGGCAACGTGGTTCGTTTGCTCGACACTCCGTTCGGACTGCTGGCGGTCGCGATCTGCCTCGACCACTGCGACGATCTGGCACCCGAGCTGTGGCGCCGGGTCGAGCCAGACCTCCTCCTGGTGCCCGCCATGAATCCGCAGTCGGACCTTCGCTCCTACCTGGCTGCTGCCAAGAAGATCGGACGCGCCGGCAACACGGTGTCGGTGGTCGCCGCCCAACCAGAGATCGCCGGCACGACCCTATCGGGCGTTGGTCCACGACCCCCTTCGCAAGGACGCCGCGCAGACCCGAATCGCGCGACGAACCCTCTGCACCCGGCTCACCACCCTCAAGTTGCGATAATAGACTATAATATAGTGCGCTATCGCCCACGCCGGTCGAAAGTAGGACCATGGAGCTTCGACTGAATCACTGCGATCCCCAGGAGGTCGCGGCGGTCGCCACCCTGGCCGAGATCGAGCGCGCGGTGTACTCGACCGAAGAATGGGACGAGACCGTCACTGCGGTTCTGGACGAAATCTACCTGTTACTGACGGCGCGGGCCCTGAGCGCAGACACGCGCGACGCCGCCGACCTCCTAACTCACCTCGAGCAGGTCTGTGCGTCCGAACGCCTCCGCCAAAACGGGCCCACGGCCGATTCGCTGGCGCGATGGGGCGCGTTCGCGGACCTACTGGCCAGCCGCCTGGACGATCCGGACGAGCATCCGCCGATCGACGAGGTCCTCCGATACAAGCACGCCGATCGAATCCTGCGAGAGCTCGTCCGGGTGGGCGGGCGCGCGAGACAACAGGACGTCCATCAGCGCATCGGTCTACGACGGGAGAACGCTTATCGGATCGTGACGAAGATGGTCGAGTACGGGGCCGTTCGCAAGGTCACCCGCGGCCTGGAGAACGAACTCTTGGTAACCGACGCCGGGCGCACACTCGGTCAGAGCCTGTTGCAGAAACAACTGGTGCAAGAGCAACTCGCCGAGAACTTGCGACTCAAAGTCCAAGACCTGCGCACGGCGATGATGGAGGAAGAACGCGAGCCCGTTCTGTCGGTAACGCCCCCCCTGCGAGACCACCTGCAACGCGTGGTCGAACACGCGAGACAGTTCTGGCCGCAGCCCGAGCCCCAGCTGTTCGAAGCCCTCCATCAGCTGATCGCACACCCTTCCCGAGCGGCGGTAGAAACGGCTGTCAGACTCTTGGCCTGAGGAGCGGCACCAGGCCCGGCGGTCGGCTCCCCACGGGTCACCGCCCCACTGCGCTCTCGCCGGTCTGCCCCCCGCCCAGCCGCCCCTTGAGCCGGCGCACCTCGGCCAACGCCGCCGTGCGACGCCCCGCATCCAACCGCTGCTGGTGGTCGGGGTCCGTTTCCGGCAATGGCTGGCGCAGAGCCGCCGCGATCCGCTCCAGGCCGCCCCGAACCTCGCCCGCCGGAAAATGAGGCAAGACCCTCTCGATGAGCTCCGCGTGCTGAGGGCCGGTGGGCCGGTTCTGGCCCTTCTCGTTGTGCAGGTCACACTCGACGTTGGCGAGCGCGATCCGCTGATCCCCGGCGGACAGCATTCGAACCGCCCTACTGATTGGCGTGGCGCTCGAGAATGGCAAGCACGGCGCGCTTGCCATCAGGGCCGTGCAAGGTCTCGACCAAGGTCTGCCGCAACCCGATCGCCTGCTCGAAGCCGGGCAGCCGCTGCCGTTCGATGTCATCGAGCGCACCACACTCGGAGGCTCGCTCCACTCGAGTCCGCGCCGCCGCCAACGCACTGCTGAAGTCTTGCTGGAGTTCTTCCGAGCACCGCTCGGGCTCCACCAGGTACTGCGTGAGGTAGGCAGACCACGCCACACGGGTCATCTGGCAGAGGCGCTCCGCAGGGTCATAACCGGGAGCCGCATCGAACGAGGCGATCGCCTCGCGAACCTCAGCTAGACACTCCTCGAACATCACGATTTCTGGCATCCACAGCCCCGCGCCGACAAGGGATTCTGCCTACCTGGCGTTGCAGCACCCAGTCGACTCAAGACGGGCGTCCATCGCAATGCAGATCCACAAATCTGCCGACACCCGCGGCGCCGGCTCGGGAACGACCTCCACCAGGCACCTCTTACGCCATCGGACGCTGCGGGTCACCCCCTTGTTTCGCCAAATCGAAAATCGAGCTTATCTCGGCGCGCGTCATCTACGCTCGATCCGCTCGGCGACGCCATCACCGTCCAGGTCGGCGCTCAGCTCGGAGTGGACTCCGACAGCCCGAGTCGGCCAAGGCTCGCCCCGCTCTGCCGCACCGGGCCGGCCGCGGGCGTCGAGCGCGCGGCGCACGACGGTGCCATCCGGCCAGCGGACATCGAGCCAGCGCCGGCCGGGCTGTCCGCCGACCCGCAGCGACGTGCCCGGACCGACGATGCCGAGCCAGGGGCCACCCGTGCGCTGCAAGACCGGCCCGGTGGCAAAGTGCAGCGCCATCAGGGCCGCCTCGCCGCGATCGCCGCCACTCCACAGCAGCAGCTCGGCCGCGCCGTTGCCGTCGAGATCCGCCGCCATCCACTCCGTCCTCCCTGGCGGAGCCAGCCGCCGCAGCGCGGGAACGCGCGGCCCGAAGTCGATGTCCCCGGCCCCTGGAGTGCCGCCGCCGTACAGCGAGTGGAGCCCGGCCCAATCGCTGGCGTTGGGGGCCGTCCCCGCGACCTCTCGCTGGGCGTACATCACCGCCGTCGGGTCCGCGCTGTGACCGAGCCCCAGCGCGTGGCCGGTCTCGTGCACCACGGCCTGAGCGAGGGACACGTCGCCGGCGCCCGCCTCGCGGTAGCGCTGGCCACGGTCGAGTTGCACGACACAGCGCGCGCCCACCGGTCCGGCGACCGCGACGCTCGTGTCGCGCCCGAACGGACCGCCGATCTCGCCGTCGCCGGCGGTGGCGCCCCAGCGATAGACGATGTGGGAATCTTCGAAGTCGGAGGCCGGCCGAAAGCCCACCGCCGGGTGCTGGGCCCAGACGCGCAACGCATCTTCGACCACGCGGCGCAGCACGGCCGCATCCACCGGTCCATCGCCGGCTTCGATCCACCAGCGCAGCGCGCCGGGGTCGGCCCAGCGCCCGCGCACGGTGAACGGCGGCCAAGCCGGCGCCGGCTCGCCCGGCGGCGGGCCGCAGCCGACCAGCAGCAGGCCCCACAGGGCAACGGCGCGGCGCACTCCTACAACTCGGCCAAGAACGCGAGGACCGCGGCCTGCTCCGCCGGCGGCAGTGCCTGGTAGGCCTGGCGCACGGCAGCGGCCTCGCCGTCGTGCGCGGCGATCGCGTCGGCCAGCGTGGTGGCGCGGCCGTCGTGCATGTACGGCGCGGTCTCCGAGATCCCCCACAGCGGTGGCGTGCGGAAGAAGCCCACGGGGGCACCCGGCTCCGCCATGCCGCGGAAGCCGGCGGGCATCACGTTGTGCAACAGCAGGTTCGAGTACAGCCGGACCGGGCCCGCGCGCCCGGGCAGCGACGGCACGTGGCACTTGGCGCAGCCGATCGCGGCGAAGCGGGCCTCGCCGAGGGCGACGTTCGCCGAGTCGCTCAACCGGCGCCGCGGCGCCGGCAAGTGCGCCATGAAATGGTGCACCAGGCCGACGTCTTTCGCCGAGAGCTCCGGGTCGGCCACGCCGTCGGCGTCCGTCACCATGGCGAACCCTCGCCCGTCGTCGGGAGTGGTGATGCCGAGCTCACCGCCCATCGCGTCCATGACGAAATCGCGCAACCGCGGCACTTGCGCCTTCCAACCGAAGCGGCCGACGTCGGGCTCGCCCGCGATGACGAGCCGGCGCGCGACGCCATAGATGCCGTCGCCGTCGAGATCCTGCGGGTCCTCGTTCTCGAGGATCGCCGCCGCCGGGATCCCGTCGATCTGGCCGGCGCCGAAGATCGACGGCGTCTGCCGCTGCTCGAACACGGTCGCCACGATGGCGCTGTGCTCCTCGCGGCCACCGACCCAGGGCGGCCGGAACTTGCTCAGCCCCTGCCCGCCGGCGACGTTTTGGAACGGCCGCGTGCCGAAGCCGTCGTCGCCCATCCGGGTGACGTTGAGCTCGAGCCCACCGGCGCCGCCGATCGCCGGCTGCTGGTGGCACGCACGGCAGCTGTCGGCGTTCATCTCGGGTGAGCCGAGCCCGTGCGAGCGGTGGAACGCGGTATCGAACAGTCGCATACCGAGCGCGAACCGGAGATCGTCGCGCGCCATGTTGTCGAGGGCGCGCTCCATCGGGTGCACCGCGTCGGGGATCCGGGGGTCGCGCGCCCGCTGCGCCAGCGCCGTGGCCGCCAGCGCCCAGCACGCGCCGGCCACCGCGATCGCCCTCGTCGTTTCGATCCGCATCACAGGTCGATCCGCATCACAAGTGCTCCAAGAACGAGATCACGGCGCGCTGGTCGTCCACCGACAGCGCGGCGAACGCGTCGCGGCTGGCCTGCGCCTCGCCGCCGTGGGCCAGGATCGCCTCTCGCAGGGTCTCGGCGCGGCCGTCGTGCAGGAAAGGCGCGTGCAACGACACCCCCCACAGCGGCTGGGTGCGGAACTCGCCACCGGTCGACAGACCGCCGAGCGCGGGCACGCCGAACTGCAAGCCGTCGGCGAGCCCGGGCCCCATGTCGTGCAGCAAGAGGTCGGTGTAGGCCTCGACCGGCCCGCGCGACGACGGCAAGCTCGGGATGTGGCACGCCGTGCAGCGCACTTGCGCGAACACCTGCTCGCCGCGCTGGGCCTCGGCGTTGAACGGCAGCCGCGCCGGCGGCGCCAGAAAGCGCGTGAACGCGATCAGGTCGCCGAGCTCGGCCCGTGAGATCTCGGGATCCGGCACCGGATCGTTGTCGACCAGCGGAGCGTTGGGGTCGACGGTCCCCTGCGCCGCGCTGCCCAGCGAGATGGTGCCCGCCGACCCGAGGAACGGATCGCTGGTGATGCCCATCTGGTTGTTGAGCGGTGGCCGGGTGAAACGCTCGACGTTGTTCGCCTGGGCCTTGACGCCGAAACGGCCGAGATCGCCGTTGTCGTAGTTGGCCCGCCCGCTGATGCCATCGCCGTCGGCGTCGAACGGATCGGCGTTGGCGAGGATGTCGGTGTTGGAGATGAACTCGAACAGCCCGGTGCCGAACACCGGCACGGCGTTGCGTTGGGCCACCGTCACCGGCGAACCGAAGTAGGTCGGCGGGATCGCGAACCGCCCCGACTCGAGGCTGAAGGCGGACGCGCCGCCGAACACGTGCGGACCATAGGCCGGTACGACCGGGCTCGGCAGCTCGGGGAACGTGCCCTGAAACGGGGCGGTGCCCGTCATCGCCAAGTAGAAGTTGCGGTACAGCTGTGACGAGCCACCGGTGACCGGTGTCGAGTGGCACGACGCACACGACGTCGCGTTGTAGAGCGGGCCGAGTCCCTCTTCGGGGGTCCACTCTTTCTCGAACAGCACGCGGCCCCGCTCGAACGCCGCCAACTGAGCGTCGGTCAGTCCGGGGATCGGATCGCCGAGCTTGCGGCCCGCCAGCGGGCGCGGCCCCGACGTGGTGCTCGTGGCACCGCCGACCACCAAGCCGGCGGACGCCCCGCCACCACAAGCGGAGACGAACACGAGCAAGGCCGCGGCAACCGCCACCGCAAGAGGCGATCGCGGCGCCACCGACCGGGGCAGGGCGCGAAATGGCATGCTGCATCCAGCATACCGCACACCGACCGGCGAAGGCGGGCACCCCAGGGTGCCGCGCGCGTCAGTGTCGTCCGCGCCTCAGTGACCCTCGGCGGCCCCCGAGGCCGGACCACCCGAGGCCAGACCACCCGAACCCGAGTCGCCACCGGCATCCGGCTCGTACCAAGTCGCGTTGGGCGGCACCCCCACGAAGCCGGAGCGCAGCCCCTGGCTCTCCGAGAGCACGACGAAGAAGGCGATCAGCGCGCCGCCGAGCACGAGGCCGAGGGCGAAGAACTTGGGTCCGAAGTGCTTTTCAGAGTCGCTCATGGGAGGGCGGCGGTGGGATCTCGGGCGGTAGACGTAACACGGGGGCGCCAGCGGGGCAACGCTGGACCAAGGGCGTTCCCGCGGACCGGCGCGAGGCCCGGGTGAACGCCCGGCGCGGCGGCGAATTTAAGGCCGTTGCCCTTGCCGCCGATCGGTCAGCGGACCACGCCGACCAGCCCCGCGCGCACGTAGCCGCTGCGTCCCTCGACCCCGACCCGGACCCACTCCGGGCCGTCCGCCAAGAGCGCCACCTCGACGCCCTCGCGCAGCTGCATCAACGGTTCCAGCCCCTCCCGTGGCTCCGCCAGCACGACCGCGCGCCGCGCGGTGACGATGGCCCGCGGCGCGCGCGCCGGCCCCCACCAGGCGAGCTCGGCCAGCAGCACGACGCCGAGCAGCGCCGCCGCGACACCGGCGCCGCGCGACAGCCCGCCCCATCGACCGCGCAGCAGGATCAGCAGCACCGCGCCCGCCGCGTGACAGAGCACGGCGATCGCCAGCAACTCGCCCCGGGTGAAGCCGCGCCGCAGACCGACCAGCGCATCGAGGAACGGCTCCCCCTCGCCGCTGCCGAGCTCGAGCTTCTGGCGCACCAACCGCACGTTGGCGAGCAGCTCCCTATCGCGCGGCAGCGCCAGGCGCGCCCTCTCGTAGGCGACCAGAGCCTCGCCGAGTCGGCCCTCTCGGTACAGCGCGTTGCCGAGGTTGTACAGCAGCCTCGGATCGGCATCGGCCGCCTCGGCCAACGCGGCGTAGGCGCGCGCCGCGGCGGCGTAGTCGCCGTCGCGGTAGGCCTTCTCCGCCTCGGCCAGTCGGCCCTGCCCGACCAGTGCTCCCGACAAACACAAGGCGACGATGACCACTCCGGCCGGCGCGCGCCAGCGCGTGCCCCGCTCGAGGTCGCGGACGAGCGCTTCGGCCGTCTCGGCATCGAGGCCCTCACCGCCGCCGTACCGCTGAGCGACGCCCCGGTCCACCGCGCTGGCACAGCGCCGCGCCAGCTCCTCGTCGACCCCGGCCCGCTCCAGCCGCGCCGCCAGGTCGGGGCTGATCACCGCCGCCTCGGCGACCCCCATGCGTGCCGCCAAGTATGCGGTCAGGGCATCGAGTGGCGGCCCCGCCTGCAGCGCCTGCCGAAAACCGCGGGCTGCCCCCCGCGCGCGGACGCCGGCGTGGTCGGCGCGCCGCCGGCGGCCGCGGCGGACCAGCAGAGCTGCAAGCAGACCGATCAGCCACGGGGCGGCGGTCCAGGTCAACACCGCGGCGCGCGACGGCGACCCGACGCGCGGGGCCGGCGGCCGGTCGGCGAGCGGCTTCATGTCGAAGATGTCGTCGACTCCCGGCGTGACCGCGCTGCGCTCCTCGCCGGGCAACGGCGCCAGCGACTCGCCGCCCTCCAGCGCCAGCACCTGCAACGGGATCGGGTCGGTCATCCGCTCGACGTAGCGCTCGACGCCCGGTGAAGTGTCGAAGAAGTTCCAGTGGATCGCCGGCACGCCCTCCACGTCGGCGGACAGCGGAGTCACGTCGTAGGTGACGACGACGCGGTCCTGGCTCCGGGCCTCGACCGCCCCCAGCACGTGAAAGCCATCGAGGTCGTCGAGCTTCGGCACCCGCAAGAACTCGGTGTTGCCCAACCCCTCGATGATCAACTTGAGCTTGAGACTGCTGCCGACGCGCACCTGTCTCTGATCGACGTCGGCCGCCATCTGGAAGCGGCCGACCGCCCCGTAGAACGGCACCGGCCGGCCCTCCTCCGGCAGCGGCAGCACCTCGAGCTGCATTGGCTCGCCGTACGCGTGCAAGGTCCGGGTCTCGTCCCGATCGAACACCGAGCTCGACCGTCGGGTGACGACCTCGTAGCGCAGCACCGGTGCCACGAGCTCGAACGTCCCGGTCTTGGTCGGCAGGAACGTCTTGGTCAGGTGGAACTGGTGGTAACGCCTGCCCTCGCGCTCGGCGTTCTTGGTGTACTCGACCAGCTGCTCCTCACCGTTGAGGTAGAGCCGGACGTTGCCACCGCTGGCGCCGTCCGCCACCATCACTCCGGCGTCCGATTCCGCCAACCACGGCGCCATCAGCTCGATGTCGAACACCGGTTCGTTCTGCCGATTGAGACTGCCCTGTGGCTGCAGACTGCTGTCGACGCCGTAGTCGACCAAAAAGCGCACCGGCTCGTGCACGTAGACGCGGGTGGCCGACGCGCGCACATCGACGAATGCGAGCTCCTGGCCGATGATCTCCTTGACGACCTCGAAGCGCAGCGGCCGGCTGCGGTGCATCACGCCGTCGATCGCGACCTGGATCGGATCCACGGTGAACTCGCCTTCGCGGGCCGGCAGGATCGTCAACACCCAGCGCACCTGCTGACTGCGCTGGACGCGGCCGTTGATCACGCTCTGCGACGAGAGCGTCGACGGCGGCGAGAGCTGGGTGCGCGCCCCGGCGATGTCCGGGATCAACGGGGTGCGCACGCGGACGTCCCCTTCGACCGTGATCGCGACCCGGCAGGCGCTGCCGAGGACGACCACGCCCGGCTGAGGATCGGTGACGATCAGCGGACCCGACCTCCCCGACTGCGGCGCCAGGGACAGCAAGGCACAGACCAGCGCGATCACCAATCGCGCTCCACGCGGCGCCGCCGCGACTGCTGCTTGGCCCGCAACTCGCGCAGCTGCTGCTGGACTTGTTCCAACGCTTCCATCAACCGCTGCTTCTGCTCGGGCGTCAGGTTCTTGTCGGGCTCGACCTCGCCCGGCGCGGCCGGCTGCTCGCCGGGGTCCGCCTCGGGCTCGGGCTCCGACTCGTCTTCGGACGGCTGCGGCGCCTCTTGCTGCTGCGGCTCATCCGGCGGTTGCTGCTCCTGCGGGTCGGCTTCGGAGGACTGCGGGTCTGGCGGCGGCTGCTCGCCCTCCTGCTCGCCCTCGCCCTCCTGCTCGGGTTCGCCTTCCTGCTCGGGTTCGCCCTCTTGCTCTTGCTGCTGCTCTTCGTCTTCGTCCTGCTCCTGCTGGTCGTCCGATTCCTGCGGCTCCTGCTCCTGGTCTTGGTCTTCCTGCTGTTCTTGCTCTTCGCGCTTCTCCTCGAGCGCGTCGATCAACCGCTGGGCGCGCTCCAGGTTGCGCACCAGCTCTGGCGTGCGCTCCGCCATCGCGGCCCGCAGATAGTGGTCGCGGGCCTGACCGGCGGCCCGCAGCGCGGCATCCAGATCCTGTTCCTCGGCGGCCTTGGCCGCCGCGTAGCGCAGGTTGCCCAAGATCCCGTCGCGCAGGCTGCCGAGGACGCCGTTGGACAGCGTCGCCGCCTGCTCGGCCGCGGTCTCGGCGGCATCGAGATCGCCCGCCTTCCAGTGCGCCAACGCCAAGTTGTAGTAGAGCTCCGCCGACTCGCCCGCTTGGATCGCGTTGCGAAACGCCTCGACGGCCTCGGCGTAGCGTCCCTCTCGATAGAGGGCGAGACCCCGCTCCTCCTCACCGCCAAAGGACGCGGTGAGCAGCATTCCAACCAGCACGACAGCCGATTTCACGGGCGACCTCCAGCGCGCAGCAACTCCAAGATCAACAGCACGACCGCCGGCAGCAAGACCCACTGAAACCGGGTCTTCTGCACGGTCTCTTCACCGGCGTCATAGGCTCGCTTGACCAGCGGATCCATGCGCTTGTCCTTCAACTCTACCAGCGGCAACGCCATCACGTCAGCGCGCACGAACTCACCGCCCGTGGCCCGGGCGATCGCGCGCAGTCCCTCGGTGTCGAGCACGCTGACGACCTCCTCGCCGTCACCGCCGCGCAAGAACTCGCTGCTGCCACGATCGTCGACGAGGATCTTGGCACCGCGCGTCGAGCCGTAGCCGACGGTGTGCACGACGACTCCGCGCGACGCCGCCTCGGCCGCCGCCTGCCGGCCGGCCCCGGTGAGATCCTCGCCGTCGGTCAGCATGACGACGACGGTGGTTTGTGCCTCGTCCTCGTCGGCGACGTCGAGCGCGGCGCGCAGGGCCGTCGCCAGGTCGGTGCCACCCAGCCGCACCAAATCGGTATCGATCGGCGCCAACAGGTGTCGGAACGAATCCAGGTCGTGGGTGAGCGGCACCACCAGCCGCGCCTCGCCGGCAAAGGCGACCAGGCCGACGCGGTCGCCACCCACCAGCCGCGGCAACACCGACTCGATGTCGCGCTTGGCGCGCGCCAGGCGTGACGGGTCGAGGTCGCGCGCCAGCATCGAGCGCGAGGTGTCCAGACAGAAGATCACGTCGAGGCCGCGCCGCTCCACCGCCACCGTCTCCTCGCCCAGCAGCGGCTCGATCCAGGTCAGCAGCAACAAGGCCGACAGCCCGGTCCAGAGCGTGGCGCGGGCCGCCGGCGTGCGGGGGCGTTCGGTACAACGCGCACCGTAGGTGCGCGCACCGCGCCGCGCGGCGCGCAGCACCGACCACAGCGCCCACCAAAGCACCGGTACCAACAGCAGCAGCGGCCACCATTCCGCGCGTTCGAAGGCGAGCCCGTTCACGGCATCCCCCGCAACCAAAGGAGCTCGAGGAGCAGCGCCAGCGCCAGGAGGCCGGCGCCCACCACCAGCGGGAGGACGAACTCCTCGGTGGTCCGATAGCGCGGATCCTCCAGCTCGACCTTCTCCATCTGATCGATGGCGGCGTAGACGTGGCCCAGCGATTGTTGGTCCAACGCCTTGAAGAACTCGCCACCGGTGATCTCCGCGATCTTCTCGAGCTCGGAGAAGTCGGCGGGGATCGCACTCACCTGGCCCGTCAGGTCCCGGATCAACCGTCCGTGGCCGAGGCCGATGGTGTGCACCCGAATGCCGGCATCGGCGGCGAGCTTGGCGGCGTCGATCGGCAACACCTGGGCCTGGTTGTTCTCCCCGTCGGTCAGCAGCACGATCACCTTCGAGGCGGTCTCGCTGCCTTCCATGAACCGCACCGCCTCGGCCAGGGCGACGCCGATCGCGGTGCCGTCCTCCTCCTTGGCCTGCACCGTCTGCACCGACTGCAGGAACGCCGCCAGCGCCCTGCCGTCCAGCGTCAGCGGGCAGCGCAGCTCGGCGAACCGCGCGTAGGTGATCAGCCCGACCCGGTCCTGCTCGCGGCCGGCGGCGAACTCGAGCGCCTGCCGCCGCGCCGCGTCGATGCGCCGCGTCTGCAGAGCGGCGTCCATGTCCGGCGAGTTCATCGAGCTGGAGCAATCGACCAGCAAGAGGATGTCGACCCCCTGCTCGCGCAGCGGCAGCACGTCGCGCGACACCGGCCGTGCCAACGCCAGCGTGAACATGGTGCCGGCCAGCGCCACGCACACCGACGGCAGCCAGTGCAGGCGCGCCCGCGGAGAGCGCGGCAGACCGGCGAGCATGCCGAGCGAGGCACTCGGCAACGCCGCGCGCGGCCGGCGCCGGCGCCAGCCCCACGCTGCCCACACCGGCAGCGCCAGAGCCAAGAACCACGGGTCCAGCAGTGTCCACTCGAAGACCGAGTTCATCCCGGAGCTCCCTCCGCCGTGGCCGCCGGCGCAACCTCGGGGCGGGACTCGGCCCCCTGGCGATCGCCGCGGGTCGCCTCGACGAACTGCTCGGCGACCTCGAACGTGCGGGCGTGGACCTCCTCCGCCGGCTGCGCCCGCGCGAACTTCACCAGATCGCACTGCGCCAAGAACTCGGCCAGCTGCTCGCGCTGGGCGACGGTCAACGTGTCGCCGCTGCGCAGCTCGAGCAGGAACTCCTCGGTGGTCCGCTCGGGCGCGCGCAGCGCGAAGCGTTGCTCGAGATAGGTGCGCAGGATGCGCGACACCTCGACGTAGAACTGCTCGACCTCGGCCGCGGTGGTGCGCGGCGCGTTGCGCAGTCGGCCGAGCGCACGCAGCGCGGTGACGTGCGGCGGCAGCGGCGTCGCCGCCACCGGCGATCGCTGGCCGCGGCGCCGGCGCAGCCAGTACCACAGCCCGGTGAAACAGATCAGCGCCACCGCCGCGGCGAGGGCCCACGGCTGCCAGTCGAAGCGCGCGGGAAACGGCGGTGCGGGCGCTTCCACGTCGCTGTCCGGTTCGCTCAGCACGCTGCCGACCTCCAGCGACAGCGCGCGGCTGGTGGCGACCGCACCGTCTTCGGTGCGCGCCGACAGCTGCGGCACCTCCAGCGTACCGGTGCGCGTCGGCCGCAACCGGATGCGGTAGCGCCGCCATTCACCGCCCTCGACCGCGCGCACGACCGGGGCCTCGTCGGCGCCGTGCGTGGCGAAGTCGGCCGGCAGTTCGGGGGCGAACTCCGCGACCGCGCCGGTCTCGACGAAGAGGTCGATGCAGAGCTCGACGTCGCCGAGGAGCGCGACTTCGTCGGCCGACAGCGCCGCGCGTAGGTCGAGCGGGCGCGCCGGCTGCTCGCCGAACAGGGGCTCGCCCGCCTGGGGCCTGCGGGACTGCGACTCGCCAGCCACGCCCGGCGCCGGGGGCGCGCAGCCGGTCACTGCCGGCAGGACGGCAAGTGCCAACAACACCACCCCCCGCCCCCGCGCCGCGCGGGTTGCCAGCGCAGCCCTCATTTGCGCATCTCCCGGGTGCGGAAGAACGCGACGATCGGATCGGCCACGCTGCGGTCCGGCCACAGCTGCAGCTGATCGACGCCGGCGCGGCGGAACTCGGCGGCGAGCTGCGCGTCCCAACTCTCGATGCGAGCGCGGTGCGCACTGCGAAACGGCCGATACGACGTGTCCACCCAGCTGGCCTCACCGGTCTCCAGATCGCGCAGCCGCAGCAAGCCGGCGCGCGGTGGATCGTAGGTGGCGCGGTCCATGAGGCGCACGGCGACGACGTCGTGCCGCTTGGCCAACAGCCGCAGCGAGTGGTCGTAGCCGCCGCCGATGAAATCGCTGACCACGAACACCACCGCCCGGCGGCGTTGCACGCGCGCGGCGTAGTCGAGCGCCGCGGCGATGTCGGTACCGCGCCCCTCGGTCTCCAGCGCCAACGCCTCGCGGATCAGCCGCAGCACGTGGCTGGTGCCTTTCTTCGCCGGCACGTAGCGCTCGATGCGATCGGTGAACGCCACCATGCCGGCCTTGTCGTTGTTGCGCGATGCGGCCAGTGCGAGGCAAGCACAGAACTCCGCCGCGGTCTCGCGCACCGTGCGCACGCCGTCCCCGCGCGCCGTCGTGCCGAACTGCGTCGAGGCCGACAGGTCGAGGACGAACAGCACGGTGAGCTCGCGCTCCTCCATGTACTTCTTGACGTGCGGCCGGCCAGTGCGCGCGGTGACGTTCCAGTCGACGGCGCGCAGCTCGTCGCCCTCGGCGAACTCGCGCACCTCGTCGAACTCGATGCCCGAGCCGCGGAACACCGACAGGTAGCCGCCAGCCATCACGTCGGTGACCATGCGGTTGGTGCGCACCTGGATGCGGCGCACCTGGGCGAGGATGTCGCGGTCGATCAAGACTCTCGACCTCAGACTCTCAGCGCGGACAGGGCCGCAACCAAAGACGGAGCGCACCGCGACAGTAGCAGTGCCCGCGATTCCCACGGTGCCGGCCGGCCGCGCTGAGCCCAGACCCCAGTGTTGTCCTCGAGCCTCCGGGAGCTGCGTTGTCGAAGTTCCAGCGCCATCGAGCCTTCCGACAGGTTGTCGCCGCGCGAAGATTCTCGGCCCCGGACGCTCAAGGTACCGGCACCGAATCGAAGATCTGCCGCAGCAGGTCTTCGGACGTCAACTCCTCGGCCTCGGCCTCGTAGGTGGTGATCACGCGGTGGCGCAGCACCGGCATGCCCACTGCCTTGACGTCCTGCGGCGTGACGAACCCCCGGCCCTCGAGGAACGCCCGCGCGCGCGCGGCGCGCGTCAGCGCCAGCGAGGCGCGGGGCGAGGCGCCGTAGAGAATGAGCGGCGCCAGTCGCTCGAGCCCGACCTGCGCCGGCTCGCGGGTGGCGAACACCAGGTCGACGACGTAGCCCTTGACCTTGTCGTCGACGTAGATCGAGTCGACCAGCCGGCGGCTCTCCAGCAAGCGCTCGGGCGTGGTCGCGGCCGCGACGGCGGGCGCCGCCGAAGCCGTGCCCATGCGGTCGATGATCGCCTTCTCCTGGTCACGGTCCGGATAGCCGACCACCAGCTTGGTCATGAAGCGGTCGACCTGCGCCTCGGGCAGTGGATAGGTCCCCTCCTGCTCGACCGGGTTCTGGGTGGCCAAGACCAAGAACGGGTGCGGCAGTGTCCGCGTCTCGCCACCCAGCGAGATCTGCCGCTCCTGCATCGCCTCGAGCAGCGCCGACTGCACCTTGGCCGGCGCGCGGTTGATCTCGTCGGCGAGCACGAAGTTGGCGAACAGCGGTCCCTCTTTGACGCTCCACTCGCCGGTCTTGGGGTTGTAGACGTGCGTGCCGATCAGGTCGGCCGGCAGCAGATCGGGAGTGAACTGCACCCGGCGAAAGCTGCCGCCGACGGCTTGCGCGAGGCTCGAGACCGCCAGGGACTTCGCCAAGCCAGGCAAGCCCTCCAGTAGCACGTGGCCGTCGGCGAGCAGCGCGATCAGGAGCCCCTCGACCAGCTCCTCCTGGCCGACGATCACTCCCTGCAGCGCCTGCTTGACGCGGCGCAGATGCTCGCTGTCTTGCTGGATCTTCTCGGCGATGGAAACGACGTCGGTCATGGGCGCGTTCGTAGCAGAGGAGGTGGCCGCGGCAAAACGGTTTGCAACGATACCCCGGGGCCCGAAACTCCCGAAAAACCGATCCGGCCACGATGCCCCGCGGCCGGGCTGAGCGAGATGCCCCCGATGCCCGCGCCCCTGCTCGAAGTCTGTTTGGAGTCCGTCGCCGACGTGCTGGCCGCAGCGGCCGGCGGTGCCGACCGCGCCGAGTTGTGCGCCGACCTGGTCGAGGGCGGCATCACGCCGAGTGCCGGCGCCATGCGGCTCGCCGCGGAGCGCGGCAGCATCCCGGTAATGGTGATGATCCGGCCGCGGGGCGGCGACTTCCTCTACGACGCGCTCGAGTTCGAGGCGATGCTCCACGACGTGGCGCAGGCGAAAGAGGCCGGCGTCGCCGGCGTGGTGTTCGGCATCCTGACCGCCGACGGCCGCGTCGACCGCGAGCGCAGCGCGCGGCTCGTCGAGGCCGCGCGGCCGCTGGGGGTCACCTTCCACCGCGCGTTCGACATGACCCATGAGCCGTTCGAAGCGTTGGAAACACTGGTCGAACTCGGCATCGACCGCGTGCTCACCTCGGGCCAAGAAGACACCGTGCCGGCCGGCATCGAGCTCTTGCGCCGACTGGTGGAGCACGCCGGCGACCGCATCACGGTGATGCCCGGTTGTGGGATCACCGCCGACAACATCGCCGATGTCGCGGCGCGCACCGGCGCGCGCGAGCTGCACTTCACCGCCTTCGGCCGCCGTGAGAGCGCGATGCGCTACCGCAATCCACGACCCTACATGGGTGCCGGCGACGCCCCCGGCGAGTACGAGCTGCAGTTCACCGACGCCGATTGCGTGCGCCGCTTCGTGCAAGCAGTGGCGACGACGACGTGAACCAGGGCGTCGCCGCTCAGACGCGGACGACGAAGAACTCGGCCGCGCCCTCGGCCAAGACGTCATCGGGCAGGACGCGGAACGGCGCGGCGAACGAGGCGCGCAGCGCCGGCGTGATCTCCACGCGCTGGAAGCCCTTGACGACGCGGCGCACCGCGAAGCCGTGGCGTTCGAACAAGGCGGCGAACTGCAGCGGCCGGATGCGGTTGCAGCCGTGCACCATCGAAGCCTCCGAGCCGTCGCGCAGAAACTCCAGGGGGTGCACGCGGTCGTCGCCCCAGTGGCGGTGGTCGTAGCCGTCGATGGCGTGGAAGCCGACCCCGCCGGGGCGGGTGATCCGCGCCAGCTCGGCCAGCACGCCGTCGATGTCCTCGATGTGCTCGAGAAACGACTTCGACGTCAGCGCGTCGACGCTCCCGTTGTCCAGGCCGGTCTCGCCCGCCGACGCCTGGCGGAACTGCAGCATGCGATCGTCGATCCCCTTCGCGTCGCCGACCGCCAGCTTGGCGAGATCGAAGGTGGCGAGCTGCCGCGCGACGAGACCGGGGTCGGCGGCGGCGCCTAGGCCGGGGGCACCGGCGAGCGCCCAAGTGGCGACCTCGAACAGAGCCCGGGTCGCCGCCGGGATCGACAACACGCGCTCGAGATCGAGCGCGATGCCCTTGGCCGCGCCGAACAGCACGGTGGCGAAGACGCCGCCGAGCGGGTTGAGGTTGCCGCAGCCGACGTCGACGCAGGTCGCGCCGTGCAAGCCTTTGGATCCGACGTCGGGATGGGCCAGGAGCTTGCGCAGGGGCACCTGCGAGCACGCGACCGAGTAGCGGTTGCCGGCCAGCTGAGTGCGTGGCGCCAGCTCGGCGGCGACCCGGCCCAAAACCTTCATCGACCGGCCGGGCGCGACGCCATCGGCCTGCACGCGGCGCAGCAGCTCCTGCGCCAACGCCAACGTCGAATGTGGCCGCAACGCGGTGCTTGAGGCAGGAGCGCTACCGAGGCTTCCCGGGGTGGTCGTCATGAGAACGGAACGGGTGACACCATAGTCATACGGAGCCGTCGCCCCAGCGGAACCGGGAGATCATCCACGGTCGGCCGCAATCGCCGCGCGCAGGGTCGCGAGCGCGTCCGCCAACGCCGCGACCAAGTCGCTCGGCGCGTCCTCTGCGCGCGCGTGGCAGCGCGCGGCGCGCTCGACCTCCTCGCGCGCCGACGAGACCCGCCCCAGCCGCAACAACCGCCGGGCGCGCGCGACCCGCAGCACGGCCTCGCCCAGCCACGCCGCGCCGAACCGCGGCGCGCGCTTCTGCACGTCGAGGAAGCCCGCCAGCGCGGCGCGCTCCAATTCGACGGCGCGGAGCGTGGCGCCGGCCGCGCGCGCGCGGTCGTGCAGCGCGGCGCGGGCGACGGCGCGGTTGTGCGTCGCGTGCGGCAGATCGGGCTCGACGCTGAGCGCGGCGTCACACTCCGCGACCACCCGCTGCCACGCGGCGTCGGCCGCCACCTCGTCACCGGTCGCCGCCGCGGCCAGCGCCTGTCGCGCCGCGTCGACGGCGTGCACGGCGGAGCGCAGCGCCTGGCGCGGCGCGGCGCGGTGGGCGGCGGCCGCGTCGGCCAACGGCACGCGGTCGCGGTCCAACACCAACGGCAAGACGACTCCCCACGCCGGCGCTTGCGCCGGCACGGGCTTGACGGTCGCCAGCGCACTGCGCGCCAGGAACACCGGGGCGAAGCCGCGGCGCAGGTCGACGTGCCCCGCGGCGTGCGCGAACGCTTTGTCCGGCATGCCACGCTCGTGGTACAGCCGCGCCAGCGCCAACCGCGCCGCGCCGTACTCCGGATCGAGGTCGACCACCGCCAACAGCCCTTGCTCGGCGCGCTGCCACTCGCCGGCCAGCCGGTGGCGCTGCGCGCGCGCGTAGAGCACGTCGACGCGGCGCAGGTGGGCGCTGGCTGCGGGCGTGTCGACCACGGCGAAGTCCTCGAGCACGGCTTGCGTCCAGGCGCGCTGGGCTTGCGCGTGATTCGGCGGCAGATCCAGCGTCGCCAACCTCGCCTGCGCCCACAGCGAACCCAGCTCGGCCATGTTGAGCAGGCCGCGCTCGAAGCGTGCCCCGACGTGGCCCGGCTCCAGCTGCAGCGCGCGGTCGAGCGCGGCGTGCGCCTCTTCGCGACGCTCGTGCGCGCGCAGCAACCTCCCCAGCCAGTAGTAGCCCTCGGCGATCTCGTGCTCGCCCAAGAAGGCGCGCCAGTCGGTGATCGCCGCCGCGAGCAGCGAGTACGCGGCGTCGGTGCGGTTGTCGCGCACGTGCAGCTCGACGTTGTCGAACACCGTCGCCGTTTGCGTCGCCAGGCGCACTGCCTGCTGCGCCGCGGCCCGCGCCGCGCGCTGCTGCAGCGCGACCACGCCGAGCCCCGCCGACACCAGCACGGCGGCGGCGACTGGCAGCACGATCGCGCGGCGGCGGACCACGAGCTTGCGCAGGCGGTCGAACGCGGACGGCGGACGCGCCGCCACCGGCTTGCCGTGCAGCCAGCAGTCGAGGTCGAAGGCCAACGCCGCCGCGGTCGAGTATCGCTCCTGCGGGTTCTTGGCCAGACACTTGGCGGTGATCGCCCACAGATCCGGCTCGACGTCGAGCCGCGGTGGCTCGCGTTCGACGACGTCGCGCAGCACGCGGATCAGATCGTCGCCGGCGAACGGCGGCCGTCCGGCCAAGCAAGCGTAGAGCGTGGCGCCCAGGCCGTACACATCGGCGCGGCCGTCCACCTGTTCGCCGCGGCCGCGGGCCTGCTCGGGCGACATGTAGCCCGGAGTGCCGAGCACGCCGCCGGATGCCGACAGCGACGACTCGGCGGCGATCTCCTTGGCCAGGCCGAAGTCGAGCACGAACACCGTGTGCCGGTCGTCCTCCGATTCGACCATCAAGTTGGAGGGCTTCAGATCGCGGTGCACGATGCCGCGCTCGTGCGCGTAGTGCACCGCGCGGGCGGCATCGCGCAACAGACCGGCAGTGCGGCGTGGATCGGCGCCGGCGCCGCAGACGCTCAGGATGTCCCCGCCACGGATGCGCTGCATGGCGATGTAGTCGGGGGTGGCGTCGTATACCGCGGCGATGTTGGCATGCGTGAGCCGCGCGGCGGCCCGCGCCTCGCGCACGAACCGCCGCCGCAGAGTCGGGCTGAGCCCGGCCGCCGCCGGCAGCACCTTGAGGGCGACCGTCCGCTCCAGCAGAGTGTCCTCGGCCTCGTAGACGCAGCCCATGCCGCCGCGACCCAACTCGCGCAGGATGCGGTAGCGGTCGATGTCGGCCGGCGGCCCCGGCGCCGGTGCGTCGCCGCCGGCGCCCAGCGCCAACAGCCGCTGCACCGCGTGCGGCGGCAGGCTCGATTCGCCGGTCACCGCTCGGCCTCCTGCGGCCCGAACAACCAGCGCAGCTCCGCCCGCAGCGACTCTTCGTCGGTGACGGTGTCGAGCACCGCGGCGCGCAGCAGCGCCCGGTAACGCCGCTTGCAGTACTGCAGCGCGTTCGACACCTGTGCGGTACTGATCTCGTGGCGGGCCGCCAGCGCGCGGTAGTCCGGCGCCTCGACCGCGGTGAAGAACTCGCGAAACACCGCGAAGTGACGCCCGCGGCCGGCGGCCTCGAGCTCGCGCTGCAGGCCATCGAAGGCCTGCTGCACCAACGCCGCGCGCCACGCGGCGTCGAGCACCTCATCAGGCGACGGCTCGGCCGAGGGCGCGGCGTCCACCGCCGGCGACGCCAATCCACGCCCGCGCGCGTGCGCGCGGCGGTGCCGGCCGATCAAGAAGCGCTGTAGGACGGTCTTGAGGAAGGCGCGGAACCGACCGCGGCTGCGCTCGGCGCGGGCCAGCACTCCGCGCTCCATCAACCAGACGAAGAACTCCTGGGTCAGGTCGTGCGCATCGTGGTGGTCCGCACCCCGGGCGCGGATCGCCGCGTAGACCGGATGCCAGTACAGGCGCGCGAGCTCCTCGAGATCCGGCCGCCGGCCGCCGCCCAACACCCGCGACCAGCAAGTGGTAGGAAATGCCGCGGCCGGGATCGGCGTCGGGCTTGACTGCGGGGTCATGCCGGCCCCAGCTCCGCCTCGCACGAACGTTCCGACACCCGCGCGACCACGCGGTCGACGAACGAGCGCAGCACGTACATCTCTTCAGCACCGAGACCCTGCCCGATGAACGCCGCGCCGTAGGTGAAGGCCGCGGCCAGCACGGCGGCCGGTACCGCCCAGAAGGCATGTGGCGGATCGCCCATGGTCCACTGCGCACCACCGTACGAGGCGCCGGCGACGGCGATGATCGCCAACAGGATGTAGACCGCGACGAACATGGTCCACACCGGCGAGCTGGGCGAGAACCGGCCGTGTAAGACGGACTCGTCCTGCTCTTGCGTGCACTGCAGGTGCAGCACCGGCGCCCAAAATGCCGGCGTGTCCGTCCGCACGCGCAGAATCGCGTAGTCGTCGAAGACGCGCCCGGTGCACGGCGCGGCCTCCTCCGCCAGCTGCTCGCTCAGCACCTGCCGCAGTGCCTCGGCGGAGCAGCCCACGCGCTGCTCGAACTCGGGACGCATCCGCCGCTGGTTCATCGACGGCCATGGTAGGCGACGCCGGCAGAGCGCAGCGGGACGAATCGGGACCGGGCGAAACAACCGCGCGCACGGCACGTTGCCAAGGGCAGAGGGACCGAGCGATGACAAACCCCACCCAAACCACGAAGTGGCCTTCGGCGGCCGACATCATGCAGTCCGACGTCGTCACCATCCCGGGCAGCGCCCCGCTGGACGAGGTGGAGCGGCTCCTGAGCGAGCACCGCATCGGTGGCGCCCCCGTCACCGACGAGGCCGGTCAGATCGTCGGCGTCTTGTCGCTGCGCGATCTCGTCGACCGCTACGTCGACGACCCCGACGCGCGGCCGCGGCGCGAGCACGGCTTCTACGCCGCGTCCGAGGATTGGCCGATTCCCGACGAGGGCTCACCGATCGGCTTCCCCGACGAGAGCAACGACGTCGCGCGCGACGTGATGACGGCCCAGATCCACAGCGTGCCCCACGACGCGCCGCTGCCGGCGATCGCGCGGAAGATGGTGGACCTCGGACTGCACCGCATGCTGGTGACCCGCCAGCGTCAGGTCGTCGGGTTGTTGACGACGGTCGACATGCTCAAGGCGCTGACGGAGCTGGACTGACGAGGCCCGGTCGCCGCCGGATTCTCGCGGAAAAGATCGATGAATCGGCGGGCTCCCCGCGTACGCGAGGGAGTCTTCTGCATTCGCACCAACCATGATCGAACTCCGCACCGCCGCCGCGATCCTGGCGGTCTCGGCGCACGCCGCAACCGCCCAAGCCCCATCGACCCCGCCCGCCGCCGCCGCCCTGGAGCCGGGCGCCGACGCGGCCGCCATCCTCGACGCGCTCGAGCAGCGACGCCACGCTGCGCTGCGGGACACGGCGACCACCTTGACCCGGCGCGGCCGCTGCACGCTGCAGCCCGCGGGCGCCGAGCAAGCACCCGTGGCGGGCACGTGGTCCGAGCACGCGAGCGGCGAGCGCTTCGCGCGCGACGTGCGGCTCGAGGAGATCGGCCGCATGGCGATCGGCTACGACGGCCGGCTGGCATGGGAGATCGATCCGGAGGACGGCGCCCGCACCCTCGACGACAGTGCGGCCAGCCGCGTGCGGCGCCTCTACGGGCTCGCGCCGTGGAGCACCTGGCGCGCACACTACCGCGACGCTCGCGTCGAGGCGACCGACGACGGTGGCGAGGGCCTGCGCATCGCGCTGACCCCGCTCGACGGCGGTCCGCCGGACACGTGGCACCTCGACGCGGGGCGACAGCGGGTGGTCGGCGTCACCGTGCACCGCGGCGGGGGTGAACGGGCGCGCCCGGTGCAAGTGCGCTTTTCCGACTTCGAGGAGCACGGCGGCGTCTCGGTGGCCGGCACCGCGACGGTGCACGCCGGCCCGCTGGTCATGACGCTGCACACCGATCACGTCGAACTCGGTGGACCCGTCGCAGCGGCGGACGTCGCGCTGCCCGCCGATGTCAGCGCGGCCTTCGCCAAAATGCGCAGCGGCGGGGACACGGGGGACGCCCTCGAAGTGGTCGAGATCGCGCCGCGCCCGGTGCTGTCGATCCGCAGCAAGGTCGAGATAGCGAAGATCGGCAGTGCGCTGGCGATCGCCCTGCCCGAGGTGATGCGACATCTGACCGAGCGGGGCATCCCGCCGGCGGGCGCGCCGTTCTCCCGCTATCACTCGGCGGGCGACCCGATCGACCTCGAAGCCGGGATCCCGGTGGCGGCCGCAGAGCCCGAAGGGGCCGGTCGCATCGAGGCCGGCACTCTGCCCGGAGGACGCGTGGTCCGCGCGTGGCACATCGGCCCCTACCACGACCTGCCGCAGACCTATGCCCGGGTGCAGAAGTGGATCGCGGAGCAAGGCCTTTCGAGCGCCGGCCCGTTCTGGGAGATGTACTGGTCGGACCCGGGCCTCGAGCCGAACCCCGCCCACTGGCGCACCGAGGTCTATTGGCCGGTGGCATCGGCCAAACGATGAGCGCGGCCGGGGGGCCTTCCCAGCGCGTTCGTCACTGGAATACGATCGTTAGCGGTCGGGGAGTCTCAGGGATCTGGTCGGTGCGCCACCTCGCGGCGGCCCGACGTTCACTCCCCACCCGCCCCCCGTGCTCCCACCCCCGATGCTCCGCCGTTCCGTTCACCGGATGGCATGCATCCTCGCCGCCAGCTGGTGGTGTGCTCCCACCAGTCCGGCGCAGACGAGTTGGGCAAGAGCCGACGCCCCATGGGCACGCACCGGTCACGCTCTGAGCTACGACACGACGCGCGGTCGCGTGCTGATGTTCGGCGGGCGGCGCTGGAACGGCTCGTTCAGTGCTGAGACCTGGGAGTGGAACGGAAGTCGATGGCACACCCTCAGGCCCGCGCGCAGCCCCGCGCCACGCAGCATGGCGGCGATGGCGCACGACCGGCGCCGGGGACGAACGGTGTTGTTCGGCGGAGTCAACGGCTCCGCCACCAACGACACGTGGGAGTGGGACGGGGCCGACTGGCTGCCGATGACCCCAGCCGCGGCGCCGCCCGCCCGCGAACGGCACGCCATGGCCTACGACAGCGCGCGCGGGATCGTCCTGCTGTTCGGTGGTCGCAACGGCACGGCACTGGGCGACACCTGGCAGTGGGACGGCCGCACGTGGTCGGCGCGGACGCCGGCGGCCAGCCCCCCCGCGCAGTTCGAGCACGCCATGGCGTACGACGCCGCGCGCCGCGTGACCGTGTTGTTCGGCAACCAACGGACCTGGGAGTGGAACGGAGCCACCTGGCGAGAGCGCTTTCCGGCGACGCGACCGCCGGTGCCGCGCGGGTTTCGCATGACCTACGACCGCGGACGCGGCCGGGTGCTGCTGCTCGGAGGTCGTGTGGCGAGCACCGCCGTGGCGGTGGTCTGGGAGTGGAGCGGATCCGATTGGGTCGCCGCCGGCAACCTGCCGGTCGGGCTGTCCGACCCAGGGGTCGCCTATGACGAGCCGCGGCGGCGGCTCGTGGTCTTCGGCGGCGCCGATCCAACGCGCACGCCACGCGGCGACACGCACGAGTGGGACCGCGGCAGTTGGGCGACGCTTGCCGCGCCGGTGCTGGCGGAGCCCGCTGCCCGCCGCAGTCACGGCTTGACCACCGGGCCGTCGGGCAGCGGCGTCCTGCTGTTCGGCGGCGAAGTCGACACCGGAGGCGGCCGGGTGAGCGTGCGCGGCGACACGTGGACCTGGGACGGCACACAGTGGCAGCTCGAGACGCCATCGATCGCCCCCCCCGCGCGCTCGAAGTTCGCCGCGGCGTTCGACGCCGCGCGCGACCGCGTCGTCGTGTTCGGCGGCCGCAACGCGAGCGTGGCGTTCGGCGATACCTGGGAATGGGACGGCAGCAGCTGGGCGCGGCGCGCGGCCGCCTCCGGCCCAGCGCCGCGGTCGGAGAGCGCGATGGCGAGCGACCCCGGCAGCGCGCGGGTGCTGCTGTTCGGCGGCGCCAACGGCCCGAGCAACGACACGTGGGCGTGGGACGGCGCCTCTTGGCAACCGCTGAGTCCCGGTGCTGCGCCCGGGCCGCGCCTGCGACACGCGATGGCCGCTGACCCGGTGCGTCAGCGCATCGTGCTGTTCGGCGGCGCCTATCCGGGAGGCCTGCTGAACGACACGTGGGAGTGGGACGGCACGCGCTGGTTGCGCATGGCGCCGCCGCGCTCGCCGCCGGCGCGCGACGCGCACTCGTTGGCGTTCGACCCGGTGCGGGGCCGAGTGGTGCTGTTCGGCGGCGCCAGCGGCAACGGCCCCCTGGACGACACGTGGGAATGGGACGGCAGCCGCTGGATCGAGCTGATCACCGCAGTGCGACCGCCGGCGGCCAAGCGCCATCGCACCGCCTGGGACCCGCGCGGCGGATCGCTCCTGCTGTTCGGCGGCGACTCCGCACTGCCGGGCGCGCCGCTCTATGGCGATGGTTGGCGCTATCGGTCGGCAGCCAGTGGTCCATACGGTCTCGGCTGCCGCGGCTCGGCCGGCGTGCCGGCTCTGTTCGCCGCCGATGGGCAGGCGCCGGCACTCGGCACCACGATGGCGCTGTGGGTCGAGCCGGTGCCCGCCGGCAGTCCGCCGTTGTTCGTCGCCGTCGGTGCCTCCAACCGTGCCATCGGTCCCCTGCCCCTGCCACTGACCCTCGCCGGCCTCGGCATGCCCGGCTGCTTCCTCCATCAGAGCAACGACTTTCTGTTGCCGACGGTGGGGCGGGGCGGGCGCGGCAGCCTGTTCCTCCACCTGCCGGCGCGGCGCTCGTTGCTCGGCGGACACTTCTACAGCCAAGCCTTCGTGCTCGACCCGACCGCCAACCCGACCGGCATGGTGGCGACCGCGGGTTTGGACGCGCAGATTGGCTTCTGAGCCTCCGGCGCCTCGAATCTTCGAGCTTCGACAACATTCTCGAGGCGACGTCGCTGCCATGGCGACAACGCCGCCGCGCCGGAGGCTCGGAGAGACAGTGCCTCCTGGCTCAGCGCGGCGGCGGATGGGTCAGGCCTTCAAAGCCGCTCCGGCAAGAGCGGCATCCGAGTTTGGTTGCGGCCGTGGCCGCGCTGAGCCTCCGGGTCCGCAAATCTTCGCGCGGCGACAACCTTTCGAAAGGCTCGATAGCGCTGGAACTTCGACAACGCAGCTCCCGGAGGCTCGAAGACAACACTGGCCTCTGGGCTCAGCGCGGCCGCCGGCGACCGCGGGACCCGCGACCGACGCTCGGGTCGCGGAATGCTCCGTGTTTGCGGCCCCGGCCGCGCTGAGATTCGCTTCCGAGAGAGAGCTCCCGCGTCCGGTCAGCGGCCGACGACCAAGTCCTGCGCGTTCAACAACACGAGGCGCGGACCCGAATCGACGCGAAACCCCTGACTGGTCAGCGGCGCGCCGAGCAGGGCGCCGAGGTACGGAATGGTCACGGAGTGGCTGCCGATGCCGGACAAGAACACCGGTGGCGGGTCGGTGCCCAACAAGAGCTCCCCGCCGGCGAACGGCACCTGCGCCGCGGCCGCCGCGAGGCCGACGCCGGTGCTCACCGTGCTCGCCACCGTCGCCACTTCGGTGCGCCACACCGCGCCGAGCACGGGCATCGTCACGCAGTCGAAGCCGGTCGGGTTGACGCCGCTGCCGTTGCGAAAGGCACACGATGCGCGCGGCGCCAAGAAGCGGGCGAGCACGTTCTGCAGCATGCGCGTCGCCACGGCGTCGACGACCAGCGAGCCACCGGCGGTCACGCTCGGGATGCCGAAGACCGCACCGCCGCCGGGATGGTCGAAGTACAGCACGTCGCCGCCCTCGGTCACGTTCCAGCTCGTCCGCGTCTGGCAGTTGGTGATGCCGAGCTGAAAGGTCGGCGTCGGGTAGGCACCCACGGCGATCCGCTGCGCGTTCGGCGGGGTCCACTGCGGGTCGACGACATCGACCTCGAAGCCCATCATCGAGCCCCCGTTGAGCCCGCTCTCGCCGAAGCGGTCGCCGGCGCGCACTCCGGTGCCGGCGAACACCCAGTGCGCCGGATCGGTCACCACGCACCAACCGCGCGCGGCGCCGCCACCGATGCCGTAGCCGGTACCGATCACCGCGTGCTCCGGCCGGCCGATGCAGCGCAGCGTGCCGCCGAGCACACCACCCGCTTGGCTGTGCCACCGCTCGCTGGCCGGAATGGTGCCCGACCCGTGCGGGTGCTTGCGCCCCTCCATGACCGACAGGCTGGAATCGAAGGTCACCAGCGACCACATCGTGTTGCCCGACAGGTTGACCACCGAGCCCCCCGCCGCCTGGAACGCCTCGACGTGGTCGATCATCTCGTGGCTCCAGTACTCGCTGTGCCCGTTGAGGATCAGCACGTCGTAGTTGGACAACAGCGCCGCGTCTCGGTGCAGGTCGAGATCGCTGAGCAGGTCGAAGGCGTAGCCGTGCCCATCGAGCCACTCGTACAGATAGCGCTCCGCATCCACCAGGTGGGCGATGCCGACGCCGGGAGTGTGCACATCGACCTCGGCCCCTGGGTTGGGCTGGCGCATGCCGACGTAGTAGCAGATCTCGCCGTTGGCGTGCTTGGTGTAGAGGCTGTTGCCCGCCCAAGAGTTGTACGCGTGCCAGGTGTTGGTGGCGGCGAGCACGGCGATCCGGTTGCGGCGCGCCGGGTCCGGCCGCACCACCAACGGCAGCTTGCGGCGGCCGTTGAGGTCGTTGACCTGCACGTAGTAGAAACCGCTCGGCCACGACGCGTCGACGGTGAAACGGAAGGTCGCGGGCCACTGCGGGTTGAACAGGTCATCGCGCGCGAAGCGCACGGCGCGGCTCTGCAGCGGGCCGGTGCGCGGCGCGGGGCCGGCCACGCCGCGCGCCGCGTTGTTGACGATGGTCAGGTCATGGCCGTTGCCGCTGGCGTCGGCCAGAGTCGTGCCTTCGAGCTCATCGCAGTACCAAAGGGCGACCGTCCCCGGCAGCACGCCCGTCGAAGTGGCGCCGTAGCTGGCGCGCTCGGCGGTGCGCTGCGCGATCTCACTCTCCGACAGTGCGCGGTCGTAGATCGCGGGCGCGTCGAGCTGCCCGTCGAAGAGCTCGCCGCCGGTGCCGTACTTGCCAACGCGCACCGGCTGCGCGTTCGTGTACAGCGGCCCCGCCCAGTCCTCGCTGACGTCGAGCTGCCCGTCGAGATAGATGCGCTTGGTGGTGCCGTCCCACGTCGCCACGACGTGCGTGTACCGCCGGTTGGCCAGCGGCCGCGAGCTGACCAAGCGGTTGGCAGTGGAGAACGCCGCCGCGTCGCCGAGGTAGAACGCCACCTCACCACCCGGCATCAGGTAGAGGTTGTAGGCGCAATCGCCGGGTGAGTCGTACTTCGAGACGATGCCCTGGAATCGACCATTGCCGGCGAGCAGCGGCCGCACCCAGGCCTCGAGCGTGATCGCACCGGTGATCTGCAGCGCCGGTGTACTGGCGGCGAACGCGTACGACCCGCGCTCGGTCGTGCGAGTCTCACCAACGACCGCCGGCAACCGCAGCACCTCGACCCGCTGCGCGAACGAGCGCGCGTGGAACACGATGGCGACGACCGCGGACGACGACGACGACACGTGCACCGTCACCTGCTCCCCGGGCGCGGCACTGATCGGATCGAGGTAGGCCTGCGGCCGCTGGCCGGCCAGCGATGCGGCGAGGAGGGCGAGCGAGAGCAAGAGCGGGCGGTGGGGCATGGATTCGGCGGGCAACCTCGTGGGCCACCCAAGGTATCACGCCGCGACCGCGGCCGCGGGCGGCACCCGCGGTGTCACCAACTCGCGACGATCGCGGCCAACCGTGGGTCACAGCGCGACCATCGACGACGAGGTCACGAAACGGAGCCGTCTCCCAACGAGTGCGCACCTCGGCCGTCATCGGTGGTTCGGACGGCAGCAGCGGCAAAGGTCCGAGGTCGATGCCGAACACCCGCTGGGTCGAGTTGAGCCGCAGCGCTGCCCCGTGCAAGGTGTCGGAGCCGAGTCGCAATCCGGATCGCCGATTTGCGCGTGACGGTCCACCCATTCCCGCACCCGGGAGACACGGCCGACCCCTCCCCGTCGCGCCACCACGGAAACCGGTCATGACGCTCTCTCTCCCCCGCGCGCTGCTCGCTCCCCTCACCGCCCTCGCCGCCACGTCGCCGCTCGACGCGCAGGCGCAAGGGTTCCCCCCCACCACGACCGCGCAGGCGACGACCAGCGACTTTCCGGACGCGAGTGGCCGGTTCGAGAAACCGACGGTCACCGGCCACGAGTACGACCCGGTGTGGGCGCCCTGGAATTTCGATCCCTTCGCGTTCCACCATGTGCCAGCCGGCAGCCCGGCGGTGGTGAGCGGCTCCGGCATCGCCCACAACAACTCGTCGCTGCTGACGCTGAGTGAGAATGCGCCCGATGGCCGCCGGGTCGCGTTCCTGCACGGCCTCGGCACCGCGCGGTGCTCGTTCACTTTCCCCAGTGCCGGCCTGTGGAAGCTGCGATTCCAGGCGGCGCAGCGCGTGCGGACACAGGGCCCCGATGTACAAGTACTGCGCGTCACGGTGGCGGGTGAAAACGTGTTCGAGCTGCAGCTGCCCGACGGCGAGTACGCCGAGTACGCAACGGCGCCGTTCCGCGTGCAGCCCGGTGCGCTCGGCCCCAAGGAAGTCGTGTTCGCCGGGCTGGTCGGCTCGGGCGACCACATCGCCCTGTTCGACGAAGTCCTGCTCGACCCGATTCCGGCGTGGAACGACGCAAGCAGCTGGGACAACGGCATCCCCGACGCCACGGACGACGTCTACATCCCGCCCGGAGTGGCGGTCGAGATGGACGGCGCGTGCGTCGCCAAGTCCGTCCAGTGCCAGGGGGTACTCATGGCCCACGACCAGGACGGGTCGCTGACGGCGCGCTGGATCCTGGTGGACCAGGACGTCGGGAGCCAGGACGCCGGGCACCTGCGGGTCGGCACTGAGCAGAATCCGTTCGTGGACCTCTTCGAGATCGTGCTCACGGGCGAGAATCCGAACGAGATCACGCCCGGCCCCGGCACCAAGTTCCTCGCCGCGGCCGCAGGCGGCCAGATCGACCTACACGGTGCTCCGACGCAGAGTTGGACCAAGCTCGCGTCGCTCGACAACTCCTTCTCGACCGCCCCGACGACCGTGATCACCGTGGATGACTGCATGGGTTGGCAAGTCAACGACGAGCTGGTCGTCGTCTTCACCGGCTACATGGACACCAACTACCAGCAGCTCGCCACCCCGCGCAGCCGGCGCTGCACGATCACCGCAATCGATGCCACGACCGGCGCGCTGACGCTCGACGTCGTCCTCGACGCCGCAGCGCACTGCAGCGCACCGGCGCAGACCTTCACTGCCCATCCGGGCACCTCCGACGAACGCAGCTGGACGCTCGACCAGCGCGCCGAGGTCGGCCTGCTGAGCCACAACGTCCGCGTCGTCAGCGACTTGGCACCAGAATCGACCTTCGGCGGCCACGTGATGCTGATGGGCGATGCGACGGGCGCGCACGGCGTGGGCCGCTTCTCCAATGTCGAGCTCGCCGGCCTGGGCCAGAAGAAGACGCTCGCGCGCTACCCGATGCACTGGCACATGCAGCGCGACAACGGCGCCGGCCAGTTCATCCGCAACTGCAGCGTCCACGGCAGCTTCAACCGCGCCATCACGCTGCACGGATCGAACCGGGTCGCGGTCGAAGACAACGTCTGCTTCGACCACTTGGGACACGGCATCTTCCTCGAGGACGGTGTCGAGCAGGAGAACCAAGTGCACCGCAACCTGGTGGTGTTCACCAGGCGTCCGGAGGAGGGTGACCAGCTGCTGATCCACGACAACAAGCCGTTGGTCGGCGTGATGAACCAACCGCAGAACCGGACGCCGGCGGCGTTCTGGATCAGCCATCCGACGAACCACTTCACCGGCAACGTGGCGGCCGAGACCGTCGGCACCGGCTACTGGTTCGCGCTCCACAACCTGCCGACCGGAACCTCGGCGACGTGGCCGTGGGAACCCCTGTTCGCCGGCGTCATCGCGATGGAGGCGCCGCTCGGCAGTTTCGCCGACAACGTCAGCCACAGCTGCAAGAGTGCGTTCGACGTCAACGACTCGCTCCGCGACCACCCGGTCGGCCAAGAGCCCTTCAACACCGCGCACGTGACGCCTTGGGACCCACTGGATGACTTCATCTGGAGAAACCGGTCCTGGGACCCCAGCGGCGCCCTCTACGATCCGCAGACGATTCAGAGGTTCACCGCCTATGGCTGCACCACCGGCATCTACGCTGGCGAGGGGTCGGGCAGCACCTTCACCGACGAAGTCACGTTCACTGGCTGCGTCCTCGCCGACAACGGCGGCCACATGCAGGTCGCGTGCTCGTTCATCCTCGAGGACTCGGTCTTGGTGTATGACACCGGCAACGGCATCTTCGGCACTCAGTCTCCGGATCCGTTCCAGCAGGGCTTCGCGCAGGTCGTCTACGACGGACCGTTCCGCATGTTCGACTGCCATTTGGTCGGCTACGACGGCGCCGGAGCGAGGTTGTTCTTCGACAAGTTCGGCGCCGCGCGCCGGCACCCGAACCACCTGGTCGAGGATCTGAGCTTCGACGGCGGCCTGACGCCTGTCGTCAAGTTCGGCAGCTTCCCGACGTCGAATCCGTTGCACAACGTGCCCGAGGTGTGGGGCATCGCGATCCACGACGTCGACGGCAGCCTCTCGAACGGCCAGTACCCCGCGCACACCCTGATCACCAACCACCCGATGATGCACCTCACCGGCAGCGCCGGCACGCCGGACGTGCTCTTGGGCGAGAACGCGTGGCTGTCGCCGTTCAAGTTCGGCCACTTGCAGCTCTACTCGTACCAGAACACGACCAACTGGCTGGTGCAGGGCGACCTCCCCGGAGCGACGTTCCTGCGCGAGCAGCACCTCGGCTGGGACGCCTACACCTACACGTCCGGGCAGGGTGGCCAGCAGATCCGCCAGCTGCCGGTCATCGTGCGACCGGCGCAGGCCAGCGGGCCGGACTTCATCTACGCGGTCACGCTGCAGCACGGCCCCAACCACGCGGTCAACCGCGTCGACGTGGCGATGGACGACCTCGACACCGGCGACGTCACGCGGCTCTCGCTCACCTTTCCCCAGGTGCAGAACTGGTCGCCGGCGGTCTATCTCAACGATGCTGGCAGCAGCGATCCCTCGCAGTGGACGCAGCTCGCGCCGGGGCAGAACCCAGGGATCACCAGCTACACTGCGGAGGGCGGTGTGGTGAGCCTCGAGATGGTGAACACCGGCCGCACCCACCGCGTGACACTGAGCTGGTGAGGCGCCGGAAGCCACTCCGTGGTGCGACTCGCGAAGGCAACCGGGATCTGCGATCCTGTCCGCATGTCCGGGTGCGGTGCGCAATCGCGACTCTTGGCGATCGCCTGCCTCGTGGCGGGCCTCCAAGGCCAGGAGCCTCCCCTGCTCGAGCGGCACGGCCACCGGGCGCATCTGATCGGCGACACGGTGTATGTGGTTGGCGGTTCCGCGCGCGAGGAACGGGACCACGGCACCCGCGAGGTGTTGGCCTGGTCGCCGGGCGAAGCGCAGTGGACGGCGCGCGCGCCGATGGCCCTGGGCCGGACGTTCTTTGGCTCGAGTGTGATCGACGGCTTCCTGTACGCAGTTGGCACGACGATCGAACGCTACGACCCCGCCGCGGATGCGTGGTCCACGGTGTACGACGACGGCGAGCTGCCGCGGTCGCACCACGTGGTGGCGGCGTTCCGGGGACGCCTGCACGTGCTGGGTGGCATTCCAGACGACCGATCGGGCCACGTCGTGTTCGACCCCGCGACGGGCATGGTCTCGGCAGCGACCCCGCCCCCCGGCTTCGCGCCCGGCGATCACTTGCACGTCTTCGCGGTGGTCGGCGACCGCCTGCACTGCGTCGGCGGTCTCGGTGCAGCGCCGTCCGGGCACGCCGCGTTCGACGGCGAGCGCTGGAGCGCGTGCGCTCCCCCACCGGTCGCGCTCCACGCCAAGTTCGCGGTGGTGGCAGTCGTGGGGCATCGCCTGTTCGTATTCGCCGAAGCCGCAAGCCTGTGCTACGACGCGGAGGCCGACGCCTGGACGGAGATCACCCGGTCGCCGCACTGGCTGGTGATGCCGGCGGCGGTGGTGCGCGACGGCGCAATCGAGATCGTGGGCGGCCGCCGCGTGCGCGGGGGCGGCTACGGCGCGGGCAGCTACGACCCGGCGCGGAATCGCTGGCAGCTGCAGCCAGCGCCGTCGAAGCCGAGGGCCAAGACCGAGCGGATGGCTAGACCACGCAGCGTCGGCTACTCTGGACCGGTTGCGTGTGAGCCACACACGGTGACGAACATTGGAGATGGGAGAGAATCTTGAATCGCTACCTGACGAAGTCGTTGGCTGCGCTGTGCGCCACCGCGTCCGTCGCGCACGGCCAGACCCTGATCGCGGACATCAACCAGGTGCCGGATCCCGTGGTGCGCACGTCGTCACCCGCCACGCTGTGGCCGGGGCTGGGAGGCGCGCTGTTCTGCGCGGAAAGGCTCGAAACCGGACGAGAGCTCTGGTTCACCGATGGGACCACCGCCGGCACGCGCCTGGTGATCGATCTGTTTCCCGGCTACCGCGGGTCGTTCCCCGGCAACTTCAGCGCGTTGCCGACCGGTGAGGTCCTCTTCACCGCGACGACACCGGCAACGGGTCACGAGCTGTGGAAGACCGACGCACTGCGGCAGGCACAACGCTGGTGGCCGACATCATTGCGGGGCCGACCGGGTCCGCTCCCAACTCGCTCACGCGCGCCGGCAACCACGTCTTCTTCTACGCCAACGACGGCCGCACCGGCGCCGAGCTGTGGGTGACCGACGGCACCGCCACCGGCACGCGCCTGGTCAAGGACATCGTGCCCGGCGCGGCTGCCTATCCCTCTGGCCCGCGCTGGATCGCAGCCGCGAGCCAGCGAGTCGTATTCACCGTGGCGGACCCCAACTCCAACTTCGAGGTTTGGACGAGCGACGGGACAACTGCCGGCACGGCCAGGCTCGGGCAGCTCTACGGCCACACGATGCGCTCGTTCGGCAACCAGGTACTGTTCGCAGGCTACGACAACGTGAGCTCCGGTGAGCTGTGGATCACCGACGGTACGCCGGCCGGAACGCGACACTTGGGCGAGCTGGAGCCCGGCCCCGGGCGCGCCGCGATCCGCGAGATCTTCGTGGTCGGCAAAACGGCGTACTTCACCGCCGACACCTCGGCCTACGCCGAGGAGCCTTGGGTCACGGACGGCACCATCGCGGGCACGAAGCTCTTGGCCGACCTGACTCCCGGCGGCGGAAGTTGGTGGTTGGGGTCGGAGCCGGACTTCATCGCGCCGCTGGGCAACAACGAGCTGATCTTCGCGGCCCGTCGCTCCCTCTTCGTGCGGGGCCTGGTCCGAACCGACGGCACTTCCGCCGGCACCTCCTGGATCCTCGACTTCGGGCCACAGCTAGCGGGCAACTCCGGCGGCGGGGCCAGCTTCAACAACGAGGTCTACTTCGCCGCCACCGGACCCACCGGGCACGAGATGTGGAAGACGGACGGCACGGCCGCCGGCACCGTGCTGCTCAAGGACGTGCGCCCTGGTGTCGCGGGATCGACTCCGTACGAGCCGACACCGATCGGTAGTACGCTCCTGTTCACTGCCGATGACGGCCAAGTCGGGCGCGAACCGTGGGTCAGCGACGGGACGACGGCGGGGACCAGGCGACTGCTCGACATCAACCCATCGCCGCTCAACCGCGGCTCATCGCCGACCCCGTTGGGGACGTTCGACGGCCTCGCGTACTGGGCTGCGACCGATTCTGCCAACCGGCGGGGTCTGTGGCAGACCAACGGCACGACCGCTGGCACTGCGTTGCTCGCCGGCACCACCGGAGGGCTGTTCGAGCCTCTCGACGACTTCTTCCTGTTTGCCGGTAGCGGCGGAATCGCGGGGACCGAGCTCTGGATCTCCGACGGCACGTTGGCCGGTACGCGTCTGCTCGCCGACCTCCGCCCCGGCCTCGGGTCATCGTTTCCGCGCGGCTCGGCCCGACTCGGAGATCGGGTGGTGTTCGCCGCCGACGACGGCACCCACGGCGTCGAGCCCTGGATCTCGGACGGCACCGCGCAGGGAACGGCTTTGATCACCGATGCGAACCCGGGCCCTGCCGGCTCCACCCCCTTCAGCACGAACTTCACCGAGTGGAACGGCCGGGTCTACTTTCTCGGCAACAGCCAAGCCACGGGGCAAGAGCCGTGGGTGACCGATGGCACACCGGGGGGCACGCGATTGCTGCGTGACATCGCCGCCGGCGTCACCACCTCGACCCACTTCTTCGCGCCCACGGGCTTCGGCAACTACGTGTACTTCGATGCGGACAACGGTGTGAACGGGCGTGAGCTCTGGCGATCGGACGGCACGCCTATGGGGACGTCGTTGTTCGCCGACCTGGTGCCAGGCCCCGCAGCGAGCAGGCCCTTCGGCTTGCAGGTGTTGGGCAGCGAGCTCCTGTTCTTCACGACGGACGGCGGCGACGCGCTGTGGAAGACCAATGGCACGGCGGCCGGCACGCAAAAGGTGCGCGATGTTCCCGGCGTGGCCTCGCCATTGCGACCGGCCGGTGGAGAGCTGGTGTTCATCACCGACGACGGCACCGCGACCTGGCTGTGGCGCACCGACGGCAGCAGCACCGGGACCGCGATTCTGCGCAAGCTGGGGCCGACCGACACGTCGAACCGCACGTGGAGCATGCCCGGGGCAACGCGGCAGGTGTTCAACGCGGACGATGGCGTCCTCGGCAACGAACCCTGGATCACCGACGGCACGGCTGCGGGGACGCGACTCTTGCGCGACATCGCGCCGCTGCACAGCTACGCAGGCGGCTTCGTGCGCACCGGCACCCGAGTCGTCTTCACGGCGTCCGACGGCTTCACCGGCCAAGAGCTGCACGCGCTCGACTTGCTCGAGACCGGGGACTACGCGGCCGAGGTGTACGGCTCGGGTTGTCCCGGAACCGGCGGAGTCGTGCCGACGATCGACGTGCGCGGTGAGCCGCGCGCCAGCGCGACGGCACCGTTTGCGGTCGAGCTGCGCCTGGCCCGCCCCGGCTCCCCAGCCGCGATGACGCTGGCGCTCGGGCGGGGACGGCTCGCGCTGGGTGGTGGCTGCCGGCTCTGGACCCAGCCACCACTGGTGGCAGTCCCGACTTTCACGGATGCCACCGGCGCCGCGGCGGTGCTCCTGCCCGTCGTGCCGAGCCTCGCGGGAGCGATGTTCCACGCCCAGTACGGCGTGCTCGATCCGCAGGGAGCGTATCGCGGGCTGCTGAGCTTCTCCGCTGGGTTGGAGATCGTCGGCGGACTCTGACGCACCGGCGCTTGGCGCGTCTCGCTACTGCTTGCCCTCCCGCAACAGGCGCTCGGCCGGTCCGAGCTCGAGCGGAGCGCCATCGATCAACGGTGCGAGTGCGGGCAGAGCATCGACATACCGGGCCGGATCCAGCCGCACGCAGTCGAACAGGTTGGCGATCAACGGCGCGTCATCCGCCGACTCGGGTGGCGCGCTGTCCTCGGCAGTGGTCCGGTGCGGGTTGAGGTACTCCCACACCATGCGCCCATCGGGCTGCACTTCGAACGCGCGGCCGCCGGTGGTCTCGACGATCAGCGTGTTGCCGTTGGGCAGGCGCTGCGCCGAACCGCAGACGCCACTGAAGAACGGCTGCTCAGGGGTGCCGCGAAACTCCCAGACGATCTCGTGGGTGCGCGGCTCGATCTCGACGATGCGTGACGCGTCGTCGGCGACGACGTTGTCGAAGACGAGCAAGTTGCCGTTGTCGAGCACGGTGGGCTCGTGCGGCAGCCCCCACAACCCCTGTAGAGCCCAAACCAGAGTGCCGCGCGCCGGATCGAGCACGCACACGGTGTTGCTGTTGCGCAGACAGAGGAGCAGGTTGCCGGCGGCGAACATGGGGTGGCGGTCGGCGAAGCGGCCATCCATCACCTCGAGGGTGTTGGGGTGGAGAAAGTCGCCGGCGCGCGGCAGCAGCATCACCGAGCTGGCCCAGTCGGAGGAGACGACCGCGTCGAGGATCGTCAGCACGCGCAGCTCTTCGCCCTCCGGCGAGAGCATGATCGCGGTGTCCTCCATGTAGGGTCCTTCCAAGTAGGTCGGAAAGCCGCGCAGCGCGTCCGGCACGTCCGCGCGCAACCGCCGCCCCAACGTGTGGATGTTGCCGTCGGTGTCGATCCACAGATCGTGGTGACAGCCGCCGGCATAGGTCCACACGACGCGCGACTCGCGGTCGAGGCGCACCACGCCCGTGCCCTCGAAGATCGCCAGCAGGTGGCCGTCGGGCAGCAGGAGGGCGCGGCGGAAGAAGTCGCGGCTGGTGTTGGGCGGGTAGGTCGGCGTGCCGGGCTCCCAGACCGCTTCGAACGTGGTCTGCCAGGTGTGCAGGACGTTGCCCTTCAAGTCGACCAGCTGCGCGGTCGGCGCGTGGCCCGAGACGACGAGGTTGACGCCGGGCTGCACCGCGTCGGGCTCGAACAGCGTGACCCTCTGCACCTCCGGGGCCGCCGAGGTGCCGCGCGTGTAGGGCACGTCGATCACCGCGCGGACCGGATCGGCGGGCGGGCGGGCGCGGCCGCTCGACGGGGTCGGGACGGTCGGGTTGCCACGGCGTGTGCCGGAGTCGGGCGACGCTGAGTCCGGCGGCGCAGAGTCTGGTCGCGCCCCACCGACGCCGTGCGCGGACCCCAGCGCGAAACCGAGCACTCCGCCGGCGAGCAAGAGGCCGCCGGCGACGAGAATCCGGGGTGCAGTGCCCATCGGCACGCAACCTTACTCGGCCGCCGGTCGCCGACAACCGCACGACCGCCACCGGCGGTGCGCGATGGAGCGGCACCGCGCTACCATGGCGGCAACCCCAGAACACCGAAGGAGCCAACTTGCGCCTCTCGACAACCCTGCTGGTGCTGAGCGCGATCACCGGCACCGCTCCGGCTCAGCTGTCGTTCACCGAAATCTTCGCGTTCGGCGACAGCTTGACCGACACCGGCAACTTGTTCGCGGCGACCGGTCAACCCGCGCCCCCGTACTACCAGGGGCGCTTCTCGAATGGCCCCGTTTGGGTCGACCAGCTGGCGTGGCACCTGCAGATCGACCGGCACCACAACTTCGCGGTCGGCGGCTCGACTTCCAACAACGTGCTCGGCCAGGTCAACACGCTGCTGGCGTCGCGCCGCGCGATCCCCGGCGATGCGCTGGTCGCGCTGTGGGTCGGCGCCAACGACCTGTTCCCCGTGCTCGCTGGCGCCAGCTCGGCGCAGGCGGCCCTGCAGAACGCGATGACCAACGTGGCAACGGCGATCGCGAACCTCTCGGTGCGCGGTGCGCGCCACTTCGTCGTGCCCAACCTGCCCGACTTGGGAGCCACTCCGCGAGTGGCGGCCGGCGGCGCGACCGCGGCGCGCGCCGCGCGCTCGCTGTGCATCAGCTACAACAACGCGCTGGCCCAGGTCTTGGCCCAGCTCGAGGCGCAGCTGCCGATTCGGATCGCGCGCGTCGACGCGTTCGCCCTGCTCGACCAGTTGATCCAAGCCCCGGGCCAGTTCGAACTTTCCAACGTGACCCAGCCGGCGCTGGCGCCGAGCGGCGTCGTCGTCGCGCAGCCCAACACGCATCTGTTCTGGGACGATCTGCACCCGACCTACGCCGCGCATTGGATGGTGCGCCAAGCGGCGCTGGCAGCGCTGCGCGCAACCGGCGCGAGAGGATCCTCTGCGCGTGTCGGCGGCTGACCACGACGCCGACGTCGTCATCTCGTGCACGCCGCTCGAGCCGACGCTGCGCTACTTTCGGTCGCTGGGCTTTCGGCTCGAGGCCATCTTCCCCGCCGACGCGCCGCGCGTGGCGCTGCTGGCGGCGGACGGCACGCGCGTGCGTCTGCAGCCGATCGAGGCCGGACTGCCGGCCGCGGCCGCGCCGGCGGCGCAGTCGGGGGTGCGGATCACCTCCGCCGGCGCGGGGCCCGCGTTCCACCCTGGCCGGGCCGGCATGCTCTACCGCGACCTGCTGCCCGATCGCGCCGGTGGACAGTGGATCGCCTCGCACATTCGCGTGCCGGACGAGGGTCCGGTCGACGACGCCGTGCACTACCACCACGTGCAGCTCCAGCTGATCCACTGCCTGCGGGGTTGGGTGCGCGTCGCGTACGAGGGCCGGCGCGCGCCGATCGAGATGCGGCCGGGCGACACCGTGCTGCAGCCGCCGGAGATCCGCCACCGTGTGCTCGAGTCCGGCGGCCCGCTGGAGGTCGTCGAGATCGCCTGTCCGGCGGAGCACGAGACTTGGTTCGACGCGGCGTGCACGCTGCCGGAGGCCGCGCCGGACGAGGCGCGCACCTACGATGGCCAACGGTTCGTCCACCACGTCGCAGCGGCCGCGGCCCCGGCGGTCGCCTGGCCGCTCGCGGGTTTCGAGGCCGTCGACACCGGCATCGGCGCCGCCACCGGCGGACTCGCCGCCGCGCACCTCGTGCGCTGCCCGAACCCCGCGCCCCCAGCCCCCCTCACCACCGAGACCGACACGTTCTGGTTCGTCCGCGCGGGCCACGCCACCCTGGACCTCGGCGAGACACGCCACACGATCGCGACCGGCGACGCCGTCTTCCTCCCGGCCCACACCACCGTCACCCTGACCCCCGACCGCACCCTCGAGCACCTCGAAGTCACCGCGAACGTACGGAGCCAGGCTCCGATTCATCACGAGACGCCGGCCTCTCACTGATGCCCTTACGCGGCGCCTTCGCCCCCCGCCTCGCGCGCAAAAAAGAAGCGAGCCGGGCTTCGAACGTTGCGACGGAGGTGGGGGTGCACGCATAGGACGGGCGATGGGGCTCCGCGCCGACCGCTGGTTCCGCCGCTTCCAGGCCACGGGGGATGCCCGGGCGCTGGCGGTCGTGTTCGACCGGACGGCGCCCGAGCTGATGCGGGTCGCGTTGCATCTGACGCGCGATCCACACCGCGCGGAAGACGCGCTGCAGAGCACGTTCTTGACGGCGATCGAGAAGGCGCACGAGTACGACCCGGCCCGCCGGGTGGTGCCATGGCTGCTGGCGATCCTGGCCAACCATCTGCGCCAGCAAAACCGAGCCGAACGCCGCGGCGGAGCACCGGTGACTGCCGAGGCCACCGGCGGGGACGTCGGCGACGTGGTCGCGGGGCGCGAGCTGCTGGCGCGGTGCGATGCCGTCCTGGACGCGCTGCCGGAGCCCTACCGGCACGTGCTCATTCTGCACTTGCGGCACGACCTCGGCGCGGCGGAGATCGCGCGCGCGCACGGCCGCTCCGCCAGCACGGTGCGCAACCAGATCGCGCGGGGCCTCGACCGCCTGCGCCGGCGCTTGCCGGCGGGACTCGCGCCGGGGCTCGCGGTCCTGGTGCCGGACGGCGCTCGGCTCGCGGCCTTGCGCGCACGCGTGCTGGCGCGCGCGCCGCAGCCGATGGCCGTCGCGTCCGCCGGGCTGACCGCGGGGATTGGAGTGATGATGATGTCGAAGAAGCTCTTGGTCGGCGCCGCGCTGGCGCTCGCCGTCGGCGCGGGCGCTTGGGCCGGTGGCTGGTTCTCCGCCGACGCGGCGATCGATCCCACGGCAGCCGAACGCGCTCCGGCGCGGGTTGCCATGGGCCCAGACACACCGGCGGCCGCGGCGCGAGACGTTTCCGCCACCCCCCAACCTCGCCGCGAACCGATCCCGACACCGACGCCGGTCGCTGCCCCGACCGGAGCGGTGCGCGTCGAGGTGCTGCGCGACGGTCGCGCGGCGCGGGGACTGCCGTTCTGGATCACGGTGGCCCGCGAGGATCTCGACGGAGCCGTCGTCGCGCAGGGGTGGACCCCGGAGCACACGCCGTTCACGGTCGCCGACCTCGCGCCGGGCGACTACGTGTGCGAGCTGCCGAGTTGCGGCGAACGGCGGCCGTTCTCGGCCCGCGCCGGCGCGGTCGAGGAGATCCGCATCGAGATCGGCGGCGGCTGGCAGATCCGCGGCCGCGTGGTCGATGCGAGCGGAGGACCGGTGGCGGCCGAGGTCCGCGCCATGGCGAACGGCAACCGATCGTATTGCTTGGCCCGCAGCGGTGCCGACGGCACGTTCACCGCGGAGGGGCTGCGCGGCAACCTACACCTCTGGGCGCGGGCGTCCGGGCGCACTCCGAGCCGCCGGCACGCGTTGCCAGAGCGCAGCGGCACGGCCGACGTGCGCTTGGTCACCGGCGGCGCCGGCAGCGCTGCGCGGCTCGCCGGCCGCGTCGTGGGCGAGGACGGCCAGGGGGTGGCGCACGCACGTGTCTGGCTGGGCGTCGACAAGGGTGCCGAGTCTCCCTTCGTGCAGCGCGAGCTGCACGACCTGGTCGCCGACGGAAGCGGCGTGTTCGCGGCGGATTGGCTGCCGCCCGGTGGGCTGTTCGTCGGCGCCATGCCCGCCGACGGCGAGCGCAGTCGGGCGAGCGCGCGATGGGTGACGTTGCACCCGCACGCGCAGCAACGGGTCACCCTGCAGCTGGGCGAAGGCGCGACGCTTCGCGGCGTCGTGCGCCGGCCCGACGGCACCCCGGTGGGCGGCGCACGCGTCGGCGCCTGGATGCACGGCGAGACCGGGCTGGGGCCCTTCAGCCAGCCCAGCACCACGTCGGACCAGGACGGTCGCTACGCGCTGGCCGGCCTGCTTCCCCGGCGGCACGGCGTGAGCGCGCAGCGCGGTGGCCTGAGCACCGATACCGAAGTCGAGCCGCAGCCGGGCCAAGAGCTGCGCTGGGATCCGGTGCTGGAAGCGGGCTCCACCCTCGAGGTGGAGCTCCGCGGCCCCGCCGGCGCGCCGCTCTCCGGCTGGCGGATCGAGCTGCGGCGCGCCGATCCGTCGGGGAACTCGCAGCACCAGAGCACTGGCGCAACCGACGCGGGCGGGTGGTGCGCGTTCCGCGATCTGCCACCCGTCCCCCACGAGGTGCGCGTGCTGGTCGACGACGTCGCGGTGAGCGCTGCCGTGCGACAGGGCATCGTTCCGGGTGAGCCGGTGCACATCCAGCTCGACGCGCTGCCGGCGGCGAGGCTGCGCGGGCGGGTCGTCGACGGCAACGCCAGACCGGTCACCACCGCGAAGGTCACCCTGATGCAGGCGGGCGCCCCGTTCGTGCGCCCGCTTCGCCTCGACCGCGAGGGACGGTTCGACTCCGGCCGGCTTCCGGCCGGTTCTTTCAGCGTGAGTGCGACGGCGCAACAAGAGGGCTTGGCATCGTCCTTCCACCACAGCGAGCTCGGCGCCGACGAAGTGCGCGATCTCGGCGACGTAGTCCTGGCCGCGACCGGTTCACTGCTCATTCGGGTGCGCGGTGCGGGGGGCGCGCCGCCACGGGGCGCCGTCGTCCGGGTCGGCCACCCCGGCGATGTGAACCCGGGAGCCGAGAACCTCCAACCGGACGAGATCGACGGGAGCTACCGCGTGGACGGCCTCGACCCAGGCCCTTACGTGGTCCGTTTCTTGGCGGAAGACGCGGTTCCATGCCAGGTCCCGGTGACGCTCGCACCCGGTGAAGAGCGCGCCATCGAGATCGTCGCGGACACCGCCGTCCCCATCACGCTCGAGCTGCGTTGCAAGGCGCCCGCCGAGGGCGCGAACGACATGCTCAACGGCGTGCTCACGATCCACGACGGCGACGGCGAACGCATCGTGTTCCACCGCCTGTGGCCCTACTTCGACGACCCCGAACAGCGCATCGAGCGGCTGCGACTCGCGCTTCCGCCCGGAACCTACCGGGTGCACGCCATGGAGTTCGGTGGTGGCGAGAACGAAGTCGAGATCGAGGTCGCCCGGGAGGGCGCGGCGCAGGCGTTCGTCATCGACCTGCGGTGAGGAGTGGGGTGGTGGATGATGGAACGGAGCCAGGCTCCGTACTCACCAGCGGACTTCGGTGGTGCGGGCGGGGGAGATTCTGAAGGTGCCGAGGTCGATGGGCTCGGCGTCGGGGTCGTCGCTGGCGCGGAGAGTGGCGGTGTAGGTGCCTGGCAGGAGACGGTGTCGTAGGGAACCGTTCTTGTTGATGGTGACCTTCAGCGATGGGCCGTCGGGGACGCGGGCCACGAGGACGTGTCCTGCCGCGGGAGCGCCATCGGCACGCGCGACCGTGCCGCGCAGCACCCCGTCGCCGAAGCGGAGGTCGAGGGTGGCCGCGCCCAGGGGCGCCACCTCGACGACGGTCTCCAGATCAAGCGGTGACTCGAACTCGAACCGCAACTCCGTCTTGACGCGTTCGCGCACTGCGGCCGAGATCGCCCAACGGCCGGCGCCCACCACACTCGAGACGTCGCCCTTGCGCACCGAAAGGCGGGGGCCTGGTTGGTCCGGGTCGGCGTCGGCCGGGCGCAGCACGAGCCAACCGCTGAACGGTTCACCGTTGTGCTCGACCCGGCCACGCAGCTCGCCAAGTGGCAGATCGAAGAGGTCGTACGCCACGTGGACGACCGACCCGCCACCAGCGACACCGAGCATGCCGAGCACGCGCCGCTGTCGCGCAACCGAAGTCTGCCCCAAGACATTCTGCCGCCAGGACAGCTCGACACCCCATTCGCCGGGCGGCACATTGGCAAAGGCGAACACCCCGTCGTTGCCCATGCCGCTGACGGAGAACAGCCGGCGCTCGCCCCCCGGACTCGCGCCAGTCAACGTCAGCTCGACCCCCGCACGCTCGACCCGGCCGGAATCGGGCGAGAGCCGCGGCTTGGCCCGCGCCTGAACTCCGCGCAGCCGCGCCAAGAGCTCGACCGCTCTCGCCGGTCCCAAGCGCCCCTCGATGCGCGCCCCGCGACTCAAGACCAGCTCGGCGTCGAGCGGCAAGGTCGCCAACACGATGGGACGCTGAAACGGAACGTAGTCCGGAGCAGTGACGCGCAGGGCGTACTCGGTGCGCGGGTGACCGGCCACCGTCGCCCGGCCGCGCGGACTGGTGATCGCGGTGTCGTGCAACAGCGCCGCCCGCTCGGGCAACGTGTACAGCCTGAACAGATCGCTGGCCGGCGTCGCCGGACCGATCGGTCGCTCGTCGAGCGGCAGGATCAGCTCGACGCTCGCCCCCGCCACCGGCCTGCCGCTCGAATCCACCACTCGCACGCGGCGCTCGACCGCGCGGTCCAGCTGCACCCGCACGCGCTGCCCCATCGCGGCGGCGACGCGTGGCAGACCGTCTTGCACCAATCCACGGTCCTCGGCCCGCACCAACAGGACATTGGGACCGCGGTCGATGTCGCCGACGCGGGCGACTCCGTCCGGGTGCGCTCCACTGCTCCGCGCCCGGAGTTGTTTGAACTCACGGCTGCGGGGCGGGAACACGTACAGCGAGAACCTGCGCACGGGTCGCAGCTCGGTGTCGACCACGGCGACCTCGAGCGCGGTCGCCAGCGACGCGGTCAGCTGCACTTCGCTGCCCCATTTCCACGCCCGCTGGGTCTCCAACCGCACCGTGCCCCGCACCTCGACGCGCAGCCGCACCGGGTCCTCCACGTCGTCGCCGGCGGGACGGCGGATCTCGAAACGACCCTCCTCGGTACTGTCGGCGAACGCGAGCGCGGGCGCGCCGTCGCGAAACGCCAGGACGCGGGCGCGCAGCGGTGCGCCTCGACCATCGATGACGCGGCCGTAGATGCGACTCGCGGCCCGTGCCTCGACCATCACTTCGTGCGTGAACGGACCGGGCTGATCCTCGATGTCGAACTCGGTCGAGCCCTTGGGCTTGTGGGAGTACATCCGCAGGTGCCAGCTGCTCGGTCGGACCGGCACGTCGAAGTACGCCACCCCGGCGGCATCGGTCGCCGCGCGGTGCACCGACTCCGGTCGCAGCCGATGCTGCAGGAGGCGCCTTCGACGGTCGGCGATCTCCAGGATGACTCCCGGCTGCATGCTGCCGTCCTCGCCGACGACGGCGACTCGCCCGATCCGTCCGCGGTGCAGCGCGACCGTGCCCAGGGCGAGCACGCGGCCGGGGTCCAGCTTGCCGGAGCTCCCGACCAGCGGCACCCGTTGCGGCGCCGTCACTTCGATGCGATACAGCGTCGCAGGTTGGACCTCGATCGAGAACGCCCCGCCGGCATCGACGCGCCGCGGCGCGGGCACGACGGCATCCACGGGACTCACCGCCGTCAGCCGGACCTGCGCGTCGACGAGGGCGGCGCCGGATTCGTCCACGCACACGCCGGTGATGGTCGGCGGCCGACCGGAGGCGACCGCTTCGGGCACCGCCCGCCGGCCCGGCGCAGGCTCGTCCGCGCCCGGCCCGGGCGTGGCCCCGGCACCGGCCGCGCCTTCCGCCTGCAACACGGTCGCCGCCGCCACGCCGGGGTCGACGGAGCCGACCTCACCCAGGGGGGCGGGCGTCGAGGGCGCGCGCAGCAGCCAGAGCGCGCTGCCGACCAGCAGGAGCGGCATCGCGAGGATGGTGAGCAATCGCAGCCGCCGGGACGCCGCCCGAGGAGAGGTCTCGGTCATGAATGACGACCACGACGACGGCCGGCGCCGGACGCTCCCGGAACACGACGGTGGAACGGACGCGATTACGGCCGGGCGGCATCGAGCGACGCCGAGACTGCCTGCCAGCAGTACACCGCGGCGTACGCCCGCCACGGCCGCCACGCGTGCGCGCGCCGCTCGGCTTCCGCCGCAGTGGCGAGGCGGAGCTGCCGGCACAGCACGAGATCGCCCGCCGGCCAAGCGTCGGGGTGCCGCTCCGCCCGCAGCGCGATGTACTGCGCGGTCCACGGCCCGATGCCGGGCAACGCCGTCCATCGCGCGACCACGTCTTCCAGGGTTCGGTCCGCCGGCGCCGGCTCCGCACACACACGGACCGCGGCGCAGAGCGCCCGGCGCCGCGCGCGCGGCACGCCGACCCCGGCGAAGTCGACCCCGCGCAATCGGTCCGCACCGGGGAAGGCGCGACGCAGGCTCGGCCAACCGGGCTCCTCGATGGCGACCCCGTGGGCGTCGGCCACGCGCGCGGCGAGGGTCGTGGCGCCGGCAACCGTGACCTGTTGGCCGAGAATCGCGCGCACCACCAGCTCGGTTCGATCGAACGCGCCCGGCACCCGCAGCCCCGGCCACGCGCGCAGCCACGGCGCGAGCTCGGGGTCCCGGCCCAGGTGGCCGGCGATCGGTGCCGGCGTGGCGTCCAGGTCGAACAAGCGGCGCACTCGCCGCACCAACGGTCGCAGCGCCCGGGTCGCCGCCGCGGGCAGCTCCAGCGACACGCCGGCCGCATCGGGCAACGGCCGCACGACGAGCACTCCGCGCACGCCATCCACGTCGAACGTACGCGCGTAGTGGGCGTCGCCGACCTCCTCCACGCCGGCGATGGCGCGCGTGCGCAGATAGGCAAACAACGGCTCCCACGCGAAGGGTGGACGCGCGGTCAACCGCAGCGCGACGCGTCCCTCCGCCGCCGGCACCAGCCGACGCTGCCGGCGCAGATCGGTGGGGCTCCGCCCGTAGGTCTCGCGCAGGGCTTCGTTGAACCGACGCACACTGCGAAAGCCCGAGGCATGCGCAACTCGGGTCACCGGCAGCGACGTCTCCGCCAGCAGCTGGGCCGCGAACAGCAAGCGCCGGGTGCGCGCCACCGCACCCGGCGGCACGCCCACTTCGCGGCGAAACAGGCGGCCGAGGTGCCGGCTGCTGATGCCGAGCCGAGCGGCGAGGGCGTCGACGCCGTCCTCGTCGAGGGCACCGTCGGCGATCGCGCGCAAGGCGCGGTCGACCTGCCCCGCACTGCCGTTCCACGCCGGTGTCCCCGGTGCGGTCTCCGGCCGGCAGCGCAGGCACGGGCGGTAGCCGCGCGCCGCGGCTGCGGCCGCCGATGAGAAGAACTCGACATTCTCACGCTTCGGCGTGCGCGCCGGGCACACCGGCCGGCAGAACACCCCCGTCGTCCGCACCGCCGTGAAGAAGCGGCCATCGAACCGCGCGTCGCGCGCGGCCAGCGCGGTGTAGCACTGGGCGTCGTTCATGGGCTCGACGATGACCTGCCGCGGCCAGGGGTGCTGGCGGTTTTCGGACCCGGCCTCCGGGCGGGCGGATTTCGCAATCCCGCGAAAACCGGTGTCGAAGCCGACACCGCCGAACCGTCCGTGGGGCATGCTGGACACACGATCCGGCCCAACCATATCGCAACACCGAAATGACGAAGTACATCCTCATCCTCCGCACCGACATCACGAAGGACTTCTCCGATCTCAGCCCGCAGGACATGCAAGAGATCATCGAGGGGTACGGCGCCTGGGGCGCCATGATGGAAAGCGAGGGGCGCCTCCAGCTGGGGCGCAAGCTCGCCGACGAAGGCGGCTGCGTGATGCAGCCGCAGGCCAGCGGCGACGTCCAGATCAAGGACGGCCCGTACACCGAGACCAAAGAGGTCGTCGGCGGCGTGTATCTGATCGAGGCCGACAGCTACGAGCACGCCGCGAAGCTCTGCAAGGACCACCCGAACTTCCGCTTCGGCAGCATCGAGATTCGCGAGCTCGACTTCATGGGACAGCCCGAGGAGTGAGCCGAGCCGGCGAGGCTGCCGCCGGCAGCGGCGGCCACCGCGTCGGCCCTCTGCTCGACGACCTGTTTCGGCGCCAGTACGGCCAGCTCGTCGCGCGGCTGACGCGCGACCTCGGTCCCGGCCGGCTGTCGCTGATCGAGGACGTCGTGCAGGATGCACTGCTGCGCGCCGTCAAGCTCTGGCCGTACGAGGGGACCCCCGACGACCCCCGCGCCTGGCTGACGGTGGTGGCGCGGCGGCTCGCGACCGACGCTCTGCGCCGCGAGCGGCTGCACTCGCTCGCCGAACCGCTACTGGTCGAGCGCACGCGGCAGCGTGCCGCGGCCACGCCCGGCGCCGACGACGCAGTCGCCGATGACACGCTGCGCATGATGTTCATGTGCTGCCACCCGAGCCTGTCGCACGCCTCGCGCATCGCGCTGACGCTGAAAATGGTCGGCGGCTTCGGCACCTCGGAGATCGCCGCGGCGCTGCTCGCGCGCGAGTCGGCCGTCGCCCAGCGGTTGTCGCGCGCCAAGGCCCAGCTGCGCGAGGGCGGCGTGCGCTTCGAGATGCCGTCCGGCACCGAGCTTGCGCCGCGCCGCCAAGCGGTGCTCGACGTGTTGTATCTGATGTTCAACGAGGGCTACCGGGCCCACAGCGGCCAGGACCTGGTGCGCACCGATCTGGTGCGCGAGGCCGTCCGGCTCGCCGATCTGCTGTGCGCCGACGCACTCGCGCCAGCCGCCGAGGCCCACGCACTGCTGGCGCTGATGCTCTTCTTGGCGGCGCGCATCCCCGCCCGCACCAACGACTTCGGCGAGCTCCTCACCCTTTCCCAGCAGGATCGCAAGCGGTGGGACCGCGGCGCGATTCAGGGCGGCTTCCACCACTTCAAGCAGTCCATCGGCGGGCCACACCTGACGACGTTCCACGTCGAGGCCGCCATCGCCAGCTGTCACGCGATCGCACAGACCTACGATGCCACCGACTGGCGCACCATCCTGACGCACTACGATCAGCTGTTGCGCATCGGCGGCGGCCCGGTGGCCGCCCTCAACCGCGCGGTCGCGGTCGCCAAAGTCGAAGGCGCGGAGCGCGCGCTGCGGGAGCTCGATGCGCTCACCGGCGAGCCGGCCCTGCGCGACTACGCCCTGCTCCCCGCAACCCGCGCGCAGCTGCTCTGGACCATCGGCGATCACAGCGCGGCAGCCGAGGCCCTGCGCGCGGCGCTGATGCTGGTCGCCAGCGAGCCGGAACGCGCGTTCATGCGCGATCGCCTGCAGCAGTGCGAAGCCGGCGCTCCGGCGCCGGATTTCTGACTCCGTGTCTCGCAGACTCGCGGGGTCGGCGCTTGTCTCGTCGCGCGCTCACTCGCCGTACAGCGTGCTGCCGGCGACGCGTGGAATCGGCTGGTGCCGCACGACGCAGCGCAGGGTCCCGGCGCGGACGGCGTCCTCGGGCCGCGCGCGCACGATGCCCCACACGGTCCACCAATGGCCGATGTTGGGCAACAGCGCAGCCCACTGCTCGGTGCTCGGCGTGAACGAGCGCTCGCCGCCATCCACTTCGAAGACCACGTTGCGTTCGTGGAAGATCCCGCCCACCCCCAGCACCACGAAGAACGCGTCGAATCGAGTTCCGGCCGCCTCGCCGGTGGCGCTCCACGCGAACGTCGGCGGCTGCTCGGCCCGCGCCATGTGCACGGGCCCTTCGAGTGAGAGCTGCCACCGCTCGGCTTCCACCGCTGGCAAGGCACCCTGCTGGTGGCGCTCGTAGAACCAATCGACGACTGGCAAGTGATCGCGCTCGGGCAACAACCACGCCGTGTGGAAACCGCAGCTCTTGCACACGTCGGGGAGGTCGTGAGTGAGCATCGCTCGGCGCAGATCACGCGCTTGGGGCCCGTTCCAGATGTCGGCGAAGGCACGCTCGTTGACGTTGCCGAGCACCAGATCCTCCCCCTCGGCGACACAGCAGGGGTAGACCGTGCCGTCGGCGTGGATCTTCACGCGGTCGACCGACTGCATGCAGTAGCCCGGATAGAAGTGGCGGAGCTCCTCCCAGACCGAGTGGTCCGGCCGCCGGCGAAGCTCGAGGTCGGCGGGTCGGAAGTCGTGCTCCTCGCGGTGCTGCCCCTCGAAGATCAAGCGCACCTGGCGCTGGCGCGCAACGGCGCGCACTTGCTCCATCTTCCACTGAAGCCAATCGGGGTGCAGGTAGCGCAGCGGGTCCGAGAACTTGCGGTGCGGAGCCAAACCCGGCGGCAAGTGGAACGCCAACAACCGCACCGTGGTGCAGCCCTGCGCGGCGAGGAAGTCGACGGTCTCTTCCAGATAGGCGGCGTTCTCCACCATGAACACGACGTTGGCCTGCGGCTCGATGCCGTGCTCACGACAGCGCGCCACCGCCCGCGGCAAGTTGGCGAACACCTTGTCGGGTTTGGAACGCAGCCGGATGCGCTCGTAGACGTCGCGCATGTGGCTGTCGATGGAAAACGTGACGCGCGTCACGTGCGGCTCCAGCTCGTCGAACTTGGCGTCGTCCAAGAACTGGGCGTTGGTGATCAGGTCGAGCTCGACGGCATAGCGCTCGGCGAGACTGCGGGTCTGATCCCAGGTGAAGATCAGCGGCTCGCTGCCGGCAAACGGCACGATCTCGCTGGCGGTGGGCAACACCTCGGCACAGACCCGCTCGGCAAGGGCCTCGTCCATCTTCTGCACCGGTGGGTTGTTGCCGTCGTAGCACATCGTGCACGACATGTTGCAGACGTTGGACAGCTGCAGATCGACGACCCGCGGCATCGACTCGAACTCGAGCCGGCCGCTGATCATGTCCCGCTCGAGGCGCTCGCGGTTGGCGCGCAGAAGACGCTGTTTCTCGTCGGGTTCGAGCGGAGTCGTGCGCATGGTTGCAGTTGTTTGAAGTCTACCTCGCCGCGGGCCCTTGCGATGCAGCCCTCGTGGGACCGCTTGTCAAGCGGATCCACGCTCCCCTACCGTGGCGTCGATGCCCCACCCGGCCGGATGTCTCGCGGCGACCGCCGGTGCGCTGCTCGCGGCGGCGTGCTCCGACGGAGTCGCGACCGTGCACGCCGAGCACCTGGCGTTGATGCGTGCCATGACCGAGCTGGTCGAGCGGTCCCGCGACGGCGGCGACGTCGCCGCGGCGCAGCGGCGGCTCCCCGATCTGATCGCCCGGGCACGCGCTCTGGCCAAGCGCCGCGCGGCGCTTTCGGGCGGCCCCGCCTGGCAGCGCCTCGAACGCCGGCACGCGGCCGAGATCGCCACCCTGCAGCGCAGGTTCCTGGCCGCCCTGCAGCAGGTCGCCGAGCGCCCCGAGCTGGCCTCGCTGCGCACGCTGTTGCGGGACCTGCCGGCGCCGTGATCCGCCGCCCGGCGCAACCGCGCGCTCTAGCTCTGGGGCAACGGCAGCCGGTCGGCCAGGCGCGCCGCGGTCTCGAGAAAGCGCACCGCACGCTCGACCGCGGCCCGTTCGCGGCGCACCGCGGCCTCGATGCGCCCCGGCTCCGGGCCGGCCTCCGCGCGCAGCCTCGTCGCCAACGACTCCTGGCCACCGATCGCCAAGACCGCCAGAGCGATGTGACCGTAGACCCGCTCCGCCGCCGCCAGCTCGACCGCCCGCGCCCGCCACTCGCCGGTGACGAGCTCACCTCCGTGCAGCTCGAGCAAGGCCAGCACCTCGACGGGCAACAGCCCGGTGGCCGCCGCGATCGTTGCCGCCTCGTCCGCCCGGTCCTCCACCGCGAGTAGCACCGAGCGCGCCCGCTGGGCGGCAAACGCGGCGGCGAAGGCCGCGGCGAGCGCCGCCAGCACGAGTGCCGGTCTCACCGGCCGACGCCACGCTCGATGTCGGCGTAGTAGCGGTAGCGGTCGGCGAGCGCCTGCACCGTGCTCGGCGTCATCGCCAACGACACCGGTCCGAAGTCGCGCGCGGTGGTCTCCCGCAGCATCGCCGCGGTCATCACGCGGACGTGGGGCAGGTGCGTCTCGAGCAGCACCCGCGTCAGCTCGGGCACGGCGCGGAAGCCGATCTTCGGCGCGAGATCGTCGATCGCGAGAGCGGTGGGGATCTGGTTGGCCTGCAAGCACTCGAGGTACCACACGCCCTGCGGCAGATCCTTGTGCGAACGCCACCACTCGCGCATGAACGCGACGCGGTCGTTCTGCTGCGCGAGGTCGACGCCGGTGATGCCGGCCAGCAGCAAGACCGTGCGCGTGCGCTCGGGCTCGTCCTCCAGCAACGCGATCAGGTCCGGCACCACGGTCGGATCCTGAAACTCCGCCAACAGCTGCACGATCTCGCCCCGCACCCGGGCATCGCGCACGCCCAGGTGCCGACGCAGAGCGGGTCCGGCGAGCAGCGCGCCCATTTTCTGCAATGACGCGATCGCCTGCGTGCCGCGCGGGCTGATGCCGTGCGAGACGAGGACTTGCGCGAGGACGTGCGCGGCGCGGAGCTCGTCGAGCTCGCCCAGCGCCTGCAACGCCGCCATCTGGTCGGGGAGCGCCGGCGACGCGACCGCCGACTGCAGGATCTCGAACACCCGGTCGCCGCCGATCCGCGCGAGCGCGACCCAGATCACGCGACGCGTCCTGATCTCGACCTCCGGGTCGGTCTCCATCGCCAACAAGACCGGGCGCGCCGCGGGCGCGCCGATCCTGCCGAGCGCGTAGATCGCCGCCTCCACCACTTCGGGGTCGTCCCCATCGAGCCGCGGCAACAGCACGTCGACGGCGCCGAGGTCGCGCAGGTTGGCGGCCTCGATCATCGCTGCGACGGCCAGCCGCGGACGCTCGGAGCCGATCGCCAATCGCACGCGCTCGGCACCCAACAGGGCGAACACTCCGGGCAACGCCTCCTTGCCGCCGGCGTCATAGCGCTCTTCGACCACGGCGAGCAGCTCGCGCCAGTAGTCTCCGCCGGGCACCAGCATGCCCGCTTCGAGCAGCTGTAGGGCGTGGGCATCGATCTCTTCTCTGCGCCGCAGCAGCTCGACGATCTGCGCGCCGTGCTCGCGCTGCATCACGCCGTCGGTCACGGCCAGCGCCATCAGGTGCTGCATCGCCCGCTCGCGCCGGGCGCCAGCCAGCGCCGGCAACCGCGCCAGCACGCGGCCCAGCAGCCGGCGCTCGCGTTCGACCGGATCTTCGTGGTCCGCCAACCACTGGCGCTCGCTGCGCCAGTACTCCAGGACCTCGTCCCGACCGGTGGCGGCCGCGTACAGCTGCCAGCGCTCGCGCTGGACCACCGCGCCGATCTCCGCCGCGAACGCGTCCATCCATCGCGCCCCGGCACCCGGCCCACTGATCTTGCTGCGGGCACCGTCGACCTCGAGCTGCAGCGAACGCACGCTGGGCAGCACTTCGGCCGCCGCGGTCGTCAGCAACGCCGTGGTCATGAAGCCGAGCTCGCGCAACCGACGCACCAGCGCGTCGAGTTCGGCTCCGCTGAGCACGAAACGATCCACCTCGTCGCCGAGCGACGCGTCCGTCCACTCGGCGCTTTCCCCGAAGAAGCGGTACTCGTGATCGACGCCGACCCAGGTGAGCGTCGCGCGCGCGGCGCTCTCGGCGGTGATCGCCACCGCCAGTCGGCTGCCGACGAACTGCCCGCGCTGCTTCTCCCACCAGACGTGCCAAGCGGAGTTGCGGCCGCTCATGTCGACACCGGTGAACTGCGTCAGCTTGGTCGTCGCCGGCTGCTGCAGCATGCTGATGTTGGAGACGAACGCGCGCGGCGCAACCACCAGTAGCAGGCCTTCGACGATGTCGCGATCGCCGTAGCGCGCGCCCAGGGCATCGTCGCTGCGGAACGCCAAGTTGGCCAGCGCCAGCGCCGCGGTCGCCCGGCCGAACGGGTCGTTGCCGGTGAGCTCGACCCGCAGATTGGCGACCATGCTGTCGGTCAACAGCTCGGAGCCAGTCTGGTCTTCGAGCATCGTCAGCGCGAACGCGGCGTAGCCGAAATTGCGACCGAGCGCGGGTCGATTGACGATCGCCACCAGCCGCGGCGCCACCTCCGGCCCGTGTGCCACCAGCGAACGGCAGGCGGTCGAGGCAATCGTCGAATCGCGCTCGTGCAACGCCTCGATCAAGCGCTCCTGCGAAGCCGGCGCCGGCAGCGCACCCAGCAGGTAGAGGGCCTTGCGCCGCACGTCGTCTTCTTGGCTGCGCGACAACTCGAGCACGCGATCGAGGTCGGTGTTGTCGATGCGCGCCAGCAACAAGTCGGTCGCCGCCTTGCGCACTCCGGCGTACCGCGCCGACAGACAGTTCATCAGGGTTTCCTTGCCCCGCTCAGCCGCCAAGTGGGCCACCACTTCGACCGCCTGCCGGGTCGCCGCGCCGAGCGGCCGCGTCAACACGAGATAGAGCAGCTCCTCGACGTGCTCCGCGCTACCGAATCGCTCCAACACCAACAGCGACCCGTACAGCAGATCCTCGCGGTCGCGGCGAGCCGCGACCAGCGCCTGCGCGGCCGGGTCGGCGTAGCGCGCGCCGATCTCATCCAGCAGCAGATCGCGCGCGGCGCGCGACAGCTGCAGCGAACGCCGCAAGCCGACCACGTCGCGGTGATAGCGCTCGAACTCGGAGAGCTGCTCGGGCTGTTGCGCCCGCGCCGGCTCCGCGGGCTTCGGCCGAGGCGGCAGGACGAGGTTTCCCTGCAGAGAAGAGAGCAGACAGAGGGTCGGAACCAGCATGCGCGGTCGTGGGCAGGACGGCCTACATCGGGGCGGTCCAGAGCCTATTCGGCATGCCGGCCCGAGTCGCGGTTTTCATTGCGGACGGCAGTTTCGCCACGCCATGGGCGCTGCGGGTCAGCGCGAGCAGCGGCCGAATCGCGCTCCGGCCCAGCCGCCTGAGCCTACTCAGCGAATCCGGACCACGACCGGGGCACTGCCGGGCGCGACCTCGAAGGAGACTGTCGCACTCGGGTGTGCTTCCCCGAACCAGTGATCCTCCACGTCTGCCAAGTAGCGGCCGGGCGGCAACCGCAGGGTGGTGCGCAGCGTGCGCGTGGCCGGCTCCACGAACGGCTCGGTCCGCCGCGTGTCGGCGATGAGCACCCCGTCTCGGTCCCAGACCGAGAAGTGCACGCGACCGCGGTCGCGGGTGCGCTCGTTGGCGAGCGCCGCGGCGTTCGGCGGCAGCGACACGACGAACTCCTGCGCGATGGCGTCGGGAGGCACGGCTTCGACGACCGTGGCTTCGCCGGCCCGCACCTCGCAGTCGAACCGCGCCGGCACGGCGCCGCTCTGGCGCACGACTCCGCGGTAGCGGCCGGGCACCAGCTCGTCCGAACGCCATTTGCCATCGCGCTGCCGCCAGATGCCCAACCGACCGCCGGGCGCGTCGCCGCTGGCCGGCGCGATCCAGAGTTCGAGGTCGCCCTGCGCGGTGACGCCGGGCACGCGCACCTCCAGCCGGCCGAACGCCGGCAGCACCAGACGGCCAACGTCGAGCGGCTGGCCGGCGCGCACTTCGAAACGCCCCAGCACCCAGTCGTTCCGACAACCGCGCAGCTGCCCGATCAGCACCACCGGCCCCGGCGACAAACCGGCGAACGAGAAGCTGCCACCCGCGTCCGCATCGACCGCGGTGCGGAGTCGTTCGACACAACCCGGGCGCCGCAACTCCAGCGCTCCGCTCGCCGGTCGGCCGTCGGCGTGCACGACCGATCCACGCAGCTCGACCCCCGGCCAGGAATCGGCACCGACCGTGACCTCGACGGGGCCGTCGGCCGGCAGCTCGATCGTGGTATCGACCGCCGGCAATGCGTGCGGACCGCCCCCCTCGCCGGCCGGTCCGTGCACGACCAACCGCGCCGCGCCGCGCGGCAACGCGCGCAGCACGATGCGGCCATCGGCGCCGGTGCGCTGCGCTCGCAGCACGCGCAGCCGCGCGCGACCGACGCCCACCGCCCAGCCGGCCAACGGCTGGCCGGCGGCGTCGCGCACCACCACCTCGAGGTCCCACTGCCGGCGCACCGTCGGGTCCCACCGCACCTCGCCGCCGCGCGGCACCTCGACTCGATGCCTGGTCGCCTCGCGGCGGACGCGGCGGTGCTCGACCTGCAGTTCACCTCCGGCATACAGCCGATGCTCGCCCGGCAGCAAACCGGTGAGCGCGTACTCACCGTTCGCGTCGGTGACTGCCTCGCGATCCGCCAACCAACCGCCGAGGTTGTGCTCGAGATTGCCGAGCACGGCTTCTCCCTGCCACTCGCTGCGCAGGGTCAAGCCGGCGTACGGAGCGCCGGTGTCGTCGGCGACCCGACCGCGCACCACGGCGCCCCGCTCGAGGTTCACCACCACCGTCTGCGGCGGGCCCCCGGTCATCCGCACGATCGCGGTGCCGATCGCCGCGTCGCGCGGCGAAGGCGCTCGGGCAAAGACCAATACCGGCCCGACCGGCACTTGGTCGCTCTCGAATCGACCGCTGGCGTCGGCGCGGACGAAGAAGGTCTCGCGGTCCAGCGGCTTCACCCGTTCCGCGCCCACCTTCCGCGCCAGAGCGCCATGCCCGCGACTGTCATCACGCGCGTCCTCGTCGACCGCGATGCCGACCGCCGCGTGCGGAACCGGGTTGCCGGCCGCATCGCGCACCTCGCCGCGCAGTACGAAAGCGCGCGCGCCGAGGCGCAGGTCGACCTCGACCTCATCGCCGACCTCACCGTCGACCGCGCGATGGCGAGGGCCCGAGGGCTGGTAGCCGGACTTGTGCGCGACCAGGCGCGTGCCCGGCGGCACGTGGTCGATGGCGAACGCGCCGTGCTCGTCCGAGTAGCCGAGCACGTGCTCACAGCCCAACAGCTCGGGACGAAAGGCGCAAACGCGCGCATCGGCCACCGGCCGCCGGTCGACGTCGGCAACCACCCCCACGACGCGCAGCCCCGGTGAGAGCTCCACCTGCCAGTGATTGGTGCCGGCCTGCAGTTGCAACGCGTCGCGGCCGGCATCGGTCAGGATCACGCACTCGCCCTGCGCCAACTCGGCGAAGCGGACGACCCCAGAAGCTTCGGTCGCACCGCGGTGCAGGGCGCCGTCCTGCCGCACCCAGACCAGCGCACCGACGACGGCCTCCGCGGCGCGGCTCACCGCGACCTCGAGCACCGCGGCCGCATCCGCCGGCGGCAGGGCCGCACGCGCCGCCGCCTGCGGCGCGGGCGGTGCACCGTCGTTCGCCACCGCGACCTCGCCCCGAGGTAGCGCACTGGGCGCGCCCTCGGGCGCCACCGCGGCGACTTCTCCGCTCGGCGCAGCGCTCCACCACGCCGCGACCACGGCCGCGGCCAACGCCGCCGCCACTCCTCCGATCACGTACTTCATCGTCACTCCCACCAACAACGTTCCACTGCCAACCACGCCACCGGCGATGGCACCGCCGGTCTCGTGCGCGACGCCGGCGCGAAGAACCTCGCGCCGCACCGCCGCGATGACGGTTTGCGGCACCGCGACCGCGGCTCCCGCCGCGGCGAACCCCGCCGGTAGGGCGCGTCGCAAGTGCTCCATGCCGCGCGCGATCTGCGTGCGGACTGTCGCCGGCTTGCCGCCCTTGGCGCGCGCGATCTCGGTGCTGGTCAACCCGTGCCGGAGATGCAGCACGAGCACCTCGCGGTAGGTCGATGGCAAGCCGGCCAAAGCGCGGTCGACGGCGTCGTCGAGCTCCATCTCCGTCACGCGCCCGAGCGGATCGGCATCCGTCGTCGGCGGTGCCGTCGCCTCGGCATCCTGCGGTGGCCGCCGCCGATCACGGCGCCACTGCTGGCGGGCGGCGTTGGCGAGGATGCCGAGCATCCAGGGCACCACCGACAGCTCCGCGTCGAAGCGACCGGCCTTCTCGATCGCGGTCAAGAACGTGCTCTGCAGCAAGTCCTCCGCCCGGTGCCGGTCGCCGCACAAGTGCAGCGCGATGCGCAGCAGCTCGGGGGCGGTCGCATCGAACACCCGCGCCAGACTGCGCGCGTCCCGCGTGCGGCAGTAGTGGGCGAAGTGGCGATCGACCGAGCGGTTGGGCATGTCGGGCGTGCTATGCGCAGTGCCGACCGAGCGCTACACGAATTCGCGGCGGCCGGGGACTGGACGCGCGCGGCTCTTGGACTATATTCGAATCAGAATTCGTATTCTATTTTACCGAGGTGCCGATGAAGCCCCCGTCTGCGGACCATTCCTCGTGGATGCAGCCGTCGTTGCAGCGGCGCAGCCAACGCACGCTGCAACGCATCCTCGACGCCACCGAGGAGCTCTTGATGGACACACCGTTCGATCGCCTCTCCATCAGCGACATCGCGCGCCGCGCGAACTGCTCGGTCGGTGCGTTCTACGGCCGCCTGCGCGACAAGGAGGCGCTGCTGCAGTGCCTCGACGAGCGCTACTGCTGCACCATGATCACGTCATTGCGGACGGCATGCGACCCGGCTCGGTGGCAAGACGAGAACCTGGCCGCCATCGTGCGCGCTCTCATCGACAGCATGGTTGTCTTGCATCGAGCCAAGCGAGGCTTGTTTCGCACACTGATCCTGGCTGCGCGCACTCGGGACGACGCCGCGTTCGAAGAGCGAACCGAGAGGATGAACGCGGAGCTCACCCACCTCGTGCAGCTCCTGCTCACTCGACGCGCCGAGATTGGCCACCCGCAACCGCGCCAAGCGATTCCCTTCGCGTTCTTGATGGCGCTCTCGACCCTGCGCGAAGTCATCTTGTTCGGCGAGGGGCCAGCAAGAGTGGTGCGCCACGCGGACCGCCGCCTGACGGACGAGCTCACCGCAGGGTTTCTGGGTTACCTGAGGAGCCCGCCCCCATGACCTGCATCGCCACCTTCACACTTTGCATTGCGGCGGCGACACCGGCACAACTTCCGGACATCGTGGACGGCAACGACGTCGCCGCGTTCGTCGATCCGTGGATCGACGCGGAGATCGAGGCGGCGCACGTGCCAGGGGTTGTATTCGTCCTGGTCACTGCGGAGAGAATCGTACACGGCAGGGGCTACGGCAACGCGACCCTGGAACCCCGCAAACCCGTCGACTTGGACACCGCGTTCCGCATCGGCTCGCTGTCGAAACCGATCACCTGCATCCTGGCGCTGCAACAAGTCGAGCGCGGCCGCCTCACCCTGCACGACGACATCGACGACACCCTCACCGAGTTCAAGGTCGGCACCGCGGCCGACCCGCCGGTCACCCTGTTCCACCTATTGACCCACACTGCCGGCTTCCAGGAGTCGTTCGTCGGCCAACATCTACCACGCACTGACCAACTGAGCCCCTTGGGGGCGTGGCTTTCGCGACACATAACGCAACGCGTGATGCCCCCGGGCCACGTCATTTCCTACAACGACTACGGTACGACCCTGGCGGGCCACTTGGTCGAGCAGGCGACGGGCACCGACTTCGGCGCACACGCCGACCGAGCGCTGTTCGCACCACTCGGTCTGGCTGCGACGACTTTTGACCAGAGCAACCGAGGAATCACGCTGGCGCGTAGCTACTCATGGGACGGAGAAAGGCACGTGGCCTGCGCGGTCGACGCCGTGCAAACCCTCCCAGCGGCCGGCGCGTTCAGCAGCGGGCGGGACATGGCCATGGTACTCCGGCTGCTCCTTGCAAACGGGCGAGTCGACGGAGTGCGTGTGCTCGGCGCCGAAGCGGTTCAGAAAATGACCACCGTGCAATTCCGCGCCGCGCCCGGCGTGCAGGGCCGCAGCTTCGGTTTCGAGGAGTTCGAGCGCGGTGACACGCGCGGTCTGCACAAGAGCGGGCGGGCCTCGGGGTTCCTCGCGCGCGCGGTGCTCCTGCCCGACCGTGGAATCGGTTGGTTCTCGGCGCACAACTTGTCGATCTTCGGGCCAGGCCCATCCCTGAACCGAGCCGCTCGCTTTCACCGGGACCTCGGCGGCGCGCTCGTAGATCACTTCATGCCAGAGTCGCGACTCGAGCCGACCGATGAGCCGCCACCACTGCCCGGAGCCGCCGCGCGTGCCGCGCGCTACGCCGGCGTGTACCGCAACGTGACCGACCCGTGCGGCATGCTCGAGTCGGCCCTCCTAGTCGACGAGATCGAAGTCACCGACGCCGGCGGCGGCAACATCGAGATCGGGGGCGCGGAGCATTACGAGTACGCTGCTGGCCGGCTGCGGCGCCGCGGTAGTGCTCGGGAGTGTGCGTTTCTCGACGATGACCGCGGCGAACCGGAGTTTCTCTTGCTGGGGGCCGGCGCCTACCGACGGCTCGCCTGGTTCGAGACCCGCGCCACACACCTTCGCACGCTGCTGGCGTGTGGCGCGGCCTTCGCGACGTATCTCTTGCTCGCAACGGTCGCCTTCGCTCGGCGAGCGAGGAAACGAAGACCGCCGTGCACCGCACACGAAATCTGTGCGCTGGCGCTCGTCACCGTGCACGCCGCGTTCCCGATTGCCGGCTGGCTCTACCTCTCGCGCGTGGATCTGGAAGTCCTGCTCTTCCACCCGCCATCGCTCAGCATCATTGCGCTGATGATGCTGCCGTGGGCAGCCGCGGCCCTACTACCTGTACTGGCGGGGGCGCTCCTGCGCACAGTGCTGGTTCGCCGCGGTGGCGTGTGGTCCTGCCGCGTCGCCGCGGTCGTGCTCATCGCCGCGACGATCGCCAGCGCCACCCACTACCAAATGGGCCTCCTCGCGCCGCTCACGTAACCGAACACCGATCAAACCAACGCCCCCCTACGACCCTGGCGAGCGCGGCCGCACCGCGACCAGGGCGACTAGCACGAGCCCGGCGCACACCGCTTGGATCGGCAGCACCGCATCCAGGGCGGCGCCATCCACGCTCCGGCGGCCCGCGACCGCGGTCGCCGACAGCAGCACGGTGCCCGACAGCACCAACCGCCCGACCAGGCTCTGCAGCGAGAAATAGGTCGCGCGCAGCGCACTCGGCACGCGCGGATGCACCGTCTGTGCCAGCAGTGGTGCGGCCGCCGCACCGGGGAGCATGCGCATCGCCAACAGGCCTACTGCCGCGGCGTGCTGCCAGCTGGCCATCGCCATGAGGACCGACCAGCCCAGCGCGGTGCAGCCCAGCAGTGCGAGCATCGGCCCGTACCGGCGCGCGGCGCGCAGGCCGAGACCCGCGCCGCCCGCCGCCACCGCCATGGTGACCGCGATCACCGCGCCGGTGATCCAGGGAGTGTGCGCCTGCCAGCCGAGGTCGGCGAGCAGCGCGCGCACGTACGGCTGCTGGTACACGTACGGCAGATCTTCGCCCAAAACGATGAGCACGGTCACCACCAGCACCCAGCGCAGCACGGAATCGCGCAGCAGCGAAGCGCAGGCGCGCAGCTGGGGCAACACTGCCGCCGCGCGCCGCTGCCGCGGTGGCTCGGCAAACAGGAACGCGATACCGATTGCCGCGAATGCGGCACCGGCGCTGAGCAGGTAGGGCACGCGCAGCGACCAAAGTGAGCACAGCCCACCGATCAGAGCGGAGCCGGCCAGCGCGAGGCCGATCGCGCGCCAGGCGCGCACCTCGTGCCGGCCGACCTGCTCGCCCTCGTCCAGCGCATCAAGGGACTCGTACAACAACGAGGTGTCCGTACCCGACGCGAGCGCGGCGCCGAGGCCGAGCAAGAGCTGCCCGGTGGCCAACACCGCGAAGCCGAGGCCGGAGAACAACAGCGCGCAGCCCACGCAGCTCGCCAGCGCCGACGCACACAGGGTTGCGCGCCGGCCGAACCGGTCGGACACGTAGCCGGTGGGCACCTCGAAGAGGACGACGCCGACGTCGTACAGGACGGCGATCGACAGCGCCAGCGCCGCGGACACCTGGGCCTCGAGATACAAGAACCACGCAGCCTGCCAGAACAGCAGCGAACGCCCGGCTTGGAACCAAGGGTACAGCCGGAGATTGCGCCGCAGCCGGTGCTGCGGCGGTGACACGGCGTCGGTCGAGTCCGCGGCAGGGGTCAACGCGTGCTTGGCTGGTCTGGCCACGCCGTTCAATCGGCGAGGGTCCCTCCGTCGTAGCCCGGCGGCAGCCCCAAGGGCGCGACCACGAGGCGGCCGACGAAGCCACGTGCCGCGGCAACCAGCAAGCCCGGCTTGGCCGCCGCGAAGGTCACGGTCACATCGGCGCGGCACGCGACGCCGAGGACCGCGCCGCGATCTCCGTGCAGCCCACTCGGGATGTCGACGCTGAGCTTGGCACCGGGCGCGGCGTTGAACGCCTCGATCCACGCGCGCGCTGTCCCCGTGACCGGGCGTCCCAGCCCGGTGCCGAACAGCGCGTCGATCCAGACCGCGCGCTCGTCGTCCGCCAGGGCGGGCAGCGCGCCAACCTCGACGGCGATCCCGGCAGCGCGCAGGATGCGGTACTGCAAGGCCGCGTCGGGGCAACGCGCGGGGTCCGGCTCGGCCAACAGCGCCACTTGAACGCGGCCGCGCAGGTGACGGACCGCGCCGAGCCCATCACCACCGTTGTTGCCCGGTCCACAGAGCACGACGAACCGATCGCCCATGCTCTGCGCCTGCGCGGCGACTGCCCGCGCCGCGTTCTCCATCAGCAGGAGCGAGGGCATGCCCAGTTCGTCGACGGCGGCGCGGTCCAAGGCGCGCGCGGCGGCGACCGAGAGGACGGGGGGCGATTGCGGGTCGGTCACGGGCGGCCACCATACCCGGCCCGGCCGACCGCGGAATCAACCGCTCGCCTCCGCCCGCACTGCCGCGCGCACGCGCGCCAACAACTCGAAGTCCTCGACCGGATCGAGCACGCGCAGCTCGCCGGCGCCGCTCTGCCGCAAGCCCGACAGCTCCCCGGCACCGCGCAGCCGGAGATCGCTCTCGGCCAGCGCGAACCCGTCGGTGGTGGCGCACACCGCGCGCGTGCGCTCGGTCGGCTCGCCGGTCAGGACACACAGCCCGCGCCGGCGGCCGCGCCCCACTCGGCCGCGCAGCTGATGCAGGGTCGCGATGCCAAAGCTCTCGGCGCCGATCACGACCATCAGGGTCGCGCTGGCGACGTCGAGGCCGACCTCCAGCACCGTCGTGCCGACCAGGACGTCGAGCTCTCCGCGGCGGAACGCGGCGGTGGTCGCGCGGCGTTCGTCCATCGACAGGCGACCGTGCACCAACCCACACCGCGCCACTGCCGACAGCTCGCGGTGCAGACAGACCGCTCCGCCCTTCTCGCCGTCGAGCCCGATCTGCGCGCAGACGACATAGCACTGCTGACCCCGCCGCGCGCGACGGCGCACGGCGCGCACCACGCGCGGCCAGTGGCGCCGGGTGACGAACAACGCCGGTGCCGGGCGGCGGCCGCACGGCCGCTGGCGCAGCACCACCTGGTCGAGGTCTCCGTACAGGGCGAGCGCGAGGGTGCGCGGGATCGGCGTCGCCGACATCGTCAGGATGTGCGGCGCCCTGCCCTTGCCCACCAGGGCCTGCCGCTGGTCGACGCCGAAGCGATGCTGCTCGTCGATCACCACCAGACCGAGGCGCTCGAACTCGGTCGCTGCCGACAGCAGGGCGTGCGTGCCCACGACCAGCGGCGCGCGGCCGACCGCCAATGCGGTGCGGACCGCGCGCGCTGCCGCGCCGGGCCGACTGGCCGTCAGCAGCTCCGGCTCGACGCCGATCGGCGCCAACCACTCGCGCAGCACCGCGGCGATCTGCTCGGCCAAGAGTTCGGTCGGCGCCAAGAACGCGACCTGCGCGCCCGCGCGCAGCACGGCCACTGCCGCATATACCGCGACCGCGGTCTTGCCGGTGCCGACATCACCCTGCAGCAGCAGCCCCATCGGCGAGCTGCCGCGCAGGGCGCGGTCGATACGGGCCACGGCGCGCTGCTGATCCTCCGTCCACGAGAACGGCACGACCTCGGCGATACACGCCGACAACGCCGGGTCGTCGACCACGGCAGCGGAAGCCGCCGCGCGCCGCGCGCGTGCCGCCGCCTCGATGCCGCGAAACAGGGCCGCCGCCTCCGCCAGCGCGAAGCGCAGCCGCGCGCCTTCGTACTCGCGCAGGTCGCGCGGACTGTGCATCGCGCGCAGCGCCGCGCCCGCCGGCGGCAGCGGGGCATCGAGTAGCAGACCCGCGGGCAAGTGTGGCGGCGGCCAGGCATCCGCGTCGAGCAGGTCGAGCGCCTGCCCGATCAACGCCGCCAAGCGCTGATCGGAGACCCCATCCACCGCCGGATAGCCCAGCTGAAACGGAACCGTCGGCCGCGCACCGCGCGGCAACACGACGGCCCGCCCCACCGCGAAGCGGCGGCCGGACCGCTCGAGCACGCCCTCGACCGTGCGCTGCTCGCCCACCGTATAGGCAGCCGCGCGGAACGGCTGGTTGAAGAACACCACGTCGAACGGCGTACCATCGCCGGCGGCGAACGACACCACGACGCGCACCCGGCGGCCGGGCAGGTAGCTGCGCCGCGCACCGGTGACCCGGCCGTCGACCCGCACCCACGCACCCGGCTCCGCCTCGGCTGGACTCTCGATCCGACGCAGGGCGCGCAGCCGGCGCGGAAACCAGGTGACCAACGCCGCGAGATCGGCGATGCCGGCGGCGCGGAGCCGGGCGGCCAGCACCGGACCGACGCCGCGCAGCGCGGTGAGCGGCGCATGCCCCGGCAGGCGGACTGCCGCGTTGGTGCGCGATTCGGCCATCGGTCAGGGGTCGCGTTTTCGCCGCCGTCGGCGACGGCGACAACAGCCGGAGGCAAAAAACCGACCGGTCGAGAGTTCCACCGTGGGTTGGCACCACCGCTGCGCTAGTGTCTCGCGGTTCAACTCTCCCCTCTCGCTCGCCCCGCCACCGTGAAGACTTTGACCGACGAACAGCGCGCCTACCTCGATCGCTATGGCTTCGACCCGGAGCTGTTCGAGAGCTGGCGCGGCGCCGTACGCGACGGCCGACTCTCGCTGCTAAGCAACACCTGCACCGCCCCCATCAGCCCGCCGCCCGCCGGCACCATCGACGACCTGCCGGCGGCGGACTCGGAGCAGGCCACCGCATTGATCGAGACCGGCCGCGAGGCGATCCGCCGCGGCGAGCTCGGCGTCGTCGTACTGAACGGCGGCATGGCGACGCGCTTCGGCGGCGTCGTCAAGGGCGTCGTGCCCGTGGTCGGCAGTACCAGCTTTCTCGGCCTCAAGCTGCAGGACATCGCCCGCGTCGCGCAGGAGTGCGATGGCCGGATTCCGATCTGGCTGATGAACAGCTTTGCCACGGACGAAGCCACCGCCGCGCACCTCGCCGAGAACGACACCTTCGGCCTCGACCGCGAGCACGTGCGCTCGTTCACCCAGTTCATCTCGGTGCGCCTGCAACCGGACGGCGACATCTTCGCCCTCGACAACGGCGAGATCTCGCCGTACGGACCCGGCCACGGCGACTTTGCCCCGGCACTGCGCGCGCATGGATGCCTGCAGAGGTTCCTCGACGCCGGCGGCAAGCACCTGTTCGTCTGCAACGTCGACAACCTCGGCGCCCGCGTCAGCCCCCTGTTGCTCGGCCACCATATCAAGAGCCACGCGCAGGCGACCGTCGAGTGCGCACCCAAGTGGCCCGGCGACGTCGGCGGATCGCCGTTCGAAGTCGATGGCCGCACCCAGCTGATCGAGCAGGTGCGGTTTCCGGCCGATTTCGACCCCGACATCGTCGACGTATTCAACACCAACACGTTCCACTTCCGCGCCGACGCCCTCGATCGCGATTTCGATCTGGGGTGGTACTTCGTGCAGAAGAAGGTCGAGGATCGGCCGGCCGTGCAGATCGAGCGGCTGATCGGCGAGCTGACCCGTTGGCTGTCGACCAACTTCGTCAAGGTCAAGCGCACCGGCACCGATTGCCGCTTCTTCCCGATCAAGACTCCCGACGACCTGGAAGCCGGGCGCGACGAGATCGCGGCGATGTACGCCTGACGAGCCGACCCGGTTAAGGTCGTGCCCATGCGCGACCCCGCCACACCCGTCGGCCCGTGGACCCCGCTGTTGGTGGCGGGCGCCGCCGTCGCGGCCGCTCCCGCAGTGCAGCCCCAGACGCCGCCCAACGTCGTGCTCATCGTGGTCGACGATCTCGGCTGGCGCGATCTCGGCTGTCAGGGCAGCCGCTACTACCAAACGCCGCACATCGACGCGCTGGCTGCCGAAGGCGTGCGCTTCGGCCAAGCCTACGCCGCCGCCGCCGTCTGCTCGCCGAGCCGTGCCGCCGTGCTCACCGGCCGCTACCCGGCGCGCTACGGCATCACCGATTGGATCCGCGCCAGGTTCCAGCGCCCGGGCGGCACCACGCCCGACGCGCCGCCGACCGAATGGACCGAGCAATGGGGTCAGCTGCTGTCGTGTCCAGCCAACGGATTCTGGCTGCCGCACCGCGAGCAAACGGTCGCCGAGCTGCTGCGCAACGCGGGCTACGCCACCGCCCATGTCGGCAAGTGGCACCTCGGCGACGACGAGTGGTATCCGACCGAGCAGGGGTTCGACGAGAACCACGGCGGCTGCGATTTCGGTCAACCGCCGAGCTACTTCGATCCGTACGCGAACGATCGCCTGCCGGACGGCATCCCGACCCTACCGCCGCGCCGCGCCGGCGAGTACCTCACCGACCGCGAAGCCGCCGAGTGCACCGCGTTCATCGCGGCCCATCGCGACCGGCCGTTCTTTCTGCACTACGCCCCGTACGCGGTGCACACACCGATCCAGGCGCCCGACGACGCGATCGCGCGCTACGCGGACCGCGCCGCCGACGGCCGACAGAACAACCCGCGCTACGCGGCGATGGTCGACCGCGTCGACCGGGCGGTGGGCGCGATCGTCGCCAGCTTGGCCGCCGCCGGGCTGCGCGAGCGCACTCTGGTGATCTTCACCTCCGACAACGGCGGGCTGTCCGGTCCGACCGACAACCGGCCGCTGCGCGCCGGCAAGGGCCACGCCTACGAGGGCGGACTCCGGGTGCCGTTCATCATGCACTGGCCCGGCACTATCGCCAACGGCGGCGAGTGCAACGCGCCCGTCAGCGGCATCGACATCTTGCCAACGGTGTTGGCGGCGTGCCGGATCACCGCCCCGCACGGCCTGACGATCGACGGGGTCTCGCTGCTGGCGCTGGCCCACAACCCGGCGCGCGGCACGATGCCGCGCGATCTGGTCTGGCACTTCCCGCACTACCGCCAAGGGCTCCGCATCCGACCCTACAGCGTGCTGCGCCGCGGCCGCTGGAAGCTGATCCACCGCTACGAGGGCGCGCGCACAGAGCTGTTCGACCTGGCCGCCGACCCGCGCGAGACGCGCGACGTCGCCGACGACAACCCCGACGTGGTGAACGGCCTCGGCATCGCATTGCGCAGCGCGCTGCGCGAGTTCAAGGCGGCGGTGCCGCGCGAGAACCCGGCGCACACCGAAGCGCCACGCGTGCTGCTGCTGGGCGACTCGATCTCGATGGGCTACGCGCCGCACGTCGCCGCGGCGCTGCGCGGCGACGCGTTCGTCACCCGACCGACGTTCAAGAACGGCGCCGACGAGAACTGCGCCGGCACCCTGCACGGCGCGGGCCGCGTCGAGGCGTGGTTGCGGACGCCCGGGGCGCGCGCTTCGGGCCGCGCGTGGGACGTGATCCACTTCAATTTCGGCTTGCACGATCTCAAGCGCGTGCGGCCGGACGGCAGGAACTCGAACGACCCGGACGATCCGAGGCAGTCGGAGCCGGAGCGCTACGAGGAGCAGCTGCGGCGGATCACGGCCACTCTGCGCGCCACCGGAGCGCAGCTGGTGTTCGCCACGACGACGCCCGTACCCGGACCCGGCGTGCGTCCCTACCGCGATCCTGCCGATGTCGAGCTCTACAACGACATCGCGCGGCGCGTGATGACCGCGGCGGAAGTGCCGATCAATGACCTGTACGGGTTCGCCAGCACCCGGCTCGAGGAGATCCAGAAGGCGAGCGACGTGCACTTCACCGCGGCGGGCTCGCGCGCCTTGGCCGAGCCGGTGGCCGCCGCCATCCGCGAAGCGCTCGCCGGCGGCTGAGCGAGGTCGCCGGACGACCGAGGTGTTCCTCCTGATTCGGCCTGGATCGCGAGTTTCGCCCGCCGGTCTGGCCTACAGTTCGGCCGTGCACTCGCTCTCCATCACCGTTTGGCTGACCCTGCTGGCCAGCTCCGCGACCCCCACGGATCCCCCGAAGGTGACGATCGTCGCGCGCCCGCCGGGCGCCGCCCAGTTCGACCTCGTCACCGACCGCAAGGGCACCCTGCACGCGGTGTTCTCGATGCCCGATGCGGCTCCCGCCGAGGCGAGCGCCGACGGTGCCAAGCCACAGCAGGTGTGGCAACGGCGCGCGGGCGTGTACTACGCGCGGCGTGGCGCGACCGCGTCGAGCTGGAGCGATCCCGTGCGCATCGGGGGTGACGGGGGCAGGGGTGCGCGCGCACTGTGCCAACCGCGCGTCACCTTGGCCGCCGACGGCAAGCTGCACGCGGTGTGGATGACGGCGGGCAAACCATGGGGCATGTGGTACACGCGCGCCGATGCGGACAACGGCGAGTTCGAGCCGGAACAGAACGTGATGCGCAAGGGCGCCCGAGGACTGGAAGCGGGGCCCGACGTGGCCGCCGACGGCAAGGGCAGCGTCGTGGTCATCTGGCACCAAGGTCGGTTTGCCGACGAGGCGACGCGAATGATGATGGTGGCGCGGTCCACCGACAACGGCAAGACGTTCGACGAGCCGGGCGTGATCGATGCCGCCGACGAGGGCGTCTGCGCCTGCTGCACGATCGACGCCCACTCACAGGCCGACGGCACCATCCTCGTCGCCTACCGCTCCGCGCGAAAGAACGTGCACCGCGACATGCTGACCCTGAGGTCCACCAACGGCGGCAAGTCCTTCAGGCCGATCCGCATCGACCCGTGGCGCATCCAGACCTGCCCGGCGTCCAACACTTCGCTCGCCAGCTCCGACGACAGCGCCTTCATCGCGTGGCAGACCGATTGGCAGGCCTACTACGCCCCACTGTCCAAACCCACCGAACGCGTCACTGCCACGGCGGTCTCCGAAGCCCCGATGAAGCGGATGCAGATCGCGGTCGGCAAGCGCGGCTCCGTGCTGATGGCCTGGGTCGAAGGCGTGCGCGGCGGCCACCTGCACTGGCGGGTATTCGATCCGAAGGGCAAACCCACCGACGTCGTCGGCAGCACCGCCGATCCGGTCGAATGGTGGCAGTCGGTCCGCGTCGCCGCGGTACCGGGCCACGGCTTCTACCTGGTCTTCTGATCGCCGGTCCAACGGTCGCCGGTCTACTGATCGACCACCCGGCACCACTGCACGCTGAACCACTGCCGCTCGTCGGTCCAGACGCGCTCGACCTCGAAGCCGGCGCGCGCCGCCAAGTCGGCGAAGTCGGACAGGGTGTACTTGTGCGAGTACTCGGTGGTGATGGCCTCGCCGTCACCGAACGAGAACTCGCGATCATCGATGCGCACGCTCTGCTCGCGCCGGCTGACCAGCTGCATCTCGATGCGCCGCGCGCCCAGATCCCAGATCGCACGATGGCGAAAGGCGTCGACCTCGATGTCGGCGCCGAGCTCGTCCCGCAGTCGCACCAGCAGGTTGAGGTTGAAGGCGGCGGTGACGCCCTCGGCGTCGTTGTAGGCGCGGTGCAGCACGCCCGCTTCCTTGACCAGGTCGACACCGACCAGCAGGCCACCGCCGGCACCGCACAACCCGCGCACGCGAGCCAAGAACGCGGCGGCCTCGGCCGGCACGAAATTGCCGACCGTCGAACCGGGAAAGAACACCACCGTGCGCACCCCCTCCGCCGCCGGCGGCAGCCCTTCGACGCGGCGGGTGTAGTCGGCGCACACCGGCTGGATCGGTAGGCGTGGGTAGGCTTCCGCCAGCTGCTCGGCGGTGCGCAGCAGGTGATCGCGGGAGATGTCGATCGGGGTATAGGCGACGAGATCGCGGGCGCGGTCCAGCAGCAGCCGCGTCTTCGTGCTGCTGCCGCTGCCCAGCTCGACCAAGCGACAGCGGGGGCCGAACTCCGCCAGCATCTCGTCGAGATGCTGCTCGAGGATGCCGTGCTCGGTGCGGGTTGGGTAGTACTCCTCCAGCTCGCAGATCCGGTCGAACAACCGGGAGCCGCGCTCGTCGTAGAACAGCTTGCTCGGCAAGGTCTTGGGCGTGCGCGCCAACCCGGCGAGGACGGTGTCGAGAATCGCTTCGGTCGTGGGCTCGCGGTCGAGCCACTCGAGCTTGTCGGTCATGGCTCAGATCTCGCGGTCGGGATCGAGATCGCGGTGCTCGACCAGGTCGAAGTTGCCGGCGCGCAGCACCTCGGCGGCGCCGGCGATGTCATCGGTGTGCAGTGCTACGATCGCGTGGTCATTGTGCCGCGCCAGCAACGCGTAGGCGTAGTAGACGTTGAGCTCGGCGCGCAGCAACCGCCCGAACAGCGCACTCACCGCATCGCGCGAATCGGGCACGGCGACGGCCAGCAGCTCCGAAGTGCACACCGCACGCCCGCCGCTGCCGAGCGTGTCGATCGCCTTCTGCGGCCGATCGACGATCATCCGCACGACGGCGTGGTCGTGCGCGTCCAGGATCGACATGCCACAGATGCGCACATCGGCTTCTTCCAGCACGTGCACCACCCGCTGCAACGAACCCACCTTGTTGGGCAGGAAGAACGAGATCTGTTGGATCCGCGGAAACGCTTGGTCCTGAGCAACCTCGAACATCAGCCCTCCCTCAGGCAATCGCGCAGCGCGCGGGCGACGAACACCGGTGCCATCTTCTTGCGCCAGCGCGCCTCGTGATCGGTGTTGTCCATGGCGCGGGTCGGCTTGAACGCGGTCTGCGCGGCACCCGCGATGAGCTCTTCGGTCGGCACCGCGCCCCGCAACATCTCCTCCGCCGCGGTGGCCGCAATCGGCGCGCTGCCGGCGCCACCGATGCGGATACGCAGCTCGTCGATCGCCTGACCTCGCCGGTGCACACAAACACCGACGCCGAGCACCGGAAAGTCGAACGTGCCGCGCCGCCGCAGCTTGCGGTAGGACGCCCGCCATTCGCCGGGCGCGGGCAGATGAACCCGCGTCAACAGCTCCGCCGGGCGGAGATCGAGATAGCGGATGCCGTCATCGCGGTACAGCTCCCGCACCGGTACGCGGCGCTCGCCCTCGGGCGAGACCAGCGTCGCCTCGGCATCCATCGCGCACAACAGCGGCACGCTGTCGCTCGACTGCACCGCCCAACAGCGGGGGCTGCTCGGCGCCACCCAGCAGGTGTCGCCGTCGCACTTCATGCAGAAGTTGATCGAGGCGCGCCACTCGTGACTCTGGTCGTAGTAGTTGCAGCGCGTATCCAGCAGCAGGTTGCCGCCGAACGTGCCCATGTTCCGCAGCAGCGGGGTCGAGACACTGGCCACCGCGTCCGCGACCGCCCGATGCCCGCGCTGCAGCTCGGCCGCACGCTCCAGCACCGATAGGCGCGTCATCGCCCCGATGTGCAAGGCACCATCGTCGGCCCGTTCGATGCCCGACAGCTCGGGGATGCGGGCCAAGCTGATGACGTGCGCCGGCCGCTGGTGCCGGCGCTTCATGTTGGGATAGACGTCGGTGCCGCCGGCGACGAAGCGCGCCTCCGGCCCGAGGTCGGCCGCCATGCGCACCGCCTCGGCGATGCTCGCCGGCCGGTGCAGCGTGAACTCCGGCAGACGCATCATGAGCGCTGCCCTCCCGCGACTTCGCGCTCGATCTCGCGACCGCTGCCGCCCTGCCAGGGAGTCCGCACGCGGCGCGGCGGCGGCCAATCGACCTCGGGCACGCGATCCGGCCCGACCCGCGCGATCTTGCCGGCCGCCTGCAGCTGCATGCCGTCGAAGATCTTCTCCGGCGTCACCGGCACCTCGTCGACGCGCACCCCGACCGCGTCGAAAACCGCGTTGGCGACCGCCGGCATGATCGGCAGCAGCGGTCCCTGGCCGACTTCCTTGGCGCCATACGGACCGTTTGGATCCGGGTCCTCGACCAGGTAGGTGACGATCTCCGGCATCTCCAGCGTGGTCGGGCTCTTGTACTCCAACATCGACGGGATCTTGTGCACGGCGAACCGATTGGGCCGGTACACCATCTCCTCCATCATCGCTTCGCCGAGCCCCATGTAGACACCGCCCTCGACCTGCCCCATGGCGATCGCGGCGTTCAGCGCGCGGCCGATGTCGTGCGCCACCCAGATCTTGGGCACGGTGTAGATGCCGGTGTCCGGATCGACGTCGACCTCGACGACCGCTGCGCTGTAGCTGTAGGACGGACTCGGCCCGACGCCGCCGCCCTTGTAGCGCGCCGCCGACCGGGGCGGCGTGTAGGAACCCGTGGTGCCGATCGTGCCGAAGCGCGACTCGGCGGCGACCACCGCCTCGGCGAACGACAGGCCGCGGTCCGGATCGGAGGCATCGAAGACGCGGCTCTCGGCGAACACCAACCGCCCCACCGGCACCTCGAGCTGCTCGGCAACCCCGCGCGCGACCACCTCGCGCGCCCGCTCGGCGGCCTCCAGCGCGGCGTTGCCGGTCATCACCGTGACCCGGCTGCTGTAGCTGCCGAGGTCGACCGGCGTCAGATCGGTGTCGGCGGTGACGATCTTGAGGTCGAACGGGTCGAGCCCCAGCACCTCGGCGACGATGTAGGCGAGCACCGACTCGGAGCCCTGGCCGATATCGGTGCTGCCACAAAACACGGTGACCAAGCCGCTGCGGTCGAGCTTGAGCTGCACGCCCGAGTGCGGCATGCCGTTCCAGTAGATCGGCAGCCCCGCGCCCGACAGATAGCTACTGCAGGCCAGCCCCAGCCCCTTGCCGCGCAGCAGCCGGCCGCGCCGCTGGCGCCAGCCCGAGCCCTCGACCACCTTGTCGATGCAAGTGCCCAACCCCATCGAGCCGATGCGCATGAAGTTGGCGGTCAACGACCCCGCCTCGGCCAAGTTCTGCCGGCGGAGGTCGGCCGGGTCGATGCCGAGCTCGCAGGCGATCTTGTCGAGCTGCACCTCGAGCGCGAACCGCGGCTGCGGCGTGCCGTGACCGCGCTTGGGCCCGCAGGGCGCCTGGTTGGTGAAGAAGCGCGCGCCGCGGAAATGGTAGTTGTCGACGTGGTAGGTCACGGTCTGCAGCGCGCCGGTGTAGAACGTGCTCGCCGTGCCGTAGCTGCCATAGCTGCCGCCGTCGAGGTAGCTCTCGAAGTCGAGCGCGGTGATGCGGCCGGTCTCGCTCACCCCCATCTTGCTGCGCATCAACACCGGGTGGCGGCCGCGATGGCAGTAGAAGACCTCCTCGCGGGTCAGGCAGATCTTGATCGGCCGGCCCGTCTTCATCGCCATCTTGGCGGCGCAGATCTCGTGGTTGAACGGGTCGCTCTTGCCGCCGAAGCCGCCGCCGTGCGGACAGGCGATCACGCGGATCCGGCACGCCGGCAGGGGCGCCAGCACCTTGGCCAAGGCGCGGTGCAGGTAGTGTGGCGTCTGCGTGCTGCTCCACACCGTGAGCCGGCCCTCGTGATCGAAGTGGGCCAGCGTGGCGTGCTGCTCCATCGGCAGGTGGGTGTTGCCGCCGAAGAAGAACACGTCCTCCCGCACCAGCGCCGCCGCGGCAAAGCCGTCCTCGAGATCGCCGAACTCGAGGTTCTCGGCGCGGTGGACGTTGCCACCGACACCGTAGTCGTGGATCCGGGGCTCCGGCTTGGCCGCTGCCTCGTGGATACCGCACACCGCCTCGAGCTCCTCGTACTCGACGACGACCTCCTGGCACGCCCGCCACGCGGTCTGCTCGTCGACGGCGGCGATCGCCACCACCGGATCGCCGATCATCCGCACCTTGTCGACACACAGCGCGTGCTCGTCCTGGCTCACCGGCAGGATGCCGAACGGCGTCGGCATCTCGCTGCCGGTCAGCACACCGTGCACGCCGGCCACCGCCTCGGCCGCGGCCGTGTCGATCCGGCGGATCAGCGCGTGTGCCTTGGTGCTGCGCAGCAGCTTCATGTGCAGCATGCGCGGCAGGGTCAGGTCGTCGGCGTAGCGGGTCACGCCGGTGACCTTGTTGCCGGCGTCGACCTTGCGCAGCGGCTTGCCGATGACGCGCAGTTGATCGGCCGGCGTGGCGTGCCGCCAGCGGCCGTGCGGCGCGGCCTCGGAGGCGCCCGCTCCGTCCGGGCGCGGGTCAGTGGCCATGGATCGTCTCCGGTCGGGGGGCGGCGTCCTCGCCGCGCAGCCGGGCGGCGGCGAGCTCGACCGCCTCGAAGATCTTGAGGTAGCCGGTGCAGCGGCAGAGGTTGCCGGCGAGCGCGGCGGTGATGACCTCGCGGGTCGGCGCCGGATCGCGCTCGATCAGCTCTTGCGCGGTCAGCAGCATGCCGGGCGTGCAGTAGCCACACTGCGCGGCACCGAGCTCGACGAACGCCTCCTGCAGCGCGTGCATCCGCGGCCCATCCGCCATGCCCTCGATCGTGCGGACGTCGTGGCCGACTGCTTCCTCGGCGAGCACCAGGCAGGAGAGCACCGGCACGCCGTCGATGCGCACGGCGCAGGTACCGCACTCGCCCAGCTCGCAGCCGTGCTTGGTTCCGGTGAGGCCCAAATCCTCGCGCAGCACCTCGAGGAGAGTCTTGTAGCCGTCGAACGCGACCTCGGCGCGTTCACCATTGACCGTAAACACGGCGTGTACCTTGGCCGGCGGGGACATGCAGGGAGATTAGGGGCGGCTCGCGCGCGGCGCCACCCCGCGCGCGAATCGACCCTTGGGTCGCGTCAGCGTTCGCGCAGCTCGACGCGGCAGACGTTGGCGCCGGCCTCGAGGCGCAGGGTTTGGTGCACTGGCGCCAGTCGCGGCGGCCGAGCCCCGCCGGGCCGGTCGCGCGGCCAGGCGTGCACCTCGAGCACCGCCGCGCCGGCCCTCAGCGGGCCCTGCAGTTCGACGGTCGTGGGCTCGCCGACGCGCAGCACTACGGGGTCTTCCAGCGGACGCGCACTGCCATCGCCGGGGTCGCGCAGGAGGACCGCGCGCTGACTTGGCCGGCCCGCGCCGCGCAGGACGACACGCAGCGAAACCCGCCGCTCGCTGCCGGCCCGCGCGGCGGCGCGGTGCACCAGCTCGAGCCACAGGCGCGGCACCGGCTGCACCGTGATCTCGACGCGCTGGGGCGCGGCGGGCGCACCCGGCGCGAGCACGGCGAGCTTGGTTTGCCACAGCGCGTACGGCCGCGCCGCATGTCGTGCGCGCACGCCCGGCCACAGCTGCAGATGCCACTCGCCGGGCGCCAACCCGGCAGTGCACTGCTGTTCGTCGAGCGCGCGCCAGTCGCTCGCGTCCCAACCCGGGGCGTCGCCGAACACCGGCACCGCGCGCCACAGACCACCGCGAACGGCCGCTCCGTCCGCGGTGCGCTGCAACAGCTGGATCCGGCGCGGGGAGGGCGCGGCCCGCAACGACAGGGGCGCCGTCCACGAAGGCCGCCGCGTTGTGACCCACTCCGCTGCGCGCGCGGGGGCACAGCCCTCCGCCGTCGCTTGCACGACCACGAACGACTCGAGCGGCAGCCAAACGCTGTGCAACGCGGCGGCGGCCAGTGCGAGGTGCTGAGAATCGGGATCGGCGGGCAACGGCGCGCGGTCCCGCCAGGCGCGCTCGGCCGCCCTGGCCGCGCGTCCGGCCGACCACACCAGCACCGAGAGGCGGGCTGGGGCGCGCGGTCGCTGCTCCGTCTCGATCACCGGCAGCACGCAGCCAAACGGCAGCTGCCAGGAGCTGGGGGTTCCGCTGCGCACGGTCAGGTCAGCGGCCCATTCGGCCGTCACCAGCGCCTGCAGATTCACCGCGGCGACGCTACTGAAGTCCAACCGATATCCGCCGGGATGCAGGTGTCGCGCGCGCGCCCGTCCGTCTTCATCGGTGCGGACCGTGGTCTGCTCGACCGCGTCCGCCGTCTCGAAGCCCGCCATCGGCGTGCGCGCGATCGGCTCGAACTCGACCGGCAACCCCTCCACCGGCGTCCCGTCGAGCAGCGACAAGGCCACCTCGACCGGCGGCATCGCGTGGGTCAACACGAGGTCATCGACCGGCGCATCGAGCATTGCCAACGACAAGACGCGCGGCGGGCTCACGCCGTGCTCGGCGTGCGCGGCAGCCAGGCGCACCATGGCGTCCCCGACCTCGGCCGCGTGCAGGGGCAATTCGAAGCAACCGGTGGAGTCGGTCCGGGCGGTCGTCGACGCCGCGCCGGCCTCGACCGTCACCAGGGCCCCGTCCGCGGCGGCTCCGCCCGGATCGAGCACGCGACCGCGCACCGTGGCGCCCCGTCGCAGCACCAGGTCGATGCGCAGCCGCTGCGCAGGCGGCTCTGCCTCCACTGAGCGCCAAGCCGAACGCGCGCAATCGAGGGCCTCCGCACACACCTCGACCAGGGTGCCGGGTGGGATCGCCGGCGGCAGCGGCACCGCGAAGGCGCCGTCTGCAGCGAGGGTGGGCTGCCATCGGTGGACTGCACCGCTGCCGCGCTGCCGCGCCCACAGCGTGGGTCGACGGCAGGGTTGGCCATCGGCGCGGCGGAGCGAACCGACCAACAGCACGGGCTGCGCCGACGGCGCCGACGCCGCTGCGCGCGGCCCGCGCGCAGCGCCCGGCGATGCCACAGCCTCGGCGGTGGCGGCTGCCGGCGGCGCAGCGCCTGCCGCAGCCGCCACCGGGGGGCCGTCGACCGCGCCGGCGTTGCGGATCGCGATCAGCGCCGCGATCGACAGCACGGCCAACCCGAGCCCGAGCAGACCGGCGGTCCACGCCCCGCCCCGGACGCTCAGAAGCTACCGAGCGTCAGGTCCTGCGAGTTGGTGAGGGCGAAGCCGGCCGCCCCACCGAAGTGGACGCCCTGCGTGAACAGCTGGAGGCCGGCCAACCCCGAGATGTTGGGCAGGGGCAGCGAGAACGCGGCGATCGGCCCGGGCGCGGGCGGCAGGGTCAGACCCGGCGTGGTGATGTCGACCAGGAGCACGTAGCCGCTGAACGGCAGGTTGGCGGAGCCGGCGTAGGCGAACACCGTGGCCGAGCTGTGACCCGTGACCAGCGGCAGCACCGTGCCGTTGATCGTGGTGCCGATCAGCGGCTTGCCCATCGTGTAGCTCAACGGGTTGCTGCCGGCGTTGCGCAAGGCCACGCTGGCGGCGGTGCCGCTGCGCGAATACACGTTGGGACGATAGAACTCCAGCGTGCAGCGGATGCGACGGGCCTGCTCCGACGTGAAGTTGTTCATGCACCGGTCGTCGCTGTAGTCCATGTAGTTGCGCACCGGATCGGGCGTCGAGCAAGTGACCCGCGAGGTCGGGCAGCCGGTCGCCGAGCTGCGCTCGGGGTTGGTGTCGCAGATGCGGTCGCCGGAGCTGTAGCAGCTGCCGCGGTCACACCCGTTGTGGAAGGTGTGGAACAGGCCGAGGTAGTGCCCGACCTCATGGCTCGTGGTACGTCCCTGGTTGTACGGAAACGCCGGAGCATTGCGCCCGACAGTGTCCCACGAGACCACGACACGGTCGGCCTTCGTGCCGACGGGGGAGTTGAACGGGTCCTGCGGCAGACCGGGCACGTAGCCGAGCACGAACGCGCCCCCACCGTTGTTGGAGTAGATGTTCAGATAGCGGGACGTGTCCCAGGCCAAGGTGTTCCAGTAGGCGCCGCTGTCGGAGAACCAGTTGTTGTTCACCGATCGCGTGATGCCATTGGTCGGGTTGCCCTGCGGGTCGACGGTCGCCAGCTCGAACCGCACGCCGGTGTCGAATCCCGCCGCGCCGGGAGTGCCGGGGAGCGCACCGTAGTCCTCGTTGAGGATGTCGATCTGCGCCCGCACCCGCGCGTCGGAGATGTTGCCGCGCCCCGAGGTGTTGGAGATCACGTGGAAGACCACGGGGATCTTCATCTCGTAGGTCGGGGCGTACTGCGCCAGCGGGTTCGTCTGATTGAAGGAGCAATCCGCGGGGCCGTCCTCGCCCGTCCCGTCCGGGGCAAACGGCGTGGCGCAGCGCACGATCTGCTGCGCGCCGACTGCGGCCGGGGTCACGAGAGCCAGAGAAGCCGCGAGAGCGATCCCCACGGAGCTGCCGCGGGATAGTTGGGATGTCAGCATGGGGTGCCTGAGAAAGGGTACTACACCGGGCAGGCCAGGATCCTTCGACAGTACGGTCATTGCGGTGCACGGCAAGCCCCGGTTTCCCCTCGTCAATGGGACATGCCACCGGCCGGCCATGGGGTCGGCCCGTGGCCGCGCGCGTCAGCGCCGGTCGCGCGCGTTGATCTGCCGGGCCGCCGCGACCGCCGCCGCGGCGATGGTCTGATCCGCGCCCGCCGCCAGCTCGAGCAAGAACGGCAGGGTCTCCGGCACGCCCAGGGTGCCGAGCGACTCGATCGCCAGAACGCGCATCGGCACCGGGCCCTCCGCGGCGCGCTTCATCAGCGCGGACGCGGCGTCGACCGCGTCGACCGCCACCCCGGCCTGCAGCCGCTCCCAGCGCGCGCTCTGCTGCTCGTAGAACTCGAGCGACGCCAGCGTCGCCGCGGCCGCGGTGCGCACCGACTCGGCCTCGTCGCGCAGCAACTGCAGCATCACCGGCACGTGCGCGCGCGACAGGGCGCGGGCGGCGAGCGCCGCGGCGAAGGCGCGCACTTCGGGATCGGCGCCCGCGGCGGCGTCGCGCACCAGCTGCTCGGAGTCGTCCCCCAACTGCTCCCGCGCCTTCAACGCCTCGAGCTGGACCTTGCGATCCTCGAACCCGCGCAGTCCACGCAAGGCCTCGAGATGCGCCGGGTCACCGCTGCGACCGAGACCCCTGGCGGCGTGCACGACCACACCCGCGTCGGCATGGGCCAACGCCTCGCGCAACACCGCCGCGACCGGCACCGCGATCGGCCGGCGCCATGCCAGTGCCGCGATCGCCTTCTCGGCGACACTCGGGTCTCCCAGCAGCGACCGCGCGAAGCGGGCCACGATGGCTTCGTCGCTCGCGATCGAGATCGCATCCTTGGGCCAGGTTCGCGTCGAGGGCTTCAGGCCCTCGGGTTTCGCGTCCCACAGCGACATGACCGACTCGACCGTGGCGCTCGTCCACGCACTCGGCGCCAGCCCCAGCACGACCGCCCAGGCCTGCTCCGACCCCGACCGCAGACACCCGACGGCGACCGGCCAGGCCGCGGTCAACTGCGCTTCGGACAACATGCTCAAGCCGCCGAGCCCGCGGGCATCGCCCAAGCCGAGCGCGTGTGCCTCGACCATCGCGTCGATCGGCAGGTCCTCGCTCGACAGCGCGCGGTCGAACAACGCGCCCCGAAACCCGGCAGCAGCCTCGCCCTCGACCGGCATCGACAGCAGGGCAGGCCAGGCAGCGCGAAGGCTCGGGTGGGTGCCCTCCGTGCAGGCCTCGGCAACCACGTGCTGGTAGCCGGGCATCTCCGCCGCCAGCTGCTCCAGGGTCTGCGTCGCGCCGGCGCCGGTGGCGGCGATCGCCGCCACGAGGGCGCGGGCCTGGTCACCGCCGGCGTCCAACGGCGCCGCCTGACGAAACAGCGCCAACAAGTGTGCCCGCAGCTGCACCGGCAGTGACCGCGCGGCCAGAATGCGGATCGCCTCCGCTCCGAGAGACTGATTGTGGACCGCGCACGCTTCGAACAGCGCGACGATGTCGTCCGGCGCGGACGCGACTCCGGCTGCGCGGTACGCGACACCACCGTAGCCGAGGTCGTAGCCGGCGCGGATCGCGTCGAGCATCAATGGAATCGCGGCCTCCGTCCAGTTGTGCACAATCGCAGCGACGAATCTCTGCAACGACCGCTGTGCCTCGGTGGGGATCGGGTTGCCGATCTCGCTCATTGCGATCGGGCCCAGCCGGCGCACTGCAGCGGCAACCTCTTCCACGTGCGCGTCCGACGGCAGGGTCGACGGCAACCTCAAGCGTCGTTGATCAATCTCGAAGCCGGGTCGGGTCAGCTGCTGCAGGAACAACGAGCGCCCACCGGGATAGCGCAACGCGTCGGCCGACTGGACAAACCGCGCCATGCGACCGCCGAGCGTGCGGCCGACCCGGGGCAGGGCCTCGGCGACTCGTGCCAGCAAGGCTTCCATCTCGGCGTTGCTCGGCGGCCGCGAGCGTCCCGGTTTGTCCACGCGCTGCAATACCTCGGCGAAGGCCTTCTCGCGGACCACGGTCGCAGGATCGCCGAGCAGTTCGACCAGCGTCCCCCAGGGCACCGCACTTCCCAAGTAGTGGAGCGCGTGGCGGCGGGCCTCTTGCGACTTCACCGAGCACAGCGGCAGCAGAGAGAGCAGGACCGCGCGCCCGGGCGCCGAGGTTGGCACGGCGCTCAACAGCGCGAGCTGCTGCCCCTCGTCGTCACTGTCGATGACGGCACCGACCCACTCCTGCACCGCATCGCCACCGATGCCCAGCAGTGCTGCCGCCAAACCGGTGACCGGCTCTTCCGACCACTCGGCGCGCAGGGCCGACACCGCCGGCTCGCCGATCCAAACCAGATCATCGATCGCATTGCGCTGGCCGATGTGATCGATCGCCTCGGCAATGCGCTGCGCCAACTCGTCGTCGCGCACCGGGTCCTGCGCCAACAGCTGCGCCGCGCGCTGGCCGACCGCGCCGTCTGCAACGGCCGCCAACTCCAGTAGAGGCGCGGCCTCGTCGTGCCGGCCGAGTCCGCGGAGCAGCTCACCGGCACGCAACGCGGCCCGGGCGCGGACCGGGGCCGACCGCGCCGCATCGATCACCGCGCGGTACTCGCGCAGCGCAGCCGCGGGATCGTGCGCGGCGCGCTCCAACGCCACCGCCCGCTCGAGGCGCGGCGCGCCGGTGCCGCCCTGCGCCGCCCCCGCCGCCGCGATCCACAGCAGCGGGAGCCCCGCCGCAACCTTCGTCGTCTTGCTCGTCAATGCCATGCCAAACGTGCTCGTCATCGCGTCCTCCACGCTCATCAGTTCGGGTTCGGCACATTGGAGGGCGCGCCGACAGCCAGCCCGTGGGGCGTCGATCAGACCGGTGTCAAGTTCTTGTCAAGGCGCGCGATCAGTCCGCACCACCGGCCTCCCCGTCGGGATCCAGCCGGTAGCCCGCGCCGTGCACGGTGCGCAAGAACCGCGGCTGCTTGGGCTCGGGCTCGAGCTTGGCGCGCAGATTGAGCACGTGGGTGTCGACCGTGCGCGGCCCGACGAACTGCTCGCTGCCCCAGACCGCGTCGAGAAACTGCGCGCGCCGCACGACCCGGCCGCGGTGCTCGTAGAGCAGCGCCAGCATGGCCGCTTCCTTCGGACTCAGCGCGTGGCGCTGGCCGCCGGCGTCGACTTCGAACGCCTCGAGGTCGACCGTCGCCGCGCCGACGGTGAACCGCACGGGCCCAGCGCCCGCGCCGCCGCCGCGCCGGGCCAGCGCACCGACGCGCGCCAGCAGTTCGCGCAGCCCGAACGGTTTGGTCACGTAGTCGTCGGCGCCGAGCTCGAAGCCCAACACCACGTCGTGCTCGTCACCGCGCGCGGTCAACAGCAGAACCGGCGCGCCCTGGCCGGCGCCGCGGAACGCCCGCAGCAGCTCGAGCCCGCCGCGCCCCGGCAACATCACGTCGAGCACGACGACGTCGAAGTGGCGCTCGAACAGCAGCTCGTGGGCGGCATCGCCGTCCGCCGCGGCGGTCACCGCGTAGCCCTCGCCGGTGAGCGCGTCACCGAGCACCTTGCGCAAAGTGCCGTCGTCCTCGACGAGCAGCACGCGCTTGCCGTGCGCTGAGCCAGCCATCGACCTTCAGCTTAGTGCAGCGGTGTCCCCGGCCGCGCCCGCGATCGGCAGGGTGAGCACGAACACCGCCCCGGCGCCGCCGTCGATCGGCGCCGCGCAGACCAAGTCGCCGCCGTGCGCGCGGGCGATCGCGCGCCCCAGATACAACCCCAGCCCCACGCCCGGCACGTTGCTCTCGGCGTGCGCGGCGCCGCGCGCGAAGCGAGCAAAGAGCGCCTCCCGCTGTGCGGGCACGACGCCCGCGCCGAAGTCGCGCACCGCCACCTCGACCGTGCCGCCCGTCGACACGACGCGCACCGCGACGCGCCCGCCGGCCGCGGCGTACTTGACGGCGTTGTCGAAGAGACCGAGCAAGAGCTGACGGAGTGCCCCGGCATCGGCCTCGACTTCGACCCGCCGGGCCGCGGGCTCGACCTCGACCGCCAGCCGCACGCCGCCGCGCTCGGCAACCGGCGCGTGCAGGGCGACGCTGTCGCGCACCAGCTGCGCCAGGGGCAACCGGCGCCGGTCGTAGCGCCGCTCGCCGCGCTCGATCCGGCGCAAGTCGAGCACGTTGTCGATCAGCGCGCCGAGGCGGGCGGTCTCGCCGGCGAGCAGCGCGGTGTACTCCGCGCGCTGCGCCGCATCCGCGCGCCCATCGTGCAGCATCTCGGCCAGCAACCGCAGGGAGGCCAACGGAGTGCGCAGCTCGTGGGTGACCGACGTCAGGAACTCGGCGCGCGCGCCGACTGCGTCGCGCTCGCGCCGCAGCGCCCGCAAAGTCCAGAACAAGCCGCAGCAGAAGCAGGCCGCCAGCAGGCCGAGCACCGCGTAGACCACGGCGGGGCGCTGCCACAACGACAGCGGCGGCGACGCCGGCGGCCGCACTGCCAGCACGCCGTCGACGGCGACGACGTCACCCGGGCCCGGCGCCCCGCCCGCGCCCACACCGACGAGCGCGCCGGCGCCCGACGCCACCACGCCGCGCGCCGCCAGGGCCGCGATCAGCTGCTCGGCGGACAGCACGGCGCCGTCCCCGACTCCCGGCCCGCCCGCCTCGGGGTGGAACACGAGCACGCCGGCTTCGACCGGGGCGACCAACGGCGCCACCGCCGCCTGCCACCGCGCCCGCGCGCCGTCGGCGGCGACCAGCGTGGCGCGCAACCGCTCGACCCGCCGGGTGACGTCGGCCAAGCCGCCGGCGTCGACCCCTGCGCGATCGAGCTCCGCCACGACCCCTGAAGCCAGCTCTTCTGGCACGCGCCCCCACCAGCGGACCGCCTCGGGAACCAGTTCACCCGACAGACGCGCCGCGAGCAGCACCACCGAGGCCAGGCCCCCCGGCGTCAGCGCGGCGCAGTCGGCACGCGCCAGCGCGAGGTGCGCGGCGGCGGCTTCGCGATCGTCCGCGCGGTGCGCATACCATGCGGCGGCCGGCAGCAGTGCCGGCTGCGGCTCTTCGGCGGACAGCGCCCGCTCGATCCGCCGGCGGGCCGCGGCCGGGTCGCCGTCCAGGGCCGCGCGCCGGGCCTCGGCCAGCACCGTGTGCCAGGGCCACGGGGCGTCGGTCGGCGGCGTTCGCAGCCAACCCACTTCGGCCGGAACCCGGAGCACACCGTCCGCGGCCGCGAAACGATGCTCGGCGGCGACCTCGTCGAGCAGCCGGCGCTCGGCCACGCCGTCGCGGACGCGGTCGGCGAGATCGCGGGCCAGCGCCCCGGTCCTCGCCTCTGCCGCCGCCACCGCCGACCGCGCCGCCTCGCCGAGCCCGACCACCGCCGCAGCCGACAGGGCGAGACCGGAGCAGAACAAGAGCACGGTCATGCGGCGGAGGAATCGCTGCACGGCGCCAATGTAGCCATGGAACGGCCGGACCCGACGTCCGGCGTCCGGCTCGACAACCCGCCGTAACGCGCGGCCGCACACGACGACCTGGAGGACGACGGAGCCCCGTCGATTTACGCTTCTACGTACCAACGCGGGCGCGGGGATCGCGCCCTCCCCGAACAACGATGACAATCTCCTCGATGCGCGACCGCCTCTCCGCCGCCACGAATCCAGAGCTGGTGCGCCTCTGCATCCAGCGGGCGAAGGCGGGGGACCGGCACGCGCTCGACGCGCTGTTGCAGCGGGCCCGTCCCCAGCTCGAGCGCCAGGCCGAGGCCGCCATCGGCCCCGGCATGCGCTGCCAACTGCCGACCGCGGACCTGCTGCAGTCGGCGTACGCGCGCGTGCTGCGCTCGATCCGCGCATTCCGCGGCGAGACCGAGGCCGAGCTGCAAGCCTGGCTGCGGCGGATCGTCGACCGCACCCTGCGCGACGCGCGGCGCTACGTCTTCGCCGAGCGGCGCGCCAAGCTGCGCGAGTCGTCGCGCCCCATCGACTTGATGCCAGGGCCGGGCCACACGCCCAGCGCCGAGATGTCGGCGAACGAAGAAGTCGCGCGCATCGATGCCGCGATCCGCAGGCTGCCGCACGACTACGCGCAGATCCTCGCCCTGCACATGGACCCCGAGCAGACGCACGCGCGCACCGCGCGGCTCATGGGCCGATCCGCCGGCGCCTGCCGCGTGCTGCTGGCACGGGCGCGCGCGGCGTTGGCCGCCGAGCTGCAGCTGATGCGCGACGCGCCCTGAAGCCGGCGCCTGAGTCAGCGCCGCCGGCGCCCGCTCGAGACGAGCTCGCGCCCGCCACCGCGCGGCCGGCGCCCGCCGCGGCCACCGCCTCCCGGCCGGCGCCCCCCGCCGGGCGGCCGCCCGCCGGAGCGCGCGCGCTCGCGCACCTGGCCGTTGAGGTGGCGCACCGTCGCCTGGTGGATGCCGCGTTCGGTCGGCGAGACCAAGCTCACCGCACGCCCGGTCGCGCCGGCGCGGCCGGTGCGGCCAACGCGGTGGATGTAGTCCTCGACCTCGTTGGGCATGTCGAAATTGACCACCAGCTCGACGTTGTCGATGTCGATGCCGCGGGCGGCGACGTCGGTCGCCACGAGGATGCGCGTGCGGCCGCGGTCGAAGGCGCGCAGCACGACGTGCCGCGACTCGGCGCTCTTGTCGCCGTGGATCGAATCCGCCGGCAAACCGGCGCGCGCCAGCGAACGACCCAGCTTTTCCGCCTTGATCTTGGTCTTGACGAACACCAGCACCCGACCGCGCTCGCGCGCCAGCAGGTCCTTCAGCACGCCTTCCTTGTCGACTGCTTTGACGCCGACGAAGCGGTGCGAGATGGTCGCCGCCGCCTGCGATCGAGAGCCGATCTGCACGCGCTCGGCATCGGCCAAGAACGCCTTGCACAGCTCCTCGACCTCGGGCGGCATGGTCGCCGAGAACAGCCAGGTCATGCGCTCGTGCGGGCAGCGCACCATGATGCTGCGGATCTGCGGCAAGAACCCCATGTCGAGCATGCGGTCGGCCTCGTCGAGGACGACGGTGTCCAGGTGCTCCAACGTCAGGTTGCCGCGCTCCAGGTGATCGATGAGCCGGCCGGGGCACGCGACCAGCACGTCCAGGCCGCGCTTGAACGCCGACTGCTGGATCGCCAGGTCGATGCCGCCGAACGCGGTGCAGACCGCGAGGTCGGTCGCGCTGGCATAGGCGCGCAGCTGCTCGGCAACCTGCACGCACAGCTCGCGCGTCGGCACCAAGATCAATGCGCGCAGGCGGGACTCCCCCTCCAGCAACCGATGCAGGATGGGAAGGCCGAACGCAGCGGTCTTGCCGCTGCCCGTCTGACCGAGGGCGATCAGGTCGCGCCCCTCGAGGGCCATGGGGATGGCCTTCTCTTGGATCTCGGTCGGTTTCTCGTAGCCGGCTGCGGCGACACCATCCAGGATGGGCCGCGCCAGGCCTAGGGATCGAAAGCTCACTCTATACTCTTCTACGTGATGCCAAGTGGCCGGCGCGTCTGAGCGCCCGGCTCGGGAAGCGGCTGACCAAAAGCGCTCGGCCGGGGTCGGGGCGGCCTCCTGCCGCCGCTGCCACGGATCCGATCGTGCACGGCCCGGACTCGCGACCACCTTGGTGATCGATGAGCCACCGCGTCGGACTTGAACCAATCAATGGCGCGCGACGGGGGCCGGTCGACTCTTCTGGGTTGTTGAGCGGATCTGTCAACCGCGGGTTTGGCGGGAGTGTAGGCCAAAGACGCCCATCACCGCAAGCCGACGCCGGCGCCGGCCGCCTCGTCGGCGAAATCGCCGTATCTCCGCGGCCGGGATGCCGCGGCCGACCGTATCCAAGGGCAGCCATGCCCGCTGCCACACGCCGCCACTTGGCCACTCTTGCCCAGCTCTCGCTCGCGGTCTTGTCGGCCGGGGGGCGCGCCGAGGCCCAACCGGAGCCGCCGCCGGCGCTGCGGGTCGTGCGGCAGCTGTTTCTCACCGGCGGGCCATCGCACGTGCTGCGCTACTCCCCCGACGGCACGCGGCTCGCTTCGGGCGGCGATCGCGGCGACGTCGTCATCGTCGACGCCGATACCGGCGCCCGCCAAGCGGTGCTCGACGCCTCCGACCACTGGGTCGGGGGGCTGGCGTTCTCTCCCAACGGAACCCGCCTCGCCGCCGTCGGCCGCAGCCTGACCGTGTGGGACCTCGACAGTGGCCGCCAGCTGGGCGAAGTCGCCACCGGCAGCGCGCGCGCCCTCGACTGGAGCCGCGACGGCGCCCACCTGGCCGTCGTTCTCGACAACCACACCGCCGTGCTGCTGCGGGCCGACGATCTGGGCGTGCAGCGCGAGTTCGCCCTGCCGGGTCCGACCGCGGCCGACGCCATCGCGATCTCCCCCGACGGACAACGCGTCGCGGTCGGCAAGCGGAGCGGAGAGACGTTCGTGTTCGATACCGAGAGCGGCGCCGAGGTCGAGCGCCTGCACCAGGATGGCTGGGTGTACGATCTGGCCTACACCGACGCGGGCCAGCTGCTCCGCCTCGGCTGGCGCGGCACCCACCATCTGTTCGCCGACGAACCGGTGCGCTTCGGCGACTTCGGGTTCTCGCTCTCGGTGCAGGCCGACGGCAGCCGCTGCGTGCTGGTCGCCAACGACGGCACCCTGCTGCTGTCGGCTGGCGGCGAGCGGCACACGCTGCCCGTCAAGGGCCCGGCGGCACTCCACCCCGATGGCGTGCGCTGGGCCAGCGCCACCCCGGACGGCATCGAGATCTACACCGGCATCCAGGTGCAGAACAGCCTGCCCGCTCTCCATCGACAGCAACCGCGACAGGCGGTGCTGACCGGTGACGGCCGGTTCGTGGTCGCCGCCGGCAGAGATCTCCAGGTCTTCGACGCCGACACCGGCGCCGCCGTGCAGGTCGCCGGACTACCGCGCGAGGGCGTCGATCTGATCGCCAATCCACAGGGCGTCGAGCTCGCCGTCCTGCGCAAGGCGACCGGGAGACAGCCGCGCGCTCTCGAGCTCTACGCGCTGGAGCCCACCGCCGCCGGCCACGGCGCCCGCCTGGTGCGCGGCACGGCGGTACACCTCCGCGCCCGCAGCGTGCTGCCTGCCCTCGCCGCGCCGCGGCTGTCGCGACACGGCCGCGCGCTGTGCTACGCCGATCAGGTCATCGACCTGATCGACCCCAAGGCGTCGCTGTACCTCGAGCAATCGCTGATCGCGCAGACCATCGCGGTGTACGACCAGGGCTGCGCCGTCGCGCGACGCCCCGTCTTCGACCACTTCGGCGGTGGCCACGGTTCGCTGCACGTCTTTGCACTCGACGGCGACGAGCGCCTGCAGCTGCCGCTCGCGGTACCGCCGCGCGCACTGGCGCTCGCACCTCGTGGCGACGTCGTCGCCTCTGCCGAGGGCGACTGGCTCGTCTTGCGCAGCGTGCCGGAGCTGGTCGCGACGCACCGCATCGCGGTGCATTGGCGCGCCGTGCTGTGGCTCGACGACCACTGGTTGGTGGGCTGCGGCGCGGGCGACCAGCTCGAGCTCGCCAACACCGACCGCGACACCGCGGTCTCGTTCGTCCGGCTCAGTAGCTGGGCATCCTCGCTGGATTACAACGCGGCCCGGCGCCTGCTGTTGGCGACGACGCAAGACCGCGTGGTCATCCTGCGGGTCGACACCGGCACTCAGCGATGAGTCAGGGATGAGACTGGCCCGCGCGCGACCGGCGCAGCGCGGCAAACGCTGCGATGACGATGCCCAGCACCAGCAGCGTGCCCGCCTGTGGGGCACTGCCTTCGTCCGGCGGCGATACCGGCGCGGCCTCGACGGGCGCGGCAGTCACGGCCGGCTCGCCGACGGCGAGCGGGACCGCGACGAACGCGACCAGCAGCGACGTGAGCACGATGACACGGACCGACAGCGGCATTGGACGAAACTTCCCTTGAGGTCGCGAGGACCGTCCCCCGGCGCCAGCGGTGGCGACGACTGAACACCCAAGCCTACCACATCCGGCGGCGCGGGCGGGGATCCGTCGATGGTCCGGCGGTATGGTCCGCCCCATGCGGTTTCCGCTCGCTCTCACCGCGCTCGCCCTCGCCGGCGCGGCGCAGTCCCCGTCCACCAAACCCGAGGCCGACACCGACGACGCCCTGGCCGCCGCCGTCGGCGCGCTGCCGTTCCGCGGAATCGGCCCCGCGATGTGCTCGGGCCGCGTCGTCGACATCGCCGTCGACCCGACCCAGCCGGCGCGCTGGTTCGTGGCGGCCGCGTCGGGCGGCGTCTGGCGCACGACCAACCACGGCACCACGTTCACGCCGGTGTTCGACGGCGAGGGGTCGTACTCCATCGGCTGCGTCGCCCTCGACCCGTCCAACCGCCACACGGTGTGGGTCGGCACCGGCGAGAACAACAGCCAACGCAGCGTCTCGTGGGGCGACGGGGTCTATCGCTCGCGCGACGGCGGCACCACTTGGCAGAACACGGGCCTGGGCGACAGCGAGCACATCGGCCGCATCGCGATCGATCCGACCGACAGCGACACCGTCTGGGTCGCCGCGCAGGGCCCGCTCTGGCGCTCGGGCGGCGAGCGCGGGGTCTACAAGACCATCGACGGCGGTACCAGCTGGACGCGGGTGCTGTTCGTCGACGACGACACCGGCGCCAACGAGGTCCACCTCGACCCGCGCGACCCCGACGTCGCCTACGCCAGCATGTACCAACGGCGGCGCCACGTCTGGACGTTGATCAACGGCGGGCCGGGGTCGGGGCTGCACAAGACCGACGACGGCGGCGCGACCTGGCGGCCCTTGACCCGCGGCCTGCCGGAAGTCGACCTCGGCAGGATCGGCCTGGCGATCTCGCCGGCCGACCCCGACGTGCTCTATGCCATCGTCGAGGCGCAGCGCGGCGAGGGTGGAGTGTTCCGCTCCACCGACCGCGGCGAGAGCTGGACCAAGCGCAGCGACAAGGTGGCGACCAGCCCGCAGTACTACCAAGAGCTCGTCTGCGACCCGCACGACGTCGACACGCTGTACTGCCTCGACACCTACACGACGTGCTCGCGCGACGGCGGCAAGACCTGGCAACGCGTCGGCAATCTGCACCGCCACGTCGACGACCACGCCCTGTGGATCGACCCCGGGTTCACCGACCACATGCTCATCGGCGGCGACGGCGGGATCTACGAGACGCACGACGGTGGCGCCCACTGGGACTTTTGCGAGAACCTGTCGCTCGGCCAGTTCTACCGCGTCAGCGCAGACCAGGCCGAACCGTTCTACAACATCTACGGCGGCACGCAGGACAACAACTCGATGGGCGGACCGTCGCGCACCACGAGCTTGGCGGGGATCACCAACGACGACTGGTTCGTCACCGTCGGTGGCGACGGCTACGAAGCGCAGGTCGACCCGACCAATCCGGACATCGTCTACACCCAGTGGCAGTACGGCGGGCTGGTGCGCCACGACCGCAAGAGCGGCGAGATCACCGACATCAAGCCGCGGCACGCGCCGGGCGAGCCGCCGATCGTGTGGAACTGGGACTCTCCGCTGTTGCTGAGCGCACACGATCCGGCCCGGCTGTACTTCGCCGGCGATCGCTTGTTCCGCAGTGATGACCGCGGCGATTCGTGGCGCGCGATCAGCGGTGACCTCACCCGCGGCATCGACCGGGATCAGCTCGCCGTCATGGGCCGGATCCAGGACGTCGACGCGGTCGCCAAGAACGCATCGACCTCGGTCTACGGCAACAGCGTGGCGCTCACCGAGTCACCGCTCGACGAGGCGGTGGTCTACGTCGGCACGGACGACGGCCTGGTGCACGTCACCCGCGACGCCGGCGGATCGTGGACCGCGATCGACACGTTCCCGGGAGTCCCCGAACGCACCTACGTCAGCCGCCTCGAGGCCTCGCGCCACGTCGCGGGCCGCGTGTACGCCGCGTTCAACAACCACAAGAACGGCGACTTCCGCCCCTACCTGCTGGTCAGCGAGGACTACGGCGCGAGCTGGCGGTCGCTCGCCGACGGCCTGCCCGCGCGCGACGTGGTGTGGTCACTGGCCGAGGACCACGTGCGCGACGACCTCCTGTTCTGCGGCACCGAGTTCGGCGTCTACGTCACCCTGGACGGCGGCGAACGCTGGCTTCGAATGCGCGGCGGGCTGCCGACCATCGCGGTGCGCGACCTCGAGATCCAGCGCCGCGAGAACGACCTGATCCTCGGCACCTTCGGGCGGGGCTTCTACGTGCTCGACGACTACACGTCGCTGCGCGCGATGACCTCAGCGAACCTCGAGGCCGGCGCCCATCTGTTCGCCGTGCGGCCGGCGCCGCTCTACATCGAGGGCAGCCGCCTCGGGCTCAACACGGGCCTGGGATCCCAGGGGTCGACCTACTTCGCCGCGCCCAACCCGCCGTTCGGCGCGCTGCTGACGCTGCACCTGGGCGAGGGACTGCAGACGCTGGCCGAGCGCCGCCAGGCGGCGCAGAAGAAGGCGCGCGAAGCCGGTGAGGCACACCCGTTCCCGACCGACGCGGCGATGCGCGCCGAGGCGCGCGAGAACGAGCCGGCGGTATGGGTGACGATCCGCGCCACCGACGGGGCGGTGGTCCGCCGCGTCGACGCGCCGCGCACCGAGGGACTGCACCGCGTCGCCTGGGATCTGCGCTATCCACGCGCGACTTCGATCGAGCTCGAGGGCGGCGACGCCCCCGAGCCCTGGGGCATGCCCGACGCCGGCCCGCTGGTGCTGGGCGGCGAGTTCACCGCTACCGTCGAGCGGGAGGTCGGTGGCCAAGTGGAGGCGCTGACCCCGGCGGTGCCGTTCCGCGTCGAGCCGCTCGGCCTGGCGACTCTGCCGGCCGCCGATCGCGCGGAGGTGCTGGCGTTCCAGCAGCGCGTGGTCGCCCTGCGCCGCGCGGTGCGCGCCACGGCGCGCGTGCTCGGCGAGCTGCAGAGCCGGCTCGAACACTGCCGCGTCGCGGTGCGCCGCAGCACCGCCGACCTGGCGCTGCTGGCCGATATCGAGCGTTTGCACCGCGAGCTGGCGCAGCTGCGCGACGCGCTCAGCGGCGACCGCTCGCTCAGCACGCGCAACAAGGAGGCCCCGCTGTCGATCCGCGCGCGCGTCGAGAACGTCGCCAGCGCACAGCTCTACACCTCGTCGGCCCCCACGCAGACCGAGCGCGACGCCTATGAACACGCCGCGGCCGCGTTCGAACCGGTGCTGGCTCGCCTGCGCGCGATGGCCAGCGAGGAGCTGCCGCGGATCGAGGCCCAGCTCGAGGCCGCAGGCGCCGGCGACACGCCAGGCCGACTGCCGGACTGGCGCCGCTAGGGCAACCGACCCCGAGTCGCCGCCGCGTAGACCGCGGTCACCTGCCGCGCCACCGCGTCCCACGCGAAGCGCGCGGCGCGCGCACGGGCTGCGCGCCCCAACTCTGCTGCGCGCCCCGGCTCGCGCAGCAGCTCTTCGAGCGCCGCCGCCAGCGCGCCGGCGTCCCCGGGCTCGACCAGCACTCCGGTCTCGCCATCGACGATGGTCTCCGGCAAGCCGCCCGTCCGCGAGGCCACCACCGGCACGCCACACGCCATCGCCTCCACCGCGGGCATGCCGAACGGCTCCGGCCAGACCGAGGGCACGACGGCGATCGTCGCGGCGCGGTACAGCGCGCCGACCTCGTCGTGCGGCAGGGCGCCGGCGCAGCGCACACGCGCGCGGATCGCATCGGGCAGCGCCGCCAGCGCCCGCGCGACGTCGGGCGGTGCCGGGCCGTCGTACAGCGCGCGCAGCCGCGGATCGCCACCCTCGAAGACAATGAACTCGCGGGCCGCGACCGCGGCGGGACCCGCCAGCGTCAGCACGACGTCGGCGCGGCGCCGGGCGAGCGCGGCGAACGCCTCGATCAGCACGTGGACCCCCTTCTCCGGCGAGAGCCGGCCGACGTAGACCAGGTGCGCCGGCTGTGGCGGCAGCACGCTAGCGTCGCGCGGCCGGAACACGTCGAGGTCGACGCCGTTGTCCACGGTGTGGCAGCGCGGAGCCAGCTCGGGCATCGCATCGACCGTGGCAGACGTGATGCTGCGGCTGCAGCCGACGATGGCGGCGGCGTGCGTGCAGTAGGCGCGCGCCGCGGCGCGGGGCATCTGCGCGAGCCAGGCGCAGTGCATGTGCAGCACCAGGGCGGCGCGGCTGTGGCGCCGCAGCGTTGGCAGCATCGCCGGCGCATTGTGCACGTGGATCACCCCACAGCCGCGCGCCTCGGCGTCGCGCGCCACGCGACGGGCGTAGCCACGGAAGTACCACGGCGCGACGAAGTATGGCAGCCGACCCGGCGCCGTGCTGCGGCGCCGTCGCCAGCCGATCCAGCGCCGGTCAGCGCGAACCGACACCTGCCGCAACTCGACTCGACCGTGCCGGCTCGCCTGCACCCCGCGCGCCGCGCCGGCACCGTAGACGACGACATCGACATCGCCGCGTTCGGCGAGCTGGCTGGCGACGCGATCGGTCCAGATCGCGATCGAGCCGGCGCGCACCGGAGGCACCGGGTCGTTGAACGGCTGGTGGAGGAGCGCGACTCTCACCACGCCTCCAGCGCAGCGCGGACGACGCCGGCGATCGCGGCATGACCCCGAGGGTTGGGGTGGCCATCGGCGGTGTGCGGGTACGGCGCTTCGCCACGCTCCAACACCGCCGCCAACGCCGCAAAGCTGTCCAGCCAACGCAGGCCGCGCTGCGCGCAGAACGCCCGCAGCTCGGCCACCAGTCGTTCTTCGTCGCGCACCAGCGCCTCGAGCGCGGGGCTGCGCACGCCGGCGGCACCGGCCGCCGTGGCGTAGACGCGCTCCTTGGTCGGAATCGACAGCACCCACAGCTCGGCGCCGCTGGCGCGGACCGCCTCCGCGGTCCGCCCGAGCGCCGCCTGCAGAATCCGGATGCCCGCGACCAGGCGCGGGTCGTCGTAGGCCAGCGCGCACCGCCGGTAGGCCGGGGTCAAGATCGTCGGCACGGCGCCGTCCACCACCAGCTGCCCCGGCCGCGCCGCGGCGGCCGCCCGCACGGCCGGCCACGCCGGTGGGGAGCGCGGCGGCCGCAGGCCGCGGCGCAGCGCGCGCAGTACCCCGTAGAGCGCGCTGTGGCGCGCGAAGAGCCCGCGCAAGCCGGCCGGCGGCGGCGCCGGGGTCGCCGCGCCGAACGCCGCGGTGAACTCGGCGCCGATGCGGTCCTCGATTCCCTGCTGCCGGTCCCGCGCCGCGCTCGCCGCATCGAGGTGGCCCGCCAACTCCACCGGGCAGCGTCGGTCGCGCAGCTGGACGTAGGCGTCGTAGGCGTCGTTGCCGGCGTACACCGTGCTGATCACCACGCGCGGCGACAGCGACAGCGCCGCCTCCACCTGCAGCAGCCCCTGCACCGCACAGTGGCCCGGGGTGCCCATGTTGTAGACCCGCCCACCCTCGGTGCCACCGACCTGCTGTGGCCATGCCGCGGTGCGCTCGACGTTGGTGCCGTAGGTCTGCGAATCGCCGAGCACGACCACCTCGGGCGGCCCCTCGCGCGGCGCGTTGCGGAAGCCGAGCTCGTCGTGCTCGGGAAAGCCGCGGACCAACCGGGTGCCCAGCGCCGCGTCGCTCTCGATCGCCACCGCGTGCACCGACAGCAGGAAGGCAACCCTCGGCGACAGCGCGGCCACCGCGCGCAGCCCCAACTCGAGCGCCGCCACCACCAGCGCCACCGCCACCACCCACCACAAGACGCGGCGGAGCAGGGGGCGAGAAGCACGCGGCGGCGTCGACACGGCCGGGTAGGCTATCACTTGGCCCGCCATGCATGACGCCCAACCGCACACGGTGATCGAGCCGAGCCGCGGCTTTCGCGCCAGCTGGGCCGAGTTCGTCGAACGGCGCGAGCTGCTCGGCTTCTTGGTCTGGCGCGACCTCGTGGTGCGCTACCGGCAGACCGTGTTGGGCGCCGCGTGGGCCGTGCTCCAACCCGCCCTGACCATGGTGGTGTTCACCGTGCTGTTCGGTCGACTCGCCAACATGCCGTCCCAGGGCGTTCCGTACCCGGTGTTCAGCTACGCCGGCCTGCTGCTCTGGTTCTACTTTCAGAACAGCGTCTCCAAGGGCGGTCAGAGCCTGGTCAACAACACCCGCCTGCTGACCAAGGTGCACTTCCCGCGGATCTTCCTGCCGCTGGCGGCCACGCTGGCCGCGCTGGTCGACTACGCGATCGCCATCGCCCTGCTCGTGGTGCTGATGGTGTACTACGACCTCGCCGTCGACATCGAGATCGCGGTCCTGCCGCTGACCGTGGCGCTGGCGTTCGCCGCGGCGACCGGCGCCGCCTGTCTCTTCGGCGCCGCCAACGTCCGCTACCGCGACGTGCGCTACGTGCTGCCGTTCACTCTGCAGCTGTGGATGTTCGCGACCCCGGTGATCTGGCCGCTCGATCAGGTGCCGGCGGATTGGCGTTGGGCAGCCGCGCTCAACCCGATGGCCGGAGTCCTCGCCGCGCACCGCGCCGCGATCCTGCCGACGGTCGCCGTCGACTGGCAGGCCATGGCGGTGTCGACCGCGGCGACCGCGGTCCTGCTCGCCGCCGGCACCGCATACTTTCGCCGGGTCGAGTCGACCTTCGCCGACGTCGTATGAGTGCACCTGTCCAAGGATCCGCGAGCCGCGCTCCGGCGATCGACGTCAAAGGCCTCGGCAAGCGCTACGTCCGCGGCGGCGCGCACGCCGACCGCACCTTGGGCGAGACCATCGCCGACGGCACCCGCGCGGTGCTGCGCCGGCGGCGGAATGCGCCCCGCCGCCAGCAGTTCTGGGCGCTCGAAGACGTGTCGTTCGCGGTGCAGCCCGGCGAAGTGCTCGGCGTGGTCGGCCACAACGGGGCCGGCAAGAGTACGCTGCTCAAGCTGCTCTCACGCATCACTCCGCCCACCCGCGGACGCATCGAGCTGCGCGGCCGGGTGGGGTCGCTGCTCGAAGTCGGCTCCGGCTTCCACCCCGAGCTCACCGGCGCCGAGAACATCTATCTCAACGGCGCGATCCTCGGCCTCCGCCGGCGCGAGATCCGCCAGCGCTTCGCCGCGATCGCCGCCTTTGCCGAGGTCGACGAGTTTCTGGACACGCCGGTCAAGCGCTACTCGAGCGGCATGTTCGTGCGCTTGGCCTTCGCCGTGGCCGCCCACCTCGACCCGGAGATCCTGTTGGTCGACGAGGTGCTGGCGGTCGGCGACGCGGCATTTCAGAAGAAGTGCCTCGGCACCATGCGCGACGTCGCCGGCGAGGGACGCACGGTGCTGCTGGTCAGCCACGACTTGGCCGCGATCCAACAGCTCAGCCACCGCGCGCTGTGGATCGACCGCGGCCGGGTCGCCGCCGACGGCCCCACCGGCACGGTGATCCAGAGCTACCTCTCGTCGCTGCGGAGCCGCGCCACCGTGGCGTGTGACGTGCGCGACGCACCGCGGCCGTTCCACTGGCTGAGTCGCCGCGCGCGCCTGGAGAGCGTGGCGCTCGACGGTCTCGACGCGCCCATCCTCGCCGCCGATCAGCCGCTGCGGCTGCGCATCGCGGTGCGCGCCGCCGAAGCGATTCCGGCGCTGCGCTTCGGCATGACGCTGACGCGCCTCGACGGCATCGCGGTCGGCACCGTGTTCGCCTCCGCGCCCGGCGGCATGGCGGCCGACGAGCGCGCCGAATTCGTGCTGACGCTGTGCGCCGACGGCTGCCGGCTGGCGCCGGGCAGCTATGCGATCAACCTGTCGGTCGGCACCGGAGACCACCGCAACGCGCGCCGCGAGTTCGACATCGTGCGCGAGCTGCTGCCGTTCGAGGTGCTGGCCACCGACCGCGGCGAGCGGGGCGCCAGCGAGTGGCACGCGGCCTGGGGCGCCGTGCAGCTCAGCGCCGCGCCGGTCGAGCGGCTGACTCCGTCATAGCCAGCGCATCGCCCCCGGCTTTACGGTTTCGCTCCTAGTGGACGCCCCCCTGAGCCCACTGTTGTTGTCGACCTCGCTCGCCGGCGGGGCCGGCGGCGCCGCGGCGCGCCTGCACCGCGAGCTGCGCGCCCTGGGCGTCGATTCTCGGGTCTTGGTCGCCGCCACCGGCCGCGGTGACCCGACCGATCCGCACGTCGCGCATCACCGTCCCGCGCGGCCGGTGCGGGCGCTGCGCCGGCGCGCCGGCCCGCGGCTGCGGCGACGCGCGCTCGACGGCTTCGCCGACCCCGGCATCGGAGCGTTCTCGACGCACGCCCTGCAGAGCCGCGTGCACCGCACCGTGCGCCGCATGCGGCCCGACGTCGTCCACCTGCACTGGGTGGCCGCCGACTTCGTCCACCCCGCCAGCGTCGCCCGCCTGCCGCAGCCGCTGGTGTGGACGCTGCACGACATGGCCCCGTTCACCGGCGGCTGTCACTACAGCGGCACTTGTGAGGGCTACACCACCGCCTGCGGTCGCTGTCCGGTCCTCGGCAGCGACTCCGACGACGACCCCTCGCGCCGCGGCTTCGCCGCCAAACGCTCGCTCTGGCGCGGACTGCGGCTGACCGTGGTTGCGCCGAGCCAGTGGTTGGCGCGCTGCGCGGCGCGCAGCGCGCTGTTCGCCGACCAGCGCATCGAAGTCATCCCGTACGGCATCGACCTCAGCGTGTTCGCACCGCGGTCGAAGGCCGAGTGCCGCGCCGCGCTCGACCTGCCGCGCGACGCACCGGTGCTGCTGTTCGGTGCCTGGGGCGACATCCCGCGCAAGGGCTTCGATCTGCTGCAGCGCGCGCTGCACCGGCTGCGGCAGACGCGCGCGGACCTGGCGCAGGAGCTGATCCTGCTCGCGTTCGGGCCGGCACCGACCGGCGCGGCCGACGTGCCCGGCGTCCTCGCGCTGGGCCGCATCGACGACCCGCACGAGCTGGCGCGGGCGTACGCGGCGGCCGACGCGTTCGTGCTGCCGTCGCGGGAGGACAACCTGCCGACGACGCTGATCGAGGCGCTGGCCTGTGGCCTGCCCAGCATCGGCTTCGACATCGGCGGGGTCGCAGACCTGATCCGCGATCGCGACAACGGAGTGCTGGTCCCGGCGCTGGACACCGACGCGCTCGCCGATGGGTTGGCGTGGCTCCTCGAGGATCGCGACCGCGCGCGCGCGCTCGGCACGGCCGCCCGGCGCGGAGCCGTCGAACGACACGCCGCGTCTGCCGAGGCCGACGCCTACCGGACTCTCTTCGCGCAGCTACTCGATGAGGCGAGGCGTTGACCACCCTGCGCTCGTTCGACGTCTTCGACACGGTGCTGATGCGGGCGGTGACCCACCCGCAGTCGATCTTCTTGCTGCTCGGTCGCCAGCTGCTGGCGGACGGAGTGGTGCAGTGCTCGCCGGAGGCGTTCGCCGCCGCCCGGCGCGCCGCCGAGGTCCGCGCCTACCGCACCGCGCTCGCCAACGGCGAGCAGGTGCGATTGCGCGCGATCCACGACGAGCTCGGCACCGCCCTGCAGCTCGACGCCGGCACGCGCGACCGCGTGCACGACGCCGAGCTCGCGCTGGAGGCGCGCCTGTTGCGGCCGGTGCCGGACGGCGTCGCCCGCGTCGCGGCGGCGCGCCGCGCCGGCGAGCGCGTCGCCTTCGTCTCCGACACGCCGTGGCCGGCGGAATTCTTGTCGGCGCAGCTGGCGCGGTTCGACGTGCTGCGCGGCGACGACCTGGTGCTGGCGTCGAGCGAGACCGGCCTCAACAAGGACGACGGCGGCATCTACGCCGCCCTGCTCAGCGCCGGCGGCGTGCGCGCCGAGCAGGTGGTGCACCGCGGCAACCACCGCCGCCACGACGTCGAGGCAGCGGCGGAACTCGGCCTGCGGGCCGAGCACGCCCCCGCCGCCAATCCGTCGCCGCTCGAACGGCTGCTCGAGAGCTCTGCCGACCGCACGCACGGGGGCGCCGCGCTGCTCGCGGGAGCCGCCCGCGAGGCCCGCCTGCGGGTCGCCGTCACCGACGCGCGCCAGGCGAGCCTGCGCAACCTGGCCGCTGCCGTCGCCGCCCCGCTGCTGGTGCCCTACGTCCTCTGGCTGCTGCGCCGCGCGCAAGAGCTGCGCATCGACACGCTGTGGTTTCTGGCGCGCGACGGTCAGGTCATGCTCGAGCTGGCGCAGGTGCTGGCGACCAAGCTCGGCATCGGCATCGAGCTGCGCTACCTGCTCGCCAGCCGTCAGGCCTGGAACCTGCCGGCTTACGCCTGCGGCGCGCACCGCGACCTGGCCTGGATCTTCGACCACAGCGACGGCCTCACCGCGCGGGCGCTGCTGGCCCGCGTCGGCCTGTCGCCGGAAGACCTACCGCGCCTGCTCGCCGGCGCCGGCATCTCCGCCGCCGCCGTCGACGACCCGCTGCACGGCGATGCGCTGCGCGCGTTGGGCGACGGCCTGGCGCAGCCGGGCGCGCGCCGGCGCATCGCGGCGGCGGCCGCCGCGCGGCTCGAGTGCTGGAGCACGCACCTTCGCACCGAGGGGGTTCTCGACGACGACAGGCGTCACGCCATCGTCGAGCTGGTCGGCCACGGCAACCTGCAGGAGTCGCTGACCGCGGCGATGCGACACTGCGGCGCGCGCCCTCCCGAGGCGTTCTACTACTCCTGGATCGAGGACGGCCGCGAACGCGCCATGCGCACACCGCACCGTTTCACCGAACGCGTGCCGGGCTTCGCGGTCATCGCGCTGGAGGCCTTCTGTGCCGCCGACCACGGCACGCTGCTCGGCTACGAACGCGGCGCCGAAGACGCCGTGACCCCGCTCTGCGCGGCGCCCAACCAACCGGTGGTCGACTGGGGCTTGCCGCTGTTGCGCCGCACGCTCGTCGCGTTCGCAAAAGCGCTACCCGCCGACGAAGACCTGCTCGCGCCGGACGCCGCTCTGCATGCCATCGCGCTGGAAACGCTGCACGAGCTGTGGCTGTATCCATCCGCCGAGCAAGCCGCGGTGTTGGGCGAGTTTCCATGGGAGGATGGCCACGGCGAACACACGCGCCACCTGCTGCTGGCACCGCCCTATGGATGGCGCGCGTTGTGGCCGGCTCTGCGCGAGGGCGCCCTGCGCCGGCCACACCGCGCGGCCTGGCATCCGGGATCGCTGCGCCGGACGCCACCCGCCCGCGCGTGGTGCCTGCGCGCCGCCGCGCGCATCGGCCGCGCGTTTCGCCCATGACGTGACCCCAGCCGTCGGCGTTTGCGCGCCGGCAGTGGTCTCGCCGATTCGCCGCCGTCAGGCCTGCCGGCCGGCGCCGACGGCGGGCGCGTCGATGCCGCGCCGGCGGCCGCGCCGGCGCCAGGCGCGGCGAAGCTCGCGCACCAACGGCCGCCACGGAGTCGTGCGCAGCGCGATCGCGTGACAGCGCACGCGCTGCAGCAGACCCAGATCGGACGTCGAGACGGCCCGGATGTGATCCCGGAAGCAACGCCACTGCGGGAAGTACGGAGAGCGGCCGTCGAGCGGACCGAACCACTCGGCGATGGCCTGTGCCGAGGTGTTCGAGCGCATCGAGCGGTCGTCGTGCTCGCGCCGGAAGAACAGCGGCTCCGGCAGGGACACGAACCGACCGCGCAGCGCGAGTTCGGCGAGCAACACCGCATCGGTGCCCCATTGGGCACGCAGCGGACGCACGCTGCGCAGGACTTCGGTGCGGTGCAGCCCGAAGACCGCATTGCACTGGAAGCGACGCATCACCGAGAGGAACGAGCGCAGACTGCGGTAGCGATCGATCGGGTCGGCCGCGTCCACCGTGAGGCCGTAGTCGAGGGGGCCGATCACTGCACCGTCGTCCTGCACCACCGTAGTGGCCGGATAGCACAGGACGGCATCCGGGTTGGCCTCGAGCCCGTCGACGCAACGCAGGAGATAGTCTTCGGCCAACCAATCGTCGTAGGCCGCCCACTTGAACAGGGCGCCGCGCGCCTCGCCGACCAATCGGTTGTAGTTCCACGACGCGCCGCGGTTGGTCTCGCTGCGCAGCACGCGCACGCGCGCGTCACCGGCGGCGAACGCAGCGCAGATCTCGGCTGTACCGTCGTCGGATCCGTTGTCGCCGATGAGCAGCTCGAAGTCGCCCATCGATTGCGCAGCGATGGAGTCGAGCGCCTGCTGCACGTAGGCAGCCCCGTTCCAGACGGGCAACCCGATGCTGACCCTCGGCGCGGACATTTAGCGATGCTTCTCCTCGGTGTGTGGGGCGACGACGCGCCGGATTGGACTGCGGCGGCAAGCCCACGACGATGCGGGCTTACCCCAGGTTAGCCCGTTGTCGTAGACTTGGGGAGCTGTCCCGGCTTATCCAGGCCTCTTTTCGGTTTCCTGGGCTCCGGGCCGTGCAGAACTCGACGTTGCACCCGTGAATTGCCGCCTTCTCGCCCGCCAGGGGATCTTTGGGTTGATCCTCGTTTGGCTCGCTCTCTCGCCGGCCACCGAGGCCGGTCCAAACGACGCTCCAACCTCTCCGGCACCCGGCACCGGTAGGGACCAATCCGCGATGGCGCCGCGCGGATGGCGCGAGACCTCCCCCTTCGTCGCCAACCGCGGCCAATGGCCGGCGGCGGCGCGCTTCGCCTGGCAGCGCGGGGAAACCACGCTCGCGGTCGATGCACGCGGCTGGACGTGGACCGCGATCACCCCCCATTCGGATGGTGACGCGATCGCCGACGACACCCGAGCAGTTCCCGGGGTGGCCGTGCGGTTCGACTTCGCCAGTCCCGAGGGCGCTGCCACAGTCCGCGGCGAGCAGCCCTGGGCCGCGGCCCGGACCTACCTGCGCGGCGACGACCCCGCCGCCTGGTGCCGCGCGCCCATGTATGACGCCGTGCGCCTCGCCGAGATCCTCCCCGGCGTCGACGTGGTGGTCTACGAGCTCGACGGGCATCCGGAGTACGACGTCGTTCTAGACCGAGGAGCCGCGCTGGCGGACGTCGAGATCGCGGTCACCGGCGGCACGCTGGCCCTCGCCGACGACGGCACTCTGTGGCTGCACACCGCCCTCGGCGCGCTGCACCAACCACCGCCGCTGACGTGGCAGTGGACGCGGGATGGCCACCGACAGCCGGTCGACTGCCGCTACGAGCTGCGCGGCCCCGACCGGTTCGGCTTCTGCGTCGTCGATCGCGATCCCGACCTCCGCCTGTGCATCGATCCGGGCATCCTGTGGTCGACGGTGCTGCCGGGTGCGAACGGCGCGGGCGGGCCCAGCGAGGCAATCGACATCGCGGTCGACGACACCGGCGTCGTCACCGTGGCCGGCATCACCCGGGAGCCGCTGTTCCCGACGGTGGCGGGCGCGTTCTCCACCCAGCTCAACGGCTTCGCCGATGTCTTCGTCGCCCGCCTCGATCCGGCGGCGAGCGGCAACGCACAGCTGTTGCAATCGACGTTCATCGGCGGCGGCAACGGCGAGCGACCGATCGAGCTGCGCCCTGCCGGCGGACTGGGAGTCGTGGTCGTCGGGCAGACCGGGTCGACCGACTTCCCGACCAGCGCCAACGCGTTCGACCCGTCGCACAACGGCACCGGCGACGGCTACCTGATCCACTTGGACCTGGCACAGTCCGGTGCAGCGCAGCTGCTCTACTCGACCTACATCGGCGGCGCAGCCGGCGACTTCGCGTCCGCGGTCGCGCTGCAGGCCGACGGCAGCTACTCGATCGCCGGCGACACGGCCTCGGCGAATCTGCCGACCACCGCGAACGCGTTCGATCGCACCTTCAACGGCGGCACCCCGCAGTTCCCGTTCGACTCCTTCTGCTGGATCCTCGACCCGACAATGCCCCCGGCCCAGCAGCTCCGCTACGCCACCTTCGTCGGTGGCACGAGCTGGGACGCGACCATCGCCATCCACGTCGACGCGGCCGGCATCCACACCCTCGCCGGCGAAACCGCGTCGCCGGACTTCCCGGTCGGCACCGCCGGCTTGGACCCGACGTTCAACGGAGTCGGCGACGCGTACCTGCTGCGCTTGGATCCCGCCCAGAGCGGCCCTGCCCAGGTGACCTGGGGCACGTTCTTCGGCGCCGGCGGCTCGGATTGGTTCGACGCGCTGCACGTGGCCGACGACGGCGTGATCACCGCCGGGGGTGACACCAACTCGCCGACCTTTCCGACGACGCCGAACGCGTTCAACCAAAGCCGCCCCGGCGGCCCGCTGGACTGTTTCGTCGCCCGCTTCGATCCGACCCGGACGGGCGCTGCGCAGCTGCTGTACGCAACCTTGATCGGCGGCGGCGAGAACGACAATCTGCGGGCGATGCAGGTCGATGGCGCCGGCCTGATCACGCTGGCCGGAGACTCGCGCTCGCTCGACTGGCCCACCAGCAGCGGCGCCTTCGCCACGGCCCGGTTCGGCGGCACCGATGCCGTCCTCGCCTGGCTCGACCCGGCGCGCGCCGGCGCCGCTCAGCTGCTGTACTCGACCTACCTCGGCGGCGACGGCAACGGCACCAGCTCGGGCGAAGAGGAGGTCGCCGCCCTGGCGCTGCATCCCGGCGGCGGCGTCCTGGTCGCGGGCAACACCGAGAGCGACGACTATCCGACCAGCGCGGGCTCGTTCGCCCAGCGCGGCATCGGCGGCGCGCGCGACGCATTCGTCACCCACCTCGATCTCTTGCCCACCGGGGTGGCGGCGTTCGGTCAGCACACGCCGGGCTGCGGCGGCGCCCTGCACGCGGCGGCCATCTCGGCGCCCGCCGTCGGCAACGCCGGCTTCTCCCTGCTGTGCACCGGCGCCCCCGCGAGCAGCATCGGCGTGCTCGGCCTCGGCACCGCGGCGAGCAGCCCCCTGCCGATCGCCGGTGTCGACGTCTGGATCGACCTGCTGCAGCCGTTCGTGCTCACCAACATCGCCAGCGATCCGCGCGGCGCCAGCGCCGTCGCGCTGCCGATCCCCGCGCAGCCGACGCTGGTCGGCAGCACGGTGAGCGCGCAGTTCGTATTCTTCGGACCACAGGCGCCGCCGCCGTGCCCGGTGACCGGTTTCTCCGCGTCGCAGGGGCTGAGCGTCACGCTCCAGCCATGACGGCGGCTATTGCCCTTCGTCGGCCTCGCTGCCGATGAGCGCAGCCATCGCCTCGAGGTCCAGCGAGTAGTACAGACTCAAGCGCACGACCGCGGCGACCCGGTCGAGGCGGCGCGCAGCCAACAACACCGTCCGCTCGTGTTGCCGGCCGGGGCCGAGCACGCCGGCGTCGTAGGCCCGCCGCAACCACGCGACTTCGACCCGGTAGCACTGGGCGATCGCTTCCAGCGTCAGATAGAGGTCGCCGTCGATCGTGACGCGGGCCTGTGTCATGACTGCGACCCCTCGGTGCGAGCACCGCCGATCGCCGCGCGCGGCCCCGCGGCGCCCGCTTCTTGCAGCAACTCTCGCTGGCGTTCGCTGAGCGCGGCCGGCAGCGCCATTCGCACGACGATGATCAGATCGCCGCGGCCACCGTCCGCTGTCGCCAGCCCCTGCCCGCGCAACCGCAACCGCGTGCCGGCCGCGGTGCCGGGGGGGATCTTGGCGACTGCGGTGCCGCGCGCCGTGCGCACGTCGACGCTGGCGCCGGCCAGCGCCTCCCACGGCGCCAGCCAAACGTCCGCCTCGACGTCGGCACCGCGCAACCGGTAGACGTCGTCGTCCGCCAAGCGCAGGGTCAGCAACAAATCGCCGGCCTCGCCACCCTCGGCACCCGCCTCCCCGAGCCCGCGCATGCGCAGCACTTGGCCGTCGCGCACGTCGTCGGGAATCCGCAGCTCGACGGTCTTGGCCAGCCGCACCTGTCCGACCCCCGCGCACCGCGGGCAGACGTGGTCGTCGACGAAGCCGACGCCACCGCACACCGGGCACGAGGCGTGTGCACCGACTTCGAAAGAGCTCACCCCCCCGCGCACGGCGTCGCCGACCTTGAGCTCGAGGTTGGCGCGCACGTCGGCCCCGCGGTGCGCGTAGCGCGGGTGGCGCCGCGCGCCACCGCGGAAGTCGGCGCGGAACTGGTTGCCGAACATGCTGCGGAAGAAGTCGGAGAAGCCACCGCCGCCGCCGAACGCCGCTTCGAACTCCTCCGGGCTCATCGTCTGCGCGCCCGGCGGGGCGCGAAACTCCTGCCCTTCGCGCCAGTGCTCGCCGAACTGGTCGTAGCGGGCGCGCTTCTCGCTGTCCGACAACACCTCGTAGGCCTCCGAGATCTGCACGAACCGCTGCCTGGCGGCCTCGCGCTCGGCCTCGGGTTGGCGGTCGGGATGCCACTGCATCGCCAGCTTGCGGTAGGCCTTCTTGATCGCGTCGGCGTCGGCGGCGCGGGCGACGCCGAGAGTCTGGTAGTAGTCCTGGAACTTCAAACCGGGCACTTCGAGGGGGGCAATGCGGAACGGGGAGCCGGCAGCGGCGGCTCGATTCTGTAAGCCGCCGGCACGCCGGGTCAACAGCGGATCCGCTCGCCCCTCAAGTGAGGTGCAGCTGGATCGCCCCGACCGGACACGCCCGCTCGCAAGCGCCATCGCGACTGCACTCGTAGTGGTGCAGCTTGCGCACCACAGTGCCCCAGGGCACTGCGGCGTAACCGTTGGTGGCGCACGTCACCGCGCACAGTCCACAGTGCACGCAGGTCTGCGCGTCGACCTGCAGCTCGACGTAGTCGCTGGGCTGCAGCGCACCCCGATCGACGCCGCGGACCACGTCGGGATCGCACAGATAGCGGGTCAACGAGTGCGTCGCCAGCGCGTCGTAGGCGGCCTGCTCACCCCGGCAGACCAACTCCGAAGCGTCGCCGATGGTGAGCATGGACAAGTCCGACAACCGCGGTTTGACCAGCACCATGTGCCGGCTGTCGGCAAAGCGATGCAGGGTGTGCTCGTTGAGGGCGCGCACCATGACCGCATAGGTCTGCAGCAGGACCGGAGCGCGGGTGCCGGAGGTCGGCAGCGGGCCATGGCCGGTCACGTCGACCGCGATGACCAGGTCCGGGCGGCGCGTCTCGGCCCAGCGCAGGCCCAAGGGCTCGGCCATGCCGCCGTCGACGTAACTCTCGCCCAGCAGCTCCGCGGGCGCGTACACGCCGGGCAGGCACGCGCTGGCATAGGCCGCGTCGGCAACCGAGACCACCGGCGCGCCCGGCACGCCGAAGTAGCGCACGGCGCCGCTGCCCAGCGCCAGCGCGTTGCAGAAGAGCGGCTTGCGCAGGCGGTGAAAGCGATGCTCGGGCAGCGCCGCGCGCAGCAGGACACGCAGCCGCTCACCGCGGGCGGCCGCCGCCTGGAGATCGTCCGGGTCGCACAGCCACTGCTCGATGTCGGCGGCAACCCGCGCCGGCAACGGCCGCAGCGCGGCCTCGATCTCCGCCGCTTGCATTCCCGCGGCGGCCGCCGCACCGACCGCCGCGCCGATGCCGGTGCCGACCACTTCGTCGACCACCAGACCGAGGCGCTCGCAAGCGCGCAGCACACCGACGTGGGCCCACGCGCGCGCGCCACCGCCGCCGAGCACCAGGATGGTGCGCGGCCGCACGCGCCCGGCACTGCCGTCGACGCCGCCGACCGGCTGGACCAGCTCGCCGGGCGAAGCGGCACCGCCATCGAGCACCGGCCGCCCGTCGCTCGTAGGCGCTGGGCCCTCACTTCCGCGCTCGTCCATCTCCGCAGTGATCGGATCGCCGGCCCAGCCGAGTGAAACCGCCGAGTGAAACCCCCGCTGGCGCCGACCGCTCACGGGTAGCATCCATTCGGCAGTGCGGCTTTGCCGAAAGGTTCCATCGCATGGCCCCGACACCGATGAAGACAAAGACCGACCCGCACGAGACCCTGGCCCTGGTCGGCGGCGTGCGCACTCCCTTCTGCAAGCGGCAGACCGATCTGCGCGGCGCCGCGGCGGCCGACCTCGCCACGCATTGCTTCCGCGAGGTCATCGACCGCACCGGCGTCGACCCCGAGTGCATCGACGAGGTGATCCTCGGCTGTGGCGGCCCCGATCCGAGCGAGGCCAACGTCGCGCGGGTGGCGGCGCTGCGCGCGGGCCTGCCGCAGCGCGTGCCCGGCGTCACGGTGATGCGCAACTGCGCTTCGGGTCTCGAGGCGCTGCTGGCCGCGCAGCACCGGCTGCGCGCCGGCGACGGCGAGGTGTTCCTGGTGGGCGGCGCCGAGTCGATGTCGCGCTACCCGCTGATCATGGGCCCGAAGCTGACCTCGATGTTCGAACGGCTGGGCAGCGCCCGATCGCTGTGGGCCAAGCTCAAGACCGCGTTGTCGTTTCGCCCGTCCTTCCTCGCCCCGCGGGTGGCCTTGCTCGAGGGGCTCACCGACCCGGTCAGCGGCCTGTTGATGGGCATGACGGCGGAGAACGTCGCCCGCCGCTTCGGCATCGACCGCGCGGCGCAGGACGCCTACGCGGTCGAGAGCCACCGCCGCGCCGCCGCGGCCCGGACCGAGGGACGGCTGGCCGACGAGATCGCACCGCTGGTTCCGCCGCCCCGCTACACCGCCATGGTCGAGCACGACAATGGCATCCGCGAGGGACAGAGCACGGAGGCACTGCAAAAGCTGCGGCCCGTGTTCGACAAGCGCGAAGGCGACGTCACCGTCGGCAACGCTTGCCAGGTGACCGACGGCGGCGTCGGCCTGCTGGTGACCTCGGTGGCGAAGGCCAAGGAGCTCTCCCTGGAGCCGTTGGCGCTGATCCGCGGACAGGCGCGGGCCGGCCTCGACCCCGCCGTGATGGGCCTCGGCCCAGTGCACGCGACGCCCCGCGCGCTGGCGGCGGCGGGGGTCGGCTTCGACGACATCGAGCTGTTCGAGATCAACGAGGCGTTCGCCGCGCAGGTCCTGGGCTGCGTGCGCGCGTTCGCCGACGAGCGCTACTGCCGCGAGCAGGTCGGCACCGACGGGGCGATCGGCGAGATCGACCCCGCCCGGCTCAACGTCAACGGCGGCGCCATCGCGCTCGGCCATCCGATCGCGGCGTCCGGCGCCCGCATCACCCTCACCTTGGCCCACGAGATGCGCCGCCGCGGCGCGCGCTACGGTCTCGCCAGCCTGTGCGTCGGCGGCGGCCAGGGCCAAGCGATCGTGTTGGAGGCACCATGACATCCGCAACCCGCAGTGACCGTGCAGCCCCCGCCGCCGAAGAAGGCCGCGTGCAGCTGCAGCTCGGCGACGACGGCATCGCCTTGCTCCGGCTCGGGGCCGCGAGCGAGTCGATGCTGACGCTCACCGCCGAACGGCTCGAATCGCTCGACGCGGCGATCAGCCAGCTGCGCAGCCAGAACGGCCTGCGTGGCGTGATCGTCACCGGCCCGACCACCGGCATGTTCGCCGCCGGCGCCGACATCAAGATGTTCGAGACGCTGAGCTCGGTCGAAGAAGCCGTGCGCGGCGCGGCGCGCGGCCAGGCGCTGTTCGGCCGCTTCGGCGAGCTCTCCGTGCCCGTCGTCGGCGCGATCGAGGGCCCGTGTCTCGGCGGCGGCCTGGAGATGGCGCTCGGCTTCGACGTGCGCATCGCCAGCGACCATCCGGCGACCAGCATCGGCCTGCCCGAGGTCAAGCTCGGCATCCTGCCGGGCTTCGGCGGCACGCAGCGCCTCACCCGGCTGATCGGTCTGCCCGCTGCACTCGACATGATTCTCGCCGGCAAGCTGCTGCGCGCCGTCCCCGCCCTGCGGCGCGGCGTGGTCGACCGGGTCGTGCCGAGCGAACGCTTGCTCGAAGCCGCGCGCCAAGAGGTCGAGAAGCTCTTCGCCCGCAACGCCAAGGCGCCGCGCCGCCGGCTGCGCGGCCTGGCGCGGGCCGCGCAGCTGCTGCCGCCGGTGCGATCGCTGATCGCCAGCCAGGCGCGCAAGCAGCTCGACCGCCCCCAGGCGCGGCACTACGAGGCACCGAAGCGGGCGCTCGAGTGCTGCCTCGACGCACTGCGCCTGCCCGTCGCGCGCGGCTTCGACGCGGAGGCGCGGGCGCTCGGCGAGCTGATCGTCGGCGAGCAGAGCCGCAACCTGGTGCACCTGTTCTTCCTCACCGAACGCGCCAAGAAGCTGGGCAAGGACAGCCGCGCGCGCGCGGTGCAGCGCGCGGTCGTGGTCGGTGGCGGCGCGATGGGTGCGGGCATTGCCGGCCTGATGGCGTCGCGCGGCATCGCCGCGCGCCTGTGCGACCTCGACGGCGGCGTGCTGGCCGCGGCCAAGGCACGGCTGGCGAAGGCCGTCGGCAAGAGAGTAGCGCGCAAGCGCCTGAAGAAGCACGAGGCCCAGGCCCAGCTCGACCGCCTCGCGGTGTCGACCGAGTGGGGCAACCTCACCCGCACCGATCTGTTCCTCGAGGCAGTCACCGAGAACCTGACGCTGAAGCGCCGGCTGTTCGAGCAGGCCGCGGCACGCGGCCTGCCGCGCGACGCGATCATCGCCACCAACACGTCGTCGCTGTCGGTCGACGCCATGGCCGAGGATCTGCCCCATCCCGAGCGCGTCGTCGGCCTGCACTTCTTCAACCCACCCGAGAAGATGCCGCTGGTCGAGGTCGTGCGCGGCGCGCACACCAGCGAAGAGGCCGTGGCGTCCGGCTGCCGGCTGGCCACCGCGCTGGGCAAGTTTCCGATCGTCGTGCGCGACGCCCCCGGTTTCCTGGTCAACCGCTGTCTGTCGCCCTACCTCAACGAAGCGGCGCGCATGATGATCGAGGGCACCGCTCCCGAGGATCTCGACCGCGCGCTGGTCAACTTCGGCATGCCGATGGGGCCGGCGCGGCTGATGGACGAGGTCGGCTTCGACGTCCTCGCGCACGTCGCCGCCGAAGCCAGCACCGCCGAGGCCGGCACCGACAGCTCGCCGCGCGCCGTCGGCAGCCCGCTGTTTCGGGCCATCGCCGACAGCGGCCACCTCGGCCAGAAGACCGGCGGCGCGCTCTACGACAAGAGCGGCAACCAACCCGGACCGGCGCGCAGCGTCCTCGATCGCCTGCGGCGCGAGGCCGGCGCGGCGCCCCGCGCGACCCCCGGGGCCGAGATCCTGCACCGCCTGCTGTATCCGATGATCGACGAGGCGTTCCGCTGTCTCGACGACGGCATCGTCGAGAGCGAGGCCGACCTCGACTTGGGCATGGTCATGGGCACGGGGTTCGCGCCGTTCCGCGGCGGCATCGCGCGCTACGCGCGAAAGCTCGGCTTCGCGCACCTGACGCAGACGCTCGAGCAAATGACCGCGACCCACGGCGAGCGCTTCGCCCCCGGCGAGGGCCTGCGGCGGCGCGCCACCGAGACCTGACGGCGGGTTGGGAACACCCGCAAGCAGCTCGGTCAGAACCGCCAAATGAAGTCGAGCATGAAGCGCTGGTCGAACAAGTCACGCCGACCGCTCAGCGGGAATTCGTAGACACCACCGAACTCGGCGCAGGGAGAGACGCGAAACCTCGCCCCAACGGCTCCCGTCACGACGGTCTGGTCGCGCACGTCCGTCGCGCCGAGGTTGATCAGATCACCACCCTCGAAGTTGACCGGTAGTGCGTTGCCGTTGTCCGTGTAGGTGATGCCGTTGGCTTCGACCAAGGGGTAGACGTTCGGCGCGATCTCGTAGTCGATGTGCGCGTGGTAGTCGACCGACGAAGAGTTGGCATCGGTGTCGATCGCCTGGTTGTAGCCCACAGCGGCGAGCACGTTGAACTTTCCCCGATCGAGGCCAGCGCTGACGAATGGTCGCAGAATGCCATCGCCGTTGCCCTGAAACACATCGTGGTCGCCGGAATCGGCCTCGAACACCAGGCCCGGAGTGACGATCAATCCGGCGCGTTCGTTCTCGACGGCAGCAAACTTGACGCCCGCGGCGAGATTCGCCCAACCGCGCTCATCGCCACCACCACCGGGGTTGAGATCGATGAACCCGTCCTTCGTCGCAATCAACGCCAGCCGGTCCGTAACCGCGAACCGAGCCTGTGCGGCGTAGAGTTGGAAGTCGCCTCCACCGAACACGGAGCTCTCAGGAAGATCCTGGTGCAGCGCAAACGGGCGAATCTCCGAAACGACCACCGGGCTCTCGAACAGAGTCGGTTGGCTCACGGGAGAGAGAAGTCGATCGTTCCAGGAAGGATCGATGCCGGACGGGGAAGGAGAGGCCTGCTTCGGCGTAGCGGCGCACGCAGTGAACAGGGCGGCAATCAAGAGAGCGATCGGGATGGAACGGTAGAGAATCATGGTTGTGGCGGTGGTCGTCGCAGCCGAATTGGTCCACGACACCTCTTCGCTACAACAGCCGGGCACGCACCGGCTTTCACGATTCGTTCGCCAACTGCTCCTGCCTGGCGCCAGTCCCTTCCGTCAACGTCAGCGATGGCGCGCAGCGCAATACGCCGGTCGGCTGGCCAAGCGTCAGCGCCACAGCTCCAGCGCATGCCAAATCGAGAACGACTTGTCGGAGTCGTGGGTCGCCACGGCACCGTTCCAGATCGCGACCGAGAGCTGCATCGCCTCGCCCGGGGTCAACGCCGGTTCGCCCGGCGTCCGCGCCGCCAAAGATCGACGGAACACGACGCTCCACTCACCCGCCTCCCAGCGGGCATGCGCCTCGAGCGGCGTGGCCTCGGACGCGAATCGACTGGCCGAACCGCTGCCCTCGACCTGAACCGCGCGGCCGTGCGCGCGGCGCAGGCGCTCGACCGCATCGCTGCGCCACCCGTGCGCGACCGGGTTCGCGCGGTCGACGAGGGCTGCCTCCTCTTCCGGCCACACAGGCCGCCAGTGCCAAATCGAGGTCGGGCGGTCGGCCGACCCCATCCCCATCAGCGGCGGCCGATCCGCGGCCGAGAGCTGCACGGCAGCCGCGTCGAGGTGCGCCGCGCTGCCGATCGCGTCGTTTCGAGACTGGTCCCGCCAACGCAGGCGGATCGCCAGGTCTCGACCATCGTGCATCGCGCTGACCGCCGCGCGCACGACGGCCCCGTCACTCCAACGCAACGGCGCCAACACGATCTCGACCTCCACCGCGGCCGACCACTGTGGGTCGCCCGGCTCGACCGGCAGGCGCCCCGGTCCCGCGCGGTCGGCGACGACCTGCTCGCGCCGTTGAACGAGGCGGTCGCCGGTGTCGGCACGCAGGAGACTCTGCACGTAGGTGACGAGGGGCCCGAGCTCATCGGTGCCGAGCTCGGTTGCGGCCATCGATGTCCCCGGCATCCCGGCGCGAATCCGGCGCGCCAGATCCCGATGCCGGGAGCCGCCGGCGAGAATCCCTGCCGTGAAATCGCGCGGTGCCTCGTGGCCAGATGCACCGCCTACGGGGGACCGCTCCGGACCGCCGGTCCCGTCTTCGCCGTGGCATTCCGCACAGTACCGCACATACAGGGTCCGGCCGCGAGCCATCGCATCTGCGCTCGGCCGCACAGGCAGCCCGGTTTCGACTTCGACACCGGGCTCCAACCTCGATCGCGCCTGCGCCAGCGCTGCATGTCGGTCGAGTTTCTCACCCGACGCAGCCGCAGCGGCCCCGATCTGCGGTGCCAACCCTGCGACCGCCAGCGCGCGGACGTATCGGGCGAGGCCTGCGAGCTCACCGTCGTCGAGCCACGCGAACGAAGGCATCGCCGAGCCCGGGATGCCGCGGCGCAGAGTGCGCACCAGATCCTCGTCGGTCGGAATCCCGTTCTCGGTGCTGACCAGGCGGAACACGGCGGTGGCGAAGTCGCGGGGCGGCGGCAGCAGACGGCGCGCGACCTCGCTGTCGCCGCGACCCGTCGCGCCGTGGCAAACCGCGCAGTGGCGCGCGAAGAGCTCCGCCGCGGCTCCGGAGTCCGCGGCGGGCTCGATCACATCCTCAGCCCTGCTCGGCCCCGAGTTGCAAGCGATCCAGGCCAACCCCAACGCCACCCCCAAGGCGGATAGCCATCTCATGCCGTTTGAACGCTGGGCGGCGGCGCGTTCTTTCGACTCGACGCCCGGCGGGAGGCACGGCGCCGTCAGGCGCGCACCGGTCTGCCGAACACGCGCAGGATCGCGCCGAGGACGGCGGCACCGACCAGCAGCGACAGCCACCACGGTAGGCCGAAGCCGGTCGGCACCGTGCCGAGCAACACGGCCACCGCGCCGACGGAGACCGCATAGCCGAGCTGCGTGCGCACGTGCGCGACGTGGTCGCACCCCGAAGCCATCGAGGACAGGATCGTCGTGTCGGAGATCGGCGAGCAGTGATCGCCCCAGACCGCGCCCGACAGCACGCAGGCCACCGCCGAGTAGAGCACGTAGTAGTGCTCCGGATCAGCGGCGCCGTTGCCCTGCAGGACGGCCCACGCCAACGGCACGATCAGCGGCATCAGAATGCCCATCGTGCCCCAGCTCGATCCGGTGGCGAACGCGGTGGCCGCCGAGATCACGAACACCAGCGCCGGCAACAGGCCCATCGGGATCGCGTCGCCGAGCGCGCTGACCAAGAAGTCCGCGGTGTGCAAGACGCCGGTGATGTCCGACAGCGCCCAGGCGAGGACCAAGATGATCATCGCCAAGAGCATCGCGCGCACGCCGCAATACCAGGCGTCGACGACCTCCTCGAGATCGAGCAAGCCCTGGGCCATCGACAAGACGGCGGCGACCAACACCGCGCACAGCGACGCCCACATCAGCGCCGCGTAGCTGTCGGCGCTGCCGATGATCGCGCGCAGATCGTCGCCTTCGCCGGTCGCGAACAAGCCGACGAGGACGCCACCGACCAAGACCAACACGGGGATGACCGCGTTCCAGGCGCGCGCCGGGATGCCGCTCTTCGCGGCCAACTCACCGGCGTCCTCCGCCCCCGGCCGGCGCCCCTGGACTCCGGCACTCGCCCCACCCTCGTGCGCCGCGCGCTCGGCCGCGTACATCGGCCCGAAGTCACGGCCAGTCCACGCCACCGCGAAGACGAAGAAGATGGAGAGCAGCGGATAGAAGCTGTACGGAATCGAGTGCAGAAAGATCGAGTACGCAGCCTCGTCGAACCCGTCGATCTTCTCGACCGCCGAACCGACGATGCCGACCTCGTAGCCGATCCAGGTGGTGACGAACGCCAGGCACGCGACCGGCGCCGCGGTGGAGTCGACCAGGTACGCCAGCTTCTCGCGTGAGATCCGCAGCCGATCGGTCACCGGCCGCATCGTGTTGCCGACCACCAGCGTGTTGGCGTAGTCGTCGAAGAACACCGCGAGCCCCAGCCCGGCGGTCACCAGCTGGCCGCGGCGCGGCGTGTTGGCGCGGCGCACCAGCAGGTCGACGACCCCCTGCGTGCCGCCGTTGCGCGAGATGATCCCCACCATTCCGCCGATCATGAAAGTGAACAGGATGATCGAGACCCGGTCGAGATCGCCGAATGCGCCGCGCACGTAGACCTGGAACGCGTCGAGCAAACCTTGCGCGACACCGCCGGAGCCGAGCGCGATCCACGCCCCGACCCACAGGCCGACGAACAGCGCCGGGATCACCTTGCGGAACAACAGCGCGACGAGGATCGAGAGCAGCGGAGGCAACACCGACAGCCACGCCGGGATCACACGCACATCGCCGCGCGCGAGCTCGCGCCCATCGCGCTGCAAGGCCAGCGTGGCGACGCCGTTCTCCCCCACCACGACTCCTTCCGCCCGCCAACCATCGTCGACGGCCCGCACTTCGAACACTTGGTCCGCGAGCTGGAGTCGGTCACCGGATTGGCCGCCGGAAACCGCCACGTCGAACGGGATCCCGCGCAGGGCGATTCCGGGAGCGTCGATCGAGACCGCCTCTTGCGCCGGGGCGGACGCCAACAGCGCCACCGAGGAGCAGAGGGCCAGGAGTATGCTGCGGAAGCCCACCATCGCGACGCGAGTGTAGCGAGCGAAGGCGGCGGTTCCCGCAACGCGTCCAGCAGCCCGCGGGGCTCAGTCGGTGATCGGCAGAATGCGCTGCTGTGCCGTCACCACCGCCCGTGACCAGCTCGGGTCAGACTCCAACGCGCGCGGTGAAACCGGCGGCGCCCCCGGCGGGCCGGTGCACCGGCACTGGTGGTGCCAAAAGCTCGTGGGGTGCCACCGGCCTGCCTTGAAGCCGCTCTGCGGCAGAACGCCCATCGGCGCGAAGCCGAAGCGCCGGTGCAGCGCGACACTGGCCGGGTTCGGCAAGGTGATCACCGCGACCGTGGTGCGGAAACCCTGCAGACACAGCCCGGCGAGGAGTGCATCGTACAGCGCGCTCGCCACGCGACGTCCGCGCGCGGCTTCGCCGACGTAGACCGTGGTCTCCGCCGTCCAGGTGTAGGCGGCGCGGGGCCGGTAGCGGCAGGCGTAGGCGTAGCCGAGGACTTGCCCGCCCGACTCGCAGACGATCCACGGCGCGACCTCGAGGATGGCGCGCAGGCGTCGCCTCATCTCGCCGACGTCGGGCGGCTCGTACTCGAAGGAGATCGCCGAGCCAGTGACGACGGGGGCGTAGATGGCGTGCAGGGCGGCGGCATCGTCGTCGCGCGCCATGCGGATGCGCGCGTCGTCCGGGGGCGCGGGGGTCAGCCTGGCCATTCCCACCCGCCGTGCGCCAGGCCGCGGCGACGCCTCAAGGCAGCAGGGCCAGCGGCACCGGCCGGCTTGTGTAGTCCAGAGTTCCGGTGCCGAGCACGACGTAGGCATGGTGCATCGAGACGCCGCGCGCAATCGCCGGCAGCGGCGGCACGGTGAGCGTCGCCGCGGCAGCCCCCTGCGCATTCAACACACCGGTGCCGCCCCGCAACAGACCGGGACCGCCAGCCGTGATCCACGTGTAGCTGTCCGGGTTGAGCGGGATCGAAGCGCCAGCCAGCGCGACACCCGGCGCCGTGCCCGACAGGCTGCCGAGGATCCAATAGGCCTTGCCAGCATGCGTCGCCGGCGCCGACAGGGAGAGACTCTGAGTGGCCCCTTGCAGCAATGACGCGGACGCGCGGCTACCGCTGAAGTCGCCGATTCCCGAGGGATCGACGACGACTGCATCCAACCCGAACCTGCCGCACGCCAGTTCTCGCCGACCGTCGCCATCGCGATCGCCCAGCGCCACGAGATCGTCGACGCTGCCCAGCTCGCCGAGGCTCCAGATCGTCGTCTGCCGCGCGAGCGACCACGCGACGACAGAGCCGAGCCCGGCCAGCCCCACCCCGAAGCCGACATCGACCGTGCCGTCGCCGTCCGCATCGCCAATCGGAACCATCGCAGTGAAGTCGCCGGTCCAGGTGGCGAGCACCTGCTCGGTGCGGCCCGAGATCAGCGACGCGGAGTGAGGGTTGCGCGCGGAGAAGAACAGCGCGATGTAGTCGGCCGCGGCGTCACCGTCGACGTCGGCGACCAACGGCACGAGGTCGAGCGTCGGCAGCCAGCCAGAGCGCGGGATCCGGGCGTGCGTCGCGCCGCTGTAGTAGTTCGCCGCAACCCCGCCGAGGACCCCGGGCACCGCCGAGTACACCACGTAGTCATTGCGCCCATCGAGGTCGATGTCCCCCAGTCCCTTGACGTGGTACGTGTAGGTGTAGTCGCCGGGCACGGACCATCGCCGGATGTCGCTGCCGTCGACGCCCGAGAACAGGGCCACCTCGAACGAGCCGGGACATGGGGTGCATCCCTGCGGCACCTCGTTGAACACGACGCCGTAGTCCCGCACGCCGTCGCCATCGATGTCGCCGACCCCGTTCAGACCGCCGCCCAACCCGTTCTGCTGGGTCGCGGCGTGACTGCGAAGCAGCACCCCGGTCCGACCCGACCGGATCTCGGCGTCATCGTCGCCTAGCAGCAAGTCGGCGACACCGTCGCCATCGACATCCTCGTCGAGCGGCACTACTGGCAGGCGATGCGTGCCTGCGACACTGACGAGCAAACCCCCGTCGCGACCGGAGAGCACGTGCGTGCGCCCGCCGCCCGGCAGCAGGAAGTCGGCGAACCCATCGCGATCGACGTCGCCGGCGGCTCCGATCCCCGCCGTGAAGCCGGGGTGACTCTCGACGATGGCCTGTGCGCTGGCGCTGCCGGCGGACAGGGCAACGGTGATGCAGAAGACGCGAGCAAGGGTCATGTCAGTGCTCCTTCAGCCCATCATCATAGCCAAGATCCTCGGCCCGAAATCGCGGCCGCCCTGTTCGGTCGGGCCTTCCGCGGGCGCTGTCCAGTCGGAGACGCCATGCGAACAACCACCGGCCACGCGATCGTCCTGCTCCCCGCCCTCGCCATTTGCGCTGCAGCGCAGCATTCTGCAGTTGCCAACTCCGACCGGCGCGTGCCAGTACACACCCACCCCGACGACCCCGCCTTCGGCGCCTACGGGAAGTGGGCGACCGGCGATGGCTACAAGATCTCGTTCCACGACGGGCCGGTCTTCTATCCGGTGCTCGGTCGGAACGCGCCGCGCAACATGCCGGTGGAGTGGCAGACTCTACGTGTGGAGCGCGGCGGCGCCCCGCTGCTGGACACCACCACGCACACCGCAGCGCAGCAGCACACGCGCTGGCGCTACGAGTACCACTACCCCGGCCTGGTCGAGCGCTACGACGTGCGTCGAGAAGGGGTCGAGCAGTCGTTCGTCGTCGACCGCGAGCTGGCCCGCGGCAGCGGTGACTTGGTCGTCGTCGGGCGCTTGCGTTCCGAGCTGGCGGTCGTCCGCGACGCGGTGGCACCCGGCCCGGCGGCGCTGCGCCTGGTCGATCCCGCCGGCGTGGCACGGGTGCGCTACGGGAGCGCCACGGCGTTCGACGCAAACCAGCGAGCGGTGCCAGTCGCGACCGAGACGCGCGGAGACGAGGTGCGGCTGGTGGTTCCCGGCAGCTGGCTGCGCGATGCGCGATGGCCCGTGGTCATCGACCCGCTGCTGTCGCCGGTGGTCGTCGGCGGGTCGCTCGCCAACTGGACCGTCGACACCGTCGACATCGCGGAGCGAGCACCACCCGGGCGGCCGGTGCTGATCGTCGAGACGCGTTGGGTCTCGTCCACCGACCGCGACGTCTACGCCTACACGACCGACCGATCGTTCGGCAACGGAGCCCTGCTCTTCACCGACGTCTCGGCGGCGATCGACACCAACGCACCGAGCGTGGCGTTCGTCGACGCCGCGCAGCGCTGGGTCATCGCCTTCGCGCGGGCGACCACGGTGGCGCAGATCCGACTCTACCGCCACGACGCCGGCAACCTCTTCCTCAACAGTGGCAGCTGGACGTTCATGGGTCGCACCGGGCCTCAATCCGTCGACCGCAACCCGGACATCGGTGGCTCGAACGGCAACCTGCCGTGGGCGGCGATGGTGTTCCAGAGCGACGTGACGACTTCTTTGGCGAACACTGCCAACACCGAGCTGCGCTCGGTGCTGTTCGACGCCGCCACGGGCACCCTGTTCAACCAGAAGCTGCTCGGTCGGTCGACCGCCGCCAACTACGACCGGGAGAATGGCCGCGTGACCCAGCGGGCGACGAACGACGCCCTGGGCAACCCGGTTTGGGGGCTGGTGTGGCAGGAGCGCAACCTGAACAGCGGCGTGCCGGCGTGGGATGTTTGGACAGCGCTGATCGCCGGCACCACCGCGCGCGGCCCGGCACGCGTGGGTCCCCTGTCGACGACCTACGGGAGCTACGACGCGCACCCCGACATCGCGGGAGCCGGCGGCAGCTACGCGGTCTCGTGCATGCGCGGCCTGCATCAAGGCGCCACGACCGGTGAGTACCTCGATGTGCGGCGCTTCGACTGGCCATCGACGGCTGCGTCGCCAACCCTGTCCTGGACAAAGACGCCGGTAGCGGGTCTGAGCACGACCGGCGCCGCCGCACCGGCGCTGGCACACGACACCAACACCGGCAGCCATTGGATCGTGACCTACCGCCAGCGCCGCCGCGGAATCTCGCCGTCGCTGACCGCCGTGCGCCTCGGCTTCGACGGCAACACGGTCGAAACCGCCGCGCTGTACACCGCGCTGACCGGCAGCGTGTCGGGCGGCGCGGTCGCGTTCCACGACGACGAGTTCTGGTTCGCCTACGCGACGAGCGAAGCCGCCGCACCGCTGTACGGCCGCGCCTTGGTCTACCCCGCCGCGAGCGCGACGACGTTCGGCGTGCGCTGCGGCGGCTCGATCCGCAGCAGCGGCACGCCACTCACGGGGCTCGCCGCTTGGCGCTGTTCCATGATCGGGGGCCCACAGTCGGCACCGGCGGCCCTGATGCTGTCGACCACCAGCGCCGCGACGCCACTCGACCCGCTCGGCATGCGCGGATGCGTGCTGCACGTCGGCTTGGCGACCGCGGTCAGCCTGCCGACGACGACCTCGGTGCTGGGCACCGCCGGCGTGACCTTCCCATTGACCGGCAACGGCACGCTCTACTGGCAATGGCTCACCGTCGACCGCGGCGCCAACCCCGCGGGTCTCACCACCTCGAACGGTCTTCGCACGGACGTTCGTTGACGCTCCCCCAACAGCGATCCTCGCCGCCGCGCCCGGCCGCGACTCCCGCGTCTACCTAATGGTGGTCGCCAGCCCGGCCGAGAACGCGACTCCGCGCAACGCTCCCGGATCCGCAACCGCGGCCTGGGTGTAGATGGTCGCCCCCGCCAAACCCGGCAGGAGCGGGATCGTCGGCGAGAGCGAGAACGCGCCGTCGCGGTCGAGTTGCACCGGCAAGCCCGCGATGGCGCCTCCCAGCAGGAACGTGCCGCCAAGGATCGGCACCGAGCCGACGTCACTGCCGAAGAAGAGAGAGGCCGGCGCGTTGGCGCGACCGTTGGTCAGCCCCAACGTGATCACGGCGCCAGGCGTCGGGCAGCCGGATCCCGAGTGGAACGGCGTCCGGTTGCCGCTGCCCGGCAGCCCGCTGCCGTAGCTCGAGAACGAGCCAGCGCACCTCGGCAACCCGTGCAGGACCTGCACGCCGGCGCCGTTGTTGTAGTAGGAGACCGTGTCGCCCATCACCACGGCGACATCGCCGACGCCATCGCCGGTGAAGTCGCCGAACGTCAGGTCGATCGGGCCTCCGGCCGCGCCATAGCGAATCTGCTCTTCGAAGGTGCCGTCGCCGTTGTTGCGATACAGCGAGACGTCGTTCGACGTGATGTTGCCGATCAGGACGTCGAGGTCGCCGTCGCTGTCCGCATCACCGGTTTCGACGAAGCGAACGCCGGAGTAGTTGCCCAGATAGTGGGTGGCGGGCGCGAACCCGCCGTTGCCGTCGCCCAGCAGGATGTGCACGCCATTGAGTTGGAAGACGTCCTCGCGACCGGTGACGACGAGATCGAGGTGGCCGTCACCGTTGAGGTCGGCGGTCACCATCCGGTCGGTCGAGCCGGAGATGGCGATGGGCACCGGGGCGTCGAACTGCCCGCCGCCGGTTCCTCTGAGGAAGTTGAGGCCCAAGACGGAGGCGTTGACGATGTCGAGCAAGCCATCCTCGTCGAAGTCGCCGCCCACCGCGTCGGACGTGCCAGTCTGATCGCCGTTGATCAGGTAGGGGCGCGCGAACGTACCGTCGCCGCGGTTGAGACGGGCGTAGAGGAACTTCTGCAGCGTCCCGAAACAGGCGAGGAACTCGCACAGCACGACGTCGAGATCGCCGTCGTTGTCGAGATCCATGAGCTCGAGGTCCCACGTCCCGCAAGTGCCCACCAGCCAGTTTCTCGCCGGCCCGAAGGTGCCATCGCCCTTGTTCAGCCGAGTCCAGAAGTTGTACGGAGGAGTGAGCGTGTCGTCGGCCCACGCCAGGTCGGGGAAGCCGTCCCCGTTGAGATCCCCCAGCTTGACGCCATCCGCGGCCTGCAGCGACGGGTAGGAGACGGCAGGTCCGAGCACGCCGCTGCCGTCGTTCATCAGGATCTCGATGCCGCCGCGGTTGTTGGCGGCCCAGCAGCTCGCCACGTCGAGGTCGCCGTCGCCATCGATGTCTGCCGAGTCGATGCGCCGGTTGGTGAGGAAACCCGCCGCGAACACCGGTGCTATTGAGAACTCGCCATCGCCGGGGTTGCGGTGCACGGCGGCCATCAGTGCTTCCCGCGCCACGACGATGGCATCCGGGTCGGCGTCGCCGTCGACATCCGCCGCGGAGATGCACATCGGCTCGTCGCCCGAGGCGTACTCCGCCGAGAGCTGGAAGTTGCCGGCGCCGTCGTTGAGGGACACGCCCCAACCGCCATTGGCCTGCCACACGCCGGCGATGTCGGTCCAGCCGTCGCCATTGAAGTCCGCGAGCGCCATGTCGGCGAAACCAATCGTCGCCAACGCGGTCGGGTGACCCTCGGCCGGCGCCAGCGTTCCCGTCCCATCGTTGCGGAACACGGCAACCGCGCCGGCGAACGTGACCCGTGGACTGGTGATCAAGACCTGCGTCAGCGTGTTGGAGTAGAGCACGTCGAGATCGCCGTCTCGGTCGATGTCGTCGACCGCGATCGATGGGTAGAACCCGGCATTCGCCCCCAGCATGGTGCTCTGGCTCGACGGCGGGCCGAATGCCCCGCCTGTGTTGAAGAGCACCGTCACGTACTGGTTGTCGTTGCCGACGGCGAGATCGGGCAGGCCATCGCCATTGAGATCGGCGGCCGCCACCACCGCCGGCTCGGCACCGAACGTCGTCTGCGGCGCCGCCTCGTACGCCACCGGCGGGGCGAACTCGCCGTTGCCGTTGTTGAGCAGCAGCGAGACGGTGGTCGACTGGATTCGGTTGTTGGCCACGGCGACGTCGAAGTCGCCGTCGCCGTCGAAGTCCGCGGCGGCCAATCCGAGCGGCCCGGGACCCGCCTGAAACCTCTGCCGCGGTAGGAAGGTACCGTCCCGCGCGTTGCGGTACAGCGACACTGTCGTCGCCGACCCGTTCTGGCCGTGGTTGGCCGCCATGATGTCGTCCCAGCCGTCGCCGTTGAAGTCCGACACGACGACGCCGTAGGAAGGCGTGCCGGGGTACTGCACTGGATCGGAGTAGGTCCCGTCACCGTTGTTGTAGAGCACCCCCATGCTCGGATAGCTCCACCAGTTCACCACCGCGAGGTCGGGATCCCCGTCCCGGTCGAAGTCCCCGACCGCGCTGTCGTACGGATGCCGCGCTGTCGAGCCAGTGCCGGTGTCGTAGCCGACCCAGGTCGCGAAGTCAGATTGGGCCATGGCAGCGGGGGCCAGAAGAGCGCTCAAGAGAGCGCTCACCATCCGGGTCGGTTGACGGTTCATGACGAATTCCAAAGAATCGGTGGGGTGGGGTGTGCTTCAGGCATGCCATTCGCATGCCCACTCAGTAGTGCGATGGAACACGACGCCGACTTGCCAGCTTTTTGCGCGGAGGGCACGCGATGGACAGCCGCACTCGGATGCGTCTCGAAACCGGGCACTGCCGACCGGATGACGGCCACGCCTTCCCCGGCGCACCACACCCCATGACGCGGACAACTCACGTCACGCGACTCCTCGAGCGTTCGCGAGACGGGGACTCAGCCGCAACCGGCGAGCTGATGCCACTCATCTACGAGAGGTTGCACGCTCTGGCGGCCAAGTACCTGGGCAACGAGGCGCCCGGACACACCCTGCAGGCGACGGCGCTGGTGCACGAGGCCTACATGCGGCTCGCCGGCAATCACGACTCCTGGCACAACCGCGCGCATTTCTTCGGCGCGGCGGCCAACTCCGTCCGACGCATTCTGGTCGAGCACGCGCGGTCGAAGCAGCGCAAGGCCGGCAAGCTCGACGATCGCATGCGCGTGGACGTCGCCGAGCTCGCGGCCGACGGCCCTGCCGACCACATCCTGGCGGTCGACGAGGCTGTCGAGCGCCTGAGCAGAGTCAACCCGCAGCAGGCGCGGATGGTCGAGATGCGCTTCTTCGGCGGGATGCACACCAACGAGATCGCCGAGGCGCTCGGCATCTCGCCGCGGACGATCGCCCGGGATTGGGTGCTCGCCAAGGCCTGGCTGGCGCGCGCGCTGCGGAGAGACGGCGTTGACCACTGACCCGTGGTCCGAGCCCATCGCCAAGGCCTTCCACGAGCTGCGGGGGTTGCCGCCGGCGGCGCGCGCCGAACGCCTGCGCCAGCTGTGCGGTGACGATCGAGCCCGGCGGCGGGAGCTCGAAACGCTGCTCGAGCACCACGACGAACCCCTGGAACTGTTGGAGCGCCCGCCCCTGCCCGGCTTCTCGCTCACCGGCCACGGCGCGCCGGGCGCACACCGAGACCCACTGATCGGCCGCGCCATCGGTCCCTACCGCCTCGAGCAGCAGATCGCGTCGGGCGGAATGGGCGCCGTCTACCGCGGGGCGCGTGCGGATGGGCTGCTCGAGCAGACCGTCGCGGTCAAGCTGATGCAGCCCTGGCGCCGGTCGGACGAGCTCGTGCTCCGCTTTCAGTCCGAATGGCAGACGCTGGCCAACCTGAACCACCCGAACATCGCGCAGCTGCTGGACGCCGGAGTTACCGACGACGGCATGCCGTACCTGGTGATGGAGTTCATCGACGGCCTCCCGCTCGACGCGTACTGCGACGAACGCGCACTGCCGGTGGGCGAACGGCTCGCGCTGTTCCAGACCATCGCGCGCACCGTTCACTTCGCGCACCAGAACCTCGTAGTGCATCGCGACTTGAAGCCGGCCAACATCGTGGTCACCACGAGCGGCGTGCCCAAGCTGCTCGACTTCGGCATCGCCAAGCTGCTGCAGCCGCACGCCGCCGAGGGCGAGGCCGCACAGACGGTCACCCGGATGATGACGCCGGACTACGCCAGCCCCGAGCAGCTCCGCGGAGAAGCGGTGACGACGGCGACGGACGTCTACTCGCTCGGAGTGCTGCTCTACGAGCTCCTGTGCGGGACGAAGCCCCATCGATGGACGACCTCCTCGCTCGGCCAGATCGAGTCGACGCTGGACACCGATCCGCCCAGGCCGAGCACCGCAGTGGTGCGCGGCATGCCCGAGGAGGGGTCCGGCGAGGGCGGGGACACCGAGAGCATCGCACAGCGGCGCGCGTCGACCCCGCACAAGCTCCAGCGCCACCTGCGGGGCGACCTGGACAACATCGTGATGATGGCGATGCGCAAGGACGCGACCCGCCGCTACGCGTCGGCCGAACAGCTCGCCGAGGACATCCGCAGACACCTCGGCGGCCATCCGGTCGTCGCCCGGCCCGACACGGTGCGCTACCGGTTGCGCAAGTTCGTCGCCCGGAATCGGGTCGCGACCGCCGCCGGCATTCTCGCCGTCGTGGCCATCGCCGCGGGCACGGTCGCCACGGCCTGGCAGGCGGGCATCGCGGAGCAGGAGCGAGACCTGGCTCGCGATGCAGGGACGGCCGCCGCGGCCGAAGCGGATCACGCCCGAATCGAGGCGGCCTCGGCCCAGCGCCTGGCGGAGATGTTGATCGATGCGTTCCTGGTGGCGGCGCCGCGGCGCACCGCCGCCGAGACCGACAAAGTGAAGCGCCTGCTCGACCGACACGTGATTGCCACCCGGCGAGAGTTCTCCGGTCGCGATCATCTCCGCGCCAACCTTCTCGACGCTCTGGGGCGCGTGTATCTGCACGTTGATCTGTTCGACGAAGCCGAGGTGCTGATCGAGGATGCCGCCGCCATCCGTCGGGCGACGTTTGCCGAAGACAGCCTCGAGTACGCGCTGAGCCTCGACTCGCTCGGCAACCTTGCTTACCGGCGCGGCCAACACGATCTCGCCGCCAGGCACTTCGGCGCCGCGCTGGAGCTGCACCGCACCCTCGACAATGGCGTGCACACCGACGTGGCCAAGGCGGCGAACAACCTGGCGGTCGCGCTGCGCCTGCTCGGCCGGATCGACGAGGCGCGGACGCTGCACGAGGAGGCCCTCGCGCTGCGCCGTGCCAAGCACGGCGACGCGCATCGGCTGGTCGCCGAGAGCGTGAACAACCTCGCCGCGATCCATCTCGACGTCGGCGATCTGCAGCGCGCGGAAGAGTGCATGCAGCAAGTTCTGGAGATCCGGCGCGCGAGCCTGGGAGAAGAGCATCCGAGACTGGCACAGGCGCTCAACAACCTGGCGAGCATCGCCTTCCGCCGGCGCGACTACGACGCCGCCGAACGCCACATGCGCGCGGCGATCGCCCTGTACCGCACGATCCCCGGCGTCGAGTTGGACGGGTTGGCGGGGGCGCTCTCGAACCTGGCCACTTTGCTGCGCTCACGGGGCAAGACCGAGGAAGCGCTGGTCGTCGCCGAAGAGTCTTTGCAGCTGCACCGGCGGCGCCTCGGTAGCGACGAGCATCCGCAGGTGGCGGAGACCCTCAAGGTCCTCGCCGAGATCGCGCACACGCTGGGTCGAGACGACGAGGCGCAACGGCGTTTCGCCGAAGTGGTGGAGTCCGTGCGCCGCCTCTATCCAGCGGGCCACGCCAAGATCGGAGAGGCCTTGTGCAACTACGGGACGTCGCTCAACCGAACGCGGCGACCAACGGTCTCGGAGCCCCTGTTGCGAGAGGCTCTTGAGATCTTTCGCGCTTCGCCCGCGGCATCACCGGTGTATCTGGCGACCGCCGAGTTCTCGCTGGGCCGGAGCCTCGAGCTCCAGCAGCGGTTTGCCGAAGCCGAGCCGGTGCTGGTGTCGGCGCACGATCGCTACGTCGCGCTCGAGCACTCGCAAGCGGCGGCGGTCGCGAAAGCGCTGGTGCGCACTTACACCGCCCTCGACAAGCCCGAGCTGGCCGAGCGCTACACGAGGTGACGACCGACGGAGCGAGGCAAGTGTGGCCCTGCCCCGCCGCCGCTCACGTCACTGCAGCCGCACCGACAGCGCGTCGGACAAGTCCACGCCGAACGCGGCGCATCCCGCCCCCACGGTCAGCCATTGCTCGAACAGGGTCGTGCCGACCAGGCTCGGGGTCCTCGGCACGGGCATCGGCACCGCGGCATGGCCGAACGCATCGATCTGCGTCACCACGCTGGCGACCGGCACTGGCACGAGAGAGCACGGTCCACAGCCGAACCCGCCCGTGACCGTGCCGAGCACGAGCACGGCAGCGCCCCCCGGCTGCGCGTCGCGCAGCCGATGCTGGAAGCCGATATTGCCGACGCGCGCACAGGTCGCGCGGGCGACCCCGCCGAGGACACCGCAACCGCCACCGAGGTTGGTGGCCACTCCATCCACCGCGCGGAAGGCGACCGCCTGGACGAGCCTGGCCTGTTGCGCGTCGAGACCCGCCCAGGCGATCGACACATCGTCGCCGCTGAGGCCACCGCGGCGGCGCGGCGCGAGCGAGACGACATAGAAGCCGGAGCCGGTGCTTGCCGCGGACGGCGCCAGCCGGAACGTGCCCTGGCACAAGCGACAGTCGGTCTGGTCGATGGACCGGACGAACAACCCGTCGTCGGGACCACTGGGCCCGTCATCGAACGCGACCAGACAGGAGTCTTGCAGCCACGCCACTTGGGGCCGCGTCTCCAAGTCCCCCGGATCGTTCGCCACGGGCGCCACCACCACGGTGCGCAGCGCATTGTTGGCGGCGTCGTAGACCAACCGATTCGCGTAGATGTCGAGATCGTTGCCGATCGCTTGCTCGTACGCGAGCACCCAGCTCCGGCCATCGCCATCGACCGCCGGCATTCGGCTGCCCACGTCGAGCTGCAGAACGGAGCTCATCGACAAGTCGGCGTGCACCGCCCGCACGTTGGCCCGCACCCCGCCGAGCGAGGAGTTGAACCGCTCGGAGTAGGCGATCAGGTAGCGACCATCCTGGCCACCGTCGCGGGAAACACTCGGCGCGCCGATCCAGTTACCCCGCGCGACCGTGACCTGCGGGCCCGCAACGATGGCGCCGGCGGCGGTGACCGTGAGCCGGCGCGCGAACACATCCGACAGACCGACGATCGCAGCACCGTGGGTGTCACCCCAGACCAACAAGGCCGCGGGATCGGTCGCCACCACGTTGCTGGCCAACGCGGGGAACTCGGGCCCGACGTAATTGAAGTTGGGTCGTTCGGCGACCGGGACCGAGACGGAGACCGCGCCAGTTCCCGGGTCGACGGTCGCGGCCCGGATCTCCGAGAAGCTCGCCTTCCAAGCCACGACGAAGCGGTCGCGCGCTCTCACGTAACCGACCGTCGGTGCACCACCGCTGCCGGCGATGACCACGGGTGCCCCGACGAGCGCGCCGCCCGCCTGGTAGCGCTGACCGACGATCTCGACGGCCAAACCGGTGACCCGCTCCCACACGGCCAGGTAGACGTCCTGGTTCTCGGCGTACGCGATGGCGGGCGCGCGGTCATCCGGCCCCGACGACAGCGGTACCGGGGCGCCCGGTTGGGTCAGCGCGTCCGGGGCGGCGCATAGCAGACTCAGCAGGCACAGCAGTTCTGGTCGCATGGTTGGTCTCCTCGGTTGCCACCAGCATAAGAGGGTCGCTCGGCAGCGGTCCACCCGCGCCGCCAGCGCGATCGCGCGCTGCGCCAGATCGAGGATCTCTCCGGCGTGCGGATCGGGCACTACGAGTTTACGTGCGCCCCTCTTTGGGGAAACTGAGCAGCATGTGGCTCTCCCGCACCCTATTGGTGACCACCTGCGCGCTGGTCTCCCTTGCGCCAGCGACGGTCTCGGGGCAGCAGCTCGACAATGCGCGCCCCAACTTCCTGTTCATCATCGCGGACGACCAGTCGCCGTTCGACCTCCGAGTCTACGATCCAGCGTCCGCGCTCGAGACCTCGATCGCATCGCCGCCGAGGGAGTCGTGCTCGACGGCGCCTATCACATGGGGTCGTACAGCGGCGCGGTGTGTACGCCGTCGCGGCACATGGTGATGAGCGGGCGAACGCTGTGGCATCTACCCAAGCGCGGGATGGGCAAGGACGACATCAATCCGCATTGTCCCGACGACCTCGCCGAGCACACCTTGGCGGCGGTTTTCAAGCGAGCCGGGTACGACACCATGCGGACCTGCAAGCGCGGCAACAGCTACCGTGCCGCCAACCTGCAGTTCGACGTGCACCACGATGCAACCAAGCGCGGCGGCACCGCCGAGACCGGCAGCGCATGGCATGCCGATCGTGTCCTCGACTACCTGAGCGACCGGGAGACGGGCGGCGACCGCGACCCATTCCTCATCTACCTCGGCTTCTCGCACCCGCACGATCCCCGGCACGGCCCTGCCGATCTCGTGGCCAAATACGGTGCCGACAACGACACCGTTCCCGAGCGAGCGCATCCGAGCTCACCTCCGCTGCCGATCAACTATCTCGCCGCGCATCCGTTCCACCACGGTCACCCGGGACTGCGCGACGAGGTCAACGTGCAAGGCGTCAAGCGGCGCCGCGACGAACCGACGATCCGCAACGAGATCGGTCGCCAGTTCGCCTGCGGCGAGAACATCGACACGCAGATCGGCCGCGTCCTCGACAAGCTCGAGGCGATGGGCGAGCTCGACAACACGTTCGTCTTCTACACCGCCGACCACGGCATGGCGATCGGCAGACACGGCCTGCAAGGCAAGCAGAACCTGTACGAGCACACTTGGCGCGTGCCGATGCTGGTGCGCGGCCCCGGCATCCCCGCCGGTCAGCGCGCCCAGGGCAACGTCTACCTGCTCGACGTGCTGGCCACGCTCTGTGACTTGGCCGAGATCGAGACGCCAGCAACCTCGGAGGGCCTGAGCTTCGCCTCCGTGCTGCGCGGTCGACGCGAGACGGTGCGCGAGGTCTTGTTCGGCGCATACTGCGGCGGGACCAAGCCGGGCATGCGGGCAGTGCGCAAGGGGGATTGGAAGCTGATCAAGTACGACGTGATGGAGGGTGAAGTGCGCGAGACTCAGCTCTTCAACCTGGCCGACAACCCCGCCGAACTCCTGGCGCAGCACGCCGACGAGAGCATCATCCGGCTGACCGGCCACCGTCCGTCGGAGCAACACACCAACCTCGCCGCCGATCCCGCGCACACGGACATCCGCGCCGAGCTCGAGGCCCTGCTGCTCGCCGAGATGGAGCGTCTACACGACCCCTACCGGCTGTGGGATCAGCCGACAGGGCGCTGAAGCGCACCACGATCACTGCGGGACGCGGCGTACGGTCGCGAAGTAGGCGCCGTGCTCCTCCCCCGTTGCGCGGCGCAAGGTGGTCAGCAGCTGGACGGGCCCGGGTTCGAGCCGCAAGCGAAACGCCGCGGCGGCGGCCTGCGGGGCGATCGCGGCCTCTACGCTCCGATCGCCGATGACGACCGAGGCGTGCACGCACTCCATCGCGCGCTCCAAGTGCGGAGGCCACCGGTAGAGGGTCACGTCGTACTCTCCACCGCGGGCGATCTCGACGGCCCACGGCCCGTTGCCGACGTAGCCGTTGCGCACGTGGTTCTGATGCCACGGAACGCCGCCGTTGTCGGTGTGCCAATCATGCGACATGAGACGCTGGACTCGGTCGTCGGCACCCAACCGGATCCGCACGTACTCGCCGAACACCGGCTCGAGCGAAGCCCACCAATGCTCGTAACTCCCCCGCAGGCGCTGCACCACGTCCTCGTGCTCGGCGGCGACATCGCGTTCCTGTCCCGGATCGGCCGGTAGGTCGTACAGCTCGGCGCCGTTGATCAACCGCCACCGTTCCGTCATCACCGCCGACTTCCGCCACTTGCGCGGGTGCTCGATGCGCTGCGAGTGGACGAACAGGGTGCGGTCGCGCGGCGGCGCGGCGCGTCCGCGCAACGCTCCCGCGAGCGAGACGCCGTCCAGCGCATTCTCGCCGCGGCGGCGCACGCCACACAGCTCCGCCAGGGTCGGCAAGAGATCGATGTGCGCGGCCAGCGCATCGACCTCGCGACCGCCGCCGACACCGCCCGCCGGCCAGTGCACGAAGCACGGCACCCGATGCCCGCCGTCGTACTCCGAGCCCTTTTGCCCGCGCATTCCGGCGTTGAAACCACTCCACCGTCCTGTCTCGCCCTCGCGCGGCGAGCGCCCCGCGGCCGTGCCGTTGTCGGTCATGAACACCAACACCGTGTCGTCACCAAGCCCGCGGGCCTCCAGCCTCTCCCGCAGCCGGCCGACGTTGTCGTCGATGTTGGTGATCATGCCGTAGAACTTGGCCATGGTCGGCGGCACGCCCGCCTCGACGTAGCGTCGCTCGTACTCTTCGGCGACCAAGAACGGGCCGTGTGGCGCGTTGGTCGACAGATAGACGAAGAACGGCCGCTCGTCCTCGGCGTCGATGAACGCCGCGGCCTCGCGAAACCAAACATCGGTGCAGTAGCCCTCGAACCGGCGCCACTCGCCGTTCTTCTCGTAGGTGTCGTCGAAGTAGTCGTTGCCCCAGTAGTCGGGTCCCTGACCAACTCCGCCGCCGTGGTGCCAAACGACGTGCTCGAACCCCTGGTCCTGCGGCCGACACGGCGCGTTGTCGCCCAAGTGCCACTTGCCGAACATCCCGGTCCGATAGCCGGCGGCGCGGAACACCTCGGCCAACGTTTCCTCCCGCGGATCCATCAGCGAGCGCCCCATGATGGTGTGCCACACGCCGGTGCGCGTCGAGTAGCGGCCGGTCAAGAGCGCACTGCGCGTCGGCGAACAGGTCGGATCGACGTGAAAGTCGACGAGGCGCACCGACTCCGCCGCCAAGCGATCGAGATGCGGCGTGGAGATCGAGGTGTTGCCATGCGCGCCGAGATCGCCGTAGCCCTGGTCGTCGGTGATCAGCACGATCACGTTCGGCTTCGACACAGGAGCCGACTCGTCTTGGGCGGGAAGGCCGGCGACCAGCAACAGGCTGGCTGCGATCGCGACCATCGCGGAACAACAAGGCTCGGTCATGACTGCTTCCCGTCCCCGGACTCGACCGACTCCGGTAGATCCTTTGCAATGCGCTTCAGCGCCGACTTCCACGCTCGACTCGTGCGCGCCCTGCCCTTGGCCGGCAGCTTCGGCGTTCGTTTGGCCCCCGCCCTTTCGAAGGCGGCGACGAGCGCTGCGTGAAGACGAGAGCGATCTTCCGTCACGAGGGGCGTCGCTCGCCGCGCCACCAGTCCTTGTGGGGTCAGCTGCTGTGTAGTGGCAACCAGAGGGCGCCGCTCCTCCGGCAACAGAACGAACTTCTCGATCCGGCCGTAAGCGGCGACGGCCTCAGCCAACGCGGAGCGGGTACCCGCGCGAAGCAACCCCGCCAGAGTCTCGTTCCAGAGCGTTGCCGGCGTGTCTTCTGGCTCGAACCCGGCGGACAGAGCCACCAGCGCAGCAACCGCGCGGTCGTCTCGACAGCGCGCGAGTGCGTCGATCAGAGTCGAGGCATAGTGCAAGCCGAACAGAAAGAGCGGCTGCTCCTCGGCAGAGATCAGCTCGCCGGTCTCCTGATACGGTTCGCCACAGAGGTCGAAGAGGCGACCACCCTTCCTACGGTAGACGTACAACCTGGCGACAACGACCCGCCGGACATCCGCGATTGCGCGCTCGAGTGCAGCCGTCAGCGCCGGTAGGTAGATGTCGGAGTGCGGGTTGTCGGCGAGCAAAGCCGCCGCCGTCCGCCGCACGCTGACGTCCTCGTCAGCCAGCGCGACGGCGAGGGTCGCCGTCGCTTCCAGGGCGGCGACAGAGTCACCCCGTGCGTTCTCGGCGGCGCGCTCCAGCTCCGCCACGCGCGGATCCCCCGGCACTCCAGGCTCCTGCGCGGCGCCGGCCAAGACCAACCCCAAGACAACGGTGCAGAATCTCGGCGCAGCCAAGACTGCGCGCCGATGACCGAGGCGACGAGAAGACGGCGGCATCGCGATCCGGTGATTGGTCATGCGTCAAAAGCCAGATTAGCCGCACGCCGCGGCGGAATGCGATTGAGGATCAGCGATGGACCAACGCGCCTCACCGCAGCTCGCTCAACCGCAGCTCGCCACGGATCTGCCGCCGGTCCGCCCGCTCGACCCGGATCGTGAGCCTCGGGTCCAGTGCCTCCCAATCGATCTCGATCCAGCCGAAATTGGGGTCGAACATCGGCGTGCCGACGCGGTGCTCGTTGTGGTAGTTGGTGAACTCCCAGCCCTGGTTGAGTCCCGACGAGGTGAACTCGTGCAGCGTGTAGGGAACGCCGGTGTCGTGCGGTGCGACCGCCATGTGCTCGCCGATGTGCATGTCACCGCTGACGATCAACACGCCGGTGGCGCGCGCGTCGCGGATGGCGCGGAACAGGCGGGCGCGCTCCAGCGGGAGATTGGCCCAACACTCCCAGCCGTGGCCTTCGCTGAGCACCTGGATCGACGAGCAGATCACTCGCACGGCGGCCGGCACGCGCAGCTCGCGCTCGAGCCAGCGCCATTGCGCATCGCCGAGCATGGTCGCGGTCGGATCGAACGAGGGGACGTAGCGGCCGGGGTGGGCGTGGCCCGCCGGACGCTCGGTCGTGCGGGCGCTCAGCGGCGTGCGGAAAGAACGCGTATCGAGCACGAGCACCTGCACGCGCTCGGCAGGCGGCCCGTAGTAGAAGCTGCGATAGACGCCCGGACGCCGCCGGCGGACGTCGTCGGCGGGCACGCCGAAGAAATCGAGAAACCTCGCCTTGGACGCCTCGACCAGGGGGTAGTCGATGCCCGCATCATCGCGGCCGAGGTCGTGGTCGTCCCAAGTGGCGACGATGGGCACGCGCGCGCGGACCCGGGCGAAGAGCGGATTGGCCGCCAGCTCGTCGTAGGCGGCCTGCAGCTCGGCCATGTCCTCGGTGTCGCCGTAGACGTTGTCGCCGAGCATGACGAGCAGTTGGGGATCGCGGTCGAGCAACGGCTGCCACAGAGGTTGTGGCTTGCTCTGCTTGACGCAGCTCACGAACGCCAGCCGCTCGAGGCGCTCCTCTCCATCGAGTCTCGGCTTCAACGACGGCTCGAGCGCAGCCAGCGGCACGCGCTCCGCGAACAAGAGTCCGTCCTCGCCGTGGATCTGCAGGCTCACTGCCGGCTCCGGACCATCCCATTCGATGTCGAGGACGCCGAAGTTCGGCTGCCAGTAGACGCTGGTCCGGCGGTAGAGATTCGGCTCGTCGACCCAGGCGCGCGGCGTCGTGAGCGAGCTCGAAGTCACATCCCAGATCGGGTAGGCCGGCCCGCGCCCGTCGGTGGCCGCGGGAAGGCAGCTGATCTCCGCGTGGTGGCGGTCCCCCGACAGGAAGACGACACCATTCGCACGGGTCCGCGCGATGAGCGCGAGCATGCGCTCCTTTTCGCGCGGCAAGTTGTCCCAGCACTCGTAGCCATGGCCCCCGGCCACGAACTGGATGCTCGAGCAGACGAGCCGCAGCCGCGCCGGCAGCCGCAATTGCTCCTCGAGCCAGCGCCACTGCTGCTCGCCGAGCATCGTCGCGTCGGGATCGGGATCGGGCACGTAGGGACCGCGCCCCGCGCGTCGCCGCAAGTCCAGTTCGGATGCGCGTCGCAACGGTGACCGGTGAAACCGCGTATCGAGCAGGACCACTTGTACGCGGCGCTCCGGGCCACCGAGCATCACCGCTTCGTAGATGCCGGCGCGCGCCCGGCGCGGTGCAGATTCCGATTCGCCCCACGCGTCGCAGAACACGCGCTGGCTCAGCTCGCGGGCCGCGAACGCGGCACCTCCGTCATCGACGCCGTAATCGTGATCATCCCAGGTCGCCAACACGCGCACGCCGCGCTCCGCAAGCGCTGCCATGCCGCTCCCGCTCATCAGGGCTGCGTACGCCGCGCGCATCTCGAGCTCGTCCCCGGTGTCGGCATACACGTTGTCACCCAAGAACAAGAACAGAGCCGGGTCGAGCCGCGCCGCGCGCTCCAACATCGACTGTGGACGGTTTTGGTCCTGGCACGACCCGAACGCCACCCGAGTCACGGCGGTGTGCGCAGCAGTTGCGGGAGCTGGCGTGCTCTCTTGGGCAACGAGCGCCCACGCCGAGAGCAACACGGCGAGAGGGGTGTTCATGTCGCAACGCGAGTGTAGCGGGCGGGAACGTGAATCCCGCACGCGCCCTCAGCCACCCTTCTTCGCCTCCACGAGCTGCACTTCTACCCGCGCCGTCTTCTGCGGCTCGATCGTGACCGGCGCTCTCCAAGTCTCGAACCCCCCGCCGGAAACCTCGAGCGTGTACGAGCCCGCGGGAACGATCCCGGCGCGGCCCGCCAGGCGACCGGCATCCGCGCCGGACGACTTGCCGGCCGCCCAGAAGTCCATGCCGAACACCATGAACACCCCACGGCCCCCGCCGGGACTGATCGCGGCGTTGAACACCGAGCGCGACAGAACCGCGTCACCGGATGGCGCGCGAAGCACCCAGCTGGCACTCCACTGCTCCTGGCGCGCGGCCGAGATCGAGACGTCCAGCCGGCCGCCCCACTGCAACGTGCCGCGAAACTCGACCACGCCCGCCGGCGGCAGTCGAAGCTCGCCGACCACCGGGTAGACGTAGTGGCCGGCGCCTTCGCCCGCGGGGCCGACAGCGACCTCGTAAGCGCCGGGTTCGAGCGGCACGACTTCGACGTCGAACCGGTCGGCGCCAGGACCCGCCGGCGCTGGGAGCGTGACCTCCTCACCGCCGCCCTTCGGCCACAACCGCACCTCGACCGCCTCGACGCCAGCGCGCGTCGCGCCGGGCAAGCGCACCAGCAGGCTCGGCCGTGCGACTGGCTGCAGGACGACCAGGACCTGTTGTCGCTCGCCCTCTCGCCCCGCCGCCACGCTGCGGACCGCGGTGCTCGATGTGGGCTGCCGCACTTCGACGCGCACCTCGGCGAGAGGCGGCACGGCACAGCGCACCGGCTTGCCCTCGGTGCGCACCTCCACCTGGCGCCCGTCGGCCGCCAGGACGACGACCGCGTCGGTGGGCACCTCGCCGAGGCGCTGCACCACGACCTCGAGCTCGGCACCGGCGACGTCGATCCGCCAATCCTGTTGCGGCACCGAGACCCGGCGGCGCAGATCGAGCAAGCTGTGCCGCTTCTGCGTCGGGAGCCCCAAGTGAAGGTCGTGCTCGTATGGTCCCAGCCCAGCGAGGCGAAAGCGCCCATCCTCGTCCGTGTGCACCGCCGCGTGCTTTTCCTCGAGGCGACCATCCCGCCAAAACGCCTCGCTGCCGAAGCCGAAGACCCCCGGCGTGCCGAAGGCGAGGTCGAGCGACACGTGCGCTCCCGCGACGGGCGCACCGCCGTCGACCACGCGACCCACCAGCGCGAAGCCGGCTTCGAGGGCAAGCTCGTGGAATCCCGCCAACGCGCCCGCGTTGCGCGCGAGGATGCGCGTCGCCGGTCGCGTGCCGGCGTGCCGCGCCACCAGAGCCAGCGGGCCGGTTCCTTCAGGCACCGCGACGGCAAAGCTGCCGTCGGCGGCGGTCTCGGTCGACGCGTGCCCGGGGTGCTGGCCAGGGCCGCCATCGACGAGGGCCATCGCCGCCACCGGCGCCCCGCCGACCGGCCGCCCGTCGGGATCGAAGACTCGGCCGCGGATCAGGGCAGACGCTGCGGGCTCCGGTTCGGCGGGCGGCGCCGGCGCAGGAGCCGCGCGCACCGTCCGCCGCTCGGTCACCGCCGGTTCGGACGCCGCGGCGGCGCCGCGCAGCGACACCGCCGGCGCCTCGGGCGCGGCAACGGGCGCAACGGCGCGCGGCGTGGGTGCCGCGCCGTCGGCGCCATCCCACAGCAGGAACATCGCCACCAGGACGGAGACCCCGAGCGCAAGCAGAGCCGCCGCTCGCATGCGCAACAGGATCTCCACCGCGGGGCCGGGCGTCAACCGCCCCGCGCGCTCAGAACGTCAGGCGGTGCCACGACGTCGCGCCTCCGCCCCCCGCGCCTTCCGGGAAGAAGATGCTGCTGAAGTCGACGATGCCCGGCATCATCGACGTGAACACGGGGAAGCTGATCGACACCGGCTCGTTGGCCAACACCGAAGTGGATGACACGACGGTGTACGAGCCCGAGATCGGCGCCGGGGAGTTGAGCGGCATCACGCCGAACGCGTAGCTCCGGAAGATCGTCCACGTGGCGTTGACGTCGCTGACACCGGAGACCACCCAGGTGTCCAACGCGGTACCATTGCCCTCCCGCAGCGCGCTACCTCGCACGAGACCGGTCGTCGTGCCGAAGTTGAGCGGCATGAAGCGGTGCACCGCCGCATCGGTGCGGGGGTCGATCACACACAGGCCGCCGATCTTGTCGACTCCCTGGGTCGGCTGCAGGCCGAGCGCCGCCGACGCGGCGATCTTCTGCGTCGACGTCGGTGACGCGAACACCTCGAGCTCGCGCACATCCGACGGAGTGTCGCCGGGGTTGGGACCGAGATAGGCCACCATGACCTGCGAGTCGGTACCGTCGCTGGCGTAGACGAGCAGGTCTTGGCTGGCGTCATAGCTCAGGCCCGTGACTTCCTTGCCGACAGCGACCTCGAGCTGCTGGCCGCTGACGAGCAGCACCGGCGTGCTCCACGCAGCCCCCAGCCACTCGGTGACGAACACGTCCGCGCCGGTGTAGCTCCCGTTCGGGACGAGCGCCTGATTGACGGCAACCGCGGAGTCCTCGTCCAACGAGAAGACGACGTACGGGAACTGCTCGAAGCGCCCGCGCATCGCAGCTCCGCGCGCCGAGTTCTCCCAAATCATCGGCAGCAGGTTGTCGATCGCGGTGACGTTCGAGTTTTCCGGGTAGGAGTCTTCCGGGTAGCACGTGTCCGGGCCATTGTTGGCATAGAGCACTTCCCCCACACCTTCGACGCCCGTGCTCTCGGCGGTGGTGAACTGCAAGGTCGCGGCCAGCAGGTTGTCGTCATTGTGCGCGGCGATGAAAGAACCCTCTTCACCCTGCGTATCACGCAACACGGTGAACGTGATCGCCACCCAGCTGGTGTCGGAATTGGGGTCGGCGGAGAGCAGACCGGCCCCGTTGATCGGCATGTAGGGAAGCCCGGAGCTGAAGCCGTCGGCGACGACCGTCACCGTGCTGCCGCTTGTCGGAAACTCACTCCACGGAGGCGAGCTCGACAAGTCCGGACCACCGGGAGGAGGTGGTGGGAAGTTCCCCGGCAGTTGGTCGCGGATACCGGCCGCCTTGTAGCGCGCGGCCACGACATAGTTGTGGTGCTCGTCCGCCGTGTCCTGATCGGTGAACACCACCTCGGCCGCCCCCATGAGGAACCCATAGTCCTGCGACTGGGGCGCCAAGCTGGCGGTGGCAACGGTGGCGAGCGCGGTGGTGAGAATCATGGCGGAGCTACTCCTTGGACTGGGATGGAATGGGGTCGGGGACCGGCGCCGGGGGATGGGGCGCCGCGGAAGCCGTCTCGCGGTAGTCCACGAGGTCGGCGTAGTCTTCGAGCAGCTCCTGCAACCGATCGCGGAGCTCCTGGCTCATGTGTGCCGGCAAGTTGCGGCCGATGACGCGCAGCTCGGCCGCGCCGTAGCGCGCCGCCGCCAGCGCCGTGCAGTACTCGTCGGAGCCGGGACCGCTCTCGAGCTCGCGCGCCCGCCGCGCGTTCTCGGCGGCCTCGGCCGCCCGGCGGGACATGCCCAACGCGCGCAGCTTGTCCGCGGCCACCTCGAACCGCTGGCTGGCCTCCGCCGCGGCGGACAGCGCCGCCGGGCCCGAGTGACCGTCGGCCAGGTGCTGCAGCGCGACGCGCAGCGCGAGGTCGCCGGCGACGACAGCGCGCTCCCAGGTGTCGACCTGCATCGCGGCCACCACCTCTTCGGCTTCGTCGAACCGCCGCAGGCGAGTGAGCGCGTAGCACAAGTTCATCTGCGCGTCGGCGCCGGTCGGCCGCGCGGCGAGGGCGCAGCGGGCCAGCACTTCTGCCTCCGCCGGCCGGTGCAACCAAAGCAACCGATCGGCGCTGTTGTTGAGCGACTGGTAGTGCTCCGGCACCAACGCCAGCACCGCCTCGAAGTGCGCCAGCGCAGTCGCGTGGTCGGCGAGCGCACCGCTGCGGTTCGCCAGCTTGGCGCGGACCACCCCGGCGAGGTACGACGTGGTCGTCGAACCGCCGAAGCGCCCCTCGTGGCGCGCGATGTCTGCGCTGATGCGACCCAGGTCGACCGCACCGGACTGCAGCTCCGCCAAGAACGCCCACTCCCGAGCGATGGCGTGCTCGGGCCGCCGGCGCAACAGGGAGACGGCGCGGCCGTACAGCTCCGCGTGTCGCTCGACCGGCGTCCACTGCGCGGCGCGCATCGTCAAGTGCGCCGCCAACAGGTCCTGCAGCGCGTCCTGCGGCTCGGGCAACGCGACCGCCGCATCGAACGCCATCTCGCCGCCGCCGCCTCCGCTCGCGAACGCGGCCGCGACGGCGCGCGACAGCGCCGACGGCCAGCGCTGGGCGAACTCCGCGTAGTCGCGCGCCGCGCCGGCGCGGTCGCCGTGATCGAAGCGCAACGCGGCGCGCAGCATCCAGGGCACCGGACGCTCGGGCGAGCGCTCGGTCGCGCCATCGAGCAGGCGCCGCGCAAGTGCCAACGTGGCCTCGGCGTGGTAGCGCGGGCGCACGCCCAGAGTCGCGCAAGGCGGCAAGGCGCGCACGTCGGCCTGGGTCTCGCTGGCGCGGGCCGCGGCGCGCGCACTCCACCACTGCACCGTCGCCACGCCGCCGATCACCAACAACGCAGCGCCGACCGCCGCTTGCAGTGCTCTCGCCCGCCGCACGCGCCGCCAGCCGCGGCCGACCACTCCGAGCCGGCGCGCGGTCACGGGCCGCAGCTCCAGCAGGGCGCGCAGATCCCGCTCCAACGCCTGCATGCCCGCATACCGCCGCCGCACATCGCGCGCCATGCCGACTTCGAGAACGGCGGCGACATCGGCCGGCAAGCCGCGGCGCAGCCTGACCGGGTCGGGCGGATCCTGCCGCTGCAGCGCCGCCAGCACGCGCGGCGTGTCGCCGTCGTACGGCGCCCGGCCACAGACCAAGTGGTAGAGGGTCGCGGTCAGCGAGTAAACGTCGACGACCGGCATCGTCCGGCTGCCCGCGCCGACCTGCTCGGGCGCCATGTACTTGGGCGTTCCCAGCGTCGTGTCGCCGGCGGTCAGCGAACCGTCGTCCGCCCACGCCGCGATGCCGAAGTCCAGCAACACCGCGCGGCCGTCGTCGGTGATGAACACGTTGGAGGGCTTGACGTCGCGGTGGACGATTCCCTGCTCGTGGGCCGCGGCCAAGCCGGACGCGAGCGCGATGCCCCAGCTCACGCATTGGCGCAAGTAGCTCGGCTCGAGCTCCGCCTCGGCCAACAGAGTGCGCAGCCAATCGGTGTCCTCGACCGCGCGCCAGCCGCCGGCCCGCACGCGGGCCGACAGCTCGTCGACGATCACCGCCAACGACAAGCCGGACAGCAGCTCGAGCACAAGGTAGTGCGCACCGTTCTCGGTCTTGCCGCGGTCGTGGACCGAGACCACGTTCGGGTGGCGGAGGGCGGCGAGCGCCTGCGCCTCGCGGACGAAGCGCGCCTCGGCCGCTTCAGCGCCGAATAGATGGGGGTGGAGTACCTTGATCGCGACGTCGCGCCCGAGCTCGCGGTCATGGCCGCGGTACACCGCGCCCATGGCGCCCGCGCCGATGCGTTCGAGGACGACGTAGCGATCGCCGAGCGCGGCCCCGGTGAACGGATCGCCCGGCTGCCGCCAACCGGCGAAGCGATCGACCCGGCGCGCGAGCTGCAACGCCTGCTGGGCGGCATCGCACACCGCGGCATCACCGCCACAGAGGTCGAGCAGCCGGTAGTCCTCGCCGCACTCCTCGTGCTCGAGCGCACGCTCGACGATCGCCGCCAACCGCTGCCCGGCCCCATCGCCTTCGGTGGCCGACACCCTGGTCGGATCGCTCACTCCGCGCGCCCCCCATCGCCGAGCGCGCGCATGCGCACCGAGAGCTGCGCCCGCGCCGTGCGCTCCGCCTTGCGCGCCGCCTCGGCCGATGGGAAGCCCAGCGCGGCGGCGACATCGGCGTGCGCCATGCCGCGTCGGTAGCGCAGCTCGAGCACCTGGCGCAGCCGCTCGGGCAAGGTGGCGATCGCGGCATCCAACGCCGCGGCCGACTCCCGCGCAGCGGCGGCCGACGTCGGCGAGGGGTCGGTGCTGGCCGGCTCGTGGGCCGCGGAGTCGACCCCACCGCGGCGGCGGTCGCGGCACTTGGCCTGGTGAAAGCGAATCGTGTCGATCAACTGGTGCGAGACGCGCACCGCCAAGTACTGAGTCAGGGCGGGTTGATCGTCGCCCTTGAAGCTGTGCAGATCGCGCAGCACGCCCAGCAGCACGTCGTGCACCACGTCCCCGGTGCTGAACAGCGCCGACAGCTCCGGGCGCGACCGGCGCAGGCTCTGGCTGAGCTCCTTGTGCACCAGCCGACGGACCTCCGGGTAGACCCGCCCGACCAGCGCGTCCTGGGCCTCCCGGTCACCGCTCTTGGCGGCCGAGAGCAGCTGAGCGAACGCTCCGCGATCTCCCTCTGGCTCAACTTGCTCGTAACGTCGCTGCGTCATTCATCACTTCTGCGTCCGGACGGACGGGGGCGGACCGCGGATAGGGATTTTTTACCCGATTGCACTTCATCTGTCCGGCAACTCTGACGGGCGGGCCCGCCAGTGGACCCGCAAACGCCCATGGTGTCATGCGGTTCCGTCAGCCCCAACCCGAGCTGGTTCGCCCCGGCAGCCCCGACTGGCTCGCCGCGGCGCGGGCCGGCGACCCGCGCGGCTGGGACGCGCTCGTGGCGTGGGCGCAGCCCATCCTGCGCCAGGCCGCCACCGCCGAAGTCGGCGAGCACCTCGGCCGGCACTTGACCATCTCCGATGTGGTGCAGTCCGCCACCGTGCAGGTGCTGCAGTCGATCCCGAGCTTCCGCGGCGCAACGCGCGGCGCGCTGCGCGCCTGGCTGGTCTCCATCGTCCGCCACCTGGTGATGCTGCGCCACCGGCACTACACCGCGCGGCGCAGGACCGCGCCCGAGGCGATCGCCATTCCGGCGGCGCGGGCCCCGTCCCCGCTGCCGCCTCCGCCGCAGACGGCGGCCGCGCGCGACGAGTGGCAGCACGTGCAAGCGGCGCTGGACCGGCTGCCGCCGCAGTACGGACAGGCGCTGCGCTGGCACGCCGACCCGCGCCACACCCACCATCGCTCCGCCGCGCGCACGGGCCGCAGCCCCGGCGCCAGCCGCGTCCTGCTGACTCGCGCGCGCGCCGCCCTGCGCATCGAGTTGCTGCGCAACCCCGCCGGCAGAGCGGCGCCGGCCCGGCGCCGTGGCCCGGATTGACGGCGCTGCGGTGAGCAGCCATCCGCCGGCCATGTTCGACGGAATGCGGATCCACCACCTACTGGCGCGCGGGGGCATGAGCGAGGTCTACGCCGCCACCCGGCTCCGCGACCGCGCCGCGCTGGCCGTCAAGCTGCCGCGCCGCGGAGCAACGGGCGGAGCCGCGCGCCGGCTGCGGCGCGAGATCGACCTCCTCGCCCCCCTGCGCCATCCCGGCCTGGTGCGCTTCGAGACCGCCGGCGCCATCGACGGCGTTCCGTACTTGGCGTTGGCCCGACTGTCGGGGCCCCCGCTGTCGCACCTGCGCCGCCCGCTCACCCCCCTGCAAGTCGCCTGCCTCGGCATCGCCGTGGCGGGCACCCTGCAGTACCTGCACGACGCCGGCGTCGTGCACCGCGACGTGACCCCGGCCAACATCCTGCTCGATCGCGCCCGGCCGGTGTTGATCGACCTCGGCCTGGCGCGGCCGCGCGCGCGCAGTGACCAAACGGGCCGGGGAGAGGTGCCCGGCACGCGGGGCTTCATCCCGCCGGAGGCGTGGCGGTCGGGCGCCGCGTGCCGCGCGCCCGCCGATCCGCGCATCGACGTCTTCGGTCTCGGCGTCACGCTGGCACTGCTGCTGGGCGGCCGCGCCCGCCCATTGCACGCGTGGTGGCACCGGTTGGCCGGCGGCCACGGCGCCCGCCTGCCGAGGCTCCGCGGCGGCGCGGCCGCCCTGGCCGGTGCTGTCCGCCGGGCCACGCGGTGCAACCCACGCCACCGGACGCCGACCGCCGCGCAGCTGGCGGTCGAGCTCGCCGACCCGATCGACGCACTGGGCGGTGGACCGCGTGGTTGCGGCCAATGCCGCCTCTTGTAGCGTGGCAGGCCATGGCCAAGCGTCCCTCCGGCTCGGTGCGCCAGACCAAGCTGCGGCTCAAGCCCGCCGATTCGTTCGACTTGATCCGCCTGCTGGCCCGCAGCCAACACGATCCGCGCAAGGCGGTGTGCGAGCTGGTGCAGAACTCGCTCGACGCGCAGGCCGAACACATCGAGATCACCTGGTTCAAGCGCAAGGGCGAGCGCGGGCTGCGCATTCGCGACGACGGCCGCGGCGTGTTTCCGGAGCTCGACCGCGATCAGGCGCTGCACCACATCGCGACGACCATCGGCCACTCGCACAAGCGCTCGCTGACGCCGGCCCAACGCCGCGAGCTGATGGCGATCGGCAAGTACGGCATCGGGCTGCTCGGCTTCTGGGCGGTGGGCCGCGAGATGCGCATCCACAGCCGCGTCGGCGGTGGCGCCACCTGGACCCTGACCCTGGTCGAGGACTGCCCCGATGCCCAGCTGACCAAGGCGCGCGCGCGCCGGCTGGACGACAGCGACACGTTCACCGAAGTCGAGATCTTCGGCATCCACGAGCAAGTGCACCGGCAGGTGCGGCCGCCGCGCTTGCAGGCCTACCTCGCCGGTGAGCTGCGCGGCCAGCTGCTGGGTCGCACCGTCGAGCTCCGCATCCTGGACCGCGTCGCCCGCGGCCGCGCGATCAAGGAATTCGCGGTCACCGCCGAGCGCTACCGCGGCCAGTCGATCGAGGGGTTGGTCCGCCTCGGCGTCGAAGGCCACGACGATGCGCGCGTCGAGCTCTACCTGGTCTCCGCCGACGACGAGCGCCACGGCCGCGTGGCGCTGGCCTGCGGCGGCACGACGGTGCTCGACGACATCGCGGCGATCGAGGGTCCGGACCGGGTCCGGACGCCGTGGGACAGCGGGCGCTTCGAGGGCGTCGTCGACTTTCCCCAGCTGCAGGTGCCGCCGAGCACGCGCCGCGGCATCGTCTTCGACCGCGCCGCCGCCGCCCTGGTCGCCGCGCTGCCGGTGCTGGAGATGCGGCTGACGGCCATCCTGGTCGAAGACGAAGAGCGACAGCGCGAGGAGCTCGACCGCAACCTCGCCAAGCAGCTCAAGCGCGTCTTCCGCAAGATGCCGTCGCTGCTGCCGGAGTACGATCTGTTCGACGTGCGGCACAACGAGGCCGCGACGAGCGCAAAGGCAGTCGAGGTGGGCGACGGCGAACCGTTGGCGGCCGACGCCGAAGCCGGCGATGCCGCAACCACCGAAGCCGAAGCCGGCGCCGGAGACACGGAGGACGATGACGGGACGCTGCTGTTTCCGCCGGGTCCCCTCGCCGCCGTCCAGCTGACCCCGGGCAAGGCCCGCGTGCCGGCCGGCAGCGCGCGGACGTTCGTCGCGCGCCCGCTCGACGCCGACGGACGCCCGGTGCGCGTTCCGGTCGTCTTCTCCTGGCTGCTCGACGGCGCGGGAACGCTCGACGTCGACGACCGCCGGGCGCGCTTTCGCGCACCCGAGCATCTCGGCGGAGCGACGCTGACGGTGACGGCCAGCACGAACGATGCCGAGGCCAGCGCCGGCGCGGCGATCGAGGTGGTCGACGCGACGCCATCGCCGTCGGCCGACGGCGGCATTCCCGACCCGGTGCCGGTGCACGCGCCGGACGAGCGCTGGCGCTCGCGCATGCACGAGCAGGGTTGGGAATACAACACGGGCCACCGCGACTACGTCGCCGCCACCCGCACCGAGGCGCGGCGCCTGCGCTATCTGGTGCACCTGTTCGCCAAGGAGATCGTGCTGCGCAACTTCGGCCGGCCCGGCGACGGCGACGTGCTGGAGCGCATGGTGCAGGTACTCACCCACCTCGAGGCGCGCGGCAACACCACCGAGCGGCCGGCGGCCGGCCCCGCCGACACCGGAGCGAGCGAGGCAAGCGCTTGAAGGCGCGGCTGCCCACCGCCCTGCTGTTGAGCGCCGCCGCGGCCGCGCAACCGGGCGCCGACGACCTGCTGCGCCAGTTGGCATCGACCGAGCACGGCGCGCGCGCCCAGCTCGAGCTGCTCGCGCTCGGCGAGCCGGTGGTGCCGCAGCTCGCCGACCTGCTGGCGCACGGCATGCGCGGCGAAGCGGGCGAGGCGCAAGCGCGCGCCGCCGCGGCCCGCGTGCTACTCGAGCTCGGCCCGCGCGCCACCGGCGCGGTGCCGGCGCTGCGCACCTGCATCACCGATCCGCACATCCCGGTGCAGCCGCTGCTGGACGCGGCGCTGGTGCTGGCGCGAGTCGCACCGTTCGCCGGCAGCGCCCGGCGCGAGCTGGTCGAGTTCTTGCGCGGCAACCCGCCGCGCGCGGGCTACGCCGTGCGCGCCGAGCTGCGCGCCCACTGGCAACAGCTGGTGTCGTCGATCGCCCTCGACGCCGGCGCCGAGCTCGACGTCCTGCTCGCCGCCCTGACCGGCAGCAATCCGTACGCGCTGGCCACCGCCTGCCGCGCGCTGGCGCACCGCGCCATCGGGTGGCGCAGCCAACGGAGCAGGATCGCACGAGCGTTGACGGAGGTGGTCGACCACCAGTTCCAACCGGACGAGGAGTGGACCTGGACCGTGGCCGACGAACGCTTCGCGATGACCTTCACGCCGCAGCTGGTGACCTGGCTCCGCACCGAGGCATCGCTCGCCCTCGCGGCCTTCGCGCCGGACTCCGCCGCCTGCATGCTGGGCCAGTGCCAGCGGCTGTTCGCCCTCGACCCCGCGACCCGGACCGAGGCCGCCGGCTGGATCGGCGCCGCCCGGCATCCGGACGCCGCGCGCTGGCTTCTGGACGCGGCCGAGGCCGCGCCCGCCGACGTCGCCGTGGCAATGCTGCGGGCGACCGCAGCGATCGGTCCCACCGCGCGCTTCGTGGCGCCGCGCCTCGCGGCGCTCGAGCAGCACGACGACGAAGACATCGCGGCCGCCGCCCGGCTGGCGCGGCTGACGGTGGCCCCCGACCGCGACGTCACGGCCCCCGCTCCTTCGTTGCAGCTCTACGCCAGCGGGTTGCCGCGACGCCTCGACCACACCGCCGAAGACGAACGCAACCGCTTGCTGGCCTGGCTCGACGCCGACGGCGGCCGCCAGCGCGCGGCCCTGCAGGACGACGAACGCGCCATCGCCGCGTTCCACGCCCTGCCGGCCGACGCCGGTGGTCCGCGCTGGATCCGCTGGCTGCCGGTCCGGATCGCCGCCGACCCGTGGCGGCCGCGACACTGGGCCCCGAGCCACGCCGCCACGCTCGGCTTGGTCGTCGACGCCGCGCCCGCCGGCTCGATCGGCGCCGACCGAGAACGGCTGCGGCCGCTGCCCTGGGTCGTGGAGCTCATCGCCACCGAGGCCGCGGCGGCGTCGTTCGGCGACGAAGACCTCGGCAGGTTGCACAAGCGCCCACCCAACCCGCGCAGCTTCTCGTTCCGTCCGCGCGAGGCCGCCGAGGAGTCCCTGCTGCGCATCAAGCGCGCCGCGCTGGCACGCGCGGGCTCGCTGCTGCTCGTGGTCGACGGGCTGGTGGTCTCGGTGCAGCCGATGGTCGACGGCCTGCTCCCATCCTGGGCCAACGCGTTCACCCTGAGTCCGGCGGCGAGCGATCGGCTGCCGGCGCTGCGGTCGCTCGCCCTCCGACAATAGAGCAGACCAGCCGCTCTCGGCGCGGTCGGAGCGACGCGCTACCGAGTATGGCCTCCGGTCGGGCCTCTGGCGGGGCCGCGCAACCGGCGGAGCGAGAGCCGCAAGTTTTCCCGATCTCTAACTCCGTACCGACTGTATGGTATGAGATCATACAGATGAACATCGACATCCAGGTCAGCCCCGCCGCCGGCGTGCCGCTCTACCGGCAGGTCGCCAACGAGATCAAGGCGGCCTGCCTGCGTGGCTACGTGCGGCCGGGCGAGCGGCTGCCGTCGGTGCGCGAGCTGGCCACCACCCTGGGCCTCAACCCGACGACGGTGGTCAAGGCCTACGACCTGCTCGCCCACGAGCGCGTGATCACGCGGCGGCAGGGGCAGGGGGCGTTCGTCGCCGACGGCGAACAACCGCTGTTGCCGGGCGAGCGGCAGGCGCTGCTGGCGCGGCTCGCGCACGAGCTGGCGCTCGAGGGCCGGCGGCTGGGGATGTCGGAGACCGCGCTGATCGCCCTGTTGCGCGACGAGCTGCGCCAGCTGCGCCCCGTCGATTCGAGGAGCAAGAGATGACCGACGCCATTCGCACGCACACGCTCGCCAAGTTCTACGACGGCCGCGCCGTGGTCGAGGAGCTGTCCTGGGCGGCTCCGACCGGCACGGCGTGGGGCCTGCTCGGCGCCAACGGCGCGGGCAAGAGCACCACCCTGCGCATGCTGATGGGGTTCACGCCGCCGTCTCAGGGCCGCGCCGAGGTGCTCGGCGAAGACTGCCGGTCGATGACTCCCGCCGCGCGCGCGAGGCTCGGCTACGTCGCCGAACAGCCTTTGCTGCCGTCCTGGCTGCGCGTCGACGAGCTGCTGCGCTTTCACCGCGGTCTGTATCCGGCTTGGGACGGGACACGGGAGCGACAGCTGCTCGAGCTCTTCGAGCTGTCGCCGCGCGCGCGGATCTCCACGTTGTCCAAGGGGCAGAACCGGAGGTTGATGCTGACCTTGGCGCTGGCGCAGAACGCCGACCTGCTGCTGCTCGACGAGCCGGCCTCCGGCCTCGACGTCGCCGCGCGCCGCCAGCTGCTGACTCTGCTCGGCGAGTTTCTCTCGGGCGGCCCGCGCACCCTCGTGCTGTCCAGCCACATCGTCACCGACGTCGAGCGCATCGTGACGCACGTCGCGTTCATGCGGCAGGGTCGGCTGATCGACACGGCACCGCTCGATGCGCTGCACGAACAAGTCAAGCGCGTGCGCATGCCGGCCGCGCTGTGGGACGAGACCGAAGCCACTTGGCGAGCGGCCCGGCCGCTGGCGGTCGAGAGCCGCGGCAGCACGCGCAGCGCGACCGTGCGCCGCCTCGACCTCGTGCCGGACGCGGTCCTCGACCATCCGGGCGTCGAGATCCTGGGGCTTGGCCTCGAGGACATCTATCTCGCGATCACCGGCGGCGACCACGCCACACCGGCACCGCTCGCTGCGCCGCAGCGCGGAGCGGCGTCGTGAACGCCGGCCGCTTGTTCCGCGGGCTGCTGATGGGCGCCGGTCTGCCACTCGCCGGTGCCGTCTTGCTGACTTCGTTCATCAACTGGCGCACGACTCCCCCTGCCGGCGTCGGCCGCCTCGACCTCTTGCTGGAGCTCGAGCTGGCGCTGCTGGGAGCGGCGATCGCGCACGTCTTGCACCGGGGTTGCCCGCAGCGGCTGATGGAGTACCTCGTGTCCTTGCCGCGGCCGCGCACCGTCTGCCTCGCGGCGCCGCTGCGCGCCGGCGCCGCGTTCGTCACTCTGGTGGCCGCGCTGTTGCTCGTGCACGAGCACTCAGGACTGGCCTGGCTCTCGCAGCACGGGATCGCGGCCGTCCTGCCCCTGCAACCGCAGCCCTACCACCACCGCGCGATGCTGCCGTGGACCGATGCGCTGCTCGCGCCGCTGGCGGCGTTCTGGGTGTTCACCGCCGTGAGCCGCGCGTGGTCGCACCGGCAACGGCTGGTCGGCGGCCGCCCCGCCCTCGGCAGCGCGTTCGGCGCCGGTGCGGTCTTGGCGGCAATCGGCATCCCCAGCGTCGCCAAGTACGCGTTGGTGCCACATCCCTGGCAGTTGGCCGCGGCCTCGCCCGTCTGGCTGCTGCTCTGGCAGCTCGCCCGCAACGAGACCCACGCGCGGTTGGCGGCGACCGCGACCGAGAGCTACCCGACGATCGAGGTCGGTGAATTGTCATGAAGCACCTCCGTTCCTCCGTGTGGTGGCGCGCCCAGCTGCAGCTCGTGCTGCCCAGCCTCGTCGTCTGGAACCTCGTCGGCCTGGCTTCCACCGCGCTCTTCCATCGCTCGGTCGGCCCACATGGCGAAACGAGCACGCTGTTCATGATCGGCGAGCACTCGGGCATGACCGTCGTGCTCGGCGTGCTCGCCGCAGCCCTCGGAACGCGCCTGTTCAGCGCCGAGCTGCGCGGCAGCCAGGGGATGTACTGGCGGCTGCTGCCGGTCGCGCCGGCGCAGCAGTTCTGGGGCAAGGTCTTTTTCGGTGCGATCGCGATGGCGGCGAGCGCGGCGCTGCACGCGGGCTGGTTCTACTCGGGCGCAGTCGGGCTGCTGCACGACGCGCTGTACGCGAATGCCGTCGACGTCACTCCAAGCTTCACCGCCTGCGCGGTCACCCTCGGCTGGATGCTGCTGGTGTTCGCCTGCAGCGCCTACTTCGCCGCGGCGTTCGACCGCCCGACCTCCGCTTGGCAAGCAGGCCTGCCGGGCTTCCTGGTCGGCACCGTCGCGGTGTCCGGCTTCGGCACTCTGGGTGGGCGGCTGCCTCCCTGGGTCTACCCGGGGCTCGTCCTGACGCTCGCCATCGCCGGCGCACGGCTCACCTGGCCGCGGCGCGCGGTGGTCGCCGGCAGTCCGCTCGAGCCCCTGCGGGCCACGCCGGCGCGCGGCCTGTGGCCCGTCCTGCTCGCCGCCCAGCTGTTGTTGGTGGTCGTGCCGTGGGGCGCGTTGCTGGACCTGGGCACGCTCTGGCCCCACTTCGGCATGTCCGCATGGCTCGGCAACGCGCTGCTGTGGTGCGTCTTCGGCTGCCTCTGCCTGCCGTGGATCGCCCGCGACCGCCGCCGCCTGGCATGGCGCGGTTGGCGCGCCATCGCCGGCGTCGCCGCCGCCATGACCGGTGCCGGCTACCTGCTGTGGCGCGCGGTGCGACCGCGCGACCCGCGCGACCGGCACGCGGCGCGGTCGTTGACGCCAGTGACGATCTTCACCGTCGTCGTCGGCCTGTGGATCCTCGTGCCGCTCGCCCTCGGCAGCCTGCGCGTCGCCCGGCTCTGGTCGATCTCGGTCGACGATGCCGGGACCGAGATCGTGCTCGACGGCGTGGTCGTCGGCCGCGGCGAAGCGCGCGGCGCCAGCTGGGGCCGCCCGGTGGGCAGCGGGTTCGGCTGGGGCACCATGTACCTCGGCACTTCCGTGCCGCACGAACCCGGCGCTCCACAGCTGCGGCTCGGCGAGCTGGCGCGCGCGCTGCACAAGGGCGAGACCCCACGCGACCGCGGCACCTACTTCGTCGACGCCGCCTTCGATCCCGAGCAGGTCGTCGAGCTGCGCGGCCAGGACGGCACGCCGCTGAAGATTCAATCCGTGCAAGTCGAGAGCAGCGAGCGCCCCTTCCGCGTCGCGGTCCACCTCCGCCTGCGCGCCGAGTGAGCGGGCGGGAGCCCTGGCGCCTGATCCGGGCTAGACTTGCGACGGCACCCGACCGCGCCCAAGCCCCATGAGTGAACCCTCGTCCACGCGCCCTCCCCAGGCCTCCGATCCCAAAGACCTCGTGGCCGGCGATCCGCACTACCGCGCCTACGTGGGTCCGCCCAATCACTACGACTTCATGGGCGCGACGCAGTTCCGCCTGCTCACCACGTTGGGGCTGCGCGCGCACCACAAGCTGCTCGATTTCGGCTGTGGTTCGCTGCGGGCCGGCCGGCTGTTGATCCCGTACCTCGAGCCGGGCCACTACTGCGGCGTCGAGCCGAACAAGTGGTTGGTCGAAGAGGCGATCGCCGAGCAGGTCGGCGCCGATCAAGTGCGCATCAAGCAACCGCGGTTCGATCACAACGAGGAGTTCAAGGTCGACGCGTTCGGCGACCAATTCGACTGGATCGTGGCGCAGTCGATCTTCTCGCACACCGGCAAGGACCTGCTCGGCGTGGCGTTGCACAACTTCCAAAAACAGCTCACCGAGAATGGCCGCGTGGTCGCGACCTTCATCGGCGGCGACGCCGACTACGAGGACGGCGGCTGGGTCTACCCCGACTGCGTGCAGTTCCGCGACGCCAGCGTGATCGAGATGGCGCGCGCGGCCGGCTTGGCTGCGGTGCGGCTGCCGTGGTTCCACCCGCGCCAGACCTGGTGGGTGCTGGCGCGGCGCGAGCAGCTCTTGCCGCCACGGGAGGTGTTCCCGTTCTTGCGCGGCGCGGTGGTCTTCGACGACGAGCTGTCGGTCAGCTGGCGGCGCTGGCTGCAGAACCGCCGGCCGCTCGCCAAGCGCGTGCTGGAACGACTACTCGGGCGCTAAAGAGCCTGTCTTGTGGGATCCGGGACTGCGCGATCTTGGCCGTCTATCTGTTCCACGCGCTGCGTCGCACAGAGCTCGCGGCGCTGAAGGTTTGCAATCTGCAGAAACGCCGCGGCGTCCTGCACTTCAAGGTGGCGGGCAAGGGCGCGAAGACGCAGTTCGTGCCTGCGCACCCAGCCGCGGCCGAGGCGATTGACGCGTATCTCGAAGCCGCAGGCCACGGTGGGGATCGCAAGGGCGCCCTCTTCCGGCCCATTCAGAACAACCGGACCGGGACGCAGGAGAAGGCGATTAGCGGCGACGGTGTCTACCGGATGGTGAAGGCCTACGCGGCCAAGGCCAAGGTCCACGTGGACGGGCTGTGCCTGCAGGCTCTGCGCGCCACGGCGGCTACGAACGCCCTCGAGCAGAAGCCGACATCGGCTTCGTCCAAGAGTGGCTGGACCACGCCAACATCGCCACGACACGCCGTTACGACCGGCGGAAGTCGCGACCAGGAGGACTCTCCCACCTTCCGCGCGAGCTACTGAGGCGCCGGAACACAACATTTTGACAAAATGTGGGTGATCTGGTAGTCTGGAAGGACGACAGATAGGTAAGGAGACTCCACCATGAGCCGCATTTCGATCGACGTCACTGCCGAGGAGCACCAGAGGCTCAAGGCCATGGCCGCCCTGCAGGGCAAGTCCATCAAGGAGTTCGTGCTTGCAAGCACGCTCGGTAGTCAGCAGTCCGATTCAGACGAAGCTGCCGCGCTCGCGGAGCTCGAGACCCTACTCGACAAGCGCCTGGCGAATGCCCGTAACGGCGGCGTCAGTTCACGCAGCGTCGGAGACATCGTGGAGCAGGTCAAACGCGAAGCCGCAGGCACTGAGCCGAATGACTGAGTACTCCCTCGAAGACGAGGCTGAGTATGACCTGCTAGAAATCGGACGCTACACGACGCGCACCTGGAGCGTCGACCAAGCTGTTCGCTACCTGTCGGCGCTGGAAGATCACTTCGCGGATCTCGCCAGGAAGGACGCACTTGAGAAGGCGGTGTTCGATCACCGCGGGGACTATCGGGTCTCCCGCTGCCAACACCACTACGTCTTCTTCGTCCGAGAAGACGACGATCGCGTGCTCGTCCTCGCCGTCCTGCACGAGAACATGGACCTGATCGCGCGCTTCCGTGAGCGGCTTGACCACGGAGGCAGAGGTTCGTGAACGCCGAAGCCTTCGACTGCATCGGTTCGGTGTTCGTGGATGGATCAGGATACACCGGCGCCGACCTGCTCAACGCCGACCAACTAATGGTGTGAGTCAGACAGTTGGGGCATTATCCGAGAGGCAGCGGAGGCCGTCGCAAGGCGCCGCGCCGCAGGCATATCGGTAGAACGTCGAGGACGCCGCGACGGCCGCGGATGGCCTCGGAGAATGCCGCGGTTTTCTCATTCAGACCACTGGGACCTACGATCCGACCTCCTCCCCATCTCGATCCTGCGTGATCCATGGTTCGCGGGAGCTTGATCGCAGCCTGCGATCAAAAGAGATCGAAGAGGGAGCCGCCCCCGCCCGGTGTCACGGCTGGCGGAGAGTGACGCCGTTGGTCGCCGTCAGCCCGGCCGGCATCGAGCCGTCCAGACACCACGCCTGGGCGTGCGCGGTGAAGCCGGAGGCCAGCGCCGGCCAGCGCAGCGCCAGGTGGGACGCGCCGATCCCGTCGGCCACGCCCACCACCGCGCCGAGGTCGAAGCTCGACACCAGCGTGCCGCCGAAGAACGGGATCGCGGTGCGCTGCGTGCCCAGCCCCAGGGCGAACGCCGCGCCCTCCTGCATGCTGGAGAGATCGAAGTGCAGCGGTTGGCCTTCGACGAACGTCGAGGTCACGCCGAGGAACGGCGCGCGACGCGGCGAGGGCAACGCGAAGCCGATGTCCCGCCACGGCAGGCTGCGGTGCCAGACGCCGTAGTTCATCGACGGCATGCCGGCGATGCGGTTGAACCAGCCGGCGACGTGCAGCTCGCCGCGGGCGTCGTCGGCGAGCAGGGCGCTGACGAAGCCGTTGGGGCTGCCGCCGGGCAGCTCCTCCCACTGCGCGCCGTTCCAGCGGGTGACGTAGTCGGCGCCGTTGATGTGCAGGTCCCCACCGGCGACGAGCTGACCGTCGAAGGTCGCCAACGCGGTGACCCGCGAGCCCTGCGGACCGGGCAGGCCACCGCCGATCTCGCGGAAGCGCTGACCATCCCAAGTGGCGATGTGATCGGCGGCGACGCTGCCGGCGCGGGTGAAGCTGCCGGCGAGCACGAGCTCACCGCCGAACGTCGTGAGCGCGGCGACGCTGCCGTTGGTGCCCCCACCCACCACGGTGAGCGCTGCGCCGTCCCACTGGAACAGGTGCGGCGAGCCCTGAGTGAACGGCGTGTAGCCGCCCACGTAGAGCAGGCGGTTGTGCACTTGCAGTGCGTGAATCGTGCCGAAGATCGGCGCGCCGAGCTTTTGCCACGCGGTACCGGTCCAGCGCAGCGGATTGCTCACCGAGCCGACGACGATCTCGTTGCGATACACCGCGATCGCCGAGCAGCCGGACAGGTTGGGACCGTTGGCGAGCGAGTGCCAACGCGTGCCGTCGTATCGCGCCACGCCGTTGACGGTGATGCCGTCGACCTTGCGGAACTGGCCCACGACCCACAGATCGCCGAGGTGTTCGAGCGTCTGCAGCACGACCCCGTCGAACGCGCCGAGCTGCCGCCAGTCCTCGCCTTCGAAGTAGCCGAGGCCGGCAACCCGCGCCGTGCCGGCGTAGTTCATGTAGCCACCGACCAGCCGCTGGCCCCGCCACCAACCCAGCGTCGTGGCGTCGGCCTCGAGACCCAGGTCGCCGCGGCCCAGAGCGCTCCAGCGCACGCCGTCGAACGACGCGATGTGATAGGCCGCGTTGGCCTGCAGCGGTGATGCGCCCGGCTGCACCACGCCCTGGAACTCGCCGCCGCAGTACAGGCGGTTGTTCCACGCGGTCATGGCGAAGATCGTCGCCGGGTTGACCTCGGCGTCGGTCGCCCCGCCCACCGGCCGCAGGGTCTGGCCGTCGTAGCGCACGATGCGGTGCACCGCGGTGGAGGCGCCGAGCACGTTGAAGCTGCCGCCCACGTACACGTCGCCGCCGAACACGCACAGCGAGCGCGCATCCGAACCGTAGATCTGATTGCTCAAGCCGGGCCCCAATGACGCCCAGCGCTGGCCGTCCCAGGCCGCGACGTCGTCGGCGCTCACCCCGCCGGCGGAGTCGAACGAGCCAGCGGCGAACAACCGACCGCCGTGCAGCGCGAGGTCCCACACGGTCCCGTAGGAGAACGCGTTGAACCCACCGCCGACGCCGCTCCAAGCGCCCGACCGCCACTGCGCGAGATGGCTCGCCGGCACGCCGTCGACAGCGGTGAACGCGCCGCCGACGAAGAGCCGGTTGCCGTCGCTGACCGCGCAGTAGGCCGCCGGCGTGCCCAGGCCGGCGAACGTCGTCCGCCCCAGCGGCTGCCACGCGGTTCCGTCGAACCGCGCCACCTGACCGGTCGACGCCCCACCCGAGCTGGTGAACGAGCCCACCGCGATCAGCGCCCCGCCGTGCTCGCACAGGTCCCACACCGTGCCGTCCAGGCCCGCGCCGACCGGGACGAAGCCGTTGCCGTCCCAGCGCGCGATGCTGCGCACCGCGCGCCGGCCCGATGCGCGGAAGTCCCCACCGATGTACAGCTCCCCACCGAACTCGAGCACGCAGCGCACTGGCCCGTCGACGCCGGCGCCGAGCGCGCGCCAGCGGACTCCGTCGTAGCGGCCGACGTGGGACAGCGTGACCCCGTCCTGATTGACGACCTTGTAGGTGCCGACCACCAGCTCGTTGTTCCACGTGCCGGTGGCGAACACCCGCCCCCCGACGCCGAAGCCCGGGGTGTCGTAGTCGCGGGACCAACCCGACTGGGCGGCCGCCGGCGGCAGCAGGAGAGCCAGGGTGAAGCAGGAAAACCACCACGACGGGGACACACGCATGCGGGATGCCGGGCAATGATCGTGCCGCTGGGATCGTCCGGCCCGAGTGTCCGGTTCCCGGCCATCCAGCCGCTTTCGCCCAACCGCGCGGGTTGGCATTCTGGCCGACATGCCAGGTACTGGACGCCTGAGCGGGCGCGCGACGCTCGCCGCCACGACCCTCCTGCTCACCGCCAATGCCCATGCGCAGGGCGAAGCGCCGCATACCGACACTGCCAACCCCCCGCTGACCGTCACCACGACGGTCCCCGCCGCGCGCAACGCGGTGTGGAAGGCATGGACCACCGACGCCGGCCTGCGCAGCTTTCTGTCGCCGCACGCACGCGTCGAGCACAGCCGCGCGGTCGACGCGGCCGACGCGAGGCGGGTGATGGAAGCCGATCCCGCGGTGCGCGCCGGGGTGTTCAAGGCCACCTTGCTGCCGTTCGAGCACTCGTTCTGACCCAGCCACCGAGCGGTCCCAGCACTTGCCCACCCACGCCACACCGACCCCCGATCGCGCGGCCGCTGCCGACGACCAGTCGCGCGCTTGGGTCCTCTCACAGAGCGCGCTGTGGCTCGCGGCGATGGCCGCGATCGCGGCGGTGGGCGCGCACTACCCCGCCGCGACGCTGCAGCTGACCGCGGCGGGGCTCTTGCTTTCTTATGGCGCGTTGGTCTGGATCGTGCGCGGCGGCCGCACTGCCGCCGACTGGGTCACCCTGGCGCGCTTTGCCGCGCTGCTCGCGGTCCTGCTCTGGACCGCCGAGGCCGGCACCGTCAGCAAGGCGGCGTGCGTGCTGCTCGCCCTCTCACTGGCCGCCGATCTGCTCGACGGCTGGGTCGCGCGCCGCCGCGGCGGCTCCCCGGCGGGAGCACTGCTCGACATGGAGGCCGACCAGGCGGCGATGTTGGCGATGGCGGCGATGGCAACGGTGTTCGCGCGCACGCCGGCGTGGGTGCTGCTGTTGGCGGCGGTGAAGTGCCTGTTCACGCTGCTGATGACAGCCCGCGGTCGATTCGCCTACGACCCCAAGCCGATCGACGGCGACAACACGCGGGCCAAGCGCATCTGCGCCGCGGTCGTCGTGCTGCAGCTGGTCACCCTGTGGCCCCCACTGCCGGTCGCCTGGGCCACCGCCGCAGCCGCGCTGGCGGTGGCGCTGCTCGCGCTGTCCTACGGCCTCGATCTGCGCCACCTCTGGGCCCGCCCGCAGCAGGCCCCGCGATGACTCCGGCACACGTCATCGCGATCTGCTACGCCACGATCCTGCTGGAGATGTGGCTGCTGCCAGTGCCCAGCGTGGCGTCGACGGCCGCCCTGCTGCGTGATGCCCCCGACGAGGGCACGCCGGCGCGCCGCGGCCGCGGCTTCGTGCTGCTGCGCTTCGCGCTGCCGACCGCGGTCAGCATCGCCGGCTTTGCCCTGCCCGCCGTGCTGGCGCTGCAGCCGCAGTGGACCAGAGCCCTGCTGCCGATCGACGGCCTACAGCACCCGGCCGTCGCCTGGACCGGCGCCGCCACCGCGGTCGGCGGCCGCGCCTTCACCCTGCTGGCGGTGCGCGCGCTGCGCCGCGCGCAGGGCGCGCTGGCCACCGGGTCCGTGTTCGCCCACTCGCGCAACCCCGCGTTGGTCGGCCTGCACGCGGTGATGCTCGGCAGCTTCCTCGTGTTCCCGTGCGCCGTTGTCGGTGCGGCCGCATTGATCTACGCGCTGCAGATGCACGATCGAGTGCGCGTCGAAGAAGCGTTCTTGCGGGACCGGTTCGCCGACCGCTACGAGGACTACTGCCGCCGAGTGCCGCGCTACTTGCTGTGAAGGTCCGCCTCACCGTCGACCGGCCGCAGCACGGTGCCGCGGTAGGTCAGGCGGAGGAAGCCGAGCCAACCCAGCGCGGCGCGCCGCACGACGAACGCCGTGTTGCGCAGGCGCTGCGTATTCGGCACCCGCTCCACCACCTCGGCGGCGGTGATCGTGTCGACCAAACGCGGCCGCGCCAGGTGCCGCCCGGCCAACAGGCTTCCCGCGGTCACCCGGTGCACGCCGGACATGTGCCACGAGTCGTGAAAGGCGATCACCCCGCCGGGCCGCACCTTGGGCAGCCACGCGCCGACGTCGGCGGCGACCGCGTCGCGCTCGTGGGCGCCATCGACGAACAACAAGTCGATCGGCTCGGCAACCCGCGCGGCCGCGTCGACCGACGTCATGTGCAGGACCCGCACGCGGTCTTCGACCCCGGCGCGGCGGAGGTTTCTGCGAAACGGCGGCAAGGTGTCGGCGCAGCGCAGCAGGTGCTCGTGCTTGGGCGAGCCGATATGCGGATCGACCGAGACCAGCCGGCCGCCCCGGCCCGCCTCGAGCCCGAGCGCCAAGCACACTGTAGAGCGGCCGAGGAACGAGCCGATCTCGACGACCGTCGCACCGGCCGGTAGCGCCCGGGCCGCGTCGAACAGGAAGTCTGCCTCGCGGCGCGTCAGCCAGCCGGAGATCTCGCGCGCGATCCGCCAATGGCGAGGTGTCGCGGCCTCGGCCTTCACGCCTGCGCGCCCCGCACTGCCAACAGCTTCTCGACGGCCTCGAGCAGCCGATGGCCACACTGGCGCCAGGTCGGGAACCGTTGCGCCGCGACCCCGCACGCCGCGCGCATCTGCGCGCGCAGCTCCGCCGACCGGATCAGCGCCGCCAGGTGCTGGGTCACGGTCTCGTCGTCGCGCGTGCGCGCCAACAAGCCGGTGACCCCGTGGTCGACGGTCTCGGTGACGCCGCCGCTGCGGTACGACACCACTGGCACCGACGCGCCGACGGCCTCGGCGAACACCATGCCGTACGGCTCGTAGCGGGTCAGCAGGGCGAACACGTCGGCCTGTGCCAACAGGCCGCGGACGCCGTCGGGCGGCAGCGCGCCGTGCAGCGTCGTGCGCTCCTCGATGCCGCGCCGGCGCAGGTCGTCGCGCACTGCGTCGGAGTAGTCGCGGTCGGTCTGCAGGCAGCCGACGACGTCCCAGTGCCAGTCCAGGTCGCGCAGCGTCGCCAGACAGCGCAGCAGCTCGCGCACTCCTTTGCGCGGCTCCAGGTTGGCGACGGTGAGGATGCGCACCGGCCCATCGCGCACCGCGCCGTTGCTCACGGGCTGCGGGTCGAGCCCGGGCGGACAGACGCGCACGTGGTGGCGGCCGAGGCGATCGCCGATGGTGCCGGCCATGTAGTCGCTGGTGACGACGCAGCCGGCGGCGGCGCGCAGCACCATGTCGATGCGCGGCCGCCACGCCGCGCGCTGGGCCCAGCCGTAGCGCGGATCGCAATCGGGCAGGTAGTGCACCAGGTGGATCGCCGATCCCGCGCGGCGCAGCTGACCGGGCTCGAGAGTGAGCAAGTACAAGCTGTCGAGCAGCGGCACCACGGCGCTGTCCCGGCCGAGGCCGTGCAGCTGGGCGTTGAGCTCCTCCGGCGTCGCACTGCGCGCGTCCAGGCGCGCGCGGTCACCGACCGCGTCGACCACGCGCCGGTTGTACAGATGTCCGCCGGTGTACGGGTTGGCCGCCGGCGGTGAGAACAGAACGCATTGCACGGGCATGCTCTCCTTCAGCCGGCCCGCGCAGCCGCGGGTCGTGGGTGTGCTGTCAAAGGGTGTGGCGTCATCGTGGTCCGTCAGCGGGTGTACTCGACGACGGGGATCGGTCCGCGACAACCCCCGGCGTAGACGTCCTGCATCGCGGCGGGCAGGTCGGCGAACGCCACTGCCGCGCCGAGCAGGACATCGAGCGCGGCATCATCGAGCAGAGCGACCACCGCGCGCAACCGGTCGGCAAAGCCGTGTGTCGCGCGCCGCGGCGCGGCGATGCTGCCGACCTGCGAGGCGATCAGCCGCTTGCGCTGCGAGTGGAACGTACCGCCGAGCCGCAGCGTGACCGGCTCGGTCCCGTACCACGACAGCTCGATGACGCGGCCTTCGAAGCCGACGGCGTCGAGGGCGCACTGCAGCCCGGCGCCCGTGCCGCTGGCGTGGAAGGCCAACGGCACGCCACCGCGTTCGATGCCTTCGGGCCCGCACACGGAAGCGACGAACGGCAGCGCAGCCGCGCGCTCGGCGCGCGCCGCGTCGGTTTCGACCACCGCTGCGCGCCGGCCAGTCTCGCGCCACCACGCGTAGGCAACCAGCAGACCGACCGCCCCGCCGCCGACCACCAGCGCCTGCTCGTCCGCGCCCGGCGCGGCATCCCAGACGGCGTTGAGCGCGGTCTCCAGGTTGGGGATCAGCACCGCGCGGCGCGGCTCGAGCTCCGCCGGCAGCGGCCAGGCGTCGCGGTCGTCGATCTCGAGCACACTCTGGTGCGGGTGCATGACGAACACGCGCCGCCCCGCCAGCGCACCCGCAACCGCGTCGCCGACCACGCAGTAGCCGTACTTGACCGGTAGCGAGAAGTCGCCCGCCATGTAGCGGCACGCCATCGCGCTCTGCTCGGAGCGCGGCACGCGGCCGAGCCCGACGAGCCGCTCGGTGCCCGGACTGATCGCGCCCGCGGTGGCGACCACGATGCTCCTGCCCGCCGCCGGCCGCGCCGCCACCGGTTCGGGGCGCAGCTCACCCCGGCCCGGTTGCACGACCCAGTACGCTTCGGCCGAATGCGCGCCGTCGCTCATGCGCTGCCCTCTGCGACGTTCTCGGCGACGCGCCGCGCCGCGGTGCTGGGAAACGAAGCGAGCAGCAGCTCGCCATCCAACGAGTAGCAGTCGGGCGCCAAGCGCGTTGCATCGCCGATGGCGTCCACCGCCGGCAAGGTGAATCCCGGCACGCCGGCGCCGAGCACGATCGGCGCGACGTGCACGTGCAGCGCGTCCAGCCGGGCCGCCGACAGGAAGCCCGACAGCGTGCGCCCGCCGCCTTCGACGAACAACGAGCGCACCCCGCGCTGCACCAGCGCGGCGCAGACTGCCGCCGGATCGAGCCGTCCCTCGGCGTCGGCCGGCAGGGCGAGCACTTCGGCTCCGGCGGGCAGCGCGCGGTCATCGATCGCTCCCTCGGCACACAACACCAAGGCGCCCCGGCCGTCGAAGACGCGGTACGGACGCCCCGCGCGCAGGGTGCTGGCACTGCCGTTCAGCACGCAGCGCACCGGATCCTCGCCGTCGACCCGGCGCACGGTGAGCTGCGGATCATCGCGTTCGACGGTGCGGCCACCGACCAAGATCGCGTCGTGCAGCGCGCGGAGGCGATGGGTGTGGCGCAGATCGGCGTCGTTGCCGATCCACTGCGAGCTGCCGTTGGCGCAGGCGATGCGGCCGTCGAGCGTTTGGGTGAGGTGGCCGGTGACGGCGATTCCGCCGCGGTCGGTCGCGCGCCGCAGCCCGAGCAGCAGCGGCGCGTACAGCCGGACGAACGCCGGCACATCGTCGGCTGCGGCATGCCCGTTGGCCGCCCCGCTTTCCGCCGCGGGACCCTGCCATTGCGGAGCACCGGCGTCGTCGAGCTGCAGCACCGCCGTCGGCGTGCCGCCGGCGGCGTCGGCCGACCAACGGGCGCCGTCGCTGCGCAGGACGATGCGCTGCTCGACCGCGGCGCCGGCGCCGGACCGCGGGCCGAACTGCCATCCGCCGGCCAGGCGCCGCAGCTCGACCACCGCGGCACGTTCCGGGGTCTCCGCGCGGGCCCACCGGCGCATCGCCAGGAGCGCCGGCCACAGCTCGGCCGGTGCCGGTTCCCGCACTCGAGTACACATCATCAGCGCCTACGCCAGAAGCGTACCTGGCCGCGCCAATCCGGGTGGCATCGCGTACCATTTCCCACCCCGCCCTGGTCCTTCGCCAATCCCGCCCCCGCCCCGACTCCCCGACCGCAGCGGCGCTACGCCGCCCGCCGCGCTGCGCAAGCGTCCCGTTCCACCGGCCCGATGCCCGATACGCCCGCCATCGACCAGCAGCAGATCGCCGGTTGGTTCGACGCGACCTACCGGCGGCTCGGGGCGCGCTACCTGCGCCCCCCGGCGGCCTACCCCATCTATCTGCAGCTGCTCGACGCCCGCCCCGGCCACCGCCTGCTGGATGTCGCCTGCGGCGCCGGCTTGCTGCTCGAGGCGGCCGACCGGCGCCAGCTGTCCGCGGTCGGCATCGACATCGCGCCCGCCGCGCTCGAGCTCGCACGGGCGCGCGCACCGCGCGCCGCCCTCGCGCGCGCCAACGCCGAGGCGCTGCCGCTGCCGAGCAGCAGCGTCGACCGACTGACCTGCATCGGCTCGCTCGAACGCGTGCTCGACCGGCGCCGCGCGCTCGGCGAGATCCGCCGCGTGCTGCGGCCGGACGGCCGCGCCTGCATCATGGTGCGCAACGCCGACAGCATCAGCTGGCGGCTCTGGCGCCGCGGGCTGCGCCGGCAGAACGTGCGCGGCGGCCAGGACGCCGGCACGCTCGACACCTGGCGGGCGCTGTTCGAGGAACGCGGCTTCTCGGTCGACGACGTCTTGCCCGACCAGTGGCTGCGGCAACGCCTGCGGCGCTGGCTCCGGCCGTGGCGCGGGGCGCCCGACGCGGAACGCGGGGAGCCGGTCGCGCGCGGCATCTTGCCGCTGCGCAGCGCCCTGGAGTTCATCTTCTTGCTGCGCCGGGACGCCGCCTCGCCGTGAGCGCCCCACCCACCCGCGCCGGCGAGGACCCGGCCCTGCACGCCCTGTACGACAGCCTGGCCCGCTTCGAATGGTGGCGGCGGCGGTTGCGCGGGGCGCGCGTCGGCAGCGGTCTCGAGCTGCACAAGCGGCTGGTGGCGGGCGACGGACCCGCGGCGGGGGCCGCCGGCATGCACGACTGGCTGTGGCAGCAACTGCGACCGGGACCGGCGCCGCGGGTACTCGACGTCGGCTGCGGCTTCGGCGCGTCGCTGTTGCACTGGGCGCAGCGACACGAGGGCGAGTTCGTCGGCCTCGGCGCCAGCGAGTTCCAGCTGCGCCGCGCCCGCGCGCAAGCCGCCGGCCTGCGACTCGACGATCGCTGCACGTTCCGGCAATGGCACTTCGGGTCACCGATCGACGCCGCTGTCGGCACCGGCTTCCACGTCGCGGTCTCGGTCGAGGCCCTGTTCCACGCCACCGATCTCGGCGCCACGTTGCGCGAGATCGCCGCCGTCGTCGCCCCCGGCGGGCAGCTGGCCGTGGTCGAGGACATGGCTACCGACGCCGCGGCACAGCGTGCGCCGGCGGCGGCATCGCTGCTGGCAGCGTGGTCATCGCCGGCATTCCGCAGCGTCGACGAGTGGCGGTCCGCCTTGGACGACGCGGGGTTCGCGCTACGCGAGCAGATCGATCTCAGTGCCCAGGTGCCGGCACGGCCGGCCGCCACGCGGCAACGCGCCGACCACCGACTGCGCCGCGCCCGCGCCGTGCTGCCGTGGCCGGCGGCGCGGCGCGTGCTCGACGCGTTTCGCGGCGGCATGGCACTCGAAGAACTGTACGCGGATGGCGCCGCACGCTACATCGCGCTGATCGCCGCGCGCCGCCCGGGGGAAGCCGGCGAATGACGGCGGCACCCGCTTGGCGCTGGCGCGACCGCTGCGCGGTCGGCGCGCCGGCGGCGCTGGCGCTGGCGGCGAGCGCCTGGCTGGCGATCGGTTGCCCCGAGCCCGAGTCCTGGCGGGCCGCGTGGCTCGACCCGGCCAACCGCCATCGGTGGGCGGGTTGGCTCGACTTCGCTGACGAACCGAACTGGATCGCCGGCCGCGCGCTCTGGTTGGCGGCGCTCGAGACCGGTGCCGACCTGCGCTGGCTGGCGCTGCTGCCGTGGGCCGCGGCGCTGGCGACGGTCTGGTTGGTGGCGCGCCAGCTGCGCCGCGGCGGCGCCTCGGCCGGCCTGCTGCTCGCGCTGGCGGCGGCGTTCTTCTCGCCCGCCTTCGGCGCCAACTGGCTGCTGGCAGAACGCGCGCGCGCGCTGCTTCCCGCCCTCGCCGCCACGCTCGCCGCCCTGTGCCTGGCCCGGGCGCCGGACCGCCGCGCGCCGGTGTGGGCGGCGATGGCACTGGCACTGTTGGCGCTCGGGACGCACACCACCGGCGCCGGCGTCTGGGTCGGGCTGCTGCCGTTGGTCGCCTGGCGGGCGGCGCAGGGCGGCCGCCCCGTGCTGCCCGCGCTCGCGGGCTGGTCGCTGATCGGCGCCACCGCCGCGCTGTGCTGCTACGACACGCCGGTCGCCTCGACGCCCCGCATCCAGCGCCCCGTGCTCGACGCTCCGCTCGCCGTCGCCGAGCACGTGGCCCGCGTGGCGGGACTGCCCCTGCCCGCGCCGGTGATCGCGGCGCCGGTTGCGGTCGGTGCCTCGTTGTTGGCCTGTCTGGTGCTGGTGACCGCGACGACGGCGCGGGGCAGTCGTTGGCGACAGCGATCGGTGGCCCTCGGCCTGGGGCTCGCCGGCTGCGGCGCGGCACAAGCCGCCGTGATCGGGGTCAGCCACTTCCCGCCCGTCCTCGCGCCCCCGCTGCTGCGCGGCATCGCGTGGGGTGGCCTGCTGCTGCCGGTCGGTCTGCTGCTGGCGCTGCCGTCCCCACCGCAGGGCCCGCGCGCGAAGGTGGCGCGCGGCCTCGGCGTCGTCGCCGCGCTGGCCCTGATCGCCGCCGACTGGTTCCAAGGCCTCACCCAGCTGCAGAACGAGCACCGCTTCCTGCGCCAGCAGGAGGCGCTGTCGGTGTTCGCCGCCGTCGAAGGGCTGCCGGTGCCGCCGCCGGTGCCGCTGGAGGTCGCCCGCCACCTGCAGGCGCGGGGAGTGCTGCGCCGCGCCGCGCCGCTGCCGGACCTCGCCGTCGACCAGCTGCGGCTGGATCCGCGACCGGCGGGGCGGTGCGCGGCGACGGCGGGCCTGCTCGCCGGCGTGCTGGATGACGGCGGCGGCGCGCCGCGCGCCGCGCTGGTGGTGGTCGCGCACCGCGGGGCGAACGCGCCCGCGACGGTGGTCCGCGTCGCCACCCCCGACCCGGCGGCGGTGGACCCGCGGCCGTGGACGGTGCCGTTGACGGGGGGCGCCTTCGCCGACGGCGACTCGCTGGCGGCGTTCGCCTTCTACCTCGACGACCGATCGCTGCGGCCATTGCCTCCCGTGCACCGCATCCGGGACGGACAGCCGGTCGCCGAACCAGACGCACACCCGACCGGGGAGGCCGGCCGGTGAGTCCACGCCCATGGCTCGCCGCGGCGGCCGCGGCGCTCGCGCTGCACACGGCACTGGCGGCACCCCTGCCCTGGGAGCCACTGTCGTGGCAGCAGGCCCTGTGCCGCGCCAACGCCGATCTGCTCTGGCTGCTGGCCGCCGCCGGCACCGCCGTCGTGGCGGGGTGGCGCGCGGCGCGCACCGCGCACGCCGCCGCGATCGCCACCCTCCTGTTGGCGTCCTACCGCTTCGCCGAGACCCTGCTGCCGGTGTTCTACGACAAGCCGTTCGAGCCGTGGATCGACCTGCGCGAAGCCGGCGCGCTGCTCCACCTGCTGGCACAGGAGCCGTTGGCGACGCGGCTGACGATGCTGGCCGGCGCGGCAGTCGGCTTGCCGGCGCTCTACTACGGTCTGTGGCGCGCGTGGCGCGCGCTGCTCTCGGTGGTGCACCGACCGCGACCCGCGGCCGTGCTCTGGGTCGGCGCGCTGTGCGCGCTGGCCGCCGGCTGGCTGCTGCGCCCGGGCCGTCTGACCGAAGCGCCACCCATCTGGCGGACCTCGATGCTGGCGGCGCTGCGCGACGACGTCGGTGCCTGGATCGGCAACTCCGGCTGGCGGGTCGGCGATCGCTTCGCCGCGGCAGTCGCCGCCGCGCGCCAGCGCATGCACGGTGCGGCCACCGACTTCGCCGGCCTGGAACGCGCCGACGTGTTCGTGCTGTCCGTCGAGTCCTACGGCCGCAGCGATCTCGCCAACGCCGGCCTGGCGGAGTGGCGGCAGTGGCTGGCGGAAGCCGAGAGCGAGCTGTCGGCCGACGGCCTCGCCGCATGCTCGAGCTGGGTGCGGCCATCCGTGCGCGGCGGCGGCTCGGTGATGGCGCACGCCGAGCTGCTCACCGGAGTCGAAGTGCCCGACCGCCGCTACCTCGACCGGCTGCTTGTCAGCGACGCCCCGGCGCTGCCACGCATGCTGGCGGCGCAGGGCTACGAGACCGTCGAGGTGATGCCGGCGATGCCGCGCCCGTGGCCCGAGGCCGCCTTCTTCGGCTTCCAGCGCGAGCTGTTCCAACCGTCGTTGCCGTACCGCGGACGCGAGTACCACTGGGGCCGCATGCCCGACCAATGGGCACTGCAGTACGTGCTCGACCACGTGGTGTACCCCGCCGACGCCCCGCTGTTCGTGCACTACGTCTCGGTCACCAGCCACGCGCCGTTCACGATGGTGCCGCCGTACTACTCCGACTGGCGGCAGGCCGCCGCCGAGGGCGCTTTCGATGGCCCGCCCGCGCGCGAGTTTCCCATTCGCTGGGCGACCTACACCGGGCACCCCCAGCTGCAGGAGGCCTATCGCGCCTCGATCCGCTACAGCCTCCGAGTGATGTTCGGCTTCGCCCGACAGTTGAGGCGACCAGCGCTGGTGCTGGTCCTCGGCGACCACCAACCGCCGCTGCCGCACGCCACCGCCGAGCACGCCCGCGACGTGCCGCTGCACGCCATCACCAACCGGCCTGCGCTGGTCGAAGGGCTTGTGGCAAAGGGGTTCCGGCCGGGCTTGCTGCCGGACCTCGCGCAGCCCTCGATGCCGAGCACGGCAGTGTTGCCGCTGCTGCTGGGGGCGTTCGGCGCGCGCTGACCCGCAAGACGGCGGCCAAGGCACCGCCAGCGGAACCACGGCGGCTGTTGACCCGGCGGCGGCCGGGCGGCACAACTCCCGCATGCCCGAAGCCGACCACAGCAAAGCCGAGAAGAACTTCCACGTCGACGTGCCCGCCAGCACCGACGGCTACTTCTTGAAGGGCCTCAACAACACCGATTGGGGCCTCAAGAACCGCATGGCCAACATCTTCGACCCGGACAGCGGGCGGACGGTGATGCTGGCCTTCGACCACGGCTACTTTCAGGGGCCGACCACGGGACTCGAACGCGTCGACGTCAGCATCGTGCCGCTGGCGCGCTACGCCGACACGCTGATGCTGACCCGCGGCATCCTGCGCACCAACATCCCGCCGACCTATCGCGGCGGCATCGTGCTGCGCGCCAGCGGCGGACCGAGCATCCTCAAGGAGCTGTCGGACGAGGAGATCGCGATCTCCCTCGAGGACGCCGTCCGCCTCAACGCCGCCGCGCTCGCCGTGCAAGTGTTCATCGGCGGCGAGCACGAGACCCGCAGCGTGCACAACATGACGCGCCTGGTCGACCGCGCCTCGCGCTACGGCATCGCCGTCCTCGCCGTCACCGCGGTCGGCAAGGAGCTCGTGCGCGACGCCAAGTACATGCGGCTGGCGACGCGGATCTGCGCCGAGCTGGGCGCCACCTACGTCAAGACCTACTACGTCGCCGAGGACTTCGACACGGTGACCGCCGCCTGCCCGGTGCCCATCGTGATCGCCGGCGGCAAGAAGCTGCCCGAGGACGAGGCGCTGAAGCTCGCACACAACGCGGTGCAGAGCGGTGCCGCCGGCGTCGACATGGGGCGCAACATCTTCCAGTCCGCGAACCCCGCGGCGATGATCCAGGCGGTGCGGAAGGTCGTGCACGAGAACGCCGACCCGGGCGACGCGTACGGGCTCTATCGCGAGCTCGCCGGAGCGGGCGCGTGAGCACGGTGCTCGATCGGCTGCGGGCGGCGGCACCGACGCTGTCGGTCGGCATGGTCACCGCGGATCTCTCGGCGTTGGGCCGCGAGATCGGCTTGCTCGAGGCCGCCGGTGTACAGGCCGTGCACTTCGACGTCATGGACGGCGTGTTCTGCCCGATGATGACGATCGGCCCGCCGGTGGTCGCCGCGGTGCGCACTCCATTGGTCAAGGACGTGCACCTGATGATCGAGGACCCGCTCGACAAGCTCGGCGCCTACGTCGCGGCGGGCGCGGATGCGATCACCGTACACGTCGAGTCGACCCGCCACCCACACCAGGTGCTGCACGCGCTGGGCGGCATGACCAATGCCAACGACCCCGCGCGGGGGCTGATCCGCGGCATCGCCCTCAACCCGGGGACACCGATCGAGGCGCTGGATCCACTCCTGCCGCTCGCCGATCTCGTCCTGTTGTTGGCGGTCAACCCGGGCTACTCGGGCCAACAGCTCGACCCCCGGCTCGGCCCCCGCATCGAGGCCGTGCGGCAGCGCACCCACAGTCTGGATCGGCCGGTGCTGATCTGCGCCGACGGCGGCGTCAAGCGCGACAACATCGGCCGGATCGCGGCGATGGGCCCGGACCTCATCGTCACCGGCAGCGCCGTCTTCGACGGCGTCGCGCCCCGACAGAACGCGGAGGCGATGCTCGCGGCGCTGGGCTGAGCCAGGCCGCGGATGGGGGTCTCGGACACCGCCCGGCCCGTCTCGAGACCCATACGCACGGGTGGGATTCTCGGAACGGGACCGGGCCGCTGCCGTCCACGGCAAGGGATCCGTGGCCCCATTCGGCCGACCGTGTGGTGACCTTCGCGTCAGGGGGTGCTACCTAAAAGCACAACATCGGGTATCATAGAGTGTTGCGCTCGGCGAGCCGGCTCAAATCCGCCCGCCCCCCAGGTCGATTAGAATTCCGTCTCGCCGTACAGGTTCTTTACGGAACGGGAATTACAGCAGTGGTTCGACTTCTGGGATGTGCGCTGGCGCTCGCTTTGGCGAGCTGCGCCACATCCCTACCCCAGGCGACCGAGGGGATCGACCGCAGCACGCCGGTGACACCGCCGAAGCACCAGCACGCGCCGCGCGTCGGGCTCGAATACCTCGCGCCCGAGCGCCGCGGCCTCGACGGTCTGGCTGGACCGCTCGCCGGCAGAGTGCTGGCGGCAGCCGGGGGCGAGCGCCCGCGCCACACGACGGCGATCGCGGTCGAGCCGCTGCACGCGGGGGTTCCCACCCGCGGCGAGCCCGGCGGCGACCGGGAGCCCGACCGCCGATCGCCGTGGATCATGACCCGCGACGAGATCGCGCGCATCGAGAACCCGCTCGAACGCTTCACCATGCAGTTCGTCCGGCGCGTGCTCGGCGAGGACCAGCGCCGCGTGCAACGCGAGCTGTCGCCGAGCACCCTGTTCAACCAGGCCCAGCACGTCTCCTCGCACCGCGCCCTGCGCACCCAGCTCGACGACCGCGACCGCGAGGACCAAGAGCTGCGCCTGGCGCGCGAGGGGCGCCGGCTGCTCAACCGCCCGTTGCGCAAGGCACTGCGCGACTCGTCGATCGTGCGCGACGTAGAGCTCGCCTTCGACGAGTTCAAGAGCGAGAACCTGCCGTTCAGCACCGATCCCAACGACATCCACGAGGACGACATCGACTGGGGCCGGATCTCGGTGCGGGTCCGCCCCACGCACTCGGAGAACCCACTCGAGCTCACCTACGTGCGCCGCAACTTCCGGCTCGGCAGCGGCAGCACACGGGCCAAGGCCAGCTACGTGCTCAGGCTCACCGAGACGGTGAGCGCCGGCGTGCGCGCCGACTTCAACTACGCCCAAGACGAGCTCAGCGTGTGGGGCGACGTGCACTGGACGATCACCGAGACCGCGCAGATGCACGTGCTGGCCGGCGACCGCATCGACCTGCTGACCGGCTCGCGGATGTACCCGCTGGTGCAGTCGCCGGTCGTGCTGCAGGCCGCCGACCAGTCGCCGGGCATGATGTTCTACGTCGAGCACATGTTCTGACCAGCCGGCGCGTGCTCGCGCCGCACCCGCCGCTGAGGACACGTGGGAGGCCGGCGGGCTGGGTCGCCGCCGACGGGGGTTCGTGATCGGCCTTTGATCGCATCACCGGGTCCGCGGAAGCTATTGGCCGCCGTGAACGCGCGTCGCACCTCACTCTCACTCTGCCTGCTCACCGCCGCTTGCAGCCACTGGCCGGCGCCGCGGCACCCGCGCCCCGCGCTGCCCCTGCCCGCCGACATCGCGCGCCACTACGCGCTGCCCGGCCCGGTGCACGAGGAGCTGCTGGTGCCGCTGGGGGTCGACGACGGCCTGCGCATTCGGCGCGGCGCGCTGCGCGCCGGTGACGAGCGCGCCGAGTTCCACTACCTGGTGTCGGCAGAGCCCGCGGCGGAGCCGGTCCCCTTCGTCCTGTGCCTGCCGATCCTCGCCGGCGGCCGCGACTTGATGTGGTTCGTGGCGCTCGAGTTCGCGCACCGCGGCTACGCGGTGGCGTGGCCGGAGCGGGTGGGCTCGGCGCTGACCGCCGAGCAGGACACCAACGCCCTCGAAGACCTGTTCCGGCGCACGGTGATCCACAACCGGATGGTGCTGGCCTGGGCCAAACGCCAACCCGAGGTCGATCCCGAGCGGACGGCCTGCGTCGGCATCTCGATGGGCGGCATCGTCGGTGGCGTGCTCGCCGCGCTGGAGCCCGACTTGCGCGGGGTGGCCCTGTGCTTGGCCGGGGCCGACCTCGGCGGCCTGCTGCGCGTCAGCGCCGAGCCGCGCGCCCGCCGTTGGCGCGCCGAGCGCCGCGCCGCAGAAGGGCTCTCGGGGCACGCCCTGGCCGACGCCGTGCGCCGCGCGCTGCGCTCCGACCCGGCCCGCGTCGCCGCCTACGTGCCGACCGACAAGGTCCTGCTGGTCGGCGGCTGGCTCGACGCAGTGGTCCCGCCGCGCCACCAGGACCTGCTCTGGGAGGCGCTGGGCCGGCCGGAGCGGCGGATGCTGCCGCTCGGCCACTACACCGCGGCCCTGGGATTCTGGACCATCATGGGCTACCTGCAGGAGTTCCTCGCCGCCCGGTTGGGTCCTTGAGCGCTGCCACCGGCTGAATGCGGCGCCGGCCGCCGGCCGGGAGTTTTCGACCCTTGCGCGTCTTCTTCCCCCCAGGTCTTATTCAGCCTCCCCGTTTCGGCCCTACCCATGAGAGTCTCAAGCATCGTCCTGCCGCTCGCCCTCTGCGCCCCCCTCGCGGCGCAGCTGCCGCCTCCCCAACAGACCACGCCACCGGCGCCGGCCCCCGCGCCGGAGTCGGCCGAGCCGACCCCGCAGGAGCGCGTCGACAAGCTGAAGGCGGAGGTCGAGAAGCTCCAGCAAGAGCTCGAGCAGATCAAGGAGATCGAGCAAGACGGCGGCATCCGCCCGCGGGTCAAGGAGTTTTTGGGCGCGCGCGCGATCACGGCGCGCAGCATCGCGGCCCCGACTCCGCCGCCGCCCGCCGCCACGCCGCCGGCCGCCACCGATCCCGACGCCGGCGCCGGCACCGGCCGCCACGGCGTGCGGCTGCTCTCGGCCGAGGAGAAGGCGACGCTGGGTGACGGTGTGCTGTTCACCGTCGACGGCGTGCCGACCACGCAGGCCGAGCTCGACGCGGCGGTGGCGTTTCTCGAGGAGAGCAGCACGGGCGGCGACGCGGCGCAGCTCAAGCAGCGCGCGGTGATGGAGCTGGTCAAGGTCAAGGCGGCGTTGGCGGCGTTCCCCGAGGGCGCGCAGGCCGCCCGCCAGCGGATCGAGTCGGTGCGCAACCAGCTCGCCGGCGAGACCGAGTTCGCCGCGCTGGCCCAAGAGCATTCGGACTGCCCCAGCAAATCGGCGGGCGGCGACCTCGGCTTCTTCGGCCGCAGCACGATGGAATTCGGCTTCGCCCGCGCCGCCTTCGCGCTGGAGCCCGGCGACGTCTCCGAGCCGGTCGCCTCGAGCACCGGCTACCACCTGATCAAGGCGACCGGCGAGCAGGCGGCGGACACCGACGAAGCGCGCATCCGCGCCAGCCACATCCTGGCGATGTACACCACCGACCAGCTGGCGCGCTCGCGCGTGATGCAGCGCGCGCTGAGCGGCCAGGTCGACTTGGCGTTCGCCAGCGAAGAGCTGCAGGCGCTGGCGCCGGCGGCGTTTCGGTAGGTCGAGCCACCGCGGTTCCGGTAGACGGCAAGCGCAAAGCCGCGCGCTTGGTTTGCCGGCGCCGATCGGTGAAGCTGCTGCCGTGCTACGACGCAGCGGCAGCTTCAGTTGTTATCTGGTCGACGGTCCGGTGCCCCGCCCGGGCAGCCAGGAGTTTTGCGACGCGCTGGCCGGCGAGCGCTTCACCAGCATCGAGACTTCGGCGTCCGAAGAGACCTCGATCGGCTGGGTGACTCCCGGTGACCCGACCGGCGAGACGTTCGAGGCGCAGGACATGGACTACGACGCCGGCTTCTGGCTGCGCGTCCGCGTCGACAAGAAGAAGCTGTCGAGCAAGTGGGTCTCGATCTACCGCGCGGGAGCCGAGAAGAGCCGCGGCCGGCCGCTGACCCGGCGGGAGCGCCAGGAGCTGACCACGGATCTCAAGGAGAAGCTGCTGCCGCGGCTGCTGCCGACCGTGAACCTCATCGACGTGCTCTACTTTCCCAACCGCGATCGCCTGCTGCTGTTCGCGACCGGGGCGGGGGTGCGCGACGCGTTCGTCTCGCTGTTCCAACGGACGTTCAGCGGCGCTCATCTGCTGCCCGCCGACCCGCACCAGCTGGCGCGCAGCAGCGGCCTGGACCGCGAGCAGACTGCCTATCTCGACCAGGTCACGCCGATTCGTTGGCCGCGCGACGGGGTCACCCCGGCGGCGAAGCCGATCGCGGCGCCCGAGCCGATCGAGACCGCGATGCCCGCGGTCGAGATCGCCAATCCCGAGCCCCCGTTCGAGATCGACGCGGAGGACGCATGAGCACCACCGACCACGACTTTCTCGGCGAGGAGTTCCTCACCTGGCTCTGGTTCCGCTTGGAGACCGAGGGTGGCGACTTCGAGCTCGACGGCAACGCCGTCGGCGTCTCCCTCGACGATCTGCTCGCCTTCGCTCCCGACGACCGCGACGAGACCGAACACACCCTGCGCAAGGGCTTGCCGACGCGCACCGCCGAGGCGCGCGCCGCGCTGCGCAGCGGCCGGCGGCTGCGCAAGGCCAAGCTGATCCTGGCCGAGGGCGAGCAACAGTGGAGCCTCACGGTGGACGGCCCGACGCTCAACCTGCAGGGTGTCAAGCTGCCGGACGACCCCGAGGACCAGAGTGTGGCCCGCGACGTGGTCGCTGAGCGGATCGCCAACTACGCGCGCGCGCACGAGTTGGTCGAGCTCCTCTACGGACAGTTCTTGGCGGTGCGCCTGCACCCCGACTACAAGGCGACGCGGGCGACCGCGCAGGCGCAGTGGATGAGCGGCGCGTGAACGCGCACGGAGCTCACGGCGAAAGCACGATCTGCTGCTCGCCGGCGCCGGGGACCCGCAGCGCTGGCAGCCCCTCGGCCCCCACGAACTCGACTTCGGGGAGTACGGCACCGAGCTCGAAGCGACCATCCGCATCGGCCTCGGTGTCGTAGATCCACACCCCGGTCTCGTCCGGCGCCATCGCCGCCGGGCTCCAACGCAGACGCGATCCGCCGGCGGCGATGCCCCAGACGCGTGCCGCCGGTTGCAACGAGATCGTCTGCCGGCCGGCACCCGCCGCAACGCGAATCGCCGCCAACCCCGCGACGTCACGACGGCCATCGCCGTCGATCCCGCGCGCGAAGACGTCGTAAGTGCCCGCGGGCAAGGCGAACCGACTGCGAAAGACCGAGGCCCCGTCGGCGCGCGGCGGCGTCGAGTACCGGGTGACCCGTCGCGTGCCGTGCGAGCGCAGCCAAAGCTGCAGACTGCGGATCTCGGTGGCGAACGGGGGCACGAAGTCGAGATCGACCACCTCGGGCGCCGTCGTTGTCAGCGTGAGAGCCTCGCGCGTGGAACGCCCCGGCTCGAGCGTCACCGACCGGGGAGCTTCCGGCTCGACGATCAAGTCGGGGTTGCGCAACCGGGAACGGGCGCCGGGATGCAACGCGGCGTGCAAGCTCACCTCTCCGGCCGGCAGCCCGCGCACCGTGATGGGTTGGCCGAGTGGCACTGGCAGCCCATCGCTCAACGAGTGCAGCACCGGGCCGCGCTCGCGGACGCTCAAGTGCAGCAGCGCGACCGGCACCCCCAGCGGCGCGAGCAGCTCCGGGTCGATCCTCGCACCCTCGGCTGCCGCACAGACCACCCGCGCGACCAACTCGCACGCGCCGGACACCCGCGGCAACGGCGACAGGTCGCGCACTGCGCCGGGCGCCAGCTCGAGGACTTGTCGGGCAAACTCGAAGCACCACGCGTTGTCCGACTGCCAGAACGCCTGCACCACCTTGCGCCCGGGCCGCACGTCGTCGAATCGAAATCGACCCTCGCCGTCGACAGCGGCGCGCTGCTCCTCGACGCTGCGGGCAAAGTCCTTGCCGCCGTGCGGGTTGGCGAACCACTCGAAGTCGTAGAGCACGACGCTGCGCTGGGCGGCCTTGCCCGGCCGCACCGGCAGCCGGCCGGTGATCACCGCCAGGGCCGGGCAGGCGATCTCGAGGTCGACACTCTGCCGCGCCACCAACTCGATCACACCCGACAGCGCCCGCGGCGGCGCCGGGTCGACGTGCACGCCCTCGCCGTCGAACCTCGGCCGCAGGCGCTCGTGCGGCGGCACCGGGTCCGCGCCGATCGCCGACAGCAAGACCCAGCGATAGCCGGGCCCCGGCGGCAACTGACTCCAGGCGATCGAGCCCGAGGCATCGGTGGTCTGCTCCCACGGCACGAGCGCGGCGAGGTCCCGGAACCGCCCGGCGAACTCGTATCCCCGAAGCCGCAGCCGATCGTCATCGCCGGGCGTCGCACTGGCGAGCGCGGCCGGATCGAACGCGCCAGCATCCACGCCGTAGTCCAACCCCCCGACGACCGGCGGCAGAAGTCGAGCGCGGATTCCGACCAACGGTCCACCCTCCGGATCGAGAAAGCGCAGCCGCAAGCGCGCAGCGGGTTCCAGTTCGATCCGCTGCCCGGGCTCGACCGAGCCGCGCCAACACGCGACGACATAGTCCGCCGCCGAGATGCGCAGCTCGGGGGCTGCCGCCGCGGTCGCTGGCAGAATCGCGCGTCCCTGCGCATCGGTCACCGCCACCCCATCTCGCGGCTCGGACCAGGAGAGCCGCGCCGTGGACACCGGTCTCCCGGTCATCGCATCGAGGACGACCACCGGGAGCGCGGCATCGGCCGTCGACAACCGCCGTGCAGGGCGGACATCACCGCCGCGGGCCGATTCGCGGTGTTCGACGGAGACGGACGACCTCGCCGCGATCGCCGCCGCCTGCAGCTCCTGCGGCGAGCCGACCGCGGTTCGCGCCCACAGCACGACCGCCGCGGCGGCGGCCCCCAACAGCACCGCACCTGTAAGCGCGCGCTTTCGCCCGGTCTCCATCGCTGCCTCGACGCCAGTTCGGGTGCGCTAGTGGTGTGAATCAGACAGATGGGGCATTATCCGAGAGGCAGCCGTGGTCGTCGCAAGGCGCTGCGCCGCAGGCATATCGGTGGATACGTCGAGGACGCAGCAACGCCGCGACGGCCGCGGAAGGCCTCGGAGAATGCCGCAGATTTCTGATTCAGAGCACTAGTTCAGGTGGATCACCGTATCGGCACGGCCTCCGCCACCCGCTCCGGCGGACGAACCCGAGCCACAGCTCGTGGCAGCCGTCCCCGTCGCGTTGTGGATGACGGCAAACTGCGACAGGCCAGTGCCCGAGCCCTCGACCGTCAACTGGTCGTCGCGGCGTTGTTCGGCGAAGCCCGAGAAGATCGACACCGCCGCCGAGACCACGACCTGCGTGATCGGCGTCACGGTCGAGGCCACTCCCGCGGTCCCCGTCGCCGAGGCGGAGGCCCCGCCCGAGTCGGCACCGGCCCAGGCGTAGGCGACGGCGCACAGTCCGGTCGAGAAGTGGGCATTGCCGACGCCTCCGGAGCAGGAGTAGTTGGCGGTCGTCGAACCCGAGGCAGACACGGATCCCCCGGGCAGACCGGGGCCCGAGCACACACAGCTCGCCGAGGCCCAGTGACCCGTCGCGTGCGCCGTGCAGCCGTTCTGGCTGACCGGCGGCGAGTTCGTCGAGTTGACGGTCCCGACCCAGCACGGGTTGACTGTCGCGACGAACATGCCGCCGACTTGGTTGCACGGGTGCGGCGCCTGGGCGACGCCCACAGTTGCCAGCGAAGAAAAGACCGTGATCGCGAGCAGAGAGAAACGCATTCGAACCTCCTTTGGTTTGCTTGTCCGCGAAACAAGTCGCCCGCAGGCCGAAACGCGTTACGGCTCCGGCGATCGATCAGCCCGCGGATCGCTGCCCTACTCGAACTCCAGATGGAGGTTGGGGTGTCCGTGACTGGTCGACGTGCCCTCCACTTCGACCACATCGCCCGCATGCAGAGCCTGCGCAAACGTGATCGTCACCAGCGATCCCTCGATCGCCCACGTGTAGTGCACGCCCTCGGTCATGGTCTCGCCGTTGACAACGCACGACTGGGTGTTGTCGCCGCGCGAAGATTCTCGGCCCCGGACGCTCAGGTGGTCAGGGTCACCCCGGGCGTGACGTTCCTTTTGCTGATTCTCCGCGCGCCAACCTCAGAACACGCCGAGGTAGTTGTAGAGCGGGCTGGTGCCGACCAGCGAGCTCCAGCCGGGGATCACCGCGTCGAGCTCCGGCAGCGTCGAGAGGCCGAAGCGCTTGTCGAACAGCTCCGCGAGCACGGTGCGGAAGTCCGTCGCCACCGGCTGCGCGTTCTCGTACGGCGGCGGCAACATGTTGTCGAGCGGGGCCCACTGGCGGCCGAGCCCCCCACCGCCGTGGCAGTTGTAGACGCCGCCGTTGACGTTGGGGCCAAACAGCATCATCGCACCGCCGACGCCGTGATCGGTGCCGTTGTTGGAAGCGTTGACCCGGCTGGTGCGGCCGAACTCACCGAAGACCATGATCGTCACCGGAGGTTGGTTGGGCGCGTTGATCAAGTCATAGATCGAGCGCACCGCGTGCGCCAGCCAGCTGTCCAGCCGGGCGCGCGTCGCGGTCTGGTTGACGTGCGTGTCCCAGCCGCCGATCTCGACGCCGACGTAGCGGCAGCTCGCCGAGTTGAGCAGCATCGCCAGCGCTTCCTCGCACTCTTGCATGAACTGCTGGCCGCCGGAGAAGTTGGGCGTGTTGAGGGGTGGCAATCCGCGGTTCTGGCCGGCCACCTGCGCCTCGGCGGTAGTGGTCGGAAAGTAGTCCGGCATGTGCGTCAGGCCCGCCTCGACCGCGGCGATCTCGCCCTTGCTGGCCAACACGAACGCGTTGGTGTCCTCCAGGTAGGCCTCGATCTGCTTGGTCGGCCCCTGGCCGAGATGGCTGCCGAGCGCCTGCTCGACCCGCTGCGCGATCTTGTCCGTGCCGAACGAGTAGCGCGCCAGACTCTTGACGTGCGCCAAGGTGGTCTCCGTCGAGCGAAACATGCGCTGCATGCGCGCGGAGACGCTGGCCGCCGGCAGCGGCGCGCCAAAGGGAGCCGTCGTCGCCAAGCGCGGCACGAAACCCTCCTCTTCGTACGGGTCGGCGACCGTCGGCGGCGCGTAGGCGGTCTCCCAGACCTGCTGCTCGTTGAAGTGCGACCGCCGGCCGAACGGGTTGCCGCAATTCATGATCCACGCCGCCTTGCCCTGCTGGTCGGGGCTGTTGGGGTCGGCGGGATCGGCCAGCGCACTCAGCGATTGGTTGATGGCGGCGTAGGTGCTGCCGAACAGGGGCCAGGTGTTGGCCGCCGGCACCGCCAACGGCCCGCGGGCGGTGGTGTGGGTGGAATCGCCGAGGGGCACCACCGCGTAGACCGCGTCCATCGCACCGCGCAGAAAGATGGTGAACACGCGCTCGTTGGTCGCGGCGGACTTCGGCGTCGCGATCATCGCCGCCAAACGCGCGGACATCGGCGAGAGACCACCGGCAAAGAGGCCGGCGCCACTCAGCTTCAGTAGATCACGTCGGTTGAGAACTGACATCGTGCGACTCCTCACTTCAGCAGGGCTTGGTTGGTGGTTGCGGCGGCAACCGCGGCCTCGGTGACCCGGCTGGCGTAGTCGGCCGCGTTGTTGTAGTCGAGCGCCGGCCGCAGACCGCCGTTGACGTCCTCGGTGATCGCGCGGCGCACGGTGGCCCGGTCGGTCGTGGTCCAGTAACGGCCGTAGAGGCGGCCCAACAGGTAGGTCGCGACCTGGGTCGGGTTGTTCCACTGCGCCTGCGGCAGTGCCGCCTGCACCATGGCCGCGATGTCCACGGTCGGAAAGAACGTGTAGGTCGGGTGCTCGCGAAACATCTCCGACAACGCCGAGTAGCTCTCGATCGAGACGCTGCTGCCGGGCTGCTCGACACTCTCGTAGGGGAAGCCGTCGGGCGCCGGGTAGAGGAACGGCTGCTGGCCGATCGCCACCATCCCATCGACCGGCCGCAACAGCTTGGGCAGCGACACGGCACCGCCGGAATCCTGCAGCGAGCCGTTCCACACCCGCATCCACCAAGCCATGCTCTCGATCGGCATGCGAGCGCGGCACCAACGGTTGTTGGAGCTGAGGAACTCGGGTGAGCGGAACAGCGAATTGGCGACCGCCTTGATGTCACCGAGGGCCCCCCAGGCGTTCTTCATGCGGGTCAGCAGCGAGGCGTTCTGCGGATCGTGGTCGGCCTCGTCGCCCAAGAAGACCTGGATCATCTTGCGGCAGATGAAGTCCTTGGTCGGATCGATGCCCGCGACCCAGTCGATCACCACGTCCAGCTCGGCAGCACCCGCCGGATTGACGACGAGCTGGTAGGGCTTGCCGGCGAACAAGGTCTTGGGGTTGTTGCAGTGGGTGTTGTTGCCGGCGCCGAACGCGGCCACCCAAGGCAGCGTGCTGGTGTCGATGCCCCACCCGGTAAAGCAACGCGAGACCTCGATGACGTCGGTCTGCGTGTAGTTCTCCTCCGGCGGCACCTGCGACTCGTTGATCGGCCCCATGGTGAACAGCTCGAGGAACTCACGACCGTAGTTCTCGTTGGGATTGGCGCAGCCGCTGCTCTGCACCATGTTGAGGTACATCATCATCCCCGGGCTGAGGGTGGTGCGGCGCAGCAAGTCGCGGAAGGAACCGAGCGCGTTCTGCCGGTAGTACTCGTGGTCGTCCCACTCGAACCACACGGCGGTGTTGAGGGCGTTGGTCTGGTTGAGGCCGAAGCCGCCGATCAAGAAGTTGCGGATCGCCTGGCCGTAGGTGTTGAAGTGCTGCTCCCAGAACTGCGTCATCACCTCGTTGAGCTGCCAGTCGGAGCCCCACGCGCGCGTGAGGCGCGCGGCTTGCGCGTTGCGCCAGCTCGCGCTCTGCCCCTGCGACGCCGGCGTCATCGCGGTGACCACGGTGATCACGTCGGGGTTGTCTGTCGCGAGGTTGGGGTTGAGCTGAGCGTTGAGCCAGCTCAAGTAGTTGGACGTGGGACCGGTCAAGGCCACGACGTCGGTGTCCACCGCCCCCCAAGTCAGGCGGTTGAGAACATGCAACGCGTCATCGGCAGTGAGCGAGGTGGGGAGCGGTGGGATCTGTCCGTGGGCGACACCTGTGACGAGCACGGCAGCGAGCACCGCACTTCGACGGTGCCGCGGCCCGGTCCGGCAGGAGCGATCTTGCATAGGGTTCTCCGGTAGCTTGCGTCGGCGTGGCCAGACTGAGGCCAACGCCACTTCGCAAACGGTTTGCACGGGCGACGCGTTCGGATGTCGGATTTCTCAGAACCGCCGCTGGCGGCCGGACGCGGTGGTGTGTGGAACGGTCCGATCTATGCATCACGGAACTGCGCCGCTGCCTCGAGGGGCCTGCGCGTCGCGCAGCAGGACGCTGTGCCGCGGCCGCGGACGACGTCCTGCAAGAGGCGCTGTTGGACCTGTGGCGACAAGCCGAGAGGTTCGACACGCGCCGGCGAGTCCGCCCCTGGCTGAGAGCGATCGTGCGGCACAAGGCGCGTTGGATCGCGCGCGAACACCACCGCCATCAGGCCGCGATCGACAACCTCCAACCCCGACCGAGCACGCCCGCCCCGGACACGGTGGCGATGCGCGCCGAGCTCATGCTGATCGTCCAAGCGGCGCTCGCCGAGCTGACCGGTGACGAGCGCCGTGTGGTCGAAGCCAGCGTGCTTCGCGGCCAAAGCCATCGCACCATCGCGTCCGACCTCGGCCTGCCGCTGGGCACGGTCAAGGCGCGGCTGCGCCGGGGTAAGGCGCGAGTCCGCGTGGTGTTGATCGCGGCGGGGTGGCGGCCGTGAAACAACGCCGAGGGCGTCTACGGCGTTATCGGCGCCGTGCCAGGATTCCTACCACCACGTCCGAGCTGTGGCGGGAAACGGGTTGTGTAAACCCGCTCCTCGCACGACCGAGCGGCTCCGACCAACGCGCTCGACCGACAACCCGGTATCGGGATCCCACAGCCAATCGGAGTCATCGGGTTGCAGGATCTCCCGGACGAACGCCGGGTCTTGCGTGCGCTCCCAAGCGACCGTCGCCCAGACCGACCAGAAACCGGTTGCCGCGACAGCTGCCCGAATTCCGATCGCCACCTCCGGCCAGCCGTGGTGCTCCCTTGTTTCCAGCGAGAGCCCAACTGTTTGCTCCGCGAACGTCCACGCCCGGGTCCGCGCGAACATGCGGTCATCGATCAGGGCATCGTGGTCATGCTGATCGACCTCGAGCACACGGTTCGCATCGTCGTACCAGAGTGTGTTCAACGCGAACGCGGTCACGGTCTCCGCAGCCGCCGCCGCGTCGCCCCGTACGACGACGAGCTCTTCCACCATGGAAATGGCACGCTCCCGGCCGCGGTTCAACCGAACCTGCACTGGCACTCGCTCGTAGACGAACGGTGATGCCTGCGAGAGATGGAATGTGTCGTCCCGGTCCGGCAGCAGCATAGCTTGCGGCGGTGACTCCCGCGTCAGACAAGCCGCACAATTGCGACACAAGTGGAGCACGAACGGCCAGTCATCACGATCGATCGTCGCCGTGGAGCTCATCGCCTTGCCACGCCTGTCCCAAACCACGGCCCCTTCGGGCAACGGCCTCTCGCAACACGCGCAGTAGGGGCCGAGCTGGTCTAGCAGAACGGCTTGCGCGTTCAACGAAAAGTCTGCGTGCGGGCGCGGGGGCTTGCGCAAAGGTCGCATGACTCAGGGCAGATTGGTTGTATTGGTCCCTGGAAACTGGGTTGCGCCGGCAACGAAACGGTGCGCCAGCGACTTCTCGCTGCCGTACACATCCGCCGCATTCCGCAAGACGGTCACCCACACCGAATAGAAACCGGCAGCTTGCGCCAGCATCAACAACGTGATCCACCGCGCGCCGAAGTCCGCCGCATCGGAAGCCGCCCGAAGATGAGCGAGCTGCTGAACCGCTACGAACCAGCGCTCCGTGCGTTGCAGGACACGCCGGTCGTAGGTGCTTGCCAAATTTCCCCCGGGTGAGTTGAGACCAAGCAAGCCGACCGTGCGCTGGCCACGCTCCTGATCGCCGGGATCAACGAGAACGCGCACCGCAACCCCCCGCTCGAACCGACCGTCGACCACTACGTCGGCAATCACCTGACGCCGCGGGGTGTCGACCGAAATCAGTTGATTGCTCGTCTCGACCGACTCGGCAAGCTTCACCCGCCGGTAGGTCGTCCAGTCATCGGAGCTGGTGTAGAGCCGCAGAGGCAGCCTGCGAAAAACGACGCTGTCCACGTCCGGCCACCAGTAGTGGCGCCGTACTCGCCTCCGGTAGTCGTCTTGGTCAAACGCCGTCACCGCGGGTGGCCACGACATCGCATCGTTCGGATGCGGTGCTGAAGACTTTTGCGTGTTGCAAGCGCTGCAAGACGGCAGGAAGTTCGACCACTCGAGAGCAAACTTCGGAGCGTGTGTCTTTGGCACGATGTGCTCCACCTCCACCAATCCGCTCAGGGGCACCTCGCAGTAGGCGCAATAGGCGCCGTACTCCGCCACCAGTGAGGTTCCGGCGCTCTTGTACTCCTTCTCGACTTTGGCTTTCAGCGCCTTGAGAACAACCTTCTCTTCGGCAGACAGAACGTTCTTGCGGCCAAGCCGAAAAAGCGCAGCCAGGCAATCATCGACTCCGACCCGAGCAGAAGCACCGCCGAGGCCAAAGTGATCCTGAATGGCCGCCGCGATCGCACCGCCACGCCAGACAAGTTCCGCCGGCGCTTGGAACCCGCCAGTACCTCGCGTGAGAGGGCGCATCGCAGCGCCAGATCATAGCCCCGTCAGCGCAGCACGCCAGCGTCCAACCAAAAGCTCGCCAGCTTCTCGACCAACTCCACGCACGCGGTCATCGAAACCGGCTTGCGCAGGTACGCACTCGCCCCCGCTGCGTAGGCGCGTTCGACGTCCTCCCGCCGGGTCGAGGTCGACATCACCACGACGGGCAGGCTGTGCGTTCGCGGGCCCGCGCGCACCGTCCGCAGGACCTCGAAGCCGTCCATTACCGGCATGTTCAGGTCGACAATCAACAGCGTCGGCATTCTGCCCTGTGGATTGTGTGCAGACAGCTGTTCACATGATAGATAGCTCAATGCCGCGGGCCCGTCCTCGAACGCTTCGAAGTCGACGTCACTACGCGCGCGTTTGAAACAACGCTTCATGATTTCCCGGTCCCCGGGATCGTCGTCGACGAGGCAGACTAAGTCAGTATCTCGAGTGGCCATGGCTTCTCCAGCACCTGACCGGCACCGCCGATCTCGAACGCGAAACACGCCCCACCCAGTCGATTGCTCGACTCCACCCACAGCCTGCCGCCGAGACGCTCGACGGCTTTCCTGCAGAACGCCAACCCGATCCCCGACCCGGCGTAAGCGCCGGCTCGCGAGCCGCGCCGCGCCAGGTCGAAGACCTTGTCGCGGTCTTCTGGCTCGACACCGATGCCGTTGTCGTGGACCTTCACCGCGACGATGTCGTCGCCGGTGCGGGTGATCTCGACGAGGACGTGCGGGGTCGTGTCGGGCCGCCGGAACTTGAGGGCGTTGCCGATCAGGTTCTGCAGCACTTGCGTCACCAGAGTGGCGTCCGCCTGCGCGCACAACTGCCCGCCGTCGACCTCGACGACGCCACCGGACTCCTCGATCCGAGCCTCGAGCGCCAACAGACTCTGCGACACGCAGTCGCCGATCTGCACTTCGCACAGCTCCAGCGCCGAATCGAGCCGCGCCAGGTGTAGAAGCCGCTGCACCAGTCCCTGGAGTCGCAGACTCGCGTCGCAGATGTAGCGCAAGTCGTCCGCAGCAGCGTTTGGTAGATCCTCTCCCAGGTCCTCGCGCAGCAGCTCGCTGAAGGACACCAGCTTGCGCATCGGCTCCTGCAGGTCGTGGCCGACGAAGTACGCGAATTGATCCAGATCCTCGACCCGGCGCTGCAGCTCTTGGTTGACCGCCACCAGATGCCGCGCGGTCTCGGTCAGCTCGGCGTTGGTGAAGCTGAGCTCGGCGGACTTGATGTCGAGCATCTCGGCATGCGACCTCGCGACCCGCGACATCTGGCTGGCCTGGCCGGAGAGCTGCAGCTGCAACCCACACAGCGCCATGACCACCGCGTAGAAGCAGGCGAACATCGCCAGGGATGCCGACGCCAACCCGCGGTCGTGGCAGCGCACGTCGAGCGCCCAGCGTTGCCGCCCGGTCTCGAACCAAACCGTGGTCCCCAGCTGGCTGCCGGCAGCCCTGGAGCTCAGACCATCGCTCCCGTCCCAACGCCACTCGCCGGGCGCCGCACCACCCTCGGCCCCCCGGGGTCGCAGCACGAGCTGATCGACCCCAGTGTCCTCCTCGAAGGCCACGGTCGGCATGACCGCGCGGATCAGCACTTGCCCATCTGTCCGCGCCGCGTCGCCCCAAACAATGCCCCCGGCAGCGGGGACGCGGGCCACGACCCACCAGGCGCGCCACCCCTCGAGCTCCGCGGCGCGCGGGATCCACAGCTGCGCCGGGTCGGCTTGCATGCAGCTACCGATGATCGCGGCCAAGTGCGGGCTCGCCATCAACGCGTCCACCGTGCCCGCATCGACGGACTGGCTGCGGACGGCACAGCGCCAGCGGCGCGCGCCCGCGTCGTCGCGCGCCACGTCGATCAGGAGCCCTCCGCCGGCGTCGACACCGTCGACGGTGACTGCCGCCAGTGCCGCCTCGAACCAACCCGCGGTCTGCCGATCCGCGACCGCGACGCCCTGCGCACCGACCCAGCCGACCCGCAGCGATCTCTCGATGGCCTCGCTCGCGATCCGCTCGGCTTCCTGCGCCGCCGACCGCAGCACGACTGCCGCCCGCGATCGAACGTGGCTGCCGTGCACGTGTGCAAACGCCACCAACGCCAACGTACAGGGCACCACGATCGACGCGCGCCGCCGGCGCCAAGCGCTCCGCGGTCGCCCCAGCGACACGAGGCAGACGGCGGCTCCCAACGTCGCCCCGCAGCTCGCCGCCAACCAGTGCAGCACGCCCCCGACCGCGGCTTGTCCGGCGTCGGCGGTCAACGCATCGGGCACCGACAACAGCACTGCCGGCATCAACGAAGCGAACGGTCCCACGGCGACCAGGAATCCGCCGATCTCCCGGACGTCCTCGAGCAGCATCTGCCGCGGCACCCAGCGACGCACACCCCACGCGCCCAACCAAACGTGGGCCACCGCCGACACCGCCAACAGCGCGTCGTCCCCGAACCCGTACGACCAGTACCACAGCTGTGCGAGGAGCGCGCCGGCGGCGACGGCGACGAGTACCAGCCGGCCCCACAACAGGCGGGCGACGATCGCCGCGCCGACCGCGGGCGCGATCCCCGCCAAGCCCAGCTCCGGAACCGTGCGGGCCACGGCCCAGGCCATGGCTGGAAACAGCGCGGCCAACCCGACGAGTCGCACCCAGCGCGTCATTGCACGCCTCCTGCTCCGCTCGCCATCGCTCCGGCCAGCATCGGTTCGCGCGCGGCACGGTCCAAAGGCCCGCGGAGCGCCGCGCGCGCGAGGTCCTCGCACGCGAGCAGCGGACGGCCAGGAGCGGGGAAGGCCAGCACCGTACAGCCGCCGCCGCGCTTGCCGGGTGCGAACACGAGGCGACCGCCGTGGACCTCCATGATCCGCCGTGCCAGCGCCAGTCCCAGCCCGACGGAGCCGGGGTCGTCGGATCGGTCGGCTTGCCGGAACATGCCCACCAGCGAGGCGCCGTCTTCGCTCTCCACCAGCTCACCATCGGCGTCGCTGAAGCGAAACCTCCACCCGGCCGTGTCGGACTCGGCGCTCAGCTGGAGGAGCCGCGGCTCGACCCCGGCGTGCCGCACGCTGTTGTCCACCAGCTCGCGCACCAGGACCCGCAGCAAGCCGGCGTCTGCCCACACCGCGGGCGCGCACGGCCCGTCCAATACACACACTCCACGCCGTTGGGCTTCCTCGACGAACATCGCGCGCAGGTCGACCCAACCGCTGAGCGGCTTGCCCTCGGCCGCCTCCATGCAACGCATCACACCGTCGAGCATGGCCTTCATGCGCAGCCCGCCGTCGACGGCGTGCTGCAGGAACCGCACGACCCCGGCGTCCAGGCGCGCGCCGTGATCGGCCATTGCAAACTCCAGGAAGTGCACCATCGTGCGCAGTGGCGTCTGCATGTAGTGCGCGGTCGCGTAGGCAATCTCGGCGCTGTTCCGGTTCGCCTGGGCCAATCGCTCGGCTTGTTCCCGCAGACCGACCTCCGCGCGTTCGGCCCGGAGCTGCGCGTGCCGGGCGTCCTCCGCCAGGCTGTAGGCGATGCGGCGGTGCCGTTCGTGGGACGCCGCCAGCGCCGAGACGCGCTCCAGCCGATTGCCGGTGTCGGCGAGCTCGCAGACGAGCTGCTCCCGCTCCGCGGCGAGCTCTTCGGCGCGCTCGGTCTGCTGCCGCAACGCCTGCTCTCGCCGACGCCGCCTGCGGGCGCCGCGACGCGCAAGGCCGAAGCACGCCCCGGCGACGACGAGCACGCCGACCAGCGCAGCCCACTCGACCAGCGACCAGCCGCGCGGCACCGTGATGATCTGCCACTCCGCGCCAACCGCGGTCAGCACCCTCGCCGCGCGGTGCTCGGGCGGCGCGCCGGGACCGGCCGCCACCACGCGCACCTCGGTATCGCCGCCGTAGCGCCGCGCGACGCGCAGCCGCACCTCGTCGTTCACCGCGCGCACGCGCAGATCGAAGACCCCTGGCGCCAGCCCCGCAGCCGCCCGGGTCAGGTACTCGATCAAGTCGACCACGACCTGCGTTCGCTCGGCGCTGGCGACCCCGACGCCGCGCAACGTCAGCCGAGGCCGCGCGGTCGACAACAACCACGCGGCGCGCACCTCGGTGTTGCCGCGCTCGCCGGCGACGACCTCGATGGTGTCCGACCAAGCCAACCCCGGCGCCTCGACCGACCCCGCCGCGACGCCGGCGTTTGATTGCGGAGAACGCTGTGCGACCCCGGGCCCGACGGCGCTCACCGGGTCGGCGCCGACGCGCAGCAGCTCGGCCAACACCTCGTGCAGCCAACGGCGGCCGACCTCCTCGGTGAGCCGCGCTTCGCGCCGCCGGGTTTCACCCGCGGTGTTGACGATGCTCGCCAGCACCAGGCCGAGCAGGGCAAGCACCGCTGCATCCCACAGCCAGGAGCGGTCCCGTCGGGCGCGGTGGTGGCTAATGGTACTCTGCGTATCGCTTCGCCTCACCGCTTGCCTCGCAGAGCAGATTGATCTCGCGCTTGAGCTCGATGACCCGGTCTTCGCGGCTGAGGGTGACTTGCGTCGCCAACTCGAGCTCGGCGACCTTGGCCGCCAGCTCGCGCGTGCGCTCGTCGACCGCGTCCTCCAGCCTCTCCCGCGCGCGCTCGATGTCGGCGGTGCGCTCGCGCACTTTCTCCTCGAGCGCACCGTTGAGCTCCTGCAGCTCCTTGGTCATGACGTTCGCCAGCCGGTGGGCGCGGCGGCTGATCCCCTTCAACGCCCAGATCACCGCGAACAACAGACCGTTGATCAGGCCGCCGCCGAACAGGATGCCCCACGCCATCGGGCGCGCCGCGATCCCACGGTCTCGCGGCGCTCCCACGCGGGCGTGCCACCGCACAGCGCCGAAGTCGACGGAGGTGGAAGCGAGCCGGAGGTCCGTTTCGCCCCCCACGCTGCCGCACTCGAACATCAGACGCTCGGGATCGCAGCGATCGCCATCGAACACTTCGATGACGACGTCGGTGCCGACGCTCTCCAGCACTTCGCGCATGAACTCCGATGCGCGAAACGGCGCGTAGACCCAACCGACGAACTGCTGCTGCCGGCGCTCGACGCTGCCCGGGTCACCACCGTCCCGGTAGACCGGGATGTAGATCAGGAACCCCGCCTGGCGGTCCTGCAAGGTCTCCTGCACCAGGGTGACCCGCGCCGTCATCGCCGCTTCGCCGCTGTCCCGCGCCCGCTGCATCGCCACCTGACGCGTGCTGTTGGACCACATGTCGTAGCCGAACGCGCGCAAATTCCTCCAGTCCATCGGCTCCAAGAACACGATCGCCGAGTACTCCGCGCGCTCGCCGGTCGGGCGAATCTCGAACTCCGGAAACCCCTCGGCCCGCACCGACTCCTCGAACGCGGCCCGCTGCGAAGAAACCACAGGAACCGAGTAGCCGACTCCCTGAATGCCGGACCAATGCACGCCGATGTCCAGGGCCCGCACGTAGGTGCGGAACTCCTCGCGGGTCACCTCCTCGCTGGCGTCCATCAGCCCGACGGTGCCGCGCAGCAGCTGGACGTACAAGGTGTAACGATCGTGAATCGCGGTCTTGACCCGCGCCGCGACCTGCTCCAGCGCGTCGCGCTCGCGCGCTTCGGCCAGACCGTTGGAGTACCAGGCCGCCCACACGGTGAGCCCCGCGGAGGCGCACAACACCACCCAGGCCAAGCTCCCGCGGTACTGCCTCACGACACCAAACTGCTCCCCGCGCCCTCGACGACGACGCGTTCCACGACCGCCATCAACGCGGGATCGAACTCGGCCGCCCGGCTGCGCAGCTCGCCCATGGCCTCCTCGTCACTCCAACCCAACAGCTGCAGCAGGCCGAACGCGTGCACGATCTTGAGGATGCGCGCCGCCTCCGGGATCTCATCGCCGCTCAGGCCGCCTTCCGGCAGGCCACTGCCGTCGTATCCCTTGCCCGAGTAGCGGATGATCTCGGCCGCACCTTCGAGCCGCGGCACCCGCTCCAACAGCTCGGCTCCACGCAGCGGAACCGCATCGAGCAGAGCTTCTTCCTCGGCGGTCAAGCGCTTGCCCTGCCGCTGCCGCGCCAACACCACCGGCGGCACCGTGGTGTAGCCGATGCCGACCAGGTTGGCGGCGACCTTGGCAGGCCAAGACCACTGCATCCCCGCCCGGTGGGCGACTTCGACGGCCAACGCATGACTGCGCGCGGTGCACCGGGCCACTGCCGGCATCTGGTTGGCGAGGATCTCGGCACAGACCTGGATCGCGCCGCTCAACGTGTCCTCGAGCAGGCGCTCCTCGGCCAGCTCCAGCTCGAACTGCCTGACCGCGGCCCCCACCACTTGGCGCAGGTCGTCGCGGTCGCAGGGCTTCTCGAGAAACCGGAATACGCGCCCCTGATTGACGGCTCTCACTGCCGCGCTGATGTCCGCCCTGCCGGTCAGCAGGACGCGCACGGTGCGCGGCGCCAGCAGGCTGCAGCGCTCGAGCAGCTCGATGCCGTCCATGCCGGGCATCTGCAGATCGGACAGCACGACCGAGAACTCTCTGCCGCGCTCCAGCTCGGCGATGGCATCGCTCGCGCTGGTGCACTTGACGGTCGAGTACGCCGAACCGAGTGTGCGGCCGTAGGCATCCAAGACGCTGGCATCATCGTCCACCAACAGGACGCGATGCGGCGCTGCGCTTCGTTCACTGGTCATTGTCACTCCTTCTCGCTTCTGAGACTCTCTTCGACCGCCACAATGAACTCCTTGGTGCCAACCGGCTTGGCCAGCGCCCGATCGGCGCCCAGGGACGAGGCCGCTCCCAAGAAGGCAGCCGACATGTCGTGACCGCCGGTCATCGCGATCACGACGGTGCGCGGGGCGAACTGGCGCACGCACACGATGAACTCGAGCCCGTCCATTCCCGGCATGAAGATGTCGCTGACGACGACGTCGTAGACGTCGCGACGCAGGAGCTTGAGCGCCTGCGAAGCGCTGGAGGTCGTCGTGATGTGCCAACCCGGGCGGAACACGCGGCAGCACCGCGTCAGCCCGTTCAGGACTCCCGCGTCGTCGTCGAGAATCAAGATCCTGGCCGCCGCGACGGTCGCCTCGGGTACGCGCTTGGCCCACTTCTCCAGTTTGCTCATACCAACGACCTCATCGGGACTGTCATTGCCGCGCGGGCGTCATCGCCGGGCCAGCCGGTGTCGCCCGGGACTCGGGGTGCGCAGTCGCCACATCCACACCCCAAAGACGGCAGAGGAACTCACCGACTGCCAAGTGACGATCACTTGCATCCGTCGTTCCGCCGGCGTTCGCCACGGAGTCGCCATCCGATTCTGGCCGGGTAGTCATCACCTGGGAGCCGATGGCCTGCCAGAGCTCGGCACCGCCAGCCTGGGCCACCGCGGTCAGCGCGGCACCATGTCCGGTGTCGCCCGTCGACCAGATCGCCCTTCCAGGACCGACCAGCAGGCGGAGCAGCTCGAAGCCGATCTGCTTGGCGACCTGTCCCGGAGCCCATTCCGAGCACGACGCCGCGCCAAACGCCTGCTTGACCTGCATGACCTTGACCGCCAATGCCGGGCAGCTCTCGACGAGCTCGGCGACGTGCTCCAGGTCCGCATCGTCCGACCGCACGGCCTCCTGCAGCTGCGAACGGATGCGCGCCGAGCCCGGCACTGTCCGCAGGCAGACCAAATCATGGACCAGCTCCGGGTCGCCGACGGCGGCCTTGGCCGCCTCGATGCCCACGATCAGCGCGCGCACCGTCTGTTGTGAGACTGGTTTGCTCAAGTACTGGTGCGCGTAGCGCAAGGCTTCGGCGACGCAGTCCGCGGCGGCCTGGCCGGACAACACGACCCTCACCGAGTTCGGCGACAGGATCGCGGCTTCGCTGAGGAACTCGGCACCCGACATCTTTGGCATGCGCATGTCGGTGATCAGATAGTCGAACGTGCGGCTCTCGATCTGGGTGAGCGCGCCGCTGCCGTCGTGGGCGACGTGGCATTCGCAGGTCGAGCCCAGCAGTCTCCGCGTGGCATTGACGACGTTGGGCTCGTCGTCCACCAGCAAGACCGACGGTTTGGTCGCGGCCCGCATCAGGACACCTGTGCCGTCATCACGTCGGCGCGCGGCAGCTGCCCACCCCGCGTCGGCAGCTCGACCGTCACGGCGGTTCCCGACCCCAGCTCGGACTCCACCGACACCCGGCCGCCGTGCCGCGCGACGACGATGCTCTGCACCAGAGCCAACCCTTGCCCCGTGCCCACGCCACGCCCCTTGGTGGTGAAATCGGGCTCCATGCACCGGGCCACCGTCTCGGGCGACATCCCCGCGCCGGTGTCGGTCACCGTGATGACGATCGAGTCCGCCGACTCGTCGGCGCGCACTAGAATGTCGATGCGACCGCGCGTTTCTGGATCCCGGTCGGGCACCTCCTTGATCGCGTGAGCCGCATTGACGACCAGGTTGAGCACCACCTGGGACAGCTCGCCCGGATAGCCCTGCAAGCGCGGGATCGCGCCCTCGACGCGTGCTTCCGCCGTCGCCACGTACTTCCACTCGTTGCGCGACACCATCAGCGTGGTGTCGATCACCTGCTGCACGTCGACCTCTTGCTTCTCGTCGCTGCCCGGGTGCGAGAACTCCTTCATCGCCCGCACGATGTCCGTCACCCGCCCCAGACCGTCCTTGGTCTGCGACAGCGCCAGCGGCAGCTCGGACAGCAAGTAGTCGACATCGACATCGGCCAGCGCGCCGCGCAGCTGCTCGGTCAGGGTCGCGGCCCCGGACGCGTCTGCCGATGCCAGCGCGGCGGCGAGGCGCAGCGCGGGACTCAGCTGCTGCATCGACTCTTCGAGGAAGAACAGATTGTCGCCGACGTACTGCAGGGGTGTGTTGATCTCGTGCGCGACGCCAGCGGCCAGCTCGCCCGTGGACTTCAGGCGCTCGACGCGACGCAGCTCCCGCTCCTTGAGGCGCAGCCGCTCCGTCACCGATTTCCGCTCGATGGCGAACCGCATGATGCGCCGCATGTTGATAGGGCTCATCTGCCCCTTCAGCAGATAATCCTGGGCGCCGGCGCGGAGTGCAGCCAAGGCGACCTGCTCGTCGCTGTGCCCCGTCAGCACGACGAGAGGAAGATCCGGCGCGACCTCCTGGATCGCATCGATGACCTCGACTCCCTGTGCATCGGGCAGCCCGAAGTCGATGAACGCGACGTCGAAGCCGGGCGACGACCGGATCGCGTCTACCGCGCCGGCCACGGTGCCTTCCGCCTGGACCTCGACCGCAACGTCGTTCGAGCGCTGGAGATGACGCTGGAACAAGTGCTGGTCGCCGAGATCATCTTCCACAAGAAGGATTCGAATCGGCGGCGCCGCAGTCATGCCGTCGCTATCGACTACAATCAACGATGTCTTGAGACAGGCGTTACCGCTAAAGCGATTGCCATACATGCGTGAGCAAAAACGACCATCTGCTCAACCACCGATGCTCGCCTGCCGACACCAATCGTGCGCGCTCGTCTCTTTTCGAACGATCCTGATCTGCCGCGGAATCTGACGGCACCCCTTGCAGTCCTCGGACGAACGACGCGCCTTGGACTTGTTCGGCGGTGGTTGAACGCGTCTCCGCGCCCGGAGAACAGCGGCCCTACTGGGTCTCGAAGCGCCGCGCCGGCATCCTGCCAACCAAGACCTGGCCGTCCGGCGGCAGCGGCGCCCCGGCGTGCACCCGCGCCGAAATCACGGTGGCGAAGGCGCCGCTCGGCAGTGTCGTATCAATGTCGAGGTACAGCCCGTTGGTGGTCGTCAACCGCATCGGGTTGCGGATCGCTCCGTGTTTGGTTGCGGCCCCGGCCGCGCTGAGAGATCCCATGCCGTCGTGTGCGCCGACCCCAGCACCAACGCGCCAATCGTGCGCACGCGACCGGCCAGAGCCACGGTCGCAGTGCCACCGGCATGCAGACCGCGCGCTTGCGCTGCCGCCGGCGGCACGTACTCCGCGACCGGCGCGCCACAACCCGCACCGAACCGCGAGACCGCCGCCGTGTTGGTCTCCTTCTCGAAGTCGAACCACCAACCCTCGGGCCCCGACGATTGCAGCTCGCCCTCGAACTCGACGCACAGGTCGCCGCCGGCGTAGACGAACGGGTTGTCGAAGTGGATCCGCACCGCAAACGGCGCCACCCACGGCACCGGCACCGGCGGCACCGGCGTCGGCGGCATGTTGACGCTCCGGTCCAAGACGACGACCGGCGTGGGCCCGCGATTGTTGGCAAACACGAGATCGGTTGCCGACGGCGGCACCGCGGCATGGGAAAGCGACAGCTTGAGATTGCCGGTCGCCGCATTCGAACGCATTGCCGAACGATCGATCCCGCCGCACCCAGACCGCCGTCAGAGTCTTGCCCGCGAGCGCCCCCAGCTCACTGCCGCGCACCAGCACCTGCTGCCGCGCCCGCCCGCGAAAACCCGCCAAGCTGCCGCCGATATTCCCATCCTGCTGGTCGAGATGCCGCGGGACCGTCACCGTCGTTTGCGCCGATGGCGCCCCGGCGACGGCCAGCAGCGGGAGAAGGAACGCGGAACAGGGGGCGATGTCGGTCATGGTGAACTCTCGGTAGAGCTTTCGACCGAGACCCCGGCCTCGGTGGCCGGGTCCTTGCGGTCCGAGAACACGAGGACGCTCGAGCCGATCGGCGCATCGAGCGAGCCTTCGCCGTCGGTCAGCGGCATCTCCTCCCAGGGACCGCCATCGACGGAGTAATAGAGCGGGCCCTCACCGTCGAACGACACCTCGACGGGCTGCCCCTCGAGGACGGGATTGGGAGTGACGGTGAGCTCGCCCGCCCTCATCGGGGGCTCTGCTTTTGCTCGCTCGACCAACAGCGCAACCATGCCAGCGCCGAGGGCACCGGCAATCAGCCCTCCAAGCCAACTCCGTCGGGTCGTGCAGCGTTCATCACGCGACAAGCATCTGTCGGCACACGCAGACGCCGCGACGCGTGGCCCTGACTCTCCTCCGGACGCCACGAAGCCAGAGGCTAGCGCCCGGACGAGCTCATCGCAACAACGTCATTCCTGGTCGCCGAGGACGATCAGTCACCACTGCTTGCCGCCGCCACCACCCGGCAACGGCGCAGCCAGCTCCGCCACCTCCACGCTCCCCCCGATGATCCGCTCCGCCTCGCGCACGCCGGACCACAACGCACCGTGGACGGTGCCGAACGCCGTCGGGGATGTGGCTTCGCCCGCGAACAACAGGCGTTGGCCCACCGGCGCGGCGAGCGCGCGCATGTCATCGGGGTCGCTACCCACGGGGATGTAGCTGTACGAACCCCGCGCGTGCGGATCGGAGTGCCATCGCGTCACCAGGCTCGCCAGCGGTTCGGGGACGTCCTCGCCGAACACGTCGCGCAGCGCCGCGAGCGCTTCCGCGACGATGCGGTCATCGCGCTCGCGCGCCAACAGATCGCGCGCGCTCTGGCCGCCGAACAACCCCACCAGCACCGGTTCGCCGGCGGCAGCGCTCAAATCCAGAAAGCCGGGCCGCTCGCCCGGCCGCTCGCCGAAGTAGACGATGGTCGGTCCGGCGTCGTGTTCGGCCCAGAACGCCTCCTCGAAGCGCAGCACGACCTTCTCCAAATTGCCCGTGTCGAGCCGGTCGATGGCGCCGCGCTTGCGCTCGGGGAGCGGCGGGTCGAACTCGATCGCGCCGGTTTGCAGCACGCCGAGGGGGACGGTCACGATGACGTGGCTCGCCGCGTACTCGCCCCCGGTCGTCGTCACCGACACGCCATCCTCGCCGTGCGCGATGCGGCGCACGGGCTCGGAGAGGCGGATGTCGAGCCCCTCGGCCAGGCGGTCGACGAACGCGCCGAATCCACGCGCCGGCACGTGATCGCCACCGTCGAGCTCGACGAACTCGCTGTGCACGTAGTGGCGCAGGGACATGCGCGACAGCGGCCCCGATTCGACGAGATCGAGAAACAAGTGCTCGATCGCGAAGCGATCGACCTCCCGGTCCTCGGCGGCGAGCCCGCCGACGTGCGCGGCCACCGCGTCGGCCAGCGACGCCTCCGCGGGCAGCGCGTCGGCGAGGGTCACCGATGCGCGCTCGAACGCCCCGATCGCGCGCACGACGCGCAGCGCGCCGCCCTCGAGCGCGACCCCCCGGCGGGCGTCGAACACCGGCTGCAACCCCCAACCCCTGGGCGCATGCTCCAGCTCCCATGCCTCGAACAAGTCGGCCACGGGATTGTCGACGCGCCCGTGGATGAACATTGCGCCGGCGTCGACCGGCGCGCCGGCGAGTTCGACCGTCCACACCCGGCCGCCGATTCGATCCCGGGCCTCGAACACGATCGCGCGATGGCCGGCGCCGACCAGGGCTCGTGCCGCCCCGAGGCCGGCGACGCCGGCGCCGACCACGATCACCGGCGGCCGCTCCTGCGACTGCTCCGTGTCGACCCTCTGCGCGGCCGCGGCCGGGCCGAACAGAGTGCCGACAACGACGCTACAGAGAAGAAACGCGCGCCACTCCGCCGGGGCGCAGCCATGGTTCGGCGTGATCACCCATCGATCTTCCTAGGGCCACCCGCGATCGGGCAAGCCCCGGCCGGCACCGGCCGCACATCACCGCACCGCGTCGAGGACGAGCTGGCGTTGCACCGCCTTCTCTCCCGCGTAGAGCAAGTTCGCGCGATCGAGCACTCGACTCTCACCGGGATGGATGCGGACGATCTTGCGCACGTCTTTCTTCAGCACTGGATCCCACACCACACTGCAATCGACGTCCCCATCGAGACCCTCTGACGACCGCGCCGCATCCGCCGCCGCTATGCTTGCCCCACCATGCAGCACCAGGACACCCGAGACGCGGACGGGGTCGCGCTCGCGTTCTTGCAAACGCTGATCGACGACCGGGCGCGAGGCACGACGCGCACGCTCGAGGACTACCAAGCCCGCTACCCGGGCTACGAGGACGTCATCGCCCGCAGCTGGACCGAGGCCGTGGCGCCCAGTGACGACACGGCAGAAGGCGAGCCCGAAGCACGCTACGCGCGCCAAGACGTGATCGGCGCCGGTGGCATGGGCGACGTCTATCGCGCCTGGGATCGCGCGCTCGACCGCCCGGTCGCGATGAAGGTGCTGCGCGCCGGGGGCGACGCGGCGCGACCGCAGAACCACCGCTTCTTCGAAGAGGCGCGGATCACCGCGCGGCTGGCCCACCCGGGCATCGTCGCGGTGCACGACGTCGGCCGCGACGACGGCGGCCAGCCGTACTTCACGATGACGATGGTGCGCGGCGAGAGTCTGCGCGAAGTGATCCAGCGTCTGCACGCCGGCGATGGCGAGTGGAGCCAACCGCGCGTGCTCGGCGTCTTGCTGCGGGTCTGTGACGCGGTCTCCTACGCGCACGACCGCGGTGTGCTGCACCGCGATCTGAAGCCGTCCAACGTGATGGTCGGTCGCTTCGGCGAGGTCTTCGTCATGGATTGGGGGCTGGCCCGCCTCACCGGCGAGGGCGCCGAGGCGGTCGACGGCGAACCTCCGGCCACCGACGCTCCCCCGCCGACACCGGACCCCGGGTGGCGGCTCGCGACCCCGACGATGACCGGCGACGTGATCGGCACGCCGGGCTACATGGCGCCCGAGCAGGCGCGCGGCGACCTCGCACAGCTCGCGCCCACCACCGACGTGTATGCGATCGGCGCGATGCTCTACCACGTGCTCGCCGGCCGCATGCCGCACGCCCTCACCGACGGCTCCAACGGCTCGGGCGAGGTCCTGGCCCGCGTCGTCGAAGGGCCGCCGGAACCGCTACACCGCGCGGCACCGGGAGTCCCGGACGAGCTGGTCGCCATCTGCGAACGCGCGATGGCGCGCGCTCCCGACCAGCGCTATCGCTCGGCGGCCGAGCTTGCCGACGACTTGCGCGCGTTCTTGGAAGTCCGAGTCGTGCGCGCCTACGGCGGCGGCGCCTTCGCGCAGCTGGGCAAGTGGGTGCGACGCAACCGGCTGGCAGCGATCGCGCTGGGCGTCGCGATCCTCGCCACAGCAACCGGCATCGGCGTCGCCGCCGGCTTCCAGCGCGACGCCGAACAACGCCTGGAGCTCGCGTTCGAAGCCGTCGACCGGATGCTGCGCCGCGTCGGCGAGAACGACCTGCGGGACGTGCCACAGGCGGCGGTCGTGCGCCGCGACGTGATGCGCGACGCGATCGAGTTCTTGCAGCGGCTGCTCGACGACCAGGACGACCACCGCGTGCGGCGACGGCTGGCACGCATGCACTACGAGCTCGCGGTGTTGTTGCTGCGGCAGGGCGATGGCGGCGCGTGGCAGGAGCTGGAGCAGAGCCTGATACACCACGACGAGGTCCTGCGCCAATTTGCCGACGAGGTCTATCTGCTCGGCAGCCGCGAGACGGCGCGCGCGGCGATGGCGCGCGTGCACCTCGCCGGCGGGCGGCGGGACGAGGCGGCGGCGCTCTCGGCGGAGGTGGTCACCAACCTACGCGCCCTGGCGGAGCGCTTCCCGCGCGAAGTGCTCGTCGTGGAGAGCCTGGCCCAGCAGACCCACAACCACTCGGTCATCCTGTCGACCGGAGGACAGCACGAGGCCGCACTCCGCGCTCAGCAGGACGCCGTCGCCGCGTACCGCGAGGTCACGGCCCGAGAGCCGACCGAGGCCCGGCGGCGTCGACTGGCGAAGGTGCAGGGGCACTTGGCGCTGGCCCTCACCAAAGCAGGACACCCCGAGGATGCGCTGCGGCACTACGAGGACAACGTGCAGACCCTGCGCGAGCTTCTCGAAGCCGACTCTGGCGATCGCGGAACGCGCAACACGCTGACGATCACCCTGCTGAACTACTGCACGGCCCTGGTGGAGGCCGGCGAGGCCGATCGAGCGACCGAAGCCGCAACGGAGGCCGCCACGCTGGCCGAGGGGCTGGCGTCGGACTTCCCCGACGACTTCACCCATCGAAACGACCTCGGTCTGGCGCACAGCCGGTTGTCCGCGCACGCCACGCGCCGGGGTGACTGGCACGGCGCGGCGCGGCACGCGGTGGCCGCGGAGGCCGCACACCGCGCGGTTCAGTCGGCCAAGAACCCCGAGTACACCCGGCTCTGGGTCAAAGCCCTGCAGGTCGCGATCCACAGCCACGAGCGCATCGCGGACCACGCTGCCGTCGCGGATCATGTCGAGCGGCTCTTCAACATCGACCCATCGCCGAAGGAGAGTTGGAACGCCGCCCGGGTGTTGGCGCGCAACCTGCCGGTCGCGGCCAGGAGCGACGAGGCCGCGGCCGCCGTGTATCGCGAGCGCGCCCTGCAGCACCTGCGGCGGGCGATCGAGGCCGGCTACAAAAACCGCCAGCTGCTCGACCACCCCCACTTCGAGCCGCTGCGCTCGGCGCCGGAGTTCGACGCTCTGCGGAAGCTCGTCGCGAACCGATGATCTCGCCTCGACCCAATCACGACGGGGGCCGGTCGGCGCCGCCGTCCTCGAGCTCGTCGTAGACCGATCCCGGCAAGCGCGCGCGCAGCTTGTGCAGCGCGCGCTGGTAGCGGCGCGCAGCCGCGACCGCGGTGGTGTCCAGCTGGGCCGCGATCGCCTCGAACGACAGCTGCTCGATACCGCGCAGCAAGATCAGCTGCCGGTCCATTGGCTCCAAGGTCTCCAGTGTGGCCTGCACGCGGTCCGCGCGCTCACGGCGGATCGCGGCGGTGACTACACCGCTCGTCTCGGCGTCCGCCACCACGCTCGGCGCCGGGCCGGGGTCGGTGGCGGCGCGTTCGCGCAAGTGGCTGCGCGCCAGGCCGTAGATGCGCTGCACCAACGTCGTACTCAAGAAGCGCAGCAGCACCGGCGTGTAGCGCCCGTTGCGCGCGGGCAGCTGCCGCAGCCGGGGCAGCGCGACCAGCCACGCCTCGCTGACCAAGTCCTCGGGGTCGTAGCGCCGCCGCAGGCCGGGACCGAGCCGGTAGCTGGCGTGCGCCAACAGCAAAGGCGAGAGATGGCCCACGACCCACGACAGACTGTCCGCGTCGCCTTCGATCGCGCCGCGCACGTGCAAGGTCGTGCGCGCGTCGGGCTGCGGCAGTGGTTCGGGGGCGGATGGCGGCACGCGGCGACCATCATACTCGTCCCCACGCTGGCGATCGGGCGCACGGCTCATGCCAGGACCCCCGGCACGACCCGGCCGCCGACGTCGGTCAGCCGGAAGTCGCGGCCGCGAAACCGATGCGTCAGCCGCTCGTGGTCGAGCCCCAGCAGGTGCAGAATCGTCGCCCAAAGGTCGTGGACGTGCACCGGCGTGTCGGTGATGTCGTAGCCGAACTCGTCGGTCGCGCCGACGACCGAACCGGCGCGGACGCCACCACCCGCCAACCAAACCGAGAACGCCCGGCCGTGGTGGTCGCGCCCGTACTCGTCCCCGGTGCGCCCGCCCTGGTTCATCGGCGTGCGGCCGAACTCGCCGGCAAACACGACGAGCGTGTCGTGCAGCAGGCCTCGGCGCGACAGATCGAGGAGCAGCGCGGCCGCCGGCCGGTCGACCTCGGCGGCGAGCCGGGGCAGGCGCCGCGGCAGCTGGTAGTGGTGGTCCCAGTCGCCGTGGTAGAGCTGCACGACGCGCACGCCGCGCTCGACCAGACGCCGCGCCAGCAAGCAGTTGTTGGCAAAGCTGCGCTGGCCGGGCTGCGCCCCGTAGAGCGCGAGCACCGACTCCGGCTCGGCGCTCAGCTCGGTGAGCTCGGGGACCGACGCCTGCATGCGGAAGGCCATCTCGTACGCCTCGATGCGCGCTTCGATCTCGGGATCGGCGACCCTGCGCAGCTGCTCTTCGTTGAGCGCGCGCAAGGCGTCGAGCTGGGCGCGGCGGGTGACGCGCTCGACCCCGTCCGGATCGCGCAAGAAGAGCACGGCTTCGTCTCCGGCGCGGAGCGTCACGCCCTGGTGCGCCCCCGGCAAGAAGCCGGCACCGAACAGCCGCGACTGCGGCGGCGAGGTCGTCCGACCGCCCGAAGTGAGCACGCAATAGGCGGGCAGGTCATCGTTCGCGCGGCCGAGGCCGTAGCTCAGCCACGCGCCGGCGCTCGGCCGGCCGGGCCGACCGTGGCCCGTCAGCAGCAGGGTCTGCGCCGGGTCGTGGTTGAGCTCATCGGTGTGCATCGAGCGCACGAGGCAGAGCGAGTCGGCGACACTGCGCAGGTGCGGCAGCAGGTCGGACAGCTCGATGCCGCTCTCGCCACACGGCGCGAACTCGAAGCGCGAGCCGGCGATGCGCAGCTGGCGTCCGGCCAGCTGGTCGACCTTCTGCCCGGCGACCAGGCTCTCCGGCATCGGCTCGCCATCGCGCGCGCGGAGCAGGGGCTTGGGGTCGAACAGATCGAGCTGCGAAGGCGCGCCGAGCTGCGTGAGCAGGATCAGCCGCTTGGCGCGCGGCGCGTGGTGCGGGCCGATGCCGCTGTGAGCGACCGAGTTGATGCGGAGCGCAGCCGACGCGCAGAGTGCGCCGGAGCCCGTCAAGAACGCGCGCCGCGTGGAGTGGCAGAGAGTGCTCGGATCGGCCATGGCTTCAGTTGCGGGTAATGGTCTCGTCGAGGTTGAGCAACACCGCGGCGACGTCGGACCACACCCGCTCGTCGGCGCGATCGGAGCGCTGCGCGCGCAGCCGCGCCAGGAGGCGCATCAGCACCTCGATCTCGGGCGTGGTCGGCTCTCGCCCGACGCACCGCCGCAGGCCGCAGCGCAGCCGATCGAGATCGCGCTGCGCCGCAGCGCGCATGCGCGCACCGAGCTTCGCCGCGGCTTCGACGTGCACCGGATCGTTGAGCAGCGCGAGCGCCTGCAGCGGCGTGTTGGTCCGCGAGCGCCGCACGACACACACTTCGCGGTTTGGCGCGTCGAACAACGACAGGCCGGCGTAGCTGATGGTGCGCCAGACATGGACGTAGAGCCCGCGCCGCCAGTGCGCGTCGGCCGCGGTCTGCTCCTCCTCGGGCCACAGCCCCGCGGGCTGCGGCGGGCGCACGCTGGGGCCACCGACGCGCCGATCGAGCAGGCCGGCGATCGCCAGCGCGTTGTCGCGGATCGCCTCGGCGTCGAGCCGCCATCGACCCGCCCGCGCACACCAGATGTTGTCGGGGTCGGCCGCCCACTGCGCCGCGCTGGCGTGGCTGCTCTGCCGGTAGGTCGCGGACGTCACCATCAGCTGCACCATGCGCTTGAGATCGAAGCCGTCATCGACGAACGCGCGCGCCAACCAGTCGAGCAGCCGTGGATGGCTCGGCGGCGCGCCGCCGGGACCGAAGTCGTCCTCGGTCACGACCAGGCCGCGGCCGAACATCCTGCGCCACAGCCGGTTGACGACGACTCTCCCGACCAAGGGGTGGTCCGGGTGCACGAGCCACCGCGCCAGGCCGAGGCGGTTGGGCGGCGCGTCGGCGGGCAGCGGCGGCAGGAAGCCGGGAATCCCGGGGTCGACCCTCTCGCCGCGGCGGCGGTAGTCACCGCGGGGCCGGACGTAGGTCGTGCGGGGGGTTGCGCGTTCGACCATCACGGTGGTCACCGGCACGGTGCCCAACAGCGCGCGGTGGCGGGCGCGAAGGTCCAGCTGCGCCGCCGCCAGCGCGCGCAGCTCTTCGTGCACCCGCGTGGCGAAGAAGCGCTCGAGCAGCGCCTGCAGGCCGCGATCCTCGCCGCGGCGCGGCGCGGCCCCCGCCAAGTCGACCGTCACGAGCGTGTGCAGCGCGTGCTCCGGCAGGGCCTCGGAGTGGATCCGCACCTCATCGATCGCGCCCGCGAACGGCGAGCCGTCGGAGCCACCGATGCGCAGGGCGGTGTCGGCGTGCGCGCTCCCCACCAGTCGCTCGGCGCGGCGCGACGTGGCCTCGACCGGGGCGCCGTCGACCCACAGCCGAAGGCCGGTGGCACTCCGCGAGCCGTCGTAGGTCGCCGCGACGTGATGCCACTCGCCGGGCGGAATCGCATCGCGCCCGCGCTGCGCGATCTCGTCGCGATCGCCACCATCGCCGACCAAGCTGATCCACGGCCTGCCCTCCGACAGTCCGAGCCAGTAGCCCTGCTCGTTGCCGGACTCGACGATCCGGGCGGCGATCGCGCCCGAGGCCGGGCGACCATTTGGCTGCAGTCGAAGCCAAGCGCTGATGGTCCACGGCGCGTCGGCCGACAGAACGCCGCGGTCCCCCGCGTCGGCGACCGAGTCGTTGCCGTCGAGGTGGAGCGCTCCACCGCGAACGCCGGCGACGAAGGAGGCCTGGCCGAGCCCGGTGATGGTGACGTGTCGATCGGACTCGTCGAGCGGCAGATGCACGTCCGCGGCCGGCAACGCCGCATCGTCCACAGCGAGGGAGCGCAGCCAACGCTCGCGTTCGCCGGCGGTTTCGAGCTCCAGCCGCGCGCGCCGCGCCGCCAGCGCGTCCAGCCGTTGGCCGAGCTCGAGCAGCTGGGCACCCTGCTCCACGCTGGGCACGGCCAAGCTCGGCACGGGGTTCTCGCCGCCGCGGAGGCCGCGCTCTTCGAGGTTGTCGAAGAACGCGAACAACCGGTAGTAGTCGCGCTGCGACAGTGGATCGACCTTGTGGTCGTGGCACTCCGCGCAACCGACGGTGAGCCCCAGCCACGTCGCGCCGGTGGTGGCGACCCGGTCGGCGACGTGGCGGTGATGGTACTCCCCCGGCTGGCCGTCCGCTTCGGCCTGCAACGGGTGGTTGCGGTGGAAGCCGGTGGCGATCCGCTGCGCGAGTGACGGCGCGGGCAACAGATCGCCCGCCAGCTGCTCGACGGTGAACTCGTCGAAGCGCTGGTTGCGATTGAAGGACTCGATGACCCAGTCGCGCCACAGCCACATCTGTCGCGGCGTGTCGTCGCCAAAGCCGTTGGTGTCGGCATAGCGCGCCAGGTCGAGCCAGTCCTGCGCCATGCGCTCGCCGTAGTGCGGCGACGCGAGCAGCCGGTCGACCAGAGCGTCGTAGGCCTCGGGGCGTTCATCGGCGACGAAGGCGGCGACCTCTTCCGGCGCCAGCGGCAGACCGGTCAGGTCGAGGGCCAACCGGCGTGCCAGGGTGGCGCGGTCGGCTTCGGGCGCGGGTGCCACGCCGTGCTCCTCCAGGCGCGCCAGGATGAAGAAGTCGATCGGCTGTCGCGGCCAATCCGAGGCGCGCACCGCGGGGAGCTGCGGGCGCTCGGGACGGACGAAAGCCCAGTGCGGGGCCGAGGGCGCCTGCGCACCGGCCGCGACAGCCAGCACGGCGGCGACGGGGCCGTTCGACCAAGGGCGGGGAGCCATTGCAGCTGCCCTGTGCGGGGCCGCCGGCGACGGCGACAAGAACGCGGCGACTTTTTGTCGAATCCGCCGGGCCTCGACAGCCGGTGGGCGATGCGAGAAAATCGATCCTGACACCGGAATGGTGATGATGAGGATGTGGTTGAGGGTGGCCTGTGCACTGTGGTTGGCGGGCACGAGCGGCGCGCAGGCCCGGTTGTTCGCCGAGTTGCGCGGCGGCCATCTGCCGGCGGTCGAGGACTTCACCCTGTCGATGGCCACTGGTGACGTGGACGGGGATGGCGATCCGGATGTGGTGCTGGGGAACCAGAGCGGGGCGCGGACGCCCGGCGGCCCGATGCTGCTCGAGAACGATGGGCGCGGCGTGTTCCGCGCCGCCCCCGCCGGCCGCCTGCCCCCTGGATCGCCGTTGACCAAGGTGGTCGCGCTGGCCGACGTCGATGGAGACCTCGACCTCGACCTGGTGGTCGGCAGCCTGTCCTCGACCCAGCTCCTCCTCAACGATGGCCGGGGAGCGTTTACCGACGTCAGCGCCACGCACCTGGCGGGGACCACCGACACGGTCTCTGCCGTCGTGTTCTCGGACGTCGACGCCGATGGCGATGCGGATCTGTTCTTGGGGCGCGGCAGCGGCCTCGGCCTACAGCCGCAGCTGCTGCTCAACGACGGCTCCGGGCGGTTCGCCGACGCGACCGCGTCCCGGCTGCCGCAGCAGCCTCTGCGCGTGGCATCGACCGTGTTCGCCGATGTCGATCGCGACGGGGATGAAGACCTTGTGTTGGCCGTGAGCTTGGTGATCGCTCCGACAGGACCCCACCTGCAGAACCGACTCTATCTCAACGACGGCACCGGTCGCTTCGGTGACGCCACAGCACTGCGGATGCCGGCCTACAACGACCAGTCGAACGCGGTCGCGGCCGGCGACTTGGATGGCGACGGCGACCTCGACCTCGTGTTCGGCAACGTCGGTGCCGATCGCGTCTATCTCAACAATGGCGTCGGGGTGTTCTCGGACGTGAGTTCCACGGCGCTGCCACTGGGCTCGCCCAACTCGGCCGCCGTGGCGCTCATCGACGTGGACGGGGACGGCGATCTCGATCTGTCGATCGGAACCCTGGGCGATGCCGACGACTGCCGACTCTACGTCAACGACGGGACCGCCGTGTTCACCGACGAGTCTTCGCTGCGGCTACCCGACACGGCCGCGGACACCAGTGCACTCGTCGCCCTGGACGTCGAAGCGGACGGCGACATGGACTTGATCCTCGGCAACAGCCTCGCCGGTTCACAGGCCCAGATGCTCCTGGTGAACGACGGTGGGGGCCGGTTTGCCAACGCCACCGCGACCGATCTGCCCGCCGAGTTCGACACCGGCACCACGGTGGCTCTGGCCGACTTCGACCGCGACGGAGATCTCGACGCGGTGATCGGCAACTGGGGCGAGCAGAACGCCCTCCACCTAAACGATGGCCGCGGCCACCTTCACGATGCCTCTAACCTCCTTCCACCCGATACGGAGCGGCCGAGCCATGTGATCGCGTTCGACGCCGATGGCGACGGCGATCAAGATCTGTACTGGGCCAACGCGCAGCAAGACCAGCTCTACCTCAACGACGGCACGAGCCGGTTTGCCGACGCAACCGCGACCCGCCTCCCCCTCCTTCCGGTGGTCACCGGCGGCGTGGCGGCCGGCGACGTGGACAGCGATGGCGATCCGGATCTGGTCGTCGCCACCGCGCGGTTCGGCGGGTCCCGCAATCTGCTCCTGCTCAACAACGGACTCGGGCTGTTCACGAATGCCACCGCCGGCCGGATGCCGGCGCGATGGGACACGACCCCCGCGGTCCGCCTCGCCGACGTCGATGGCGACGGCGACCTCGATGCCGCATTCGCCAACGACCGCTCGCAGGACCGGCTGTACCTCAACGATGGCGGCGGCGTGTTCACCGACGTCACTGCAACCCACATGCCGACCGACCAAGCAGCCTCGTTGGACCTCGAGTTTGCCGACGTCGACGGCGACGGCGATCCCGATCTGGTCGTGGCCGGTTTTGTGTCCGAACGCAACCGCCTCTACCTCAATGACGGAAGCGGTGTCTTCACCGACGTCACGGCAGCACGCATGCCCGCCCTGTTCCACCGCACGACGTCGATCGCCGCCGCCGACTTCGACGAGGACGGGGACATCGATCTCCTGTTCGGCAACCAGCAAATCGCCTTCTCATCGCGTACCGAGCAGAATCGCCTTTACCTCAACGACGGAAAGGGCCTCTTCATCGATGGCTCCACGCTCCTGCCGAGTGACTTCGAGAATGCCACCGACATCGCCGCCGGCGACCTCGACGCCGACGGCGATGTCGATGCGGTGATCCCCAACAACGGGGTCTTCAATCGAGTGTGGCGCAACCTGCGGCGACAGATCCACGCACCGCTGCTACCGCAGCTCGGCCACCGCTACGAGCTGCACGTGCACGCATGGCCGGCCGTCGTCGGCAATGCGGCGATGCCATTCGTCGCGATTGCCGCGGCGCGTCTGCCGATCTCGGGGCTCGGTGTCGTCGGCCTGGATCCCCGCTCGACCGTGGCGCTGCCGCCCGTGCCGCTGCCCGCGGCAACGGGCGAAGCAATCGTCGCTTTCACTGTTCCGCCACTCCCGGTGTGGGTCGGCACGCCGCTGTACGCCCAGGCGGTCGTCCTGCCATTCCGATCCTTGCCGCGCTTGACCAACGTCGTTCTGGCGCGGGCCCTGTAGCCGAGCGCGCCCGCGATCAGCTCACCCGAGCGATTCGTGCAGACGCTCGGTAGACGAACGGACCCACCAGCCGTACGCCGGGTGAAGCACTGGCATCAAGAAGTAGGTCAACCCCGCCAAGCCCGGGTTGCGCCAGACCGCGGCGATCGCAACCGAGAGGAGAGCAATCCCACAGGTAATGGCGTGCGTGCCGATCGCCGCCTTGGTCAAGAAACGCTCGAGCCGGTCGAGCTCGAGACGCTCACGCTGGCGCCACGCCCACAGCAACATCAGCATGTGCACGCCGAAGACCCCGATCAGCGCCGCACCGTAGAACAACATCATCGTGCTGTTCTGGCCCAAGGCGAACGACCACTCCTGACCGTCGGGCAGGGCAAACATCGCGCGCAACGCGCCGCGGTCCCAGATCAGATTGAAGAGGAACGTCGCCAGAAACTTCAGCGGGAACGCGAGGAAGATGATCAGGAACAGGTACGCCGCGTTGAGCACGGTCATCGGCAAGTCCTGGATCCCGTAGCGGCGAAAGAAGAGCGAGTGATCGCGCCACGCCATCATCAGCATGGCGAAGCAGGCGAGGAAGATCGGCAGCCGCAGCGTGGTCTCCCACAGCTCGTAAAAGGTGCCGGGGACCTCGTTGTTGATGACGAGCAGCGTGAGCGTGAGGGCGAAGACGCCGTCGGACAACCCTTCGAGTCGGGTAACCTCACCGCCGCGCCAGCGGAACATCGGGTCGGTGACGTTGGTCTTGTGGAACAGGTGCTCGCGGATCATGTCTGCGCTGCATGAGTCTCGGCCCCGCCACCGCCATTGTCGAGCTGCGGGTGTCTTGCTCGGGCCTGGAGTGGCTCGATCGCGGCTCGCCGACCGAGGAAGCGCCAAGCGGCCCCAGATCAATCGCCGCGGCCGAGGTGGCGGCCCAACTCACCGGCCACGAAGCGCGCCATCACTTCCTGGCCACCCGACGTCTGGTGCACCGCGTCCCACCACAAGAAACCACGGTCGGCCGCGGCATCCATGGCCGCCTGCGCGTCGAGAACCGTCAACTGCCCGACCTCGGCGACGTGACGCATCACGGCATGGTTGTCGAGGCGCCGGGGGTTGCCACCCGTGAACACCGGCGGCTCGATGCCATTCGGCTCGAGCATGAGCATGGTGCGGGCGCCGAGCTTCCGGTTGAGCTGGATGAACTCGAGCAGAGCGGTCGCGAAGGCGTGGGTGTTGGGATCGTTGTGGCCGAAGTTGATCACCACCACGTCCGGTGCAAGGCCCGGCAGGCGCCGGTGCATCCGCGCCACCGCGTCCGCCACGCGATCCCCCGAGACCCCGAGGTTGATGCAGGAGATCGGGTGCTCGGGATGCTGCGCGTTGAACAGCTGCTCGACGCGGCGGGTCCACCGGTCCTCCTGCCAGCGTGCCCCACACCCGAAGGTCTGCGAGCTGCCGGCGAAGACCACCCGCAAGGCATGCGTGGCGGGCAGAGCGTCGACCTCACCGCGGTCGAACATCGCGTTGCGGTAGCCTGGAACGTGCAGCACGTCAGCGGGATAGCGGGCGGAGAGCCAGCGATAGTCCACGCCCCACACCGTGCCAATTGCGAGAGCAGCGGCGGCGGCCACGGTGGTGACATAGAACGACGGCGGCGCTCGCCGGGGGCGACGACGCACGAGGACGAGGATCGCAGCGAGTAGAACGGCCGCTGCGCCACCCACCGCCGCGGCGACGCCGAGCGCTGGGCGTCGGCCGGCGAACCCTTCGTCGAAGAGGCGCCGTCCATCGGCGCCAGCAACCGCGACGTCATCGACCAACACGCGGACTGTGCCGCCGCGGAATCCGACGCGCTGTCGAGCCGGCGCGGCAGGGAGTGGACCTCGCGCGACCGGGTGACCGTTGAGCCAAAGGCGGTAGTCCTCCGCTCCTCGACGAAAGACGGCCTCGTGCCAGCCATCTTCGATCGGCGGCGACGGTTCGAGGGGTTGGTTGGCGGAGAACAGGCGCTTGCCGTTCATGCGCAGCAGGGCACTCGGAAACACGGGGTGACGGCTGAGACGCAGACCGCGGAACCCCTCCTCCTCGGTGCCGAGACCGACACCGTCGAACAGAAGGGTCAGGTGTGCGCCTTCGTCGACACGAAACCGGAACGCGACGGTCGCACAGCCCTCGACCGGCTGCTCGAGCACGACTTCCTGATGGCCGAACCAGGCGCTCAGGTCGAGCCGATTCCGGTGCAGGGCAGGCCGCGTCACCCGGAACATCACTCCACCGATCGTGCCGACTTCGAGCTCGCTCTTGGACGTGATCCACGAACCGTTGCTCTCGAGCGTGTTGTGTCTCTGCTGCCACAACCCGATCGTGACCCACGTCAGTGCAAGCCATGCGGCAACACCGAGGATCGCGCCGGATCTGCGTCGAGCGCGGGGTGGTCGGGGGGCGAGGTGATGAACGGGAGCCTGGCTCCGTACTTTCATGGCAGTCGCTGGAACACGTCGCGGTGGACGGCGCGCGCGATCTCCAGGGCGTTGGTGTTGTCCCGGCCGGCCGGCGGCTGGATCGTTCCTCGCAAGAACTCGCGGTGGGCGACTTCGCTGTCGAAAAACCGCGGCTGGAAACCGAGCGCCCACGGGCCGGTGGTGGCGTCGCGCCAAGACATCGTGCCGTCCGCGGCTCGGCGCCATTGGTAATCGACATCACAATCCAGTGACGCGTTCGCCCGCGCCGAGGAGAGCTGCCAGCGCCGCACCCGCATGGCCAAGAACGCATGCGCCCCGAGCGCGCGCACGGCGGCGGCGACGTCGCCGGCGGGGCGCGCGGTCTCGGCGTCGATGCCGGCTTGGGCCAGCAGCGCGAGAGAGACTTCGAACGGCACGACCGACACTCCGCGGCGGCGCAGCTCGAGCTCGGCGGCCAGGCCCACGTCGGCGGCGAGCAGGCTGCCCACTCGACCGGCGGGCGGCAGCACGACCACCAGGTCGGATGCGCCGCCAAGCGGCGGCGTCATGCGTGGCTCCGGCCGCTCACCATCGAGGTGTCGGCCCAGTGCCACCCACAGCGCACGCCGCTCCGGCAGCGCCGCGGTCGCGTCACGCAGCGCGCTGCGGGCACCTTCGCCATCGCCACTAGCGCCGCGGTGAAAGATCAAGCGGACCCAGTGCGCCAACGCCTCCGCCTCCGGCACGTCGGATGGGTCGTCGCGCATCGCGTGCAGCACCGCCCGACTGGCGGCGTCGCCAGGCTGCTGCGCCGCGGTCTGCCAAGGCCCCGTGTGCTCGCGCACCGGCGCGCACGCGAGCGCGCACAGTGTCACCAGGAAGAGCGTCGAGGCCGAGCGGAGCCTTCGTGGACGCAACCCGTCACCGCTTCCCGTGCCGCGCGGGGACGCGCTCTTTCCGGGGAATGCGAGAGGCTCGGGAATGGCGAGGGCGGAGTCTACACTTGCCCTCGCCTTCTTGGAAACCAGCCAGGGCGGGAGCCGGCGGCGACGCTCAGAGCCTTCCGGTGTTGACCAAGCGCGGTTCGACCTCGCCACCGTCGTTGTCGAGCCCCACCCAGAGTTCGCCTCGGCCGGTCAAGGCCATCCCCTCGACCTTCTCGTACGGGAAGAAGAGGGGCAGCAGTTCGCGCAGCAGCGACTTGCCGACCGTGTCGCTCGCGTCCGGCAAGCCATCGACATCCGGCGTCAGCCCTTGCAGGGAAAAGGAGTAGACGCGCTTGAGCTGGCTCGCGAGCCCCAGCTCCTTGTCGCGCTCGAGAACGGCGTATCGATCGGCGCCGAGCACCGTGACCTCCGACAACCCGGCCCAGTTGGTCGGGTCGTTGGAGTCCAGCGGCACGTAGAAGAACTCCCAGTCGCCGCCGAAGCGCAGCCCGCTGGAAGGCGCCGTGCCGCGGGCGATCTGCCGCAGGTCGTAGCGCGCGATCCGCGCGTAGCGATTGCCGGTCGGGAACTCGTCGACGAAGTCCCGCTGGATACAGGCCAGCAGGTAGCGACCATCTGCCGACACCGCGCAACCCTCGAACCCGTTGCTGCGGATGGTCTGACCGCCGGCGGGGCCGACCGCCGCGCCACCGAGCGCTGGATCGGAGGCCGGATCGATGTGTGCCGGCAGCTGGATCTCGCGCACGACAGCGCCGCTCGGATCGACCTGCACAAAGAGGTTCGGCGCCGATTGCGCGTCGCCTTCGCTCGCCAGCCACCACCCCCGGTTGAGGGGATGCCCGCCGGCAGCCAGGATCGAGGTGTCGACCGCGATGCCTTCGCCGTCGTAGCGCGCCTGCTTGCCATTGCGGCGCACGGCGCGGTAGCGGAGCACCGGCGCATAATGTCCGCCGGCGACCACCGCGTAGATCGAGGTGGGCAACGCGTTGTCCGGCACCGCCCAGAACGTGTCCGCCAACCCCGCCGCGGCGAGGCCGGACAACGCAGCCCACGGCGTGCCGTCGGCAGAGAACAGCTGCGGTTGATCGCGGTCGGGGCGGTACCGGCCACGAAGGGCGCCAAACACGCTTAGGGTTCCGGAAACCTCGTCGGCGGTGACGAGCAAGTCTCGCTGCGGCAGGAAGGCGATGCCCTCCGGCGAGACGCCGGTCGGCAGGACCTGCAGCAAGCGCGGCGCCGCCGGGTCATCGATGCCGAACACGGCCATGAACGAGCCGCGCTCGGACAGCACCAGGGCGTAGTCACGCCCCGAGACGCGCGACGTCGCAATGCCCTCGATCTCGATTCCCTTGTTCTCGGAGCGACCCTCGGGGTAGTGGCCGAACACGACGGCAACGCGCTCCAGGAGTCCGACGTCACTCCAGATCAAGCTGCCATCGAGACTCCAAACGCTGAAGCCACGACCACCGGTGAAATTCAGCTCGCCTTCGTCGGCGCTGAGCAACGCATTGCCGTCTGGCGTGAAGGCGATCGCATCGGGGAAGCGCACGCCTCCCGGCACAGGGTTGCCGCCGCCATCCAACGGCGCCGGCTTGCTGACGCCGATCGCGTCCGGATAGCGCTCGATGAATCGGATGTCGTCGTCTTCGGTCAGGTCGGCATCGCGGCTGGCCGCGACACCGAGACCGAACACGCGCGCCAGAATCGGGTTGTGGGGATCCTGCAGGTCGACGACCGCGATCCCGTTGTTCTCCTGCAATGAGATTGCCGCGGTCGTGCCGTGAAGGGCAACGAACTCCGGCTGCGGATCCGAGGGGTACAGCAGCCCGGCCGCAGCCAGCCTCGCCGCCGGCAGCGGCAGGTCGATGACCACCGACCGCCCGGGCGACACAGGATCCAGGACCACGATCTGGATCAGGCCCGGGGGCGAGACGTCGTCAGGGCTGCCGGGGCGATCCTCGTCGATGACCAGTCCGCCCTGCACCACCACCGGCTCGTTTTCGATGGCAACCACGGCGATCAGCTGATTGCCGATGACAGTCGCGCGCAGACTGTCCGGGTGATAGCCGATGTCGACGGTGCCGGTGATCACCGGCGCGCGCGGATCCACGAGGTCGACGACCGCCAGCTCGCCGGGCAGGAAGGCCGGCGGTGCGCCGCCGTGGGTCGGCTTGTCGGTCCAAACAGTCGCGAGGGCCCAGCGACCGCACACCGCGACGCTGGTCGGCTCGCCGGCGACCGGCAAGCTGGCCAGCTGCACGGGCGCCGCGGGATCGGACAGGTCGACGACACCGAGCGCACCAGCGCCAGAATCGGTGTAGACGAGCGTCCGCCCGTCGTCCGTCGCGTCGACGATCTCGGCGACTCCGCCGGCGACGCCCGTCGTCGACAGCGGGTGAATGGAATGCGGTGCCTGCGCAGCTGCGGCGGGCAGAAGCAGGACAGTGATCAGAAACCGTGAGTTCAGTGGAGACATGTTCGGTTCGATGCGAAATCGACTCTGGTCTGCCTGCTCCATAACCAATCCAGCAGGCCTCCGATCCGGTGGTCTCAACACTTGACGCCGACTTGGCAGGTCGTTCACACGCCCCGCATCGAACGCACGCCCCCGCTTCATGGCTTCTTAACCGACTCCGCGGTTGAGTGGAACGGGTCCGACCCGGTGCATTGGTGGAGTCGTTCACCCACCAAGCCCCATGCGCAAGCGAACACCTCTGCGACTCCTCCTCCTCTTCTTGCCGCTGGCGTGCACCGACGGGTCGACAGGCACGACGGCCGAAGAGCTCGGCATCGGACCGAGCGGCGGCATGCTGTCGATCAGCGAGGGACCGCTCGCCGGCACCGTCGCAGAGTTCCCCGAGGGGGCCCTGGCGCGGCCGCAACGCATCTCGATCGCCGAGGCCCGCCCCATCGCCCATCCCGGCTTCGTCGCCATCGGGCCCGCGATCGAGCTCCGGCCGGGCAACCTGCAACTGTTGCAGCCCTTGCTGCTGACGCTGCCGTTCGACGAGAACGCGCGCGCCGGCTCGCCGCCAGTACTGCTGGCGCGGGGCCCGAGCGGCGTCATCGAGCTCGACACGACCGCCGCCGCGAGCGAGCCGAGCGCGACCGCAGCCATATCGGAGCCGGTCACCGCGTGGGTCGGCGAACGCCTCTTCGGCGGCGTCCCCACTTCCGAGTTACTCCCCCTTCAGGACGGCAACCGCTGGGAGCTGGACAACGACCTGACCGTGACCGCCGTCGAGGTCACCGACGAGCCCAACTTCCCCGGCGAAACCCTGGTGGTTCTAGCGTTCGAGCGCCCGCGCGAGGACCTGGCGTTCTACCTCGAACTCACCAACGGCGGCAGCGGCATGCGAGGCGTGCGCACGACCACCGGTGGATCGGGCTATCAAGAGGTGCACGCAGCGGTGCCGTTCGCGCCACCCGCGGTCACCCTCGGCCAACCCATCGAAGCGGCTTACACGCTAAAGGGGTTCGAGCCCTACGGCAGCACCGCGCAGAACTACACCGGCACGGCCCGCCTGCGGATCACGCCCGAGTTCCGAGCGTCGACGACCACGCCGCTCGGCACGTTCGACGGCTTGCTGGTCCTGCGCATGCGACTGCAGCAAGTCGACAGCCGGGGGCAGTCGCGAACGATCGACTGCGCCCTGTCGCTGGCGCGCGGCGTGGGCCCGGTAGAAGTCGAGATGTTCGGTGTCGCCTCCCAGCTGCTGGCGGGGAGCGTGGGTGGACAACCGATCGCGCCGTGACTCTTGCGAGCCGAGGGACCGCATCCTGGGCGGGCTGCCCGCGCAGACTCACCGGCCGAGGATCGCCCGCACCCCGGCCGTCGCGGTCAAGCCAGCTGGGTTCTGCTGCGCGAACGGATCGACGACCAGCGCCGTGTGGTGCACCGCGCCGCCGACGGCGACGGCCAGCGCCGGGATCACCACCGACACCGAGGCGGAGCCGGCAGCGTCGGTGGGGACGACCAGATGCGCTTCCGCCGAGGACCAGAGCAGACATCCGGGTCCGCCGCCGATCCGGGCCAGATCAAACGGCAGCGGAAGCCCCAGAAAGACGTCGTCGAAAGCGCCGATGGCGAACAGCGCCGGCTGACCCGCGGCGCCGCGGGTGAGCGTGAGACCGTAGCTGCCGCCGGCGCGCGGAGTGCCGGTACCGACGAGCTGTGGGATGCCGCCAGTGCCAGCGCACGCGGTGCTCCCATAGCTCTCGAAACGACCGGTCGTGTCGCGCACCGCGGCGATGTGGGCGGCAAGCCGATCCCGCGCGCTCTGCGCGGCGGCGCCCAGCCCGAGCGACACCAAGTTGCGCGTCTCGAACGGATCCTGGACCAGGTCGTACACCTCCTCGGTAACCCCCGTCGGCGCGAGGCGCTGGATCAGCTTGTAGCTCGAGTCGCGCGCGGCGGCGAAGCCGTCGGTTGATGGATTGGCACCGTTGGAGAACGACTCGGTGTAGAGCGCGGCACGCAACGGCGCCTGCGCGGGGTCGGTCAAGTAGGGCACGAAGCTGACCGAGTCGCTCATGACCAGGGGCGTACGGTGGTCGACGCCCGCCAGCGCGCCGATCGCGGCCGGCAGATCGACGGCCGAGACCAGCGCCGAGACTTCGCGCCCTCCGCCGACGACCACGGGTCCGGCGACGATGAACGGCACACCGGCGCCGCCCTCGTACGCAGTGCCCTTGGCGTGCCGCGGCGAGAACGGCGCCCGAGAGACCTGCCGGGGTGTGCCGTTGTCGCCGAGGAAGACCACGTTGGTCGAGTCCATCACGGTTCCGAGGGTCGCGAACAATCGGCCAATCTCGGCATCCATCGCCTCCACCGCGGCCTGATAGAACGGGAAAGGAGTGGTGCTCGGGTCGAGACCGGCGAGCACCTGCGAGTGGAGATGCGCCGGGGGACTGTGGTACGGAGTGTGCGGGGCGTTGAACGCGACGACGCACAGCCACGGCGTTTGCTGTTGTTGGATCCACGCGAGCGCGTCGTCGACGATCTGGGTCGTGGAGTACGTCGTCGAGATGCTGCTGACGCCGTTGGCGACGCGCGGCCAGCGGTAGTAGTCGGGAACACCGCCGCCGAGCAAACCGGTGAAGTGCGACCAGCCGGCGTCGGTCGGGTGCGCCGTCGCGCGATTGGATCCCAGGTGCCACTTGCCGATCCAGGCGTGCGCGTAGCCCGAGCTCTGCGCGTCCAGCACCTCGGGGACGGTGAACTCGTTGGTCGCCAACTGGGCCCCGGGGCTGCCGACGCCGGTGCGGAAGGGATGGCGCCCGGTGTTCAGCGCGGCGCGCGTCGGCGAGCACGTCGGGTAGGCCCACGCGTTGCGGAACAGCACCCCGCGCCCGGCGAGGGCGTCGAGGTTGGTCGTCGCCGGCGTGGTCGTGCCCTCGCCGTAGACTCGGACGTGATCGACGCCGAGGTCGTCGGCGACGACGATCAACACGTTGTTGCCGGATTGCGCCGCGACGAGCCCGCCGAGCCCGGCCACGACGAATGCGGTGAAGACGAAGGTGCGCATCACCCGCATTCCCGCGCAACCAGCGCTTTCGCGCGCAAAAAACCAGGGGCAGCCCCAGTCACGCGGACGCCGGCGGCTCGATCCGCAGCAGCAGCGCCCCACCCGCCACCGCATCCCCCGCGGCAACGGCCACGTGCGTGACCACGCCGCCGGCCTCGGCCTGCAGTGGGTTCTGCATCTTCATCGCCTCGAGGACGGCCAGCACCTGACCGGCCTCGACGGTGTCGCCCTCGGCGACCATCAGCTCGACGACCACGCCGGGCATCACCGCGACGACCTCCTGCACCGCCGACTGACGGGCACCGGAGACGTCGACCGCCGCGCGCTCGCGCTCGTCGAGCACCTCGACCGGCGTGCGCGCGCCGCGGTACTGCACGACCAGGCCGCCGTCGACCGTCTCGATCACGCAGTCGTGGGAGCGGCCGTCGACCAAGAGAGACACCGCCGAGCCGTCGCCGATCATCGACACGTCGACCTCGTGCTCGCGGTCGCCGCAGCGCACCAGGATCACCGCGCCGCGCCGGCGCAGCTCGTAGCTGCGCTCGACGCCACCGATTCGCGTGAAGTACTTCATCGCAGCCGTCCTCCCAGCCGCTCCAACCGATCGATCAGCCGCCACGGGTGCGCAGAGCCGGGCTGGTGGGTGGCACCCGACTCGACGGTGCGCTCGGCACCTCGGAAGCGGGCGACGGCGGCGGCCAGCGAGACCAGCTCGGCGTCGCGCTCGTCCATGGTCCGGTCCAGCCCGGCCGCGATGCCGGTGTCGTAGTCGCCGGAGCGGAACGCCTCGCTGCGCAGCACGTCCAGCGCCACCGGCACCGATGTGGCGACGCCGACGATGCGCAGCTCGCGCAGCGCGCGCTCGGCGCGGGCGATCGCCTGCTCGCGGTCGGCGGCGTGCACGATCAGCTTGCCGAGCATGCTGTCGTAGTGCGGCGTGACCTCGAGGCCGCGGTAGAGTGCTGCGTCGATGCGCACACCGGGGCCACCGGGGAGATTGAGCCGGACGATGCGGCCCAGCGACGGAAAGAACGTGTCCGGGTCCTCCGCGTTGAGCCGGATTTCGATGGCGTGGCCGTGCGGCTCGGGCGCCGGCGCCGCCCGAGCACCGGCGGCGACGCGGATCTGCTCGCGCACGAGATCGACGCCGTAGCACATCTCGGTGACCGGGTGCTCAACCTGCAGGCGCGTGTTCATCTCCAAGAAGTAGAACTCGCCGCCGGACAACAAGAACTCCACCGTGCCGGCGCCTTCGTAGCCCACCGCCAGCGCGAGCTGGCATGCGGCCTCGCCCATGCGCGCGCGCATCTCCGGGCTCAGGACCGGGCAAGGCGATTCTTCGACCAGCTTTTGGTGGCGGCGCTGCACCGAGCACTCGCGCTCGCCGTAGTGCACCGCGTTGCCTTCCCGATCGACCATGACCTGGATCTCGACGTGGCGCGGGCGCACCAGCAGCTTCTCGAGGTAGACGCGGCCGTCGCCGAACGCGCTCTCCGCCTCGGCCTGCGCCATGCGCATCGCCGCCGCGAGGTCGGCCTCGCGCTCGACGATGCGGATGCCCTTGCCACCACCCCCGGCGGCCGCCTTGAGCATCACCGGATAGCCGATGCCGGCGGCGGCCTCGAGCAGCGCGCTGGCGTCCCGCACCTCGTCCTTGAGGCCGGGCACCAGTGGCACGCCCGCCTCGGCGGCGACGCGGCGCGCCGCGACCTTGTCACCCATCAGCTCGATCGCGCGCGGCGGCGGGCCGATGAAGGTGATGCCGGCGTCGGCGCAGGCGCGGGCAAACGGCGCGTTCTCGGCGAGGAAGCCGTAGCCGGGGTGGACGGCGTCGCAGTCGTGCCGCGCGGCGGCCTCGAGCAGCGCCTCGATCCGCAGATAGCTCTGCGACGGCGCCGGCGGGCCGATGCGGGCAGCATAGTCGGCGCGCCGCACGTGCAGGGCGTTGCGGTCGGCGTCGGAGAACACCGCCACCGTCTCGATGCCCAGCTCCTGCGCGGTGCGCTGCACCCGCAGCGCGATCTCGCCGCGGTTGGCGATCAACAGGCGCCGAAAGGACGCCTCGGTGGAGGGAGTCGACATGCCGGTCACAGGGGGATGTTGCCGTGCTTCTTGGCCGGGTTGCGGTCGCGCTTGCGACCGCACAGCTCGAGTGCGCGGATCAGCGTCGGCCGGGTCTCCTTGGGCTCGATGACGTCGTCGATGTAGCCGCGCGCCGCCGCGAGATACGGGTTGTAGAACTTCTCCTTGTAGCCGGCGACCAGCTCGGCCTCGGCGGCCGCCTTGTCGTCGGCGGCGGCGATCTCCTTGCGGAACACGATCTTCGCCGCGCCCTCGGCGCCCATCACCGCGATCTCGGCCGACGGCCAGGCCAGGTTGACGTCGCCGCGGATGTGCTTGCTCGACATCACGTCGTAGGCACCGCCGTAGGCCTTGCGGGTGATCACCGTCAGCTTGGGCACGGTGGCTTCGCAGTAGGCATACAGCAGCTTGGCGCCGTGCGTGATGATGCCACCGTGCTCCTGGTCCTTGCCGGGCAGGAAGCCGGGGACGTCCTCGAAGGTGACGAGGGGGATGTTGAACGCGTCGCAGAAGCGAATGAAGCGCGCGCCCTTCAGCGAAGCCGAGATGTCGAGCACGCCGGCCAGGTGCGCCGGCTGGTTGCCGATCACGCCGACGACGTGTCCGCCGAGGCGCGCGAAACCGATCAGCAGGTTGCGGGCAAACTTCTCCTGCACCTCGAGCAACCGCCCGTCATCGACGATGAGGCGGACCACGTCGCGCATGTCGTACGGCTGATTGCTGTTGGCCGGCACGATGCCGTCGAGCTTGGCCTCGCGCCGGTCGGGATCGTCCTCGGTGGCGCGGAACGGCGGGTCCTCGGCGTTGTTGAGCGGCAGGTAGCTCAGCAGCTCGCGCAAGAGCCGCAGGCAGCTCGCGTCGTCGGCGCTGGTGAAGTGCGCCACGCCGCTGACCTGGCTGTGCACGCGCGCGCCGCCGAGCTCTTCGGAGGTGACGTCCTCGTGGGTCACCGTCTTGACGACGTCGGGGCCGGTGATGTGCAAGAAGCTCGAGCCCTCGACCATCATCACGAAGTCGGTGATCGCCGGCGAGTACACCGCGCCGCCGGCGCACGGCCCCATGATCGCGCTGATCTGCGGCACCACGCCGGACGCCAGCGTGTTGCGCAGAAAGATGTCGGCGTAACCGCCGAGGGACACCACACCCTCCTGGATGCGCGCGCCGCCGGAATCGTTCAGCCCGATGACCGGCACCCCCATCTTCATCGCCAGATCCATCACCTTGCAGATCTTGGCGGCGTGGGTCTCCGACAGCGATCCACCGAACACGGTGAAGTCCTGACTGAACAGATAGACCGGCCGGCCGTCGATGCGCGCCGAGCCGGTGACCACGCCGTCGCCCAGGATCTTGTTCTCGGGCGCGTCCATGCCGAAGTCGCGGCAGCGATGGGTGACGAAGCGGTCGATCTCGGTGAACGATCCCGCGTCGACGAGCAGGTCGATCCGCTCGCGGGCGGTCAGCTTGCCGCGCGCGTGCTGCGCTTCGACGCGCTTCTCGCCGCCGCCCTGCAGGGAGCGTTCCCGCATCGCCGCCAGACGGTCCATCGGACTGGTCATCGCCGCCCCCCGGGCCGGGATGAGGCGATCGCGTGGAAGGGGCCCGTGCCCCCCGAGGTCTCGCAACTGGTCACGCGGCAGATTTCACCACATCCGGCCGCAGATCCCGCATCCTGTTGGATTTGCGCTTTCGGCTGGAATTCCCGGGAGGGTCGCCGCTGTCGAAACGCTGGCCCGACGGAGGCTCGACCACGCTGATCGATCTCGACGCAACCGAAGTGGCGCGCTGCAAGCGGGGCGACGTGGACGCTCTGGCTGCGCTCCACGACGCCTTCGCGGACCCCATCTACCGGACGTGCCTCGGTCTGCTCGGCCAGCCCGCCGACGCCGAGGACGCCATGCAAGAGGTGCTGCTGAGGATCTTGGACAAGGCGCGCGAGTTCTCCGGCCGGAGCCGGTTCTCGACTTGGGTCTACCGGTTGACCGTCAACCACGCGCTGAACTTCCGCCGGCGGCGGAGCCGGCACGCGGCCCGCGTGCTCCGGCTCGGCGAGCACGAGCCGGCGGCCGACGGCGGCGGCCCCGAGGCCGGGCTGGATGCGGCCGAGGACCGCGAGGCGCTGGATCGCGCCCTGCAGCAGCTGAGTCCGGAGCACCGCGCCGTGCTGGTTCTGCGCGAGATCGAGGGGCTGAGCTACGACGACATCGCGGCCGCGCTCGAGGTGCCGGCGGGAACCGTGATGTCGCGGCTGTCACGCGCGCGGGCCGCGCTCCTGCGCCACACCGAACCGCTGCGCGAGCACCCCGCGCCGCCGGCGGCCTCACTGACCCGGAGTCGCCATGGAATGTGATCGATTCGCGCAGCTCTCGGCTGCATTCGACGGCGAGCTGCCCATTGCCGAGGGCGCCGCGCTGGACCAACACGTCGCCACCTGCGCGCCGTGCGCGGCGGCGAGGGCGGGCCTCCGCCACCTGCACGACCGACTGGCGCCACTGCGCCGGACCCGCGCACCGGCGCAAGACCTCGGCGCGCTGTTCGCGCGCAACCGCGCACGCCGCCGGCACGCACACCTGCGGCAGCTGACGGCGATTGCCGCCGGTGCCCTGCTCACCGCGACGGCCGCACTCGGCGTCGCCGCCGCCACGCCGCGCACGCCCGAAGCGACGCCGGAGTGGCCCGCACCCCTCACCCATCTCGATCCCGGCCTCGTGCTGCGCGACGCCACCAGCGTGCGCTGGCCGCCCGAAGCCCGCTTGATCGACGCACTGTTGAAAGAACGACGATGACGCTCCGACTCTCCACCTGCGCCCTGCTCGGCGCGCTGTGCTGCAGCCTGCTGCTCAACGCGTTGCAGTGGGTTTCCGGCGACGGGGCCGACCGACCCCCCGCCGCGCCGGCTCCCGACATCGCCGCTCTCGAGCTGACCCCGGCGCAGCGCACCGCGCTCGAAGAGGACTGCGCCAACTGCTGCTCGGAGCGCTCGGTGCTGCGCGAAGACTTGGCCGCACTGCGCCAAGAGCTGAGCACGGCCCTGACGCGCGCCAGCCTCGACCCCGAGCGCAGCCGGCGGCTGGCGGCCGAGATCGGCGAGCTGCAGGCGCGCTGCCTGCTCAACTCCGTCGAGACCGTGCTGCGCGTGCGCGCCGTGCTCAACGACGAACAGATCGCGACCTTGCTGCGCAGCTGCGGTGGCCCCGCCGATCTGCTGCGCGAGCAGGAGTGATTCTGCGCCCGAGCGCGGAATGCACGTCGAGCGCACGGGTGTCCAAAGCAGCGTTCTCTGACCAACGACCGTGGAGTCAAAAACCATGAACGCGATTCTGACGCTGACCTTCCCCGTCCTGCTCGCCTTCGCCGCGCCAGCCGCCGGCGGCGGCACACTGGACTGCTGCCCGCCGTGCTGCAGCCAGCCGGCGCCGCAGTGCCCGCCTTCGCAGTGTCCGCCGACAGTTTGCCCGCCTTCGAAGTGCACGCCGGTGCCGTGCCCGCCGCAATGCCAGCCGTGCCCGCCCTCCGGTCGGTGAGACGGACCCGCTGGTCTCAGACCCAGCGGAACCAACGCAGCGCAGCGGCGAACATCGCCACCGCGAAGCCGCCGAGATAGGCCAGCTGCGGCCAGATCTCGGCCACGCCGGCACCCTGCAGCATCACCGCACGCAGCGCGTCGTTGGCGTGCGTCAGCGGCAAGATCTGCACCAGCGGCTGGACGAAGTCGGGGAAGTACGACGTCTTGAAGAAGCTGCCGCACAACAGCCACATCGGCATCGACACGAGGTTCATGATGCCGGCGACACCCTCGATGGTGCGGGGCCGCGCCGCGACCAGCAGGCCGACACCGGTGAACGCCGTCGCACTCAGCGCGATCACCGCGACCAGCAGCACCCACGAACCGCGCACCGGCACATCGAACGCCAGCATGCCGAAGGCGAGGATCAACAGCGCGTCGATCACCACCAACCCCAAGCGTGACAGCAAGAACGCCAGCAGGAACTCGGCGCGCAGCATCGGCGCGACGACCAGCCGCCGCAGCAAATGCTTGGCACGCATGTCGACCAGGTTGAAGCCGATGCCCCAAAGGCCGGCACCGAGCAGGTTGAGCCCGATCAGGCCGGGGATCAGCAGGTCGATGTAGCGCTCGAAGGAGCCGCCGAGCTCGCCCTCCACGACCGGCACGGGATCCGCCCGGCCGGCGCTCCGCTGCAGCAGACCGTCGACCTCGGCATAGGCCAGGCGCGACTCGACGCGCACCGGATCGCGCGTCAGCACCGGTGCATCGGCAGGCCCGGTGACGATCAAGTCGGTCGACGCCGACGCCAGAGCCTGCTCGGCCTCCTCCGCTGCCAGCGAGCGCACTTCCAGCCCACCGGCCTCGCGCAGCAGCTCGAGGGTCTCCGCCGGCGCGCCGACGACCGCGACGCGCAGCGGCTCGGGCGCGTCGCGCGAGAACGCCAGCCCCAACACCACCGCCATCAACACCGGAAAGCCGTAGGTCCAGAACACCGCCTCGCGCGAGCGCAGGAACTCGCGCAGCGTGGTGAGCACGAGCTCGCGCACGACCCGCTGCCTCACGCCTCCCCCTCGCGCAAGTGGCGACCGGTCAGTTGCACGAACACGTCCTCGAGCGAAGTGTGGCGGGTCGCCAACCCATCCAGCTCGAGGCCGGCGGTGGCGATCTCCTGCAGCAGCGACGGCACGGCGCGGTGCACTGCCTGCACGGTCAGCACGGCGACGTCGCCGTCGCGCCGCACGCCGCGCACCCCCGGCAGCCGCGCCAGCGCGGCCTCGTCGACGGCGGCCTCGAGGCCGGCAGCGCGGACCTCGACGACGTGGTCGCCACCGACCGACGCCACCAGCTCGGCCGGCGTACCGCGCGCGATGCAGGCACCGTGGTCGACGATCGCCACCGCGTCGCACAGCTGCTCGGCCTCTTCCATGTAGTGCGTCGTCAGCAACACCGAGCCGCCGGCTTGCCGAAACTGCAGAATCACATCCCAGAGCTGGCGGCGCGACTGCGGGTCGAGACCGGTGGTCGGCTCGTCCAGAAACAGCAGCTCGGGTTCGCCGACCAGGGCGCAGGCGATCGCCAACCGCTGACGCTGCCCACCCGAGAGGTCCTTGGTGCGGGCATTCGCTTTCTCGCCGAGCTGGAGAGCGTCGATGCACTCGTCCACCGAGCGGCCGCGATCGTAGAAGCTGTGGAACAGCGCGATCAGCTCGCGCACGGTCTGCTTCTCGAAGAAGCGGGTCTCCTGCAGGGTCACCCCGAGCCGCTGGCGCAGCGCGAGGTCGTCGCCGCGGCCCCACGTGCAGCCGAGCACGCGCACCGACCCCGAGGTCGGCTTGGACAGGCCCTCGCAGATCTCCACCGTCGTCGTCTTGCCGGCGCCGTTGGGGCCGAGCAGGCCGAACACCACACCACGCGGTACGGTGAGATCGAGGCCGCGCACGGCGTGCACCGCGTTGGCGCCACTGCCGTACACCTTGTGCAGGTCGGCGACCTCGATCGCGGCCTCGGCGGTCACCGCGGGAACGCCCCCGCGACCCCGGCGTCGACCGGCAACGTCGCTCCCGTGGTCGGCGTCAGCCCGGCGGCGAAGAACACCACCGCCTGACCGACATGCGCCGGCAGCACGGTCTGCTTGAGCAGGCTGCGGTCGCGGTAGAACGCGCGCAACCCCTCGGGGTCCAACCCGCGGGCACGCATGCGGTCGGGGCCGACCTCGGCCCACAGGCCGCTCGGCACCTCGTCGTCGCCGAACACGGCGTCGGCGTTGACCATATTGACGCGCACGCCGAGCGGCGCCAGCTCGAGCGCGGCGACCTTGCCGAGCTGGTGGGCGGCGGCTTTGCTGGCCGAGTAGGCGCCGAAGCCGGCACCGGGGTCGAACACGTTCTTGCTGCTCTGCACGACGACGGCACCGCCAGTCCGTTGCGCGCCGAACACCCGCGCCGCCTCGCGTAAGACCAGCATCGTGCCGGTGGTGTTGACCGCCATCACCCGCTCGAACGCGGCGCGATCCATGTCACCCAAGGTCGAGACGTGCGCGATGCCGGCGTTGGGCACCACCACGTCGACACCGCCGAACGCCATCACCGCGGCCTCGAACATCGCCGCCACCTGCGCGCCGTCGGTCTGGTCGGCGGTCACCGCGACGATCCGCGCGTTTGCGTGCTCGGCCGCCAGCCGCGCCTCGACGCGCGCCAGACGCTCGCCGTCCAGATCGCTGATCACGACGTGCGCGCCGGCGGCGAGCAACTCGCCCGCGATGCCGGCGCCGATCGCGCCGGCGGCGCCGGTCACCAGCGCGACCTGACCACTCAGCGCGGACGCCACTCGGTCGCGCAGCTTGTACAGCTCGAGTCCCCAGTATTCGATCTCGAACAGCGCCGCCGGCGGCAGCGGCTGGTAGTCACCGACGGCGCAGGCGCGCTCGATCGAGCGCAGCGTCTGCTCGGCGATGTCGCCCGCGATGCCGGCGGCGGCGACGTCCTCGCCAAACGCCAGCACGCCGCAGCCCTCGACCACGACGACCCGCGGCTCCGGGTCCATCATCGGCGCGTCGGCGCCGACGGCGGTCGCGTGCTCGTCGTAGTAGCGGCGGTAATCCTCGGCAAAGCCGGCCACCGCCGCCCGGCAAGCGGCCGGATCGGCGGCGGCATCCCCGTCGAGGTACAGGTAGCGCGGCCGCGTGCGGATCACGTGGTCCGGCGTCAACGGACCGCGCCGGACGCGCTCCGGGGTCGTCGACCGCGACGAGATCTCGACCAGGTCGGCCGCCCCGCGCCAGACGCCGACCAGGCGGCGGTGGCGCGTTCCCAAGCGCCCGTCGGCGGCGTGCGCCAACGCGCCGCGCACCACCGGCAGCACCGCGGCGGCCCGCGCGCGCGCCGCCGCAGGCGGCGCCCCCGTCGCCGCGGGCGGCGCGGAAGGCTGCGCTGCGTCGACGAACCGCTCGGCCAAGTCGACGAGCCCGACCATGCGCTCGTAGCTCTCGCGCGCGGTCTCCCCAAAGGTCAAGAGCCCGTGCTGCATGAGCACCACGCCCTCGCAGTCGGGCTGCTGCTGCCAGGCCTCGAGCACCGCCCGCGCGAGCGGGAAGCCGGGCATGATCCACGGCAACACGGCGACCCGCTCACCGTACACCTCGTTGAGAAGGTCTTGGGCACGCGGCTGGTTGGTCAGCTCCAAGACCGCGTCGGCGTGGGTGTGGTCGACGAACTTGTGCGGCAAGAACGCGTGCAGCAGGGTCTCGATCGACGGGTTGGGTGCGGTCGCGTCGAGCAAGCGGCCCCGCACCTGGTTGACCATCTCCGCATCCGACAGCGTCGCCAGTGACTGCAGCCGGCGCAGCGGCTCGAGCTCCAACGCCGGCAAACCGTCGGGACCAATCCGCGCCAGATCGTGTCCACTGCCTTTGACGCAGAGCACCTCGAGCGGCTCGCCGAACACCGACGGCTGCGCGGTCTTGACCGACGTGTTGCCGCCGCCGTGCAGCACGAGCTTGGCGTCGGCACCGAGCAGCCGCGCGGTGTAGATGCGTTGCGCCAGATCCTCGCCCCAGCGGGCGCCATAGCGCTCCATACATTCGCGCGCTTCGCCCTCGCGGTAGCGGCTGTCCATCGCCGGGACGATACCCGGCCGTCCTCCGCATGCACACGCTGGGGCCGATCCGGCGCCCTGGGCCGGCTCGAGTGCAAGCTCGTGGCCTGCCCCCTGCTCCGGCGCTTCGGCAACGGCGAACTCTCGATGAGGTCGTGAGGTTCTCGGGCGTGTCGGCGTGTCACCCTGTGGGACGCGACGTGATCATGTGGTCATGCAGGGACCCGGCTCCACCGGCTGCGAGAGGCCGGCGAGCCATCGGCGATCGGAGTCGCGGTTGGTTTTCGAGGGCTCGGTCGAGAAGAATCGGAACACCTCCGGCGATGGCCGTTCAAGGTGCCGGAATAGCGATAGAGGGAGCGGTTGACGATACCCCGGGGGCGTCGTGGGAGAACGGTTCCCCCCCAGCAGCCGGCGAGGTGACCCGACACAACGAGCTTGTAAGCCCCCGATCGCGCTGTTCCGGTCAACTGCTGCACGAACTCACACCCGTTGTTTCGAACACTCAAGAGGGGGCATTTCCGTTCACTTGATCGTAGCTCTTGCGAGATTTCTCCACGTCCGCCATGTGGCTACTGCCCCAGGCCTCAATAGCTCGGCCGACTGGCCCCAAGCTCCGGCCGAGCTTCGTAAGTGTGTACTCGACGCGAGGTGGGATCTCGGGAAAGTGCCGCCGCGAGACGATTCCGTCTCGCTCCAGGCCTCGCAGTTGTTGGGTCAGCATGCGCTGGGTGACACCTGAGACCAGTCTCCGGATCTCGTTGAATCGAAGGGTACCCTCTAGTTCCAAAGCGTGAACTATCGCTGGTTTCCACCTGCCACCGAAGACATCGATGACGCGCTCGATCGGGCACAGGCCATCACGCCGGACATGCTTTTTTGCCACGCTGTATACTAAGTCACCAAAATGTACCTGGTTGCAACAAGATACTTGGCACGGCATGGTGCATCAAGAGCTGAGAACGACGCGCGGGCACCCTCTTGTGGCGCGTGTAGTCATCCCGAACCAGGCAAACGCGCGATCTACGATGAGCAAGCTACGCATCACGACCGACGACGGCATCAAGACCGTTGTCATCGATAATCCACCGGCCAACATCTGGACAGTGGATGTCATCAGTGAGATGAATGAGTTCTTCTATTCCCTGAAGGGTGACCAGGAGACTAGGGCCATTGTCTTTAAGTCAGCCAACCCGCAGTTCTTCGTAGCCCATCTTGATCTGAAGACGATCAACGGAACCTCCGAAGGCCAAGCAGGGATCTACGCCTTCGCGGAGATGATCAATAACGTCAAATCTTTGCCACAACTGTCCATCGCTGTTGTCGACGGCTTCGCGCGCGGCGGCGGAAATGAGTTCACGATGGCTTGCGATATCACTTATGGCACTGAGAACGCCGCATTCGCGCAACCCGAGATTGGGGTCAACATTCCGACCGGCGGACAAGGGGGCGTTCAGTTCGCCCGTCGCATGGGCCGGAAGAAGGCGATGCAGTTCCTCTTGACCGGAGAGGACATTTCTGCGCAGGACGCAGAGGCGTTGAACATCATCACGAAGTATGTGCCCAAGGCGGAGCTTGATGACTACCTCGAAGGTATTCTGGCTACGCTAAGGTCCAGGGATTTGCGTGACGTGGCGATGTACAAGGACATTGTGAATGCTTCAATTCGTGACGAAGCCGCAGGCGCTGCGATTGAGTTGCGCTACTTCCTTGAGCGTGCCGCCGAAGAGAAGACCCAGGCTATCATCGCGGCGTTTCTCAAGAGCGGCGGCCAGACCGAACGTGAGGCAACGGATTTCGCTGGTGTCTTTGCGGATACGGCTGCGGAGCTTGACAAGTCTTCGACTTAGACTCACGAACACTCTGCGTGTCACGACGCGAAGCCTGTGCTGCGGACGCCGCATCGTTGAGCGTCGCGGAGTGGCATCGCATCCACGCGGCGCGTGGGTGAAAGAGCTCGACGGAACGACAGCCAGCATTGTTCCTTGGTGCTCGTCAAGTAGTGAGTGGTGCAACCAAGTCAGGTCGCCGGAGGAATCTCGGCCGAGCACGCCATCGACTCCTTCTGGCATCGGGCAAGAGCGGCCATCCTGTTTGTCAACCGATGTCGATCGCATGCTTGTCGATTCGGGCGAGTGTGTCAGATCCGCGCTCACCCCCGATCCGGCGGCGACCAGCGAAAGCGCGCGATGGTGCTGAGGATGACCCAGCCGGCCATCACCGTGCCCCTGAGCGTGCCGGTGATCTTGCTCTGGCCGATGCGCTTGCGGTAGCGCACCGGCAGCTCGCGGACCCGCAGACCGGCGCGCGCCGCCCGCAGCTGCATCTCGACGGTCCAGCCGAAGTTGCGATCCCGCATTCCCAGTCGCATCAGCGCGTCGCGGCGGATGACGCGGAACGGGCCCAGATCGGTGGCGCGGATGCCGAACAGCCAGCGCATCAGCCGCGTCGCCAGCCAGTTGCCGAACCGCGCCTGCGGCAGGAGGGCGGCGCGGGACTCCGGCAGCAGCGCGCGACTGCCGATGACCAGGTCGGCCTCGCCGTCGCGCACCGGCGGCAGCAGCGCGCGCAGGTCGTCGGGGTAGTCCGAGTAGTCGCCGTCGAGGAAGACGACGATGGCGTGGCCCTCGGTGGCCCCGATGCCCGCCAGGCACGCCGCGCCATAGCCGCGCTCGGGCTGCGGCACGACGCGGGCGCCGGCGCGGGCGGCGACCTCTGCGCTGCGGTCCGTGCTGCCATTGTCGACGACGAACACCGTGTCGACGAGTTCACCGGGCAGCTCGGCCAGCACCAGCGGCAGACTGCGCTCCTCGTTGAACACCGGGATGACGACGGCGACGCGGCCGCTCTCGCCGGGGCGCTCCGCCACTCGCGCTAGCGCCCCGCGCGCTCGAGTTCGGCGACCATGTCCACCACCCACTCGACGACCTCGCCATCGCGCACGTCCCGCGTTACGCGTAGCTCCGGGTGGCCCTCTTCCGTGACCACGATGGTGTAGGTGTCGGGTGGCACATCGCCGATCTCGTACCAGCCGCTGTCGCGCTGGCCGCTGTTGCCGACCAGGCGGCGGAACACCGAAGCGACCGAGACCTTGCGCGCCAGCGGGCGGCCCGAGCCATCGAGCACGGTGACCCGCGCGTCGGGCACGCGAGAGCCGTCCATGTTGGTGACCCGGATGCGCAGCGTCGCGCCGCGCACCAGCTGCAGCACGACCTCGCTCGCCGCGCCCTCGCGCACGACGACGCCCTCGGCGAGCCCGGGTGCGCTGCCCTCCAGATCGGCGCGCAGCCGGTAGCGGCCCGGCGTCACACCGCGCATGACGAACGCGCCCTCGGCGTCGGTGCGCGCCGGCCGCAGCGCGATGCCGAACAGATCGAGACCGGCCGGCGGCTCGTCTTCGCGCTCGTAGTGCACCTCGGCGCCGGCGACCGGCAGCCCGCTGCCGTCGATCACGGTGCCGCGCACCTCGCCGGCCTGCGGCAACACCAGCTGCAGTCCATCGACGTCGTGGACCCCATCGACCGCGATGCCGCCGGCGATGGCGTCGCCGTAGAGGTCGCGGCGCGCACCGGTCAGCCGGCGGCCGGCGGCGACGACGCGATAGACCGCCGGCCCCAGGCCGCGCAAGGCAAAGCTGCCGTCGCTGGCCGACCGCACCTGCAGCACGTTGTTCTGCAGCAGCACACCGAGCAGGCCCGACGGGGCATCGCCGGCGTCGAGCCCCGCCGCGCCGCGCTCGACCCCGACCTGCACGATGACGTCGCCCACCGGCTGCCCGTCGGCATCCAGCACGTGTCCGCGCACCACGCTCTGCGGCAGATCGAGGTCGACGCGCACCTGGGCGACGCCTTCGGGGATGTCGAACGCGGTGTCCGCCTGCTGGCGGCGGCCCATGAAGCGGGTGACCTGTAGGTAGTAGCGGCCCGGCTTCATGCCCACCAGCTCGTAGGCGCCGGCGTCGTCGGTCGGCTGCGCGCGCACGCCCATGCCGAGGATGCCCTCGGCGTCGTGCGAAAGCGCGCTGACCATGACGTTGGCCACCGGCTGGCCGCCGTCGCGGACCACGCCGTAGACCCGCACAGTGCCCTCCTCGGCGTCGTGGATGTCGACCTGCGCGGTGCGACCGGCGCGCACCGCTGCGGTCTTCAGGCGCATGTTGCCGAGCAGGTCGTAGGCGACGTTGCGGGTGTAGTCGGCGATGCGCGACTTGAAGACGACGTACTGGCCGGGAGTCAGTCCCTCGATCCGGTAGCGGCCGCGCGCGTCGGTGGCGCCGCCCTTCATCGCCCCCGCCGACAGGCTCAAGGCCACCACCAACGCGTCCTCGACGGGCTGCCGGCCGGCACCGGTGACCCGCCCGGCGATCGCGCCACCACTCCCCAGCTCGAGCCGCAGCGGCTCCGGGGTCTCGTCCGCCACCAGCTCGAGCTGCACGCCGGCGCTCTTGGCCCGGTCGGGGTGCCGCGCGACGAAGCGGTAGCGGCCGGGCTCGATGCCGGTGATCGCGAACTCTCCCTGCCGGCCAGTCAAAGCCGAGCGCCGGCCACTGTTGGCCGACAGCCCGAGGAAGTCGAAGTCCTCGAGCTCGAGGTTGGCGATCAGCCCGCGCCGCTGCACGCCGGCGCGGTGGCCGGTGACCTGCGCACCCGGCACCCCGGCGCCGCTCTCCGCATCGACCACCCGGCCGGAAACGGTGATCCCGGCGCCGGCGACGAACTCGAGCTCCGGCGACACCGCCCCCGGCAGCAGATCGACGTACTGCTCGTCGGGCGACGCGCTACCCTCGACCCGCACCCGCACCCGCACGCGTCCCGGCGGCACGCCGTCGAGCGAGAAGCGGCCGTCCTCGGCGACGACGTCGACCCAGTCCCCCTCGATGCCGAAGTCGGCGAGGTCCTTGCCTTCGCGGAACTGCATCTGCTGCGGCTCGCTGCCGAACGCCGCCGCCCACAGCGGACCGCGGCGCCGCGTGTCCTCGTCACCGCCGCGGGGCCGGGCGAGCGCCTGCACCGCATACCGGGCCTTGGGCTCTCCGTTCTCATCCACCACGCGGCCGCGGACCGTCGCGCCGCGCATCAAGCGGACGACCAGCGGCTCGTCGTCGAGTCGCGCGCCGAAGTGGAAGGCCGTGGCGTAGCCGGGCTTGTCGGCGCGCACCACCAGGCGTTCGGCGTCCAGCCCCGGGATGGCGAAGGCGCCGTCCGCATCGCTGCGCGCCGTCACCTTGCGGATCTTGAGCATGCCCAGCGTGACGTCGGCATCGGTCGGCAGGTGCACGGGCCAGGCCGACACGACCGCATCGGCCAGCGGCTCGTCCTGGCCGTCGACGACGCGGCCGCGGAGGGCGTCGCCGGGCTGCAGCTCCAGCACGAGGTCGGTGTGCGGCGCGTCATCGACGACGTAGAGCACCTGCACCGGCGACGGCGCCAGCCCCTCGGCGTGCGCCGCGATCGCCACCCGACCGGATGCGACCCGCGGAATCCGGAACCGACCTGCGCGGTCGACCGGCCACGGCGCGCTGCGCCCCTGGCTGCTGAACAACGCCCGCTGCTCGTCGGCGAAGATCAGCGACACCGTCGCCGCGGTCGCCGGCGCGCCCTCGGGATCGAGCACCACTCCGCTGATCTCGGCGCCGGCGCGGCCGTGCAGCTCGAGGGTCGTCGTCTCGCCGGCCCGCACTTCGACGCCCACTTCCTCCAGCAGCGCCATGCTCGGATGGTTGGCCACCACGACGTAGTCGCCGGCCGGCACCCCGAGGATCGAGAAGCGGCCCTCGGCGTCCGCCTCGACGTCGAACCATCGCAGCGTGCGCTGGGTCAAGTGGACGAAGAACTTGTTGATTCCCGGTACCGCGGTGAGCCGGGCGCCGGCGGCGGCACTGCCGACAGGGGTGAACACTTGACCGCGCAGCGCACCCGCCGGCACGCCGAGCAGCTCGATGCCGTCCCGCACCTCGCCGCGCGCCACGCGCACGGCGCGCGGGGTCCGCACGAAGACCTTCGACGAACGCGCATCGAGATACACGCGACCCGGCGCCAGCCGCAAGAGCTCGAAGCGGCCGCTCGTGTCGGTGGTGGTCCGACCGAGCACCTCCGGCAGCTGCCCGGCGTCGGTCCACATGCCGTGGCGGAGCAGGCCGACCACGCGGCTCCACAGCCGCTCGAGACTCGGCGGGCGACGCAGGGCGACGACCTCGACATCGGCCAGCGGACGGCCGTCGGCGGCGGCGACCACCCGGCCGCGGACTCCGGTCGCCGGCGACGAGGCCGAAGCCTCGGCGACGATCCGCGCGCGCAGCCGCCCGTCGATGTCGTCCGGCTGCGCGGCGAGATCGCCCTGCAGCGTGCTACCCTCACTGCCCGGAGCCGGCGCGGGCGCAGCGGTCGAGAACAGCGGGACGGCCCACCACACCAGGGAGGCGAGCAGCAGCGCGGCGATCCCGGCGGTGACCAGCGTGCGGGTGCGCTCCTGTGTCGCTTTGCTCCTGGGCTCCGTCATCGTGTCACTCCCTGCCCGGCCTCGGCCGCGGCGCCGGCCAGCGGCAGCTCGATGCGAAACACGGTCTGGCCGACGCGCGTCGACTCGAGCGCGATGCTGCCGCCGTGCGCCTCGAGGATGCGCCGGCTGATCGCCAGCCCCAGACCGGTGCCCGACGACTTGGTGGTGAAGTACGGATCGAACAGCTTGGGCTCGACCTCGGGGTCGATGCCCGGCCCATCGTCGATGACCCGCACCAGCACACGGTCGTCGCGCAGCAAGCTGCGGACCCGGATCAGCCCGCGCGCACCGCACGCTTGGTGCGCGTTGTGCAGCAGGTTGAGCAGCACGCGGCGCATCTCCTCGCGGTCGACCGCGACCACTGCGCCCTCGGTGTCGAGCTCGAACTCGACGCGAACGCCGCCACTCTCGCTCATCGACACGAAGTGGCGCTCGGCATCCCGCAGCACGTCGTCGACCGGCACCGTCTCGAAAGCGCGCTGCGGTGGCCCGGCAAACGAACGGAAGTCGGAGGCGATGCGCGCCAGCGCGTCCGTCTGCTCGAGGACGGTGCGCGCTAGCCGATCGGTCAGCTCGCCCTGCCGCGCGTCGCCTTCCGCCTTGGCACGCAGCAGCAGCTGCGCACTCATGCGCATCGGCGTCAGCGGGTTCTTGATCTCGTGCGCGACCTGGCGCGCCATCTCCGCCCACGCCGCCTGTCGCTCGACCTGGCGCAGCTTGTCGCTCTGCTCGACCAGGTCTTCGGCCATGCGGTTGAAGGCGCGGCCGAGATCGGCGAGCTCGTGCCGCCCGCCGGCGGGCACACGCGCGGTCAGGTCGCCGCGCGCGACCCGTTCGGTCGCCTCGGCGAGCCGCCGCACCGGGCGCAGGATGGCGCGCGAGGCGACCATCGACCACGCCACCAGGATCAGCGCGGTGACCGCGGTCACCAACAGCAGGACGTTGCTGAGATCACGGCTCGTCGACAGCAGCTCGTCATCGCGCGCGTGCAGGCCGACCCACCACTCCAGCCGCGACGACGACGTCTCCACCGCGGCAAACCCGGCGCGGCGCTCCTCGTGCTGCGCCCCGACCATCGGCATCTCCACCGCGCCGCCCGGCCCGGGGAGCTGCACTGCCATCTCCAGCGGCAAGCGCGCGCCGGCGTAGAGGGCGCGGTCGGTGTGCGCCAGGAAGTGGCCGCGCGCGTCGCACAAGAACACCTCCGCCGACCGGAAGCCGGCCTCGTCGCGCAGGAACCGCGCGGTCTCGTCGAGCACCTGCTGCACCTCGTTCCACGAGAACAAGGCGTAGACGCCCCACCGCGCCGGCGTCGCCGTCGGCACCGTGTAGGCCAACGCGAAGCTGTAGTCCTTGGGATCGAGCGACTCCTTCTGCGGAGTCTTGTGCAGGTACGGCGACAGGTGCCGCGACTCCCACACCGCGCCGCCACGCCGCTCCGACAGCTCGGCGAACCAATCGGTGTCGGCCACCTGGGCGGGCAGCAGCGCGCGGCGGGTGGCCATGGTCTTGGGATCCAACCGCGGATGCAGCCGCGACCCCCGCACCACGCCGGTCTCGTCGACCAACAGCACGAGGTCGGGGTGGAAGTGCGGCATGCTGTCGACGTCCTGCACGAACAAGTCGTCCATCTCCTCCGCGCGCCGGCCGGCGCGCAGCGGCTTGCCGGTCGCTACTTGCAGCATGCCCAACGCCTGCTGGATGCGCTCCAGCTTGGCGCGGATCTCGTCCGCGGCCACCCGCGCCTGGTCCGGCAGAAACACCTGCACGACTTGCTCTTCCAGCCGCTGTTCCATGGCCACGCGGGCATACCAGCCGAACGCCAGGAACGGCAGCGCGGTGGACAGCAGCAGCGTGATCAGAAAGCGAGTGGTGAGCGAGTGGATGCGCACGAAACCGCATCCTACGCCGCGCGCGGCCTACTCGCCGCCACCGTTGCCGGCGGGATCGGTCGGCGTGGCCGCGGACGGGGTCGGAGGCTGCTCGGCGCCCGCGTCGATCCGCGCCTGCAGCTCCGCCACCTCTCGCTCCAGCCCCTTGTAGCCGGGGTAGACCAGCAGGGCCTCCTCGAAGGCCTCGACGGCGGCCGGCAGATCGCCGGCGTCGCGCGCCTCGACGCCGCGCTGATGCGCCGCTGCCGCCGCTGAGACGGTCGCCTCGAGGTCTTGCACGAGCGCATCGACGTCGCGGAATCCCTCCCACTCGGCGGCGATCGCGCGGTACTCCTCGAGCGCCTCCTCGATCTGGTTCTCGAGCTCCATGATGCTCGCTTGCTCCAGCCGGCGCTCCAGCACGCGCTCGCGCACCAGGATCATCATCTCGGCGGCCCGCGCCTGCTCGGCCTCGGTCTTGTCCAGGACGTCCTCGAGCAGCGTGCGCGCCGCGTCGTACTCGCCGCGCATCGCCGCCATCTCCGCCCGCTGCAGAGCCTCTCCGACCTCGACCTCGCGCTCCATGCGCGCGATCGCGGCGGCGAGCTCGGCCGAGGACTCGTCGTCCTTGGCCAAGTCGCGATACGCCTTGAGCGCGGCGGCGTAGTGCCCAGAACGCTCCAACGCGCGCGCCGCCTCCAGCCGCGCCGCCTCCAGCCGCAGCGCGACCGAATCGCGCCGCACGCGCGCCTTCTCGTGCTCGGGGTCGATCTCGACGGCGTTGACCATGTGGTACCAGGTCTGTCCCCACAGCTTCTCGCCGAGCGCGCGCACGCCCTGCGTGTAGTGCGTCTCCGCCCGTTGCCGGCGCCGATTGAGCTCCTTGGCGACCAGCTCGCGGCCGTGCAGGGCGCCGTCGTGGTCGGCGACGAACTCGAGCGCCGCCGCGTACTCGAGCAGCGCCTCCTCGAGATCACCGCCGTTGCGCGCGTGGTCCCCGCGGCGCGCCGCCGAGGACGCCAGCTTGACCATGCACTTGCGCCGCCATTGCGCGGCCACCTGGTTGCCGGGGTAGCGGTCGAGGACGGCCTCGTAGATCGCCATCGCCTCGCCCTCGCGGCCCTCGAACACCAACCGCTGGCCGGTGCCCAGCAAATACGCCAGCTGCACGGTACGGTATACCGTATCCGAGGGGTCCACCCGCGCGCCCTGCAGCTCCTGGAAGGCCAGCTCGTAGTTGGCCGCCTTGAGGTGGGCGAGGCTGCGGTCCACGGGGGTCTCCTGCACGACCGCGCAGCCGGTGAGCGAACAGACCACGGCAACGGCAGCGAACGACAGCGCGCGCGGCGCGGGAGCGTTTGAAGAAACCATCATCATCTTGCGGAGTCGGACTCCGACAGCGCAGGGCACGGCCCGAGCGGACGCGCCGCATGATGGACTTTGGACGGTGACCGACCAAGCTTCTTCCCACCAGGGGGTAACCTCCTCGTCGAGCTGGGTCACACGACCCGATGGGCCGCGCGCCCGCCCGCTCTCGTGACCGTCTCGATCCGCGATTCTCCGCCTCCATGAAGCCAAGTCCAATCTCGCACGGCGCCGCCCTACCCACGCTTCTCCTGCTGACCGGTGGAGTCGCGGTCCTCGTCGGGTTCCTGGCCGATGTGCTGGGGATCAGCGCCGGGCACGGCCTCGGCACGCCCCAGCTTCTGCTGGCGGCGGGGGGCTTCGCCATGATCGGCTTCGGCCTCTTCGCCGAACCGGCCCTTCGCCAACGGGTTTCCACCGCGCTGGCACGAAAGTGCGGGCCGTACGAGTGCCTGGCCGTCACGGCGGTCATCGGGTTGCTCAACGGGGGAGTCGAGCTGGCCCACCATGCGATCCGCGCCGCGACGCGGGGGGTCGTGCTGCGGCAGCCGGAGGAAGTCCTGTGGCTGGGACCCGCCTGCTACCTGGTTTGGCATCTCGTGCTGGGACTGATCTGGGCCGCGGTGGCAATGATCCGCCCCCGGTGGGCGTCACTGCCCGCGGTCGCGTTTTCGTCGCTACTGGTCGTCGTGTGGACCCAGCTCCGGCTGTACGGCTCCCTCGATCAGGGATCGGTCTGGTTTCTGTCTCTGTGCGCGGCATTCGCGATCGCTCGCTCGCTGGCGCCGCGCTCGAACGCGGTCGTCGTGGCCTGCCGCTGGGCCGCTCCATTGCTGATCGTGGCCCTCGCGCTCGGCGCGGTCGGCCAAATGGCGTGGGCCAACCGCGCCCCCACGCCACCCGCGGAGGGCGGTCGGGCGGCACCAGGAGCCAAGAACGTCCTGTTGATCGTGCTCGACACGGTGCGTGCGGACCACATGTCGAGCTACGGCTACCACCGCACCACGACACCGAACCTCGACGGCGTGGCCGAGCGGGGGGTGCTGTTCGAGCGTGCCTACTCGACGTCGCCGTGGACCCTCCCGTCGCACTCGAGCATGTTCACCGGTCGTTACCACCACGAGCTGTCGGTCAACTGGCGCAAGCCGCTGGACGACACCTGGCCGACGATCGCAGAGGAGTTCGGTGCGCGCGGGTATGCCACTGGCGGTTTCGTCGGCAACCTCCGCTATTGCCTCGGCGTGCAGGGGCTGGCGCGTGGCTTTCACCGCTACGAGGACTTCCAGATCACGCCGGGCATCACCCTATTCTGCACCTCGCTGGGGGACGCCATCGCCCGGATGACGGGCTTGGCTCAATACCAGGCGGTCACCCGCAACGACGCCACGGTCGTCACCGACCTGTTCTTGAGCTGGCTCGACGACGTCGAGGACCAGCCCTTCTTCGCCTTCCTCAACTACTTCGACGCGCACGAGCCGTATGCCCCGCCGCCGGAGTACGAAGGCCACTTCGCGCCGATGGCAGAATGGGTCCCGCACTGGAACCACCGCGCCTCGAACTGGTCGGAGGAGGAGATCCAGGGATTCATCGACGCGTATGACGCCTGCCTCGCCTACCTCGACTCCCAAGCCGGTCGAGTATTCGACGCGCTCGCCCAACGGGGCCTGCTCGACAACACGCTGGTGATCATTGCCGGTGACCACGGCGAGCACTTCAAGGAGAACGACCTGATGGGGCACGGCAACAGCCTCTACCGCCCCAACCTCCACGTGCCGTTTTCGTTCACGCTGCCCGGCGTGCTGCCCGCCACCCGATACGAGCGCGAGGTCACGCAGCGCGACATGGCGGCGACCCTGTTCGACTGCCTCGACAACACCGGTGACCGTTGGCCCGGCGCGTCGCTGATCGCCGCCCTGCGCGGGGACGCCGTCGAACCATCGCCGGTCCTGTGCGAGCTCACCGCCGGGATCAACGTCGCATCCTTCGAACCACACTCACGCGGGCCACTGCACGCGCTCTTCGAGGGCCCGCTGCACTACATCCACAACGGTGACGGCATCGAGGAGCTCTACGACCTCGACGCCGATCCCCTCGAGGAACACGACCTGGCCGACGACCCCGCCCACGCGGCAGCCCTCGATCGCCTCCGCCGCCGCGCCACCGAAATCCTCGCCAAGTAGACGAGACGTACCGAGTCAGACTCGATTTTCTCGCTACAAGGGACCCGCGCGGGGCGCCGGCTCACGGTGTCGGGTAGGTCGCCGTGAACGTCGGTGCCACTCCCGGGGTTTGCAGGCTGGCGTCCCGCAGCAGCCCGCCGGCCCACAGTGGGGCCTGATCGAACTCGTGGGGATCGCCGGGCAGCTCGGACTGGCCGAGCCCCATGCAGGCGCGGCTCCGCTGGCCGGTCCCGTCGAGCACGACGACCGTGTTGTATGCGGCGTTGTCGATGTCGGCGAGGCTGTCCTTGTCCACGGCGTGCAGAAGCCCTTGGATGCCGAGCGCCGTCGCCTCGACGACCTGCCCTGCACCGAGCACCGAGCCGCCTTGCGACAAGCTGTCGAAGCGCGTGACTTTCGCGGCCCGGCCCTCGTCGTACTTCTGGCCCCACAGCGGCGGGTCCCCCCCAATCGCCATCGCCTCCTGCAACGCCTGGATCAGCATGTTCTCGACGGTCGCGATCTCGCGGTTGTCGAACGCCACGCCCTCCGCGATCTTGCGCCGCAGCTCCCGCACCATCGTCTTCAGTGCATCCTCGCCCCGGCCGTACACTTGATAGCTGGGGAACAACGCGCTCACCGCCAAGCGCCGCGGGAAGCGATCGGCGACGAGGACGCCACTGTAATCCTCGCCCTGCCCTCCCTGCATGGCACCGCCGTTGGTGGCGATCCACGTGTTCAGTCTGCCGAGGGCCTCGACCGCCTGAGGATCGTCGATCGCCTCACCGCGCCGTGCCGTGGCCGGCATCGCGTTCGCGATCTCGACGATGCCGAGCACGACCTCGCGCGCCGCGACCCGCGGCTGGGTGTCTAGGGTTCGCTCGGTGAAGAACCCGCCCGCGAGGGACTCCTCCAACCGCCGCAGCCGATACGAACGCTCGGTGTCGCCGGCGCCCGGCACATAGGCACTCATCGGATACCAGCTGCCGATGGGAAGGTGGTTGCCCGAGAAGAACACGCCGTTCTCGTCGCGCACCGCCAGCGGGCGCACCGCGTGCGGCAGGAACTCCTGCCACCCATTGCTACTGACCGACCCGTCCTGCGGCAGGATTCCGGCGAGGGGGTTGTCGCCGTCACGCACGGGGATGGCACCGAGCATGGCGTGGCCGACCCGGCCCGAGCCCAGGGCGAAGACCATGTTGGCCGATGGGTAGCTCCAGTCTTCGAGCGCCGCGGTGTACTCGGCTTCGCTCGTCGCCCGGTACATGCGCATCAAGGCGGCAAACGTGTCGATCGCGGCGGGCGAAGCCCCGGGATCGTCGTGCAGCGGGACCCGGGCGACGGCGAAGGTCCCCTGCGGGCCACTGGCAACGACCGGTCCCCAAACCGTGTTCTTGTAGGTTGCCGTGGTCGTGCTGAGCGACCCGTCCGGGTTCTTGATGTAGACGGTCGTCGTGTCGTCGGGATCGAACGGAGTGAAGTCGTCATCGAGCGTGTAGCCATTGCCGTTCAGAGTGAGGCTGAACAAGTCCGCCTGATCGGCCGCCAGCGCGGTCAGGCCCCAGGCCACCGAGAACGAGGGCTGCATCGCGTAGCCCACCAGCACGTTGGGGCAGCCGGGGACGCCAATGCCGCGCACGTGGAACTCCGAGCACTGCATGCGCCACTCGTAGAACATGTTGGGCGCGTACACCGGCAATCGCGGACCCGACCAGAAGCCGGCACTCCCCTCGATCATGCGGTTCGACCCGACCGCGACGACCTGACTGAACGATGGCTGGTAGGCGTGATCGAACGGCGGCAGGATCTGGTTGACGCCGTGTTGGTCGGCGTAGTCGGCCATCGCCTGCTGCACGGCCGGTGGGAAGTCCGACTGCTTGAGCACGGCGGTTTCGTCGTCGCGCAGCAGATCCGCGAACAGCGCATCCTTCACCTCCTGCGGATTGGTGGGAGAACCTCCCGCGTCGAGCACGTCCTGCAACGCCACCAGTTCTTCCAAGCCGTCATTGGCAAACTCCTTGGCCAGTCGATACCACGTGACGAGACAGTCCGACACCGTCCACGGCACGCTGGTCGGCACGCCGAAGTCGGCGAACCCATGGTGCAGCGGCTTGGTCGGCGCGGTCACGTATGCGTTGACTCCGCCGGCGTAGGCCTGCAACAGATCCCGGAGATCCGGTGGCAGGCGCCCGGCGACTTCGTCCGCGCGCGCGCGCCACCCGAGCTGCCGCGCGGCGACATCGCTGTCGACGAACGCGTTGTTCGGCCCGGCCATGAAGTACTTGGCCAACTCTCCGTCCATCATCAGCCGGGTGACGTTCATCTGAAACCAGCGATCCCGCGCCGTCGCCCAACCCACCCCCCAGAGGGCGGCCTGCTCGGCCTCCGCCGGCGACGACGCGTTGGTCACTTCGACGTGGGGGATCCCGTGAGAGTCGTGGTAGACGTCGACGGTGGCCTGCGCGGCGACGGGGAACGGGAGGGCGAACCCGCAAAGGCACAGCGGCAACAGGCCGCACTTCGAATCACGCATCGTTTGCTCCGGAGCATCGAGGGGAATCGCCGCCCTCCGGAGCCGACACGGCGTGGGTCCGGCAGGCGACACACCCCGCTCGGTGGCGAAGTCCGCCGATCGTCACGCCGCGACACGACGCCTTTGGCAAGACCGAAGAAAGTGCGTGACGAGTGCCGCAGTTCGGCACTCGACGCACCATGCGCACTTCGCCGACCTTTCCTGTCCCCAGCATCTTGCCGCTCGCGTTGCTCGCGATCGGCTTCGGCGTGCAAGCCCAGACACCTCCGTGCGACCCACCCCCCGGCACCGAGTGCGTGCCGATCCCCGACATCGGTGTGCGCTACATCCCGACGCACCAGATCCCCGGCGGAATCGGCTACGCCACCCTCTCCGTCTCGGTGAGCGGGCTGCCCGATCTCGTGGTCGAGCTCCGCATCCAGAGCCCGCCCGGAACCGTCGCAGGCACCGTGTTGGCTTGCTCGGGGAGCGAGGGCAAGACCTACTACGGCGACGGCATGGGCTGCGCCGGCGCGGTGCTGCAAGACCTGCGCGACCGCGGGTTCCGCACGATCGAGCGCCGCTGGCGGGAGCCGGGCTGGTTCAGCGCCGGCTCGAATCCCCGCCTGCAATCCGCGCGCTTCATCGGCATGCTGCGCTGGATCGCGCAGACCTACCCGCAGCGTCCACTGGTCGCGCTGGGCAACTCGGGTGGTTCGGGTGAGATCGCCTACGCGCTGACGACCTGGGGGGCGGGGGCCGGCAGCCAGATCTGCCCGGAGACCCTCGACGCCGCCGTGCTGGGATCCGGCCCGCCGTTCTCACGGATCGACTACTCCTGCTGCGGCACCGCACACTGCGGGTGGCCGACGTCTTGCAGCGCGGTGGTACCGGACTCGGTGTGGCCGCCGCCGGGCCCGGATTGCTGCATCCTCCCCGAGTTCTCGTTCGTGTGTGACTCGTGCTGGCAGACCACGAGCCCGGAGACGTGCTTGCTGCGCGATGCCAGCGTTCTCTTCCATGACCAACAAGCGACCACGGACTACCCCGACACCCGCGTCCTCATGCTGCTCGGCGAACTCGACACCCTGTTCGCGGTGCCGCAAGCTCTTCTCTACTACAACGCTGTGCAAAGCGAGAAGGCCGTCGGTTTCGTCCCCAACGGCACGCATCAGCTGTTCGAGACCGCGCCGGGATGTGGCGCCATCACGCGCGGTGTGCTCGCCGCCGCGGGATGCGACATCCCGGCATCGCTGTCGGCCGACGGCTGGGGCACGACCCAGCAGCCTTCGGTCTCGGTGAACGTGCATGGGCCGGCCAATGCGCCGTACACCGTCTGCTACGACACCGCGCTGCTGCCGATTCCTACGATCCCATCGCCGTTGGGTGGCTGGCAATTCATCAACTTCGCGGGTACCGCGAAGATAGGCGTGCTGGGAGCGGACGGACGCGACTCGTTCTCGCTGCAGCACCCGGCGCCGGCCACGATCCACTTGCAGGCCCACGTCGGCACCCAGAGCGCGGGATGCCTGTCCAACACGATCGCCGTGAAGTTCCAGTAGGGCAGCGGGAGGCCACCCCTGCGGGGCGCGATGGCTATCATCGACGAATCGTGCCAGCCCGGTCCGCCACTCAACACATCGACCGCGTCGCGCTGCCCGATCGGATCGCGTTCGAGCGTGACTACGTCGCCCACAACCGGCCTGCGGTCTTTCCGGGGGGCGCCGGCGATTGGCCCGCGGTGCAGCGTTGGGGACCCGACTACTTTTGCAGCGTCGCCGGCGATACCCCGGTCCTCACCCGCTTCGAGCCGTCAGCCGAACACATCCGCTTCTACACGCCCCGCGGCGGCCAGGACGAAACGATGTCGTTCGCCGAGTACATCGGCAAGCTGACCGCCGAGCCGCCGGACAATCGCTACTACATCGCGCCGTCTCCCGTGGCCCGCAGCCTACCGGTGTTGTTGGACGACTGCGACTGCACGGCGCTCACCGACAGCCGCGAAGCGGCGCTGTTCTTCGGCCGCGACGTGTTCTCGCCGACGCACTACCACGGTGACGAGGAAGGGGTCTTGTGCCAGATCTTCGGCACCAAGCGCATCACGTTGTTCGCGCCGTCTCAATCGCACCTGATGTATCCGTTCGCGTGGCACACACCGGTGCTCAACTTCAGCCAAGTCGACCCGCGCCGGCCCGACTTGGTCCGGTTTCCGCGCTTCGCCGAAGCGACGCCGATCGAAATCGAGATGCACGCGGGCGACATGATCTACCTGCCGGTGCACTGGTGGCACTCGGTCGAGAGCCCGGGCCTGTCGTGCGCGATCTCCTTCTTCTGGAAAGCGAAAGCACGCCATTGGCGCTACCCGCGCCCGGCCCTCGCCGTGCACGCCCACGCCTGGCTTTCGCCGCTGATGCTGCGCGCCCGCGCGCGCCGTTTCGGCAACAAGCTGCGGCGCCTGCGGCACCGATAGACGTCACGTTGTTTCCGGGCAAGAGGCTTCGAGGCTGGCCCACAGCGAGGGCGTCGACGCCGCGTTGATCGATGGTGCTGGAATCTGCGCGCGCAAAGCGTCGTCGAAAACGCCATCGACCCGCAAGCTGAAGACGAACTCGCCGCACGCGTCGACGCCGTGCAGCTGGTTGACCAGGTCGAACCACGCCGTGTACGAGCGCACCGTGCGCCGCCGCCCGGTGCGCTCATCGAGCATGTAGAACGGCTTGCGCAGATTGGTGCGACACCAGATGAACTCGTGGCGGCGGTCGACGCACTCGAAGTCGCGGTGTGGTGGCACGGCCCGCCCGCGCGGATCGAACATCAACACCACGCGCCCAACGCTGCGGAACGGCAAGGTGTTGACGAAGTCCATCACCTCGGGGTATCGGTCGGCCATGGGCGACGGACTCCACAGCGAATGGTCGTCCACCCCGGCGTAGACGTCCTTCGACGTGCTCTGCGTCAGATACAACGCCCGAGCTCCCGGCGTCCGCCGGTGCCACCACCGCCGCATGAAACTCGCCCGGAACGCGACCGTGCCGTCCGATTCCGACGCAAGCTTCTCGGTGAGCGGACCGTCGAGGGCGCGCAGCCGATCGAGGTCGACCCAGGCGTCCATGTTCTTGTAGGCCGGCAGCTGCACCCGAGGGTCCAGCGGCGCGGCGTGCACCGCGCGGGCCACGCGGGTCGCGATCCTGCGTTCCGCGATCACGCTCCGCGGGGCCAAGATCAATCGCTTGCAACGGCGCAGCATCGGTTCCCTCCGTGCGGGCACTCACCGCTCCGCTCAGGGCAAGCCATCATACCGCGGCGGCGCTCGGCCTGGCTTGCCACAACACCGGCGGTCACCTCTGATCTCTCTTGTGCCGCTCCGCTCGCGTGACGCCAGCCGCTGGTCGACACCGATCATCGCGCTGGGATTCTCGATCGCCAGCGCAGGCGTGCTGGGCCCATCGCTGGGCCTTGGACGAGGCTTGATCGCATGGGGAGCACAGCTCGGTCTGGTAGCCGCGGGCGCGGCTCTCGCCGGCGCCGGTGCGCGGCTCTCACCGGCGCGCCGGCGCCGCCTCGGTGAGGTTTGGCGACGCGGACCGTCGTGTACGAGAACACAGGGGGCGCTGCTCGGAGGCGCGGTCGGTTGGGCGACCGGAGCCCTCGAAGTGGCACACGACCGCGTCTGGACCGTCGTCGTCCGCGGCCATCTCCTACATCAAGGCGACGACCAGGTCTGGTTCGCGCCGCTGACGTACTGCGCCCTGCTGATGGCCGTCGGCCTCCTGTCCGCTGCGTTGGCCCACCGGCTCGGCGGCCGGGCACCGGTGGCGGTTCCGCTGCTGGCGGCCGGAACCGTCGGCGTCTGGAGCCAGACTTTGCTGCACCCCGGCCTACACGGTATCGCGGCGCTGCTGCTGGCGGCCGGCGCCGCCTCGGTGGCGACCCGGTGCGCCATCGCGCGCTGGGGCCCGAGCACCATGCGATGGATCGCGGTTGCCCTGGCCTGCGGTCTGGTGTTGCTGCCGCTCGCGGCGGTCGGCCAGCGGTGGGCGCGCCGCGCGGCCAGCGCGGCGCGGATCGAGGCGCTGCCGCCTGCCGACGCCGGAGCCGTCAACGTGCTGCTCGTCGTGCTCGACACGGTCCGCGCCGACCACCTGTCGGTGTACGGCTACGAGCGGGAGACCACGCCACGGCTCGAACGCCTTGCCGCGCGCGGTGTGACCTTCGAACGGGCCATGTCGACCTCGCCGTGGACGCTGCCCGCCCACAGCTCGCTGTTCACCGGCCGCTACGTGCACGAGCTGTCGGCGGGCTACCGCACCGCGCTCGACGACACCGACCCGACGCTGGCCGAGGCGTTCGCGGCGGCGGGCTACGCCACAGCCGGCTTCGTCGGCAACGTTCGCTACGCCGGCCGGGGGACCGGCCTCGGTCGCGGCTTCGCCGAGTACGTCGACTACCAGACCACGCCGGCGCTACTGCTGATGAGCACCGCCGTCGGCCGCTTTGCCGCCCACCTACGGCGCGGACCGATCGCGTCGCAGATGCTGAGGGTCGGCGCCGACGCGGTGTGCACGGCGTTCGAGGACTGGGTCGCGCGGCGCGGCGAGCGGCCGTTCTTCGCCTTCTTGAACCTGTTCGACGCCCACACGGTCTACCTGCCGCCGGCCGACTACGCCGCGCGGTTCGGCCCACCGGCGGCCAATCCGTGGAACTGGGATCGCGATGCGCGGCACCGCTCCGCGGCCGAGCTGCAGGGCTTTCGCAACTCGTACGACGCGCTCTTGGCCTACATCGACGCGCGGCTCGACCGCACGCTCTCGCAGCTGAAGCAGACGGGGGTTCTCGACCGCACGCTGGTCGTCGTCACCGGCGACCACGGCGAACACTTCGGCGAGCACGGCTTGCTCGGCCACGCCAACAGCCTCTACCAACCGCTACTGCACGTGCCCTGGATCGTCGCCGGCCCCACCGTCGCGCGCGGCGCGCGCATCACCACGCCAGTTTCGATCCGCGACGTCGCCGCCACGGTGCTCGATCTGACCGACGTGCGGCCGCGCACTCCGTTTCCAGGCCACAGCCTGGCCACCGCCCTACGCCAAGGAACCAACACCCTGACTGGGCTGTCCCAATCAGCACTGCTGGCGTCGGTCAAGAGGAGCATCCGCACCCCACCTTGGCAGCCGGTATCCCGCGGCGACATGGCCGCGCTGATCGCCGACGGCCTGTACTACATCCGCGGCTCCTGGGGCGCGGAGGAGCTCTTCGACCTCCACACCGACCCCGACCAACACACCGACCTGAGCACCCACCCCCGCTACCAACAACACCTCGCCACACTCCGCACGCGGATCGAAGCGCACTCGCTCACGCCCCGTTGATGAAGGTACGGATCCAGGCTCCGTACCTTCAGCGGGCCTGGCGCACGATGTCGAGGTCGCGCAGGCGGGCTTCGGCAGTGGCGAACTCTGCCGTGACGCGACGTTGGCGACGCACCCAGCGCGCGTAGTGCCGGATGCCAGCATCCACCGTCAGCTGGGGACGCCAGCCGAGCGCGCGGAGGGCAGCCGCGCTGCCGAGCATGTGGCGGTTGTCGAGCGGGCGGAACCGGCGCGGGAGATCGGGGGCGATTGGCACCTGCAGGGCGCCGGCGAGACGATGCACGAACTCGGCGATCGCTGTCGGCACTCCCGACGCTACGTTGAACACCTTGCCAGCAGCACGGCTATCACGCAGGGCGAGGCACACCGCGCCCGCGACGTCGACGACCGCCAGCATGTCGCGGGACTGGCGCCCGTCTTCATAGACCACGGGTGCGACGCCGCTCAGGAGCTGGGTAGCGAAGATGGAGCAAATGCCCGAGTAGGGGTTGGACAGACTCTGGCGCGGCCCGAACGTGAGAAAGAACCTGAGCGCGGATGCATGCACACCGAGGCTCGCGCCCGCGGCGAGCGTCCGCTGTTCTTGGTAGAGCTTGCTGCGCGCGTAGGTACCCCTCGGTAGCGGCCGCGTTGCTTCTTCGATCGGCACAGGAAAGCCCGGACCACGGCAAGTGGGGCACGGCACGTCCCAGTGTCCTCGCTCCAGCGCCGCCGGAGCACGCGCCTCGCCGCGGAAGGCCCCGTGCTGGACGCAGCCGTACATCCCCTCCCCGTACACCGCCATACTCGACGCGACGACTACCCGGCGCACGGTGCTCGAGCCGGCGACCGCCGTGAGGACGCAGTCGGTACCGCGACAGTTGACTGCTTCGATCGCACTGTCGTCCGGGCTGAACCCACTCGCGGCAGCCATGTGCACGACGGCATCGCACCCTTCGATGGCGCGACCGACCGCGCGGGAGTCGCGGACGTCACCGCGCACGAAACGCGCGGCAGCGGGAACCCAGGCCGGCATGCCGTTGCGGTGCACGGTCGGCTCCAAACTGTCGAGAATCGTGACCGAGCAGCCCATCGCGAGGAGCGCGTCGACGACGTGGCTGCCGATCAGGCCGGCGCCGCCGGTGACCAGCACCCTCATCGCTCCCCTGCCGCAAACGCCATCAACGCAACCGCCTCAGGTACCCACCGGGGTGCATGGTGAACAACAGACGCTCGAACCGCGGATCGGCCTGCCAAGCGTCGTTGTCAGTCACGAACTCGTGCACCGCTTCCCAGGCCAGCGGGCCCGACAGCAGCGGCGGCACCGGGTGGCCAAAGACGGTGTCTTGGACGATGACGTACGACCCGACCGGCACCAACGGCGTGTAGGCACGCAGCTCGGCCAGGACATGCTCCCTGCGGTGGTCCGAGTCGAGAATCACGACGACCTTCTTGCCAGCAACCCGGCGCGCGACCGACGCGACGATCTGGGGATCGACCGAGCTGCCGTGTAGGAACTCGATGCGCCGCGACCACAGCGGCCGCGTCCGCGCCTCCTCCGTTCGATCCTCGATGTCGATCGTGATGACGCGGCCGCTCGGGTTGACCTGCTCCAGCACCGAAGCCCAGACCAACGCGCTGCCCCCCATCAGCGTGCCGGTCTCGACCACGTAGTCCGGCGCGACCTCGTGGATCAGCTCCTGCGTGACCCAGACGTCCATCGGATTCTGCAGCACCGGAATCCCGAGCCACTCGCACCGGTGGGGACCGGGGCTGTGCAGCCACAGCTTGGCGAACTCGTCGATGACCTCGCGGTCCGACCGACGCCCAGCCACGTACTGGACCACATTGAGGCCGGCGAGAACGGCGACGAGCAGCACTACCGCGGCGCGGAATCCAGGCCGGCCGAGCATTGCGTTCCTCCGTTTCTGTCAGAGCAGCCGGGGTCAACTCCCCTGGCCGCGAACGGAGCCAACGCTGCGCGATTCCGCGAAACTACAGGTCAGGCTCGAACGTCCCGCTTCTCCGACCTACTCCGGATACCGCGGCACACCATCGCCCGGTCCCAGCGCGGGCCGCGCCTCCTTCTCCAACCACTCCTCGAGGAACTCGGCCTTCTTCGACAGCACCGACTCGTGGTTGTTGACCGCCCACTCCCGTCCCTTGTCGTTGGGCGTGATCTCATACGAATCCTCGAGCCAACCGTCGAGCTCGTCCCAGTCGTCTCCCCCCGCGGGCAACGGGATCAGACTGAACCGGGCGCGCCACCAGCCCATTCGAGGATCGACTTCCGCGAAGTACACCTGACCGCTGCCAAGCTCCGCGTCCATGAAATCGGCGGCCTCGCTGACCACCATGAAGCGATGCGCCCCCGCGGTCGTCCGGTGCACGTAGTGCGAATCGGCCATCACGACGGACAAGAACTCCTCGCCGTCGTAGACCACCGCGCTGACCCCATGGCCCATGAAGTCAGGCCGCAAGAAGACGACCACGGCTTCTCCCGCCGGCGGCGACTCCACCCGCAGGCCGGGCGCCTCGGCGTAATCCACGAGCCGGCTACGCGTCGCCGAACACGACGCCAGCAGCCCGACCAAACAAACAATCGAAACCCTTCGCATCCAGCGAAACGTACGGAGTCAGGCTCGTTTTTCTCGCTTCATTCTCTCAGCGCGGCCGAGGCCGCAACCAAACACGGAGCATTCCGCGACCCGAGCGTCGGTCGCAGGTCCCGCGGTCGCCGGCGGCCGCGCTGAGCGCAGACGCCAGTGTTGTCTTCGAGCCTCCGGGAGTTGCGGTATCGAAGTCCCGGCGACGACGGGCCTTCCGAAAGGTTGTTGCCGCTCGAACATTCTCGGACCCCGAGGCTCACCGCGCGCGCCGCAGAACGACGACCACCTCCAGCGGCTGTTCTCCGTGCGCGGCCGTCGCGTCCAACCTGCGTTCGGCATCCTCGTACCCCTCGGCCCGCACCGACAGGCGCATCGGGGTACGTTCACCGCGCAGCTGGAGGGCTGCGGTCAAACTACTCGTGGTGACGCCGAAGCCGAGGTCCTCACCCACGTTGGCCAGCATGCTCAGCTCGAGTGCCAACCTCCACAAGTCCCCGACCTGTTCGCGACCGACCACTCGACAATCACCAGAGCTCAGGTGTTTGCCGTCGATGCCGGTCAGCTCGGCGGTGACGGGTTGCTCCACTGGCGCGACGTCGCCCGCCGCGAGCGCGCGGACCAGCCATTCTTCGGTGACCGCCGGCGGAAGCTCGATCGGCGCTCCCGGCATCTCCAAGACGAGCACATGCACGTCGACCGTCGGGGGCGGTGCGGCGAGCACGACCGTGACCGGCCCTTCCGGGGGTTCGCTCAGATCCAACGGCCGCCGCACGATGTCGGCTCCCGGCGACCGCACCTGCAAAACCAGCGCGCGACCCGGCAAGCCCTCCAGACGCGCTCTGCCGTCCCTACCGGTATCCAGGGTCAGCGACCTGCTGCCAGGAGAGGTGATCACCCACAGCGGCTGATCCGATCCGACCTCGAACACCGACAGCTCCGCCGGCGCGCCGCCGCCGCCGGCTTCGACGACGCGCACCTCCAAGCTGCGCACCGGATCCATGCTGGCGTCGAACCTGTGCTCGCCAACCTCGCAGTCGCGGGCCTCGTCCACCGCCCGCGCAAACCCCTCGGCTTCCACCGCCACGATGTAGCGCCCCGACTTGAACCCGGGCAACTCGAACGCCCCATCGACCGCCTCCACCTCGTAGGACTGGCCTCGACCGGTCGCCGTGTCGGTGACCCAAACCAGAAACGAAGGAATCGGAGTCCCAGTGCGCCCATCACGCGCGGTCCCGACGAACACGACCCCGCGCATCGCCGCCTCATCGAGCTGAACGCGCATTGCCTCGGCCCCCGAGCGGGCCACGGTCTCCGACGTCAGCCGCGCGTCGAAGGGATGGTGCACGCGCACGACGAACTCGCCATCGTAGAGCTGCTCGAACCGAAACGAGCCATCCACTGCGGTGCGCGTCCGGTCGCGACCATGCGCCCATTCCCACGTCGGCACGCCACCGAACCTAAACCCAGGGTTCACCTGCCGATCCCCGACGATCTCGACCAGCGCATCGAACACCGGCGCACCGCCAGCATCGACCACGTGTCCGGCCAACGCCAACCCCGGCGTCAGCTCGACGCGGACGTCCTCAGGATCACCGATCGGCTGCACACAGTGGATCGCCGCCCCTGGCATCGACACGGCGAGGTAGTGCTTCTCTGCCAACGGCGCACCGCGCAGCTCGAAGCGGCCATCCGGACCGGTGGCAACGCGACGATCCGGATAGTCGTTGAGCTCGACCACTGCCCCATCCGCGGGGCCTCCACCCGGCGCGAACACGCGACCGCGCACCGCCTCGCCGGATTCGAGCTGCACCTCCAGATCGCCATCGGTCGCACGATGCGCCCCCCTCCACATCGGGTGCATCGGATGCTGCACTTCCCACAAGTAGCGATGGTCGCGCACGACCTCGATGCGAAACGTGCCATCGGCCGCCGTCGTCGTCACGTTGTGCTCGGGCCGCGCCCGCCAAACTCCGGGGGCGCCAGTCTGGTCCGCGTTGCTACTGCTCGATCCGAAGTGGTTGGCAAAGCGATAATCGGGAATCGGCTCGCCGCCAGAGTCCAACAAGCGACCGTGCAGCACCGCCGAGGGGGCGAGTTCCAGCTCCAATCCCTCGATCGAATCGCGCCCATCGACGTCGCCACGCAGCCGGGTGCGGCACAGCAGCCCGTCCGCTTCGGCGCTGAGCACGAAACGTGGCCCGATGTGCCGCAGCTCGAAGTGGCCGCGATCATCGGCCTCGACCGCCCGCTGCGGCGGAACCGAGTAGCGACCATCGATGCGATGCGGATCGTCGTGCCAGGCGAGCACGCGGGCGCGCGCGACCGGCGCGCCCTGGCCATCGACGACCCGGCCGCGCACCGTGGCCCCGCTGCCGGCGGTCAGCTCGATCTCGGTGCGATCTCCCGGCCGCAGCCGTAGCCGCAACCACCGCTCGACTGCGGTCGTCCGCTCGGTCGGCGCGACCGAGATCGACAGGATCGTGCACGGCTGCTCGGTGGCGAACTCGAACCGACCGTCGTCATCGGCCTCCAACACCACCGTGCTTCCGGCGCTCACGCCCTCGACACGGCGAACGGAGAGCGACGCGCCCGCGACTGCTTCGCCGCCCGGCGTACGAACTCGGCCTGCCAACACTCCCACGTCCACCGCCCGCGGCGCGACATCGTGTCGCGGCAACGGTGTCGCGGGTGGATCCTCCGGCTGCGGCTCCACTCCTGACGCGGCGGCGCCGGCCTCCGCCACGCGCACGCCGTCACCGGCGGAGTTCGCCACCGGATCGGCCGGCGACCACCAAAGGACGAGCAGAACGCCGGCGAGAAGGCACAGCAGGGCCGCGAGAACACGCATGCCCCGCCGTTATATCAACCGCGCTCAGGCCTTGCCGATGAAGTCCTCGAGGTCGGCCTTGAGCTCGGGCAGCCCGTAGGACGGCACCGTGATGCAACGGTAGACGATCTGCTCCAGCTCCGGCGGGGTCTTCGGGTTGAGGACCTGCGGCGGGCAGTAGCTGTAGAAATACGACAGCGACAACCGCACGGTCTCCCCGCCGCTGCGCGTGCCCGCGTATTCCCACGGCACCTCGTCGAACGGCAACGTGCCGGTCAGGATCTCGTAGATCATGATGCCGATCGCCATCACGTCGGCCTTGCTGTCGCAGTGCAGCAGCGGGTTGTAGTGCGGCGTCGTCGTGATCACCGGCTGACCGGGCAGCCGCATCGCGGGATCGATCAGCACGATCTTGCCGCTCGGCTTGACGACGATGTTCTCCGGCTTGAGATCGCCGTGGTAGTCGAGCGCGCCCTCGTCTTTGAGCTTGATCAGCGCGCGCACCGCGGCGAGGAACCAGTTGAGGTGGATTCCCTCGAGGCCCCTGATCTTCTCGCGCAGCGTCTTGCCGCGGACGAACTCCAAGACCAACACCGGCCCCCCGTCGAGCTCGAGCCGATCGACGAGCTTGACCAGATTGGTCGAGCTGTTGTGCTCGAGCAGTGCGGCTTCGGTGCGCAGCATCTGGCTGATCTCGTTCTCATCCAAGAGATCGATGCGGAAGCCCGCCGGCTCCAGGAAGACCGCCTCGCCCGGCAGCTCGTCGGGGCTGATGCCCTCGGGCGTGCGTCGCGAGGTGATCTCATACAAGCGAGTCACCTGGCGACCACCCCCGGAGGGGTGGCCCACCTTGAGGGCGACCTTTTCACCGGATCCCTGGTGCTCGGCCAGAAACGCAGAGGCAAATCCGCCCCGGCCCAGGAATCGGGAGATCTGGTAGTCCTCGACGACCTCCCCGACCGCGAGTTTCATCATGACAGTGCTGTGTGTCCCAGTTGTGCCGCGGCCTGAGCGACCGCGCCCCTTCTTTCGGTATGTGCTTGTGCAGGGTTGAGTTGCGAAGGCCCCAGGAGGGGACTTCCGCCCATGCCGGTGGGGAATTGCGGCTGGAAAAAGAAGGCCTCGGGGCGCACACGCCCACGCATCGCATCGCCGACGCGCTGCGCGCGGGCCGTCGATCGCGCGATACGCCGATGCCACCGGCGCCAAACGGGCGGGCGCACAGCGGCCCGGGCTCGAGTTCGCCGTCAGCCTGGCGCTGATTCCGCCGATGAAAGAGCTGGAGTCGGCCCTGCCACCGGGTAATCAGGACCGAGTTCGAACCGCGCCACCGGCGGAAACGCGATCACCGCGGCGGCGCGATCAGCCCGTCAAAGGACCAACGAGACACGCATGAGAACCCCGACTCGGTACCGCCACGCGGCGGCGCTCGCGCCGGCAACCCGCGCCACCGCGATGGCCACCGCGGGCTTGCTGCTCATCGGATGCAGTGGCAGCGGTGGCGGCGGCAGCGCGCCGACGCCGGCCCCCATCATCGTCGGCGCCACGCTGCTGACCACCGGCGCCACGGCCGCGGCCGGCGACTCGCTGACGCTGTTGATGTCGCGCGACATCGCACTGACCGGCGCGCTGTTGACCGACGAGGACATCGCGCTGTCGGCCGGCAGCCTCGGCAGCGTCACGCTGGCCCCGTCGTTGATCAACGCGCGCGCCGTCCGCATCCGGTTGGGCGCCGGCGTCGACCTGACCGCCGGAGTGACGACCATCGACTTCGACCTCCTCAACGACGCGGTCGCGGGCACCGACGGCGCGCTCGCCGAACCGAGTGCGCCACAGACGATCCTCGGGGGCGACGGGTCGGAGCCGACGATCAGTCAGCTGACGCTCAACGACATCCAAGACCCGATCAACGGCACCGGCCCCGCCGCCGGCACGCTGCAGGTGCCGCCCAACGGCTTCGTCATCGATCTGGACTACGACGATCCGTCGTCGCCGATCGCCACCGCGCTGACCCAGATCTCGTTCGACGTCGACGTCACCGGTCCGAGCGGAGTCATCGCCGCCGGCAGCGATGTGTCGTCCGAGTTGTCGCTGACCGCGACCGGCAACCACAGCGCCTTCACGGTGCCCGCCGGCGTGCAGCTGCCCACAGGCCCCGTCACCGTGACTGCGGTCGTCGTCGACACTTCGGGGATGAGCTCGGTCCCGGCACAGTTCAGCTTCCGCACGACCTCGGTCAACGATGGGATTCGGCCGATGGAGTCCGGCCAGACCTGGTTCTTGGACACCTCGCGCGACATCGAGAGCTTCTCGTTCGCCGCCGGCGGCGGCGGCACGCCGCCGGCGATCAACATCATCGACGGCGCCAACGGCACTCCGGACATCGAAGACCTGTACGCGATCATCGGGTTGTTCGGCAGCGACTCCGGCGTCAACTCCACCGTCGCCGACCAGCTCGAGACAGAGCTGCTGCAGCGCCTGGGCGAGATCTTCAGCGGCGTCGCGGTGACCTTCACCACGACGTCGCCGGGGCCGTTCGCATCGACCACCACCGGCAGCGTGCCCTACGCCTCGTTCGGCTTCTCGCAGATGTGCATCGCCGGCGCCTACGAGGCCGCCGGCAGCGGAGGCGTGCTCGGCCTGGCGATCTTCGACGAGAGCAACGAGACCCAGGACGACGACTGCCTGGTCGACTTCTCCGGCCAGCGGCTCGGAGTGTTCATGCACACCCTCGCGCACGGCGGCGTCCGGTCGGGGGCGGCGAGCACGTTTCGCACCACGTATGACGACCTGATGCCGGGGTTCGGCGGCACCCCGATCGGGGACGACCCGCAGGACGCCTCGCGCCTGGCAGGCACCCTGCAGGACGCGCGCGCGACGACGATCGACACCGCGATCCTGCGCTTCGCCCGCTCGATCTCGGTGATCACCGCGCACGAGTGCGGCCACAGCATGGGGCTGGTCAAGGACGGCGCGATGCCCACCGGGCTCTACGGCGGCGATTCGACCAACTTCCCCGGCTCGAGCGGCGGTCACATCGACAACGACCCGCTGTTCAGCGGATTCTCCCAGAACGTGATGAGCCCGCGGATCAGCTTCGAGGGCTCGATCAACCTCAACAGCGGCCTCAACCGACTCAACCACGCCTACCTGCGCGAGCGGGTGCTCTACGACAACGACTGAGGAACCGACATGAAGCCAGCGATCCTCTGCACCTGCGTCCTGATGGCGGCCACCGCGGTGTCGGCCCCGGTCTCCTCCCAACAGCTGCGGCGCGCGGTCGCCGCCGCCGACCGAGTGGTCGTCGCCACCGGCGTCGGTGTGCAGCCGCTGGGCAAGCAGCTCATCGCGCACCGGCTGCGCATCTCGACCACTCTGCGCGGCGAGCCGATCGACGAGCTCACCGTCATCGAACACAAGCGGCTGTCGGAGCACACCCGGCCCAAGCCGGGCGTGCAGCGGCTGTACTGCCTGTCGAGCTTTGCCGACAAGGCCCACGCTCTGGGACTGCCGGGCAGCCGCGCGCCCTACTTCAAGATGACCGGCCACCCCGGCAGCAACCCGGACGTCCCCGACGTGGACGAGTCCGCCGCCGTCGAGCTGGCGCGGCTGATCCTGGCCGGCGAGCACGGCGTCGCGGCCGGCGACACCGCGGGGCCGCTCTTGGCGTTGGTCTTCGACGGGCCGCCGGGCATCCGCGAAGAGGCCGTCGGCGCGTTCATCGAGAGAAGCGCGCTGCGCGACGCCCTCGGTGCCCCGCAAAAGGGCCAGCTGATGGCCCGCGCCACCGGCGAGACCGAGGACGTGCGCTTCAAGATCGCGCTGGCTCAGCTGTGCGCCGAGATGCGCCTCCCCGGCACCGTCGACGCGCTGTGCCTGTCGTTCGACGCCGTCGACGACCGCCGCTTCGCGATCACCGTCGGCCGCATCGCCAAGGCCCTGCACGGCGAGAAAGCGATCGACGTGCTGCGCCCGCACCTGGTGCGGCAGCAGCATCAGACGACCCGTGCCAAGCTCCTGCTCGCGCTCGGGGCGACCCAGACCCACGCCGCGCTCGAAGCCCTACTGCGCATGCAGCGCACCGGCGGCCGCGACCTGCCGTTCGTCGAGGCGGCGCTCGCCGCGCACGACACGCGCCGCGCCCGCGAGGCGATCGCCGAGAAGCGCTGATCGGTCAGCTCTGCGCCGGATCCAGGAAGAGCGACAACCACCAGTGCGGCGGGCCGCCAATCGGCGTCATGATCTGCGTCGGCATGAGCGCCGGTTGCAGGGTGCCGTGCGGCGCGATGGCGACGTGAATCTCGGCACCCTGGGGATTCTGCAGCGTCGACGGCCCGCCAAACTGTGTTTGTCCGACAGAGATGTGGCCGAGCAGAGTCAGTCGGCCGCCGCCAGCCACTATGTGGCCCGAGAAGTTGTAAACGCCGCCAGATGCCCGAGTGAAGTCGTTCGGCGCCGGCGTGCCCGCAGGAGGTGGCACGCAAGCGTGTGGAACGAGACACTGACTCGGGTTGTTGAAGAAGAACACCCAACCGGTGAACACCTCCGGTGACCCCATGAAGACCGTGGGCTGGTAGGCATTCCCAGGGGGATAGCTATAGGTTCCGGGGGCCGGGATCGGCATCGAGGCCGCAATCATGATGCCATTCGGAGTACGGAGCAGCTGGGCACCGTTCTTGGAGACCAAGGGTCCTCCGATCCCTTGGCCGTTCACGTCGGCGGTTTGCTTGATGACCACTTGCGATCGGCCGTCGGGGCTGAACAGGGTCAGCATGGACATCATCCCCAGCAGGCACGTCATTCGAACTCTCATCTCGGATCTCCTTGAGGGCAGTGGTGTCAGCGATGACTTCGCCCAGACGTCGGCCTGAGCGAGATTTCGCGAGTTGGGCACCGCCTCGGTTGCGTATCCCGCCGGGCCGTGCCCGAAAACCAATGCGCAGGGAGTCCGCGGAACCGGCCAGGCTTTCGCAGCATGGACGACGAACGCGGGCTGCCGCGCGCGAGGCGCCCGCGAATCGTTCAACGGCCGGCGTCGAAGCCGGCCGCAACGGGGCGGGGCCGGCGCAGCGCAGCCAAGACGGCGCGCACTTGGGCGTCGCCCGCCGCCGATGGCCGCAGCGGCCAAAGCGGTCGAACCCAATCGGTCAAGTCGACCGCGCGACCGAAGTAGCGCGGGCCGCCATCGTCTTCCGCAGGTGGACGCATGAGCTGCAGCGTCGTGCGGCTGCCGCAGCGCCATTCGACGACCGCCTCGCCGGCCGGCGGACCCAGCGCCAGCGCGAGACCGTGCTCCGGCTCCTCGTCAATCCAAAGCCGCAGCCCTCCCGACAGCTCGAACAGGACTTCGCCGACCGCCCGCGGCGGCCGCTCCCGGAAGCCCGTGGGAAACAGCACGCCCGCAGCGCGCGCCACCTCGGCGGCGATTGCCGGCGCTGCCGGGAACTCCAGCGGCTTCGGCGGGACGCGCGCCGGCAACGCGACCAGCGATGCCGCGAGCGGCGCGCCGGCCAGCACGACGCGGTGCTCGGGATAGACGCGGCGGGCGGCGGGCGGACAGACGAGGCGTTCGAGGGTCAGGATCGGTCCGGTCGCGGCGGCGCGGTAGAGCACGTCGCCGCGCCCGAGCACGGCCACGGTGATCGGCGCAGGCGGCGGCGCCGCCACCCACTGCAACTGCGGCCGGCGCCCCCGGAACAAGACCAACGACCGCGAACCCGCGATGCACTCCACTTTGGCCAACGGCCGCCGGGGCCCGGCGAGGCCGATGCGCACGCGCGTGCCGTCCGCCAACCACAGCTCGTAGGTTCCGCTGCGCGCCACGTGGGCCCTGTCGTCGCGACCGTGCAGCCAACCGTCCGGCGCCGCCAACAGCTCAGCGCCGGAAGGGAAGTCGAGCTTGACACCCTGCGCCTGCGCGCGCACCAGCACGCCGCCCGGGGTGCGGGTCCGCCCCAGGCGGGGACCGGCGGCCGCCAACCGGTCTCCGTCGAGCCCGCCATCGCCCAGCCCGAGCCGCTGCAACGGCAACGCTCCGCCGACTCGTCGCTCGGTGACGATCACCGCCAAGGCGTCGCTGACCGGCTCCGCCTCCGGAGCCTGGACGGACAGCAAGGCCCAACAGCACACCGACGCGATCGCGACCATGCCCCTGCTATCGACACTCTGGCCGCGGCCGATGGACCGCGAGTGCAGCCCGCACAATATTTTCCGGTCCGGGCACGCCCCGGCGCCCGGCGGTCTCCGACTGATCCGACGCACTGCTGTCCGCGTTGAGCAAGCCGCCCGGCGCATTCGAACGCGGGACCGCGGCCCCCGATCCCGTACACTGCGCTTCGGCGTGGGCGTCCCCACGCACCCCACATGACCCAGTCCACCACCACTCGTTTCGCCGCAGCGCTCTGTGAAGGGGTCGGACGGGCGCTCGCCGGCAAGCCCGACGTGATCGAGCTCGCCGCGATCACCCTGCTTTCGCGCGGCCACCTGTTGATCGAGGACCGGCCGGGGGTCGGCAAGACCCTGCTCGCACGCGCACTGGCCCGCTGCCTCGACCTGCCGTTCCAACGCGTGCAGTGCACCGCGGACCTGCTGCCCGCCGACATCGTCGGCGCCCAGATCTACCACCAGAAGACCGGCGAGATCAGCTTCCGGCAGGGCCCGGTGTTCACCTCCGTGCTGGTCGCCGACGAGCTCAACCGCACTCCCCCACGCACTCAGTCCGCGCTGCTGGAAGCGATGCAGGAGCGCAGCGTCTCGATCGACCGGGTCACCCACGCGCTGCCCGATCCGTTCTTCGTCGTCGCCACGCAGAACCCCACGACCTTTGCCGGCACGTATCCGCTGCCCGAGAGTCAGCTCGACCGCTTCTTGATGCGGGTGCGCATCGGCTACCCGGGCAGCGACGACGAGGTCGACATCGTCGCCCGCGAGGACGGCCACGAGCACATCGCCGCGCTGTCCCCGGTGGGCACCGCGGCCGATCTGCTCGCCGCGCAGGCGCAGACCCGGGCGGTCACCGTCCAGCGCGAGCTCGCCGCCTACATCGTCGAGCTCGCCAGCCGCACCAGAAAGACGGCGGAGATCCGCGTCGGCGTGAGTACGCGAGCGGCGCAGGCACTGCACCGCGCCTGCCGGGCCCGCGCCCTGGTCCACGACCGGGACTACGCCGTCCCCGACGACGTCCGCGCCCTCATGGTGCCGGTGTTCGCCCACCGCATGATCGCGCGCGGCGGCGACACCGCTGCCGAAGCGCTGCTGGGCGAGATCTTGACGGCGGTGGAAAGCCCCGACTGAGTACCGTGGACCGAGTGAAGACGCGCTGGGAGCTCACGCTGCGCGGGCGCATGCTGGCGTTGCTGGCCTCACTCGCCAGCCTCGGTGCCTGGATGACCGGTGACCCCAACGCGTGCCTCGGCGCCGCCCTGCTGCTCGCCCCGCTGCTGGTCGACGCGCTGTGGCGCATCGGCGGCCTGCCGCAGCTCGAAGTCAGCGTGGCGCCACGCCGTACCCAGGCCGGTGCGCTGTTCGAGGAGCGGGTGCATATCTACAACCGCAGCCCGCGCCGCGCCGTGCGCGATCTGTTTCTCTCCGAACCCGCGACGCGCACGCGCGCCGGCGCGGCCCACCTGGAGCTCCTGGGCGCCGGCGAATCGGCGACCGCTCACCTACCCGCGCGCTGCCTGCGGCGCGGCCGCTACGCGCGGCGCGAATGGGAGTGTGAGACCTGCTACCCGCTCGGGCTGGTGCGCAACTGGGCGGTGCTGCAATGCGACGCCGAGGTCATCTCCGAGCCGGCCCGCGTCGATCTGGCGACGCACTGGCTGCCATCCCAGATCGAGGCCTCCGGAGTGCCGGCGCAGCGCCGGCTCGGCAGCCAGGATTTCTACGCGCTGCGCGAGTACCGGGTGGGCGAGGACGCGCGCAGCGTGCATGCACTGCGGTCGGCGGCATCCGCGACGCTGGTGGCCCGTGATATGCGCGGCGAAGTGGACCGCGACACCTGCGTCGTGATCGACCTGCGCCGGCCGCCGGGCTACGCCGCCACCCCGCGCAACCGCCAGCTCGAGTGGTCGCTCGGCGCCGCCGCGACCCTGATCGATCAGCTGCCGCAGCGCGGCTACGAGCTCACGGTTTTCCTCGTCGACGACTCGGTAGCGCAGACCTCTTGCCGCGCGCCACTCGCCACCGAAGAGCTGCTCACAGCGCTGGCATCCGCCAGCACGGTCGTGCACCACAGCTTGCACGAAGAGCACATCGAGACGCTGAGATCGTTCGGCACGTGCCTGTGGGTCGCCGGGGGCGGGTTCGCTGCCCGCGACGACCGGGCCGCGGTCGGCAACGTTCGGCTGATTCAGCGCCGGAGGCAGCGGTGACGCCGAGCCGCCGCCCGCACATCGTCGGCATGGCCCGCGCCGCCGCGGTCGGCAGCGCGGCCGCGGCACTGCCGATGCAGCTGTTCTCGCCGCTGTGGCTGATCCTGTTCGCGTTGCCCGGCGTGCTGTTCTTGTGGCTGGGCAACACCGGCTCGGTCTTCGGCCGCCTCTCCTTCGTCGAGCGCCTGGCCGCCGCGGCCATGCTGCAGGGAACGCTGGCCTTCGTCATCTTCCAAACCGACGCCGCACCCGTGCCGCAGGCGGCGCTGACGTATCTGCTGATCGCGCCACTCGCATACTCGACGCTGCGCTATCAAGAGCTCGACATCCTGCACTCGCTGTTCTTGTCGCTGTGCGTGCTGCTGATCGGTGCCATCCTGCAGAGCCGCACGCCGCTGGGCCAGGTCATCGTGTTCGTGTGCGCGGCCTCGCTGGTGCTGCAGCACGAGTCGCGCCGGGCGCGCACGCTGCGCGCGGTCGCCGCGCGGCTGGCAGCCGCATCGCGCACCGGACGCAACCTGCATCGAGCGGCGGTCGCCGCGGCGTGCCTGCTGGCCTTCAGCGGGGCATACCAGCTACTGCGCAGTTTGCCGAATCCGAACCGCACCGCGCTGCGGACCGCACCCGCGCCACCACGCCAAGTCGGCGTGAGCACGCAGTTCGAGCTCGGCCGCGGACCGACCGGGCCGCTCAACCTGATCGAGGACGAGCTGGTCAGCGTGCGGGTCGCACCCGACGCAACCGCTCCCGACGACTTGTACCTGCGCTGCGGACACTTCGACGTCGCCGGCATCGACCGCTGGGATGTCGCGCCGGTGCAACCACAGCGGCACGATCTGCGCCGCCGCCGCTACTTTCAGCGACCGGTTCCCGGCGTGCGCGCCCAGCCTCTCGACATTCACCGGCTCGAGGGGCATTCGGGCTTCATCTACGTGCCGCCGGGCACGTTCGAGATCTTCGCGCCGAACGACGGCCCGCGGCTCTGGGTCGAGCCGCTCAGCGCGAGCCTGCGCGAGGCGGCGCCGCGCGGCCCGATCCAATACCGCGTACAGTTCCAAGACCTGGGCGAGGCGGTGGTCGGCACGCCGATCGACGGGCGGTTCTCGCACTTGACCGCACTGCCGGCGGCGCTGCGGCGCGACGACTTGGCTCGGCTCGCCCGCGAGCTCGCCGACGGCGCGCATCGTCCCGAGACGATCGCCACCAACATCGCGCACGGACTGGGCCGCCGCTGCGGCTACGCACTGCGCGACCCCGTCGGCGACTCGCAGCACGCACTCGTCAACTTCTTGTTCGGCGACAATCGCGGTTTCTGCATGCACTTCGCCTCGGCGATGGCGGTGCTGCTCAGGCACTCCGGCGTGCCGTGTCGGATCGCCGTCGGGCTGTACGGGGGCACCACCGGCAGCGAATCCAACGAGCGGATCTTCGGCTCACGACATGCGCACGCGTGGGTCGAGCTGCCGTTCGAGGAGCTCGGCTGGGTGGTGTTCGATCCAACCCCGGCCGCCATCTTGGCCGACGCGACGGCCCGATGGCCGACGCCGACCGAGACGCCGGACACCGGACCGGAGCTGCAGCTCCAGCAGAGTGCCTGGGACGCCCTCGACTGGGACCGGTGGTCGTCGCGAGCGGGAAAGGTCGCTCCCTGGCTCGGCCTGTTGATCCTCGCGGCCCTGATGCTGCTGCGCCCGGCGCGCGTGCAGCGGAGCACGGCGCCCGCCACGACCAGCGACGTGAAGGCGTGCCGCCAGCTGCTGCTGCGATTGCTGCAGCGACTCGCCGACGCAGGCCACCCCCGGGCGCGCAACACCTCGCTCGAGGCCTATCTCGCGGCGCTGCAACGGGTGAAGGGACTCGACCACGACGCGCTGGCGGCGGCGTTCCGCGCCTATCAAGACGTTCGCTTCGGCGGCCGCTCCTTCGACGAGAACCGGCGTCGCGCGCTGGCGGCCGCGCTGGGGTCCGCCGCGAGCTGATCGCCGACCTCCGCAAGCGCCGCTCGCCGAGCCGCTGCCGAGAGCGGTTACCTCGTCGGACCAGCACCGCTATGAGCTAACCAGTAGTCGCCCCGTGGTCCGGGGGCTCGAACGGAGGTCGCTTTCATGCGAGGACGCGGCGAGTCAAGACCGCAGCGCCGGCGACGTGCTGCGGTCAAGGCAACAGCGAGCGCCGTGCTGGCGCTCGGTATCATGGCGTGCGACGGAGCCATCGGTGGCGCCGACGACCCCACGCCCGGCGGCAACGCCGAGCTCGTGCGCGTCGAGTTTGGCCGGCTGGCCGATGTCTACGCGCGCGAGCTCGGCGGCGGCATTCGTCGCGTGGCGCGCGACGTGCTGATCGGCACCGACATCGGCGACGGCAAGCCGGTCGCCGGCCTCACCGGTTTGCGCTACCGGATGCTCAGCCCCGACGCGCGCGACCTCCAGCTGCGTCTCTTGATCGACGCAGCCGAAGGCAGTGCCGAGTTCCGCCACGCGTTTCAGATGTTGTCGCGCACGGTCCGCACCGTGCTCGACGCGCGGGTGGATCCACTGCGGACGATGCCGTTCTCCCTGGTGCCACGCAACTGCGGGCTGCGGCTGACGTTCTCGCACAACCTCGGCGTCGACGACGACTTCTTCGTCGCGCGCGACGCGAATGGCAACATCACCGGGCTGCGCAACACCGAGGCGGTGCAGCTGCTGCAGATCGCCGCCGATCCCAACAATCCACCGCGCGGCGGCGCCTTCGTGCCGATTCCCGCGCGCATCGCCGTCCACGGCAAGCAGATCATCCTGGATCCGGTGCTGCTCGGCGACGAGGGGCCGCGCTGGGGATGGCGCAACACGCCCACGGGGCTGCCGCCGTCCGACAACCAACGCGACGCCAACATCCGCATCGCGATCGCCCTGGACGGCCCGCTGAGTCTGCCGGGCGTGCGGCCGGCGACCCGCGGCGCGCTCACGGGTTGGAACGGAACCGGCAACTCGAGCATCGTGCGGGACTTCCGCGCCGGCAACGCCAACGACACCGGCAGCGAAGTCTCGCGCGGTTTCGTCCGCGACGCCACCCCGCCGCGACTGATCGGTCGAGTCCCGTTCCTGTTGGAGCGGGTCACCCGCCGGGACCCGACGACGCTGGTGGCCCGGCTCTACAAGGACGGTCTGCGGCACGAGATCGACGCCGGCGACGCTCTGGTGATCCGCCCCCGCCGCAGCGGAAGCGCACCGATCTTCTCCGAAGTTCTGGTCGACCCCGATGGCGACAGGAGCAGGCCCGAAGTCGGCCACGTCGATGTCGTCGTGCCGGATGACCGCGCACTGCTCGCGCTCGATCCCAGCACCGCTCCCGGTTACCCGACCGATCCCCAGCAGCTGCCGGCCTGGCTGCGGCAGAACGCGCCGCGCGCGGTGCTGGTGGCGCCCTTCGAGGGCAGCCGTCGCAACCCGGCCGAGCCGACGGAGGTCACCGGGGACGACCCCGCGCTGTTCATCCGATTCGCGCCCGGCGGCATCACCCCGCGCCCGCACCACGTCGGCGTGGACCCGTTCGCCTCGGTCGCGGTGGAGTTCTCCAAACCCGTCGCACTCGACAGCGTCCGGCCGCACGACACGCTGTTTCTGGCCATGCACGATGCGTTCGATCGCGACGCGCTGGAGGCCTTTCGGCTCGGCTCGGGGCCGGCGCGCACCGGCGCGGTGATTCCGCGGGCCTCGTTCAACGCAGACAAGTTCATCACGCCGTACCTGGTCGGCTGCCGGGCGCTGGACGAGAACGGCTCACAGACCCTGGTGCGCCTGTCGCCCATGCTCGGCCTGTATCTGGACGAGACCGTGCGCGAACGAGGCATCGCGTTCGAGCAACGACGCTACCGGTACTTCGCTCACCTGCGCGGCGGCGCCGGCGGTGTCGAAGATCTCGCCGGCGAGCCCCTCGACCTGGGGTTCTCCGTTCCGGATCCGCGGCGCACCGCCGACGGCATCGCGGTGCCGTTCGCGCTCGACGCCGACGCGCGCGACAACAGGGTTGCGTACTGCGTGCGCCGTCTGCAGACCGAGGACGAAGACGAGCGGCCGTCCTACCACCGCGACGCCGAGCTGCCGGGACAGCCGTTCCCCGCGGCGGCACCGATCGCCGACCTGTTTGGCGCCGCCGGCTACGACGGCAACGGCCGCCTCGTCGCGCGGCCGACCAGCCGGTCCTCGGGCCACGTCGACGCCCGCAACCAACCGGCGCCCCCCTCGTGGGCCTGCGCAAACGGCGAGGCGATCACCCGCAGCGCGTCGGCGGTGTTCGGTCAGGGCGTCCAGAACCCGATGAACCCGCTCGGCGCGCGCCTGCAATCCACTTGGCGGGAGATGGACCTGGGACTGAGCTGCGAGGACCCGGCCGACTTCAATCTCGACATCGAGCAGATGTGGTGGGCCCCCTTCCAATTGGACCCGGTCCTGTTCGACGAGTTCGACCGCACCAGCCTGTTCCTGTCGCACGCCGAGTGGCGGCCCGAAAACTGCGTCAACCGCGGTGGTCTGCCGGCGGCGCCGGGATCGGGGTTGCGCCGTCAGTTCGACGAGAACGCGGCCCGCAACCTCGACCTGCTCGGCGAGGTCGAGCGCCGACCGCAGCCGGTCGCCGCGTTCGTCGACCAGATCTGGACCATGACGCACACCAAGGCGATCACCGGTCCCCAGGGGCAGATCCAGTACTTGCCGATGCCGCCCTTCCAGCGCCCGTACTTCGTCTGGCGCGACGAGACCGCCACCGAGCAAGGCGGTCGCTCCAGCCGAGGCAACGACCGCATCACGACGCCGTACCTGTGCTCGCCCTTCCTCGGCGGCGCGGGCGAGCACTACGCCCCCGACGCAAACGGCAACCTGGTGCGAGTCAGCGGTACCTGGTCGAACTTCCGCAACAGCTCGCTGTCGAGCAGCGCCTCGTTCGAATCGATCACCGATGGGCTTCTGGCGAGCATCGCCCTCCCCTTGCTGGCCGACTTCTGGGTCTATCCCGATTCGCCGACGCTGCCGGCGGCCTATCCGTTCATGGCCACCGGCTTCAACGGTTGGCAAGTGTCACTCGGCATCGCCGCCCAGGCCTCGCCCAGTTTCCGGGTCGTCTCCGCCGGCGGCCGCACCGCCTCCGGGCCGATTCGGGTCGAGCCGCAGCAACAGACGCGAGCCACCGGCGGCTTCGACCCGGCCGGCAATCCGACGGCGTGGGGCGACAACACGGTGTACTGGGTGCGGGCCGACTTCCTGCGCCGCATGTCGGTGGCAACTGCGGGCTTCGTCGATGTACGCAATCCACACCGCATGCCCGCCAGCGGCACCGATCCGAGGCTCGGACCGTATGCCATCGGCACGATCCGCTCGATGCAGATCACCCTGGACCCGCCGGCGACACGGCTGCCCGCCGGCACCTCGGTGCGCCCGCAGATGCGCGCCGCCGGCGCGGTCGACCCCTCGCCCTGGCGGGCACTGGCGCTCGGCCTGCCGTTGCCGACCGCGGGCAACGTCGATCTCGACCCGCTCAAAGCGGGCGACGCGCACATCCGAAAGTTCGACGACCGCGGCGGCACCGCGCAGTGGACCCACTTCTACCACCGCAACATCACCGACTACCGCGACGAGCCCGAGGAGCTGCTGTCGCCGCACGTGCTCGCCGCGTTCGCCAGCGGCAACGAGCCGTTCGGCCCGGACGACATCGTCTACGTGAACTGGCGGTTGGTGTTCGAGAACAACGTCGACACCCCGTCCGCAGTCGCGCCTTCGATCGACAGCACGGTGCTGGCGTACCGGTTCTGACGGACGAACGACCACGGGATCAATCGACGCGCTCGACGACGACCGCCGCGCGCTCGGCGAAGCCGGCCGCGCGCATCGCCGCCGGCGCCAGTCGGAGCGTGCCGTCGCCGTCGACGATCTCGGCGCCGACCCGCGCCCGCACCGAGCTCAACCCACCGCGCCACCACCGCGCCTCGTCGATGAACACGACGTCGCCGGTGTCCACCGCCAGGCGCGCGCGCGCCGCGCGCGACAGCCCGACTTCGGGCAGGGCACCGTCGGCCGCGACCTGCGTTCGCGCGTCCGCTACCAACGGCGCGGCCGCGGCGTGTCCGCGCCAACGGCGGGAGCGCCCGGCCGCCGTCGCGCTGGTCGAGGCGCGCTTGCGGCAACCCCACACGGTCAGCGCGTCGATCTCGGCCCGCGGGCGGGGCGCCGTGCAGAGGCTGACGCCGATGCCCAGCAGCATCGCTGCTGCCAGACCGTAACAGGCGCGCACGTAGGTGTAGCCACCGTCCGGCGGCACGCCGTGGGCAAACGGCGCCACCAGACCGGGCCACGGGATCGACGCCAACATCGCGGCCGCACCACCGATCAGGGTGGCGAGTGCTCCGGCAGTCGTCATCCGCGGCCAAGTGCACGCCAGCAGGATCGCCGCCACGAGCGGCGGAGTGATCGCCGCCGTGAAGGCGCCGTGCGCCTGGTAGATCGAGGCGAACCCCTGGTAGACGGGCACCAGTGCCAAGCCGATCGCGGCGACCAAGAGCGACGCCAACCGCGCCGCCCGCAGGTAGTGCCGGTCGTCTCGGCCCGGGCGCATGGGCCGGTAGACGTCGTTGATCAGCACGGCCGACGACGCGTTGATCAGGGTGTCGGCCGTCGACATCAGCGCCGCCAGCATGGCCGCCACCACCAGGCCGAACAGCCCAGGACCGCAAAGCAGGTGCGCGACCACGACGAACACGTCGCTCGGCGCGGTATCGGCGGGCAGCGTGCCCTTGCCGACCATGGCGGCACCGAGCCAGCCGGCTCCCGACACGGCGATCGCCGCCAGCGGCATCAGCACGATCACCACCAGCGCCGCGGCGCGCCGCGCGGTGCCGACCGAGCGCGCCGACAGGAAGCGCATCAGCATCGCCTGGCTCATGAAGTAGAACGCCACCCCACCGGCGACGCCGTCTTGGCAAAAGATGCCGACGAAGTTCCAGCCGGGGTCGTCGTTGAACGCCGGCAGGGGTTGGCGGTGGCCCGCGGGCAGCAGCTGCCAGAACTGATCGAGCCCACCGAGATGGGCGATGCCGACGGCGAACAGCAAGAGGCCGACGACGAGAAGCAGCACACCCTGAACCAGATCGGTGAAGATCACCGACAGCTGGCCACCGGTGAACTCATAAGCCATGCACAGCGCCGCTGTGATCGCGGCCAGCGTCAGGGTGTCGAGGCCGAGTGAGCCGCGCAGCAGGGTCTCGAGCGCGACGCCGATGGTGTACAGGTTGATGCCGATGTAGCCGACCAGATACAGCAGCAGCATCACGGTGGCCGCCGCCCGCGCCCGGCGATCGAAGCGTCGACCGAAGTACTCCGGCACCGACAGCACGCCGCCGAAGTAGATCATCGGCAACCAGCCGAGCATCCACAGCGGCATCCAGTACCAGTCGTTCAGGTAGGTCTGCGACGACGACAGGCCGTGCTCGAAGCCCCGCGAGCTGTACTTGACGAAGGAGTAGGAGCCAACGAGCGTCGCCACGCAGGAGAACGCCACCAACCACGCCGGAAACCGCTGCCCGGCGAGAAAGAAGTCACGCGTCGTGCCGACCGAGCGGCCGACGAACGCGCCGAACGCCGTGATGCCGGCGAAGTAGACCAGCACGACGGCCACATCGAGGCCGTGCAGCGCCACCTGCGCCGTCACGGCCCACCCCACGCGGTCAGCGCCGCCTGCAGCGCCGCGAAGAAGACCAACCCCGCCAGCAGCCAGCCAGCGCGGCGCAGGCCACGCCCACTACCGCCGAGCTGGCCGGTGCGCACACCGACGAACATGCCGACGGCAAACACCAATCCACCGACCGCCAGCTGGTAGTAGAACGACGTCCAGTCCGCCATACCGCGAAAGTAGCGCGCACGGCTCGCTCGTCGTAGAGATGCTGACTTCGAGTCCACGGTGGGTAAGAGCTTTGGGGACTACGCTCAGCGCGGCCGCCGGCGACCGCGGGACCCGCGACCGACCTCGGGTCGCGGAATGCTCCGTGTTTGATATCTCCTAAGTCATGTCAAGGGGTTTTCGCTGGGGCTCGACATCGCGTGTGCACGGCTTGTTCAGGACTCTTCCACAAGACCAGGGAAGTGTTCTTGCATGAGATCACCGATCGGGTGAGGTTGACGTGGGGATTCCACGGCCAGGCCTGTGGCGTCCATTGGGCGGCCACTCAAGTCCCTCGTCGTCGGAGTCCCCACTCGTCCCTGTCGCCGTTGGTCGCGCTCATGCCGCTGTGGCGCGACGATGCTGCGCGTGAACTTGGCTGCGATGAGCGCGCGCGCGGCAACCTTCGTGAGCTCGTTGCCGTCGGCGTCTCGCAGGACGTAGCGGACTTGCGTCGACGCCGGCTTGTCATCGGCGCGCTGGCTGTCGCGACGCTTCAGGAGGGCGTAGACGCGGCGCGCCATCTTGCCAGCCAATGCGATGAGGATGAGGTTGTGGTGATCACCTGCGGCGTAGCGGCGAGCGTAGTACGCCGCGAAATCCGGATCCCACTGGCGAGCGACGTCAGCTGCTAGGTAGAGGTACTTCTTGAGTACTCGTTGGCCGGTTTTGGTGATTGGCATCGAGGGGTCGCTCATGCCCGTCTGCTTCCGGCGTGGACACAGTCCGCAGTAGCTCACGAACTTCTTGCCGTTCGAGAACCGCGCGATGTCGCCTACCAAGGCTTCGATGGCCGCAGCGATCGTGGGACCGACGCCGCGCAGTTGCTCGAGTGTTCGGTCAGGATCGACGCCCAGGTAGAGCTTCTTGATCTTTGCGTCGAGCTTGCGAACGTCCGTGTTCTTGCGCTCGATCTCATCCAGCTCGTACACCACATCCTCTTGGATGGCCTCGTAGTCGAACGGCATCTGCCCCGCAGCTCGCAGCTCAGCGTAGTACTCGGCGGCCTGTCGGCAGGACTCGAGCACGCGGTCGACCAAGCACGGGTCATGCGTTCCCTTGGATCGCTTCGTCAAGAAGCGCTCCAAGCGACTCTTCCCAAGGCCGACCGCTTTCACCGGATCGACGTAGCGCCGCAGAAACCCCATCTTAGCGGCACTGAACTTCTCTGCCCCCAAGGCCTTCATGAGGCTGGGATTCGCCAGTACCAGTATCGCGTGCACACGACGCTTGTGGTCGCTGAGCTCGCGCGCCAACCGCTCACGCCGCTTCACGAGTCGACGGATCGTCGTCTCGTCGGCAGTTGGAACACGCAGCTGGTGGACGCCCTTTGGATCCATCTGCGGCAGACGCGCAGCGGCCTCGGCGTCTACTACGTCGGTTTTGGTGTGCTTGCTATAGAACTTCCGCAGGTCGCTCAGCTTCTGTGGTTTGCTCACGTAGATCTGGAACCCTGCGGCGTTCACGTGCGCCGCGATGGGCAGCCACGCCAACCCCGTTGGTTCCATCACGAAGCTCACCGGACCCTCGGCACCTTCCTGTGCACGGCGCAGCAGAAGGTCAATACCCTCACGGCTGTTCTCGACTGAAAACGGTCTGCCCCGAGACTTCGCACCATCCAGAACGACGGCTCGGTGCTTGCTCCTCAAGCCGAGATCCAATCCAACGAATCGATTCATGTCCCCTCCATGTTCAACGAGTGAGTGTCGACGAGAGGACTCTCCCTACCCGCGCAGTCCGCCTGAGGAGGCGAGTCGCCAAAACGGTTCGTGTTTCGGGGCCGTGATTTCTCACGCCGCCAATCTCCTAAATCGGGTCCCCCACGCGGGAGGAGAGTCGCAGAACCAAATGAGGGGCCGCTCGAAGCGCCACCATTGCGGCAGATCGCGAAACCTCTCCGTCGCACGCCGGGGGACCCTAAGCTCTCTTGCGGCCGATGACCAGACTCCCGACACGACTCCTGCGGCTGCACCATCGCGCGAGTCTTCCACACCGCTACGGCGCGACGGGTGTGGAGAACTCTAGCTTCGCAGATCATGGAACCACACATACCGTTGCGGCCCCGGCCGCGCTGAACGCAGACGCCCGTGTTGATTTCCAGCGTCCGGGAGTTGTGGTATGGAAGTCCTGACGACAACCGGCCTTCGCAAGTGTTTTCGCCGCGCGAAGATTCTCGGCCCCGGGCGCTCAGAACCCGTTTGCTCGAGGCCGCGGTCGAACGGCAGTTCGAAATCGTCGGCGAGGCGCTGAGCCGGCTCGCAAAGCTGGCCGCTGGTCTACGATCAGCTCCGGCGACTGGCCCGCGCCCGCCACCAGGCGTGTAGTCCAAGCGCTGCAGCCCGGCCGCGCTGGCCTGAGCGCATCGAACACCATCCCGCTCGCCGTGATGCAGTAGAATCAGGACGTGACCGACGAGCCAAGGCCACGTGTGACGGGACGCCTCTTCCGCAGCTTCGACGACGAGGCGGCGGCGAACCGTGCCTTCTGGGCGAACTTTTCCGGCGAACAGAAGGTCGCGCTACTGTGGGACATGGTGCGCGACGCTCGCGCGATCCAAGGGCTAGAAGGTGACGAACCCCGGCTTCAGAGGTCTGTCGGCCGCCTCGTGCGCCGCTGACGTCCGCTTCCTGATCGTCCAGCGGTGCCGGGCGGCCACGCTGAGCGCAGACGCCCGTGTTGTCTTCGAGCCTCCGGGAGTTGCGGTATCGAAGTCCCGGCGACGACGGGCCTTCCGAAAGGTTGTTGCCGCTCGAACATTCTCGGACCCCGAGGCTCAGCGCGGCCGGGGCCGCAACCAAACACGGAGCATTCCGCGACCCGAGCGTCGGTCGCGGGTCCCGCGGTCGCGGGCGGCCGCGCTGAGCCCAGAGGCCAGTGTTATCTTCGAGCCTCAGGGAGCTGCGTTGTCGAAGTTCTAGCGGAATCGAGCCTTCCGAAAGGTTGTCGCCGCGCGAAGATTTGCGGACCCTGACGCTCAGAACGCCTCCATCCGCACGCGCCCCGAATCCAACGTGGTCCGACAACGCAGCAACAGGTCCGCGCCGAGAACGCCGTGCAGCGGGAACAGGTCCTGGGCCTCGCGCTCGAGGACGGGTAGGTCGACGCCGCGAAAGCGCACATCGCTCACCCGCAGCACGAGGCCGCGCACGACGCGCACCGACACGCGGCTGCCGCCGGGGCTCAGCACTTCGTGGAAGCCCTCTTGGGCGCGTTCGTGGCCGCCGACCAACAGCCCCAGGCCCTGCTCGGTCAGGCTCGACGCGCTGGCCCCGGTGTCCAACGCGAACCACAGCCGCTGCTCCTCGATCTCGACCGGCACCAGCAGCCGGTTGCGCACCCACAGACACGGCTGCGAGTCGACTTCGGCGAGGCGCCCGGGCGGCCGCAGCACGAGGCTGCCGCGGCCGGGATCGAGCGTCGCGGAGAACCGCGTGATCACGTCGAGGCCGACCAGCGCACCGGTCGCACGGGCGAACCCATCGGCGACGTCGCGCACCGCCAGCCGATCGTCGTCGACCACCAGCACCGGCTGTGGTCCCACATCCACGTCACCGAGGGCAAACGTCGGCAGCCGGCCAACGGCGGTGGGAAACCGCTGCCCCTGGCCGTCGGTGCCGACCCCAGCGGACAGGATCGGATCGACCCCGAGCTCGCCCGCCATGCTGCGCGACAGAGTCGAGAAGCTGGCGCCGGTATCGAGCACGAACACGCGCTCGAGCGGACCGACGGCGCACAACAACCTCGGCAGGGAGCCCTGCAGCAGCGGCAGCTCGGCGAACTCCACGGCGGGGGTCTTGCGCAGCGACGGCAGCAGTCGAGCCAGCTCGCCCCGCGCACGGCGCGAATCGCCGGCACGCCCCTCGGAGCCGGCCAGCAGATGGGCCGCGCTGTCGCCGTAACGGCCGACGCGGAACAGCAGGTCACCCATCTCGCCGCGGACTTCGGCCTCGGTCCAGCCGGCGCGATCGGGCAGGTCGAGCACGACGCGGAGATGGCGCAGAGCGACGTCGGACTGCCACTGCATCGCCGCGACCGTGGCCAGCCAGAGGTGGACCGCCGCGTCGGTGCCCCGCGTGCGCCGCCGCGCCTCGTGCAGCAAGCTCTCGGCGCGGCGCAGGTCACCCGCCGCCAACGCCGCTTGGGCGGCCAGGGCAAAGGGCCCCGGATCGAACGACCGGCGCACGCCACCGACGCAAGCTCCGTGGACCACCGCCAGCAGCGCCAATGACCCGGCGGCAACGCGCCGGCGGCCGGCGCCCGCCGTCGACGTCATTGCTGCGGCTGCGGTACGCGGCACGGTGCTCAATTGGTCGTCACGGTGATCGCCGTGGTCGAGAACGCGTTGACCTCACGCTCGGCGGCGGTGATGCCGACCCAGTTCTGCAGAATGCGGCGGTAGGGATCTCGCACCCGCGACAGCACTCCGGTCTCGATCCGCGCCGCCGTCACCGACAGCCGCCAAGTCGTGCCAGCGATCAGCGGCTGCGGCGACTCGACCGGCAGCCGGCGGAACGAGAAGCGATCGAAGCTCGCTGGCAGCACCGCGGTCCAATCGCGCACGACCGCGCCGTTCTCGGCGCGCAGGTTGACCACGACGTAGAGGGTCGACACCGGCACCGTCCACTGCACCGTGAACCCGTCGGCCGACACCACCGCCCCCGGCGCTGGCGCGACGATGGAGGGCACATCGAGAAAGCGCACGAAGGGCGCCGGGCCGCCGTCGAGCGGCGCGAAGGTCTGCTGCCGCACCTCGACCCCGCCACCCGTGCTGCGCGCGTCGAACGCGACCAAGTAGCGCGCTCCCTGCAGGCCTCCCACCAGCGCGGGCAAGTCCGCCACCAGACTCGTGCCAGCGACGCGCAGTCCACCGAGATCCCGGCCGGCGTCCAGCACGCGCCCGTCGGCGAACTCGATTCCCAAGTCATAGGTAACGTCGGCGAACGACAAGCTGCCGTGCAGATTGGTCAGCGCGTCGGCGACGGTGAACGCGGTGTCGGCCGCATAGGTCAACGGCACGTCTCGGGTGACGGCACCACCGGGGTCCGGCATCAGATCGCCGACGAACCCCAAGCGCTGGAGCTTCGATCCGGTCGGCGACGACGCCACTTCGACGGCCGCCAGGTTGCCGGCCGGCAACGGCACACCGAGCACGAAGTCGCGGCCACCGGTGAGCGCGGGGTCCTCGCGCCGCGGAACGTCGCCGCCAATCTCGCGGTCGAAGAACACCGCTTCGTACCAGTCCTCGCGGGTCAGCGTGCGGGTCGCCGACACGCGCCGCTCGACGCCCGACGCCGCGCCCAGCGTGACCGCGCCGCGCACCACGCCGTGTGCGTCGAAGGCACCGGTAAACTGGCGCGCCCGCTGCAGCGGGACCTCGATACGGGCGCTGTCGACGTCCACCATCGTGAACGCGCTGACGACCGTGCTGCCGGTGGCACCGGTGGCGATCGCCGCGGTGGCCTGGCCACCGTCCCCATAGGCGCCGTTGACGACCCCCGTCTCGCGCGTGTAGCCCAAGAAGCCGCGCTCCGGCTCGGCATCCCGGGTCACCGCCGCGAAGCGAATCGGTCCCGTCCCTAGCGCATCGACCACGTAGGTCGCGGTCGCCCCACCGCGCCCCCGGCCGATCCACCACGGCTGCTTGTTGCCGAACACCTGCAGGTCGGCGTGGTGCTCGCCGGCCTTGAGAAAGCGGAACGCCTGCGCCACCAAGACGTCGAAGTCGTCTTGGATGCGGGTCGTCAACACCCCGACGAACTGCTCCCCGGCCTGGTCGTGGAAGGTCCGCTCGCCGTTGGCGTCCCCGACACCGATGCCGAAGGTCGGGTCATCGCCCGAGCTGACGCGCAGCCGGCGCCACGGATCGATGCGGCCGCGGTTGATCAGCTGCAGGCGCACCTGCGTCGCCGTGGCCGTCTCGATGCGCAGATCGCCGAGGTCCTGCACACCCGGCGTCAGCGTGACGGTGCTCGCCGCGCGCACGGGCAGCCAATCGCGCCCACCGAACGCATCCAGCGTCACGGTGCGCGCCGCACCGCTGCCATCCACCGCCGCGATCGGCGGCAGGGTGAACCGGCCGTCGCCGCGCGAACGCACCCGGCCCGCACCGGCGCGGACCAGACCGTCGGGCACGCCGCGATCCTGCAGGTCCAGCAACCGCCCGATCAGCTGGGTGGTCGGCGCCACCGCATCGACCGCGAACGCGTACAGCCCCGCAGCCGCGACGCCCGCGCCGGCCTGCACCAGCGCACCGCTGCCATCGACGCTGCCGCCCGCGACGCGCTGCCAACGCCCGGTGGCGGGCTCCAACCAGTAGAGGTCGGCCGCAGCTCCCGCGGCAAAGCCCTGGTCGTTGACGACCGCGAGGCCCGCCGACGGCGCCAACGTCAGATCGGGCGGATGCAAGTACACGCCGCGACTCCAAACGCGCACGCCACTCGCCGCGGCGGGGAGCTCGCCCGGCAAGTGGTGCGCGGAAACCATGCCGGTGCGCAGGGTGATGGTCGAGCTGCTGCCGGCGGCGACCGCGGTACCGGCGGCGATGGTGACGATGCCGCCACTGCTCGCGCTGTCGTCGAGCTGCGCGCCGCCGCCGAGCGGCCCGGCGGGCAGCACCAGTCCGGCGCTGCCGGCGACGTCGGGGAGAAAGACGACGTAGGGCAGCTCTCCGCCGTCGCTCAGGTCGGCATCGACGACCAGGCGGCCGAGCTCGGACGACGCGGTCGCCGACGCCGCGGCTCCATCGACGGTCACCCGCCCCCGGCCGACGCCAAGGGCCGGCACCACCGCGCGACCGTTGCGACCGACCGCACCGGCCACACTGGCGCCGTCGATGGTCACCCGTGCGTTGACCGCGCGGCGGTAGGAATCGTCGACCACGATGACGCGGTAGTCGGCCTCGCTCACCGGCACGATGCGCGGGCCGATATCGGAGCCCTCCCCGGAGCAGGCCGCCGCGAACGCCACAGCACCGAGCAGCAGCCAGAGACCGGCGCCGCGGACCCGGCCGCCGCGCTCGACACCCCCGACGTCGGCCGAAGGACAATCGACTCGCAAGCCACACTCGCCACAGCTCGGCTTGCGCGCGTGGCAGACGCGTCGACCGTGGAAGATCGTGGCGTGGCTGAACGCCGTCCACTGCTCGGCGGGCACCAACGGCATCAGATCCCGCTCGATCTTGCCGGCATCCTTGTGCTCGGTGAGGCCCCAGCGGCGCGCGAGACGGCCGGCATGGGTGTCGATCACCAGGCCGGGAACGCCAAAGCACACGCCGAGCACCAGGTTGGCGGTCTTCCGGCCGACGCCCGGCAGCCGCACCAACTCGTCGAGCGTGTCCGGGACTTCACCGCCGTGCTCGTCGACCAACGCCTGCGACACCCGCAGCAGGCTCTTGGTCTTCTGCCGAAAGAAGCCGGTGGAGTGGATCAGCTCCTGCAGCTGGTCGGGGTCGGCCGTGGCCATGGCCTGCGGGTCGGGAAACCGGCTGAACAAGCGTGGCGTGACGCGGTTGACGTTCTCGTCGGTGTTCTGCGCCGACAGGATCGTCGCCACCAACAGCTGGAACGGCGTCTCGAAGTCGAGCGCGCATCGCGCGTCCGGCTGCGCCGCCAGCACCCCCGCCACCAGACGCCGCGCGCGCGCGCGGCGCGCCTTGTCGGTCTCGCGCACCATCGCGCAGAAGTCTGACCGGAAACGACCCGGCCGGCAAGCAAGGAGCAAACCCGCCGGGTCACCGCCGCGTGCGCGGTGCGTCGCCGCTCGCCGCACCGGTCGGCCGCTGCGCCACCGCGTCTGGCTCGGGCGGCGTCGAAACGCGCGAGCGCGCGCCGTCGGCACCCACCGCGGACACGCCGACGACCACTTCGTCGAGGCAGACGCCGGGCAGCACGGCCGCCAGCGCACCGCGCCGGTCCGGCTCCGGCGGCGCCAGCACCAAGCGCCCTTGCCAATCGGCGGTGGTGGTCTCGCGCCACACGATCTCGTAGGCCGCAGCACCCGCCACCGGCCGCCAGCTCACGCGCGTGTCGTAGGCATCCCGCACTCCCCGCGCACGCACGCGCTCGGGCGCCGGCGGGGCGCTGGCGAGCTCCACCAACAGCGCGACGTTGAGCCGGCACACCCGCGCCAGATAGTCGAAGTCCATGTACTCGGGCAGGTCGCCATAGGGACGGCCTTCGCGCTCGGTGACATCGCGATGCTGCCGCGAGTAGTCCTCGCGCGGCTCGGTGAAGCGGATCGCGGGATACCCCGCGGCGTGGAACGATCGGTGGTCGCCACCGCGGCCGTAGCGGTCACCGCGGTACACCAGCCGGGCGTGGAAGTCCTCGAACGCGGCAGCGGCACGCGTCGCGGCGCGGGCGAGGCTGCGGCCGCTCGAGTCGTTGCCGCGCGGCGCGTAGCTGAAGCAGCGCACGTAGTCGTCACGGCGCACACCGTCCATTCCCAGGGAGTTGCCGACGATGTCGTTGGTGATCATGCCATCCACGCGCGCACCGGCGGCCTGCAGCAGCGCAGCGTGCTCCGCCGAGCCCAGCAGCCCCATCTCCTCACCGTCGTAACCACAGAACACGACCGTCGCAGCGAGCGGTTGCGCGCACATCAGGCGACAGGCCTCGAGCACGACCGCGGTGCCGGAGGCGTCGTCGTTGGCCCCCGGCGCCGCGCCCCCGGAGTCTCGATTGTTGCCGTTGATCGAATCGTAGTGGCCGCCGACGACGTAGATCCGCTCCGGATCGCTGACCCCGCGGAGCGTCGCCACGACGTTGACCAAGTCGACTTCGCGCCGCAGCCTCGTGCTGAACACGCGGTGTTCCATGCGCTCGACCCGCAGCCGGCCACCCGACGCCGGCACCAGCTCTTCGAACCGGCGCTGCAGGTAGGCGCGCGCCGCGCCCGTGCCGTGCTCGGTCGAATCGACGGCCGACGCGACGTGCCGGGTGCCGAAACCGACCAGGTCGTCCACCGTGCGGCGCAGCGCCGCCGGATCGACTTCTGCCGCCAACGCGCCGATCCGCTCGGCAACCGCGACCCCGGGGTCCTGGGCGACGAGAGCGAGGAGAAGCGAGGCCAGCGATGGGATCATGGGTATGGATCGGTTCGGGAACGGCGGGTCGCCCCTCTTATAGTCCGGCCTCCGATGCGGAAGCCAAGCCGAACGACAGCCCTCGGGCTCATTGCCCTCTGCGCCTGCAGTGCACCGGGCGTGGCACCCGAGCTCCTCGACCCGCTGCGTCGCACACCGGATGGCGGAGCCGCCCGCGTCGCGCTGACGCCAAAGGGCATCGTCGAGGTGTCGCTGCCAGTGGCGGAGACGGAAGTTCCCGCTGTGGTGCGCCGGACCGCCGAGGCGCTGGCGCCCGGCGGGCAGCGCCGCATCGAGCACCTGCCGGGCGACGGCCACTACCGCGTCGACGTCGATCTCGGCGAGGACGCGGCCGGCAGGTTTCGCAGCGTGCGCCTCACCGCGGACGGCACCGTCGTCGAACGCAGCCATTCGCTGCCGGTCGACGCGGCACCGGCGGCGATCGTGGCGCAGCTGCGCGCCGCCGTCGGCGGCGCGCTCGAGCGCGTCGACGTGGTGCAGACCGACACCGAGCGCTACCGCGCCCTGGGCCGCGACGCCGACGGCGGCCGATGGTTGGCGGAGTGCGCCCGCGGCGGCGGCATCACGCGCCGAGTGCGCATTCGCCCCGCCGCGCTGTGGATCGAGACGCCGCAGTAGGCCCCTACCATGAGTTTTCTCACCCATCTCGAGTCCACGGCCGACGGCAGCGCGCACGAACCGGAGCAGCTGCAGACGGTCCACGCCGGCAAGCCGCTGCTGGCGCGCTACGACCTCGCCGCGGTCGGCGCCGCGGTGCGGCGCACCGAGCTGGCCGCGCGGCCGGCCGACCTGTGGCGCTACGCCGAGCTGTTGCCGGTGCGCGACTTCGATTCTCGGGTGAGTCTGGGCGAGAACCGCACTCCCCTGCTCGACTGCGAACGGCTGGCGCGACACTTCGGCGTGCGCAAGCTGTGGATCAAGGACGAGGCGCTGCTGCCCACCGGCTCGTTCAAGGCGCGCGGGATGGCGCTCGCCGTGTCGCGCGCCCGAGAGCTCGGCGCCACCCATCTGGCGGCGCCGACCCAGGGCAACGCCGGCGGGGCGCTCGCCGCCTACGCCGCGCGCGCCGGCCTGCCGTGCACCGTGCTGATGCCGCGGGATACGCCGCGCGTCAATCAGCTGGAGGCCGCGCTGCACGGCGCCCACGCCTTCACCGTCGATGGACTGATCCACGACTGCGGCGCGATCGTGCGGCAGGGTGCAGAGCGCTTCGGGTGGTTCGACGTCAGCACGCTGCGCGAGCCGTACCGGATCGAAGGCAAGAAGACCATGGGGCTCGAGCTGGCCGAGCAGCTCGATTGGCGCCTGCCCGACGCGATCCTCTACCCCACCGGCGGCGGCACCGGGCTGATCGGCATGCACAAGGCGTTCGCCGAGCTCAACGCGTTGGGCTGGCTCGACGACGACCGCTCACCGCGGTTCTTCGTCTGTCAGGCCGACGGCTGCGCGCCGATCGTCAAGGCGTTCGAGGACGGGCTCGCCACTGGCGCTGCGATCCGCGACCCGCAGACTGCCGCCAGTGGTGTGCGCGTGCCGGTCGCCTTGGGCGACTTCTTGATTCTCGACGCCGTGCGCAGCTCGGGCGGCGGCGCGATCGCGACTCCGGAAGCCGAGCTGGTCGAGTGGATGCGGCTGTGCGCGCGCCTCGAGGGGATCGCGCTGTGTCCGGAGAGCGCGACTTGCCTCGGCGCCCTGCAGCGGGCGGTCGCGACCGGCCGCATCGGCGCGGGAGAGCGGGTGGTGGTGTTCAACACCGGGGCGGCACAGAAGTACGTCGAGCTGCTCGATGCCGAGCTGCCGACGCTACGCCGCGACGCGGTGGACTGGTCCGCGCTCGCGGATTCCAACTAAACGCCGCCGCGACCGACCGAGCGGCCGCGACGCAGCGCCGGGCTCACCACCAGCGCGGGTTCTTGGTCCAGAACACCAACATGCCGAGGTACTTGAACGCGGTCAGCGGACTCTGGTCGTGCCACTCGAACGCGCCCCAGCTGCCCCACTTGGAGTACGACGAGGTCGAGTTGAAGTGCATGAACAACCGGCCGCCGGCGGCGCGCCAGGCAGTCAGGTAGAGGTCGTACAGGTAGAACATCGCGAAGTGGCGGTTGACGGTCGTCAACAGCGTCGTCAGCGTGGTCAGGTTCTCCATGCCGCCGAAGCCGACCAGGCTCTGGCCGCCCTCGTAGGTGATCAGATCGACGCCGTACTGGTCGGCGATCTGCTTGTGGGTGGCGACGTTCTGCATCGACTTGCCGATGTCGAGGTAGGTCTCGTAGAAGACCTGGGCGAGCGACATCTGCGAAGTGGCAAACGCCTTCGCCGGCGAGCCGAGCTCGGTGCCGATGTACGGCGCCACGGCGATGCCGTCGACGTTCTGGCCGACGTTCTGCCAGCTGAGCGCGGTCTGCAAGACGTAGGGGTTGACGGTCTGGCCCGACAGCACGCGATAGACGCGGTTGTTGCCCAACGCCTGCCGGAAGATGTTGAAGATCTCCACCGAGCGCTGGCCGTAGAAGCGCAGCGACGCCTCGTAGGTGTTGGTCGATAGGCCCAAGCCGAGGCCGGCGGCGGCGGCGTAGGTCTGCGCCGGGTAGAGCGGATTCCAGACCTCGTTCGAGTATTCGACGTAGGCCGTGATCCCCGGCTTCAACGTCGCCTTGCACAGGTTGGCGAGCTGGGTGACGAAGTTGTCGTCGGCCAGGTGCGGCACGCAGATCCACGGATCGGCATCGATCGCATTGGCGAACTCGAGCATGTACTCATAGGCCACGCCGTGATCGATCGCCTGGGTCCGCGCCGTCGGCCGGGTCCGCTGGGCCCAGGTGCCGACCGTGGTCTCATTGGTGCGGCTCCAGTCCATGAAGCGCAGCACCTTGAAGTACTGCCAGCGATCGAGGAATGCCTGCTCGAATGGCTGCGTCACGTAGGTCTGCTCGGCGCTGGCCGGAATCACGCGGATGTTGCGCGCCGGGTTCGACGGCTCCGTCCGGATCACGCGCAGCAGAATGCCGGCATCGCTGGGGTTGACATCCATCTCGATGCGACCCGGCGTGACCAGGGTCGCGGTCGCGTCGAAGCTGACCTCGAGATCGCCATCACCGTCCCACAGCACGAGATACTTTCCACCGGGATAGTGGCCCTCGATGCTGCGCCGCATCAGGGTCGCCGCGGCTTGGCCGGGCTGCAGCGTCTTGATCCAATCGTCGGCATCGACATCCAGCGTCGCGCCGGTCGTCCACGGACCGCCGGAGACCAGCTGCGGGATCCAATCCGAGGACTGCTTCATCAGATCGACGAACACCAACTCGGAGCCGAAGTACTCGACGCGCGCGAAGTTGGTCCCCAGCGGTGACGTGGCGTTGACCTGCGCAGGTGCCGCGGCGGCGGCAAAGAACAAGGTAAGGGGCAAGAGGAGCGCGGCGATCGACCATCGGCGCGGCTGCCCATTCGAGACGTGGCAATTCATGATGCGCAGAACTGAGCGCACGAGCGCCGCAAGCTCAAGCGCCCAAACGGCCGACGTTGATTTGTCAGAATCGCGCTAACACCGAGGCGGCGGCCGGAAGGGCGGCCGCGGTGGCGCGGCCCGGGGCGCAACTCGCGATGGCAGTGCGCGTTGCGGAACGATCGTCGGGCTCACGCGATCGCCGGAGTGCGCTGGCCCGTCGGCCCGTTCATCAGCGCGGTGATCGCCGCGCGGTCCTCGGCGCTCAGCGGCTGCCAGGTGCGTTCATAGCCAAACCGTTCGTACACCGGTGCCGCCGTGAAGCGATCGTCCAGCACCTCGAAGTCCTCGGGGCTGAGTAGGGCGGGGTGGCAGACGCCGGCCGCGTGGCCCAGACGCAGCAGCTCCTTGCGCAGAGTGATCATGTAGTTGGCGAGCCGCGCCGCCTTGTCCTGAGGATCGAGACCACGCACCAACCACGCGTTCTGGGTTGCCACGCCCGTGGGACAGTGTCCGTTGTGGCAGCGCTGTGCCTGGATGCAGCCGATCGCCAGCATCGCCTCACGCGCCACGCCAATCAGGTCGCATCCCATGGCCATGGCCAGCGCACCGGTCTCGGGAAACCCCAGCTTGCCGGCGCCGATGAACACGATCCGCTGCTGTAGGCCGCGCTCGGCAAAGACGCGGTAGACGCGGCTCATGCCGATCTTGAACGGCAGCGACACGTGGTCGGAGAACGACAGCGGCGCGGCGCCCGTGCCGCCCTCGCCACCGTCGACGGCGATGAAGTCAACGCCCCGGTCGCCGCGTTCCATCAGCTGCGCCAGCTCGACCCAGAACGCGCTCTCGCCGACCGCCGACTTGATGCCGACCGGCAACCCGGTGGCCTCCGCGATCTGCTCGACGAAGTCGAGCAAGCCATCGACGTCGCCGAAGGCGCGATGGCGCGCCGGACTGATGCAGTCCCGGCCGCGCGGCACGCCGCGGATGCGGCTGATCTCGGCGGTGATCTTCGCCTTGGGCAGCACGCCGCCGAGACCCGGTTTGGCGCCCTGACTCAGCTTCACTTCGATCGCCCGCACCTGACAGCGTCCGACCACGTCGCGAAGGCGCTCCATGCTGAAGTCGCCTTCCGGCGTGCGACAGCCGAAGTAGCCGGTGCCGATCTGCCAGATCAGATCACCGCCATGCTGGTGGTGCAGTGACACCCCACCTTCGCCCGTGTTGTGCAGACAGCCGGCCCGTTTGCAGCCCTTGTTGAGCGCCTCGATCGCCGCCGAGCTCAGCGAGCCGTAGCTCATCGCCGACACGCTGACGACCGACGCCGGCCGAAACGCATGGCGGCGGCCGCGCGCCGCACCGAGAACCTTGGCACACGGCAGCCGATAGTCCGGGTCGTAGTCGGTCTCGCCGACCCGCGGCGAATCGAGCGGAAAGGCGCGCTGCTTGAGGATCAGGTAGTTGGGCAGGTTCTCGACGTCGTTGTCGGTGCCGAACCCGAAGTACGTGTTGGCCTTCTTCGCCGATGTGTAGACCCAGCGGCGCTGGTCGCGGCTGAAGGGACGCTCCTCGTCGTTGTCGGTGACGATGTACTGGCGCAGCTCGGGACCGATCGACTCGAGCAGGTAACGCATGTGCCCGATGATCGGGAAGTTGCGCAGGATCGCGTGCTTGGTCTGCAGCAGGTCGTAGACCAGCAAGGCCAGCAGCGCGGCGAGCAGCCACCACAAGAACCACATGGCACGCAATTCTGGGTGCGAGGGGTCTCGCCTGGCGACAACATTCTCGAACGCCTCGCCGCTGGCGGCAGCGGCCGAATCGTCACGGTGTCACGATGGTGTACTGCACGCTGCCGCTGTCGGGCGCCCAGTCGAACACGTCGTCGTTGAGGAACAGCAGGCGCAGGCGCGAGGCCGTCGGGTGCGCGGCGTAGATCTCGGCGAGCGGGATGGCCAGCTCGCAATCGGTGATCGCCGTGGTCGGCGCCACGCTCAGGGCGGTGAGGTAGCCGGCGTTGAAGACACCCGCCGCCTGCGCGTAGAGATCGCTGCCGAACACCAACAACTCGCTGCCGACCGCACCCGTCGCCGCGTAGCCGGTGGCGGGGTCATCGTCGACGTCGATCATGATGAGCGTGCGAGAGAAGCCGTAGGCCGGCGATCCATCCAGATTGAAGGCGTGCTCGGAGCCGAAGCGGACGTAGAGGTTCTGGGTGTCGTTGGCGACGGACAGTGACAGCCAGTCTGGGCCGGCGGAGTCCGGCGAGTCGGCGGGGTCGTCGTGCTGCGCCGGCACCCCGGCCCAGTCCGCGAAGTCGCCATCGATGGCGATGGTGGTGAGGCCGAGGGGCACGGCGCTGTGCTCGACCTGGTTCTTCTCCTCGTTGCCGCGGGCGTCCGCCGCGCGCAGACAGAAGTAGTAGCGCGTGCCGCTGGTCAATCCGGTCACGGTGGTTTGGTTGGCGAACACCGTCGGCCCGTAGCTGGTGGCGTAGCCATCGGCCTGTTCGGGGACCACGGTGATCGCGGTGGCCGCTGCCAGGTCGGGATCGCCGGCGAAGTCCAGCGGCTGGTCGTCGTAGTACAAGGTGTAGGACACGCGGTCGAAGTCGACGGCGACGTCCCAGCGCACGATCGCGCACCCGGGGCCGGCGACGACCTCTTGCACGCCGACCCGCGGGGTCGGCGCCTCGGGTGGAGTGGGGAACGTGCGGTCGTTGTCGTTGTAGGTGCTGCTCCAGCGCGGCGGCAGGCCGTCGTCTAGGCGGCCGTTGTCGAGCACGAACCGGTTCGCCAGCTGCAACAGATCGTCGGTGAGGTAGTGCCGGAAGCCGAGCTCGTCCTGGGTGACGGTGATGTCCTCGAGCAGCGAGGCGTGCCCCAGCGTGGAACCGCCGACCAGAGTGGCGGTGCTCATGGTGGCGGCCGGTCCCTCGGCATACCCCAGGGACAGCACGATGAAACCGTCGTTGCGGGCCGCCTCCGCGACCAGCTTGGGCGCGGCGTTGAACCGGTTGTCGGGATAGAACCAGAAGTGGAACTCTTCGCTCTTGTTCGAGTTGAGGCGGAAGCTCTCGAACATGACGAAGTCGACGTGCGCCCGCGGGTTGACCGCCATGTGCGGGTGCCGCGGGTCGTATAAGAACAGACCGCGGTTCTGCAGCACCAGCTTGTCGGGGTAGCGCTGCTCGAGGCGAGCCATGAAGTCGCGGAAGCCGGGCGCGGTCCACTCGAACTCGGACTGATTGAAGCTGCTCGCGTTGGTGAAGCTGTTGGGGGCGCAGGTGTCGACGGTGTCGAGGAACAAGCCGTCGCAGGCGTAGCCGCGCCCAGCGCCCGCGGTCAGCAGCTCTGCCATGCCGGGCACGCCATCCAGGCCGTCGAACAGCATCTGGTCGAGCACGTCGAACCACTGCGGATCGCCGGCGTTGGCGAACGCGCCACCGAAGATCGCATTGCGGTCCGGGAGGCCGTCGCCGGTGCCGGTGCCGCTGTTGTCGACCGAGTTGTCGTCCAGGAACCACGAGGCGTAGCCGGTGCCGCCGTTGGACGGGATGCCGAGCGGATCGATGCCGGTGAGCGGTTGGCCATCGGCGTTGGGCCCGCGCGGGTCGATCCGCGGTCCACTTCCGTCACCGACGAAGCGGGGATCGGTCAGCAGCTGCGCGTCCGTCCAGCCGATGGTGCGCAGGTCCTCGCCGATCGAGATGTAGGCCAGCACCAGGACGTCGTCGGCCGGGTCGTCGGGGTCGACCCCGTCCTTGATGGCATCCACCGTGGCGACATCGAGCGCACCGGCAAACGGATGGACGATGACCAGGTCGTGCTGCTCGGCCAGCGCGATCTCGGCGGCGGACAACGCACCGTAGTGCACCATGTAGGTCCGCACCGCGGCGGCCGCCAGCGCGAGGTTGTCTGCCGGCGGCAAATCGACCACGGCCGCGGTACCGCGCGACCCACCGCGCACCGGCGTGAGGCGGAGGCGCACTCCCGTCGTATCGCGAAAGCCAGCGTCGGCGAGCGAGTCCCAGACCAGCGAGTGCGCGGCGCCCGCCGGGGTCGACGTCAAGCCGGTCGTGCCGGCGCGGGTGCGCGCCGGCGACCAGCGCAGGCCGCCGTCCCGCGACACCTCGACGAGGAGGTCGTGCGTCGTCGCGACCGGAGCGGTCAACACGAAGTCGATGGTCACGTCACCGCGCACCTGGGCGGGCGCGGACAGCGAGGAGACCGCGCTGCTCAGCGGCGCCGCACCTCCACCGGCGCTGCAGGCCGCCGCAGCGGCCAGCAGTACCCAGCACAACGCACCTTCTACGGGGACCGCGGCCCGCAGCCGCGCGCCGCCGAACAAGCTTGGCGCCTCCACTCCACCGACCTCCGGTTCGGATATCGGCAGCGCGGTGGGGTGAGCTGAACCGCGGCGGGTACCGGGTGGCGAAGTGATGAAACGGAGCCAGGCTCCGTACTGTCGTTAGACGACGCCTTGGTCCATCATGGCGTCGGCGACTTTGAGGAAGCCGGCGATGTTGGCGCCGTTGACGTAGTTGCCGGGGGTGCCGAAGCGGTCGCCGGCCTCGATGCAGGCGGTGTGGATGTCGCCCATGATCATCTGCAGGCGCTGGTCGACTTCATCGCGGGTCCATGAGTAACGCATGCTGTTCTGCGCCATCTCGAGGCCGGAGACCGCGACGCCGCCGGCGTTGGCGGCCTTGCCGGGGCCGAACAGGGTCTTGGCCTCGATGAACATCTCGACCGCTTCGGTGGTGCTGGGCATGTTCGCGCCCTCGGCGACGACGAAGACGCCGTTGTCGAGCAGGGCGCGCGCGTCGTTGCCGTTGAGCTCGTTCTGGGTCGCGCACGGGAACGCACACTGCGCGGCGTGCCCCCACAGCGGGTTGTGGTCGGCCTCGGCGTCGGTCGACGTGTGCACCGCCGACTTGAACTTGGTGGCGAACTCGGAGATCCGGCCGCGCCGCACGTTCTTCAGCTCCTTGACGAACTCCAGCTTCTCGGTGTCGATGCCGGCCTCGTCGTAGATGTAGCCGCTCGAATCGGACAGCGTCACGACCTTGGCGCCGAGCTGGATCAACTTCTCGGTGGCGTACTGCGCCACGTTGCCGCTGCCGGACACCAGGCACACCTTGCCGTCGAGCGAGTCGTCGCGGGTCGCCAGCATCTCGCGGGCGAAGTAGACCGCGCCGTAGCCGGTGGCCTCCGGCCTGATCAGCGAGCCGCCCCAGTTGAGCCCCTTGCCGGTGAGCACGCCGGTGAACTCGTTGGCCAGCTTCTTGTACTGGCCGAACAAGAAGCCGATCTCGCGGCCACCGACACCGATGTCGCCGGCGGGCACGTCGGTGTTGGGACCGATGTGCCGGTAGAGCTCCGCCATGAAGCTCTGACAGAAGCGCATCACCTCGTTGTCGCTGCGCCCCTTCGGGTCGAAGTCCGAGCCACCCTTGCCACCCCCCATCGGCAGCGTGGTCAACGAGTTCTTGAACACTTGCTCGAAGGCCAAGAACTTGAGGATCGACAGCGTCACCGACGGGTGGAAGCGCAGCCCCCCTTTGTAGGGTCCGATCGCGCTGTTCATCTCGATGCGGAAGCCGCGGTTGATCTGCACCCGGCCCTGGTCGTCGGTCCAGGGCACGCGAAACATGATCACCCGCTCCGGCTCGATGATGCGCTCGAGGATCTTCGCGTCGGCGTACTCGGGATGACGCTCCAGCACCGGAGCGAGGGACTCCGCGACCTCTTGTACAGCTTGGTGGAACTCCGACTCGGCGACGTTCTTCGCCTTGACGTCGTCCATCAGACGCGTGACGTATTCGTTCATGGGGAGAGGGACTGAGAGGACAGGAAGCGGGCCCGGTCATCCGACCCGGAGCGGCGACCTTACCTCGGCTCCCACCGAACGCGAAGGGTCCCCACCGGCATTCCACACGCCTCGGGGCTGACCCGGCGATGCGGCCGAGCCCACCGCGCGCGACCGGCGGAACGGACCGACGCGTCAGCGGGACCGCAGCCAGTTGAGCAGCCGCTGGATGTCGGCGGGGAGTGGCGCTTCGAAGACCATGTCCTCGTGGGTGCGCGGGTGCTTCAAGACCAGGCGGTAGGCATGCAGGCACTGCCGGCCGGGGTCGGGTGCCTCTGCCGGCAGGCGGTCGTTGGCGCGGTGCCGCTTGTAGATGCGATCGCCCACCAACGCGTGCCCGATGCTGGCCATGTGGACGCGGATCTGATGCGTGCGGCCGGTCTTCGGCTGGCAGCGCATCCAGCTGAGGTCGCCGAACCGCTCCAGCACTTGCCAGAAGGTCGACGCCTCCTTGCCGCCCTCGTCGGTGACCATCATGCAGTCGCGCTTGGGGTGCACGGCGATGTTGCGCTCGACCCAGTCCGAGTCGAAGCGCGGATCGCCGTAGCAGATCGCGCGGTACTCCTTGGTCATGGTCCGCGCCCGAAACTGGCTCTGCACGAAATGGAACGCCTCGTCGGTGCGCGGCAGCACCATCACCCCGGTGGTGTCCTTGTCCAGCCGGTGCACGATCCCCGGCCGGTCGTCGCCCGAGATGGTCGGCAGCCGGCCGAAGCGGACCGCCGCCATGTGCGCGATGTCCACGCCGTCGTGGCTGCGCCCGGCCTCCGGCGGGTGCACCGGCACGCCCGCCTGCTTGTCGATGACCGCCAGATACGGGTCCTCGTACAACACCTTGAGCGGCGGCAGCGGCTTGCGCGCCGGCGCGCGGTCGACCGGCTCGACGACGACGAAGCTCACCGATTGGCCGCCGCTCAGCGTCTGGCCGGGCTTGCAGGCGGCGCGGTCGACACGGACATGGCCCTGCTGCACGAGCGCCTTGGCCAGCGCGCGCGAGCCGACCTCCGGCTGCCGCGCGAGGAACACATCGAGCCGGCAGCCCTCCGCCTCGGACGGCACCCGGCGGCGCAGTGGAGTCGGCGCGCTCATGCGCAGAGGATTGCACCTCGGGCGGAGCGCCGCAACGAGGTGGCCGGCGCGGTCCGCGGCAATTGGCTTTGGCGGTCGGTTTGCGGCATGATCCCGCCCTCGCGTAGTCCTTCGCTCCCGCCGTCCACTCTTGAAGCCCGCCCCGCCGCGCCACCGGATCCTCGCGGTCGACGACGATCCCGATGCACTCGCGTTCTTCGGCCAGGTGCTCGCCGACGCCGGCTACGACGTGCTGTGCCACGCCGATCTCGCCGGAGCCCGGGCCGCGCTGGCCAACCAGCCCCTCGATCTGGTCCTCACCGACCTCTACCTCGACGGCAACGCGCTGGGCTACGAAGTCGCCGAGATGGCGCGCGCCAAACAGCCGCCCGTGCCGGTGATCTTGGTCACCGGCAACCCCACGCTCGAGGGCGCGCACGAGGCGATCCGGTCGCAGGTCCGACAGATCGTCGTCAAACCCTGCCCCCCAGAGACACTGTTGTCGGCGTGCCGCTGGGCGATCGACGAGTGGTCGATCCGGCGGCGCAACGAGCGCCTGCAAGCCCAGCTGCGCGTGCTCACCGACATCGTACCGCGCTGCATCGAGGTCAACGACCCGATGACCGCGGGCCACAGCGAGCGGGTGGTCGGCTATTCCGAGACGCTGGCGCGCCACTGCCGCCTCGATGAGAGCGAATACGAGGCGCTGCGGCTGGCGAGCTTGCTGCACGACGTCGGCAAGATCGGCATCCCGCAGAGCATTCTCGGCAAAGAGGGGCCGCTCACGCCGGACGAGCGCGAGGTGGTCAAGCGCCACCCGAAGATGGGCTACGAGATCCTGGCGCCGTTGGAGGGACACGAGCGCGCCCGGCGCTGGGTGTATCAGCACCACGAGCGCTGGGACGGCAAGGGCTACCCCGAGAGACTCGCCGGCGAGGAGGTGGAGCTGCCGGGCCGCATCCTGGTGTTGGCCGAGGTGTTCGACGCGCTGCGCTCGACGCGGTCGTACAAGCAGGCGTGGGAGGTGCCGCGCATCGTCGATTTCTTCCGCGATCAGGCCGGCAAGCACTTCGACCCCGATCTGGCGCACCTGGTGGCCGACGGCCTCGAGCGCTCGGGCCTGAGTTTTTTCTCAAACCAGCCGGGGCACTTGTTCTAGGAGAGAAGCGGCCGAGAGCCGCGCTGCGCCGCCCCACGGGCACTTAAGGGCACCAGAGGGTGTCCGGCACCCCCGGTCTGGCGGCTGGCGATCCACCCTGATACCTTCTCGCGGCCCCTCCCCCACCGACTCTCCATTTGCCGATGCGTCTCCCGACCACCGCCATCATGGCAGCGTCCGCCCCGGCCCTGGGCTTCGCCCTTCTCGGCCTCGGCTCTCCCCTGCTCGCACAATCCCAAGCCATCGCCGCTCCTCCGCCGGAGCTGCCGTCCAGCTTGATCGAAGTGCCCGACGGCAAAGTCACCGTCGGCACCGAAGCCGACGCGCTGTGGGACACCGTCGAGGTGTTCCAGCCGCGCGACGAGAAGCGCAAGATGAGGCTCTTGCGCAAGCTGATGTCCGAGCTGGGCGCAAAGGAGCACGAGGTCGACTCGTACTTCCTCAGCCGCTACCCGGTGACCAACGAACAGTACCTGGAGTTCGTCAAGGCGACCGGCCACCGGTTCCCCTACCACTGGTGGAAGGAAGGCAAGCCCGATCATTTCGAGGCGATGCGGGTCAAGGCCAAGGAGGCCTACCCCGGTGAGACCGGCCCCGAGATGTTCTATTGGGAGCAGTACTACCGCGACCTGCCGTACGCGATCCCCGAGGGTCAAGAGCAGTTTCCGGTGACCTTCGTCTCGCGGCGCGATGCCTTGGCGTTCGCCGCCTGGGCCGGCACCCGCCTGCCGACCGAGGCCGAATGGGTGTTCGCCGCCACCGGTGCCGAACCGCGGCAATTCCTCTGGGGCGACGAATGGGAGCGCGACTGGCTGAAAAAGTTGCGCATCGCCAGCCCGCGCGAGCAGAAGATCAAGCGCGTCGGCGAGCTCGGCGAGTTGGCGCGCGGGCCGTTCGGCCACGAAGACATGGTCGGCAACGTCTGGGAGTGGACCGACGTGGCCGTCTACTACCCGGTCAACGGCGACGACCTCTACCGGCGCGAGCTCGACCGCCTCAAGAAGAAGAAGTTCGAGGAGAAGCTCGAGGAGCCCGACTTCAAGGGCGCCGCCGGCGTCACCAAGGGAGCGAGCTACTTCTCGTGGCAGGACCCCGCCGAGCTGCGGGTCCAGACCCGCGCCTACCTCGGCACCACGCAGACCATCGAGGGCGTCGGCTTCCGCCTCGCCAAGACCCACGCGCCGGCGCGCGACATGGCCCGCTCGCGCATCGCGCTCGAGTTCGATCCCAACAACTACGGCGAAGGGCAATCGGCGGCGATGGACCGCCAGGTCGGCATCGAGCGCTACGACCTCGGCGAGGACGGCCGCCTGATCAAGGGCTACAGCGCGATCGCCATCGTGCCGTACAACCATCTGGCCATCGACGGCACGCCCGCTCTCGGCAAGCTGCGCGAAACGCTGCAGGAGCGCCCGATCGCCTTCGGGGTCCTGGTTTCCTCGGTCAAGCTGGCCGAGCCGGAGCTCGAGCCGGGCACGTACCTGCTCGCGTTCCGGCAGAAGGGCATGCCCAAGGAGCTGGTCGATGCGATCAAGGTCGGCAACCGCGCGGTGATGGCGCGGCGCAAGGCCGAGGCCGCGGGGCAGGAGCCACCCGAGGAAGAAGAGGGCAAGTGGAAGGGGATCGTGCAGCGCTACGGCATCACCGAGGACGATCTGGCCGAGAAGGACGCCGCCGCCAAGATCAAGCACGTGGTGATCGGCAAGCGCAAGATCGACACCACCAAGAGCATGATCCTCGTGCGCAACAACGACGGCGAGTGCCTGGCGGCGTTCGAAACCGACGACGTCAGCGCGAGCGGCAAGCCGAAGGACACGACGTTCGCGCTGGACGCCGTCGACGGCAAGGACCGCGTCAAGGTCAAGTTGTGGGTGCAGTGGTCCGAGAAGAGCAAGAGCAAGAGCCTGCCGTTCTCGATCGAGCTGAAGCTCGACAGCGCGCCCGACGCGGCCAAGCCCTGGCGCCTGCCGGAGTGAGGCCGGGGCCGGGGACGCAAGGCCTCAAGGCACTCCTTCGAGACCCCCGCCAGCGAACCCCAAAGTGGAACTCAACGACCGAGCGCGCGCCGCCTACAGCGTGCAGGACTACTCCGGCACGCAGCGCATCGCCGACGTCGAGACCGTCGAGCTGCGCCGCTTCAACGACGACGGCGGCGCGATGACCGAGCTGGGCCGGCTGACCGCGGGCCAACACGCCCAGCTGCCCGGCTTCGAGGCCCGACAGATCAACTACAGCGAGCTCGGCGCCGGCGCCATCAAGGCCTACCACCTGCACCGCCGGCAAACCGACGTGTGGTACGTGCCGCCCAGCGACAAGCTGCTGCTGGTGCTGCACGACTGCCGCGAGGGCTCGCCGTCCGAGGGCACCACGATGCGCTTCGTGCTCGGCGACGGCAACAGCCGGCTAGTGCGCATTCCGCCGGGGGTGGCGCACGGCTGCCGCAACATCGGCGACTCCACCGCGCGCATCATCTACATGGTCGACGTGCAGTTCTCCACCGACGACCAGTGCGACGAGGGCCGCCTGCCCTGGGACTACCTCGGCCCCGAAGTCTGGGAGATCACCCGAGGCTGAAAGTACGGAGCCTGGCTCCGATTCATCACTTCACCGGTCCCCACCGCCATCAAGACGCAGCCAGCGCTTCGTCCAAGCTGCGGCCGCAGTCCCAATCGGTGCGCAGCGACACGTCGCGCGGCCGTGCCGGGTCACTGCAGTCCACGCCCTCGATGCGGGCATCGCGCAAGCCCGCGGCCACAACGAAACGCTCGCCCAACGCCAGCCGCGACAGGGACTCGGGACCGGCGAGGTGGCGAACGGTGCCGCGCACCGGCTCCAGGGCCAGCTCGACCAGGCCGCGCGCGGCGTCGGCGACGTGCATGGGGGTGCGGAACTCGTTGCGGAACAGGCGGACCGTGCCGGTCGCGCGGCGGATCATGTCGGTGGCGCCCCGCCCGCCGTCGACACTCGGGCCGAACAGCAGCGGAATGCGCGCCACAACGCCGCCGGCCGCGACCACCGCCTCCTCCGCCGCAGCCTTGGTGCGGCCGTAGACGCTGGTCGGGCGCGGCGCCGCGTGCGCCGCGTACGGCGCGTGATCGCCGTCGAACACGAGGTCGGTCGAGACCTGCAGCACCCGGGGACCCGCGGTGGCCATGGCACGCACGGCGTCGGTGTTGACCGCGCGCGCGAGGTCCGGGTCGGCATCGCAGCCCCCCATCGTCGACAGCGCCGCGGCGTTGATCACCAAGTCGGCGCCGCTGGCCGCCACCGCGCGCGCGACGGCGGCCGGGGCGGACAGGTCCAGCGATACGTCGGCGGCCGGGTGGCGGCCGGCGCAGCGCACGCACAGGCCGCGCTGGAGCAGAGCATCGCGCAGAAGGCGCCCCAAGTAGCCGGTCGCGCCGGTCAGTAGCACCAGATCGGGGGCGGGCGGGGAGGTCGGGTCGGGCATCGTGCGTTGACGTAGGCGCCCGCCCCGGCTACGTCAACCGGCCATGCCGGGTCGCGTGACCATCATCGCCAACCCCGTGTCCGGCGGCGGACGCGGCGCGGCGCGCGCCCGCGCCCTCGCCGACGCACTGACCGCCATCGGCCTACAACCCGAGCTGGTCGAAACCACGCCCGACCGCGACGGCACCGCCGCGGCCAAAGCCCTGCCACCCGACGCCGAGCGGCGCGCCGTGGCCGTTGTCGGCGGCGACGGCTCAGTGGCCGACGTGCTCAACGGCCTCGCCCCGGACAGCCCCCCGGTGGCCGTCTTGCCGTCGGGCACCGCCAACGTCTGGGCGCAGGCCGCGGCGCTGCCGCGCGACGCCGGCGGCTGCGCCGCCGCGATCGCCGCCAGCCATACCATCGAGACTCGGCTGGCGCGCTGCGGCGAGCGGCTGTTCTTCTTGTTCGCCGGCGCCGGCGTCGACGCCCGCATCGTCGAGCGCGTCGAGGTGCGCCGCGCACGGCGCGGTGGCAAGGGCGGCATGCGGCAGTGGCTGTGGCCGACGCTGTGCGAGCTTTGGGGCCGCCCGCAGGCAGACCTGGCGGCCACCGTCGACGGTCGCCGCATCGAAGGCCTCGGTCAGGTGCTCGTCACCCGCGTCGGCCACTACGCCAATGGCATTCGCCTGCCGGCCGGCATCGACCCGCGCGACGACTGCCTGCACATCGTGGCGATCCCGCGCTGCGGCCCGCTGCGCTACCTTTCACTCGGCGCAGCCGGCCGGACCGGCCGGCTGCGACCTTCGCGCCACCTGATCCACCTGCGCACCGACGGCCCAGTCACCATCGACAGCCCGGTGCCCGAGCCCGCGCATCTCGACGGCGACGGCGGCTTCCACACGCCGCTGCACATCGCGCTCACCGACCGCCGCGTGCGGCTGGTGGTCGGCGAGGCTCGCCACGAGGCAGGCGGAAGTGTTCGGCCCCCCCCTTGACGGGACGGCCAGCGTCACGCAGCATTCGCGCCCCCATGCGGACCACCCCGATCCACGACGAACGCGCGCACACCCACCGCGCCCCGTCCGTCGGGTCACCCGCAGCCCCGGCGCCGCGCGCCGTCCGCCGCCCGAGCGGACGACTTACCACCGCGGTCGCTCCCGCCCTCGAGGAGCGACTCAGCCCGCTTGCGGGCGCGCCGGCGTAGCACCAGGACCGAACCCCGATCCGCGACGACGGCCCGCGCCCCCCGGGAGCAGGCCGAAACTCGGCATCCGCTTCCGGGGAGACGTGGCCGGCGCGCGCACCACCGCCGAAAACCATGTCCACGCACTCCCCACAACGACTGATCATCTTCGACACCACCCTGCGCGACGGCGAGCAATCGCCCGGCTGCAGCATGAGCCTGCCCGAGAAGGTGCAGATGGCGCGCGCGCTCGCCCACCTCGGCGTCGACGTCATCGAGGCCGGCTTCCCGGCGGCTTCTTCCGGTGATTTCGAAGCGGTGCGCGCGGTGGCCGCCGCAGTGCCGGCGGAGGTGTCGACCTGCGCTTTGGCACGCTGCCGGGAGGCCGATATCCACCGCGCCGCCGCCGCGCTCGAGCCGGCGGCGCACCCGCGCCTGCACACCTTCCTGGCGACCAGCCCGGTGCACCGCGAGCACAAGCTCGGCATGGACGAAGACCAGGTGATCGAGGCGATCCGCCGCGGCGTGGCGCTGGCCAAGAGCCTGTGCGCCGACGTCGAGTTCTCGGCGGAGGACGCATCGCGCACCGAGCCGGAGTTCCTGGCGCGCGCGGTGCAAGCCGCGATCGAGGCCGGCGCGCACACCATCAACCTACCGGACACCGTCGGCTACGCCGAGCCGCGCGAGTACGGACGCATGTTCCGCCTGCTGCGGCGCACCGTGCCCGGCATCGAGAACGTCGTGCTCAGCACCCACTGCCACGACGACCTCGGGCTGGCGGTGGCCAACAGCCTGGCCGGCGTGCGCGCCGGCGCCCGCCAAGTCGAGTGCACGATCAACGGCATCGGCGAACGCGCCGGCAACTGCGCGCTCGAGGAGGTGGTGATGGCGGTGCGCACGCGCCGCGACCGCTACCGGGTCACCACCGGCGTCCAGAGCGAACGGCTGTGCCGCACCAGCCGCCTGCTGACGCAGATCACCGGCACCGCGGTGCCGCCCAACAAGGCGATCGTCGGCCACAACGCGTTCGCCCACGAGGCCGGCATCCACCAGCACGGCGTGCTGCGCCACCGCGCGACCTACGAGATCATGCACCCGCACGACGTCGGCGCCGACGGCTCACGCATGGTGCTGGGCAAGCACAGCGGGAGGCACGCGCTGCGCCAGCGCGTCGACGAGCTCGGCCAGACCCTCGACGACGACGCCTTCGAGGCCCTGTTCGTCGCCTTCAAGGCACTCGCCGACCGCAAGAAGCACGTCGACGACGACGACCTCGAGGCGCTGATCGTCGGCGGCACGCGAGCGCCGGGGCCATGGCAGCTGCGCTCTCTGTCGACCACCGCGGGGACCGGCACGGCCCACGCCTGCGCCTCGGTACAGCACACCAACGGCGAGGAATGCCGCGAGGCGGCGGCCGGCGACGGCCCGATCGACGCGACCTTCCGCGCCATCGCGCGCGCGACCGGCTTCGACACCGCGCACCTGCGCGACTACTCGGTGCACAGCGTCACCGTCGGCGAAGACGCCCAAGGCCGGGTCGCCGCCGAGTGCGAGTACGACGGCCAGACCGTTCGCGGCCACGGCGTCAGCACCGACATCGTCGAGGCCAGCGCGCGCGCGTTCGTCGACGCGATCAACCGCCTCGCCGCCGAGCCCGCGCCGGCCAACGAGCCCCCCACGGCAACCGCGGCCGCGCCGCGCACGACGGCAGGAGTCGCCGCCCACGGAGCCCGGCGATGAGCGCGCGCACCCTGCTCGACAAGATCTGGGACGCGCACGTCGTCGTCGCCGAGTCGGCGGACACCCCGGCAGTGCTGTACGTCGATCTGCACCTGCTGCACGAGGTGACGTCGCCGCAGGCGTTCGCGGCGCTGGCTGCGCGCGGCCTGCCCGTGCGCCGGCCGGAGCGCACGGTGGCGACGATGGACCACTCGACGCCGACCACGCCGCGCGGCGCGGACGGCAGCTGGCCCGGCCTCACCGACGCGGCGCGCGCGCAGATCGAGGCGCTGGCGGCCAGCTGCGCCGCGCACGGCATCCGCCTGCATGCCCCGGGCAGCGGCCGTCGCGGCATCGTGCACGTCATCGGCCCCGAGCTCGGCCTGACCCTGCCGGGCAGCACGATCGTGTGCGGCGACAGTCACACCAGCACCCACGGCGCATTCGGCGCGCTCGCGTTCGGCATCGGCACCACCGAAGTCGGCCACGTGCTGGCCAGCCAGTGCTTACTGCAGCGCAAGCCGAAGAGCACCGGCATCGAGCTGCGCGGCGCACTGCCGCGCGGCACCGGCGCCAAGGACGTCGCCCTCGCCGTGGTCCGCGCGCTCGGGCCCGGCGGCGGTGCGGGCAGCGTGCTCGAGTATCGCGGTGACAGCGTGCGGGCCTTGGACATGGAGCAGCGCATGACCCTGTGCAACATGTCGATCGAGGCCGGTGCCCGCGCCGGGATGATCGGCGCCGACGCGGTGACCGCCGACTTCTTGCAGCGGCTCGCCGCGCCCGAGCACGCCGCCCGGGTCGCCGACGCCGCCGCGCACTGCGAGCAGTGGCGCGCCGACCCCGACGCAAGCTACGACACCGAGCACGTGCTCGATGTCTCGCACCTGGCCCCGCAGGTCACCTACGGCACCCACCCGGGCATGGCCATCGCGGTCGACGAGCGGGTGCCGCCGGCGCGCGACGCACTCGAGGCCGCCGCGCTGGACTACATGGGCCTGACGCCCGGCCGCGCGATCGCCGACCAGCGCATCGACGTCGCCTTCATCGGCAGCTGCACCAACGGCCGGCTCGGCGACCTGCGCGCCGCTGCCGCGGTGCTGCGCGGCCGGCGCGTCGCCGACGGCGTGCGGCTGGTCGTCGTACCCGGCTCCGAGCAGGTGCAGGCGGCGGCCGAGGCCGAGGGCATCGCCGCGGCCGTCACCGCCGCCGGTGGCGAGTGGCGCGAGCCCGGCTGCTCGATGTGCATCGCCATGAACGGCGACCGCGTCGAGGCCGGCAGCTACGCGATCAGCACCAGCAACCGCAACTTCGCCGGCCGTCAGGGTCCGGGTGCGCGCACTCTGCTCGCCAGCCCCCTGGTGGCCGCCGCTTCCGCGGTGAAGGGGCACGTCGCCGACCCCCGGCCGATGATCGCCGACCGCCCGGAGACCATCCATGCCTGAACCCAATTCCCGCCAGCCGATCGAGCGGCTGCGCTCGCACACCGTCGTCCTGCCGGCGGCCGACATCGACACCGACCAGATCATTCCGGCTCGCTTCCTGGTGACCACCGCGCGCGACGGACTCGGCCGCCACGCGTTCCACGACTGGCGCGGACAGCCGGGCTGCCCGCTGGACGACCCCCGCGCCGACGGCGCCCGGATCCTGATCGCCGGCGCCAATTTCGGCTGTGGCTCGTCGCGCGAGCACGCCGCGTGGGCGCTGCACGACGCCGGCTTCCGCGCGGTGGTGAGCACCGACCTCGCCGACATCTTTCGCAGCAACGCGCAGAAGAACGGCATCGTCACCGCCGAGATCGACGGCACCGCCCACGAGTGGTTGCTGCAGCGGCCGTTCGCCACGGTCGAGATCGACCTGCGCGCGCGACAGCTGCGTGCCGACGGCCTCGGCGACGTGCCGTTCGCGATCGACGACTTCGCCCGCCACTGCCTGCTGCAGGGCATCGATGAGCTCGGCTTCCTGCTGCAGCACGCCCCTCAGATCACCGCCTTCGAGACTGCCAGACCATGAACCGACCCGACGAACCAGCGGCGCCGCCAATCGCGACGCCGTCTGCCGGCCGCCCGCGAGCGACCACCGGCGCACCGCGGCCCGAGCCGCGACCGCACCCCCAGGCCTTCTCCGATGCCGACTCCGACGCCGACTCGGTGCGCCTGGCCTTGGCCGCGATGCAGCGCCGCTACGAGGGGCTCGGCCGGTGACCGCCCTCATCGCACACTTGCCCGGTGACGGCATCGGCCCCGAGGTCACCGCGGCGGCGCTGCAGGTGTGCGCCGCGGCCGCGCGCCACAGCGGGGTTTCGCTGCGGATCGACACCGCGCTCATCGGCGGCACGGCGATCGACGCGGTCGGCGACCCGCTGCCACGGGAGACGCTGGAGCTTTGCCGCTCGGCCGACGCCGCCCTGCTCGGCGCGGTGGGCGGCCCACAGTGGACCGGCGCCGACAACGCCCCGCGCCCCGAGGCCGGTCTGTTGCGACTGCGGCGTGAGCTCGGCCTGTTCGCCAACCTGCGCCCGGTGGCACCGCTGCCGGCATGCGCCGCCGCCTCGCCGCTGCGGCCGGAGCGACTCGCCGGCGTCGACGTGCTGTTCGTCCGCGAGCTCACCGGCGGGATCTACTTCGGCGGCAGCGAGGCGGACAGCGAGCGCGCCGTCGATCGGTGCGTCTACACGCGCTCCGAAGTCGAACGCGTCGTGCGCGTCGCCGCGCGGCTGGCACAACAACGCGGCGGCCGGCTGACCTCGGTCGACAAGGCCAACGTCCTCGCCACCTCGCGCCTCTGGCGGCAGACCACCGACGCCGTCGTCGCCGCCGAGTTTCCGGACCTACAGCTCGAACACCAGTTGGTCGACGCCATGGCGATGCACCTGCTGGCGCGACCGGCCGACTTCGACGTGGTCGTCACCGAGAACATGTTCGGCGACATCCTGACCGACGAAGCGTCGATGCTCGCCGGCTCGCTCGGCGTGCTGCCGTCGGCGTCGTTGGGCGAGACGACGTTCGGGCTGTACGAACCGGTCCACGGCTCGGCCCCCGACTTGGCCGGGCGCAACGTGGCCAACCCGATCGGCGCGGTCCTCAGCGGCGCGCTCATGCTGCGCCACAGCCTGCAGCTGCCGGACGCCGCCGACCGGATCGAGGCGGCCGTCGCCGAGGTCACCCGCCGTGGCATCGTGACCCCCGACCTCGCCACCGAGGCGACCACCGCCGGCCGCCCGGCGGCGCACACCGACGAGGTGACCGCGGCGCTGCTCGAGGTCCTGGCCCCGGCCGCCTCCGGCGCTCCGCCCCGACCAATTTGACGCTTTGGCGTATCATCGGACCCGATCCCGCTGTGCAACCCGCCCCGGGCACGCGGCTATGATCCCGAGATGTCCGTGACCACGCGCCGCGTTCAGGTCGGACCCGTGACCTTTGGCGGGGGTGAACCGTTCGCCCTGATCGCCGGTCCATGCGTGATCGAGAGCCGCGATTCGGCCCTGCGCCACGCCGAGCGCCTGGTGACCGCCTGCGCCGCCGCCGAGGTCCCCCTGGTGTTCAAGAGCTCGTTCGACAAGGCCAACCGCACCTCCGTCGACAGCTTCCGCGGACTCGGCGTCGACGAGGGGCTGCAGATCCTCGCCGACGTCCGCCGCGCGCTCGACTTGCCGGTGCTTACGGACATTCACACCGAGGCCCAGGCGCGCGCCGCCGCCGAGGTGGTGCAGTGCCTGCAGATCCCGGCGTTCCTGTGCCGGCAGACCGACCTGCTGCTGGCGGCGGGGAACACCGGCGTGCCGGTCAACGTCAAAAAGGGGCAGTTCCTCGCGCCCGAGGACATCCCGAACGTCATCGCCAAGATCAACGGCACCGGCAATCACGACGTGATGATCACCGACCGCGGCACCAGCTTCGGCTACCGGGCACTGGTCGTCGACTTCGCCGGCTTTCCGACCATGCGCGCCACCGGCAGCCCGCTGATCTTCGACGCCACCCACTCCGTGCAGCGGCCGGGCGGCGACGGCAACCGCACGGGCGGCGACCGCAGCAAGGTGCCCTACCTGGCGCGCGCCGCCGTGGCCTGCGGCGTCGACGGCGTGTTCATGGAAGTGCACGAGGACCCGGACCGCGCTCCTTCGGACGGGCCCAACATGCTGGTCCTCGACCATCTCCCCGATCTCCTGTCCCAGCTGCGGCGCATCGGCGACGCACTCTGACCGACTGGCCGTGCCCAGCGACACAGACCCACCGTTGCCCGATGCGGGATGGCGCCAGGTCGCCGAACGCCTGCCCGAGTTCGCGATACTGCGCGAGCTGGGCCGCGGCAGCATGGGAGTGGTCTACGAGGCGACGCAGCGGGAGAACCAGCGCCGCGTCGCCCTCAAGGTCCTGTGGCTCGACCGCGGCAGCTCCGCCAACGCGCTGTTGCGATTCCGGCGCGAGGCCGGGTTGCTGAAGCGCCTGCGCCACCCGTCGATTCCGGCGGCGGTGCAGTTCGGCGAGCGCGGCGAGCTGGCCTTCATCGCCATGGAGTTCGTCGACGGACTGTCGGCGGCCGACCGGGTCGCGCTCGGTCCGGTGCCCGCGGTGCAGGCGGCGGAGATCGGCATCGCCACAGCCCACGCGCTGCAGAGCGCGCACGAGCGCGGTGTGTTGCACCGCGACGTCAAGCCCGACAACGTCCTGCTGCGCGACGACGGCGGCGTCGCCGTCACCGACTTCGGCCTGGCCCGCGATGCCGGTGCCGGCACGCAGACCGAGAGCGGCTCGATCGTCGGCACGCCGGTCTACATGGCGCCCGAGCAGATCGACGCAGGCCGGGGCAAGGTCGACGTGCGCTCGGACGTGTACGCCCTGGGCGCGACGCTCTACGAGCTGCTGACGGCGCGACCGCCGTTTTCCGCCTCGACGACCCAGGGCGTGCTCAAGGCAGTGCTGGACCGCCCGCCCACCCCGCCGCGGAGACTGCGCCACGACATCCCGACGCCGCTGCAAACGGTGGTGTGCAAGGCCCTCGAGAAGCACCCGCACCGGCGCTACGGCACCGCGCAGGACCTCGCCGACGACCTGCAGCGCTTCGTCGACGGCGAGCGCATCCACGCGCGGCCACCCAACATCGCCCGGCGCGCCGGCCAGGCCGCGGCGCGGCGACCGGTGGAGAGCGTGCTGCTGGTCGCCGTCTTGGTGTTGTCGGTGATCGGCGGCCTGCTCTGGCAGCAGCGCAGCGCCGACGCGGTGCGCGGCTACATCCAAGAGGCCGAGAACAAGATCGCCCTCGCCGACGGCACCCGAGGAGCGCGCTTGCAGCCACTGTCGACCGAGGCGCGCCGCGCCTACCTCGAGGTCGCCGTGGAGACCGCCAGCAAGGCGATCGACGCCGCGCCGGGCGAGCCCCTCGGCTGGTTCGTGCGCGCCCAGGCCCACCACCGCCAACGCGCGTTCGACCGGGCGCTGGCCGATCTCGACGCCGCCGAGCGCTGCTACGGCGAGCCGACCGCCGCCGTCTTGTACTTCCGCATCGACACCCTGCGCCAGCTGGGCGGCAGCGAGGCGCACGGCCGGATGCTGCGGGACCTCGAGAGATTGCTCGAGCTGGCGCCCACGCAGGAGACCCGCTCACTGGTCGCCGAGGCTTTGGTCGACCTCGCCGAGACCGACGCCGAACGCCGCGAAGAGATCCTGGGCCACGCGCAAGAAGTGATCGACGGCATCGAGACGCCGGACGCCCGCACCGCGGTGGCGCACGTCCGCCTGCTCGCGCTGCGCGGTCAGCTCGACCGCGCCCGGGAGCAGCTGGCGTCGGCGCGCGGCAAGTTCGACGGCGACCCGCTGGTCCACCGCTGCGCCGCGTCGATCTTCAAGCGCCTCGGCGAGAACGAACAGGCAGCCGAAGCCACCCGCATCGCCGGCATTCTCGACCCGCTGGCGGCGCCGGTCGCCGCTGACGACCTCGGCGTGAGCGTGCCCAGCGAGCCGGTCGACATCGGCCAGCTGCGCTCCTTCTTCGAGCAGCTCGACCTGCTGACGAACGCGATCCGCGAGCGCTGAACCGGCGCGGCTGTACGGCCGAGGCCCCGGCAAGCGCCGTCGAGCGGGGAATCCCTCAAGCCAGCGCTCCGCTTGGACCGAAGGGCTCCGGTAGACCCAGTAGAGGCTCATCAGGTGTCCAGGTTTCTCAGTCCGACTCGATCACTGCTGCTCTTGCTGGGCGTCTTGAGCGCCCGGGCCCCGGCACAGAAGGTCTACATCCTGTATGCCGGGGCGGACAAGGCGACCGCGTCCGCGATCGAGCGCGCGCTGCCGAAGATCACGACGGCCAAGCGGGCGAACGTCAGCCTGCTCGAGCTGGCCGACGAGCGTGGGCGCCGAAAGGCCTATGCGCGCTTCAACGGTGCCTGCGCCCTGCTCGTCGTCGGCGAGCGCGCCGCGCGGTTCGCCGCTCAATCCAACTACTCGTGCCCGGTGGTGACGGTGCGGTGCGAGCCCGACAGCCTGCACTCGACGGCAGCCGTGCTGCCGGTGCGGGCGCCCGACGAAGCCACCAGTGACGACCTGCTGCCCCGCGGCGAATTGCTGACCACCTCCCGCCAGGGGCTGCTGCAAGCCGACGGTGTGTTGGCGCGCAGCGAACTCGACGTCATCGCGACGGCAGCGCTGGCAACCGCCCTGCTCTGCCCCGGCGGCGACCGCCTCGTCCTGGCGGTGCACCGCGACCACGGACAGTCCGATCTGTCCCGACGCGAGCTGCGCCGGGTGCTGCGCCTCGACCAACCGCGTTGGGATGGCGGCGAGCCCGTGCAGCTGCTGCTGCCCAACGAGGGCAGCACCGAGATGCACCTACTGCTCCACCGCGTGTACCAGATGGACGCCGCCGCGCTGCGGCGTCACTGGGCGATGATGGAGTACCGGCACAAGGCGCTGAACATGCCACTGCGCCTGCAGGGAGCCCAGGCACGCGTCGACGCGCTCGAAACCCACCCCGGCGGAATCGCCGCCGTGCCCGCGGCCGCAATCCCGCGATCGGCACCGGTCAAGATCCTCACGATTGACGGCAAACGGTTCGACCACGATGGCTACTTGTTCCAATAGCAGCTACGGCGTTCTGCTCGCGGCCCTTTCCGGAGCGTTTGCCGTCGGCCTTCCGGGTCAGGATCCTGCCCCGCCGGGAGGCGGCACCCCGACCGAGACCGAGGCGCGGCTGGAGACCCTCGAGGACGAGCTCGAGCTGCTGCGCGCCGAGCTCCAGCAGCACAAGGCGGAGACCCGGATACGACCAGAGCCCGATCCGGTGACGCTGCCGCCGATCGAGATCCACGGCTTCGGCCACTTCCGCCTCGGCTACGACTACACCGATCGCGAAGGCAGCCCGCCGGTATCCAGCAACGAGTTCGCCTCGGGCCACCTGGACCTGTTCTTGACCTCGCAGATCACCGAGCGCATCTCCTTCCTGAGCGAGACCGCACTGCACTTCACGTCCAGCGGCTCGACCTCCATCAACGTCCACCGCCTCAACCTCCGCTACGACCTGCTGGACTGGCTGACCCTGAAGGTCGGCCGCCTGCACACCAGCTTGGGCTATTGGAACGAGACCTACCACCACGGCGAGTGGCTGCAAACCAGCGTCGGTCGCCCGGCGATCCTCTCGTTCCGCGGCATCCTGCCGATCCACCTGAACGGCGTCCAGCTGGAGGCGCGCCACGACACCGACGCAGGTCTGTGGGACCTCACCGTCGAGGCCGCCAACGGCCGCGGGCGCACGCAGCTCGCGCAGCAGCGGACCGCGGACGCCAACCGCTCCAAGGCGGTCAACGCGCGGCTGTTCTTCGAGCCGAGCGGTATCCCCGGCCTGCGTGTCGGCGGCGGCGCGATGTTCGACGACATCCCGCCCAACACCACGCCCGGCTCCAGCCCGCTGCACGGCAAGCTCGAGGAGCGCATTCTCTCGGCGCACGTCGCCTACACGGCACACCCCGTCGAGGCCCTGGTCGAGTTCTTCCACGTCGCGCACGAGCAGCCCGGGCCGGACTCGGGCTCGTGGGGGCTGTACGCCCAGCTGGGCTACAAGCTCGACACCTGGACTCCGTACGTGCGCTACGACCGCGTGCGGGTCGACGACCGTGACACCTACTTCGACTCGCGCAACGACCTCGAGGCGTTCACCGGCGGCATTCGGTGGGACTTCGCCGACTACAACGCCCTGACCCTGCAGCTGACGCAGACTCTGACCGACGCGGCGAACGGCGCCGCGGACACGGACAAGTTCGACGCGATCCTGCAGTGGTCGTTCGCGTTCTGAGGTCGAGCCCCGGCCCACCGCGGCGACGATTTCTGGCGATTGTCCCGGCGACGACGGCGGCGCCGGACAACCACCGAACCGGCGCGGTCCGCTATGATCGCGGCATCGCGCTCCTGCCGGGCCTCCCGACGCCATGTTCGCCGCGCCGTCCCTGACCGCCACAACCGTTGCCGTACTCGCCGCCTCGACCGCGGCGCAGGGCTTCGGAGCGGCGGCGTCGACCCAGCGAGTACCCCCGCAACTCGAGTATTCACAGAACCCTACGGTCGAGGCGTTCGCGCCGTTCCAAACCGCGATCGGCGACCCCCGCCCGGTGGTCACCACCGCCGCCGGCTGCGCGGACTTCGACGCGGACCAACACTTGGACGCGTGGTTCTTGGCGCCCGCGACCAACGGCGGCCAGGAGCTCAGCGTGCAGATGGCGCGGGCGTCCTCGCTGGGTCGGTTCCGCGGCTGGCATACGTTCGCCGCTCGCCCCGCCGACGACGCCGCCACCTTTCGGTCGACCGCCTACTCCTTGGGCGACCGGGTCCTGCTCGTCGACCGCCAGAGCACGACCCTACTGGCCGCACACTACACCTATGCCTTCGCCACCAACCCGCAGGGCGGCGGCTTCGCGCTGAACTCGTCGTGGCCGGTCGTCCCCGGCTGCTACGAGATCGACACGCGCGACGCCGACGGCGACGGCCACGACGACATCGGCGTGCTGGCGGAGCTGCCCGGCGGTCAGACGCTGCTGCTCAAGCTGTGCATGGACACGTCGATGGGCTTTCTCGCCCCGGCGCGCCAGGTGCGCGCGACGCTGCCGGCGGTGGCGCGCGCCCTGCGCCTCCTCGACGTCGACGGCGACGGGCGCGCCGACGCGGTCGTGCACTTCGACGGCGGCGGGATCGGCGTGCTGCGCGACGACGGCAGCGCGTTCCGCTGGTGGTTGTACCTGCCCTATCCCTGGCCGATCGAGGACGTGTTCGCCGGCGATACCGATCGCGACGGCCGCGACGAGGTCGGCATCGTGCTGACCAATGGCGTGGTGCTGTTGCGCGCGACGCCGTCGGGTTGGGACGCGGTCGGGCTCGCGCACCCCGGCGGGGCGCTGGCGCCGTTCCACGCCGCGACCGCGTTCGGTGAGCGCTTGGGCAAGTCGGCCACCGTGCTGGCCTACACGGCGGACGGCGGCGGCGTCGCGCTGTTTCCCGCGCTCGGAGCCGGCAGCTTCGGGCGCCCACAGGTCTACCGCGCGCCGCCGGACACGGCGTACGCCGGCATCGGCCCCGCGCGCGGCGGGGCGGTCAGCCTGCTGCGAGGCGATGCCGACGGCGATGGCGACGAGGACGTGTTCGTGCAGCTCGCCGACCGCGCCCATTGGCTCCGCCTGCTCAACCGCGAGATCGACCGCCGCCCGGTCGGCGTGCAGCTCGTCGACCGCGGCAAGGTCGGCGAGACCGGCCTGCACCAGTGGGAGATCGAGCTCACCATGCCGTTCGCCCGCTCGCCAACGGGCGCCACCGAGGTCGAGCTGGCGGTGTTTCAGGAGGACGTGACCCTGCCATCGCCGGAGTTCGTCTACTGGGGCCGCGACGTCCGCCCCATCGATCCCAGCACCGCGATGGTCCGCTTCACCACCTTCGTGCAGACGGTGGCGACCAAGCTCCCACAGCTGATCGCCCGCGGCCCCCACTGGATGCCCGGCGGCCTCACCTTCGGCGGCGAAGTCATGCTCTCCGCCCACTACAAGGACCCCGCCAACGCCCTGAACGGCGGCGCCCGCCGCGACGCCTCGGCGATCCTGTACTGGAGCGGCGGCGGTTTGATCAAGTCGGCGATCGGCGCGCGCTGGAGCGTGCACACGACACCGCCGGCACCGGCGATCGACGACGACGTGCTGCCCTGGAACTGAGAGGCCGGCGGAACCAGTTTCCCCTGGTTTCTGCGTCCGGCCGTCTCGCTCTCAACGTTCTGAGCGATGTGAGGTGCCGTCGCCGACCCACGGCGGAACGACCTCGAGACCCGTGAGGAGCTAGAACTCAATGCAGGCAGGCGCAGTCGACATCTTTGCACGCCACCCACGCGTTGTCCGCACCGCTCTCTACACGCTAGCCGTCGCGCTCTCTGTAGGACTTTACTACTACGTCACAGAGTTCTATGACCCCAGCCGAAACCTGTGGCCCCGCTTCGCAACCGACAAAGTCCGACTATTTGCTGGAGAAAAGGACGGAATCTATCACGCACTCGCCACATCCGTGCTACGCGACGCCGAAGACCTCCTTGAGCCGGTTGGCGATGCTCCGTTCGGAGCAACAAGTGGAGGGTTTGAGAACGCCGTCAAAGTAATGGCCACGGCCAAGTCAGTCGGCTTCCTTCAGGAAGACACACTTAGGAAAGACGATATCATCCGCAGCAATGTTCGCTTTGTGGTCCCACTATACCTGGAGCGAATGCACATCATATACAACCGACAGCGCCTGCTCGCTCATGCCGCAGAATCGGAGACCCTAACGGATGACGAAAAACCTGTCCTTCTCGCCGCCATCGAGAACAACGAAGTCTCAGTCGAGATGCCGGAGTTTCGCAAAATCTTCTCGCACTCGACCATTAGCTCCGGGCAACCAGGCAGCGGCACACAGGTCTTCTCGAGCTTTCTCTTCAACCTGCTCGATATCTCCGCTAGAAACGACTTGGGCCTTCCTCTTCCGGAGGCGGTCGATGCACTCACCCAACCGGGGTCGCCATGCGGCATCGTGTTTTACATGGCGGGCCTACCCGTTGACCGAGTCAAGAATGCCCTCGACAAATCGCCGGAACTAGGACTCATCAACATTCGGCCCGCGACGGTTGAGCTGATCAATCGCGAGTTCGGCCGCAGCCTCCGCCCAACAACATTTGAGGACCGCTACGGATCCGAGTGGGAGAGCACCACAACGTTCGGCAGCTACGCGTATCTGATTTGCTCGCGCGACCTTCCCGATGCTTCACTACGAGAGTTCCTCGAACAACTCGAAGCAATCCGAAAGGCCGATCCCGAGAAGGATTACCTGAATGAACACGCCTTCTTCGCAGCCTTCGACAAAGAACACAGCGGCAAGTGGCACGATCGCGTTCGCGCGTGGGTCCTGTTTCTTACATCGGTTGCAGCCACCTCCGCAGCGGTCATGGCATTTCTCGTGTGGTTCATTTCTGGATGGAAGAATGCACGGCTCCTGCAAAACATCACCGACATATACGTTAGGGCCTTGCCAACCAACGTAAACCTTCGACGAGTCGGCGACTCACCGCTTGAGCGACCGGTAATCGACCCCGAAAAAGAGCAACAAACCGATTACGTGAACGAACTCAGCAAGGGCATCAGCGCACTCATGGCTCTTCTGGAAGAGGTCCGGGCAACATACTCGGCAGGGGGTTTGACTTCGACGCACTACCGCACTCTACGAGAGACAGCTTGGTCGCTAATCTCCGTTCTCCGAACCCACGTGGCACGACGTATCAGCGGGTTGGTGACCCGCCACAAACTCAACGATGGCGCAACGGTCATTGAAGACTACTTCATCGGCGGCTACCTGTCCCGAGAGGACTTCCGCTGGCTACGTCAGTCTGCGAACAACCAGCTGTAGCGATGAGCGGAAGCTCGATTCAAGCTGGGCCACAGCGCACGATTCCACCTGTTGCGCTCTAGCGACGGCGACGTTTGCGTCTGGCTACGGCAAACGCCGCACTGATACCGACCGCTACAATCAGTGCTCCGCCGACCGGCCACAACCACTGGTCTCGGCGGTAACGAACAGATTCTAACGTGCGTGCGACGTTTCCCGAACGTCCGCCGTAGCTGACGAAGCCCGCCCAGTAATAAGGATGCGCGGTCGCCGCGTCGCGCAGCAGCTCCTGCCGCGCCAACCGCAGGGCGCGCGCCTCGCCGGCGCCGGCCGCGCGCGCGCGGTGGAACCCCCCCATCAGCCGCGCGGTGGATTCCTGGTTGACCTGCCAGCGCGAGGCCACGACGCCGCGCGCGCCGGCTCCGAGCGGTCCCCACAACAGGCCAGCGACCCCCTCGCCACCGCGCGCCTCGCCGGTCGCCGAAGCGCACGCGCTGAGCACGACGATGGCGCCGTCGAGCGGCTGGTGCGCGAACGAGGGCATGAACTCGGGGCCGCTGGCGAGCAACAGGGCGGACGACGACGGCACGAACGGGCGCACGACGGCGTGCGCGTTGATGTGCAACACGTCGGTCGCGGCGCGCTTCAGGGTGGCCGACAACGCCTCGAGACTGGCGGCCGCGCCCGTCAGCCGCTCGATCGGCAACGGCGGCAACGCGCCGGCGTAGGCGGCGACCACCAAGTCGCCCTCGAGCGCGCCGTGCACGAGGGGGTCGACGCCGAACTCGCGCCGCAGGGTCGGGGTGACCTCGACCCCGTCGACGCACACGATGGCGCGGCCGCGCGCAGGGCGGGCGCGCAGCGCGTCGCGCACCGCCAGCGACGGCGCCCACTCGACGTCGTGACGAACTCCGAGCGGCGCACCGCCGAGCGGCAGCGCTTCGAACGGCACGCGCTCGAACACCGGATCCGGGCAGAACACGATCACCGCACCCTCGACCAGCGCGCCGCGCACCGCCGCCGGCAGCAGGCGCTCGGCGGCGGCCTGCAGCGCGGGATCGGGGTCCGCGGCGCGAAGCGCCACCGCGCGGAACGCGGCGACGACGTCCTGCAACACGGCATCGCGCGCACCGAGGTCGTAGCGCGCGCAGGCGAGCTCCGCGCCGGCGCCGGTCACGGCGAGCAACCAGGCGCGCTTGCGGCCCAGCCAATACGACAAGAAGACACCCCCGCGCGCCGCCGCCAACTGGCTGCGCAGCGCGTCGGCGGACGGCGCTTCGGCCCGCGGTGCCGTCCGCCGCGCCGCCGCCCGCAACCGCTCGACCTCCTGCCGCAGCGCCGCGGTCTCGGCGGCATCGCCGGCCACCGCCAGCGCCTGCATCGCGCGCCGCAATGCGTCGTCGGGCGCCGCGATCGACGGCGCCGTCAGCAGGTCCAACAGCGAACGCGCCTTGCCGAACTCGACCGCCGCCAGCGCAACCCAGTTGTCGGCCGCGGTGCGCACCACGCCTTCGATCGCCGGCTCGAGCGCGCTGCCCAGGTGCGTGCGCAGCCACGACGAACCCAGCGGGTCGAAGGGCAACCGCCGGCGCGCGTCGTCGAGCCGCTCCAGCGCCTGCTGGTAGCGCACCAGCGCCTGATCCGGCTGACCGCGGCGCTCGGCGAGCAGGCCAGCGTCGGTGAGCATCTGCGCCCGCTCGGCATCGGCCCGCCGGCTGGGCGGCGCGGAATCCAGCGCCGCAAACGCCTCCGCCAGCGCGGCACCCGCCTGGTCGAGCTGCCCGAGCTCGAGCAGACACTCGGCGATGTTGGCGCGCGCAACCGCGTGCTGCACCAGATCGCGCGCCGGCGGCGTGTGGCGCAGGGCGATGCGGTGCTGCTCCAGCGCCTCGGCGTGGCGGCCGAGCTGCTCGAGCGCCTCGCCGGCCAGCGCCGCTTTGGCGGGATCCGCCGCCGCCAGCTCGCGGGCCACGGCAAGCGCCCCCTCGACGTCGCCGCGCCGCAGCGCGATCACCGCCCGCGGCTCGCGCGCGCCGGCGGCCGACACCTGCTCCAGGTAGAGCTCGGCGCGGTCGTAGTCGGCGCGCACGGCGAAGTAGAACGCCAGCCGCACCAAGCAGCGGTCGCGCCAATCGGCGGCGACGCCGGCATCCGCGCGCACCACGTCCGCCAACTCCTGCAAACGGGCGACCGCTTCGACCTCCTGCCCACGCCACAGCAACAGCTCCGCCGCCAGCAGCTGCAGCGGCACGGCATACGCCGCCATGCGCTGGTCGACCTCGCGCGCGGTCGCCGGGTCGAGCAGGAACGCGGCCTCGTCGTCTTCGTCGAGCAGCTCGAGCACCTCGTGCTCGGGCATGCAGCTCCACAGCAGAGTCCACAGCAAGACCCGGTAGATGCCGCCGTAGACCGGCTTGTCCCGCACCGCGGGGGCGCTGCGCGCCGCGTCTCGCGTCGCCAGCAGCTGCGCGCGCGCCGCCGCCGGGTCGCCGCCGCGCAGCGCCAGCTCGCCGCGCCGCACGCCGCCGAAGAATGCGGCCTGGGCGCGGCGCTCGACCGGCAGCCGATCGATCCACTCGTCGGCCGCGGCGAACTCCGCCGCGGCGCGCGACAGGTCCCCCGCGGCCAGGGCCGCGCACGCTTCGCGAAAATGCCGCCCGAACGCCTCCATCGGCGCCGGCTGCTGCGCACCGAGGCCGAAGCCAATCAGCAGCGCGCCGATGCGGAGCGCGCCCCGCCAGCCGGGCACTACCGCACCACCAGCGCGCGGTCGCCGGTGGTGGCCACCTCCAAGCCGATCCCATCGCGCGCCACGACCCGCAGGAACAACGGGCCCGGGTGCGCGCGCAAGCGCTCGACGTCGCCCGGGCTCAGCTCCCAGGTCACGCTCCGCGCCCACCGCTCCGGCCGCGCCAGCACTGGCTGCTGCTCTTCATCGACGATGACCACATCATAGGAGCGCGCGTTGGGCACCGCATGCCAAGTGATCGAACGCGCTTGATCCGACACGGTCTGCGTCAGCAGGATGTTCATCACCGGCGTGCCGCCGAGGCCCCCGCCCAGGGTCGCATCCGCGGGACGGCGCGGTGGCCACAGCGCCCACGCCAGCGCCAGCACCACCACGGCGGCGGCCGCGGCCATCCACCCGAGCCGCCGGCCGCGCACCGCACGCCGCGGCCCCACCGCGACGACCGGCGGCGGCTGCCGCAGCGCGCGCAGACCGAGCTCGGCACGCGCACCGGCCCGCTGCAGCTGCTGGAGCACGGGATCGGCATCCTCGCGGGGATCCGGCGGCTCCATCACCGCGGCGCGCAGCTGCCGCTCGTCCTCGAACACGGAGGCCAAGAGCCCCTCGAAACGCTCGCCTTCACTGGACATCACGTCGCTCCAATCTTCCTCTCAGCTTCTGCACGGCTCGGTAGCAGCGATCCTTGACCGTGCTGGCCGCCACGCTCTGGTGCCGCGCGATCCGCTCGAAGCTCCATTCCTCGAGGTGCCGCAGCAGCACGACCTCGCGCTCGGCCTGCGGCAGCCGGGACAACTCGTCGCAGACCGCGTCGGCCCGCTCGCGCCGCACGACGCCCCGCTCGGGCATGCCGTCCTCGCCGGTGCTCACCTCGATGCCATGCACCGCTGCCGGCGCGGCCGCCCGCCGCCGCGCCGCGGCGCGGGTGCAGTTGCGGCAGAAGCCGTAGACCCAGCTGCTCAGGGACGCGCTGCCGTCGAAATCGCCGAGCCGCGGCCAGATCGCCAAGTAGACCTGCTGGACCACGTCTTCGAGCTGCGATGCGCCCAAGCCGTAGCCCAGCGACCGATTCAACCGATAGACGAAGCGTGGCACGCACGACAGCCGCCCGAGCAACGCGCCGACCGCCTGTTCGTCGGCGGAGCGCAACACCCGCCGGACCAGCAGCAGGTCCTCGGGCCCGGTGCCGGCGTCGGCGGCCGGCGGCTGGACCCTCTTGGATCGGGCATCCTCTGGCGAAGACAAGGCTGGTGGCGTCCCGTGACGGGCGCCGCACCGGCGGCGCGGAGCTGGGCTGCAGCGTGATTGCCGGCGGCGGGGCCGACGGCCGGAACAATCTTCGCAGAATCGGCGGCGGGCGCAGCGCGCGGTGGCAGCGGGGCTTCCGCGGCCGGGGTTCCGGCGGCCGCGGCGAGCGGTTACACAGCGGTGACGGCGGCGGCGGCGCCGCCGCCGTCTACTGTCGCATGATGCCGTTCGAGCCGAGGCCCTGCCGATGAGACGCATTCTGGTGGTCGAAGACGACGCCGCCATCCGCCGCGGCATCGTCGACGCCCTGCGCTACGCCGGCTACGACACCATCGAGAGCGGCGACGGCACCGAGGGCGGCGGCATCGCCCGCGCCGCAGACCTCGATCTGGTGATCCTCGACGTCGTGCTGCCGGGCGCGTCGGGCTTCGACATCCTCGCCGACGTGCGCCGCTGCCGGCCGACCCTGCCGGTGATCATGGTCACCGCCCGCGGCGCCGAGGCCGACCGCGTCCACGGCCTCGAGCACGGCGCCGACGACTACGTGGTCAAGCCGTTCTCGGCGCGCGAGCTGCTGGCTCGCGTCGAGGCCGTGCTGCGCCGCTCCGCCGCCCGGCCCCTCGACGTGCGGGAGCTCGAGCTGGCCGGCCGCCGGATCGACCTGGCCCGGCGCGAGGTCGTGCTGCCCGACGGCACCGCGCGCGCGCTGTCGGAACGCGAGACCGAGATCCTGCGCTACCTGGCCTGCAACCCCGACCGCGCCGTGCCGCGCGACGAGCTGCTGCAGAGCCTGTGGGGCCTCGACCCCAAGAGCGTGCAGACGCGCACCGTCGACATGCACATCGCGCGCTTGCGCGAGAAGCTGGACGCCAAGGCCGACGACGCGATCGTCACGGTGCGCGGCACCGGCTACATGCTGGCCGGCGGCGGGGAGAAGGCGCGGTGAGGCAGCGGCGGGCGTGGTGGGCGTTTGCCGCGGGCTGCGCCGCGATCGGCGGCGCGCTGGTGTTCGTCTCGGGCCTGGTGCTGCAACTCGAGCGCGATCGCGCTGCGGCGCGCCGGCACGGGGATCACGAGGCCGTGCAGCGGCTGGCGCTGTGGCGGATGGACTCGTGGCTGGCACCGCTGCTGGCGCGCGAGGCGGCGCGGCCGGTGCAGCACTGGCGCAGCTTCGTGCCGCAGCGCCAGGCCTACACCAACGTGCGCCACCAGCTCGCCCCCGACGAGGTGGTGGCACCGTCGCCGCTGCTGGTGTTTCGTTCGGCGCTGTTGCCGCTGCACTTCGAAGTCGACGCCGACGGCGGGGTGACGTCGCCGCAGGTCCCGGCCGACGATTGGCGCCGCCTGGCGGAGGAGACGGTGCCGGGTCTGCGGGACATCGACGACCGGGCGCGGCAGCTGGCACACCTGCGGGCGGTGATCGATCGGCAGTCGCTGGCGTCGGCGTGCGCGGAGGTGGCGGCACTTCTCGCCACCACCAACACGCTGCCGGTGGGCTCCTCGGCTCCGGGCTACGACCTCGATTTTCAAAACCGCGCGTTGGTCTCCAACATGGCCCAGCAACACGCCATGGCGCCGGCACCGGCCTGGACCGCCGGCTCGCCCGGCCCGCTGGTGGCGGTCTGGCTCCCGGAGTCACCCCCGCAGCTCGCGTTCGTGCGCGAAGTGCGCAGCGACGGCGGCGACCTTACACACCAGGGAGTCCTCGCCGACTGGCCGCGGCTGCGCGCCGATCTGCTGGCGCAGGTTTCCGACCTCGACCCAACCCGTGGCGCCACGCTGGAGCCATTGCCGGGATTCGGCGACCGCGCGCCGGGCGAGTCGCTGGCGATGTTGCCGGCCAAGCTGCACTTGCCGCCCCCGTCCCCCGTCGCGTCCGGCTGGGGCGCCGCCCACACCGCGCTCGCCGGCGCGTGGCTGGCGACGCTGCTGGCGGCGCTGGCGGTGGGCTACACGCTGCACTCCACCCTGGCGCTCGGCGAGCGGCGGGCGCGGTTCGCCTCGACAGTGACGCACGAGCTGCGCACGCCCCTGACGACGTTTCGCATGTACAGCGAGATGCTGGCCGACGGCATGGTGCGCGACGCAGCGCAGCGGCAGCAGTACTTGGAGACCCTGCGCCACGAAGCCGACCGGCTCACGCGGCTGGTCGAGAACGTCCTGTGCTACGCCCGCGTCGAGGACGGTCGGTTTCGCGTGCGACGCACCGCGCTGACCCTCACGGCCCTGGCCGAGCGCACGCTGCCCGAGCTGCGCCGTCGCGTGCAGGAGGCGGGCTTCTCGCTGCGGATCGCGGTGGACGGCGGCGACACGCCGCTGGCGACCGATCCGGACGCGGTTGCCCAAGTGCTGTTCAATTTGATCGACAACGCGTGCAAATACGGCGCCAGCGCACAGCACCCCGACATCACGCTTTCGTTCGCCGGCAGGAGTGACGGCGGTGGGGTCGAGATCACCGTCACCGACGAGGGTCCGGGGATTCCAAGCCAACGGGCACCGCGTGTCTTCGCGCCGTTCGAGCGCTTCGACGACGAGGCGCCGGGCATCGGCCTCGGTCTCTCGCTGTCGCGCGCGCTGGCCCGCGATCTCGGCGGCGACCTACAGCTGAAGCCAAGTGCGCGCGGCGCTTGCTTCGCGCTCCGACTCCCGGCGTGATAGCCTCTGCCGCGGCGGTTGGCGATCGATGGCGGAATCCGACGACAGGCTTGCACTGCCCAGTGCGGTGGATCCCGACGCGGCGGATCTGGACGCGCTGCGCCGGCTGGCGCAAGGCACCGCCCGCGATCACTGGACCCGGCTGTTGCGCGCCGAGCGGCGGCTGCACTACGTGGTCGACTTGGACCACGCCGACGACACCGGGTTGTTGGCGGTCGAGCTGCGCGTGCGCGCACCGCGCCGCGACGGCGCCGGCGAGTGCCTGGCACCCCTGCCCGCGAGCCAACTCGAGCCAGCCCAGCTGGCGGACGCGCGCGATCGCGAGATCGTCGGCACGCTGCGCGGCGCCGAGCAGCCGTGCTCGGGCGCGCGGCCGGTGCGCAGTGCGCGGTTCGTGCTGGCGGAGGCGGGGGCGACCGCGGTGGTCGAGGCCATGTGCCGCACGGGCCGCCTGCACGCGGTGCGCGCCGCGGCCGCCACCCAGCGGCTCGAGTGGGACGACGGTGCGGCTTGGGAGTTCGGCATCCGCGTCGAGCACGCCAGCCGCCGGCCGCGCCTGACCGTGCAGGGCTTCTTGTCGCGGGCGGGCGCGCGCGCTCCGCTCGCCGAGTTCGACGCGCTGCTGCTGGGCGCCTTCGCGCTGCGGGGCGGCCAGCTGGCACGCGCCGACTTCCGCGGCGCGGCGGCGGCGGCGGCTCTCCTGCGGCGCGCGCCGATCGCGGTGCCGGCGACGCGGCGGGACGCCCTGCTGGAGTCGATCCTCGCGCTGCCCGGCGACGCGCACCTCGAGCTGCCCGCCTCGATGACCCCCGGTGCGCCGCCGGTGCCACCGCTCGCATGCCTGCATGCAGCCCGCGATCCCGCCGATCCGAGCCGGCTGCTGTGCCGGGTGCGCTTCGACTACGGCACCGCGCTCGTCGAGGCCGGCGCGCCGGGACGGGCGGTGCGCGCCGCCGCCGATGGCGCGTTCGTGCAGCGCGACCTGCGCTTCGAGCTCGCCGCCGCGCGGCGCGCCCTCGCCGCGGGCCTGCAGCCGGTCGCCAACGTGCTGGCAGACCGCCCCCCGCTGGCCGCCGGCGTCGACCAGCTGGCCGACCTCGCCCGGCGGCTGACCGGCGAGGGATGGGCGGTGACGGTCGACGAACGGCCGGTCGTGTTGCCCCTGCGCGCGGCGCTGTCGGTCGACAGCCGGCCGGACTGGCTCGAGCTGCGCGGCGGCCTGCGCTATGGCAACGAGATCGTGCCGCTGCCCGCGGTGCTCGCCGCGGCACGCCGCCGCCGCGGCACGGTGCCGCTGGCGGACGGTGGCCTCGGCCTGGTCCCGCCGGAGTGGATGCAGCGCATCCGCTCGCTGCTCGAGCTCGGCGAGCAAGAACGCGACGTCGTGCGCTTCCGCCACCGCCAGGCCGGCCTGCTCGACGCACTGCTGCTGGCGCAGCCCGAGGTCGCCGTCGACGACGCGTTCGCCCGCGTGCGCGCGCGCCTGCGCCGCTTCGACGGGATCCCGCCGCGCGACGCCCCCGCGAGCTTCTGCGGCACGCTCCGGCACTACCAGCGCCAGGCGCTGGGCTGGTTTGACTACCTGCGCGAGTTCGGCTTCGGCGGCTGTCTCGCCGACGACATGGGTTTGGGCAAGACCGTGCAGGTGTTGGCGCTGCTCGCCGAACGGCAGGCGCGGCACGCCGGCGCCAGTCTGGTGGTGATGCCGAGCGCGGTTCTTTTTCACTGGGCCGATGCGGCGCGCGCGTTCGCGCCGGGGCTGCGCGTGCTCGAGTACCGCGGCCCCAACCGCCAAGCGCTGCTCGCCACCCTGCGCCCCGGCGATCTGCTGCTGGCCACCTACGGCGTGCTGCGCCTCGACGCCGCCGCGCTGGCGGACGTGGCGTTCGACTACGTCGTGCTCGACGAGGCGCATCTGATCAAGAACCCGAGCAGCCAGGTGGCGAAGGCGACCCGCCTGCTGCGCGCCCACCACCGGCTGGCGCTCACCGGCACGCCGGTCGAGAACCACGCCGGCGACCTGTGGTCGCTGTTCGAGTTCCTCAACCCCGGCCTGCTCGGCCGTGCGAGCGCCTTCGAGGCGGCGCGCAGCGGGGCCGCCGACGACGAGGGGCTGGCGCTGATCAACCGCGGGCTGCGGCCGTTCTTCCTGCGCCGCACCAAGCAGCAGGTGGTGCGTGACCTGCCGCCGAAGACCGAGCAGCTGCTGCGCTGCGAGCTGGGTCCGGCGCAGCGCCACTGCTACGACAGTCTGCGCGATCACTACCGCGAGGAGCTGGTGCGGCTGTCACGCAGCGGCGGCCAGACCGAGCGCCAGGCGACCATGCTCGAGGCGCTGCTGCGGCTCCGACAGGCCGCGTGTCACCCGGGCCTGATCGACCCCGGCCAGCGGCACGCGGCGAGCGCCAAGCTCGACGTGCTGATGGCGCGCCTGGCCGAGCTCTGCGCCGAGCGCCACAAGGCGGTGGTGTTCTCCCAGTTCACCGGCATGCTCGATCTGCTTGAGCCGCGCCTGGATGCCGCCGGCATCCGCCACAGCCGGCTCGACGGCTCGACGCGGGACCGCCGCGCCGCGGTGCAGCGCTTCACCGAGCACGACGACTGCCAGGTGTTCGCCGTCAGCCTCAAGGCCGGCGGCTTCGGCCTCAACCTGACCGCCGCCGACTACGTCTTCTTGCTCGACCCGTGGTGGAATCCCGCCGCGGAGGCGCAGGCGATCGACCGCTGCCATCGCATCGGGCAGCGCCGCCCCGTGTTCGCCTACCGGCTAGTCGCCGCCGACACCGTCGAGGAGAAGGTGCTGGCCCTGCAGGACCACAAGCGCCGGCTGGCGTCGGCGCTGGTGCCGGCGGACGATGCGGTGCTGCGCACGCTGAGCCGCGCCGACCTGCAGGCGCTCTTGGCGTGACCGGCGGCCGTCACGGCGCCGGGGACGCGGCGGCGAGGCGCTGCCGCTGGCGCTCGAGATACTCCTCGGTCACCGTGTCGTGGTGCGGCCGCGTGTAGCCGCGGCGCACCCACTCGGCGAACGTCATCTGCTCCTGCCAGGGCTCGTACAGATCCAGCACCTCATCGAGGCAGTGCGTCGACGGCCACCCGGTGTGCAGATAGCGCAGCGACAGCTGACTCCGCGCCCGCTCGAGGTCGCCGGTCGCGTGCAGGGTGTACACCGCGCTCGCCAGGCCGGTGCGGTCCGCGCCAGCGCGGCAATGCAGCAGAATGGGGTAGCGGGCACGCTCGAACAGCTCGCACAGCGCGAGCAATTCGTGCCGTTCCGGAAACCGATTGGCGGACATCGGCAGCTGGACGAAGTCGATGCCGGCATCCAACGTCGGCTCGAAGCTGTCGTCGAAGCCCGAGCGGCCGGGGTCGCCGCCGCGCAACCGCACCACGGTCTCGATCCCGTAGCGCCAGATCCACGAGCGCAGCTGCTGGCTGTCGGGCTGTGAGACGCGGTAGACGCGTCCTTCCTCGACTTCGTGGAGGTTGACGCAGGAGCTGGCGACGACGACTCCGGCCAGCGCCACGACGCCTCGGACTGGACCGACAAGACTGCGCGCGTTGATCACGACGCGGATCATCGGCGACGCCACCCTCAAACCTCAAGCCCGCGTCGGCCCGCAGCCCGGCGATGTATCGGCGAGCACCGCGCGCACCGTCCGCAGCACCTCGGCCACGGTCGCGTCCGGCGGCCCGCCCGCGGTGGGTGAATGCACGACGCGCGCCCCCGGCGGCGCCCACACGCGTGGGTCGGTGGGACCGAAGATCGCCACCGTCGGCACGCCGAGGGCCGCGGCAAGGTGCGTCGGCCCGGCGTCGTTGCCGACGAACGCGCGCGCCCCGAGGAGCAGCTGGGCCAGCGCGACCACGCCCTCGGGCGCAACTCGGTCTTCGGCACACAACGCCACCCCCCGCTCGCGCTCGACCGGCCCTTCCAGCGCCACCACCGGCACCCCGTCGGCCGCGAGCGCCGCCGCAAGCGCGGCGTAGTGCTCGACCGGCCAGCACTTGTGCCGCCCGCCGCTACCCGCGTGCAGGCACACCGCAGCACCCACCGCCGGCTGCCAGCCAGGCCCGAAGGCCGTCGCGGCGGCCAGCCCACCCGCCGGCGCCGGCAATCCGATGCGCGCCAGCAGCTGCAGCGACGCCGGCCGCTCGTCGTCCGGCCCGAGCACCGGGTCGAACGCGGTGTGTCGCGGCGCGTTCCTCCCTGCGCCCCGCCCGCCGCTGCCGTCGGAGACGACCCAGTCGTAGTAATCGCGCAAGCCCGCCAACAACTCGCTCGAAAACACGCGATCGACGACACCGAAGTGCTCCAAGACGCCCGCATGCTCGGCGGCGCCGGCCAACTCGAGCCGCGCGGGGCCGACCGCCGTGCGCAGGGCGCGGAGCACCGGCACCATCAGCACGGTGTCGCCCAACCCGCCGCGCCGCACGCAGAGTACGCGGGTCACCATGCGGTTTGCCCAATCAGCTTCGTGCAATCACCGCTCGGCGACTCCGACACGCTGGATGCCGTCGCTGGGCTCACGTCGAGCGGGTCTCGCTCCGGGCGCGGGCAAGCAGACTCTGAACACCGATTCGAGGTGCCCAGGTGTCCAGGTAAGCATCATCGAGGCCGTCGCCCTGGTGTTTGAGCAGCCCACAGACATCACGCCATTGGTTCTCGCTCGATTCGCCACCCTTGGCAAACCACTCGAGCTTGCTGAGCACCATGTCCTCCGCCGTGGTAACGCTGAGCTGCCGGCCTGCCCCGGCGGTCACCCGGATCCTGCGCGCCAGCTCTTCGCGGCTGAACGCGCGGTCGCGCAGCACGATCAGGTCGACTTTGATGCCGGTCGCCCGATGCAGCACGTTGCAACTCGAGCGACTCCGCGCCGCGTAGCGCAGCGCCTCGGGATCGACGAAGAACTCATCGGCAAGCGCTGCGGCGAGCCGCTCTTCGTCCTGCTCCGAGAAGTCGACCACGAAGTCGATGTCGTGTGTGGAGCGGGGCTCGCCATGGACCGAACTCGCCACCGAACCGCACACCATGTGCGGAAGCCCCAGCGCATCGAGCGCTGCGCCGACGGTGAGCGCGACCTCTACGTGCGGCGGGACGTGATCAGTGTTCACCGGGATCCCATGCGTAGCAACGGAGCATGGTCTCGCGGGGCAGCCACGTCGAGAACAGGCGCATGCGAATCTCGGAGTCGTCCGCGTTCGGGTAGCGCCGCCGGAGCCCCAGCGTAGTCCAGTAGCGGGCACTCGCGCACAGCTCGCCCATCAGGCGGAGCTTCTCGTCGGGCCGCATCGCGCGCAGGATTGCGAACTGCTCGCGCTCGGCGCTGGGGGTCGTGTCCCGAGACTGCAAACGGTGGCTCACGGCGTTCGTGCAAGTCTAGCGTCGCACACCCCCGTGCGAGCGTGTCCGCTCGGCGACGAGGAGGCCGAGTCCCTACTCCTCTTCGCGCCGGTATTCGAAGCGCCGGGGGGTACCACCCTTCATGAAGCCGACCGTCGCAGTCAGCCCATTCCCCGCCGAGAGCTCGTACACGATCCGCTTCGGGTAGTCGTGGCGCGGGTTGTCGAACACCGCGCGCGTCTCGGTCAGCTCGGTGAGCACGAACTCGGTCGGCGGATTGCCGCGGGGCTGCGCGAAGTACACCAGCCCGCCGTCGCGCTCGACGATGCGCAGGAACTCGAACGCGAACATCCTGCCGCGGGAGACCGTGCGCGACACGCCGAGCATCGCGCCGCCGAGCGGCGGACTCCACCGCTCCTCGATCGAGCTGCCAGAGCTCCGCGTCCCGACCCACGCGCCGGCCAGCCACCCCAGGTCACCGATCGCGGCCTCGGTCGGCGCCGGCATCGGGATGTCCTCCGCGTGGCGGTAGAGGCCGACGGACTCGGACGACCGCACGGCGCGCACGAGCAGACCGTCGGCGGTGTGGCGGAACTCTCGCCGGATCAGCCCCGTGGGCGCACTGTCCTCCCCCCGCGCGAAGTCGACCTCGTAGGTGAAGGCGCCGTCCTTCCACGCGCCGCGGTAGCGCGAGGTCTTGCCCGCATCGACGACTTCGGTGATCGAACCGTCGAGCGCGACGCGCACATCGCGGTGCCCGGAGCCATGGCCGCGCACCAGGATGACCGCGTCCTCCTCGACGCGCAGCGAGAACTTCGCGCTCATCGGAGGCCCCATCCGCTCGAGGGCGCGGCCCTCGGTGCGGTCTTCGAGGTAGGTCCACTCGCCGTCCAGCGCGCGCAAGCCGTCGTCCTGCGCCGAGAGCGCGCCGGTGGCCAGCGCGACGCTCGAACTTGCGACGAGAGTGAAGAGAGTTGCCGACCGGATTCGCTGCATCTGGGGTGCCTAGTCCATGGGCTACGACCTGAGTAGCGTAGCAGCAGGACCGCGAACGCAGGACTCATGAACGCCGATCGCCTGAACAGCTTCCTCCGACACCTGGAGCTGTGTCGCGACGAAGTCCCTGACTGGGATCAGCACCCCTTCAACATCCCGGCCGTGGCGCAGCTCGAGCGGCTGGAGTTCCACCCGAAGGTCACGTATCTCGTCGGCGAGAACGGTTGCGGAAAGTCCACGTTCATCGAGGCCATTGCCGTCGCGGCGGGGTTCAACGCGGAAGGTGGAACCAAGAACTTCAGGGCGTCGCATCGACCCAGCGAGTCCTCGCTGATCGACTCCATCCGCCTCGCGCGCGGGGCGAAGCGCGAGAAGTCCGGCTTCTTCCTGCGCGCCGAGACGATGTTCAACCTCTCCACCGAGGCCGAGGGCTACGCGAGCTACGGCTGGGAAAACCTACACACGAAATCGCACGGCGAGGCCTTCCTCTGGGTGGTCCGCAACCGCTTTCGCGATCAAGGCCTCTACATCCTCGACGAGCCCGAAGCGGCGCTGTCGCCGCAGAAGCAGCTGGCGTTCTTGGCGTGCATGCACGACCTCGTTGAGCGCGGCAGCCAGTTCGTGATCGCGACCCACTCCCCGATCCTGATGGCGTATCCCGATGCGCGCATGGTTCTGCTCGACGAGCACGGCCTCGAGGACGTGCGCTTCGAGGAAACCGAGCACTTCATCGTGACCCGTGCCTTTTTGCAGAACCCCGACGCGATGGTGCGTCGGGTGCTCGGCACGGAGCCCGATGGACCAGGCGCTGATCCCGACCAGTCCTAGGACGGGCAATCTGCAATTCTGGTAGAGTCGACACGGCGCGTGCTGCCTTACGGCAGAATCGGCGTCGGCTCGGCACGGCGATGATCGACGATGGTTGGATGATGGCAAGGTCAGAGTCTCGGTGTCCATCGCCGCGGCGCAGCCACGCGCCGGCTGCACTGCTGTGCTGCGCCCTGCTCACCGCCCCCATCGCGCACCCCCCAGCCGACGACCCGATCCCGCCGCGGGCGCGCGAAAGCCTCGATCGCGCGGTCACCTGGCTGCTGCGCGCGCAGAACCGCGACGGCTCCTGGGGCGACAACGCCGGCTCGGCGGGCGAGGTCGGCAACACCTGCATCGCGACGGTGGCGCTGCTGTCGACCGGCTCGATGCCGACGCGCGGCAAGCACTGGCGCGCGATCCAGCGCGCTCTCGACTGGCTGCGGCCGCGCACGCGGGGCTTCGGCTCCGGCGCGACGATGGACCAGCACACGCTCCTGCAGGGCAAGCTCGGCCGCAACATCGATCTCTACCTGACGTCGCTGCTCTACAGCCAGATCGCCGGGCAGGCGATCCAGCTGCCCGACGACCAACGCATTCTCGACGAGCTGCAGCGCGCGGCGGCGCGGATCTCGGCGCTGCAGAAGGAAAACGGCGCGTGGGAGGTCAGCTACGAGCCGATGTTGACCACGATCTGCGCGTGGCTGGCGCTGCGCTGCATCGCCGACGCCGGCGTTCCCATCGCGCACGGCTCACCACAACGCGTGGTGCGCTACCTCAAAGAAGACTGCCTCGAGCCCGGCACCGGAATCTTTCGCGAGGACAAGTGGGGCCGGCAGGAGCGCTTCGTCACCCAGGCCGGAGGGCTGCGCGTGCTGTACGGAATGGGCGAAGGACTGTCGGCAGAAGGCCGGCTGGCGACGCAAGTGGTCTTGGGCATGGAGTTCGACCAGGACGTCGGCGGCCGCTCGGGCGGCGAGGAGTTCCTGGGCGCGGTGTTCGCCACCCAGGCGCTGCACCACGAGACCGACGAGCCGGCGTGGGAGGTGTGGTACGGCCGGATCATCGACGCGCTGCGGCGGTGCCAGAACGGCGACGGCAGCTGGACCGGCCACCACTGCATCACCGGTCGCGTGTTCTGCACTGCGTGCTCGATCATCACGATGACCACGCCGCTGAAGATGCTGCCGATGATCGAGCGGTGAGGCGCCGGCACGCCGCGCAACTGGCATGCCTGGTGCTGCTCGCCGGCTGCGGCAGCACGGTGGACCGCGCGGTCGAACGGGCCTGGCAGCGGGGGCTGGCCTACCTGGCGGCGGCGCAAGGAGAAGACGGCGCGTGGCACTCGGAGGCCTACGGCGTGCTGCGGCCGGGCCACTCACTGACCGCGATCGCGGTGTACGCGTTCGCGCTGGCGCCGCCGCCGATGCGCCGCGCCCATGCAACGACCGTGCACCGGGGGCTTTCGTGGCTCGCCGCGCACACCGGCGACGATGGCGCGATCGGGCTGGCCGGGCCCGGGCTCGATTACCCCAACTACACCGCCGCGTTCTACCTGTTGGCGCTGAGCGCACTGCAGCCGGAGAACGCCGCTGCCAAGAGCGCCGCGCAGGTCGCGTACTTGCGCACAGCACAGCTCGCCGAACACCGCGGCTGGCAGCCCGACGATGTCGAGTACGGCGGCTTCGCCTTTGGCGGCCGCAACCCCGACAAGCCACTGGACACCGAGCTCTTGAGCGTCGCGGTGAGCGCCTGGGCCGTCGCCGCCCTGCGCGCTGCCGGCGTGCCACCGGAGGACCCCACTCTGCGCCGAGCGCGCCGCTTTGTACTGCGCTGCCGCGGTGCCGACGGCGGCTTCCACTTCACGCCAACCCCACCGCACGCCCGCAGCAAGGCCGGCGCCGACGCGGGAGCGCCGCGCAGCTACGGCAGCGCCACCGCCGACGGCTTGCGCGCCTGGCTGCTCTGCGGCGGCGATCCAGCGGTCGCTGACGCGGCGTTGGACTGGCTGCGCGCGCACTTCTCGGTGGACACGGTGCCGGGCTTTGCGCCGGACGCGCAACGCACCGCCGATGGGATGCGCATCTACTACTTGACCACGCTGGCCCGCGCGCTGCAGCGCGCCGGCGAACATGGCTGGCGCACGCCGGTACGCGACGCGCTGCTGGCGCACCAGCGCGAGGACGGCGCCTTCGCCGGCCTCAACGACACGATGAAGGAGGACGATCCGCTGGTCGCCACGCCGCTCGCGCTGATCGGCCTGGCGGCGACGACGCGGCCTGCGCGGTGACCAGGGGCATCGACTCGCTACGCCACCCGGCGCATCGGTGGCAGCTGCCAGTACGACAGCGCGCGCCACAGCCACTCGAGCGGCCCGAAGCGGAAGCGGCGCAACCACAGCGGCGAGTACCAGAGCTGCACCGCGAAGATGCCGAGCACGATCAGGACTTGCCAGACCCGGTTCACGCTGCCGAACAGGCCGAGACCGCTGGCATGACCGTTGTAGATCGTCACGCAGACCACGCTGTGCATGATGTAGTTGGTGAACGCCATCTGCCCGACCGCTGCAAACCGCTCCCGCAGGGCCGGCAGCGCACCGCGGCGACAGACGAGCATCACCACGCCGATCCAGCCGAGCGCCGCAAACAGGCTGCCGGCGTAGTTGAAGAGCGAGCCGACCCCCATCGAGCGCACCATCTCCCAGTCGTGCATCTCGTGATCGACGATGCTCCATGCCGACAGCGGCAGGCCGATGGCGAAGCCGACGATCAGCAGCCGCCAGTAGAAGCCATCGGACCGGGCTCCCGACAACACGCCGAGGCGGAACAGCGCGATACCGAACAGCATGTTGGCCAAGATGCGCCAACCGAAGATGACGAGGAAGCCCATCATCCCGGTCCACTCCTCGAACCGGAACGCGACTTGCGCGACCCAATCGCCCCGCATCGTCGCGCGCGTGGTCTGCACGTACTCGGCCGTAGGCGCCCACATCTCCGCCAGCTCCGCGAGCTCGTCCGCGGGCATCTCGCCCAAGAACGAGAACATCACCATCGGCACGGCAAAGAACAGCAGGGCGAGCACGAGCAGGAGCCACAGCCAGACCCGTCGCAGCACGAACGCGAGCATCCCGACGGCGCCGTAGAAGAACAGGATGTCACCGGTCCACAGCAGCGTCGCGTGCGCGAAGCCGAACAGCAGCAGCCAGAACATCCGCCGGTAATGCAGTCCAGCAGCGCGCCCGGTCCGTTCGATGGAACGCTGCGACATCAACACGATCCCAGCGCCGAACAGCATCGAGAAGATCGTCATCGCCTTACCGTCCGCGAACACGCGCTGCAGGCACCACAGCCCATACTCCACCGCGCCGATGTCGCCGACCGCGAACGGGTGCATGTAAACCGCGAACACTTCGGCGAACGCCTGCATGTTCATCAGCAACACGCCGAGCAGCGCGAATCCCCGCAGCACGTCGAGCGAGCGAATGCGCTCGCCGACGGCAACCGGTGTCGGCGAGCTCGCGGAGTGACCCGGCGTGGGGTGGCTGGTCGTCGTCACGCCGGGACGATAGCTGCTGCGTGCGTCACAAGATGTCGAGCACCCCGGAAATGCCGTTGGTGAGCACCCCCACCGCCGCCCGGTAGTTGACGCCGAACGCCACGCCCGAGTTCCACGGCAGCGCGGCCCGGTCGGCGACGCTGCCCAGCGCGACCGCGGCGAACGCGCGCGACAGCGCCGGCTGCGCCTCGTCCTCGAGCAGCTCCAGCAGCGGCTCGATCGAGCGCCGGTCGCCGATCTGGCCCAGGGCGATCGACACCGCCGCCAGCTTGGCGAGGTTGTGGTCGCCCTGCCCCAGCAGGCCGACCAGCAGCTCGCCGGCGCTCTTGTCGCCGATCTTGCCGAGCGCGACCGCGGCCTGGCGCAGCAGACCGGGGCGCCGCACCGAGTCCACGACGACCGCGCGGATCTCGTCCGTCGCCGGGCGCGCGCCCATCAGCGCGAGGCCGATGCAGGAGTAGCCGGCGAGCTCGTCGCGGTGCCGGTTGTCCTCCAGCTGCAGCCGCAACGCGCCGGCGGCGCGCTGGTCGCCGCACAGGCCGAGCGCCACCGACACCGCGCTCCGGGTCTCCTCGTTGCGCACTTCGACCAGCTGGCGCATCAGCGCGCGCCCGGCGCCATCGCGCAGCGCCGGATCGCGGAACGCGGCGATGCCGAGCGCGACTGCCGCCCACGGCCGCTCGAGCGCCTTGTTGCCGGCCTCGAGCACTCCGGTCAGATAGCGCGCACAGCCGGCACCACCGATCTCGCCGAGGGCGACCAGGGCGAAGTAGCGCGTCTGCGCGTCCTTCGCGCGTTCGAACGCCGACTGCAGCGCTGTGACGAACGGCGCGCTCTCGCTCTCCTCTTCCGGCGCCCGGCAGAGCACCCCCAGGGCCAGCGCCGCCGCCTGGCTGACCTCGGCACTGCTGCCCTCACCGCCGGTCAGCAAGCCGGCCAGGCGCTGGCGCTGCACGGCGCCGCGGTCCCGCCCCGGCCCCACCAGCTCGGCGACGGCCGTCAGCACGTGGGCGCGCACCAGGTAGGCGCCGGAGTCGCGCTCCCGCTCGAAGTACGACCACAGCGCGTCCAGGATCGGCCGTTCCAGTTCGCGATCGAGCTCGCCACCGGCGCTGCCCAGCAGCCGCAGGCCATGGATCGCGGCGACCGGCAGATCCCGGCTGCTGTGGTTCTGCTCGAGGACGTGCACGAACGGCGCGATCAGCGCCCGGCGGCGCGTCACCGGCACGCCGCGGCCGGCGAGGCCGAGCGCAAAGGCCGCGAAGGAACGCGTGCGCACATCGACCTCGACCCGGTCGCACAGCCGCCGCCCCGCTTCGCTGTCGGTGAGCAGGGCGATCAGATCGCCGATCGCCTCCTGCCGGCCGGAGATGCCGAGCGCCAGTGCGGCGGTCTCGCGGATCTCTTGATCACGGCTGCTGAGCCGGGCGCGGACCAGCTCGAGCCAGTCGGCAACCCCACCACCCCGGTCGATCTTCGCCAGCGCGACCAGACAGGACGAGACCAAGTCCCGCTGGTCGGTGCCGCGCAGCGCGCGGATCAGCGCCGGCATCACCCGCTCCTCGATGTCGGCGCGCGTCGGCCGCAGGGTGTCGACGCTGAACACCGAACGCGTCGGCGCGAAGAACTCGTCGTCGGAGCCGCGCTGCACGCCCTGATGCACTGCGTCCTTCAACCGCAGGTAGGGGTCCTTGTTCCACTCCCACCAGTACTGCCAGCGGGTCAGGTCGTCGCCGACCGGCACGCCGCGACCGACGCCGCGGCCACCACCGGCGGCTCCGGCGCCCACCGGTGCCGACGGGGCCGATGGTCCCGGGCCGCTGGAGCCGCCGGATCCACCGCCGGGCGAGGTCGGCCCGGGGCCCGATGGTGCCGACGTGCTCGACGACGAGCCCGAGTTGTTGTTGTTGGTCGGCGGGGCCGCGTTGCCGGGGCCGCGGTAGCTGCCGCCATGTGGCGCCACTTGGGCAGCCACGAGCCCGATCGCCAAACCCACCACGGAAACGCGCACCGTGCATCTGCCCATGCTGGCGTGGGTCGCAAACGGCGGACCAGTCGCTGCGCAAGCTCCGGCAGGAGCGGCGAGGGGCCCACTGTGACGCCACCGTAACAGCAAGGCCCCGTCCCGACCGCGAAGACGACGCCCCCCCCAACCACGGACTACCCCGCGCGGACTTCGAACAACGGCCCGAGCGGCGTTTCCTCGACCGACAGCAGCTGCCCGCGGAGCAGACGGGCCGGAAAGTGGACCCGGGTTTTGCTCGCGGGCTTCGGGTAGTGATCCTCGTACACCTCGAGGAACGCCCCCTGACCGGAGCCTCGCGCCACGCGCGTCAGCAGGAGGAAGTCGATCGGCTCGAACGGGTTCTGCCGGAGCATCTGGACGAACGCGGCCTGGGACTCCGCCTTCGCCAGCGACCGGACGAACTCGAGGCGCTGGCTGAAGCGTGCCGCCGGATGGCTGAAGTACGCGTTCGGAGCGAGGAAGCAGAAGCTCTGCTTGGCCGCCGCCAACGGCCGCGCAGCGAGCCCACCGAGCACCACCCGCGACCGCAGCTGCTGGGACAGGTTCGGGGCAAGCGCTGGTGGCCCCTGCGCGTCGCGGCGCGTGTTTTCGTACAGCTCGGACCCGTAGGTGCGCATCAGCCGCGACTGGGTCAGGGCTGCCAGGCCGATCAGGCCGAGGACAGCCGTGACCCTACGTACCGCCGCCCCGGACCGCGCCCTGCGCGCGGCGGCCGCGGCGAGCTCGGCCAGGCCGATCGCGGCAAACGGCGCCAGCGTCGCCTCGACCACTCCCTCCGTGCGGAAGTGCAGCAATGGCACGTCGAACACGACGGCACTGGCGAAGCAGATCGCATACCACGCCAGCGCCGCGACGAACAGCAGCCGCGCGCAGCGGGCGCGGCGGCCGTTGCGCAGCGAGACGACCGCCAGACCGAGAAACCCGACCACCGCTGCGACCGTGATCTGCGGCCCCACGGGAGTCCAGAACGCGAGGTGTCGGTCCTGGAACCAGCGGTTCGACACCGACTCCGATCCCTCCCCCAGGCTGAGCGCGAGCGGGGCCCAGAACGGCATGGCGCAGACCGCCGCGCCCGCCAGCAGTACGCCACTGCGCCACCCCAGCGAGAACTGCCAAGCCGTGCGCCCGCTCGCCCGCGCCACCGACATCAGCGCCAGCAGCGGGAGCAGGACGAAGAACGGGTAGTAGTAGGTCTGGAAGAGGAGCCCACCGAGCACGGCCCCCTTCAGCAGGCCGGGCCACGTCTTCGGCGGCGACCCGACGAACGCGATCGCCCAGGCCGCGAAGCCGACGTTGGCGAAGAACGAGTGCGGCTTGTACAGCAATTCGTCGCCCCACACGACCGTCAGCAAGACGGCCGCGGTGAGCGCGGTCCAAGGGCAGCGCCGGCACGTGCGCCACGTCACGCTGTAGGCGAACACCGGCGCTACGAACGCGGCGACGATCACCGCGTACTTCCAAATCTCCATCGGTGCGGCACCCAGCACCTGCCCCACGCGTCCCGCCAACCAGAAGAAGAACGGAGCGTAGTACGACGGCAGGTCCTTGTAGCAGAAGTCCTGATACGCCCACGTGTCCGCGAACCGCGCGGCCGCGGTCACGCAGAACCACGCATCGCCCTGCAGCCCGTTCAACGCGAACGGCCCACCGTCGAACAGAGCGGACGCGCAGACCGCGAGCGCGGCGGAGTAGAGCGCCAGCACGATCAGCGGCGCGATCGCGTGGCGGAACGCGATCGCGATCGCCATCGAGCCGGTCGCAACCAGGACGACCAACAGCTGGAGCAGGGGTAGGCGCGGGTGTGGCTGCGCGCCGAACGAGATCGTCTGGCAGAGCAGCCAGGCGAGCAACGCCCCGATGCCGAGTACGAGAGCGATCGCGCGGAGCGACGGCGGACTGGAACGCGTCATGGCGACTTGACCCTTCGCGGAGACCCGCCGACGACGATACCACGTCGGCATCACCACGTCGGCGTCGGCCAGGGGTCAATCGCGAGCGGAGATCGGCGGCAGCGCGGCCAGCGGCACGCGCGCCGCACGCAGCCCGCCCTCGGTGGCCGACGGCTGCCGCCAAACGACGAACAGCGCGCCTTCCCGCGCCACCATACGCGGCGTGCCGCTCCGCCGCGACGGCGCCACGTGCGCCAGGGTCAGCGGCGGGGCGACGCCGGTGTCACCGAGCCGCGCCAAGCGCAGCGCCGCCCGGTCACCGTCGCGGCCGAGCCAGCAGACCACCGGCACACCTGCGGCAAACGCCATCGATACCCGGCCGACCGGGTCACCGTCGTCGACGACGACGGGCGCGGCAAAGCTCTTGCCCGCGTCGGTCGACCGGCACGCCAGCACACGGCCGCCGCCGGCGCCGGTGTACCACGCGACGACGACCTCGTCCGCCGCCGCCGCCACCGACGGCCCATTGACCGGACACGCCGGCATGTGCCAGCCCTCGCCCGCCACCGGCCGCGGCCCGTCGAAGCCGTCCGCCGCGTGCCGCACCAACGCGATGTCCCGCACCTCGCCGCGGGTCCGGTCGCGGTAGGCGACGAGCACACCGTCTCCCACCGCGACCGCCGCCGTCGGGCAACAGCTGCAGACGTCGCCGTCGACGATCTCCTCGCTGTCCGGGTCACCGACCATGGCGGTGCGCAGCGTCATCTTCGCGCCGGTCGCGGCGGCGTCCTGCTCCGTCACCCTGCCGTCCAACCAGAACGCGCGCAGCCCATCCCCCGCGGCGACCATCGAGACGAAGCCGTGCTGGACCGGTGCGTCGCCGCCGTGCAGCCGGCCACGCGCCTGCCAGCTCTCGCCCCCGTCCGCCGACTCGGCGAGGTGGACCTCGTAGGCGTAGGTCGATGCACCGCCGCGCTGCAGCCAGTGCGCCAGCAGGCGGCCATCGCCCGCGGCGGTCACGCCGGGCAGATCGGCCCAGTTGGCGAAGAAGTCGTTGCCCGCGCGGACGGTCGTCGCCTTCCCCACCGCATTGCCGGCGATCTTCGCCACCCGCAGGCGGTGCCCCCGGCCGCCTTCCTCGGTGACGTGGGGCTCGAGCCAACTCAGCCAAACTCCCCGCGGACCCGCGGCCACCGCCGGCGCCATGGCCCCGCGCGCGGTCTGCCACTGCAGCGAGACCGAGCCGTCCTGAGCCGCCACGCTGACCGCGAGACCGAGCAAACCAGCGAGCCCCGCCACGACCCGCGCGCCCTTCAAGAGCCGGCCTCGGGCTCGACGGTGTGCGCGTGCACTGCCGCGGCGCGCTGCTGGGCCGCGGCGAGCGCCGCGAACCACCCCTCCGCCCGCTCCCGCGCACCGGTGCCGGAGAGCTCGAACAGGTAGTAGACCTCTTCGCCGCGCCCGTTGACGAAGGTCTGCATGGTGCCCTGCGACTTGTGCGCGGCGATCGCCCAGTTGGCGACGATGCGGTAGTCGAGCTGGTGCCGGTGGCCGAACTTGGCGGTGCGGTCGACGGCGAACAGCGCGGTCGGATCGACGCGCGTGATGGGATGGCCCTCGAGCTGCGCGAAGCGCGGCACCTCGGGCCGATCTTCCGTCGCGGCCCGCGGGCGGCGGCCCGAGCCGAGCACGACCGGGCGGCGGCCGGCGGGCAGCCGGCCGACCGCATCGAGCGCCAGGATGGTCGCCGCCTTGTGGTGCCCGTGCGTGGCCGGCACGGGCAAGTGGGTCAGCACGAAGTCGTAGTGGCCTGCCTGCAGCCGCTCGTCCAACACCGCCGCGACCCGCGCCAGATCCCAGACCGCGGCGTCCGCCGCCAGCACTTCGCCGGCGTCGAGGGTGTAGCGGTGGTCGGTCTCGCGCAGCATCACCAGCTCGTGGAAGCCGAGCAGCGCGCAGCCCTCGATCAGCTCCGCGCGGCGGATGTCCGGCAGGTGCCGGCGGCCCACGTCCGGATCGGTGAGCTCGAGGCCGTAGATGGGCTCGGCCAGCGTCGAGTACTTGTAGCCACCCTCGCCGTTGGTGATCACCAGGAGGTCACAAGTGCCGCCGAGCGCCACCGAGTTGAGATAAACGGCGGCGGCGAAGGCGATCTCGTCGTCCGGATGGGCGATCACCGCCAGGACGCGGGGACCATGGCCGGCCGGCCGGCCGATGCGATGGCTGTCGACAGCCGGTGGCGGCGCTGCGCAGGCCGCGACCAACAGGGCGAAACAGGCGCCCGCGGCGGGCGCGCGGCGAGTCCGGCGGAGGCGAGAGCGATGCACCATCGGCGGGGATGCTAACCGACCGTTGCCGACGACCGGTCGGGCGTCGCACGGATGTAACGCTGCGCCGGATCCCGGCCCGGGCGCCACCGCCAGCCGGACCTGGCGATTTGCCCCGATGGCCGCCCGCGGCGCGGCGCCGAGGTTCGTAAGATGGCGGTCCTCGGCGGCACGCGCCGCCCGCCCCCCCAACCGGCTCCTCCGAGAGAGACCTGAAAGACCCCATGCGCGCCACCCTCGCACTGTTTCTGACCCTCGCCGTACCGATCGCCGCAACCGCCCAGGACGGGCTGCGCCCGCTGACGCACGACGACTACGACTCCTGGAAGTCGATCCGCGGCACCGCCTACTCGGCCGACGGAAAGTGGATCGCCTACACCGTTGCGCCGGCGTGGGGTGACGGCGAGCTCCGCGTGCGCCACGTCGAGAACGGCACGCGCTACGAGCATCCGCGCGGCACCAGCGCGACCTTCACCGCCGATGCCCGCTACGTGGTGTTCTCGATCGGCGAGTCGGTGGTCGAGGAGCGCGAGAAGCGGATCCGCGAGCTGGCCGAGAAGGGCAAGGTCAAGAGCCAGAGCAGCGGTGGCGGCTCCAGCCGCGCCGAGGAAATGCGGCGGCGGTTCGGCGGCGGCGGCGGAGCGCGCCGCGGCGGCAGTGGCGGCAAGGGCGATCTCGGCATCCTCGATCTGACGACGGGCCAGGTCGAGATCGTCGAGAACGTCAAGGGGTTCCGCGTCCCCGAGGACAGCTCGATGCTGGTCTACCACTTCGACGAGCCTGAGAAGGACGACGAAGAGAAGGACGGCGAGGAAGGCGAAGCCTCCGGCGAAAGCGAAGAGTCGAAGGAGGCCGGTGCGGAGGAGAAGAAGCCCGCCGAAGCGAAGGCCACCGAAGAGAAGACCGCGGAAAAGAAGACCGCCGAGAAGAAGGCGGAGCCAGGCGAGAGCTCCAGCGGCGAACGCCGGCGCGGACGCCGCGGTGGGCGCAAGGGCGCCGAGAAGGAGGATGACGACGAGGATCCGCTGAAGAAGAAGCGCAAGGACGGCACCCAGCTGGTGGTCCGCGACCTCGGCGCGGGCACTTCGCGGACCATCGACCACGTGGTCGGCTACGGCCTGACCGCCGAGGGCAAGTGGCTCTACTACCACTGCTCCAAGAAGGAGCTCGACGACGCCGTGCCCTACGGCCTGCACGCGCTGCAGCTCGGCACCGACCGCACGGTCACCCTGGTCGCGGGTGCCGCGGAGTTCTCCGGCTACACCGTCGACGAGGAAGCCACCGGCTTCGCGTTCCTGTCCAACAAGGAGGACTTCGCCGCCGAGAAGCCCCTCTGGGACCTCTACCTCTGGGACTTCAGTGACGCGGCGGCCCGACGCATCGTGCACCAAGGCACCGCGAGCATGCCCGAGAACAAGAAGCTCGCGCGTTCGGGCGTTTCCTTCAGCAAGGACGGTAGCGTCCTGACGTTCTCCATCGACGATCCGGAGGAAGAAGACCCCAAGATCCTGCCCGAGGACGAGGTCAAGCTCGACCTGTGGCACTGGCGCGACGGCATGATCCAGCCGATGCAGGCCAAGCGGCGGAGCAGCGACAGCTGGACCTGCGCCTACCACCGTGACGACGACCGCATCGTGGTGCTGGGCGACGAGCAGATCCCGTCGATGCGCCTGATCACCCCCGATGGGTCGCGCGCGCTCGCCAGCGACAACAAGCCCTACGAACAGCGCGTGCAGTGGGACTCGAGCTACAGCGACATCTACCTGGTCAACACCATCGACGGCACCCGCCGCAAGGTGCTGACCGAGCTGCGCGGCCGACCGAGCACGTCGCCACAGGGACGCTATCTGATCTACTTCGACACCGAGTACCGGTGGCACGCGGTGGACGTCATGACGCTGGAGACGCGTGATCTCACCAGCGGCCTGGGCGTCGAGTTCCACCGCAGCGACGACGACCACCCGCATCCCGACCCGGCCCACGGAGTCGCCGGCTGGACCGCCGACGACGCCGAGGTGGTGCTGCACGACGAGTTCGATCTGTGGCGCATCGCACCGGCCACCGGCGACGCGGTGTGCATCACCGACGGCCTCGGCCGAGCCAACGAGATCCGCTTCCGCGTGCAGCGGCTGGACCGCGACGAGGACCACCTGCCCGAGGAGCTGTGGCTGAACGCCACCAACACCCAGACCATGGCGCGGGGCATCTACACCGACTCGCTGCGCGAGGTCGGCAAGCCGCGCCGCGTGGTCTGGTTCGACCGCGCGCTCGGTGGCCTGACCAAGGCCGACAAGGCGGACCGCTTCTTCTTCACGCTGGAGAGCTTTCGCGAGTTCCCCGACATCTGGACCGCCGACATGGCGTTCGGCAACCGCGTCAAGCTGACCGACGTCGGCGCGCAGCTGGACGGCATCCGTTGGGGCGACGCCGAGCTGGTGACCTGGGCCTCGCTCGACGGCAAGCCGCTCAAGGGCTACCTGATCAAGCCAGACGGCTTCGACCCGAACAAGAAGTGGCCGATGATGGTCTACTTCTACGAGCGCATGAGCTCGCAGGTGCACCGCCACACGCGGCCGTCACCCGGCACCTCGCCCAACGCCGCCTACTACGTCAGCAACGGCTACCTGTGGTTCGTGCCCGACATCCACTACGACGTCGGCTACCCCGGCCCGTCGGCGGTCAAGTGCGTCGTCTCCGGCGTGCAACACCTGATCAACCAGGGCTTCGTCGACGAGAACGCGATCGGCGCCGCCGGCCACAGCTGGGGCGGCTACCAGACCGCATATCTGGTGACGCGCACCAACATCTTCAAGGCGGTGGAGTCGGGGGCCCCGGTGTCCAACATGGTCTCGGCGTACGGCGGCATTCGCTACGGCAGCGGCATGTCGCGCCAGTTCCAGTACGAGATGACGCAGAGTCGCATCGGCGGCTCGCTGTGGCAGTACCCCATGCGCTACTGGGAGAACTCGCCGATCTTCTTCGCCGACAAGGTGCAGACGCCGGTGCTGATCCTGCACAACGACGAAGACGGCGCGGTGCCGTGGACCAACGGCATCGAGTACTTCATGGCGCTGCGCCGCCTCGGCAAGGAGGCCTACCTGTTCAACTACGTCGGCGCGGGTCACGGCCTGCGCAAGCGGCAGAACCAGAAGGACTGGACCCGGCGCATGCAGGAGTACTTCGACCACCACCTGAAGGGGGCACCGGCGCCCGCGTGGATGACCGACGGCGTCGACTACGAAGACCGGGCGACCGAGAAGCTGGAGCACGCCGCCAGCTACCACGAGGTGCTGGCGATGGAGGCCAAGATCGAGGCCGAGGAGAAGCTGGCGGCCGCTGAGAAGGCCGAGGAAGCCGCCGCCGAGGCGACCACCGCCGAGGCCGCGGCCACGGGGACACCCGCCGAGCCGGCCACCACCGAGGCCGCCTCGTCGACCGAGGCCGGTGCCGAACCTTCGCCGGAGACCACCGAACCCGCGGCGACCGGCGCGGGCGAAGCCTCCGGTGGCAGCGGCCATTCGGGCGGAAGCTCGCGCTGACCCGGCTGCCCCCGCGGGCACGGCTCCCTTGCCGGCCCGCGGAGGTGGGATGCTATGCTTTGGCGGAGGAGCACCCGGTAGCAAGCATCGACGATGACCCGACCCAGCAGCACCGACATCGAGCGCATCCACGCCCCATCGCGCGAAGAGCTGATGCGATGGGTCGATCGCAACCACCCCGTCGTGATCACCGGGGTCGCCGACCAATGGCCGGCGTTCCACAAGTGGGGACCCGACTACTTTCGCGAGGTCGCCGGCGACGCCGAAGTCACCGTCCACTACGACGAGCGCGGGGACTTCCAGCGGTGGTACACGCCCAGCGGGCGCGACGACCGCACCCTGACGCTGCGCGAGTTCGTCGACATCCTCACCGCGGAGCCGCCGGACCGGCGGTTCTACATGACGGAGCACGACCTCAGCCTGATCTCACAACGGCTGTGCGAGGACGTCGACGGCAGCCGTTACGCCGATGGTGAGCCCCGCATCTTTCTCGGTCGCAACACGTGCATGCCGCTGCACTACCACGCCACGACCGAAGCGATCCTGTGTCAGCTCCAGGGGCACAAGGAGATCCTGCTCTACTCGCCCGAGCAGTTCCCGCTGCTCTACGCGCATCCCTGGCAGTCCAACGCGTGGATGTTCAGCCAGGTGGACGGCCCCCAGCAGATCGCCCAGTTCACCCGCGACACGGACTACTTGAAGCTCGACGCCCCGCCGTCGGACGGGTTTCCCAAGTTCAAGAAGGCCGTGCCGACCATCGTCAACCTGGCGCCGGGCGAGATCCTGCTGATCCCGGTGCAGTGGTGGCACCTCACCACGTGTGAGGGCTTCCAGTTCAACGTCACGTTCTTCTGGCGCTCGACCGCCAGGCGCTACACATTCCCACAGCCGGGCCTACAGGTGTTCGCCCACGAGTGGCTCAACAAGGCCAAGCGCACCTTCCGCCGCAAACCGACGCTGACCGGAAGCGGGCGCTGAACCGCGAGCGCGGCCTCAGAGCTTGGCGCCGCACACGCGGCAGTAGACCGCGTCGACGTCGTGCCCTTCGCGCAGGCAGCTGGGGCACACTTGGGTGGTGACCTCGTCGCGCGGTTGGTGCGCGATCTCGGCGGCAACGATCCCGGTGGGCACGGCGATGATGCCATAGCCGGCGATCATCAGCATCGCCGCCAGCACTTGCCCCACGGTGGTCTGCGGCGCGATGTCGCCGTAGCCGACCGTCGTCACCGTGACTACGGCCCAGTACATCCCTGCGGGAATGCTGGTGAAGCCGCTGTCCTCGCCTTCGATCAAGTGCATCGACGCACCGACGATCACGACCAAGCAGAGCACGACGACCGTGAACACCGTGATCTTCGGTACGCTGGCGCGCAGCGCACGCCGCAAGTGCCGTGCTTCGCCCAGCAGCTGCGCGAGCTTCAGCACCCGGAACACGCGCACCAACCGCATGATGCGGATTACGGCCAAGGACTGGGTCCCGGCCACCAGCAGGCTCAGGTAGGTCGGCACGATGGCCAGCAGATCGACGATCCCGAAGAAGCTGCGCGCGTAGCGCAACGGCTGCCGCACCGACCACAGCCGCAGGCAGTACTCGACCGTAAACAGCGCGGTGAAGCCCCACTCGAGTCCCCGCAGGAGCGGGCCGTGCCGACTCGCGAACTCGGCCACGCTCTCCAGCATGACCACGGTCACGCTGGCGAGGATCGCGACCAGCAGGCCGAGGTCGAACAGCTTGCCCAGCGGCGTGTCGGCCTCGAAGATGACCTCGTAGAGCCGCTCGCGGCGCGCGCTCATCGCGGCGGCTCCGCCGCGATGACAGCGCGGGAGACGGCGGCGTCGAGCAAGATCATGGCGACGGGAAGCGGCCGCACGGGGCCGACATCGTAGTGACAGAACTCGTCCGCGCCAACGAGGCGCAGGCCTGTCGGCGCTACAACGCCGTGCCGACGACGCGGGCCAAGCCGTAGGCGATCGCCAGCCCCGGCGCCAAGAACAAACCAGTCACCCACGGCAGCCGCGGCACGCGAAACACGTGCACCCGGCCGACGGTCAAGTTGTGCAGCGCGGTGACGCGTTGCAGGTAGAACGCCAGCGCGACGAAATCGCCGCGCTCGGCGGTGAGGCGCTTGCCGGCGCCGATCCCCCATTCGAACAGCTGCTCGCCGTCCTCGCTGTCCAGCCGCACCTCGACGATCTGCTCGCTGCCGCGCATCGACCGCACCTGCAGCTCCTCCACGGTGCCGAATACCAAGCGATACGGCCGGTTCCGGCGCGGACAAGTGTAGGACCCGGTGGTCAAGGGCACTTGGTGCTGCCCTCCACACACGCCACACACGACTTCGGTTGCTGTCATGGGTCTTGGGTCCCCGGGTTGGAGCGGGGTTACGAGCATGACCCACTGATAAGATCCCCGACATTTCGGGCGCATCCGCAGAGCTCTGGAAACCCGGCTTCGCGATTCCCGATCTTGCCGGAAACGCCCTCGCCCCCTGAACACTACGCCCGCCGCCGGTTAGCGCGCCGGCTCACCGAAGCAACGACCGATGCACTCCCAAGACCAGCTGATCTCCGCGCTGGGGCTGGCGGCCTTCGCGCCGCTGGGTGGCCCATGGTACCGGCCCGTCCGCCCCCTGCCGGAAGCGTTGCTCGCGCGCATGCCCCAGCTGGACGGCGACCGCGTCGACCTGGCGGCGGAGCTGCCCTACTTGGCGCAGTTTCTCGGTGAGGCGAAAGCCGTCTGGAGCGGCGGTGAAGTCCGCTCCGTCCGCTCCGGGGAGTGGACGCAGGACGACCGAGAGCAGCGGCCGTGCCACCTCGAAGCGATCGCGGTCCGCACTCCAGAGCGGCGGCTAGTGCTGCTGGCGCTGGCCGACCGCGCGCACGAGCAGCTGCACGCCATCCTGCAGACGGCGCGCGAGAGCAGCCTCGAGTTCGAGCAGTCCGAGCGGGAGCACACCGCCGCGCTGATCGAGACCAACGCGCGGCTGCAGGCAGAGATCGCCGAGCGCCGGCGCGTGCACGCACGGCTCGTCGCCTACCAGGACGAGTTGCGCCAGCTCACTGAAGCGGTCACCCGCGCCGAGCATCGCGAGCGCAACCGACTGGCAGCCCTGCTGCACGACGGCATCGGCCAGAACCTGGCGTTGGCCAAGCTGCAGATCGGCTGGCTCGGGCAATCGGCAGCCGGTGCCGAGCAAGGCGATCGCCTCGCCACGGTGCGCGATCTGCTCGACGAGACCATCGCCTTGACGCGCGACCTGACTGCCGAGCTGGCACCACCGCTGTTGCACGAGCTCGGCCTCGAGGCCGCACTACAGAGCCTGGTCGAGCGGGTCGGCGCGCGCGACCGCATCCACACCGACTACGGCGACGACGGCACCGCCAAACCGCTACAGCCGGCGACCCGCTCGCTGGTGTTCCAAGCGGTGCGCGAGGTGCTGCACAACGTGGTCAAGCACGCCGGCGCCAGCCGCGCGGGCGTGCGCACCTGGCGCGCCGACGAGCGCCTCTGGGTCACGGTCGAGGACGACGGCGAGGGCTTCGACCCGGATGCGCCGCGGCGCGGCGGCTTCGGCCTGTTCAGCGTCCGCGAGCGCATCGAGACCGCAGGCGGCCAGCTCGAGATCGATTCGCAGCCCGGCGCCGGCACCCGCATCACGATTCACGTTCCACTTTCCGATTGAACTGTACTGTGCACCAAAAGGAGCCCCGATGACGATTCGCATCCTGCTGGCGGACGACCACCAGATCCTGCGCGACGGCCTGCGCACCCTGCTGACGAGTGCCGGGCACGAAGTCGTCGGTCAAGCGACCAACGGCCGCGAAGCGGTCGCGCTGGCGAAGAAGCTGACGCCCGACCTCGTCGTGATGGACGTGGCGATGCCCGAGCTCAACGGCATCGAAGCCACGCGGCAGCTACGCCGCGATCACGACCGCACGCGCGTGATCGCCCTGTCGATGCATTCCGACGCCAGCTTCGTCGGCCGCGCGCTCGAGGCCGGGGCCACCGGCTACCTGCTCAAGGACTGCGCCTTCGACGAGCTCGCCACCGCGGTCACCGAGGTGATGCGCGGTGGTGTCTACCTGAGCCCTGGAATCACCGGAGTCGTCGTCGATGACTACGTGCGCAAGCTACAGAAGACCGCCGATGACGGGCCAGCGTCGATTCTGACGCCCAAAGAGCGCGAAGTGCTGCAGCTACTGGCGGAGGGCAAGTCCACCAAGCAGATCGCCGCCACCCTGCACGTCAGCGCCAAGACCATCGAGACCCACCGGCAGAACATCATGAACAAGCTCGAGATCCGCAGCGTCGCGGAGCTGACGAAGTTCGCCATTCGCGTGGGACTCACCACGCTCGACTGAATGTCGCTCGGGACGGAATCCGGAGATCCCTGAGCCGGGAATGCGCAGCATGCCCGATGGTCGCCCCTCGCACGGCGGGCTTAGATGTCTGCACTCACATCGGCAGCACCTCGGTGCGTCGATCAGAGAGCTTTGCTGAGTGGGCGGTTCACCGGGCTGCGGCCGAGGGTGAACCAGATCTTTTCTGACAGTCTTGGGAGCCCCGATCGTTCGTCGTTCCCTCACCTGAACGGCGGACAGGTTCTCCCAAAGCCGCAACCGGCGGGCCGTCCACTCGGCATTCTTCAGCGCGCGCGGCCTTGCCCGCGCCGGCGCTCGATTCCGCGGTGGTTGCCCTCACCGCCAAAGGGGCGCAGCAGGCCTCAGCCCTTCTGCAGCGCGTCGCGAATCTCGGTCAGCAGCTTGACCTCGTCGCTCGGCTCCGGCGGCGCCGCCGGCTTCTCTTCCTCTTCCCGACGCAGCGCGTTGATGCCCTTCACCAGCAGGAACACCGCAAACGCGACGATCAGGAACGCGATCAGGTTGTTGACGAAGTTGCCCCAGGTGATGTCCACCGGCTCGTCGGTGCCGAGGGTCAGCTTCTCATCGGAGAAGTCGACTCCACCGGTCAGGTAGCCGAGCGGGGGCATGAGGAGGTCGTCGACCAGCGACTTCACCACCGTGCCGAAAGCACCTCCGATGATGATGCCGACCGCCATGTCGACCATGTTTCCTTTGACCGCAAACTCTTTGAACTCTTGGATGAAACCCATCGCACTCCTGGGGCTGGACCGTCACCTGAGGAACCCGCTGCCACGCTAGAATCCCCGTGACAGCGAAGCAAGCGCTTCGCAACCCACCGATGACCCCGATCTCTCTGTTGTGCTGCGCGGCTCTCGTGGCGCAGGCTGGCGACCAGCGCGACACGGTGACTCTGACCCGGGGAAGCGCGGTCGAGGGCCGGGTCCTGCGCGTCGAAGCCGACGCCGTGCGGGTACAGGTGGGGTCCCGCGTGCGAACGATTCCGCGTGACCGTATCCAGTCCATCGACAGCGTCGCGCAACACCATCGACAGCTTCTCACCGCCTTGCGTCGCACCGACCAGGCCTCGGCCGCGCAGCTGCTGGAGCTGGTCGAGCAGTGCGATACCGGCCGGCTCGAGCACGAGGCCCGGCTGCTCTGCTACCGCATCCTGCTGCTCGACCCCGACCATCCAGAAGCCAACGAGCGCCTCGGCCACCGGGACACCGGCAACGGCTGGCGCCTGCCGGTCGCCGGCCGCTGGCTGCCCCTCGCCGTCGTCGAGGAGCGCCGGATGCGTTGGAACGACGCCTGGCAGCTGCGCTCGGAACACTTCGAAGTGCGCTGCGATCGCGGGCTGGCGACGACGATCCGCGTGCTGTTCGAGCTCGAGTACTTCTACGCCGGGTTCTACGAGCTCTGGCAGCGTGAGCTCGAACTCGACGAGCTACTGACGCCGGCGACCTGCTACGTGTACGGCGACCGCGAGCAGTTCCCCAGCGCCAGCAACAACGTCGGCGCTTGGTTCTCGCAATCCGAGAACGTGCTCTACACCTGGATGCAAGGCGACGGGCGACCGTTTGCGCTGTTCCACGAGGCCACCCACGCAGTGCTCTACAACCTGGCCGGCGGCTCCCGGTCGGGCCGCGGCCGCCTGCCCCCGTGGCTCGATGAAGCCCTCGCCGAGCACATGGAAACGGTCATCGTGCCGGTGCGGCCGGGCATCGCCACCCTGCGCCCCGATCGCGTCCATCGCGGCCACCTGGCGCTGGTGGCGGAGAGTCGCGATCCCTACAGCCTGCAACGCGTCCTCAACTTCAACAGCTCGGACTACGGCGCATCATCCAAACAGCGCTTGAAATACGCGCAGAGCTACGCCCTGTTCCACCACATGCTCACCGGCGCCGGCGGCACCTACCGCGACCGCTTCACCCAGTATCTGCGCGACGCGCTAGCCGGCCGCGGCCAAGCCAGCACGTTCAAGCGCATCTTCGCACGCGAACTCACCAAGATCGAGCGCGCGCTCGTCGGCGACGGACGCCGCTAGCCAGGAGACACTGTCTCTCCAAACCTCCGGCGCTCGCGTGCCAAGGCGAGCCTTCAGCTCTGGAGCTGGGGGTGGTGGAAGCCCTGGGGCGTGCTGCGTGCGCGCTCCCTCGGCCTCCGGATCCAGACCTGCGGGCGGCGGGTCGTCCTGGGCCGTGCTTGGGTGCGTGGCTTGAACTGAAGGTCGCGGAATCAAGACGGGGCGTTTGTCGCGGAGTCGTGCGCATTCGCCTCAGCTCCGCCACGGTCGGCGGCCCTCCCGACCGGTTTTCTTGTCGCGTTCTTGCATGTTCACTTCCTGTTTCATAAGGTCGCTAATTCAAATGACGAACAAGACTGTTCAAGCGCGGCGCGGTGGACGGCGCCGTCGGGTGGCGCAGGGCGAGCTGCCGTTTCGGCAGTGGGGTGGGGCTCGGGAGGGGGCTGGGCGGCCCAAGGTGAGTGATGAGACGGTGCCGCACTTGGCGCGGGGGGCGTTGGTGGCGCGGTATCCCCTACACTTGACGGTGCGGTTGTGTCGGGGGTTGCCCAGTCTGCGGAATGCGCGGACGTACTGGATGTTGGTGGAGCGGATCCGGGCGGGGTGTGGGCGGTTCGGGTTTCGGTTGGTGGAGTTCTCGGTGCAGCGCGATCACTTGCATTTGCTGGTGGAGGCGAAGGACCGGGAGGCGTTGACGCGGGGGATGACCGGGCTGTTGGTGCGGATGGCGCGGGGGTTGAACAAGCTCTGGGGGCGCTCGGGGCGGGTGTTCGCCGAGCGGTTTCACGAGCGGGTGCTGCGCTCGCCGACGGAGGTGCGGCGGGCGTTGGTGTATGTGCTGCAGAATGCTTGGCACCACCGGCAGCGGCCGCGGCAGGCGATCGACGTCTACTCGTCGGGGCCTTGGTTCGACGGGTGGCGTGAGGAGGTGGAGCTGTCGGAGCCGGTGGCGCGGCCGACGGTGCGGGCGCGGACTTGGCTGCTGAAGGGCGGGTGGCGGCGATCGCGGGGGCGGTTGGACTTCCGCGAGCGGCCGGCGTAGAGCCCGTCGATTGCTACGACTGCGGTCACTCCCGCGGCCAGGCGTTGTTTTCCGCCGACAAGTCCAGCGTGGCCCGGTCGGGGTTGAGCTCGACCCGCTCGACCCCGGGACCGAACCGCACCTCGGCCGTGCGCTTCCCCGACAACCAGTGCTCGACGGCGATCTCGGCGGTTTCCACGCGGCCGTCGGCAAACCGGGCCTCGACGATCGTGGGGTAGGTGGCACGCCGCATGTCGGCGACGCGCACCACCGTGGCGTCGCCGCTCTGCTCGACCGACTCGATCGCCTGGTCCAGCTGCCAGGTTTCGTAGTACCAAGTGCGGAAGTACCAGCTCAAGTCCCGGCCGGCGCCGTGCGAGAACGCGTTGAAGAAGTCGGCGGGATAGGGGTGCTTGTGCGTCCACTCCTCGACATAGCGGCGGAACACCGCGAAGAACACGTCATCACCGACGAGGTCGCGCAGCTGGTGCAGCACCGCGGCGCTCTTCGAGTAGGAGGCGAACCCGTAGACCCCACGGTTGGGGTAGCGGTCGCCGTGACGCATCAACGGCGCGGCTTCGCCGCGGGCCGCTCCGCGCAGGTAGCCGCGCAGCGCACCTGACGCCGACTCCGGCCGCTCGCGGAGTGCCGCCGTGCAGAGAGTGGTGAAGAAGCTGGTGAAGCCCTCGTCCTGCCACGCGCGCGCCTTCTCGTTGGTGCCGACCAGCATCGGAAACCACATGTGGATCAGCTCGTGGGCGACCAGGCCGGCACTGCCACTGCCGCAAATGGTCATCATGGGGAACTCCATGCCACCGCCGATGACGCCACCGCACACCGTCATGTGCGGCCACGGATACGGCGTGAGCAGCTTCGACATGTACTCGATGGTGTGGCGCCCGTACTCCGCCGCCTTGGCGAACGAGTCGGAGTCGAGCCGGTAGACCGCGTGGATCATCGCCTTCCGCGGCGCCGTGCCGTCGGCACCCGCCTCGACCACGGCGTGGGTCGCGTCCCAGACGTAGCGGTTGGAGATGCTCACCGCGCAATCGCGCACATCCTCCGCCTTGAAGTGCCAGGTGAGCGTGTCGCCGCGATCCATGCGCGTCACTCGCCCGTTCTCCAGATCGTCTTCGTCGATGACGCGCACGATGTCGCGCCCGGCCCGCGCTTGGGCCAAGCGCTCGAGCGCGGTTTCGGTGAGCACGTCGTCCGCGTTCTGCAGCGTCCCCGTGGCCCGCACGAGCCACCCGGCGGGCACGCTGAACTCGACGTCGTAGCTGCCGTAGCCCATGTAGAACTCGGCGTTGCTGAAGTACTGCTCCGCCACCCAGTCGTCGGCGACGTCCTCGAACACGGCCAGCTGCGGATACCAGTAGCCGAGGTAATAGGTGTGGTGGTCGTCGTGACCGTTGCGCGGCGCGCCGCGACGCGGCACGCGGTACTGCCAGCGCATCGACAGCTGCGTCTCGCCGCCCGGCGGCAGCGGCTCGGCGAGCCGGATCGACATCAGGGTGCCGCGCGTGCGCATCGAGGCGTCACCCCGCTCGACGCGCGCGCCGCGCGCCGCTCCGTCCCGCACCTCTTGACCGCCGACGCGCACGTCCTCGACTTGCACGCCGCCGGTGACCTCGAGGTAGCGATTGCGGAGCGCGCCCTCCTTGTGTGCGTTCTGGCGAAGGTGCACGACGAGAGTGCGGATCGGATGCGGCGACCGGTTCTGGTAGGTGATCTCGGCCTCGCCGCGCACCTGCGCGGTCGCCGGATCCAGACTGGCGCGCAAGCGGTAGTGCGCGCGGTTGGTCCAGTAGGCGGCACCCGGCGAACCGTGATCGGTGCGGGTTCCGGCTTCGACCGCGGCGGCCCAAGCGGCATCTCGTGGCAGCGGATAGGGAATCGGCCGCTCGAGCTGCGGCTGGGCGCCGAGCGGCAGTGCCAGCACGAGCGACAGGACTGGGTGGGTACGCATGGACCAGTACGCCTCGGAAAAGAGAAGGGGACGCCGTGCCTACGGCCCATCGGCCGCGCCGGCCAGTACCAATCCGATTGAGCGGGCGATTCGCGGCGCCGCGACCGCCGCATTCGCTTCAGCCCACGCCGCCGACGCAGTGCCGCGCGAGCCCGCAGAACATGTCCTCGACCCCGGCGCCGGTCTTGGCGCTGGTGGTGCACACCTCGAGGTCGCCGAACCGGGCCCGCGCCGCATCCTCGTCGAAGGCCCAGGCATCGAGCAGGTCGTGCTTGTTGAGCACGACCTGCATGGGAACGTCGCCGGCGTGATCGCGGGCACGGCGGCGCAGGTCCTCGACCACGTCGAGCGTCACCCCGCGGGTCGGGTCCGCCACCAGCAGACAGGCACTGGCGCCCTTGACATAGGACGGCTGCACTTTGATGAAGCGATCCTCGCCGTTGATGTCCCAGAGCACGAGCCGCACGTGGTGATCGGCGACGACGACGTCCTTGCGGTCGATCTTGACGCCGATCGTGGTGATGTAGCGCTCGGAGAACACGCCGGCCACGAAGCGAGAGACGAGACTGGTCTTGCCGACGGCGTATGCGCCGAGCATGCACACTTTCAGCTGCTTCACCGCCCGGCCTCCGCTCGCCATTGCAGCTCGAACCGCACGCTGCCCGCGCCGCCGAAATCGCCGCGCGCCTCCGCTTCGAAGACGGTTGCCGACCATTCGACCAACTCCTCCAAGGTGCGCCGCACGAAGTTTGCCCGCCGCCGCGCGGTGACCAACGCGACGGCCTCGGCGTCACCGGTGTCGCCATAGCCCGACACAGTTACGGCGAGCCCGCCACCGGCCTGACGAGCCAAGCGCTCGGCGGCTGCCAACAGATCGGCCACCGGCCGTAGCCGCTCGTAGTCGAGAACCGTCACGCCGTCGCCGAACGCGGGCACCAGGGCGTTGGCGCGTTTTTGGTAGACGCGCAGCTCGTCGAGATCGACGCTCACCAGACCACTGCTGTCGACGTCGGTCGCACCGAGCAGCGGGGCGCGCCGCTCGGCCTCCGCGACCCACTGCGGCGCGGCGTGGCCGGTGAGCACCAGGGTCTGGCCGCGCACGTCGAGCCGCACGCTGTCGGGCACCTCGAGCAATCGGCGAGCCCGCGCCGACAAGAATGCCGCCGCCGCGTACGGCTCCCAACGCATCGACACCCGCGCCGGGTCGAGACCGGCGTCGGCGAGCAGCTGCGCGGGATCGGCGGCCAGCGGATCGGCCAGCCCGACCAAGCGATAGACACCGGCGTCGCGCTGCTGGTCGACCACCAGGAGGCCAGGCTCCTGCGCGACCCGCTCCAGGTAGGACTGCCACAGCGCGTCGCGCGCGGAGCGCTGGCTCCACCACCAAACCGCTCCCACCACGAGCGCCGCGGCGGCGGAGCCCATCAGCACCCAACCCACCGGGCTGCGCCGCGTCGGGCGGCGTTGCTGGCGCAGGCATCGCTCGAGCAGCGGCTCGGCACGGCGAAACGCCGTGGCGTCGCCGTCGAAGGCCGCCAGGGGTGAGGCGAGCTCGCGGTGCACGTCTTCGACGGTCTCCACCAACAGCGCCTGCAGGTCGCCCGGCGGCACGCCGCGCACCGCGACGCAGACGACGGCATGCGGCCCGCCCTCGACGAGCATGGTCAAGTCGCCGACGCGGAAGCTGGACAGCTCGCCATCGCCGGAGCCAAGCGAGTCGCGCGCGAAGTCGCCGATCGCCGTCACCATTCCCGAGACCAAGTCGGGGGCGGTCGGCGGCGCGTCCTGCGCGGACACGTGCGCCAGCAGTAGACCGCTCTCGCGGTGAACCAAGAACACCTGCTCGACCCGGTAGAGCAGGCTGTGCAGCAGCACGATGTCGGAGAACGACCGGCCGGTGCGCCACGCCTGGAAGCGCCACCGCATCGAGCGCACCGACACCGTCTCCTCGAGGGTGCGATTGATCGATTGCGCCAACCCGGCGATCGCCGCGCTGACCGCCTTGCGGATCGCGGGCCCGAGAATCGGGAACACCGCGTCGCGCATCACCTCCGGATGGCGGCGGGCGGACTCCCGCAGCAGCATCTCGAAGGTCGGCGACAGGGCGCGACCGAGGCGCGCGTCGGGCTGCTCGCGGCGCGCCAACAGCTCCGGCAAGAGCCCCGCCAACTCCTCCGCGAACCGCTCCCGATCGCCGAACCGCGCGCGCAGCTCATCGAGCCCCTCGTGCTCCTTGCCGAAGAGAAGGCGGCGGAGCTCGGCCAGCTCGGCCGGCGGGACCCCACCCGCCCCGTTGCGTTCAGCGCTCACCGGGCTCTCCACGGGCGGAGGCCTCGTCGCCGCGGTCGCCCAGCCGCTGGCCGAGCTCGGCCAGCAATGCGGCGAGATCGGCGCGCCCCAGCGTTTGCGACCGGAGCCCGTCGATCGCGGAGGCCGCGTCTCGGCCGAGGCGCTCGGTCGTGGCCTCGAGCTCGCGCCGCCAGGCGGCGCGCAGATCGGCCAGCTCACCGCGCACGCGCTCGTCGACGGCCTGCCGATCCCGGTCGCGCTGCGTCAAGCGCTGCTCGACGGACGTCTCCAGGCGGCGCAACCGCTGGTCGACGTCCTCGCGTAGCGCGCGCAGGCCGGCGTCGAGCTGGTCGGCCAAGACCGTGCAGCGCGCGTTCACCTGGCGCAGCGCCGCCCCGACCAGGATCTCACGGATCCGCGCCAGCTCGTCGTCCCCGGGCAATCCCCCACCGGACGGCTCGAGACGGGGCCGGGGCGCGGAGGGATCTGGCGGGAGCGGATCGGCGGCGGCCATGGGAGCGGGGAGCGGGAGAATTGTAGCGCGCTCGGACGGCAGTTCCCGCGCGCGGGTCGGTTTTGCCCATCACGGGCGGCGAAGCACGCAATGGCACCGAGGGGTCCGCGCCGCGGCACCGCCGACCGCGGCGGTGACTCGGCACCGGCGGGTTACTATTCCCCAGTCCCCCTCTCCGCGAGATCACGATCGTGAACCCCAAGCACCTCATCCTGCTCGGCGCGGGCGCAGCCCTCTGCGCCGCCGCGGCCTGGGTCGGCGCCGACGCGTTCGGCAGCAGCCAGCGCGAGCCGCTGCCGGTCGCGATGGGGCCGGTGGCGGCGGCGGAGCCGGCGGAGGAGAGCACTCCGCTCAGCGATGACCGCACCGCGCCGGCAGCCCTTGCCGCCGAGGAGACGACGCCAGAACCGCTGCGCCAACAGGCCGCGGACGCGACCAGCGCCACCATTCGGGGACACGTCGCCCTGTCCGCCGAGGTGGTCGGCAAGCTGCGGTCGATCTACGTCACCATCGAGGAAGCGATCGCCGGCCCGGGGGATCCGCCGGAAGCCGCCTACGCCCGCACCCACGTGCTCGAGCTCGGCCGGCGCACGCCCGAGTTCACGTACGGCGACATTCCATTCTCGGAGTATGGCTACATGGTGCGCGCGTGGGCGGAGGGTGTGAACGGCAGCCGCCAGTTCGCCCGGCCAACGCCCGAGCAGCCGATCGCCGACGTCACCTTGGCGATCACCGAGGGCATTCCGTTCAGCGTGCTGCTCCGCGATCAGCGCCGGCTGCCGGTGACCGAGCGGCCTGTGTTCCTGGTGCCGGTCGGCGAGCCGCGCGGGCGGCGCACACTGCGGGAGCAGACCGATGGCTTCGGCTCCGCCGTATTCGAGACCGTGCTCAGCGGCGATTACGACGTGCGCGTGGGCAGCCTCAACGCGCCGATGAACGACCCGCAGCGCGTCCACGTGCAGATGCACGCCGGCGTGCGCAGCACCACGGTCGAAGTGCACACCGGCAAGCAGCTGGAGGTGCGGGTCGAGTTCGGCCTGCGCGGCATCGAGGGCGCCTCGGTCAAGCTGCTCGCCACCGATTCGCTCCAGCTGCGCGAGTACGAGGGCACCACCAACTGGGGCGGCGTGTGCCACCTCGACAACGTCCTCGACGGCTCGTACCAGCTCGACGTGCGCGCCGACCGCTTCGGCCCGGTGACGCGCCGGGTGACGATCGCCGAGGGCAAGCTGCCCGAGCCGGTGCACATCATCCTGCGGCCGACCCGCTGACCGCGCCGCGGCCCGCGCGCGGGGGCGGCGAGAAGCGCTTCGCCGGCAGCGGCGGCTGGAGGGCGCGGGGCTGCGCGGCTAAGCTCTTGGCCCAAATGCAGCGTCCGCTCGTCGACCTCAGCCAGCTCAATCTCACCGAGGACTTGGTCACCGAGGAGGAGCTGCGCGTTCAGTTGCCGCACGATCACGAGTTCAAGCTGATCGACGGCATCTGCTTCCTCGACCTCGAGGAGGAGATCGTCGTCGGCTACAAGGACTGGGACGCCAACCCCTGGTGGGGCCGCGGCCACATCCCGGGCCGCCCGATCATGCCCGGCGTCCTGATGATCGAGGGCTGCGCGCAGGTGTCGGCGCTGCTGATGAAGCGCAAGCACGGCGGTTGGCCGCCCGAGCGCTTCATCGGTCTGGCGGGCGTCGATGGTGCCCGCTTCCGCGGAGTGGTGACGCCGCCGTGCCGCGTCCACTTCGTCGCCAAGATCGGGCTGCAGAACAATCGGATCGCGCGCTATCCGGCGCAGGCGTTCGTCGACAACAAGATGGTGTTCGAGATGGAGCTGATGGGCGTCCCGATCTGAGGGCGCAGGCATGGCATGACACCTTGAGCTGGACCTCGCCGCTCTACCCGCCCCCGTCGTACGGCTTCGACCGCGAGCCGAGCGAGCCGCCGCGGCTGCGCTGGCCGTGGCTGCTCATGGTGCTGGTCACCGCGGCGTGGTGGCCACTCTCGACCTATTGGCTGTCCGACGACTGGGTCATCCTCCACCACAGCACGGAGCTGGGCCGCGCCGCCGGCGACTTCGCCGACAACTGGTGTGACGCGCGCGGCGCGGTCTGGTTCTACCGGCCGCTGGTCAGCTTGGGCTTCGCGCTGGAGCAGCTGGCCGCTGGCGCCAACCCGTGGCTGTCGCACTTCACCAACGCGGTGTGCTGCGGGCTCTCGGCAATGCTGCTCGGCAAGCTGGCGGCGCGCTTCTTCGGCAGTGCGGTCGGTTTCGCCGCCGGCCTCTTGTGGGGCACCTCGGCGATCCACGCCGGCGTCGTGCTGTGGGCCTCGGGCCGCACGGCCGGCTTCTGCGAGCCGTGGCTGTTGCTGTGTCTGTGGTGCGTGGTCCGCGCCGCGGACGGCGCGCGACGGGGTCATTGGATCGCGCCGCTGGCGCTGGCGCTGGCGCTGTGCTGCAAGGAAATCGCCGTGGTCGCCCCGGCCGCCGCGGCTCTGCTGGCGTTTTCGGCAGCCGAAGCGCGGCGCTGGCGGGCGGGTCTCATCGCCGCGGTTCCGCTGGCACTGGTGGTCGGCGCCTACTTCGCCCTACGGCTCGCCCTGTTCGACCGCTTCGTCGGCGGCTACACCGCGGCGAGCTGGCAGCCCGTCGACGCCGTGTGGGGGTTGGCGCGTTGGACCGGCCGCTTGCTCAACCCAGCTGCTCTGTGCACCGAGGACGCGACCGCCCAGCTGGGGATCCCGCCCGAGACCCTCGACTGGTGGTGGCTCGGGGCGGCCCCCGCGGTGATCGGCGCCTTCTTGCTGCTGCGACGCTTCGGTGCCTGGTCGCTGCCGGGACTGCTCGCGCTGTATCTCTGCAGCGTGGCCCCCTCGGCGACGCTGTGGTCCGGCGCCGACTACGCCCACAACGCACGGCTGTTCAGCCTGCCGTTGGCGCCGGTCGCCGTGGTGCTGGCCGGCGGCGGTTGGTGGACGGCACTGCCGGCGCTGGCACTCACCGCGGCCGCGCACCTCGAGCTGCGCGCGGACTACGCGGAGTCGTTCACCGCGGCCGAACGCACGCACCGCTTCATCTCCGCCGAGGCGGCCACGCTCGACCCCGGACCGGTGCTGATCTGGGGCCTGCCGCGCGGCAACGAGAAGAACACGACCGTGCTGTTCCACGTCGGCGTCGACCGGCTGCTGCAGCCACCGTTCGGCGACGGACGCCACGCGACCTACGCACTGCGGCCCCTCGATCCGAGCGCGCGCGCAAACCAGCTCGCCTACGGCGAACGCCGCGGCTTGCCGTTCGGCGCCACCCTGAGCCTGCTGCGCGGCGGCACCGGCGTCGGCCTGCTGCCACCGGAGCGCCGGCCGACCTTCGAGGCGCGGCTCGAGCAGGCCATGGTACTGGACGCGAACGCCCTGACCGCGATCCACGGCGGCGCAGTGGCGCCGGCGTTCGTGCTGGGCGCGCCGCGCGCGCCGAGCTACCGCATCAGTCTGTTCTCGGCCGGCGGCTACGTGACCGCGATCTGCGACAACGGCGCCGATGCCGAGACCGACGGCGGCCGCGTGGCGATCGCGGACTGGCTGCGCGCGGAGACCGGCGAGAACCGGTTCGTGGCCACCGACCTCGTGCTGCCGGCCGCCATCGATCTGAGCCTGCGCATGCCGGTGCTGATCGAGGGCGGCACGCTGGTCACCGAACGCGCCGGCTTGCCGCCCGCGTTTGCCGCCACGCACCACGCAGCGGACTGGGTCTGGCTCGAGCTGGGCGAGGACTACGCGACGTTCATCGGGGAGCCATAGCCCGCGCCCAAATGAACGCCAGCAAGGCGACGACGTAGCACGCGACGCCGGCCCAGAACGCCGCCGAGATGCTGGCCATCATCGCGATCGCGGTGCTGAGCACGGTGGCGCAGACCGAGGTCGCCCCGTTGACGCCCCACAGCCAGGGCGTCAGCGACTCCGCCCGGCGCGACGCCAGGCGCAGCCCGAGCGGGAACGCCATGCCCATCAACAGGCCGAGCGGAAACAGCAGCGCGATGGCGACGCCGATCCGCACCGGGTTGATCGCCGACTCGAGATGCGTGGCCAGCACCGGCGTGCCGAAGCCGAACGCGGCCAGCAGGACGAGGAGCGCGAGCAGCACGCGCGGCCCCGCCCGCGCGACGTCGTCGAAGCGGCGCGACAGCAGGCTGCCGATGCCGCTCGACAGCAGCAGCGCAAACAGCACCACTGTCAAACCGTAGGTCGGATGCCCCAAGAACAGAATCAGCCGGTGCATCTGCGACAGCTCCACCAGCATGAAGCCGAAGCCGATCGCGGCGAAGAACAGGAACAACGGACCGGCGCGCAGCCACGGCACTTGGCGGATCGTCAGCAGCAGCGGCAGACCGACGCAGAGCAAAGTCAGCACCACCACCACGCCGAGCAGCACGGCCAGCATCAACACCGCCTTGAGGTTCGCCTCCAAGGCGCGTTTGGGCTGCCGCGCGCGCTCCAGGATCGCCTCCGGCCGCAACATCTCGATGGCGTCGTCCAGCCGCAGCATGTTGAAGAAGAACGGCCGGTCATCGGTCGGCGGCGACAGGTCGAGCCGCAGCCCGGTGCCGAAGTCGGTGACCTCCTCGCCGACGGCGATCTGCTGCAGGATCGGATCCGGGCTCTCGCCGCGCTGCAGCTGCAGGGTGAACTGCATGCGTTCGGCCTCGCGCGCCAGGGTGGCGAGATCCTCGTCGCTGAGCGGATCCCGGCCGACGATCAGGTTGCCGACGGTGGCGCTCTTGACCACGGCCAGGTGGCGGTGCGGCTCGGCGACGCCGCGCGCGCGCAGCGCGGCCACCGCCAGCGCGGCCATGCGGTACAGCTCGCCCGGCCAGTTGCCGTACCAACGAGAGACCGTCAGCAGCCCCTGTGGCTCGAGGTGATCGAGGAAGATCCCCCAGCCCTCCATCGTGTAGAGCGCGTTCTCGGCCAACACGAACGCGCCGGCAGCGGTGGCGGCCCAAGTGTCGATCAGCGAGATCTGCAGCAAATCGTAGCGCTCGTCGTGCCGCGCGATGTAGCTGCGCGCCTCGTCCGACACCAAGCGCACCTTGGGGTGCTGGTCGAGGTGGCCGGCGAAGTCGCCGAATTCGTCGACCAACACCGAGCGGATGTTGTCGTTGAGCTCGACGCCGATCACCTCCTTCTGGTCGAAGACCAGCGCCGACAAGAGGTCGCGCCCGCCGCCCACGCCGACCACCAGGACCACCGCGTCGTCGCGCAGGTAGTGCGCGACGTTGGTGACGTCCCACTTGAGGAACTCGAGCGGGGCGGTGTCTTCACCGTCGAACTCCGTGATCGGCGTGCCGGCCACGCCATCGATCAGCAGTCCGTACTGCCGAATGCGGTAGTCGTCGGGCAGCGCCGGACTCATCCCCCACCCGAGCGGCGGCGACGGCTCGAGGCCGGCGACCTTCTGCACGGTGATGCGGGAGAACGAGTTCCAGCGCTCGAAATCCACCGGTGCGGTCTTGCCGCCCTTCGCCCAGACGAACTGGATCGGCGGCTCGCCGCGCAGCGTGCGCTGGTGGTGGTCGTAGGAGAGCCAGCCCAAGCCCGCGCAGATCAGCGCGGTGACCACCGCGAGCACGGGCCGCCGCGCGCCGATGGCGAAGACCGCGGCGCCGAGCGCGGCCAACGCGGCGACCACCAACACCGCGGTGCGGCCATCCGTGCTCTCCAGCGTCTGGAACAGCGCGATGCAACCGATGCCCGCGCCGGCGAGGTCGGCGGCGTACAGCGAGCTCACCTGGCGGGGGAACTTCGTCAGCGCGATGCACACCGCGATGCCGCTGAACAAGAACGGCACCGCGATCACCGCATACGTCAACGCGAACGAGAAGATGCCGACCACGGTGATCGACTCCTCGAACGGAATGCACAGCAGCGCCAGGAAGCTCAGCGGGATCGCCAGCGCGAACGCCAGCGTCGAGGTCGCCAGCTGCGCCGGCGCGCGCTCGACCGTGTAGAGCTGCGGCCGCAGGTAGACCACGAGAGCGCCGACGGTCATGCCGAACATGGCGACCGACACCGCCATGAACGCGAAATGGTACCAGGTCGTCGCGCTGAAGATCCTGGTCAACAGGATCTCGAACATCAGCGTGGACAACGCGGTCAGGAACAAGCCCGCGTAGACCGCCAGCGGCGCCGCTCGATCTTGGCTCAAGGGACTGTGGGTTTGGACAGCAGGGTGGCGCAGCGTAGCGATGGCAGACCGGGCGTGCCACGCCACAACCACCGAGGGACGCCTTGGCTACATCGACGCGCCGCCAGTGCCGGGTGAAGCGCTTCCCGCCAGAGGGGCGAAGTACGGCGTCGTGCGGCCGAACTCAGCGCTGGCCGCGCCGCGCGATCGCCTCCATCAACGATGCGCGGTCTCGGCTCGACGAGACTTCGGCGGCGGCTTCGATCAACACATCCGTCGACGCCCGGCCGATCAGCGCACGCAGCACCGCGGTCTCCTCCGCGGACGTCAGCCCGCCGCTGGCGCGCACCAGATCATCGGCGACGTCGACCGACAGATCCGGCGTCGCGGCCAGAGCGCGCAGCACCTCGCCACGGCGGTGGCTGCTGTCGATCTCACGCGCCGCCGCGAGCACCGCGGCCGGGTCGGCGGTGCCGATCAGCCCGAGCAGCAGCTCACGACGAGCGCTGGAAGAGGACAGGGTCGCGCTCGCCGCCGCCAATGCGTCGGCGTCCGCCTTCGGCAGGGGGTCTTGCGCGGCCAGAGCCCGCAGTACGTCCGCGCGCCTGTTGCCGCTGTCGATCTCGGTCGCGGCCGACAGCAGTTGCTGTGCGGATGCGCGGCCGACGAGGGCGAGCAGCACATCCCGCTGCGCCGATGACGAGTCGATCTCGGCAATGGCCGCGGTGATCGCTGCCACCGCGTCTCCGTCCAAGGTCGGCTGCCGCGCGAGCTCGAGCAGCACTTCTCGCTGGTTGTTGCTGCTCGAGATCGAGGTCGTCGCCGCGGCGATCGCCGCCGGCGAGGCGACGCCGACCAGCGCCGTCAACAGCTCGCGCTGCCGGCTCGAGCTGTCGACGAAGGAGACCCACCGCGCCGCGACGTCGCCGATCTCACGGTTGACGTGCGGCGAGGCCGCCAGCTCCTGCGCACAGCGGACCACGGCGCGCGCCGCCGACCCAGCGGGCTCCAGGCCGCCCTGGCGCGGCGCCCACAACGCCGACTGACAGCCGAGGGCGAGCCGCTGCGTGCTCTCGGCGTCGGGCGCGGCCGCCACCGCCGCGGCGAACAGCGCGGCCCGGCTGTCGACGCGGATCATCGCGCCACAGCCCGCCAATACGTCCGCCGGCGCCGCGTCACCGCTCTGCAATCGCAGCTGCCAGCTGTCGAGCAACACCCGGTCGGGGTGCGGCCATTCTTCGCCGGCCCCGGTGACCAGCACGGTGTCGCCGTCGAGGATCTCCCACAGCCAGGCGAGGCGCTCGTCGAGGGTGCCACCCTCGACGGTCAGCTGCTCGATGCGCAGCCGGTCCTCCGCCCCCGGCAGCCGCAGCAGCTCGGCGCGGCGCGTGCGTTCTCCCCGGCGCTGCGAGATGGTGATCCGGGCACCGTTGTCGTTGATGTAGGAGTGATCGCCCGTGATCCAGGCCTCGCCACAGGCGAGGAGCAGCGTGGGAGCCGCCAGGGCGAGCATCGACCGGGGAAGCACCATGGTGCCATCGTAACAGAGGGCCGCGGGAAGGCAGCGCACGGCATTGGGGGTGCTACTGGGACAGGTTCCCGAGTTGCTCGCGCCGCCGTGGTGCCTCACGGCGATTGTCCAGTGGACACTCCGTGCGCGCGGCGTACTCTGGCGCGACTGCCCCTCGTGGGCGCTGACAGAGTCTCGACCCTCCAATAGAACCGAAGGAACCACCAATGCGAATCCTCCCCCTCGCGACGACCTTGCTGCTCGCGTTTCCTCTGACCGCGCAAGTCGGCGGCAGCATCAACAGCAACGCGCCCACCGTGAGCCAATCGATCGAGTTCAGTGACGAGTCGAAGCTGGCACTGAGCTACACCGCGATCCACTTCGGCGAAGGCCAGTGGATGAACGCCACCGAGAACGAGCAGCTGCGCGAGCGCATCAACGGAGCCGCCCAGCGGCGCCCGATGGGCTCGGTCCACACCAGCATCCCGCTGGTGGCGGCCGGCCGCAAAGTGCCGGCGGGCGAGTACGACATGTACTTCACCCTGCACGAGCGCGGCGCGTGGCTGCTGAACCTCAAGCCGAAGGGCGACGATGGTGGCGACCCGATCGTCTGGCGGTTGGCACTGAAGGAGACCGAGCACAAGCACACGCGCATGCACATCGCGCTCGGAGCGGCTGCCGAGGCGAACGAGGCTCTGCTGACCATCGCATTCGGCAACATGGGCGTCCACGTCCCGCTGAAGCCGGCGCCGGCGGAAGGCGAGAGTGGCGGCGGCGAAGGCTCCGGCAACTGAACGAGCGGGGGCCGCGCTTGCTGCGGCCCTTCCGTGGGCGGTCTGGGTCATCGGCGCGGCGCCTCGGCTGGCGCCGCCGTGGACCCTGAACCACGACGCGGCCTGGTTCGCGCACGTCGCCGGCCGCTGGCTCGACGGCGCGACGCTCTACGTCGACGTGGTCGACGTCAATCCGCCGCTGATCGTCTACCTGTCCGCGCTGCCGGCGTGGCTTGCCGCGGCCAGCGGCCTGCCGGTGGCGGCGGTCGTCCACGCAGCGGTTCTGGCCGCGGGACTGGTCTCGCTGCTGCTCGCTGGTTCGATCCTGCGCCGCGCCGAGCCTGGTGCGTGGCGCCGGTGCGCGGTGATGGTAGCGGTGGCCGCCATCGTCACCGCTCTGCCGGGAGCCGACTTCGCCCAGCGCGAGCACTTGACGCTGATCGCAGTCGTGCCCCTGGCGCTGCGCTGGACCGTGGCATCGCCGCGCATTCCGCTGCCGCAACGGATCGCGATCGGTGCCCTCGCCGGTCTCGGCGTCGCGCTCAAGCCGATCTTGGTCGCCGCCTTCGGCGTTGCCTGGGCGGTCCGGCGGTGGGCAGGGGCCGTGCCCTGCCGTGCCGAGCACGCGGCCGCGGCCGGCGTTCTCGCGGCGTACGCGGGGCACGTTCTCCTGCTGCCGGCCGAGATGCGCGCCGGCCTGTGGGAGACCGCGGCGCTGGCCTGGCACTCCTACGGTGGATACGACGCCGGCTGGGCCGAGGTGGTCGGCCACCCGCGCGCCTGGACGGCCGCAGCCCTGGCGCTGGCGGCTGCCGGCTGGCCGCAGCGCCACCGCAGCCCCGGCAGCCGGACCCTGGCGGGCTTCGCCGGCCTGCTGTTGGCCGCTGCGATGGTCCAGCACAAAGGATTTGCCTACCACTACTTGCCTGCCCTCGGCGTGGCTTGGCTGGCGGCGGCAAGACAGCTGGCACGGGCGCTCTCGCCTCGCGCCGCGCGCGCGGCCGCGATCGCGATCGCGGGCGCTTGCGGGTTGGCGGCGCTGGAGCGACAACCGAACGGGATCGGCCTGCGTTGGCAGAAGCCGTGGCGCCACGCGGCGCTCGAAGCCAACGCCATCGCAGCAGTGGCGCGGGGCCGCTCCGTTCTGCCACTCGACACCGAGCTCACGCCGGCGTTTCCCGCGCTGACCCTGGCCGGCATCCCCCTCGCCGGCCGCTTCGGCTGCCTGTGGCCCCTCGCCGGCACCGCAGGCCAGGCCGCGGCCGACGGCACCGAGCCTTGGCCGCATCGCGCGCTGCGCCAGGCACTGCGCGCCGACTGGCAGCACGCGCCCCCCGGCGTGGTCCTGGTCCGCCGCCCGCCGCTCGGCTTCGTCGACGACCCGCGCTTCGACGTACTCGACTGGCTGCACCGCGACGCCGTTCTCGCCGCCGAATGGGGCTCCTACGCGCTCGCCGCTCGCCACCCGCACCACGATGTGTTCGTGCGGCGCTCGGTGAAGCGCTAACGGGTGCGGGGGTGGGAACGACTGACGCGTGGTATGCGCAAGTCACACTGCCTGCTGTCTGCTCTCGCCCTGTTGGGTTCTTCCGTCACGTTGTTGCCGCCCGCTCGCACGGCGCCGCCGCCGGGGCCCGGTACCGTGATCGAGGCGGTGCGCGACTGGCTCGCGGCCATCGATCGCGGCGACGCGGAAGCGCTGGCGGCGCGGCTCGCGCCCGCGCCGGGGGACGCGTTCACCCTGGACGACGACGGTGCCTTGGCCAGCATCGAAGATCCGCAGCCCGCGTTGTTCGATGACGCGATCGCCGCCATGGCGACGGCGGGCGATGGACGCGCACGAGAGCCGCTGCGCACCGAGGTGCGCTCGATCCGCGCCGCGTGCCCCAGCGGCGACCTGTCGTTTGCCGTGGTCGAGCTCGAGCGGCACTACGGCCGCGGCGCCGACGCGAAGCGCGTCGCGCTGCGGGCGACGGCGCTGCTGCGGTGGACCGATGGGGGCGATGCGGAACCCGGCATGCGCGTGTTCCACTGGCACGCGGCGCCCCTGGGTGATGCATCCAAAGCCCGGTAGTCGGTCTGCGCGGGCCGGCGGTCTACTTCGACTCGGGCGCCGCCGGATCGACTGCCGGCACTCCCGCCGCCCCCGCTTGGCGGTTGAGCTCGGGCAGGCGCTCCGACAACAGCCCGTCGAGCACCACCAGCTGGGCATCGATCGCCTCGACGAGCTCGTCGCGCACCTGCAGCGCCTGCCGAGTGGGCGCCCGATCGCCGGTCGACACCAGCGAGAGTAGACCCGCCAGCTTGTCGTTGAGACGGATCGGGAAGTTGAGCGGGTCTTGCGCGCTCTTGCTCTGGGTCTGGTAGAGCGCTTCCTCGACCCCGGTGAGCGCGTCCCGCAGCGCGGTCGCCGCGTCGCGCACGCCGTCGCCGTCGGCGATGCCATCCGCGCGCGCGAGCAACGCCGCGATGCCCTTGCGCACAGTGCGCAACCGCGCAATCGCCCGATGGGTCTCGGTGAGCTTGTCGCGCACCTCGAGCGAGAACTGCAGCTGGGCTGCCCTGTGCTCCGGCGTCGACCCAGAGCGCGGGTCGGCGCGCACTTCGAGCTCCGCCTCGGCGCGGTGCTCGCCGGCCGTCAAGTGGACCGTGTACATACCGGGCACTGCCATGGGTCCGGTGAGGCGGCGGTTCCAGAGCACCATGCCCGGAAACCCCTCCGCATCCCCGTAGCGCAGGTCCCATTCGACCCGGTGCAATCCGGCGCCGGCCGCCAACACGGCATCCCGCCGCGCCGCGCCGCGGGCTTCGGTGTCCTCGGTCTCGGACTCATCGCGCGCGCGCCGCAGCGTCCGCACGATCTCGCCACCCGCGGTGCGGATCTCCAGGGTCAGCGCGGCGTCGGCTTCGAGCTCCTCCGCCAACCAGTAGTACAACACCGCGCCGGACGCCGGCGAAGCCCGCTCGACGTCGCCGCGCGCCGGACGACGGCTGCCGGTGACCAGGCGGAAGCAGGGCTCGGGCTGCAGCAGAGCGACCGGTTCGGCGATCCCACGCGGCGACACTTGGTGCACCACCGCCAAGTCGTCCAGCACCCAGATCCCGCGACCCTGGGTGGCGACGATCAGGTCGCCGTGCGCGACCTGCAGATCGGTGACCGGCGCCACCGGCAAGTCGAGCTGCAGCGACTGCCAGACGCCGCCGTCATCGAAGGACACGTAGACCCCGCGTTCGGTACCGGCGTAGAGCAAGCCCTCGCGCGCCGGATCGGCACGGATGACGCGGGTGAAGTGATCGGGCTCGATCCCCGCGACGATCTCGCGCCAGCTCGCTCCGTAGTCGGCGGTCGCGAACAGGTACGGACGGAAGTCGTCCGACTTGTAGCGCGTCGCCGCGACGTAGAGACCGCCTGGCCGCCAGGGGTCGACGTCGATGCTGTTGATCTGCGCCCACTCCGGCAGGCCGGGCGGCGTCACGTTCTGCCACCGTTCGCCGCCATCGCGGGAGACGTGCAGCAGGCCGTCGTCGGATCCCGCCCACAGCAGGCCCGGCTCGAGCGCGGACTCGGCGGCGGCAAAGATCGTGCAGTAGTACTCGACGCCGGTGTTGTCCTTGGTGATCGGCCCACCCGACGGCCCCAAGCGGCTGCTGTCGTCGCGGGTCAGGTCGGGACTGATCGGCTGCCAGCTGGCGCCCAGGTCACGGCTGACGAAGAGGACGTTGCCGGCGGCGTAGAGGACGTCGGGATCGTGCGGCGAGAAGAACAGCGGGAAGTTCCACTGGAAGCGGTAGCGCAGGTCCGCGGCGCCCCAACCCATCGGGTTGTCGGGCCAGACGTTGACCGCCCGGCGCTCCCGCGTGCGGTGGTCGAGCCAGGTCAAGAACCCCCCGTAGCTGCCGCCGACCACGATGTCGTTGTCGTCGGGCTTGGCCACGATGTGCCCGCTCTCGCCGCCCGCCGTCGGCTCCCAATCGCGCACTCCAACGCCGCCGCCGCTGGCGCCGCGCGATCGAATCCGGAACGCGGAGTTGTCCTGCTGCGCGCCGAGGATGCGATAGGGAAACGAGTTGTCGACCGAGATGCGGTACACCTGCGCGGTCGGCTGGTTGTCCTGAGCAGTCCACGACGCACCGCCGTCCTCGCTCACATTGGCGCCGCCGTCGTTGCTCTGCACCATCCGCCGCGGATCGTCCGGCGCGATCCACAGGTCGTGGTTGTCGCCGTGCGGTGTGCGGATGCGCCGGAAGGTCCGGCCGCCGTCGACCGAGCGGTGGAAGCCCACGTTGAGAACGTAGACGGCCTCCGCGTCGGCCGGATCGGCGTAGATCCGGGTGTAGTACCACGCGCGTTGACGCAGGGACCGGTCGTCGTTGACTCGCGTCCACGTTTCGCCCGCGTCCCGTGAGCGAAAGACGCCCCCCTTCTCGGCTTCGACGATGGCGTACACGTTGTCGGGGTCGGTCGGCGAGACACAGATGCCACTGATACCGGTCGTGCCCGTCGGCAAGCCCGGGTTGCCGCCGATCTCGACCCACTCGTCGCCGCCATCGGTGCTCTTCCAGATCCCCGAGCCCTCGCCGCCGCTCTCCAGCGAGTACGGCGTCCGCAGCACGCGCCACATGCACGCGTAGAGCACGCGCGGATTGGTCGGGTCCATGCAGAGATCCACCGCTCCGGCTTGGTCGTTGACGTGCAGCACGCGCTGCCAGCTGGCGCCGCCATCCTTGGTGCGGAACACGCCGCGCTCCGCGTTGTCGCCGAACAGATGCCCCAACACCGCCGCATAGGCCACGTCGGGATCGCTCGGGTGCACGCGAATCCGGCAGATGTGCCGGCTGTCGGCCAACCCGATCGACCGCCACGTGCGGCCGGCGTCGTCCGAGCGCCACGCACCGTCGCCGTGCGACACGTTGCCGCGCACGGTCTTCTCGCCGCCGCCGACGTAGACCACGTTGGGATCGGACGGCGCCACGGCGACCGCGCCGATCGAACCACCGAAGAAGCCATCGGACACGCAGCGCCAATTGCGGCCGGCGTCGGTGGTCTTCCACACGCCGCCCCCACAGCCGCCGAAGTAGTACGTCTGAGGATCGTCCGGCAGACCGCAGACCGCGGCGACGCGCCCGCCTCGGTACGGCCCGACCTCGCGCCATCGCACCGGTTCGAGCAACTCGGACAACTGAGCGAATGCCGGTGTCGCGAACAGCAACACCGCGAACGGAACCGACCGCGGCAGGGAGCTTGGCATGCGCCTCGTACTCTATTCGGGCGCCTCCGGCGCCGGCAAGCCGACCACCCGCGCCGGTCCCAGCCGGCTCCCTTTTTGCCGAATCGGGAATGCCGAGCCCCGTCGTTCGTCTACGGGCAACGACATGCTGCACCACTATTTCTCCCTGCGCGCGCGCCTCGCGCCGGCACCCGCCGGCCCCGGAGCCCTCTTGGTCGGCGCGCTCGCGCTGGCATTGGTCGTCGGCTTCGCCCTCGACCTCGGCTGACGGCCCTCTCCCGGCGACGCCGCGCGACGCCGTATCGTGTGGCGCATGCCGAACTCCGCGCGCAGCCTCGCGCCCGACTTCTTCGAGCAGCCGGTGCTGCGGCTGGCGCGTGCCCTCCTCGGCCAGCACCTCGTCGTGCAGCAGGGGGAGCAGCGGCTGGCGGGACGCATCGTCGAGACCGAGGCCTACGCCGGCCGGCTCGACCCGGCCGCGCACGGATACCGTGGCCCGACCGCGCGGTGCGCCACGATGTTCGGTCCCGCCGGCCACATTTACGTCTACTTCACCTACGGCAACCACCACTGCGCCAACGTCACCGCTGGCCCGGAGGGGACCGCGGTGCTGCTGCGCGCGATCGAGCCAGTCTCCGGACTGGCGCAGATGCGCGCAGCGCGCGCCGACTCGACACCGTCCTCCCAGCGCAGCCGACTGCTGCGCGCCGGCGCCCTCGATCGCGAGCTCGCCAACGGTCCGGGCAAGCTGTGCGCCGCCATGGGCATCGACCTCGACCGAGACGGTACCCGGCTCTGCGTGCCCGCCGGAATCTGGATCGAGTCCGCGCCGCGGGTCCGCGCCGCCCATTGGACGCCCCGCATCGGCCTCGGCCGCAACGAAGCCGCGCGGTGGCTCTGGCGATGCGTGGACAGTCGGTCGACCGGCACGACGCCCGTGCCGCGTTCGTGGCCGCGCGCGGCGCGGCCGGCGCCGCGCGTCAGCGCCCTGCGGGTGCGCGCGCGCACGCTCGACGCGGGCTCCTGAGGCGGAGCGCCGCGCGCGCCGCGCTCACTTCTTCTTGCGTTTGCGCGCGGCGTCGAAGTCTTGCTTTCGCATCCACGTGCCCTTGCGCACCAACAGATACTCTGTTGGCTTCGCCCGCTTGAAGTTCCGCAGCACGTTCTGCTTGGCGACTTCGGCGACGGCGACTTCGGTCTTCTTGGCCAGTGCCGCGAACAGCGCGCGCCGGTCCTTGTTCTCGGCGTCGACGACCTGGCCGATGGTCGGCGCCCCCTCGGTGCCGGGCTTGGTCGACTGCTTGGCGAACTCGGGCTTGACGACGCCCACCAAACCCTCGTAGGTCTCGCCGACCTTGGCCGCGGCCTTCAGCTTGGCGAGCACGGGGTAGCGCTCCGCCATGGTGTCCTTGAGCTCGGCGAGGATTTGGTCCGGCGTGCGCTCGGGGCTCTGCGCTGCGGCGGGGACCGCAACCGACGCCAGCAACATGAACAGCGCGAGTCGTGTGGCGATCCGGGTCATGACCGACCTCCTTCGGTGCCGGTGGGTTCGGGCAAATCCAGCTCCTCTTCGAAGTCGAAGAAGTCGTCCAGCTCTTGCTGGATGCGCAGGTTGATGTCGATGGTCAGATGGATCGGCTTGAACTCGACCTCGTGCGACGTGCACGCGCCGGCGAGCAACCCGATTCCCAAGAGCGCTGTGCTGAGCGGCGACAACATTCGCAAGGGACACTCCGTGTTCACTTGTTGGGGCCGGTGAGCGTGGTCATGCGATCCCAGCCGAGCTTCAACTCCAAGAGCAGATCGACCAGTGCTTCGAAGCCCCGGAAGTTCACGGTCAGATCCAGCTCGCGGCCCACTGTACGGCCGCGGCCCGCGGTCTGCACGCGCAACACGCGTTCGGGCGCATCCGGCACGATCTCGAAGCTCAGCCGGTCGAAGTCGAACTCGGCCAGGCTGTCCAGAATCGCACGGCGCACGGCGTCGTCGACCTGCTCGCCGGAGGCGGCCAGCTGCTGGGTGAGCACATCGCGCGCCGCCGCCAAGTCGTCGACCTCGAACGAACCACCACCGCGCGCCTCGAAGCGCCCGTCGCCCAACGCCAGCGCCAAGCGAGGCTCGGTGCGCACCTCGACGTCGATGCCGCCGGTGAGCGTGCCTTCACCGCGCACCTTGCCGCGGCTGAGGAGCTGCAGCCAGCCGTCGAGCGGCACCTCCTCGAGTTCGACGCGGGTGGCGATCGTCGGCGAGGGCAACCGCAGCTCGAACGGCGTCAGCACAATCACCCCGTGTGGCGCCAGCCCGCACAGCAGCGAGCGCACGGCCAACCGGTCCGCGCCTTCGACCTCGATCGACAGCTCGCCGTCGACGGTGCGCAGCTCCCCCATCGAGAGCGCCGCCCACGTGAACGTCGCCGGCGCCGAGCGCAGCGGCTGGAGCGAGGAGAACGCGACCTCGCCCTCGATGGCGTCGGCCACCGTCTCTCCGCCGGCGTCGCGGACCTCGCCGGCCGCCAGCCACAGCTGCAACGGTGGCGCAGGGCCACCCGCGGAGCCGGCACTGCGATAGGAGATGCGCAGGTCGCCGTGCGCGGTGTGGCCGGTGGGGAGCCGCGCGCCGCCGGCATCCGTCTGCAGCCGCACCTCCGCCTCGGCGAGCCCGTGCTCTGCGCGGGCGGTGAACTCGAGCGACACCCCATCGACGGCCACGGGGGTCGCCGTGGTCCGCGCCACCGAGAGATCCCGGCCCTTGCCGCCGACTTCGACCTGCATTCCGCCCGGTGCCGCGCGCAGGGAGAGATCACCCTGCAGCCGGCCCGCGACCCGGCGAGGCGCATCTTCGGCGGCGCGCACCGCGACCGACCACTCGCCCTCGGCAGCGGTCGGCGCGACCTCCAACCCGAGCCGCAGCTCCGACGTCAGGCCCACCCCGCTGAGTTCGAAGTCGGCGGTCAGTCGTCCGGCCTGTGGCGCGGTCACCGCCCCGTGCCACCGCACGCGCTGCACGGCCTCGTCGGCGCGCAGCTCGAGCGCGGCGCCGGCGATCTCCAACGCATCCAGCGGCGCGTCGACCAGCCACTGAGGCAGCGTGCCGCTCGCCGGCGGGGGCTCGGAAGCCGTGCCCTCGCGCCCCGACAGCGCCGCCAGCTGCCAGCCATCGGCACCGCGGGCGGCGACCAGAGCCAAGCCGCGCACCTCGACCCGTCCCACGCGCCGCGCCCACAGCTGGGCCGGCGAGAACTCGACCCGGACCGCTCCGACCTGGCAGCCGAGGTCGGGGCCGAGATCGAGATCCCGCAGCTCCAGGCTCGCCGTGGTCAGCCGCACTTCGCCGATCGCCGCCCGCGGCCAACCGGCGGCGGCCAGCTGCGAGCGCACGACCCATCCCACCACCGCCGGAGCCGCCAGCCAGCCCACCACGAGCAATACGGAGACGCCGGCGACGAGCAACGCGATCCGCCGGGGCCAACGCGACGGGAGCCGGGCGGAACTCGCCGTGCGTGCCGCGCGATCTCGCATTCACCCAAGGCTAAGGAGTGGTCGCAGCGGCGGGACCGCCAATCTTTAACCGGCCGACACACTTCACTTCATCAACCCACCGGACGATCTGCCAGCGTCCTGGACGCACACATCGGCCGCGTCCGAAACCGAGAAGACCCTTGAACAGGATCCCGACTCCTTCCCCCTCACCGATCAGCAAGACCCGCCTGCGCGACCTGCGCCGGCGCTACCACGCCGAGCTGCAGGCATTGCAGCAGAGGCTGACCCAGACGCTGGAGGACCGCGAGCACTGGAACGGCGCCCTGCGGCTCCTGCAGCTCGAGGGCCACGCCACCACCGAGCGCGACGTGCGACTCGTCTGCCAGAGCATCGACGACGACATTGCCGCCCTCGAGCGCGACCTGAGCGAGCTCCAGGCGGCGCTCGCCGGCCTGGACGACGAGCTCGACACCCTCCAACGCCGAGCCGCCTCCGATCTCGAGCACCGCGTCCGCGCAGGCATCGCCGCCGCCCTGGTCGACCACCTCCCCACCCACACCTAGACTCGCAAGCGCACGTACGGAGCCAGGCTCCGATTCATCACCCGGCAGCCAAGTGATGGTACGGAGCCAGGCTCCCTACCTTCACTCACCGCGGAGGAGGAGTTCGCGGAGGCGGTCGTGTGCGCGGGACCTCAGCATGTGCACGGCGCCGGTGCTGCGGCCGAGTCGCTCGGCCATCTCTCGCACGGGTACTTCGGCGAGGTCCATTTCTTCGATCACGGTGCGGTAGCTCTTGGGGAGCCGGGTGATCGCGGCGCGCATGCGCGCGACCTCCTCGGCCAACGCGGCCTGGCTCCCGGCGGTGGCTTGCTCGCCGGCGATTGCCATGAGCAATGTCCGCGTCGACTCACCCTGTGGTCCGCGCGTGTCGCGGCGGCGCGGGTCGGGGCGCTTGTCGCGCTCGAGCGCGCGCACGGCATCGACCAAGTTGTTCTCGGCGATGCGCCGCAGCCAGGCGCAGAAGCCGGGCCACGTGCGCTGCTCGAGACCACCGATGCGCAAGAACGCCTCCAACCACGTCACCTGCAGCACGTCATCGACGTCCAGGCTGCGACTCCACACCGGATCGACGCGAAGCCCCCGGCGAAGCTCGGGCTCCGCCTCGCGCAGGAGCCGCTCGAGAAGCTCTGCCTCACCGGCGACAGCGCTGTCGATCTCGGTGCGGCGATCTCGGGAACTCGGCGGCATGACGCGCGTAGAGTGCGCGCTCGCCACGCGACTGGCAAGCACCGGGCCGTCATCACCGTGGCAACGGCCGCGTGCTTCCGCCGCGCACTCAGCGATCCCGGCCCAGCGCCTCGAGATACGCGTCGAGAGTCTCGCGATCGACGGCCTTGATCGTCGTCCGCAACGGCCCGGCGCCGACCTTGGTGACGTGCTTGTCGGAACGCTGCTGGCCATCGCGCGTGATCCAGAGCCGACCGTCCTCGATGCGGACGTCGAATCCCGACCGCGACGCCAGGTACTCGAGAGCGGTCTCTCGGTCCACGGCCCGCACGGTGCGACCATCGGGACCGGCTCCTGGCAGGGTGACCGCCTTGTCGCTGCGTTGCTGGCCCGGCTTGGTGACCCACAGCCGACCGTCCTCGATGGCGACCTCGAACCCCGGCACGGCGAACAGCGCGGCATCGACCGCGGTGGCTTCGGCGGCGCTGGCTTCGGCGGCGCCGACCCGGGCGGTCTCGCACGCGGCAAACGACAGACAGCAGGCCAGCAAGAGGCCCCCGGAGAATGAGCCATGGAGGGTCGTGATCATGTCGCTCTCGTTGGATCAGCCAAATCGGCCACTGATGTAGTCTTCCGTCTCGGTGAGGTGAGGCCGCGTAAACATCGCCTCGGTGGGTCCGTACTCGATCAACCGACCGAGGTACATGAACGCCGTGAAGTCACTGCATCGCGACGCCTGCTGCATGTTGTGGGTGACGATGACGATGGTGTAGTCCCCGCGGAGCTGCTCCATCAACTCCTCGATCTTGCCGGTCGCGATCGGATCGAGGGCGGAGCACGGCTCGTCCATCAACAGCACTTCGGGATCGCCGGCGATCGCCCGCGCGATGCACAGTCGCTGCTGCTGGCCACCGCTGAGGCCGAGCGCACTATCGTGGAGCCGGTCCTTGGCCTCGTCCCACAGCGCCGCGCCGCGGAGCGCCCGCTCGCAAACGTCCTGCAGCACGGCCTTGTCGCGCTCGCCATCGATGCGCAGGGGATAGACCACGTTCTCGAAGATGCTCAATGGAAACGGATTGGACTTCTGAAAGACCATTCCCATCCGTTTGCGCAGCTCGATGACGTCGACCCGTGACCCGTAGATCGAGTCGCCGTTGAGCCGCATCTCGCCGCTCACCTGCACGCTGTCGATCAGATCGTTGAGGCGGTTCACCGAGCGCAGCAACGTCGACTTGCCGCAGCCCGACGGACCGATCAACGCGGTGATCTTGCCGCGCGGCACGCCCATTCCGACCTCGTGCAGCGCCTGCTTGTCTCCGTACCAGAGATTGAAGCGCTCGATCTCCAGCACGTGTTCTTCGGCAGCGAGCTCGACGTGCGTGTCGGCGGCCACGGCCTCGCCGGAAATCGGCTCGAGTCGACTGTCGCTCATCGCGGACTCGGCGCGGCGGCGCGGTCGGTTGGGGACGGGAACGGAAGCGGTCGACACGGTTGGCAACCTCTGGGTCGAACAGACCCGACTCGTGGACGATAGCGCGAACGACACATCAGAAATGGTTGGCGACGAAACGCCGGTGTAAGCGACCCCGCAGCCAGATCGCGGTCAGGTTGAGCAACGCGATGATGGCGATCAGCAGCAGAGTCGTGGTGTAGACCATCGGCTTGGCGGCCTCGGAGTTCTGGCTTTGGAAGCCGAGGTCGTAGATGTGATAGCCGAGGTGCATGAAGCTGCGATCGACACCGAACGTCGGTAGATCGGCGAAGTCCAGCGGCAGCTTCGGTGCCAGCTTGACCGCCCCGACCAACATCAACGGCGCCACCTCGCCCGCGCCACGCGCCATGGCCAGGATGGCACCGGTCATGATCCCCGGCATCGCCCTCGGCAGCACGATGCGGCGGATCGTTTGCCACTTGCTCGCACCACAGGCGTAGCTGCCCTCCCGCATCGACTTCGGCACGGCGGCGAGGGCCTCTTCGGTCGCCACGATGACCACCGGCAGCGTCAACAGCGCCAGCGTCAGCGACGCCCACAACAACCCCCCGGTACCGAACGTCGGCTCGGGCAGTCGAGCGGCGAACAACAGCTCGTCGATGCTGCTGCCGACGATGTAGCAGAAGAACCCCACCCCGAAGACGCCGAAGACGATGCTCGGCACACCGGCCAAGTTGTTGACCGCGATGCGCACCATCGAGATCACCGGACCGGCCTTGGCGTACTCGCGCAAGTAGAGCGCGGCCAAGACGCCGAACGGCACCACCAGGATGCACATGATGAGCGTCATCAGCACGGTGCCGAAGATCGCCGGGAACACGCCACCCTCGAAGTTCGATTCGCGCGGCTCGTCGCTGACGAACTCCCACCACCGGCTGCCATAGACGGCCAGCGATTCGCCCAGGCCCAGCTGGTTGGCGGGGTATGCCCGGACGATCTCGTAGCTACTCAGCAGCTTCTCCTGCCCCGCCGTCGCCGTGGTCAGCAGGAGCCGGTGCCGCTCCATCTCGGCCTCGATGTCTCGCACCTGCTGGCGCAGGTCCTCGTGATCACGCCCCGCCGCCGCGCGTTCGCGCTCCAGCCGCTCCAGCACAGCGAGGAACTCGGGCGACGGCGCACCGAGCTCCTGCTCGACAGCCGCCAGACGCTGGCTGCACTGCTCGATCAGCTGCGGATCGCGCTCGCGGCGTGCATCGTCCAGACGCTGATAGGCCGCGACCCATGGCGCCGGTGGCTCCAGCTCCAGCTCGGCGGCGCGCAACTCGATCGCCGCATCGCGCAAGCGGCGCTGGATCACCCCACCCTCGCCGCTCGCCAACGACTGCTTGGAGTGCCACAGATCGCGGACCGCCGCGTGGTGCTCCTGGAACGCTCGCCACGCCGCGTCGGCACCGCGCCAGACTGCCGCGACGCCGAGCACTCGCTCGCTCGGTGAGACCTCGGCGACAGTGAGCAAACGCTCGGTTCGCTCACCTCCGTCTCTGCGCTCCACCAGCACTCCCGCCTCCGCCCCGTCGGCGAGCTCCAGATCCGCGAGCTGCTGCTCGAGGGCGACCGGCTCACTCCCGCCAGGGGCGACGCGCCGGGGTGTCACGATGGCGTAGGCCTCGGGAAAACCGTAGAAGCGCCCCCACTCGAGGCGCTCGACCACCAACGCCCACTGCGGCTCGTCACGCTCGACGACGCGAAAGTCATCCACCCAGTGGAAATGGGTGCCGGTCAGATCGAAGTTGCCGCTGCGCAGCAAACCGCGGCCGATCTCACCCTCGTTCTCCGCGGCTTCGGCGGCGGCCCGCGCCGCCGACTCGGCGGGCAGCCCGTCGATCACCTCCTGCGCGACTCGGTAGCGCTCGTGCTTGGCCAGCTCGCCCATGTACACCGCACCGTCGCCGGTCACGACCCGCACGATGGGCGACGGCCAGAACGTCCCCAGGCCGACCGCAGCGACCCAGAGCAGGAACCCGATCACCATCGCAAAGCACGTCACCAGCGCGCCGCCGGTCAGCCAAAGCATCGGCTCGCCGCGCGCCCGCATGGTGGACGTCGAGCGGCGCCGAGCCACGCCCGGCCGACCCGGCCGCAGCGCTGGATCGGACGCCAGCTGGTCTCGCAGGGGCGCGGTCACAGCTCGAACGCCCGCTTGCGAAAGCGCAGCCGCACCGCCTCCGCCAACGTGTTGATGAAGAAGGTCATGGCGAACAGGACCAGAGCAGCGAGGAACAGCGTGCGGTAGTGCGTCGAGTCGCGTGCCGCCTCGGGCAACTCGGTGGCGATGTTGGCGGACAAGGTGCGGAAGCCGCTGAAGGCGTTCATCGACAGCACGGGTGTGTTGCCAGCCGCCATCAGCACGATCATGGTCTCGCCGACGGCGCGGCCGAGACCGATCATGACGGCGGAGAACAAGCCACTCATCGCCGTCGGGATCACGATGCGGGTCGCGGTCTGCCACTGGGTCGCACCGGCGCCGAGCGACGCGGCGCGCAGGTGCTCGGGGACGCTCGCCAGCGCGTCCTCCGCGATCGTGTAGATGATCGGGATCACGGCGAACCCCATCACGAAACCGACGATCATCGCGTTGCGCTGGTCGTAGGTCGCGATCGGTGACAGGTCGAAACCGCCGATGCTCAACCCGTGCCGCAGGTCGGGGCGGCCCCAGCCGATGAACGACGGCCCATCGTAGATCAGCACGGCCAACAGCCACGCCAACCCCAGCGTCACGCCGCTCGCGAGGACGAATGCGAGCAGATGCCGCGCCCCCTCGCCGGTCGAGCCGCTCCATGAATGCAGCCGGGGATGCACCCAACGCACGACCCAGAAGGTCACGACCAGCGCCGCGCCCGGCAGCAGCGTGACGAACCAGCCACTGCGCCCGGAGCCGGCGTTGCCGCCCAACCACGCCCGCACGTCACCGGCAAACAACAGTCGCTCGATCGCTGGACCGAGCAGCGCCGCCACCAGCAGGCCGCCGAGCAAGGTCAGCCCCATCAGCGGCAATCGCCAGGCATCCAGCCGCAACGCCGAATCGCGCGACAGCAACCGCCAGAGATTGGCACCGAGCAGCAAGGCAAACGGCACGGTGAAGAACGAGCACAGCACCGACGGCACGACCTGCTCGACGAATGGCGCGATGACGAGAGCGGCGAGGAAGCCCAACACGACGGACGGCAGGCTCGCCATCATCTCGATGATCGGCTTGATCCGGGCGCGCGCCCGCCGGCTGAGGAACTCGCACGTGTAGATCGCCGCCAGCAAGGCCAACGGCGCGCCGAACGCCATCGAGTACACGGTGGCCTTGGCGGTGCCGAAGATCAGGGGCACGAGGGAGAACTTCTTCTCGAAGTCGTCGTTGCCGCTGGACGACTGCCAAACGTAGTCGGGCTCCGGATAGCGCTCGTAGTGCACCCGGCCCAGCAGGGTCTGCGCGGTGATCTCGGGGTGCTTGGGATCGAAGTGCCAGTACGAGACGGCATTGTCGTGCGCGGCGAGGATGCCGTCGTTCTTCGGCGCCATGGCGACCGCGTCCGGGCGGGTGCCGCCGGGCACGCGCGCGGCGGCCATCCACCGCTCCGAGGTCATGAACAGCGCGTGCACGGCGCCATCGTCGACGCCGGCCAAGAAGATGCGTTCGCGCTCGGAGGTGGCAAAGCAACGCACGGCGCCGCCCTCGAGCTGCATCCGGTGGCCTTCGATCAGAGCGGTGCCATCGACCTCGTTGGCGGCGTCGTTGCGCAAGAACCAGCCGCGCACACTGCCGTCGTCACCACCCACCAGAAGCGTGCTGTCGCCGAGCAGCAAGCCGGTCGCCGACACGACGACGCCATCGTCCGGCAGCAGGTCGACGCGCTCCGCCACCGCGGGCGCTGCCGGATCTCGAATCGAGAAGCGCACGCTGTCGCCATCGCCGCCGAGGACGAGGGCGTTGCCGCCGGCGTCGGTGACCAGCACGGTGCTGGGAGCGAGGTCGTCGGGCAAGGCGAACTCGGCCGGTTCGGTCCAAGCCAGCTGCTCCTCTCCGGTACCGAAGTCGATCTGCATCTCGCCGACCGCCACGCCCGCGACCGCCTCTTGCCCGCGCTGCCACAGCACCGCCAACAACGGGCCGTCGGGGCCCTGCCCGCGGTGCAGCGCACGCACGGGCCCGGAAACCTGCAGCGCTGGTCGGGCAGCGACAGCCAGCGTCTGTCGGCGGAACTGGCGGCTCGGCGTGCGTTGCACCACACCGCCAGCCCACGCCACGGCGTCGGTTTCGCCGAGCGAGCGGACCGCGGCGGGCACCTCATCCGCCTCGAAGTACTCCGTCGTGAAGACCAGCTCGACGACGTGCACGGTGCCATCGTCGAAGCCGAGCGACAGATCGGTGCGCGCCTGCCGCGAGTTCGGTCGCGCGGCGGCCGGCACGGGAGCGACCGCCGTCAGCGCGGCGCCCTCGCCAAGCGAATGCTCGGCAAGAACCTCGCCGTCGTGCATCGCGACGACCCGCAGCCGGCCACCTTGGTCCAACTGCCAGGCGACAACGCGATACTCGTCACAACCGATGATCCGGCTGCGGCCGACGTCGGCAATCGCCCGCACGTCGCCGAACTCCGCCGCCGAGAACAGGTCTTTGACGACCCACAGCAAGAAGAGGAGGACGCCACTGACAGCGACGATGGTGCCCATCCCGCCGAGCGTGATGAACGCGCGGGAGACGACCTCGGCAACCCGTACCGAGGCACGCCCGTGCTTGGCACGCCGGTAGCGGACGAACCCCTCGCCCATGCGCGGCTACCGTCCGGACGCGGCCTCGACCGCGCCAACATCGGCGGACAGGGTCAGGCCGACTTCGGCGAGAGCCCTCTGGCACAGCGGCAGCGACAGCGGCAGGTAGCCATCCTTGACGACCACCTGCTGGCCCTGGCGGCTGTAGATGAACCGGATGAACTCGCGGCGCAGAGGGTCGAGCCGACTGCCGGGCTTGTAGTTGGTCGCCAAGAGCAGGAACCGGCTGAGCGGGTAGCTGTTGGCGTTCTCGGGCGTCGCCGCCACCTTGCGGCCGCTCTCAGACTTGCTCAGCGGCAGTGCCCGCACATCGGCGGTCATGTAGCCGATGCCGCTGTAGCCGATGCCGTAGCGGTCGCTGGCGACACCCTGCACCACCGAGGAGCTGCCGGGCTGCTCCTTGACCTCGTCCTTGTAGTCGCCCTTGAACAGCGCCTTGTCACGAAAGTAGCCGTAGGTGCCCGACGCCGAGTTGCGGCCATAGAGGCTGATCGGCTTGTCGGCCCACTCGCCGGTCAACCCGAGCTGGCCCCAGGTGGTGATATCGGCGCCAGCCCCTCCCTTGCGGGTCTTGGAGAAGATCGCGTCGACCTGCTGCAGGGAGAGACCGAGCTGCGCGATCGGATTGTCCTTGTGGACGTAGACCGCGAGCATGTCGATCGAGGTGCCGAGCTCGACCGGCTTGTAGCCGAACGCCTCCTCGAACTTGTCCTTCTCTTCGGACTTCATCGGTCGGCTCATCGGTCCGAAGGTGGACGTGCCCTCGATCAGCGCCGGCGGCGCAGTCGAGGACCCCTTGCCCTCGATCTCGACTTCCACGTTGGGATAGATCGCCTGGAAGCCCTCGGCCCAGAGGGTCATCAGGTTGTTCATCGTGTCCGAGCCGATGCTCTTGATGCTGCCGGAGATGCCGGCATCCGAGCGCTCGTAGGCGGGCAAGCGCGGGTCGACCTTGACCTGTGCCTCGGCAGACGTCGCGGTCAACGTCGCCGCGCAGGAAACCAACAGTGCACTTGGATAACGAATCATGGGTCACTTTCTCGCTAGGAGGGCCGCAGTGGGCGGCCGAGCTGGCGGGACCGTAGGCCCGGTTCATGAAGATCCGATGAGCACTGCCGTTAAGAAGGCATGTGATCGGCGAAGCAAGTCGCGAAGACGGCGTAAAGCCATCCGGTGCCAGCGTTTCACGCGGCCTTCACGGTATCTTCATCGAGCGCGATCTAACCTCTCCAAGGCCTTGGGTGGCGACCGAGCCGTCCTTGCAAGAGCCGTCGCACCGAGCAAGCCCAACGACAGACCAGTGAAACGCGAGACGATCCTCGTCATCGAAGACGACGACGACATTCGGGAGCTCATCGAGTACAACCTCAAGCGCGAGGGGTATCGAGTGAAGAGCACGCCCAACGGTGAGCGGGGCCTGCTTCAGGCCCGGCGCGAGGCGCCGGACTTGGTGATCCTCGACCTGATGCTTCCCGGCGTCGACGGCATCGAGCTGTGCCGCCGCCTCAAGCGCGATCCAGTCACTCGCGGCATCGCAGTCGTGATGGTGACCGCGAAGGCCGAGGAGAGCGACATCGTGCTCGGTCTCGGCGTCGGCGCCGACGACTACGTCGCCAAACCGTTCAGCCCACGCGCCCTGCTGGCCCGCGTCGAGGCCGTGTTGCGCCGCGGGCCGCTGCGCGACGAGCGGAGTGCGGCTGAACGCATCATTCGCGACGAGCTCGTCATCGACTCGGTGCGGCACGAAGTCGTGCTCGGCGGCGAACCGCTCGAGCTCACGCCCACCGAGTTTCGCCTGCTGCACTTTCTCGCCGCACACCCCGGCCGTGTTTTCAGCCGCGGCGAGCTCTTGAGTCGGGTGATCGGCGAGACCGCCGTGGTGCTGGACCGCAACATCGACGTCCACGTCCGCGCGATTCGGCAGAAGCTCGGCAACCGCCGGGACCTGATCCAGACCGTGCGCAGCATGGGCTATCGCTTCAAGGACTGAGGTGCGCGGCAGCGCCTCCCCCGCCGTGAGCCAGTTCTCCGCCATCATGCTCGGTGTGATCGCCGGCTGCGGTGGGTTCGTGCTCGCCTGGCAGGCGGCGGCGATCGCCGACGATCAGCGCGACGCGGCGACCGCCGAGCTGCGCGCCAGCGCGCACTGGCTGGCGGCGCTGGCCGCGCGAACCCCCGCGGGCGACGACCTGTCGGCGGCGCTGGCCGACGCCTCCAGACAGCTGGACGTCGCGCTGTGTGTGTTCAACGCCGACGGAGTGGTCACGGCGCAATCCCCCGGTCCCGGTTTGCCGGCACCGGCGACGGCCAGCGAGCGGCGCCGGTCGCCCGGCTCGTCCTCCGTCTACCGCCGGTTCAGCCCACAGCTCGGCGGCGAAGGGCTGTTCGTCGCGCAGTCGGTCACCGACCCGGACGGCACGGAGAATCGAACGGTTCGCGCCGGACGCGCCATCGCCTCGATCGAAGCGGCGGCCCGTCGCCGCCAAGCCGCGCTAGCCTGGCGCGTCTTGGCGTGCACGGCCGGGGCCATGGCAATCGTGGCCGTGGTGATCAGGCGCCGACAGCGACGACTGCGACTGATCGGCCATGTCGCGGACCGCCTGGCGGCCGGCGACCACGAAGCCCGCGTCCCCGCGGACGCCACGCGTGAGCTGGGCGGCTTGGGCAGCACCCTCAACGGCATCGCCGACCAGCTCAGTAGCCGGGGCGAGACCCTGCACCGGGAGCGGCGCGAGGCGCTCGCAATTCTCGGCAGCATGGTCGAGGGCGTCGTCGCAGTCGACCGCGAGATGCGGGTGGTGCAGATCAACAACGAGGCGCGCCGCGCGCTCGGCATCGAAGCGGGGCAAGTCACCGGTCGGACGCTGTGGGACATCACCCGAGTGCAGCCGGTTTGGCAGCTGCTGGAACGGGTGATCCGCGGAACCCGCGAAGCCCGCGACGAGATCACCCTTTCGGGACGGGACGGCGCGCGCAGCCTGTCCTTGCACGCCACCCCTCTTCGCAGCGAAGCCGTGGGGCACATCGCCGGCGCGGTGGTCGTGCTGCACGACATCACCGGACAACGGCGGCTCGAGCAGGTCCGGCGGGACTTCGTCACCAACGTCTCGCACGAGCTGAAGACGCCGCTGACCTCGATCCGTGGCTTCGTCGAGACTCTGCTCGATGACCGCGACGCACCTCCCGAGGTTCGCGAGCGCTTCCTGCTCAAGATCAAAGATCATTCCCACCGTCTATCCGCTCTGGTCGCCGACTTGTTGACGCTCTCGCGGATCGAGTCGCAGGGACTCGGGCCGCGTCGTGGACCACTCGACCTGCGCACGCCGGTGCGGGCCTCGGTGGAGCTGCTCGCGACGCGCGCCGACGACAACGACCTGACGCTGGCCACCGATCTTCCGCCGGATCCCGTGCCGGTGTTCGGCGATGCCGAGATGCTGCGCCAACTGGTCGACAACTTGCTCGGCAACGCCCTCAAGTACACCCCGGCCGGCGGCTCGGTCCACGTGACCCTGACGGTCGACGGCGGCGAGGCCCTGCTGCGCGTCGACGACACTGGCGTCGGACTGGCACCGGAGCAGCAAGAGCGCATCTTCGAGCGCTTCTACCGGGTCGACCGCGCCCGATCGCGCGAGCTCGGCGGCACCGGACTCGGTCTCTCGATCGTCAAGCACGCCGTGCTTGCGCACTCGGGACGCGTTTCCGTCGACAGCACGCTGGGCGTGGGCAGCTCGTTTCGCGTGTGGCTGCCGCTCTCACCGGAACGCCCGTAGGCGATCCCGGCGGCGAACCACCGGCAGTGCGGCGGTTCGCCAGGCACCGCGCGACACCGGGTGCCGCGCGAGCGGCCGCCTCAGAACATCAGCTGGAACATGACGTCGATCTGGTGGGTATCGACATCGGCGCCACCCGCGGGCTCGGCCGTCTGGAAGGTGTAGCCGATCTGCGTCTTCATGCGATGCTCGCGGTAGTACGCGGTCACCGTGCCGTTGATCTCGCTGACGTCGCCCGCGGCGCCACCCAGCGAGGGATCCAGCAACAGCACCGGCGCGTCGTCGTAGTCGACCAGCGAGTAGCGCGCGGCGAACGACCACTGCGCGGCGTAGTCCTCGGGCTTCGGCATCGTGTAGGAAGCGCCGACCGCAAAACCGGTGGCGTCCGCCTCGGGGCCAGCGGTCTGATCGTCGGTGCGCAGGAAGACCTCACCGAGAGCGTGCAGGCCGGCGACCTTGACCGCGGTGTTGAAGTTCCAGGACACGGTCTCGACATCGGCCGCACCGGCGGCGGTCTGATGGTTGCCGACCATGATGCTCGAGCCGAAGGTCCAGAGCGCGTTCTCGGTGTGGCCGAGATCGCCCTGCTTGTAGCTCTTCGAGCCCAGGTCTTCGCCGCCCATGTCGCCGAACGGATCGAACGAGATGCCGAAGAAGTAGTTCAGCTCGTTGTCGCGGTTGCGCGCGCCGTCGGCGCCACCTTCGACCGCCGTCGAAGCACCCGCGGTGTCGGAGTTGGCCACACCGGCTTCCCAGTGCAGCTTGTCGTCGGCGTGGGCGCCCTCGATCCAGAGGCCCGTGGCGCGCACACCGGCGAAGGTGCGCGACGCCAGCGAGCGAGTGGTGTGGTCCAGCGCACCCGAAGTGCCCTCGGCCTCCTTGCCGTGGCGCGTCTTCTGCTGGCCGAGGCGGAAGCCGACGCGGCCGGCGTCCTCTTCGCCCCACGCGACGTAGCGCACCCACGCATCCTTGATGCGCGTGCTGGAAGCCCAGTCGAGCTGCAGCTTGTACTGGACGCGCGGGTCGAACACGTGCCCCTTCATCGCGGTCCGCGCGCGGCGGATGCGGAAGCTGTTGACGTCCTGACCGCCGTCGCTGTCGGTGTAGCGCCAGAGCAGCTGCAGGCGATTGGCGATGTTGATGGAGAAGTCGTCACCGCTCGAGATGGTGAACCCCTTGCCAGACGCCGCTTTGATGGTGGTGGCGGGGTCCTGCGGGGCTGTCAGCGGAGAGGGGCTGTCGGCCTTGGGAGCCGGCTTGCCGCCCTTGCCATTGCCTTCGCCTCCGGCCCACGCGACCGATGCCGTCGCCAACACTGCTGCCACGGATCCGAGAGTCTTCGTCATGGGAAATCCCTTCCTGTCGAGGTTGGTCGCCGTTGGGGTCGCGTCACAACGACCGGACGACTGGCGAGGAGGCTAGGAGGATGCGCACGGCGGCAATAGGGAAGAATGTATGAATTTTAGATAAAGAATTCGTGAATTCCACAGGTTGTGCTCAATCTTCCCCCACGACCTAACTCACGCTGTGATCGGTGAGTCCAGCGAGACGCGGGGCGCGAGAGTCTTCACACCTCCCGCTGGGGTCCCTTTAAATTTCGCCCCTACATTCCCGCCCGACCACCACCACGCGACGCGACCATCACCCCCCGCCAAGATGACCAAACACCTCCTGCGCGATCTCGACCGCCTCAAGCGGGACATCCTGGAGATCGGCTCCCTGGTCGAGAACGCCATCCACGACGCCACCGGTGCCCTGCTGGAACGGCGCGCGGCGGCCGCCCGCGCCGTGATCGACGGCGACGACGAGATCGACCGGCGCGAGGTCGCGCTCGAGGAGGAGTGCCTGAAGACGCTCGCCCTGCACCAGCCCGTGGCCGCCGACTTACGGTTCATCGTTACAATGCTCAAGGTCAACAACGACCTCGAGCGCATGGGCGACCTCGCCGCCAACATCGCCGGCCGCGCTCTCTACCTATCCGATCACCCCCCCCTGCCGGGCCCCCGCGACGTACCCGAGATGGTCCGCCGCGTGCGGGCCATGGTCAGCACCAGCTTGACGGCGCTGGTAGAGCGCGACACGTCCCGAGCGCGGGAGGTGCTCGCCGCCGACGACGCGGTCGATTCGCTCCACCGGCAGATGTTCGACGAGCTCCGCGTCACCATGGAGGCCGACCCCTCCCACATCGAGCGCGCCACCCACTTGCTGTCGGCCACCCGCAACCTCGAGCGCATCGCCGATCAGGCCACCAACATCGCCGAGGACGTCCTGTTCTTGGTCGACGGCGAGATCATCCGCCACCGGCCGCCCGGCGGTAACCGGCCGCGCTGAATGCCGCACCCGCAACGTTGAGGCCGCGGCGCGGACGACTATCATCCCGCCCCGTGCTCACCGCTTGCCCCACGCGATGGCGCACACCACTGGTGTGGTGCGCGCTCACGATTCCGGCCCTGGCACAGGGCTGGCCCAACTCCGGCGGCAACGCCGGTCGCAACGGCCAGAACAACGCGTTCGGCCCGCTATCGGCCCGCGCCGTCTGGTCCGGATCGCGACCCTCGGTGATCGCCTGGCAGCCGGTCATCGACAACGGCCGCGTGTTCGTCGTGCGTCAGTCGGGACTCGCCCCGGCAGGCGAGCCCAACGGCTCCCCCGTCGTCTGCCACGAGGTGCGCTCGGGTGCCGAACTCTGGGTGCACCACGTTCCCTACGCGAACGGCGAATGGACGACCTGGCTGCTCGGCACCAGCAATGGTCGGGTCTACGCCTCCCGCTCGGGCAACGGCGCGTCGGTGCGCGCACGCATCCACGCGCTCGATCAACACACCGGCGCGCTGGTGTGGGTCTCGCGCGCGACCATCGACGCCGGCGCCTACGACGGCGTCGTGTTCGCGCCGAACGGCGATCTGGTGGTCGCCTCGTTTCGCACCATTTGGCGCATCCGCGCGCGCGACGGCAGCACGGTATGGTCGGCACCGCGCAACGGCTCGGTCAGCGGCAACTGCGGAGCCGCGCTGCGCGCCGGCACCAGCGGGGGCGCGGTCTACGTCGCCGACGCCACCACCGGCGGCAACGTGCTCAAGCGGTTCGACCTGGCGACTGGCGCGTTCCTCTACCAGAGCCCGGTGATGCCCGGCTACACCATCCAGAACGCGCCGATGGTCGGGCCCGACGGCACCGTCTACCTCAACCGCACGCAGAACAGTGCGCCCGTGGATTACTTCTACGCATTCGCCGACACCGGGAGCGCCTTCGTGCAGCGCTGGCGCGTGCCCGCGCAGTGGAGCACTGCAGCCGAGTTCGCGGTCGGCCGCGATGGCTCGGTCTACATGCAGCAGCCGAACGGCCATCTCGCCGCGCTCGACCCGCGCACCGGGGCTGTGCGGGCGACGACGACGGCCCCGCTCGGCGCCGAGAAGCCCCGCTTCGTCGTCGACGCCGATGGCAGGCTGTTCGTCTCCAACGGCGGCTTCGCCGGCGGCAGGCTGTGGTCCTTCAATCGGGACCTGAGCCTGCGCTGGTCGCTGCCGGTGCCGAACATCAACATCGGCGGACCCGCGCTGGCGCGCGACGGCACCCTGATCGCCGCCGGCACCGGCAACACTCTGCTCGCCTTGCGCAGCCCGTCGCCGTGGGCCGACGTCGGCGGCCGCGTCAACGCGACGCGCGCCGCGGCGCTGTCGGGGCGCGGCACCGCGACCTCTGGCAATCTCGTGACTCTGCAGCTACGCAGCGCGGCGCCCGGCGCGCGCAGCATGTTGATCATCGGCGCGGCACCATGGCAGCTGCCGGTGCTGGGCGGTGCCTTGGTTCCCTTTCCGCAGGCGGTCGTCGGCGGTCTGCCGATCAACGGCAAGGGGGACCTGGACCTCCGGCTGCGCTGGCCGAGGCTCCCCGTCGGTGCGCGCGTCTGGTTCCAGCACTGGTTTGCCGACCCGACCGCGCCCTTCGGCCTCGCCGCGAGCAACGGGCTGCGCGCGACATCGCGCTGACGACGATACCGACGACGACCATCCTCGACTGCAGCCCCGAGACCGCCGACAGGCCCGGCGATCCACCGCCATTCGATCAGGATGCGGAGCGGGAACCGTCGATCGCCGGCGCCCGCCAGCGCTCCTTGCGCCGGCGACGCACGCGCCAAGCGCGCCACCAGCGGCGCGCCCGCGCCGCGCGCGCGGCGACCGCTGGCGAGACCCCGCCTGGGTCGGCGCGCTCGTAGCCGAGCGCATCCAGCGTATCGCCGCACAGTGCGTCGAACAGCCGCGCGTCGTCGCGCTCCATTTGCACACGCCAGTCCCGCAACCCCGCGGTCGGCGGCAACCACTGGCTCTTGGCGGAGAGCCCCTCCACCCGCCGCTGCTTGCCGCGGTGGTACTCCGTCATCTCGGCGGCAGGGGGCAACTGTAGAAAGTCGCACAGGCGCGCGGCTCCGGTCTCCGGGTCGGCGACCAGGTCCTCGTAGCGCAACAGCAGATGCCGGCCGGCGCCGAGGGCACCGCCGTCGCGGCGCCCGCTCTCGACCTGCCACTGCCACCACATCGCCGCAACGGCGACCGGATCGACGTTCCAATAGCGCAGCCGACCCGGACCCTTGCCGGAGTTGGACCAGTTGAGCAGCGAAAGCGCGGTGTCCCGCCCGTCGCGCACGATGTGCACGCTGCGCGCCTGCGGAAACAGACCGTGCAGCAGCGGCAGCCGACGCACGTAGTCCGGAGTCTTCTCGCCCGCCCATCGCACGCCGGCGCGCTTCGCCACGAGCCGATACAGCCCGCGGACCAACGCCGCGTAGTCGGCACAACCACGGGCGACGTCGGCGACGTCGGCCGCCGACAAGCCGAGACGCGGAAACCGGTGGTAGGCGCTCACCGCGCGAACCAGAGTCGGGGTCAACGGCACGGGCACGCCGGCGATCGCCGCCTGCACCCGCTCGGGGGCGCCACGCTCGAGCACGCGCGTGATGAAGTGCGTGTCGTTGGCGACGGTCAACGCAGGGTGCGCATCCAACATGCGCTGCAGCAAGGTGGTCCCCGATCGCGGACAGCCGACCGCAAAGAGAATCGGACTGCGATCGGAGCTCTCGGGACAGGTCATGACCGTGCTCCGCTCAGCAGCTCGGCGGCACCGCGCGCCAGCTCGGCGACCAGCCGCTCGTGGCCCGGTCGCTGGGCGTAGACGCCCGCCAGTCGCGCCCGCACCAGTCCGCGCAGCGCGGCCATGCGCAGGCCGTCGTCGATGCGCCATGCGCGCGCCAGCCGTCGCGCCAGCTCGCCGGCAGCCGCCGCACCCTGCTGCGCGCGCAGCGCACAGTGCTCGACGAAGTTGACCTGGTCGATGCGCGGGTCACCGATGGCACAGCCCTCGAGATCGATCAGCGAGATCCCCTCGCCGTGCACGAACACCTGCTTGTCGTGCAGATCGGTGTGCAACAGCCCGCGGCGATCGAGCACTGGCAGGGCGACGGCCGCGACCACGTCCGCTAACCCGCGGAGCTCGCCGTGCCACGCCGCCCCGCGGCTCAACATGGTCAACGCCGAGGCGCGCTCGTCCTCGACGGTGCGGCTCGCCAGAGGATCGCTGGGCACGGCCCGCGTGAAGTCGTCGATCGCGCAGAGCAGCGCGAGCGCGTCGATCTGTGCGCCTTCGAAAAGTAGCTGGTTGACCGAAACACCCCCAACGGCGTCGGCGACCAAAGCGCACTGGTCGTCGAGCAGCTTCCACGGCCGCGACAGGCGCGCCTCGCCCGCCTGCGCCGGCAAGCTCGCGAAGGTCTCCACCGCGCTCCGATAGCCACGCGCCGACAGCAGCTTGAGGTAGCAGGCAGGACGGTGCTCGAACTCGACCCGCGCCACGGCGCGCTTGGCGGGCCGGTAGGCGACCAGCTGCACGGCACGCACCGTGGCGTGGCCGCCCAGTAGGAGCGCGAGCCGCTCGGGGTCCGCCAGCAGAGCGGCACCCGCGAGCGCGGTGTCCCGCTCCGGCTCGAGCCGCTCGACGCGGACGCGGCGCCCGCTCTCGGCGATCGTATAGGCACGGGGCGACTCACCGGGCGGCCGTACGGTCGCCAACAACCGGCCGTCGCGGGCACGCCGCAGCAGCGTGGGATGACCACCGCGCTCGGCTTCGAGTGCCTGCATGAGACGCTTCACATCCGCGGCGCCGCGCGCACCGGCCCGCCGGTCGGTGTCGCTCTCCAGCTGCACATCACCTGTTGCCATCAGCTCACCTCCAGCTGCGCGGCCGCCGAATCGAGCATCGACGCCGCGCGTTCCGGCCAGTCCGGCCGCAGCTCCTGAAACGGGCGCAGCGCCAGCCGCATCGCCGCGCACGCCCGATACCAACCCAACACGCGCGCCGCCGGCATCGCTGCCGTCGACGCCCCGCGGTAGCCTTCAGACAACGCGTCGGCGACGGCCTCGGCCACCGACGGATCCCGCGCACGACTCCCGGCCCACGCCATCGCCAAGTCCCAGGCCGGATGCGCCAACGCGGCGCGATCGAAGCCCTCGATCGCCAGATTGCCCGCCACGTCGAGCCAGTGGTCGACGTCGAAACAACCGTGCGACAGCACCGCATCGTCGCCGGTGGTCGGCACCCAGCGGGACAACCGGTCGGCGATCGTCGCCGCGCGGCCGGCCAGCCCCGAGTCCAAGCGCCGAAAATCCCCGACCACCCGCAGCACCCGGTCGAGCTCGGCCAAGGCCCCGTGCCGACGCAGGGCCATCGGCGGAGCGGCGGCATGCAGGCGGGCCAGCTGATGGCCAGCGCGCTCCGCCCAGGCCGGGGCATCGGCGACCGGGTGGCCGGCCAGCACCGACTCGAGCGCAAGCCGGTCGTGCACGACCACGACCCGCGGCGTGTCGATTCCGGTGGCCCGCGCTGCGTCGCCAGCGGCCGCGGCCTGGCGCGCGATCGGCGCGCCCTGCAGGCGCACCGCGACCTCGGCACCCGGTCCGCGCTGCAACGCAGCATCGACGGTGACCAGCCGCCAGCGCAGCAGCGCGCGCCGTTCGGGCTCGTAGCGAGCCACGACCATGCGGCTGCGCCGCTTCGAGATCCGATAGCCCGGCGCGACCACATCCGGAAAGTGCTTGGCGATCATGGTACGCGCGCTCGACGGACGACAGACCCGCCGCAAGTCGCGCAGGATCCGATCGATGGGAAACGCGACGAGGAGAACCTCGTCGAGAAGGGCCCAGCCGCGCACTCCCGGCGTCACGTCGGACGCGCGGCGCCCAAGGCGCTGCGCTTCCCGGGCCAAGCGCAGCGGGTCGGCCCACCGCACCGTCACAAACGTGTCGCACACGCCGCCGTCCCCGTCGAAGCGCACCGACCAACACACCGTGGCCCCGTCGCCCCCCTTGTAGCGCAGGCTCAGGGGTTCGCACGCCAACAAGTGACGGTCGGCCAGCAGGTGCTCGGCGATCCAGCCGCGCACCCGCTCCGGGTCGACCGCCACGGCAAAGCTTGCCTCGGCACCACAGGGCAGCGGGCACACGGTGGTCATGCGCCCGCCTCCGAAGGCAGGTGCCCGCCGTCACACGGCGCCGCGACTTCGCCGATCATCGCCAGCACCGAGCGGGCGTTGTCGTCCCACGCCATCCCGTCGGGCACACCCTGCACCCGAGCGGCCGGCAAGCGCGACAACGCACGCTGCATCGCGGCGACGAACGATGCCTCATCGTCGGGCTCGAACAGCTCGTGCACCGCATCCGGGCGCAGTGAATCGACCACACAGCGCGTCCGGCTCGCGACCAGCGGGCATCGTGCCGCCATCGCCTCCACCACCTTCAGCGGCGAGAAGTAATCGGGCGCGGCGGCTGGATAGGGCGCAATCGACACGTCGGCAGCCGCCAGGATCTCGGCGATGCGCTCGTGCGCGACCGCGCCGGCGAACGCCACCCGGCCGCCATCGACGGCGGCCGCCGCCCGCACTGCCCCGCGCATCGGTCCGTCGCCGACGATCCACAACCCGAAGGGCACCTGCTCCTGCGCGCGGGCATGCGCGCGCAGCAGAAACTCGACGCCGTGCCACGGCTTCAGCGAGCCGACGAACACGGCAACCGGCAAACCCTCGAGCTGCGCCGGCCGCGGCGCCGGCCGGGCCGCACCGAACGCGGCGGCGTCGACACCGTTGCCGAGCACGCGCAGCGCGCCGGCTTCGACGCCGGCCGCCTGCAGCCGCTCGGCCAACGCCGCCGAGACCACGAGCACACGGTCGGCGGCGCGCAACACGTCCAGCGCCAAGCCCCGCGCGGTGTCCGCCAAGTGCAGCGAGCGGAACTGCGCAGCCTCTTCCCAGAGCGGTGCGTTGACCTCGAGGAACAGCGGAATCCCACTGCGCTTGGCGTGCGCCAACCCGGCCGCGGCAAACAGCGAGAAGCGCTCGTAGACCACGTCGTGACGGCCGCCGCGTTCCAGTGCGGCGGACATCTCGGCGTTGGCCGCGAGCTGAGCGAGCTCGCCCGGAATCCCGGCGCACCGCTCGACGTCGAGCACGTGCACCGCATCGCGCGCGCGCCCGTCGGCACGCGCGGCGTAGACGTCGAGCACCGCCCCCTGCCGGCGCAGCGCCGCCGCCATCTGGCGAAAGTGCACGGCCGCGCCTTTGCTGCCGTCGATCGGAATGCCCCGATCCTGACACACGTAGGCGATGCTCGGCGACGTCGCGCTCATCACGCGGTCTCCGTGCCACACCGCTCGACGCCCGCCGTCGCGAACAACGAACGCAGCGTCTCGACGTTGTGGCCGAGGTCGAACTCAACCTCGGCGCGGCGCCGGCCGGCCGCGGCGAGCTGAGCCTGCCGATCGGGGTTGTCGACGAGTTCGCGTAGAGCACTGGCCAAGGCGCCGCTGTCGCCACAGGGCACCAGCACACCGCATTCACCCCCGTCGAAGATCTCCTCGACGCCGGCGACGGGCGTGCTGACCGCCGGCAGGCCCATCGCCAACGCCTCCAACAAGACCGTCGGCAACGCGTCGCGATTGCCGTCGGCGCCGATCACGCAAGGCAGCGCCAGCGCGGTGGCCCGACTCATCAGGGCACGGACCTCGTCCTGCGCGGCGAGACCCCGTAGCTCGACCGGCGCACCGGTGTCGCGAATGCGCGCTTCGAGGGCAGCGCGCTCCTCGCCCTCGCCGACCACGACGCAGCGGCTGGCGTGGCCGGCCCGGCGGAGCTCCGCCATCGCATCGACCAGAAAGCGAAACCCCTTCTTCTCCACGAGTCGGCCGACCCCCAACACCAACGGTGGCGCGGCGACCCGACGCTGCCGCGGGTGGAAGAGCTCGAGATCGACTCCGTTGTACAGGGTGCGGATCGGAGTCGACGACGCCGGCGCGAGGCTCTGCTCGATGTGTGCGGCGTTGGCTTGGCAGACCGTGACCACAGTCGACGCGGCCTCGACCAAGGCGGCAAACTGCGCCGCATCGACGCCCTCTCGGTAGACGTCCTTGGCGTGGCAAGTGAAGCTGAAACGCGGACCACCCGCCGCCCGCGCCACTCGGGCGGTGTGCGCCGCCACCGTGGCGAAGTGCGCGTGCAGATGCTCGATGCCGCGCTGCCGCGCCTGCGCCGCGATCTCGATGCCCCACGCCATCACCGACCACACGTCGGTGCGCCCGGCGAGCAGCATCGACTCGAACTCACGCCACAAGCCGGCGACATGCGGACGGACCGACGGCACCAGGTCGCGCCAGCGCTCGAGCAGCTGCGTCGGCTTGCGCGGCGGTAGATAGATCACCGGCTCGACCAGCTCGCTCAAACCGGCGTGGAACAACCCGTCGTTGGGTGGCAACAGCGAGAACACAGTGACGCGCACGCTCTGCCGCTGCAGCTGGAGGATCTCGTTGAGGATGAACGTCTCCGAGATCCTCGGGAACTTCTTCAGGACATAGCCGACGTGCATGGCGAGCTCCGTCAGTGCGCGTAGCGCGCCATCGGTTCGGGGCGGCTGTGCTGCCGCTGCAGCATGATCTCGACCGCGCGCTGCGCCCCATCCAGCGACAGCCCGGCCGCCGACGGCGGCCCCGGTGGGCAGACCATCGCAGCACGCATGGCCTCGGCGAGCACCGCCGGATCGCCGACGTCGACCCGTGACACCGACGACAGCAAGCCGAGCTGCTCCAGTCGCCGGGCCCGCTCGAGCTGCTCCTGCCGCGGGTGCGTGCGGGGCATCACCAGCTGTGGTACGCCGGCGCGCAGCGTCTCGTAGACCGAGTTGTAGCCACCCATGCCGATCACCAAGTCAGCACCATCGATCAGCGGTGCCATCGACTTGACCCGGGGCAGAATGCGAATCCGCACGTCCCCCTGGCGCGCCGACTCCAGCGCGGCGCGCTCCTCGGGGTGCATCAGGGGCCCGGCGACGACCGTCAGCTCGAGGTCCACCTCGCGCATTGGTCCGCGGACCGCGGCGACGACGCCGCGCAACAGGTCGAAGCCGTCCTCGCCGCCGCCAGCCGAGGCCAGCAGACGGCGGGGCGACCCGGCGGGCGCCGAGCGCCGCCGCCGACCCGGCGGACAGACGATGCCGGTGTAGCGCACACGATCGCGCAGATCGCGCGGCATGCCGTACGCGGCCGCGACGTCCAGCACGCTGGGCGAACCGTAGACCAAGATGTCGTCGAACAGAGTGCGCATGACGTCGAACGCGCCCTCGCGCGCCAGCTGCGCCCGCACGCGATGGGGAGCGTCGATGACGTCGCGCATGCCGAGCACGACGCGGGTGCGCAGTTGCTCGTGCCGCAGCCGCCGCAGGGTCGGCAGCAGCTCGCCGCCGGGGCCGGTCGGCGTGTGATCGACCACCATGATGTGCGGCCGGAACGCCCGCACCGCGGCGGTGATCAACGCCGAACGCAGCTCGACGACTTCCGCCAACGACAACGGCAGCCGGCGCGGGCGATAGCCGCCCGCCTCGTCCTTGGTGATGCACGGGATGACCACGACCTCACAACGCGGCGGCAGGTCGAACAGGTCGGGCGCCGGCGAGCCGGTGACGATGGTGACACTGGCGTTGTGGTTGCGTTCGACCAGCGCCGCGGCGATCGACAGCGTGCGGCGCAAGTGTCCCAGACCGAACGAGTCGTGGCTGTAGAACAGGGCGCGGGTTTCTCGGCGGAGGGACATGTCGGAACCGGTGTAGAACGGGTCTGGTGCGGGCGAAGCCAGGCGATGCGACGCGCTACTGGATGAAGAACGAGAACTCGTCGCGATCGATCTCGGCACCGGTGATGGGCTCGTCGAGACGCAGCTCGAGCGAGAACTCCATGCCGAGCAGACTCGGCAACACCGGCGGCAACCCGAGCGGCACGTTGACGGCGACCAGCACGGTGCCGGCGGCCACCGGGAACGGCGACGGCGGAATCAAGGCCACCGAGTTGCCGTTCGGCTGATGCATCGAGAGGCTGAGCACGGTCGACACGGTCTGCGCCGAAGTGGAGGCCAAGGCCAGAGTGATCGGCACGGGGTTGCCCGAGCCCACCGTCGGCTTGCCGTTGGTGCCGAGGAACACGCCGACCGGCACTCGACCCAGCGACACGTCCAGCGTCCGCGGTCCGGCGACCGCGACCGCTGGCAGGACGGCTGAGCGCGTCAGGCGCGCCTTCGCGGTCTGCACGCCGACGTCCCAAGTGCCGTTCGGCAAGACCATCGCGTAGCGGCCGAAGAAGTCGGTGCTGTCGCCCGAGGTGACCAGCTCGACGCCGGTCGCTGGATCGAACACGTCGATGTCGACGTTGGCCTCGGGGCCACCGCTCGGTCCGGTGATCGTGCCCTGCACGAGCGAGCCGGCGGGCAAGCTGAACAACGGCACCGCGGTGGCCGCGCTGACGCTGAGCGCTGCACTGCGCGCCCCGACCAAGCCGCTGCTGACCGGCGGCTCGACGCTCACGGTGTAGTTGCCCGCCGGAACCAGCACGCGGAACCTGCCGGTGGCGTCGGTGTTGTCGTGAGGCGTGAACACGCGGATGCCCGCCGCGGCGGTGTCGACGTCGATGTCTGCCCCCGCGACCGGCTGACCACTGGTGTCCAGCACGCGCCCGGTGAGCGCAAAGCCGCGCGGTAGACGGACGGTGCCCAACGACAACGGCCCGCTGACGGCAACGTTGAAGCGCTCGAGCCCCTGCACCGCGCCACCCGCTGGCGGATCGAAGCGGACGTGCAAGAGTCCACTCACCGGCACGACGACCGAGAACTGGCCCAGCGCGTTGGTGTTGTCGCGCGGGGTCACCAGCTCGCGCCCGAACACCGCGTCGATGACGTCCAGATCGACGTTGGCGATCGGGACGTTGGTGCCACCATCGACGACAGTGCCGGTCATGCGCACGCCGGGCGGCAGCACGATGGTGCCGACGCCAACCGCACTGTTGACCACGACGTTGTCGATCGCCTGCGCGACCAGCACCGCGGTCGCCGGCGGCTTGGCCTCGACGCGAAACAAGCCGCGCGGGACAACGACCGAGAACGTGCCGGTGGCGGTCACGCCATCCTTCGGCGTGAACAGCTCTTCGCCGGTCGCCTGATCGATCATGTCGATGTTGCCACCGACGACCGGCAGCCCGCCCTGATTGCGCACCTGGCCCGAGACCACGAAACCGCGCACCAACCGGATCACGCCGAGGTTGACGGTGCCGACCAGGCGGAGGTTGCGCTGCCGCAACGGGGCCAGCGCGGTGGTCGGCGGCTCGACTGTCATGTCGTAGGTGCCGTCGTTGATCGAGATGACGAAGAAGCCGCCCGTGCCGGTGACCACGGAGTCACCCTCGAAATCGACAGTGGCGCCGACCACGCCGGCACCGTTGTTGTCGACGACCTGGCCGGAAACCACTCCGGCCCGCGCGATCGCGGCGCACGCCGCGATCGCGAGCGCGGTGCCAGCAGCATGACGAATGAATGAGTGCATCTTCAGCAAAGCTCCGACAGATGTTTCAGCGGGGTTGAACAGAGAGAGCGACGGGCACGGTCAACGAGGGACCGGCTGCCGCCGACAGAGAGGAATGCATTTCGAGTGTCAGCGGCCGGTCGCCCCAATCGCCACCGCGCGGCGTGGCGCGCAACTCGGCGCCGTCGACGTCGAGGTCCAACGGCAGCTCGACGCCGGCGGCATCCACGGCACGCACCGAGCCGACTGGCGGCGAGGCCAGCGCAGCCGAGAACGTCAAGTTCAGCGGCTGCCCGCGCGGCGTGCCGAGCGACAACGGTGGGTCGATGGTTCGGAGCCGAAGCAACTCCGGGCGCAGCGGATCGACGGAGCCCGCGAGCCCGCCGGCCGCGCCACCGAACGGCCCCGGATCGACGGGCGTCGCTCCAGGTACCGCCATGCCGGCGCCTGCAGCCGGAGACCCCACCGCCAGACGATAGTCTTCTTCGACACCTTGGCCGGCGTCGAACCGCGCAACGGCGACTGGCACCGCGATCCCACCCGGGCCGCTCGACAACGTCACCGTCGACCCGGAGGCCGCGAGCACGGCGCGCGCAACTCCGTCGTCGGAGAGCTCGAGCACGTCACCGGCAGCCGCACCGAACGAGGTCGCCGCCGTCAAAACCGCCCCGTTGACGGCGCCCACGACCCCGTAGGCGAGCGGCGCGTGCGCCAACACGGTCTCGTTGGGGTCGTCGCCGGCAAAAGCCGCACGCGATTCGACGCCAACCGACGCGTCGGGCTGCAACCAGAACAAGGTCGAGGCCGCCGAAGAAACCACAGTGTCGCTGCGCAAACCCCCGTCGCCGTTGCCGGCGACGAGACAGTGACTGGCGGCGAAGGCGACGTTGCCGACGGTGGCGCGTACGCCCGCCCCCAGATTGCCGGCGAGGACCGACGAGGAGATCAACAACAGGCCGGGCTCGATCTCCGAGCTCAGGCGCACCCCGTCGCCGCGATTCGCCGTGGCCAAGACGCGGTGGACGAAGAACGAACCGGCAGCATCGACGTCGAGCGCCAGGCCATCGCCGCCGTTGGCGCGGTGCACGGTCCCCTCGACGTGGACGTCGGCCCGCAGCCCGGGCACGCCCTCGAACTCGAGATCGATGAGACAGCCGTCGCCGGCGTTGTCCTCGAAGCGCGCGCCGCGCACGGCGACGGCGAAGCCACCCCCCGCCGGCACCGGCACCGGCGGCGCGGAGAGATCGGCATCCAAGCCCTCGGCCCCGTTGCGGGCGAACCGGCTGGCAATGACCTCGAGCACGGCGAGGCCCGTCGCGGGCGCCACCAAGTCATCGAGATCGAGACCCTCCTGGACGTTGGCGCTGAAATCACTGGCGAACACGCGCAGCGCCAAGGCGCCGCTGCCGGACATGCCATCGGCACCGTTGCCAGTGACCACACAGCCGGCCACGATCAGATGCGCCGCGACGTCGTCGCCGGCACGCACGCGCACGCCGCGGTCGAGGCATCGGCTCAACGTCACGCTGCGCAGCTCGAGCGGCGTGCCGTCGGTGTCGACGCCGACGTTGACGGCGCCCAAGCCGTCGACGGCAAAGCCGTCCAGCACCGCCGGGCTCGCCGCTGCCGTGCCCCCCGCGACGAAGAACATCGCCGGACCGACCTGCCCGGTGGCGATTGTGTCGCCAGCGCCGGGACGCCGCGCACCGAGATCGAAACCGGCACCGAAGCCACCGTACACGTGGACACCACTGGTCAGCAGTTGGGTCTGCACCGGGTACTGACCGTCGCGCACCCAGACGTTCGCACCGCCGCGACCGAGCGCGACCGCAACGGCGGCGATCAAGTCGGGGAACGCAGTCGCCGGCGACAGGCCATCGGCCACGGCAGCCGACGCCGCGGCATCGACGTAGACCGGGGCGCCGGGCCGCGCGGTCAACACGACGCCCACCGGCACGTAGCCGCCGCCCGGCGCGCGGACCGCGAGTCCGCAGTACACGTCGGCGCCGTTGGTGAAGCCCGTCAGCCGCTGGCGATCCCCCACGAGGTTGGTCGCCGCCGGAGCGCCGGCATAGACCGCCGCGAGGTCGTCCGCCGCGAACAGCGCGAGATCGAGTCCCGAGCTCGCCCCCGTCCAATGCGCCACCAGCTCGCCGTCTCCTGCACCGAGCGCGATCAACCCCGGCTGCTCGACCGCAGCCGGCGGCGGCGGCAGGGGGGTCGGCGGCAGCACGCCGGCGACGTCCCAACGCGGCCGCGAGCAGCCGGCGCACGCCAGCACCGCGGCAATCGCCAAACCGGCGACCGCCGACCGGGAGCGTCCCGATGGGCTGCGGAGCACGAGGGGGAGGTGAGACAAGGTGAGGTGAAGTTCTGGTGAAGCCGGGAACCCGCAGCCAGAACAAGCGCCGTACCTTACCGCTGTCGTCCCCCGGCCTGTCGGTGTTCGAGACACGCCCCGTCCGAGGCACGCACACGCTTACGGAACTACCCGGATTCCGCAGCGGCGCAGAGCGCATGCCATGCAGCGCGCACGTGCGCGCGCGTCGTGCGCAATTGACCAATGGCAAGGCGAATCGCGATCCGGCCGCGCACGCGCGTCGCGGTCAGGTACGCGGCACCGCCATCGTTGATGCGCTCGACCAGCGCGGCGTTCTGCGCGTCGATCGCGGGCACCGACTTGCCCGGAGATACGTAGCGGAACACCAGGAGTGCGAGCGAGCGCGGCGCCACCAGCTCGAAGTCGGGATGCGCGGCGATGTCGCGCTCGAGCTCGCGCGCCCACTCGATGTGTCGCCGCAGGATCGCGCGCAAGCCGTCGACGCCGTAGCTGCGGATCACGAACCAGAGCTTCAACGCCCGAAACCGACGGCCGAGCGGCACGCTCCAGTTCTGGTAGTCGGTGACCTTTGCACCGGGCGTCTCCAGATAGGCCGGCACGAGGGCGAGCGCCCGCTCCAACGCGGCGGGATCGCGCACGAAGTACGCCGAGCAATCGAAGTTGGTCAGCAGCCACTTGTGCGGGTTGAAGACGAACGAATCGACGCCGGCGACACCGGCGGCGATTCCGCGCTCCTCCGGCAACAACAGCGCGCTCCCCGCCCACGCCGCGTCGACGTGCAGCCAGACCCCATGCACCTGACAAACCTCGGCGATCGCGGCCAGCGGGTCGTGCGCGCCGGTGCTGGTCGCACCCAGGGTCGCCACCACGCACACCGGGGTCACCCCGGCCGCGCGGTCGGCGGCGATCTCGGCGGCAAGCCGGTCGGCGCGCATGGCGAACCCGTCATCGGTGTCGACCCGCCGCAGCGCGCCGCTGCCAAAACCCGCAACACGCGCCGCCTTCTCCACCGACGAGTGCGCCTCGGCAGAACAGTAGACTGCCAGGCGGGCACCCTCGCCACCGAGCACCGCGAGGCCGTCCCGGTTGCCGCGACCGCCAGTGGCGCGTTCGCGCGCACTCAGCAACGCCACGAGAGTCGCGCTGCTGGCCGAGTCCTGGATCACGCCGCGCATTCCACCGGGCAGATCGAGCATCTGCCGGAGCCACTCCAGCACGCGATCCTCCAGCTCGCTGGCGGCCGGCGACGTCTGCCAGAGCATGCACTGCGCGCCCAGCGCAGCGGTGAGCAGCTCGGCGAGCACCGACGGTGGACTCGCGTTGGCGGGGAAGTAGGCGAAGAACGACGGGTGCTGCCAGTGGGTCATCCCCGGCAACACGATCCGCTCGAAGTCGGCAAAGATCGCCGCCATGTCTTCGCCCTGCCCGGGCGGCCGATCGGGCAGTTGGCCGGCGACCTCACCCGGGCGTACGGCCGCCCGCACGGGCAGCTCCTCGATGCCCTCGAAGTAATCGGCGATCCAGTCGACGGCCGCGTGTGCGTGCCGGCGAAACCACTCCGCATCCAACTCGCGCAAGCCCGCAGTTTTTCAGCGCGTCGGCGGTGCAGGCAAGGGCCCGGCGCAGATAAGTTCCTCGACGCCGCCCCTCGGTCCCCGGCCCTCGCCGGCGACCCTGTCCTCGCAGCCCCGGATCGAAGCCTCCCATGCACACTCTCGCCCTGACTCTGCTTCTCCAGGCGACCGTCCCGCAAGGGCCTCTGCAGCTCCAGCCCGACGATCGCATCTGCCTGGTCGGCAACACCACCGCGGAACGCTTTCAGCACGACGGTTGGCTGGAGACGCGCCTGCACGCCCGCCACCCCAACCACCAGCTGGTCATCCGCAACTTGGGCTTCTCCGGCGACGAAGTGACGACGCGCCTGCGCTCGAGCGGCTTCGGCACGCCCGACGAGCACCTGACCCGGCAACGCGCCAGCGTCGTCTTCGCGTTCTTCGGTTTCGGCGAGTCCTTTGCCGGCACGGCCGGCCTGCCGGCCTTTCGCCAGGCGCTGGCCGACTGGCTGGCGCACGTCGCGAAACAGCGCTACGACGGAGTGGCCGCGCCGCGCGTCGTGCTCTTCTCGCCCATCGCGCACGAAGACCTGGGCGATCCCAATCTGCCGGACGGACGGGCCAACAACGACCGGCTCCGCGACTACACCGAGGCGATGCGGACGGTCGCCGCCGAGGCCGACACGCGCTTCGTCGACTTGTTCGCGCCGACTCTCGCCCTCTACGAGGCGCAGGCGGAGCCGATGACGATCAACGGCATCCATCTCAACAGCGCCGGCAACCACCGGCTCGCCGAGATCATCGAGCAGGCTCTGTTCGGCACGGCGGCCGGCGAGAGCGCCGCCGACATCGACGCGCTGCGGGCAGCAGTGCTCGACAAGAGCTGGCACTGGTTCCACCGCTACCGGACGACGGACGGCTACTCGATCTTCGGCGGCCGCGGCAAGCTCGAATTCGTCGATGGGCAGACCAACGCCGACGTCCTGCTGCGCGAGCTCGAAGTGCTCGACGCGATGACGGCGCTGCGCGACCGAGTGATCTGGGCTCGCGCCCGCGGCGGAGACCACACCGTCGACGACAGCTCCACGCCGCCGTTCTTGCCGGTGGTCACCAACATCCCGGGCGAGCTGGAAGACGGGCGGCACGCCTACCTCGGCGGCGAAGAGGCCATCGAGCAGATGACCGTGCACGAGGGGATGAGCGTCGGGCTGTTCGCCTCGGAAGAGCGGTTTCCCGAGTTGGTGAATCCCGTGCAGTGCGCGGTCGATCCCGCCGGCCGGCTCTGGGTCGCCGCCTGGCCGACGTATCCCCACTGGCAGCCCAAAGCGCCGATGAACGACAAGCTGCTGATCCTGCCCGACGAGGACCGCGACGGCGTCGCCGACCGGTGCATCGTGTTCGCCGACGGTCTGCACAACCCCACCGGCTTCGAGTTCGGATACGGCGGTGTCTTCGTGGCGCAGGCGCCCGACCTGTGGTTCTTGGCCGACACCGACGGCGACGACGTCGCCGACGTCCGCACCCGCGTTCTGCACGGCCTCGATTCGGCGGACACCCACCACACTGCCAACAGCTTCTGCTTGGACCCCGGTGGCGCGCTCTACTTTCAAGAGGGCACGTTCCACCACACCCAAGTCGAGACGCCATGGACCGGAGTCGAACGCGTCGCCAACGGCGCGGTGTTTCGCTACGAGCCGCGCACCCACCGCTTCGAGATCTACACCTCCTACGGTTTCGCCAACCCGCACGGCCACGTCTGGGACCGGTGGGGGCAGGACTTCGTCACCGACGGCACGGGTGCGCAACCGTACTTCGGCGCCTCGTTCTCCACGTATCTCGAGTTCCCGCTGAAGCACCGCGGCGCGCCGCGCGTCTACGAGCAGCGCACGCGACCGTGCCCGGCGACCGAGATCCTGTCGAGCGCGCACTTTCCGCCAGAGCTGCAAGGCAACTGGCTGGTCGGCAACGTGATCGGCTTCCGCGGCATTCTCCAATACCGCTTCCAGGACGAGGGCAGCGGCTTCACCGCCACCGAATTGGATCCGATCCTCTACTCGGCGGATCCGCGGTTCCGGCCGGTCGACCTGGAGGTCGGCGCGGATGGCGCGCTCTACGTGCTCGATTGGCAGAACCCGATCATCGGCCACATGCAGCACAACCTGCGCGATCCGAGCCGCGACGCGAGCCACGGCCGCGTCTACCGGGTGACCTGCAACGACAGGCCGCTGTCGCCAGTGCAACCGATTGCCGGTGCACGGGTCGAGGACCTCGTCCGGCTATTGGCCTCGCGCGAGGACCGCGTCCGCTATCGCGCGCGGATCGAGCTGAGCGCCCGCCCCACCGACCGCGTCATCGCCGCGGTGCGCGCATGGGCGGACGGCTCGAGCGCCGACGCGACGGACTACGAGCACCACCACTTGGAGGCGCTGTGGCTGCACCAGCAGCACAACGTCGTCGATACGGCGCGGCTGGACCGATGCCTGTCGAGCCCCGACCCCCGCGCGCGGGCCGCGGCCGTTCGGGTACTCTGCGCGTGGCGCGCGGCGGTCCCCGACCTCCTCGATCGACTGGCGGTGCTCGCCGAGGACCCGCACCCCCGCGTCCGCCTCGAAGCGGTGCGCACGTGCAGCTTCGTGCCGTCCGGCCGAGCCGCGGAGATCGCGCTGTTGGCGGCCAAGCATCCCCTCGATCGCTTCTTGCGCTACGCGCTGTCCGAGACCGTGCGCGGCCTCGAGCCCCATTGGCAAGCGGCGATCGCCGCTGGTGATGGCTTCTGCCGCGACAACCCCGCCGGGGTGCGCTACGTCCTCGACAAGCTCGACAACGACGCACTGTTGGCGATGCCGAGAACGGAAGCGGTCCACCGCGCGCTGCTCGAGCGCGACGGCCTCCCGGTGGCCGTTCGCCACCAGGGGCTCGAAGGTCTGGCCGAGGCCCGCGGCCACTCGCCACTGCAAGAGCTGATCGAGCTGCTCGACAGCGCCCCGCCCGGCACTTCGAGCACTGCCGACCTGGCTCGCCTGCTCGCCGAGTGGGAGACCGGCGAGCTCGGCGGGGCGTTGCCGGCCATCGACGGACTGACCGCCACGGCCACGGCTTCCGGCGTGCGCGCCGCCGCCTGCGCGGCGGGCATCCGCGCACGCGGCAGCGTGGCTGCGGCGCTGCAGAACGCGCAACGGTCGCGCATCGGCATGGAGGCCCTGCTGCGCGGCGTCGAGCTGGTGCCCGAGGCCGCGCTGCGCGACGCCTTGTATCCCGCGCTGCGCGCGCTGGTTCACGAAGTTCCCGCCGCGTTGGCCGATGACGAGCAGTCGGTCCAGCCCGGTGTCGCGTTCTCCTACTACGAGGCCGACCGCTTTCCGGACGTCGCCCTGCCGACCCTGGCGGCGATGACCCCGGTGGCCACCGGCGAGGTCGACACTCTGACCCACCGCGTCGGACCAGGTGATGTGGACCGGTTCGCGGTCAAGCTCCACGCCAGCCTGCAGGTCCCCGGCGCAGGCCGCTACACGTTCTTCAGTCACTCCGACGACGGTTCGCGCGTCTACATCGATGGCGCGTTGGTCGTCGACAACGATGGTCTACACGGCGCCTTGGAGAAGGCAGGCAGCATCGAGCTGGGCGCCGGCGCGCACGACTTGCTGGTCACCTATTTCGAGAACGGTGGCAGCGACACGCTCCGCGTGTCCTGGCAAGGTCCGGGCTTCGGCAAGGAGGAGATCCCCGCCGACGCGCTGTTCTTGCCGCGCGGTGCCGACCTGCAGCAGTTGGCGGTCGCGGCGCTGGGCCAACTGCGCGCGCACCCGAAGGAGCGCTTCACCACATTTGCCGCGCTGATCCGCGATGGCGACCACCGCGACGTCGCGATCGAAGCGATGCTGAGGATCCCGGCCGAGGACTGGCCGACGCCTGCGGCACAGGAGCTGGCGCGCGCGCTGCCGACGCTCGCGGCGGAGACGCCGTTTGCCCAACGCGACGGTGAGGCCTTTGCACGCACCGTGCAGCTCGGCCGCGCTCTGGCCGGCGCGCTCGACGCGGCAGAGGCCGCAGCAATGCTCGACTCGCTGGAGAACCTCGACCTCCAGGTCATCCGCATGGGCGCGGTCCCGGCGGTGATGCGCTGGGACATCGAGGAGTTCACGGTCGTCGCCGGCAAACCGGTGAAGATCATCTTCGAGAACAAGGACGCGATGCCGCACAACCTGCTCGTCGCCAAGCCCGGCAGCCTGGAGACGATCGGTGCCAAAGCCGACGAGATGGCCGCCGACCCCAACGGCTTTGCCAAGCACTTCGTGCCGGAGACCGATCTAGTGCTGTGGACCACCAAGCTGGTCAACTTCGGCCAAACCGCGGTGCTCGACTTCATCGCCCCGCAGCCGGGCGACTACCCCTACATCTGCACGTTCCCGGGTCACTGGCGCATCATGAACGGCGTCATGCACGTGGTCGCGCAGTAGCGCTACGACTGGCCCGACTTGTGCGGGTGGTCCGCGACCACCGCAAGCCGCTGCCGCGTCACCTTCTCGATGGCACGCAGCAGCGGCCGCTCCGCGGTGTCGCAGAACGACAGCGCGACCCCCGACCGACTGGCGCGCGCCGTGCGGCCGATGCGATGCACGTAGGTCTCGGCGACGTGCGGCAGGTCGAAGTTGACCACGTGGGTGACGTCCTTGACGTCGATACCCCGGGCGGCGATGTCGGTGGCCACCAAGACCCGCATCTCACCGGAGCGGAACGCCTCGAGCGCCCGCACGCGCGCGCCCTGGGACTTGTCGCCGTGCAACGCCACCGCGCCGATGCCATGCCGCTGCAGATGACGGGCGACGCGGTCGGCGCCGTGCTTGGTCCTGGTGAACACCAGCGTGCGCAGCATCCGCGGATCGCCGAGCACGTGTGTGAGCAAGGGCCGCTTGTCGGGCTTCTCGACCAAGTAGACACTCTGCTCGACGCGCTCGACGGTGGTCGCCGGTGGCGCGACCTCCACGCGCACCGGATCGCGCAGGATGGCGCGCGTCAGCGCGACGACGTCGGGCGGCATGGTGGCCGAGAACAACAGTGACTGCCGCTCGCGCGGCAGCTCCTTGATGATGCGCCGCACGTCGTGCACGAAGCCCATGTCCAGCATCCGGTCGGCCTCGTCCAAGACCAGGATCTCGACCTTGCTGAGCGCGACGTGGCCCTGCTGCAGCAAATCGAGCAGTCGCCCTGGAGTGGCCACCAAGACCGCCACCCCGCGCCGCAGCTGCTCGACCTGCGGCCGCTGCCCGACTCCGCCGTAGATCACCGCGGCCCTCACCCGCACGCCCGCACCATAGGCGCGCACGCTCTCGCCGACCTGCAGCGCGAGCTCACGGGTCGGCGTCAACACCAACGATCGCGGCCGCCGCGCGTAGGCACGCTGCTGCGCCTCCACCAAACGCTGCAGCAGTGGCAGCGTGAAGGCCGCCGTCTTGCCGGTGCCGGTTTGCGCGATGCCGAGCAGGTCGCGCCCTTCCAGCAAGTGCGGGATCGCCTTCTTTTGAATCGGCGTCGGCGTCCGGTAATCACGCGCCGAGACGGCGCGGACGATCGGCTCGGACAAACCGAGCGCGGCAAAGGTATCGGGCATCGAAGGGCCGGGAGGGCAAGGCCAAGCGACGGCCTCGACCGCCACGCTCCCGTCGTATCCGGACCGGCGGTCGAGTTCCAGCGCCGCGACGCAGGACGTGGGGCGCGCCGCCGGCGTCACACGGGGCCGGGCTCGACGTCGAACGGAATGTCTTCCTTCTTGACGAAATGGGTCTTGCCGGTCTCGTCGCTGAGCCGCTCCGCCTCGGCGCGGGCCACGGCCTCATCTCGGTAGGCGTAGCGGTGCAGACTGCGGCCGGCGGAATCGCAGAGGGTCCACACCACCTTGGTCCGGCCGCTGGACTGGCTGGCCGCCGGCGGGCGGCGCCGGGTCGGCGCAGCCGTCGCCCGCTCGGCCTCACGCCGCTGCTTGGCCTCGTCGCGCTCCCGCTGGGCAATCTCCGCCTCCTCGCGCAAGCGCGCGATCCGGTCGCGGCTCGACATGCGTCCACCCATCTGCTGCTCCTCGTTGCTGGCCTCTGGTCATCGAGCCGAGCTCGGTTGCTCGGGATCTTGATGGATTGGCGCGCCTTGCGCAAATCTACCGTCGCGCCGCGGCGCTCTCCCCGCCCGCGGGGGACTCGAGGGCGTTCCCAACCCCGGTCCAGGACGCCATGATGAGACGTCTGACCGGAGGTCACCATGCGTCTCCTGCTCCTCGCCGTCGCGTGCACGCTGACTTGCGCGCCCGCGCAGAACATCTTCGTCGACGCCACCAACGGCAACGACAGCAACCCCGGCACCCCGACCGCGCCGGTCCGCTCGATCACGGCAGGCATCGCGCTCGCCAGCGTCGGCGCCACGGTGGTGATCCTGCCGGGGACCTACGGGCCCAGCGCCACCAACGAGTCTCTGCCCATCGGTCTCGGCACGACGGTGGCCCACACCGGGATCACCGTACGCGGCATCGACTCCGTAGTCGTCGACCTCGCCGGAAGCACGAACTCGGCATTCGAAATCGGAACGCTGGCGAGCGGCGGCCGTGTGACCAACCTCGAGTTCCGCAACAGCGACACGGCCGGCTGGTGGACGCGGGTCATCGAGACCAACGGCAGCCCGACCAACTTCGAGATCGACCGGTGCCGGTTCGACGGCGTCAACCGCGGCATCGTGCTTTGGGATTCGGCACCGGACGTCAGCGGCTTCTCGATCCACAACAACACGTTCCAGAATCTCGCCAACGACGCCATCAACGAGTTCGAGGACACCGGCCCGAACCGGATCTTCAACAACACCATCGCCGGCGTGATCGGTGGCACGAACTTCGTGGGCATCTTGAGCGACGCGCAGAGCTCGCGCATCGAGAACAACCTGATCGTCGCCATGCGCGACGGCATCGCGCGCGGCGGCGCCAGCAGCAACCTCAACTTCACCGCCAACAACGTGTTCAACTGCGCGGTCCCGTGGGCGGGCTCGTTCAGCGGGGCACCACCCGGCAACCACTCGTTTGCACCGCAGTTCGTCAACCGCCAGGGCGGCGATCTGCGCCTGCAGCCCAGCAGCCCGGCCATCGACCTCGGCGTACCCAGTGTTCCGTATCGCATGGATCCCGATGGCAACCCGGGCTCGATCGACTCCGACCAGGACGGCGTGCGGGCGCCGGACATCGGCGCCTACGAGCTGGCGGTGGTCCGCCTCCAGGTCACCCGCGACCCGGTCACGGGCCTGGTGACCACCACGGTGACTGGCCCGACGGGATTCTTCGGGGCCGCCCTGCTCGCCTTCGGCGAGAGCGTCCTGCGCCTGCCCTTCGGCGGGCTGCTGGTCGACCCGGCGAGCTTGTCGCCCCTGCCGACGCCGGTCGCCGTCCTGCCGAGCACGTTCAGCGCGACCATCGGCGCGCCTCCCGGCTTGTCGCTGGTGTTGCAGGGCATCGGTCTCGACGCGACCGCCAGCCGCCTCTACTTGGCGAACCAGGCCTGGCTGCAGTTCTAAGCCAGCAATCCGCGCACGACCCGGCCGTGCACGTCGGTCAGACGGTACTCGCGCCCCTGGTGCGCGTACGTCAAGTGCTTGTGGTGAAAGCCGAGCTGATAGAGCAGGGTCGCGTGCAGATCGTGCACGTGCACGGGATCGGCAACGACGTTGTAGCCGAACTCGCAGGTCTCCCCCCAGGTGACGCCCGCGCGAAAGCCGCCGCCGGCCAACCAGACGGTGAAGCAGCGCGGATGGTGGTCGCGACCGTACGTGGTCGGTCCCAGCTTGCCCTGGCAATAGCTCGTGCGCCCGAACTCACCACCCCACAGCACGATCGTGTCCTCGAGCAGACCACGCCGCTCGAGATCGAGCACCAACGCGGCCGACGCGCGGTCGGTCTCGCGGCATTGTCGCGGCAGCGCCGCCGGCAGTGAGCCGTGCTGGTCCCAGCCTTGGTGGTAGAGCTGCACGCAGCGCACGCCTCGTTCGATCAGCCGGCGTGCCAACAGGCAGTTGGCGGCGTACGAACCGGGGTCGCGCGCCCCGTCGCCGTACAGCCGGAACGTCGACTCCGGCTCCGCACTCAGGTCGGTGGCAGCCGGCACCGCAACCTGCATGCGGTAGGCCAGGTCGAAGCTGCGCAGGCGGCTCTCGACGGTCGGGTCGCCGCGCCGGGCCGCATCCTCCCGCATCAGCTGCGTCAGCCGCCGCAGCATCGCCCGGCGCTGGCGGCGCGACATCCCGGCCGGGTCGTTGAGGTACAGCACCGGGTCGGCCGCGGCGCGCAGCTGCACGCCCTGATGCTGCGTCGGCAGGAAACCGCTGCCCCACAGGCGTGCGTACAACGGCTGGCCACCCTTGTTCTTGGAGATCAGGACGACGAACCCCGGCAGGTCGGCGGTCTCCGCGCCCAACCCGTAGTCCAACCAGCTGCCCAGACTCGGCCGCCCGGCCTGCTGCGCGCCGGTCTGGCAGAACGTGATCGCCGGGTCGTGGTTGATCGCCTCCGTCTGTAGCGAGCGCACGAAACACAGCTTGTCGGCGATCGCCGCCGTGTGCGGTAGGAGCTCGCTGACCCAGGCCCCGCTGCTGCCGGCTCGCGCGAACTCGTAGACCGATCGCGCCAGCGGAAACCCGGCTTGGTTGGACGACATCGTCGTCAACCGCTGGTCACCGCGCACGCTGGGCGGCAGCTCCTCACCGTGCCGCGCCGCCAGCAGCGGCTTGTAGTCGAACAGCTCCTGCTGTGACGGGCCGCCGCTCTGAAACAGGTAGATCAGCCGCTTCGCCCGCGGCGCGAAGTGCGGGCCGCGCGCGGGAGAAGCCCGCCGCGCCACGGCCGCTCGTTCCGGCAGGAGCGGGAGGCCGGCGCCAGCGGCGCACCGGGCGAGGAACGCCCGTCGCCCATGGCGCGGTTCCAGAGGTTCCACCACGGGACGCAGCCTAGCAGGCCGTCAAGCGGCCGGGAACTACCTGGCGATCGCGAACCGCGTCCGGGTCAGCGACGACCCCGCGCCCGACGCGTACGCCAACGAGTCGACGGTGTTGGCGTCGTAGTTGAGCACGATGCGGTCGCCGGCATCTTCGACCCGCACGAGGACGCCACCACCACCGTACAGAGCTCCATTGAAGTAGAACAGATTGCCATCCGATGCGCCGATCGGCTGCATCGCCCATGGGTCCACCACACCGTCGCCGTCTTGGTCGACGGGGTCATAGGAGTCCCGCTTGAACTCGATCTCGATGAACGACGCGCCGTACACGACTCCACACACGTTGCTCGGTCCGTGGATGTCGACGATCGCCCGGTCGAACATGATCGCCGGCAGGTCGTCGGTCGCGGCGAAGTTGGCGAATCCCGACCGGCCGTTGACCGTGACGGCGCTGATGTCGACTTCGTGCGCCCGCGGCACGCCCGTGGAGAACACGGGCGGGTAGCCCGTCGTGTACGTCGTGGCGTCCCCCGGCACGACACCCGTCAGATCGGCCGCGTTGACCGCGAGCGGACAGCCCAGCTCGACCTGCGCCATGGGGTCGACGGCTGAATCGAAGCGGAACACGAGCGTGCCGTGGATGTTGATCCCGCCGTCCGGCCACGCCGGCGATTCCGGGACCGAGGTGTCGACGTGGACCACGATCACGCCCTCGATCGGCGGCGCGATGCCATCGTTGGCCAGCTCGAGATCGGCGAGGAAGACGTTGAAGTCCGTGTACACTCGGCCCCCGCCTGCCACGGCAACGGCTTCGACGCGGTCGAAGTCGAACAGCTGCTCGGCAGACCCGAGAGCGGTGAAGTCCGGCAGCTCGAGCGACGTGCCCGCCAGCTCTCGCTGCACCTCGCCGGAGTGGTTGAGCAGGTAGGTCGGCGCGTTGACCTCGGTCAGCTGGATCATCGGACCCAGCTCCGTCTCCTTGAAACAGACATCGCCGTTGCTCAGCAGGTCGCCGTGCACAGCGATGTTCGGGCCGACGCCGTAGCTCGACAGCACGATGTGACCGTCCTCGGCAGCGCTCTTGTCGTCGCCGGTGCACGGGTCGGTCGGCATCATGTCCGAGATGATCACCCCGCTGATGATCGGGGCTTCTTCGAACCAGCCGACCACCTCGCGCTCGATCCCCTGCACGGTCGCCGCCGCATAGACGCGGATCGAAGTGTAGCTCTCGGTGGGCGCGGAACGGCTGGCGAAGACGACCGGCACCGCGCTCCCTCCGCTCTCGTCGACGTACTCGACGCGCAGCGAGAAACCGTCCACCGTCTGCCCCACCGCGGTGGCGAACGGGATCGCCGCCGAGCAGTAGCTCTGCGTGCTGGCCTCGAAGGCGTAGCCGACTTCGTCCCGGACTGCGTAGAGCGGGTCCTCGCGCAGCTCGACCCAAGCGTAGTCCAGCCCGGACTCGGCGACGGTCAGGGCACGCGTCGAGAACACGCGCCGCGACGCGTCGCGCTGCCCCTCGGCCCCGCGGGAGATCAGCACACCCGCCAGGGACGCGACCACCACCATCACCACCAATACGAGCACCAGAGTGGTGCCCCGCGGCTGCGCCGCGCGCTGCATCGACATCATCGCCCTCGCAAACTCACCGTGATCGATTCCGTCACCGTCTCCGACGCCCTCGACTGCATCGTCACGGCCACGGTCACACTGGCAGCATCTGCCGTGACCGCGAAAGCCGTGACATTGCGGCCAACCGTCGTCGCTTGTCGCTTGATCGCACCGCCGATCGCGACGTCGGCGATCCGCTGCAGCGACGTTCCCTGCAGTGAATACGACACCGGCGACGAGACCGTGCCGTCGACATTGCGCCGATTCAGCGTGATCCCGGCGGCGCTCACCGCCCAATCCGCCTCCAGCACGCCGTTGCCATTCAGGTCTTCACCGGCATCCAAGGCGCCATTGCCGTTGAGGTCCTCGCCCGCCGGCGCCGCCGCGCGCAGGTCGTCGGCAAGCGCCCACATGGCGCGGCGCATGCTCGCATCGCTGTCCAGCCTGGCGTTGGCGTCGAAGTAGCTCGAGCGCGCCGACAAGCTGAGGTCGATCACGAGCAGAAAGAGCGCGCCGAGGATGGCGGTCGCGACTACGACCTCCAAGAGGGTGAGGCCGGCGACCGACCGCCGCGTCACCGGCTCCCCCGCGGACGGATCGTGGTGTAGTCGATGCGGGTGGCGCCGGCTGCACTGCGCCACTCGAGCTCGAACACGACGACGGCAACCACGAGATCACCGAGGGCCACCGCGGTGTCGAGCTTGTCGCCATCGCCGTTGAGGTCGATCGGCGGCGCGACCAAGGTCTCGTTCTGGATCAGCGTCCGGGTCATGATCGCTTGGCTGCCGAGGCCCGGCACGGATTGCTGGGGAACGGTCGCGACCGCGGTGACGGCGGCGGTGAAATCGGTGCTGCAGGCCGCGCGGAACGACTCCAGTGCGCGGATCGCCGCCGCGTTGGCACGGTCCACTTCGCGCGTCTTGACCGCCAGCACCTGTCCGCTGATCAGCGCCGAGACGAAACCCATGACGCCGATGACCAGGACGGTCATCACGGCGGCGACTTCCACCAACCCGATGCCGGCGCAGGCCGTCGGTACGCGCAGCGACGGGCGAGCGGTGCGCGGCATTCGTTCGGTGGTTCGCATGGCTACCAGAACAGCGGCGCCTGGCCGCTCAGCGGACCGCTCGCCAGCGGGCGGTCGAACCGCTCGCGCCAGTGCCGCCAGGCGGCGACGTCGTCGCCGTAATCCTCACCGGATACTTCGACCAACACCGCGTGCGCCTGATGGCGGGCGTACTGGAGTTCGTCGTCGTCCTCCGATCGCGGCTCCTCGGCCAGCACCGCCACCGCGACGTCGAGGCCCGATGACTCGCCGGCGACCACCAGGCAGCGCGCCGCCAAGGCCCGCAGCATGGGGTCCAGGTCGGGCAGCAGGGCCCGGATCCGCGGCACGGGCACCGCGCCACGGCGCTCGATGGCGACGAATGCCATCAGCGCTTGCCGCCGCGTGCCGTCCTCCGCGACCACCACGTCGAGCAGGCGGTCGGCGACCCGCGAGTCGCGCGCGCCGTCGCCGGCCGCGGCGCCCGCCAGCACCGCCAGCACCGCCCGCCGAACGGCCGGATCGGCGTCCACCAGGAGCTCGAGCAGCGCGGTCTCGATCGGCTCCTCGGCGGCCTTCAGCGCCAGCACCTCGATCGCGGCCAGCCGGGCCGCCGACAGCCCGCCCGAGGCGGCGACCTCGAGCAGCGCTTCGCGGTCGATGCGAATCGCCGGGTGCATCAGTCCCCGCTGCGCGGCGCGCCGCACGTTCGCGTCGGGGTGGGACAAGAACGGCGACAGCAGCGCGGCGGCGTCCTCCGCGCTGGGATCGACCGCGGCGATGCCGGCCGCGATCTGGCGCGGGTCGTCGGTCGCCATGAAGCGTTCGGCCGCGGCGTTCCACACTCGACCCAAGCGCGCGCTGGCGACCAGCGCCGCCGCCCGCACCTCGGCATCGGGGCTGCGCACCAAGGCGGTGAGCGCCGGCGCGGCGACCTCGACACCGAGGCGGCCGACGACCTCGATCGCCGCGTGCACGAGCTGATGCTCCGGCTCCTCGAGCACTGCCAGCAGCGGGGCTTCGAAGTCCGCCAGCCCAGCGGCGATGCGAGCCAGCACCTCGTCGATTGCCGGCGCCGTTCGCGCGTTCTGCAGCCGCCGCAGCAGTCGATAGAGGATCTCGCGCGTTGCGCCCTCGCGGTAGGCAGCGTGGGCCTGCTGCACGACCGCGGCCGCCGGTGCGCGACCGCCGAAGTGTGTCCGCTCCCAGGCGAACCGGCTCAGCATGCGTGCCACGGGCCGCGCGGCCGCCGGCGCCGCCGCCGCGTCGTCGCCGGCAACTTCGCGCCCACCCCGTTCCGACAGGAGCCACGCGACCCCGGTTGCGATCAGGACACCAGCAGCGAGTGCGAGCTGACCCAGCGGCCGGCCGGCCGGCGCCGCCACGGGCAGCGGTTCGGACTCCTGCGCCAGCGGGGCTGCGTCCGGATCGGACGCGCCGACCAGTCCGACGAGCCACTGGGTCACCAGCAGCCAATGGTCCAGCGCGGCGCGGCAGTCGGACCCGGTGACCTCCAGCAGACAAGCGTCGCCGATCTGTCGGATCACGCCCAGGCGATTGCGCAGCACGAAGGTCGCCTGCCAGATGTCGGCGTAGCCGCAATGGTCGCACTGCAGCGGCGCCGCGACGACCTCGGCCGGACACTGCTCGCCGAGAAAGCCCTGCAGCTGTCCGTCCGGACCGCGGCGGGCCACTGCGCGCCACCCGCCCATCGGCGGCGGCTGCGCCTCGACCTCCACCCGCATGAGGTCGTCGAGATCGGGAACGTCGTCGCCGCTGTCCGCGACGGAGCCGGTCATCGCCGTCCGTACGTGGACGGGGAGCCCGCCGACGGAGTGCCCGTACTCGTTGAGCGAATCGACTTGCTCGATGACCTCGAGCTGCTCGCTCTGCGCGATCTCGACCGTCAGCCGCAACGTTCTGACCCGTACCCCACATGGGGTTATCGGCAACACCCCGGCCGCCCTGCGACGGATGCGCTCAAGTTCGACGCCCGAAGTGTCGAACGATGCAGCAGCCGCTCCGATTCCCCGACGCTACCGGCCTCATGGCAAGCAGCTCTGAAGCTCCCCCCCGCCCCGACGCGCGCGCCGCCCACCTGATGCAGCTGCAGACCGCCGACTTCGAGGTCGGCGGCGGCGCACCCCTGCAGGACCGTCGCGTGCTGCTGGTCTACCCACCGGTGCGCGTCTCGTCCCCGCCGCTGTATCCGCCGTTCGGCCTGATGTCGATCGCGGCCGTTCTCGAGCACGCAGGCGCAACGGTCGAGATCCTCGACCTCAATCTGCTCCGACTGCCCTTCGACGAGGTGATGGCCGAGATCGGCACACGCCGCTTCGACGTCATCGGCATCGGCGGCATGACGACGGTCTACTACTACATGAAGCTGCTGTCGCTGGCGCTCAAGCGCGCTTACCCGGACGTGCCGGTGATCGGCGGCGGCAGCGCGTGTTCGGCTTCACCGCGCACGATCTTGGAGCGCACTGGTATCGACGTGGCCTGCGTGGGTGAAGGCGAACCGGTGATCGTCGAGTTGATCCAGCGCCTGCTCGAAGGCTCCGACTTGTCGGCGATCCCCGGCATCTGCTACTTGGACGACTCCGCCACCGTCATCGAGACCGCCGGCCGGCCGCGCATGGCCAACATCGAGGACCTGCCGTACCCGGCATACCACTTGGTCGATCTCGAGCCCTACATCGCGAACACCGCGGCCCACAAGTACCCACTGGTGGGACGAGTGGCGGAGCGCGTCGCCGAGGCCGGCATCGACCCCGAGCGAGCCCGTCGACCGGTGATGCTGTTCGCCAAGCGGGGCTGCCCGTTTGCCTGCAACTTCTGCTACCGCAACTTCGGCCGCAAGGTCGTACCGACGTCGGTCGAGCACACACTCGCCCACATCGATCTCTTGGCCGAGCGCTACTCCACGGCGCACTTCGTATTCGGCGACGAGATCTTCAACATCGACAAGGACTGGGTGCGCGCGTTCTGCGAACGGGTCATCGCCGAGGACCGGCGCTACGTGTTCGGCACGATCAATGGCCTGCGGGCCAACCTCATCGACGAGCCACTGCTCGACGTCATGCGCCGCGCCGGCTTCTGCAGCATCGGCATCGGCATCGAATCCTTCTACGACCCCACGCTGAAGGCGATGCGCAAGGGACAGAAGGCGGAGCAAATCGTCCGCGCCCTCCGACTGGCGCGGCAGGCCGGATTCGAGATTTCGTCGGCGCAGCTCCTGTTCGGCTACGAGACCGACGGCCGCGCATCGATGCGCGCCAACGTCGAGGCCCTCGATGCGCTCGGCTTCGAGCACGCGGGCTTCTCGATTCCCTGCCCGTACCCGGGCACCGAGCTGTACGACATCGCCCGCGACCGGGGCCTGATCGAAGACGAGGAAGCTTGGTTGATGGAGCTCGCCGACCGCGACATCAGCGACCGCGTGATCAATCTCTCCGGCATGTCCGACGCCGCCCTGCACAACCACATCGCCTGGGGCCTGGACCAGCTGCACGGCCGCGCGCTCCGGCGGCGCCACCCGGTGCTGGGGCGTTTGGCGACCGGCCTACAAGCCATCGGCAGAAAGCTCGGGCTGGATCCCCGCGGCACCGCACGGCGCTTGATACGCCACTTCCGCAACCACGGCCCCGCGACGCCACCGGCCGACATCGCCATCCGCGAAGAGGCGTTCGCGCTACTCCGCACCGCCGACTGGGCCGTCGCGGAAGTACGGAGTCCGGCTCGATCTTCCCGCTAGTCCCGCCCATGGGCGACAGCCGGACGCGGGCGATGCGGGCGGCGAGTCCGAAGTTGGCGCCGACATCGCTGCCCCTCCCGAAGCACTCGGGCTCCCTGAACACAAAGAGCGCAGGGGAACCCGGTCAAGTCGGTCGTGTTGCGTGGCTGCGCCGCTGGATGGAAGGTCGCGTATTCAAGATCGCGCGGTTCGCCGCGGAATGATGCGCACTCGCCTCAGCTCCGTCACCGTCGGCAGCGGTCGCACCCCGTGCCTCGTCTTGGACCGCTGTCGGCGGTGATGGTGCTGAGGCGAGCCTTCAGCTCTGGAGCTGGAGGTGGTGGGAGCCGGGTTACATGTGAATCGCCGGCCGCTTTCGCGGATTCCCTTTCGGATTCTTGCATGCGGACTCCCTCATTAGTAAGGCCGCTAATTCAAATAACGAGCAAGGCAGTTCGATCGGGGCGCGGTGGACGGCGCCGTGGGGTGGTGCAGGGCGAGCTGCCGTTTCGGCAGTGGGGTGGGGCTCGGGAGGGGGCTGGTCGGCCCAAGGTGAGTGATGAGACGGTGCCGCACTGCGTAGGCAGCGGCATCGGGCCGGCCGAGGCGCGCTCGCTCGAGGACTAGCGGGCTTGGCTTCGGTCGTCGATCACCGCGAGCGTGAACCGCACGCAGGCGATCGAAGGCGCGTCGCCCGGATGCCAATGTCCGTACGACACCGCGACCAGGGTTCCGTCCGCCAGGCGTTGTAGCCCGGGATAGCCGCAGTCGACGTCCTTGTAGTTGCGCAGCAGACGCAACCGATACTGCCCCTCGGCGCCGCGCACCAGGTCGTCCCAGGTACCGACCCACGCGCACCAATCGCCGTAGGTGCGGCTGTAGCGCGCCATGTCGCGGAACGCGACCACCAGGCGGCCGTCGGCGGCGTACACCGCCTGGTGCCGATCTCCCGTCAACGCCGTCGGCAGCGCGCGCGGCGCACTCCAGGTCACCCCCTCGTCGTCGGAAAAGACGATGTGCGAGTTGGCGCGCCGGCTGTTCTCGCGCAACAGCAGCGCCATCCGCCGGCCGTCCGGCGAGCGGACCAGGCCCGGCTCGCACAGATGGAGCGGCGGCTGGTGCACGATGGCCACGGGCGGACTCCAGGTCAGGCCGCCATCGCGGCTGATGGTCTTGTAGACCACGAACTGGAGCGCCGCGGGATCGCTGGCATCGACCGGTCCGATGAACCGGCCGTCGTCGTGGAACAACGCCATCGCCGTGCCGTCGGCGAGCTGCTCGACCGAGGCCATGGTCATGATTCCGCCGAAGTCACCGATGGGCTCCAACTCGGTCCACGACGCACCATCGTCCGTCGAGACCGAGCTGCGAATGGGATGCGAACCAGTGAACAGCAACAGGCGCCGCGTACCATCCGGCGCGACGATGCGATGCAGCGAAGGCGCCGCGATGGAACCCTCCCATGATGGCGGCGTGGGCAGCCGCGCCGACCACGTCAGCCCGCCGTCGTCCGACCGCTTCAGGACCAGAGCCCCGGTGCCGTGCCCCTTGGGGTAGACCGCCAACAGCGTGCGGCCATCTTCGAGCAACACGGTCGATGGGTGACCGAGATACTGACCGTGCTCGCGGTCGACGGGAATCGCGCAGACGTTGTCGCGACAGAGGTCGACGATCGGAAGTCCGTGCGGAGCCGGTCCGACGCACGCCGCGCTGCAGATCCAGATCAGGCAGCCAGCGGACACCGCCGTCCGAACGGGCAAAGGCTGTGTGGTCGAGAGCATCGGGTCGACCGACTGGTATCCACGCCGCTCAACGCCGGCGCAAGAACCCATCGTGGCAGTGCAGCCCACTGACCACGATCCCGAGCGCCGCGATCTCGACCGCGCTCGCCACCGCGGCCACCGGCCGACTGCCGACCGCCACCCACGCCTCGGCCGATGCCGGCTCCGCCGCGAAGGCCTGCCGTTGTTCCGCCAGCATCGCCGCGAGCACGGGTTGCTCGGCCAGGTTGGGGGCGCGCCCCAGGAGAGCCTCGAAAACGGCCGCCAACCGCGCTCGATCGCCCGCCGGACCGCTCTCCGGAACGCCTGCGAACGCCGCCTCGGCCGTGCAGCGGGCCGCTTCGACCCACTGTGGGTCGTTCCACAACACCAACGCCTGCAGGGGAGTCGTGGTCACCGGCCGCCGGACCTGACAAGTCAACCGCCGGGCAGCGTCGAACAAGATCATCGACGGCGGCGGAGAAGTCCGTTTGAAGTACGTGTAGAGGCTGCGCCGGTAGAGCCCCTCGCCGTCGTCGGGCACATAGCGCGCTCCCGACTTCTCCCTCCACAGCCCGTCCGGCTGGTACGGCTTGACCGGAGGCCCACCGACCCTTTCCACCAGCAGGCCAGCCGCCGCCAGCGCGGCGTCGCGCAGCATTTCCGCCGGCCAGCGATGCTCGGCCGCGCCAATCCACCAGCGCGTGGCGGACGGCGCGCCGCCACCACTGGCCTGCCGGTAGGTCGATGACCGCACGATGTCACGGACCAGCGCCTTGACGTCCCACCCCGAGTCGACGAAGCGACGCGCCAGCCAGTCCAGCAGCGCGGGGTGCGTCGGCCGCGCGCCTTGGCTGCCGAAGTCCTCGACCGTCTCCACCAAACCGCGGCCCATCAAGACATGCCAGAAACGATTGACGGCGACGCGCGCGGTGAGCGGGTGATCCGGCTGCACCAACCACTGCGCCAGCCCCAGGCGATCGCGGCGGCGCGCGCCGAACGGCGGCAGCACGGCAGGTGTGCTCGGCTCGACCGCTTCGCCCGGCGCGTCGTACGCACCGCGCTGCAGGACGAACGCCGGGCGGCGCCGCGGCATCTCCACCATGGTCATGATCTGCGGCACGGCCGCCAGCCGCTGGCGGTGGGCATCACGCGCCTCGAACACCACCTGGCGCAGGCGGCGCACGCCCGCATCGCTGTGACGCCGGTGCTCGGCGAGCGAATGGCGGAGATCGGGGGCACCGGCGACCGCCGCGGCGAATGCGCCCGGCCGCGCCAGCTCGAGCACCTCGAGCGCCGACAGCTGCCGCGCGAACCACCAGATCTCGTCGACCCCACCACCGGCCAGACCGCGGTCGCGAAACCGCTGCCCGACCACCATCGGAGGCTCGCCGCCGCGCTCGTACACGAGATCGCCGCGCAGACCGTCGCGGATGACATCGGTCGCCACCGGCAGCCCGTCGACGAACAGGCGGACACCACCGGCGCGCCGCGAGCCGTCATGGGTCATCGCCACCGACACCCAACGACCGAGCGGCAACGGTCGCCGCGCGCGCACCGCCGCCGCGTCGTGCGGCCACATGTGCGCCAAGACCGCGACCAGTGCGCCGTCCTCGATCAAGAGCTGCCAGCCGCGGCTGCCGGCGTCCAACGCCGCCCTGCTCTTGTGGATCACGACCGCACGGTCGTAGACATGCGGTAGCAACAGCGAGATCGCCACCGAGAACGGCTGCGCGCTGTGTGCGCTGCCCACGCCCTCGAACTCGAGCCCGTTCTCGCCGTCGAGCCGCAGACCGCGTCCCCGCACGCCATCGATCGGCTCCGGGCCGTCGACCGCCACCCCGCCGCGACCGCCGGCGACGCGGTTCGCCAACGCGCCCTCTCCGCCGACCGATTCCAGCGGATAGTGCGCCACCGCATCCACGAGCGGCGGCGCCAGCGCGCCGGTCGCCGGCACAGCCGCGCGCGCCAGGCGCAGTCCCATCTCGGCATCGGCCACGCGCCGCGCCAACCCCGCCATGGCCCGCGTGTCGTCCGCGGTCGGCAAAGCCAGCGCCGGCACCGGCACTGCGTCGGTGAAGTGACTCGTCTGTCCCGATTCGTCGATGTTGGCGAACATCGCCCACAGGCCGTAGTAGTCGCGCGCACTGATCGGATCGTGCTTGTGGTCGTGACACCGTGCGCAACCCACCGTCAAGCCGAGCATGGCCGTGCCGAACGTGTCGACTCGATCGGCGCCGTACTCGACGCGAAACTCCTCCTCGACGGTGCCGCCCTCCTCGGTCTGCCGGTGCAGCCGTTGGAAGGTGGTCGCGAGTCGCTGCGCGCGGGTGGCATCCGGCAGCAGGTCGCCGGCGAGCTGCCAGGTCAGGAAGTCATCGTAGGGCAGATTCTGGTTGAACGCCGCCACCACCCAGTCGCGCCAGGGCCAGACCCGCTGCTCGCGGTCGGCCTGGTAGCCCAGCGTGTCGGCGTAGCGCGCGGCATCGAGCCAGGGCGTCGCCATGCGTTCGCCGTAGCGAGGCGATGCCAACAGCCGCTCGACGGCCGCGTCGAACGCCCGGTCAGCATCGTCAGCATCGTGGGCGTCGAACGCCGCCAGCTCCGCCGTGGTCGGCGGCAACCCCGTCAGGTCGTAGGACAAGCGACGCAGCAAGGTACGCCGGTCGGCGACCGGCGACGGCTCGAGCCCCGCCGCGCGGGCCCGCGCCAAGACGAACGCGTCGATCTCGTTGGTGATCCACGCGTCCGATACCGGCGGCACCGAGACGTGGGCGGGAAGCGGGCGCAGCGCCCAGTCGGGGGGGACGGTGGTCTGACCACGCAGGACCCCCGCGGCAGCGAGCAGAACCAAGACACAGCGCACGGGCATCGGGCTCAGTATCCCGCATAGGGGTTCTGCGGCGCGGTCGCGACCGCCATCGACAGAAAACCACCCGTGACACCGAGCACCACCAGCCATCGAACGACCGGCGCGCGCAGCGGGCGCACGGCCAGCGCAGCCAGCGGAGCCACGCCCAGCCAGGCCACGGCAGCGATCTCGACGTCGGCAAACGCGACGCCACACACCGCTAGCAGCGCCACGGCCAGCGCCGCCACCACGGTCGCGCCGCGGCGCGGTCGCGCCGCGGGCAGCCACAGCGACGCCAGCGCCACGACCGCGGCACCGGCCGCCAGCGCGCCGGCGAGCTGACCGAGCAGCGCGCTGCCCGAGCTCAGCACCGCACCGCTGCCGGCGGCGACTGCCGCGACGTGGGTGGCCACCAACACCGGCGCCCGCCGCGCGGCGGCCCGCCACGCCAACGCCGCCGCGCCGGTCAGCACGACGCCCGCTGCGACGTACCCCGAGAGCCGCGGCACGGTCCAGTGGGACAGCACGCGCATCAAGACGAGCACGCTGCCGAGGGCGGCGAGCAGAACGACTACGACCGCCCACACACCGCGCGGCCACCGCCGCCAACCGTCGGCGGCCGCGACGAGCGACGCCGCCACGACCGCCACGACCGCCGCTTGAGTGCCACTCGCCGGCGGCAACCGAGGCCAAGCGTCGAGGGCGACCAACCCCGCCAGCAAGCTCGTGGCGAGCGCCAGCGCGGCCGCGCCGTCCCCGCAGGCACGGCGCCCGCGGTCCCAGACCACCGCGACCCCAAGCACTCCCGCCGCGGCTGCGACCGGCGGCGCCAGGCCGAGCAGCAGCTGTTGCAGGAATGCGTCGGCGATCACTGCTTGATCATCTCCAAGCCGAACGTCAGCCGCACCTCGTCGCCGAGGGCGCCCGCTTCGATGCCGTAGTTCGAACCGAACTCGCTGCGCTTGATCGCGAACGTGGTCTCGTAGCCCACCCGCGTCGAGCCGCGGAACTCACCGGTGCCGGTGTGCTCGACGCGCATCTCGATCGGCTTGCTCACGCCGCGCAACTCCAGCTGGCCGCGCACCGTGAACGCGTTGTCGCCGGCGCGTTCGAACTCCTCGCCCTTGAACGTGATCCATGGAAACTGGGCCGCGTCCAAGAAGTCGGGGCTCCGCACATGCTTGTCGCGCCCCTCGACCGCGGTGTCGACACTATCGGCCTTGACGCGAATCGTGACCTCGGCGGTGGCCAAGTCGTCCTCGTCGAGCGCCAGCTCACCCTCGACGTGGTTGAACCGCCCGTAGAAGAACGCCGCGCCGGCATGCTTGACGCGGAAGATGCAGGCCGAGTGTGTGGTGTCGACCTTGAAGCTACCGGGCTCGAGGCGAGTTGGCTGAGCCGAGTGCTCGACGGCTTCGACTCGCTGATCGGCAACCGCCGACCAGAGCAGCGGGGCCAAGAAGAACGGGGTGAGGATTCGCTTCATGATGCGGCGTGATACGAATGCGCCGCGACGAAGACAAGAAATTCGCCGATCGCGGGGCAGGCTCGCTACAGACCCAGCCAGCCGGCCACGATGTTGCGCTGGATGTCGGACGTGCCCGAGTAGAGCAGCCCGCCCACCGAGTCGCGCAACACGCGCTCGACCTCGTACTCCGCCATGAAGCCGTAGCCCCCGAGCACGCGCACGGCGTCCAGCGCCGATTGGACCAGCGCCTCGCTGACGAACAGCTTGGTGACCGACGCATCCATCCCGATGTCACGCGCACCGCGCTGGTCCAGGCGGGCGGCCGCCTTGTAGACCATCAGCCGGGCGGCCTCCAACCGCACCTTCATGTCGACGATGCGGTGCGCCACCGCTTGGAACTTGCCGATCGGTTGGCCGTAGGCGGTGCGTGTGCGTGCGTACTCGACGGCGGACTCGAGCAACCGCTGCATCGCGCCGACGTGCGCTGCCACCAGACAGATCCGCTCCCACTCCATCGACTGCTGGAAGATCACGCCGCCAGCCCCGGCTCCGCCGATCATGTTGGCCGCCGGCACGCGCGCGTCGTCGAACACCAGCTCGCCGATCGGCGCCGTGCGCAGCCCCATCTTGACGAACTTCTGACCGGGCTGATAGCCGCCGTCGCCGCGCTCGACGACGAACGCCGATGTGCCGCCGTGGTAGCCCTTGTCCGGGTCGGTGACGGCGTAGAGCACCGCCAGATCGGAAACCGGACCGTTCGAGCTGAAGGTCTTGGTGCCCTGCACGCGGTAGTGATCCCCGTCGAGCACGGCCTTTGTCCGCATCGCGAACGCATCCGAACCACTGCCGGGCTCGGTCATCGCGTTGACCGCGATGCTCCGCCCACTGGCCAGGGCCGGCAGGTAGCGCTGCTTGAGCTCCTCGCTGCCGTGTTTCCAAAGCGGCACCACGCAAGCCAGGAGGTGCGCACAGACCGAGAACACCAGCCCGCCGTCCCGACAGCCGTAGCCAAAGGCCTCGAGCGCGATCGCCGTGCTCAGCGGGTCCAGGCCGACGCCGCCGTACTCGCGCGGCACGGGCAACCCCGTCAGCCCCATGTCTCCACACTTGAGCCACAAGTCGCGCCGGAACTCCTGCGCCGCGTCGCGCTCCTCGACACCCGCGTTCAGCTCCTTGCGACAGAACTCGACGATCTCATCGCGCAGCAGCTTCTGGTCTGCGTCGAGGCTGAAGTCCATCACTGCTCCCGCGCCAGGGCCTGGTAGTCGATCTTGTCGGTCGAGGTCTTCGGTAGCACCTCGCGGCAGAAGAACCGATCGGGAACCATGTAGAGCGGAAGTTGGCTCGCGCACCACTGCTTGAGCTCGAGCACCGGCACACTGCCGCCATCGGCGCACGACAGAAAGGCGCGGATCCCGACCGCGCCATCGGCGTCGGTGACCGCCAGAGCAGCGGCCTCGGACACGCGCTCGTGCCGATACAGCGCCGCCTCGATCTCACCGAGCTCGATGCGGTAGCCGCGCCGCTTCACCATCCGGTCGCGTCGGCCGACGAACACTAGATCGCCGCTGGCATCGCGTCGCACCAGATCGCCGGTCCGGTACCAGCGGTGCCCGTCGTCACCGTCGACGAAGACCGCGGCGGTTTGCTCGGCACGGTTCCAGTAGCCCAGCATCACCGATGCGCCGGCGATCCACAGCTCGCCCTCGTCACCGTCGGCGACGTCGGCACCGGCCTCGTCGACGACCCGAGCGACGTCTCCAGAGCACTCCACCCCGATGGGGAATGGCTGCTCGCGGTCGGCCGGAGTCTGCGGCGGCAAGTCGAACCAAGTGCACACGTTGGTCTCGGTCGGCCCGTAGAGATTGCAGTAGCGCGGGCTCGACCATGCCGCCTGCAGAGCGCGGAGGTGCTTGATCGGAAACACCTCGCCGGCGAACAACACCAACCGCGGCGCGTGCGGGTGGCGCTCCAGCTTGCCCATCTCGACGAGCAGACGCAGGATCGAGGGCGTCGAATACCACACCGAGATTCGACGCTCGGCGATCGTCGACGCCAGCCCGGTCGGGTGCTTGCCCAGGGCATCGCCGATCAGCACCAACGTGCCGCCATGCTTGATGGACACGTAGAGATCGAAGATCGACAGGTCGAAGTGGAACGGCGCGTGTGACGAGAAGCGATCGTCCGGGCTCGGTTGGAGCGCCTCCGAACACCAATCGACGAACGCCAGGGCGCTGCGATGGGTGTGCACCACACCCTTCGGCACCCCAGTGGACCCCGAGGTGTACAGGATGTAGGCCAACTCGCCCGCCATCGACGGGTCTTCGACTCGCTGACCGGGGCCGGGAACGAGGGCGAGCTCGGGTCCGAGCCCGGCGAGCGCGTCGACCGACTCGACGGCGCCGCCGTCGTGGCCGAACGACTCGGCGAACCCGGCGGCGGCGGCCGGCGCGACGAACGCACAGGCGACGCCACAGTCCGCCAGAATCGTCGCGCCGCGCTGCAAGGGGGCGTTGGCATCGACCGGGACGTAGGCTGCTCCGGCGCGCAGAATGCCGAAGATCGCCGCCACGACGGGCACCGACTTGCCGCTCACTCCGACCCGGTCGCCGGCGACCACGCCGCGCTGGCGCAGGGTCTCGGCGACGCGCTGCGCCGCGGCGTCGAGCTCGGCGTAGGTGACGGCGTCGCCGGTAGCGGGGTCTTCGATCGCGACATGGTCCGGCCGCGCGACGGCGGACGCGGCCAAGAGCGCGTCGAGCCGCTGTGTCATCCCAGCTTGGCGGCGACGCTGTCGCCGATCGTGCTCAAGCTGTCGAGGTAGTCGGCGGACACCTCGTGCGCGGCGAACTCGACCTTGAACTGCTCCTCGAGAAACGACACCAGCTTGATCGTACTGATCGAGTCGAGCACTCCACCGGTGATCAGCGGCGTGTCGTCCTGCAAGACGATATCGGGCTCGTCGCGCAAGAACTCGCGCGAAATGTAGTCACGGACGGTTTGGACGATCGCGTTCTTGTCCATGGGAGTGCGGGGTGGGAAGAGGCGAGGGAGGCCGAGGAGCATACCTCAGGACGAGGCCCGCGCGAGACCCGGCACCAGCCTTGAAACGACTCAGCGACGGAACAAGCCGCGCAGCCGGCGCTTCAGCGTATGCCGCGGCACCTGGGTCGGGATCGCGGCGGCGCGCTCGTACATCGCGATGTAGTCGGCCTTCTGCCGGCGAAGGTCGTAGTGCTGCTCGACGCGCTGCCTTCCGCACCGGCCGAGCTCACGACGCTCCTGCGGCCCCAAGCCCCGCAGCGCCGCGGCCAGGGCGCCGCGGCGGCGCATGTCGACGAACACCCCGTGCTCGATGATCGCCCGCTGGTTCTCGTGGTCGGTCGCGATCACCGGCAAGCGCATCGCCATCGCCTCGATGTAGACGATGCCGAAGGTCTCGAACAGCGAGGCCAGCGCGAACACGTCGGCGGCGCGGTAGGCCGCCGGCAGGGCGTCGTGGCCGAGCGAGACGAACCGCACTCGGTCGCCCAGCCGCTGCCGGCCGAGCTCCTCGATCGCCGGCGCATCCACCGATCGCTGGCCGGCGACCACCAGATGGGCACCCTCGACCTGCGCCACCTCCTCGATGAGGTGGTCCATGCGCTTGTGCCAGTAGCAAATCGTGCCGACGCTGAGCACCAGCAAGACGTCGTCGGGGATCCCCAGCTCGGCGCGGAACCCGCTGTCGATCTCGGGATCGAACCGGTGCAGGTCGACCCCGTGCGGCAGCAGCACGCTTTTTTGCGGCGCACCGCGCTGCATCGAGAAGCGCGTGTGCTCCTGCACGAGGTCGCACCGCGGCAGCCGCTTCGCCGGCAAGGCCCCGCCGTTGGAAAAGACGAAGCGCGGCACCTGGGCGAACAACAGCCGCTGTCCGTACAGCCAATCGGCGACCTCTCGCTCGAGGCAGTGGATCACGTCATAGCCACCTTCGAGCAGGGGCAGCAGCGCGCCGCGCGCGAACGTGTCCATCTCGATCGCCAGCCGCGTGTCCTCCTCGACCGCGGCGCGCCACTTCGGCGCCGCCACGACGTGCATGCCGTCCAGCATTTTGCTGTAGCGCGGCACGTGCGGCACCACGACCTCGCGCTCCACTGCCGGGCCGCCACCCTTGAACAGCGTGACATCGACTTCGTCGCGCAGCAGGTCGAAGACCTGGCGGATGAACACTTCGTGACCGCGGCGCACGTGCCCCAGCCCCGAGCACAGGATCGCGACCTTCATTGGCCGGCCACGACCCCATCGGCCAACAACCGATCCACCATGGCCTGCGCCGCCACCCGGTGACCGACCGCGTCGTAGTGGAAGTCGTAGGGAACCACCGGCAGAGACGAGCCAGCCTCGACGTGCGCGCGCAGCGGTGGCCGCAAGTCGACGGTGGCGATCCGCTTGGCCGCGAGCACGGCCTTGACGGAGTCCAGCATCGCGTCGGTGAAGTGTGGCCCGACCAGGCTGGCCGCGTCCGGCAACAACGCGTAGTACAAGCGAAACCCCATGCTCTGCGAGAGCTCGACGAAACTCTCCGCGTAGCCGGCGGCACGGTCGTAGGCCGGCTGCAGGCCGACCGGATCCAGCTGCACCGGCACGCGCAGCGCGCGCACCTGGTCGTACAGGTACATCACGAAAGCGCTGCGGCGCACCATCTGCACCAGATGCCAGCGCAGCCTCGTCCACCCCTCCATCTTGGCGCCGACGTCGAACACGATGGGGCCCGAAGCGGTCAGCCGCGCGTAGGTGCCGTCGATGTCGCGCTCGTCCAGGTCGTTCCAGTAGAACCAAACGATGACGATGTCCGGCTGGATGCGCGGCCCCAGCTCGCGCAACAACGCCAGCTCCTGCCGGGTGTCATAGGCGCGGTGGCCGGCGTTGATCACGGTGACGGAACGGGCCCCGCCCATCGCGGCACGCAGCTGCTCCTGCACGAAGTGCGGCGCGGTCTCGTCGCTGGCCACGCCCTGGCCGAACAGCTGGCTGTCGCCCAGCATCAGCACGCGCAGCTCGCCTTCGCGCTTCGTCTCCAGCTCTGGGCCGCGCAGCCCGAGCGCGTTGACCTGCACGGGGTGCTGGTAGGTGTAGTGGAGGCCGGGCACCATCTCCCAGCCGCGGTGCGGGTTGGCCCGAATCTCCATCAGCGGCTCGCGCTCGGCGAGCGGAGCGCCCACCACCACGCGCACCAGGATCTCGCCGGCGACACCCGCCAGGGCCAAGCCGATCCCCGCGGCGAGCACACCGCGCGCCAGCCGGCGCCACCGAGACCGGTGCCGGCCGGCCGAACGCTTGGCTGCTCGCATGCTCAGAAATCGGCTTGCCGGGGTGCGCGCGGAAAGGGAATCACGTCGCGAATGTTCTCGATCCCGGTCGCGTACTGGATCGCGCGCTCGAACCCCAGACCGAACCCCGCGTGCGGCACGGTCCCGTAGCGCCGCAGATCGCGATACCACCAGTAGTCCTCGACCGGCAGCTGCATCTCGGCGAGCCGCTGGTCGAGCACGTCCAGCCGCTCCTCGCGCTGGCTACCGCCGATGATCTCGCCGATGCCGGGCGCCAGCACGTCCATCGCGGCGACCGTGCGGCCGTCGTCGTTGACGCGCATGTAGAACGCCTTGATCTGCTTGGGGTAGTTGACCACGGCGACCGGGCCGCCCACGACCTCCTCGGTCAAGTAGCGCTCGTGCTCGGACTGCAGATCCACGCCCCACTCCACCGGAAACTCGAACTTCCGCTTGGCGCGCTGCAGGGTCTCGACCGCTTCGCCGTAGTCCATCCGCGCGAACTCCGCCTGCACCAACCGCTCCAGCCGCTCGATGCAGCCCTTGTCGACGTGCTGGGCGAAGAACTCGAGATCGTCGGTGCGCCGTTCGAGGAGGTCCTTGAAGATCGACTTGAGGAAGTCCTCCGCCAAGGCCACGTCGTCGTCGAGATCGGCGAACGCGATCTCCGGCTCGATCATCCAGAACTCCGCCAGGTGCCGCCGCGTGTTGGAGTTCTCGGCGCGGAACGTCGGCCCGAAGGTGTAGACGCGGCTCATCGCCAGGCAGTAGCCCTCGACGTTGAGCTGCCCGGACACGGTCAAGTGCGCCTCGCGGCCGAAGAAGTCCTTCTCGAAATCCACCGCTCCGTCGGGCGTACGCGGCGGGTTGGCGAGGTCGAGCGTGGATACCCGGAACATCTCGCCGGCACCCTCGCAATCACTCGCGGTGATGATCGGCGTGTGCACCCAGAAGAAACCGCGCTCGTCGAAGAAGCGGTGCACGGCCTGCGCCAGCGCGTGCCGCACGCGCGCCACGGCGCCGATGACGTTGGTGCGCGGCCGCAGATGCGCAACCTCGCGCAAGTACTCCATCGAGTGCCGCTTCGGCTGCATCGGGTAGGTCTCGGGGTCGTCGACCCAGCCCACCACGTCGATGCGCTCGGCGCGCAGCTCCACCGACTGCCCCTTGCCCCGCGATTCGACGAGCTCACCCTCGACCCGCACCGCGCAGCCGGTGGTGATGCGCAGCACGGTTTCTGCGTAGTTGTCGAGCTCGCCGGGGGCGACGACCTGCAGCGGGGCGAAGCACGAACCGTCCGAGACGTGGAGAAAGGACAGTCCCGCCTTCGAGTCCCGACGGGTCCGCACCCAGCCCTGGATGGCGACGCGCTGCCCGACGGCGGCGGAGCCGGCGAGGATCTCACCGATGCGGAGTGCCGATGCCATAGCCGGCTGATGCTAGGAGTCTCCGAGCACGGTGTCACTAGCTCCACCCGGAGTCCGCGTAGGCGAGCAGCGAAGCCGCCTCGCCGGCCTTGGCGACGGCGCGGTCGCCGTGGGTCGCTGCATCGGTGGCGACCAGGCACGCCACCTTGGCGCGGACCAGAGCTCGATAGCTGACATAGCCCTCGAGCAACGACAGGAGCTCGGGATCGCAGCTGCTCTCGGCGAAGCGCTGGGCGAACTGCTGCGCGAGCTCGGTGTGGCCACGCCAACCGAGGTCCATCACCAAGAAGGCGGCGTCGAGTGCCGGATCGGCGATGCGGTACTTGGCATCGAACTCGATGCAGTCGATCAGCACCGGCCCGCCATCGAGCAAGTAGACGTGCTCGAGGCGGAGATCGCCGTGCCCGTCGCGGCAGTCGCGGTGCTCGATGCGGGCGCGGTTGCGCTCGATCCACTCCCGCTGCCGCCGGACCACACGGTCGAACACCGCGCGTTCGAGTTGCACACCGACGAAGCGTTCGGTCTGCGCGAAGTTCTCCTCGCAGCTCGCGATCCACACCTCCGGCGCGGGCGGGTAGCGGTCGACGGAGGCGTAGAAGGCCGCAGCGCCATCGGCGATGGCAGCCACCTCCGGCGCCGCCAGGGCGCCGGCGGCAAGCATCGTGCGCGCGCAGCGCTCGTCGGGCAGGCGACGCATGTGCACCGCCCAGTCGACGATCGCGCCGCCGCGCACCAACGAATAGCCGGCGGCGTCGCGAAACACGGGCAGCACGCCGTGATACACGGAGGCCGCGGTCCGCCGGTTGAGCCGCACCTCGGTCTGGCACGCCGCCTGGCGACGCTGGATCGTGCTGTAGTCCATGAAGCCGAAGTCGCGCGCGCGCTTGACCTTGAAGACCGAGTCCTCGGTCAGGAAGACGACGCTGCCGTGCGTGGTCACCAGCTCGACGTGATTGCTGCCGCCCGGCAGGTTGTGCGGCCGGCACAGGTCCTCGATCATCTGCGCCTCGCGGGCGACGCGCGACGCGCTCATGGCGAGCGATCAGGCCCCGCGGCGGGCCGTGGCGGCTGTTTGGGCGGCATCGTGCCTCTCGAGTCCGGTCACGCGGAGCGCGCCGGATCCACCTCGGGCCGAGGCCTTCCGCCGCGTCCTGTCCACGACAACTCGCGGTTGCGCACCGTCTTTCAGCCTTCCGCCGCGCGGCCGGCGCGCGGATCAGCGGCCAACGATTCGCAGCAATCGATCGCGCAGCGCCTCGGCCGTCGCCGACCCGGCCTCGGTCTCGACCAGATCGCGGGTCTCCTGCGGGTCGGCCTGCCAGTCGAACAACTCCAACACGCCGTCGCCGTTGATGATCAGGTGGTGGCCCTGCTCGGTCAGCGAGAGCATGTCGCCACGCCCGACCGGGATGTGCGGCGGTGATCCCGGCACCGCACTCACCTCGGCCAAGACGGCCGACAAAGGGGTCGCGCTGTCGCGCTCGCGTCCCCACAAGACACCGAGCGGAGTGCCCGGAAACCGAGCGTCCTCGATCCCCGTCAGCGCGAGGATCGTGCGCGGCACGTCGCGCAGCGAGACGGTTTCGGCGACGCGACGGCCGGCCGGCACGGCGCCCGGCAGCACCACCAACAACGGCACGTGCAGGTTGGGTCGATACAGGCTGTTGCCGTGCCCGGTGAGGCCGTGCTCGCCGAACTGTTCGCCGTGGTCAGCGGTGATCACGACGAGGGTGTTGTCGAGCACGCCACGCGCGGCGAGGCCGTCGAGCAACCGCTCGATCTCGCGATCGACGTAGACCAGACACGCGTCGTAGTCGTTGCGGAAGCCGGCGATCGCGTCGGCCTGCTTGGCGCCATCGCGGGCGTTCCAGTCGCGCGCGTCGCCGCCTCCGGGACCGAAGCGGCCTTCCAGATCCGGCGGTGGCTCGCAGTAGGCGTGTGCGTCGTAGTAGTTGACGAAGGCGAAGAACGGCCGCTCACCGAGCTGTGCCTGCCAGGCGAGCAAGCGGTCGGTCATCGTGGTGGCATCGTTGCGCAGCACCGTGTGGAAGGGCTGGCCGACGATCTGGTTGAGCACGGCGTAGCCGACGGATGCACTCGCGAACACGGTCGACGGCCGCAGGTAGAAGTCCTCGTATACCTCGAACCCGCGGTCGATGCCGAACTCGGCCAGGCAGTAGCGCAGGTTGCCGACGAAACCACCGGTGGCGTAGCCGGCAGCGCCGAAGGTCTCGGCCAAGGTGGGGTGCTCGTCGTCCAGCACCGCGTGCCAATCGGCGCTGCACTCGTGCGGGTATCGGCCGGTGAACAGCGTGGCGTGCGCGGTCAGCGTCCACGGTGACGTCGACACCGCGTTCTCGAACAGCACGCCGCGGCTGGCCAGACGCTCGAGACCGGGCGAGGTCGGCCGCGCCGCGCCGTAGACGCTGAGCGCATCCGCCCGGACGGTGTCGAGCACGACCAACAGCACGTTGGGCGGTGAGCCGCTCGGCGCCGCGGTGACGGCGGTGCGACGCGGCACCGCCGACCACAAGAGGCCGGCGCCGATGACGACAGCAGCGGCCGACGCCGCGATCCGAACGCGGCCGCCGCGCGGGTTGGCACGCGCCGCTGCCGTCCGCGCGCACTGCACACCCACGCCGATGCAGAGCACCAGTCCCGCGATCTTGTCGAGGGTGTAGATCGAGGCGTGCGCCGCGGCGAGCAGCATGCCGAGCGCGAACGCCAACGAGGCGCGGTTGGCGCCGCCGCGGATCACCGAGCCGACCAGGCCGAGCCCGAGCCCGAGCCCGGCACCGATCACGGCGTTGGCTACCGGCGTCATCCACACGAAGCCGTCGGGCAGCTTCAAGATGACGTCGAAGCCGACCTTGCGGACCAGCTGGTGCACGGCCTCGGTAATGCCAATGCAGGCACCGCCCACCGCTCCCAAGCTCGCACCGGTCAGCAACCCGATCGGCGCCGCACTCCACACGCCGCCCGCGAGCACGCCCGCCGCTAGGGCCAAGACGAGAAGCTGGGTCGGACCGAACCCGCCGTACAGAATGCCGAGCCGGCCAGCCCCGAGTGCCGCCAGCGCGAGCACTGCGCCGGCCACCATCACCCAAGCCGGCGCGCGGACCGGCGCATCGGGATCGGACATCGCCGTCATGGGTGGGCGCCGCCGTCAGCTGCGAACATGCGAAGAGTCTTCGTTCGGCGACGCTCTTTGGCAAGGTCGGACTGGCACCGATCCGGATCCGAGACGGCCGCGCCGGAGGCTCAGCGCGGCGGCGTTGTCGCCATGGCAGCGGCGTCGCCTCGAGAATGTTATGGCCGCTCGACGATTCGAGGCGCCGGAGGCTCAGCTCCCGATCCGCGGGTCGAACCCGCCGGGGTCGTCCGCTCCGCTGTCGCCGGCCGCATCGGGTCTTTGCTTGGCGATCACGACCACCGCGGAGCGCGGCGGCGGCGGACCGCCGCGCAGCGGCCGCACTCCCGGCCTTCCCGCGGGCCAGCGCGTCGGCGACCTCGCGAACGGCGCGCCGCCGCCTGGGTGCTGGACGGCGACGAACAGCGTCTCGCCATCGGGCGTGAAGCACGGCCCACACAACTCGGCACCGTTGGGACACGCGTACAACAGCAGGGGCCGGCGCGCACCCCCCGCATCCTCTTCGATCGCCCACAGACCATCCGGCATCCGCCGCGCCAGCGGTACGTCGTCGGCAAAGGTGGTGGGACTGCCGTCGGTCGCGATCCAGAGTCGGCCGGACGGATCGAAGGCCAAGTTGTCGGGACAGCGCAACCCGGCCGCCCAGGCCGGAGCCGACAATCGATCCGCTCCCTCGTCGCCTGGCCTGGCGTCCGCCCCTCCCAGTAGGAAGACGTTCCAGCGAAAGGACGGCGCGTCGTGGCGGAGCGCGTCCGTGTCGCCCGGCGGCAGCAGCTCGAGCAAGTGCCCCGCGGAGTTGCGCGGCCGCGGGTTGGCGCCATCGACCTGCTCTTCCGTCCGCGCCAGGTTGTTGGTCAATGCGACCAGCACGCCGCCGGTCCGCGGGTCCACCTCGACATCCTCGGGGCGATCGAGCGGGGTCGCGCCGGCGATGTCCGCCGCCCGCCGCGCCCACAGCAAGACCTCGGCCTGGTCGGCGAATCCGTTGTCGGGCGTCAAACCACCCTTACCGAAGATCAGCGGCAACCAGGTGAGGGTTCCGTCGGCGTCGAACCGCGCCGCGCTGAGCACGCCGCGGTCGAGGAGGTCGGAGTCGAATCCCGCGTGCTCGTCGACGGTCCCGTCACTGACGTAGCGGTACAGGTACTCGAACTCCTCATCGTCGCCCGAGTACACGACCACGCGGCCCGACCCGCTGACGACGACCGTCGCACTCTCGTGCTTGAAACGCCCCAGGGCGGTGCGCTTCACCGGCCGGGACGCGGGGTCGTAGGGATCGAGCTCGACGACCCAACCGAATCGGTTGCACTCGTTGGGCTCGTGCTGCAGGTCGAACCGCCGCAGCTCGTCGCGCAGAACAGCGTCGATACCGGGCTCGACAGCCGACCGCCCCCAGCCGTACTCCGGCTCGCGGCCGACGGTGTAGCGCCGCAGTTGGTCCGCCCCCGGAAGCGCTTCCGGGTCCCCCCAGAAGTACTCGTCGAAGTTCTCTTCGGCGATCAGCACGGTGCCCCACGGAGTGACGCCGCCCGCGCAGTCGGCGAACGTGCCGCGCACCAACCGACCAGTGGGATCGGCCGCAGTCCGCAGTCGGGCGTGGCCCGCCGCCGGGCCCCGCAACTCGATCGGGGTAGTCGCGGTCACCCGCCGCGCGAATACGCTGTCGTCGACCACCCTGACCGCGCCCGCAGCGTCGCGCCGGATCTCCAACACGCTGTGGCCGTGCGCTTGCAGCTCGACCGCGGCCTGGGCGGCGGTCGAGCGCTCGCGAGCGCTCAGGTAGCTGTCGCCGAGGCCGTCGAACATCGCCACGGCCTTGGTGAACTCGTGGTTGACGCACAGCAGACCGTGATCGGAGCGCACCGAGCCGCGCGGCAGCGGCAAGAACGCCAAGTAGTCCGCGTTGGCGCCGAACTGCGAGGCCTGCGCCTCGGCGGTGAGCGCGCTCGGGCGAAACGGCGGCGCCCCCGGCAGCACCGGGTCTCCCCAGGCGATCAACACGTCGGCGCGGTAGCCGTCGGCGACGCGGTCGTCCGCGGAGATGCCGGCGCCCAGGCCGCGGAACTTCACGCGGGGGCGTGCCGGAGGGGCGGCTGCACGCGAGGCTCGACCACGGGCGAGCCCTGCGCCCGCGGCAAGGCCGGCGGCGAACGCGCGGCGGCTCATGCGCGCCCGCAGCAGGGCCTCGAACTCGGCAGCCGGTCCGGACATGGGCGACATCTTAGGAGGCTGCGCCACCGAAGCGCAGCCCTCTAAGATCGTGGTGATGCGCAGCGAGAAACTCGAGTTCGACAACCGCGACGGCGAACGCCTCGCGGGAAGGCTGGAATGGCCGGCGCGGCCCCCGCGCGCGTTCGCCCTGTTCGCACACTGCTTCACCTGCTCCAAGGACATCGCCGCCGCGAGCCGCGTCAGCCGGGCGTTGAGCGACGCCGGCTATGCCGTGCTCCGCTTCGACTTCACCGGTCTGGGCGGCAGCGAGGGAGACTTTGCCAACACCAACTTCTCCTCCAACGTCGACGATCTGGTGGATGCGGCGGCGCATCTGCGCGCCGTGCACCGCGCCCCCGCCCTGCTCGTCGGCCACAGCTTGGGTGGCGCCGCCGTGCTCGCCGCCGCCGCGCGCATCGACGGCGTGCGGGCGGTGGCGACGATCGGCGCGCCGAGCGATCCCAAGCACGTCCGCCACCTGCTACAGGACGAGCTATCGACGATCGAGGCGCGCGGCGTCGCCGGCGTGCGCATCGCCGGCCGCGCGTTCACCATCAAGAAGCAGTTCTTGGACGATCTGGACGAGCAGCGGCTCGGCGACCGGTTGCGCGAACTCCGCGTGCCGGTCTTGATCCTGCACTCACCGGCCGACGAGATCGTCGACGTCGACCATGCCCGACGGCTGTACGCCGCGCTGCAACACCCCAAGAGCTTCGTCTCGCTCGACGATGCCGATCACCTGCTCTCGGATCGTGCCGACGCCGAGTACGCGGCCGGGGTGTTGGCGGCGTGGGCGGCGCGCTACGTGGACGCGTCGCCACCGACCGACGCGGCCGACGGGAGCGTGGTGGTCGAGGGCTCCGCGCGCGGCTTCGAGCAAACCGTGGTCGCGGGTCGCCACGCGTGGATCGCCGACGAGCCGGTGGCGATCGGCGGCGGCGACACCGGACCCGCTCCCTACGACCTCCTGCTCGCCGCCCTCGGCACCTGCACGTCGATGACGTTGGGGATGTACGCACGCCACAAGAAGTGGGACCTCGAGCACGTGCGGGTGGAGCTGCGCCATTGGCGCACCGAGGAGAAGGGCGAGGGCGCGGCGCGCACCGACCACATCGAGCGCCGGCTCACGCTGCGTGGCGCACTCGACGACGATCAGCGCGATCGACTGCGCGAGATCGCCGAGCGCTGTCCCGTCCACCGAACGCTGGAGGGCGACCTGCGCATTCACACCGCGCTCGAGGAGCGGAGTCGAGCGGGTGGCTGAGGCGCGGGCCACCCAAAGGCCGGGCCGGAAGTGATGAACGGGAGCCTGGCTCCGTACGTGCGTTAGTTGGGTTGGGGGACGACGCGGAGGTAGGGCTTGACGGTCTTCCAGCCGTTGGGGAACAGCGGCTTGGCCTGCTCGTCGGACAGCGCGGGAACGATGATGACGTCGCCGCCCGGGGTCCACTGCACCGGGGTGGCCACCTTGTGCTTGGCGGTGAGCTGCAGCGAGTCGATCACCCGCAGGATCTCGTCGAAGTTGCGGCCGGTGCTGGCCGGGTAGGTGAGCATCATCATCACCGTCTTGGCCGGCGAGATGACGAACACGGTGCGCACGGTGAGCGAGTCGAGCGCGTTGGGGTGGATCATGCCGTAGAGCTCCGCCACTTTTCGCTCCGGATCGGCGATCAGCGGATAATTCGGCGCGTGCCCCTGGGTCTCGGCAATGTCGGCCGACCACTCCGCGTGGCTCGACAAATCGTCGACGCTGAGGCCGATGATCTTGGTGTCGCGCTTGTCGAACTCGCTCTTCAACCCGGCCATGTAGCCGAGCTCGGTGGTGCAGACCGGAGTGAAGTCCTTGGGGTGCGAGAACAGCACCGCCCAGGAATCCCCGATCCAGTCGTGGAACGAGATCGTGCCCTCGGTGGTCTCGGCGGTGAAATCGGGGACGGTGTCCCCCAAACGCAGTGTCATGGTCGAGCTCCCGCTAGGATTTGTTCAATCGAAAGCATAGGTCGCGCGGAAGACCCATCCCAGCGGCCAGGAATTTCGACCGCGGCGCCGACCGCCGAGACCGCCCCCAGACCGCTCACGCATCCAGGAGCACAGCGATGCACACTCACCCTCCCCCGCTCGCCCTCTCGATGGCGTTGGCCGTCGCGTTGCTGCCCGCCCCGGCGACAGCGCAGCCCGACCGCCAGGCGCCGGCCGCGGCGCCGGACCGGCTGCGCGCCGCGGTCGACATCGCGGCGGCGCGCGCCAAGCGCCTCGCCGTGTTGTGGACCGCGGCGGACAGCGACGTCACCGACCGCGCCACCAGGCTCGCCAAGCTGAAGATCGGCGACGCGTATCTGCGATACGAGTTCGAGGTCGTGGCGGCAGACGCCGAGCACGCCACCGTTGCCGCCGAGCTGGGCACGGAGGTGCCGCACCGACTGCCCACGCTGACGGTGCACGACCCCGAGGGCGGCCTGCTGGCGAAGTTCGGCTGCACGATCCTGAAGCAGTGCGACGACGACGCGCTCGGCCAGCTCCTGCACTGCTTGCGCACGCCGATGCCGGCGGCGCGCGAGGTGTACGCACGCGCCCGCGCCGAGGCCGAGGAGAGCGGCAAGCAGCTGTTGGTCCATCTGGCAGCGCCGTGGTGAGGCTGGTGCTTCAAGCTCGAGGAGTTCCTCGGGCGCCCCGAAGTACACCGCCTCCTCGGCAGCGACTACGTCGAGGTGAAGATCGATACCGACCGGATGCCCGGCGGTGCCGAGCTCGCCGACGAGCTGCGCGCCGGCGAGAAGGGTGGCATGCCGTGGTTTGCCATCTTCTCGGCGGACGGCACTCGGCAGGTCACCTCGGTCGGTCCCGATGGCAACGTCGGCTGTCCGGTCACCGAGCCGGAGGCGGCGTGGTTCTTCGAGATGCTCGCCCGCACCAGGAAGCAGCTCACCGACGAGGACCTGGCCGTCCTCCGCCGCGAGCACGACGCCTTCGCGACGCCGATCCGCCAGAGGTGAGCTCCGCCGCCGGCGGGCACCGGCGCGTCAAGGCGCGAGCCGCGCGACGGTCCAGCCCCCGGCCCCGACCTCGTAGCGAAACCGATCATGCCGGCGGTGCTCGCCGTTCTGCCAGAACTCGACCGCCGACGGAGCCAGGCGAAACCCGCCCCACCACGCCGGCCGGCGAACCGGTCCGCCAGCCGTTTGCGCGGCCAGGGCATCGGTGAGACGAACCAGCGCCGCGCGGTCGTCGATCGCTCGCGACTGCGGCGACGCGGCCGCCGAGATCTGGCTCTCCCGCGGCCGGCCGGCGAAGTAGGCGTCCGACTCCGCCGCCGGCAACACCTCGACCGCGCCTTCGACCCGCACTTGCCTGCCCAACACCGGCCACCACCAGAGCAAGGCGGCGGCGGGATTGGCGCGCAGTTCCTCGCCCTTGCGGCTCTCGTAGCTGGTGTAGAACGCGAAGCCACGCGCGTCGACGCCGCGCACCAGCACCATGCGGCACGACGGCCGGCCGCCGGAGTCGGCGGTCGCCAGCGCCGCGGCATCGGGCTCGGGAACCCCGGCGGCACGCGCCTCGGCATCCCAGCCGCGAAACAGCGCCAAGGGGTCGTCCGGCAGGTCCGCGCGCCTCATGTCCGCAACATCGTGGCGGAACGGGTCGCCGCGTCAACGCCCGCCGCTTGCACCCGCTACTTGACGTCGACGCGCAATCCAGCCGTCAACGACAACCCCAGTGGGGCGGCCTGATCGGCGTAGCCCGCCTGCAAGTACGTCGAGGTGCCGCGCATCGCGGGGGTGTTCGGCACGGTCAGCGGCAACGACATCGTGCCCGCGGCGTCCAGACGGTGCGGCCACGCCACTCCCGCGCCGACCAACAGCTGGCCGCCGGCGAGCGGTGTCATCGCCGCGGTCGCCGACGCCAGGAGCACGCCGGGCGCCGACGCCAACCCTCCCTGCACGGCCAGCGCGACGGCCTCGCCCGGCTCGGCGCAACCCTGCAGGGACAGCTGCGGCACGGTTCCACCCGCGCCCGCCAGGCCGGCACCGTAGCTGCGACCGGCCGCCGCGCAGCCGGAGACCAGGTAGGCGACCCCGGTGCTGCCGTTGAGCTGAGCCCCCGTCAGCAGGAAGTCCTGGCGGCCGTCGTTATCGACGTCGCCCATGCCGTGCGCGTCGAAGCCCACCGTGGCGCCGGCGACGTTGCACGTGAAGGTGTGCAGCACCTGGAGGTTGGCGCCGGAGTAGACCCAAGCTTTGCCGGCGAAGGGCGCTCCCGAGCTGTCCTGCCAAGCACACAACAAGAGATCCGCGCGCCCGTCGCCATCGACGTCGCCGGCGCCGCGGCCGATGCCGAAGCCGCCGCCCGGCGTGGTCCCGGCAATGGTCCAGATGCGTTGGCCGTTGCGGCCGTCGAAGACGTAGGCGCGGCCGGCGGCGCGCCCGGCGCCGGAATCGGAGAAGTCACCGACGTAGACGTCCGGCCAACCGTCGCCGTTGACGTCCCCCGGCGAGTCGGCGAAGTACTGGCCGAAACTGGCGGCGCTGGCATCGGGAGTCAGCGTGTAGAGCGGCTGCGCGGGCTGGCCGACGTCGTAGACGTACGCGAGTCCACCGCCCGGCGCCCCCACCGCCCCCAGCACCAGCTCCGAGCGCCCGTCGCCGGTGACGTCGCCAATAGCCCCCACCGCAGTCCCGAGCCGGTCGCCGGGCGCGCCGCGGAAGACGTGCAGGACACCGCCGCCGGCACCACTGAGCACGTAGACCGCGCCGGCCAGCGCGCCGGGGTTGTTGGTGTCGGGCGCGCCCACCGCGTAGTCGGGCACGCCATCTCCATCGAGATCGCCGGGTCCGGCGACCGAGTAGCCGAACTGATCCCCGGCCACGCCTTGCTGCATGGTGAGCAGCAGGCTGGCACTCACCGAGAACACCTCCGCGGTCCCAGCGACCGTGCTGCTGCCGGGAGCGCCGACGACGTAATCGGTGGCGCCGTCACCGTCGAGGTCACCGGCGTCGCGCACGGCGTGGCCATAACGAGCACCGGCCACCGTGCCCACCGACCGCCGCAACAACCGGCCCGTGCGACCGGAGCGGATCGACACGCGACCGCGATTGCCGGACCGACCCGGCGCGGTGATCGCGACCTCCATCGCGCCGTCGCCGTCGATGTCGCGCAGCGGCGCCGAGACCCAGCCGAACGATTCGCCGAGCTGGCTGCCGTTCCAAGTGTGCGTGACGCAGACGGGTTCGACGAACTGCGCCGAGAGAGGACCGGCGACGACACCGGCCAACGAGGAGAGAAGGACGCGCATGGGGAAGGTGCGACGGGAAGAGATCGTGCCATTGGCGGCCGAGGAGATGGGCCGCCCATTGTTGCAGACGCCGCCGCGGCGCCCCCCACGACACGTTTCTGCCCGGGCGCAGGGCCCCCGGAGCCTTCGCCTACTGCGGCGTCCCCGATCCCGCCTCGAACTGTCTGGCCAGGTTTGCGAGCCCGTCACCGGTAACGCGAAAAGTGCGCCACTCATCCACCGGCCGCGCACCGAGCCCCTCGTAGAACGAGATCGCCGGCTGGTTCCAATCGAGCACCGCCCACTCCATCCGCCCACAACCGCGCTCGACCGCAATCCGCGCCAGATAGGCGAGCAGCGCTTTGCCGACCCCGCGGCCGCGCGCCGCCGGCGTCACGAACAGATCCTCCAGATACAGCCCACGGCGCGCCAAGAACGTCGAGTAGTTGTGGAAGAACAGGGCGAAGCCGATCGGCGCGCCCGCGTCTTCGGCCAACACGACCTCGGGCCCGGCGGCGTCACCGAACACGGTCGCGCGCACGGCAGCCTCGTCGGCGACCACCTGGTCCGCCAGCTGCTCGTAGTCGGCGAGCTCGCGGATGAAGCGCAGGATCGTGGCAGCGTCCGCTGGCTCGGCGAAGCGCAGGGTGACGCCAGCGATCGGTGTCGGGACGGGGCGATGCATGCGCGGCCTCCGGCGGCTCAGTCCAAGCGCTCGACGACCGGAACCGTGAAGCGGACGTGCAGGTCGTGCACCAAGCGCAGTCCGATGCGGCCGTCGGACGGCAGGTCGTCGCGCGCGCCCCGGTGCACCTCGGTGCCATTGATCGAGAACACCACTTCGGCGCCGCGCACTTCGACCGCGAGCCGGTTCTCCATCAAGCCCTCGTCGTCCTCGGCGGCGACCGCCTCGTGCTCGGTCCACGGCACGACGTCGGCGGTGTCTTCGCCCGCGCGCGTCTTGATCAAGAAGTGCCGATCCCCGCGCACCAAGAAGTACGTGTAGCGCTGCGCAGTGCCGTGGACATCGGTGCCGCCGAAGGTGAGACCGGCGCCGTGCGGATGCAGCCCGGAGTCGAGATGGGTCACGGTGGCCGACAAGCGATAATTCCCGTCGGCCACGACGGGCACCCAGAGGCAGGCGTTGGGTCCCTGCGTGGCTTCGACGGTGTCGGCGTCGATGACGAAGCGGCTCGCCGGCGAGTCTTCCGTCGCATCGTCGAGCTGCTGCGTCCAGCCACCGGCCAACACAGCGTGCGGTTCGCCGGCGGGCGCGCTCTCCGCGCGGTCGGCGGGCGCGGCCGCGCTTGGCGGGTTCGGCAGGGGCAGCGAGCCGCGTTCGTCGCCATCGTCACCACGCACGCGCAACACGACGCGCACGGGTGCAGTGCCCTGGCGCGGCGTGACGTGGAAGTGCAACCGGTCGCCGCCGGGTAGCCCCTTCTCGGGGGCGCTCACCTGGGCACCGTCATCGCTTTCGACCCACAGGTAGGCGCGGAGACCGCGCACGTCGGGTGTCGCGCCGGCGCCGTGAACCTCGAAGGCTCCCTCTTTCCCCGGCACCAACTCACCGAGCTGGACGACGCGAAACTCCCGGGCGCCAACGCGCACCGTGCCCACCTCGGTCTCGGCCCCGTGATCGCTCTCCGGCGCGGGCGCCGCACTGGACGCACCGCCGCCGGCGGGCGCCGGCGGCGGCGTGGCGTCACCGCAGGCGACCGCCAACAAGAGGAGCAGGGAGAACGGAATCGTCGACGTGTCGCTCATGTCATCCACCGCGGCAGGTGCTCGGCCGGTTGTCGGCTGGAGATTCTTGCACGTGGGCCGATCGGAGTGTGATCCGAATCAGCGGTTTGTCGCAGGCCGGCGTTCAGCGGGAAGCGCCGCCACTCCGCGCCTTGCCGGCGAACGCCTCGAAGGCGACCGGCACGACGAACAGGTTGAGGAACGTGCTGCTGACCAACCCACCCAGAATGACCACGGCGATCGGATACTGCAGCTCGCTGCCGATCTCACCCTTGGCCAACACCAACGGGATCAAGGCCAGGGCCGAGGTCAGAGCCGTCATCAGAATCGGCACGAGGCGCTCCCGGGCACCGCTTCGGATCGCGGCGGATCGGGCAATGTTCTCCACCTCCATCAGGTGATAGCAGTGCGAGATCAGCAGTAGCCCGTTGCGACAGGCCACACCGACGAGACCGATGAAGCCGACCAGGGCAGAGATCGACACGACCGGAGCCACATAGCTGCCACCGCCGAACAACGCGGTGAGGTTGTCGATCACGCTGGGCGAATCGGCGACGAACAGCGCGACGACCCCGCCGACCAGGGCGAACGGGAGGTTGAGCAGCACCAGCAGAACCGGTCTGGCGGCGCCGAAGGCGCCGTAGAGGAGCAGACAGATCACCGCGAGGACGCCAAGCGACGTCCACCCGATGCGCCGGCTCGCCTCGGCTTGCGCCTCGAACTGCCCGCCGTACTCGACGTGTGCGCCCTGATGTCGCGCAACGATGGGGTCGACACTTGCGCGGATCGCGGCGACGAGATCGCCCAGGTTGTGGCCTTCCGCCACGTTGCAGGAGATCACCGCCTTGCGACGCACGCTCTCCCTGGTGATCAGGCTCGACGCTTGCTCTTCGTACACGTCGGCGACGGTCTGCAGCCGGACGACGGCTCCGGACGGAGCCTGCAACAAGAACTGGCGCACGTCGTCCAGGTTGCGCCGCGCGTCCTCGGCCAAGCGCAGCACGATGTCGATCCGTGCGGAGCCCTGGTTGACCACACCCAACCTGCGCCCGAGGAAGGCGGTTTCGAGCTGGCGCGCCGCATCCGCCGGGGTCAAGCCGTAGTGCGCCAGCCGTTGGCGGTCGAAACGGATCGGCAGCGTGTCCGACAACACTTCGCGATTGGCGACCAGGTCGCGCACGCCCGGCAGCGGGTGCAGCGCCGCCTCGATCTCGGCGGCGATCGTGCGCAGCTGGTCGAGGTCGTCGCCGAACACCTTGATCGCCACGGCGGCCGGTGTGCCCGACAAGATGTGCGAGAGCCGGTGGCCGATCGGCCCGCCGATCTGCGACGTCACGCCCGGCGTCGCCGCGAGCAGATCGACGAGCGCTCGCCGCACCGCGCCGACGTCCGCGCCGGGGCGCAGGCGCACATCCACTTCGCTCGCGCTCACCGGCTCGGCGTGCTCGTCCCGCTCGGCCCGGCCGGTGCGCCGCGTGACGGCGGCAACGCCCTCGATCTCGGCCGCCCGCAGCTCGACCCGCCGCCCGACGCGGTCCGACTCCTGCAGCGACGTGCCCGCCGGCGTGTTGAGGAACAGCGTGATGCTGCCCTCGTTGAACTCGGGCAGGAACGACGAGCCGAACGTCGCCGCGAGCGCGCACGCGCACGCCAACAGCAGCCCCGCCGCACCGAGCACGACGGCGCGCGCGCGCAGCGCGACCTCGAGCGCCCGGCCATAACCCCGCTGCAGCCACCGGACGAGCCAACTCTCGCGCTCGACGGACCCGGCTGCGGCGCGCCGCAAGAGCACGCTGCACAGCACCGGTGTCACCGACATGGCCACCAGCAACGACGCCGCCAAACTGATGACGTAGGCGGCGCCGAGCGGGCGGAAGAAGCGGCCCTCGACTCCGCTGAGGAAGAACAGGGGCACGAAGCCGAGCACGATGACGGCGGTGGCCAACAGAATCGCCTGGCGGACCTCGACGCTGGCTTCGAACACGACGCGTAGGCGCGGCCGGCGCTGCTCCGGCGGCAGCCCCGCGTTCTGCCGCAGGCGGCGAAAGACGTTCTCGACGTCGACGATGGCATCGTCGACCAGCGAGCCGATGGCGACGGCGATGCCGCCGAGAGTCATCACGTTGATGGTCGCACCGACCGCGTCGAGGGCGAGCAGGGCGGCCGCCAGCGACAGCGGCAGCGCGGTCAACGTGATCAGCGTCGTGCGGAGGTCCAGCAGGAACAGGAACAGAATGACCAGCACGAAGAGCGCGGCATCCAGCAACGCCGCCAGCACGTTGTCGACGGCAACACCGATGAAGTCCGCCTGCCGGAAGATGGCCCGCTCGAGCACCACGCCCTCGGGCAACGTCGCGGCGAAGGCGTCGAGCACCGCGTCGAGGCGAGCGGTGAGCTCCAGAGTGTTGGCGCTCGGGTCGCGCTGCACCGTGAGGATCGCCGCCGGCCTTCCCCCGGCCGAACCGGTCCCCCGCCGCGGTGCGCCCGCCACGCCGATGCTGGCGACGGAGGACAGCGGCACCGGCACTCCCCGCCAAGTGCCGACCACCGTCGAGCCGATGTCGTCGACGCTCTCCACCCCCGTCTGCGGCCGCAGCGGCAGCTCGCGCCCTCCCACATCGGCGAGGTAGCCGGCGCCGACCGGCGCGTGCGCGGCCCCGGCCGCGCGCTCGATCTCGGCCAGGGTCAAGCCGTATCGCTGCAGGGCATCGGGCGACACGCGGATCTGCAGCTCGGGCAGCTCGCCGCCGAGCGCGGTGACCTGGGCGACGCCGGTCACCGCCAACAGGCGTGGGCGGAGGTCGAACTCCGCGATGCGGCGCAGCTCGAGGGGCGACGCGCGTTCCTGCGGGCTGGTCAAGCCGAGCAGCATGACTTCGCCGGCGAGACTGGCGACCGGAGTCATCTCGGGCGGATGCACATTGGCCGGCAGCACGCCCCGCACCCGGGACAGCCGCTCGGCGATCAGCTGCCGATTGCGGTAGATGTCGGCGCCGAAGTCGAACTCGGCCCAGACGATCGACAGACCGAGGGCCGAACTCGAGCGCAGACGGCGCAGCCCGGCGATGCCGTTGAGCGCGGTCTCGATCGGAAACGTCACCGCGCGCTCGACTTCCTCCGGCGCGTAGCCGGGCGCTTCGGTCATGATCGTGACGGTCGGGGCGTTGAGCTCGGGAAACACCTCGACCGGCATCCGCGGGATGCGGTAGGCCCCGAACACGATCAGCAGAGCCGCCAGCCCGAGCACCAGGCCGCGCCGTCGCAGAGACCAGCCGATCAGCGCGGTGAGCATTCGATCGAAAGGGACCTACTCGTGGTCCCGGTGCCAGGTGCCGTCGGCGTGGAAGTGGCCGCCCTCCGGCGCCTTGCCCAATCCGGTGCGCACCAGCTGGCGGATGCCGTCGGCGACCAGCGCATCGCCCTCCATCACACCGGCGAGCACCTCGACGCGATCGACCGCGCGCGCGCCGAGCTCGACCGGGGTGCGCACGACGACGTCCGGATCATCGGGATCGCGTTTGAACACGACCGCCTGCAGGCCGTCGAAGACGATGCACCGCTGCGGGACCAACACTTCTTCACTCGCGCTGCGTTCGACGAGCACGTGCGCCGTGGCGGACATGCCGTGCGCCATCTGCCCATCGCCGTTGGCGACGGCGGCCTGCACGTGCACCATTCGGGTGTCTGGGTCGGCGATCAAGAGCGGCGCGTCGAGCACCGTCTCGACCGGCGGCAGCAGGCTGGCGGCAAACTCCAAACGCACGGTACTGCCTCCGGCCAACAGCCCCAGATCGCCCTCGGGCACGCGGCCGACGAAGCGCAGCTCGCGGGTATCGAACAGACGCGCCACCGGCATCCCGGCGTCGATGACCTCGCCGGCCGCCACCGCCAGCTCGACGACCACTCCATCCGCGGGGGCGCGGATCTCGAGGCGCTCGATCCGACGCCAGGCCGGCTCGCCCTCGGTGCGCTCCGACAGATCGGCCACGCTGGCTCCGGTCAGGACGGCGAGCGCCTGCAGCTGTGCGGCGGCGTCGCCCGCGGCCCGGTCGGCGTCGAGCTGTTTGCCGGCGACCCGCGCCGCCAACTCGTCGCGCACGATCGCCGCGTCGAGGCGCGCCCGACTGGCCTCGGCGACCGCGCGGCGGGCCTCGACCAGCTCCCGCACGGTCAGCGGGTTGCCCTGCCGATCCGCCCGCTCGAGATGGTCGAGTCGCTCCATGCAGGTGCGCTCGAAGGCGCGCGCCTCCGCCAAGTGCTCCTCGCTCTCGACCAGCCGCGCACCGGCGGCCGCCACCTCGCGCGTCGCCTGCGCGGCGGTCCGTTCGGCGAGCTCGATCGCGGCCCGCACGCGCCCGACCTCCGGCGCGGCCAGGGTCGCCACCACCGCGCCCTGCGCGACCACCTGCCAGCGGGCGACCGTCGAGAGCACGCGCGCGCGCGCCGGCGCCCGCAGCAGCCAACGGCGGCTCTCGGGAACCTCCAGCTCGCCCGACACCCGGTGCCACACACCGAGGTGACCGCGGGCCGCCGGCTCGTAGGTGATGCCGAGGTTGTTGACGACGTCAGAGGAGACGTCGAGCCGGTTGGTGACCGGCGCGGCTGGCAGAGGCGCCGGGTCCGCCGCGGGCTCGGACCCGCAGGCAAACGACAGCGCGCAAGCCGCGCCGGCCATCACCCGGAGGGCGTTGTTGGTCCATGAGCTCAACGCGGCCGGGGCCGCAACGGTATGTGTGGTTCCATGATCTGCGAAGCTAGAGTTCTCCACACCCGTCGCGCCGTAGCGGTGTGGAAGACTCGCGCGATGGTGCAGCCGCAGGAGTCGTGTCGGGAGTCTGGTCATCGGCCGCAAGAGAGCTTAGGGTCCCCCGGCGTGCGACGGAGAGGTTTCGCGATCTGCCGCAATGGTGGCGCTTCGAGCGGCCCCTCATTTGGTTCTGCGACTCTCCTCCCGCGTGGGGGACCCGATTTAGGAGATTGGCGGCGTGAGAAATCACGGCCCCGAAACACGAACCGTTTTGGCGACTCGCCTCCTCAGGCGGACTGCGCGGGTAGGGAGAGTCCTCTCGTCGACACTCACTCGTTGAACATGGAGGGGACATGAATCGATTCGTTGGATTGGATCTCGGCTTGAGGAGCAAGCACCGAGCCGTCGTTCTGGATGGTGCGAAGTCTCGGGGCAGACCGTTTTCAGTCGAGAACAGCCGTGAGGGTATTGACCTTCTGCTGCGCCGTGCACAGGAAGGTGCCGAGGGTCCGGTGAGCTTCGTGATGGAACCAACGGGGTTGGCGTGGCTGCCCATCGCGGCGCACGTGAACGCCGCAGGGTTCCAGATCTACGTGAGCAAACCACAGAAGCTGAGCGACCTGCGGAAGTTCTATAGCAAGCACACCAAAACCGACGTAGTAGACGCCGAGGCCGCTGCGCGTCTGCCGCAGATGGATCCAAAGGGCGTCCACCAGCTGCGTGTTCCAACTGCCGACGAGACGACGATCCGTCGACTCGTGAAGCGGCGTGAGCGGTTGGCGCGCGAGCTCAGCGACCACAAGCGTCGTGTGCACGCGATACTGGTACTGGCGAATCCCAGCCTCATGAAGGCCTTGGGGGCAGAGAAGTTCAGTGCCGCTAAGATGGGGTTTCTGCGGCGCTACGTCGATCCGGTGAAAGCGGTCGGCCTTGGGAAGAGTCGCTTGGAGCGCTTCTTGACGAAGCGATCCAAGGGAACGCATGACCCGTGCTTGGTCGACCGCGTGCTCGAGTCCTGCCGACAGGCCGCCGAGTACTACGCTGAGCTGCGAGCTGCGGGGCAGATGCCGTTCGACTACGAGGCCATCCAAGAGGATGTGGTGTACGAGCTGGATGAGATCGAGCGCAAGAACACGGACGTTCGCAAGCTCGACGCAAAGATCAAGAAGCTCTACCTGGGCGTCGATCCTGACCGAACACTCGAGCAACTGCGCGGCGTCGGTCCCACGATCGCTGCGGCCATCGAAGCCTTGGTAGGCGACATCGCGCGGTTCTCGAACGGCAAGAAGTTCGTGAGCTACTGCGGACTGTGTCCACGCCGGAAGCAGACGGGCATGAGCGACCCCTCGATGCCAATCACCAAAACCGGCCAACGAGTACTCAAGAAGTACCTCTACCTAGCAGCTGACGTCGCTCGCCAGTGGGATCCGGATTTCGCGGCGTACTACGCTCGCCGCTACGCCGCAGGTGATCACCACAACCTCATCCTCATCGCATTGGCTGGCAAGATGGCGCGCCGCGTCTACGCCCTCCTGAAGCGTCGCGACAGCCAGCGCGCCGATGACAAGCCGGCGTCGACGCAAGTCCGCTACGTCCTGCGAGACGCCGACGGCAACGAGCTCACGAAGGTTGCCGCGCGCGCGCTCATCGCAGCCAAGTTCACGCGCAGCATCGTCGCGCCACAGCGGCATGAGCGCGACCAACGGCGACAGGGACGAGTGGGGACTCCGACGACGAGGGACTTGAGTGGCCGCCCAATGGACGCCACAGGCCTGGCCGTGGAATCCCCACGTCAACCTCACCCGATCGGTGATCTCATGCAAGAACACTTCCCTGGTCTTGTGGAAGAGTCCTGAACAAGCCGTGCACACGCGATGTCGAGCCCCAGCGAAAACCCCTTGACATGACTTAGGAGATATCAAAGGCCGAGCGCGCCGCGACAGTAGCGGAGCCCGCGATTCTAGCGGTCCCGGGCGGCCGCGCTGAGCGCAGAGGCCAGTGTTGTCTTTGAGCCTCCGGGAGCTGCGTTGTCGAAGTTCCAGCGGCATCGAGCCTTCCGAAAGGTTGTCGCCGCGCGAAGATTTGCGGACCCTGAGGCTCAGCGCGGCCGAGGCCGCAACCAAACACGGAGCATTCCGCGACCCGAGCGTCGGTCGTGGGTCCCGCGGTCGCCGGCGGCCGCGCTGAGCCCGGAGGCCAGTGTTGTCTTCGAGCCTCCGGGAGCTGCGTTGTCGAAGTTTCAGCGGCATCGAGCCTTTCGAAAGGTTGTCGCCGCGCGAAGATTTGCGGACCCTGAGGCTCATCGCGACGCAGAGCGACGGGCGGCGATGATCGGCGAAGCGCCGCCGAGCGGCAAGCAGCGGTGCTCGAACGTTGTCGAACAGCCAAAGAAACGACTAAAACCGGGCCGCCGAAGCCATGAGCACTCGAAGGAAAGGTAGCGCGACCGCCACGGTCACCGTCAAAGAGGCGCTCGGTTGGCTCGAGCGACGTGGCACGAAGCAGCAAGCCAAAGAACTCGACCGCTACGGCATCACCGCCACCCGGCCGTTCGGGGTGTCCATGGGTGATCTCAGGAAGTACGCCAAAGAGATCGGGAAGAGCCACGAGCTTGGCCAAGAGCTCTGGGCCACCGGACGCTACGAAGCGAGGTTGCTCGCGACGCTGGTCGACGAACCCGTGCAGGTGACCGTCGGCCAGATGAACGCGTGGATCTCCGCCTGCGACAACTGGGCGCTGGTCGACACGCTGTGCTTTCAGTTGTTCGACCGGACCGCACACGCTTGGGGAAGAGTGCCGCAATGGGCGAAGGCAAAGCCCGAGTTCAAGAAGCGCGGGGCGTTCGCCCTGCTCTGGGCGCTGTCCGTCCACGACAAGGAAGCCCCCGACAAGCAGTTTCGCGATGGCCTGAAGTTGATCGTGGCCGAAGCCCACGATGACCGCCACTTCGTCAAGAAGGCGGTGAACATGGCACTCCGCGCGATCGGCAAGCGCAACCGCGCGCTCAACGGCGCCGCGATCGAGACCGCGCAGCGCCTGGCCAAAGTCGAGCACTCGACTTGCCGGTGGATCGGCACTCACGCCCTGCGGGAACTCCAGAGCGGCGCCGTGCAGAGGAGGCTCGCTCGAGAGAGCCGCCGGTAGCCGCCAAACCCCTCAACCGCCGCGGCGCCGGGCCTCCGCCAAACGCCGTGACCGGTCGAGCTGTCGCTCCAGCGCCGCGCAGGGCTCGATGGCCAAACCCGCCTCGTCACAGACTCCGTTGGAAGCGACCTGCCCGCGCAGGCCGTCGGCGGCACCCCAGTCGACGACGACCTCGGCACCCAACGGCGGCGCGCCCTTGGGCACGCGCACGCGCAGCCCTGCGCGGCTCGCGTTGAGCAGGCGGGCGCCGACGCGCGCGCCGCCAGCCCAGCGCAGCCAGACCTTTTCGTCGACCGCCACCCGCGGTGCCGCGCGGCGTTCCTGCAGGACCTCGATCCCACCATCGATGCCGAGCCGGACGACATCACCGGTGCGCAGCCGCTGGCTGGCGCCGACGGCACCGACGATCGCCGGCAGCCCGCACTCGCGCGCCAAGATCGCGGCGTGGCTCAGCCAGCCGCCGATCTCGGTGACGATGCCACCGGCGACGGCGAACAACGGGCTCCACTCCGGATCCGTACACCGAGTGACGAGGATCTCGCCCGGCCGCAGCGCGTCGTGTGGATCGCCCTCCGCCATGCAGCGCACCGTGCCGACGACATCGCCGCTGCCCGCGACCCGCGCCCCGGCCAGCGCGCCGTCCCGCTCGGCCGACGGCGCCGCCGCCGCGAGTGGTGAGCCCACGACCTCGAGCTCGGCCGCGGTGATGACGGGGGGCAGCTCGAGCGCGGCCCACTCCCGCCGGGCCGCGGCCCGCTGCTGCGCCTCGCGCAGGAGGTCGGCGACCGCGGCTGGGTCATCGAGCCGCGCGAGCTCGTCGCTGCGCAGGTCGAAGACCGCTTCTTGCAAGCCGGTGCGCTCGCCAAGCTCCAAGAGCAGCGACCGCAACAGCGAGACCTCGCGCAGGCACGCGTGCTTCGCGGCCTCCTTGAGCTCCTGCCAGCGCTGTGCGCGCTCGACACAGAGCGCGGCTGTGCGCGGCAGGCGGACGCGTTCGGCATCACTGGTGCCCGCCGACCCGCCACCGGCATCGGCGGGGACATCGGCGGGGACATCGACGGGAGCGCCGGCATCCTCCTTGACCCGCCGCAACCGCTCGACGTAGCGCGCCATGCGCTCCGGCTGCTCGCCGTAGCGCGGGGCCGACAGCTCGAAATCGTGCGGCGCGCGGTGCGCGAACTCCGCCAGAAAGCCAGCGACCGCGTCCTCGACCGAGCAGTCCCGATCGCCGAGCCGCTGCCACGCGCGGTGCACCACGGTGTGCTCCACGGGGGCACCGAGGTGCTCGGCCGCATCGAGACCGGCGCGGCCCAGTCGGGTGCGGGCCTGGCGCACCGCCGCATCGGCCAAGATGTTGATCTGCTCCGCCCGCGCATACGACTCGGCCACGAACCGAGCTCTCGTCTCGCTCAGCATCGACAGCAGTTCGGCGAGCGGCAACCGGCCGGCATCGATCGCTGCCCGCCGCACGGCGGCCTGCTCGAAGCGGCCGAGCCAGCCGCGCGCACTCCGCTCGAGACGCTCGAGCCGCAGCGTGAGCCGGAAGGCGGTGCGCGCGGGCAAGCCGGCGCCCCGCCGGCGCTCGCGCTCAGCCACGTCGACGAAGGTGCGGCCGAACGCGGTCACGGTGTAGCTCGGGCTGTCCTCGCGCACTTCGTACGGAACCCCCAGCGCCCGGCCGGCGCGATCGACGCTGCCGTCCACCGCCCACAGCGCCTCCATCAGCTCGGCACTGTAGGCGGTCGGTCGGGGCAGCAGCTCGGCCAGCTCGTCCTGCTCGAGCAGCGCCGCATCCGGCTCTCGCCGGTCATCGAGCCAACGGTCCATCAACCGGCGGCGCTCGCCTTCGAGGCGCGCGGCCGGCGAATCCGCCCCCGTGGCGCGCACGGTGATGTCCCTCGCCTGCAGCAGCCGGTACTCGCCGCCAACCCAAGCCCACTCGACGTCCTGCGGGCCGCCGAAGTGCCGTTCGAGCCGCGCCCCCAACGCCAACAGTGGACCCAGATCCATCGGCGGCGCCCCGTCGAGGCAACGCCCGCTCAGCCGACCGAAGCGCAGCGTCTTGGGCGTCCTACGGCCACTGACCAGATCCTCGCCGACGCCGTCGATCATCTCGACACAGGCCAGTCCCGTACAGGTCGGGTCCTCGGTGAAGAGCACGCCGGCCCGCTCGGCGGGCACCATCGCCTGCACGAGCACCGGAATCGCCGCCGTCTGCTGCCCGGCGTACGCGGTCGCCCGCGCCGACATCGCGGAGCCGCGCACTCGCTCGACGGCGGCCAGCAGCTGCGCGCGGCCGACGTGCAGCTCGGTGTCGAACACGCCGGCAAAGCTGTGTTCGGCGCCGTCCTCGTCGACGCCGGAGCTGCGCACCGCGACCTCGTCGCAGCCGAGCCGGTCGAACGCGGCGAGCACTTCGTCCGCCCCCGCCGCATCGTCCAGCAGCACGAAGCCGTCGGGCACCGGCAGCCCGAGTTGGACGAGCTCACCCAACCGCCGCGCCTTGCCGCCGGCGGCGCCGAGCGCGGCGGCGTCCCGCAGCGGCAACAGGCCATTGGCCGGCAGCTCGACTGCCGCGCGCACCGCGGGGCGCGGCGGATGGCGCCGCCGCCACCACCACCGAACCGCGCCCTCCAGTAGCAGCACCAACGCCAAGTTGATGATCAGGTAGATGCTGACCGCCGCGCTGCACTGCAGGCAGATCCACACCAACAACGCACAGAAGGCCGCGCCGACGAGGACGCCGATCCACGGCCTGCGGAACCGCATCTTCACTGCGAGCACCGCCGCGCTCAGCCCGCCGACCACGACCGCGAGCCACGGGTCGGGCTGTCGCAAATCCGCCATCCAGGCAAACCCGTCCGGGCGCGCCGCCGCCTCGGCGTCGACGACGCCGAACATGACCAAGAACAGCACGACGATGGCCAACGTGCCCAAGAAGTTGCGCAACGGGGTCAGGCCGGCGTCGCGCTGGGCCGCCAGCAGCGCGCGGGTGCGCCGCGCCGGCTCGTCGGCCAGCCGCGCCCGCAGCGCGGCCAGGCGCGGCGCCAAGTCCTCCCGCACCCGCTGATCGACGTCCGCCTTCCAGGTCAACGGCAACATGACCAGCCGCAGCGCGAGCACGAGCAACGCGATCGCGCCGACCAGCGACGCGGCCGGCAGCCAATCGCGCAGCCAGGTCAGCGCTGCCGCCAACGGCTCGCGCACCAGATCGAGCAAGCTCCGCGCCCGCTGCGCCTCCTGCCAAGCGGCGACGTGCGCCCGCGCGGCGACCGGTCGCCAGTACTCGTGCGGCACCGTGTAGCGACCGCGGAAGTCACGCCCCATGCGGTGCATGCGCAGGCCGAGGATCTGGCCGTAGAACGAACCGCGCTTGTCGTAGCAAACGGCGACCACGGGCCCTTCGGGCAGGCCGCGGAGCGCGGTCTCCACCTCGGGCGTGGTCAGCCGCCGGAGGGTGATGTTGTGCACGCCGGGCAGCGCGTGCGCGCGCAGGTCCTCCGGGTAGCGCACATCGACGAGGACCAGGTCGCCCGCTTCGGCGAGCTCTTGCACCTCGGGGGTATCGAGCAACGTGTCCCGGTTGGGGAACTCCGGCAGCGCGCGCAGGCTGCTGCGCTCGACCCCGCCCACCAGCGGCCGCCCCTCGGCCAACCACTTCTCGTAGCCGCCGATCAAGAAGCGGCACTCGATGCCCTGTTCGGCAAACGTGTCGGCGAGCTCGGAGCTGCGGTTGCCGGAGTAGCACACCAAGACCGGAGTGCCCGCCGCGGCCGTCAGCACCGAGCGGTCGCGCAACAGATCCGGGTAGCGGTGGTGAACACTGCCGGCGATGACGCCGGCCTCGGTCTCCTCGGGCTCCCGCACGTCGAAGAGGGGCGGAGGGGTTCCACTGGCCAGTCGCGCAGCGAGATCTTGGCTGTCGAAGCCGCGTGGATGGGCGTTCTGGGCGCTGAAACCGAGCGTCTTGAGCGACGTATCGCCCACCGCCACCCCCGCTTCGGTCGAGCTGCGGTACAGGTTGGTGGACAGCCTGCGCTGGCGGGCGTCGACCACGCTCGAGTGGTAGACGACGAAGCCGACGGCGGTCGCCGCGAACGCGATGCCGAAGCCCCAAGCGGCGAGCCTGGCACCGCCCTTGCCCGCCTCGGGGTCGTCGTCGGACGCGCTCTCGCGGCGCCCCAGCAGCACTCGGCCGGCAATCACCGCGACCAGCGCAGCCCCTTGCGCCACGCTGGCCGCCAAGCTGACCAGTACATCAGGTGACGGAATGCCCAACATCATCGTGATTGATCGCGTGTGTCAGGCGTGACAGTGGGAGCAGCTTCTTCACGCACTCTTCATGCAGAGCCTACGGCTGTGCCGGCGCGCGCAACCCCGGACCAGCCCGCATCACGATCGGACCACCACTGCGTGTAGGGTGTTGTCTGCACTACGTTTGTACGACTTGTCTGAGCACCCGGGCGGGTAGAGTGCACGCGATGCCAGACCAACCCGGCTTCGGGCCAGGCCCCGCGTTCGAGCCCGCGACCCGCGAGGCGTGGTGCATTGCGGCGGCACAAACCCTCGGCGAGAACGGTGTCGACGCCGCACAGGGCCCGCTGGAGCCGGGTCTGACGCTGCGCGCCCTGCACTCCGAACGGCCTCCGACCCCCCGGCCGCCGCCGCGCGCGCGCGCTGGTTGGCAGGTGCGAGCTTTGATCGCGGCACCCGAGCCGGGTGCGGCTGAAACCTGGGTTGGGGACGCCGTCGAGGGCGGTGCGGATTTCTTGGAGCTGCGCCTGGATGCGCACGGACGGGCGGGCCAGGACCCGGTGGCCGCCCTCGACGCCGCCGCGCCACTTGCCGGCGCCGGCGGACTCTCGCTCGGCGACATCGACGAGCTGGACGTCGTGCTGCGCGGTGTCGACCTGGCCGCGGTCGGCATCGCCATCGACGGTGGAGTGGCCGCGGCGGAGCTGCACGCGGCCGTCGTCGACCTGGCGCGGGCGCGCGGCATCGATCCCTCCCGCCTGAGGATCGAGGCCGTGTTCGCGCCGGCCGACGGCTTGCGTCCGACGGACGCGGCGCATTGGCGCGTGGCACGCGCTGCCGTGCGCCGGTGCCGCGCGCTGTCTGCCGAGAGCCGGGCGCTGTGCGCCGACGGCACGCCGATCCACGACGCCGGCGCGGGGCCGGCGCTCGAGATCGGGGTGGTCTTGGCCAGCGCCGCGGCCGCGCTGCGCGCTGTGCCCGACGGCGCGATCGCGCCCGCCGAGGTCGCGGCGCGGATGACGGCCCGGTGCGCGGTCGGCACCGACCTGCTGACCGAGGTCGCCAAGCTGCGCGCCCTGCGCCTCGGCTGGACGGCAGTGGCGCGGGCGTTCGCGCTACCGGAATCCGCGCGCACCCCCTTCGTCTGCGCGACCACCAGCCGGCGGGCGCTCGCCGGCCCGGACCCTCGCACCAATTTGCTGCGCACCGCGATCGCGGCGACGGCGGCGGTGTGCGGCGGCGCCGACGCGCTCGTTCTGCCGCCCGACGAGAGCGACCTCGACCGCGTGGATGCCGCGGCCAGAGCCCGCGCGCTGCACCAGCACGCCCTGCTGCGAGAAGAAGCCTTCCTCGACAAGGTCGACGACCCGCTGGCTGGCGCGTTCGCGATCGAGGCGCTGACCGAGGAGATCGCCGACTCGGCCTGGCAGACCCTCCGCGCACTCGAGACGCGTGGCGGACTCGGCAGCGCGGCGGCCATCGCCTGGCTCGAGGCGCGAGTTGCCGAGCATCGACGCGCGCGCGACGACGACTACCGCAGCCGGCGCCGGGTGCGGGTCGGCATCAGTCGCTTCGCCGCGCCGTCGCTCGAGGGCCCGCGCCCCGCGGCCCCCACCGACGCGGAGCGCGCGCGGCGGCACGCGGAGCGCGCGGCGGCCGCGGCCGCAGCCGAGGTGTCACTGGCGGCCTCGGTCGCGCGCTCCGACTTGCCGGCCGAACCCCTGCGGCCAGCGGCGCACACCGACGTGCACGCGTTCGAGCAACTCCGGACGAAGGCCCCGCCAACCGCCGCGCTGATGCCGCCGGGCACCGGTGGCCGGGCGCGCGCGCGGGCCGACTGGTTGCGCGACTTGCTGACCGCCGGAGACTTCGAGGTGGTCGAGCTCACCTCGGGAATGCCGGTTCCCGCCGACGCCACGGTCATCGGCTTGTGCTGCGACGACGACGAGCGCGCCGACGCCGTGCGCGCCGCGCGCGCCGCCACCGCCGACCGCGCGAACCCGCCGGCGCTGGTCGTCGCCGGCGCACCGGCGCCGGACCTCGACGGCGTCCTGTTCGCGCACGAGGGATGCGACGTCGTAGCGCTGCTGCAGGAGCTGCACTCGTGAACCCCGACTTCTACAGCATCGACTGGCGCGACCAGAGCGGACGCGACGAGGGGGCCGACGGCGCCATCTGGACCACTCGCGAGCAGATCGACATCGAGTCGCGGTACCGCGCGGCGGACCTCGAGGCGATCGGTCACCTCGACTCGATGCCCGGTCTACCGCCGTTCGTGCGCGGCCCGTACCCGACGATGTACGTCGCCCGGCCGTGGACCGTGCGCCAGTACGCCGGGTTTTCCACCGCCGAGGACAGCAACGCGTTCTACCGGCGCAACCTGGCGCTGGGCCAGAAGGGGCTGTCGGTCGCCTTCGACCTCGCCACCCACCGCGGCTACGACAGCGACCACGCGCGCGTCGCCGGCGATGTCGGCATGGCCGGGGTGGCGATCGACTCGATCCTGGACATGCGGGTCTTGTTCGACCGCATTCCACTCGACCGAGTCTCGGTCTCGATGACGATGAACGGCGCGGTGATTCCGATCCTGGCGCTGTTCGTGATCGCCGGCGAAGAGCAGGGAGTCGCGCCGGAACAGCTCAGCGGCACCATCCAGAACGACATCCTCAAAGAGTTCATGGTGCGCAACACGTACATCTACCCGCCGGCGCCATCGATGCGCATCGTCGGCGACGTGTTCGCGTACTGCAGCCGCAAGATGCCGCGCTTCAACAGCATCTCGGTGTCCGGCTACCACATGCAGGAGGCCGGTGCCAGCGCCGACCTGGAGCTCGCCTACACGCTCGCCGACGGCCTCGAGTACTTGCGCACCGGCGTCGCCGCCGGCCTCGACATCGACGAGTTCGCGCCGCGCATCTCGTTTTTCTGGGGCTCCGGCATGAACCTGTTCATGGAGGTCGCGAAGATGCGCGCGGCGCGGGCCCTGTGGGCACGCTTGGTGCAGCAGTTCGCGCCGAAGAACCCCAAGTCGCTGGCGCTGCGCACCCACACGCAGACCTCGGGGTGGTCGCTGACCGAGCAGCTGCCCTACAACAACGTCACCCGCACCTGCATCGAGGCGATGGCCGCCGTCCTGGGCGGCACTCAGAGTCTGCACACCAACGCACTCGACGAGGCGATCGCGTTGCCGACCGACTTCTCGGCGCGCATCGCCCGCAACACGCAGCTGGTCCTGCGTGACGAGACCGATCTCTGCCGCACGGTCGATCCGTGCGGCGGCTCCTACTACGTCGAGTGGCTGACGCAGCGGCTGGCGGCGCGCGCGTGGTCGCTGATCGACGAGATCGAGGAACTCGGCGGAATGGCCAAGGCGATCGATGCCGGTGTCCCCAAGCGCCGCATCGAGGAGGCCGCCGCGCGGCGGCAGGCGCGCATCGACGCCGGCGACGACACCATCATCGGCGTCAACGTCGACCGGCCGCAGACATCGGCCGCCCTGGAGACGCTGGCGATCGACAACACCGCCGTCCGCGAAGCACAGCTGCGTCGCCTGGCCAAGCTGCGGGCGGAGCGCGATGACACGGTCCTGGAACGGACCCTCGCCGCCCTCACCGCCGGCGCGCACGGCGCCGGCAACACCCTCGAGCTGGCGATCGACGCGGCGCGCGCCGGCGCGACGATCGGCGAGATCAGCAGCGCGCTGGAAGCGGCCTTCGGCCGCCATCAAGCGGTGCCCGAGATCGTGTCCGGCGTGTACGCTGGCGCGGCGCGCGCAATGAGCAGCTTTCAGGAAGTTCGAGAGCGGGCCGCCTCCTTCGCCAAGAGCGAGGGGCGGCGGCCGCGCATCCTGGTCGCCAAGATGGGGCAGGACGGCCACGATCGCGGCGCCAAGGTGATCGCCACGGCGTTCGCCGACCTCGGCTTCGACGTCGACGTCGGCCCGCTGTTCCAGACGCCGGACGAGGTCGCCCGACAAGCGGTCGAGAACGACGTGCACATCGTCGGCATCTCCTCTCTCGCCGGCGGCCACAAGACCCTGGTGCCCGCGCTGATCGAGGCGCTGCGCGCCGCCGGCCGCGGCGACATCCTGGTGGTCGCCGGCGGCGTGATCCCGCCGACCGACCACGAGCGGCTGCGCGCGGACGGCTGCGCTGCGGTGTTCGGGCCCGGCACCGTGATCCCCGAGGCCGCGGCCGCACTGCTGGACCTGTTGTCGAAATAGGCAGCGGTTTTCGGCAGAAAGTCTGCCGGTCGCATCACGCCGCGTCGGGCTCACGCGTAGGCAATGGTGTGATGAAGAACCACGCACTGCTGATCGCGACGGCGATCGCCTCGGCGGGTGTTTGTGCCCGCGGTCAAGATCTCGGCCGACTGCCCGCCAGCACGCAGCTGCTGGCGCGCTTCGACGTCCCCGCCATCGCCCGGCTGCTCGACGTGGACGAGCTGCTGCGCCATGCCGAAGGCAAGAGCGCGACGCGGATGCGCCAGCTGCGCCAACGCCTGCGCGACCGTTTCGACTTCGAGCTGTTGCGCGACGTGCACTCCGTCACGCTCTTCGGCGACCGGCTCAAGGGCGGCCCGTTCGGCGTGTTGCTGGTCACCGACGACCGCGGCGCGGCGATCGTGCGCGAGGTCGCCGGCGACGGTGACAGAGTGCGCAGCCTGCACAGCGAGCGCGTCGCCGAGGCCCTCGGCGTCGAGCACGCCGGCCGCGGCGAGGAGCTCGGCGCCGTGTACCTGCACCGGTTCGGCGACGACCGCCACGGTGTGCTGTTCGGCGAGACCAGAGACTCGATCGAGGGTGCGGCGCGCGCGCTGCGCGGCAGAGCGCCGGGAATCGGCGACGGCGAGTATGGCGACAGCATCGCTCCGGCCGACGACGCACTGGTCAGCGTCCGGCTGTTCTGCTCGCTGCGGGCGCTGGCCGGCGGCTCGACGGCGTCCAAGGTCGTCGATCGCGTGCAGGCCGTGGTCGCCGATCTACGCGCCGTGGACGGCGAGCTGCAGCTCACCGCGCACGTCGCCACCGCCAACGACGAGGACGCGCGCAACATCGCCGCCGTGCTCGACGGGATCCGCGGTCTCGCCTCGCTCGCCGGCCTGGGTGACGAGGTGCCCGAGGCGGCACGCGAAGCCATCACCGGCCTGCGCACGCGCGTCGACGACAGCGTGCTCACCCTCGAGTTCGCCCTCCACGCCGACGCCGTGCAGGAGGCCTTGGACGGACGCCTGGAGCTCAAGCTGCGCGCCGAGCAGGAACGCCGAAGGCGGCGCTGAGGCACCGGCGACCCGGACCATGGCCGACGCGCGCGGTGACGAGCACGAGCTCGCCCGGCTGGCCCGCAACGGGTGTCGCCGGGCGTTCACCGATCTCGTGCAACGCCACGAGGTGCGCGTCTACCGGTTCTTGTTGATGCGCACCGCGCACCGCCAGGACGCCGAAGAGCTCACGCAGGAGACCTTCTTGCGCGCCTGGCACCGGCGGTCTTCGTTCGTCGTCGGGCGGCCGTACGCGCCGTGGCTGCTCGCCATCGCGGCCCACCTGGCGACCGACCGCCAACGCCGGAGAGCGCCGCCGGAGACGGTGGCGGACGACCCGGCGTGTCCAAGGCCAAACCCCGCCGCGGCCGCCGAGGCGAGCGAGCAGAGCGACAACCTCTGGGAGCTCGCGCGGCACGTCCTCGGCGCGGAGGCGCGCACCGCGCTGTGGCTGCGCTACGGCGAGGAGATGACCGCGACGGAGATCGGAACCCTGCTCGGCAAGCGCGAGGACGCGGTGCGCGCTATGCTGCACCGGGCGCGGGCGCGCCTGGCGCGCTGCCTTGCCGAGGCACCCCGCGCGCCGGCGCCAGCGCCGGCCATCGCCCGCGGGCGCGCCCGCGAGGCGGCCACCCCCACCGAGGACGTCACTGCCGAGGATCTGTCGCATGACCGCTGACTGGCTGGAAGACCGCCTGCGCCGCGATGCCGCTGCGTGGGACGCGGCGCCGGAGCGAGCCACGCGGCACCGCCTGCGCCGGTTGCCGCCGCGTTCGACCTCGCGGCTGGTGTGGAGCGGCGTCGCGGTTGCCGCCGGCATCGCGCTGTGCCTCCTGCTCATGCGTTCGCCGCCGGCGCCACCGACGCCGCGGCAAGCCGCCTGGGTCGACAGCGCGATCGCGCCGCTGCTGCGCGAGGCCGAGGCCTTCGTCGCCGACGGCGAGCAGCTGATGACCGCGGTGCGCGACGGGCTTCCGCGCCGCACGCTGGCGTGGCTGGACGAGACGCCGGCGCACTGACCGCAGCGACAATCCCGACGGGGATGCTGTCCGGCGTGGTCCGCGGCAGTCGCCGCCGGCATGATGGCGCGAGCTCGACAGCCACCATCCACGAGGAGACCGTTGATCGTCCCCCGCACGACGCGTGAAGCCATTCTCAAAAAGCTCCGCCACAAGGTCGAAAGCCGCATCCCGGTCTACATCGCCAGCGCCGGCAGCGGCCTCGTCGCCCAGCTGCTGGAGAAGGCCGGCGCCGACTGCGTCAACACCTTCTCCGGCGCCCGCCTGCGCGCCAACGGGATGGGCACGATGTCGATGTTGTGGCCGATCCTCGACTCCAACAAGCAAACGCTCGACTACACCGAGCAGGACATCATGCCGGCGATGCGCGGCGACGCGTTCGTCTGCGCCTGCCTCAATGCCAACGACCCGCTGAAGGACATGGTCACCGTGCTCGAGCGCTGCAAGGCCATGGGCGCGATGTCGGTATCCAACATCGGCCCCTCCATCAGCTACGTCGACAAGGACAGTCAGATCTACAAGGTGCTGACCAAGAGCGGCATCACCTTCAAGCAAGAGGTCGAGATGCTCGCCTTGGCCAAGGAGATGGGCTTGGTCACGATCGGCTTGGCCTTCGACGAAGAGGACAGCTGCCAGCTGGTGGAGGAGGCGCAGCCCGACGTGTTCTGCTTCCACGCCGGTACGACCAAGGGCGGCCTGCGCGGCTACGACTCGGGCGAGACCATCGACGTCACCGCTGCGCGGACGGAGTCGGCGAACCAACAGCTGCGCGCGCTCAAGAAGGACCTGATCCTGGTCGCGCACGGAGCGGCGATGGAGACTCCAGAGGACGCTCAGTATTTGCTCGATCACACCACGTGTGACGGCATCTGGACCGGCTCGTCGACGGAGCGCCTGCCGATCGAACGCGCCGTCCTCGCCGCCGCCACCGAGTTCGCCAGTCTGCGCTTTCCCGACAATCGCTGAGCAACAGGCATCCCCGATGAGCAAACGCATTGCCATTCTCGCCACACTCGACACCAAGGGTGACGAAGCCCGGCTGCTGCAGGAGCAGCTGACCGCACTCGGCAGCACACCGGTGATCTTCGACCTCGGCGTGATCGGCACGCCCGCCATTGCCGCCGACGTCAGCCGCGAGGAGATCGCCAACGCGGGTGGCACCGATCTGCAGCAACTGCGGGCCAGTCCGACGCGCGAGGCCGCGGCACCGGTGATGGTGGCCGGCGCCAGCGCGCTGCTGGCCAAGGCCGTCGGCCACGGCGGGATCGACGCCGTCATCGGCCTCGGCGGATTGCAGGGTACCGCGGCGTGCACTCAGATCATGCGCACACTGCCGTACGGCGTGCCCAAGGTCATGGTGTCGACGGTGGCTTCGGGCGACACCTCGTCGTACGTCGACATCAAGGACGTCACCATGATGTTCTCGGTGGGAGACATCCTGGGGCTCAACTCGTTCACCCGCCAGCTGCTGACCAACGCCGCGGGTGCCGTGCACGGCATGGCACAAGTCAGCCGCGTGCTCGCGGGCGCACCGCGCGACAAGCCGCTGATCGGGATGACCAACCTCGGTGTGCTCACCGAGGGAGCGTTGCACGCCGTGCGGCGGTTCGAGCAGCGCGGTTACGAGACGATCGTCTTCCACGCGGTGGGCTCGGGCGGCCGCGCGATGGAGCAGCTGATGCGCGAGGGCATCATCGGCGCGGTGTTCGACTACGCCATGGGCGAGATCGCGGACGCCGTGTTCGGCTGCCTGCGCGCCGGCTCGGCCGACCGGCTGACGGTCGCCGGCGAACTCGGCTTGCCACAGGTGCTGTGTCCGGGAGGTGCCGAGCACCTGGGCATCCTCGTGCCCGCCAACGAGGTGCCGGACGAGTATCGCGAGCACACGCACGTGTTCCACAGCCCCGTCGTCTTCGTCCCGCGCCTGCGCGCCGACGAGATCGTGCGCGTCGCGGATTCGATCACCGAGCGGCTGGCACACACCAAGGGACGGGCAGTGATGATGCTGCCGACCGACGGCACCGGTCGCTACGCCATGCCGGGCGGGCCGCTGCGCGACACCGACAGCGACGCGGCGTTCTTCGCGGCGATCAAGGCCAAGCTGCCGCCGGGCATCGAGCTGGTCGAGCGCCCGACGCACGCCGAGGACCCCGCGTTCGTCGACGAAGCCGTCGACCGGCTCATCGGTCTGATCGAGGGCTGACCCGGGCACGCTGCAGCGGCCGCCAGTGGCGCGCGATGAGGGCGCGCACCGCGGGCGCGTCGACGCGGAAGTTACCGCGCCGGCCGTATTCGCCGGGGAACCACTTCCACAAGAACGCACCGACGACGCGCGGCTCGCGCTCGATCGCCTCCAGCGCAGTCGCCAAACACGCGAGCTGGATCGCCTCTGCGTCGGCGCCGTCGGAATGCGCCTCCCAGGGCCGCACCGGTGCCTGGTGCGACCGGTTGTAGCCGAGCTCGGTGAACACGATGTGGCGGCCGCGCGCGACGGAGTAGGCGCGCAGTCCGGTCATCAGCCGGGCCCAGCCATCGCGCAGCTGCTGGCGCGAGGGCGCGGCCCGCTCGGCCAGCGGAAAGTAGGCCTGGATGCCGATCGCGTCGACCGCGTCCCAGAACGGCACCCGCCGGTAGTCGGTCCAGTTTGCCGCGTAGGTCAGCGGCGCCGGCGTCGCCGCGCGCACTCGGTCGATGATCGCGCGCCAGCGGGCCTCGCGATGCACGGTGCGATCGAGCTCGGTGCCGACCGCAAACGCGTCGGCCGCGCGACAGGCGCGCGCCAGCTTGACGATCCAGCGCTCGTAGTCGGCGAAGAACCGCTGCCAGGCCTGCTCGGCGTCGAACTCGATCTCACCCCGCCACGCGAACGGCGACCCCCAGTAGGCCAGGTGCGGCTTGATCAAGATCTTCATCCCCTGCGCGTGGGCTTCGCGGATCGGCCGCACCAGGTACTCCGGTGGCTCGCCGTCGGCGAAGTCGGCAAAACGCACACTCCCATCCGCGCCGATCCGCGCGTACGGATGGGTGGCGACCCAGCCGGCGCCGATCGACCGGATCTCGGCGATCGTCGGCACGATCACGTCGTGGCCCCAGTCGCGGCCGCTGCCGTGCGTCGAGATCGTCACTCCGCGCACGCGCTCGCCAGCCGCCGCCACCGATCCCGGCGACAGCCACCACGGCAGGATCAGCGCGCCGGCCAACAGCAGGGGCCACCGCCCCGGGGTCTCGCCCCGCCGCCGGAGGCTCAGCGCGGCCACGGCCGCAACCAAACTCGGATGCCGCTTTTGCCGGAGCGGCTTGGAAGGCCCGACACATCCGCCGCCGCACTGAGCCAGGAGGCACTGTCTCTCCGAGCCTCCGGCGCGGCGGCGACGTTGCCAAGGCGGCGACGACGCCTCGAGAATGTTGTCGCCGCTCGACGATTCGTGGCGCCGGAGGCTCAGCGCGGCCACGGCCGCAACCAAACTCGGATGCCGCTTTTTCCGGAGCGGCTTGGAAGGCCTGACACATCCGCCGCCGCGCTGAGCCCGGAGGCACTGTCTCTCCGAGCCTCCGGCGCGGCGGCGACGTTGCCAAGGCGGCGACGACGCCTCGAGAATGTTGTCGCCGCTCGACGATTCGTGGCGCCGGAGGCTCAGCGCGGCCACGGCCGCAACCAAACTCGGATGCCGCTTTTGCCGGAGCGGCTTGGAAGGCCCGACACATCCGCCGCCGCGCTGAGCCCGGAGGCACTGTCTCTCCGAGCCTCCGGCGCGGCAGCGTCGCTGCCAAGGCGGCGACGACGCCTCGAGAATGTTGTCGCCGCTCGACGATTCGTGGCGCCGGAGGCTCATCGACGCCCCGCGCCGCGACTGCTGGAGGCGAACAAGAGCTGGCCACCGCCGAACAGATCCGTGGCCTGTACTCCGCCCCGCGCCAACCCGACGCCCGCCGGACTGGTCAGGCCGTGCGCCTGGACATGCAACAGGAGCAGCCGCTCCCCGGGGGCGGTGGTGAACAAGTGGCCGACATCCACGACTCCCGTCGATTCCCACGTGCCCAGCACGCCGGCGAACTGGTCGGTCTGCCCGGTCGGCACGGCGGCGCGGTCGACGACCGCGACCCGCACCGCGGCGCCGGTGATGGGGTCCAACCGCCAGAGCGACGCCTCGACCCCGCTGACGCTGCCGAACAGCGTGCGCGGCGCCGTCGCCCGATCCTCCTGCACGTAGACCGCCCCATCCGCGGCCCAGTCGAGATTGTCCGGACTGCGCAGCCCGGCATCGGGGTGGACGAACTGCCCGCCGCCCGCGTCGTCGCCGTCGTAGAGGATCGACAAGCGGGCGCCGAGCGCGCCGATCTGCGCCAACGGCAGCCGCAAGCTGCTGCGCAGCGAGCGGTCGTCGAGATCGACGATGTAGGTGGTCCCCCAGTTGTCGGCCGGGAACAACGCGCCGTTGCCGGTCGACGCGAACACCGCCCGCGTGCCGTCGGCGGGATCCGTGGCGATGTCCTCCGGCCGCGAGAAGCGAAACGCGCCGGCGGCGGTCGCCTGCGCATCCAGCGCCGCCATCGAGGCGAACCCCAGCCCGTCGTATCCCGGCGCCCCGGCGAACACGGGGTCGAAGCCGCGCACCGGCACGAACCGGCCGTTCACCGCGGCGCCGGTGCCGTTGAACATCTCCGGCGTGACCGCGCCGTTGTCCGCCACCCACACGAACAGGCGCCCCATCCCCAGGCCGTTGCGACGCAGAAAGCTGGGCGGTGAGTAGCTGCCGGCAGGCGCGGCGTCGCGCTCACCCACGTACAGATAGAGCGGCGCGGCAGCGCGGTCATCGGCGATGGCGACCACCACCTTGTCGGTGCCGTGGTTCGCGAGCAGCGCGACGTTCTCGAACGCCGCGCGACCGAGCATCGGCGCCGCGTACAGGACACCGGCGCGCGGGTCGAGGGCGAACAGCTGACCGCCATGGCCCTGCGCCGGAGTCAGACCGAACTCCGCCGCCTCCTCACCGGCGAAGAACACGTCGTCGCGCAGGCCGTGGACGCCCGCCGCGCGCCAAACCGCGGAGCACAGGCGATCGAGACCGCCGTCGACGAACGCGCTCCACCCCTCGTGCAGCTGCGCTGGATCGGTCACCGGGGCGCCGGCTCGGTCGTAGATGGTGTGGTAGGCCATGCCGCCGGCGCGCGCCTTGCGCGTGCGGCGATGGACGTCGGTGAAGCTGATGCGCGCACCGCGCAGCTGCACCCCGTTGGCCAGGGTGTAGGGGTACCCCGTTCCGTCCAAGAGCTCGTGAGTGCTCAGCACGCGCACCGTGCGCGCATCGACCGCGAAGGCGCCGATTCCATCGGGCTTGCCGACGTAGCGGTGGCCGTAACGCCGCAGGTTGACGTCGCGGCCGCGGTGCTCTTCGCCAACGGTCCAAACTGGGGTGGTGCGCATCCCGGTGCGCGCCGCGCCGGTCATCATCGGCGCCTCCCTGGTCCGCTGCCCTCCGTCGGCGCGCCCGGGTTGCGCGGGCGCGACCGGCGCGGCGGCGGCGGCGACGAAAACGACCAGGGCCCGGAACCAGGGACACAGGTGGGCGGACATGTTCCCCTCGATCGTATCGCAACGGCGTTCTTGCGCGGCCGAAGCCCGCACGCGACGACCTCAGCGCAGCTGCTCGACCTCGAGCTTCAACACGACCGGGCCTTGCGGCGGCACGTTCACCGCGTGGCGCCACTCGCCGAGCGCCGTCATGACGCGCACTTCGTACTCACCGGAGGCGAACTCGCCGAGCGAGACGCGGCCCCCACCGCGCGGCAGCGCGGCCTGCCCGCTGCGCACCAGTGCGCCCTCCCGATCGCGCATCAGATAGGCGGCCGACAGGCCCCCGAGCGACGCCGCCGAGGCGGCGTCGACCTCGACCACTACCTCGACGCCCGAGGCCAGCACGATCTCGACCCGCGGACCGATGCCGCCGCTGATCTCGACCGGAGCCGACAAACCCGGGGCGGCGCCGGGGGCGTCGGCGAGCACGCGATAGCGACCGGGCGGCAGCCCGGCCAGCACGGCATTGCCACTGGCGTCGGTGAGCACGCGGCCAGACAGCGCCAACGGCTGCCCTGTGGCATCGAGAGCGGCCAACAGCGCGTTGCCGCGCGCGCCGCGGGCATCGCGCACGTGCACGTGCAGATCCGCGCCGGGCGCCAACACCACCTCGAGCGCAGCGACCACCTCACCCGCGGCGAGACGAACCCCGGTCACGCGGCCCGTGCGGCGCTCGCCGCCCGCGATGCCGATCTCGCGCGCGACCACGTCGTAGCTGCCGGGCGACAGACCGCGGAACGCGAACCGACCGTCGTCGCCGGTGAGCGCGGTCCCCTCGCCCAACAGCATCTGATCGAGGTCGACGGCATCGCCGGCGCCGGCCTCGACCCAGCGCAGCGCGACCCCGGCGACGGGCGTTCCGTCGGCGGCCGACACCACCCGGCCCTCGATCCGGCCGGCCGGCAGGTCGACGTGCACGCCGACCGTGCCGGCGTCGCGCACGACCACTTCCACTGCGCGGCCGATCGGAGCGGACAGGATCCCATCCTGCGCCTGCACGCGATACGTCCCGGGGCGCACACCGTGCACCTCGAACCGCCCGTCGCGGACCCCGACGAGCCGCGGGGGGCCGGCGGCTCCCAGCGACTGCCAGGTGACGACTCCGTCGTCCAGCGGCTCGGCGCCGACCGAGACGGTCCCCTGCACGGAGGCAAGCGAGTCGCCGAACCCTTCCTCGTCGAACACCAACTCGATCTCCGCGACCTCGCCGTCACGCACCACGACGCGATCGCGCACCGTCCAGCGGGTCGCCTTTTCGATCAGCCCGCCGATGTCGAACTCGCGGCTGCTGGGGTCGGGCAAGCCCGCCGCGCCGAAGCGCTGCAGCAGATCGGGCGGGAAGGCCTCGATCTTGTGCGCGCCGGCAGCCAACCCATCGAGCCGGAACACCCCCGCGGCATCCGACTCGGTCTGCTGGAGCGAGCCACCATCCGACGACGTCAGCCGCACCTGCCACGACGCCAGGGGTTGTCCATCGCCACGCACGATCGTACCGCGCAGCCGGCCACCGACTGCAAGCTGCAGCACGACGCCATCGACAACGCTGCCGGCTTGCAGCGCGACGGGCGCGCTGCGCGCCGGGCCGTAGCCGTCGGCGTCCGCCAAGAGCCGCACCCGCTTGGCCCGAAGACCGTCGATGCGGAACTCGCCGCGCTGGCCCGTGCGGACCAAGTCGGCGCCGGTGAGGCCGGCCATCACGACCGAATCGAGCATCCCGCCGCGGGCGACGCGCACGGCGGCATCCGCCACCGGCACACCGTCCGGGTCGAGGACGACCCCGGCGACGGCGGCTGGCAGCTCGAGCTCGACGGTGCCGACGTCGACATCTCCGGGAGTCGTGTCCACCACGACCTGCTGCGGCCCGAACCCCGGCGCATCGACGCGCAGGGTGAGGCGATCCCGCGGCAGCTCTTCGAGCACGAACTCGCCGTTCTCGGCACCCGACACCCTTTGCCGGCCCACCGGGCGGTCCATCACCAGCATCACCCGCCTGCTCAGCGCAACCGAGAACTCGGGCACCGGCCCACCATCGACTCCTGCGACGACGCGGCCGCGGACCACCGCCGCGCGCCGCAAACGCAGCTCGACGTCCGTAGTGCCGGCCTTCACCGGCTCGGCACGCGTCGGCACGTAGCCGGGAGCGTCGGCCACGAGGTGGACCTCCTCGTCCAGCTCGAAGCCTCCCACCTCGAAGCGCCCATCTTCCGCGCAGCGCAACCCCGTGCGCTCGACGTCGCCGCCCAAGACGTCGACGCCGATGGCCCCCTCCAAGTCGATCCCCATGATCGATTCGCCGAGGGCGGCGACGTGCCGCACGCGCGCGTCGGCCACCGGCTCGCCCTCCTCGTCGACGACCCGACCCGCGACGGTCACCCCGAGGTCCAAGTCGAGCTCCAGCCGCGCAGTCCGCCCTTCGACCACCGCGACCTCGTGGTCGGCAGCGAAGAAGCCCGGCGTGCGCAGCCCCACGCGCACCGTGCCCGGCGGCAAGCCGGAGAACCGGGCGACTCCGCCGGCGTCGGTGCGCTCCGTGATTCCACGGGCCCGCCGCAGCTGCACCGCCCCGGCAAACGGCTGCATCGCCTCGCTCGCCACCGGGTCCCAGACCCGCACGCGCGCCTCCTCGTACGGCGCCCCGTCGGGGCCACCGACGACGACCTCGAGCCCCCCGCCGCGCCGCAGAGCGACGCGGAGCACCGTTTCGCGTCCGGGCGCCGCGAGGACCTCGACGAGCTGTTCGACGTAGTCCTCGGCGCGCACCAGCAACCGCCACTCGAGGTCGCGCAGCCCGACGAATCGATGCGCGCCGCGCGCGTCGGTCTCGCCGCGGTCCGGCATCATCTTGCGCATCACCGACTGCATGTCGCGCAGCGACTCGGGATTCTGCAGCGCGGCGGGGTCGACGCGACCGCCCAACAGAAGTCGCGCGCCGGCGATCGGCTGCCCCGCCGGGTCCGAGACCAAGACCAGAAGGCTGCCCGAGCTCTCGGTGGGGACATCGCCGACATCGACGTCGACCGCAGCCTGTGCTTCCACGACGAACTCTCGCGGCACGCTCAAGCGGTCGTGGAGCAAGCGCAACGAGTAGCGCCCGGCCGGCGGCGCCGCGAAACGAAACCGCCCGTCGGATGCCACCGCACTGGTGGCAATCGCGTCGCCCAGCCCCAACGCCGCCACGAACCGGTCGCGGCGACGATCGCCGCGCGCGCCGCCGGCGCTCATCAGCTCGCCCATCATGCCCATGAAGCCGCCATCGACGCGCTCGTAGGGCACCAGCTCGAGCTCGCCGCCTCCCGGCCACGGCCCGCGCGGCGCCACGAGACGACCGTGCAACGACCCGGCCGCTACGGACTGCGCGCTCGCCCCGCCGTCGGCGATTGCCAGGGTGCGGTCGCCCGCGGCGGCGACATCCCCATCGAGCGGCGTCGACATCGCCGCTGCCGGGGCGCCGCGAACGTCGGCCGCGATGCCGCCCTCACCTGCCGCGGTCGGGTCCGCCGACCGCCAGAGCAAGGCGACGAGCGCCGACAGCGCGAGCACCGCGGTGATCGCCAGGATCGCCGGACGGGCGGCGCCCCGCGCACTGCGGCCGAGCGCGGCGTCACGATGAAGGTCGAAGTGCATGACTGAGCGACAGGTCGGAAGCCCGCGAACGACGCGTTCCTCTTGCCGAGAGTGGCCGACACGCAGTGGGGATCTTTCACCGGAAACCCGTTGCCCGGACCCGTCAAGAGCCACCCAGCATCGCGCCTTGCCCCATCGACCGCCCATCGGCACAGTCGGTGCATGCTGGGCGCCGACGAGCTGCGCGCGGCGGCGCTGCGGGCCGCCGAGATCTACGCCTCGTTCTACGCCGACCTCGAGCAACGGCGGGTCGCTCCGGATACGCCGCCCGACGAGATCGACGCGCTGTTTGCCGGCACCATCGGCGACGAAGGCATCGGTCTCGAGTCCGCGGTGCGCGACTTCGAGCAGCGCGTCCTGCCGCACGCGATGAGTACCCCGCATCCGATGTACTTCGGTCTGGTCAACTCGTCGCCGCTGCCCGCCGCACCGCTCGGCGATCTGTTGGTCTCGATGCTCAACAACAACTGCGGCGCCGACCACCAGAGTCCACCCGCGGCCGCCGCCGAGCGCGAGCTGTTGCGCGTCTTCGCCGCACTCCTCCGCCAACCGCCCGACTGCGCGGGCATGCTGCTCCCCGGCGGCACGTTCGCGACGCTGCAGGGCCTCGCTCTGGCGCGCGGCGCGCGGTTCCCGCAGTGGCGGCTCGACGGTGTCCGGGCCCTCGATGGCGCGCCCCGCATCTACACTGCCGACAGTGCACACTTCTCGGTGACGCGCGCGGCCCAGGTGCTGGGGATCGGTGAGCGCAACGTACGAACGCTGCCCAGTCGGGCCCGCGGCACGCTCGATCCGCGCGACCTGGAAGCGGCGATCGCCGCCGACCGCGACGGCGGCGCGGTGCCGTTCGCCGTGGTCGCCAACTTCGGCACCACCGGCACCGGTGCGATCGATCCGCTCGCCGCGATCGCCGACGTCTGCGCGGCCCACGATGTCTGGCTGCACGTCGACGCCTGCTACGGCGGCGCAGCCGCGCTGTTGCCCGAGCTGGCCGATCTGTGCGCCGGCCTCGAGCGCGCCGACTCGATCGCCGTCGATCCGCAGAAGTGGTTCTTCACCCCGCTCACCGCCGGCCTGCTGCTCACCAAGCACCCGCATCTCCAGGTGCAGGAGTTCGGTCTGCAGGCCTCCTACATTCCCGGCGGCGCGGACCAGAACCCCTTCCTGCGCGGAATCCCGACCTCGCGGCGCGGCACGGCGCTGACCGTCTGGCTCGCGCTGCGCGCGCACGGTCTGGAAAGCGTGCGCCGCGCGGTGCGCACCAACATCGAATCCATGCGACAGCTCGAGCGAAAGCTCGCTGCGCAGGGCTTCGACGTACTGCCGGGAGGCCAGCTCGGCATCGCCTGCGCGCGCATGGCGCCCGCGGGGTGGCCGGCGGAGCGCATCGATCGCCTGCAGCGCGCGATCGCGGCGCGCGCCGTCGACAGCGGCGAGGCATGGTTCGCCACCGTTGCGCACGGCGGCGCGCTATGGCTGCGCTTCAACTCGGTCAATCTGCACTCGGGCCCCCGCCACGTCGAGCGCCTCGCCGCCCGGCTGCCCGAGTGGGCACGGGCTGCGCAGCGCCAAGTCGAGGAGCAGACCGCGTGATCCAACGCGTGGTGGCGGTCGCGCTCAAACCCGAGTTTCGCACCGCGGAGACACTGCGGACGATCGCCACCGAGACCCGTCGCGTGCTGCGCGACGCGCACGGAGTCCTCTCCGTCGAGGTGGCGACCGCCGCCGATGGCCGCACCCGCAGCGAATGGGACTTCTGCATCCTGGTGCGCTTCGCCGGAATCGATGACGTCGAGCGCTACCGCACCGATCCGATCCACCGCGCCTACGCCGACGTCTTCCTCGCGCCGATGCGGCGCGCGATCCGAGTGTGGAACTTCTCGCTGGAACCGGGCGATGACGACTGACGCGGCGTGGCTCGAGGGCACCCTCGCCACCGTGCAACGCGCGCGCCTCGCCGTGTTCGGCGATCACGCGCTGGACGCCTACTGGTTGGTCGACTCGAGCGACGACGAGCACTCGCTCGAGACCGGCTTGCCGGTGCACCGCGTCGTCGAACAGCGCTGGCAAGCGGCCGGTGCCAGCAACATCGCCCGCAACGCGGCGAGCCTCGGCGTCACCGAAGTCCACGCCATCGGGTTGGTCGGCTGCGATCCCGCCGGGAATCGCCTGCACGCGGCCCTGCGCGCCGACGGGGTCCGCACCGATGCGTTGCTCGCCGCCGAACCTCCCTGGCAGACCACGGTCTTCGCCAAGCCCGTGCGCGCCGGCGTCGAGATGAGCCGCTACGACTTCGGCACCACCGACCGCGCGCCGCGCGAGCAGCTCGATGCCCTGCTGGCAACGGCGGCGCGCACGACCCGGAGTCTGGACGCGGTGGTGATCAACCAGCAGATCCCGGTCAGTGCGACGCTCGACGCGGTGGACGCGCTCAACGAGCTGATCGCGCAGCGGCCGGGGACTTGTTTCTTGGTCGATTGTCGCCGCGGCGGTGCGCGTTTCCGCGGTGCGGCGGTAAAGCTCAACGCCGCGGAGGCAGCCGCGCGCTGCGGGGTCGCCGCTCCGGCGGCCGACGACCCCGCGGCCGTCGAAACCCTCGCCGCCCACATCCATGCGGACTGCGGAAACCCGGTCTTCGTCACCCAGGGCGATCGCGGCATCGTCGTCGCCGACGCCGATGGCACGGCGCGCGTCGCGGCGGTGCGCGTCGATGGACCGATCGATCCGGTCGGCGCCGGCGACACGGTCGCCGCCGCGCTTGCCGCTGCCCTCGCGGTCGGCTGCGCACCGCGCGACGCGGCCCGGCTGGCGACTCTGGCGGCGGCGGTGACGGTCGCCAAGTGCGGCACCACCGGCACCGCGACCCCGGCGGAAATTCGGGCGGTCCTCGCGGGGGCCGCGCGCGGCACCCGCTGAACCGCGACCGCACCTCGAGCGGACCTACAAGCGGAAGTGCTTGAGGCGGCGGACGGCGACGGCCTGTGCGTGCCAGGCGATCAGCTGGCCGACCTCGGGCTCACTCTCGATGCGCCGCGCGATGGTCTCGGGGATGCCGCCGAAGCGGACCTCGAGCGTTTGCCGCACGGCATGGCGGTAGGCGTGCAGCTCGCCGCGGGCGCGGGCCAGGTCCACTGCCAACGCGCCCTCGGAGCGCGGCCCACTGTCCTCGAGGACGAACACGTCGTGGCTCACTTCGGGATGACTCGACATCGATCAGACTCTCCTTTTGGGGCACTGCCGGTCCGGGTGCTCGCCCGGGCTTCCACCCCGACCAAGCATAACTCACGTTTTTGACCTGCGCGGAAACCGACCGCGAACGAACATGGACACGCATGGCCAGCTCCGCCGAGCCATCCGTCGAAGCTCTCGTCGCCGGAGTCCTCGCCGCCGACCGCGGTGCGTTGGCGCGCGCCATCACCTTGGTCGAGAGCACACGCGCCGACCACGCGGCCCAGGCACGCGCACTGTTGGCGGCGCTCGCGCCGCGGAGCGATCGGGCGCAGCGCGTCGGCATCACCGGCGTGCCGGGTGCCGGCAAGAGCACGCTGATCGAGGTCCTCGGCGTCCGCCTCTTGCAGAGCGGCCACCGGGTCGCCGTGCTGGCGGTCGATCCGACCAGCACCCGGAGCGGCGGCTCGGTGCTGGGCGACAAGACCCGGATGGCGAAGCTGGCGGCCGACGCGCGCGCCTTCGTGCGCCCCTCGCCCAGCGGCGACGCCGCCGGCGGCGTCGCGCGCCGGACCCGCGAGGCGATCCAGATCGTCGAGGCCGCGGGGTTCGACATCGTGCTCGTCGAGACCGTGGGGGTCGGCCAGGCCGAGATCGCGGTCACCCACCTCGTCGACACCGTCGTCGCTCTGAACCTCGCCGGCACCGGCGACGAGCTGCAGGGGGTCAAGCGCGGACTGATGGAGCTGGCCGACGTGCTCGTCGTGCACAAGGCCGACGGCGACAACGTCGACCGGTGCACCCGCGCGGCCGGCGAGCTACAGACCGCGCAGCACTTGCTGCACCAAGCGGGGGACCGCCCGCCCGCCGCCGTCGTCTCGGTCTCCTCTGCGACCGGCGACGGCATCGAAGATCTGTGGTCGGCGATCACCGCGCACCGCGACCGCCTGGGACCCGACGGGATCGACGCCCTGCGCCGGCAGCAGGCGGTGCATTGGTTCGACCAAACGGTGGTCGAGCTCCTACTGCGCGAAGCGCACCAAGACGCCGGCTTCGCCGCCGCGCTGCCGGCGCTGCGGGAGCAAGTCGGCAGCGGCGCGCTCGAACCCACCGCGGCCGCGCAAGCGCTCCTCTCGACGCGCCGCGCGCCCGACGGCGCCGCCGATCAGCCGTCTTGACCCAAGGCCCGCCGCACGGGCTCGGCCAGCTCCGGCGCGGCGACGGCGAGCTGCTCGAGTACATCCCGCGCCCGCTGCCGCGGTGTGCGGCCCAGCCCGTCTTCGCTGTCCCCGGTCGCCTCCCGCAGCCCCAGCCCGCGCGCGGCGGCGTGCGCCGCGGCAGCCCATTCGCCGCGCTCGCCGTACAGCGTCGCGCTCCCGGCCCACGCCAGCGCTTGATAGTGGTGCGCCGAGTCGGCGAAGGCCGGCGCCGCGGCCACCGCGCGGTCGAACGAGGCGAGCGAGTGGACGTAGCCGGCGAGCGCGGCGACCGGCTCGCGGTCGCGCACCAGCTGCTCGGCGGCGACCAGCTCGGCCAGTCCCTGGTACCAATCCACGGTCGCACGCTGGTCGGTCGCGATCTCGAGCGACGCGTACGCCGGGGTCATGCCGCGCGGTCCGGGGCCCGCCAGCACCGCCCCGCGCAGCTGCTCGTGCAGGGTCTGTGACCACGGCATGCGCGCCACCGCGGCGACGGCCGCGTCGACCGCCACGCCGCCGGCGTCGATCTGCCCCAGCAGCTCCAGCCCCGCGCGCAGCTGCGCCTCGGTCGCGAGGGGATGCGCGCGCAGGACGCGGTGCACCGCGGCGAGTTCGGCCACCCAAGTCGCGGGCCATTCGTCGCCCGCCGACATCGCCGCGTACAGATCCCGCGTGCGACACTGCGCCAGCACCTCGAGGGCCTGACACGCGAGCTCGGTCTGGGCTTCCTCCTCCAGACCGGACACCGCGTCGCGCGCGGCCGGCGCCGCCGCCTCGAGCTCGTTGAGCAGGTAACTGCTCCAAGCGACGTAGGCCGATGCGCGCGCGCGCGGGGCGCCGACCTCGGCCGCCGCCTGGGCGTGGCTGCGCGCGTCGAGCAGCAAGAAGCTGGGATCCTTGCCGTCGGCGGCCCGGATCAGGGCGTACTCCATGTTCGCGGCGGCCAGCTCCAACCGCAGGCCGCCGTCGCCGTCGTCTGCGGCCACGCCGGCCTCCAACTGCTCGATCCGCACGTCGAGCGCCGCGAGATCATCCGGCGTCCGCGACGGGATCGGCGCCGCGTCGGCCGCGGCCAAGCGCGCGCACCAGGCGTCCACGTCGAGCCAATCGACCGATGCCAACAGTCCGCGCCAGCCCCGCACCGAAGCCGCCAGCTGCGCCGCGCCCTCGTCGTCCTCGGACATCGCCGCAAGCCGCGCCTCGGCGGCGGCGACCACTGCCGTGCGCGTCTGCTCCGTCGGAGCGCGCCGCCACGCCACGCCGAACAGCAGCGGTGTGACGAGCTCCGGGGCGGCGACGACGGCCGCTCGGGCGGCAGCCGCCACCGCCGGATCCGGATCGCACAACGCCAGCCGCAGCAGGTCCGGGTGCTGCGTGCGACGGGCCGGGTCCAGCGCGAGGCCGGCCAACCGCGCCCGCTCGGCCGCATCCGCCAGCAAGAAACCGGCCTCGAGCCGCTCGCGGTGGGCGGCGTCGGGACTCGCCAACAGCGCGGCCTCGTCCTCGGCAGCGGGCAGCGGACCCAGCACGCCGTGGGTGCGCAGCTGCTCCTCGACCGGCGACAGGTCGCCGACCAAGAACACGTCGAACAACACCTCGCCCGAAGGCGAGACCCCGACGTGGCGCGGCGCGACGCGCCGGCCGTTGAAGTAGCGCTCGTACAGCGTCGGCTCGATCGACTGGTGCTCCCAGTTGATCAGGCGGCCGAACTTGGGGTCGACGATGCGGCGGCCTCGGCCGTCGTAGTCGCGGGGATTGCGGCGGTCGGGAGACGCCAGCACGCACACGAAGCCGCGCGCCAGCGCGGCGAAGGCGGGCTCGCGGTAGTAGTACCACGCGATCGACTCGCACGCGGGCTCGCCATCCATGTTGACGCAGATCAGCAGCGGCTTGCCGCTGGCGGCGGCGAGCGCTTGCGCGTCCTCGAGGCTGCGCTGCCAGGCCATCAGCGGTGGCTGCGCGCGCTGGGCCTCGGTCGCCCGCACCCAACCGCGCCGGCCGGCGCGGCCGGCGCGGGGCGCCCGACCGGCGGCGCGCAGCTCGGCCGCGGTCACCGCACCGTCGGCATTGCCGTCCACCGCGCCGAACACCGCCTGCAGGTCGGCCAACGTCAACACGCCATTGCGGTCACGGTCGAGACTGCTGTCCAGAGTGGTCAAGTACGTCGCCGCGGTGAACGCCCCGCGATCGGCCGGCGGCGCGGCTTCGGTCAGCGTCACCCACTCTGCAACAGTGGCGCCGTCCACCCGCGCGGTGCGCTCGAGAAACGCCTGCCATTCGGCGGCCGACACCGCGCTGTCGCCATCTTCGTCGGCGCGCGGCACGACGATGCCCGCCTCCACTGCCGGCCGGCCGGCGCGGCCGGATCCCGGCATCTCGTCGCCTTCGACCATTCCGTTGCGGTCGGTGTCGAGCGGCTCCCACAAGCCGGCGAGCTCGCCGCCCGACCAGTGTCCGTCGCGGTCCGCATCCAGCCGGACCATGACCAAGTCGGCCTTGAGCCGGCTCCGGTCGAGATTGCCGTCCGCGCCCACCGCGCGCGCCCCGGTGAACACCCCCCACTCCGCCGCCGACACATCGCCGTCGCCATCGGCGTCGGCTGCAGCGAGCACCAGTCGCTGCGCGGTGGCGCGCAAGCCGGGCTGCGCGGTGCCGCGGTCGCAGACGACGAGACCGACGAAGAGGAGAACACCGGTGGCTTGGCGAGGGCTGAGCATGGCTTGGTCGAGCATCGGGCACGGGCAGGGCACCCGTTCGCGGTCGCCACGGTAGCGGCAAGCGCGCGGCGCAGGCCCGGTCAATGTCCCCGAACCGCCCCGTCCGTGGTGGGTATTGACCGCTCGATCTCGGGACTCTTGCCGACGGCCTCGGCCCCAGGCAGCCACCTACCTTGGGGCGATCGCGGCTCCCTCGAAACCCGTAACCCAATCGATCCAATGCCACGGCTCTCAACTCACCTGGTCGGCATGGTGGCGCTGCCACTGATTGCCGGTGCCTGCCAGACCCATCGCCCGATCGTCGCCCCATCTGCGCCCATCGGTACCCCGACCCCCTACACCGCGGACGCGGCGCCGGCTCCGCAGCAGTCGGCCAACACCACTCGTCGCGAAGGCACGTGGGAGGTCACCCTCAACGCCGCTGGCGGCAACGACGAGGACTTCGACGCGGGCCTCGCGCAGCTGGTCGGCAGCGCCGGCCTGTTCGTCTCCGACGAGCTGCAGGTCGTCGGCCGTCAGAACATCCAATTCTCGGACGCCGGCAGCGGCTTCCCGGACGTGTGGAACGGCTCGACCCGGGTGGCGGTCGACTACCACTTCTTCAACGACAGCGCGGTGGTCCCGTTCGTCGGTGCCAACCTCGGCTACATCTACGGCGACAGCATCAAGGAGACGTTTGCCGGCGCACCCGAGGCGGGGGTCAAGTGGTACGTCAAGGACGACGCGTTCTTCCAGCTGATGGCGGAGTACCAGTTCTTCTTCGACTCCGACAAGCGCATCGGCAACACCTTCGACAACGGACAGTTCCTGTACACGCTCGGCATCGGCCTCAGCTTCTGACCTCGCCGTCGCGCCTCAGCGCGGTTGCGCGACGCCGCGCATGGTGTCGATCAGCAGCCGCTGCAGCCGGTCTGCGACCGGCGCGCCCCGCTCGGTGGCCGCGAGGTCGTCGAGCTCGTCGGGATCGAGGTCGCGGTCGTACAGCTCGCGGCGGCCGTCGCTGTTGAGGATGAAGTGCCACTGGTCGCGGTAGATGCAGCCCGACCCCAACAGCTGCGCCAGCACGTTGGACCCCCGACCGGTGTCGGCGCCATTCGCGTCGAGCAGGGCGACGCCGGGCAGCGCGACCTCGGCGTTGCCGCTGAGGTCGAGCATGGTGCGCGCCACGTCGCGCAAGGACACGCGCCGCGCGATGCGCCGGCCCGCTAGCCGACCCGGAAACGAGAACACGAGAGGCTCGTGCAACAGCGGTTGGTAGAGGCTGTTGCCGTGGTCGAACAAACCGTGCTCGCCGAACTGCTCGCCGTGATCGCCGGTGATCACCACCAGGGTGTCGGCCAAGAGGCCGCGCCGCTCGAGCTCGTTGAACAACCGCCGCAGCTCATCGTCGATGAATCGGATGCAGGCGTCGTACGCGTCGACGAAGCCGCGCACTTCGGCTGCGCTCCAGTCGTCGCGCCGGTACCAGTCGTGCAGGTAGTCGACGTGCGGCCGAACCGGCCCTCGTAGTCCGGCGGCGGCAGGTACAGCGCATGCGCGTCGAACAGGTTGAGGAAGGCGAAGAACGGCCGCTCGCCGCGCTGCGGCAGCCATGCCAAGAAGCGATCGATGACGTGCGGCGCGTCGTTGCGCAGCAAGTTGGTGAAGCGCGAGCCCATCGCCGCCGTCGAGGCGGCGCGCACCGCGCCGGCGGTGACCGCGACCGTCGCCAGTGAGACCGGAAAATCGTCGTAGGTGTGGAAGCCGCGCGCGAAGCCCCAGCCGGCCCCGCAGCAGAACAGGTTGCCGACGAAGCCGCCGGTGGCGTAGCCGCGCGCCGCCAGCCGCTCGGCCAGCGTCGGCACCTCGCCGTCGAGTGCATCGCCAAAGCTGGCGCTGGTCTCGTGTGGATAGCAGCCCGTCAGCAGCGAGACGTGCGTCGGCACGGTCCACGGCGAGGTCGCGATCGCGCGCTCGAACACGACCGCGTTCTGCGCGATCTCGTCGAAGAACGGCGACGTCGCGCGATGGTAGCCGTGCGTGCCCAGGTGATCGGCGCGCACCGTGTCGAGCACGATGAGCAGGATGTTGGTCGCGCCGGCCGGCGCCGCCGGCAGCGCGTCGATCTGCCTGCGCTCACTGGCGTAGCGCAGCGCGGCCATGCCGACCGCGACCACAACGGTGCCCGCGAGCAGCCACGGCCAGCAACGCCGGGCGACCCGGCGCAACCCGACATCGCAGGCGGCGGCCACGCGGGCGCCGGCCACGGCGGCGCCGAGCATCAGCAGCGCGCGGGCGCCGAAGTGCAACGCCCCGTGCGTGACGAGCAGACTCCAAGCGGACAACCAGCCGAGCACACCGCCGAGGAGTGGCAAACGCACAGCCGCCGACCACAACCCGATCGCGCCGACGACGGCACCGACGATCGCCATCACCGCGGCATCGCCGAGCGGAGCCATCCACAGCACGTCGGCGGGCTGCCTGACGCGAACGCCGTAGCCGTACTTCTGCACGCCGATCTGCGCGACCTCGAGGACGCCGGTCGCAAAGCCCGCAACCGCGCCGATCCGCGCCCCGTCGGCCGGGCCGAGCCGTCCCCCGGCGGTCAGCACCGCGCCCAGGCGCGCCCGTACCGCAGGCCCGATCGCCGGCAACCACGCAGCACCGAGGGCGAGCGCGAGCACGCCCAAGGCGCCGCGCAGGACCTGCCACGACGCCTGCTCCGGCGCCCGTTCGGGGTCGGTCAGCGTCATGGTCAGCGCGCCGTAGACCAGCCACCCACCGAGCACCGCGGTGAGCGCGCCGGCGGCGCCGAGGATTCCGGATCGTGGCGTGGGCATGCTCGAGAGTGCGTCGGACACGCTTCAGCCCGCGTGCGACGCGCGCGACGGTAGGGGTCCCGGCCAGGCTCGCAACCCAAAGTGCGCGGCGGGCGGCGGGGGTTGCAGGCGGCGCGCTTCCCCCTATTGTAAACCAAATGGTAAACAATGTGGCACGGTTGGATGCGGTGTTCGGCGCCCTCGCCGACCCGACGCGCCGCGCCATGGTGTCCCGGCTGGCCCGCGGCACTTCGACCGTCGGCGACTTGGGCGCGCCGTTCTCGATCAGCAAGGCCGCGGTGACCAAGCACGTGAAGGTGCTCGAGCGCGCCGGCCTGCTGCGGCGCCAGGTCGACGGGCGCGTGCACCACTGCGAGATCGACCCCGCACCACTGTCGACGGCGCAGGCCTGGGTCGACGAGGTGCGGCAGTTCTGGGAGAACCGCCTCGACGATCTCGCGGCCTTCCTCGACTCCGTACACCCCCCTCAGCGAAGAGAAACCGAACGATGACCGAACAGAAGTCCGTGACCATCACGCGCACCTTCAGCGCACCCGTCGAGGCAGTGTTTCGCGCCTGGACCGATCCGGCGCACGCCTCGCAGTGGATGAAGTGCGACCCCGGGGTCGACCTCGAGCTCGAGCAGTGGCAGCCGGAGACCGGCGCGCGCTACGCCACCACGATGACCAAACCCGGTGAATGGAGCGTCAGCACCACCGGTGAATTCCTCGAGGTCGATCCACCGCACCTGCTCGTCTACCGCTCCGACGCACAGCCGGACCGCGGCTTCCCGGCGGCCACGGTGCGCGTCGAGCTGGCCGCGGTCGACGGCGGCACCCAGCTCACACTCACCCACAGCGGCCTGCCGGGCGAAGAGATGTGCAGCATCGTCGAAGGTGGCTGGACCAACGGCCTGCGCATGCTCGAGCAGATGCTGCAGATCGCGGCGGGCTGAGTCGAGGCGACGGACGCACCGACAGATTCGCGGCCCGCTTCGGCTACCGTTGGCTGCGATGACCGCGATCCGCGTCGACAACGTGCACAAGACGTTCAGCCGCGGGCGGACCGCCGTCCACGCGCTGGCCGATGTCAGCCTCTCGGTGGAGCCGGGCGAGATCTTCGGACTGCTCGGAGCCAACGGCGCCGGCAAGACCACCCTGGTCAAGATCCTGCTCGACATCGTGCGGCCGACCCGCGGTGAGACACTGCTGCACGGCGTTTCGTCGCGGCGCACGGAGGCGCGTCGGGGCGTCGGCTACTTGCCGGAGGATCACCGGTTTCCGGAGTACCAGACGGCGGCGTCGGCGCTCGCGTTCTACGGCGCACTCTCAGGGGTCAGCGGAGGAACGCTGCGGAGCCGCACCGTGGACTTGCTGCAGCGGGTCAACCTGGCGGACGCGACGGCCAAGAAGGTGCGCACGTTCTCCAAGGGCATGAAGCAGCGCTTGGGCCTGGCGCAGGCGCTGGTGCACGACCCGCAGATCCTGTTCCTCGACGAGCCGACCGACGGCGTCGACCCCGTTGGCCGCGCCGAGATCCGAGACCTTCTCGCGCAGCTCAAGGGCGAGGGCCGCACGATCTTTCTCAACTCGCATCTGCTCAGCGAGGTCGAGACGCTGTGTGACCGCGTCGCGATCCTCGATCGTGGCAAGGTCGTGCGGACCGGCACCATCGACGAGCTCACGCACACCGGACATACCTGGGAACTGCGCACCGCTGCTCCGCTGTCGACCGATGCGCGCGCTGCAATCGACGCGCTGTGTCGCGAGCTGCGCGCCACAGCGGACGGCAGCCTCGAGCTGACGCTGGCCGACGCCGATGCGATCGACGCGGTGATCGACGCCTTACGGCAGCGGGGGGTCGGCGTGCGCCACTTGGTCGCGAAGCGGATGACGCTGGAGCAGGTCTTCTTGGCCACGCTCGGGGATGCCGCGGAGGCGAAGCGATGATCCGCCAGCTGCGCGCCATCATCGTCGACTCGCTGCGCGAGTCCGTCGACCGCAAGTCGCTGCTGGTGATGCTGGCACTGTCGCTGGTGCCGATCGTGTTCTGCGCCAGCTTGCGGCTCGAGGGCGCGCACGCGGAGGACGTGCTCGAGACGCAGGCGCGCGACCTCGCCACGTTCCGCTGGAGTTCTGGCCACAGCCGGGTTTCTCAGGGCAACGACACGAAGGTCGAGGTCCTCGAGGCGCGCCGCGTCGATGCCGGCGAGTTCGGCGCGGCGCTCGACGGCGGCCGCGTCGTCACCATCGAATTCCCCGCCGCAACCAGCGCGGACCGCCTGGCAGCTGCCTGGGCCGCCTTTGGCCGGCCGAGGGCCGGCGGTCCCGCGAACACCGAAGCCCCCACCGCCCGACAGTTCTTGATCGAACGCTTCGCCCAGAACGGCTGGGAGGACGTCGACGCGCGGCAGGTCGACGACAAGATCTGGCAGGTCGCGGTGCGCACCGACTATCCCGACGAGGTGGCCGGTGGATTCATCGTCACCGCGGGGTTCGGAGCCGTCGAGCTGCCGGTGAAGCACACGACTCTCGTAGAGTTCATGATCGGGCTCCTCGGCGTTCTGATCGGCGCGTTCGTCGGCTTCATCGGCATGGTGGTCGCGATCTCGGCGTGCGCCGGCTTCGTGCCCTCCATGCTGCACAAGGGCACTCTGGACCTCGCGCTGGCGCGGCCGATCAGCCGGCCGGTGCTGCTGCTCGGCAAGTACGTCGGTGGTCTCTGGTTCGTCGCCGGGCTCGCGACGGTCGCGATCGGCGGCTGCTGGTTGGCCCTCGCGCTGGGGCCCGGCTACGCCAACCCCTGGATCTTGCTCGGCATTCCGGCCGTGTTGGCCAGCTTTGCCGTGTTGTACTCGGTCACGGTATTGGTCGGCGTCGTCACGCGGTCGACCGCCGTCGCGACGCTGGCATCGCTTGCCCTGTGGTTCGTCGCCACGACGGTCGGCAACATTCGCGAGTTGCTGCGCGCCCCGCTGCCCAAGGCCGTGGAGATCGCCGACTGGGCGCGCAATCTCGTCGAGAGCGCCTACTGGGTGCTGCCCAAGATGGGCGACTTCGGTCACGCCATGACCCTGGGACTCGCGCGCTCGCACAGGTCGGACGCCGCGCGCGCGCGCGTGTCTACGAGCATGCCGGAAGTCGACTGGGTGTTTTCGCTCAGCAGTACCGGACTGTTCGCTGCGGCCGTGCTCGGCCTGGCAGTCTGGTGGTTCCAACGCCGCGACTACTGACCGAGAACCGCCCGCCGCAGTGACCAATCCCGAGCCGGTGTCAACGGCACGGGGCGAACGCGTTTGCCAACTTCGTTGGAGACCGGAACGCCGAGCCGGCCTATCAACATGAGACTTGGCCAGGGGGAGTCCGAATCGACGCGCCGAGGAAAAAGGGCAAGATTCGACCTCCGGTCTCCATCCAATCCCACGGATCAAGAAGGACCCGGCAGCTTGCAACGCCATTCCCTCTCGACGACACACACCTTGACCGATCTCCCCGACCTGTTGGAGGCCGCTCGCAACGGTTCCGAGGAAGCGCTGCAGGAGGCTTGCACCGTGCTGTACCCGCGCGTTCGCGGCTTGGTGCACCGCTCGTTGGGTGCCGAGCTGCGTGCCCGACCGTGGCTGGAAGCTCTGTTCAGCACCAGCGACCTCGTGCAGGAGGTGTTCATCCGCGTGCTGCGCGACTTGGAGCAAGTGCGGGTCGAGGGCGACGGCGCGCTCACGGCCTACCTCGCCATGCTCACGCGGAACCGGATCATCGACACCATCCGCTTTCACGAGGCCGCCCGCCGCGACTCGCGCCGGGTCGGGCGCAACAGTGGGAGAATCGAAGCCCATCCCGACGCCGGCGACGATCCCGCGGGGCAGGCGATGACCCTCGACGAGGTGCGCAACATCCACGCGGCCCTGGCCTCGTTCTCGGAGCGCGACCGCGCCCTCCTCAGAGACCGGATCGAGCACGGCACCCCGTTTCAGGAGCTGTCGTCAACTCTGGGCTACGCGTCGGCCGACTCGGCGCGCAAGGCGTTTCACGCGGCCCAGGCGAAGCTGCTCGCGCGGCTCGGACGCGCCCGCTGATGACGGACCCCACCGCGCCCGCCGAGGACCCGGACTTCGTCGCCGCGTTGGCCGCCGCTCTGGCCCGCTTGGAGGAGGGCGAAACGCTCGACCTCGACGCGCTCTGTGACGGCCGACCGGATCTGGTGCAGCGGGTCGAGGCCGCGCTCGAGCGCCGCGACGATCTCGCCGGCCTGCACCGCGCCGCAACGGTGTTCGATCCGCTCCTCGGCTCGCTGATCGACAACCGCTACGAGCTGCAAGAACGGCTCGGCGCCGGCGGCATGGGGATCGTCTACGCGGCGGCGGACACCGCGCTGCCGCGCTCCGTCGCGATCAAGCTGCTGCGGCCGGAGCTGTTCGACGGCTCCGAGCTGCGCGCGCGCTTCGATCGAGAGGCCGAAGTGCTGGCCAAGGTCCAGCACCCGGCGATCGTCTCGGTGATCGACCGCGGCGTCGCCGACGGCAACCCCTACATCGTGATGGAGCAGTTGCACGGCCTGAGCGCCGCGGATCTGCTCCGCGCAGCCGACCAACTCGCGGAGACGGCGACCGCGCCTCCATCCGACACTGGCTGGGTGGCGGCACAGCTCGGCGCATCCGCCGCCCTGGAGCCGAGCTACGTCCGGCAAGCCGTCCGCTGGGTCGCGCAGATCGCGGGCGGTCTCGACGTCGCACACCGCGCCGGCATCATCCACCGGGACGTCAAGCCATCCAACGTGTACTTGCGCCAGAACGGCGAGGCGGTGCTCATCGACTTCGGCATCGTCACCCTCGGCGACGACGTCACCTTGTTGCGCCGCGATCAAGCGATCGGCACGCCGAGCTACATGGCGCCCGAACAGCTCGACCCGCGGCCTCCCGCGACGCCGGCGACCGATGTCTACGGCTTGTGCGCGACGCTGTACCACCTGCTGACCTTTCGCCGCCCCTACGAGGGCTCGCCGTCCCAGGTCCTGGCCCAACTCCAGCGCCGCGATCCGACGCCGGCGCAACGCCTGCGTCCCGGCCTGCCCCGGGACCTGCTGGCCGTTCTCGACAAGGGCCTCGCGCGGGACCCCGCACATCGGTACCCGACCGCCGCCGCGCTCGCCGACGATCTCACCGCTTGGCTCGAGTTTCGCCCCGTGACGGCGCGCCCCATCGGCCCGGTGCGGCGTGCATGGCGGCGAGGACGACGCTCGGTCGTCGCGCGCACGCTCGCGGTTACGGCACTCGTGCTGGCAACGGCCTTGGGGATCAGCTCGTACTCGTCTGCCCGACACCAGGAGCGGCAGCAGAAAGCGTTCGATCTCGGCTTCTCTCGCATCGGCCCGACGCTGCTCCAGGGGCTGCCGGGGCAGCGCGTGCCCGCGCCGGCCGCAGCGGTCGACGCGATGCGCGCAGCGCTGGACAACTATGTGGAGTGGGCGCCGCGCGTCCATCCCGCGCGGCTGTATCGCGCGATGTTCTGGCTCGACCAAGGCGATCGGGCGGAGGCAGCCCGGGACTTCGCCGCGGTCGCCGAGGCCGAGGGCAGCATCGTGTGTGACGCGCTGGCGACGATGTGCGCCGTGGGAGACGCGACTGCCGAGCCCTCGTCCCTCGATCTCACCGCGCTGTCGGAGCCGAACACGGGCGCCGGCGCACTCGCCCTAGCGCTGATGCACATCCGACATCCTGATCGCGACCGTGAACGGGCAGTCGAGTTGCTGCGGCGGGTCGACGAAGACCTTCCCGGTGTCACCGAGCTGCGCCTTTTGATCGAGATCGAGTTGTCGATGATCGGTCGCGATGCACAGACGATTCTGGACCGTGCTCGCTCAGCCCATGTCATCGCGGTGCAACTCGAGGATGCCCTTCGCGGTCCCTCCGCACTTGCCTTGTACTTGAGCGGCGTCACTCTGCAGCTCCAGAACCGGTGGACCGAGGCCGCGGAGAGTTTCGACGCCGCCGCCAAACTTGCGGACTACGACTTCCAGTTGTGGAGCAACGTGGCAGGCGCGCGATTGCTGGCTCGTGAGTTTGTCCCCGCCCGGGCCGCGGCGGAGCAAGCGATCGCTCTGGAACCCTCCACGCGAAATGGACACGAGCAGCTGATCAAGTCCCACATCGAGCTCGGCGATTACCAGGCTGCGGAAGCCGCGATCGAGCAAGCACCGTTCCCACAAGGCGGAGGACAGCGAAGGCATCTGTCCTCCCTCAACCTCCTTCTGCGAGCAGCCGCCACGAACCACCGCCGCGAACGCGAGGCCCTCGCCGCGCGTGCCGCCGACGGCCTGACCGGCTGGAATCGCCTAGTCGCCCTCACCATGGCTGGAGAGGCCGAGAACAGTTTTCCCGCTCTGGTCGAGGGAACCACACCCCAGCCATTGCATTGGTGGCGCCTGAGCGTCCTTGCCCAGCTCATCCCGCCCGATCCCGAACCTGGCGATGCCAAAGCGCTGATCCAGCTGCTGCGTGCCATCGCCAATGCCCTTGCCCCCGATTCCAAGACCTGACCAACCTCCAATGCGCCGAACCACTTCTTTCGCTTGTATCACGCTCTGCGTCCACGCTTTCCCTGCTCCCTCCCAAGAACCAGGTCGTGGAGCGTTCGCGGCAACTCCATACGCCTTTGTGTTCCGGGAAGACACGGCCAACCCGACCAACGGTGGATCGAGAATCTGGCGGCAACCCGCCGGCCACAGCCCTGCGGCAGGCGAAAACCACCTCCTGTCGCCACTGCCCCCGCCACCGGCCGGCGTCGACTATCCCGACTTCAACATCTCGACGTATGCAGCGCTGATCGCAACGACCATTGGATGGTCGCAACCGCTCGATATCGAAGTCGACGGCGTCTCCTCGGGCAACGCCACAACACCCGCGCGCGGCGGCCAACTCGGTAACGAGTACGTCTTCTTCATCGAGCCCCAACAGGGCGCCACACCCGCTCAGGGGGCCTGGTCGGCCTTCCAGGCATCGATTTCGAGCACATCACAAGGTGCGCCGAACACGTGGGTCGCCAACATGGCCGCGCGCCCCCAGGGCGCCGGGGCAGAGGTGATCAGCTATTACGTCGAAGAGAGCTACTTGCCCGAGGAACTGGTCGATCAGACCCTACTCGAGACCGGGACCAGCGACTTCTTGCCGGCCTCGTACCCGAGCTACTCTTCGGCATCCGGGTTCCTGCCCGACATCGTAGCGATGGATCTGTTCATCCCAGAGATCGCCGACAATGCCGGATTGCCGGCGGGAGCCATCATGCCGACCACGTCGGTGGTCTACTTCTCCCTGACCACTGCAGCCCTCCAACAGACCCGCTCGTCCGAAACCCTGGCAGACGCTCTCTTGAGAGCTCTCCAACCCAAACCACCGATATTGGACCCGATTGATGGTGGAACCGTGTTCAAGGCGACCTGGGGCCAAGGCACATGGGAGAACTTGGAGGTCGTCCTCCAAACCTCCAAACTGACCTACAATGAGCAACCGCTAACGGGGTACAACATTGACGCACTGGCGGTCGGCCGGAGCACTCTGCACACGCCCGTTGGGCCGGGCACGATCCTCTCCAATGAGCTGTTCGCCTTTTCACTCGAGGGTTCGAGCTTCCCGCAGATCCTCATGCACGCCCCTGAGGTTGCGACGCAAGCCGGACCAAACCCTCCCTCAATGCCGAGAACCGCCATCCCGGTAACACCGTCTGGCGACGACATCGTCGAGAAGATGAACATTCGTTCCACCGACGAGATCACCGCGCTATGTCTCCCAGACCCCGAGGCCGGCGCTGCACAACCGATGATCGGCAGCCCGATCCCCACCACCAATCCGGCCTTCCAACACTTGCATCTCAGCCTCTACCACGTTCCCTACAGAGGGGCGATCGCGAACTCGGGGCGAGTCCACCTGACGATCTCGGGATGGAGCAACAGAATCGTTCCGCTCTTTGACCCTTACGACGTCTTCGTTCGATATCGCACGATCAACCCAACGTCGTCTTGGGTCACCGTTTGGTGGCCGATCCAACGGACCCAAGCCGATGACCTGTTCTCCATGGATCTGCCAGTGACCGGGCTAGCGCCGGGCGATTACGAAGTGCAGTGCTTGTCGTTCAACAAGTGGGAGCAGATCGACACGTTCTCGTCGATCTTCAGGTTGCAGTGATCGACGCATCGCGGGCGCACCAACGCGCCACGCGATGAGCACGCACCACCGCGTGTTTCTGCCTCCGGTCGCCCCACGCCGCCACGGTCTCTAGGGGCGGGCGCTCACCTGCGCCCGGGGTCGTCCGACCTCCTCAACGACTCAGAGGCAAACCTGTGAAGACGCAACTCACTCTCCTCGTGGCGCTCACTCCCGCGATCGCCACCGCCCAGTCCACCCGCACGACCACGCTGCTCCCGCAGCCGATTCTGGTGTCCGCGGTCGCCACCGACCCGGTCGGCGGCACGGTGGTCGGCGTCGCGGACGGCGGCGCCGGCACGCTATCGACCTTCACCTGGGACGGCGCGGCCTGGAACCAGATCCCGGCCACCGGACCGACGACGCGCGCATTCAGTGCGATGTCGGACGCCCCCAATGGCGAGGTGATCCTGTTCGACGGCGGCCTGGGCGTGGCCGACACCTGGACCTTCGACGGCGCCACGTGGACCGACCTGACGCCGAGCCTCGCCATCGCCCCGCCCCCGCGCTCCGGCGCCGCGATCGCGCGGTTTCCCGGCGGCAACGTGATCCTGTTCGGCGGCGCCACCCCCGCCGGATCAGCGCTCGGCGACACGTGGGAGTGGGACGGCGTCGCGTGGAACCCGCTGATGATCGCGGGACCGGCAGCCCGTTTCGGCGCCGCCATGGCGCCGGACGACCAGGGCAATCTGATCCTGTTCGGCGGTTCGCCCGGCGGCACCACCTTCTTTGCCGACACCTGGAGGTTCGACGGCGCGGCGTGGACGCAGCAGACCACGGCGAGCGCTCCTTCCGGCCGCTTCTTCGCGGCGATGGAACTCGACCCGCAGCCCGACCTCGGCAGCGGTGTGCGCTCCGAGATCATCCTGGGCGGCGGTTTCGGAGCATCCGGCCCCGTGACCGACGTATGGCTGTTCGCCGCCGGCAACTGGACCCCACAGCCCACGCTGTCGGTTCCGGCACAGGCGGCCAACCTGATGACCAGCGCATACGACGCACAGCACCGCGAGATCGTGATGGTCGATGACGCCTCCCGCGTGCACGTCTACGGCCTGTCCGGGTTCACCATGTTCGGCGTCAGCCAAGTCGCGGCATCCTGCGTCTGCGGCGGCACCGGCTCCCCGCTGCTGCTCGGCCGACGGTCCGGCGCCCCCAACCCCGGCAACACGATCGTCTACCAGGGCAAGGGCGCGCTGCCTGGATCGACGATCTTCATCGTCTTCGGTCCCAGCACGCCGGGCATCGTCGCGCCGTTCCCGCTGCCGTTCGGCTGCCCGCAGTTCGTGGACCCGATCGCGGGGTCGATCACCACGCCGGTCAATCTGGGTGGTCAGTTCTCGTTCGGCTTGGTGGTCCCCGCCTCGCTCGACATGGTCGGCGTCACCCTGACGCACCAGGCCGTCAGCCTGACCGCCCCGGCGCTGTGCGCGTCGAACGGGATCGAGACCCGCATCGGTCGCTGAGCGATCGTCAGCGCGCGAGCGCGGCGGCGATACCGTCGCGCAGCGCCTCGGCGCCACCGTCCATCACTTCGAGGCACTTCGCGTCGCGGTAGTGCCGCTCGACGTGGTACTCGACGGTGTAGCCGAAGCCACCGTGCACCTGAATGCCTTCATCGGCGGCCAGCAGTGCCGCCTCGACGGCAGACAGCCGCGCGAACGCCGCCGCGCGCGCCGCGTCCTGCCCACCATCGACCAAGCGGGCGGCGTGGTAGACCTGATGCCGCGCGGCATCGACGGCCCGACTGGCATCCACCAGCTTGAGGGTGACCGCTTGCTGGGCGTAGAGCGGCTTGCCGAAGGCGATCCGCTCGTGCGCGTGCGCCAGCGACGCCTCGATGGAGGCCTCGCCCATGCCCACGCAGATCGCGCCGCCGCCGACGCACGCCGCGATCGCGGCGCGCTGCAGCGCGCGGCGCGCGTCGTCGCCGCGCGCAAGCACGTCGCCAGCGCCAACGCGGACGCCGGTCAGGTCGACGGCACCGGGTGCGGTCGCGCGAAAGCCGAGCGCCGCCACCGCGGTCCGCTGGCATGCCGCGGCATCCAGGGCCACCAGCAACGCCCCGCCATCGGCGTCGACCGCTGCGGCGATGACGGTGTCGGCCTCCATCGCCGCCGTCACCAGATCAGCCCGTCCGTCGAGCACGAAGCCGTCGCCATCGGCGGTCGCGGTCACTCCACTGTGCGCCCCGACGAACGCGCCGATGGCCTCACCCATCAGCAGCGCCTGGCAGCGCTCGGCGCCGGCGGCCAAGCCCTCGAGGGCGGTGCCGCACAATCCCGCCTGCGACAGCAACAGGCGCGCGCTCGAGCCGCAGGCCCGCGCGATCTGCTCGAGCGCGACCGCGAACGCCAGCATGCCGAAGCCGGCGCCGCCGCTGTCCTCGCCGACGGGCAAACCGAGCATTCCCATCTCGGCGAGCTGGGTGAAGCTCTCGCGGCAGAACTCGCGGTGCTCGTCGTTGTGCAGGGCGACCGGCTCGATCTTGTCCTGCACCAGCTTGCCGACTTGCTCGAGGACCATCTCCTGCTCTTCGGTGAGCGAGAGGTTGTCTTGCGTGGTTTCCATCAGCGGCCCCCTTGCCAGAGGTACAACATTCGTGGCCCGGTCGTCGAGCGCAGCAGCTGCGCCAACGCCGCGTCCAGCGGAGCCGGCGCCCCCTTGACCCCGGCCAACGCGTCGAAAAACGTCGGAATGCGCCGCTGCTCGACGACCCGAACGCGCTCGCTGCCGATCCGCTCGGCCAGCTCGCCGTAGGCGTCGGCGATCGAAGCGATCCGATCGACCAATCCCAACTCGCGCGCGCGCAGCGCGGAGTAGATCTCACCGGTCGCCGCCGCCTGCACGGCGGCGCGCGTCAGCTCGGGCCGGCCCGCGTCGACGACGTCGACGAAGCGCTCGTACATCTGCTGCACGATCGCCTTGACCTTGGCCTCTTCTTCCGGCCGCATCGGCCGCGTCGGCGACAGCATGTCCTTGTACGGCGTGTCGTCGGAGACGATCGTGTTGACCTCGATGCCGAGCTCGCGCAGCGCTTCGCCGTACTGGTACTGGCTGATGATGACGCCGATGCTGCCGGTGATCGTCGTCGGCCGCGCGAAGATCCCCTCGCACGCCGCTGCGATGTAGTAGCCGCCCGACGCCGCGACGTCGCCGAGCAGCGCGAGCACGGGGACGTCGGAGTTGCGCTCACGAAACTCGGAGATCAGCCGGTAGATCTCGTCCGAGTCGGTCACCCCCCCGCCGGGCGAGTTGATGTCGAACAGGACCGCAGCGATGCGCTCCTCGCGCTCAGCGGCGCGCAGCGCGCGGCGCACTTGGCTGACGGTCCCACCCGGCGCACCGATCAGGGGAGAGCTCGCCTCGGCGATGGCGCCCTCGATCGGCACGAGCAGGACGTCGCGGGACGCATCCGCGTGGCCGCCGACCGCGACCAGCTCGTACATGCCGTCCTCGTCGGAGCCGTAGCCCCCCGTGAGCCCGCGGGCCGACCCGACGGCGCTCACCACGAGCAGCACCAGGTTGAGCCCGCCGCTGATCAGCAGCAGCAACGCCAAGAAGATCGCGACGTAGAACGACACCGACCGCGGCTCGGGCTGCGGCGCGGTGTAGGGGACGCCCGGCGGCGGCCCGTTCGGGGGACCCGGCGGACGCGCCGGCGGGCCAGGTTCGTAGCCGCCGGTCATGCCAGCTCCGCCCGGGCGATCACCAGCCGCTGGATGTCGGTCGCGCCCTCGTAGATCTCGGTGATCCGTGCGTCGCGCATCAAGCGCTCGGCGGCCGACGTGCTGGCGCCGGCCTCGCCGAGGATGGACACCGCCGCGCGGGCCGCTTCGTTCGCCAGCCGGCTGGCCATCAGCTTGGCCATCGCCGCCTCGGCCGAGCACCGCACCCGCCGGTCGCGCAGGATCGCGGCGCGCCAGATCAAGAAGCGCGCGGCGTCGATCTCGGTGGACAGATCGGCGAGGCGCCACTGCGCCGCTTGGCTCGCGGTCGGCCGCCCCTTGTGATCGACCTGCGTCGCCAGATGGTCGCGCACCAGATCGCGGCAGGCGCGGGCGATGCCGAGCGCCTGGCTGGCGATGCCCAACCGACCGCCGTCCAACGTGTCGAGCGCGATCTTGAAGCCGATGCCCTCGTCGCCGAAGCGATTCGCCGCCGGCACGCGCACGTTCTCCAAGGTGATCTCGGTCGTCGGCGAGGCGCGGATGCCGAGCTTGCGCTCCTTCTTGCCGACGCCGACGCCAGCGAAGTCGCGTTCGACCAGAAACGCAGTGATGCCGCCGACTCGGTCCGCACCGGTGCGGGCGAAGACGATGAACAGTCCCGCCTCCGGCCCGGTGGTGATCCAGAGCTTGGGTCCGTTGAGCACGTAGTCGTCGCCATCGCGCACGGCCTCACAGCGCAGCGCTGCGGCGTCCGAGCCGGAGCCCGCCTCGGACAAGCAGTACGCGCCCAGCCACTCGCCGCTGCTCAGCTTGGGGAAATAGCGCCGCTTCTGGTCGTCGGTTCCCCACTTGCCCAGGGGCGAGCAGACCAGCGAGTTGTGCACCGAGATGGTCACCCCGGTCGACGCGCAAGCCGCGTTGACCTCTTCCAGCATCAGGCAGCTGGCCAGGTTGCCGAGCTCGGAGCCGCCGTACTCCTCGGGCACGGTGATGCGGAGCAAGCCCTGCTCCGCCGCGGTCTGAATCGCCTGCCGCGGAAACTCGGCGTTGGCGTCCCGCTCCCCGGCGCCGGCGGCGACGTGGTCGGTCGCGTAGGCGCGCGCGGTCTTCTGAAACTCGGCGAGTGACTCGCTCAGCTCGAAGTCCACGACTTGCGAGGAGAGCTCGGGGCGAATCTCGGTCATCGATCGTACTCGTAGAATCCTCTGCCGGTCTTGCGACCCAAGTGCCCCGCCGCCACCATCCGGCGCAGCAGCGGACAGGCGCGGTACTTGTCGTCGCCGAGCCCGTCCTTCAGCACATCCAGGATTTCGACACAGACGTCCAGTCCAATGAAGTCCGCCAGGGTCAACGGTCCCATCGGATGGTTCATGCCGAGCTTCATGATCTGGTCGATGCCCTCGCGGCTGCTGACCCCCTCCATGAGGCAGTAGGCCGCCTCGTTGATCATCGGCATCAGCACGCGATTGCTGATGAAGCCGGGGTAGTCGTTGGCCTCGACCGGCGTCTTGCCGAGCCCCTCCGCCCACTGCATCACCGCCTGCGTGGTCTCGTCGCTGGTGTCCTGGCCGCGGATCACCTCGACCAGCACCATCAGCGGCACCGGGTTCATGAAGTGCATGCCGATGACGCGATCGGCGCGGCCGGTCGCCGCGCCGAGCACCGTGATCGAGATCGACGACGTGTTGCTGGCGAGGATGGTGCCAGCGGGCGCCAGCCCGTCGAGCTGCTCGAACAGGCCGCGCTTGACGGCGACCCGCTCGGTGACCGCCTCGACGACCAGGCTCGCCTCGCGCGCGCACTCGAGCTCGGTCGACGGCTTGATGCGCGCGCGGAGCTCGTCGGCCTGCGCCTGCGTCAGCTTCTCCTTCTTGACGAAGCGCGCCAAGCTCTTGTCGATCGCCTGAATGCCGCGATCGACCAAGTCCTGGCGCACGTCGACCAAAGCGGTGTCGACGCCGTGCGCGGCAAAGGTCTGCGCGATGCCGTTGCCCATGGTGCCGGCACCGACGACCACGACGTTGTCGGGAAGCGCCATCAGATCACCTCCACGGCCATGGCGACCGCGTTGCCGCCACCGAGACAGAGCGCGGCGACACCGCGCGACGCCCCGCGCGCCTTCAGCGCGTGCAGCAGAGTGGTCAGCACGCGCGCGCCCGAACAACCGATCGGGTGGCCCAGTGCGACCGCGCCGCCGTTGACGTTGACCCGGTCGTGGTCCAACTCGAGCTGCCGCAGCAGCGCCACGCACTGCACCGAGAACGCCTCGTTGATCTCGAACAAATCGAAGTCTTGCGGCGTGCAGCCGAGCTGCTCGCAGAGCCGGGCGACCGCGACTTCGGGCGCCATCATCACCCACTCCGGCGCCATGCCGCCGGTCGCATAGCCGAGGATGCGCGCCATCGGCTGCACGCCGCGCTCCGCCGCCGCGCGCTCGTCCATGACGACGACCGCCGAAGCCCCGTCGTTGATCGACGAGGCATTGCCGGCGGTCACGGTGCCGTCCTTCTGGAACACGGGCTTCAGCTTGGCCAGCGCCTCGGCGGTCGAGTCGGCGCGCGGGCCTTCGTCGGTGTCGAACACCGTCTTCGTCCCCTTCCGGCCGGGCACCTCGACGGCGACGATCTCGCCGGCAAACGCACCCGCCTGCTGCGCCGCCACCGCGCGCCGGTGGCTCTCGGCCGCGTAGGCGTCCTGCTCGGCGCGGCCGATGCCGTATTTCTGCGCCACCAGCTCACCGGTGTTGCCCATGTGGAAGTCGTTGTAGATGTCCCACAGACCGTCGTGCACCATGCCGTCGACGACCTGCGCGTGCCCCAGCCGATGGCCGCGCCGCGCTTCCGGCAGGTAGTAGGGCACGTTGCTCATCGACTCCATGCCGCCGGCGAGGACACACGCCGCGTCGCCGGCCTTGATCGCGCGCGCCGCCGACATCACCGCCTCGAGGCCGCTACCGCAGACTTTGTTGATGGTGGTGGCACCCACCGCATCCGGAATGCCCGCCCCGCGCAGCACCTGCCGGGCCGGGGCCTGGCCGCAGCCGGCCTGCAGCACGTGGCCGAACAAGACCTCGTCGACCGCGTCGGGCGGGAGCTGCGCGCGGCGCAGCGCCTCGGTGGCGGCGACCGCCCCCAGCTGCGGCGCGGTCAACGGGGTGAGTGCCCCCTGCAGCTTGCCGATCGGCGTGCGGCAAGCGGAAACGATGACGGGTTGGCCCATGACAGACAGTGAGAAGGGTTCGAGAGTGGGAAATACAATGCGGCCATCCAGCCCAACGAACCTCGCACCGGCCGGCGGAATTGCGCCGGCCGGCCGCGGAGAGCGGCCGGGAAGCTGCGGAATCGCGGTCGGCGGCGGTTGCCGGGGACCGGTCAGATGGCGCTGCCATCATGCCGCAGCCGCCCACGGGACGCGAGCGTCGGAACCCGGGGGAATGCCCGGGCCGGGGCGGCGGAGCCGTTCGGGGTGATCACGCGCCGCTGCGCAGCGCGCGCTCCACGTGCCATTCGGGCAAGACGGAGGGTAGCTCGAGCGCATCGAACCGGCGCGCCGCCGCGCGCCAGTAGAGCCAGATCGCGGCGGCCGCGCCGGCGAACCAAACCCAATCGACCACCGGCGGCAGCGAGGAGACGCCGCGCAGGGCGACCGCCGCCAGCACCGACCAAGCCGCCCCGCGCAGCAGCAGCCAGGCCACCAACAACGCGACGAAGGCCACCGAGACAACGACGCTCCAGAACCGCCGCCGCGCACTCCAGGGCATCACCGGGTACTGCCGCGCGCGCAGCGCGAAGAGCGCGATCCAAGCGTACAGCCCGAGGATCGGCACGAACGGCAAGAGGCGGCCCCCCAGTCCATCTCGGACCGGCACCAGCGGACCGAGCTCGACGACCGCACCTTCCGTCAGCTGCCTGGCAGCGTCGGCCCCGAGCGGAGTGCCGTGCACGTCGCGGAGCGCGCGGTCCAGGCTCTCGGCCACCACCGCCGCCGGAGCGTCGACCGCCACTGCGTACGGGTTCTCCACGCGCATTCCGGGCATCAACGAATGCTCCGTCGCGGGCGCGCCGACGAAACGCGACGCCTCGCCGGAGCCGACCTCCGTTGTGCCGCCGAGCCGCAGCCTCCATGCCCGAGACGGCACCACGATCTGACGCAGCGGCGGGCCGTCCCGCGTCGGAAACGAGACGACCTGCACCACAGACGGAACATCGCGCGTGCCCAGCGGGCCGATCAACGCCCCGGCCAGCACGCCGAGCGAAGGGGCCAATACGACCGGCACGCCGACCACCGGGAACAGCGCGCGGCGCGAGCGAAGCGGTAGATGCACAACGGGCCGGAGGACCTGGGACCACACCGGCACCCAGGTCAACGGAGTCAGGATCACCATCGGCAGGAAGAACCTCATCGAAGAGTGCACGACCGCGGTCGCCATCACGACGAAGCACCCCAAGGACAACAGCCACCACAATGGACTGCGCGTCGCCGCACGCCGCCGCATCGCGGTCATCGCGTCACCGGCGATCGCGGCGCTGTCGTCGGTCTCTCGCCTTGTCGGCCGCACCAGACACAGTGGGGTCGCCTCCCACGCGATCAACGCGGCCATCGGCGCCAGCAAGATGACCCCCACCAGAGCTCCCCACCAGGTCGACCCGCGACGGCGCAAACCGCGACGAGAGGCGCAAACGCGAGGAGCACGCGCTTGTTGGAGGGCCGCGCCTGTCGGCCCATCAGGAGGTGTCCGACACAAACGGCACACAGCGCGGCTCCGAAGCCTCCGGCGACGGGAGCCCAGAGCCGCTGGGTCTGCTCAGCCCACGGCGACACCACCGCGAACACGACAAGCGCGCAGCAAAACGGCAGCGCGGCCAACAGCAGGGCCGCCGCCAACTTGGTGTGCAGCACCGTGCGCTCGGTCACGGGCCAGAGGCGCTCGACGAGCTTGAGGCGCGGTCGGGAGAATGTCAGAACGAGGCCGCTCGCGCCGGCAGTCAGCACGAGTCCCGCGATCACGACGGACACGCCGGTTGTCGCCGCACTCTCACCGGTGGCGCCGAACTGCCATAGATAGCCCGTCACCCACACCAGCAAGACGCCCACATTGACACCGGCCGCCGCCAGGGCGACCCAGCCGGGCGTCGCGAACGCGGCCTGCGCCCGCAGCAGCGGCAACGACACGCCGCTCATCGGCGTCCCCCGGCGATCGCGACGAACAGCTCTTCGAGAGGAACCGTGCGGCAGTCGAGCACGGCACCGTTGGCGAGCGGCCCGACCACTTCGCGAACCGCGGTCGGCGCGCCGCGGAAAACCCCGAGCGCACCGTCGTCGGTGGCACGCGCCGCCAGACAACCGGGGACTGCGCGGATCTCGATCAAGGTCTCGGCGTCCAGCGGAGCGAGCGTCGCGACCGCGTAGCCTTCCTGCACCGTGTCAAGGTCGTCGTCGATCAGAGCGCGGCCGTCCTCGAGCAGCACGAGCCGGCTGGCGATGCGCTCGACGTCGTCGACGTAGTGCGAGGAGAACAGCACCGTCGTGCCATCCCGGCCGAGCATGTCGATCGCTGTCGCCAAGAACTCGCGACGCAACGCGGGGTCGAGCCCACCCGCGGGCTCGTCCAACAGCAGCAGCTCGGGGCGGTGCGCCATCGCGCAGATCAGCGCGAGCTGCCGCGCCTGCCCTTTGCTCAGCTGCGCGACGCGGCGGTCGCGGGAGACGGCGAAGCGCTGGCAGAGCCCGGCTTCGAGATCACGATCCCAGGTCGGGTAGAGCGCGCGGTGCAGCGCCAAGACCTGCTCGACCTGCAGGTAGCGCGGCAGCACCTGATCCTCGGCGACGAAGCCGCACCGCTTCTTGACCTCGACGCCGGCCTCGAACGGGTCCAGGCCGAACACCACGACGCGCCCCGATTGCGCGGCCATAACCCCGATCAGGGTGTGCAGGAGAGTGGTCTTGCCGGCGCCGTTGCGTCCCAGGAGACCCACCACCTCGCCGCGGGTGACTTCGAGCGTCAGCCGCTCCAAGACCGGCACGCCGGTCTCGTAGGCCTGGGTCAAGTCGTCGATGCGGATGAGGGTGTTGTTCATGGCTTGCCCGTCATGCTGTGCCGAGCGCGCTCGGCGCCGAGGCGCTCTGCCTCGCGCCGGACCAGCTCGAGCACCTGTTCGAGGGGGATACCGGCTGCCCACGCCTCGCCGAGCAGCCTCCGGACCACCGGCGAGAGGGCGCCGAGGCGCGCCCGCTTCCCCCCGCTCGATGCTTGTCCAGCGGCGTTGGCAACGAACGTGCCCTGCCCGCGCCTCGTCTCCAGCACGCCCTCCCGCTCGAGCTCGTCGTAGGCCTTCTTGACGGTGAGGGGGGACACCACTAGGCGGGCGCCCAGTTCGCGCTGCGACGGCACACGTTCGCCAGCACGCAGGCGGCCGGCCGCGACGGCCTGCTGGATTTGGCGCACGATCTGCCGGTAGATCGGCACGTCGTCGCCGGGCTGGATGGTGAGGTGCATGGAGGTCGCGCTATAGTGCTCTACCGTTCTATAGCACTAATTCATCTGGCGCGCACCCCCCTCACGATCCACGGCCGCGGCCGCGCTGAGCCAGGAGCCACGGCCGCTCCTCGTTGCACAAAAGTAATGGGCGCCAACCAGGATCCCTCGATTCGCGCGGCCCGCCTTGCGCCGAGCCTGTCGCCTTAACTTACCGACGGAGGGCGCCGCGCTCGCAGCCCGTCGTCATCGCTTCAGGTTCGCGAGCGCATGAGAGAAGAAGAAGAAGAGCAACTGCTATGCAAATCCGATCCACGATCGTCGCCATCGGCGTTCTCGCTGCGCTCGCGTCCACCGCTCCTGCCCAGGGTCAGCTGCTGCCGCCGGGGCTCCACATCCAGGTGAACGATCCGGGGTGGGTCGTCATCTCGTCGGTGTCCACGCCGAACATCGACTGCACCGCTACCCAGAACGCCACGGCCACCGGCGACACGCAGGACAACTTCACGCACTCGACCACGAGCGCCCAGGTCGACGACGCCACGGGGTCCGCGCGCTGCTACGTCAACGAAGTGAACTTCGCGGAGTATCTCTGGAACGGCCCGGGCTTCGGCAAGGCGCAGCACCTCAACGAGGTCGGGGTCCATGTCGAGATCGACCTGGCCACCGGCAACGGCCGCGCCTCCGCAGAGGCCTACGCGCTGGCCGAGTTCACCACGAACCTGCTGGGCGCGCCGATCAAGGCCGAAGCCTTCGTCACCAAGACCATCTTGGCGAACAGCGCCTTCAGCGACAACGACAGCGACTACTCGCGCCAAGGCTGGTTCAGCCACCTCGTGCCGCCCGGCGACACGGTCTGGTTCCGCAACTTCACCGTCGCGAACACCAAGGTCTCGGCTTCCGGGACCTGGGCGACAGCATTCGCGCGATCGATCGCCCACATGTCCACCCTCGTCATCCTGAGCTGAGGCCGATTGTGTACCCCTGCCACCGCACCTTTCGCAACCAAGGCCTCGCCGCGGCAGTGCTCGCGCTCGCGGGTGCCGTTCTCCTGCCGGCCCAGGACGCGCTGGGTTCGCTGTCCATCCGCGCGCTGGACGAAGCCGGAGCCCCGGTGGCGGGGTTGGCACTTCAGTTGCTGCCGCCAGTCTCCTCTGGCCCGCCCTTCGGCCGCCGCTGGGCGAGCTTCCGGCCAGTCGACCTCGCTGCGCCGGGCGTGCGTGGCTACCCCGAGAACGTCGTCGCGCAGCACGACGATATCGTGTGGCAGGCGACCACCGATGCCGCGGGCAGCGCCAGGTTCGTTGCCCTGCCGGCAGCGATGGGGTACCGGATCGGCGTGCTCCGAGCAGCCGCGGTGGAGATCACGCCCGCCCATGAACATTCTGTCCCCACCTGGACCGGGGACGGCGTGGCAATGCGGCACGATGCTCCCAGGAACCTCTCCGGCAACCTCGAGGTACGAAACGGAGCCACCACCGAGGTGAGCATCTGCGCAACCGCGCCGAGCAGCGTCCGCGCACGGTTGCCGCTGTGCGCCGAGCGGCCCATCGCCGGGGCGGTTCTCTTCGCGATCACGGCCCACCGAGCCGGGCCGGAAGCCCGGAGGGTGTCCGCCATCCGCGAGGAAGCACGCGCTACGATCGACGACCGCGGTGGCGTGCAGGTCGCGTCGGCGGCCCCTGGGCCAAAGGTGCTGCGAGCGTTCTGGTACGACTCCCCACGAAGCGTACGGTTTGCCTCTGTCGAGCTCTCGCTGGCCGCGGGGGAAACACGCGACTTGGGTGCGCTGCGCCCGCTGAACCTCGGTGGCGACATCGCGCTCCAGGTCGACGTCGCCCAAGGCGACGGCGATCCGCTGGAGCCACTGCAGGTCTACCGCGACACCAGGGCGGCACACGCGGTCGTGCTCGTCAGCGCCGGCAGGAACGGTCCCCACTGGGGCCACAACGTCATCATCGTGCCGGTTGGCGAACCGCTACTGCTCCGCGGCCTTCCGCGCGGCGACGCGAATGTGTCCTCTGTTCCGTATCGGCTGCGCCCCGCGTCGCTCCAAACCCCGTTCCACTCCATACGGCCCTCGCCCGAACGCGAGCTCATCCTCGGCGAGGACGTGGCGCAGGTGGAGCTACTCTTGACTGCGGTTCCCCGTTAGTGGTAGCCAACGGCGTACGGGACTCGCCGCGCCGCACCTTGCTCGCCGAGCTTCTCCGACCAACCGTAACGAGAGCCAGTGCTGGCTCCGGGTCTGCCCTCTGCGACTCCTCTCCGACGCTTCACCCCCGGTCGCCGTCGCCGAGGTCATCCTGCGCGCCGTGACCGATGGCACCGACCGGCTGCGGTATCCGGCCGCCGGAGGAGCCACCGAACTCCTGGCCGGGCGAGCGGCGGCCGATGACCGCACGTTCTTTCGCCGGCATCAAGAGCCAGGCGGGCCTCTGAACCCGAACGACCGGCTCAGCCGCGCCGCTGCTGCCGCCGCCACTCGTCCGGCATGACGGCGACGTCGGTCTGATCGCCAAAGTGGGCGCGCAGCGCGCCGAGCTGCTCGGCGAGCCTGGCGGCGACGCCGCGCATCGCGGACTCCCCGAACACGTTGGTCCGCTCGTCCGGATCGGTCTGCAGGTCGTACAGCTCCCACTCGTCCATTTGATAGAAGCGGATCAGCTTGAACCGCTCGGTGCGGATGCCGTAGTGCCGCGCCACCATGTGCACGCTGGGGTAGGCGAAGTAGTGGTAGTAGATCGCCGTGCGCCAATCCTCGACCGGCGCGCCCCGCAGCAGCGGCAACAGCGACCGACCCTGCAGGTCGGCCGGCACCGCGACCCCTGCGGCCTCCAAGAACGTCGCCGCGTAGTCGAGGTTCTGCACCAAGTGCGTGTCGACCGAACCCGGGGCGACGCGCCCGGGCCAACGCACGATCAGCGGCATGCGCAGCGACTCGTCGTACATCCAGCGCTTGTCGTACCAGCCGTGGTCGCCGAGGTAGAAGCCCTGGTCGGATGCGTAGACGACGATCGTGTCGTCGGCCAAGCCAGCGCGGTCCAGCCACTCCAGCAGCCGGCCGACGCCCTCGTCGAGACCGCGAACCGTGGCGAGGTAGTTGCGCATGTAGCGCTGGTACTTCCAGCGTACGAGATCGCGACCGGTAAGCCCGGCCGCGCGAAAGGCCTCGTTGTCGGCGGCGAACGCGGCGTCCCACGCCGCGCGCTGCGCCTCGGTCATGTCGTCGAGGTTGCGAAAGCCCGAGCTGTCGAGCGCCACGCCCGCGCTCGGATCCCAGTCCTCGTCCGGCGGCACGAACAGGTCGTAGACCAGGTTGAGGTGCTCGTCGACGCGCATCTCGGCGCGCCGCGCCGGGCTGGCGTTGTCCTCGAACGTATCGAACAGCGTCTCCGGCTCGGGGATCTCACCCTCGGCGTAGCTGCGCAGATGGCGCGGCGCCGGCATCCAGTTGCGGTGCGGCGCCTTGTGCTGGCACATCAGCAAGAACGGCTGCTCGCCGGCGTTGCCCTCGAGCCACTCGATCGCCAGATCGGTGACCACGTCGGTGCAGTATCCCTCCACCCGCCGCTTCCCCGCCGCCGACTCGAGCACCGGGTTGTAGTAGTCGCCCTGCCCCGGCAGCACCTCCCAGTGGTCGAACCCCTGCGGCTCGCTGCCGAGGTGCCACTTGCCGATCACCGCCGTGCGGTAGCCCACGGCCCGCAGCAGCTTGGGAAAAGTCTGCTGGTCGCCGTCGAAGCGGTTGCCGTTGCGCATGAAGCCGTTCACGTGGCTGTGCTTGCCGGTCAGGATCACCGCCCGGCTCGGCCCGCAGATGGCGTTGGTGCAGAAGCTGTTGCGAAACAGCATGCCCTGCGCCGCGAGCGCATCGATGTGTGGCGTGGGATTCAGGCCCGCGAGCCGCCCGCCGTAGGCGCCGATCGCGTCAGTCGCGTGATCGTCGCTGAAGATGAACAGGATGTTGGGGCGCTTGGTGGCGGCCTGCGCGGTGGCAGACCGGTCGCCCGTGGCGACGAGCGCAAAGACAAGGAAGAGAAGTGGAGTGCGCATGCGACTGCCCGAGCGTCGCAGACGAGCGCTTCTGCGGCAACGTTCCCGAGGCAGCTACTCGGGGCTGGCGACGGCGAGCGCGGCCCTAGCCTGTTCCACGGTCGCGACCGGCTGATCGTTGGCCGGGCTCCAGTACTCCGGTGCCCAAAACCGGTACTCGTCGAAGGCCCCGTGGTGGTTCGGGAACTGATCGCCGACCACCGGGAACCCCTTGAGGTGGATGCGTTTCGCCACGCACGGGTGCAGGTCGTTGAACATGCTGAGCGCGCGCACCGCGTTGTTCCACTTGCCAAACGTGCGATGAAGCTGCGTCCGCGGCCCCAGAACGTAGGCGTCGAGCCACTCGAGCAGGCTGCCGTTGGGCACGGTGCTCCAAGCCGTGACCTCGTTCTCATCGGCAGCCGGATGCAGACACAAGCCGTAGAACTCACTCGCCGAATTGCGCGTGAGGTAGGCGGGAACCGCGTCCATGAAGTCCTTCGTGGTGCACGCCGCGCCCATGTAGACGATGTGGCGGAAGTTGTGCCGCGGGAAACGCCGAATGAGCTCGTTGAGGACGATGGTCCCCATGCTGTGCCCGATCAGAACGATCTCGATCTCGGGTTTGATCGCCTCCATCAACTCGTACAGCACGCCCTTGGGCCGCTCGGAACGCGACCGCAAGTCCTCGTTCCTCCGAAACAACGTGTCGATCCGCCTCTCGAGCAAGCGATACCCCTCGAAGCCCACAGTGTCGATGAGCGGGGTCGTGATCACGCGCAACACACCGGGGACAACCTGAGTCACCGCATCGCTCCAGGTCGCCAGCGCACTCCACTCGTAGCGTTCGTCCAGCACGACCCGATCCCGCCAGCGCGGTGGAATCGCAGCCGGCTGAACCGTCCGCCACAGGCGGTTCGCCGCGGCGCTGCCCTGGTCCCAGAACACGATCGGCAGGCGCGCGAGAGCTCGCCCCACATCCGCGACGAGGATGAACGGAGAGGAGACCGCTCCCCAGAAATCAGCGACCCGCCGCCCCTTGCGGTAGTGGAACAAGTGATCCCAGTAAGACGAACCCAACTGAGAGTTCCAGTTGATGAAGATCGGATACGTCGATCCACCCGTTTCGGCCAGGATCAGGGGCGCGAGCCGCGCTGTGCGCTCGAGGCCCTCCTCGGTGGAATTGAGACCACCATGCACGTAGATCAGGACGCGCCGCACGCCAGGCTCGGCAATCTGCGCTTTCATCACGGCCACTTGCTCGCGGGTTTGCACCTCACTGGTGACCGGGCCGTTCGGACCGGGCAGCGTGACCTCCAGCCGCTCCGGGCCCCCGCTGGGACGCACCGACAGTGAGTGCCGGTACTGCAGCTCGGTGATCGGCGTCGCGCCGCAGCCGAACGCAATCGCAATGAAGGGAAGCGAAAGCAACCGCATGCGGATTCAACGTGCACGCCGAAGTCGATCCGCCAAGAAAAAAGGCGGGGCCATCGTGGATAAGATCGCCGCGCCCCGCGAACCCTCAGATCGCGACCCCATGAACTCAACCGCAGTCTCCGCGCACGCCCTCCTGATCGCCTCCGGTCTCGCGATCACGGTGCCCGCCCAAGAGAAGCGACCCGACCCCCAAGCAGCCGGCGGCGAGGTGCACCTCTTCGCGCTGCGCACGAGCGAGGCGGCGCCACTGCCAGCCGATCACGTGACGGCATCCCTGGCGGCTCTACTGGAGCTTGCTAACGACAGAATCGAGCTTGAGAACGGCGAGGTCAGGATTGCCGCGCCACCGCCAACCCAAGCCGCCGCGCACGGCCTGCTGCGGCACCGCTCCACTTGCGTGCACCGTGCACGTCGACATCGCGCGGGTCGCCGATCTCGCCCTGGCGAGAGCCGCTGCCGCCGAGGCCGTGCCCGGACTGCGGACGTGGCTCGACACCGACGCCGAGGACAGCTTCGCGGTCGTGGTTGCCAGCGCTTCCGCCACCGCACTCGATCGACGCCTGCGCCGGAACGCGCACACGCAAACCGAAGCGGGCCACGCGATCGGTGCCCGCGCGCTCATGCCGGCGCATTCGTTCATCGGCAGCGAGATCAGCTACATCAAGGACTATCACGTCGAGCTATTGGGGCCCGGCAAGGTCGAGCTGCACCCCGAGACCGGCACCGTCCGCGACGGTTGTGCGGTCGAAGCGATCGTCGGCGCGCTCGACGACCGCCGGCTGCGGCTGGCACTGAGCGTCACCCACGGCGACGTGCCGCAGCCGCTGCCGACTTTCGAGACCTCGCTCGCCGGCAAGGACGACAAGCTCGTCCTGCACTTGCCCACCGTGACGATCCGAACCGGCGGCGCCACATGTACCCTCGAGGACGACGAGTCGGTGGTCATGGCGTGGGACGCCACCGACGGCTGGGTCCGCGTCGCGATCGCACGGATTCAGCGGATGACGATCCCGGCCACGCAGACCCGGTAGCGCGCCCATGGACCCGACCCGGATCGCCTCGACGCAACGCAAGCCCCAGACCTACCCGGTCTCGAGCCTGCTGGACGCGATCCTGGCCACGCTGGCCGACCCACGCGCGCAGACACTCGAAGAGGTCTGCGCGGCACACCCCACGCACGCGCCCGCGGTGCGGCGCCGGCTGGAGCTGCTGCGCAGGGTGCGCCCCGACCTGGTGATGTTCGAAGGTATCCGCGAGCGGTTCGACCGCGAGGTGGCGGCCATCGCACGGCTCGACCACCCCGGCATCGTTCCGGTCCACACGGTCGGCGTCGCGGCCGGCATTCCGTATCTGGCGATGGCTTGGGTCGACGGCGCCGCCCTCAACGAGGGCATCGCTCAACTCGACGAGCTGCGCGATTCGAAGCAACGAAGCCACTTGGCCGCGGCACTGCAGGACGCGCTGGGCGCCGATCGGGATCGATAACGGTCAGCCGCCCGCGAAGATCAATCTGGCGATCGCGAAGAACAGAAAGGAGCAGATCCACAAGCTCCTCCGGTGTACCGGGAACGATGCGCAACATTACGATTCCCGCGGGCGCAGAGTGCCGCTGCTGGAACAGCGAGTGCGCCGAAGTCGCGATCGAATGTGACCAGCACCAAGCCCTCTTCGCGCGCTCGCGCGAGCACTTCGCTGTCCGAACGGCCCGCGAGTTCCTCCGACACAGCAATGACCGGATAGCCCGCGTCGCGCAAACGACGAATCATCACCCTTGGGACATTCTCGTCAGCGAGGAGCCGGGTCATCCGACATCGCGTTGCAGCGGGAAGAGCGACTGGTCACCCAGCGTTTCCGCGGCAAACGCGAAGACCGCTCGGAGCGATTCTTCCGTCAGCGCCGGGTAGTTGTCGAGAACCTCGGCCTCGGTCCAGCCGCTCGCCAGGAGCCCAGAATGAACTCCACTGAGAGCCGGGTCCCCTTGACAATCGGCTTGCCCGCGAGGACGGCGGGGTCGGCGATGATGTGAGGCTGCCATTCCATGAGGTCAACTCGGGCACTACCCGACCTCGACAGTCTACCGTCGTTGCCACCGAGTGCCCAGAGGCAAACGAGGGTCGGACGCGGCTACCGGCGACCAGACCGTAACGCAACACGACCGCGCGAAGCCTCGGCCCGCGATCGATCGTAGCGCACGCGCCGGCCGCCCCATCCTCGATCAAGCACGGCCCAGTCCTACTTGAGCGGCTCGGTCTCCGCCGCGAACGACAGCCGCGCGCTCTTCAGCGCGTCGTTGTACTTCTCCACCACGCCCGTGAGCAGCGCGTTCACTTCCTCGGTCAACTCGGCCATCACCTCTTCGGCGCGCTCGAGGTGGCGCTGCTGGGCGCCCGTGGGCGCATCCCACGACGAGCGCAGCGAGCCGAGCGGCCGAAACAGGTGGCGGGATAGCGAGTCGCCGCGAGTGATGCCCTGGCCCTCGCGATCGCCCGAGATTCGCTTGTCCAGCGCGTCGAACGCCTCGATGACCGCGTCGGCGGCCTCTTGCAAGGCCTTGACCCCCTCGTCGCGCTCGGCCTTGCGCAGGCCCTTGATGTGGCCACGCACGGTCTCGACGCGGTCGCGGATCGCGCGCAGCCGCTTGTTGACGGCCTCGAAGCGCTGCATGACGGCCTGCGCCTGCTGCATGGCCGCGTACTTCGCGCGGCGCGCGCTTTCGTCGATCTCGACGCGCGGGTCGGCGCGCACTTCGACCTCGGTGCTGGACTCGTGCTCGCCCATGCGCACACGCACGGTGTAGGTCCCGGGCAATACCGGGAGGCTGCCGCGAAAACCGCGACCGCGGCCGCGCCGGCCGCCGCGCTCACTGTCGTCTTCTTCGTCTTCCTCATCGGCTTCGTCCCGCGGCGCGTCGCGATCGAGCCGCCACTGGAATCGGTTGACGCCGGCCTTCGCACGCACGCGCTCGATCTCCTTGATCACTTCGCCAGCGGCGTCGAGCACCTCGACTTCCAGCGCCTTCTCGCTGGCCTCCTTGGCCCAGAACGACACCATCGCGCCGCGCGGTCGGTTGTCGCCGCGAAACTCGGTCGCGCCGGTGAACCGCGGCGGAGCGGTCTGCTTGACCGTGTACTGGTACACCGGCGGCGCCTCGAACACGACCAGCGCCTGCTCCATCGCCTCCGCCAGCCCGCGCAGCGGGCGGATGTCGTCGATCACCCACGCCGAGCGGCCGTGCGTGCCGACGACGAGGTCGCCATCGCGCGGGTGCACGACCATGTCCATCGCGGAGACGGTCGGAAAGCCACCTTCGAACCGGTTCCAGTGGGCGCCGGCGTCGATGGTGAAGTAGAGCCCGAACTCGGTGCCCAAGAACAGCAGATCGGGATTGACCGGATCCTGCTCGATCACCAAGCAGTAGCCGTCGATGGCGTCGGTGGCGATCGACGTCCAGGTCTCGCCGTAGTCGTCGGTGCGGAACACGTATGGAGTCCAGTTGGCGCGCCGGTGGTCGTCGAAGACGACGAACGCGGTGCCGGCGTCGTGCCGGCTGGCCTCGATGTGCGGGATCCACGTGTTGCGCGGCACGTCGGGCACGCGCTGCTCGACCGAGGTCCAGTGCTGGCCGCCGTCCTTGGTCACGTGCAGCCGGCCGTCGTCGGTGCCGACCCAGAGCACGCCCTTCTTCGCCGCACTCGGCGCGATCGCGAGGATGGTGGTGTAGTTCTCGGCGCCGGTGACGTCGAAGGTCAACCCGCCGCTCTCGGCCTGCTTCTGCCAGCCGGCGTAGTCGGTGGTCAGGTCCTCACTGATCGTCTCCCAGTGATCGCCGCGATCCCGCGAGACGTGCACGTGCTGGCTGCCGAAGTAGATCGTGTCGGCGTCGAACGGGTCCTGCGCGATGCCGGCGTTCCAGTTGAATCGCAGCTCGACGCCGTCGGGATCGGCGGGCTTGATGTCCTTGCGCGCGCCGGTGCGCACGTCGTAGCGCACCAGGTTGCCCTGCTGGCTCATCGCGTAGCCGACGTCGAACTCCTCGGGGTGCGGCAGGGTCTGGAAGCCGTCGCCGAAGCAGACCTCGTGCCAGTGGTGGTTGCGGATGCCGCCGTTCTCCCACACCGCGCTCGGGCCGCGCCACGAGCCGTTGTCCTGCATCCCGCCGTACACGTTGTAGGGCAGGTCCATGTCGACATCGATGTGGTAGTACTGGCCGAGCGGCAGGTTGGTCACGTAGCGCCAGGTCGCGCCCCGGTCGCGACTGATCGCCACCCCACCGTCGTTGCCGTCGATGATGAACGACGGGTCGTCGGGGTGGATCCACATGGCGTGGTGGTCGGGGTGGATCTCGTTGTAGGGGATCAGCGTCTCGAACGACTCGCCGCCGTCCTCCGACACCGTCACCGTGGTGTGGATGTTGATCAGCCGGTCCTCGTCGTGCGGATCGACTCTGATGTCGGCGTAGTAGAACGGGCGCGGCGCGATGCCGTCGTCGTCGTTGACCACGCGAAACCGCCGGCCGCCGTCTTCGGAGCGCAGCAGCGCGCTCTTCTTCGCCTCGACCAGCGCGTAGACGCGGTCGGGATTGGAGGCGGCGATGGCCAAGCCGATGCGGCCGAGGTCGCCGGCGGGCAGGCCCTCGGCCTCGCCGAGCTGCTGCCAGGTCGACCCGCCATCGAGCGTGCGGTAGAGCCCCGAACCCGGCCCACCCGAGCGGAAGAACCACGGCCAGCGCCGGTGCTCCCACATGTTGGCGAACAGCTTGTCGGGGTTGCGCGGGTCCATCACCAAGTTGGCGCAGCCGGTCTTCTTGTCGACGTAGAGCACCTTCTCCCAGGTGCGGCCGCCGTCGACGGTCTTGAACACGCCGCGCTGCTCGTTCTCGCCCCAGGTCGTCCCCAGCGCCGCGACGAACGCGACGTCTGGGTCGTCGGGGTGGACGCGGATGCGGCGGATGCGCTCGGTGTTCTCCAAGCCGAGGTGGCGCCAACTGCGGCCGCCGTCGTCGGAGCGGAACACACCGCGGCCGACCGAGACGCTGTTGCGCGGGTTGCCCTCGCCGGTACCGATCCACACGACGTCGGGCCGGCGCGGGTGGACGGCGATGGCACCGATCGAGGCGCACGGCTGGTCGTCGAAGATCGGGGCGAACGAAAGCCCACCGTCGGTCGACTTCCACAGGCCCCCGGTCGCCGCCCCGACGTAGATGGTGTTGGGCTGCTGCGGCACGCCGTGCACCGCGGTGACACGCCCGCTCATCCCGGCGGGACCGATCGAGCGGGCGCGCAGGCCGGACAGCAGGTCGGCCGAGACCTCTTGGGCCGCCAGCGGGCAGAAGAGCAGAACGGGAGCGACGACGCGGAGGAAGCGGTGATCGAGCATCGAGGAGAGAGCCGTGGAACGAGCGAGACTGTCCGTTCTACGTGACCGCGGCGGTGGATGTGGGGCGCCGGGGCGGAATCCCGCGCGTGTGGGCCGGCGCCGTGGCGCCGACCGTGCGGTCCGATCGACCGTTCAGCGCTGCGGGGGCACTTCGACCTCGGTGCGCTCGGTCTCGCCGGCGGCGAGCTCGACGCGCACCGATGGGCCGAACGTGTCCGGTGGGCCGGACGAGCGCGCCGCCGCACGCACCTCGTGCGTGCCCGGCTCGAGCCGCAGCTCGAAGGTGCCATCCGGGGCGAAGTGCGGGCGCCATTCGGTCTCTTCGGGCGCGACTTGCCGGTGGTAGAGCTGGGTGTCCAGGGCCAACGCCCCCTGGCGGCGGGTCGTGCCGACGATGCGCGCGACGGGTCGCAGCGCGACCTCGCCGAGGTCCACTCCACGTGTCGGCAACGCGCCACTGCGCACGGTGACCGTCGCGAACCCGGCGGCGCCGCAGCGCAGCTCGCCGACTCCGCGGGGCACGCGGGTTCGGATCGTGCCGTCGGCGCCGGCGGCCGCCCAGGGCAGGTGGTCACGCATCTCGACTTCGACCGGCATGCCGCCGTCGTGCGCCCGGAGCGACGGCGCCTGCCACGACGACAGGCCGTCGTCGTGCTGCACCACCAACCGCGCACCCGGCACCGGGCGGCCGTCGCGCGCGTCGACGCAGCGCACGGTGACCGGCACGTCGTCGAGCACGCAGTCGACGTGCCGGTCTTCACCCGGCAACAGCTCGATGCGCTGACCGCTGCGACCAGGCGCGCCCGCCCTCGAATAGCTGAGCTCATAGGTGCCCTCGGCGGCGTCTTCGAACGCGAACTGGCCGGCGGCGCCGGAGTGCGTCGTGCGATGGCTGCCCCGCGAGTTCGCACCGCCGGCCTGCGACAGCACCAACTTGGCACCGACCACCGGGCCGTTCGCGTCGCGCACCACGCCGCCTACCGAGGCGCGACGCGGCAACGTCCACTCGACGCGGACGGTCTCGCCGTGCGCGACCGACACGCTCTCCCGCAGAATGACCGGCGCGGAGCCACCGACGGCCACGACCGAGCCGAACACGCGCCATTCCAGTCCCGGTTCGAACAGCGCCAACTCGTAGCCGCCGGCGGCCAACGGGCCGAAGCGCACCCAGCCATCGGCCCCGACCCGCTCCGACTTGGACGGCTGGTCGGCGTCGGCACTCAGGACCACTTCTCGGTCGATCGCAGGGCGCCCATCCGCAGTGCGGAGCCGCGCCAGCACGGTGCCACCGCGGGCGGCGACGACGCGCGCCCGCACCGTCTCGCCGGCCCGGACCACGACACGTTCGGGCGCGGCCAGCCACGGCCCGTGCTCGACCGATACCGCATAAGCCCCCGGCGCCACCGCGTCGAACCGCGCGCCACCGCCGCGCGCCAACGCTGATGCGACGCGCCGACCCGGTGGCCCGTCGGCCTCCGACCACTCGCTCAGCTGCACCTCGACGCCGACCGCCGGCGACGGGCCGACAAGCTCGACGACGATCGTGCCGCGGACCGGAATGCGCAGGACACCGAGGTCGCGCCGGTCGCCACGCGCCGGCTCGACCTGTGCCAGCGACTCACCGCCGAGTCGCAGAGTGCCGCGCACCGGCGCGACTTCGAGCGAGAACTGGCCTCCCGCACCGGTGCGGCCCTCGACGTAGTCCCTCTCGTCGTTCTGCCAAACCAGCGCCGCATCGACGACCGGCGTGCCGGCGGTGTCGCACAGCCGACCGTGCAGCTCGGCGCTGCGCGGAATCGGCAGGCGGTGCATTCGGTGCAGATCGAGGCGCGTGAAACGACCGTCTTGGTGACCGCCGGCACGCACGACGACCGTCACCAGGTCGGGCGGCATCCCGCCGAGCGCGAAGCTGCCGTCCGCTCCGGTCGCCACCGCACAACCCTCGACCGGCCCGCGCACGGTCATCTGGTCGAACTGGCGCTGGTGGACCGGGAACACGCGGGCGCCGGCGACCGGCATGCCGCGATCGTCCACCACCACGCCCCGCAGAGTGTGGCCGGTGCGCAGTACGAGCCGCTGCGCTGGCGGCGCCTGACCGGCGATCACGTACAGGTTGCGCTGCGCAGGGGTGTAGCCGCTGGCGGCGACGCACAACACCATCGCGCCACGACCGAGCTCGGCGAGCTCGAACTCTCCGCGCCGATCGGTCTCGACCTCCAAGCGTTTCGACCGGGCCAGGCCGGGTCGGTCCGCGGGCACGCACACCACCGACGCACCTTCGATGCCGGCGCCGGCCTCGTCCAGCACCACGCCTCGCAACCGCGCGGCCGGGACCACGGCCACTTCGCCGAGGTCGAAGTCGGCGAGCACTCCGGCGATCGGCAAGCCCCACGGCTGTCCGCCGGCGAACGCCCACGCCGAGCCCGCCAGGCGCAGATACCCCGTGGTCTCGGGCGGCAGCGGCACGACGACGCGACCGGTGCGATCCGAGGATGTGATCGCAGCGCCGGCCACGGCCTCGGCGACGTCCAGGCGATCGGCGTGCGGCCGAGCAGCCATCGCGACGAACGCGACTCCGAGATCCGGCACCGGACGCCCGGTCGCCGCCTCGACCAGCACGGCCGTCAGCTCGACTCCTCCGGCGGGAGACGTTGGTGAAACGATCTGCGCCCGGACACTCGCCGCGGGGTCGACGACCTCGGAGCCGGCGGGCACGTCGGCGGCGAGGGTCACCGCCGGCTCGGCATGCGGCACCTCCGTCGCGGTGCCGCCCACGGGCGGGCCGATGCTCCAAGCCAACCACAGCGCGGCGCAGACCACGGCCACACCCAACAACCACTTCGACATACCGACCACCATCGTCAAGGGAATCGCAAGGGCCGCGACCGCGGCGGGAGCGGCAGTTGCCCCTCCACTGGCGACCGCCGCCGACAACACCGTCGCACGGGCCGCCGACAAGCCCCGATCGACGCCCATGGCCAGCACCGCGGTGAGCACAGACGCCGACAGCTTGCCGCGCAGCATCGACAGACCCCGCGCGATCTGCGAGCGCACGGTGCCTGCCGGCCGCGCCAGCGCGTGCGCGACTTGGAGCGGGGTCAGGCCGTGGAGGACGTGCAGCACCAACACGGTGCGATACGGCTCGGCAGTGCCATCGATCGCGTCGCCGACCTCGGCGCGGAGCTCGCGCGAGACCGCCTCGTCCACGGGCCGCGGTGGCGGCTCGGGCCCGGCTTCGCGCGGCGGACGCAGCGCGGCGCGGCGCCGCGCGTGCCGCGCCCGATTGGTGAGGATGCCGAGCAGCCAGGGCATCAGCGGCCGGCCTGTGCCGAACTCCGACCGCGCCTCGATGGCGGTCAAGAAGGTCTCCTGCACCAGGTCCTCGGCCTCGGCGGGGTCGCGCGTGAGGCGCAGCGCAGCGGCGTACAAGCGCGGCGCGCAGGAGTCGAACACGCGGGCGAGAGCCTCGGGATCGCCGCGTTCGACGTAGCGGCGAAAGCCCGAATCGGCGGCGCTTTCGCGTTCGCGGCCATCCTCTCGGCGCACAGGCATCGTCGCGGTATGCCACGGAAGCAGTCGCGCGTGGCAAGAAATCTCGCGGCGACCGCGGCGCGGAATCGCGATGGCCAACCCCTTTACTGCTGGAGCGGCGGCGGCGCCGCGCCCACCAGGGAAAGGAGGAAGGTGTGCTCTCGCAGGGATTGATCGTGGCACTTCTGCTCGGGACCGCCGGGGTGCCGCCTCGGCCGGCCGTCGGTGGCATCGGCGCCGGCTGGGTCTTGGTGAGCGCGCTCGACGCCCGCGCCGAGCCGGCGCACACGCACGCGGAACCGGGTCTTTCGGTCTGGATGCAGGTGCAGGCGCACGGGACCTCGCTCGAAGCGGAGCTGGCGGCGACGGCCGTGGCCGGCGCTCCCGGCGCACCCGTGCGCGCGGCCATCCACGCAACCGGAGCGCGCTCGCACACCTACCAGTACATGCCGCGGACCACAGCGGGGTGGGTCGAAGCCAGCGCGCGGCTGGCCGCGCGACTGACCGCGGCGGTCACCGGCGGCACGGCCTCCGCCGCGCTCGCCACTGCGTTGCTCTACGACGACTCCCTCGGGGCGGACGCGGTGTTGCCCACCGCGGTCGCGGTCACCGCGGGCGGCGCGCCCCTCCCTTTCACCCCGAGTGGATCACCGAGTGGGGTGTTGGCCGTGCCGCGCCGCGGGGCCAAGACCGATTGGTTCTCGTTCCACTGCGAGACGCACGGGCGCACCGCGGTGCACATCGAGCAGCAGCCCGCTGCCGCGACGACGGCGGATGGCAACGCGCGGGCGACGATCGAGATCGAGTTGCGGCTGAGCGCGGTGGGGACGTAGCGAGAAAAACGAGCCGGACTCCGTACTTATCGCAGGAAGGTGAGGAGCTCGGTTTGGGCGGTGGGGTCGCGGAGGACGGCGGCGTGGCTGTCCTGGACGCAGGTGTTGATGGTCGGTAGCCAGAGGCAGGCGGCGCCGAAGTCGCGGAGGCCGCCGGCCGCGGTGTCGATGATTTGGGTCGAGCTGTTGTCGGTGAGGGGCGGCCCGCAGGCTTGCGGCCGGAAGACGCAGTCCTGGCGGCTGCCGAGGGTGAGAGTGCGGATGCCGGCGGCGGCGGCCAGCTGGACGAGGTCTTCGTGCGCGACGCCGGCGAGCGAGCGCGCGGTGGTGCCCTGGCGAGTGTGATCGGTGGCGGTGGACCAGAACGCGCGCAGGTCGGCGGCGGCGGCGCCACCCCAGCAGGTGAACACCTGGGTGATCCAGGTCTCGAACGGCGGGGTGCCGCCGAGGGCGCCGTCCAGGGTGGCGACCGTTTCCAGCGCGAGCGTGCCCGGTGACGGCGACGGCGCCAGCACGCCATTCAGCGCCTGCAGCGCGATCAAACCACCTTGGCTGTGGCCGATGACGTCGAGGCCGGTGTTGGGGTTGGCGCGCGCCACCGCGTCGAGCATCTCGGCCAACAGCGAGGCCGAGGTGGCGATCGCCTGGGCGGTGTCGCTGCAGGAGTAGGCCGCGGGCAGCCACGCGCCGTGCGTCACTCCGACCGCCCCACCGCGGTAGCTGTAGTCGAACAGCAGCGGTCCACCGTCGTCGACCGCGCCATCGCCGTCGTTGTCCAGACCGTCGTTCCACTCTGCCTGCGCTTCGGCTGCGCCCCGCACCGGCCGCTGCCACCCCGCGCCGACCAGTGCATCGACCAGCTCCGGCCACGCGGGAGAAGCGCCGGGCACCAGCGACGAGCGAATGCCCTGCACCAGGATTCCGATCCGGCGGCGCACCGCGTCGACGACGACGCGCGCGGCGCGGCTGGGGTCGGCGGTGGCAAACCCCTCGATGGCCACCGCACCGAGCATGGCGCTGGTCATCTCGAAGCGTGCCAAACCATCGGCGCCCGTGGACTGGGGAGTGGCGGGAGCGAACGCGACGCCGCGCGCCGTGGTGCGCACTTGCACCGCGACTCCGGCGACCGGCTGCCCGGCAGTATTCCGCACGCCCACCGCAATCTGCACCGGCTCGATGCCGTTGGCCCAGACGCTGGAGCGTTCGGCGACCACCGAGACGGTCTGGCCCGGGGTCACCACCGGACTGCCGCCTCCGGAGCCGGAGCACGCGACCGAGATCAGGACGAGCACGGCAGCGCCGCACCGGGACAGCGAGAGGGGGGGCATTGGGGCGCCGAGTCTACCGCGCGCCGGCGCGTTCGGTCCCGACACACAACCTGTGCCCGATCCAGATGAAGACCAAGCCGACCAGCTCACCGACGTACAACGCCTCGACCACGCCCGCTTTGGCCATGCCGCCGCCGATTCCCGGCAACAACGCACCGACCGCGATCCAGATGTTGCCCGCGGTGCGGCCGCGGCGCCCCGTGCGCGCGTCGCGCACCGCGCTGTAGATCGCGCCCCCGATCAGGAACACGGCGGCATACCCGTTGACCAGGGGGGTGCACGCCCGCACCCAGCTCCACTGCAGGATCGCACCGGTCGGGCGGTGCGGCTCGAGCGCCGCCAGGTGGACGGGCGACAGCAAGACCAGCGTCGCGACCACGAGAACGACGGGAAGGCTGATCCAAGTCAACGCGCGCGCGGTGGGCCGCGATGCTAGCAGGTACACCGAGCCCTGGGCCAGCGGGTAGCCGCCCAGCACGGCTCCCGCGACGTACCACGCCTTGTTGAGCCAGACGGTGTTGCCGGCCAAGGTGACGGCGCTCTCGAGCGCAGTGCCCAAGCCGTAGCAAAACACGCCGAACGCCCACCAAGAGAGGTGCGTTCCGCCCGCGCGACGGCTCCGGCGGCGCACGAGCTCGACGACGAACCCGGCCGCGAGCGCCGTGGTCAGCAGGGGGAGATAGTGGATCCAGCCGGGCACGGGCGCGGCGGCGAGGGACGTGGGAAGCACGGGATCGAAATCAACTCTCGGGGCACCCGCCCATGTCACGCTTGCGTCATCGACGCAGAACACCCGAGCCCTGGCGGGTGCGCGTCCGATTCCCGCACACACGCCGGGACGAGAAATCCCGGCCCGCGATTTGCGTTATCCGTCGTGACGCCGACTCCCCAATCGAGGACCCCGCCCCCATGCAAGCGACTCTGCTGTGCCACGTCTGCCTGTTCGCCGTGGCGACGTCTGCCCTCGCTTCCGCCCAGGCCTGGAAGCTGGTCAAGCCGAGCACGACCGGGATTCCGGGCGAGGAGGTGCGCATCGTGCGGATCGCCGACGACGGCCACGTCTGGGTCGGGGCGCGGTGGCCCTTTTGGACCGAGGGCGGCATCGGCGTCTACGACCCGAGCCGCGATCTGTGGACCACGTTCAACAACGTCGACGGCTCGTTTCCGAGCGCCTTCGTCAACGACCTCGTGTGGGCGCCGGACGGCACCGCCTGGATCGCGACCGGCAACGGCCTCGTGCACTGGGACAGTGGCGTCGCCCAGGTCTACACGACCGCCAACTCCCCCCTCCTGCACAACACGATCGCCGACCTCGACGTCGACTCCGCTGGTCACGTCTGGCTCAACAACACGACGGTCGGCAGCACGCGGGCGGCGATCTTCGAATTCGATGGCCGCGACTGGCGCTCGTTCCAAGTCGGCAGCGAGCTGCCTTGGGCCCCGCCGTGGGGCTCGCTCAGCCACGTCCTGGTCGACCGCGACGACCACGTCTGGGTGGCCAACGAGGTGCTCAACGGCATCGCCGAGTTCGACGGCACGACGTGGACGCTGCACGGCGCCAGCTTCGGCCGCGTCGGTTCGATGGCCGAGGACACCGCCGGCAACCTCTGGCTGCGGGCGGGCGTCGGCGGCGGCAACTGGTTCGCGAAGTACGACGGCCAGAGCTTCACGCGCTATCCGATCGCGACGACCCCCACCGCGATCGGCATCGACGACGACGGCGCGGTGTTCCTCGGCGACTGGCTCGGCACCATTCGCAAGACCACCGACGCCGGGCGCAGCTTCACGGTCTGGGCCTCGGGCTTGAACAAGGTCTTCAACATCGCGCCGGACCCGCGCGGCACCGACGTCTGGATCGGCACGATCGGTGCCCTCGGCCACTTCGACGGCGCCGGCCGCCTGCTCGCGGACTACAACTCCTACAACACCGGGCAGGGCGACTACTTCATCGACAAGTTCGATGTCGATCGGTCCGGCAACCTGTGGATCGCCGCCGGCGAGAGTGGGTTGACGCAGTTCGACGGCCTGCGGTGGCGCAACTGGGGCGACCACAACGTCGGTTCCGAGCCGTACCCGTTCGCCGGCAACGAGCCGATGGGCACCTACTACGAGGACCGCAGCGGCATCGGCTGGATGGGCGGCAACGGCATCGCGCGGTGGGATCCACCCAGCGGGACGTTCACCGGCTTCTGGAATTGGCAGAACACGCCGTCGATCGGCGTGACGATGTTCGATCAGTTCGCCGAGGACGCCGCCGGCAACCTCTTCGCCGCCACCGAGTACGGCACGATCTATCGCTTCGACGGGCGCACTTGGGTCGTCGAGCCGATCCGCCCCTACGCCCCCAACGGCACCACGATGCTCGCCGATTCGCGCGGTGACGTCTGGCTCGCCGGCTGGTTCGACGTCTGGCGCTGGGATGGCCGCGATTGGCGCAAGATCGCCCTTCCCGACCCCAACTACTTCTTCGACCTGGGCGGCATCAACGTGATGGCGAACGGCCCGGACGACGTCAAGTGGTTCGGCACCGACCAGGGATTGGTGCGCTACGACGGCACGTCGTTCGAGGAGTTCCACCGCCGCAACTCGCCGCTGCCAGCGCGCCAGGTCGCCGGCCTCGATGTCCGCGACGACGGGGTGATCGGCCTCGCCTGCCTCGAGTTCGGCGCGGTCACGCCGTTCCCCAACGGCGTGTGCGTGATCGACGGCGACCCGCGGGACCCGACGCGTTGGAAGGTGTGGAGCTACGGCAGCTCGCCCTTGCCGCACTACCAGCTGGGGGCGGCGAAGTTCGACGCCGACGGCAACTTGTGGGTGTCCGCGGTCAGCGAGAGCGCGGCCGTGCTGCTCAACCCCGCCCAGCCACTCGCCACGGACACCACGACCCTGCCGGCGTCGATCGGCGGCCGGGTCGAGCTCACGCTCGATGCGGGCGCGGCGCACGCCAACGAAGGCTACGCGGTGGTCGGCACGCTGGCCGGGGCGTCACCGGGCACGACCCTCCCCAACGGTCTGCACGTGCCGATCAACCTCGATTCGTTCTCGGCGCTGACGCTCAGCTACGCCAACTCGCCGGTGTTCGTCGGCTTCAACGGCACGCTCGACCAAGGTGGCCGCGCGGCGGCGGCGGTGGTCTTGCCACCGTTGCCTTCGGTCGCCGGAACGACGGCGCACTTCGCCTACGTCCTGGTGCCGAGCTTCGGCTTCGCGTCCAACGCGGTGCGCCTGGGATTGTCGCCGTAGTCGGCGCGGCGGTGCGCAGGTGCGCATGTGCGCATGTGCGCATGCGAGCGCCAGAGCGCCGCAGACGGGCTTTGCGCCCACAACGCTCTCGCCTACTTGAGACCCACCGTCATCACCAGCCCGTTCGACGCGACGATCCCCGTCGGATTCGCGAGCGCATCCGCGACCAATCCCTGCCCGAAGTAAGACACGCCCACCAACGTCGCGATGTTGGGCACCCGCACGCGCCAGCCGGCCGCTCCCGTCGGATCGGTCATCGCCGGCAGGGCGAGCTCGACGCTCGTCAGCAACATACACCCACCCGTCCCGGCAATCGCGGCGGGCAAGGAAAGCTGTCCCCAGGAAGAACGCGATGCTCCAAAGACACCGATCACCGGAGTGCTCGGGGGCGCATTGCCCAAGCCAAGCGTCAACTGGCTGTTGGCCCACGGCAGACTACCGCAGTCGAGGGCGGGGACACCGTTGCTTCCGCGGCAACCGGCGCCATACCGGACGCACTGGGCTGGAAGGAGAGGTCCGTACTCCCACGTCTCTGTGGAAGACCAACCCCCGAAGGTCACTGTGCGGCCGCGCCGCGAGTCGAATGCCGCGCCAGCCGGTTGAGCGGGACCAGCTCCGGATGGCAACCGAAGAACCCAGCTCCCATCCCACTCCCACACGTCCGTAATCAGCCCCGTCGCCTGACCGCCTCCAAACAGCACGACCCGCTCACGCCACGTGTCCCACACCATCGCTGGATTGTTGCGCGCGGGAGGCAACGAGGCCGGGCGTAGTTGAGTCCAAGACGTCCCATCCCAGCCCCACATATCGTGTATCAGTGCCGTTACAGACGCCGTCGAGCTACCGCCGAAGATCACTGTTTGGCCGCGAGCGGCATCGAAGGCCGAAGCACAATCGACTCGAGCGGGCGGACGACTCGAGGCTTGCATGGCAAGCCACCTCGTACCATCCCATTCCCAAGTGTCTTGCAACGTCACTGAGTACGTTGTTCCCGAGCTTTCACCACCGAAGAGCACAACCCTCTCGCGCAGAGAATCGTATGCCATTGTTGCGCCAAATCTGGGTGCTGGACCGCTCGTTGCAACCCGCGTCCAAGAACTACCATCCCACGACCACGTGTCACCCAGTGGGCGTGAGCCACTGTCCACGCCGCCAAACAGTATCAGTCGGTTGCGCGCAATATCAAAGACCATTGCATGAAGATCGCGGCTTGACGGAGATACGGAGGGATTCTTGCGAAGCCAGGTGTTTCCATTGAAGACCCACGTCTCCGGAGCACAAACTCCACTACAACCATAACCAAGTCGGCCAAAAACCACGACTTCTCCGCGCGCACTGTCATAGGCGAGCGGAGAGTACAGAGAAGGCGGTGTCGTCGGCGGCGTTACTCGATCCCACCGAACCGCCTGGCCAGATAGCGCAGCGGAGCTGAGACCAAGAACCCAAGCCGCCATCCAAGAACACCTACACGCTCCCATGTCAGTCACACGGCAAATGGGCCATTTACTTCTCACTATACATGGGACCTCCTCACCAGGCACGCCCCTCCCCAACACCTCCCCAACGGCCTGTACGTGCCGGTCAACCTCGACACCTTCTCGGCGCTGACGCTCAGCTACGCCAACTCGCCGGTGTTCGTCGGCTTCAACGGCACTCTCGACCAGGGTGGCCGCGCTGCGGCGGGGTGCGGTCGGGGGTGATGAAATGGAGCCTGGCTCCGTACTATCGCGATCGACCATGCGACGACCACGCATCCTGTCTCTGCTCCTCCTTTCGGCCGGCGCCATCCCGGCGCAAGAATCGGACACGTTCGCCGGCCTCCGGCTGCGCGCTTTGGGACCGGCGTTCATGTCGGGTCGGATCGCGGACATCGCGATCCATCCCGAAGACGAAGCCACTTGGTACGTCGCCGCCGGCTCCGGCGGGGTGTGGAAGACCACCAACGCCGGCGTCACCTTCGCGCCGGTGTTCGACGAACAACCGAGCTACTCGATCGGCTGTGTGACGATCGATCCCAGCCAGCCGAACGTGGTCTGGGTCGGCACCGGCGAGAACGTCGGCGGCCGCCACGTCGGCTTCGGCGACGGCGTGTATCGCAGCGACGACGGTGGGGCGCACTGGCAGGCGATGGGCTTGCCCGACTCGCAGCACATCGCCGAGATCATCGTCCATCCAACCGACTCGGACACGATCTGGGTGGCGGCGCAGGGGCCGCTGTGGACTCCGGGCGGCGAGCGGGGCGTCTACCGCAGCACCGACGGGGGCGTGTCTTGGGCCCGCACGCTGGGCGACGATCAGTGGGTGGGCGCGACCGATCTCGCGCTCGACCCGCGCGATCCCGACCGGCTGTACGCGGCGACCTGGCAGCGGCACCGCACGGTCGCGGCGTATCTCGGCGGCGGTGAGGGCTCGGGCCTGCACCGCAGCGACGACGGCGGGATCACCTGGCAACCTCTGACCACCGGCTTGCCGGAGACGCCGATGGGCAAGATCGGCCTGGCGCTATCGCCGCAGCAGCCGGACGTCGTCTATGCCGCGATCGAGCTCGAGCGGCGCACCGGCGGGGTCTTCCGCTCGACCGACCGCGGCGCGACCTGGGAGAAGCGCTCCGATGTCGTCTCCGGCGGCACCGGCCCGCACTACTACCAAGAGCTGTACGCGTCGCCGCACCGGTTCGACAGGATCTATCTCGCGGACGTGCGCATGCAGGTCTCGGACGACGGTGGCCGGACCTTCACGCGACTGCCCGAAGAGCACAAGCACTCGGACAACCACGCGCTCGCGTTCAAGGCCAGCGACCCGGACTACCTCCTCATCGGCACCGACGGCGGGCTCTACGAGAGCTTCGATCACGGCGCGCACTGGCGCTACTTCGCCAACCTGCCGCTGACTCAGTACTACAAGATCGCGCTCGACGACACGGCGCCGTTCTACCACGTCTACGGCGGCACCCAGGACAACGCGACCCAACGCGGGCCGGTGCGCACCGACAACCTGCACGGCATCCGCAATGCCGATTGGCGCATGGTGCTCGACTGGGACGGCCACCAGCCGGCGACCGAGCCCGGCAACCCCGACATCGTTTACGCCGAACGGCAGCAGGGCATCCTGTCGCGCGTCGACGTGCGCACCGGCGAGGTGGTCGACATCCAGCCACAGGCCGAGGCCGGCGCCGGCGCCGAGCGGTTCAACTGGGATGCCCCGATCCTGATCAGCCCACACCAGCCGACGCGGGTCTACTTCGCCTCGCAGCGCGTCTGGCGCAGCGACGACCGCGGCGACTCGTGGACCGCGGTGTCGGGCGACCTCACCCGGGGCCTCGAACGCATCGCGCAGCCGATCATGGGGGGGACGCAGAGCTGGGACAACGCGTGGGATCTGTCGGCGATGTCGGCGTTCGGCACGATCACCTCGCTCGCGGAATCGCCGCTGGCGGAGGGCTTGCTCTACGCCGGCACCGACGACGGCAAGCTGTCCGTGAGCGAGAACGGAGGCACCGACTGGCGCGCCATCGACGTCGACACTCTGCCGGGCGTGCCGGCGGCGGCGTTCGTCAACGACATCAAGGCCGATCTGTTCGACGCCGACACCGTCTACGTCGCGCTCGACCACCACAAGAGCGGCGACTTCTCGCCGCACTTGGTGCGCAGCCGCGACCGCGGGCGCAGCTGGCAGTCGATGCGCGGCGACCTGCCCGAGCGCACTCTGGTCTGGCGCGTGGTGCAAGACCACGTCGCGCCAGGCCTGCTGTTCGCCGCCACCGAGTTCGGCCTCTACGTCACGGTCGACGGCGGCACGCGCTGGACGCCTCTGCGCGGCGGAGTGCCGACGATCGCGTTCCGCGACCTCGCCATCCACCGCCGGGACGACGATCTGGTGGCGGCTTCCTTCGGCCGCGGCATCTTCGTGCTGGACGATCTCACGCCTCTGCGCCACGTCTCGGACGCGCAGCTGGCGCGCGCGGCGACCCTGTTTCCGGTGCGCGACGCTTGGTGGTACGTGCCCCGGCCGATCCTCGGCTTCGCCAGTGGCGTCGGCGACCAGGGTGCGTCCCACTTCGCTGCGCCCAACCCGCCGTTCGGCGCGGTGTTCACCGTGCACCTTGGCGAGGACATGCCGCCGCTGGACGAAGCCCGCCGGGAGCGCGAGACCGCGGCACGCGCACAGGGCGAGCCGGTTGCGTTCCCGGGATGGGACGCCGTCGAACGCGAGCGGCGGGCGGTGCCGCCGCGAACCCTGCTGGTGGTACGCGACGCCGACGGGCAAGTCGTTCGCCGCCTTCCCGGCCCGGCGGAGAAGGGCTTCCACCGCATCGCCTGGGACCTGCGCATGCCGACACCGCACGCGCTGCTGCGCGTCGAACCACCGCCGCCACTGTGGGGCGACCCGCCGCGCGGGCTGCTCGCCGCCCCGGGGTCCTACACCGTCAGCCTGTATCGCGATCACGACAGCGCCCTCGAGCCGCTGTCGGCGCCACAGGCCTTCGACGTCGTGCCGCTGCGCGGAGGCAGCCTGCCGGGTGCCTCGCCGGATGCCGTCGCCAGCTTTTGGCGCCGCTACGAAGCGGCGGTGCGCACGCACGGTGCGCTGAGCCAAGAGCTAGCGCAGATGCTGGTGACGATCGAGCGGATGCGCACCGCACTGCAGCACTCGAGCGCGCCACCCGGCCCGCTGGATGCGCGCTGGCACGCGGCGCGCGGCGCCTTGCAGGAGCTCGACCGCCAGCTCTACGGCCACCGCGCGCGGCAGCAACCGGGCGCCGTCGACACGCCCACGCCCGGCGACCGGCTGGCGAGCCTGGCCCGCGGCATCGACCGCTCGACCTACGGCCCGACGACGACGCACCGGCGCAGCATGGAGATCGTCGAACAAGCGCTCGGCGAGATCCGCGCGGCGTTCGATGGCGCCCGCGCCGAGGTGCAAGAGCTCGGCCGCGCGCTGCAGGCCGCGGGCGCCCCTTGGGTCGAGGGCACCGCGCTGCCGGCCGCGGCGGAGCGGCGCGCACCGTGACGCGCTCGTCACTCGCCGCGCTCGTCGCCGTCGCCGCGCTCGCGGCCGCCTGCGCGCATCCACCGACCTCGGACCCGGCGACGGAATCGGCCGACCCGCTGCCGCGCGGCGCGCGGCCGTTCGCCGACGCAGCCGACGCCGAGGTCTGGCTCGAGCACATGCGCGCGCACGGCTACTCGCCGGCCGAGGTGCGCGCCGCCAGCGGACTCCCATTGGCGCAAGCCGAGCGCCTGCTCGCCGCACCGCCGACGGACGACGCAGACCGCCCCACCGCCATCCATCTGCGGCCCTACCCGGGCGGCCGCCATCCGCGCCTCGGCTTCTTGGAAGGCGCCGTCGATCCGCAGCGCGAAACCAAGATCAGCGTGTTCACGCCCTGGGACGCCCAGTCCTACGTGGTCGTCGACGTGCCCGAGGCGATCTGGGCCAACGGCAAGCTGATCTATCTGGCGCACGAGCATCTGCCGACGGTTTGGAGCGAAGCCGGGGTGGCGCTGCCGCCGCTCGAGTGGGCGCCGACCGGCGACGGCGGCCTCTGCATCGAGCGCGCGCTGCCCGACGGCGTCCGTTTCGGCTGCGCGGCCGACACCGACGGCGCGCAGGTCCGGTTCGAGCTGTGGCTCTACAACGGCAGCAATGCGCCGCTGACCGACCTCCGCGTGCAGTGCTGCACGCTGCTGGGCCACGCCGCCGACTTCGCCGCGCAGACCGACGCCAACAAGACTCTGCTGCCACCGTTCGCCGCCTGCCGCGCCGCGGGCGGCGACCGCTGGGTGATCACCGGTTGGGTGCCCGACGCCGAGCTCTGGAGCCACGGACCGTGCCCCTGCATGCACGCCGACCCCCGGCTGCCGGACTGCGCGCCCGGCGCCACGGTGCGCGCCATCGGCTGGCTGTCGTTCTACGAAGGCGACGATCTACCGGGCGAGCTGCGCCGCATCGCCCGCACCGGCTGGCGCTGAGGCGCGCTTACTGCAAGTCGCGCTCGAAGGGCTCCGAGTCACCGCGGTCGAGCCGCACAAGCACGGCCTGCACGAAGCGGTTTTGTGGGTTGCGGGCCGCGGCGCGGCGCAGCCAATCGCGGCAGCGATCCAACCGGCCGCCGAGGTAGTGCGCGAACGCCGCCAACACCTGCGGGCGCTCGTCGTTGACCAACGCGCCCGCCGCCTGCTCGAAGTGCTCGAGGGCACCGTCGATGTCTTGTCCCAGCCACGCCGGCACCAGCAGCTTGCGGCAACCGAGGGCGACGTGCGCCCGCGGGTTTTGCGGGTCGCGCTGCAACGCCGCGTCCAGCGCCTCCTGGATTGCGCTGCGGTTGGCGAGCACGGCGCCAAGCCCGGTCAGCTGGCTGGACAGCAGGCCAGCCTCGATGCGATAGCTCTCCGAGCTGTCGTCGCCCGCCGCGCGCGCGGCGCGCACCAGCTGCAGCCCCTCCTCGATGTCCGCACGGCTGGCGGCGAAGGTCGCCTCGGAGACGAACGCGCCGACGCGCATGCCCTTGTGCAGATCGCGAGCCAGCACCCGCTCCAGCAGGGCCTCGGCGAGCACGCGCTGCTGCTCGGGCCCCGGCTCGTCGAGCGTTCGCCGACGCTGGTCTTCGACGAACGCCGAGACCGCGTCGAGCTGGTAGGCGAGCCGAGCCTCGGCGAGCGCTCGGCTGCCGGGAGCGACCGCAGCCTGGCCCTCGCCGGGAGCGACCGCGCCTGCGGGCGACGGCGGTGGCGCCTCCGCCCGCCACCACAGACCCGCGGCGGCGGCGAGGGCTGCGGCGGGAACCAGGACTCGATATCGGGGCATCTGCGGGAAGTGGCCGGCGAGGCCAGCAAGCTGTCGCGCCCTACGGGGGCGCTGGCCAAGGATTCTGGCTGCGCCCATTCTATTCGGATCGGCGCCCGCGCCGCGCGGGCACCGAGTGCCGCCGGCGCGTTGGCGCGCAACGAGCGTCGCACCGCGGGGCGCCGGCGCGCGCGCGAACGCGCGCTGCTGGCGGCGGGCAAGCCACCGGTCGGCGAAGCGGTCGACGAGGCCCTGGCGCGCGAAGACGCCCGCCACGCGGTCATCGAGGTACTGAAGGGACTGCCCGAGCCGTATCGCACGACCGTGGTGCTGCGCTACTTCGAGAACGTGTCGCCGAGCGAGATCGGCCGCCGCCTCGCGGTGCCGGGAGCGACGGTGCGCACCCGGCTGCGGCGCGGACTGGAGCAGCTGCGCACGGCGCTCGACCAACGGCACGGTGGCGACCGGCAGCGGTGGAGCATGGCGCTCATCGGGTTGGCGCTGCCGGGGCCGGGCGCGGCGCCACCGGGCCGACTGCGGCTGGCGTCGGCCGACGGTGCCGCCGCCGTGGCTGGCAAGGCGTGCCTGGCGGTCGCGCTGATTGCCGGCGTGTGGCTCGCGTTGTGGCAAGTGATGCCCGCGAACACGGCGCCGCCCAGCACTACCGAGCTCGCCGGGCCACCCGCGGCGCCGCGCGCGGCCGAACCCGCGGCGAACGATGCACCGGCAGCGGCGCACGCGACGGCGGCGGCGGCGCGGACCGCGCGGGCAGCCCTTCCCCCACCGCGGAGCCTCCGATGGCCGTGATCCGCGGACGAGTCCTCGGACCGCGGCTCACCCCAGTGGCCGACCTCGACGTCGAGCTGCTCGGCATCGATCCACTGTCGCTGTTCGCCGGCCGCGACGGCGACGGCATCGACGTCACCACGTTGGCGACGACGACCGGTCGCGACGGCCGCTTCGTGTTCACCGCGACACCGCCGCGCTCGCGGTGCGCGCTGCGGCTCGCCCGCGGCACCGCCAACGACGGCCTGCACCTGCTGGCGCACACTCTCGTCGCCGGCGAGACCACGGACGTCGGCGACATCGTGCTGGCGCGCAAGGGCGCGATCCGCGGCCGCGTTCTGTTGGCCGACGGTCGACCGGCGGCCGGGGCGAGGGTGACCTGCGGCGACGGGCTCGGCGCACTGCGCGCGCTCTTGCCGATCGAGCGCCTCTCGACCGAGCGTGGCGCCTTGATCGCGCTGCCGGAACCGGCTCCCGACGAGGCGGACGCCGCGTTCGCCCGCCGCCTGCGCAGCCACCTCGGCCGGCTGTTCACGGAGACCTTGGACGCCGAATCGCCGGACCTCGCGCTGCACGTGCTCGAGGATCCCGGCTGGGCCGAGACCGTCCTGCGCCTGCTGCCGCTGCCGACGACGGTGGCCGACGCGGCCGGCGAGTTCGAGCTGGTGGGCGTCGAGCCGGGGCCCAACCTGGTGTGCGTGCAGGTCGCCGGGGCCGCGCCGACCGCGCGGCAGACGACCGTCGCGCCGGGGCGGACACGGGCGCTGGGCGACCTGCGGGTCGATGCCGGCGTGGTCACCGCCGGGGTCGTCATCGACCCGACCGGTGCGCCGGTGCCGGGCGCCGAGGTGCGGCTGGCGCCGCTCGGGCGCCGACCGTTCTTCGGCGTGGCGTTGTGTGCCGCCACCGTGCACACCGACGTCCGCGGCGGTTTCGTCGCCGAAGGGCTCCCGGATGGCGACGTGCTGGTCGCCGCGCGCCGCAGCCCTGCGCATCGGTGGGTGTGCCGGGGTCCGTTCGACAGTGGCGAGCACGTGCGCGTCGCGCTGCCGCCAACCCCGCCCCTCGTGCTGCGCGTCATGGGCGAGCCCACGCCCGATGCGGACGCACTGGCGTCGATCGAAGCGCGCCTGCGCGTCGGCCCGCCGCTGGGCGAATTCGACCGGGCCGGGCTGCAGGCGGTGCTGGCGCCGCGAGTGGCCTCGGTCGACGGCGACCTCGTCGCGCTCGGCTCCTTGGAACCGGGCATCTACACGATCGACGTCCGCGTCGAGGGCTACGCGCACACGCTCGTCCGTGTCCAGCACCCCACCGCGTCGCCACCGACCGTCGCGCTGGCGGCGGCCAGCGCATTCGACGTCGCCGTCGTCGGCGCGGGCGGGGCGCCAGTGGCCGGCGCGCGCGTGTTCGCCGACAGCGAGCCCACAGCGCCGTGGACACACGCGATCCTCCCCAGCTCGTACGGGTTGCCGCGCTGGTCGCGACTGCCGTCCCTGGTCGGTCGGACCGGCGCCGATGGCCGGCTGCGAGTCGACGGGATGGCGCGGGGCACAGTGCACGTCGCCGTCGAGCACGGCCGGCACGGCCAAGCCAGCGTCGTCGTCACGACGCCCGCCGGCGCGCCGGTCGAAGTCCAGCTGCCGGGGACAGCAACGGTGCGCGGCACGCTCACCGAGCGCGGCAAGCCGGCGCCGCCCGAGCACTGGATGATGCGCCTCGAGCGCACCGATCCGCGGCCGGGCTCCGGCATGCCGTGGCGCACCGCGCAGGTGGCGCTCGACCGCGACGGCCGGTTCCGCGCCACCGGGCTGACGCCGGGCTCCTATCGCATCGTCGCCGTGCGCCGGGAAGCGGTGTTGACGTCGGTGTCGGCGTGGATCGACCATCTGCGCCGGGCGGTGTTCGAGAGCCTCTTGGCCCCCGACGCCGCGTCGACGACGGTCACCGTGGCGCGCGCCGAGACCGCCGAAGTCACGCTCGACCTCGATCGCACCGCGCCACCGCCGGGAGTGGCCGCCGCGCGGTTGCTGGGCCAGCTGAACGTCGGTGGCAAGCCGCGCGCCGGGGTCGCCGTGCTGCGCGAACGGGAGGATTGGATCGGCAGCACCGACGAGCTGGCGCGCACCGACGCGTTGGGTCGCTTTGCGGTCGCCGCGATCGCGCCGGGCGAGCACCGGCTGCGCCTGGTCGAGGGCGAGACGATCTGGTGGCGGGGCACGGTGCAATGCGCGGCGGCGGAAGCGACTTCGTTGCAGCTCGACTGGCCGGTCGGGACCGTGCGGGGAGAGGTGCGTGCCGGTGGTCGCGCCGGAATCGGTCGCGGAGAAGTGCGCGCCGTCGCCTCGTTGGCGGGTGGTACCACCGAGGTACGCGGCATCCTCGATGTTGAGGGTCGTTTCGAGCTGACGCTGCCGCACGGGACCTACGCGATCACGGCGACCAGCGCCGACCACCGCGCCGAGGCCCGGGGCGTCGAGGTGCCGGCGGGCGACCCGCTGATCGTAGCGGCGCAGCCGCGGTCGATCGTTTCCGGCCGAGCGATCGGCGCTCCGGCCGGCGCGCGCCTGGGCTTCCACAACGCGGATCGCTTTCACATTCAACCTCTCGACGCGAGCGGGACCTTCCGCTTCGAAGACGTGCCGACAGGGACCTACGCCGTCGAGGTGTTCGCCCGGGGCGTCGAGTACGCCGTGCTGCCGGCCACGGTCGAGGTCGCGACCCCAAATGGCGCGCGCGGATTGCAGCTGCGCGTCGACGCCGCGAAGCGGTGAGGGCCGGGATCGCGAAGTGGGAAGATCGAGCCTGACTCGGTACTCTTCCTTGGGTGTACGGTTCGTTTCGCTCGGCGTTTTGGGTTTCGGGCGTGGTGTTGGCGCTGGTCGGCGCGGGGTGGATCGTGGCGACCGGGACGTTCGCGTTCGACGTGCACGATCAGCGGTTCATCGCCGAGCGCGGCGGGTTCGGCACCGATCACAACTGCTTGACGGCATACGTGGCGGCGGCCCAGCTGGCGGCCGCCGGGGCGGAGAACCCCTGGGACGTGGCGCACTACGAGGGCGGCGGCGCGCCGACCTCGACCCACGAGGCGGTGCGCGGGGTGTTCGGCATGGACCGCTACCTGTATCCACCGCAGTTCTTGCTGCTGCCGCACGCGTTCGTGTGGCTGTTCGGCGACTTCTTCCATGTGCGGGCGGCATGGTACGTGTTCAGCGTGCTGCTGGTGTTGCTGGCCGCCGGCTGCGTCGCGGTCTGGTGCGGCGCGCTGCGCGACCGGCCGCAGCTGTTGTGGTTTCCCGCCCTGTTCTGCGTGCCGACCATGCATCTCTCGATGCAGATCGGCAACGTACACGCCGCGGTGCTCGCCCTGGCCATGCTGGGCATGCTCGGCATGCAGAGCGGCCGCAACGTGCTCGGCGCGGCGTGCCTCGGCTTCGCCATCCTGATGAAGATCTGGCCGATCGTCTTGCTCGGCTACCTCTTTTTGCAGCGCCGCTGGCGGCCGGTGGCGTACACGGTCGGGGCGATGCTCGCGTACACGGCGCTGACCGCGGTGGTGCTCGGGGTCCAGCCGCTGGTCGCCTTCTTCGAGTACCACGTGCCACGGCTGGCCAGCGGCGACGCCTTTGCACGCCTCGGCGAATGCGCGCGCCCGCGCGTCGCCAACATGTCGGCCGTCGACGTGATGCACAAGCTGCAGCTGATGGGCTTCGACCGGGCGCCGGCGTGGGCAAGCCTCGTCGGCCGCATCTACACCGTGTTGATCGGTATCTTCGTGCTCTGGATCGGGCTGCGCCGGTCGGCGCCGCCGCGCGACGACGGTGACCGGCTGCGACAAGCCTGCCTATGGCTCGCGCTGCTGACGGTGGCGCAGCTGCAGAGCCCGTTCGTGCCGTGGGTGTACGGAGTCATCTCATCGCTGTGGCTCGCGCTGCTGCTGGCGGGATTCGCGCGGGGCTGGCAGCTCGCCGCGGTGGTCCTCGCCTGCGTGGCGCTGGCGCCCAACGTGCCGCTCGACTACCCGCCGGGCTGGGCGCCGCACGCGGCGTACACGCTCCTGGTGTTGACCGCGATGCTCGCCGCGTCGATCGTCACCGCCTGGCGCTTCAGCGTTCCGCGCACGGCGGAGGCGCCGGCGCCCGCGACCCGACCATGACGCAACACCGCAGCTCGATTCTGGCCAACGCCGCGTTGGCGCTCGGCCTCCTCGCGATCGCCGGCGCCTGGGCGGCCGATTCCCTGCTCGGCGGCCGGCCCGGCATCGGCTGGCAACAGGCGACGGTGATCGCCGCCGGGGCAGCGCTGGCGCTCGTCGGGCTGTTCGCCTGCCCGCGCCGGCGCCAGTGGATCGCGCGGCGGTTCGCCGATGCACCGCGGCTCGGCCTTGGGGACGCGACCCGCGTCGCGCTCTGGCTCGGTCTCCTGGTCGGCATCGCCGAAGTGGTGCAACGCGTGGTGCTCAAGCACGGCTTCGAGGTCGAGATCCGCCAACCGCGAGAGTTCTACTGGCTGGTCCCATTGCTGTATGGCGCGGTGTTCGGTGTCCTCGGCGCGGCGTGCACCCTGCTGGCAGGGCGGTGGTGGGCGATGCCGGTCGCCGTGCTGGTGTTCGGTTTGGCGACGCTCGGCGGCTGGAGTCAGGCCGTGCTGCACGGCAGCTTGGCGCCGCTCGCCATCGCGGTGCTCGCGCTGGGCATCGGCTGGCAGGCCGCGCGGGTCGCCGCTTCGCGCAGCGCAGGCCTGCGCCGCTTGGCGCGCCGCAGCACGCTTTGGATCATCGCGGCGCTGGCCGTGGTCGCCATCGCGCAGCCCATCGTCGAGCGCACGCGTGAGTCGACCGCCATGGCGGAGCTTCCCGCCGCCGCGCCGGATGCCCCCAACGTCGTGCTCATCGTGCTCGACACGGTGTGCGCCGACCACCTCGGCGCCTACGGCTACGAGCGGCCGACGACGCCGGCGATCGACGCGATCGCCGCCGACGGCACGGTGTTCGAGTGGTTCTTCTCCACCGCACCGTGGACGTTGTCCTCGCACGCGTCGATGTTCACCGGCCGCTACACGCACCAGAACACCGCCAACTGGACCGTACCGCTCGACGACGGACCGACCACGCTGGCCGAGGTGCTGCGCGACCACGGCTACGCCACCGGCGGCTTCGTCGGCAACCTCGCCTACTGCTCGGCCGAGTGGGGCATCGCGCGGGGCTTCGTGCACTACGAGGACTTTGCCGTCGACGCGGGCAGCCTGGCGTGGATGACGAGCCTCGGCGACGAGATCACCGACGCGCTCGGCTACCGGCGCTTCGAGGGATTGGTGCGCGGCAGCGCGGAGCGCGTCACCACCGGCTACCTCGACTGGAAGGCCGGTCTCGACGGGCGGCCGTTCTTCGCCTTCTTGAACTACTTCGACGCGCACGGGCTCTACATCGCCCCGCCCGGCTACGACGAGGAGTTCGGCCCGCGCAGCCCCCACCTGCACTCCTGGCAAAACGGCGGCATGTACGGGCCGGAGGTGATGCAGGGCTACGTCGACGCCTACGACGGCTGCATCCACTACATCGACGACTGGATCGCGGCCATCGTCCAAGACTTGCGCGAGCACGGGCAGCTGGACAACACCGTGCTGATCGTCACCGGCGATCACGGCGAGCAGTTCGGCGAGCACGACCTGACCGGGCACGGCAACAGCCTCTACCTGCCACTGCTACACCTGCCCTTGGTGATCTCGTTTCCGCCGCGGGTCCCCGCCGCCACGCGCGTCGACGAGTTCGTCTCGCTGGTCGACCTGCCCGCCACCATCCTCGACCTGGTCGGCGTGACTGCCCGGCCGCCGCTGCCCGGCCACTCGCTGGCACCGCTGTTGAACCCCGCCGCGGGCGGCGACCGCCCGACGGTGTCGCCGGCAGTCGCTTCGGTCGTCGCCCGCAACTCGATGAACCTACCGCAGGAGCAGCTCGGCCCGATGGGCTACGACGGCATCCGCTCGCTGATGGCCGACGGCTATCAGTACCTGTGGAACGGCGACGACACCGAAGAGCTGTACGACCTGCGCAAGGACGTCGAGCAGCTCGACAACCTGATCGACACCGAGGCCGGCAAGGCGCGGCGCGACAGCATGCGCGCCCGGCTCGAGGCGCTGCTGGCGCGCTGACGCCTCACGCCTGGCACGCGCGCTCGACCTCGGTGATCTCCTTCGGCACGCCGCCGCTCAACACCCGCGGCCCGTCGTCGGTGACCAGCACGTCGTCCTCGATGCGGATGCCGATGCCGCGGAGCGCGCGCGGCACTTGTCGATCGGTACCGAAGTAGAGGCCGGGCTCGACCGTCAGCACGTTGCCGGCCTGGAGGGGCGCGGCCCGACCGCCGCGCTGATAGACCCCGGCATCGTGCACGTCGAGCCCCAGCCAGTGACTGGTGCCGTGCATGTAGTACGGCCGATAGGCCTGGCGCTTGATCAGCGCGGCCGGGTCGCCGCGCAGCACGCCGAGCTCGACCAGGCCCTTGGTCAAGTGGCGCACACACGCGCGGTGCGGCGCGTCACAACCGGCCCCCGCCTTTGCGGCCCGAATGCCGGCCTTCTGCGCGCGCAGCACGATGCGGTAGACCGCGCGTTGCTCCTGCGAGAAGGTGCCGTTGACCGGAAACGTCCGCGTGATGTCCGCGGTGTAGCCGCCCAGCTCGGCGCCGGCGTCGATCAACAGCAGGTCGCCGCTGCGCATGGTGCGGCGGTTCTCGACGTAGTGCAGGATGCACGCGTTGGCTCCGCTGGCGACGATCGACGGGTAGCCGTTGCGCGGCGAGCCGCGGCGCCGGAATTCCGCCTCGAGCGCCGCCTGCACCTGATACTCGGTGGCACCGGGCCGGGCCGCGCGCATCGCCGCGACGTGGCCGGCGGCGGTGACCTCGGCGGCGCGCTCGAGCAGCGCGATCTCCTCGGGCGCCTTGACGATGCGCTGCTCGGCGAGCGCCGGCGTCGGATCGACGATCGCCGGGTTGGCCGGGGTGCGCCGCCGCCGCGCGGCGATCGCCACCTTGCGGCAACAGGCGAGCAGGGCGTCGTCGAACGCGCGGTCGCGCCCCAGCGCGTAGAACAGCTGGGTGTGGTCCCCGATCAGCGCGGGCATCTTGTCCCACAGCGCGCCGATCTCGTGCGCCGCGTCGACACCGGTCGTCCGCAGGGCGCCGCGCACGCCGGCCCGACGGCCGTTCCAGATCTCCATCTCGCGGTCGCGCGGCCGCACGAACAGCTCGGCGCGGTGCCGCGCGCCCTCGCGCCACGCCACCAGCACGGCTTCGGGCTCGGCGAACCCACAGAGATAGGTGAACTCGCTGCCCGGCCGGTACTCGTGGTGCACGTCGCCGTTGCGCAGAGTCTCCGGCGCGGTCGGCAGGATCAGCAGCCCGTCGCCGAGCGCGTCGAGCAGACGCTGCCGGCGACCGGCAAAGACGGAGAGCATCGGGTCGGGAGAGCGCGGCACCACGACACGGTAGCCGCGCACGCCCCCCGAACGCGACGGTCAGGGCGCGAACACCGCCACCGAAAGGCCACGCGTCGCGGCGATTCCGCCCGGCGCGCCCGCGTCGGACACCAGCCACTGGCAGTGCACCGTGCCGGTCGGCCCCGGCAACACCGGGATCGCCACCTCGGCGGCACCGGTGGCATCGGTCGTCGTGCTCACCACGGCTGCCGGTTGGGTGACGTCGATCAGAACCGTGGCACCGCTGACCGGCGTCACACCGCGGGCGGCGCCGACCAGCAGCAGCGCGGCGGCACCGGGGGCCGCGTCTTCGAGCTGCAGCTTGAAGCGGGCGTTGCCGTGGTAGGCGGCGCCGAAGGTGTGCGCGGTCGGTGCCCCGCCGGCCCCCGCCGTCGCCGCGCCGTAGCGCTCGTGTGCCGACGCCGAGCGCAGGACGAGCAGTCCCTGGCTCATGTCACTCACGTAGATCAGGCCCGACGGCTGGAACGGGTAGCAGCCCCAGGCTCCGGAGTAGCCGCTGGTCGAGCGCGAGGCGTCGTAGTACGCGACCTCGCGCGGGCTGGCAGGGTCGGTGAGGTCGAGCGAGCGATAGCCCTCGGAGTAGTACGAAACGTGGCACACGCGATCGCGCATGAACGCGTTGTGCGGGATCGCGCCGCTGCCGCCCGTGCGCCAGGTCGACACCGACCGGGGCAGGCGCTTGTTGGCGATGTCGACGAACGTCATCCGCCCGCCGCTCACCTCGCTGGTGACCGCCAGGACTTGATTGTCCCGGCTCGGCCACGCGTTGTGCGCGGTGCTGATCGAGACACTGCCGATGCGCGAGCCGCTCGGACCGCTGCTCAAGTCCCAGATCGCCAACCGGCTGTTGAAGATCTCGGCGACGTAGGCGTAGCCGTCCTGCGCCTGCATGTCGTGCACGTAGCTGCCGCCCTTGACGCTGATCTGCGCGGGATTGGCGGGATCGGTCAGGTCCAGGATCGGCATTCCGCCGTTGGCCCCCGGCACGTACATGATGCCGTTCTGCACGTCGACGGACACGTTGTGCGCAGTGTTCAGGGCACTCGTGCGCACCGTCGTCGCCAGCGTGGGCGCGTCGGGATCGGTCAGGTCGATGACCTGCAGCCCGCCGCCGCCCTCATTGACGACGTAGGCGTAGGTGCCATAGGTGCGGATGTCGCGGCAGCACGTGCTGGAGCCACTGAAGAAGCCGCGCTGCACGGGATTGGCAGGGTCGGAGCAATCGACGACGTAGGTGCCGTTGGTCGCCGCCAGCAGCGCGTACTCCTTGCCGTTGGGAGCGAGATAGCCCCAGATGTCCGAGTAGCTGCGGGTCGGATTGAACTGACCGACCAGCGTCACGTTGCGCGACGTCTGGCCCGCGGCCTGGGAGGAAAAGACGAGAGCCGCCGCAGTGCCCGCGGCGATCGAGAGGCATTTGAGATGCATGGGAAGTTGCGTGATGTTCACGCAGCCGCGCCCGGGGGACACCGGACGCCAGCCGCCGGGGCAGGCGGTTCGGGCATGCACTATGCCGGCAAACCGGCCCGGGCACATCCCCGGGGAATCACCGAACGTACGGATCCACGAAAGTACGGATCCAGGCTCCGTACGTTCACCGATGTGATGCGCGGGAGCCTGGATCCGTACTTTCAGAGCCCCAGCGACGCATGAATCGCCATCGTCGCAGAGGATTTGTTGAGCGTGTAAAAATGGATCCCGGGCGCCCCGTCGCTCAGCAGGGCACGGGCCTGGGACTCGGTCCACAGCGCGCCGGTCGCCACCACCGCCGAGCCGTCCTCCTCGACCACCTTGAGCCGGCGGTGCAGCTCTGCGGGAATCCGCGAGCCGCACATCTTCGTGAAGCGCTCCACCTGGGCGACGTTGGTGATCGGCATCAGACCCGGCACGATCGGCAAGTCGATGCCGGCGCCGCGCGCGCGGCGCTCGAACGCGCGATAGTCCTCGTTGTCGAAGAACAGCTGGGTGATCAGGAAGTCGACGCCCGCGGCGACCTTCTCGTTGAGGTGCCGTAGGTCGCGGTCGAGGTCCCGGCACTCGACGTGCCCCTCGGGGTAGCAGGCCGCGCCGACGCAGAAGTCGAAGCCCTCATCGCGGATGAACGCCACCAGCTCGCTGGCGTAGCCGAAGCCGTCTTTCGGCCGGCGAAACTCGGTCTCGCCCGCCGGCGGATCGCCGCGCAGCGCCAGCACGTTCTCGATGCCCGCGTCCCGCAGCCGGACCAGGATCTCGCGGATCTCATCGCGGCTCGAACCGACGCAGGTGAGGTGCGCCATCGCCTCGATCGACAGCTCGCGCTTGATGCGCCCGACCAGGTCGAGGGTGCGGTCGCGTGTGCTGCCCCCGGCGCCATAGGTCACCGAGACGTACGACGGCCGGCAGGCGCGCAGCGCGGCCACCGTGCGGAACAGCGTCTCGGTGCCCTCGTCGGTCTTGGGTGGAAAGAACTCGAACGAGACCACGGGCGCCCCCGCGCCGAACATGTCGCGAATCTTCATGGGCGAGGCGGATGGTAGCGGTGACGGGACCGCCGCGTCGACTCAGCGGTCCTCCGCTCCCGGCAAGATCCCTCAGCGGCCCTCCGCGCCCTGCAGGATCCACTGCCGCACCAGCTCCTTGGCGGCGGGCGACAGCGGCGGCTGCGCCTCGGGCATCTGCACGCCGACGGCCGGGTTGCGATCCACCAGCTTGCGATACAGCAGCGAGGCCTCGGGGTCGCCCGCGACGACCAGTGGCCACTGCCCGCCCGACTCGCCGGGCACGCGCAGCAGGGCCGGCGAGTCCAGCCGATAGGCTCCGCGTTGTGCCCCATCGAGATGGCACTGCGCGCACTTCTGCCGGAACAGCGGCTGAATGTGCTCGGACCAAGTGATCGCGGCCGAGATCGCGGGTGCGGGGACACCGTCGCGGATCTCACCGGCGAACATCGGCGCCCGGCCGTGCGTCCCGCCAGCCAGCGCGGGCTCCGGCACGCCGTTTCCGTCGGTGTCGGCGATGCCGTCGCCGATCACCTCGCCGCGCGCGCCCCACTCCGAAAACACGAGATGCGGGCGCAACCGCCGCAGCAGGCGATCGTGGATGGTGCCGGCGCGGACCTCGCCATCGGCCGCCGCCTCGCGCAGCGCCGCCAGCAGCGCGGCCAGCAGGTCGGGGTCATAGATCACGCCGGCACCGCCAGGTGTCTCGCTGAAGCGCTCCGCCGCATCGTCCCAAAACTCATCCAACAAGACGGCCACGGCGCGGCGACCGGCATCGCGAGCGGCGGCATGGCCGGTGCGCCCCGCCGCCAGCAGACCCGCCGTCAGCTGGGCGTGCGCCGACAACCCCGCCACTCCGGAGCGCGCCCGCGCGTCGACCCGCACGACCTCCGGCATCCAGCCGTCGGCGTCGACCAGGACGCTCGAGGCATAGTCCGCCGCCGCGCGCAAGAGCGCGGACGCCGACGGATCGCCGGGCTCCACCGCCAAGAACGCCACCAATGCGCGCAGCACCGCCCCGGTCGGACCCGGCTCGGCAAACCCGCTGGCCGCGTCGCCCTCGTGCCGGTGGTGCATCGCGCCGCTGGCATCGAGGTGCAGCGCTTCGAGGTTGGCGAGCAGCACACGCGCCAAGTCGAGCCCCTGCTGCGGCCCCTGCACCGGCGGCGGCGCCTTCTCGGGCGCGCCGGCGTCGATCCACGCCGCCACCATGTCGATGTCCTCCTGGTCGAGGGTCACCGGCGGCACCGCCGTGCTCTTGGGCATCTGCGCCGACACCGACGTCGGTCCGACCAGCACTTGCCACATCAAGCTGGCGCGGTGATCGCCGGGCACGACCGCGGGGAACATCGTGTTGTTGCGGCCACCTCTCAGCGTCGCCTCGTAGTCCTCGACGCTGAAGTTGGCGAACGCGAACTCGACGGGATCGAAGTGGCAGCCCCAGCACCAGAACCGCGTGAGGGGCCCGATGTCGTCGTCCCAGTTGGGCGGCGGCGGACCGATCGGCCCACCGCTGACCGGCAGCTCGTACAGCGGCCCCGCGATGAGCGCCGCAAGCGCGCGGTGCGGGCTGCGCGGCGACACCATCCACGCCAGCTCGGACGCCGCATGCAGCAGGCCACCGAGCGCGGCGAGGTCGCTGGCGCGATCCACCACCAAGTACGCGTCCGGCACGCCGGGCAGACCGGGCTCGTCGGTGTAGCGGAACCGGCGCGGCAGCCATTGTGGCTCAACGCTCGGGTCGTAGGTGCGCGGATCGATCCGCCCCATCGCCAGGCCGTCGTAGAACAGACTGTCCAGCGCCGTGGTCTCCATGGCCAGGGCTTGCTGCAGCGCCAACAGCGCGACGAGCCCCCGCGGATCTCCCGATGCCGCCAGTGGACCGGTGCCGTTGCGCAGCACGGCCTGGGCCAAGATCAGCCGCGCCTGCATGGCGTGCGCCAGCTGGCGCGCATCGACCGTGCGATCGCCGGACGGCCGCACCGCCTGGCGGTGGTAGTCGCGGCGCCCGACCGCGGCGACCGAAGCGAGGTAGTCGGCGTCGGTCACCGCCGCGGGCAGACCGACCTGCCGCGCCCTGGGCGCCGGCATCGCCACCGCCTGGGCCAGCTTGTCGACGGAATCCGCCAACGTCTCGTCGAGGTTGGTGCCATTGCCGTTGCGGTCGGGCGGCGCGCTCGTGGCCGCGGCCAACCGTCGGATCAAGTCCGAGCCCTCGAGCCCGGCCCCGCCGGCGGCGAGTGCGCTCGCCTCGAGGTGCGCCACCGCGCGCTCGGTCAGCTCGGCGGCCAGCATCCCGTCCGCCATGCGAAACGGCGGCCGACCGGCGTGGGACAGCGCCACCCCTGCCGAACTCAACAGCGCCGGCACCAAGGCGTCGCCGGCGCCGGGAGCCAGCCGGCTGCTGGCGATGGCGACCTCGGTCCGCGGCGCGGTGGCCGCGGTGCGGCCGTCGCCGGAGCAAGCGGTCAGCAGGAGCGAGAGCGCGATCGCCGCGTCGCGCGCGCAGTTGGATACGGTTGCCATGGCCCAGTGGTGTGTGGGGTTGGGGACCCGCGATCTCGGCTCCCCGACACCCCCAGTATACGGTGCATCGTTGCGGGGGTGGCATCCCGTGCCGCAAACCGGCGATGGCGACCTGGCAGAACGGGCGTGCGCCGTAACGCCCGCGCCATTGGCAGTTCGGCGGAATTCCGGATGCGTGGACCGGCCCGCAGCACCTATCGTAACCAGCGGCAGCACAACGGGCTGCCTCGGGCAGCCCGTCGTGACCCTTGTCTCTTTGGAACCGCTCGATGAACAAGACGACCTCCTCACTCCTCGCCGCCGCGGTCAGCGGCCTCCTCCTGGGCTCGACCACCGGCTGCGCCAGCGATCCGGCGACCTCACAGCCCAGTGCCGAAGCCTCGATGCTGGAAAAGCACGCCTGCAAGGGGCTCAACTCCTGCCGCGGCCAAGGCGGCTGCGCGGTCGAGGGCAAGCACGCCTGCAAGGGCATGAACGACTGCCGCGGCAACGGCGGCTGTGCGACCGTCGAGCACGCGTGCAAGGGCCAGAACGACTGCCGCGGCCAGGGCGGATGCAAGACCGAGCGCAACGCCTGCAAGGGCCAGAACGCGTGCCAGGGCATGGGCGGCTGCAAGGTCCCCAACTGATCGTTCGGGGCCTGCCATGCTCGCCGACCTGACGCGCGACGACATGGGCGTCGGGATCGGGCTGCGGACCGCGCATTTCGCCCACATCACCGAACACTGGCCGGAGCTCGACTGGTTCGAGATCCTGTCGGAGAACTTCATGCGCACCGGCGGACGCCCGGTGCAAGTGCTCGACCGCATCGCCGAACGCTACCCCGTGGTGATGCACGGGGTCTCCCTCAACATCGGCTCGGCCGACCCCCTGGACCGCGACTACCTCCGCGATCTGGTGGCGCTGCGCGACCGGTGCGGCGCACGCGTGGTCTCCGACCACCTGTGCTGGACCGGCGTCGACGGCGTCAACCTGCACGACCTGCTGCCGGTCCCCTATACCGGGGAGGCCCTGCGCCACCTGGTGCCGCGCGTGCAACAAGTGCAAGATGCCTTGCAGGCACCGCTGATCCTCGAAAATCCGAGCACCTATGTCGAGTTTAATGATGCCGATCTGACCGAGTGGGAGTTCCTCGAGGAGCTGTCTCGACAATCCGGCTGCGGCCTGCTGCTCGACCTCAACAACGTCTACGTGTCCTGCCAAAACCACGGTTGGGACGCCCACGCCTATCTCGAAGGCGTGCCGTGGGAACGCGTGGTCTACTTCCACCTGGCCGGGCACACGCGGTTCGAGACGCATCTGCTCGATACCCACGACGATCGTGTTTGCGATGCGGTGTGGGAGCTGTACGCTTCCGCCCATCGCGCGAGCGGCGGCCGCTCCACGCTGCTCGAGTGGGATGCTAGGATCCCTTCTTTCGAAGAGGTGCGCGCCGAGGCGTGGAAGGCGCACGCGCACCGCGACGAGAGCGGGGCGAAGGAATGCCAAGACCTGACCTGACGACGCTGCAGCGCTGGATGTCGAGCGTGATCCGCGACTCGGCCGATCCAACGGCGCCCGTAGCGTCACAGGTCGTGCGGCCCTCGCCGAAGCAAACACCGGCCGAGCGCCTCGACGTGTATCGCTGCGCCTATGCCTCCCGCCTGATCGAGGTCTTGCTGGCCGACTACGACGCCGTCGCGTTTGCCCTCGGGGACGAACGCTGGGACCGTCTCGCCCGCGACTACGTCGCCAACCACCCGAGCCGCGGACCGAGCCTCAACGTCTTCGGCCGCGACCTGCCGGCGTTCGTCGACGCCCAGCCCGACCTCGAGCGCCGCGGCTTTCTCGTCGAGCTCGCGCGCCTGCAATGGACGGTGCAGGAGTCGTTCGACGCACCCGAATTCACGCCGCTCGACGCGACCACGCTGGCGCACCTCGGCCCCGACGAGTGGGCCCAAATCGTGCTGCGCACCAACCCGTCGGTCCGCGTGCTGGAGTTCCGGCACCCGACCAACCGCTACTTGCAGGCATTCTTCGACGGCGACGAGCCGACGATCCCGCCCGCCGAGCCGAGCTGGGTCCTGGTCAACCGCAAGGAAGGCCGCGTCTGGCGCACCTCGACCAACGGCGCCGTCGGGCGGCTGCTGGGGGCGCTGATTGCGGGCACGGCGTTCGGCGACGCGGTCCAGCTGGCCGAGGACGAAGGTGTCGACGCTGGCCGCTGGTTCCGCGAATGGTCGGCCGACGGCGTCTTCGTTGCCGCGGAGCAGCCTTGAAGATCTGCCTGGTCAACACCGCCGTCGCCACCGAGCCGCACGGCGACCTCGGCACCCAGGTCGTGGAAGCGGCCGCCGCGTGGCGCGTCGCGGGTCACGACGTCAGCCTGCTGACGCACGCGCCTCGAGCGGAGGATCGCGAGCGGCTGGTGCGGACGGAGGCGTTTGCGCGCATTCACTACGTCGAGGACGTGTCCCGTGACCCGAAGGCGTTTCGCTTCGGCTTGGCGCGCGGCGCCTCGTGGTTCTCCGCGCTGGCGTGCGCGAGCTTGCGCGACCTGGCGCCCTTCGACTACATCGAGTTCCAGGACCGGGAAGCGACCGGCTACTGCAGCGTGCTCGAGCAGCGACTGTTCTCGACCTTCGGCGACGCCGTGCTCGGCGTGCGGCTGCACACGACGACGCGCGCCGACCTGCAACAGAACCGGCGCAGTCACGCGCTGACGCCGTCGTTGCGCGAGACGTGCGTGATGGAGGAGCACACGCTGCAGCACGCCGAGCTCGTGCTGGCGACCTCGGCCCGCGCGCTGCGCGGGGCGCCCGAGCCCGCGGCGTCGGCGCACGCCCACGTGGTCCACCCGGCGGCGCGCCTGGGCGATGCACCCACACCGCCCGCGCCGGGCCGCGACGCGGCGGAGCTGTCGCTGTTCTTCTGCGGCTCGCTCGAGCCGAGCAGCGGGATCGAAGAGCTGATCCTCGCCTTCCACGCGCTGCCAGAGCTGTCGCTCGACGTCGCCGGCATCGATAGCGACCGCTCCCCGCTCGGCACCAGCTGCGCCGACTGGCTCCGCCGGCAGCTGCCGGCCAACGTACGGCTGTCGGTCAGCACGACACGCGATGAGGTGCGCGAGCGGCTGCGCAATGCCGACGTCTGCGTGCTGCCCGCCACCGGCCGCAGCTGGCCGCAGTGCGCGCAGGACGGGCTGGCCGCGGCCCGCCTCGTGATCGGTGGTCGCGACAGCGGCATCGCCGAGATGATCGAGCACGGCACCTCGGGGCTGCTGGTCGACGGCGGGGACCGCCAGGCCATCGTCACGGCCCTGCGCAAGGACCTCGCCGCCGCAGCGCCCGGCATCGACCGCATCGCCGCCGCCGGCGCCGCGCGCATCCGCGCGCTGACCTCTCCTTCTCACTTCGCCGACCGGGTCGCGGGGTTGATCGACGACACCCGCCGCGCCCGCCGGCCGCGAGCCGCGCGCCTTGGCAGCGCGCGCGTCTCGGTGCTGGTCCCCTACTACCGCGAGAGCCGGGCGGTGCTCGGCCAAGCGATCGACTCCGCCATCGCCCAGACGCACGGCGATCTGCAGATCGCGATCCTCAACGACGGCTCGCCGCGCGACGACGCCCAAGACATCGTCGCCGACATGCAACGCCGCGACCCGCGCGTCGAGGTGCACCACAAAGAGAACACGGGACTCGCCCACACCCGCAACGCAGCGATCGAGCTGGCCACCGGCGACTTCATCCTATGGCTGGACGCCGACAACGTCGCCCGCCCCGAGTACGCCGCCACCGGCCTCGAGGTGTTCTCCCGCTTCGACGACATCGCCGCGATCACGCCCCATTACCAGATCTTCAACGACCAGATCCAGAACCGGCACGTCATCGTCAATCCTCTGCCGTTCGATCGAGGCCTGTGCCTCTTCCGCAATGACTCCGGTGACGCCGGCTCGATGTTCCGCGCCGCGGTGTACAAAGAGCACGGCCTGCGCTACGACCCGCTCGTCGACTGCTACTCGGACTGGGCGATGTGGATGGACTGCGCGCGCGCCGGCCTGCGCGTGCAACCGGTGCCGCGCGTGCTCTACGACTACCGCACGCACGCCGACTCGATGACCAATGCCCACGTCTGGGACTACCACCTGCAGCTCTTGGGCCTCCTGGTCGAGCGCCACCTCCCGCCCGGCGACTTCGAGGACGATCAGCAGCTGCTGACCACACTGATCCACGGCTGGGGCATCGGCGCCATCCTCGGCGCCTGGGGCGGCAAACCCGACTACTACGAGCAGCCGGTCGAAGTGGTCAAAGACCTGCGCGGCGTGCGCATGCGCCACCGACTGGCGGACGCGATTGCGCGGTTCGCGCATTCGGTGCCGGGATTGCCGGATCTTGCGTCGCGCGCGATCGGCGCGGGGTTTCGGGTGCACGGGCGCTTCAAGGACTGGCGGCGCGGCAACCGGCCGACTTGAGGTCGGGGGTCGGGCTTCACGATCGGGCGGGGGGTGCCGTAGGGGGATTGACGGGCGCGTCGCGGCTTGCCAGTGTGGTGGTCATCGGGACCATCATGGAGCGAGCGATGCAGAGAGAGAGAACACGCGGTGATCGCGCCCGTCACCTGATCGCGATGGCCTGCGCCACCGCGGCATTTGCGGGGGCGCCGACCGCTCAGGTCGGAGGCAATCCAATGATCGCGGACCCGCTGCCGACCGCGGTCATCAACACGCCGTACTCGCCGTTCCTCAACAAGGCCGACTTGATGTGGAACTTCGGCGAGGCGTTGCCCGACCCGGCGGCACCGGATGTCGGCGGCTACCACGGACCGGATCCGGACCCGAGCACAGTGGTGCAAGCGGGCGCCGTGAAGGAGATCCGGAACTGGACGCCGATCGAGGGCTACGACTTCGACGGAACCACCGTGATCGGCAACCTCGAGCAGTACATCGGCGAACTCCGCGGCGTGTCGTCTTCGCCTGGCGAGCCTCCGCCGCTGGCTGCGTCGTTCGAGATCGTGCGCCCGACAGAGTGGGACCCCAGCCCCGGCCGCTTCGCCGTCGCCGTGATCGCGATGCCGGCAACGCAACCGCCAAAGGCAAGTGCGCCGCAAGAGCAGGCGCCGTTCGGCTATCCCGGCCACCACGACGGATTCGGGCTCCTCGCCACCCAGCTGACGACGACCTCCCCCGAGCGATGGGGCGAACGCAAATAGCCGCACCCCGACCAGCTGATCCACCGCTCGCGCAGTTACACCGGGCGCAACTACGACGTATTCGTGGCCCACATCGTGCCGCGCACTGCGGGGCGGCCGCTGACGTTCTTGATGCAGCGCGCGCGCCAACTCCGCACGGTGATCGAGCAGATGCTCAGCCAGTACGAGGACGTCGTCTTCATCCTCGCGGGAGGGTCGTTCGGCGGCCTGGCGGCGCAGGTCGGCGTCCTGCGCTACCCGCACGAGTTCGACGGCGCGATCTCCTCGGCCTACAACCCCTCCCATCGCGCCGTGCCCAACGAGCACGACGCCTACGACCTCTTCACCAGCGCCACCGGCGACGTCGGGTCCGGCGCCGACTACCAGCTCCCCGACGCGCTGGATTGGACCGTGTTCTGTGCCCAAGAGGGCACCGACTACCTCGGCATGTCGTTCACCAACCGCCTGCGCCACGGCACGGTCGCCCGCCCCGCCATGCTGTTGTGCAGCGACGAGGACACGGTCACCAACGGCACCGACTGGATCGGCCTGATGGACGACCTGTCGGCGCCCGGCAACACCAACACGGCGACAGCCGGTCACGTCGTCAGCGCGCACGCCAACGCACCCAACATCTATTGGTCGAGGGTCGGCAAGGGCTGCCACTTCGATATCACGTGGGCTGAACCCTTGACCGTGCGCGACACCTCCGGTGGCACCATCACCTTTCCACAGGTGATCGACGCGGCCGCGTGGTTCATCGACCAAGAAGCCCCCGGACAGGTCGGAGTCGGCGTCCCACCACCGACACCGACCGAGCTCCGTCCCGGCTTGGCCGCCGGCATCACCACGCTGGATCCCCACGATCACGTCCTCAACCGCGCCGGGGTCCGCCAGAACTTTCCCTCGCCCGAGACCTTGCTGGTCGAGAGCCCGACCTTCCAGCCCGTCGGTCAGGGGACGTGGTTCGGCTACGATGAGTCCATGGTGGTCGCGGACTGCGACGGCGACGGCAAGGCTTCGATCTACGTCGGCAGCGCGCAGGGCTTGATCACCCGCTTCGAGGTCGAGCAGATCAGCCCGAGCATGCAGCCGCTCGTCGTGGTCGCCCAGAGCCAACCCCTGGGCCATGGCGTCTGGGGATTGGCCGCCGGCGACGTCGACCCCAACAGCCCCGGCGACGAAATCATCGCCGCAGCCTACCGGCGGATCGCCGTCTACGACGGCACCACCTTGGCCTTGCTGCGGTCCGCCGAAGCCCCCTTCGGCATCACGGTCCAAGGCCTCACCGATCCGTGGCTCTACACCAAGCCGCGCCGCATCGCGGTCGACAACCTCGACAACGACGTGGCCGCGGAGATCGTGTTCGCCACCGTCCACGGCATGATCGTCGTGCTGGACGGCAACCTGAACCCGCTCGCCTACCACCAGGAGACCGGCATCATCGACATCGTCGTCGGTCCGACGCCGCAGATGCGCAGCACCGGCGGACCGTTCCACAAGCCGATCTACGTGCTCTCGTACCGCGGTGTCGTCGCCTCGCTCGAGTGGGACCAGCCAGGCATTCCCGCCGGCACTCCCGCCGGTCCGGCGAAGCTGTCGGCCGCATCCACGCTGCAGTACGGCGACGCGGCGGACCTCGAGTACGTGATGTGGACCGAGCAGCCGTACTTGCTGTCCATGCACCGCAACCAGTTCAAGAGCTCGTTGTTCCCCACACTCGGCGGAGGGCCGCCGGTCGTCCAGCACGACAGCTTCCGATTCTTCACCCCGGACACGCTGGACATGCAAGACTCCTTCGGTCGACTGGACACGCCCGCCCACCCGGCCACGACTCCGTTCATCGGACTCGGCAAGCCAGTGCGCGGCAACGGCGTCGCCGTCACCGGCGCCACGCACACCGCGGGAGAGAATCGCGTCCGCTATCTCGTCGCGCTCTTCAGTGGCCATCTGCTCATTTGGAACGAATTCAAGACCTGGCTCGGCCTGCGCAAGCTGGACACCTTCGCCCCCGCGGCCAAAGCCGCCGACGTCCAGTCCGGCGACATCGACGGCGACGGCAACGACGAGATCGTCGTATCGACCGCCACCGGCCGCGTCGTGTGGTTCGAGCTCGCCGAGCTGATGGACACGTCGCAGTCGCCGATCCCGATCCAGCGCAACGTCAGCGTGGTCACCAACCCGCCTGGCGGCGGCGCATGGGGGTTGCGGGATCACCGGACGAATCCCTCGATCTCGTGCACCTGGGCGATCGAGGGCGTGCCTGGGGTTGGGGCGGGGAATGGGGTGCTGCACGCACTTGGCCCGGATCAGAGTTGGTGGAAGTTGGATCCGGTGACGGGGGCGCCTGTGGTTCCGGCCGGGGGCATTCCGGATCAGGCACCAGCCCCGGGATTCATGTTGCGGCATGGTGGGAGTGGGTTGAGTACGATGACGGGGTCGGGTGGATCGGGACACACTGCGTGGAGCGTTGCGTCGCTTCCGACTCACCAACGTCTAACTCTGGATCTCTACCAACCAAACGCGAACTTGAGGGATTGGGCAATCCTTCAAACCGCAGCCGCAACTGCGCAATCCGACTTCTGGATCGTGCCACTCCCGGGAGATGTTCGGGCGGTGGGGTCCGTCCATTACGCGGGTTGGTGGAACGCTGTTCCGTACGGTGGAGGATTCTACCCGAACATCGTTCAGGTCGTGGAATACACGCCTGTCGGCTTTCCCGCGAACACGAGCTTCAGCGACGTCTGGAACTCGACGGGGCCGCCGTTCGGAAACTCCGGGAACCACCACCCCCCGGGGCCGACACCGACTCAGCTATCGTCGGGTATCACGCTGCGACAGGAGTTCTCCCTCCACCAGGTCTGGGAGCAGCAGAGCCTCAGATTGGCGCATGTCACGCGACCCATCACTGCAAAGCCCGAAGTAGTCGTCGCTGGGTTCGGGGGCAGAGTCGTCGTTCTCGACACCTTCACGTCCCACCACAATCCGATCGTCGCGCAGAGCGCCGACCTCGGCCTCGGTGGACAGGCCCTTGCGGTACACGACCTGGATGGCGCGTATGAGCCAGGAGATGCAGAGGAAGAAATCCTGTTCGCGACCTTCTACGACTCCATCGACCACACAGGCAATCCTGCGCGCGCGAGCCTTCACGTTCTCGATTACGTCCCGGGGCAAACCACGCTCCAACATCTTGGGGAAGCCAACATCGGGGGAACGGCCTTGTTGCCGGACTTCCCCGGATACGGCGCCTGCGCGATCGCGGTCGCCGACCTCGACCAGGATCCAGATGGGCTAGAGATTCTGGTCTGCACGCACATCGGTGAGTTGAGCGTATTTCGCTGGGATGTGGTGCAGCGTCAACTGGCCAGTCCCGACCCTGTTTTTCGCATGGTTTTGGACGGCTCCATTGGCGCATTCCAGTCGATACTGATCGAGAATCTCGACCAATCGCACCCGGCACCCGAGGTGTACATCGCCGGCACTACCGGTGTCCAGCGACTGGACCCTTCCTATGCCGCGAGTCCTTAGCCATGCTCCATGCACTTTTGAGACCATTAGTTCTGCTCGCGTGTGCGGCGCCGCTAGGTGCCCAAGCTACTTGGATCGTCGACAGCCAGGCACGCCCGGGCAGTCACTTTACCGACATCCCTCAGGCTATCGCCGCAGCGAGCGCTGGCGATACCATCTTCGCCCGGCCCAGTCCGACTCCTTACTCAGCGTTCACGGTTGACAAGGGCGTGACCATGGTCGGTCCACTCCAAACACTGTCGCCGGTCACGATTCAGAACATCCCATCGAACGAACGCTTCGTCGCATGGGGACTCTCGAACGGTACTTGGCAAGACCATGTCATCCAGGTGTACGACTGCGCGGGTCCGGTGCATCTACAGCGGTTGAGGACGAACAGCCTTCGCTGGTTTCCATTCGAGGCCGCGGTCGGCGTCCTGGACATCAGACGATCTCAGAACGTCTCGCTCGTCGACTGTCTCACGCAGGTGATGCACGTCGAGCAAAGCAACGTACTTCACGTTCAGGGACAAATGGTCGCCAGGTACAAACATCCTCGAATTCCACTGACTGCTGTCGGGTCGCGAGTGGCACTGATCAGTACACCGGTCGTGACTGCGAACATCTGCCCCAACCCGCGGCCCGGAATCCAGGCAACCAACTCAGACATCATCCTCGCCACTTCCGGCTCCTACGTTCGGGGTAGTACCGGCTCCTGCGCCACCTCCACGGACATCACCGGCTCCGGCGGGACTCTGACATACGACCCCCTGTTCCCGCCCAACCGCGTGCAGGGTACCATGCGGATCGTAGAGAAGCCCTTGGCCGCAACCATCGTGGAGCCGTCATGGGCGAGCGGAGTCTACTCCCTCCGCTCAACGGTCTGGGCACCGAACGGGTCAGTGGCCATGACCTTTGCCAGCCTGCCTCCACCCAGCTATCCCACGCCGATCCCCTCGTTCGCCGGCTGGGATGAGATCTGGCTTGACCCCAGACTTCTCGTCCTGATTCACACCGCGACCGTGCCGTCGCCGGGGCTCTGGTTCCAGTCCAGCGCCGTGATGCCGACGTCGAGCTTCCTGCCGCCCAGCTTCAGCAATGTCCTGCTGTCCTTTCAATCCGTCGTGCTGCCGCCAACTGGGCCGATGCAGATCACCGCGCCGACGGTCGCGATGCTGAACTACACGATCTCGCTTTGACGAGGCCGCTTACGCAACGCTACAAGCCCCTCCGATCTCGCGGCTGCGCGAGTTCAAAAGGCTGAACTGCAGCGTAGAGCCGCAGGGACAGGCGCAACCCCGATCCCCCGAGGCCGCGTGGTTCGGCTACGATGAGTCCATGGTGGTCACGGACTGCGACGGCGACGGCAAGGCTTCGATCTACGTCGGAAGCGCGCAGGGCCTGATCACCCGCTCCGACGTCGTGCAGAGCCAATCCCCGGGTCATGGCGTCTCGGGGCTGGCCGCCGGCGACCCCCACCCCAACGGCCCCGGCGACGAGATCATCGCCGCAGCCACAGCCAACCCGCGCATCGCGGTCGACAACCTCGACAACGACGTGGCCGCGGAGATCGTGTTCGCCACCGTCCACGGCATGATCGTCGTGCTGGACGGCAACCTGAACCCGCTCGCCTACCACCAGGAGACCGGCATCATCGACATCGTTGTCGGTCCAACCCCGCATGCGCAGCACCGGCGGACCGTTCCTCAAGCCGATCTACGTGCTCTCCCACCGCGGCGTCATTGCCTCGCTCGAGTGGGACCAGCCAGGCGTTCCCGCCGGCACTCCTGCCGGTCCGGCGAAGCTGTCAGCCGCGTCCACGCTGCAGTACGGTGACGGATGCCTCTGCTGGCGTCCCGAGTGCGGCGGAGATTGCAGACAGCTCCTCGACATCGGCCGTCATGAACCGACCGACCATGCCGCAGGCAACGTCGATCGGCGCGAACCCTCGACCGCCGGAGTCTCGCTGGTAGAACCGTCGCGCTACGTCCGTCAATCCGCACGGGGTCAGCCACCCCTTCGCGACCGTCTGCTTGAAGCGATACGGCTCGCCATCGCGGACGATGATGTCCGCCGAGCATTCGGCCCGCGCGACCACGGCCTTCAGCGCCTCGCGCCCGAGGTCGTTGACCGCGTCCTTGATCGCCTCGACCGACGTCCGGAAGGTCGTCGCATCGAGCTCGCCGCTCGTATTGACCAAGTCCTCGAGAACTTGCCTGCACCGCCCGATGGCGTCCGCTATCATCTGCATCGCGAGGCCCCTCCCGTGGCTCGCTTGGTTGTTTGATGGCAGTAGGTTACGGGATGGGGCCGCCGCTTTGTACTCGAGAGTTATTCCCCGTCAAGTCGGAGGAGCACCCCACGCCGCGGCGCATCTTCAGCGTCACCGGCACGCTGCCGGCTGCGGCGTCGAGCACGGCGTCGACGATTCGCAGCGCGTTCTGCGGCTCGCTCAGCAAGAAGCTACCGCGGCCCCCGACACCCACTGGAGGGCCGGTCCGCAGCATGTGCCCCAACAGTTTGCGCGGGATGCCCGCTATACTCGCACGGCATGCGAGGAGTAGTGTCACCGGCTTTCATCATGACGTGGGCCGCGCTGATCGCGTCTTCCGACGCGATCGGTGCGCAGAGCACAGCGCCCCCGGGTCTTCTACTCGACATCAACACGACGCCACCCCCGATCCCCAGCTCCCGCGCGAGCGCAGGGATCGAGTTCGGCAACACGATCCTCTTCACCGGAACGACGCCGAGCACCGGACGCGAGCTGTTCGCAGTCCCGGCGACGGGAGGAGCCGCCCGGCTTGTGCTGGATCTGAATCCAGGATCCGCAGATTCCGACCCGGCCGAGTTCACGATCGCCAACGGGCGCGTGTTCTTCTCGGCAAGAGAGGCCAACAACAGCCGGGATCTCTGGGTCACGGACGGCACCGGCCCGGGCACGCTACGGGTCGCCGATCTGGATCGGAACAGCGCAGTCTCCGGGATGTACCTCACCCCGTTTGGGACGGGCGTCTTGTTCTTTGGTGAGTTGGTGCAAACCGGACGGCAGCTCTGGTTCTCTGACGGCACCGCGGCCGGATCGACGATGGTGCGGCAGATCGGTTTCAGCAACACTCTCCCCAGCGCCGACATTACGTCGCTCGGGTCTTTCGCAGTGTTTACCACCACGGGCGGGAGCCAACTCGAGCTTTGGCGCACGGACGGCACCGCCGGCGGGACCGTGCGCATCGCGGTTCCGAACACTATCCAGCCGACCAATCGATCGTACGCACTCGTCCGCCGTGGGAGCACAGTGTTCTTCTTAGCCGACGGGGGCTATGTGCGCTCACTTTGGAGCACCGACGGCACTTCATCCGGAACAGGCGTCGTCTCGGTGTTCTCTGCCAACACCACGAGGTTCCCCGCGGAACTCGTGCTGGCCGGTTCCCAGCTCTACTTTGCCGGCACCACTGTGTCGAGCCGCTTCGACCTTTGGACCAGCGACGGAACGACACAGGGCACGCGGATGGTCGCCCCACTCTCAGGAGGAGTTCCGGAGCGTCTGACTCCGTTCGGCACAACGTTGTTGTTCGCCGTAGGCCTGCCAGGCACCTATCGGCTCTGGGCCAGCGACGGCACCGCGGCGGGAACGCAGCAGCTGGAGACACTGGCCCTATCGCTGCCGATTGGACCGATGACGGTTGGACCGATGACGGTCGCTGCCGGCCAACTGTTTGTCGCCGCCGACGACGGCGTAAGCGGCGTCGAGCTCTGGACGACCAACGGTCAGCCAGGCAACGCCCGCCGCGTGACCGACCTAGCTCCTGGGCCACTCAGCAGTGACCCGGCGGACATTATTGCCTTGGCCAGCGGCAAGGTCGCTTTCGGTGCGCTGGATCCGACTATTGGCCGGGAGCTCTGGTGCTCCGACGGCACCCAGCCGGGCCCAACACTGCTCGCCGACGTAACCCCGAACATTCCGGGCGCCACCCGAGACTCATTGCCACACCGGTTCTTTGCCGCCCCAGAACCGGTGTTCGTCGCCGATGACGGGAGCGGTCACGAACTCTGGACCACCGATGGCACGACCTCGGGGACCCGAAAGATCGCCGACTTGGAACCCGGTACCGCCAACATTTCCGTCAGTAGCGGAACAGTTCTCGGCGACCGGGTGGTGATGGGCCTCTCCACCCGCCAAAGCGGAACGGAACCCTGGGTTACGGACGGTACAACGCAGGGGACGCTGCAGCTAGCGGATATCAATCCGGGCAGCGCATCGTCCTACGTGGAAATGTTCGCTATGGCCCTGGGCAACCGCGCCCTGTTCCGCGCCAACGCGACCGGGCTCGGGATCGAACTCTATTCCACCGACGGCACACCGGCCGGCACCCGGCTTCTGGCCGACGCGGCGGCCGGCCCCACCGGCAGTATTCCGGTCGAACTCGCCCGGGTCGGGCCACGACTACTCTACACAGCACTGACTGTGTCCCCGTCCACCGGCAATCTCGGCCGGGAGCTGTGGGCCACGGACGGCACCCCCACCGGGACGCGGTTGCTCGCGGACCTGTTTCCCGGGATCGCCTCGAGCGATCCGCGGGACGGCGTGCGACTCGGCAAACGCGTGTTCTTTTCAGCCATCGACACAGGCGGCCGTGAACCCTGGATCTCCGACGGCACCACAGGGGGAACCGCTCGGCTCTTGGACCTGAACCCGGGCGCCACCAGTAGCATGAAGAGACGGAGTACGCCCTTGTCGCTGGGCGACCGCGTTGTGTTCTTCGCCGATGACGGTATGACCGGCCTCGAACCCTGGGTCACCGGTGGCACCGCGGGAAGCACGTTCAGTCTCGCGGACCTGACAAGCCAACAGTCGACGCCGTCGTTCAGGTCGTTGTTCGTGAGCCACGGCCTCGCTTACTTCAGCGTCGACGACAAACTCTGGCGGTCGGACGGCACCGTCGCCGGCACGTTCGCGCTGCAGGGTGCCAGCGCTTTCGTTGCCAGGCCAGTGGTCGCCCATGCCACGATCGACCGAGGCGCCGTCTTCAACGCCGGTGACGGCCAGACCGGCGTCGAACCCTGGATTACGGACGGCACCACAGCCGGCACCCGCAGGCTCGCCGACCTGGTCCCCGGACCAGGAAGCTCGCTGCCGCACGGGTTCGCGGCAACCGGCTCGCGGTTCGTGTTCTTCTTCGCCGCCGGACGCGTCTGGCGCACCGACGGAACCACGATGGGGACCGTGGAGGTGGCAGCCCTGGGGTCACCGAGCTACGCCCCCGGCTTTCACCTGGCCGGCGACCAGCTGGTCTTTCCAGCCGCGGGTTCCATACACGGAGTCGAGCCGTTCCGGCTAGCCCCCGGCGCGAGTTCGCGCTCGATGGGCCAAGGATGCAGCGGAACGGCCGCGTTCCCCGAACTCCACGCGACGGATGCGGTTCTGGGCACCGCTATGACGCTGAGCGGAGACAGCGGAGCCGCGCGCGTGCCTTCTGCCCTGGTCCTCGGGCTACGCGGCGCGAGCCGCCACCTAGGCAACGGTTGCATCACGTACATTGACTTGTCCAAGACGATCGTGCCGGTCCCGCTGACGCTGAGTGGATCGGCTTGGAGTTTGTCGGCCCGCGTGCCCGCGGCGCCGTCGCTGCAGGGCGTCACCTTGGCTTGGCAAACGGTTCACGGCCGCAGCCCCGGCACCGCGGCCCTCGATCTGTCACCGACCCTCTGGACCACCCTCGGGCTCTGAACCGGGCGCGTGTCACGAACGAGCAGGGAAAGCACAACGCAACGCTCCACCACCGTGCTCAACTGAATTCTGCACGAACCGAACCGCCTGCGGACCGCACGGCCGGCGCCTCTCCACCGCAGTACCCAGCATGGTCCCCCGCCATGTCCACGGACAACGGACCCCCACCCCTGCCAAACCGCGACTCGTCGTAGCACTCCCTCAACACCGGACCGAGCGCATCGCCACCCCGCACACTCACCCACCGATCCCGCGCCCACACCGGCTCGGGGTGCAGGCGCGCGTACTTGATCCCGTGCCGGCGCAGCGCACCCACGCGCCGCCGCTCGGCGTAAATCGCCTGCACGACGCGCCAGTGCTGCTCGATCGCCGCGCGCTGTTGCGCGAGCGTCGGCTTCTGCGGCGCGCCGCCACCCAGCAGCGCCCGCGCCTGCCCAAACACGAACGGATTGCCGATGCACCCGCGCGCCACCGAGACCCCGGCGACCCCGGTCTCTGCCAGCATGCGCTGCACGGCGAACGGTCCGAACACGTCGCCACTGCCGAAGACCGGATGGCTGCCGGCGTGGCGCACGGCGCGCGTGAGAAAACCCCAATCGCTCGGCCCCCGGTAGCGCTGGCGCACGCTGCGGCCGTGCACGGTGATCGCCGCGACGCCTCGCGCGAACGCGCCATCGAGGATCTCAAAGAAGGCGGCTTCGGCCCCAGGCGAAGCGTCCATGCCGCGGCGCATCTTCAGCGTCACCGGCACGCGACCGGCCGCGGCGTCCAGCACGGCATCGACGATGCGCAGCGCGGTCGGCGGCTCGCCCAGCAGGAAGCCGCCGCGGCAGCGGCCGAGCACTTTGGGCACGGGGCAGCCGAAGTTGACGTCGACGAAGTCGTAGCCGGCCTCGACCATCGCCGCGGCAGCCTTGCCGAAGGCGGCGGGCTCGGCGCCCATGAGCTGACCGCCGACCGGGTGGTCGTCGTCGCGCACGGCCAGCGCGCGCCGGCGCTCGACCCCGGCCTGCAGCACCAGCCGGTCGACGATCACCTCGTGCAGCGCGAGCGGCGCGCCGTGGGCCCGAGCCACCGCGCGCATGGCGTAGTCGCTGTAGCCGCTGAGGGCGGCTTGGAAGAACGGGGCGTCGACTTGGATCGTGCCGATCTGCATGGCGAAGGCCTGTGGCCGGGCCTCCACGCTACCACGGCCCCCTTTGCAAGCGCGCGCGGACCCGCGAAGATCGCCGCCCCATGCCGCGCCCAAGAGCGAACTCCGCCCTCATCGCCCGCCGCGCCAACGCCGCGCTCTTCGCCGTGCTCGCCGCAAGTCCTCTCGTCGCCCAGCCCGCGGGCTACTACGCGGGGATCGACGAGTCGAGCATCGCCGCGCTGCGCGCCTCGCTGCACGCGGCGATCGACGACCACACCTGGTTTCCGTACACCGCGGGCAGCACGGACACCTGGGACATCCTGGCCTCCGCGCAGCAAGACCCCGGCAACGCGCTCAACATCATCGACGTGAACCGCAACGCCAGCTACCCCAAGCAGCGCGGCGGCAACACGTTCTACGACCGCGATCACATCTGGCCGCGCAGCTACGGCTTCCCCAACCTGGTCACCAACAACTACCCGTTCACCGATTGCCACGCGCTGATGCTGAGCGACATCGGCTACAACGGCACCCGCGGCAGCCGGCTGTACGAGCAGTGCACCGCGGCGTGCAGCGAGCGACCGACGCTGAACAACAACGGCCAGGGCGGCGGCGCGGGCGTCTACCCCGGCAACAGCAACTGGTACTCCGGCTCCTCGGTCGGCGGGGTCTGGCAGCAGTGGCGCGACCGGCGCGGCGACGTCGCCCGCGCGGTGTTCTACATGGACGTGCGCTACGAGGGCGGCCGCCACGGCAGCACCGGCGCGGTCGAGCCCGATCTCATCGTCAGCGACGACAAGGTCGCGATCGCCGCCTCGCAGACCGGCCAGAACTTGACCACCGCCTACTTCGGGTTGCGCAGCACACTGCTGGCTTGGCACCGCGCCGATCCGGTCGATGCGTTCGAGCGGCGGCGCAACGACGTGGTGTTCGGATTCCAGCGCAACCGCAACCCCTTCGTCGACCAGCCGGCCTGGGCCGACTGCCTCTTTGGGGGGCCGTTCGCCGCAGCCCAGCTGGTGCGCGCCGGGACACCACCCAACCCGACCGCGCTGCGCCCGGGGACGACGCCGCCCGAGATCGGCGCGGTCTGGAATCCGTGGGTCGATCACGCGGCGTTCGCCCCGACCGCGGCCACCGACTGGCTCTTGCTGTCGCCGGGCACGACCAACGCACCGACGCCGTGGGGCACGCTGCTGTGCAGCCCGACGCCGGCCCTGATCGTCGCCGTGCCGGCGGGCAACCCCTTCGCGCTGCCGATCCCGCCGCGCTGCGCACTGGCCGGCGGCACCCTGTGCGCGCAGGCGTTCGCGGTCGACATCGCCGGCGTGCAGCTGACCAACGCGCTCGACGTGACCATCGGCATGCGGTGACGCGGCCGGCGCTATGATTCCCTGCGTGCCTCGTCTCCGAACACCATTCTTCGCGACCGCCGTCCTCGCGGCCACCGCGGCCGCGCAGCCGTCCATCTCGATCACCGGCGTGCCCGCCTTCGGCTCACCGGGAGGATTGTTCGGCTCGGTCAGCGGTGTCAATCCCGCGACGCATGCCGTCGCCGTCTACATCTACATCGACGGCGCCGGCTGGTGGAGCAAGCCCGGCGGCGCCAATCCCAACATCCCGATCCAGGCCAACGGCACGTTCTCGACCAACGTGGTCACCGGCGGCGTCGACGCATTCGCGACGATCTACTGCGCCGCGCTGCTCGGGCCCGGCGTCATCGCACCACTCGCCGCCGGCAGCGGTCAGGTGCCCGCGTCGCTGCAGAGCCTCGCTTTGACCTATCGCACGCGCACCGGGCGCACGGTGGACTTCGCCGGCCGCACGTGGCACGTCAAGCAAGCCAACCTGCCGGTCGGCCCCGGCGGCAATCTGTTCTCGAGCCAACCCGGCGACGTTTGGGTCGATGCGCAAGGCCGGCTGCACCTGACCGTGCGCCGCACCCGCAGCGGCTGGACATGCACGGAAGTGGTGCTGCAGGAGTCGCTCGGCTACGGCACGTACTGGTTCACGACCGAGTCGGAGGTCGAGGACCTCGACCACTTCCTCACCTTCGGTGCCTTCACTTGGGACCCGTACGGCGATGACACGACGATCCCGGAGTGGCCCTACCGCGAAATCGACTTCGAGGACTCGCGCTGGGGCAACCCCGCCAGCTTGACCAACTCGCAGTGCGTGGTGCAGCCGTTCACCAACGCCGGCGCGCTCTCCCGCTACGTGACGCCCGACCTCGCCGGTGCGCCGACGCTGACCCGCTTCTTCACCTGGGAGCCTTCCCAGATCGAGTTCGCCGTCGCCCGCGGCCGGCACGCTCCGTATTCGATCCCGGCGGGCAGCGAAGTCCATCGCTGGACGTTCCGGCACCAGCCGCTGCGCTTCCTGTCGGTGCCCCCGGCCGGCCGCGAGCAGTTCCGCTTCAACCTGTGGATCAACGGCGGCGGCGGCCCGAGCAACGGCCAGACCGCCGAAGTCATCATCTCGGACTTCCGCTTCGCGCCGGTCGGCGCGTTTCCCGGAGGCTGCGGCATCAACCCCGACGGCAGCATGCAGCTGGCGGCCGGCACGCCGCAGCCCGGCGCCGCGCTGACCTTCGCGATCGACAACCCCACCGGCAGCCAAACCGCCGGGGCGCAACCGTTCTTGGCGGTGGGCGGCCAGCCGACACCGGCGTTCCCCTGCGGCGTCGCCGTCCAGGGGCTCGGCATGCAGGGGCCGGCGGGCGAGCTGCTGCTGTCGTTGGCGCCTCCGCCGGCGATCGTCGCCGGCACGACGCCGTTCGGCGGCCCCGGCAACCCCGCCAGCGCGGTGCTCGCGATCCCCAACTCACCGGCCCTCACCGGCGCCGTGTTCTACGTGCAGGGGCTGCTGCTCGATGGCCAGCCGAGCGCGACCCAGCCGATCGGCCTTGCCAACGCACTGCAGTTGCAGCTGCGCTGAGGCGACCGCTCGTCAGCGCAGCTCGCGCGGGTCGCTCGCCAACGCGTCGAGTTCCTCCATACGCAGCCGGACGCTGGCCACGTACGGTTCCTCGCCGCGGCGCCAGTGTCCGTACGTCGTGGTCACGAAGGTCCCGTCCGGCAAGAGCTCGAGCCCCGGGTAAGCGCAGTCCGCGCTCTTGTGGTTGTCCATCAGCCGCACGCGGTACTGGCCCTCGCCGCCCGCGACCAGATCGTCCCAAGTCCCGACCCACGCAACCCAGTCGCCCCACGTCGGGCTGACCAGAGTGCGGTCGCGGAAGGTGACGAACAGACGGCCGTCGGGTGCGTAGCGCGCGACGTGCCGGTCGCCGGTCAACGCGCCCGGCAGCTCGCGCGGCGCACTCCACGTCGCGCCCTCGTCGGTGGAGAAGATCACGTGGCTGTTCCAACGGCGGCTGTTCTCGCGCAGCAGCACGGCCAGCGTCTTGCCATCGGGCGAGCGCACGAAGCCGGGCTCGCAGTGGTGCGGCGCACCGCTGGCGATCGACCGCGGCGCACTCCACGTCAGCCCCCCGTCCACGCTCTCCACCTGGTAGACCGCGAACCGCGCCGGGCCGGCGTCGCGCCCGGCGTTGGCGATGAAGCGGCCATCATCGTGGAACAGGGCGAGGTAGCGCCCCGCGGTCGTGGTCGGGATCACGCAGCCCATCGCGACGATGCCGCCGTAGTCGCCGATCGGCGCGAGCTCCGACCAGCTCTCGCCATCGTCCTCCGACACCGCCATGCGGATCGGGTACAGCCCGGAGAACAGCACTAGCCGGCGCGTCCCCTCCGCATCGACGACGCGGTGGATCGTCGGCGTCTCCTTCGACGTCGCCCAACTCGCCGGCGTCGACAGCCGCTCGCTCCACGTCCGGCCACCGTCGGTCGAGCGCTTGAGCTGGATCGCGCCACGGCCGTGGCCCTTGGGATAGACCGCCAGCATCGTCGAGCCGTCCTCGAGCAACACCGTCGTCGGATGACCGAGGTATTGCCCGGCCTCGCGGTCGACGATCACCTGCCGGTGGCGCTGCCGACTCAGGTCGAGCACCGGGATCGAGTAGTCCGGCCGCGGCCGTGGCTGCAGCCCGAGCTTTCGCTGCGCGAACACGCCATGCGCGACGAGGTGGGCGATCACTTGCTGACCGGTGTCGTTGGGGTGCAACCCATCGCGCAGCCAGTCGGCGGCAGCGTGGCCGGCAAAGCGGTCGCGGCGCGAGAACGCCCGGTGCACGTCCACCAGCGGCGTGCCGGTGCGCGCGGCGAGATCGCGCACTTCGGCGGCGTAGGTGCTGAGCACGACGTCGAGTCCACGTTCGTCACCGGCATCGTACGGTGCGCGGCCGTAGCGCGCGCGCAGCTCCGGCGTCCACCGCAGGGGCGACGGCGTGATCAACAACGGTGCACAGCGCTGGCCATAGCCGGCGACGATGCCGCTGAGGTTGGCGGCGAAGGCCGCGCGCGCGACGCGCGGCTCGCTGGCGCCGGCATCGACCTCGACCAGCGCATCGGCACCCCCCAGCTGCAGGGCCAGGACGTCGCCGGTGCCGCCGTCGGCCAACAGCTCGACCACATCACGCGACGTGCGCCCCGCTGCCGTCCGATCGAGCAAGACCGGACCGATCACGGCGGGCTTTCCCCGGCAGAGTTGCTCGACGCGCTGCGGCCACGCGGCGCTTGCGCCTTCCCCGGCGCGCGCGCTGGCATCGCCGACGGCGACGATCACCAGACCCTTTTGCGCCGGCAGAGCAGCGAGGACACACGCGACGGCGGTGGCACGGAGCATTGCTGCATCACAGCGCGAAGGCGCTCGCCACGCCACACCTCTGCGCTTGCGCGCGCATCAGCGCACGTCGATGCGCGCGATGCGGCCGTCGCGCGCCAACAGCGACGCGGACAGCTGCGGGTCCAGACGGCCGTCCTCGAACCGCACCACCGCGCCATCGGCGAGGGTGACGACCACCTCCGGCGGCCCGTCGCCGCCTGTGCGCTCGACCGGCACGCCACACACCGAGAAGCGCACCGGCCCCTGGTCGCTGGCGACAAAGCGGACCGCCCCCTCCTCGAAGCGCACCCCCAGCTCCAGCCGGCGGGCGACCAGGTCTTCTTTAACCTGACCGGTCATCCCCGGCTGCCGCGCACCGCCGTGCGCCGGCGTGTGCGAGTACGGATCGGACGGCAGAGCGCCGTACTCGGCCGGCGAGCGGCCGACGCCCAAGCCCTCGCGCAAGGCGCGCGCGTGTGCTTGGAGCCGCGGCACGGCGGGTGAGGCCGGATCGGTCGCCGCCAGAGTTTCGAGCACGGCCAGCCGCAGCTTGGAGACCATGTGCCAGTACACGCTGCCCAGGCCCTCGTAGCCGAAGAACGTGCATGAGCGCCCGGTGAACGCCGCGTGCTCGAACACGTCGTCGTAGAGCTCGAGCAGCGCGTCGCCCTGCTCGCCGATCAGCTCGGCCATGGCCGGCGCCGTCGCCGCCAGCTCGGCCAGCGCGCGCTGCAAACAACCGCGGTTGCGGTGGGCGGGCGCAAAGCGAACCACGCCGCGGGCGTCCCGCCGCAGGATCCGCCGATCGCCGGCATCGAGCAGAGCGCGCAGCAGCGACAGCCGATCGAGCGCTGCCGGCGGGATGACGCCGCGGTCGAGCAGGGAGACCGTCGGGCGGTCGGGGTAGAGCATGTAGGTGCCGAGATCGTCGCGCCACAGCGGGCTGGCGCGCAGCGCGTCGAGGAGGTCCGCCGCCTCGATTGGCGTCAGCGCACCCGACGCCAGTGCCGCGACTTGGCCCTCGAGCATCACTGGCAGCCTCTCGATCGCGATGCCGCCATCCGCCTGCAGACTCAGCCGGTTGTAGGCGTGCAACAGCCCGTCGGCGCGGCGGTTGGCGCGCACGGTCGCGGTCAACCACGCCTGCGCCTCCTCCAAGAAACCGTGCACCTCGGCGACATCGAGGTCGAGCCTCGCGCCCACGTCTCCCCGGTAGGTCGCGGCGCGGTATTCCGATGCGGCGCGGCCGAGCGCATCCAGCAGCGCACGGCGGCCAGCGGGCGTCGCCGCCGAAAGCACGTCGTGATGCTCGGCGAACGCGGAGCGCACGGCGCGCAGGTGAACGACCACGGCGCGCGCGATCCCCACGGGGGTGTCGCCGGCGCTCGCGACCAACCGCCGCAGCGCACCGACGTGGCACGACAAGTGCGCCGCCGTGACGACCGAGACACCGCGGCCGACCAGCGCGTTGTTGGCGTCGTTCCATTCGGGGCGCTGGGTGTTCAGCCAGATGCCGCCGCCGGCGACGAAGTTGCCGAGCTTGGCCAGCACCGGGATCAGCAGCTTCTCGGCCAGCGTGGCGCGCCGCGGCACTGCCTCGCCCTCCGGACCCGCCCCCCCGCGGACCAGCCGAGCCTCGTTGCCGAGGACCGCCACCGCGGCGCGGATCTCTCGATCCCGATCGGCGTCGAACGCGATCGTCTCGAACGGGTTGCGCAGCAGCGCGTCGTAGTCGGCGATTCGGTACGGCACGTCGACGAACACGAACACTGGCCGGCGCAGCAACGCAGCCAGCCGCCCGGGCGCCACCTCTTCGGCGAGCCGCAGCAAGCGCTGCAGATAGACGATCTGATGATCACCCCAGTAGCCGATGTGCGCCCACGGGTCGTCGGCGTCCGGTACCTCCCAGTCGACGCCTTCGCGGCTGATCCGGTAGGGGTTGTAGCCGTCGGCGGTGGAGGCGTTGGCGAACTTGACGATCGCCGCCTCGACGTAGGCGGGATAGCTGTGCAGCAGCGCTTCCCAGTTCTGGAAGATGTCGCGCCAGTTGCCCTCGTATCGAAACCGAGGACCGCCATCGTCGTCGTGGGTGTCGATGCAGAAGTCGTTCCACGGCCTGCTGGGATCGCCGTGGCGGCGGCTGAAGGTGAGCGGCAGGTATTCCACCGCAAGCCGCTCGTAGTCGACGTCGCCGCTGGCTGCAGCCGCGGCGACGAGCTCACTGCGAGCCAGACGCGCCGGCAGGCTGGCCAGCGAGACCCGCGCGGCGATCTGCGGAGCCACCTCGCGGAGGTAGCGAGCGAAGTCCTCCGCGCAGACATCGCCGCGGTCCACGAATGTGCCACCACGCAGGATGTTGTTGAGCGTGTTGGCGCAGTGCCGCGCGTCCTCGATTCCGTCGCCGCTGTGCTGCACGCCGTCGGCGCCGACCAAGTGCGCGACCAGGCGCTGCCGATCCTCGTCGAGATCCTCCGCGATCGCACGCCGCAGATCCTGCCCGAGCTCCGGTGCGGGTCCAAGCGCGTCGCACAGCGCGACTACGCCCGCGGCGTCGAGCGCGCCGTCGACCCCGCACAACCACTGCCGGCGCTCGCCGGGCCGCAGCTCGAACTCGCTGACCACCAGGAGTGCGCCGGGCACGCCGCGCGCGGTGCGCTCCGGCATCACGTCACCACCGCGGCGGAAGGCGTCGAGCTGCCGTGCGGACAGCAGCACCGTCGGTGCCGGCAGGCCACGCAACCACGCAGCGTGCGCGCGCAACGCTTCGTTGGGCGTTGCGCGATCGACCGGAATCGAGTTCAGGCGGAACAGGGCGACGCCGCCGTCCGCCACCCACTCGGTCAGCCGATACGCGTCGACCAACGTGCTCAGGTGGGCTTGCATGCCGCGATCGATGTCGGCGGCCATCACCGAGACCAAGCCATCGAGCAGGCGCAGCCGGACCGGCGCGTCGCCCTCGTTGTGGATCTCCGCCGAGCGCACGAAACCGAAACGCCGGCCGCTGCGCCAGCTCTGACGCATGGTGAGGCCCAAGTCGAGATTGCGCTCTTCGAGCCGCAGCTCGTCACCCAGCGTGCTCTTCGCCAACGAGCGACGCAGCCGGTAGACCCCGTCGCCGGCGTAGCGCTGCGGTTCCCAGCGGCGCGTCGCGCCGTCGGCAGCGGTGGCGAACACGACCGTGCGCGGTCCCGCGCTGGCGTCGCCGGCCAGCAACCTGCCGTCGGTCTCATACGGGAACAACGCCGCCGTCGGGCTGCGGCGGCCAGCCGTCAACACGCCGCGACTGGTCGCGTACAGCCACCGGTCACCGCCGCTGACCACGGTGAGGAAGAACGGCGGCATCGCATCGACACCGTCGATGCGATGGAAGCGCTGCCCGTCGACGTCGACGATCGAGTTCGTCGGCGCGACCGAGTCGTTGCCCGCGTACGGCTGCTGCCCGAGCGAAAACTTCATTGCCGGCCGTACACCCTGACGTGGTCGATGACGTAGCGCTGCCGCTGCAACCCCTCGGCAACCGGTCCCCCCATGCCGCCCCCGACCGCCAGATTGAGGATCAGATTCTGCGGCGTGTCGAACGGCCACTCCAACGGGCCGTCGGTCTTGTCGTAGACGTAGTACTGCTCACCGTCGACAGCGACCGTGATCCGGTCCGGCCACCACTCGAGCACGTAGTCGTGAAACGACGTGCCCATGCCCGCCACCTGCGTCCGAGAAGAGATGTGGTTGCCCTGCTTGAAGTAGTAGGCCCGCGTATGGCACGACGCGTGATTGGTGCCGTCGCCGGTCGTGTCGTCGATCTCCTTGCCGACGCCCTCGAGCACGTCGATCTCGCCGCAGTAGGGCCAGGACTTCTCGTCGCGATAGGCATCGCCCAGAAGCCAGCCCGCGGCCCACATGCCGTCGCCGGCCGGGACCATGGCGCGGATCTCGACCCGACCGTAGAGGAAGCTGACTTTGCCCCGCGTCGTCAGCCGCGCCGAGGTCCACGCGCCGGCGCCGTCCCGGCGCGCCTCGATGATCAGGTGGCCCCCTTCGCGCCGCGCGTTGTCCTTCGACGCATCCGTGTAGTACTGCAGCTCGCGGTTGCCCCATCCCCAGTTGCCGAGGTCATGGGTCCACTTCGCCGGGTCCGGTGCTCCCTCGCCGTCGAACTCGTCCGACCAGACCAGCACCCACTGCTCGCCCTGGGTGCGCTGCACCATCGCGGTCGGGGTGTGGGCATGCCGACGCATCAGTGAGAAGCGCACCGCGCGCAGCTGCAGCGGCCCACCACTCCAGTGCACGCGCATGCGACGGGGGCCCCGGTCCAGGGGGCTGCCGCTGCACTCGACCGCATCGACACTCGCCGCCACCGGCAGCGGACCGGTGATGTCGTAGGTGCGGCCGTCGGGATTGCCGACGTAGTCCTCCACCCACACCACGGCGGTGCCGCCTTGGCTCGGTGCAACCTGCACCACACACCGATAACGGCCGCCGACCGCGACCTCGAGCCCGAAGTCGACGAAGCCCTCTGCCGCGGGCGCTTCGACCTTCGGCAGCGCCACCGTCAGCTCTTGTTGGGCCATCGCCGCAGCGCAGGGTCCCAGCGCCGCCGACACCGCGAACCCCGACAGCCGAATCGCCAACCGCATCATGCTTCGCCCGCTCCGATCAACTGCGCCTCGAGCTCTTCGAGACTCTTGCCCTTGGTCTCGGGCACGACCCACAGCGAGAAGGCGAACGCCATCGCGGCAAAACCGGCGAAAACGAAGTACACCACCGCCGGCCCCAGACGGTCGATGCCGGTGGGGAACAGCTGCACGACGGTGAACGACACCGCCGAGTTGAAGAAGCCGGCGGCGGAGATCGCCAGTCCGCGCAAGCGCTGCGGGAAGATCTCCGAGAACATCGCCCACATCACCGGGCCGAGCGAGATCGCGAACGCGGCGATGTAGGCGAGGATCGCCACCAGCACCACCCACTCGTCGAGCTGCAGGCTGTTCTTGGCCAGCGCCTCGATCGCGCCGGAGAGCGCGGTGGCGGCATCGGCATCCAGCGACGCGGGCCGGTCGCGCACCGCTGCAGCCAACGCGAGCTGACTATCGTAGGTCTGCCCCTCGAGTGCGCGCAGGGCGCTGGCGGCATCGGCCGACAACTTCTTGGTGGTGGTCGCCACGGCGGCCGGCGTCACCGCGTAGGTGGCCGAGGCGAAGGCCGCACCGCTGGCGAGCAGCGCGAGCGTCATCACCGCGGTGCCGACCAAGAGCAGCGGCCGGCGCCCGACGCGGTCGATGAGCCACATGGCGTAGAGAGTGAAGACGACGTTGACGAGGCCGACGACGACCGCGTGCCACAGCGCGGTGTCCCGCTCGAGGCCCGCCATCGAGAAGATCGTCGTCGAGTAGTAGAAGATCGCGTTGATGCCGGTGATCTGCTGGAAGAAGCCGAGCCCCAGCCCGACCACCATGACCCGGCGCATGCGGCGGTCGAGCAGCTCGCCCACCCGCGCCGCCGGTCGCGCTGCGTCAGACGCCAGCCCGGCGCGCACTTCGTTCAACGCGGCGTCGGCCGCCGCAGCGCCGTGGATACGCGCCAAGACGTCGCGCGCCTCCTCGAGCCTCCCCTGCGCGGCGAGCCAGCGCGGACTGCGCGGCACGGCCGGCAGTGCCAGGAAGTACAGCGCCGCCGGGATCGCCTCGACACCCAGCATCCAGCGCCACGACAGGCCGGCTTCGCCGAGGAAGTAGTTGGAGAAGAACGCGGCCGAGATCCCCAGCACGATGTTGAGCTGGTTGAAGGACACCAGCTGGCCGCGGCGCTCCGCGGGCGCGATCTCGGCGATGTAGACCGGCGCGATCAGCAGCGCGCCGCCGACCCCGAAGCCGCCGATGATGCGCGCGACGACGAGAATCCAAAACTCATCGGCGAGCGCGCAGCCGATCGCCGAGCCGGTGAACAGCGCGGCGGTGAGCATCAGCACCGACCGGCGACCGATGCGATCGGCCAGCTTGCCGGCCAACGCCATCGCCACGGTCGCGCCGAGGGTCAAGCAGCTGACCGCCCAGCCGGTCTGCTCGGCGTCGAGCGTGAACGCCCCGCTGATGGGGTCGATCGCGCCCGAGATCACCGCGGTGTCGAACCCCATCAGGAAGCCGCCGAGGGCGACCACCAGGGCGAGCAACGTGGGGTGAGCGGACCGGGGACGGGCGGGCACGACGAAGATCCGGATCAGGTGGCAGCGGACCCCGGGCGGGGAACCGCGGGTTGCGTCAGCGCCCCGCATCCGCGCGGGGCGTGGGCCGGAATTGCCGGCTTACTTGAACTCGAACTCGTAGGCGTCGGTCGCCGCGTAGCGACCGTTGGCGGCGCTCATGTCCGAGACCAGCGCTTGCACGATGACACTGTTGCCAGTCAACCCAGCGGGCACGGCATAGAAGGTCGACGAGCCGTTCGGGCCGATCAGCGCCGCACCCAGCGGCGGCAGCCCACTGCCGGTCACCAGCAGGATGATCGGCTTGCTGAGGTCGAGATACAGCGACGGCAGCACGAGCGGCTGCGGTGGGTTGCCGGTGACGAAACCCTGCGCGAACATGATGTACGGCGCCAGCGCGTAGGTGCCGTTGGGCGACGCGACGTTGCACTCGATCAGGTCGCCGGCGAACGCTTGCTTGATGTAGTTGCCGTTGCCGCCCGACGTGCCACCCGGCCCCACACCGGTGGTCAACACCAGGTCTTCGCTGGTGCCGGGATAGGGAGGGTTGTCGGGGCCGCCGGTGAAGAAGATGTCGTCGACCTGACCAGCGCCACCATCCACGGCCGGCTGCAGGAAGAGGATCAACGCTTGCACCGAAACCGTCGCCGCCGGCGCGGTCGCCATGATCGGCGCGTTGTTGATCCAGACATCGGTCGGAGACGTGCCGTCCAAGATCGTCGCCTCGGTGCCGGTGATCTCGGCCCCGGTCGCATCGAAGAAGGCGATCTTCATCACCATCCAGTTGTCGTTGGGCGGACCGGCACCGATCAGCGGATCGCCGCTGTAGTGGCGCGACCAGCAGTCCATGGTGAAGGTGTCACCCGGTGCGGCGGGGAAGCTCTGGAAGATGCCGCCGACGTTGAAGGAGCCGGTGAACTGACCGAACATCTTGGCCAGCGTGGAGCCGGTGCGCGGCACGATGCCGGGCTTGCCGCTCTCGGCGAAGACGTTGCCGAAGACGTTCCAGCCGGCGAGGCCGCCGCCCTCGAAGCTACTGTTGCGGAGAATGTTGGTCTGCGCGTGGCACGGCAGCGCCAGCAGGGCGGCCGTGAGGAACGCGGTACGAATCGTGAGCTGCATGATGAATTCTCTGTGTGTTGTTCGATGGGCAACGGCTAGTTGAACTGGATCTCGTAGCCGTCACTGGCGGCGAAGATCCCGTTGGCGGCGTTGGGGTCGATGACCACGGCCTGCAGCATGATGCTGGAGCCTCCGAAGCCGGCCGGCGCGGTGTAGTAGGTCGAGGTGCCCTGCAGCGGGCCGATGCGCGGCGGTCCGAGTGGACCACCGAGACCGCCGTTGACCAGCACGAGGACCGGCAGGCGAATGTCGAAGTGCAGGGCCGGGAAGAAGATGCTGGGCTGCGGCGGGTTGCCGGTCGCGAATCCCTGGCCGAGCAGGAAGTACGGCGCCATGTCGTAGGTGTTGCCCGGCGACAGCACGTTGCAGGTGAGCAGGTCACCTGCGTTGGCGGTCTTGATGTAGTTGCCGGTACCGCCCGTGGTCGGCCCGGGGCCGACGCCGGTGGTCAGCAGCAGGTCCTCGTTGGTGCCGGGATACGGCGCGTTGCGCGCAGGGCCGGTGAAGAACAGGTCGTCGACGAGCGCGGTCCCGAGCTCGGCCGCGGGCTGCAAGAACATGACGAACGCCTGCACGGTGACGGTCCCGGCGGGCGCGGTACCCATGATCGCGGGGTTGTCGATCCAGACGTCCACCGGCGAGTTGCCGTCCAGGATCGTCGCCTCGACGCCGCCGATCTCGTTGTTGGAGACGTCGAAGAACGCCATCTTCATGATCGCCCAGTTGTCGTTGGGCGGACCGGCGCCGATCAGCGGATCGCCGGCCCAATGCCGCGAGTAGGCATCCAGGGTGAACTGATCGCCGGGGCTCGCCGGGAAGCTCTGGAAGATGCCGCTGACGTTGAAGGCACCGCCCTGGCCGGCCAGCGAGGCCAGGCCATTGCCGGTGCGCGGCGTGAACTGCGGCGGGTTGGCGGTCTGCGAAGCGACGTTGCCGAACATCCCCCAGCCCGAGAAGCCGCTCTCGAAGCCGGGGTTGGTCAAGAAGTTCGTCTGCGCCTGACACGGCACCGCGAGGAGCGCGGCGGCGAGCAGGGCGGTGCGGGGCATGGACATCATCTGCGTTCCAAAAGGGGGTTGGGCGCCGCCTGCACGGCGGCATGCGAAACGAGAGGCTCAGAGAGTTTGGCGGCCCCGCCCTCGCGGCGCCGACTTCGTTCGGCCACAGAACGAACAGAGTTCTTTGATGCTCGTCAAGCCCTCAGTTTCAGTTTTTTCTTCTGCGGCTCGGGACCACGACACGGCAGCGCACCGCCCCTGCATCTATTGCATATCTACCGTTCTTGCAGTATGTTGGGTCACACTCAACGACAACCGGGGCGGTCTGGGCGCCAGCCGGACTGCGCTGTGGCCCCTTCTCGTTTGTTCACACAACAGAGTAAGTCAGTGGTAGATCGGCGGTTACGGGACGCGCTGAAGCGGAGCGCGCAGAACGGGCGTGGCGCCGGCGACGAGGACGTCGTCGGCCAAGTCTTGGGCGCATCCCAGGTGCGCGCACAGCACCGCGGCCTTCTCCTCCGGCTCATCTGGCGCGAACGCCTGATCTCGCGGGCCGATCTGGCGCGGCGCACCGGCCTGAGCCGGTCGTCGATCTCGGCCATCGTCACCGATCTGCTCACCACCGGCCTGGTGCGCGAGACCGGGTCCGGCGACTCGTGCGGCGGCCGGCGGCCGATTCTGCTCGGCTTCGACGACGATGCGTTTGCCATCGTCGGCGTCGACATGGGAGCCACCTACGTCGCGGTCGCGGTGACCGACCTGCGGGCGAACGTCAAAGCGTGGCGCACGACGCCGCACGACGTGCGTGGCGATCCGGCGGGCGCGCTGACCACCATGCGCGCGCTGATCGACACAGCGCTGGCCGAGGCGCACGTCGAGCGACAGCGACTGGTCGGCATCGGCGTCGCGGTGCCGAGCCCGATCGAGCCCGACGACCCCGACCACCTGTCGCCCGTCCTGGTGCCGCGCTGGCGCGGCCACAGCCCGGTGCGTTCGCTGGAGGATTGGTACGGCGTTCCGGTCGTGATGGAGAACGACGCCAACCTGGGCGCCCTCGCGGAGCAGTGGTGGGGTGCCGGCCAAGACGGTGAGGACCTCGCCTTCGTCAAGGTCGCCACCGGCGTCGGCGCGGGCCTGATCATCCAGGGTGACATCTACCGCGGCACCGCCGGCATCGCCGGAGAGATCGGTCACATTCCCGTCGACCCCTCCGCCGGCAAGTGCGTGTGCGGGCTGCACGGCTGCCTCAACCTCGTCGTCGGCACCGGCCACCTGATCGAGAGCGCGCGCAGCCGAGCCAAGCAAGACGGCGACAGCGCGCTGCCGCTGCGCGGTCTCACCGTCAGCCGCATCGTGGAAACCGCCTTCGATGGCGACCCGCTCGCCCGCGGCATCGTCGAGCAGGCCGGCCGCCATCTGGCCACCGGCGTCGCCGCACTGCTCAATTTGCTCAACCCGGCCACCGTGGTGTTCGGCGGCAGCCTGACCCGCGCCGGCGAAATGCTGCTGCGCCCGCTGCGCGAGAACCTCGGCGAACGCACTCCCTCGGACTCGGTGCGGCGCTCCCGGCTGGTGATCAGCGGACTCGGCATCGAGTGCATCGCCCGCGGCGCGGCGACGATCGTGCTGCAGGCAGCACTGCGTGACCCGACCGTGTTCCCACAGTTCGACACCGCGCAGCAGAACGTCGCCTCGGGCTGAGCGGCTCGGGCCCTATCATCGCCGCGTGATGCCCTTGCCCTCGCCGGCGACCGGAGTGCGCGTCCGCACAGTGGACGCGTTCTTGCGCCGCGTGCCGACACGCTTCCCGTTCCGCTTCGGCAACGCCGTGATGGCGGACTTCGAGCTGCTGTACGTGCGGGTTCGCATCGAGGCGACCGGCGGCCGGGCGGCGCTCGGCGTCAGCGCTTCGGTGCTGTCGCCGATGTGGTTCGACAAGCGCGACCGCGGCCTCGACGAACGCCGCGACGACCTGCTCACTTCGGTCCGGCTGGCGCGCACCGCCGCGCTCGACGCAGAGCCCGACTCCGGCGCCGGCCTGCACCGCGCCATCGAGGCCGCGGTCCTCGCCACCCCCACCGGCGCCGCGCTGCCGCGGCTGACCGCCGGCTTCGGCGTCGCCTTGCTCGACAGCGCGGTGACCGACGCGCTCTGCCGCCTGCTCGACTGCACCCTGCACCAAGCGCTGCGCGACGACGTGCTCGGCTGCGGGCCACTGCCCGGCTTGCCGCCCGCGCCGTTGCCCCGGCTGCACGTGCGCCACACGGTCGGCCTCGGCGACCCGCTGAATGGCGGCACGCTCGACGACGGCCTGCCGCACGCGCTGGCCGACGTCTGCGCCACCTACGGCCACCGCTGGTTCAAGCTGAAGATCGGTGGCGACCCCGATGCGGCGTGCGCGCGGTTGCGGGACATCGCCACCGTGCTCGAACGCGCCGCGCCGGACTGCCGGCTCACCGTCGATGGCAACGAGCAGCTGCCCGACGTCGAGCACTGCGCGGCGCTGTGGACCGCCGTGCAGAAGGACCCGCTGACCGCCGCGTTGTGGGAGCGCGTCGCCTGGGTCGAGCAGCCCCTCGACCGCCACGCCGACGCCATCGACGGCGGCCGCCTGCGCGCAGCGTTCGGCGGCACGCCGGTGATCCTCGACGAGGCGGACGACGACGACGACGCGGTGGTCCGCGCCCTGCAGAGCGGCTACGACGGAATCTCGGCCAAGAACTGCAAGGGGTTCTACCGCACGCTGCACAGCTTCTCGGCGGTGCAGAACGCACACGCCGCCGGACAGAGGGCGATCCTCAGCAGCGAAGACCTGACCAATCCACCTGCCGTCGCGCTGCAGCAGGACTGTGCGGTCGCCGCCGCCCTCGGCATCGAGCACACCGAGCGCAACGCGCACCACTACGTGCGCGGGATCGGGTTCCTCGATCGCGACGAGCAGCGCGCGATCACCGACGCGGCGCCGCGGCTGTACGGCCCGCTGCCCGACGGCACGATCTCGCTGCGCATCGACGCCGGCGCAATCGACGTGCGCGACCTCAACGCGACGGGATATGGCGCCTGCCCGCTGCCCGACTGGTCCACCATGCAGAGCATCGAGCCGTGACGCGGGCGCGCTTCGGCCCGGCTCTGATCGTCGCCTCGGTGGTGCTCGGTCCGGGCAGCATCCTGCTGGCGTCCCGGGTCGGCAGCGACTTCGGCTACTCCCTGCTCTGGGTTCCGCTGCTCGCCGCGGCCCTGATGGCCGGCACTACCTGGATCGCGGCGCGACTCGGCGTGCAGCTCACGACCTCGCCGTGCGAGGCGGTGGCGACCCACGCCGGGCGGCCGCTGGCGGCGCTCACCGGCGTCGTGCTGTTCGCGATCGTCGCCTGCTTTCAGTTCAGCAACAACCTCGGCGTGATCGCCGCGCTGCAGCCGTTGGTCGGCGGCGGCCGGTGGTCCGTGGCCGCGGTCGCCGGGGTCAATCTCGTCTGCTTGCTGGCCGTGTTCGGCGTGCGGCGCCTGTACGTGCCGTTGGAGCGGACCATGAAGCTGCTGGTGGTCGCGATGGCCATCGGCTTTCTCGCCAACCTGCTGCTGGCACGGCCCGACCTCGGCGCCGCCGCGGCCGGGCTGTGGCCATCGCTGCCCGACGAAGCGCGCGGAGCGCTGTGGCCGCACCGCGAGGGCGACACCGTCGTCGACCCGCTGTTGCCCGTCGTCGGCCTCATCGGCACGACCTTCTCGGTCGCCGGCGCGTTCTACCAGGCCTATCTCGTGCGGGAGAAGGGTTGGAGCGCGGCCGACCTCGGCGTCGGCTTCCGCGACTCACTGACCGGCATCGCCGTGCTCGCCGCGCTGTCGGCGACCGTCCTCTGTACCGCCGCGGCCGTGCTGCACGGCTCGGTGCGCGGCGTGGCGCTGCACAGTGCCGCCGACGTCGCCCGCCAGCTCGAGCCCTTGTTCGGCCGCGCGGCGGCGGCGCTGTTCTGTGCCGGCTTGTTCGCCGGCGCGTTCAGCTCGTTCGTCGTCAACGCGATGATCGGCGGCACCGCGCTCGCCGACGGCCTCGGCCTCGGCAGCCGCATGGACCAGAAGCCGGTCAAGGTCTGCACCGCCGCGGCGCTGATCACCGGCATGCTGGTCGCGCTCTGGGTGGAAGGCAGCGGCCGCTCACCGGTCGAGCTCATCACCGTCGCCCAGGCCCTCACCGTGCTCGGCAACCCGCTGCTCGCCGCGATCCTCTTGTGGCTCACCCTGCGTACCGGCGGATCCAAGCCGCTGGTCGCGGTCGCCACGGTGGGGCTCGCGGTCACCGTCGTGCTCGCCGCGCGGACGGCGACCCGACTGGCGTTGGGCTGACCCAAGCGCTGTGTCACATGAAGTCCATGTCGCCGAACGTGCGCCACCAGTGCTGGTGCAACCAAGCGCGCGGCAGGCGGGGTGACCAGCTCCGCGCCAACAGCTGGTATGGCGTCGGCTGCGCGAAGTAGCCGTGCTCGCACTGCAGCCTATGGAACAATGCGCTGGTCGTGGGCACCCAGGTGGCGACTCCTCGACTCCCCGCCGCGGATGCGGCGGCGGCCAGGGCGGCGAGCAGCAGCTTCTCGGCTTCGAGGTCGTCCTCGGCCACCACCCACTCCTGCAGCTGGGCGAGGTCATCCCGCCAGCCGCCTCGCCGCCATATGCAGAGCCCTCGCAGCCGATCCCCACCGTGCGCCGGCAACACCAACCAGTGATTCCGGACCTGCGGATGGCGCTGATAGCGCCAATCGAGGTACGCGGCATCCCGCACGACACTCGCCCCGTCCGCGGGACGGCACCGCTCCCACAGCGCGTCGATCTGCTCGGCAGGCGGGAGCGCGTCCGTCACCGCTGCCGGCCTCGACTCGGCAGCCTGTTGAGCGAAATCGCGCACCGCGAAGACGACGTCGTTGACGACCTCCATGGCCAAGTGGCGCGTGAGCACGCGTTGCAGCGGCGGTGCCGCGAAGCCCCACAGCAATGCCGTGCCGGCACCGCCATGGGCCGCGAAGAACTCACGGCAGACGGAGAGCAACAAACGCCCGCTGCGCAAGCCTCGATCGCGCAGCTCGGGCGCGACCGCGACATCGCCGCAAAGCACCGACCGAACGGTCGTGCCGCCGACCGCCATCCGCAGCTCGACGCCCGCATGCGCCGCGAGGCAGCGCCCGTCCGCCGCGAACGCGCCGGTCAGCATCGGCGCCGTCTGTCCCGGAGCCGCGTGTAGCCAGCGCCAGTGATCGGCGCTGCGACGCACATCGAAGCAGCGGTTGTGCAGGTCCAAGAACGCGGAGTGGTCCCCGGGTCTCCACGCGCGGACCTCGAGCTTCATCGCTTCCTCAGCACGATGAGTCGGTAGCTCAGGTCACCGTTGCGCAGCGCGCAATGCAGATTGGTCAACTGCGACTGCAACTCCGCGATGTCCTCCGCGACACCGTTCCGCGGCGCGAACGCCGAGCAGAAAGCGGCTCGATTCGCGCTGAGCACGGAGTTGAGGCGTGGCATGGTCGGCAACGCCGATTTCGTCAAATCGACCTGCTCCACGAGCTCGAAGAACGGGCGGGCTGCGGCGCGCAACCGGTCCACGGGATGGAACGGCACGCGCCGCCAATCCCTTGCGACCGCGGCGAACACGTCCACGATGACCACCGAGGCGCTGTCGCCCGCGAGACACTCGGCCCAGCCACGCACGAGCGCCCGCAGGTCGGGAAAGAACTGCAGCACTTCGATCTGCACCAAGGCGCCAAACCTGCCGCGCAGTGCGCCGTCGAACAGGGTTCCCGTCGCGATGCGTTGCCCAAGCGGCGTACCTGCGGCGGCGGGATGTCGACGGGCCGCCTCGATCAGCGCCGGTGATGGATCGATGCCCCACGCATCCAATCCACGCCGGAGCAACGCCATGGTGGTGCCGCCCAAGCCACAACCCAAGTCGAGGACGCGGGTCCCCGGCCCGATCCTGCGCGCGGCGACCAGTGCCGTCGACTCCATCGCGCCCGGCAAGGGCTCGGCGCCAGTGGCAAACAGGCCGAAGTGGAGGTGTCGGGTGCCGCTGGCGGAAGCCAGCAGGTGGTGGGGTTGAGGCAGCTGCGCATCCGCACCCACGGCCAATCTCGATGCACTACCGACGGACTCAACCGGCTCGACCACCGTCGTCAATGTAGCGACTCCCGCCGCGAGCGGACGTGATCGGCACGCCAAATGCGCTGCACCGACCGAACGCAGACGCGTGGTGCGCGCGGTCCGCTTACGGCGTGACGTCGACTTGGCTCGCCGCCGACAGCGCCAATCCCGAGCCGCCGAACACTCCAGCACAGAACGACAGTCTGCCGCCAGCGACGGGCACGAGAAGGCCCGGCGCAGCCGCCAGTCGCGCCGTCGCCCTCCCAGCGCCATCCAGCACGCCGACGAAGCCGGCGAACGGCGGAGTGGTCGGCGCCGTCAACGCCAGCTGCGTGAGGGCGTCCACGTTGAGCGGGACCGACTGGCCGGCAAAACCGAAGCCCGGCACGGTCCCCGACAGACCGACGAGGACGACATAGGGGTCGGCGGCGCGGCTCACCGAGCCGTCGAGGGGCACGTCGATGGTCCCGCCAGCCGCCGCCGACAGCGCGACCGAGGCGCTGCGCGCACCCAGCCGTGGCGCGGTGAGCGGCAGCGCAACCGACGACGGCAGCAGGTTGGTGTGCTCGCAGTCGAACACGTAGCTCTCGAAGTAGGGCACGGTGCGCAGCTCGTCGATCCCGACCGGCCGATGCCAGGTGTGGTTCTCGACCGCCACCACCCACCGGTGACCCGCCGGAATCACGTAAGCGGTGCCGCGCGTCTCCAAGTCGTAGGCGGCGGTGCCCGGCGCGCGGCCGCGAATGCAGCGGTAGCCGCCGGTGATGTAGCGACGCTCGCCAGCAGGGGTCTCGTCGAACAGCGCGACGTGGAGCTGGAGGTTGGCCGCGTTCGAGGTGACGTGCAGCCGGATCCGCCCCCGCCCCAAGAGCTCCACCGGCGCCGGTAGCGGGTCGCCACGATAGCTCACCGAGTCGAAGGGCACGCCGCCGAAGACCGCCGCCGTTTGATTGCTCGTCTGCACCCACGCCTGCGGGTCGAAGCCCGCGGCGACCTGGTGCCGGACGCGGTCGGGCGCCTCGGCAGCAGCCGGCGGAGTCGCCAACAGTCTTCCGCCCGCGCGCAGGTAGAGCACTGTCGGAGCGACGCCGGTGCCGGGAAACGCATCCATGTCGCGCAGCTGCCACACGCTGTTGGCGGCAACCGCGGCCGCCGGGTTGGCGGGGATCACCGCCGCGCGGTACGGCGGCTGGCGATCGATCTCGTCGGCGAAGCCCTTGACCATGCGGTCGAGCCAGCGCTCGGTCAGCCGGTCGGTGGTCGCCGCTTCGAGCTGGTTGGTCGCGGTGCCGTGGATTCCGGTGCTCAGGTACGCGAGCCGCGGCGTGCTCGGCGGCAGTAGCGCGAGACCGTCGAGGGCGATGTTCTCCGGCACGAAGGCATCATCCCACGAGTAGTTGACGAACACCGGCACGCGGCTCTGCGGCAACAGGGCAACGTCCTGACGCCACGGGTCGTTGCGCATCAGGTTGGCGAGGCCGGCGAAGTCCTGCGCCAGGAACTGCTGCTGCAGCTGAGCCTGAAACGAGGGCTCGTAGATCGCGTTCGACTGGAACCAACCGCGCGTGAAGTTGCCGGCAAAGGCGGCGCCATCGGGATTCCACACCTCGGCGAGGTCGGGCGAGCCGGCGCGCGGGCACACTGCGGCGATCACCGGAAAGGTCGTGATCGACCCGCGCGGCTGCGGCATCAGCCGGCCGCTCATCGCCGCTGCCGCCCACGCGTGGTCACCCCCCTGCGAGGTCCCCATCACCACCAAGCGGCCGAAGTCCATGACCGATCCGAGCCGCGCCTCGATCTGGTGGAACAACTCGGCCAAATCGGCGCGCTCGAACGCGCCCGTGACCAGCGTGCCGCGGTTGGGGTTGAGGCCCCGGGCCTGGCCCTGCCCGCGCACGTCGTAGGCCACGGTGATGTAGCCGCGCTCGGCATGGCGGCGGCCCTCGCCGGTCAAGGCAAACAGGCTGCGTGCCCCGCTGAAGCCGTGCACCAGCGCGATGCACGGCCAACCACCCGCCGGCGGCGCGATCTGCGCCGGGTCCGGCAGCCGAAGGTCGTAGCGCGTGCGGTAGCCATCGGCATAGGTCAGCAGCTGGTCGAGCTGCTCGAGCACCGGAAAACCGCCCGGAGGGGGCGGGGGGTCTTGCGCCCTGAAGAGTCCGGCGAGAAGAGCGGGGAGGGCAAGCGGTGCCAACCGCGACAGAGCAGAGGGGCTGAGCATGATCGAGGTGAGGGAGGATTCGCCACCACCGCCGCACTGGATGCACGATTCTACCGGGCCAGGCGTCAGCGCAGCCATTCGTCGCGGTGCGCGGCGACGAAGGCGTCGTCGACCAGGTGGGGATGGTCGCGCCGGACGCGCTCGATCTCGGCTGCCTGGCCGGGGGACAGGCCCTCGGCGGGATCCAACGTGTGCGGAGCGGTCAGCAGGCCTTGACCGTGCAACACGTAGTGCAGACCGGCGATACAGCCGTCGAACCCGTTGGCGGCATCGAACAGGGCGGCGTTGCAGTCGGTGACCTCGACGGCCAGGCGCGCGACGTCCATGCCGGCGTCCGGCTGCCGCGCGTGCGCGGCCAAGCGGGCGCGCAGCGCGGCGGCGCGCTCGGTCCACACCGCCCAGTGGCCCAACAGCCCACCGGCGAAGCGCTGCTCCACAACCCCGCCGCCGACCACGGTGCGGTAGCGCGCCAGCAAATCGTGGACGATGTGATCGTCGTTGCCGGTGTAGAGCGCGATCTCGGCCGCGCGCCCCGACTCGGCGATGCCGTGCACCGCGGCCAGAGTCCGATACCGATCGAACGGCGCCAGCTTGACGGCGACCACCGCCGGCAACGCGGCGAAGGCGCGCCAGAACGCGCGGTCCAAGTCGCGACCGCCGACCGCCGGCTGCAGGTAGAAGCCGCACAGGGGCAGCACCTCACCGACCGCGGCGGCGTGCGCGAGCAGGACGTCCTGCGGCGCATCGCCGAGCTCCTGCATCCCGAGCAACGCGAGATCGTAGCCGAGGTCGCGGGCCAACGCCGCCTCGGCCACCGCCGTCGTGGTGTCGCCGCACACCCCGGCGATCATCACCGGCGGCGCCACCGCACCGTGCGCGCGCGCGGTCTCGGCCGCGAGCTCCAGCACCGGCCGCAACAGGCCGTGTCGACGCAGCGCAAACTGCGTGGTGTGCACCGCCACCGCCAACCCACCGGCGCCGGCCGCCAAGTAGTAGCGCGTGAGCGCCCGCTGGGCGGTCTCGTCGAACCGGCGCTCGGCGTCCAGCGCGAGTGGGTGCGCGGGGATCGCCAAGCCGGCGCGGAGCCGGGCCGCGGTCTCTCGGCGCAGCTGCGCGGCAGCCACCTCAGTAGCTCCCATCGCGCACCTCGAAGTGCGTCGGCTTGCCCCAGGTCACACCGCCCCGGGCGATCCAGTCGGCGGTCCAATCGAGCAAGGTGTCGATCGCCACCGAGGGCGACCCGAACAGCGCGATGGCCCGCCGCGCATCGGCGAGCAGGGCGGACTGCTCCTCGACCCCCTCCAGCACGGGCGTCTCGCCCAACCGATCCCCCAGGGCGCTGGCCAGCTGGCGCACGGACAACACCTCCGCACCGGTCGCGTTGAGCACCGCCGCCGGCGCCGCGCACTGCGCCAACGCCGCGAGCGCGTAGCGGTTGGCATCACCCTGCCACAGCACGTTGACCGCCCCCATGCGAACGTCGACCGGGCGCCGCCCGCGCACGGCGTCGGCGATGTCGACCAGGACGCCGTAGCGCAGCTCGACGGCGTAGTTGAGCCGAAACAACAGCACCGGGGTAGCGCGCTCGGCGGCGGCGCGCTCGAACATGCGCTCGCGCGCCAACACCGACCAGGCGTACTCGCCGGTCGGCGCCGGCGAGGTGGCCTCGTCAGCCCCGGGTCCGCCACGCGGCATCAGCGGATAAACGTTGCCGCTGGAGAACACCACGGTCGGAACCCCTTCGTAGCGCTCGGCCACCAGGCCTGGAAGCCACGCGTTGCACGCCCAGGTCCGGTGCGGCGCCGACCGCGTGCCGAACTTGGCACCGGCCATGAAGATCACTGCGCCCGCGTCGGGCAACTGCCACACCGCGTCGCGCCGAAGCAGATCGGCGCGGTGTACGCGAACGCCGTGTGCGCTCAGCCCGGCGGCGACTGCGGGGTCGGTGAATCGCGATACTGCGACCACCTCGGCACCGGCTCGCCGCGCCATCCGGGCCAGCGTCGGCCCCATCTTGCCGCCGGCGCCGAGCACCAGCAGCGGCCCGTCGATGTCGGCCAGCGCTTTCCGCACGACGTCGTCCGGTCGGGAGAGCAGCTCGTCGAGCTGCGCCTCGTCGGTGATCGGCTCGGGCACGCGGCCATTCGACCACAATCCGCGCCGGTGACGTCGCCCTATTCGCCGAACGCCCGGCGCAGCGCGCCGAGCAGCTTGTCGATCTTGGCGTGTGCCTCGGGCGCCGTGCGCACCAGCAGCAGGTCGCGCCACAAACGGTGACTCGACCAGTCGCCCCACGCCTCCGGCACGACCTGGCTCTCGATCAGCGAACCGATCATCTCATGGGTCTCGGCCTCGTCCTGGTCGCCGCGCGCCAGCAGCGTGCTGACGTCGTAGAACTCGAGCTCGGTGTCGCCCGCGCAATGTCCGAGATAGACCGCACCTCCGCGCACGGCGACGCCGCAGTCGAGCTGATCGGCGATCAACTCCAACGCCGACCGGAGCCGCACGCCGGCCATTTGCAGCGTGATCTCGGCGTCCTCGAAGTCGGGGTCGATGGTGATCGCCAAACCGTGCCGCGCGCCGAGCTCGCCCACCAGTTGGCGCGCCGGAGTCGACTCGGCGTTGACGCCGGTCTCCGCGGCCAACACCTCTTCGACGCGCGCGCGCCACGGATCGGCGGGCCTTGGTGGCTCGGCGCCGCGGTTGAGCAGCCGATTCAAGAACGCGCCGATCGCCTCGTGCATCTCCGGCGTCTGGGAGACGATCAACACCTCGTTCCAGAGGTAGATCTGTCCGTTGTCCCACGTCCATTCACGTTGCGGTTCGACGAACTCGCGGATCGCCTCGATCAGCTCCTCGCCGCCGAAGCTCTCGCCGTCGAGCAACGGGGCGACCTTGTAGAAGCACACCCCGTATTCGTCCGCACCGAAGCCGTCGCGCAGGCAGACGGACTCGCGCGACAGGGAGACGCGCGCGCCACCGAGCTCGGTGCCCAAGACCTCGAGGACAGCCCCCACCGACATCCCGTCGACGCGCATGCTGACCCTCGGATCGCCATGGTCCTCGCTCAAGCTGGCGGGGACCAACACGACGTTGATGCCGGTCTGTGCTTGCAGCGCGGCCAGGACGTCGGGGACGAGGGCGTCCTCGACGTCCAGCGTGCACGACTGCTGCAGCTGCTGACGCAGCTGTGCGCGCCACTCGGGCTCGGGCTCCGGTCGCTCGACCGTCAGTCGCCGCAGCGGCGCGGCGGGGTCCTGGGTCAGCGCGAGCTCCGGGCCGGTTTGTGCCGTGGCAGCACGCTCGGTGAACCCGAGCCAACCCAAGCCGCCGAGCAGGCCGATGCCGAGGAGCGCACCACGCCGGGGAGCGGCGCCGTTTCCGAACTGTTTGATCATCACGATTCTCCATCTCACGTCGCGTGCTCCGCGGGGCAATCCCGCCATGCCGAGCGCGGGGGCGGCGGCACCGGTGCGGCGGTCGCAGAGCTTCAACAAAGTGTTCGCGTAGGGGACGGCCGCGCGGCGGCCGGCGTGTGCCAGCGCGTTCCAATCGCGGAGCGATTCGCGCGCTGCGGTGATCCGGCGCAGCGCCAGCCACACCAGCGGGTGGAACCAGTAGACGCACGCGAGCAGGTGCAGCATCAGCCCAGTGGCGACATCGCCGTGGCGCACATGCGCCAGCTCGTGCGCCAGCACGTGCCGCAGCTCGGCCGGAGTCAACCGCTGCGCCAGGCCCGGCGGCATCAGCACGCGCGGCCTCCGCCAGCCGGTGACCGCCGGAGCGTCGACCGCATCGGTCTCGAGCACGGCGACCGACCGGCGCACGCCGAGCGCGGCGCGGGCATCGGCGAGCGCCGCGAGCACCGCCGGCTCCCGGATCGGCCGGGCTCCGGTCAGGCGGACGGTGAGCCGCCGCGTGCGCAGCAGCGCGCGCGCCATCAGCAAGCCGGCACCCAGCAGCCAGGCGACGCCGAGCCACGCACCGGTGGCGGTGAGGGCTGGCACTGGTGCGGCTCGGTCCGGCGGGGAGGAGACCAGTGCCGAGGGCGCTGCCGAGGGCGGCGCCGGCGCGGCGACCGCGCGGCCCGGCGCTGCCGCGACCGCTTCGTCCCGCATCGGCTCGAGAACGGGCGAAGGCACTCGCCGCGGCGCCGAGCGTGCCGGCGGACGAGAGCTGGGGGGCATGGACGCAGGAGAGGACCTTCGCACAGCCACCGGCGGCGACGGGTCCGTCGCCCAAAGCGACGCCAGCCGCGACCCTGGGCCGCCCGCGGTCAAGGGAAGCACGCCGGGCAGCACCAGGCGCGCGAACACCAAGAGCCACAGCCCGTAACGCCAGCCCGGGGTCAGCCAACGGCCCGTGAATCGCTCCACGACAACCAAGACCGCGACCAACCACGCGACGTGCAACGACGCGGCGACCAGCCACTCGAGAACCGGACTCACGACGGGTCCTCCGCATCGAGCAAGGCCCGCAGCCGCTCGATCTCCGCCGGCGTCAGCTTGCCCTCACGGACGAAATGCGCCAACGCCGGACTGGCGTCCCCCCCGAACACACGCGACAAGAACGACGCGCTCTCCGCGCGCACGCAGGCCGCGCGACTGACCCGCGCCGAGTACAGGTAGCGCCGGCCCTCGACCTCGAAGATGGCCGCGCGCTTCTTGACCAGGCGCGCCAGCAGCGTCTTGACCGTGCGCACCGACCACGACTTCGTCGTGCTCAGGGCATCGTGCACGCGCTGGGCCGTGACCGGCCCCTCCTCCCACAGCACGTGCATGACGTCCCACTCGGCGTCCGAGATCTTCGGTAGGGTGGCCATCGCCCCCTAATAGACCACACTTGTAGTCTTGACTACAAGTGTGGTCTATTTTCTTGCTGTTGGGCCCAGTGCTTCTCTCCTCTCTGAGCTCAGGTCGGACAGCGGGCTGCAACGTGCGCTGACCCAGCCTCATCCACGCTTTCGACGGCGGTCGGTTGCCGCGGGAAGGTGGTTTCTCGGAACCACGTGACCACGTGAGTTCCTCCTACCGAACTACGGCGCTCCTGCGGGCCGCGCCGAACAGCGCGGACACATGTTCGAGCCGTAGCCGCTGTTCCTGACTGCGCTGCATTCCCCGCCTGGCAGAAACTCTCTCCCTGCTTGGCCGGGACTGTTGGCCGACTGACCAGCGATGAGCTACCTGAGAAGCTGCCCACTCGCCCGCGGCATACGCGACCGTCCGCGAGGTGCAGTCGCCTCACCCCATCTGACGCGCTATCCGTGCCACAAACCGCTTCAGCTTGTTCTCCGGCCAATCCTGCTCGCCGTTCTCGAGCATCTTGTAGGCAACCGCACTCGCCGATCTCACAATGATGTAGTGCGCTCCGTTGCGCTCGTAAATGTGATGACCGTTCTTCATTAGGTCCAGGATTCGTCGATGGACCCGTTTGTCCCGTTCTTTCGCGTGCGCCTTCTCTAGCGCCGGGAGCAGCGCTTCTTCCCACGCGGGATCCAACGTGGTTATCCAATGCATGAATACGCCGCTTACAGCTCTCTCACGCACCTCTTTTCTTTTATCCGCTATCGCTGTTCGAATAATTGGCACCGCCACTTCCCGAGGAACATCTAGAGACAAGGCAACAGAGCACACAGCAAATCTTTCCTCAAAGGTACCGTTCTCACCCATCTCGAACAACCTCCCTAAGAGGTCTTCCCTCCCCTTTCCCCGTTTCATGCTAACACAAAGCCACGCCAAGCACTCGCTTGCGTTCCATCCAGCGTCACCATCCTCTTCGATGGCCCGCAATATGACTATCCAGTCCTCTTCACTAACAGCGCGTCTCTTGACAGATCGCTTAACGATGCTGTCGAACACTTCGCGACTGTATCGGCTACTGACCATCGTCCTCACTGTTCCTGACGTATATCTGACGCGCCAGTCGCGCCACAAGTTGCTTCAGCGGGCAGGGATTCGAGTCATGCTCCCCCACTGCACTCCGCAACGATGAGCACAGCGCGCTCTCTTTAGCTCCGGCCTCGGTGAATACCTGCTCGGACGTCCCATCGCTCCATCTTCTCAACGCTTGGAGCCTCCGAGAACCCTGGTACGAGTCAGAGCGCGAAGCCGAGGGAGCCGCGAAAGCAAACAATTGGCACCCACACCTGAGCCTCAGGGTCCGCAAATCTTCGCGCGGCGACAACATCTCCAAAGGCCGGTTGTCGTCAGGACTTCGATGCCGTAACTCCCGGACGCTCGAAAGCACCACTGGCGTCTGCGCTCAGCGCGGCGGCGGATGGGTCGGACCTTCCAAGCCGTGCCAGCAAGAGCGGCATCCGAGTTTGGTTGCGGCCGTGGCCGCGCTGAGTCAGGAGTGCTCAAAACCTTGTCGCCTCAACCAGCGTCACAAAACTCCCTCCAGTGCACGGCCAGTAGCTGAGGATCCGGCCGATCTCCGACCCGGTGCGGGACCTGGATCCGGACGCCTTCGAGCGCTTGGAGCCCGTGCTTGAGCATTGGGCCATCCTCCTCGTCGAGGAGGTCACGCCGCACGCGCACGCGGCATGTGTCGGGCTCTACGCCGAGGTAGTGGAGGTCGAACGCCGCGTGGTGGATGCGACAAAGGCTCAAACCGTTGCTCACCACAGGCTCGCCCACCGGGTGTGTGTCCGAGACGATGTGAGCGGCATCGAGAAGCCTGGGATGACGAAGGCGGCACATCGAGCACTGCTGACGGTAGGCCTCGAGAACTCGCTCTCGGAAAGCCCGCTGGTGAAGGCGCGTGAGGACGAGCCGGGTGCCGTAGTCGCGACGAATCACCCGCATGTCATATTCGGGTCGGTCCTCGGCCACGGAGAGAGCTTCCGTATCGGTCTCGGAAGCGCCTGGTCGCTCTGCCAGATCAGCCTTCAAGCGGAACGCAAGACTCGTTGGGTCGTCCGCCACGATGAAGACCGGATGGACGACGGCATACCGTGCCTTGGCGACAGCGTGCAGGTAGATCAACGGGAGCTTGTTCTCGAACGCGAGCCTCGCCGCCCGGTTGTCCCAGGCAGCCGGATCGGTGCCCCGATAGCGGTAGATCAGGGTCGTTTCGTCGACGAAGAAGTCTGAGTACTTCGACTGCAACGAGGTGCGGAGGCTGAGCGCCGCGTCCAGGAGCTTGGGCTTGTGAATGCCCTGCTGCACCCAAAGCTGCACGCGTTCGCCTCGACACTCGAATCCACGCTTGAGTAGTGCTTGGTCGAGGACGTCGCCGTGTGTGGCGATGGTCTCGTCGAGCCAAGCCATGGCGGTGGCGCGTACCTCGTTCTCCAAGGTGAAGTCCACGATCCGATGATGCCCGGAGGCGGGGCCGAACTCGAGTCTCGAGATTCAACCTTCCGAACGACGCTGTTCCCGGAGGGGGTCGGCACACCTCCCCAACATGGTGCGCAGGGGCGGTTTTGAACCGCAGTCCCGGCCGCCGCCGTGATGCTGTCGAATGCGCTATTCGGAGCCTTTCTGCACTTCAGTCGCTTGCGTCGCCGGATGACGGCTGGAGGCAGGATTGTGATCGTGGATCGTTTGCGCTGTGGCAGTACGACAGAACACCCTCAGGGCGATCCGCGCCGCTCCTCGAGCTCCTCCAGCGTGCGCGGCCAATCCCCCTTCAACAGCTGCGACAGGCCGCGGTCGGCGAGCAACACGCCGCCGTTCTGACACTGCGCACAGTAGTTGCACTCGTTGCTGGCGTAGCGGATCCGCTGGACCGGCTGACCGCAGTCGGGACACGGCTGCCGGTAGCGACCATGGACGGCCATCCCGGGCCGAAACGCGGTGACCTTTTCAGGGAAGCCATCGCCGACTTCCTCCCGCAACACATCAGTCCAATGCTCGAGCGTGGTACGGGTCGCGATGTGCAGTCGGGCGACTTCTTCCTCGGTCAGCCGCCGGGTCCAGCGCAGGGGTGACAAGCGCGCCCGGTGCAGGATCTCGTCGGAGTAGGCGTTGCCGATGCCGCTGCACAAGCGCGGGTCGGTCAGGGCGCGCTTGACGGTCCGGTTCTCGCGGCGCAACGCGGCGGCGAACTCCTCCGCGGACGCCTGCAGGACCTCCAACCCGCCCCGATCGAACGGCGCCAACCCCGGCCGGCCGCGGACGAGATGCAGCTTCGCGCGCTTCTTCGCCGAGGCCTCGGTCAGGAACAGGGTGCCGTGCTCGAACAAGAACGCGGCGGCCGTGTGGACCCCCGGACCACGCCGCCCGGGCGGCCGCCAGCGCAACCGGCCGGCGATCATCAGGTGCAGCACGGCGAAGAGGTCATCGCCGAAGTCGAGGACGAGCTGCTTGCCCAGGCGAGCGGTGCCCTGCAACCGAGCGCCGGCGTAGGCCCGCGGCGTCGGCTCGACGCTGCGCAGCAGAAACGGGGTGCGCACGTCGATCCCAAGCAGGGTCCGACCACCGAGCATGGCTTCGATCCGTTCGAGATAGACCGCGACATCGGGAAGCTCGGGCATGACCGCACTGCCGCGAAACGCGACACCGACAGGCTACCTCAGCAGGGCCGCCTGCGGAGAACCCCCCAGACGTGGGCCGCCGCCCTCCAGCTCACGAGCGCCTCACGCCGATGAAGACGCCGGGCCGGAATGGGCCGGCCCGCACCCATCGAGGCTCGCCCATGTACGGAACCGTCAACCAAGCCATCGTCGACTACATCACCAACAAGTTCGGCGCCGACGGCGCTGCCGCCGTGCGCTCCGCCGCCGGTAGCCCGGCCGAGTTCTTGGCCATGGAGCAGTATCCCGACTCCGATTCGGTCGGGCTGGTGGTCGCCACCGCCGAGCGCGCCGGCGTCGAGGCGGGACAGATCCTCGAGGAAGTCGGCGAGTACTGGATCGACTTCGCGCTGCGGTCCGAGTTCGCCGACCACCTGCGCATGTCGGGCTCGACCCTGCCCGAGATCCTGCATGGCCTGGACGACATGCACGTGCGGCTGTCGCAGGCGTTCGTCGGCTACAAGCCGCCGTCGTTCTGGGTCTCGGATGCCGAGGGCGACGAGATGACGCTGCACTACGTGTCCGAGCGCGACGGCCTCGGCCCACTCGCCAAGGGAATGGTGCGCGGGCTTGCAAAGATGACGGAGACCGAAGTCGAGATCACCGACCTGCCCGACGACGGCAGCGGCGAGACCCGTTTCCGTATCCGGATGCTGCCGAGCGGCAGCCAGAGCTGAGCGGCGGCCGGCGGCTTCCTCGCGGTGTGCTGCAGCCATGGGCGCACTCGAACCTGAGCTCCGCGCCTTTCTGCACGCGGCCTTTCCGTTCCACGTCTGCGTGGACGAAGGGCAGCGCGTGGTCGACCTCGGCACGTCGGCACAGCTCGTCGCCCCCGGCCTCGAGCGCGGCGACCTGCTGACCGAGCACCTGTCGATCTATCGCCCACTCGGCCTGCGCACGGTGCACGACATCACCCGGCGCAGCCAACCGGCGGTCGTGCTGCGGGCGATCGCCACGGGCATCGACCTGCGCTACCAGGTCTACGTCGCCGACGGCGGAATCGCCTGCCTGGTCGGTTCGCCGCGCGCCCGGGATGCGACCTCGATGATCAAGAACGGCATCACGGTGCAGTGCTACGCGCTGCACGACGTGATGCCCGACTACCTCTTGGCCCTGCAGGCCAAGAACCACCTGTTGCGCGAATCGAGCGAGCTGGCCGAGCGACTGAAGGCAAGCAACGACGATCTCGAGGAGCGGGTCGCCGAACGGACCGCGCAGCTCCAAGCGGCCGTCGACGTCGCGCAAGCCGCGAGCCAGGCCAAGAGCGAGTTCTTGGCCAACATGAGTCACGAGATCCGCACGCCGCTGAACGGCGTCGCCGGCATGGCGCAGCTCCTGCAGCAGACCGACCTCGGGGAACACCAGCGCGAGCTGACCGACCATCTGGTGCAGAGTGCCGAGCTCTTGCAGCGCGTGATCGGCGATGTGCTCGACTTCTCGAAGATCGAGGCCGGCCAGCTCGAGCTGGAAAGCGTGCCGTTCGAGCCGAGCGGCTTGATCCGCGCTCTCGTCGCGTCCTTCAGCCCACAGCTGCACGGCGGCACGCGCATCGGCGCCGAGGTCGATCCGAGGATCCCGGACTGGCTGAAGGGCGATCCGACGCGACTCCGCCAAGTGCTCACCAATCTCGTCGGCAACGCGGTCAAGTTCACTCCCGCCGGGGCGATCCTGGTCCGCGCCATGCATCTCGGTGGCACCACCAGCCGCTGCGAGGTGCGCTTCGAGGTCGAGGACGAGGGCATCGGCATCGATGCCGACAAGCTGCACGAGATCTTCGAGAGCTTCCGACAAGCCGACAACTCGACGACCCGCCGTTTCGGCGGCACCGGACTCGGGCTGTCGATCACCCGCCGCCTGGTCGAGCTGATGGGCGGCACGATCTCGGTCGACAGTTCCCTGGGAGCGGGGTCCCGCTTCTGGTTCGACCTGAGTCTACCGGTGGCATCTCCACCCCTTGCCGACGGCGCCATGCCCGCCGCGCCGACGGCGGGGCTGCGCGTGCTGGTGGCCGAGGACAACGCCGTCAACCAACGCGTGATGCAACACCTGCTCACGTCGTTGAAGACGGAATGGCAGATCGTCGACGAGGGCGGCGCGGCGCTGCGCGCGCTGGAGAACGGCGCCTTCGACGTCGTGCTGATGGACGTGCACATGCCCGGCATGGATGGCTTGGAGGCCACCCGCCGGATCCGTTCACTCGCCGACCGATGCCTGGCCGCGATACCGGTGATCGCGGTCACGGCCAGCGCCGTCGACGAGCAAGTGCGCGAGTGCCTGGCCGCCGGCATGAACGAGGTCGTCACCAAGCCGGTCCGCATCGCGCACTTGCGCAGCCTGCTCGGCCGCTACGGCACTCCGCCGGCGGCATCCGACTGACTCGGCCCCGCGGTCGCGGTCAGGGCAGGAACTCGACCCGGACCGCGTTGGAGAACTGCAGTCCTCGTGGCTGACCCGCATCGAGCACGACCGCTTGGACGAACACGTCCAACGGCCCGGCGCCGGACGCAATCGGGGCGAGCCGCAACGCGCCGCCTGGATCGGTCGACGAGGGAAGCACCACAGCCAGCGGAAGCGGCACCAGGGTCCCGCCGAGGATCGGAGTCGGTGTCGCGGTGAAGCCGAACCCCAGCGCACACGGCGCGCTGGCCGGCGCGCCGCGCAGCAGCAACTCGGCGGCATTGCCTGGGTGCAGCGCGGGGCCACACACCGTGAGCCGGGTCGATCCCGGCCCGGCAAAGCCGAGATCGGGCTGGCAGATCTCGCCGTCGCCACCGAACAAGACGACGATCTGCCCGTTGCCGATCGGAGGAAACGCGTGGACCAGAACGACGAGGTCGTCCCGGCCGTCACCGTCCATGTCGGCGCCACGCGACCGCCACGCATCGCCAGGCATCGCGTAGCGCTGCGCCGGCTGCAAGTTGCCGTCGCCCGTTCCCCGAAACACCAGCACCTCGGAGGAGCTGATGCCACTGGCGATCACGTCCAGAACGCCGTCGCCGTCCGCGTCCATGGTGTTGACACTGAACTCGGCGAGGAACTGCAACGACCAGGGCCCGTACTGCGGCTCCATCTCGACGAAGGTGCCGTCGCCGTTGCCCAAGAAGACCCCGACCTCGCAATCGAAGCCGAAGGTCCCCTCCATGGCGGAGGTGAACACCAGGTCCATGTCGCCATCCCGGTTCATGTCGGCGGTGGTCAGCCAACTCGGTCCCGGCGCCTTGGTCACGGCGATCGCCGTCGGACCGACGAAGGTGCCATCACCCCGCCCCAGGTGTACGGCGAGCCCGGGACCACTGGCCGTCGTGGCAAAGTCCATGTTCCCGTCGCGATCGAAGTCGGCCGCCGCCATCCGGTCGCGGATCGGATACAGCACGTTGTCTTCCGTCACCGGCGGCTCGAACGTCCCATCGCCCTTGTTCTCGAGGTAGAACAGCCGCTGGAACGGCACCGAAAGACAACCCAGCGTCTCCGAGACGATCACGTCGAGGTCGCCATCGCCGTCCCAGTCGAGGGTCTCGAGGTCGTTCCCCCCACACGTTCGGATCTGCCACTGCACGACGGCGCCGAAGCGGCCGGTGCCATCGTTGATCGCGGTGTAGAGGTCGTACGGCGGACTGGCAGAGCTCTTCACCATGAGCAGGTCCGGATAGCCGTCGCCGTCGAGGTCGCGGAGCCGAACGAAGCGAAACCGGCCGAGGCGCAGCGCCACCGAGAAGTTCTCGAAGGTGCCGTCGCCGCGGTTGATGAGCCGGTGCAGGGTCGAATCGGCACACACGATGTCGAGGTCGCCATCGAGGTCGAGGTCGGCGATGTCGAAGTCGACGGTCAGCTGCGCCACCGTCGTCGGCGGGGGATCGCGGAATGCACCGGAATCGAACTCGTGCACCGAGAGCGTGTTGCTGCCCTCGTTGCCGATCAGCACGTCGCCGTCGCCATCGCGGTCGACGTCCGCAATGACCAAGGCCGTGCTGTATTCGCCGGCGCTGCCCTTCATCCGCGCCGAGAGGAACCCACCCGCACCGTCACCGGGCAGGTAGCACCAGTCGTTGAAGTTGCCCAGCGCGCAGCCAGCGATGTCCGGCCACCCATCACCATCGATGTCGGCGATGTCGACCGCGGCCCCCCGAAAGCTGAGGCCGGTCGCCAGCCGCTCGCCGGCGCCGAACCCACCGGCACCGTCGTTGCGCCAGAGGGTGAACGAAGACACCAGCCCCTGCGCGGCCCCCGCACCCCAGACCAAATCCAGGTCTCCGTCGCGATCGACGTCGCCCATGGCGATGCCGGCAAGCGCGCTCACCGCCGCGGGCGGCGTGCTGCGCAGCGTCAGCTGGCCGCCGCCTTCGTTGAACAACACCCGCACCGGCGCGCCGCTACCACCACTGACCGCGACGTCGAGATCGCCATCGCCATCGAGGTCGCCCAACCGGAGCGACTGCGGCCGCCCGCCCGCACCGGCGTCGCGCCGCGCGCCGAACTGCCCGCTACCGTCGTTCAGCAGCACGGTGACGGAGTCGGCGCCGAGGTTGGCGCTCACCAGGTCGACATCGCCGTCGCCGTCCATGTCGCCCGCCGCCAGGTCGAGCGGACCGGAGCCGCACGCATGACGGCCGCCGTTGGCGAACGTGCCGTCGCCGTTGCCGAGGAGGACCAACACGCGGTTGCCGCTGCCGAGCGTGTTGGATACGCCGAACGCCAAGTCGACCGCACCGTCACCATTGACGTCGGCGGCGGTGACGGAAGCGGTGTTGCCACCGGTCGAGAGCCAAACGGGCGCTTCGTAGGTACCGTCGCCGCGGTTGCGCAGCAGGGCCGCCCGCGGCACGCCGACGGGAAAGAAGCCGTCCCACGTGCTGTGGATGACGTCGAGGTCGCCGTCGCCGTCGACGTCGGCGACCGCGTGATCCGAGGGCCGATGCGTGGCGCGCCCCTGACTACCGCACGGGTAGACGCGGCCAGAGGCATCGAACCACCCCGGAGTTTGCGCCACGGGTGACACCGAGGCGAGGACGAGCGAGGCGGCGGTGACGACGCGCGAGAGGGAAACGATCATCGGCCAGGTCCAGGTCGGAAGAGGGAAGCCACGACTCCGGTTCCCCGCGCGTCCCGTTTCGACCGCACCGGATCCGGGCGCGAGGGGCCGCTTTTTGTCGACACCGGCGAAAGATGCATACTGAGTATGTCCACCTGGTCTGCGATGATCCTCCACTCCACGCGCGCACCGATCCCCACCCTGATTGCCCTATCCGTAATTATTCAAAGCACTTCCGGCGTTTGCCAGGAAGGCCGGCCAACCCCGACGGAGCGCGGGACGGTGCAAGGGCGCGACGGCAGCGCGATCGAGACCGAGCGCTTCGTGGTCGAGGTGCCGGAGCGACGATCCGCCGCCGACAGCGGCACGGTGCGGCTCGCGGTGCTGCGGGTGCGTTCGACCCTCGAGTCCGTCGGACCGCCGGTGTTCATGCTCGCAGGAGGCCCGGGAGGCGCCAGCATCGCCATGGTGGAGCGGCATCTGCAGGGCGGCGGCCGCTGGTTCGTCGACCAGCTCGGCGGTGACCTGATCGCCGTCGACCAGCGCGGCGTCGGCGAGAGCCGGCCTCTGCTCGACTCCGACGTCCGCTGGGATCTGCCGCCGGCTACGCCGGGAGAACGGGGCGCGATGCTGGCCAGGATGACCGAGGTCGCGCGCGGCGAAGCCGAGCGCTGGCGGAAGCAGGGCGTCGACCTCGATGGCTACACCACGGTGGAGAGCGCGGACGACCTCGACGCGGTGCGGCGCGCCCTGGGCTACCAGCAGATCGTGCTCTGGGGTCAGAGCTACGGCTCGCACCTGGCGATGGCAACGCTGCGCCGGCATGGCGAACACATCGCGCGCGCCGTGTTGATCGGACCCGAAGGACCCGACCACACGTTCAAGCTGCCGCGCTTCGGCGAGCGCGCCCTGCAGCAGGTCGCCGCCCGAGTCGCCGGCGACCCGGCCTACGAGGCGCGCATTCCGGATCTCATCGAGATGACGCGCGGTGTGCTGCACCGACTCGAGCGCGCTCCGGTGACGGTCGACATCGACGGCACCGAGGTCGGCGTCAGCGCCTTCGACGTACGCCTGGAGCTGGCCAACGCCCTCGGTTCGAGCCGGGGAATGGCGCAGGTGCCGGCCGCGGTCCTCGCCATGGCGAACGGCGACTTCAGCGAGATCGCTCGACGCCGCCTGCACGACCGGCGCGAAGGCGGCGTCGGCACCGCCATGCTGTGGATGATGGACTGCGCGTCGGGTGTCTCCGCGGCGCGCGCGGAGCGCATTGCCGAGGAGGCCACCGCCACGCTGCTGGGTGATGCCATCAACTTTCCGTTCGGCGCCCGGATGGCGGCGGCGTGGGGCGCACCGGACCTCGGCGACGCCTTCCGCGGCCCGCTGCGCAGCGACGTCCCGGTGCTCCTCATCGTCGGCGATCTCGACGCCCGTACGCCGGTGGACAACGCCCGCGCGCTGCTGCCGGACTTGACCAACGCTCACCTGCTGGTGGTCGAGAACGCCAGCCACGATCTCAACTGGATCCAGCCCGAGATCCGCACCGTCTGGCACGACTTTCTGCTTGGGCGACCGGTACACGGCACGCACGTCACCGCTCCGTTGCGCCCCCTGGCCCCCCTTCCCGAGGAACGCGAATGAGTGTGCGCCACAGTCTGCTGGCGCTGCTGGCCGAGGGGCCGGCGCACGGCTACGGCCTGAAGACCGACTTCGAAGCCAGCACCGCGAACGCGTGGCCGCTCAACGTCGGCCAGGTCTACACCACGCTGCGCCGGCTGCAGCGCGACGGCCTCGTCGAGCCGGTCGGTGACGGCGACAACGCGCGGCAATCGTGGCGCATCACGGCACCCGGACGCGCCACCCTGGCCGAGTGGTTCGCCTCTCCCGTGTCCGCCGAGCCGCCGGCGCGCGACGAGCTGGCGATCAAGGTGCTGCTCGCCGTGAGCACCGATCACGAAGAAGTCGACCACATCCTGAGCGCGCAGCGGGTGGCGACGATGCACCGCCTGCAGAGCTACACGCGCCACAAGCGCCGCGCCGACCCGGAACGCGAGCTGAGTTGGGTGCTGCTCTTGGATGCACTGATCGTGCACGCCGAGGCGGAGCTGCGCTGGCTCGATCTCTGCGCGGCGCGCCTCGCGGCACGCGACGCCGGGTCGTGAGCGCACCGGTCCTGGAGCTGGATGGCGCCGGCCGGATCCACGGCCGCGGCCCGCATGCGGTGACGGCACTGGCTGCCACCGACCTGACCGTGTCCGGCGGCGAGCTGGTGGCGATCATGGGCCCCTCGGGCTCGGGCAAGTCGACCCTGCTGTCACTCGCCGGAGCCCTCGACCAGCCGACCAGCGGCCGGGTCTTGGTGCTGGGCCGCGATCTGGCACCGATGTCGGCGGAGGCGTTGGCCGCTCTGCGCCGGCGGGTCGTCGGCTACGTCTTCCAAGAGCTCAACTTGCTGGCCGGCCTCACCGCGCTGGAGAACGTCGCGCTGCCGCTCGAGCTCGACGGCATCGGCTGGCGGGAGGCGCGCCGCACCGCCGGCGCTGCTCTGGAGGGCGTAGGTCTGGCGACTCTTGGCGATCGGTTTCCCGACGACTTGTCCGGCGGAGAGCAGCAGCGGGTCGCGATCGCCCGCGCCACGGTGGGGCCGCGACAGCTACTGTTGGCCGACGAGCCGACCGGCGCCCTCGATTCACTCACCGGCGAGCGCGTCCTGCGCCTGCTCCGAGCGCACTGCGACCGGGGCGGAGCGGCGGTGCTGGTCACCCACGACGGTGCACACGCGGCGTGGGCCGACCGCGTGCTCTTTCTCCGCGACGGCCGCATCACCGCCACCGCGGGGGAGTCGTGAGCGCCGCCCGCGCCCTGGCGCGCATCGAGCTGCGCGGCCTGCGCCGCGCCCCGCTGCGCGCGTTGCTGATCGGCGCGGCCGTGGCGGTCCCCGTCGCGGTGATGACCGCCGGCGCGATCCTGCTGCACATCGTGGTACCCACCCCCGACGAACGCGTGCGCCGCGCGGTGGGCGATGCCGACCTCTGCTTCGAGACCGCGGCCGCGGCGACCGCGTTGGCACGTCTACCGGCGACCGCGACGACGACGGCGCTGCGCCAGTGGCCGCTGAAGATCGACATCCGCGGCCTCCGCATCCAGGCCATGGCCTGGCACGCACCCGCGGCGAGTCCCGCGGCAGCGCAGATCGCCGTGATCGAAGGGCGTCTCCCGACCAATCCCCGCGAAGTCGCCATCTCCGCCTCGGTCGCGCAAGCGGCGGGCGCCGGCCTCGGCGATCGCAGCGACAGGGTCGGCGGTGACGCGTACGCCACGGTGGTCGGCCGGGTCGTGGACCGCGAAGCGACCACGCGCGGCATCGTCGTGGTTCCCGCTGCGGCCCCGGTCCCGGCGTCGCACCGCGCGACGTGGTTCGTGGACCTCGCCGCCGGGACCGATGCCACCGCGGTCGCCAACGAGCTGCGCCGGGCGGGCGCTCGCGTGCGCACCGCCGCCGAGGTGCGCGCGCAGCCCGCGGTCGACGCCGCCGTCGTCTTCGTGCTCGGCTCGTTGGGCTATCTGCAAGCCGGCTTGGTGATCGCCGGCGCCATCGCGGTCGGGCTGCACCGACGCCGGCGCGAGATCGGCCTGCTGGGCGCAGCCGGCGCCGAGCGGGGCGCGATTCTGTGGTCGATCCTGCTTTCGACCGCCGCGCTCGCCACGGCCGGCAGCATCGCTGGAGTCGGCGCCGGGATCGGCTCCGCCGCACTAGTCCATCCGCATCTGGACTCCCTCAACGGGCGGCTCAACGGCTCCTTCGAAGTGCCCGTGGGTCAGCTGTGGGTCGCCTGCGTCATGGGGGTGGCGACGGCGGCACTCGCCGCGGCGCTGCCGGCGCGCGCGGCCGCGGCGGTGCCGATCCGCACCGCGCTGGCCAGCCGGCGGCCACCGCGCGAGCCGGCGCACCGCTGGCTCGGCGGCGGAGTGGCGCTGCTGTTGCTCGCTGCCGCCGCGATCGCGGCCGGGGCGTGGGGGCCCGAGTCGAGCTCCGCATCCCTGACGATCGCCGGCTCGATCGCCGGTGCGCTCGGCCTCGGCGCGTTCTGCCCATGGGTGCTCGAGCAGCTGGCGCGACGAGCTGGTGGGCTGCCGCTGGCCTGGCGGTTGGCGGTGCGCGACAGCAGCCGCTGGCGCCACCGCGACGGCCCCGTGGTGACCGCGGTCTTGGCCGGCACCGCGATGAGCGTCACCGTCGCCACCGCGATGGCGAGCCTGCAGGCCAGCCCGCTCGAGACGTGGGCCGCACTGCGCGCCGACCAGATCCGAGTCCGCGGGCCGGCGGCCTCGGGCGTCGCGATGGAGATCGAACGCGCCCTCGGCGGGCTCGCGCGGGCCAAGCTCGAATGGGCGCACACCGGCGGCGCCGCGGTGCACGCGATCTCCGGCACACCGGCGCGCGGCCGGCCGATCGCGATCGGCGATGCCGCGCTACTGCGCGCCGTCGGCGTGGAGAACTCGCCGCCGGCCGGCACGCGCGCTTTGCTCGCCATCGCCGGCGACCCGGTTGGCGCGCACGCGACGCTACACGAGGCGCACTCCAACCGGCAGATCGCGAAGCTGCCGACCATCGACCTGCGGCCGCAAGGCGCCGCGCGCGCGCCGGCGTGGATCCTCGACCGCGCGACCGCCCGGACCCTCGGCATCGAACCCGGCCCGCGCGACGACGAGGACGGCGCCGCGTGGCTGATCCGTCTACCCCGCCCGGTGAGCGACGCCGACGTGACTCTCGCCCGCGCGCTCGCCCAGCGCCGGCCGGGGACCGCCATCGACGTCCAACGCGCGCTCGCCCAACAACCGCGCCGCCTGGCTCGGGCGACGTGGCTGCTGTCCCTGTTCGTCGGTCTCCTGGTCATCGGCGTCGCCACCGCCCTGCACGCGGCCGAGGCTCGACGCACCCGCGCGATCCTGCACGAGATCGGCGCCTCCCCGCGCACCCAGCGCCGCCTCGCGGCCGCCCAGGCGACCTACCTGGCAACGCTCGGCTGCGTGCTCGCCATTCCGGCCGGCCTCCTGCCCATCCCCGGCCTCCTGCGCGCCCTCGACGCCCCGGAGCTGGTCCTGCCGTTCGGCGAGCTCCTCGCCGGCACCGCCGGCCTCCCCATCCTCTGCTGGCTCGTACGGTGTCAGACTCGATTTTCTCGCTAGGCTCGTGCGGCCCGTCACGCACGGTCTTGCCGTCCACCGCGCGGCCGTCGAGCATGTCGTCGATGCCGCGCACGACTCGCTCCCAGGCCGACAAGTTCTACGCAGCGTTCTCGCGGCTGGTGCGCGGCTACCAGTATCGCGACCGCAGTCGGGCGGGCTCGTTCGGCATCTCCGCGGCGGATTGGTATCCGCTCGAGCTGCTGGTCGAAGATGGGCCGCTGACGATGACCGCGTTGGCCCGAAGCCTCCATCTCGACCAGAGCAGCGTGACGCGGGTCGTCGATCGCTTGGTGACCGCCGGTCACGCGAGTCGCGAGCGAGGCACCGAAGACCGGCGCGTCTGGTTCGTCACCGCGACCCGCTCCGGCGAACGCCTCGTCCGCGAGATTCAAGCCACGCTGACCGCCGAGTTCCGCGGCATCCTCGACCACATCGATCCCGGTGCGCGGCGCGGAGTCGTGCACGCCATCGAGCTGCTCTGGGAGCAGTTCCAAGCGCGCGAAGCCGCCGACGCTGCGGCCACCGACCGCGCATGAAATCGCCCGCCGTGCGCGCGGCGACGGCCGCCGACCTGCCGGCGATTCGCACCCTGGTGCGCACCGTGCTCGAGGAGTTCGGCTTCTCCTACGAGCCGACCGGGGCCGACGCCGACCTCCACGACGAGGCATGCCACTACTTCTCTCCGGGCGGGCGACTCGAAGTGTTGTCCGGTGGGGACGGCGCCATCGCCGGAGTGCTCGGCATGGTGACGCTCGAAGACCGCGCTCTCGAGCTGCGCAAGCTGTACCTCGCGCGCCGGGCTCGCGGCGCGGGCCGCGGCCGCGCGCTGTTGCAGCGCGCGATCGCGTTCGCGTCGCAGACGGGTTGCGCGCGGATCCACGTCGAGACCCACAGCCGGCTGCGAGCCGCGCTCTCGCTCTACGAAGCCGCCGGCTTCCGCCGGACTGCGGCCGCACGGCGCAGCGCCACCTGTGACGTCGCCCTCACTTTGGATCTGACCGGCAAGCGGAGCGGCTGACCCCTTCGGCGGCGGCACGCGAACGCCTCGCCGAATCCACTGTCTCAACGGCCTTCTAGGCTGCGCTCGATCAAACCACCCGGCGCCGCGGCGGGCCGCACGGTCGCGCTCCCGAGATCGACGCCCGCCCACCGCCCGCCGGCGAGACGCCACCGCACGTGGATCCCGTAGTGTCCCGGCCACACCAGTGGCAGCTCGGCGACGCCACCATCACCGACGCGACCGACGACCTTCACTCGCAGAGCATCGATCGCCACCGAAGTGGGTCGAGAACGCGCGCCGACTTCGCGCACGTCGGTGAGCAGGGCGGGCACATCCCGCAAACGCATCGTCACCAGGGGTGGGTAGCCCGGCACGCCCAGCGCCTCGAGGCCGTGCACGCGCACGCGGGTCGGCGCCAGCGCATCCATCGTCACGGTGTGGTCGCCGGGCCCAAGCACCGCTCGGTGCGGCGCGAACCCGGCCGCGATCACGTGCAGCTCGGTTGGCCCGCTTGGCAACACGAGCTCGCAGCGATCGCCGGAAGTAGCAACCGCCGCGGTGGCGCGTGCGCCGGTCGGCCCGAGCACCACCGCGAGCACCGTGCTCAGGGTCACGGGTGTTCCACCGGCATCGACCGCGCGCAGCCGGACACGACCGATGTCGTCGCGCAGATCGACCGCGCGCAGACGCGGATCGGCGGCCAGGCCGCCGGGAGCCACCTCGATGCCGCTGATGGTCACCAGCGGGAAGGGCATGGCATCGTGCCAGAACGAGAGGTCGACCGTCCCCGGTGGCACGCCCGACCAACGCTCCTCGAACGCGAACTCGGCGTCGGCCGAGATGCTCACGCGCCGCGCACGCCCTCCCGGGTGCGAGAGCTCGGCGTGCAGCCGCGGACCGCGCAACCACTCCGGCACGAGACCGGACACCGCGACTCCTCCATGGCGGTCGAGCCGCAGGTCGTGCGTGCCGCCGACACGCACGGCGATCGGTCCCGGGCTCGCGTGCCCGGTGGCGCGCGCCGCGGCACGTAGGTGGCCGGACCCGGCTCGGCAACGGACCGTGTAGCGCCCCTCTCCATCCGCGCGCACCGCGCCCATCGGCAACGGCCGCCAACGGGCGCCGGCACCGATCGAGGCCGTGTGCTCGACCAGCACGGCGGCGTCGGCGACGGGCAGATGGCGATCATCGCGCACCACGCCACTGGCCAGCACCGGGAGATCGGCCAGGAGGAGATCACCGAGAGCGAGCCGCCGGCCGGCGCGCAGTGGCGGCAGGTCTCGCTCGACCCCGCGATGGCCGCGGTCATCGCGGATCTCCAGGCGCGCTGGCCGGTCGAGGGACCCCGGCAACGCGAACTCGAACGCACCGTCGGCATCGAGCTCCAGCGAAACCACCTCGACATCACCGCCGGCACCGATGACCGCAGCGGTGCACGGCAGGCGGGCGACCGGCGTGCCCTGGGCATCGCACAACCGGCCACCGAGCCACGCCAAACGCGCCGGCGCCCGGACGACGACCTCGCCTTCGGTCGGGCCCGTCTGCACCACTGCCGCAAACGCCGCGCCCCGCTGGGCGAGCCGCACCTCGACGCGGACGGGGAGATCGGCACCCACCCGAGCAAACCGCACGCGCTCCACGCCCGCCGGCTTGTCTGCGCGGAGCCCACAGTGGGCGGCCAGCGCTTCGGCCTGATCCGCGAGGAGCCCCGGTGGCAACGCCGGATCTGCCGACGTCAGCTGCACCGAACAGGGAGCGCGCAGCGGGGCTCCGTCGGCGGCGCGCACCGCCACCTCGATCCCGTGCACCGCGGGAAGTCGCAGGGGGATCGGAGCCTCGGGCAGCGCGGCCAAGTTGCACCGCGAGAGCACGGGGCGGCGCAGCGGCAGAGCGATGGCCAGGACGAAGTCCGCCCATGGGCGCGGCCCGCCCCCCGCGGCCGGCAGGGCACGCGCCGCCAGCGCGTCCCGCGCGCGCAGGAGTTCGGCGCGGCGCGCCGGCGCATCATCGGCGCGCGCGATCTGCCGTCGCAACGCGGCCAGCGCATCCGACTGGCGCTGCTGTGGGGGCAGCCGGCGCTGCCGGTGCAAGTGCACGTGCGCAAAGTGGGCGACACCACTCTCATCGGTGGTGACCACGGCAGCGAGATCGAGCGCACTGCTGCGGTCGACGCACAGCGCAACCGGCACGCCGGGGCAGGGCACGCCTCGCTCATCGACAACGCGTGCCGAGACCGAACGATCGACACCGAGCGGCAAGACATAGTCTCGCCTCACGCGCGCATCGATGACCAACAAGCCGATCCGATCGGGGGCCGTCGCCACCGCGCGCACGCGACCCGCGGGCAACAGAACGCGCAGGCGTCCGTCCGCACCCGAGACTCCCGCCGGATCCCGACGCGTCAAGGCGGGGGCCCACTCCCCGACCAGCTCACCACCGTCCGCCCCTGCTTCTTCCAAGCGCCCGAGAAACACCCTGGCGCGCGGCAATGGCAGCCGCGTCTCGGCGTCTACACAGGTGATGCTGACCGCGAGCAGCTGGCCGCTGGCGGCAGCCGCCGGGGGCGTCGGGTCGACTCGCGCTGCGGCTTCGTTCAGCCGGACGTCGGCCGCGCTTGCGGGCCGCGGCACTCGCCCGGCCTCGGCCGGGGGCAGGATCGGCCGATTCGCCGGCCCACCGTAGACCAGCCACAGGGCTGCGCCGGCAAGCCCGAGAACGGCAACGGCGACGACGGTCCGCACCAGCATCCGCCCGCCATTCTACCCACCTCCCGACAGAGCCTGACCACGGCAGTTTTCTCCGTCGACTTGGCCGGCAACACCCTCGTTCTGCGCGACTGGAGTCACCCACATCCGGCGAAGACCAAAACCATGACCATCGACTCGAGAATCGCCAGCACGCTGGCGGCAGTGCTCCTCTCCGGCGCCGCGGCGCATGCTCAGATCACGGCCACGTTCGACCCCGTTGCGCGCAAGCTGGTCGCGCGCGGGGACGCCAGTGGGAACGCGATCGTCGTCCGTCGGACCGCGACCGGCGCCATCGAGATCAACAACGGGACGGTGATTCCCACAGGCGGCATCCCGACCGTCGCCAACACCGACACCATCGAGCTGTTCGGCGAAGCCGGCAACGACGTCCTGCACTTCGACACGAGCTCCGGCGATCTGCCACGCGGCGTTCTCGATGGCGGTGACGACAACGACACCCTGATCGGCGGCCGCGGCGACGACATGTTGCGCGGAGGAGCCGGGCACGACCTGATCGTCTGGAATGACGGCGACGGCAGCGACACGATCGAGGGTGGAGCAGACCAAGATACAGTGCAAGTCAACGGCAGCAACTCCGCCGGCGACGACTTCAGCATCGATCCCAACGGCGCGCGCGTCCGGTTCCGCCGCAACAACTTGAGCCTGTTCACCCTCGACATCGGCACGGTCGAGGACCTCGACGTCAACGGCCGCGGCGGCAGCGATGTCATCGTTGGATCGATCGGCCTCGCCGGCTTGATCGACCTCGATCTGGACGGCGACGACGGCAACGACCTGCTCATCGGTGGCGACGGCGTCGATGTGCTCCGCGGCGGAGCCGACAACGACACGCTGATCGGCAACCGCGGTGACGATGTCGTGCTCGGCGAGGCCGGCCACGATCTCATTGTCTGGAACAACGGCGACGGCAACGACTTCGTCGAAGGCGGCAGCGATCAGGACACGCAGCAAGTCAACGGCAGCGACTCCGCCGGCGACGACTTCAGAATCGACCCCAACGGCGCGCGCGTGCGATTCCGCCGCAACAACTTGAGCCTGTTCACCCTCGACATCGGCACGGTCGAGAACCTCGACGTCAACGGCCAGGGCGGCAACGACGTCATCGCCGGCAGCGCGGGCCTCGCCGCGTTGGTCGATCTCGATCTCGACGGCGGCGACGGCAGCGACCTGCTCATCGGCGGCGACGGCGTCGACGTGCTGCGGGGCGGCGCGGACAACGACACCCTGATCGGCAACCGCGGCGACGACATCGTGCTCGGCGAGACCGGCCACGATCTGTTGGTCTGGAACGACGGCGACGGCAGCGACTTCATGGAGGGCGGCGCGGAGATCGACACTGTGCAGGTCAACGGCAGCGACTCCGCCGGCGACGACTTCAGAATCGATCCCAACGGCGCGCGCGTGCGGTTGCGGCGTAACAACCTGAGTCTGTTCACCCTCGACATCGGCACGGTCGAGAACCTCGACGTCAATGGCCAGGGCGGCGGCGACGTCATGATCGGCTCGGTCGGCCTCGCGGCGCTGATCGCCCTCGACCTCGACGGCGGCGAGGACAACGACCTGCTCATCGGCGGCGACGGCATCGACGTGCTGCGCGGCGGTGCCGGCAACGACACCCTGATCGGCGGCGGTGCCAACGACATCGTGCTGGGCGAGGCCGGCGACGACCTCATGGTGTGGAACGACGGCGACGGTGACGACCTGATGGAGGGCGGCGCCGACAACGACACCGCCCAGGTCAACGGTTCCGATCAGGAAGGCGATTCCATCAACGTGGCGCCCAACGGCGCACGGGTCCGCGTGCAGCGCAGCAACGTGACCCCCTTCACTCTCGACCTCGGCACGATCGAAGACCTGGACGTCAACGGACGTGGCGGCAACGACTGGATCTGGGCATCGACCGGGCTCCTCGGCCTGATCGATCTGGATCTGGACGGCGGCGATGGCGACGACCTGCTGGTCGGTGCCGAAGGCATCGACGTCTGCAGAGGTGGCGACGGTGACGACATCCTGGTCGGCGGCGATGGCAACGACATCCTGCTCGGTGGCGAGGACAACGACCTGGTCCTCGGCGGCGCGGGCGACGATCTGCTGGACGGCGGAGGTGGCAACGATTCGCTGCGCGCCGGCACCGGCGACGACAACCTGAGCGGTGGCGATGGCAACGACTCCATGCACGGCGGCCGCGGCCAAGACACCGCCGACGGAGGCGCTGGCCGCGACCGGGCGATGGCCTGCGAGCAAGTCATCAACGTGCCGTAGTCGGCTCGGCCTCCTTGCGCTCCCACCCCCTCTTCCTGGACACCATCGATGATCACCCACCCGCGGTCCGTGCTGTTGTCGATCGCCGCGCTTTCACTGGCGCTCGCCGCCGTGCTGGTGCTCCGCCTCGACGACCGGACGGCGCCCGCGGGGTCAGCGTTCGAGCCCACCGGGGTTCGCGCCGGCGATGGACACGCCATGCGCTCGACGCCCTCGGCGCAGGACGCCAGCCGTAGCGCCGCCCCCGAGGCGGGCCACCGCCGGTGGCTCGCCACCGCGGAGCCAGCCGAAACCGGCGTCGCAGCTCCGGCGCCGGAGCCGACCGCGGTCGCGTTGCGCGGGCGGGTCGTCGACCAAACCGGCGACCCGGTGCCGGGCGCGGCCCTGACCTTCACCGTGTCGGCGGGAGCGCGCCACCGCGGCGCAGCCGCAACCGCGACGAGCGGCCTCGACGGAGATTGGGCAGGTTCGATGCGGTTGGCCGAGGGCGACTTGCTGACGGTCACCGCCCGCCACCCCCAGCACGGACTGGCGCTGTTGCGCCACCATCGCAATGGGTCGGCTGCCACCCTCCACCTCCCCGACCTGGTCGTCACCGCGGGCGGCCTGGCAAGTGGTCGCGTCGTCGGCAGAGGCGGCGCGCCGCTCGCGGGTGCAACCGTCCGCGCCGAGACCAGCCTCGGACCGGCGGGGTCGATGGACGGAACCGCTGGGCACGCGCTCGAGACCACAACGGACGCATCCGGTCGGTTCGCGCTGGCCGGCATTCCCCGCGGCGTCTTTCGGATCGTCGCCGTGGCCGCCAGCCATCTCCCGGGTCGAAGCGACGCCCTGAAGATGGCGCCGAGCACCGTCGTCGAGTGCGGCCGCATCGCCCTGAGCCCGGGCTTGCCCCTCACCGGCGTGGTCGTGGACGACCACGGGAAGCCGGTGGCGGGGGCCTCGATCGAGGTGACGACCTCGCACCACGACACTCTGGCGCGCGCCGCAAGCGCACACGACCCCTCACACGCACCCGGCACTCGATCGGACCGCAGCACGGCACTCGGCACGGTCGTCGCACTCACGGACGCGGAGGGCAACTTTCGCTTCGACGGACTGCCGCACGGCACTCTGCGTCTGGACGCAAACCATGCCGAACACTCACCGGCGACGATCGACCCGGTCCGGCTACCCCACCCATCGGGACTCCGAATTGCACTCACCGCCCGCCAGCCCCTGACCGGCACAGTGGTCGATGCCCACACCGGCGCGCCGATCGAGAGCTTTGGCCTGCACGCACGCCGCGCCGCGACCATCGATGCCAACGCGGTGCCTCGATCGCTGCCCGCTCCTCGTCGCCGCGAGGCCGGACGCTTCACCGCAAAGGGACTGGCCGCGGGACCGCACGTTCTCGACGTCAACGCACCGGGATACATCCCGCTCGCATTTGGCCCCGTCGAGGTCCGACCCGGCATGCATCCGCGACCGATCACCGTCGCGTTGCAGCGCGGCGCCGTCCTTCGCGGGCGCGTCGTCAACCGCCACTCCGGCACACCGATCTCGCACGCGCGGCTCGACGTGTATCAGCCGCGTCCCTCCGATCGGCCGGGCCAGCGCGACTTCCGCCGCGGGTTCATCGAAGACGACGCACTGGATCATCGCGGAGCGCGCATCGCGCGCACCCACACCGATCGCAACGGCCACTTCGAGCTCAGCACTGCCCATGCCGGGCGCTGCACGATCGTGGTCACCGCCGACGGTTACGCATCGTCGGTCGACGACAACGTGCTTCTGGCACTCGCGGCGGAGCAAGAGCGCGACTTCGACCTCGAGACCGACGCCATCGGACGGGCGCGCGACGCCACCAACAACGCAGCCACTGGCGCGATCATCGGCCGCGTCCGCATCGGCGGCACATCGCCCGATGGAATCGAGGTCTCGGTGCACGACCCCCGTCGGGCGCCGTATCCCGTCCGGGCGGTCCCCGACGCAGACGGCAACTTCCACCTCGGACCGCTTGCGTTGGGCGAGTACACCCTGACGGTGGGCACACCGCGAGGCGTCCTGCACACCGAGAGCATCGAGGTGCGCAGCGGTCCACCGCTGCAGAAGGAGCTCGAGCTCCACAACGACAGTCTCGAGCTGCGGATCGACGACGACGACGGAACGCCCATCGCGCATGGAGTTCTGCTCCTGATCGACGCCAGCACCGCGGACGGCGTGCCCGCATCGGAGTGGGATGGCTTGTCCGGTTGCCATCGCGCCCTGATCCAAGATGGAACCGTCGCGCTGCAGAGCATCCGAGCCGGGCGGTACTGCTACACCGTGCGCGGCGACGGCGCAGTGCCTTCCACCGGCTTCATCACGGTCGCCGACACGGCAAACCGGCGACCCGCGCGCATCACGGTGGCGGTGCGACGCGACTAACGCAGAGCGGGGTGCGAAACCTCGCTGCGGCTGCCGTCGAGCGGGGCAAACCGCAGCGGCGGTCGCGCGACGCGGTCGTCGCTGGGCGCATCACCACCGAGGAACGCGAGGATCCTCGCCTGCACCTGGGGGTCGGGGATCAGGTCTTCGTGTCCACCGTTCTCGACGATCAGATGACCCGAGTTCGGGAATCCGGCGCGCACCGCCTCGGCTTGTTCCGGTGGCGTGTGGGCGTCGAGCGTGCCGCTGACGAAGAGCGCCGGCACGTCGCTGGTCACCGGCTGACGGAAGGCGTCGCCGAGGTCGGCGACACCGAGCGCGCGGTCCAGCTCCGGCGAGAACAAGCAGCGCGCTTTGCCGAACGGACTCTGCGCGGCCTCGCGGTCGATTTGCCGCCAGCGCTGCGCCGTCGCGCCCGAAGCGCCGCGCACCGCGAACATCATGAGCGGCAACCGCGAGAACTGGGCCATGCGCTTCTGAAGAAACCACGAGACCACGCTCGCATCCCGCCGCCCGACCGAGTCCACGAGCCGCGGAAACGCCGGCAGGTCGCTGCTGTCCCCGAGGTCGGCGAGCAGTAGCAGCTGCATGCCGAACGACCCCAGCTCGACGATGCGTCGTTGCCTCGAGCGCGGGTCGACAACGGGCACGAGCAACGGCTCGTCGCGCAACTGCTCGATCGCCGTGCGCACGTCCGCGGCAAAGTCGGGCATCTCCGCTCCCACCACGGGATCGGCAGCGATCACCGCTGCGAGCCTTGCCAATCTCGCATCCAGCTCGCCTGGCAGCTTCATCATGTCGCCGGTGCCAGCCGTGCCGACCGCGACGAATCGCGCAACCGTGCTCGGAAACCGCCGCAGGATCTCGAGCCCCAAGTGCGTGCCAAAGCTGTGGCCGAACAGGTGCACTTGCTCGTACCCCAGGGCGCGTCGCAGAGCATCGATGTCCAGCGCCATCTCACGGGTGTTGTAGCCCGCCAGGTCGCACCCCTCGGTCGCGAAGTGACGCGCAGCCTCGCCGCCGACCTCGGCAAGGTGCGCGACGGCGGTTTCGCGTTCGGTGAACAACAGTTCCGGTGAGAGGCTGTCCGAGCTCCACAGCAGATCCGGTTCCGACCTGCCGGTGCCGCGTGGGTCCATGAGCACGACGTCGCCGAGCTCGAGATAGCGCGACCACAGCGGGCTGCGCGCCAACGGAGTGGCCGCGTTGCCCGGCCCGCCCGGCAGCAAGAACAACGGCGGGCCAGGCCGGTCCGCACCGCTCTGCAGTCGAATGAACGCGAGGCGAATCTCGCGTGTCTCCTCCGCCGCTCGGTTCTCGGGCACAACGATCCGGCCTCGTTGGGCTCGATACTGACCCGCCCCACTTTGGATGGTCGTCGACTCCAGAGAGAGCGCCGAAGCACGGGAAGATGCCGTCTGGGGACGCGCAGTGCCGGCGAAGACGACGGCGACGATGCAGAGCGCGATGGTCCGGAGCGGGAGGCACCGCCTCACTCGGTAGTGGCGGGAGTGCGGAGATAGCCCAGCATTTGGCGGGCAACCTCGCGCTCGACCTCCGCGTAGCTCATCGCGGTGGCCTGCGAGTGCGGCGCATCGCGAAACAGAACCGCCTCGCGGCAAACCGCGGCGGCCATGAACACCGCGGTCTGCACGGCGCGCTCCGGGTCGGCGTGGCACCAGTGTTCGCGGTTCGCCAGCAGCGCCTCGCCGAGGAAGGCGAACTGTCGTTGCCGCCGGGCGCGGGTCTCGCCGTCGATCTTCTCCGGGTGTTGGCGTGCGTGCAGCGCCATGGCGCGCTGGAGGTAGGGTCGGTGACGCAACAGCCGCACCATCTGGTGCACGACCCAGGAGACCGTGGCCTCCGGGCCCATCCCCTGCCACGCGCGCGATCTCGCCATGCGCCTGGCCTGGCCCGAGACCCATGCGTCGTAGCGCTCGTAGAGCGCGGGCAACAGCGCTCCCTTGTCGCGAAAGCGAGTGTAGAACGCACCGACCGAAGTGCCGGCCGCACGCACCAGCTCGCTGACGGGAATCGACTCGAACGAGCGCGACTCCAGCAGCTTCTCCGCGGCATCCAGCACCCGCTCCATGGTGCGGCGGCTGCGCTCCTGCCGTGGTCGCTTGAGAGGCGGCGGTTGTGACATTGGTGGCCAAGGTGGTGATCTGCGCTCGGAGCAGAACAGTATTTCAGAATGCTATTCTGATTTCACGAACCGCTCGACGTGCCCCGACATGCCCCCGGGGATCGGAACCCCGGATTTCGTGAGACGCCGCGGCTGCCCGCACGCAGCGGCCTTGCAGATACCCTGCTTGCCACGTGCCACCCGACCTCGACCAATTGTTCCACGCCTACCGCCGGCACGGCGACTTGCGCGCTCTGGGCGCGCTGTTCGACCGCGTGGCGCCGGAGCTACACCGCATCGCGCGGCACTTGTTGCGCGACTCCGACGACGCCGACGACGCGGTGCAGGAAGCGTTTGTGACGCTGGTCGAAGCCCGCGATCAGTTCGACGAACGCCGGGCGGTGTTGCCGTGGCTGGTCGGCATTCTCGTCCACCGTGCGCGGCGCGCGCTGCGCGAACGCGCCAGGACGCGGCGGCAAGCGCCGTCGGATGGAGCGGTGCAGATCGCCGATCCGAGCGCCGCCAGCCAGCCACCGAGCGCGCTCGAGCAGCGCGAGCTGCGCACGCGACTCGAGCGGGCGATCACCGGTCTGCCGACGCGCTACCGGGACGTCGTCTACCCCTACTTGGTCGACGCCGAAGTACCCGGTGACATCGCGGCGGCCCTGCATCGCTCGCCGAGCACCGTGCGCAGCCAGCTGCAGCGCGGGCTCGCCATGTTGCGCAACGCCCTGCCAGCAGGCCTCGCCATCGCCACGCTACGGCCTGCGTTGAGAGCCGCGCGCCGGGCCGTGCTGCAGCGAGCGCGACAGCTCGAGAGCACGCCGCATCGCGTCGTGCCGCTGGTACCGGCAGCCGCCGCGATCGCGCTGATCGTCACCGCGTTCGCCGGCTGGCAGGTCTGGTCTTGGCTTGCCCCCCCACCGCCATCCCCCGCGAACGCGGCCGATCTCCCGGCCCCGGCGACGGCCGCGGTCTCACCGAACGCGGATCGAACCCCGACGCCGCCCCCACCGCCGCATGCTCCGCAACTCCTGGCAACCACGATCACGGGCCGGTGTGTCGACGCGAGCGGCAGGCCGATCAGCGGCTGCGGGATCACGCTGAGTGGTCAGCCGGACTCGGCCGGCGCCGCCCGCTACGGCGGTCTCGCCTCGCCGGAGCCGCTGCGCGGCACGACCGATGACCAAGGCCGCTTCACTCTCGTCGCTCGGCCGCACCCCGCCTGTCGCTACGGACTGCGCGTCGAGCATCCCGACTACGTCGGCGTCGCGGCGACGTGGTCGTCGATGCTGCTGAGCGCGATGGCCGGCGTCGGCCTGCAGCCCGGCACGGAAGTCGACTTGGGTGACCTCGTCATGCGACCCGGCCAGCACGTGCGCGGCGTGCTGCGTGATCTGCAAGGCCGCCCGCTGCAGGCGACGATCACGGCATCGGTCCGGATCAGTGACGTGCTGGGCGGCAACGCGGCCTCGCACTTCGTCCGCGGCCGCAGCGACGGAGAAGGTGCGTTCGCACTCGAGCAACCGCTGCCACCCGGCGACTGGCCACTGTCGGTCAGCGGCCACCGGATCGAGGCCGGGCCGCGGCGGCTCGCCATCGCTGGAGGAACGCGCCCTGCAAAGTGCGAGCTGACCGCGGCTCCGACGCGGCTCATCACCGGCCAGCTGGTCGATGAAGGCGGCGCGCCGGTCGCGCACGCGCTCCTACAAGCCGGCAATCGAATGGTGCGGACGCGCGCCGACGGTCGCTTCAAGCTGCCATCGGCGGACGCCGCGCCGGCGCCGGTGCGCCTACGACCGTCGCAGGGCAGCGGCCTGACGGCACTTTGGATCGACGAGCCCATCGAGTTCGGCACGGCCGGCCTTCGCCTCGTCGCCCGCCGGGAGCCGCTGCCGACGCTGACGATTCGCGCCTTCGACTCCAGCACGGGCGCACCGGTCGAAGAGTTCGCCTGGCAGCTGAGTGGCACCGCGGGGATGCCAATGGTCAGACGGCAACGAGGCGAGTTCGGCGCGCACTCCGGGGGCGTCGCGATCGCCGAGCGCGTTGCCCCAGGCGACCTCATCGTCAGCGTCATCCCGCGCCGCGACCGGTACCGCGCGCAACCGCGCGTGCCGGTGGCGGTGGACTTTTCCGACGCGGAGGTGGCAGTCGCGCTCGAGCCGGTCGTCCCGCTGCGCGTGCGGGTCGTGCGAGAGGGGACCCCGTGCCCGGGCTGCTGGGTCGACCTGCTGCGGTGCCCGGACGATCCCCCCATCGCCGGCACCGGCGGAGTCGTGCTGCACCACGTCGTCGGCGACGACGACCGCGTGTCCCTGCAGCTTGACGCCGCATCCACGGATCGTTTCGGCGACGCAATCCTGCACGCCGCTCTGCACGAGCGGATCGCCGTGCGCGCCTTGGCGCCAGACGGCACCACCTCGGCGGCGGCCGACATCGTCGTCGAGCAGGCGAACAGCGAGATCGTCCTGCAGCTGCCGGCGTCTGCGACGTTCCGCGGGCGAGTCATCCCGTCGAGCGTGGCGGCCCTCGGCGTGAGCATTCGCCTGCGGCGCGGAGATCAGACCCGGGCCGGTGCGGCCGTCGGGGCACGCGGCACGTTCGGTCCGTTCAGCGCACCCGCGGGCACTTGGCAGGTCGATCTATGGCGACGCACGGACACGAGCCTCGGGTTCGGGTGGCGTGAGCTGCTGCGCGGCGTCGCCACGGTCCAGCTGGTCGCCGGACAAGAGCGCGTGGCCACGCTTGCGGCGCACGCCGCCGCTCCGGGCGTGGTCGTCTTGCAAGTGACGCGCGACGGTGCCCCGCTGACGGGCGCATCGGTCAGCTTGGTGGGAAGCCCCGACGCACCGCGGAGTCCCAGTCTGGGTCTCCCGCTCACCACGCATTCGACCGAACCGACGCCGCTCGACGCCACGGGCCGACACACCTTCACGGCCCTGGCGCCGATGCGGTATCGCGCTCGAATCCACCTCGAGGATCCGGCAACCGGCACGCTCGACCAACACCCGCTTCGCGGAGTGATCGTGGTCGGACCGGGAGCACGCATCGAGCACTCCGTCGAGTGGCGACCACCACTGCTGCAGCGCATCTCGGTGCACGACGCCGCCGGTCACCCACGCGCCGACGCGGACCTGCTGTTGCTGCGCAGCGACACGCCGCTGCCCACACCAGTCCGCACCGACGTGCACGGCCACTTTCTGTTGCCACCGGCTCCGGGGGTCACATTCCGACTCCGCGCGCTCGATGCCGCCCACACGACAGCCCCCTTCGTCGTGCCGCCGGCCCCCCCGGCGGCCGTAGTTCCAGTCTTGTTGCCCCGCGGGAAGGTGTAGCGAGAAAAACGAGCCTGACTCGGTACTTGCCGTTAGTGAGGAAGCGAATGCTTTTGTCGATGCAAACGTCCGTGCTGTCCGCGACCGCGCTGCTTGCGCCGGTGCTCGGCGCGCAGCTGCAGTTTCACCAGTATGCCAACCGCGTATCCCCGGTGCCGGCGGCGTCGGTCTTCGCGGTGGCGGTCGTCGATCTCGATGGCGACGGCGATGGCGATGCGGTGTGGGTCGAGGGCAGCGCGTCGGCGGACGCGGTGGTCGTCCGCCTCAACGACGGCAACGGTGTGTTTGCCGCCGGCTTCGAGACGCCGCTCACCGGAGGCATCGTTGCAGCGCTCGACCATGGCGACGTCGATGGCGACGGCGATGTCGACGTCGTCCTGGCGAGCAGCGGAAGTGCGTTGCTGCTCAACGACGGGACCGGTCGGCTGTCTCCGTCCGGGGGACTGCGACTGCCGTTCGGCTTGTCGTCGGACGTCACGCTGGCGGACCTCGACGGCGACGGTGATCTCGACGCGGCGTTCGCGCGTTCCGGCAACGCGCAGAACCTCCTGTTCCTCAACGACGGCAATGGCCGGTTCCGCGACGCCACGCCACGTCTGCCCGCCGATGACGATCAAACCGAAGCGGTGGCCGCGCGCGACATCGACGGCGATGGCGACCTCGACCTGCTGTTCGCCAACTCGGGCACGTCGATGGCTCCGCAGGGCGTCGCGCTGTACCTCAACTCCGGCCGGGCCGAGTTCTCTCCCGCCGGCCCCGGGCAGCTGCCGCAACGGCCGGTGCTGGCCTACTCGCTCGTGGTCACCGACTTCGACGGCGACGGCGATCCGGACCTGTACGTGGGCGGAGGCGGCTTCTTCGGCGACGCGCTCTTCTGCAACGACGGCGCGGGCGTGTTCAGCGACTGCAGCGCGCGACTGACGCTGCCGCTCCACCACGTCGCCAAAGCAATCGCCGTCGACGTGGATCTCGACGGCGACCCCGACGTCGTCGGCCTGACGAACACTCCGCTGTCGCCGACCTTCCTCGCCATCAACGACGGCACCGGTGCGTTGCGCGACGCCACTGGACGCATGCTGGCGCCGGTCATGTTGGCCGCCGATCTCGCGGCGGCCGACCTCGATGGCGATCGCGATCAGGACCTGTTCATCGGCGCACGAGGGTTCACCGGCAACCAACCGGTCCGGCCGTGGTTCAACCAGCACCGGCACGTGCAGATCGCCGGCACACCCAGCATCGGCGGCGTCCTCGATCTGCGCATCGGCGTCGAGCCCGGCTACGCCCCCCTGTTCCGCGTCGCCATCCCCTTGCTGGCAGTTGCGGAGCAAACCACGGCGACGCCGTTCGGCCGCCTCGGGCTCGAGCTGCGGACTCTGGTGCCGCTGGCTCCGCTCACGGTCGTTCCGTCCACAGGCGTACCGGCGCGCGTGACGGTGGCCATTCCCGCCGATCCGCGACTCGTCGGCCAGACGGTCGCAGCGCAGGCCCTGATCCTCGATCCCGCCGGATCCGGCCACTTGACCAACGTCTGGGTCGCGACCGTGCAGTAGGCGCCCGCCCCGCTTGCTCGGTGTTTAGTTGTATATTACAACTATCTGCTCGGCACCCGACGTCGCGGGCGCGGAGCATCGCATGCACCAACACCACAAGGTCTTTCTCACCGCAGCCGCACTCGCCTACGGCGTTCCAGCGCCAGCACAGCTCGCCTGGACCAACGCCATGCCGACCGCGCCGCCGTCGCCGCGTAGCAGCCACGCAATCGCGTATGACGCCGGCCGCGACCGCATCGTGATCACCGGTGGCTGGGACGGCAGTGCCGATCTCGACGAGGTCTGGGAGTTCGACGGCAGCGCTTGGCGACAACGCTCGCCCACCGGTGGTCCCGGCATCCACTCGTCGCACGCGCTGGCCTACGATGCGCAGCGCGGCACGGTGGTGCTGTTCGGCGACTGGAACGCCGGCGCCGGTCGTGCCGAGACGTGGGAGTGGGACGGCGGCAGCGGCCGATGGACCGACCGCACGCCGGCAACTGGCCCGAGCCCCTCGCCGCGCTTCGCGCACCGCATGGTGTACGACGCCTCCCGCGGTCGGGTCGTGCTGTTCGGCGGCGACTGCACCAACGGCTGCATCGCCGGCGACACTTGGGAGTGGGACGGCAGCGCCGGCACGTGGACCCAACGCACGCCGGCGAACAGCCCCGGGCCGCGCTACTCCGCCGGCATGGCGTACGACCTCCACCGCGGCGTCGTCGTGCTCTACGGGGGGCGCGACGCACGCGGGCAGCTCGCCGACACGTGGGAGTGGGACGGTGGTGCCGGAACTTGGACGCAAAGCACGCCAGCGACGGCACCCGGACCGCGATCGACACACGGCATGGCCTACGACGCCGGGCGCCGGCGCACCGTCATGTTCGGTGGCTGGGATGGCGGCCGCTGGCGAGGCGACGTCTGGGACTGGAGCGGCACGACCTGGCGGCGGCGCGCCGCAGGAGTGGCTCCGGCGGCCCGCGGCTGGCCGACCCTCGCGTACGACGGGCTGCGCCGGCGGACCGTGTCGTTCGGCGGCTACGACGGGCGCACGCCCTTGGGCGACACGTGGTGGCTGGCGCCAGTCAACCCGGCCGCGGTTCGCGCGTATGGTCTGGCCTGTCCCGGTGCGCTGGGCCCCCCGCAGCTCACGCCGACCGGCGCCCTGCCGTGGCTCGGCGACACCCTCACCCTCCAGGTCGACGCGGTGCCCGCCGGCGCGCCGGTCGTCGCCGCGCTCGGCAGCTCGGCAACGACCTGGGCCGGCGGCCCGCTCCCCCTGTCCCTGACGCCGATCGGCATGACCGGGTGCTCCCTGTGGACGTCGGCCGAATGGAACGCCGCGCTGCCCGTGGCCACCGGCCCGAGCATTCCTTGGCAACTGCCGATTCCCATCAACCCGAGCCTGCTCGGCGCATCCACGTTCGGGCAGGCGTTCGTCCTCGACGCCGGCGCGAACCCGGCCGGCGCGAGCGCAACGGGAGGCCTGCAACTGACGATCGGCGCGCGCTGAGCTGCACGCGCCCCGGCACGGATCGACAGAATCGCAGAAACTCGGGGGGACCCGGCCGATGCCGGGCGACTCCCCTGCGATGTCCACCCCACTCCCACCGACCGCGGTGCTGTGCGCCGAGCCGCGCTGGCTGGCGCAGCTCGCGGTCCGACTCGTCGACGACCGAGACACCGCACAGGACGTGGCACAAGATGCCGCGCTGGCCGCCCTGCGCACCAAGCCGACCACCCGCGCGGGTCGCGCGTGGCTGCGGGGCACGGTCCGCAATCTCGCGCTCGATGTCCGCAGGCGGCGCGCGCGACGCGAACGAGCCGAAAGGGTCGCGGGGGACGCGCAGAAGGGCGCCGCGCCGAGCGCGGCCGAAGCGGCCACGCGACTCGAGCAACAACGGCTCCTTGCCGAGGCCGTGCTCGCTTTGGAGTCGCCGTTTCGGGACGTCGTGTTGCTGCGCTTCTACGAGGGATTGACGCCCGAAGCCGCGGCGCACCGTCTCGGCCTGCCCCGCGCCACGGTCTACAGCCGGACGACGCGGGCGTTGCAGCGACTCCGCGGCGCCCTCGATGCTGCCAACGACGGCAACCGCGCGGCGTGGGTCGCCGCGTTCGCGAGCCTGCGACCGTCCGCCGGCAAAGCCAGCGTCGCGCCCGCCGCGACCGGTGTGTTGGCTGTGGGTGCAGTCGCACTCTGGTGCGCGTTGCCGGGGGAGGAGCCCGCGAAACCCACGATCTCGTCCGAGCCCGGCCGTCAGGCCGCGATGGTCGCGATGCGGGAGGCACCCGTAGCGCCACCGCCGGCAGCCGGCACCCGAACCGCGGCCGCGAAACCGCAGGACCCGATCCGCGGCGCGCTCGTGCGGATCGTCGACGGAATCACGGGAGCGCCAGCGACGGATGCCACCGTGCATCTGTTGATCCCGCAACGACTGGAACAACCGGCGCTCCGCCGCGCGCACGAGCGGGCAGTAGCGCGGGGCGACGACTTGTGGAGGGCGGCGACTCGTGTCGGCCAGCGCCTGGCCATCGATGGCCTCGGAACCTGCTCTATGCCGATCGGTGCTCCCGGAATGCTGGTCGGGGAGTCCGGCGATCGTCGCGGCGTTCTCCGCGTTCCCCATGGCCAGCACGTCGAGGCTCCGCTCGACCTGCGACTCTGGCCAGTCCGGCGGGCAACAGTGCGCGTCGTCGGGGAGGACGGCGCTCCGCGCCCTGGCATCCAAGTGGCCCTGGTCCATGACGGCGGAACCAACCCACTCTCAACGGCTCGGACGCGAGCGGACGGCACCGCCGAGCTGACCTGGTTTCGCGGGATCCACGGCCGATCGGAGCGCCTCGTGGTCGGCGCACGGCTACTGGGCCCGCTTGGCGCGCCGGTACACACCGCGCTGCCCGACGACGGCGCGCCGCCCGAGACGCCGTTCGAGCTGCGGCTGCCGGCCACCGGAACCGTGGCCGTCCACGTCTCGCTCGACGGAGCACCAGCGCCCGACGGCACGCCGATCTGGCTGTATCCCGACGCGCCGACCAGCCCGGCAGAAGAGACCAGAGTCCCCGCCCCCACTCACGACGGTACTGCCCGGTTCGCCGCGGTCGGCCTCGGCGTGCCATTCGTCGCCGCGCACTCGCCCTGGCCGGGCGCGCTGCCGAGCATCGTGAGTCACGAGGGCCTGGGAACGGCGGGGGAAGTCGTCGAACTGCGGCTGACTTCGTCGGACTCGTTGACCAAAGTTGTGGGGCGACTACCGCATGCGCTTGGCGAGGCAGGCAGCGCCTCCGTGCGGCTGTTCACAGCCACCGACGAAGCAGTATTCCACGCGGCGATCCATCCCGGTCAGGACGGGCGCTTCACTCTGCACTGGCCGACGGCGATCGAGCACATCGCGACACAGGTCGTTCTCTTCGAGCACGAAGGGGAGCGGCGGACGCTTCGCGTTTCACTGCCCGAACGGAGTCCGGAACAGGTTCTCGATCTCGGCGAGCTCGCGTGGCCTCGCTCGACCGCCGCGCTGCGCGGCACGGTCCTCGATCCCCAAGGGGCACCGATCGCCGGCGCAAGCGTGTGGCGAATGCGCCGCAGCGACGCGTCTTCGTCGGGCTTCGAACACGTCACGAACCAGCGCGTCGCAACGACCGGCACGCGCGGTGAGTTCGCGATGCCGGACGCCCCCGCGACCGAGACCTGGCTCGCGGTACGTGCGCGTGGCTGGCGCCACGATCCGCAACATTGGCACCCGGCCGCTGGCGCAATCGTGCTCCGCCCAGAACCCGCGGCCTCGCTGCGGGGCCGGCTGCATTCCGACTCGGGCATCGCCCTCGACCGGCTCGGGGTCGAAGCTTGGCCCGACCGACTGGGGTCGCCATCGGAGACACCCACTGGGTGGGTCGGCGGAATCATCGACCTCGACGGCGAGTTCCACATCGACAGACTCCAACCGGGATCACACACGCTGATCGTGACCGGCTCGCCGCGCCGCGAATTGGCGCGACTGCGCGGCATCATTGCCGACCGGAAGAACACGCCGACACCCGGCCTCGACCCGATCGACCTGAGCGATCTGGTACGCCCGATCCCGTTGCGCGCGGTGGACGAGCATGGCGCGCCGTTGACGGCATCGGTGTGGGCATGGACGCCCGGCGCGCGCACCGCGCTCGGCAAGACCGGCACTCCGCTGGTCGTACCATCGTCACTGCCGATCGAGCTGCTCCTGCTCCGCTGCGAGGGGTACTTTCCGATCGCCGTGCCGATCGACCAGGCAAACGAGCCCGCGGTGTTGTCGCGCGGACACCCTGTCGACCTGACGATCACGGGCGCAACCACGCCGGGGAAGGGCCTCGCCCTCCGCGCGAGGCTGAGGGCTTCGCACCCAGGGGAGGGACCGACCCGCCCCTCGCCACTGGCGGCGATCAGCTACAAGGCGCCGAGCAAGGCCGACGTGGATGCAGCCGGCCGCGTCCGACTGGCGGCGCCGCGGCCGGGAGCGTACCGCGTCTCGTTGTCGCTCGTGCATCGCGCCGACGGCCTCGAGATCGAAAGCGCGATGCCGCACCCCAGTTTTCTGATCCAAGTCGGGGCGGGGTCGCCGGCATCGGTGGAGCTCGTCATCGCGCCAGCGGTGATGCAGCAAGCCTACGAAGCGCTGCAAGCACGGCTCGCCGCGGCGTCCAACCCGCGTTAGCCGCGTCGCCCACGCGCGATCAGCTGATGATCACGTCGAGGGCCGGGCCGAACGCGAGCTGCCCCAGCGACGGCGAAAGAGCCGCGTTCTGGATGCAAAGCACGAACCCGGTCGGCGCCCCGGCCGGCATGGTGAACGGCACCTTCTCGGCGCCCTGCGCGCACGGGCTCCCCGGCAGCACGGGCCCCAGCGAGCCGACATGCATCACGAACAAGGGCGGCGCCGGAATCAGCGCGTTGGCGATGCCGCCGACCGGCAAGCAGAACCCCGGTAGCCCACCGACGACGACCCACGGCGAGGCCGGAGCGCCGTAGCCGGTGAACGTGCGCGACGCGCCGGGCGCCCAGAGTCCCGCCGGCACCGCGGCGCAGGAAAACGCGCCGCAGTCGTAGCCGACGAATGCCGGCAGCGTCGGGCCGAGGTCCAGCGTCAGGCCGACGTCGGGGGCGGACTGCGCCCGCAGCCCACCACAGACGGCAAGCCCCCACAGCAGCGAGGCAAGAGGACCGCGCAGAAGACCACTTCGCAGGCAACCCATCGCTAAAGTGTACCGCACCGGCGCCGTCGCCGGGTCTGTGGGCGTCACATCCAGTCGCGCGACAACCGGAAGGCCGTGTTGATCAACCCGACGTGGGAGTAGGTCTGCGGAAAGTTGCCGCTCTGCTCGCGGGTCTCGGGCAGGATGTCCTCGCTGTAGAGGCCGAGGCCGTTCTCGAGCGACAGCAAGCGCTCGAACAGCTCGCGCGACTCGTCGACGCGGCCGACGATCGCCAGCGACTCGGCGAGCCAGAACGAGCACACCGTGAACGCCGCCTCTTGATAACCGAAGTCGTCCTCGACGTCGTAGCGCCGCAGCAAGCCGCCGGGGGAAGCCAGGGCGCGGTGCACCGCCTCGACGTGCGAGAGGGCGCGCGGATCACCGGGTTCGAAGAAGCCGAACTGCACCGCCAGCAGCATCGCAGCGTCTAGGTTGGGCCGGTCGGCAGCCTGGGTCAGGGCGCCGACGTGCGGATTCCAGCAGCGCTGCTCGAGGATGGCCCGCGCCGTCGCCGCCACCGCGTCACCGCGTGCCGCCAGCTCGGGCGCCGCCATCGCGCGGCCGATGTCGCCGGCGCGCTGCGCGCCGGCCCAGTGCATGAGCAGCGTGAAGGAGTGCAGATGGCTCTGGTTGCGGAGCTCCCACAAACCGGCGTCGGGCTGCTCCATGCGCGCCTCGATCTGATCGAGAAGCCGCGACACCAGCCGCTGTGCACCCGCCAAGCCGGCAAACCCCTTGAAGCGCGTATCCATCAGCAAGCGGCTGATGGCGAGGATCATCTCGCCGTAGACGTCGTTCTGCACGTGCTCGTGCGCCTGGTTTCCGATGCGCACGGGACCGTCGCCGTCGAACCCCGACAGGTGATCGAGGATCTCCTCGCGGAGATCGGCGGCGCCGTTGACGGCGTACAGCGGCTGCAGCGCGTCGCCGTGGATCTCACAGATGTTGTGCAAGTACTCGAGGAAGCGCTCCATCTCCTCGGCTTGGCCCAAGCGCTCGAACGCGTTCAGCGAGAAGTAGGCGTCGCGCAGCCAACAGTAGCGGTAGTCCCAGCAGCGGCCGGAGCCGGGGAACTCGGGCAAGCTGGTGGTCGTCGCCGCGATGATGGCGCCGGTGTCCTCGTACTGGTGCAGCTTGAGGACCAGCGCCGAGCGGATCACGTGCTCCTGGTAGTCACGCGGGATGCGCGCGTTCTTGACCCACCGCCGCCAGTACTCCGTCGTCCGCGCCAAGAAGCTCTCGCTGGTCTCCTCTAGCGACGACTCCAGGGGCTGGCCCCACGTCAACACCAAATGCCGCGGCCGGTTGAGGACGAACGGTTGCTCCTCCGCGACGTAGGTGCGCGGCACGTTGGTGGTGAGCCGCACCGGCGCCGGCAACCCGAGATACTCGATGTGGTTGCTGGCGGTGTAGCTCGAGACCTCGCCACGGCCGTAGTCCGCCTTGGGCCGACAACGGACGCGCACCAACGGCTCGCCGTCCAACGGACGCATCAGCCGCACCAGCATCGTCGGCTTGAAGTAGCGATCGTACTGCTGGAAGCGGGGAGCGAAATCGATGACCTCGAACGACCCTGTGGGGGAATCGAACACCGTGCGCAGCACGTTGGTGTTCTCCACGTATTCCTGCCGAACCGAGCTGGCGTCGACGCCGGCGATCTCGAAGACACCACCGCGCTCGCGGTCCAGCAACGAGCCGAAGACGAAGCTGCTGTCCATGCGCGGCCAGCAGAGCCAGTTGACCGCGCCGTTCTCGATCAGCGCGCTGTAGGCGCAGTTTCCAATGATCCCGAGTCTCATGCTGGACGGCGCTCGCGTTCGATGAACGAAGAACAGGAGGTTGCTCGAGCCCCATGACCGAGGCTCTCGATTCCAGTCCTATCGCCACAAACGCCAGCTCAGCTACAGACGACAAGCTCGTGGTCGTCAGCAATCGACTGCCGACCAGCCTGCGGACGGTCGGTGGGCAGTTGCAAAGCTTCCCCAGTGCTGGCGGTTTGGCCTCAGCGCTCGCTGGCTACCAGGCGAGCGGCGCGTTCACCTGGGTCGGATGGCCGGGATGCCCGATCGCGCCGGAGCAGCGCGACGAGGTGACCCAGCTCCTGGCCGAGCAACAGCTGGCGCCGGTGTTCCTCACCCAGCTCGAAGAAGACCGCTACTACCGCGGGCTGTGCAACGAGGTCCTGTGGCCGCTGTTCCACTACTTCTCCGACCGGATCGCGTTCACCCACGACGCCTGGCGGTGCTACGTCGACGTCAACCAGCGCTTCGCCGACGCCGTACTGCAGCACTGCGAGCCCGGCACTCGGGTGTGGGTGCACGACTTCCACCTGATGCTGGTCCCCAGCATGCTGCGCGCGCAGCGGCCGGACCTGGAGATCGGCTTCTTCCTGCACATTCCGTTTCCGTCTTCTGAAATCTACAGGCTCTTGCCGTCGCGGATGGAGCTGCTCAAGGGGCTGCTCGGCGCCGACTACATCGGGTTCCACTCCAACGACTACGTGCGGCATTTTCGCAGCGCTTGCCTCCGCGTGCTCGGCCTCGAGTCGGACCCCAACGCGATCCGTTTCGAGGGGCGTGAGATCGGCATCGGCGCCAACCCGATCGGCATCGACGTCGACGGATTCCGCGGCCACCTGCAGAGCCCGGAGACGGCCACCCTGTACGAAGAGCTCCGCCAACGCTACGGCGACCGCAAGCTGATCTTGGGCGTCGAACGTCTGGACTACTCGAAGGGCGTGCCGCTCAAGCTGCAGGCGTTCGAGCGCTTGTTGCAACGCAACCCCGACCTCGCCAAGGAGGTCACTTTCCTGCAGGTGCTGGTGCCCTCGCGCCTCAACCATCCCGAGTACCAGACCCTCAAGCGAGAGATCGAAGAGCAAGTCGGTCGCATCAACGGCGTGTATGGCGGCCTCGGCGTCACTCCGGTCGAGTACATGCACCGCTCGGTCAGCCCCAGCCAGCTGGTCGCCCTGTACCGCTTCGCGCACGCCGGGTTCGTGGCACCGGTTCGCGACGGCATGAACCTGGTCGCGCAGGAGTTCGTGCTGAGCCAAGCGGAGCCTGCTCCGCTGCCCGCGCATCGCGGCATCTTGATCCTCAGTGAGTTTGCCGGGGCCGCGCACTACCTGACGCGCTCGCTACTGGTCAATCCGTGGAACACCGAGCAGATGGCCGACGCGATCGAGGCCGCGCTGCGCATGCCGCCCGACGAGAAGGCGCATCGGATGACCGCGATGGGCCAACAAGTCGTGGCGATGGACTGCCACCGCTGGGCGGACACCTATCTGCAGCAGACCCACGAGCGCGCGACCGCGCGGCGCGCCGCCGAGCGCCTACCGCGCCTCACCGACGACGAGGTGCCGCCGCTGGTGGAACGCGGACAGCGCGCGGCGCGGCGGGTGCTGGCACTGGACTACGACGGGACCCTGCGCGAGATCGAGCAACGCCCCGAGGACGCCGCCCCGACGCAGGAGATCCTCGACCTATTGGCCGCGCTCGCCGCTCTCCCCGACACCGAGGTCCACTTGGTGAGCGGGCGGTTGCGCGAGACCATGCAGGACTGGTTCGGCGCGCTGCCGATTCACCTGTGCGCCGAGCACGGCTTCGTCGCCCGCCCTCCCGACGGCGACTGGACGCCGCTGCACGACGTCGATCTGTCCTGGCTGCCCGCGATCGAGCGCACGCTCGAGACGGTGAGCCGCGAAGTGCCGGGCACCATGGTCGAGCGCAAGAACTGCGCCATCGCGTGGCACTACCGCATGGCGGATCTCGACTACGGCGTCTGGCGCGCCCGCGAGCTGATGTCCAACCTGCGCGAGGCGCTCGAGCAACAGCCGGTCGAAGTCGTCAGCGGACATCGCGTCGTCGAAGTGCGCGCCACGGGGGTCAACAAGGGCAGCTACATCCAGCGGCTCGACCTGCGCGACGCGTTCGTGCTGTGCGCAGGTGACGACCGCACCGACCTCGACATGTACCGCGCGCTGCCGCCCGAAGCGGTGATCCTGCACGTGGGCAGCAGCAACGCGACCGCCAGCTGGGCGGTGGAATCGCCGGCGCGGTTGCGCGGTGTGCTGACCGCGATGTGCGCGGCGACCGCGGTCCGCACCTGACCGGTCGGCGGCGGCGGGACGGGGGTCCGCGCGGCGGGGTTCAGCCCTCGAGCTGCACCAAGATCCGCTCGATGTCCAGCGCCCGCGGCGCTTGCAGCACGCGTTCGGCGAGCAGGCGGCACTCGTCGCTGGTGTAGCGCGCGAGCACCTTCAACACGCCCTCCATGCGCACCGGCGCGACCGAGAGATCGCGGATGCCGAGCCCCAAGAACAGCGGCAACAGCCGAGGGTCGCCCGCGCGCTCGCCGAACAACACCAACCGCTGCTTCTTCTTGGTGACGTCCTTGGCCATGCGTGACAGCAGCTCGAACAGCGCCGGGTGCACCATCTCGTGGTACTCGCGCACCTTGAGGTTGTCGCGGTCGGCTGCCAACAGGTGCGCCTGAAGGTCGTCCAGCGCCACCACGACGAAGTCGCTGTGCGTCAAGAACGTGGTCAGCATGAACGCCGCCGCTGGCACTTCGACGATCGGTGCTACGCGCAAGGTCTCGGCGCACGGCACATCGCGCTTGCGCAAGCTCTGCCGCTCGTCGAGGATCGCCGCCTTGACCTGCGCGAGGTCGGAGACGCCGGTGACGAACGGCACCAACAGAGCGGTGGCGCGGGTGCCGACGGCGGCCCGCAGGATCGCCCTCAGCTGGAGGCGCAGCAGGTCGGGATGCGCGCGCAGATAACGCACGCCGCGCGCGCCCATCGCCGGGTTGCGCTCGTGCGCCGGCTCTTCACCGCCCAGCCCCAGCGTCGAGCTGATGTCCAGCAGACGCACGTGTGCCGGTGCGCCCCCGGGCTGGTGCACGACCTCGCGGTAGTGCTCGATCAGCTCGTCTTCGGAGGGCAGCCGCCGCTCGCTCAAGAACAGCAGCTCGGTGCGGTAGACACCGATGCCGTCCATGCCGTAGGTCTGCGCGAGGCGCACTTCGCCGGGGCTGCCACAAGAGCCGTAGATGCGCAGCTCGGCGCCATCGCGCAGAGCGTGCTCGCGGTCGCCGCTCGGGCGTTCGACCCGCTCGGCCTGGAACCGCGCGGCGGCCTCTTGGTAGCGCGCCACCTGATCCTCGCTCGGCTTGACGACGACTTCGCCGGCACCGGCATCGACGACGACGAACGCCCCGTTCTCCAGTTTGGAGACCAGGTCGCGAATGCCGGTGACCGTCGGGATCCCCATCGACCGGGCCAAGATCGCGGCGTGTGAGCTGATGCCGCCTTCCTCGGCGACGATGCCGTCGATGCCGCCGGTCTCGAGGTCGAACAGGTCGGCCGTCGTGAGACGGGCGGCGGCGAGGATACAGCGGCCCTCGGGTCGCTCGCCGAACTCGACGGCTTCGCCCTTGTCGACCAGGTTGCGCAGCAGGCGGATGCCGACGTCGCGAAAATCGCCGGCGCGCTGCTGCAGCTGCTCGCTCTCGACCAGGGACACCAGCCGGTCGTAGCGCGCCACCAGCTGGCCGATGGCGCCGCGCACGGTGAATCGCTCGTTGAGGATCTGCTTCTCGATCTCGTCGATGAACAGCGGATCGGCGAGGTAGCTCAGGTGGACGTCGAAGATCCGCAGCTCGTCGGGCTGCATGGTCTCCTGTTGCTTGGCGCGCATCTCCTCGAGGCGCTGGCGGCTGCGCGCGACCGCGTCGCGCAGCCGGTTGAGCTCGTTCTCGACCTCGTCGGACGGGATGCGCGCATGGTGGCCATCGCCAGCCGGGTAGCCCTGCAGAAACACGCGCCCCAGCGCGACACCGCCGGCAACGCCCTCACCTCGATAGACCTGCACGAACCGATTCTTCTGCGACGGGGACCCGGCGCCTTCCGCAAGACGGCGGTCGGCTCCGACGAGCGGCTGCGAAGTGTAGCGAGCGGTTGGCGCCTTGTCCTGCCTCGTTGTCGGTCGGTGCCGGCGAATGCCGCGGGCGGTATGCTGGCGGCGGCATGAGCGCGCCGCAGCCGACGATCACCGTCATCCTCAGCTCGGAGCGCACCGGTTCCAACCTGCTCGTCGGCCTCATCGACTCGCAGCCCGGCGCGCAGGTCGGTGGGGAGCTGTTCAACCAGACGTGCGTCGCGGACAACGAGATCCCGTTTCCCGGGCTGCAGCACGACGGCGAGCTGTTGGCCCTGCGGCAGCGTGATCCCGGCGCGTTCTTGCAACGGTTGGCGGAGCGCGCGGCCGAGCAGGGCGCGACCGCGGTCGTCGGCTACAAGGTGTTCTACCGGCATCTCGACCAGTGGCCGGCGGCGCGCGAGCACCTGCTCGCGAACCGAGACGCCCGGGTGATCCACTTGCGCCGGCGCCAACCGGTGCACCAGGTGGTCAGCTACCGGCGAGCGGTCGACACCGGGGAGTGGCAGCGCGCCAAGGACGCGCCCCGGACGGGCCCGGCCCCGCGCGTGGAGATCACCATCGACCAGTTGGCCGCGGACTTGGTCCAGCTCGAGGCCTGGGTGGAGAAGTACGACGCGGCCTTCTCCGGCCATCGCAAGATCACGCTCTGGTACGAGGACATCGCCAGCGACCCCGCCGCGGCCTCGCTCGACGTCTGCCGGTTTCTCGACCTGCCACCGGTGGCCGGCCAAGTGCGCTACAAGAAGACCGGGACCACGGCGATGCGGGATTCGGTGGCCAACTTCGATGCGCTGTGCGCCGATCTGCGGCGGTGGATCGACGACTGCGGATAGGCGCGGGAGGCGAGGTGATGAACGGGAGCCTGGCTCCGTACGTGCGCTAGCGCTCGAGTTGCGTGAGCCAGTCCTCGAACCGCCGCCGCAGGGCGGCGCTGTTGGTCACCATCGCGGAGGCCGGGTCGTCGGTCGCCTCGGTGGGAAGCGGTAGGGAATGGGGCGCGAGGTCGAGGTGCTCCTGCACCGCGAGAGCGCAGGTCTCCGAGTCGGAGAGCAAGGCCTCGAAGGTCAACGACAGCGTCGGCAGCGCGGCGAGGGCGTCGGCGATGCGCTGCCGGCAGCTCCGCGTCCAGAGGAAGTCGTGCACGCACGCGGCGAACTCGAGCTCGATCGGCGCGGCGGCGCGCGCGCCCTGGCTCGCCGCGAAGCGGCACAGCAGGTTCTGCCGCGTGACTTCGATGACGCGCGGCCGGCGCTCGACCGCCAAGAACTCGACGACGTCGGCGCCCCTCACCGCGTGGATGTCCGGCAGCTCGAAGCCGACGACCGCCTCGGGCAGGCGCTGCTCGAGCTCGCGGAGGAAATCGACCGGATCCGACCAACGCCGGTCCGCCAGCACGGAGTCCTCGGCCAGGGCGGGCAGCGGCACATCGAGCTCCGCGCCGGCGCCCGACCCGAACAGCGGACCACACGCGACCACGCCGGGGTGGCCGCGGAGCATGCGGGTCACGATCCCGCCCCCGGCCGCCGCGTGGCCGACGATGACGTACTGGATCAACGCCATGTTGACGGACACCTTAGCGCCGCTTCGCGCGGCTTCCGATCGTCTCGACGCAATCGCCGGAAGTGCTTGTCTGCGCTGGACGAAGCCTTGCCGGCGGGCGGACCCGGGAGCACAATGCCGGGGCACCGGCGCAGCCATGGACGTCCACCCGACAGCAGTCATCGCCGCAGGGGCGGAGCTCGCCGACGACGTCGTCGTCGGACCGCACTGCTTCGTCGGTCCCAGGGTCCGCCTCGCCGCTGGCTGTGTGCTGCACTCGCACGTCGTGATCGACGGCGACACGCACGTCGGCGACGACTGCCAGTTTTGGCCACACAGTGTGATCGGCACTTCGGCCCAGCACCGCGACAGCGACTTCGAGGGCCGGCTGCGCATCGGCGCGCACAACCGGTTTCGCGAGTCGGTCACCGTCAACGTCGGCTCCCGCGCCGGCCGTGGCATCACCGAGCTGGGTGAGTCCAACCTCCTCCTCGCCGGCGCCCACGTGGCGCACGACGCGAGCCTGGGCAATCACGTCACGATGACCAACAGCGCGATGGCCGCGGGCCACACCAGCATCGCCGACCACGCGGTGATCGGCGCCATGGTCGGCCTGCACCAATTCGCGCGCGTCGGTCGCCTGGCGATGCTCGGCGCCGGCGCCATGGTGCCCCGCGACGCGCCCCCCTACGCCCTGGTGCAGGGCGATCGCGCGCGGATCCGCGGCGTCAACCTGGTCGGTATGCGCCGCGCCGGGCTCGACCAGGACGAGGTGGCGACCATCAAGCGGACCTACCGCCTGCTGTTCTGGCGGCCGGAGGCATTCGCCGCGCGCGTGGCGCGCGTGCGCCGTGAACTCGGTGGCCATCCCCGCGTCGACGAGATCCTCGCCTTCTTGGACGGCTCGCGCCGGGGCGTGCTGATGGCGCGGGGCCGGAGTGACCCCGGCGAACCCGAGCTGCAGGAATCGGGCGACTGATGCGCGTGCTGACGACCGCGTTCGCGTGCGTCCTCACCACCTGGGCGCTGACCGCCCAACAGCCGACGGCGACACCGCGCGAGGTCCGCGCGCCGGACGGCAGCCGTTTCCTACTGCTGCCACGCGACGGGCCGCCGATCGTGCACTGGGTGGTCGCCAGCCCCGGCGGCACCGCCGAAGACCCCGCCGGCCTCGAGGGGCTCAGCGCCGCCCTGGTGCGCGCCTCGCTCGCCGGAACCTCGATCGCCAGCTCGCTCGATGCCGACGCCGAGCGCAAGGCGCTGTCGCTGTTGGAGTTCGCCGAGCGGGGTTTCGACCTCGCCGCGGCGCGCAACCTCTCCCTGCCCGAGTCGGCCGCGACACAGCTGGCGGACGCCCGCGCCAAGGCAGCCGCCCTGTTCGACCCCACGCACTGGCGCGCCCGCCTGCGCGCGGTGCCGGCACTCGGACCCGCACTGTACGAGACCGACGCCGGTTCGCTGCTCGCGATCACCACCGCGAGCGACGGCATCGCCGCGGTCGGCGCCTTGTTGGTCGAGCGCCGCGAGGCGCAGCTGATCCGCGGGCTGCATCCCGCGTTTCGCCAGGTCCGCGCCGAGCTCGACGCCGCGCGCGGGCGAGTGGCCGGCGGCGACGTCCGGCGCGAGATCCTGGGCCTCGCGTACACGACGCACCGGCTCGCGCGCGCGCGCGCGATCCCACAACAGGCCGACCCTCTGCAGTTCACCCAAGCGCTGCGGCAGTGGGTGCGCACCCAGCACCCGACGCGGACGCTGCACGTGCTGGTCGGAGGGTTCGATCCAGACCGCGCTGCGGCCGCGCTGCAAGCGACGTTCGACAGCACGAAAATGCTCGCCATCGACGTCTCCACGGCCGCCCCACCGCCGCCGGCGAGCGGCGAGCGCCGGGCCTCGCTCCCGGCCGGCCCGACCGAGATCGTCGGCCTGGGCTACTTCGTCCCCGCATCGGTGCGGGACGAGGTCGTCGAGACCCTGGTCGAATGGCTCGGCGCCGACGCGGGCGGGCTGCCGGCTGCGCTGCGCGAGGTTGGTCGCCCCGGGGCGGCGGTGCGCGTGCGCGGCCCCTTCCCCGACCGGCGCGGCCACCTGCTGCTCATCGAGGTCGAAGACCCGACCGCCTCCGAGGGCCAGCTGCTGCGCGACGTCGACGCGGCACTGGCGTTGGTGATCGAACGTCCCTGCGGTGAGGACGAGGTGACGGCCGCGGTGGCACACGCCCGGTCACGCCGGGTCGCCGGCGAAGTCGGCGCGCCGGACCTGGCGCGCCGAGTGGCGCTCGAGTGCGGACTGCTCGGCCGGCCGGTCGCCGACGTGTTGCGCGCGCCGGCCCCGGTCAAGGCCGAACAAGTCGGCCGCCTCGCCACCCGAGTTCTGCAGAACCGGCGGCGCGTGATCGTCACGCGGCCGAGGGCTTCGAGATGACGGCGCATCCGGCGCAATCCGGTCGCCGCCGTCCGCCCGCGGGCTGGTCGGTCTCGGCGGCGGCTTCGCTGGTGACGGTCGCCGCGCTCGGCTGCTGGTCCGCACCGCTGAGCCAGGAGATCGAGTCCGTCGACTCGGAGCCCCCGCCGAGTCCGTCTCCCGACGAACCCGAGGGCCCGGCCGCGCCGCCAGCCGAGCACGCCGAGATCCAGTTCGGCACCGAACAAGAACCGGAGGCCGCCAGCGCCACACCACCGCTCGCGGTCCGGTTGCTGCCCGGAGGCATGATCGGCATCGCGCGCATCGCGGCCACCGGCCACGCCGTCCCTGCGACCGCGTTCGTCCGGCTGGCGATGCGCACCGAAGCCCGCGACACGCCGGGCACGGCCCTGCTGGCCGCCCACGCCCTCGCCGAGCTGCCGGGGGTCGACGCCGGCCTGCCGAGCTTGGCGGCGCGGATCCGCGCGTTGGGCGGAGAGATCCTCGTCCACGCGCAGGCGCGCGCCACGATGTTCGACCTGATGCTGCCGTCGTCGCAGTGGCGAGCCGGGTTGACGGAGCTGCGCCGCAGCCTGCAGTCGCCGCCCACGGCGACCATCGCGCTCGATCGCGTCCGCGCGCGCATCGCCGCGGACCTTCGCCGGGCAAACCGGCGACACGATGCAGCGGCGCTGGCCGACGTCGTGCTGCGCTCGACGAACGCCGACGGCCGCGGGCTGATCCACGAGATCGAGGACGTCGCGGCCGCCCAGGTCTTCGACTACCAGCGGCGGACGTTCAACGCCGGTGGAGCAGTCCTGGCACTCTGGCTGCCAGAGGGCGAAGCCGGCGACGCACTCGGGCAGGCCGGCACGCTGCTCGAACCGTGGGCGGCGGCCAGCGGAGCGGTTGCGCCGCTGGCTCCGCGGCCACCCGCGGCGGCGTACTGGACCGAGAGCGACGCCGCGCGGGCCGGGGTCTTGCTTCGCTTGCCCCAGGTCATCGAGCCACTCGCCGCCGCCCGCTTCGCGCTGCACGCCTGCATCACTCTCGACGGCGTCGGCGGCCGGCTGGCGGCCAGCTTGGCCCGGGCCGGGGTCGAGCGCCTCGGCCTGCACAGCGAGATCTTGAGCGATGGTGTCGACGACTTCCTCCTCCTGCACACCGACGCGGCGGTGCCGGCGGACGTCCTGTGGCGGGCGTACCGCGACAGCTGGGCCTCGCTCGTCAGCCAACCGCCGCGCGGGATCGAGCTGCAGACGGCAGCGCGGCGCGCGATCCTGCGGTTGCAGCACGACGAAGCCTCGCCGCGCTCGTGGGCCGACCGGGTCGTCGCGCCGGCCCTGGTCGGTGCACCACCGCCCGACCTCGCGCGCGTCCTCGCCGCACTTCAGGATCCGTCCGCGCTCGACATCGACGCCGCCGTCAAACAACCCAGCACTGCATCCCTGCTTTGCATCGGACCGCAACCGCCGGCGGTAGAGGCTGTCGAGCCGCTCGGCGTCACGCCACTCCCCAGCGCGTTCGTCGATGCCACCACCCCGATCGTGCCGGAGGACATCGCGGCGCAGATCGAAGCAGCGACGCCGATTCTCGAAGCCACCGTGCGCGAGAGCGGCGGCTCCGCCATCCGCGTGCTCGAAGGCTGGTCCGCCACGGCCCAGCGTGTCAGCGACGCCGGCGCCAGCGCCGCCGACCGGATCTGGTTTCGCCAGCCGGACCGGTTGCGCATCAGCCGGCGGGTGCTCAACACCGTGATCGAAACGGTCCTGGGGCCGGATGGCCGGCGGGTCGAACGCGTCGGCGCGCAGCGCGTCACGCTGTCGGCAGACGAGGCCCTGCACTACCTGCGCGAAGTCGAGCGCCACCCACTCTGGCTGTTGGCGCAGTACGCGCGCGGCGAAGACCGCTACCGGCTGGTGTCGATCCGCCGCATCCAGGACCGGCAGGCCGCTGTGCTCGAGCGCGTGCCAAATGGTGGACCGACGCTGCGTATGACCATCGATCTCGAGTCCGCGTTGATCCGCACGATCGAGACTTCCGTGTACCGGCCCGACGTGAAGACCGAGGTGCCGATCCTCGAGCACTTCTCCGACTACCGCGACATGCGCGGCGTCCGCGCGCCGTTCTACCGCACGACCCACGTCGACGGCGTGAACGCCGTCGTCCACACCAAGTGGAGCGATTGGGTCCCCGGCGCGCCCGAGGACGGGGACTTGCGCTTCAGTACCCGCGGCGACGACTGACCGCGCTTATTGGCGCTGCGCGCCGAACCGCGCCTCGATGCCGACGAAGAACCGGTGCTCACCGAACGTATCGTCGGAGGTCGATACCGGCGGGCGGCTCTCGTTGCCGAGGTAGGAGTAGTGGCCAATCAAGGACAGCATGTCGCCGAAGTCGACGACGGCGTCCAGGCCACCACCGAAGAAGGTCTCCTGGTCGGTGCCCACTCCGGCCTCATCCGGTAGGCGCACCAGCTGGCCCTTGGCGAACGGCGTCAGCGCGATCGCGTTGCCGAGATCCAGGCGCAGGCGGATCTCGCCGTCGACCCAGAGATGACCAGGCGGCTTCTGCGCGTCGAAGTTGTGCACGCGGTCCTTGTCGTCGGTGATCTGGCCGTCGACCCGCACCTCCCAGGTCGCCGACTGCGCCACCGGGAAGTACCACTCGAGGTGGCCCCGACCACGCCACACACCTGACGGCAGCGTGCTCTCGTAGATCGACTGGGTGCCGAACCGCCGGTCGCTGTCGTTCTTCTCGTACTCTCCGGCCAGCGTCAGGATGAAGCCGACGCGCGGGCGACCCGTGAGTCGATCGAGCTCGAGGATGTTGTGCTCGAGATACAGTCGGGCTCCGTAGGCGGTGAAGTCGTCGGGCTCGAGGTAGTTGACGGCGGTGGCATCGTTGCGGTCGAAGGAGTAGCTACGGAAGAACGGGCCGACCTCCATCCGCAACCCCTCTTGCACCTCGCGCGCGAACAACACCGCCGCGCCCCAATCGTCGCCCTCGTAGCGGCCGGTGGGGATGAAGTCGCCGCTGCGGTAGAAGCCCTCGCGATAGAACGGGAAGTAGCGCGCGTTGAGCTCGATCCGAGTCTGGGTCTCGCCACCCAGCAAGGTGCCCTCCAGCACGCTGAGGTAGGCCCCGTCACGACCGGCGTAGACTTTGAGCTCCGCCTCACGCCCGCCGACGCCGCCGGTGCGGAAGTAGAGGTGCCCATCCCAGCCAATCTCGTTCTCCAGCCCGACCTGGGTGTCCTCATCGTCGGCCAGGGAGCCCAGCGCCCCGGCGCGCACCTGCAAGACGGATGCGAACCGCTCGGGCCGAGCACGCACCATCATCAGGTCGTCGTAGCTTTGAGCAGTCAGCCCCGCCGGCAGGAGCAAGAGGGAGACGAGAGCGGTCGGACGCCACGTGGTCATGCTGGGCGCACGGTAGCGCGAGCCGCGGCCGAATGGAGCAGGGGGGCGAAAAACGCCTGAGAGCCCGACTCGTCGGAGGCTCCTCAGCTTCAGGCGTCCGGCCTGGCGTCGACGCAAACCAACATGCCGGCGTTGTTTCGGCAGTAGATCAGCCCGCCGCAGACCACTGGGGTCGTCCACTGCACACCGCCCTCGAGGACCTTGTGGCGGACGTGCTCGCGGTATTCCTCGGGGTCGACGTCGGCGACGACCAGGTCGCCGCGTTGCGTCAAAGCAACCAAGCGATCACCCGCGACCACCAGCGCCCCTTTGCCCAGGCCGCGCTGGGCCCAGCGTACGTTCCCCTCGAGGTCCAAGCACTTGAGGGTCCCCTCGTCGAAGCCGTAGAGGTGGCCGTCGACCTCGACACACCCCGACATGTGGTTGCACATCTCCCTGTTGGCCCACAGGGTCTCCAGCGCCTCGCCGTCGAACGCCAGCATCGAGCAACCGCGGCCGTAGCCGGAAGAGATGAAGATCCGATCACCGATCAGCACGGGCGTGGCCGCGTTGACGTCGTAGCGCGTCTTCCACTCCGACTGGGCGATCACGGCGCCGGTCTCGGTGTCCAACACGGCGAGACCGCTGCCGTTGAACACGGCGAGCCGGCGCTCGCCGTCGACCTCGAACGGAGCCGGGGTCGAGTAGGCATCGCCGAGATCTTCACTGCGCCACTGCAGCTCCCCGGCGCGATCGAAGGACAGCACTTTGCCGACGTTGACGATGATCCGGTCGTGCAAGACGACGGGCGATGCGGCGAACCCCCACTGCGGCAGCTTCAGCTCGTATTCCTCACGCAAATCCTTGTGCCACCGCACCTCGCCGTCAGCGGTGCTGAAACAGAAGAAGTTGCCCTCACGGTTCAGCGCGAACAGCCGCTCGCCGTCGATGGACGGCGTCGACTGCGCACCACCGCGATGGTACTTGGCCATGGTCTTGGCGGGAAACGTGTGCGACCAACGCTCCTCGCCAGTCAACGCGTCCAGACAGTAGATCGTGTCTTGTTCGCCCTCGACCTCGTGACCCTGAGTGAACAGGAGCCCATCGGCGATCGACACGGTCGAGTAACCGATGCCGACCGACGCCTGCCACAGCGGCACGACATCGTCACCGACACGCCACGCGGTCTCGGTCGAGATCCCGGTTCGATCCGGACCTCGCCAATGCGGCCACTCGGGCCCACCGGCGCCCTGCGCAGTGGCCGCCGGCAGGACCGGCAGGAGAAGAAGGAGCGCGCAGCGGGCGCGGCACGGGGACAGGTTGTTCATGGACGGCTCCGAGTTGGAGCCCGCATCCTACCCCAGCGCGCCGCGCCGCGCGGTCACTGCACGGTGACCCGGTCGACGTTGGAGACCGCGACGACGTTGCCCTGGCCATCGAGCAAGGCCGTCGTCGCGTCGAAGGTCAGCCCCTGCAGGGCGAGTGCCAAGCCGGCCGGGAACTGGAAGGTGGCATACGGGTAGACGCTCGGCCCGGCGTTGGTGAACGAGAACACGTTGCCGGCACTCGGCGCGAGGCCGATGGTGGCGAGGGTCAGCGAATCGATCTCGATGCCGAGGAAGTTGCCGAGCGACGGCAGCCGCTGCGTGTTGGCCGAGAACAAGGTCCACCCCGTCGCCCAACCTGCCGCCGGCACGTTGGACAGGGCCACGTCGAGCTGCCCCGGTTGGCTCGAGATCACGTCGAGCACCATCCCCGACGTGTCGCGCCCGCCGCCGATGCCGCGCACGACCAGCGCGAAGTCGGCGTCGACGGCCGCGGTCTCGACGTGGCCGTCGGCGCGGATCGCCGGCGCACTCACGACCACGCGGTAGACGCCGCGCTGAGCGGTCGTCAGCCAGACACACTCCTCGGTGTCGCGGTCGTTCGCCACGCCGCCCGGCGCGCTGTCGTTGCTGGCCGTCAAGCCGTTGTTGCCCCAGTACGCGGTTCCATCGGGCGCCACGACTTGCAGATCCAGACTGTTGATCCGGTGGATCGTCGCGCCGGCCGACGCCGGCGGGTCGGCGTAGGTCATCGCCACGCGGAGGTTGCGGCCGCCAGGCGAGAAGACGAAGTAGGTGCGCGACTGCCCTTGGGAGAGCACATCCTCCTCGTCCAAGACGAGCATCTTGTCGCGGTCGTTGTATGCATCACCGACGTTGATCAGACCCCAGCCCTGCTCGACCCGCGCACCGCGCGCGATCGGCATCGGCTGGGTCGTCGCCATGCCCAACGCCTTGGTCGTGGTGAAGTGCGGCTCGGCACCGAAACGGTTCTGCCACGTGACGCCCGGGTAGCCGAACTCGCCATCGGTGAACATGTTGATCAAGAGCCCGCAGAGGCCGTTGATCATCGGTGTCGCGCCCGAGGTACCACCGAAGGTCGCGGTGTAGCCACTTCCACTCGTAATGGTGTTGATGCGGCTGAAGTACGCACAGAACGTGACCCCGATCCGACCGTCCGATGCCGGCCCACGGCTCGAGCCCTGGTCGAAGCGATCGTCGAGGGGGTCGGGGTTGTTGAAGTGCTGCAGCCCGCTGACACTCGCGGTGTTCTTCGCCCACGCTTCCGGCCGAGAGAACCGGCTGCCCTGGTTGCTCTGGCTCTGCGTATAGAGCAGATCGAAATCGAAGATCCACCGGTCCGTGGTCGAGGAAACGCTGTTGTAGCTGAGGGTCAAGCCCCCGCTGACCGACGAAGTCGAGGTCAGCGCCTTGTACGGTCCGAGCGGATCCCGCAGATTGCGCGCCAGCTGATAGCGCGCCATCGTGCCAAACGCCGTGACCAGCGGCTGGGCGAATGGCAGCAGGCCGCGTTCGCGCGCCCGACGCCCCTCGGACGCGATGATGCCGATCACACTGGTGCCGTGTGAAACCGAACCGGAGTTGCCGCCGACCACGATCGGCGTCTGCCGGTAGGGCGCCCGCGCCCGCAGCTCGGGGTGATTGATCTGGAACCCGGTGTCGTACGAATGCGCGTTGATGCCCTTGCCGTCGACCGGCACCGCCAGCCCGTGCAGCATCTCCGCCCCGGTCTGCAGGCGGGCGTTGTCCATGTCCGGCTCCTCCGGAACCCACCGGTCGACCCACAGCACGCCGTCGTGGTGCAGCACCTGTAGGAGCTGGCCGCGGCTCAACGTAGCGACGACCAGCGGTCCGCCGCCCGCGGCGAGGTCGACGGTCCCACCGATCGCCCCGATGAACCGCTCGACCCCGGGCGCGTCCTGGCGGTAGTCGACGACGAGCACGTTGTAGCGCGTCGGCATCTCGGCACCCTGATCCAGGGTGGGAGCGATCAGCGCCGGGTCGATGCGGTAGGCGGGGTGCAGAGCCTCGACCCAGCGGACCGCGGGCAAGCCCGAGATTGCGGCCGCCACGTCCCGCGTCGCCCGCACCACGTAGGCCCGCTCGGGCAGATAGGTGTGCACCTCGGCACCGGCGTCGCGCAGGCTCTGGCGGCCGGCCTCGGTCAACGCGCCGTGGAACTGGACGATGAACAGCCGACCCGCCGCGCGGGCGCGGAGCTCGAGCGGCATCGCCGGCCGGTCGGTGACCGGGTCGAACGCCTTGTACCGAAGGTGCAAGCGGTCGTCAGCGGGCGCGGTGTAGGGAGAGTCCTGTGGAGCTGCGCTGGAGAGACCAGCGAGCACGACTAGAGCGAGGGTGGCGGACATTTTGGCTCAAGCGCGTTGTCACGGGGCGTTGCCGCCCATGTGGGCCGTGGGAAGAGGGAGGCAGGACCGCCATCGATCATACTCTGCGCGTGGTGGCCGGTGCGGCCCCAAACACGGTCCACCGCAACTTGTCTGCGCCCGCCAAGCCCAACGCACCTTCCACCCGATACAGAGGAGATGGGAGCCCTCAAGCACATCGCCGGAATCCTGCGGGGCCAGGCCACCCGCAGCCAGGTCGTCCTCGCCTGCTTGCTCGGTGGCCTGCTCGGCTTCGCGCCCGGCATCGCCCTCGGCGGCAGTCTGGGGGAAGGCCTCGTGCAGGCGCCGGCTCCGGCCCTCACCTGGCTGGCGCTGGCCTTGATCCTCAACACCAATCTCGGCCTGGTCGCCCTGACCGCCGGCCTGGCGTCGCTGGCTTCGGCTCCGCTCCTCCCCGCGGCGGTCGCCATTGGCGAGGTGTTGCTCGACGGCCCGACGAAACCGCTCCTGACGTCAATCGCCAACGCCCCTTGGCTCGCCTGGTTTGGCCTGGACCACTACGCCGTCAGCGGCGGAATCGTGCTGGGGGTCGCACTCGGCGCCGCGAGCGGCTGGGCTTGGTGGCGCGCGCTGTGCGCCATTCGCAACCGCATGGCGGCGACCGAGGAGTCGGAGCGCTGGAGCGCGTGGCGCGCGCGACGCTCGGTGCGGCTGGCGAGTTGGCTGATGCTCGGGCGCGCCAAGCGCCGCGACTCCTGGGGAGAGATCGCCGCGCGCCGCGGACGCGGCGTACCGGTGCGTTGGTCGGGGCTCGCCGCCGCCGGCGCCCTCGTCGCCGCCGGTTGGTGGGCTCAGGCGCATTTCGGCAGCGCGCGGCTGCGCACGGCGGCGGCCGGCGCCCTGACCCAGTGGAACGGAGCCACCGTCGACGTCGCCGGCGCCGAGCTCGATCTGATGCGCGGTCGCATCGCCCTGCGCGGCGTCGCGATGGCCGACCCACGCAGGCTCGACCACGACGCGTTCACCGCCGATGAGCTCAGGCTCGATGTCTCGACCAGCGCGCTGCTCGCCGGCCGGCTCGAGATCGAGACCCTCACCGCTCTGGGCGCGCGCTCCGGTTCGCGGCGCGCGATCCCCGGCGAGCGCACCGCGCCGCCGCCCACCGCGCCGGCACCAACCGACCCACCGGCGGACGACAAACCCATCACCGCGGCCGAGGCCCTCGAGCTGGCGCAGGCGGTGCGGAACCACCTCGACACCCTGGCCGACTGGATCGACCGCATCACTCCGCCGGCGACGGAGGGCGGTGAAGCCCCCGACGCGCCGCCCGGCGATGGAGGTGGTGCGGACGAGCCGGGGCCACGCCTCGAAACCCCACTGGACGACCTCGTCGCAGCCCACGTGCGCAGCGCGCATCCGACTTGGTTGGTGCGCGAGATGGCGATCGACGGCATCGCCGTGCCGGGGCTCGACTGCACGCTCTCGGTACGCGCGCGCAACCTGAGCTCACATCCCGACCGCGTCGCGGAGGACACCGAGCTCACGGTGTCCGGGCCGAGTGACCGCGCGCTGACGCTGGCCCACACCGGACCGGGAGCCGTCACCGTCGACCTGGCCCTGCCGGCAATCGAGATCGACGCCCTGCGCGCCTCGATCGCGGGCCTGCCCCTGCACGGCGGCACCGCTTCACTCAGCCTGCGCGGCACCGTGCGCCGGGACGGCCAGGGCCACCGGGTCGACCTCCCACTGCAGATCGCCTGCCGTGATACCACCCTCTCGCTGCGCGGCGAGCGCTTCGCCATCGACACGCTGCCCGCCACGATCGCGGTGCGCGGCCCGATCGCGACCCCGCAGCTCGCCCTCGACGCCGACGCCCTCGCCGACGCCATCGCCGAGCGCGGCCAGGCGCGGCTCGCGCAAGAGCTGCGCGGTTGGGCGAACACCGCCATCGACCAACTGCCCGTCGACGAGCTCCTGCGCGGCGCGACGCCACCCGGCGCCAGCAGCACCATCGAGAAAGCCCTCGAGTCGGGTGTCGAGAACGCCCGCCAGCAGCTGCCGGGGGCAATCGAGAAACTCTGGCCGGGCAAGCGCTGAGACCGAGGACAGTCCCGGTCGAGACGCCCCAGCCCCTCAGGCCGCAGCGTAGGCGGACAACAGACAGTCCAGCTCGCGCTCGGGATCGAACCGGTGCCACAGATCCTCGCGCAGCCGCACGCCCATCGCCCCCGCCGCGGCGCGGTTGCGCGCCACCGCCAAGACCTGCTTGGCCATCTGCTCCTCGTTGTCGAACAACAGGCCGGTCACCTTGTGCCGGATCAGGTCCGGGTTGCCGGCGGCGTTGGCGGCGACCACCGGCCGCGCCAGCGTGCCGGCCTCCAGCACGCAGGCACTCATCGCTTCGCCGAGCGAGGTGTTGAGCACGACGTCGGCGTCGCGATAGGCCGCTCCCATGCGCTCGCGCGACAGCGGGGGCAGCACGCGCACTCCCTCCAGCTCGGCGGCCTGGCGGGTGAGCTCCTCGGCGTACTCCTCGTCCTGCCGCGGCCCGACGACGATCATCTCGGCATCGACGCCACTCTGGCGCAGCGTCGCCACCAGCGACAGGGCCCGGTGCTGCCCCTGTACCGGACGCAGCCCGTTGGGCAGCAGGATCAGGAAGCGGCTGCGCGAGATGCCGAGCGAGCGGCGCAGGTCGGTGCCTTCGGTGACGAGCGCCGGCGCCGCGCGCGGCACCACGTCGATCTTGCCGACACACTCGGGAAACCGCAGCTCGACCGCCGCCGCCAAGCCGGCGCTCGGCACCAGCACGCGGTGCGCGCGCCGGAACACCTCGCAGACGTGTGGGCCGCGCTCCTCGCAATGGAGATCCTGGTGGAAGTCCTCGCCGGCCATCGACACCACCCACGGCAAGCGCAAGCCCAGCAGGGACACCCCCGTGCGGCTGGCGTGGTGCGCGTGCACGATGTCGGGCCGGAAGCGGCCGACGACCCCCTCGAGGGACTCCTTGAGCTCGCCGTCCTGCGTGTCGCCGACGACCTCGCACAGGTGGCCGCGGCGCTGCAGCCCCATGCGATAGCGCCCCACGGTGCCGGCAGAGCCGCGGAACAGCTCGGTCGGCGACGGCGTCAGGAACAAGACCTTCACCCCTCTGTCTTCGGCGAAACACGCGCCGGGCCTGTGCCCCAGGGGTGATGCCCGCCGCCGTCAGGCGCGGTCGATCGCCGCGCGCAGCGCAGCCACGCGCGCCGGATCGACCGGATTGTGCACCGCGCCGTCGCGCTTCACGGCGGTGCCGACGATCGCACCACTGCACCGCGGCCAGAGGGCGGCGGCGTTGTCGACATCGAGTCCGGAACCGAGCCACACCGGAAACGGCGCCACCGCGGCGGCGACCGTGTCGAGAAACTCGACGGTCGGCGGCGCCCCCGTCCGCGGACCCGACACGATCAGGCCGTCGGCACCCGAACGCGCCGCCACGTCGCGCGCCGCCACCTCGACCGGGATCGGCGCGAGCGGGGCCGCGTGCTTGACGAACACATCGGCCAACAACAGAGCATCGGTGCCGACCGTGCGCCGGAATCCCAGCACCCGATCGGCCTCGCCGTCGATGCGCCCCTGGTCGGTGACGTAGCTCCCCGACAGCACGTTGACGCGCACCCACGCGGCGCCGGCGATCACCGCCGCCCCGAGGGCGGCGACGCCGTCATTGCGCAGACAGTTGATGCCGACCGGCAGAGACGTCTCGGCGCGCACCGCGCGCGCCACGACCGCCAACGCAGCGGGCACATCGGGACTCACCGGCGCATCGCGAGTGCCCTTGCGAAACGGTGCATCGCCGAAGTTCTCCACCATCACGCCATCCACTCCGCCCTCGCGCAGCGCGCGCGCGTCGTGCAACGCGGCCGCCAGCACGGCCTCGAATGCGGCCGTGCCACCGCCGCCGCGCGGCGCCGACGGCAACGGACCCAAGTGGACGACACCGAGCAGTGGCTTGGCCATCACCGCCTACCGTAGCAGCACGCCTGAGTTTTGCCGTCGCCGCTCGCCGGGATACGCTGCCGGCCGCCATGCTCGTCTCCCGCATCGCGGTCGCCCTGCTGCTGCCGCTCTCCGCCGTTCCAGCCACGGCGCAGGATGACGCCGCGGTCGGCGCCCTGTTGTTCCGCCAGCTGTGCGCCACTTGCCACGGCGACGGCGGCAAGGGCGACGGCCCGACGAAGACCGACCCCCGGCCACGCGATCTGACCTCGGGCCAGTTCTCGTTCGGCAACACCGAGGAGGCGATCTACCAGACCATTCGGCGCGGCATTCCCCCGCACATGCCCGCCTTCGGCGCCTCGCTCGCCGACGCCCGGCTGCGCAGCCTCACGCGACACGTGCTCGGCTTGATGCCCAAGGCGAGCGAGGCATCGCCCGCCGAGCGACGGCTCGCCGTGCGGGAGGCCGCGGTGATCGCGCGCGGCCACCTGCCGGCGCGCCGCGCCGGCGAGCTGCCGTTGGCCCGTGGCCTGCTGGCCGGGATCCCGGGCGGACTCAACGCGGTGTTCCGCACCGATGACCTCCGGTTGCTCGAAGTGCGCCGCGGCGAGCTCGCCGAGCGCACCGACTGGCGCGGCCGCGGAGGGACGCCGCTCGCGCTGCTGGGGGCGCCGTTCTTCGCCGTCGACGGCGGTGACCCGGGGCCTAGCTTCGGCGGCGCCGACGGCGCGCCGGTGCGCGCGATGCTGGCCGCGACCGAAGTCGACGGGGCGACCGCGCACCTCGAGTACCGCCTGCTCGACCACGCACACCGTCGAATCGGCACCATCGCCGAGTCCGTGGCGTTGGTTTCGCTGAGTGGCGGAGTCGGCCTGCGGCGCACGCTGCACGTGGATCTGCGCAGGCCGGTCACCTTCGACGCCGGCCGGCTTCCCAACGGCGCGCGCCTGCTGCTGCGCGACGTCGACGACGGCGGCACCGCCGCGTGGCGGATCGGCACGGCCGACGGCGACCCACTGCCGCACGTCTGGTTGGTTCTGCACGCGACGGCCAACGGCATCTTGGCCAACGACGACACCGGCGTCCGGGCAGCGCTGCCGGCAGGAGCCACGACGCTGACCATCGCCTACCTGCGCACGCGCAGCTTCGACCCGACTTCCGTCGACCGCGTCACCGGAGAGGTGCGACCATGAGCCGATTCCTGCCGATGGCCGCCGTCTTCACCGGGATCGCACCGATCGCGGTCGCGGCACAAGAGTCGCGCCCCGCGGCCGAACAAGATCACTACCGCGTCGAGCACCTGCCGCTGCCCGCCGGCGTCGAGATGGAGGTCGGCGGGATCGACTTCACCAGCGGCGGCCGGCTGGTGGTGAGCACGCGGCGCGGCCAGGTGTGGCTGGTCGACGGCGCCCTCGACGACGACCCCGGCGCGGCCCGGTTCACTCTGTTCGCCGAGGGGCTGATGGAAGGACTCGGCCTCGCGGTGGTCGACGACGTCATCCACGTCGTGCAACGCACCGAGCTGTCGCGCCTGCTCGACACCGACGGCGACGACCGCTGCGACCGGATCGAAGTGATCTCCGACCAGTGGGGTTGCACGGGCAACTACCACGAGTTCGCCTACGGCCTGCCGCGCGACCGCGACGGCAACTTCTACGTCTCGCTCAACGTCGGGTTCTTCGATCCGTACTGGTACGTGGGACAATCCAATGCCGAGTACCGCGGCTGGATCCTGCAGATCCGCCCCGACGGCACGACGACTCCTTGGGCCAGTGGGTTTCGCAGTCCGGACGGCCTCGGCGTCAACGCCGAAGGCGACCTGTTCGCCACCGACAACCAGGGCGACTGGTCGCCGGTGTGCCCGCTGTACCACGTCGTCAAGGGCGGCTTCTACGGCCACCCCGCCTCGCTGCGCTGGTCGGCCCACTACCGCAACGACGACCGTCTGCCCGAATGGTACGAGCCACCTCCCGAGCCGCGCCGCCCCGCCGCCGTCTGGTTTCCCTACGAGCTCTCGCGCTCGACCGGCAACGTCGTGGCCGACCGCAGCGGCGGCGCGTTCGGCCCGTTCGACGGACAGCTCTTCGCCGCCGAGCTGACCAACGGTCTGTTGGCGCGTTGCCAGCTCGAGCGAGTGCGCGGCGAGTACCAAGGAGCGGTGTTCCGCTTCCGCGGCGGCGTGGGTTCGGCACACCGGCTTTGCTTCGCCCCCGATGGCAGCCTCATGGTCGGTCTGACCAACCGGGGTTGGGGTGGTGAAGGGCCCAGCCATGGCATCGGCCGCGTGCGCTTCACCGGCGTGGTTCCGCTGGAGATGCGGCGCGTCCACCTGCTGCAGGACGGCTTCGACATCGAGTTCACCCAGCCCCTGGGCGCGGTGCCGGCGCCGGCGCAGATCGAAGCCTCCCAGTACGACTACGCTTACTACTGGAAGTACGGCTCGTCCGAGCTCGACACGCGCGCGCTGACGCCGGTGTCGGTCGCATTGAGCGAGGACCGCACCGTCCTCACCGTGCGCTTCGACGATCTGCGCGCCGGCTACATGACGCGCCTCGTGCTGCGCGGGGTGCGGGCGGTCGATGGCACGCCCCTGCTGCACGAGCAGGTGGACTACACCCTCAACCAGCTTCCGCACGGGCCGGCGACCACCAAGCAGATCGCGCGCGCGGTCCCCCCACCGCAGACGCGCGAGCAGGACGCCGAGGGGTGGGTGCACCTCACCGACGGCGGCGCGCTCGACGGCTTCTCCGCCGAGGGATTCGCCCTTGCCGATCATCCGACGCCGGCACCCGAGGCGGGGGTTCTGACCCTCGGCAACGGCGACCGCGTGCTCGGCAGCGCGCGGGGCGGCACGCTGAGATCCCACTTCGAGTGGGGGAGCGCCACGCTCGAGCTCGACCTGATGCTACCGCGCAAGGGCGCCGCGACCCTGCTGCTGGCGGACCGCTACCCCGTCCCCGTGGACGCCGGTATGGGCCAGGGCGCGGGCGAGTGGAACCGGCTGCGGCTCGAGTACGCCATCGACGACGCTCCGACGACGGGAACGAGCAGCGGTGCGGTGCTGCGCAGCCTCGCGGTCAACGGGGAAACCGTCCGGCGCGACGTCGCGCTGGCCGCGATCGACGGCAGCCCGGGCGCCGCGAACGGCCCGCTCGTGTTCCAGGCTGCGACCGGTGCCGCGGTGCGCAACGTGCGCGTTCGGGCCGAGCCCGCCGCCGATGACGACGGCGGCTGGCGCCCGTTGTGGGGCGAGCAGGGCATCGATGCGTGGCCGCGCACCGGCGCCGGCCAGTGGCGGCTGCGCGACGGCGTGCTCACCGGCAAGGGCGGCACCGGCCATCTGCTCTCGCCCGACAGCGATTACGTCGATTTCGAGCTGCGCGCCCGGTGCCGCATCAACCCGCGCGGCAACTCCGGGATCTTCTTCCGCGCCGCCCCCGGGGAGGTGTGGCCGATCGGCTACGAAGCGCAGATCAACCGCTCGGCGGCCAACGAGCCGGTGCGCACCGGCAGTCTCTACCACCATGCCGCGGTGACGGCACCGTTGATCCCGTTCGACGACACTTGGTTCGAGCTCCACGTGCGGTGCTCCGATACCGAAGCCGGCACGCGGATCGAAGTGTGGGTCAACGGCGTCCGCACGGTCGACTGGACCGACACCGAGCGCCGGCACGGCGCGGGACACATCGCGTTTCAGCAACACCACGACGGCTCGGTGGTGCAGTTTCGCGACGTGCGCGTCCGGCGGCGCTGAGCGGCCGCGCACCGCGCCGGCGGCAGCCCCCGGCGTTACTCTCGCGCGGCCGAGCTCTATGCTCGTCGGGACCCGACCGCCAAGATGCGCGATGCAACCCGCCGTTCGCCGGCTCCGGGCCGGATCGATCGCCGGCAGCTGCTGCTGTCGGCAGTGGCGCCGCTGCTGTGGAGCCGGTGCAGCCCGGCGCCACAACCGATCGACGTGGCCGTCGTCGGTGCGGGTCTGACCGGTATGGCGTTGGCGCACGCACTGCAGCAGCGCGGCGTGCGCGCGGTGCTCCTCGAGGCCAGCGGCCGCGTCGGTGGCCGCGTGTGGACGCTGCGCGACGGCTTGACGCCCGGCCTACACGCCGAGGCCGGCGCCGAGCGCGTACCGACCGCGCACCGGCGCGTGCGCGCCCTGCTCAACGCACACCGCATCGCGACCCTCGGCACGCCGGCGTCCACCGTGCTCTGCGAGTTCGCGGGCGACACCCATCGCATCGGCGCCGGCGCACCCGTGCCGGAGCCTCTACTGGCCGGCCTCACCGACCGCGAACGCAGCGCAGCACCGTTCTATCTGCACCACCTCTTTCTCGGCGGCGATGTGGAGGCTCCGGCGGCGGATGATCCGCGCACCGCGCTCGACTGGCTGCGCAACCACGGCTTGTCGAACCGCGGCGCGCGCCTGCTGCGCGCGTTCTGCTACCACCCGGTCGAGCAGATGAGTGCCGTAGCACTGCACGAAGCAGTGCGACGAGAGCGAGAAACCGCCGACGCCGAGTGGGTCGAGGGCGGCTGTGATCGCCTCAGCGCGGGACTCGCCGACCGCCTGCGGACTCCACCGGTCTTCGGCGCCACCGTGCACGCTGTCCGGCAGACCCCCGACCAGGTCGAGCTCGAGATCCAGGGAGCCCCCGCCGTCCACGCGCGGCTCTGCGCGCTGTGCCTACCGGTGCCGGTCCTGCGGCGTCTGACCTGGGCGCCGACCGACCGAGCGCGGGTGACCGCGGTGCTGAGCGGCCTGACAGACGTGCAGGAGGTCAAGCTGCACTGCGAAACCTCGGCGAGCGACGATGCCACGGTCTATCGATCCGGCCCGCCACATCACGCCACCTGGGCGATGCCCCAGACCGTCGATGGCCGGCGCGTGCGCTCGGCGATGGGCTTCGGCGTGGACGCCGGCGCGCTGCGCGACGCCCGGCCGTTTGCCGGCGCGGCCGACGTCTTCGGCCACGACTTCGGCAATGATGCGCGCTGCGGCGCCGCGTACGTCGCCGCCACTCCCGGCGCGCGGCGGCCGACGCAGCCGCTGCGGCAGGGTCGCGTCGTCATTGCGGGCGCGGATCTGTCGGAGTACCCGGGCTGGATGGAAGGAGCCCTGGCCAGCGCCGAGGCGACGGACGCGATGCTCGCCGCGCTCGGCGACGGCCGGCCTGGCTAGTCAGTGCATCAGGGGCTGTAGACGCTGCCCACCAGCCAGCGCGAGACACCGTACTGGTACGCACCGATGTCGGGCGTGGCAATGCCGCCGGCGATCGGCGCAACGCCGATTCCCGCGCCGCGGGCCGGACTCGCCGCATCGACCTGGAAGTCCGCGGGATCCCCCGGCGCACCCGGTACCACCACGAACAGGGGATCCGCCTGCACCGGGTTGGTGCCGATGACCCCACCGGGTTTGTTGTTCCACAGCAGGTTGTTCGCGATCTCGTTGGTGGCGAAGAAACTGCCGGTGGACGCCTGCCACACCTCGATGCCGAGCTCACCGGCGGCGGCGACGATGTTGTTGTAGACCGTGCTGTTGGTCATGCCGACGTCGAGCACCAGACCCGCGGCCGACACGCCGAGCTTGTGGTTGGCGCGATAGACCACGTTGTTGAAGATGTGCAGGTCGTCGAGCTCCCAGCCGGGAAGCCCCTCGGCGCGCCACTCGTTGTAGACCGAGATCCCGGACTTGCGCGTCCAGCTGACCTCGTTCTCGAACACCCGGATCCCCGAAGAACGGCCGCTCTCCTGCGCAGGACCGCCGAGGTCGCCATTGCGGATGGCGATGCCGACCGCGCCGGCCTCCAGCGCGCCGTAGAAGCCCGGCACGTTCTGCTGCATCCATGTCGCGGAGAGCTGCAGGCCGGTGCCGTCCTGCGGGTCATACCAACCGACGCGGCGCACCACGTTGCGGTAGATGTCGGTGTCGTCGCCTTCGTTGCAGTAGATGCCGGTCGCGCGCGTGTTCTCGACCAGGTTGTGGTGGATCAGGCCGTTGCGCGCACCGAACTTGAAGTCGATGCCCTGCATCAGAGAGTTCGTCAGCTCGCAGCCGAACACCTCGAACCCATCGATGCGCTCGATCGTCACGGTCTCGGTCGCGGAGTTGAACCCCGCCAAGGTGGCGCGGTTGGTAAAGCGCCCCAGATTGCACTGGTTGACTCGACAGTACGCCACCGTCGCATCCTGCGCGTGGGTGCCGGTCGGATCACCGTTGCTGATCTTGATGCCGCTGTTCGAGCACCACTCGACGTCGACGAACTCGACGCGCACGTGCGACGTCTTCCAGGTGAAGACGCCCTCGCCGACGATGCCGCGCACGCTGATGCCGGAGATCGTGAGATAGTTGGAGCTGGAGATGCGCACGCCGCGGTCCAGGTAGCCGCCCTGCCCGGTGCCGAACCCCGGCGGCAACCCCTGCTGGTCGAACGGAAAGCTCGCGGCACCGGCGATCCCACCGTCGATCACGGCCGGCAGCGGGTTGCCGTCCACGTCGAAGTCACACTGAACCACGGTCGGCAGCGCCGGATTGGCACCGCCGGGCGCGTTGTTGAAGCCGTTGATCTGCAGCGGCTCGGCAAAGGAGCCGATCAGCACCATCTTGTCGCCGCCCGCGTTGGACATGCGCCGCACGGCCTCGGCCAGCGTCGCCAGCGCCGAGGCCCGCGTCAGCCCCTCGGCGGCGTCGTCGCCAGTGGCCGCGTCGACGTAGAAGGTGCGGCCGGGCACCGGGATCGGCTGAGGCTGTTGCACGACGGGCGCCGGCGGCGCCCCGCCGCCGGTAGAACCGCCGCCCGTAGAACCTCCACCGGTGGAGCCGCTACCGCCCGAGCCGCTACCGCCCGAGCCGCCGGTAGAACCACCGCCGCCCGTGGTGCCGGTCGAGCCACCGCCGCCGGAGGTCGTGCCGCCCGAGCCGCCGGCCCCCTCTTCGCTCTCGACCCCGCCCGCGGCGCACGATGCCAGCAACGTCAGCAGAGCGGAGGCGGAGACCAGCAATCCGCGCTTGCCCATGAGCCCTTTCATCCACTTCTCCCGGCGGCAAGAGGTGCCCCGCGAACCCCACCGCCGCTCCCTCTTTCGACTCCGATCGTCTCCGTACGCAGCACGCCATGCCGGCCTCGTCTCGATTTGGAGCACTCTGCGCCGCTGGTCACGGCGCCGCGAGTCCCGTTTTGACACGAACGCGCACGCCACTGCTTCGGAATCCGACAGCCGCGTCCGATCTCGCTGTCGAGAAACGCAGCAGCCCCTTCGAGTCCGTCTCATGCACGACGCCGGCGCGGTGCCGGGCGCGGCGTGCGCGGCCGCGGGGTGCACAACACCGGAGACCGCGCATGCTTCATCGACGACTGCGCCGGGCCGCGAGCCTGGCGACGCGCTTCAGCAGCCTCGCTCTTGCCTCCACGTTCTTGTGGAGCGACGTGCAAGCCCAGGACGGGCCCGCCCCGACCCCGTCGCGCACGCGCGAAGCCCCTGCTCCTGCTCCTCCTCCGCCGACCAGCGGCAGCGGCAGCACCACCGCCCCGAGCACCAGTCCGACTGCCGGCCTCACCGCCCGCATCGCCCCCGGCCGCGTGTTCTACGTCGACTCGCAGAACGGCGACGACAGCAACCACGGAACCTCGCCGACTTCGCCGATGCGCACCCTGGCGCAAGCGGTCACCCGGCTGTCGCGCAGCGGGGGCGACAAGCTGATCTTGCGCGGCGTCTTCAACGAGACCCTGTCGCTCAACTACATCAACAATCCAGTCGGCGGCAGCCCTGATCCCAACATGCCGACGGTCATCCAATGCGACTTCGATGCGAACGGCAATCCTCTGCCGGCGCGGATCGACGGTGGCATCGCGGGCGCGGCCAGCTTCCCGTTCGACAAGGCCAACCTACCGCCGGGATTCGGGCCCGGCAGCGGCAACTACCTGACGCGGGGCATCACGGTCAGCAACTCCAACTACGTCACCGTGTCCGGCATCGAAGTGTCCGGCATCGCGGGTGTCGGCGTTCTGGCGTGGCGCTCATCACACGTCAGCTTCGAACACATGCTCGTCGAATGGGTGAGCAACTCGGCGGTGATGTTCGCCAACGGTGACGCGAACGACCCGTTCATCCAGAACCTCTCGTTGGTCGACTCGCGCATCAACCAATCCAACCTGGGTGCCTACGTCGATCGCGCCAACAACCAAGGCTTCAGCAACACGACCGAGACCGTCACGCTGGTGCGCGTCGACGGCTTCGAGATCGCTCGCAACCACGTATCCAACTCGATGATGCAGGGGATCGACTTCAAGTTCGGTTCGCGCAACGGCGTCATCCACCACAACTTGGTGGAGAACATCCGCCACGTGGGCATCTACTGCAACGAAGGCGACGACACCGACATCTTCCGCAATCTGGTGCGGCACATCGGCTGGTACGACCCGCAAGATGGCGGCGGACTCCAGCTCGCCGCGGTCTACCTGGAGAACACGATGCCGCGAGGATTCCCGGCGCACGCCAAGGGCGCGACCGGGATTCGCGTCGCCAACGGCGACCTCGGTGGACCGCGCTTCGAATCGGGGCGCAGCAGCGGCATTCGCGTATTCGAGAACGTCGTCAGCTGGACCCGCAAGCGGGGCATCGCGGTGTGGAACGAATGGCGCGTCGAGGGTCTGTCCGGCTATGAGCTCGATGACATCCACATCTTCAACAACGTGGTCTACAAGGCATGCCACGCGCCGCGCCGCGCTTCGGCGGCCATGCAGCTCGACGTGGCGATGACCAACAGCTCTTGCAGCAACAACATCGTGCTCGACACCCCCGAGATGGGGTTGGAGATCTGGGATGCGCTGCAGGGCAACTACTACGCCTCCAACTCGGTCGACAACAACCTGTTCTGGGCCACCGACCCGGGCGGCGAGATCGGCGCCAACGCGATCCTCGCCGACCCGATGCTGGCCGACCCACCGGCAATGCCAGGCGCATCCGGCGACTTCATGCCGTTGGTCGGCAGCCCCGCGCTGGGTGCCGGCCTGCCGATCGCCGGGATCTTGCCCGGACCGGTCGTCGACCTGGGCGCTTTCCAGAGCGGTGCCGCGCCGTGGGTCGCCGGACCGGTGGCGGTGAGCGCGCCGTAGGGGCGCGGGACCTACCGAGAAAATCGAGCCGGACTCCGTACTCTCGCTAGGGCTCGGCGAAGGCGTAGAGGGCGGCTTCGGTGCGTACGTAGATCACGCCGTCGACGAGGGCGGGGGTGGCCATGATGCGCTCGCCGAGGTCGTTGTGTGCCAGGACGTCGAGGGTGTCGCCCGCGGCAAACACCGTGATCACGCCGCGCGCGGAGGCGGCGTAGATGCGGCCGCCGCCGACCACCGGGGAGGAGTAACGCGGTCCGCCTGCGCCGAGCCGGCCCTGGTAGTGCAGAGCGCCGGTCGCCGCGTCGAGGCAGCTGACCATGCCGCCGTTCTTGACCAGGTAGACCTTGCCCTCGTGCACGAGCGGCGAGGGGCACTCGGGGATTCCGCGCCCGAACTGCCACGCGATCGCGACCTCCCCACCGGCGGCGTCGGGCGGCCGGATCGCGACCACGGCGTTGCGGTGCTCGAAGGTCGAGAGCCAATCGAACATGCGCTGCCACTCGGCCGCGGACAGCTGGCCGTCTGCATCGCGATCCAAGAAGCGGAAGAAGCCGCGCAAGGGGTGATCGCCCTCACCATCGGCGTCCATGCGCGACAGGATGCTGCGGTTGGGTCCGACCTCGCGGCGGCTCAGCGTGCCATTGCCGTCGTCGTCGTACTCGGCGAGCAGGGTCTCGAAGGATGGCAACCCGACGACTTCCGGGTTGGTGCGCATGTTGTACGACGTGACGTACACCAGTTCTTCGCCCAGCGCCGGCGTGATGCACGGCTCGTCGGCCAGACCGGGCACCGACCAGCGCTCGTCGCCGGTCGCCAAGTCGTAAGCAGTCAGCCGAAACGCTCCGTAGACCAACAGCTCGACAGCATCACCGCGGCGCCACACCACCGGCGTCGACCATGCCGACGGGAACCCACTGCGGTCGACCCGCCACAAGGTCTCGCCGTCGGTCGCGCGCATCACCTCGACCCACGAGGCCTCGTTGGTGTCGCGGACCAAGATCACGTGCTCGCCGTCGATCACCGGCGATGCCGCCGTGCCGAACGTGTTGGCCGCCGCCGGGAGCGGCCGGCGCCAGACCTCCTCGCCATCGTGGTCGTAGCACAGCAGGCCGAACGAACCGAAGTAGACGACGACGCGCGCGCCGTCGGCAGCCGGCGTCGGTGACGCCGCGCTGTTGATGCGGTGGCCCTTCTCGAGCACCTCGACCTCGACACTGCGCCGCCAGCGCTCGGCGCCGGTGGCGGCGTCCAAGCACACCGTCTCCAGCTGCCGGTCGCGGGCGCCGGTGAGGAACACCCGATCGCCCCACACACACGGTGAGGAGTTGCCAGGGCTGACCTCGACGCGAAAGCGCATGCCGCGGTCCCGACCGAACTCGACCGGCGGCCGCCGGTCGCCGACCGCGACCCCCTGCCCACCGGGGCCGCGGAACTGGCTCCACTGGCCCGAACCCGCCGGCTTCTCGACGGGTTCCGCGGGCCGGGCGGCCCCGGCCTGCGCGCCGAGACCGGCGCCGAAAGACAGACAACCGACCAGGGCGGCAGCGACACGCAACGGGGGGCGGCGCGATCTCATCACCGCTCTCTACGCGGGACCCGGAGCAACCGCCAGCTCCCTTTGTCGGCCGCCGCCGACCGACCGAGCTCCCCACTCGAAGATTGCCCGCCCTCCGGGCACAATGGGGTCATGCTTCGAGCCCGGGTCGTTCGCCTGGAGGGTGTGGACCAGCCCTGCATCTTGTTGTCTCCCCACGGCGAGGTGCCGGAGGAGCTGGTGATCGATTTCGGTGAGGGCGCCGACGGACACGAGCTCGCCAAGCGCGGCCCGACGACCTACCGCTTGGAGCCCAGCAGCGCGGCCGAATCCCGACCGGCCTACCGCGAGCTGTTCGACGAGTAGCCGGGCGCATGCGGCGCGCCTGGCTCTGGCTGTGGCTCGCGCTGGCCGTGGCACTGGTCGCGCGCACCGGAATCCGTGACCGGGGGGTCATCACCGATCACCTCGAGTTCGGCCAGCGCGTGCTGCACGGCGAGGAGCTCTACGCCCCCTATCTGGAAGCCAAACCGCTGCACCCGGTCTACCCGCCCGGTTTCGGCCTGCTGACCGCGCCGTTCTCCCTGCTGCCCGAGCGGGGCGCGCGGGTCGCGTGGGGCATGCTGCAGGTGCTCGCGCTGTGGGCCATCGGCCTGTGGGCGCGCGACGCCCTCGAACGGCTGGCACCACCGCTGCGCCCGCGCCTCCACTGGCTGTTGTTGGGCACGGCCGTGCTGAGCGCGCGTTACGTGCTGCGCGACACCCATGGCGGCGGCGGCAACCTCGTCAACTTGGCCCTCTGGCTGACCGCGCTGCGCTGGGCCGATCAGGGCCGCAGCGCCGGCGCCGCGGCGGCACTGGGGCTGTCGCTGGCGACCAAACCCACGGGCCTGCTCTTCGTCCCCCTGTTGTGGTTGCTCGGCCACCGGCGCGCCGCCGCCGGCGCGCTCGGCTGCGCGGTGGCGCTGACCGCGCTGGCGACCGCGCTGCTCGGCAGCACGGCGCCGCTGCAGCGCTGGCTGGCCGGCACGCTGGCCTACGCCGCGACCACCGACGTCTTCGCCGCGCCCGAGCACGGGTTTCCGGCGTTCTCGTGGATGAACCAGTGCCTGCGCTGCGCAGTCGCGCGCTATCTCGGGACCGTGCCCGCCGCGCACGCAGCGCTCGTGCCCGGCTTCGTTCCGGGGCTCGGCCTGCCAGCCGAGGTCGTGAGCTGGGTCGCGCGCGCACTAGCCGCGGCAGTCCTGGTCGCCACCGCGTCGGTCGCCCTGCGCAAGCCGCGCCACGCGGTCTGGCTGACGGCGGCGACCTGCGCGCTGTCGCTGCTGCTGTCGCCGATCTCGTGGAAGGCCCACCACGTCGCGCTGATCCCCGCGTTCTTCGCCTTGCTCTGCGCTGGCGTAAACGGCCGGCCGGGGCTGCTGTGGGTGCTCGGTGGCTACGCGCTCGTGCTATTGCTCGGCGGAGACGTCCTCGGCCGCGACCTCAAAGAGCTGCAGCAGAGCCTCTACCTCGTCACCGCGGGCACCGTGCTGCTGTGGGCGCTCAGCGTGTGGCGCGCGTGGCGAGACCGCGGAGGGCCGCCACTAGCTCTGTCGCGGGCCGCGACCCGGCGGTAGCCTGCGCCGCCATGGGCCTTTCATGCGGCATCGTCGGCCTGCCCAACGTCGGCAAGACCACGATCTTCGGCGCCATCACCCAACAAGAGGTGGAGCGTTCGGACTACATGTTCAGCACCACCGGTCCGGTGCAGGGCACCGTCGACGTGCCGGACCCGCGGCTGGCGAAGATCGCCGAGTGCATCCCCACGCAGCGAATCGTGCCGGCGCAGATGACCGTGGTCGACATCCCCGGACTGGTGTCGGGCTCGAGCCAGGGCGAAGGCATGGGCATCTCGTTTCTCGGCGCGATCAAAGAGGCGGACGTGCTGTTGCACGTCGTCCGCTGTTTCCAAAAAAGCGGCGTGCAGCACGTCACCGGCGATCTCGATCCGGCGATCGACGCCGAGGTCGTAGACCTCGAGCTGAGCCAAGCCGACCTCGCCACCCTCGAGCGCAACATCGAGCGCGTGGCGAAGAAGGCGCGCGCCGGCGACAAGGACTGCCAGCGGGAGAAAGAGCTGTTCGAGAAGGCCCGTGACCACCTGCAGACCGATCAACCCCTGCGCACGCACGCCTGGAGCGCACTCGAGCTCAAGGCGCTGCAACCGCTGTTCTTGATGACGGTCAAGCCGATGCTGTTCGTCGCCAACGTCGGTGACGACGATGTCGCCGGTGAGGGCACGCACGTCGCTGCATTGCGCGAATACGCCGCGCGCTCGGGCAGCGAGGTGCTGCCCCTGTGCGGCGACATCGAGGCCGAGCTGGTGCGCATGGACGGCGACGAACGGGCGATGTTCATGGAGGAGCTGGGCTTCACCGAATCGGGGCTCGGCCAACTGATCCACAAGGGCTTCGACCTCCTCGGCCTGCAGACCTTCTTCACCGCCGGCGAGAAGGAAGTCCGCGCCTGGGTCATCCGCAAGGGCGACACCGGTCCGGTCGGCGCCGGCGTCATCCACACCGACTTCGTCAAACGCTACATCCGCGCCGAGGTCTATCAGTTCGACGATCTGATGGAGCACCGCAGCGAAGCGGCGATCAAGGCCGCCGGCAAGCTGCGCGTCGAGGGCAAGGACTACGTCCTGCAAGACGGCGACATCTGCCACTTCCTCATCTGAAAGTACGGAGTCAGGCTCGATTTTCTCGCTTCGCCGGCACGTCGGCGAAGCGAGAAAATCGAGCCTGACTCCGTACTTTCGCTAGCGGTGGAGTGTGAGGATGCCGCGGCGGTGGGCGAGCTCGGCGAGCTCTGGGGGGAGGCGGAGCGGGCGGTAGTCGCCGAGGAGGCGCCGAGCTTCGGGGGTCGTCGGGCGGCGCGCGCCGAGGACGACGAAGCGGGCTCGGACGGCGTGGGCGCGGTCGGCCAGCTGTTCGGCGGTGAACGGCTTGGGGGGAAGCGGGCGTTCGCCGGCGAAGTAGAGCACGCGGGTCATGTCGCCGGTGATCCGCTCGCCGGGCGCACACTGGGTCGCGAGCCAGGCGCCGACGCGGCGCTCGGCGACCCGGTCGGCGTCGATGACGCGCACCGAGAGCGCGACGTTGAGCAGCACGGCCGCGGCCAGCACGAAGGAGCGGCATCGCGCGGGCAGCGCGCCCAAGCCGGCGACCGCGAGTGGCAGGACCACCGGCAGCCAGGTGACGAGGAAGCGCCGGCGCGGCAAGAACGCGCAGATCAGCGCACACCCCAGCACGGCCGCTGCCAAGAACGCGCGCCGGTGCGCGAGTGCGCCGCGCCACACCCCCAACACCGCCAGCACGCCCGAGATCGCGAACGCCTCGACCCACAGCCACGGCATCTGCAGCGCGTGCCGGCCGAACGCGGCGACCATGTCGCCGATCCCCGGCGCCACCCCGATGGTGCGCTCCCAGACAAACCCGGCTTTCGGCATCGGATCCGGCCCGTGCCCACACAACGCGCGCGCCGCGGAGAGCACGGCGGCGGCGACCGCGACGGGCCACAGCATCCGCCAAGCCTTCCGCGGCGCGGCGAGCGCCAACGCTCCCGCCAACACCAACGCCTCGGGCCGCGCCCAGGACGCTGCCCCGAGCCAGGCGCCGGCGGCGCCCGACGCGCCGCGCACCCACGCGTGGAGCGCCATCGACGCGCACAGCAGGTAGGCCGGCTCACTGTAGATCTCGGCGGCACAGCGAATCGGCAGCGGCGCGGTGACCATCAACCAGGCCGCCGCCCACCCACCGCCGGGCGCGACGCGCTCGACCAAGCGGGCCAGCGGCACGGCCGCCAGCGCGCCGACCACTGCCAACACCAGCTGCGCGGCGCGGAACGGCTCCAGCCACGGCAGCAGGGCGACGCCGACCGCACAGACCATGCTGTTGAGCGGCGGAAACACCGCGTCCAGGGTCGCGCACGGCGCGCCCCGCGCCAGCTGCTCGGCCATCCAGAGGTAGTTGGCGCCGTCCTCCGCCGGCACCGGTGTCCGCGCCGCGACGCCGACGCGCCAGCCGGCACCGAGCACGACGAGCACCCAGAGACTCGAAGACGACGGGGATGGGCGAACCGCGTTCAACACCGACACCGTACGAACGCTGGCCACCGCTTGCCAACCTGCTAGGGTTTGGTCCTTCCGCCGACCACGCTTTTCTCATGCCCGCACAGATCATCTCCGGAACGGCGCTGCGCCAGACGATCCTCGACGAGATCAAGACCGAGGTCGACCAACTCGCCGCCCAGCACGGCCGTCCGCCCGGCCTGGTCACGATTCTCGTCGGCGACAACCCGGCATCCCAATCGTATGTGCGCCTCAAGGTGCAGACCGCGATCGGCATCGGCTTTCACGAAGTCCAGGACAACCAACCGGCCGACATCGACGAAGCAGCGCTGCTGGCGCTGATCCAGCGCTACAACGACGACCCGAGTATCGACGGCATCTTGGTGCAGCTGCCGCTCCCGGACCACATCGACGAGAACAAGGTCCTGTTGGCGATCGATCCCGACAAGGACGTCGACGGGTTTCACCCGGTCAACGCGGGCCGACTACTGATCGGCGACGACGTACGCTTCCCGCCGTGTACGCCCGCCGGCATCCGCGAGATGATCCTACGCGCGGGCATCGAGACCAGCGGAGCCGAAGTCGTCGTCGTCGGCCGCTCGAACATCGTCGGCAAGCCCATCGCGACGATGATGATGCAGAAGGGCGCGGGCGCCAATTCGACGGTCACCGTCGTGCACACGCGCACCCGCGACCTCGCCGCCCACTGCCGCCGCGCCGACATCCTGATCGTCGCCGCCGGCGTGCCCGGCTTGGTGCAGCCGGAGTGGATCAAGCCCGGGGCGTGCGTCATCGACGTCGGCGTCAACCGCGTCGGCGAGCGCGTCAGCGAGAAGACCGGCAAGACCGTCGCCATCCTGCGCGGCGATGTCGACTACGACAAAGCGGCGGAGATCGCCGGCTGGATCACCCCGGTGCCCGGCGGTGTCGGCCCCATGACGATCGCCATGCTGATGCGCAACACGCTGCACTCGATGAAGCTGCGCGTCGGCGCGGCGCTGGCCGAAGCCTGAGGCGTCAGCTCTGCTGATCCGAAGCCTCGTCGCTCCAGGCCCCGTCGTCCTCCGCCCACTGCGCCAACGTCTCCGCCCGGCTCTCCAGCTGCGGCAACAGGTTGTCGGGATCGTCGGCGACGCCGGCGATCTCGAACCCCTCCGGCGGCTCGCCCCGCCGCACCGCCTCCGCGTAGCGCCTCCACCGCTCGGCGATCGCCGCCAACGCCGCGCGCGGGTGCGCCACCTCTTCGGCGCACACGCAGTCGGTCGGCAGATCGCCGCAGACCACCCAGCCACCGACATTCCCCGGCCGGGCCGCGCTCTCGACCTCCCAAACCGAGACGTAGGGGGCGACCTGAAACACCGGCCGGTCGCCGACCTGGCCGTGGCGCACCCGCTCCGCGTCGAGGTAGCCCGCGACGTGGCACCGCATGTCATCGCACCATTGACGCGTGCGGTCGGAGTCTCGTGGGTCCGAGTCTTCGCGCTCGGGAGGGACGGGTTCGGAATCGGCCATGGTGAACCCCCAAGCGTCCACCGACGGAGTCGAGACCGCAAGACGCGGCCTGCTCAGGGCACGACGTACTCCCTCGAGTTGCTGAAACCCGAATGTTGGCCGCCGTCGCCCCCTCCTGACGCATCAGGTCACCCGAAACACGAGGTGACCACGATGGAACGAAACCGCCTGATCTCGCTCATGGTGCTTGGCAGCGTCTCGATCGCCCCGCCGGCTGCCCAGAACCCTTCACCGACCCTGGAGCAAGTCCAGGCGATCGATGCCGCGCGCTGGATGGTGGCCGTGCACACCGGTGCCGACGAGGCCGTTGCCGATTACGGGACTTGGGCCGCCGGCCCCGACTACAAGGTGTCGTTCCACGACGGGATGGTGTTCTACCCGGTGCTCGGTGCCGACGCGCCGCGCAACCTGCCGGTGCGCTGGCGGACCACCGGCGTCTCGATCGGCGGGCACCAGCTGATGACGTCGGACGCCGCGAAGGCGATGCGCGGGCACGCTCAGGATTGGCGCTACGAGTACCGCTATCCCGGCTTCACGGAGGCCTACGACGTGCGGCGCGACGGTGTCGAGCAGACCTTCGTCATCGCGCAGCGGCCCGCCGTGGAAGGAAGCTCGGTGCGAGGAGATCTCGTCGTGCGTGGCCAGCTGATCAGTGAGCTCGACATCGACTCCGCGACCCCGCGCTCCGGCGCGCTCGCGCTGCGCGACGCTACGGGCCGCGAGCGTGTCCGCTACGGCGCGGCGATCGCGATCGACGCGGCCGGCCGCCAGACGGCGATGACCACGACGATCGTCGCCGGCGAGGTCGAGCTGCGGCTCGCCGCGGACGCCGTGCGCGACGCCCAGTTCCCGCTGACCGTCGATCCGCTGCTCAGCGCTCGCTCGATCTCCGCCGGTGGCGCAACCCCCGCCGACACCGAAATCGGGCGCGATGCCGAGACCGGCCAGCTGATGATCGTCTTCACCCGCGCGGTCTCCAGCGCCGACTACGACGGCTACGCCTACTTGATGGACGACGACTTCTCGCCGTCCGCGCCGGTGTTCACCGACATCACCGCGTCCTGGAGCACGGACAGCATGGACGTGGCCTACGTCGCCGCACCGCAGCGGTGGGTCATCGGTTTCAACCGCCTGGTGCCCTCCAGCAACATCGGCTACCTCAGGGCCCATTTGCACGACGCCGGCAACTTCTCGGTCAGCACCAGCATCGTCGCGCTGCGCTCGACCGACTGGGCGCACCACATCGCGGTGGGCGGCTGCTCGAACCGGTTCGCCGGCGACGAAGCCCTGGTCGTCTACCGCTCCGACAGCGGTCAACCCGACACCAACAACTCGTCGATCCGCGCCACCGTGGTCGACGTTCGCGCCGGCCGTGCAATCCGACACTACTCGGTGAGTAGCACCAGCGTGCTGAAGGACACCGACCGCCCCGACATCAACGAGCAGCGCGAGTCCTCGGGCGACGACTGGGTGTGCGTCTTCCAGAGCCTCGACACGATCATCCCGCAGGACGATTGGGACGTGTTCGCGACGCGCGTCGACCAGAACGGCAGCTCGAACTCCTACGTCTCGCTCGGCAATCTCGCCAACGCGATGCACAGCTTTGCGCCTCGCATTGCCGGCAGTCTCGACAACTACAGCATCGCCTACCTGCAGCGTGCCAACCTGTTTCCCCAGATCGGCAACACCGGCTCCGAAGCGTGGGTGCAGGTGCTCCAGTGGGGTGTTCAGTCGTCATTGCCAACCTCCCTGGCACACGAGCGCCTGCGTCAGGGCCGCGCTCTGCTGCTCGGCGGAGTCGCCCACGACCGGGAAACCCGCAGCCACTATGCCTGCGTGACCAGTGAGACGTTGGCGCAGCCGCTGGTCTCCTACGTCGATCGGATCGGCGTCGACGGCAAGATCGCCGAGTCGGCGAGCATTACGCCGACCTCGGGCGCGGCCCACCCGTCGATCACCTACGACGACGACAACCACGAGTACTCGATCGCCTACGCTTCGACCGCGGTCGTCTCGGCGACCAAGCTCGCCTACCCGGCGATCAACCTGCCGGCCCCCTATGGCACCGGATGCGGCAATGCTTCGATCAGCAGCGCCACCAACAACCACGCGAACCTCCCGTGGGCGGGCACGAGAAACTTCATCGCCCGCATCACCGGTGCGCCCAGCGGGGTCAACGGTGTCCTGCTCATCGGCGGCGCCCAGACCAACCTCGACCTCAGCTTCATCGGGATGACAGGCTGCCCGCTGCTGGTCGACCCGACGCAGGCCATGACCACGCTGAACGTCGTCTTGCCGACGTCGTCCTACAACCAACGCTTGACGATCCCGTCCACCGTCAGCGGCACGATCTACATGCAGTGGCTGTACGTCAGCCCCGGCTCGAACCCGTTCGGCGCCCAGATGACCGGCGGCCTCACCGTCGACATCCGCTGATTACCGAAAAGGCCGCCGTTCAGAGCGCGGGCAAGCCGCCGGTGCTGTCACCGAAGCGCGGCACTTCGACCCCGAAGCGCCGCAGCAGCTCGAGGTAGAGGTTGGCGAGCGGCGTCGCCGGCGGCACCCGGAGGTGCTGTGCCGACCCGAGGCCGCCGCCGCCACCGGCGACCAGGATGGGCAAGTCGGCGTGATCGTGGCGATTGCCATCCGAGATGCCGGACCCGTAGACGACGACCGCATCCTCGAGTAGACCGAGCTGGTCGAGCCGCGCCAAGAACGCCGCCAGCTGCTCGATCTGGGCGCGGTCGATCCGCTCGATCTTGGCCATGTTGTCGGCGTTGCCGCGGTGGTGCGACAGGCTGTGATGGCCGGCGTCGATGCCGAGCTCCGGATAGCTCAGGTTGCTGCCACCGGTGCCCAGCATCAGCGTGCAAACGCGCGCGGCATCGCTCTGCCACGCGATGGCGATCAGCTCGTAGAGCAACGCCAATCGGTCCGCCCGCGCCACCGGGGACGCCATCCACTCCGGCGGCTCGCGCCGGGCCGCCGCCTCGGCCACCTCGGCGTCGCGCTGTTCGGCCCACTCGATGCGCCGCTCGACCTCCCGCACCGCGGTCAAGTAGTCCTCGAGCTTGGCGCGGTCGGCAGCGCCGAGCCGCCGCGACAGCGCATCGGCGTCGGCGAGCACCGCATCGAGCACGCTGCGACGCCGGGCCCGGCGCGCGACTCGATCCTCTCGCGTCGCGTCCCCCGCACCGAACAACCGCGTGAAGACGCGGCGCGGGTCGTTCTCCACCGCCAGCGGCGACCCGGGCGCGCGCCACGCGATGTGGTTGCTGTATGCACAGCTGTAGCCGGAGTCACAGACGCCGGCCGCACTGCCGCGCTGCACGCCGAGCTCGAGGCTGTCGAAGCGCGCGTGCCCACGCCAGGCGCGCGCCAGCAGCTGGTCGACCGACACGCCGACGCGCAGGGGGCCGTTCTTGCGCGGGTGGGCACAGGTCAAGAACGCGGCCGCCGCGCGGGCGTGGTCACCCGGCCCATCGCCGTGACTGCGCGCGGGATCCAATTCCAGGCCAGACACGACGCGCACCGTGGTGCGCACCGGCGCGAGCGGCTTCAAAGTCGGTGGCAGGTCGAACTCCATCCCGGTCGCCGCGGGCGTCCACGCCGGCATGTGCACGCCGTTGGGCGCAAAGACGAACAGCGCGCGCGGTGTGCCCGCCGCGCGGGCCGGTGAGGTCGCTTCGAGCCATGGCAACGCGAGGCAGGCGCCGCTGCCGGCTAAGAACGTCCGCCGCGACAGGGATCTCCGCGTCATCTCGCCTCCTCGGGTTCATCCGGCGCCTCGCGAAACGCCGCGTGGGTCACCACCAGGTCGATCAGCGCCGCGATCGGCGCGTCGGCGGGCAGCGCCGCTGCCGCGTGTTCCAGCCCGGCGCGCTCGAGCGCGGTCGGCGGCCGGCCGACGCCGAAGGTGAACAGCTTGATCAGCAAACCGCGCACCACCGCGGCGTCCTGTACCAGCGCATCCACGACGCCCGCGACGCCGTCCACGCGCGTGCCCCCCGGCAGCAGCGCGCCGGCGTCGATCGGCTGGCCGGCGGCGGAATCGCGCCAGCGACCGAGTCGGTCGAAGTGCTCGAGCGCCAGGCCGAGACCGTCCATGCGAGCGTGGCAGGCAGCGCAGCGGGCGTCCCGCCGGTGCGCTTCGAGCATCGCGCGCATGGTCGCGGGTCCGTCGACGGCGGCTTCGTCGAAGCTGTCGGCGCCCGGCGGCGGTGGTGCCGGAGGCCGCGCGAGCAGATTGCTCAGGATCCACTTGCCGCGTTTGACCGGTGAGGTCCGGTCGGGGTTGGAGGTCAGCGTGAGAATGCCCGCGTGGGCCAACAGGCCGCGCCGCCGTGCGTCGGTCAGCGGCACGCGACGAAAGTGCGCGCCGCGGACACCGGGCAAGCGATAGTGCTGGGCCAGGGCCTCGTTGACGAAGGTGTAGTCGGCGGTCAGGAGCTCGGTCGCCGGGCGCCGCTCGCGCAGCACCGTCTCGAACAACAGGACACTCTCCCGCCGCATCGCCGCGCGCAAGCCCTGGTCCGATCCACCGCGCTCCTCGGCCACCTCCGGCTCGTTTTGCAACGCCCGCAGCTCGAGCCATTGCACGGCGAAGTTCTCCGCCAAGGCCGAGGCGCGTGGGTCCTCGAGCAGCCGCGCCGCCTGCGCCGACAGCACTGCGCGCCGCCGCAGCGAGCCGTCCGCAGCGGCCGCGAGCAACGCGGCATCGGGTCCGCTGCTCCAGAGGAAGAACGACAGCCGCGCCGCCAGCGCGTGGCCATCGAAGGCCGGCTCCGGCCGAAACAAGAAGTGCGGCGACGCCAGGGCGAGGACCACGGCGTGGCGCAAGCCGAACACCAAACGACCTTCGTCGTCGGCGACGGCGGCGGCGCGCTCGACGACGCGGACCAACTCGGTGGCCGAGGGCGGCCGCCGCCAGCATCGCAGCAGCAGCTGCTCCACGGCCGGCGCGAGCCGCTCGGCGTTGCTGCCGCGGTCCCCCGCGAGCGCGCTCAGCCACCGGTGCCCGGAGCTGAGCCGCGGCGGGTCGAGCGGACCGATCAGCTCGAGCCAGTCCAAGATCAGATTTCGGTCGCGCTGCGCCGGGTCGACCGCCTGCGGCCGGTAGTAGTCGTTGTCGAACGACACCGCTAGCGTCTGGCGGCCGCCGTCGAGCTCGACCTCCAGATCGTGCTCGGCCGGCGCCTCGTCCTCGATCACCAGCTGCGCGACGCGCGCCGCCTGCGCCCATACGGATGCCTGCACCGGGTCGGGCCCGGCCTGCTGGCCCCGCGCGCGCAACCGCACGCGGTAGCGACCGGCGCGCGGCAGCTCGATCTCGACGCGCGCGGTGCCGTTACTGAACAGGGACAGCCAATCGCCGAGCACGGCGTCCTCGCCGAGCGAGCACTCCATCGCCTCGGCTTCGAAGTGCAGGTGCGGCGGCGCGGCGGGGTCCTCGACCGAGATCGCGCGCTGCGCGACCGCTTCGGCGACCGCCAGGTAGGCCTCGAGGTGCAGGGGCGAGAACGCCGTCGCCGCCCCGATGTTGTCGAAGCCGTGGCCGAGATCCGCGGGCGGCACCGCGTCGATGCGATCGCTGTCGACCCCGAGCACGTCGCGCACGCAGTTGCGGTACTCGACGCGCGAGAGCCGACGGATGGTCACCGCCGGCGCCGCGCGGCCCCCCTGTAGCCAACCGGCGAACGCCGCCCGGTCGGCCGCCGACGGCTGTCGGGCACCGTCCGGCGGCATGTCACCCGCGGCGAGACGTTCGCTGACCCGGGCCGCACGCTCGACGTCGATGGCCGACCACTCGCGGCCGGCGCCCACGCGTTCGATCCAGCCCACCAGATCCAGATCGGCCTCGAGGTCCTCGCCGCCACCGTGGCACTCGGCGCAGTGCCGGCGGACGAACGCCGCCGGGTCGATCGCCGCCGGCTCCTGGGCTTGCGCACGGCCGGCAAAGAACACGACCGCACTCAAGGACAAGGCACGAGTCCACCGCATGGCGCTGCCGCCATGATAAGTCATCGGCGCCCACCGCCGGCGCGGACCGCGTGCGAATCCGCAGCCGGCACCGATCCCGCCGGCGGTGACTGCACCGCGCCGATCCGCGCCGGCGCCAACACCAGCGCCGCGAGCGGAGGCAAGTCCACGAGCAGCGACTGGCGCCAACCGGACGACGGCTCGGCCGCCGTGCGCAGCGTGCCGCCGCGATCGACTACGGCGCCGCCAAAGCGGGTCGCCTCGCTGCACAGCACCTGCCGGTAGGTTCCCGCCGCGGGCACGCCGACCGAATAGCCCTCGCACGGCTCGTCTCCCCAGTGGAGCACCACCACCAAATGCGCGTCGCCGTCGCGGCGCACGAACGCCAGCACGCCGTTCTCACGGTCGTCGCCCGCGATCCAGGCAAAGCCGTCGGGACCGTCGTCTCGCCGCCACAGGCACGGCGAGCGGCGGTAGAGCCGCAGCAGCGCACCGACGTAGGCGTGCAGCGCGCGCCCCTCGGCGGTCTCGCCGCGACTCCAGTCGAGCGCGCGGTCGTGATCCCATTCGGTCACCGGCGCCAACTCGGTGCCCATGAACCACAGCGACTTGCCCGGCCGCAGCACCTGCGCCGCCAGCAGCAAGCGCAGGCCCGCGCGCTGCTGCCACTCTTCGCCCGGCATCTTCAGCAACAGCGGCCGTTTGAGGTGGACGACCTCGTCGTGCGACAACGCGTCGACGTAGTGCTCGTTCTGCTGATAGCTGAACGCGAACGTGAGCCAGTCATGATGCGCGGCACGTTGGTCGAACGGCGTGCGCACGTAACGCAGCGTGTCGTGCATCCAGCCCATGTTCCACTTGAAGGTGAAACCGAGGCCGCCGTCCTTGACCGGCGCGGTGACGCCGGGGAAATCGGTGGCTTCCTCGGCGATGGTGATCGCCGCCGGCGCCTCCCGCTCGACCGCCCGGTGCAGCTCCTGCAGGAACCCGATGCCATGCGGATCCCGCGTCCAGGGCGGCTCCCGCTCGAGGTAGTCGGCATAGACGACCCACGACACCGCATCGACGCGCAAGCCGTCGAAGTGGAACTCGCGCAACCAATAGAGGGCATTGCTGATCAGAAACGCGCGCACCTCGGGCCGACTGAAGTCGAAGCGCAGCGTACCCCAGCTCGGGTGCTCACCCTGCCGCTCGTACAGCCGCTGGCCGTCGAAGCAGCGCAGACCAAACTCGTCCTTCGGAAAGTGCGCCGGCACCCAATCGAGAATCACACCGACGTCGTGGCGGTGGCAGTAGTCGACAAACCAGCGCAGGTCGTCCGGCGTGCCGTAGCGACCGGTGACCGCGTAGTGGCCGGTGACCTGATAGCCCCAAGAGGGGTAGTAGGCGTGCTCGGCGAGCGGCAGCAGCTGCAAGTGCGTGAAGCCGAGCGCACGCACGTGCTCGACCAGCAACGGCGCCAGCTCGCGATACGACAGCCGGCGATCGCCATCGCGCCGCCACGAGCCCAGGTGGACCTCGTAGATTGCCAGCGGCGCGCGGCGCGGATCAATGCGCGCGCGCTGGCTCATCCACGCACCATCGGCAAAGCCGAAGCGCGGCCGCACGACGCGCGATGCGCAGCGCGGCGGTGGCTCCATCGCCCGCCCCACCGGATCGCTCTTCGCCCAGGCCGCGCCGCTCGCACTCCGCACTTCGAACTGGTACAGGGCGCCCGGACCGACTTCGGGGACGAACAGGCCGAAGACGCCCGCAGCCAACTTCTGCATCGGCAGCAGTCGGCCATCCCACGCGCAGAAGTCGCCGACCAGCGCGACCGCCGCGGCGCGCGGTGCCCACACCAGAAAGCGCGTCCCGTCGACGCCGCCCCGGCGCTGCGGCCGCGCGCCCAGCAACTTCCACAGCCGCGCGTGCCGGCCGGCGGCCAGCGCGTCGACATCCGCTGCGTCCAACGCGAGTCCGAATCGATACGGATCGCGGTGCTGCCATGCGTTGCCGTCGGCAAACTCGAAGCGCAACGAGTAGGGCGGCAACTCCGCCTCCGCGAGCCGCGCGGTGAACAGACCGTCACTCTCAGCCGCCATCGGCACGACGCGGTCGCCGGCACGCAACTCGGCAGCCACCGCGTCGGGATGCCAGCCGCGCACCAGCCAGCCGGCCGCCTCGCGATGCGGGCCGAGCAGCGCGCGCGGGCGCGCGCACGCGCCGGCCGCCAGCTGCTGCAGCAGCGCCGCCTCGGCAGCCGCGCGACTCACGGCGACTCCCAGCGCAACAACGCACAACCGTGGGCGCCCAGCTCCAGCGTCATCCCCGCGGCCAAGCGTGCCACCTCGATCGCCGGCGCCGCACACTGCACCCGCCAGCGGCCGCTTTCCTGTGGTCCTGGCGGCAGCACCAGACGCACTGCGCGGGTCGCTGCGTTGCACATCACCGCCACCGCATCGGCGCCATCGCCGCCCGCGACCATGAGCAGCCAGCGGGCGTCGTCGTCCTGCCACACGGACTCGTCCATCGGCTGCCCATCTGCAGTCCAAAAGGAAACCGCACCCGCACCCCGGAGCAGCGGCTCGGCGCGGCGGGCGCGCAAGACCTCCACCGTCCACGCCAGCAACGCCGAGCGGCGAGCATCGAGCTGCCAGTCGATCCAGGTGCGGGCATCGTCGATGCAGTAGGCGTTGTTGTTGCCACCCTGGGTGCGCCCCAGCTCGTCGCCGGCGCACAGCATCGGCACCCCCGGGGTCCACGCCACGGCTGCCAGCAGGCTGTGCTGCACCGCGGAGCGGCGCGCCAAGATGGCCGGGTCGTCGGTCGCCCCCTCGGCCCCGTGGCCGCTGCTGAAGTTGTGATCGCTGCCATCGCGGTTGGCTTCGCCGTTGGCCTCGTTGTGTTTGTCCGCGTAGGCGACGACGTCGGCCAAGGTGAACCCGTCGTGGCAGGCGACGTAGTGCACCGACGCGAACTCGCCCCGGGACTCGATCGGAAACAAGTCGCGCGAACCCGACAGTCTGGCAGCGCAATCACGGCGGGCGCCGGAGTCGCCGCGCCAGAAGCGGCGCACGTCGTCGCGGAAGCGGCCGTTCCACTCCACCCAACCCCGCGGGAACTGCCCCAGGCGGTAGCCGTCCTCGCCCAGATCCCACGGCTCGGCGATCCACTTGACTTCTGCCAGCACGGGATCGGCACGCATCGCCTCGAACAACGGCGCGCTCGGGTCGAAGCCGTCGTCGCCACGAGCCAACGCCGGCGCCAAGTCGAAGCGGAAGCCGTCGACATGCATCTCCTCGACCCAATAGCGCATGCTGTCGAGCACGAGCTGTCGCACCCGCGCGTGGCGAAGGTCGAGAGTGTTGCCGCAGCCGGTGACGTCCTCGTAGCGACCACTGCGATCGGCGCGGTAGTACGAGGCGTTGTCGATGCCGCGGAAGCTGCGCACCGGTCCGTCGATGCCGCCTTCTCCAGTGTGGTTGTAGACCACGTCGAGAACGACCTCCAGTCCGGCGCGGTGCAGCGCCCGCACCATTTGCTTGAACTCGGTCACCTGTCGCCCGTCGGCGCCACTGGCGAACCGCGCGTCCGGCGCGAAGAACCCGATGGTCGAGTAGCCCCAGTAGTTGGTCCGACCGCGCCGCGTCAGGTGCCGTTCGGTCATGTGGTGGTGCACCGGCATCAGCTCGATCGCCGTCACCCCGAGCGACAGCAAGTGATCGAGCACCGCCGGATGTGCCAGGCCGAGATAGGTGCCCCGCTGCTTGCGCGGCACCTCGGGGTGCCGCGCCGTCAGCCCCTTGACGTGCGCCTCGTAGAGCAGAGTGCGATCCCAGGGCGTTCGCGGCGGCGCGTCGTCACGCCAGGCGAACGCGGGATCGACGACGACCGCGGGCGCGGGCGTCGCCGCGTCGACGCGCCCGCCGATGGCGCGCGCGTACGGGTCGAGCAGGGGCAGCGAGCCGTCGAAGCAGTGGCCGGCACCGTCCTTGGCGGGTCCGTCGACGAAGTAGTAGTAGCGCTGCCCCGGCCGCACGCCCGGCACGCGCGCACCCCAGACGTCCGGCGCGGAAGCGTCACGCGCCAGCTCGACGAGCTCGCCCTGCTGGCCATCTCCATCGACCAACGCCAGGCGAACCGCGGTGGCGTGCGCCGTGAACAGCGCGAAGGCGACGCCATCGCCATCCCAGTGCGCGCCGAGCCTTGGCTCGGTCAACGCTCGCGCCCGTAGCGCCGGCCGACCTCGGGGATCAGATACTCCTCGAACGCGCGCTCGAAATCGTAATCCGGCACCCAGCCCCAATCCCGCCGCGCGGCGCCGTCGTCGACGTCGGCCGGCCAGCTGTCGACGATGTCGGCGCGCGCGTCGTCGCGGACGAAGTCGATGCGCGCATCCGGAAACGCCGCGACGACGACATCGCGGATCTGCGCCGCCGACTTGGAGAACGCGCCGACGTTGTACACCCGCTGGCTCAACCCTTCAGCCGGCGCCGCCGCAAGCATCAACAGGGATCGGATCGCGTCCGGCATCGCCATGAACGGCAAGTAGGCGCCGGCGTCGACGAAGCACGAGTAGGCCTCGCCCGAGGCGCCCGCGTGCAACATCTCGGGCCCGTAGTCGCTGGTTCCGCCCGACGGCACCGTGGCCGCGCTGATCAAGCCCGGAAACCGCAGCGCGCGGAAATCGACCCCGCTGGGCGCCGGGTCGGCGGCCAGCTGGCGAAAGTGCTGCGTGAAGTAGCGCCCGAGCTGCTCGCAGTAGAGCTTGTTGCAGCCGTACATCGTGGTCGGCACGTTGAACTCGTCTTCGCGCACTCGACCGGCGTCGTCCTTGGCGGCCCGACTCGGCAGCCCGTAGGCCGCGATCGAGCTCGGGAACAGGAACTTGACCGTGTGGCCGTGCCAGCGCGCCTGCTCGTGCGCCAGCTGCAGCAGGTTGAGGGTGCCGTTGACGTTGACGCGGTGCGCCTGCACCGGGGTGTACTCGGAACGGGTACTGAGCAGCGCCGCGAGGTGGAAGATCTGGTGGATCTCGTACTCGCTGACCAGCCGCTGTAGCAGATCCTCGTCCAGGATGTCGCCGACGATGGTGGCGGCACAGCCGGCGGCCAGGGCGGAATCCAGGGGTCGCAGGTCCAAGGCGACGACTTCGTGCTCCGGCAGCTGCTGGCAGTGCTCGATCAGGCCGTGGCCGATCTCGCCGTTGGCGCCGGTGATCAGGATGACGGGCTTGCGCATGCTCGCGCAGAACATACGCAAAAACCGCGGCCGACCGCGACGTCGTTCGTCTTGCGACCGGCTCCAGCGCGGGTGCGGCTATGATTCGGGAGATGCCGAATCCCGCGCCCATCACCGCCGCAACCGCTGCCGCGCTGCTCGCGCTCGCCGCGGCCGGACAGACGCTCCCGCCGGCCACCACCGGGGACCTGCTGGTCTCCAGCTCGGGCAACGACCGGCTCCTGCGCCTCGACTTCGGAGGGACCGAGCTGGCATCTCTGCCGCTCCCCGGCCTGGCGCACCCGCGCGGCCTGGCCGTGTCGCCGACTGGCACGGTCTACGTGGCCTCACAGAACTCCGGTGAAGTGCTCGAGCTGGACCGCCGCCTCCAGCTGGTGCGCCGGTTCGCCACCGGGCCGGTCGTCGGCCCCACGGGAATCGCACTCCGCACCAATGGCAACCTCCTGGTCGCCGGCTTCAGCTCCAGCAACGTCGGTGAGTTCCGCCCCGACGGCACGCTGGTCCGCACCTTCGCCGATCCCAAGCTGCGCTTCACCAACTGCGTGGCGCTGTTGCCGGATGGATCGTTCTTCGCGGCGAGCGCGGGCAACGGCACGGTGGTCTACTTCGACAGCACCGGCACCGCGCGGTTCGACGCCACCGGCTTCGGCCTTTCCAGCCCCATGGGGCTGGCGGTGTGGAACAACGAGCTGTTCGTCGCCGGCGGCGGTTCGAACAACATCGTCGTCTTCGATCTGGCCGGCGCACCGCTGCGCGAACTCCGCCACGCCGATCTGAGCGGACCGCAGGGCATCGCAGTGACTGCCGGCGGCGAGCTGGTCAGCGCGAGCTTCTTCACCCACAAGGTCGTCTGGCTGAAGCCGGACGGCACCTGGCTGCGCACCGCGGCGCCGGGGTCGAGTCTCGTGCCGCGCAGCGTCGCGTTCTTGCCCAGCGCCTCGCTGCTGACCACCGGGTCGCCAACCCTGGGCACGCCGTATCCGTTCACCGTGGACAGCCCTCACGAGCCCGGACTGGCGTATGCGACCGGCATGGCGTTGGCGCAGGCCCCGGCGATCCCCCTCCCACGGGGCCGCACGCTGCCGTTGGCGGCCGACGCCCTGTTCCAGCTGTCCCTGAGCGGTGCCCCGGCGTTCGCCGGCTTCGTCGGCCTCCTCGATGGTCAGGGCAAGGGCACACCGGTGCTCAATCTGCCCAACCTCGCGGCACTGCAAGGCGTCACCGTGCACGCCGCCGCGGTCACTCTCGACCCGGCCTGGCCGACGCTGTTCCGGCAAGTGACCGCGGCGACGAGCTGGACCCTTTGAGCGAGCAGCGCCGCGTGAAAGCACCGTTCGTCCTCATCACCGGCACGTCGCGGGGCATCGGCCAAGCGGTGGCCGAGGCGCTGCTGGACCGTGGCTGCGAGGTCCTCGGCGTCGCCCGCGGCGAAGCGCCGGCAGCGCTCACCGCGCATGAACGCTATTCCCACGTGGTCTGCGACCTCAGCGACGTCGAAGCGGTCCGCCGCACTCTGGCAACAGAACCGCTGCGCGGGTCCCTCGCCGGCAGGGACCGCGTCGCGCTGGTCAACAACGCCGCGCTGCTCGGGCTGGCGCCGGTCGCCGCGACCGAGCTCGACACGCTCGTGCGCGGTGCGGTGCTCAATCTCGCGGTGCCGCTGTACCTGCACGGACTGATGTTGCGGCTCACCGAGCCCGGCTGCCGGCTGCGCATCATCGACATCTCCAGCGGTGCTGCACAGAACCCCTACCCGGCGTGGTCGCTGTACTGCGCCACCAAGGCCGGCCTCGACATGGCGGGTGCGGTGCTGGGCGCGGAGTGCGCCGAGGTCGCCGATCTCGGCGACCGCGACATCGCGGTGGTGAGCTTTGCGCCGGGGGTCGTCGCAACCGCGATGCAGGAGCAGCTGCGCGCCAGTGACGCGAAGAGCTTTCCGCGCCGCGCGCGGTTCGTCGCCCTGCACGAGGACGGCGCGCTGCTCCCCGCCGCGGTGCCGGCGCGCGAGATCGCGGCGCTGGTGTTCGACGACGGACTGCCGGCGTTCTCCCGGCGGCGCTGTCAGGGCAGCAGCTGAAAGCGCACCAAGTTGGTCAGCACACCGCCGATGATCGCCTGGTGGTAGATCTCCAGGCCCAGTAGAGCGGTCAAGGGCGGCACGCCGACCGAGAACGAGCCGCGCCCCGATGCGTCGACCGCGCCGAAGCCCTGGAGCAGCGGATTGCCGACGAACACCCAACCGTAGGGCGGCACCGAGGCGAGTGCGGTCTGCGTGCCAACGATCACCGCGAAACCGTCGCCAGGCTGGCCGTGGAGGTCGAACTGGGCGACACCGCCGAGCTGCGGCCAGTCGCGATAGGCCAAGGTTGCCGGCCCCGGGCGCGACGCAGCGCCGCCGACCACGGCGCGCAGCATCGCGTCGAGCCCCTGCTGGGTCGCGGCAACGAAGTGGTTGGTCTTCGGCACGAACTCGACCACCTTCTCGCTCTGCACGGCGTTGTAGAACAGCATCGCCGACGGCACCGTGCCCCAGCAGTCGGCCGCACCCTCGACCAAGTGGACGCGCGTTCTCGGGTAGTCCAAGACCGCCGCCGAGTGCAGCACGCTGTCCTCCCGCAGCTCGGTTGCGGATGGAGTCGCCGCACACGCGGTGCACAGACCGAAGCCGGTGATCAGCTCGCACGACTGCGGCGCGCACTCCAGGACGTTCGCTGGCGTCACCGCCGCGCACTGTCCCAGCCAAGCCGCCGAGGGTGGCCGTTGGCACGACAGATCCAACCGCGAGGTCGGCGGTCCGCCGACCATGACGCCAACGTCCAGGTACTCGCCCGCGCGCCAGGTGGTCAAGGCGTAGGCGAGCTCGGCCGAGCCGCCCGAGCTACCCAGAGCACAGAACGCACCGGTGCCGTGATAGGTGCGAAACACGTGATCCAGCAGGGTACCGTAGCGGCACGACTGCTTGCGCAGGCCGGCAGCACTGGTGAACCAACCGGGCACCCAGGCGCGGTCGACGACGCGAAACCCGAGCTGGTGCAGCGCGAGGGCCAACGGGAAGCCGTTGGTCTCGGCGCTGTAGAACGTCGTGCCGAGCGCTCCCGAACCGAGCACGACGGTACCCCGCTCGCTGACTCCCGCAGGCGGCGGCGTGACCTGCAGCAACACACCGATGTCCGGCAAGTCGCGGCAGTGCACGGTGAGCGCGTCGACCGTGCTGTTGGGCATGCGGGTCGACGCCGGCAGCCCCCGGGCGACCACCGTGATGCTGCCGATGGAAACCGGCGGACCGGCGTAGCAGCTCTGCGCGCCGGCCGGTGCCGACAGCGCGGCCGCGATGATGGCGACGGCGATCGAGAAACGCGGCGATGCGGACACGGCGGACTCCTTCCGGTGGCACTGCTTTCCGCGTTCCATGGTAACCACCATCGCCAACCGCGGGGACTCCTACCAAAAGCGCTGATCCCACGTCGCGCGCTGGGTGCACACCCAGATGATGACACGCACGGCGCCGCCGTTCTCGGCGCGCGCCAGGGTCGCGTCCAGGCCGGCGCGCGGGCCGGAGGCCGCGACCGCCGCGCTGCCGTCGACCGCGCTGCCCAGACAACCGCTCAGGACGGCCGGCAGGCGCGCCGCGAAGCTGTCGCCGACGACGGCGACCCGCGCCGACGGCTGCGCCGGCGGCAAGGCGATCGCACCGGCGTCGGAGCGCCGGCCCACGGCGAGGACGTAGTCCTCGTCGAGCCGCGTGCGGGCCGCGGGGGTCCCCGGCCACAGACCGAGCAGCCGAGCCAGATCGCCTTCGCGCACTTCGCGCACCGTCGGCAGCGCGACCAGTGGCTGCGCTGCATCCCGCGCCATTGGACCGCCCACTGCGTTCCGCAGCGCCGCCGACACCGCCAGCAACGCGGCACCGCTCCAATGCGTATCGGCGACGGCGAACAAGGCGAGGTCCGGCCGCTCGGCGCGGCGCTGATCGAGACACGCCAGCAGATCGACCACCTCGAGGCCCGCCGCGCGCAGCTCGTCCAGCAGGTCCGCGTACTGCCGGCGCGGCCACGCGGGCGCCCCACCGGGCAGCCGATCGCCGTAGACGCACACCTTGTTGGGCGCCGGGGCGGCCGCGACGCGCACCCCGGCCGCGGCGCTCCGGGCGCGCACCGTCGCGAGCCAGCGGCGCAGCTCCGGCAAGCAGCGCCGCCACGCCGCCACGCGATCGTCCACGGTCTCGCGTGCAAAGCACCAGCCCCCGCGGCCCTCGACGACATTTGCCGCGTCGAACACGCCGAGCCGCGCGCGCAGCTCGTTGTGGGCACCGCGGAAGTAGCGGGTCAGCGGCCACCGCAGCCGGAGCTGGTCGCCGACGGCGCCGGCCCACGCCCCGCGCCGGACCGACTCCGCGCCGAAGACCGGCCATTCCGCTCCGACCGGCAACGGTCCGGGCGGCAGCAGCCAATAGCCGAGCGGGCCGAGTGCGATGACCACCAAGAACACGACGCCCGACACGCGCGCGCGCGCAGGTCTCATCGTACGGCCTCCAAGTGCGCGGCGAGGTGCTCTGCGACCTCACGGTGCACGCGCTCGGGCCAGACGTCGGGGCACCGCCAAAGACGATCAGAGGGCGGCGGTCCGAACACCAGCGCGCCAGCGGCGCCAGCGGCCTCTTCGACCACGGCTCGCACGGTGGAAGGTGCTGCAGGGGCCACCGCGAGGCGGACCTCGGCTCCCCAGGCCCGCACCAACGCGACCATGCAGCTCAGATTGGAGCGCAGCGCCGCGAGCGCGGCGCCCTGCGCCTCGCGCTCGGCGGCGGCGGCGGTCCGCACCGTGGCGCGCCCGGAGGGGCCGACACCGAGGGCCGTGAGGTGCGCGTCGAGAACGGCGGCGGCGAGCGGCCAGGCGTCCGGCGGCAGCGGCAACCCCTGCCCGCCGGCCGCGATCGCGGCGACCGCCGCGCGTTCGGCGTCCGGCGATCCCGCTGGCGCCGCCCACGCCTGCAGGGCCGACGCCACCGCCCCATCGCCCAGACCGCGGGCCAGCTGGCGGCGCTCGGCGTCGGTCCAGCGCCCACCCACCAACAATTGCCACAGCCCCGAAGCGGCATCGGAGGAAGCGGCGGACACGAGCTGACCGCGCAGCGGATCGCCCCCGCCGACGCCGCGCTCCCACCATTCCAGCAAGCGCCAGATTGCATCCACCTGCGGCGGCGCATCGGACGCGTGGCGCGCCACCTCGAGCAACCAGCGCGCCTCGTCGAAGTCCCGCCGCCGCAGCGCGTCGACGGCGGATGCCAACGCAGACTGCGATGCCGCCCCAGCCCGCAGACGGAGCACCCCCAGCGGCGCGCCACTCACCTCGAGCTGCCCGCTGCGCATCTGCCATTGCAGGTCGTAGCGACCGGCGGCACCGTGCAACAACAGCCGCTGGCCATGTTGCTGCCACGCGATCGGGTCCAGGCCGATCCTGCCACTGCCGTCCACCGCCAGCTCCACCTCGAGCCCACCGGCGTGCCAGGTGCCGACGAAGGGAGGGGAAGTCGCATCCATGCCGGTCGGCGCGGACCACGAGCTCTTCCACAGCTTGCCGATCACCGCCGGCAGACGCCAACCGACGGGGCACGCCCCGGCGCGGACCGGCAGCTCTCGGCGATCCACCGCGGCGGCCGGCCGCTCGAGGTCGGCGCCGTCCACGGTGACGATCACGACGCGGGGCCGCAGCTCGGCGAGCTGCCAGCCCAATCGACGGAGAACGTCCTCGGAGTTGCGCCCGGGGTCGGCCCCGTTGACGACGCGCCACCGGCGACCGCGAGCGTGCAACGCATTCTGCAGTTGCGCGGGAAACGAAGCATCCCGGCGCAACCCCAGGCCGAAGGGGACGTCACCCCCGACGCAGAGGATGGGGGCGTCGGCCGCCGGCGGGCCGACCGGTCGCTGGCCGGTGTTTCGCCACCGCAGCCAGTGCTCGGCCTGCAGCAACAGCTCGAGCGCGGCCAGGCCGACCGTCACGGACACCAGCGCGGTGCGCCATCGCACACGACGGCCGACGGCAGCCGGATTCGGGACAGCGGCAGACAACGCCCCTGTTGTAGCAGTTGAGCATTGGCCGCGCTTGGCGCCCGCCCGCGACCCCGTAGCATTCGGCGCGATGGAGCGGATTGCGCCCTCCCACTCGAGAGCGATCGTTGCCGCCTCGGTGCTCGCGGTCGCCTGCGGCAGCGTCGAGCGCCGCGACGACTGGCACGCCCTGCCCGACGCGCCGGCGAGCGCGTGGAGCACGGCGCGGCCGGCCGAGCCCCTGGACGCGGCAGCGTGCTGGCGAGTCGGCGACCGGGTGGTCTACGAGATCGTCGTCGACGCCCATGGCGAGAGCGAACGCTACGAGTTCGCGCTGTCGATCGAGGCCCTGCCCGAACCCCGCCAGTCCGCGGTCGACCCCCACCCCATCCACGGCTGGGTGATCTGCGACCGTGCGACGTGGCGCTACCAATGGGCCCCGCGACAGGTCTTGCACCACTTCGGCGAAGCCACGGTGCGCGTCGAAGTGTCGCGTCCCGACGGTCGGCGAGAGCACAGCGTCTTCTCACAGGTCACCACCGCCAACCTGCACCAGGCCAAGGTCGACGACACACTCCTGCTGGGCGTCAACGAAGTGGTCGCTTCACTGCTGCGCGCGGAGTGCGTGTTCGACCGACTCCTGGACGTGATCCGCAAGCCCAGCATCGGCTCGGTCATCCGGCGGCTCGGCCGGGTCGAGGTCGCCGTGCAGTGGCCCCCCCGCGAAGAGCGGACGGTCTTCCAGCAAGACACCCCGCTCGGCCAAGTGCCCGCGGTTTGGCAAGCGGTGGCGATCGACGCCAACGGCGAGCCGGCCCTCGACGGGCGCGTGCTGTTCACCTTCAAGCGCGCACCCCTGCTGCTGGCGGCGGGCGTGCTCAGCATCGAGGCCTGGCACCCCGACGCTCCACAGCGCCGCGTCACCGCGCGCCTCATCGAGGCACGGCGCGGCGCCGAGACCGAGCCCATCGACCACCGCCGGCTGGGCCGCGGACTGCGCATCGGCATGCCCCTGGAGGAGGCCTGTGCCCTCCTCGGCGGCACGGTCGACCAGACGGTCGCGCGCGGCCGACTGGCGGACGGCCGACCGGTGGAGCTGTTGGAGATCGACGTGCCTGGCGTCTGGATGTTCGCCGTCGTGCACGACACCCGGCTGCTGTACGCCTGTGCGGGCGACGAGAGCGCCCTCTGCTACCTGCGCCACCGCGGCTTTACGCCGGACGACGAAGGCGACGGCGAGCGTCGCTGAGCTATGATCCGCGCGCGTGACCACCGTGCATCACCGCTCCCTGCCTCTCGATTCGATCCGGGCCCGCTTTCCCGGACTGGCCCGCCGCGTCGACGGCCGCCCCGCCCTGTTCTGTGACGGCCCGGGTGGCAGTCAGGTGCCGCGTGTCGTCGCCGACGCGGTCCGCGACTACCTGCTGCACTCCAACGCCAACACCGGCGGCGCATTCGCCACCGCGCGCGAGACCGACGCCATGCTCGACGCGACGCGCACGGCGTGTGCGGATTTCCTCGGCACGACCGACCGCGACGGCGTCGTCTTCGGCCCCAACATGACCACGCTGACGTTCGCGCTGGCGCGATCACTGGCGCGCGAGTGGCAGGCGGGCGACCGCATCGTGGTGACCAGCCTGGACCACGACGCCAACATCACGCCCTGGACGCGGGCGGCGGCGAGCGCTGGCGCCGAGGTGATCGAAGTCGGCATCGACGCCGAGCGCTGCACCCTCGACGAGGGTTCGTTCGAACGCGCGCTGAAGGGGCACCCCCGGTTGGTGGCCCTCGGCGCGGCGAGCAATCTCGTCGGCACGATCAACCCGGTCGCCACCCTCACCGAACGGGCCAAGGCAGCCGGAGCCGAGGTCTTCGTCGACGCCGTGCACTACGCTCCGCACCGCGCCATCGACGTCGAAGGCTGGGGCTGCGACTACGTCGCGTGCTCGCCGTACAAGTTCTTCGGCCCCCACCTCGGCGTGCTGTGGGGGCGCAGCCAGCGGATGGCGACGCTCCCGGTGCACAAGGTGCGCCCCGCCTCGGATGCCACGCCGCACCGCTGGATGACCGGCACCCAGAGCCACGAGGCGATCGCCGGAACGGCGGCGGCGATCGAATACATCGCCGATCTCGGCCGCGAAGTCAGCGGCGAAGACCTCGCGCGCCGTGCCGCGCTCGAGGCCGCCTTTGCGGCCATTGCCGCGCACGAGCGGTCACTCGGCGAGCGGCTGCTGAGCGGCTTGCAGGAGATGCCGGGCTGGCGGGTCTGGGGCCTCGCCGATCCCGCCGAAGCCGGTGCGCGCACGCCGACGGTCGGCGTCACCACAAGAGACGTCTCCCCGCCGGAGGTCGCCCAGCGACTCGCCGACCGCGGCGTGTTCGTCTGGCCCGGTCACAGCTACGCCATGCGCCTCGCCGAAGTGCTCGGACGCGAACAGGGCGTCGTCCGCGCCGGACTGCTGCACTACAACACTCTCGACGAAGTCGAGCGGTTGCTCGACGAGCTGCGGCGGATCGCGCAGTAATCGCCGCGCGCATCGCCGCGTCTCGACCCCCGTGAATCGAGGAGCATGACATGTCCGCGTTCCGCTTCCCCAACGAATCCGACGAGTACCGCGCGCAACGCGACGCGCTGCTCGACAGCGAGGTGGCTCTCCGCGCGCAGGGCGAGGCCGTGGCGGAACAGCGCCGCGCGCTGCCGCTCGGCGGGCGGCTCGGCGATGACTACGTGTTCCAGCAGTCCGATGGCGGGACAGTGCGCGAGGTCCCGTTCGCGACCCTGTTCGGCAAGCACGAGACGTTGCTGCTGTACACGATGATGTTCGGCGCCAAGTGGGACGCGCCGTGCCCATCGTGCACCTCGATCGTCGACGCGATGAACGTCGCCTGGTACGCCGTCGAGCAAAACTCGGCAATCGCGGTGGTCTCTGCCGCCGGCGCCGAGCAGCTGGCCGCTTGGGCAAAGCGCCGTGGCTGGACCATCCCGTTGTTCTCGGCGGGAGACAGCAGCTACATCCTCGACTACGTCGGCCACCCGGAAGTCGAGGACCCGGCGATGGCATCGATCATGAATGTCTTCGCCAAGACCGAAGACGGCGTGTTCCACACTTGGGGATCCGAGCTGCTCCGCCGGCCGATGGACAACGGCCACCCGCGGCACGTCGACTCCTTCTGGCCGATGTGGAACCTGCTGGACCTGACGCCCGGCGGCCGCGGCGACGCGATCATTCCGCGCCAGGACTTCGAGCACCACTACTTCACCCGCCACGTCCTCGACCAGCGCGAGGACCACGGATGAGCGCGGCGGCCCCTCGGCCGGCGCCGCGCGACGACTTCGATCCTCCGCTGGCCGACTGCCCCTTGTGCGACGGCCGCCTGCAGCCCTACGACCACGACCACCACGGTCGCCGGATCGGTCGGTGCGCCGATTGCCGCGTGCTGCTGATGAACCCGCAGTACAGCCAAGCCCACCTGCACCGCTTCTATTCCAGCTACATCTCCGTCGACGATCAGGACCGCGAGGGTGGCTCGCACTTTCGCCAACCGGCGGTCCGCCGCGAGGCAAAGCGCCGATCGCTGTCCCTGCTGGCGGAGCACATCGCGCCCGGACGCCTGCTGTCGATTGGCTGCGGCGATGGGCTCGAGCTCGACGTGGCGCAAGAACTGGGCTGGACGCCGGAGGGGTACGACATCGACCCGGCCACCACGGCCGAGGTGGAGGCCAGATTCGGTGTGCCGGTGCACGACGGGGATCTCGAGCAGCTCGATCGGCCGGACGGCTGGTTCGACGCGGTGTTCATGGACCAGGTCTTGGAGCACCTGACCGACCCGGGGAGCTACTTGCAGGCGGCGCACCGGCTGCTGCGGCCGGACGGCCTCTTGTTCGTCGGAGTGCCCAACATCGGTTCCGTCGCCAACCGGCTGAAGACCACGGTCGCGCGCGCAGGCCTGCGCGCGCGGCGCCGAGGCAACCACTACCACACCAAGCACCACATCTTCTACTTCACGCCGACCGTATTGCGGCACACGCTGATCCGTCACGGCTTCGAGGTGCTGCTGCTGCGCGGCTCGCTGAAGCCAAACCGCAAGCCGTTGACGGTCGCGCTGAGCCGGTGGCTGCCATCGCTCGACTCCGGCATGATCGCGCTGGCGCGACGGGTCGCGCCAGCGGCCCCGGACGCGTAGCTTGGCCGACCGCCATGCGAATCCGAGCCGCCGTCTGCTCCCTCCTCCCCGTCGTCTTCGCCGCCTGTGCGACGCCGCCGTCGACGCCACAGCGCGCGCGCAAAGCGCTGATCATCGGTATCGACGGCCTGCGGGCCGACCAAGCCGGCCAAGCCGCCACTCCGGCGCTCGACACGATCACCGCCAACGGCGCCATCCCCCGCACCGGCACCAATGCGTGGACCGCCGAGCGCGCGTGGAACGGCGACAGCGCCACCAACTGGGGCGTGCTGCTGACCGGCGTGAGCCCGGCGCGCACCGGTCTCGAGGCAAACGGCGACGCCCGCCACGCCATCGCCGACGACACGGCGGCGCTCGGCAGCGTGCGCTCGTTGTTCGGCCACCTGCGGATGCGCGGCGCCGGCGTGGAGACCGCGGTGTTCCACACCTGGCCCGGCATTGGCATCGGCCCCGGCACCGTGCTGCAGGCGAGCGCAAGCGCCATCGACCACCACTTCTGTCCGGGCGGCTCGGCACCGGCAGCGGCACGCGACGACCGCACCACCGCAGCGGTCGTCGACGCCTTGACGGGCACCGGCGCTTTCGCTGGCGCCAACCCCGACGTGTTGTTCGTTCACCTGAGCCAAGTCGACGCGGCGGGCCACGCGCACGGCTACGACGCCGCCGAGTACCGGACGGCGATCGAGAACACGGATGCGCTGGTGGGCGCGATCCTCGACGCGGTCGCCGCCCGAACATCGCGCGACGAGGAGGATTGGTTGGTACTGGTCACCGCCGACCATGGCGGCCCCGACGGACAGACCTCGCACGGTGACAACTCAGACCCGCAGGTCTACACGGTGCCGTTCTGGATCGGCGGCGACGCTCGCGGCGAAGTCTGGACAACCGAAGCGGCGACCCTCTACGACGTGACACCGACCGTCTTGCAATGGATGGGCGTGCCGCCGCAACACATGGCTTTCGATGGACATCCCCTTCCGCTGCGCGCCGCGTTCCGCCTGCGCGGCGACGGCGATCGCCGCTGACGCATGCCGGCGTTGGGCTTCGGACTGCTTTGCCTGCTGGTCCCGCAAGCCGCGGGCGCCGGCGAAGTTCCGTCGCTGGCCCGGCGCGCGAATGACGCGCTGGCGCGCAGCAGCGCGTGGCTGATCGAGCAGCAGGCCGACGACGGCTCATGGCAGCGGGACGACGCCAGCCACCCCCTCGGCCGCACCGCGCTCTGCGGCTACGCGTTGGTGCACGCCGGCTACCGGATCGAGGATGCTCCGGTGCGGAAAGCACTCGAGTTCCTGCACAGCCGCGATTTCGCCGTCCGCAGCACCTACGAAACCGGCTGCCTACTGCTGTTCCTCGACTCGCTCGGACCGCAGCACAGCGACACCATCCGAGCGCTGACCGCGCGCCTGCTGGACTGGTTCGATGCCGGCAGCGGCCTGTGGGGCTACCCGGCCGCGCCGGCCGACCTCTCCAACACGCAGTTCGCAGTGCTCGGGCTGCACATCGGCCAACGCCACGGAGCACGCGTGCCGCGTGCAACGTGGAGCGAGGTGATCGAAGGAGTGCTGCGGCTGCAGCACGAGGACGGCTCGTTCCGCTATCGCAACCTGCCCGACGTGCTGTCGACCGGATCGATGACGCACGCCGCGCTGATCGCACTGCACTTGGCTGCCGACGCGCGCGGCGGCAGGCCGACGGCTACCCTGCGCCGTGCGACGGACGCCGCCATGCAGTGGTGCACCGACCGCTTCACCGTCGCACACAACCCGCACGGCAAAGGCCACCACAGCGGCTACTTCTACTATTACATGTGGGGGATGATGCGCTACGCGCAGCTGTACGGCCTGCCGCGCATCGGCGATCGCGACTGGTACCGCGAGGGCGCCGAGGCCCTCCTCGAACGGCAGCAAGCCAACGGCAGCTGGGGTGCGCTGGCGGAGACCGCCTTCGCCGTGTTGTTCTTGCGCCGCGCGGTGTTCAGCGCGCCGCGCGACCGGACGCGTCCGGCCGCGGCAGACGCGGTGGCCGCGCCCCAGGCGAAACGGTCGGTCCCGGACCCGACCGCGCCGTTCTTGCGGCGCTGGCTCGTCGCCGGGCCGTACCTCTCGAAACCGGGCGAGGACGACATGCTGGAGACCCCGCACTTCAGCCTGCGCGGCCTCCGCCCGCGCGACGGACAACGCGCCGGCGGCAAGCGCTGGCGCGTGCACGACACCGACAGCGACGACGTCGACCTGCTGCTGACGACTGGCGGCGGCACGTGGTGCGCGTTCTATGCGGCGGTCTACTTGCATGCCGACGCGGCCACCGACGCGGCAATCTGGGTCGGCAGCGACGACGGCTTCGCCGCCTACCTCGACGGCCGTCCTTGCGGCGGTTCCCACCACCACGACTACAGCGGCGACGACCACACGCGGGTGCCGTTGTCGCTGCGCGCGGGCGCCAACCTGCTGTTGCTGAAGGTGGAGAACACCGGCTACTTCGCGCACTTCAAAGCGCGGCTCACCGCAGCCGACGGCAGTCCGGTCGAAGGCGTGCGCGACAGCCTGAGTGCGCGGCGTTGACGCTGGCCGGCATCAGTAGCCCAGCCCCTTCAACCGCTCGACCTCGGCGGGACTCGGCGTCGCCTCTCCACCACCCTCCCCGGTGCGCCGATCCGGGAATCGCGCCAGCATGGCTTCGAGCCGCGAGCGCCAGTCGTCGGTGTGCTCAGCGCGCCAGCGGTCGCTGCGCTCGCCGGGATCGGTGTCGAGGTCGTACAACTCGTCGCCGCCTGCGGTCGCGCGCCAGGGCTGGTGGAACCCGTCCGGTGCCGTGATCCACTTCTGCGTGCCCCAGATCACGCTCTGACACGGTGTGAGCTCGGGCCGGATCGAGTGCTCCAGCGTCCAGAACAGGGCGCGGGGCGTCGCTGGCCGGGTCAGCGAGATGCCACTCCATTCGACCGGCGCCGCCACCCCCAGCACTTCGAGCACGGTCGGCGCGACATCCAGCAGAAGCACGGGTTCCGAGACCACGGCGCCGGACGCGAAGTGCTGCGGATGGTGTAGCAAGAGCGGGATCCACAACTGCTCTTCGTACAGGGTCTCGCGATGCCCGAATCCACCGTGCTCGAGAAACTCCTCACCGTGATCGGAGGCCACCACCAACAGCAAGTCATCGGCGCCCGGCGCCGCGCGCAGAGCATCCAGATGGGACCCCACGACCCCGTCGGTGTACGCCACCTCGGCCAAGTACAGCTGGTGCGCGTAGCGCGCATCGGCGGCGGACGCCTCGCCGCTCTCCAAGAGCCGCACCAAGTCGAGGAAGTGCACGCGCTCCGGCAACGGGCCGTCGTACGGCTCCACCCACCGCCGCCGCAGGTCCTCGGGGGGGTCGTATGGATCGTGCACCTCGTAGGTCTGCACGAACGCGAAGTACGGCCCGGTCCCCGCATCGATCCAAGCGCGGGCTTCGGCCAACACGCCCTGCACCCCACCGCCGCCCGAATCGAACCGCTGAAAGCCCTGCCCCAAACCGAAGCTCGGCGCCACGTAGCCACCGTCGGTAAACGCCGCGGTGCGCCACCCCGCGGCGCGCAGCACCTCCGCCAAGGTGGTGAAGCCGCGCTCCAGCCGATCCGTCGCCACGCACACTCCGTGCTCGCTCGGGTGCATGGCGGTGAACAGCGAGGCGTGCGCGGGCAGGGTCCACGAGCTCGAGCTGCGCGCCTGCGCGAAGCGCACTCCGCTGGCCGCGAACGCGTCGAGCCACGGGCTGATCGCGAGCTCCTGCCCATAGCAGCCGAGCGCATCCGCGCGCAGCGTGTCCAAGAGCAGGACGAGCGCGCTGCCACCCACCGCTGCCGTCGCACTCGCCACCCGAGCACCGGCGACGAACAGCAGGTCGCCGCGCGACGGGACCCCGGCACCGGCATCGAGTGCGTACACCTCGAAGGCAAGAGCACCGGTCTGACCACCGCGCGCACCGAGATCGACCCGCACGTCGACGTAGCGATCGACCGCGCCGGCCGCCATCTCGTGCTCGGCACACAGCTGGCGCGGACCATCGCCCGTGGAGAACCAAACTCGCAGACCCAGGCCGTTGGGCGGCTCCGGATCCCGATGCAACCAGCCGTCGCTCGACGCCAACCGAGACGGAACGCACAGCGCGAGTTCGAGGACCGCGCCCTCCGGCAGGCGCAGCGAGCGCTCGGCGATCGCGCGCGTCGCCAGCACCAGCGCCGGGCGCTGATCGGAACCGATCGTCACCGCGCAAACCTCCGGGCTGCCGCTCTGTAGCCGGCGCAGATCGACGACCGTCGCCGCCAGGTCCACGGGAGCGATCGGGTAGTCGACGCGCAAGCCGGTACCCGGCACCTCACCGACCGGCAGCGCCACGCCCACGCCCGAGGCCGACACGGCGTACTCACCGGCGCGCCAACGCGCACCCGCGTCCTCCCGACGGCGCAGTGTACGGCCGGGATCGCGGACGGCGGCGGCGGCAAACCCGTGCCTCGAATCGATCTTCTTCCTCGTGCCGGCGATCCAAAGCGCGGCGCCGTCCTCGACGGACTGGCCCGTACGTTCCAGCAACGCCGGGGTCAGCTGCACCCACCCGCCTACCGGCAGCTCCTCGTCGAAGACCCGCACGGCTCGCCGCTGCTGCGCCGCGACCGTCGCCTCGTCGGCCACGTGTAGAGCGCGGCGGCGCCAGGTCCACGACTCCGCGTCGAGCAAGAGATCCAGACCGCCACCCGGCCCGATCGCCGCCACGCCGGCCCCCGCGGGACGCGGTGCCTCGCCCTCGGCGCCGCAACCGGCGGCGGCCGCGCAGAGCAGACCGCCAAGTCCGCGGAGAGCCGTACTGCGGCGCGACATTCGCATTCCGGCAGCATAATGGCTGCCGTTCACCCGCATCGATTCCCGCTGCCGCCTCGCCATGATCGCGACACTGATCGTCTCGTGCCTGCTGCAGGGCGCCGGTCCACAGCCGCCGGCGCGGATCGAGCTCCTGCCGTACGACAGCGTGCAGTTGGCCGATCCCATCTGGCAGCCGCGGACCGAGCAGCTCGCCGCGCGCACGCTGCCACATGCGTTCGAGAACACGCGGGCAGCGCGCGAACGATTGCGCCTCTGCGCCGAGTTCCGCGAGAACGGCGGCGGGCCGCTGCCCGAGCCACACCGCTACAACACCTCCGACCTGTACAAGGTCCTCGAGGCCGGCGCCCTGCTGTTGCGCATCCGCCCCGACCCCGAGCTCCGCGCCCGCATGGATCGGGCGATCGATTGGATCGCCCGTGCCCAACAGGACGACGGCTACCTGTACGTGCCGCACATCACCGGCTCGATCCGCGCCGGCGAGATGGGCGAGCGGCCGTACTCGTACGTGCTGCACAGCCACGAGCTCTACAACGTCGGCCACCTGTACGAGGCCGCCGTCGCCATCGCCCGCACCACCGGCGACGATCGGCTGCTGCGCGTCGCCGAGAAGAACGCACGGCACGTCGAGCGCGTGTTCTTCGACGGCGACCCCGCCTACAACGGCGGGGCTCCCGTGCAGCAGGCGCCCGGTCATCAGCAGATCGAGCTGGGGCTCTTGAAGCTCTATCACCACACCGGCGAACCGCGCTACCTGCAGCTGGCCCAACGCTTCCTCGACATCCGCGGAGTGACGTTTCGGCCGGACGGCGAGGGCGTCAACGCCGCCACCTATGCGCAGCAGCACCTGCCGGTGGTCCAGCAGACGCAAGCCGTTGGCCACGCGGTCCGCGCCACCTACATGTACGCCGCGATGGCGGAGGTCGTCGCGTGCACCGGCCGCACCGACTACGCCCGCGCCCTCGACGCGATTTGGCGCGATCTCGTCGACGGCAAGATGCACATCTCCGGTGGTCTCGGCGCCGTCGGCGGGATCGAAGGCTTCGGTCCGCCCTGCGTGTTGCCGAACGCGGGCGCCTATCTCGAGACCTGCGCGGCCGTCGGCAACGTGCTGTTCAACATGCGCATGTTCACCGCCACCGCCGAGACACGCTACGTCGACGTCGCCGAGGTCGCGCTGCTCAACCACTGCCTGGCCGGGCTCGGCCTCGACGGCGCCAGCTTCTTCTACCCCAATCCGCTCGAGGCCGACGCCGGCCACCCGATGCGCGCGGCCTGGTTCGGCACGGCGTGCTGTCCCTCCAATCTGGCCCGACTGTTGCCGCAAGTACCCGGATCCTGCTACGCGCGCGGGGGCACGACGGTCTACTGCCTGCTCTATGCAGCCAACCGCGCGACGCTGCGCATCGGCGACACCGCGGTGCAGCTGGCGCAGGAAACGGCCTATCCGTTCGACGGCCGCATCAGCTTGCGCGTCTCGCCAGAGACGCCGGTCGCGTTCGAGCTCGCCGTGCGCATCCCTCACTGGGCACGGCGGAGCTTCCTGCCGAGCCGCTTGTACGAGCCACTCGTCAGCGCGCCCCCGCCGCATCTCGCGGTCAACGGCGAGGCGGTCGACATCGCGCCGCAAAACGGCTTCGTGTTCCTGCGCAGGGAGTGGCGCGCCGGTGATCACATCGAGCTGCAGCTGCCGATGCCGGTGGTGGCCCATCAGAGCATTCCCGAGGTCGAGGCCAACCGCGGCCGCGTCGCGTTCACTCGCGGGCCACTGCTGCTCTGCGCCGAGGCCGTCGACAACGGCGGGGGTGCGGTGCAGCGCTTCTCGGTCGACCCGATCGCCGCCGCGAGAGACGCCGAGATCTTCCAGATCGACGACGGACCACTGCGAGGTTTGCCCCGCGTCCGCCTCGTCGCCGCCGAGGACACCGCGGACGGGCGCAGGCCCCACGAACTCCAGTTGGTGCCGTACTTCGCGTGGAGCAACCGTGACGACGGCTCGATGGCAGTCTGGCTGCGCCGCACCGACACCAGCGACCGCTGACCCGCGCGGCTTCCCTTTGCGGTGCAACGCAGGTGCCGTTGGACCGCGACAACATCGTGCAAAATCATTGCGGCCTCGTCGCCGCTCGGGGGTTCACTGCCAAGAGCGGCGTTTGGCACGCCGCCGTGCATCCGCCAAGATCCAACGCCGCGCAAAGTGACCCGTCCCGACTGGCAACGAGTACGTGCGGTCTTCAACCGCGTCGTGGGGCTGTCGCCGGCGGAACGGCTGGCCGCGTTGCGCGAGGCCTGCGGCGACGATCACGAGCTGCAGCGAGAAGTCGAACAGCTCCTCGCATCCGATGCGCGCGCCGGCAGCAGCTTCCTGCAACCGGTGAGCCAAGAGCCGATCGCCCCCGGCATGCGACTCGGCGACTTCCTCCTCGGCGACGAGATCGGGCGCGGCGGAATGGGCATCGTTTTCCGGGCGCGCCAGCTGTCGCTCGACCGCGAAGTCGCGGTCAAGCTGATGACCGAGAGCGTGCTGACGCCGGCGACAGTGCTCGAGCGCTTCCACCGCGAAGCCCGGGCAGTGGCACGCCTGTCACATCCGGGAATCGTGCGTGTGTTGGCCGAGGGGGTGGAGGGCTCGACGCACTGGTTCGCCATGGACCTCATCGCCGGCCGCGACCTGGCGCGGCGGATGCGCGGCATGCATGCGCACGACGACGTCGTCCCGCGCCCCGGGACGCCGGGGCACGTGACCGCCGCGGCACGCATCCTGGCCGAGGTCGTCGAGGCCCTCGGCCATGCGCACGAGCACGGCGTCGTGCATCGAGACGTCAAGCCGAGCAACATCCTGGTCCAGCCCAACGGCCGCGCCCTCCTGGTGGACTTTGGCATCGCCCGGGACTCGAGCATGGGCACGATGACGCGGACCGGCGAGCTCATGGGCTCGCTGCCGTACATGAGCCCGGAACAGGCGCGGCTGGTCCAGCATCCGGTCGACCACCGCACCGACCTCTACTCCGCGGGAGTCGTGCTCTACGAGATGTTGACCGCGACCCGGCCGTACGACGGCGCGACGTCGGTCGACGTGCTGAGCAAGATCCGCGAGGGCAACCCACCGGATTTGCGCACGCGCAACGGGGCCGTTCCGCGCGACCTGGCCGCGGTTTGCCGCAAGGCGATGAGCGCGCGACCCGCCGATCGCTACGCCACCGCCGGCGAGTTTGCCGCCGACCTTTCGCGCTTTCTGCGCCACGAGGCCGTGCTCGCGCGCTTGCCGAGCTGGCGCCAGCGCGCTGCCGCGTGGGTGGCCAGACATCGCGTCGCGGTGACCACCGCTGCCCTGGTCGTCCTGACCATGCTCGCCACGGTCTTCTTCAAGGAACGGGCGGCGGCGGCAGAGGATGTGCGGCGCACGGTCGACCTGTTGCAGCGGGTCGCGGCCGCGGAGGAGCTCGACACGTTCGACACAGTCACCCTGGTGCGGGCCCTGCGCGCCGCACAACGGGACCTGCCGCGCCGACACCGCGCACTCGCGGTTCAAGTGCGAGACAAGATCGAGGCATACGCGACGGGGGCCGACGAGCGCATCCGCCAAACCCTGGCCGGCGCACAGCGGCTCGGCAACAGCGAGCTGCGCCAAGACCTCGATCTCGGCGCAGTGGTCGAAGCCATGCGGCTGCGAGTGCGGACCGCCTCGATCCTGTCCGATGCGGACCGCGACATCGTCCTCGAAGACCTCGACCCCAGGGTGACGGTCGCGTTGACCGATGCCGGCGCCGCCGTCGGCGGTCAGGTTTCGATCCGCTACATCGATCCCGTCACCAACGAGCCCGGGCCTGCGCGAGCGGTGGGCGCGCTGCCGCTCGGCGACACTCCGGTGGCCCCCGGCTACGCGCGCATCGTGGTGACGACCACTGGCGGAGTGCACCACGAGTTCACGCGCAACCTACTGCCGCTCACGCGGCACGCGATCCGCCAGCCGTTGCCCGACGCGGCCCGGCTGCTCGACGGCATGGTGCGCGTCGCGGGCGGCCGCTTCGACCTCGACCCGACACGTTCGCTGACCGACGTGCCGGTCACCGACTACGCCGTCGCCGACTTCTTCATCGACGAAGCCGAGGTGAGCAATGCCGACTATCGGGCGTATCTCGCCGAGAACCCGGACGGGGAGCAGCCCGAGTACTGGTCGCGGATCAGTGCCGGCAGCGCCGGAGATCAGCTGCCCGTCGCCGGCATCAGCTGGGAGCAGGCGCGGGCCTACGCAGAATGGCGCGGTGCGCGCCTCCCGACGATTGGCGAGTGGTGCTGGGTGGCCCGCAACGGCAACGAGCGGCGCACGTTTCCGTGGGTGCCGCCGGGCTACCGCGATCCCATGCCCGAGACCCTCGGCGAAGCGGTGGATGACTACCTCGCCCACACGCTGCCGGTCCGCAGCCATCCCGAGCTGATGACCAGCGGCCCGGCGCGGCTGCACCACATGCTGGGAAACGTCGCCGAGTGGACCGAGACCCCCAGCGGCAAGCCCGACAGCGGCGAGGTGCGCAGCCTCGCCGCGCGCCTGGTGGCGGGCGGCGACTGGACCGTTCGAGATCGAGAAGAGAATCTCAGCCACTTGCAGAGCATGCGCATCGGACCGGCGTTCCGACCGACGGGCGTCGGGTTCCGGTGCGCGCGCTCGAGCTTTGAATAGTTGTTCGCTACGGAGAGTGAAACCATGACCCTCATCGCCGAAATCGTGACCGACACTTGTGATTCCGCCACGTGCGCGGATCGGCCGCTGCTGGAGGACTTGATCGAGAAGATCAACGAAGTCATCGGCGGTCTACCGGAAGCGACGATCGCGGAGTATTGCGACCAGCGCAACCGCGACCAACTACCCGACCGTTTTGGCGACCTCGTCGCGTCGGCGGTGGCCCTGCTGGACAGTTCGGACGTCACGTGGTCGCCAGCCGACAAGGTTCTGGTTGTCGGAGACTTGTCGTTCACGCTGACGCAATCGAAGTCGGTCGACTCGACCGGGGAGGTGGGCCACTGGCGAGACGGTGACGGCTATTCGTGGCCGGCGAGCGGCGACGAGGACTGCGAGTGTTGGATCTCGATTCGCTGCGCGACCACTTGCGTCTACGCGATCAGCACCGCCAAGACGGAGGGGTTCCCCCAGGAAGCGGAGATCGAGGGGATCGCGATCGCGTTCAGCCCAACGCGGACTTCGATAATCGACGTGCGATCACTGGACGGGATACCCATCTCTTCTGGAATCAACCAGAGCAATGTGGTCATCCTGCGCCCCACTGATCCGCTGCCAGCGATCGTCCAGTTGGAGGTTGACTTCACCGGCGACCCACCGCACGTGGCATCGCGGAGCTTCCTTCTGCGTTCTCCAGACAGCCGGGAGTTCGACGCGGACGATCCCCATTACGTCCGCATGCCGTACTGGTTTCAGTGGCGGGACAGAGGTGCCCTCATTCGCCACTTTGGCAAGATCACCGCCAAGGACATCGTGGCGTTGCGCGACCGGTGGGCGAGCCGGTCCGGCAAGGGTGAGCGGCACCGGCGTGCACACCGTCTGCTCCTCACGGTCGACGAAAACTCGCTCGAAGAGCTGGTGCCGGCCAGTGATCGGCCCGCGTTTCGCAACGTCGCGGTGGTCGTCAGCCGCCAGTATTGGCGACGCGCAATCGCCTACGACGATGGCTGGAAAGACGCCAAGGACAAGGGACGCGACGGCCCCGCCGTCAACGCGCTCGAGGACACGAAGCCGCTGGACCTCGTCGGGCTGGGAGTCGACGACGCCGTGCGCCAGATCGGACGCGGAATGCATACCTGGCTACTCACCGGCTCGACCACGTCCGCGCGGGGAAAGCTGCGCGACTGGTTCGGCATGTTCGGCTCGGGCCAGGCGACGGCGTTCCACTGCTACGGCGGGCCGAACGGGGTCAACGCGTTTTGCTTCACCGAGCTGGCGCTGCTGCTCGCCGATCCGGAGCACGACTTCGTGCCACCCGGTGGCTACACGTTCTGGCTGCGGTTCGCGCTGATGTCCGCCGCGGCCAACGAGATGTTCGCGCACTGCTATCGCAAGGTGAAACCGCCGGAGGGGGGCTACAAGGTCTGCTCCTACAAGCCGGAGCACAACCCGGTCAAAGAGGATCACTTCGGCTTCGCACAGCAGCCGGTCAAGCCGCAGCGGACGTACAACGCGGCGGAGCGCAAGGCGTTCCACACACGCTGGCGCGAGCTGCTGCCCGAGGCTCCGTCCGAGTTCCAGACCGCGATCGACGACGGCACCGGCGCCGAGTTCCTCCGGCCGCTGCGCCGCGAGTTCGGCCGGCTCGTGCTTTCGGCACTGCGTGAGGAGCTGAACGAGGTCTACACGCCGGACTGGGACCTGATGGAGCTGACGCCCCCGTAGCAGCCGCGCAGGGTGTAAGTTGGCGGCAGCTCACTCCACCCTCGAGGAGGTCCCGTGCGCGTGCATGCCCTCTGGCTGGCGGCTGCCGTCTGGCCAACGCTCGATGTGACCGCTCAGGTCGTCAACCCAGGTGCCTTCGTCTCGCCGCAATCCGCGGCGTCCACCGCGGGCATCAACGTCCTCTTCTTCGGCAACAGCTACACCATCAGCTCGTCCAACCCGGCGGTGCACTCGCCGGCTTGGGGCGGCGCGCGCGGCGTTCCGGAGCTGGTGCGTCAGATCGCCATCGCCGCAGGTCACCCGGCACCGTTCGTCAAGAACGTCTATCACCTCAATCGCGGCCTCGACCACCACCTGTCGGCGAACGCGGCTTCGCTGGGGCACATCGACGAGCCCGCGCTGGAGGGCGAGAGCTGGGACTACGTCGTCCTGCAGGGCTTCAGCACGCGTTCGACGCAGCACCCATACACCGGGAATCCGCGGCTGCACCAAGAGAACTCGTGGCGGTTGTTCGACGAGGTGCGCGACGGCGCGACCAACCACACATCCAAACATCCCGGCGTCGTGCCGGTGCTCTACCAAGCGTGGGCGCGGCAACCCGACCACTGGTTCTACGACGTGTCTTCGCCGCACACGGCGGGCCACAACATCGCCATCGGGGTCGCCAACTGGACGCTTGGCCCTCTGTTCGCGGGTCCGGCCGCGATGGCCGAGGAAGTGCGGAGCAGCTACGACGAGGCCCAGCGACTCATCGAGCGGCGGGCACCGTCGGCCGGCGCCCTGATCGCGCCGGTCGGGGACGCGTGGCAGGCGGCCGACTGGGGGCGTGGCTTCGGCAATCTCTACGCCGCCGATCACTATCACGCCAGCAGCCGCGGCGACTTGCTCACGGCGTTGACCATCTACGGCACGCTCTACGGCGACGCCGATACCCAGCGCTTGGCGGCGAGCGGCGTTCTGCAGCCGGTCGCCGCGGCGATCGGCGTGACCGGCGCGGAGAGCACGCAGCTGACAGCTTGGGCAGACCAGGTGCTGGCTGCGCCGCCGGTCGCCCAACCCCCACAGCTTCCGCCATCCGCGGTCCTGGTCGACTTCTCCGACCTGGCCGGTCCACTCGTCGGTCCCGAGCAGCGGCCGGTTGCCGGGCGGCACTACAACACGATTGCCGATCCGGCCGCGGGCCGCGTGCGGGATGCGCGCGACACCGAGAACCGACCGACGGGGATCGAGGTGGCGGTCGTCGACGCGTTCGCCGGCGCGACGGGAGGGGGCGCCAACGGAGGGTTCATCGGCGCGGTCAACATCAGTGGATCGCTCTACGACGTGCGCGCGCAGCGCGACGGATTCTTGGTCGGGCGCGGCGCCGGCTATGATGACCCTCGCGGTACGCTCGAGCTGCGCGGTCTCGACCCGAGCGCTCGCTACGACCTGATCGTGCACGGCACGCGCGAGTCGACGACCTACCCCCGAGTGGGAACCTACGGCGTCCGCGGGGTGCGCACTCTCGCCGCCCAGACTCTCGACGCCGCCCACAACCTCAACCTGGTGTTGACCTTCACCGACGTTCAACCCGACGCTCGCGGAGTGTTGGCGTTGGAGGTGAGCAGCGGGACCAGCAACCCCGGGTTCGGCTACCTGAGCGTGCTCGAGCTGCGCCGCGCCGTGCGGCTCGAGGGCGGCGACGCGCCGGCGCCGGGTGCACCGGTCGGCTTCGCGCTCCACGCACGCGCCTATGCCGGCAAGCTCGCGATCACCGGGACATCGCTCGGGCTCGGCCCCTTGCTATGGGGACCGCATTTGCTGAGGCTCGATGCCGACGCCTTGCTGGCGGCGACTCTCGGGGCGACGTCTCCGATCCTGTCGGGCTATGTGGCGGTCCTCGACGGCGGCGGCAACGCCTCGCCCGCGTTGACCGTGCCACCGCTTGCTGCCCTGCGCGGAATCGCTCTGCACACCGCAAGCGTCGTTCTCGACACTCGCGCACCTGGCGGGGTCGCGGGAACGTCGAACACTTGGTCACTGCGGGTGCGCTAAGCAGCGCCGGGGTTGGATGCAGCATGAGGAACGCGGTAGCGAGAAAATCGAGCCTGACTCCGTACGTTCTGTTGGCGTTGGCGGGGTGTGCGCAGGAGGGCGAGCGGCTGCGGGTGATGACGTTCAACATCCGCTACGGCACTGCCGCCGACGGGGAGGATCACTGGCAGATGCGTGGGGCGCGAGTGATCGCGAGCATTCGCGGGCACGCGCCGGACATCCTCGGCACACAAGAGGTCCTGCCGTTCCAAGCCAGTGAGCTGCAGGCTGCGCTGCCGGAGTTCGTCGCGCACGGCCGCGGCCGGGATGCCGACGGTGGTGGCGAGGCGTGCACTCTGTTCGTGCGCAAGGACCGCCTCAAGGTCGAAGAACACGGCACGTTTTGGCTGGCGCCGGACCGGGAGGTCCCGGGGGCAGTGGGCTGGGACGCTGCGCTGACCCGCATCTGTACGTGGGCACGCGTGCGCGACCGCCGCTCCGGTGCACGCCTGGTCGTCGCCAACGTTCATTTCGACCACCGCGGTGAGCGGGCGCGGCTCGAGAGCGCGCGCCTGCTGCAGCGGTGGACGGAACAGCGCGCCCTGCCGTTGATCCTGCTCGGCGACTTCAACGCAACAGAAACCGCGCCGCCGCTGCGCGCGCTCGAGGCCGCCGGCTTCCGCGACTGCTATGGCGAGGTGCACCCCGACCGATCGGGCGAGGGCACCTTCAACGGCTTCGACTCACAGGGAAGCAAGCGCATCGACCACATCCTGTGCACCGAAGGGTTCGCGCTGCACTCGGCCATCATCGACAACGGTCGCATCGAGGGCCGGTTTCCTTCGGACCACCATCCGGTGCTCGTCGAGCTTTCACTGCCGGCCCGCGCTGAGATCGATGTCCTGGCTGACACCATCCGCTGAGCCCACGAGGGGCACGTCGATCGACACCAGTCGCCGGTCGACCGACCCTTCGGCACACAGGATGTAGTCTCCAGGTCGCAGCCTCACGTCGTACTGCCCCTGCGCGTCGGTCAGGTCCCAGTCGGCACTCCGCTGGAGCCCATCGCCACCGTCCCCCGCGGGCACTAAGCAGATCTCGGTCAGGGTCGCGGGAAGGCCCCCGCGGCGGGCGACGCCGCGCACGTGCACCACCCGTCCAAGGGCAGCCGGCAGATCCACGACTACCGCCCTTTGCGAGCGACGCGTCACGATCTGCCGTGGCGCAGGTGACGGCACGCTCCCCGATGGGGTCCATCCGGTCGGCGCGCCCCGCGCGAGACCCGCCCCAGCGACAGCGGTAGGCACGTCTTCGCTGCCCCCAGCACTGACTTGCAGACCCCCGACGACGAGCATTGCGACCGCGAGTGCGACCACGGCTCGGGCACCTCCGGTCACGGTGAGCTCGCAGCGGTTGTGAACGCGACCTCGGAGATGGTCCGATTGCCGCTCTCCTCCTCCACGATCACCTCGAACTTGTACTCCGTGCCTGCGCTGACGAAGCCCGGAGGCACGATCACCATCGGGCTGGCAACGTCGCCGTCGAGTTCGACCGTCATGGTGCGGCCGGAGTCCTCGTTCTGCAGGATGACCTCGTAGTACTCCGGCTGTAGCGGCGCACCGTTCAGGTCGGCGATCACCGCATCGAACGACAGCACCAACGGCGCCGTCGCTGACACTGCGGCACCCTCGCCGGGACTCAGGTTGGCGGGAGGCGCCGGCATGACGTGCGTGAACTCCGCCTCGCCGACGAGCCGCTCGCCGGTAAGTGTGGCGCCGGCGAAGTCGTAGTCCCCCTCGGGGAATCGCTGCAGGAACTGCGCCATCGACAGCACCGAGGTGGGTGGCTCCGCGCTCTCGAAGAACCCCTCGGTCAGCCCCTGCCGTTGGAGGCCATGGTTGATCTTGACCTTGAGCGCGTTCTTCCCGCTGGGATCGACGACCGTCATCCGATCCCACGGGTCACCGTCCCAGAAGAACTGGATGCCGAAGTCGCCGTCGGTCGAGTTGAACTCGATGAACACGGCCGCGTCCGCCAGGGGGACCTCGGTGCCACGCGTCTCCGGCGCGGGGAACGCCCAAGACAGCGCCAGGGGAGTCAGGAAGAAGGGGGAGAGTCGCTTGATGTCGATCATCGTTTGCTCCTTGGTTTGGGGTTCACGGGGTTCTGACTGTCAGAACTCGCGCCATCCTGGAGCACGCTCCTTTGGCGTCCCTGAGGGTCAGGGCCTACTCGGGCGAACTGACTTCCTCAGGATTCCCTAAGATTGGGGTGGGACCCTTCGATCGATGAAGATCCTGGTCATCGAGGACTCGGAACGCCTGCGCCGCTCGCTTGCCCACGGCCTGCAGCGATCGGGATTCGCAGTGGACGTCGTCGGTGACGGCGAGGAGGGCCTGGAGTACGCGCGGCACGGGTGCTACGACGCCATCGTCCTCGACCTGATGCTGCCCAAGCGCGACGGGTTGAGTGTCCTGCGTGCTTTGCGCCGACACTGCATCCAACAGCACGTGCTGATCCTCTCGGCGAAGGAGCGCGTGGAGGAACGCATCGAGGGGCTCGAGCACGGCGCCGACGATTACTTGACCAAGCCCTTCGATTTCGGCGAGCTGGTGGCTCGGCTGCGCGCACTGGTGCGCCGCAAGTACGCGACCAAGAACCCCGTGCAGCGGGTGGGGGCGCTGGCGATGGACACGGCACGGCGCACACTGCATCACGGTGATCGGGAGATCGCGTTGACGCGCAACGAGTTCTCCGTGCTGGAGTACTTGGTGGTGCGGCGCGGCCGCATCGTGGCCAAGACCGAGCTTCTCGACCATCTCTACGGAGGCGCGGGACATGGCACGGAGAACGCAGTCGAGGTCTTCGTGCATCAGGTGCGCAAGAAGCTGGACGGCTCGGGCACGCGCGACCTGATCCGAACGCACCGCGGACTGGGGTACTCCGTGTCGTGACGCCGTCCGCCTCGATCCGCCGTCGCCTGCAGGTCTCCCTGACCGTCGGCATCGGTCTCTTGCTGGGCGCCTGTGGTGTCGTCCTCGACGGCGCGATGCGCCGCCATCTCGCCGCGGAGTTCGACGCGACGCTGGGTGCCAAGCTGCGCGCCCTCGCCTCGCTGACCGAGCAAGAGAACGGCCAGATCGAGTTCGACTACGTGCCGGGGTCGATGCCGGAGTTCGACGAGGACAACGGCAGCGGACCGCCGCGCGAGTACTTCCAGTTCTGGCTCGACGACGGCTCGATGCTGCTGCGTTCGAACAGCCTCCCGGCGGACGTCGACCTACCGGTCCGGCCGAGCGACTTGGACGCGATGCACTGGGTCGACGCGGTCCTGCCGGACGGTCGCGCCGGGCGAGTGGCGCAGCTCGCGTACTTTCCGAACTCGACGCCCGACCCCGGCGATGACGAGGACTCGGTGGAAGCCAGTGGGGCGTCGGCCCCCGAGCGGGCGCTGGTCCTGGTGCTGGCGCGCGGCCGCGAATCGCTTGCCGCGCTGCTCACCACGACACGCGCCGCGATTGCGGGAATGGTCGCTTTGACGTTGCTGGCCAGCTTCGCCTTCGTGACTTGGGCGCTGATCCGCGGCCTGAAGCCGCTGGTGTCGATCGCGCGCGAGGTCGAGAACATCGACGCGCACGACCTGGCACACCGATTCGACCCGACCACCGCGCCACGCGAGCTCGCGCCGGTGGCCGAGCGCCTCAATGAGCTGTTGCAGCGGCTGGAGGCGGCGTTTCAGCGTGAACGACGCTTCTCGGGCAATGTCGCCCACGAGCTGCGCACGCCGATCGCCGAGCTGCGGTCCCTTGCCGCCGTCGGGCGGCGCTGGCCAGACGACCGCGACGCCGTCGTCGGCTACTTCGGCGACGTCGGCGCGGTCGCCAGCCGCATGGAGAGCTGCATCCGCGACTTGATGTTGTTGGCTCGCTGCGAAGCCGGCGTCGAGCACACCAAGGCCGATGCGGTCGCGCTTCCTTCGATGATCCACACAGTCTGGTCGCGTTTCGAGGAGGCGGCGACGCGGCGTGAGCTGAGGTTCGCGGCAGAGCTGCCAGCGGATCTTCAGCTCTACATCGATCGCGGCAAGCTCGAGTTGGTGCTCACCAATCTGCTGCACAACGCGGTCAGCCACTCTCGCCCCGGAACGGTGGTCCACGTCACCGCCACGCACGTCCAATCGGCCGGCGGGCGTCGCTTTCGGCTGGAGATCACCAACCACAGCGAGCAAGCCATCGGCGCCGACCTAGACCGGGTCACCGAGCCGTTTTGGCGCGCGGATCCCGCGCGTTCGCCGGGCGAGCACGCCGGGTTGGGCTTGGCTTTGGTTGCAGCCCTGTGCAGGCTCCTGCAGTTGCAGCTCGAGTTCACGTCACGCGCGGACGACGTCTTCGTCGTGCGCCTCACCGGCCCCACGTCGCCCGCTTCTTCCGCCGCCCGGTTCGAGGACCACACCACGCGCTCCAAAGGAGACCATGATGCTGATACAAAACCCTCGCTTGGCCGTTTTCGGCGCGCTGCTGGCCGCCACCGGCTGCAACCACGCCTCTGAGCCAGAAGCCGCGAGCCGCAGCGGCGGAGTGATCTCCACGGCCAGCTCGTCCTACTTCCCACTCGAGCTGGGCGTGACCCGGGTGTACGAGGGCGTCGATGCGGGTCGGTTCCGCCGCGACGAGGTGGAGCTCCACCCCCACCCCCGCGAGATCATGGGCACGACCTGTGTCGGCCTGGTCCAGCGCATCTTCCTCGACAACGCCCTGCGCGAGATCACAGTCGAGTGGTTCGCGCCGGACCGGAGCGGTTTGGTGTGGAAGTACGGGGAGGAGACGCTCGAGTTGGCAAGCAACGGCACACCGACGGGCAACGAGTGGTGGATCGCGGGCATCGGCGGCGGCTTGCCATGGCCCGTGCTGCCCGCCATTCCCCGCGCGGGCGCGCGCATCGCCGCTTGGGGCGCCTCGGGGCCAGAAGAGTTCGTGATCCTGGCGACCAACGTGACGGCCAACACGCCGGCGGGCACGTTCTCCGGATGCCTACGCCTGCACGAGAACCCGGACGACCCCGAGGACGACGACATCATCCTCTACGCCCCGGGCGTCGGCCTCGTCGAAGAATGCAGCAACGACACCAAGATCCGCCTCGTCCAGATCCAACGCAACTGAAGGTACGGAGCCTGGCTCCGTACCTTCAGTTTATCGGCCTAGGGTGAGGAGGACGGGCGGCGTGAGGTCGGCGCGCGGGGGGGCCGCGCTGGGTCCGAACGCGGCCTGCACCACGACGGGGACGCTGTGCAGCACCGCCAGGTTGGGGATTGGCAGAACTGCCGACCAGCGACCGGTGGCGTCCGTCGTCGCCGTCGCCACGACAGCCATGGTCGCGGGGTCCAGGCGCGTGGAGCAGCCACCCGCCAGCGTGATGGCACGACCCCGCGCGGAGAGCAGCAGGGCTCCGGCGCCGTTCGCGACGGTGTCGTGTCCGGTCAGCGCGGAGGTCGTGCCGAGGATCGGCGGCGTCGCATAGAGCGTCGGTGACCGGCCGCTTGCACCACACGAGCTGGCATGTGTCTGCACCGTGCCGGAGACGGCATGCACGAACGGTTCGTGGCCGGCCATCGCATCGATGGCGCTGAACAGCACGTGGTTGCCGGCGAGGACGAACCCACGCGGGTTCGAGGACGCCAGCGCCGAAAGATCGAACTTCGCCGTCCCGGTGGCGCTGCCATCCGAGACCCACAGCTCCCGATCTCCGCTGCCGTCGTCCGCGCTGAAGTAGACCCATCGCTCACCGATCGGCGTCAGAGACGCGATGCCCGCGCCCGCGCCGCCTGGATTCAGATCCAGGACCATTCGCGTCCCCGCAGAAGTGCCGTCGGAGACCCAGAGCTCGGCGCCCGATACCCCGTCGTCAGCGACGAACGCGACGCGACTCCCCAGCCGCACCAGCGCCGTGGGGTCACTTCCTGCCGGGCCTGGGCGAATGTCGGCAACCCGCGCAGTTCCAGCCGCCGTTCCGTCGGTGATCCACAGCTCCCGATCACCCAGGGGAGCCTCCGCGGTGAAGACCGCCCGGTCCCCGAGGCGGACCATCGACCGAGGCCCACTCGAGAACACGCCGGGCGCGAGGTCGACGACGCGTGCCGTGCCGCTCGGAGTACCATCGGTTCGCCAAAGCTCCCGCCCCCCCTGCCAGTCGAGCGCGGCGAAGACCACCCATCGCCCGGCGCGCGTAAAGCCAGCGGGGTCCGAGCTGCCTAAGCCGCCGAAGACGTCGACCAGTCGCGTCGTGCCGCCCTGCGTGCCATCGGTAACCCATGGCTCCCTACCCCCGGCGGGAGTGGTCGCGGAGAAGTACGCCCGATCCCCGATGGCCACCAGCTCGTCGGGCGCGCCGTGGCCCGGCCCCGGGTCGATGTCGCTGAGCAACTGCGTTCCGCCTGCCGTGCCATCGCTTCCCCACAACTCGCGACCCGTCGCCGCGGTCTCGGCGCTGAAGAGAACACGCCCCCGCATTGCAACGATCTCAGTGGGGCTCGACCCACCGGTGCCGGGCACCAAATCGACAACCATTTGGGTCCCGGCCGTGGTCCCATCGCTGACCCAGAGCTCCGTGCCACTGCGCAGACCCGTCGCACCAAAGTAGAACGCGTCGCCGACGCGCGTGAAGCCCGAAGGATGCGCCCCACCGACGCCCAAGTTGATATCACGCACGAGCGCCGTGCCACCCGCGCTGCCGTCGGTGGCCCAGAGCTCCATTCCAACGCGGCCATCGTCGGCAGTGAAGTAGCTGCGCCCGTGCATCGCGATGCCACCGGTCGCTCCGGAGTGCGCCGACCCCGTCGTACTGAGGTCCGCGACCTGCTCCGTTCCCGCGATCGTGCCGTCCGACACCCAAGGCTCCTTCCCTGTCAGGCCGTTGTTCGCAGAAAACAGCAGGAGCCTGCCGTGCGCGTGCAGACGCGTTGCTGACGACGTCTGGTTGCCGGGGTGGATGTCGCCCAGCGACACGGTCCCGGTGGCGGTGCCGTCGGTCACCCACAATTCCTCGCCCTGGCCCCCGCCATTGTCCGCGCGAAAGAACACGCGGTTGCCCACGACGGTCATCCGGGTCGGGTTGGAGTCAGGAGGTCCAGGGTTCAAGTCGGTGATCTGCCGCGTGCCCACCGCGGTACCATCGCTGATCCACAGCTCGGTCCCGCTACCAGGGTTCGCAGCCGCGAACAGAACCGACGATCCCATCGCCACCAGCCACTTGGGCGTCGCGGATGACGGTCCCGGAGCCACGTCCGCGACCATTCGCGTGCCGGCGCGGGTGCCATCCGTACACCACAGCTCGCGGCCGTTGACCCCATCATCGGCACTGAAGAAAACCCGGTTGGTGGCGACGGTGAGGTCCTGGGGACTCGATGAGGAGCCGGTTCGCGGATCGATGTCGCGCACCAGGGACGTGCCGGCTGCGGTCCCATCCGAAACCCACAACTCGGCACCGACGACGCCATCGTCCGCGACGAACAGCACCACGCCATTGAAGGCAGCGGCTTCCCCGCCATTCGATGATTCCGGGCCAGGATTGATATCGCGGACGAGCGAGGTTCCCACCGAGGTGCCGTCGGAGACCCAGAGCTCGCTGCCGGTCGCGCTCGCTTCCGCGTAGAACATCAACCTCCCGCCCAGCTCCGCGAGTGGAACGGGATTCGCATCGAGAGTTCCGCGCGCGATATCCCGCACCAACCCCGTGCCTGACGCGGTGCCGTCCGATCTCCACAGCTCCCGCCCGGTCGAGCCGTCGTCCGCGGCGAAGAACAGCACGTTCCCCACCGAGAACAGGTCGGTCGGCAGGCTCGACCCCGCGCCCGGACGAATGTCGGCGATCATCGCCGGACCGGTCGGGACATCGGTGCTCCAGAGCTCGGTTCCGAGCTGAGCGGAATCCGCCGCGAAGTACAGCCGAGAACCGACCGTCGTCAGAGACCTGGGATGCGAGCCGCCTGCACCGGGAACCAAGTCACCCACCAGGAACGTGCTGCCGGGGACCCCGAGCGTGCGGTAGAGCTCGGTGCCCACCTTCGAGTTGTTCGCCGCGAAGTAGGCCCAGCTGCCCGCCGAAACGTACGGAGAGGGTGTAGACGATCTCCAGACTTCGAGCGGGGTCGGGTTGACGTCGAGGAGGAGCCGGGGGGGGGACCTGCGCGGCGAGCGTGCCGCCGACCACGCCGAATCCGATAAGGAGCCGCGCCGAGAACACGGTGTGCCGTAACGAGAGGATCGCGAGCATACTCACCGTCATGTGCCGCTCCGCGGCGCGCGTTGCGAGAAAAACCAGCTTGGTTCGATCAGCAGGCGGTTGAAAAGGTGATTCGCCCCACAACCCGGCGCTGCCCGCGCGGCTCGGCACGCGAAAGCCTCGCCGAATCCACTGGTTCGCCTGCGTTCTCGCGCACCGACCCGCATCGAGAATCACCGGGTTGCGAGACGAAGCACGTTCTCAACGGCCTGCTAGCGGCCCAGGGTGAGGAGGACGGGCGGGGTCAGGTCGGCGCCCGGCGGCGCCGTGCTGGGCCCGAATGCGGCCTGCAAGAGCACCGGCACCGTTTGCAGGATCGATAGGTTGGGGATCGGCAGCATCGCCGACCAGCGACCGGCGGGGTCGGTGGTCGGCATCGCCACCACGGCCATGGTGGCGGGGTCGAGCCGCACGGAGCAACCGCCCGCCAGCGTGATGGCGCGGCTCGGCGCGGAGAGGAGGAGCACTCCTCCCCCGCTTGCGACGGTGTCATGCCCTGCGATCGCGACGATGGACCCTAGAATCGGTGGCGTCGCGTACAGCGTCGGCGCGCGACCATTGACGGCACACGAGCTCGGCAGGACCTGCGCGGTGCCGGAGACGTCGTGCACGAACGGTTCGTCGCCGAAGGCGGCGTCTTGTGCACTGAAGAAGACGTAGTCACCAGCTGGGACAAAACCACGCGGACGCGAGGACCCCAACGTGGAGAGATCGTACGTCGTGGTGCCGGCCGCCGTGCCGTCGGAAATCCAGAGCTCACTCTCGCCGCTGGCATCCGTCGCAGTGAAGTAGACCCACCGCTCGCCGATCGGAGTCAACCCTCCGATCCCAGAGCCCGCGACGCCGGGGTTGATATCCAAGACCATGCGAGTGCCAGCAGCAGTGCCGTCGGAAACCCACAGCTCGGCGCCGGAGACACCGTCGTCGGCGACAAACACCACGCGACTGCCCAGTCGCACCAGCTTGGCCGGGTTGCTGCCGCTGGGCCCAGGACGAATGTCGGCGACCCGCGAGGTTCCTGCCGCAGTCCCGTCCGTGATCCAAAGCTCTCGATCTCCGAGCGGCACCGTTGCGGTGAAGAACGCGCGTTCACCGACGCGGACGATCGATTGCGGTGAACTGGAGAAGAAACCGGCAACCAGGTCCACGACCCGGGTCGTACCCGCCACCGTGCCGTCGGTCCGCCAGAGCTCTCGGCCGCCGACAAGGTCGTGCGCGGCGAACACGACCCAGCGCCCGGCCCGCGTGAACCCATCGGGCGCAGAACTCCCCGAACCAGCCAAGATGTCGAGCAGGGGGACCGTGCCCGCCGGAGTGCCGTCGGTGACCCAAGGCTCGCCCCCCCCTGTAGGCGTGGTCGCGACGAAGTACACCAAGCCGCCAATGGCCGCCAACCCGCTGGGCACACTGTCGCCCGGGCCCGGGTTCAAATCGCCCAGCATCTGGGTACCGACCGCAGTGCCGTCGCTGATCCACAGCTCCCTGCCGGCTCCCGGTGTCGTTCCGCTGAACAGCACACGGCTGCGCAAAGCAACGAGATCGGTTGGCCGCGCCCCACCGGATCCCGGCACCAGGTCGGCGACCAACCGAGTCCCGGCCCCGGTCCCGTCGCTGACCCAGAGCTCTGGGCCGAGGAGCGGATCGGACGAGGCGAAGTAGAACACGTCGTCGACGCGCGTGAAGGAGCTGGGACTCGCTCCACCACTGCCCACAACGATGTCCCGCACCAGCGTCGTTCCGGCTGCGGTTCCATCCGTCGCCCACAGCTCGGAGCCGACCACACCATCGTCGGCGCTGAAGTAGGTTCGGCCGTGCAAAGCGACCGCGTCGGAGATCCGCGCACTCGCGGTCCCGACGGTGGAAAGGTCATCGACCTGATTCGTTCCCGCGGCGGTGCCGTCTGATCCCCAAAGCTCGGTGCCGCTCACGCCGTCATTGGCGGAAAACAGAAGACGCTGACCGTACGCGAAAAGATTGTCGGGCGAAGACGACGTAGCGCCAGGGCGCAGATCACCGAGAGAAACCGTGCCGGCAGCCGTGCCGTCGGTCACCCACAACTCTCCCCCCTGGCCGGCGCCACTATCTGCTCGGAAGAACACGCGGTTTCCCACCGTGGTCATTCGCGTCGGGCGCGAACTGACGGTTCCCGGTCTCAGATCGACCACCATCCGGGTCCCAGCGGCAGTTCCGTCGCTGATCCACAGCTCGTTGCCAGTAGAGGCTCCCCACGCGGCGAACAGCACCGACGTGTTCAGGGCAGCGAACCACGCGGGGTTGGAATGGGAAGTTCCAGGAGCGATGTCGGCAACCATGCTCGTACCCGCAGCGGTACCGTCCGTAGACCACAGCTCACGCCCGCTCACCCCATCAAAGGCACTGAAGAACACGCGATTGCCGACCCGTGTCAGACCCGCAGGGCTCGACGAAGACCCTATTCCGGGACGGATGTCGCGCACCAAGAACGTGCCGGCGGTCGTGCCGTCAGAGCCCCACAGCTCGCGACCAGCGGAGCCATCGTCGGCGGAGAACAAAAGCAAGCTGCCCAGGGCGGCGGCATCGCCGCCGTTCGACGAGGCAGTGCCGGGATTGATATCACGGACGAGCGACGTCCCCCTCGCGGTGCCATCAGAAGTCCAAAGCTCGTTGCCGGTCGCACTCGAAAACGCGTAGAAGAGCAGCCTTCCGCCGAGCTCGCCGAGCGGGCTGGGATCCGAATCGAGTGAACCGCGGCCAATGTCGCGCACCAGCCAGGTCCCCTGTGCCGTGCCGTCCGATCTCCACAGCTCTCTGCCGCTGACACCGTCGTCCGCGGAGAAGAACAACGCGCCGCCCGCAGAGATCAGATCCGCCGGTTGGCTCGAGCCCGAGCCGACGTAGATATCGGAAACGACTGCCGGAGCCGATTGCCCATCCGTACTCCAGAGCTCGTTGCCGTTCTGCGGAGAAGTCGCCGCGAGGTACAGCCGTGCACCGGAAACTGTCAGAGAGATCGGTGAGGAACTGCCCACTCCAGGATCGAGGTCTGCCGCCAAGACCGAGCTTCCGGACACACCGAGAGTTCTGTACAGCTCGTCGCCAACGAGCGGGTTGTGCGCCCGGAAAAAGACCCAGCTTCCCAGCTGCGCGAAGTCAGCCGGTGACGACGACCCCGGAACGCCGACAGGAGATTGGTTCAGGTCGAGCAAGAGCCGGGGAGCGACTTGCCCGCTGAGCGGGCACTCAGCGACACCGAGCGCGAGAAGCGCTTGGACCAGGACGCGGCGAGGCGCAGACGAGGCATTCACGGGCAACGAGTCAATGCGTCGCTCGGCATGGCGCGCGACTGTTGGCGACAAACTCGGAACGTGGGCGACAGCGGGAGCATCGTCGGAGTGGACTGCCCATCCGTCGCCCACAGCTCGACTCCGTACTGTGGGTGATCGACAAGGAAGAACAATTGCGAGCCGGCCGCAATCAATGCCCTCGGCGACGAGCTGTTCATGCCGGGCACCAAGTCTGCGGCGAGGACCGTGCTCCCAGGCGTGCCGAGCGTGCGATAGAGGTCGAGCAGGAGCTTGGGGGGAACTTGCGCGGTGAGCGCGGACGACCAGAATCCGAGCGCGAGAACCGCGCGTGGGAGCCAACGATCGGGAACGATCGGGAGGTCTGTGGGCATGGGCAACTCCTCGTTCCGTTCCGCGTCGTGCGGAACGGCGCCATTATAGCGCTTCGAGGACGATCTGTAGCGCGACCAGCAGCGAACCCGTCGCCATCGACGAGCTTCGGTCAGCGGCCCAGGATGAGCAGGACGGGGGGCGTGAGATCGGCGCGGGGCGGGGCCGTGCTGGGCCCAAACACGGCCTGCACGAGGACCGGGACGCTCTGGAGCACAGCCAAGTTGGGGATCGCCAAGCTCGCCGACCAGCGTCCGGCGATGTCCGTCGACGGCGTCGCCACGACCGCCATGGTCAGGGGATGCAGCCGCGTCGAACAGCCACCGGCCAGCGTGATGGTGGGACCCGGCGCGGAGATGAGGACGGCTCCCGCGCCGTTCGCAACCGTGTCGTGTCCGGTGAGCGAGAGCGTCTTGCCGAGGATTGGCGGAGTCGCATAGAGCGTTGGTGAACGGCCGCTGGCGCCACATGAGCTCGGCAGAATCTGCGCCGTGCCGGAGACGGCGTGCACGAACGGTTCGTCGCCGAAGTTGGCGTCCGTCGCACTGAAGAACACGTGATCGCCGGCCAGGACGAATTCGCGCGGCGCAGACGATCCGAGCGGCAAGAGATCGAACTTCCTGGTCCCGGCAGCACTCCCGTCGGAGATCCACAACTCTCGATCACCCCTCGCGTCGTGCGCCGAGAAGTAGACCCATCGCTCGCCGATCGCGGTCAGGTTCGCGATACCGGCGCCCGCGACTCCGGGGTTGATATCCGACACCAATCGAGTTCCGGCAGCGGTGCCATCCGAGATCCACAACTCGGCGCCGGAGACCCCATCGTCCGCAACGAACACGACGCGATGACCCAACCGGGTCAGCATCGCGGGATCACTTCCCACCAGACCCGGCCGGATATCGGCGACGCGCGAGGTCCCGGCGGCGGTTCCATCGGTGATCCACAGCTCCCGATCACCGAGGGGGACCGTTGCGGTGAAAACCGCGCGGTCCCCCATGCGCACGATCGACTCGGGCGAGCTCGAGAAGAACCCGGGGACGAGGTCGGCGACCCGCGTCGTACCGGCAGCGCTACCGTCGGTCCTCCATAGCTCTCGACCACTGGCGAGATCGTGCGCCGCAAACACGACCCAGCGTCCCGCACGAGTGAACCCAGCGGGAGCAGAACCGTATGGGCCCGAAAGCACGTCCCGGAGTAGAGCCGTGCCCCCCGGGGTCCCATCACTGACCCAGGCCTCGGTGCCCTCGGCCGGCGTGCTCGCGGCGAAGTACACCAGGTCTCCGATCGCAGCGAGCTCGCTCGGGACACTGCTGCCCGATCCCGGGTAGACATCGGCGAGAAGCTGCGTACCGATCGCCGTGCCGTCGCTGACCCAAAGCTCGCGGCCGCTCGCCGGAGTCTCTCCACTGAACAAAAGACGCCCGCGCAATGCGAGCAGGTTCGTCGGGCTGGCCCCGGCACTACCCGGCACCAGGTCGGCCACCAACCGAGTCCCGGCACCGATTCCGTCGCTGACCCACAGCTCACGGCCAACGACGGGATCGAGCGCACTGAAGAACAAGACATCGTCGACGCGCACGAGCGACGCGGGTCGCGACCCGGCGCTACCGGGGCTGATGTCCCGCACGAGCACCGTGCCGGCCGCGGTGCCATCCGTCGTCCACAGCTCGGAACCGGTGGCCCCATCGTCGGCCCCGAAGTAGGTTCGACCATTCAGTGCGACCGCGGAGGTCACCATGGAGCTCGCGGAACCAGCGGTGGAGAGGTCTGCGATCTGCCTCGTACCCATCGCCGTTCCATCCGACGCCCAAGGCTCGAGGCCCGCGACTCCGTCCTGCGCTGCGAAGAGGAGAAACTGACCGTGCGCATGCAACTGGTCGGGCGTCGAGGATCTCTGGCCGGGGTGGAGGTCGCCGAGCGAAGTGGTCCCTCGAGCAGTGCCATCGGTCACCCACATCTCCTGGCCCTGACCCGACCTGTCGTCGGCTCGGAAGAACGCGAGGTTGCCGACAACGGTCAGCGAACTCGGCGCGGAGCCAGCAACCCCTGGGGCCAAGTCGACCACCAACCGTGTCCCGGCGGCGGTCCCGTCGCTGATCCACAACTCGGTGCCGGTGCTGGCCTCCCGCGCGACGAACAGAACCGAGGCGCCGAGCGCCACTAGCGACGAGGGGGTGGAGCCGCCCTTGCCCGGCACCAAGTCGGCCACCATCACGGTGCCCATCGCGGTCCCATCCGTCCGCCATAGCTCACGACCGTTCACTCCATCACTCGCAGTGAAGAAGACGTGGCGGCCGACCACCGCCAAGTCCGTCGGGTTCGACGACGATCCGGCTCCCGGGTTGATGTCGCGCACGAGCGACGTTCCGGCCGTGGTTCCATCCGTGTGCCACAGTTCCGAGCCGGCAGCACCGTCGTTGGCCACGAACAGCATCCGGCTGCCGAGGACGACAGCATTGCCAATGACCGGTGTCGATGTCGCCGGTCCCGGGCGAATGTCACGGACGAGCGACGTACCCCGCGCGGTGCCGTCAGACACCCAGAGCTCTCGGCCAAGCGAACCCGTCGTCGCATAGAACATCAGCTTCCCCCCGAGCTCGGCGAGGGGAGCGGGGTCCGAGCCAAGGGACCCACGCGCGATGTCTCGCACGAGCCATGTCCCGCGAGACGTCCCATCCGACCGCCACAGCTCTCTCCCACTCACGCCATCGTCGGCGGAGAAGAACAACGCACCCCCCGCACGAGCCAGGTTGGCTGGGCGGCTCGAACTCGGGCCGGGGTGAATGTCAGCGACGATCACGGGAGTGGACTGCCCATCCGTGCTCCAGAGCTCGTTGCCTTGGCCGGAACCTGCCGCGAAGTACAGCCGCGAGCCCACGACCGTCAACGAGCTGGGTGACGAGCTGCCGCTTCCCGGCACCAGGTCTCCCGCCAACACCGTGCTTCCCGGCACGCCGAGAGTGCGGTAGAGCTCGGTCCCGAGGCCCGGGTTGCGCGCCCTGAAATAGGCCCAACTACCCAACGAAGCGAACTCTGCGGGCGCCGACGACCTCTGGACGCCAACCGGGACGGGGTTGAGGTCGAGCAGAACCCGAGGACCGACTTGACCTGCGAGTGGGCACCCACTCAACCCGAGCGCGAGCAGAACTCGAGCGAAACGACACCCGAACGGAGACGATTGGTTGGCAAGCATGGGCACCTCCGATCCTTGTTCTCGCTTCGCGGACGAACTGCACCGAGCAGTGAGGCGATGAGAAGCAGACCCGTGGTGTCCCCATGTGTTGGCTGGATGGCACTGTCTCACAGATCCTGGCGAACCTGCCGTCATGCCGAGATGCGCTCAACCGAACTCGGGCGGTCCCGGCAGACTCATCGGCCGGGCGTAAGGAGCACGGGCGGCATGAGATCGGCGCGAGGCGAAGCGCGTTGGGTCCAACACGGCCTGCACGAGGACGGGGACGTTCTGGAGCACCAGCCAAGTCGAGGATCGGCAAGCTTGCCGACCAGCGTCCACCACTATAGCGCCGCGAGGACGACCCGCAGCGCGCGGGCGAGCTCCGGGTCGTCGCGCTCGGGCGTGAGCAGTGGGTCGACGACAACGTCGGGAAGGATACCGACACCGACGAACTCACGACCGTCGGGGTAGGCGTCCCGCTTCGTACAGATGCGCGCACCGCCACCCCCGGGAAGCTCGATCCGCATCGGCTGGCCGGTCGAACCCGCGGTCGGGCGACCGACGACGGTCGCGCGCGCGGCGGCGTGGAGCACGGCGACGAAGTCCTCGGCCGCGCTGAACGTCCGCGGACCGGTCAGCACGGCGACTGGACCGAGAAAGGGGTCGCTCGCTGCTTGGATGCGCCCGGGCTCCCCGCGGTGCCACTCCGGCGCGCGACCCCACGCGCGAAAGGCCGGCCGGTGCATCCGCGTCCGCCACGCGGTGGTCGGGATCGGCGCGTCGATCAAGTGGCTGACGATGCTCCAACCGTGGCTGGAGTTGCCACCACCGTTGGCGCGCACATCCAGGATCAGAGCCCGGGCCGCGCGGATGCGGGGCAGCTCTTGCTCGAACTGCTCGACCACCTGCCGCGAACCGAACGATGGCAGGTTGACGTAGAGCACGCCGCGCTCGAGCTCGCGAACGACGAACCGATCGGTGCCGCTGCGCGCCACCGGATAGCGCGCTCGCCGCAAGACCACTTCGCGGGCAGTTTCCGCGCCCACATCGAGGACGCGCAGCGCCACGCGCGATCCGTACTCCCCGGCCGAGAGGCGAATGGCTGCCTCGACGTCCCGACTCTGCGGTGTCGAGGCGCAGATCCGCGGGCGCACCTCGTCGTCGAGCAGCTGCTCGACCGGACGGCCGTCCCAATGCGTGATCACCGCGCCGCGCCGCAGCGCCGCGGCCTCGATCTCACCGCGCATCTCCTCGCCCTTCACATCCTCGAGGGCCACGACGCGGTCGATACGCAGCTTTCCCTCGGAGTCGAACGCGAGCGTCAGCGGCAGACGAGCATCGCCGCGCACCCCGACGCCGGGCCCGTACACACTGGTGTGCCCGTCGCGCAGCCGCGCGACGCACCGTTCGAGAACCGCGTAGTACTCAGGTGCGGTGCGCGCCGCCCGCACCGCGGGCAGCGTCTCGAGCAAGACCGAGTCCCAGTCGAGCTCCGGGACTTGGTCGAAGAACGCGAAGTTGTACTTCACCTCGCTCCACAGCCGGCAGAACCCCGCAACCCGCTCGTCCTCCGAGAGCTCCGCCGCCGCCACCGGCGCACTGTTGCGGAAGAGGATCGCCGTGTTCGCCCCCTCGCTTCTCCGCGCGCGCGCCCACGCGCGCCGCTCGGCATTGAACGCGAGATCCGTCGAAACCCGAATCGTCAGCGCCGCGCCGTCCTCGGACCAAGTCCACCGCGCCACCACGAGCACCGGCGTGCGCCCGAGCTGGTAGAGCAGCGCGTCCACCTTCCGATACCGGCTGCTGCTGCGCTCGATCGCGTAGCCGTCGGTATCCCGCGCCGCGATCCACACCTGCCCATCCTCCGCGAAGCAGATCACCACGGCCGCGATCCCGACCCCGTTCGCCGCACAGTCCAGCCTCAGCCCGCGGCCATACGCGACCGTCGCGGTCACATCCCGATCGAGTTCGACCGACCTGACCGAAGCCACGCGGCCGTAGATCTCATCCACCGACAGACTGACGGACTCGGCCTCGTCCTGCGCGTGTGGCGAGCACGCGAGGAGCGGAACCAGGATCGAGAAGAGCAGGAAGACACGCATCGCCATCGCGCAAGCGAGAAAATCGAGTCAGACACCGTACATACCGTAGCCCGCGATCGCGCGAGGACTTGAACTCGCCGAACAAGCCGCGAAGCGGCGCCGGCCGGCGAGAACAAGTCCTCACCGGAACGACAACATCTGCTGGCTTTAGCCAGCTGATGTTGGCGTACCGGGGAGGACTTGAACCCCCAACCTCCTGATCCGTAGTTGGACGACCAGGAGCGGGCGGCTGCGGGTCCCGACGTGCTAAGGCGACCGAGGACAAAGGGATAGGTGGAGTGGCGAGTGTTCCCGCGGGTTCAAGCGGGACGCCATCACCTACCGATTCCCTACCTCAGCGCCTACCTATGACCTACCTCGCCCGCCGCCTCAAACTCTCTGACGCCTCCATCAGGAGGTTGGATCCACCCGCGCCCGGAAAGCGCGAAATCGTGTTCTGGGACACGTTGGAAGCCGGGCTTGGCATCCGCGTTCGGCACCCCCGCCGACCTGGCCAGATCAACGCGACCTTCATCCTCCAGCGTGACCTGCACGGCAAGTCCGTGAAGGTCACCATCGGCCGCTACGGACCCTGGACGGTCGATCAGGCCCGCAAGCGCGCCCGGGCGCTGAAAGTCGACATGGACACCGGGGAAAACCCCAACGAGGCCAAGCGTAGCGCGCGCGACGCCGCCCGGGTCGCGGAGCAGCAAGCCATCACGCTGGGCGACGCCGTGAATCTGCACCTGGAAGACATGCGCGCGAAGGAGCGGTCGCCGGTGTCGATCGGGCACATGGAGCACGAAACGGAGAAATACCTGTCCGACCGGATGCGGCGCCCGTTGCTCGACCTCGACGGCACGGCCTGCCGGAGCATCCACAAGAGCCTGACCAAGGCGCACGGCATCTACATCGCCAACCGAGTGCTGCGCCACGTTCGGGCTGCTTGGAACACCGCCGCGCGGATCCACGAACACGTCCCTCCTCGCAACCCGGTGAAGGCCGTCGTGTTCCACCAGGAACGCGAGCGGGACGACCCGATCGCCTGGGATGACCTGCCCGCGTGGTGGGCCGCGGTCAACGAGATGCGCAACCCGGTGCTGCGCGACCTGCAGCTGTTCTACCTGTTCACGGGGCTGCGCCGGAACGACGGCAAGTCGGTTCGGTGGGAGCACCTGGACCTGAACGCCGGCACGGTGTTCCGGCCGAACCCCAAGGGCGGCGCGCGGAAGGCGTTCACGGTGCCGGTGTGCGAGTTCGTGTTGGACATACTTCGCCGCCGCGAAGAGGAAAACCAAGGTAAGCGTCCGGTGAAGGCATCTCGAAAGCCGCTGGCGGATCGGCAGGATGCGGCGGATGACGAAGAGAATCCCCGTGTGGGCTCGGGCGGAGATGCGCGAGCTGCTTCAAGAGCTGGACAACTCAGGCGTGACGGTCGCCGAGTTCGCGCGCCGGCGTGGAGTCAACGCAAACCGCATCTACTGGGCAAGGCGGCAAGCCCGAGCTGCGGCGGCGCCCACGTCCGCGCCGGCGGTGTCGGACTTCGGGGAGCTGGTGGTCGCTGCGGCCCCATCGCCGCGACGAGCAGCGGCCATTGAGTTGCGGGTGCCGTCGGGCGCGGTTGTCGATGTGCAGCGCGACTTCGACGAGGCGACGCTCCGACGGCTGCTCGGAGTCTTGCTGCCATGCTGAGCTTTCCGCCCTCGCCGCAAGTCAAGATCTTCGTTTGCCGGAAGCCGGTGGACATGAGGAAGAGCTTCAGTGGTCTGTCCGGTGCGGTCATCGACGTGGTCGACCACGACCCGCAATCTGGTCACCTCTTCCTCTTCTTCAACAAGCGCCGGACCATGATGAAGGCACTGGTGTGGGAGCCGTCCGGTTACTGGGTGCTGGCGAAGCGACTGACGAGCGGCCGCTTTCAGGTCTTCGATCGCTCGGCTGAGAACAACAGCCGATTCGAGATTGCGAGTAGCGATCTCGCGCTCTTGTTGGACGGCATCGACCTCCGTGGCGCGCGACGCAGAGAAGTTCGCGATCAGGTGCTGCAACGACTGGCCGTGACTTGATCCGTCTCCGGTTTGTGTTAATCAGAGGGAGTGACGCCGCTCACGGACCTCGACGAAGCCAACTCGACGATCGTCAAGCTGCGCGCCGAGATCGAGCGCCTTCGCGGGCAGCTCGAACTGATGAAGCAGCGCACGTTCGGACGGCGCCGCGAGCACATCAATCCGAACCAACTGCTGTTGTTCGAGGCCGGCGTCGCGCAGCTCGAAGAGCTGCAGAAGCAGGCGCAGGAAGCGGAGCAGTCGAGCGAACTCGCGAAGCCTGACCCGAAGAAGAAGCGGAAGCGCGGTCACGGTCGCGGTCAGTTCGCCGAGCACCTGGATCGGCATGTCGTCGAGGTCGACGTGCCGGAAGCGGAGCGCTGCTGCCCCGAGTGCGGCGAGGCCATGCACTGCATCGGGACTGACGTCACCGAGCGTGGCCACATCATCCCAGCGCGGTTGGTCGTGAAGCGCTACGTGCGCAACAAGTACGCGTGCCCGCACGGGCACAGGATGAAGATGGCGTCGATGCCTGCCGGCGTCGTCGAGAAGGCGAAGTACGAGCCCTCCGTCTACGCGCATCTTGTCACAGCGAAGTACGGCGACCACCTGCCGCTGAACCGCCTGCAGGGGATCTTCCGCCGCTTCGGGGCGCACGTCCCGAAGCAGACCATGTGGGACATGCTGGCGCGCTTCGACGAGATCGCGGCGCGTCCGATCCTGGCCGAGATGCGGCGCCAGCTGCTTCAAGAAGATGTTCTTCAAGCCGACGAGACCCCGATCAGGGTGCGACTGGAAGGCCAGAAGGGCACCCGGCGCGGTGTGCTCTGGGCCTGGCGGAACGCTCGCGGCAGCCCCAACGAGATGGTCGTGGCCGACTTCAGGGACAATCGATCCGCGAAGGGGCCCAACGCTTTTCTCGGCGCGTGGTCCGGGACATTGTTGACCGATGGCTACGACGGTGTGAACCCGAAAGCGCAGCAGAACGCGATCACGCGGGCTGGCTGCTGGGCGCACGCCCGTCGGAAGTTTCGGGATGCGCTCACTGCTGGTGCATCACGGGCTGGTTTGGCGCTGCGACCGATCCAGAGGCTTTTCTGGATCGAGCGCGCCGTACTGTCCCGAGCGAAGGATCGGAACCTGACCCGTGAAGCCCTCATCGAACTGCGTGAGACCGTTCGTAGCCGCAGATCCAAAGCGGTGCTCCACAGCCTCTACGAGATCGTGTTCGGCCTCCAGGAGGATCCGGCGACCGCGGGCAACGAACTGCTTCGCAAGGCGGTGAGCTACGCCATCCGGCAGCGGGACCCGTTGCTCGCGCACCTCGACGACGGCCGGCTGCCGATCCACAACAACGACACCGAACGTGACCTGCGCCACGTCGTGACGGGCCGGAAGAACTGGATGACGCTCGCCAGCGAGAAGGGTGGCAACGTGGCAGCTCGCCTCTACTCGATCGTGCTCAGCTGCAAGCTGGCGAAGGTCAACGTCGAGCGCTACCTCGAGGACGTCTTGGTCGCTGTCGCCACCACGCCGTCGTCGCGCATCGCCGAACTCACGCCCTGGGGCTGGGCGAAGGCACGCGCTGCCGGCCAGTCCTGCTGAGACGCGTCGGCGGTCGCTCTTCAACCGCTGGCCGCCATGGCGTCACCGGACGCTTACAAACCAAGTGCTGTTCACCGACGGCGATGGCGGTTTCGTGTTCCCCACGCGCAACCGCACGGGGCAAGTCACTTGCGTGCAAGACGCCCGCGCACAACGCTACGACGCAGCCGGCAAGAAGCTGCCATCCCTGCCGAGCCCCCACCGGCTGCGGCACACGTTCGCCACCGCAGGGCACGAGGCGTTCCTGCGCGAGATCGACCTGGCGATCCTGATGAACCACACCAAGCCCAAGGCGCGCGGCAACAGCACGCGCACCTACGTTCACCCTTCGCTGGACCACCTGCGCGATTGCGTGGAGAAGATCGCGGACCTGCTCCTGGAGAAGGCGGGCGTGAAGCGTAAGCGCGACGTGGGGTGACCTCCGAAGGCAAACAACAGGCTGCATCAGAAGGTCGCCAACTAGTTCGCTGTCCACCGCGGACCTGCTACAGAGACGGGCGGCGTGACACCCGGGCAATCATCACCTTGGCGGGCACTATCCCGCCTTCCCACCACGGCTTTGTGCGTGCCATCGAGGACCACCAGCGCAGGAATGCGGTGCAGGCGTCGATGGCCCACGCGACGCCCTCGCTGCACAGCACGTCGTCGGGGAAGACGGGGCGCGAGGGAGCCGGTTTGCCTGTTGCTGCTCGATAGAGAGGGTCGCGGGCCTTCCAGTCGACGCCCAGGTCGTGTAGGCGTTGCGGCCACGGCCGCGCCCAGACGGCGTCCCAGTGGACGAACTTGTTTCGGAGGAAGTACGCGGCGCACACCTCGCGGAATTGCCTGTCGCCCGGGTTCGGCTGATCAGCCTCGGGCACAAACTTGAGCAGCCCGAGAACCGGCTTAGCCGGTTGATCGTTCAGAGCAACGATCGCCGGCGCGATGCCGTGGGGGGCGTCCAGTCGGCGCAGCGCCTTGGCCTCGGTCATCACTGCATCTAACGCACTCGCCGCGCAGATGATGCCGCTGAGCGCAAATCGCTCCTGGTCCAGCGCTTGCTTCGCCCCCTCACACTTCTTCACACTGTCGAGATGTTGGCGAGCCGCGGCGACGAAGTGGCCGCTCATGAGGCACAACTCGTCGCCAACAGCCGGATCGGTCGTGTTCCCCATGCCACCACTATCGACAGTCGGCCGCCGACGCCTCGAATGAGGATTGCTACCCTCTCGCTCGTCGCAGGCGAATCAGGCTCGCTGGCAAGCCGAGTGTCGTGCCGTTGTGGTTCTCGCGGGCCTGATCATCGCCCCGCCGAGCGCACAGGTCGGGCCGGACTACCTCGTCCAGCAGTCGCCGGCCAGGTAGCGGAGGACGTGACGAGCTTTGTCAGGCGCGAGTCTCCACAAACCACGACACAGCCGGCTGCCATTCAGCGCGGACGTGATTACAGCTCCAGGTCCGCAGGGATCAGGTTCTCACGTCGAAGCCTTCGCTTCATCGCTTCGCTCGACACCTGGAAAACGCTGTCGGCAAGATAGGCGGTGACGCTCGACCAGATCGTCGCCAGGTGCTCCTCGGGTTCGCGGCCAGCGACTCGCAGACGCTCAAAAGCCCGGTCGCGCGCGTGCCGCGCTTCCCGGTTGAGGTGCGGCGTCGGGACGAGCAGGAGCCCTGCGAAGTCGTAGCACTCGAACTTCGCATTCTTCCACACGGAGTCGGGCAAGTTCTCGTGCCACTCCAAGTACGACTCCAGGCTATGGATCTTGCACGTGCCAACGATCGACTCCTGGAGCAGGTAGCGCCCCACTTCATACGCCAGCGTGAACCGGTAGCGGTTCTCGCGCTGCTGGGCGACAAACTGGTCCACGAAGATCGCGTCACGCCCACGAGCGAGAAAACCGTTCGCCTCCGACTGACACCGGTCGCGCAGCCCGGGAATGGGCACAATATCGAGTTCTAGCTGGAACTCGACGATCTCCTCGATGGGGATCGGGAGGCGCCCGCTCGGGTGGTGCTTTTCCAGGAACTGATCGACGATTCGGCGCAGCTCGTCGTAGTCGCGGCGCTGGTAGCTCACTTGTCCTTCAGGAACTCGTACAAGTCGGTCAGCTCCTGGCGGGTTGGCCGCTCGCCGCGCGCCGTGCGGAATAGGATGGGCAGTTTGTTCAGCAGCGCCTCGTCCGAGGCGAGATCCGATGGCAAGCGACCCGCGTCCAGCGCCGCAGCATCCTTGAACTCCTGCCACTCGGCGCTACCCTCGTTCAAGCCGACAGCCTCGGCTAGCAGCGCGACCTTCAGGTCGTCCTTCGGCGGCGAGATCACGCCGCGCTCGATGCGAGAGACGTAGGCCGGGTCGAGGTTGGTATCGGCGGCGAACGCCCTGAGCGTCAGCCCGACCCGCCGCCGGTGGTCCCGGAGAAGCGATCCGAATCGGGTCATCGTGGGCTCCTTGGTAGTTGCATTTGCGTGTTGACAAGAATATACAACAAACCTGTCGACATGTCAAGGGCACCCCCTTGAGCCCAGCAGAGCGAGGATTCTCCATAAACCCATATGGAGAACTCATTTATACCGAACGATGGTCCAGCGCTAGGTGGCGGAACAGCCTTCGCGGATGCTAGCCCTGTTCCCCGACACCAACTTCCTGATGGAGTGCAGAAGCCTCCCAGAACTGCCATGGCGCGAGTTGCCCAGCCATGGAGGGCATGTGCAAATCGTGCTCGGGCGGAGCGTCGTCAGGGAGGTGGACCGCTTCAAGTCCGACGGTAAGGGGCGACGAAACAGGCGGGCGCGGAATCTGAGTTCCGGGCTGTTCAGACAACTACTCGAAGCCGCGGGCCAGCCCGTCGTTCTACGCGAGTCGGGACCGAGAGTCGATGTGGTACTGTCCGGCGCGCGCCCCGTTCCGGCGCCGGACCTAGACCTAGCGCACCCCGATGACCGGATCGTCGCTGAGGCGATCGCGCACGGGCGAGATGACGAACTGACGTTCTTCAGCCACGACACCGTGGCGTTGCACACAGCCAACGCTCAGGGTTTGAAGTGGCTGCGCATCCCCGACGGCTGGCTCGCGGAGCCGGAACCCGACTCGCACCAGAAACAGGTCGCGCGATTGGAGCGCCGCGTGCGGCTGCTTGAAGGCGCCTCGCCGGCGATCCAGATCGCGCTGAGAACGGAGCGTGCCACGATTCACGTCGTGAGACACGCCACGCTCCCCGACGCGCTGATCGCAGAGCTGGTCGAACACGTGAAGAGGCGGTTCCCGGTCAAGCTCGACTTCCACGATGCCCGCTCCGTCGGTGCGCTCTGGGAACTTGGCAAGTTCCAGCCGCCGTCGTCGAGTGAGATCGAAGAGTACCAGGGCAGCAAGTACCCCGAGTGGGTCCAGTCGATCGAGCGGCGCTTAACGAGCCTCCCGAAGCAACTGAGCGCGAAGACTCGATGCGCGGAAATCACGATCGAGATCGAGAACACCGGTGGCGCGCCCGCGAGAGAATCGCAACTGGAGTTCTGGCTGTCCGACGGCTTGGTGTTTCTCTATCCCCTCGACAAGGCTCAGCGACGCATGGCGTCAAGCTCTCTGCCAAGTCCTCCCGTGCCGCCTGCGGTCAGATCGACCTACGATCAATTGAGATCGCTCTTTGACCCCCACCCCTCTCCACGCGCGTTGGCCGCCCTCAATTCGTTTCAGCAAGAAAGAAGGGACCCGCACAACTTCTACTACAAGCCCGTGCCTAATGATCGCGACGCCCGACACGTGCTGGAATGCGAGGTGCTTCGGCACCGAGTCGAGCCCACGCTGTTCCGTTTCTTGGTGTTCGCCGAGCGGGACGTGACCGGTGGCACGATCACGTGCAGGGTCACGGCCAGCAACCTGTCGGAGCCCGCGGTCACCGCGTTCCCGATCAGGATCGATTACGAGGACGGCGACGCCGTCCAGACCGCCCGCGAGATCGTCGCGCAGCTCTGTGGTGACGGGGACGAGGAGTCTCCGGCGAGTTGACCGTTCGATCACCATCCACGGAGTTCGCGGACTGCGGCGACGTGTGCGTGTGCTGGCGGGGTCAATCGGCTCGCGCCCGCGCAGCATGGCGCGCTCGATTCCATGGCTCCACGCGGACTCCGTGAGGGCCAGCAGCCTCCCCGTCCCACCTGTCGGGCAGGACGCGCTCGTCGATGCCGGCGGTAAGCGAGAAATGTGCCGCCCGCCGGGTCAAACAGAACGAAGAAAAGAACCCCCGGCGAGCGGCTTGTTGTTCGGTCAGGTGGTGGCCATCGCGGCACGGAGGAACTCCACGACGTAGTCGCGCTCGCGGTACGGCTCGCCACCGATGCGGCGCCACAGTGCCGCTGGGTCGCGCCCCTCGCCGAGCGTGATGGCGATGTCGCCGGCGAACTCCCACAGCGCGCCGGTGCGGCCCACTTCTGGCCCGCAGCCTGGGCGTGGTAGAGCATGTCGTAATGGCGACGGCGTTCCCGCTCTGCTTCGGTGGTCGTCATCGCCGGTTCCGCAGGGCGTGGCGTCGGGCGTCCGCCAGCAAGGTGTAGCGGCGCTCAAAACCGCCATCGCGGGCTTTTTCGAGTCGCGCCATCGTTTGGCCCGCTGTCTCGCCAGCCCGGGCGACCGAGCCGATATAGGCGTCGAGTTCGGCTTCCGCGTCAGCGACGAGCGCCTCGGGGGCGCTCGGAGCATTTGGCGCGAGCATCTCGCGCGCCTTGGCCAGCGTGGTCATGTCGTCGTCGGGCTGGTCGAGCAGGAGTCGCACGTAGGCTTTGGCTGCGGTCTCACCTGCGCGGGCAGAGTGTTTCGCCAGCGATTCCATCGCCCGGTCGATGTCGTGGTGCGTCAGCCCGGAGGAGTTGTCAGTGGTCGAGATTAGCGCTCGCGCGCGCTTGATGATGGTGGTTTCGTCCATTGGTGTCAGTCCTTGTTGCGAAGCTAAGTTCGTCATGAAATGTTCGAAGGATGTCCAGGCGAGCGCGCGGCTGTTCGTCGCCACGGAGCCAGCCGTCAGCCCAATCGCTGACGTCGACACCCGAGTCGCGGCATTCGCCGCGGATGTATCGGATCGTGGCCTCGGCAATGCGCCGAGCGCTCCACGGTCGCCCAGCGCGACGCGCCTGAATCACTGACGCGAGGGCTTCGAGGTGTGCACTCACAGCGCCAGGCCCCACGCGTGCAGCGAGAGTTCGGCAAGCAGCTCGTCGCCGTTCTGCAGCGCCAAGATCAGCATTTCGCGCGTAGAGATGCCGTGAACTCGCGCCATGCCCACGAGGTAGCGCTGGAGGGCCGTAACGGGGTCTGGGCCGATCAAGCGCTCTTCAATCTCGTGGCGGCAGTGCGCGCATTCCAGGAGCGCCGCGGATCGGATGGTGCTCATCTGCTCGGCGAGGTCCGACAAGTGCACCGCTGCCTCATCGAGCAGCTTGCTGCCCTCCGGGCCGGGCGTCCGCCGGGCTTGGTCCCTCATGGCCTCGATGTCGCGCAAGGTCTTCACGACGCCCTCGGTTGCATCGAGGCCGCAAGGGGCCGGATGGTTCTGGTGCGCTGGCTCCTCGGGATGCCGATGGCATCGGCAAGATCGAGTGAACATGCCAGAACGGCCTGCTGGAACTGCGCCTGATTCGTCGGAGCGGTGCGGTAACCCGCCTTGCGAGCGAATGACTGCTCTTGCCCGCCAAGTTCGCGCTCTCGCTGGACGATCTCGCCCAGCTCGGCGACGAGCGCGTCGAAGCGCTGAGCGTTGGCGTGGCGCTTGGCGCGAATCGCGGCCGCCTCAGCGCGCGCTTCCTCGACGGCGCGGGCCTCGGCCTCAGCCCGGGCAGCAGCCATCGCGCGGTCGGCGCCGGCAAGCACGACTTTCAGCCCGTCTGCCGCCTCGTCGATCTGGGAGAGGCGCTGCTGGGCGGCGTCCATCCTGCGCTGTGCCTGGGCGTCGCCCATCTTGGCGGGCAATGCCAGTGCGACGCGGGTGGCCTCGACTTCAAGCCGCTCGGCGCCCAGTTGCTCCAGCTCCGCGTGCCAGGAGGCGACTTGTTCGGCATCCGGCACGCCTGACTTGTTTCGCTCAATGAGCCGGTCACGCTCGATTTTGAAAACTTCGTCCCGGCACGCCCAGGTGGCCGGCAGCGACTTGGCGATTCCGAGGGTCTGTGCGGCGCTGGTGGTGGTCGCGCCGCGCTGGAGCAGTTCGAGATAGGCAGCCTTCAATGCCACGGTGCTACGCTCTGTCTTCGTTCGCATGTTGGAGTGTCGCCCAAACGACACCTGAAAAACAAATCACCTGAAGTTTTCTGATTGCAGGTGATTTGAAAGCCGGCACGGGTTTGGCCAATAATCTCTAGGACTGGTTAGTTGTTCCGCCGCCGCGTGTGTTTCTGGGGCGCGGCGGCGGGACCTTTTCTCAAATGGCTATTTCGAAAGAGGAGCAGAAGCAGGTCTTGCTAAGGGAGTTGCGTAACGGCGCCACGATGGTCGCGGCGGCGCGAGCCGCAGGGCTCCACCGACCGCACGTTTACCGCCTTGCCGACTCGGACCCGGACTTCTGGGCGCTGGTGCAAGCAGCGCAGGAAGCAACGGCGCGGTCGAACCGTGACCCGTTGGCGCTGTCGGATGCCCAGATCGAGGCGTTCTGCGTCGCCTTGCGCCGGACCGGGCGGCTCGAACTCGCGGCGCGAGCCGTTGGGCTGGAGCGGGTGCCAAACGTCCCTGACAGGGTTCGCCCGTGTGATATGACTGCCGCGCAGCGCGAAGTGCTGCGTCGCGCCTTAGAGGAGTTTCGGGAACTTGGTGACCAGAAGGTGTCTTGAGGCTCGCGCCAGCGCCAGGGCGGCGCTGGAGTTCCGGCCGACGGGGAATCCACCCGGCGCGTTCCGCGAACTCGTCGACGCCGTGGCGACCGACTTCCACGACGGTTGCACCGAGCGCGCGTTCTTGTCCCTGCTCGACGAGCGCGACGCCGACTTCGAGGGGCTACTGTTGCTCGCTGCTGGCGTGAACGTGGCCGATCGAGCGCCGCCCGTGAAGTTGGGTGATCTCCATGTCATGACGATGATCGACGGCATCATGCAAAGGGGTCGCGTCACGCCCGGAGACCTGGCGCGCTACGTCGACCTGCACGCGGCCGTGCACTTCCGGCGCGATCGCCGGGCCGCGGTGCGCGACCTGGTGTGGCGGAATGACGACTGCTTCTGCGAGTGCTTGCGGCAGATCACGCGCCTGGAGCTGTAGGTCGCCGCCGTCTACCGCGCGGGCGCGGCAGCGTGGCCCAGTTCAAAACCGCTGCCGAGCGGAGTCGCAGACACCACTCGACCGTCGCGGAACATGAACGACCACGGCTTCTCGCCGACGTAACCGCCGTAGCTGTTCTTGGCGTTGACTAAGGCCGTCACACTCCAACCGAACTCAGTCCCTTCGACTCCGACCACTCGGCCCCAGGTCTTTCGAGGTGCGGCGAATCTGATGCGAGCCGAATCGGGGTCTTTCAACTGGCCTTTGATCGCGCCGGTGAGGTGCTGTTCGTAACCACTCGGCGTTGAGCCAAAGTCGGCGGACGCGAACTCTGAGTCCGCGGGGCCTCGCGCTGCCAACTCTCGGTTGAGGTTCTCGATGTACGGAGAGAAACACCAGCGGCCCTCCTGCCCGCGTGCGAGCGCGCCGAAGCCGTGAGGGCGCTTGGCTAGGAGGAAGGACCTCGTCAGTGTGTAGGACGGCGACGAGATGGTCGCGTTGACGCGCCAACCAAACCGAAACTCGTGGTCGGCGGCGCCAATCGGGCGTTCACCGACCCACGCCTGCTCGGGCTCGTCATGATCCACTCGAAGGGAGGTGATCGGCACGCCCTCGAACTTGCGGAAGGTGCGAACGTCGAAACGGATCGCGTCGACCGTCTCCTGAGCCGTTGGGGCGGGCCCGAAGTCGGCGGTCGCCAGCTGCTCCTCCGTTGGCTGCACCGAGGACAGCAGGTGGCACCCGGGCGCGAAGAGCAGCGAGAAGAGGACCACAGCGCGAGTTGCCGGCATGCGAAGTGCGTTCGGTCAATCTGCGTGTAGGACTGGAGCGAATTTGGCCTGGCCAGAGCACCTTGGCGACGGCCCTACAGCGACCACGCCCGCCGCGCCACGGCCTCGGCGGCCTCGTCCTCGCCCAGGGACGCCAGGTAGGTCGCGGTGGTGTTCAGGTGCTCGTGCCCGAGTTGGCGCTGCACGGCGGGCATCGAGTGACCCTCGCGGGTCAGCCCGACGGCGAATGCGTGCCGCAGGGCGTGCGGGTGCAGTTGTCGTGGGACCAGCAGCAAGCTCTACTGGCAGGTCATGAGGCAACCGCTTCTTCATGTTGAGTTCGAAGTTCGAAGGTGCCGTACGGTTTGACGCAGCTGTGGATGAGCGGGGCCAGCGCACGGGGATTCCCACTCGCGTACGCGGCCGGCGAATGCTGTAGTAGTCCGAATGGAACTCAGAGAGTTCGTTCGCAGCGCCCTTTCTCAAGTGCGGATGGCCATCGAGGAACACGCAGAGGAGGTCTTCTTTCGTGAAGAGGACGCACAGGGAGTCGATAGCCGCCAGGTCGAAGAACTCGCCAACAGCGAGATGCGAGAGATGATGGGTGACATTCGGTTTGACATCGCGGTGACGGTGTCCAATACCACGGGCAAAGAGGGTAAGGCGGGCCTCACAGTCCTGGGTATTGGCGCGGGCGCGGAGGGCCTCAAAAGAAGCTAGGCAGGAGACCATCTCTCGGATTCAGTTCACTGTGTTCTCTCCGAAGGGGGAACAACGGCAATCCGGTACGAGCTAGGACTCTGGCTGGAACACTTCTTCTTGAAGGGCGTTCCGACGAGGGGGCGTCGTGGCGACGTCGGGCGAGCCGGGCATACGCGAAGAAATGAGACTTGTGGGCGGTCCGGTATCGCCGGAGAGGCTGTCCTCCCATGAACGACTAACCGTGGGGATTCAGACCTGACAGAAGGTGTCTTCTGTCTAGAGTGACCAAGCCGACGCGCCAGAACGCCGCGGTCTGAGCGCCCCAGAGCGCACCCGACCGCCGCGGTTGACGGGTACGAACAGTGCGCCGGGCTCGGTGCCGCGCTCCTTGCTGCCCTTGCGCAGCGCGCGGTGTCGGGATCTAGGTTGTCTCGGTCGACGCTAGCGCCGCCGCCGCCACACGCCGCGCGCGTCGTCGGCGGTCCATGGGCGCGGAGGGCTGTGCTTGCGTCCGCGGGTGTGGTGGCCGGCTGCGTTCAGGTCCTCGGCGATGCGGGACCACGAGCGCCGGGCCCGCCTGCCCCTGCGGATGATGGCCATGGCCTCGTCCTCGCCGGGCATCGTGCCGTAGGGCTTGACGCCCTCACAGCGCCCCTCGGCCTCACGCTTTCGATCGCGCGCAGCCCGCAGCTTGCGCACGGTCATCTTGCGGTCGACCTGGGCGAACACGCCTTGCATGAGGACCATGGCCTCGCGCATCGGGTCGTCGCGGACCTCGGCGACCACGTCCTGCCCGGTGGTAGCCGAGATCAGGGCCGCGCCCTCGCTCTCCAGCGCGGCGATCAGCGCCATCTGCACGGACAGCGAGCGGGCGACGCGGTCCATGGACTCGACGATCACCGTCTTGGTGCCGTTGGCGCGGAGGGCGGCGAGCATCGCGCTGAAGGCCGGCCTGTCCGCCTCTGTGCCCGTGTGAGCGTCTTGGAACACCTCGACGATGCCGAGGCCCCGCGAGCGCGCGAAGCGCCTCACGGCGTCCTCCTGGCGCTCCAGGCCGTGCCCGTCGAGCTGGCCGGTGCCGGACACCCGGCAGTAGGCGAATGCAGTGTCGTTCCCCATGCGGAAAACTACCGCCGCGTGTGGCGCCGTGCGGACCCATTCTACGGAATGAACTCGGCGGCGCGCTTGACGGGTCGGTGGTGTTGGACGGTCCGGCGCGGCAGTCGTGGCTCGGGGTGAGACGTTCGCTGTGGTCGAGCGGGGCGACCGCGCGCGGTTCACACGCCGCGCCGGCGGCTCGGTGAAGGTGTCGGTAGTGTGTCCCACGCGAAACGACGGACGGGGCCCGGGGTGCGGCGCTGTAGCGTCGCCCAGAAAGGTGCTGTATGGCGCTCTGTTGGATTCTGGCGGTGGAATGTGGACTAGGTGCCAGGGCGGGACGCAGGGCGCGGGACAGCGCTGTGGTTGTGGCTCGAAACCACGGCATCTGCAGCCTCGCGCCCGTGCAGCGCGTACCTGCGGCGCCGTAGCGCGCCCGCGCGGTCATCTACGACGCCGATGACGGTTCACACCGTGTCGGCAGCTGGTTGGGTCCTGGGCAGCCGCGTGGCTCCAAGTCGTCTCAAACCTCCGCGGCCGTGTCTCAGGTCGCGCTTGCTGACCCTTGGGCCGCGCGGAAGCCCTGGTTGCCCAAGAGAACGGCAACGCCAAGGGCGGCCAGGTCGAGCAGGTTGCGCTCAGGTTGAGGGGCGCGAGAGGCCCTGAGGACTGCGAATTCAGCCGCCTGCTCAGCCTACTCAACCTACTCAATCAAATAGAGGGGGTTGGTAGAGAGGGGGCCTCCCGATTCTCGGGCAACTCGCGCGAGCCGGGCGCGCAGGGTGCGCAGGTTGAGTAGACCCCCGAGAACGAGCGAGAATCGGGGGTTTCAGCGCACTCGACCTTCCGGCCAGGTCGCCACGAGGTCGCGTTAGAACGCCTCGCCCTCGCGCTCGGCCCGCACGATGACCGACCGCTGGCGCTGCCCGTCGATCTCGACCACTGCCCACTTATCACCGTCGTCCCACTGGATCCGCCAACGGCGCTCGTCGTAGCGCCGCCTCGCCTCGGCCAGCGGGGGGATGACGTACCCTCGGGGGCTGGTCGTGACCCTCTTGAAGCCCATGCCCGTGTTCCCTTCGTCATCCTCGTCGTCCTTGACGTGATTGCCCTGCGGCGCGTGCAGCAGCGCCCGAAGAGCGTTGGCCTTCGCCGCCTTGTTGCCGATCCGCAGCTCCCACGCAGCGAGCAGCTTCCCGGTCTCGATCGTGACGAAGCCGCGCGCGTCGATGTCGCCGGTCGGTAGCTCGCCACGGATCAAGCACTCCAGCCACTCCCCTTCCAGGGTGCCGTCCAGGGAGTTCACCTGCTGCCGCCGCAGCTCGTCCGTCTTCGGGCACTGGCGGACGTTGAAATCGCGCAGGTCCATGGTCAGCAGTCGGTGCATCAGGGCCTCGTAGCCGCCGGCTTTCATCTGCTCGTGGATCGCCCTGAAGTACGCCGTGTCTTGCTTCCGGTCGTCGCCGACGTTGAGGGCGAAGAAGCGGCGGTCGTCCCAGTCGACGCTGATCGACCAGTCCTGGTTGGTGGCCATGATCAGGTGCACGCAATTACGGGTTTCCACGGAGTCGAGGCCCTTGGCCTCGGTGCGCAGCCGGTCCTCGGTGATCAGGGTCTTGAGCGCGGATTCCTGCCGGCGGTCGCCGGCCACGAAACACTCGTCGGCGAACACCAACGCGGCGTCGCGCAGGGTGCTGTTGAATTGCCCCATGATGTGGTCGGGGTTCACGACGTGCTTGTAGTGGATCCCGAACAGGTGCCCGAGGGTGTGCGCGAACACGCCCTTGCCGGTGCCCTGCCCGCCGCGTAGCACGATCGCGACCTGGCCGGGCTGGCCGGGGTCTTGCACGGCGTTCGCCATCCAGTGCAGCAGGTAGTCGTAGTGCTCCTCGTTGCCGCGACAGATGTTGTCGCGGACGTGCGCCAGAAACAGGTCGCAGTCGCCGGGCACCGCGTCGACGTTGAAGCCGCGCCACAGGTTCAGCTCCTGCTCGAACTCGCGCCCGGGCCAGAACGTCACGCCGCGGTAGGTGCGACGGTGCTTGTGGCCGAGCCAGAACTTGCCCAGCGGCACCTCGTCGTACTTGTTGTTGCCCTTCTCGTCCTTGCCGACAACCAGGATCACCTTGCGGTTGTTCCACATCATCTTGAAGCCGTCGGGCAGCAGGAACTCGATCTCGCGCCTGCCGCTGGCCTCGTTCGCCCGCTCGCACATGATACGGGCCCGGCCGCCCACGGACTCGATAAAGGCGTAGCCGTCGTTGAGCATCGCCAAGTCGTCGGACTCCACCGACTCCTTGGCCTTCACCAGCGCGCGCTTCACCGCGCGGTCGCGCCCGCGGCCCTGGCCGATCGGGTGCTGGCTGATGTCGTAGGCCGGGTCGGTGACGATGGCGTAGATCAGCTCGTCGGGCACGTTGTGCCGGACCAGCTCGCAGACCGCGTGCAGGAACCAGCCCGAGCGCGAGCGGTCGGCGCCAGGCACCGGCGGCGCCTCGGTGTCCTCACCGTCGCGGATCACGCGGCCAATGTTGTCCTCGTCGCTGATCCCGTAATGCTTGAGCGCGTCCAGCAGGAACTCGGGCGGGATCCGCTTCACGTTTCCGGACGGTAGCTCGACCGTCGGGCGGTTCATGCCGCCGCCGATCGACGCGCCGCGCTCCTGGCGGTCGACGGCCTGCACGAACTTCGACAGCTCGTAGGCGGCGTCCTCGAACTCGACGACCTCGGCCAGCTCTGGCTCCTGCCCGCGCTTGCGCTTCTTCGCGTTCGGCCAGTTCGTCGTCCCTGGCACTCGCATGATGCGGTCGGCATTGTGGCAGTTGTCCGCGCCCAGCAGTCCCTCGATCTGGCGATTGTAGCGCTCGGCCTGCTCGATGGCCTTGATGTCGCCGCGGACCTCGATCGGCGTATCAAGCCTCCAAAAGGCTTGATACCCCCCGCCCGAGAAGACGATGGCCGACGGGCGCTGCAGGCCCATGCTCGCGAAGTCCTCGCGCAGGTCCTTGAGGATCCGAGCACGCTCCTCGTTCAGGTCCTTGCCGTCCTCGGGGTCAACGTCGACGTGGAACCAGTCGATGCTGACCACGTCGGCCTTCTCGGCCTTCTTGCTGAGCCTCGGGCGCGTGCTGTTGACGTGGAAGTAGACGTTGAACTCGGCGGCGTTCCACTCCTCGATCCACCGGACCATCGCCTCGACCTCGTCCGGACCGAACTCGCGCGCCGGCATCTCCGGCCGGCTCTCGTGGAACGCGCACAGCAGCCACGGTCCCCCGGGGCGGAACTGCTGCAAGAAGTCAACCGCAGCGATGGTGTCGGTCTTCAGCGCGCTACCGGCGTCAGCGGCGTCGCCAGCCGCGGTTTTCGGCGCTTCCTCTCGCCCTTGAGACCCGGTCTCAATTGGCCTATCCTGCTCAATGGAACCCGTGGCGTCGCGCAGGTCATTCCCGGCCTGTGCGGCGTCGTCCCTTTCTTCGAGGTCGCTCACTTGGCACCCCCTGCCGCTTCCTCGGCGGTGCTGGCGAACGTTTGCTCGCCCATCCAGGCGTCCAACTCGCGGATGTCATACCGGATTGCGCCCCCGACGCGCGCGTAGCGCGGGCCGCCCGTGCGGCGGAGTTTTCTAAGCGTGTCTTCGTGCAGACCGACGTATGTCGCGGCAGCCTTTGTCGCCACCCATCGGGCGACAGCGTTCTCGGAACGGTTCATCTGACAGATTCCTTCTCAGGTTTCTGCCACGAGCCGCTACATCGAAGCCCCAACTAAGAGCGGCCTTTTGCGACGCCATCGCCGCCCGCTCGTTCCACTTGCTCGCGATCACCCGGGCGAGGCAGGCCCGGGCTGCAACTAGTTTCTTTGATTATAGCCCGGGTCGGAACGGGCCACCAGGCGACGGCCCGGGTTGTGAGTTTTTCGGCTCACTCTGAGACGCGAGTCGATCTCGAACAAGGCACCGTCAGACCACAGAACGGGGTCGTCGGCGAAGTCCACGCCGAGCCGGCGCAGGGCCCGGCCGAGTTCTCGGCTCTTGAACTTGCCCTTGCGCGGACGGACGCCGCGCTCGCGGAGCCAGGCTACCGCCTCGGCCGCACGTTCTGGCCGGATCCAGGCGCGGTCAAGACTGGTGACCCACAAACCCTCGTGCGGGATCCCCGCGAAGATCATCTCCTCGGCGATCTCGTTCTCTAGCACGTCGGTGGCGGCCCTGTAGAACGCGGCGACGAACTCGCGCGACGGGTTGACAACGCCCGCCCACTCGTCGGGGTCCTCGGCGACGCAGCGCGGCAAGGCGAGGTTGTCGCCGCGCCTGCTGATCACGTCCAGCGCCTCGCTCCGGCTGACGTAGTGCCGTGCCCACCGTTCACCGGCGACCGTTCCCGACCGTTCATTGCGGTTTCCCCTCATACGCAACGCTACCCCGCGCTGCGCATCCATGCGGCGGTCGGCGCGGGATCGTCGCAGGACGGGACGCCACCAGGTAGAATCGCGGACAACCTACCTATTCCCTACCTCAGCCGCTGAAGCACTGGACCGAGACTCAACAAGGACCGGCGACAACCTTCGATGTCACCGGCACTTGGAGTGGCGTACCGGGGAGGACTTGAACCCCCAACCTCCTGATCCGTAGTCAGGTGCTCTATCCAATTGAGCTACCGGTACGCAGGGGGCGGGGAACTCTAGGCGTGCCCCACCGTCGCCGCAAGGGCGAGGCGGCGAAAGAAACGGCGCGCGGCCCCCACCGCCCGGGGGGGCCGCGCGCCGGGACGGGCCTCGGGGTTTGGGTTGCGCGCTACTCGGTGTGCGCCGCCTGGCGGCGGGCGCGCGCGGTTTGGACGAAGGCGTCGAGGTGGTTGGCCAGCACGGTGTCCAGGGCGTGGATGGCCGCCGCTTCGGGGACCAGGTTGGCCGCTGGACGATCGAGGATGGCCGCGTGCATGGCGCCGCGCACGTACTCGACGAGGAGCTCGCCCGCGCGCTCGGCGCGGTGGATCTCGGGGCCGCAACCGATCAGCTTGGGCATCAACGAGGTGGCGACCGTGTGCCGGGTGTCGTCGTCGACGCGGCCGGCGAGGATCGCTTGGATCCAGAGGCGTGCGGCGCGGCGGCGGCGGTTGAGCACGCTGATCGTCGGCGGCGTGCGACGGCCGATGGTGTCGGCCCGACCGGCCGTCAGGGTGTAGGTGACGAGCGCTCGGGTCAGCATCGCGATCTGCGTGCCGACACAGAGCTCGAGATTGGTGAGGCCCTGGTGCAGCTCACCGGGCAGCGCGGCCGAGCCGGTGGTCGGCTCGAGTCGCGCGAAGGGCCGACGCTCGCGGGGAGCGGTCGGAGAGGGAGAGGGAGTCTCGATCCGTTGCGCCGTCTTCGCCATGCCGACGCCATCGGCGCTTTGCCGGCTCCAGGTTGAGTGAACCGGCGTGCGCGGCCAACCGATGCGCTACCGCGACTCCGCATCCAGACGGCGACGCCACAGCACCGCGGCGCGCTCGGCGGCTTCCGCCCCGCGCTCGGTCGGCGCGGCACCGTCGCCGAGCACGGCAATCCGCGGGCCGTAGACCGCGTTGGTGACCAAGATCACGTCGGCCCGATCCAGATCATCCATTCCGCTGTCGACCTCTTCGACATCGCCGCCGTCTCCCGCCCAGGCAGACAGCAGCACACCGCGAGCGATGCCCGGCAGCAGCGCACCGTCGGCCTGCGGCGTGCGCAGCACGCGGTCGACTCCGATCCAGAACACGTTGCCGTTGCCCGCCTCCAGGACGCGGCCCTTCGTATCGAGGAGCAGCGCGTCGTCGGCGCCGCGCGCGAGGGCGCGCCGCTGGGCAATGACCAGGGCTGCGCGCGAAGCGCACTTGTGCGCCAAGGTCGGGTCGGCCGGCGAACGCCCGGTGCGCACCGCGCTGAGCCGCACCGGCGCCGGCCGCCGCGAGCGGTCGCGGGTCGTCATCGACCAGCGCGCCCCGCCGCCGGCCGCACCCGCCAGCGACAACCGCAGGATGCCGTCTTCGTGGCCGTTGTGTCGCAGCAGCGCGGCAGCGGCCACGCGCAGCTCGGCCGGAAACTCCGGCGGCAAGCCGAACACCGCCGCGCTCGCCGCCAGCCGCCGACAGTGGGCCTCCCACAGCGGCAGCTCTCCGCCCTCGGCGCCCATCGTCTCGAACAGGCCGAGCCCGAGGCAGAAGCCGGGGTCGTCGACCGGGACGCCGGGGGTACCAGCGGGAACCCACACGCCGTCGAGCCACACACGGCGTGCGGCGACACTCACTCCACCCCCTCGGGCTCGCACCCCAGCGCGCGCAGCATGCCGGCGGCCTTGTGCAGCGTCTCCTCGTACTCGGATGCGGGGTCGCTGTCGGCGGTGATCCCACCGCCGACGTTGAAGCGCACCCGCCCCTCGCGGACCACCATCGTCCGGATGGCGACGTTGAGGTGCAGCCTCGCACCCGGACCGATCCAACCAATCGCGCCGGTGTAGACCCCGCGCCGCACCAGCTCGAGCTCCTCGAGCAGCTCCATGCACCGCAGCTTGGGCGCCCCGGTGATGCTGCCGGGCGGGAACGTCGCGCGCAGCAAGTCGACGATGCCGACGTCTTTGCGCAGCGTCGCCGAGACCGTGGCGAACAGGTGGTGCACCTGGGCAAACGTGTCGTGCTCGGGGAACGGACCGACGCGCACCGAGCCGATCTCCGCCACCTTGCCCAGGTCGTTGCGCATCAGGTCGACGATCATCGCGAGCTCCGCCTGGTCCTTCTCGCTGCGGCGCAGCGCCGCCAGCAGGGCCGCATCGCGCGCGGGGTCGGCGGCGCGCGGCCGCGTCCCCTTGATCGGCCGGGTGCGCACCGCCCGGCCGTCGAGGTGCAAGAACTCCTCCGGCGACGACGACAGCACCGCCACCCCGGTGCCGGTCTCGAGGTAGACCGCCTGGGGTGCCGGGCTCGCGGCGCAGAGTCGCCAAAACAGCTGGCGTGCGTCGCCGCGGTACTCGCCGGAGAACGGTTGGGTCAGATTGGCCTGGAACAAGTCGCCGGCGCGGATGTGCTCGACGACGCGGGCAACCCGCCGCTCGTAGTCCGCGCGGCTCGTATGCGGGCGCACGTCATGCGCGGAATCGCCCGTCGACGCCGGCGCGGGGACCGGCGCGGCGGGCCAGGTTCGACGGCCGTCGTAAGCGGCGAAGTGCAACACCGGCACTTCGAAGTCCTCCTCGATCGACCGCGGCAGCGGCTCGACCGCATCGCGCAGGTCGTAGCCGAGATAGCCGACACAAGCCCGCTGCGCGTGACGCGCGAGAAACGCCTCGAGCTGCTCCCATGCGATCGGCCAATCGGCCGCCACCACCGTCAGCGCCTCGACGGGGTCGACGAACAGGTGGCTGGGTCCACGGCCGCCGGAGTGCAGCAACGCCAGCGGAGATCCCGATGGCGCCGCGACGAGCTCGCCGAACGGCGAGGGCCCGCCGTCGCTGCTCAGCCGCCGCGCAGCCACGACGGCTGGCGCTTCTCCAAGAACGCGGTCAATCCCTCGCGCATCTCCTCGGTCGAGCTGATCGCCCCGAACAGGTCCGCCTCGAGCTGCAGACCGGCCTCCTGGCTCAGCTCCGCGCCGCGGCGCGCGGCCTGCTTGGCCAGCGCCAGCGCCTGCGGGCCGCGCGACAGAATGCGCGCCGCGACGCCGCGCACGGTGTCGAGCAACGCATCGGGCGCACACACTCCGTTCACCAACCCGACGCGCAGCGCGGTATCGGCATCGATCGGATCGCCGGTCAGGATCAGCTGCAACGCCGGCCCCATACCGATCAATCGCGGCAGGCGCTGGGTGCCGCCGTAGCCGGGGATGATGCCGAGGCCCACTTCGGGGAGGCCGAGCTTGGCGCGGTCGGAGGCGAAGCGCAGGTCACAGGCCAACGCCAGCTCCAGCCCGCCGCCGAGCGCGTAGCCGTTGATCGCGGCGAGGAACGGCTTGGCCGACGTCTCGATCGCGGCCGTCAGCGCCTGGCCGTGCCGCGCGTTGGCGGCGCCGCCGAGAACACCCTGCGTCACCAGGCCGGCGATGTCGGCACCGGCGACGAACGCCTTCTCGCCCGCCCCGGTGACGATGACCACACCGACCTCTTCGTCGGCGGACAGCGCATCGACGGCACCGTGCAGCGCGTCGATGGTGGCGCGATCCAGCGCGTTGAGCTTGGCGGGGCGGTTGATCGTCAGCGTGGCGATGCCGTCCCGGTTGTCGAGCAAGACGCGGTCGTCGCTCACGACTGCTCCCCCTCAGTCGCTCCGCCGTCGGCGGGTGCCTCGGCCGGCGCCTCGCGCACCGATACCGACTGCAGGCCGATGCGCTCCTTGGGCACGCTGCGCTCGCCGCCGGGACCGAAGTCGACGTCGACGCCCGCCAACTCGTCGAGCACGTCGTGGCCGTCCTTCATGAAGCCGAACACCGTGTACTGGCCATCGAGGTGGGTGGCGTGCTCGGCGTGGACGATGAAGAACTGGCTGCCCGCCGAGTTGGGATCGCGGCTGCGCGCCATCGACAGCACCCCGCGATGGTGCGGCAGGTCGCTGAACTCCGCATCGATCTGGTAGCCGGGCCCCCCGGTGCCGGGCATGCCGCCCTCTCCCTCACGTGTGTTGGGACATCCGCCCTGCACCATGAAGTTGCGCACCACGCGGTGGAAGGCGAGCCCGTCGTAGAAGCCCTTCTGCGCGAGCTCGAGGAAGTTCTTGACGTGCCCCGGCGCTTGCTCGGGGTAGAAGCCGAACACCAGCTCACCCTTGTCGGTGGCGAACACGGCCTCGAGAGTGCCGAGGTCGTGATTGTCGAGATCGATCATCAATCGCTCCTGCTTCACTTGGCGACCGGCAACACGATCGCGCGGTGCAGATGGACGGCCACGGTCGGCACCGATGCCTCACCGGTGGGACTTGCGGTGACGGGAACGTCGGCGATCTTGTCGAGCGTGTCCTCGCCCGCCGCCAACTTGCCGAACGCGGAGTACTCGCCGTCGAGCCACGGCGCCGCCCCGTGCAGGACGAAGAACTGGCTGCCGGCGGAGTTCGGGTCCGGCCCGCGCGCCATCGACAGCACGCCCCGGTTGTGGCGGACATCGCTGACCTCGCGATCGATGGTGTAGCCGGGGTTGCCGGTACCGGGCGTTCCGGTCGCGCCCTCCTTGGTGTTGGGACAACCGCCCTGGATCATGAAGCCGCGCATCACGCGGTGGAACCGCGTGCCGTCGTAGAAGCCGGACTTCGCCAGCTTGATGAAGTTCTTGGAGTGGTTCGGCGCGTCGTCCGGCAAGAAGCCGACGGTCATGCTGCCGAAATTGGTCACCAGCAGGACCTGGGTCTTCTCGAGGTCGAGCGTCTCGACGTCGATGCCACTCTGGTCGGGCGCGATGCGCAGCGAAGTGGTCGCCCCGGAGATTCCGGGCCAGGTGACCCCGACCCGCGTCAAGCCGGTGCCCGCCTCCGCCGGCGCGGGCACGTCCACCGCGAGCCGACGCTCGACGACGGTGCCCGCCGCGACCTTCACCGTGCCGTCGAGGGCGCGGCCGATCATCGCCGGCGCGGCATCCCCGACCACGACTTCGAGCTGCATGCCCGACAACACCGTCGCGCTGAGCTCGGTGTCCTCCAGCACTTCGACGCGCAAGACGAACTCCGCGGTTTGCCCCACGGACAGCACTTCAGTGACGGGGCTCAACGTCGCCTTGACGGCGTCTTGCCCGGAGAGACCGGCCGCCGCGACCGCGGCGACCACCAAGCTGCAGAATGTGTTCATCGGCAAAATCATCAGTGCCCTCGACCATGCCCTCGACAGGGCAGAATCGAAGCCTCCGACCGAGCACCAGCCTCGGCCACGGCTCCGGCGCGGGCCAATGTAGGGCGGCACGGCGACCGCCTCAACGCCGGCGAGGACTTCAGCGCTCGAACGCGACCGCCATCCCCATTCCACCGCTCATACAAAGGGTGGCCAGGCCGTGCCGCGCGTCGTGACGCTTCATCGCGTGCAGCAAAGTGACGACGATGCGCGCGCCGGTGGCGCCGATCGGGTGGCCCAGGGCAATCGCCCCGCCGTGCACGTTGAGCTTGTCGGCATCGAGGCCCAGGTCGCGGTCACAGGCGATCACCTGGGCCGCGAACGCCTCGTTGAGCTCGATCAAGTCGAAATCGGCCAGCGCGCGCCCGCTCTTCTCACACAGCGCGCGCACCGCCGGCACCGGGCCGATTCCCATGATGCGCGGCGAGACCCCGGCGACCGCCGAGGCACCGACGAACGCCAGCGGCGTCAGCCCGCGGCGCTCGGCTTCGGCCTCGGTCGTCAGCAACAGCGCGGCGGCGCCGTCGGTGATGCCGGAGGAATTGCCGGCGTGCACCGTGCCGCCTTCGGCGCGAAACACCGGCGGCAGCTTGGCCATGCCCTCGGCGGTGGCGCCGTGGCGCACGTGCTCGTCGTGCGCCAGCGTCGTCACCGCGCCGCGCCGGCCGGGCACCTCGATCGGCACGATCTCGGCGGCGAACGCGCCGGCCTTCTGCGCCGCCTCCGCGCGCTGCTGGCTGCGCACCGCGTAGCGATCCTGCTCGTCCCGGTCGATGCCGTAGTCGTCGGCCAAGTACTCGGCCGTCATCCCCATCGGCTCGTCGAGGATGCCGCAGGTGAAGCCATCCCGGTAGTTGCCGTCCACCGCGCGCGCGTGCCCCAGCCGGTAGCCGTGGCGCATCTGCGGCAACAGGAACGGGATGTTGGTCATGCTCTCCATGCCGCCCGCCACCACCATGCGCCGGCCGTCCAACAGCAGCGCTGCGCGGGCGAGGTCGACGGCCTTGAGACTCGAGCCGCACGCCTTGTTGATGGTCATCGCCGGCGCGGTCTCGGGCACGCCGGCGCGGATCGCCACCTGCCGAGCGGGGTTGGGGCCAGAGCCCAGCTGACGCGCCTGGCCGAGAATGACCTCGTCGACGTCGGCCGCCGGCACGCCGGCGCGATCGCAGACGGCGCGCACCGCGGCGGCACCGAGATCGACGGCACCGAGCGGCGACAACGTGCCCAAAAACTTGCCGATCGGCGTCCGGCAGGCCCCGACGATGCAGATCCGGTCCATGGCCGTGATCGTGGCGATCGACGCGCGCGGCACAAGGGGAGACCCTTGGCGCCACGGCGCCCGGCCGGTCAGGGTCCGCCGATGCCAGTCTCCGGATAGCGCGCCGCGAGCCGCACGGCGGCCACCACGGTCGGATGCGTGGCATCGAGATAGCGCCGCAGCACCGGCACAGCCGACACCAGGAGACCGACGATCTCGGCGTCCCGGTCCTGGTCGACCAGCGCGTGCGCCAGGCCGTTCTCCAGCCTGGCGACCAAGACCGGTGGCGCCTCGACCCCGCGCGCGGCGGCCAACGCCTCCTCCAGGCAGTCGATCGCCGCCGCCGCCTCACCGGCGGCCTGCAGCGAGAGGCCCAAGTTGAGCCGGGTGCGCAGCGTCGGCTCGGCGGTCGCCCCCAGCAACGCGGTGCGCTCGACCACCAGGCGGCGCCGCAGCGCGGCGGCTTCGGCGTAGTCGCGGCGCGCGAACAGCACGCCCGCCAGGGCATCCTCGATGGCAATCCGGCTGCCGTGCTGCGCCGGCAAGATCTCTGCCGCGACCTCCGCGGCGCGCTGCAGATGGGGAACGGCACGGTCGACCTCTCCGGCCGCCAAATGCGTCACGCCCAAGTTGTGCGAGATCTCGGTCAGCAACCCCCGCGCCGGCGTCGCCAGCGCATCGACGCGCGCCAGCGCCTCTTCGAGCAAGCCGATCTCGGCAGCGGTGTCGCCCCTGCCCCCCGTCGCCCATGCCAACACCCCGGCGGCGCGGACTTCCGCGATGGGTGCATCGCCCACTCGGCCATGGAGGGCGAGCGCACGCCCGGCGAGCTCCTCGGCTGCAGCGAACTCGTCGACCGCCAGCCGAGCCTGCGCGTGGGCCAGCAGCGCGCGCCGCGACAGCGAGTGGAGCTCGCCCAACGCCTGCACACACTCCTCGACCAAGCCCGGCAGCCGCGCCAGGGCCTGCTGGTTCTGTTCGCGCTGCAACATCAGCCCGGCGCGGGCGACCGGCAGCCGGAGACGATCCGCCGCATCCACCGCCGGCAGCCGCGCCGCACCGTCGAGGTGCTCGTCCGCCGCGGTGAACGCCTGCATCTCGGTCATCAGCTCGGCAAAGGTCAGGTGCAGCCGCCGCGCGAGATGGGGCGAGGCGGAGAACCGCTGGTCGATGCGCGCACCGGCCTGCCGCATCAGGTCGAGGCCGGTCACCCTGGGGCCGAGACGGTCCATGGACACCGGGGCCAGCACGTCTTCGAACAAGAACGCGTTGATCGCCTGTTGATCGCGACGCTCGGCACGCGCCTGGCCCAACCCGTACACCAACGCGCTGACGCCCCCCACCACGGCGATCACCACCGCGGCGGCCGCGAGCACGACGGCGCGGTGCCGGCGCGCAAAACAGCGCAGCTGGTACTGCCAGCTGGGCGGATGGGCGGCGACCGGCGCGGCTGCCAGCAACTGGCGCAGATCGGCGGCAAACGCGGCGACCGTCTCGTACCGCCGCTCGGGCTCCTTGGCCAATGCGGTCTGTAGCACGATGTCGAGATCGCGCCGCAGGGCGGCGGGCGCCGAGGCCAACCAGGGCGTCGCCGCCGACCGGGCCAACCGCGGCGCGGGTTCGTGCAACACGGAGTGCGCGACGTCGAGGTCCGACCGGCCGGCGACCGGCGGCCGCCCGGCCGCCAACTCGAACAGCGTCGCCCCGAGCCCGTAGACGTCGACCGCGGTGCGCGCGGGCTGGCCCAACACTTGCTCCGGCGCCATGTAGCCCAGCGTGCCGAGCAGCAGCTGGCCGGTCATCCCGGTCGACGGCTTGGTCAGGTGCTTGGCGATGCCGAAGTCGAGCACGACCGGCGAGCCGTCGACGGCGCGCACCATGATGTTGGTCGGCTTGAGATCCCGGTGGATGACCTCCGCGCTGTGCGCGTGGCGCACGACCTCGGCGACCTCCAGCATCAGCGCGATGCGCTGGCGTAGATCGATTCCACGGCGACGGCAGTGCTCGACGAGACTGTCGCCCTCGACGTACTCGATGACCAAGAACGGTTGGCCGGCTTCGGTCTCACCGACGTCGAGAATCTTGGCCACGCCCGGGTGATCGAGCTGCTCGAGCGCCGCGCGCTCGACCGAAAGCAGCCGCCGCAGGGCAGCGGGATCGGATCCGCGGTCAAGCACCTTGATGGCGACTTCGCGGCGCACCGGGTGCTCCTGTGCCGCGCGGTAGACCGAGCTGAACCCGCCCCGCCCGAGCAGACCGAGCACGCGGTAGCCGCCGATGGCGTCCGGCAGCGCGTCGACCGGCAGCAGCGCCTCGAGCTCCGCACGCAACCCGGCGGCGTCGCACTCGGCGCGCTCGAGCAAGTCAGGCCACTCGCTCCGCTGCGCCGCTTCGATCCGGTCGAACCACTCGCGCAGCTGGCGCTGGAAGCGCCGGTCGGTCATCGCGGGCGGAGCTCGAGCTCGCGCTCGAGCCAGCTCCAGGCAAAGCGCCAGTCCTTTTGCACGGTGCGCAGGGCGGCTCCGATGCGCTCGGCGATCTCGGTCAAAGTGACCGGCTCGAAGATGCGCAACCGCGCCACCTCGGCCGCGCGCGGGTGGTGCTCGCGCAAGCGGTCGACCGCGGCGCGCAATCGCTCCGGCAGGTCGCCTTGGTCGCGATGCGCCACGGCAGCCGCAGCAGAGTCCGCCTCGCGGCTTCTGCCACCGCCTCGCTTCTCCGCACTCCGACCGCGCGCGTAGTCGATCAAGATCTGCTGCATCGCCCGCCGGGCGATCGCCAGCAGGCGGTCCTCGTCGAGGCCTTCGAAGCCGCGCTGCCGCATCAACTTGAGGTACAACTCATGCACCAAGGCCGTCGGCTGCAGCGTGTGATCGACCCGATCGCGCGCCAAGAGGTCGTCCGCCAGCCGACGCAGCGTGGGCATGGCGCGCTCGAGCAACTCTTCGTCCGACGGTGGGGATGCTCCGTGTTGGTTCATGGGGGCGCCTTACGGTGGATTGTATGCCTGGACCGCCGCCGCCGCCGGCGGGGCCAACGCGTGGGCGTGGAAAATCCAGAAAATCGGTGCGCGTCGCCGCACGCCCGATCGCACGGAGAACGACCCCGACCCGATCCCGAACTCAACGCATGCATCGAAACACGAACGGTACCGTCGCGCTGCTCTGCGCGCTTCACGTCTCGGCGGCCGGCGCGATGGCTCAGGCCGGCACCGCCACCTTCGCCGCGCCCATCGAGCGCACCCTGCCCACCGGCTATCCGCGCGCGACCGCCGGCGATTGGAACGGCGACGGCGCCGTCGACCTCGCCTTTGGCGGCACGTGGGGGACCACGGGCGCGCGCGCCGGCCTGTCGGTGGTCCTCAATGACGGCAACGGCAACTTCGGCGCCGCCGCCAGCACCCTGACCGAAGACGTCGGCGACATCGGCCACGGCGACGTCGATGGAGACGGGCACCTCGACCTGATCACCGTGATCCCGCGCGCGCGCAGACTCCGCGCCTATCTCGGCGATGGCTCGGGCAGCTTCGCGCTGGGCAGCCCCACGGAGTTCACTCTGTCGACCAACTGCTCGCGGTTGGCGGTGGCCGACCTCGACCGGGACGGCATCGACGACGTCGTCGCCGCCGACGGGTTCGGCGCCGCCCTGCTGGCCCGCGGCGGCCCGGGCGCCAGCCTGTTCGCCACGATCACATCCGCGGGCCCCACCTTCGGCGGCTCGACCACAGCGCCGGAGATCGTGATCGGCGACGCCAACGACGACGGCACCCCGGACATCATCCAGGTGCACTTGGGCACCTTCTACTCCCGCGCGAACGACGGCAGCGGCGGCTTCGCCGCCCCGGTGGCGATCGCGGTGGGCCACACGGGCATCGCTCGCCTCGCGGTGGCGGACTTCGACGGCGACGGCCGGGACGACATCGCCGGCGCGGCGGTCGGTTTCTCGACCGGCACGCCCGCTCCGATGGTCGTACTGATCAACGCCGGCCGCGGCAGCTTCATCCCACAGCGCTACGACGCGCCCACCCAGTGGGCGCAGGACATCGCGCCCGGCGACCTCGACGGTGACGGCGACCTGGACCTGATCGTCGCGATCCAACGGGTTGGCGGGGCCAACCTCTGGTTCAATGACGGCCGCGGCTGCTTCGACCCCCTCGGCTGCACCGGGTCCGGGCTGGCGGGCGGCGTGGTGCCGATGACGATCTCGACGCCCACGGCCGAGGGCTTCGCGGTGGTGGCCGCCGACTTCGATCGCGATTCGCGGACCGACCTCGTGTTCGGCCTCTACCGCGGCGGCGGACCGGAGGGCTTCGCCCATCACCGCAACATCACGCCGCGCCGCGGCAACTACCCGGGCACCGCCGAGGACTTCGAGCTACTGTCCGCGGTCCACGGGCCTTCGGCGGCGCCGCTGTTCAGCGGCGGCCCGCTGCACGACGTCAAGAACGGTGCCGCCGGCGAGCTGCTGACCCTGCACGTGCACTCACCACAGGGCACGTTCGACTACGCTCCGCTGCTGTTGCTGGCGTCCCCGACACTGACCGCGACGGGGCTGCCGGCGCCGACGATTCCCGGCTTCGCGCTCGACCCGGGCTTCCTGATCCCGCTGGCCAACGGCACTGGCTCGCCGTTCAGCGGCGCCCTCGTCCTGCCCGGCGGCTGGCGCTGGGCGATGCCGGTTCCCGCGGGCTTGAGTGGGGTCAGCCTGTTCTTCCAGACGCTGGCGCTGCCGGGAGCGGCGCCGGCGAGCCTGGGACTGCCGGCCCCGGCGAACGGAGTGTTCGCGGCCACCGACGCGCACGAGATCCGGCTGTAGTGGCCGCCCGGCAGCGTCAGCTGCGGCCGCGCACGCCATTGGTGGCGGCGAAGCCCTGCGGACCGGCCGGATCCACCAGCAGCACTTGGCTGAAGATCTCGAGGCCGGCGGGGGCGCCCGGCGGCCAAGTGAAACCCCAAGTGGTGTGGCCGTTGGCCGGCACCGCCGGCAGCGGCACCGTCGCCGCCGGCAGCGGCACGATCGTCATCCCCGCAGCGGGCACGTAGGCGGTCTGGGTGCCGAGCAGCAGCACGCCCGGCGTGGCCGGCAAGCCTCCGTTGAGCACCAAGTTCAAGCGCGTCCCCGGCCACATCGTGCCCGAGCCGGCCAGCTCGGGCGCCCCGCCGGTGCCTGGCGTCGCGTTGGCGAGATCGGTCCACGCGCCGCCATTGGTGGCGCACTGCACCGCCTCGATGAGCGTGGGGAAGCCGTCGATCAGGAACGACAGCCCGAAGCCACCGACCACCGGGATCGCCGCTCCCACCGTGGTGGAGATGGTGGTGCCAGTGCGGATCCAGCCGCTGTTGCGCGACGCCACGGAAGCCGCCACGTGGCAGCGCTGCCCGATCAGGCCGCGGGAGTCCAGGCGCAGGGTCCACACCCAGCTGCCCGGCGCGGGCGACGCACCGAAGCCCGTGGTGCGCGCCACGCAGGCATAGCCGCCGTCCCGCGTGGCGACCAGGTCGACCGCGGTGTCCGGCACGGCACTGCCGTAGCGACGCTCCCATTCGGTCGCGCCAAGCGCGTCCGCCTTGATCAGCCACAGATCCGAGTCGGTGCTGCCGACCGCCTTGGTGTCCGCCAGAATCGCGCAGCCGCCGTCGGCGGTCGCGCACACCGATCGCGGCGCATCGACACCGGCGTCGAACAGCACTTCCCACATCACCGAGCCATTCGCGCTGAGCTTGAGAAGCCAGACGTCGTCGCCCCGAGAGCCCTGGGTGTCCCGGCCGGCGACGACGAAGAACGAGCCATCGCTGCTCTTCGCGACCACCGGCGTACCGGCGATGCCGTCCTGGCCCTGCGTGCCGACCGTCCGCTGCCACATCGTGTCACCGAACTGGTTGACCAACAGGAACAACAGGTCGTTGCCGCCGACTCCGACCGACGCCGTCCGGCCGACGATCAAGGTGTCGGCGCCGATGTGCTGGATGGCATCGCCGAACTCGTCGCCACCGGCGATCTCGATGCGGCGCTGCCAGACCTCGTTGCCCTTGAAGTCGACCTTCACCACGAGCACGTCGGCGTCTCCTTGGGGGCCGGTGATCCAACCGGTGGCGGTGAAGCCGCCGGTCGCGTCCGGCACCGCCGCCAGCAGCGAACCGCGGTCCTGACTGGTCTCCCAGCTCTGCCGCAGCTGGCCGGTCTGCGATGAGACCACACCGAAGTAGGGGTGGAAGTCGCGGTGGCCGACCGCGATCAAGTCGCGCAGCGCGTTCTCCTGCACGTCGAAGAACAGACCGCGGTCGTTCGGCAGTCCGTCATAGGTGAACTGCCAGACCGGGTTGCCCCCGCCGTCGATGCGCACCAGCCCGGCGTACTTGCCATCCGTGTTGGCGGCCATCACCAGACTGCCATCGGCGAGCTGGCGGACGGCTTCCACCGTGGTGGTTCGGGTATCGTCGCGGTACACGCGCGAGTAGGTCTGCGAAGCGGCCGAAGAGGCGACCGCGAGAGCCGCGGCGACGGCGACGAAGGGGGATCGAAGGTCTTGCATTTGGGTTCCTCTGCTGACGCCAATGCGCGAGCCACCGGCCGCCGCGGCCAGCGTTTTGGCCGAACCCTGTCGAAGTTCGCGACACTGCTCCGAGCACGGGCCCCGCTCTGAGGCGTCGCGCGTCCCGCTCTGGGACGCCGCGCCGCGGCGCCGTCAACCGCGGCCTTCCCACTGGCCGATGCGAGAACCGGGATGGCAGGCCCGCGACGCAAGCAACCGGCCAGCGAACCGACCGCCGGAACGGACGGTCCGAGGCCCGTGACCAACGCCACCGGAGCGCCACTGGCGACTTTGGCTTGCGATCCGTCGGTCGAGGCAGAGATCCTCGATCAAGCGGTCACCAGCGTCTTCTTGCGGCACATGAGCCTCGGCGCCGAGCCGGTCGCGTGGCGCGAGGACCCACCGGCCCGCCGCTCCAAAGACGCGCCGATCCGCGCCGACGAGCTGCGCGCGCTGGCGGCGGCGACGACCGAGATCGAGTGCGCCCCAGCGCCGCCCCTCGACGAACGGCTGGGCGAAGAGCGGCTGTGGATCCTGGCCGACATCTCGATGCGCGGCGGCGGGGTCGCGCGGCAACGCGCCACCGCCGAGCTGCGCGGGGCGATGCGCGACCTCGCCGCCTGGCGCGGGGTCGACGCCACGGTGTTGGGCGAGCTGGTGGGGCTGCTGGCCGAGGCGATGGGGCGACCGGACATGCCGCTGTTGTTCCGCACCCTGCACGCTGCCGCCGAGCGCGCGCTGCGGGCCGCCGAGCAGGCGGAGGATCGGTGACCACGGCCCTCACCCACCACGGCCGCGTCGATCAGCTGGGCGTCGCCCTCGTCGACCTGGTGGTGCAGCTGCAGATGCACGACAGCGCGCACGCTCTGTCGCGCGCAGCCGTGCGCGCGGCCGTCGACCTGCTGCAGCAGGAGAGCGGCGCGATCCGCCTCGAGCGGCGCGGCGACCGGCTGACGTGCGCGGGCAACACCCTGCTGCGCACGACCCTGCAGGCGACGCCACTGCTGCGCCTGCTGGCCGAGCGCGGCATCGACGCGCTCGAGCTGGCGCCCTCGGCCGAAGACGACGAGATCCTGCGCTTCTTCGCGCTGCTGATGGACCCCGGTGAGAGCGCTGCTTTTGCCCCCACCAACCTGCAGCCGGCGCTGGCGCGGCTGGGCATCCACAACGTGGGCGTCCTCGTGCGCGACGGCCGCGATGCCGAGGACGGCGAGACCGACGCCGGCCTGACCAGCTATCAGGCGTTGTCGGGCTTCCTCCAGGACAACCACGTCAACGCCTATCGCGGCGACGAGATCGAGCTCGACCAGGCGACATCGGTCGTCGACCGCACCATGGCGCTGATGGGCCGCGCGCCGAGCGAGCTCTTGGCCCTGGCGATGCACGACGACATCGACAACTTCACCGTCGGCCACTCCGTGCGGGTGACCCTGCTCGCTCTGCACGTCGCCCGGGCAGCGGGGGCGAGCGACCGGCAGCTGACGCAGGCCGGCACCGCCGCGCTGCTGCACGACATCGGTAAGTCGCGCATTCCGCAGGACGTGCTGTTCAAGACCGGCGCCCTCGACGACGACGAGCGCCGCGTGATGGCCGAGCACGCCCGGCTGGGCGGCGAGATCCTGCTCGAGCAGGACGGCGTCGATCCGATCGCGGTGGGCGCCGCCTTCTGCCACCACATGGGACCCGGCGGCAGCGGCTATCCGACGCCCGCGCTGCCGTTCGAGCCGAGCGGGGTCAGCAAGCTGGTGCGCGTCTGCGACGTCTTCGAAGCGCTCACCGCTGCACGTCCGTACAAGGCGCCGATGACGCCGGTCGAGGCGTACGTGATCATGCACCGCATGCGCGACGGCTTCGACCCGCGCTGGCTGCGCTTCTTCGTCCGCGCCCTGGGCCTGTATCCGATTGGAACGCGCGTCGAGCTCGACCGCGGCGAGCAGGCCCTGGTCGTCGGCACCGGCCCGAGCCTCCGCCAACCATCGATCCGCCTGCTCACCGCCGAGGGTGGTGGCGCGCTGCCCGCCGACGCGCCGACCGACCTCATCGTCGGAGAGCCCCACGAGGGACACGTCAGCGCGATCGCCGCCGTCATCGGCGCCGACCGGCGCGTCCCCGTCGACGAGCTCCAAAACTGCGGCGAGCACACCGACACCGAGCCACACGCCACCTGCTGCGGCACCCCAAGCCAGTAGTTCGGCGGTACGGAGCCTGGCTCCGTACCATCAAGTTCGACAGTACGGAGCCTGGCTCCGTACCATCACGCGTGCGTGGTCGCGCGGGCGCGCTACGCTTCTCGCCGGCACATGGCGAAGCCAAAGGGATCCCCCGCGCGGGCCGCCGGCCTGTTCCTGCTCGCGGCCGCGGTCGGCGCGGCGGGTGGTTTGCTGGGCTTCCTGTTCCAGAGTCTGCTCGAGGCGTGGCAGCTGCTGCGCGTCGTCGAGGGCGACTCACTGCTCGAAGCCGCCGAGCGGCTGACGCCGTGGCAACGCGTGGTGGTGCCAGCCCTCGGCGGGCTGCTGGCCGCCGCCTGCCTGTTCGGCCTGCGCCACACCGCGGCGCCGTTCGGCATCGGCGACGTGATGGATCTGGTGATCACTCGCAAGGGCGGCATCCGGCTGCGCCACGCTCTCCAGCAGATTCTGTCGTCGGCCGCGTCGATCGCCACCGGCAGCAGCATCGGGCGCGAGAGCGCCAACTCACAGCTCGGCGCCACCGCGGCATCCTCGTTCGCCCGCCTGTTCCGCTGCTCTTCCCGCGACCGATCGGTTCTGCTCGGCTGCGGCGTCGCGGCCGGCATGGCGGTCTCCTACAACGCGCCGATCGCCGGCGCGCTGTTCGTCATGGAGGTCGTGCTCGGCAACTTCGCGATGGACGTCTTCGCGCCCATCGTCGTCAGCGCGGTGATCGCCACGTTGGTCAACCGCGCGCTGCGGCCGGAGATCGCCAGCCACGCGCTGTACGAGGTCGAGACCGTCAGCCAACTCAGCATGATGGACGCGACCCTGGTGTGCTGCGCGGTGCTGCTCGGCTGCATCTGCGCCGTCGGCGCCCTGGGGTTTCGCGTGATGCTGGCACAGGGGCGACGCGCCTTTCGCCGCCTGGCTTGGTCGCCGTGGTTGGCGCTGCCGGTCGGCGGGGCGCTCGTCGGCGCGATCGGCATCTGGCGGCCCGAGGTCTGGGGCAACGGCCAAGCCGTGGTCACCGACATCATCAGTCTGCGCGGCGACACCGCGGTCGGCATGCTGCTCCTGATCATGGTGCTGAAGTCGCTGGCGACGTCCATCTCGATCGGCTCGGGCGCGCTCGGCGGCGTGTTCACCCCCACGCTGGTCGTCGGCGCCGCGCTCGGCTCCTGCTACGCCAGCGGCATCCTGCTGCTGCTCCCCGACCACTGGCTCCAGCTCAGCTCACCCGCCCTGCACACCGGCTTCGCGCTGGTGGGCATGGCCGGCCTGGTCGCCGCCACGACGCACGCCCCGATCACGGCCGTGCTGCTGGTGTTCGAGTTCACGCGCAACTACGAGCTCGTGCTGCCGGTGATGATCTGCAGCATCCTCGCCAGCCTCATGGCGAGGATGCTGCAGCCGGACTCGATCTTCATGGCCAAGCTGCGCGAGAAGGGCCACACCGTGGTCGGCGGCATCGAGGCTCTGGCGATGCAGACCAACTATGTGCGCGACGTGATGCGCGCCGACGCACAGTCCTTGATCTACACCGCCACCTTCCGCGAGGTCATGGCTCTGGTCGCCGGCGAACGCCGCGACACGATCTACGTCGTGGACGAGACCGAATCGCTCGCCGGCCGCATCCACATCCACGACATCAAGACCTACATCAACGACCCGACGCTGGCCTCGATCGTGATCGCCGGCGATCTCACCCGCCCCGCCCCCGCCGTGCATCCCGAGCAAACACTGGCGCAGGTGTTCGAGCTGTTCGACGACCCCGACCTCGACGAGCTGCCGGTCGTGGTCGGCCCCGGCGACGACCGCTTGGTCGGCCGCCTCACCCGCCGCGACATCATCGCGCTGCTGACCGACCAAGTGCTGGGGCAACGCAACCTGCGCGCGCGGTTGCGGGTCGAGGACGCCGCCGAAGACACCTACGTCCAGCTGCCGCCGCAGACCGAGCTGGCGCGCGTGGCCGTGCACCCCGAGCTGCGCGGCCAAACGTGCCTGGGTCAGCCCGTGCTCGAACGACACGGGCTGCTGCCGCTGGTCGTGATCGAAGTCGACGAGCACGGCGTCGAACGCCGCTTCCTGCCCGACGGAGAGCTGCGACTGACCGACCGCATGGCACTGGTCGTGCTCGGCCCGAGGCACGGAGTGCAGAACTACACAGAAGAGGTCCGCACATGAAGACCCGCAACCGAGACGCCGCCGCGGTCGTCTTGCTGCGTGGCGACGGCGCCGACCGCGAGGTCCTGCTGGTGAGCCGAGCGCCGGAGCTCCGTTTCTTCGGCGGCTACTGGGCGCTGCCCGGTGGCGTCCGCGACGCCGTCGACCACGAGCTGGGCGGCGAACGAGACGAGGACTCGCTGCGGCACTGCGCGATGCGCGAGCTGTTCGAGGAAACCGGCGTCCTGCTGGCCGACTGCGACGCGAACGAAGACGAACGCGAACTCGTGCGCCGCGCACTGCTGGAGGGCTCGGCCGATGGCTGGCGCACTCTGCTGCAGGCCGGTCGACCGCTGCCGATCACCGACATCTGCCGCATCCGCACCCCCCCGTTCTCCCCGGTGCGCTACGACACGCTGTTCGTGCTCGCCGACTTGCCGCCCGAACAGGCACCGTCGGTCTGGTCTGGGGAGCTCACCGAAGGTCGTTTTTGGCGGCCCGCCGACGCCCTCGCCGCGTGGCGGCGCGGCGAGGTCTCGATCGTGCCCCCGGTGCTCATCCTGTTGCAGGAGCTGTGCGACGCCTCCGTCGACGAGTTCCTGGCCGCCAGCCGCGCGCTCGCCGACGGCTACCGCCGCGGGGCGCTGCACCGCGTGCAGTTCTCGCCCGGCGTGATCATGGCCAGCCTGCACACCGAAACGCTGCCGCCGGCGACGACGACCAATTGCCTGATCGTCGGCGAGGACCGTTTCTGCGTGATCGATCCCGCCGCCGCCGACCCGGACGAGCAGGACCGGTTGGCGACGCTCGTCGAGGAGCTCTTGGCCGAGGGCCGTGCGCTCGGCGAGGTGCTGCTCACCCACCACCATCCCGACCACGTCGGCGGGGTCGACGCCATCTGCCGGCGCTTCGACCGGCGCGTGCGCGGCCACGCGGAGACGCTGTCGCGCCTCGCGCCGCCGGTTCCGCGCGGGGCGCCGCTGAACGACGGCGACCGAGTGGCGCTCGGCACGGCACCGGACGGTTCGCCCGACCACCATCTGACCGCCGTGTTCACTCCCGGCCACGCGCCGGGACACCTCTGCTATCTGGAGAGCCGCTACCGCGCCCTGGTCGCCGGCGACATGGTGTCGACCGTGTCGACCATCATCATCGACCCACCCGACGGCCACTTGGCCACCTACTTGAGCAGCCTCGAACGACTGCGCGAACTCGAGGTCGGCGTGCTGTATCCAGCGCATGGCCCCGCCGCCCGCCAGGGTAGCCCCGTCTTCGAGCACTATCTGCGCCACCGCGCCGCACGGCAGCGCAAGCTCGAGGCTGCCCTGCAAGCACCCACCCGGGTCGCGGACCTGCTACCGGTGGTCTACGACGACGTCGCGCCCGAGCTGCACGCCTACGCGGCGCGCTCGCTGCTCGCCGGCTTGCAGATGCTGGCCGAGCAGGGGCGCGCCACCGAGCGCGAAGGCGTGTGGCACCCGCTCAGCGGACGGTCATGATCTGCGCCAACGGCTTGCGGCGGATCGCCGCCACCGGCACCTGACAATCGTCGGCCGGATAGCCCACCGGCAGCAGCAAGAACGGCCGCTCGAACGCCGGGCGGTCGAGGATGCGGCCCAGGAACTTCATCGGACTGGGCGTGTGGGTGAGCGTCGCCAAGCCGGCCAGGTGGATCGCGGTGATCAGCATGCCCGCGGCGATGCCCACCGACTCGTTGATGTAGTAGACCTGCCCGTCGTCGTCGTCGTGCATCAGCTTGAACACGACGATCAGCCAAGGCGCGATCTCCAAGAACTCCTTGTGCTCGTCGGTGCCCAACGGCGCGAGGTCGCGCAGCCACCGCGCGCTGGCGCGCCGGCTGTAGAACTCGCGCTCCTCTTGCTCGGCGCCCAGCCGGATCTCGCGCTTGACGGCGGGATCCTGGACGCAGACGAAGCGCCATGGCTGCTTGTTGGCGCCACTCGGAGCGCTGCCGGCAATGCGCACCAGGTTCTCGATCGTCTCGCGGCTGACGGGGCGATCGGAGAACGCGCGGATGGAGCGGCGGCGCCGCATGATGGCGAAGTGCTCCGCCGACGCGGTCTCGGCAGACGCCGCCGGCACGAACGGATCCTCGAGCGGCACGAACTCAGGGCGATCGGACATGGGCCTTCGAGAATAACGGCACGAAGGCGCTCGAGCCCCGTGGTGATCCAGTGTCAGCGCACGCTGATCGAGCCGTTGTGGGTCTCGATGCGCAGCTGATCGCGTGGCGTTCCGCGGTCCATCACCAAGAAGTTGCGCCCGGCGGCGATCAGATCGCCGCTGACCCCCGCGCTGACGCCGCCGTTGTGGGTCGCGCACACGATGCGCGTGTTGGTCGCCTCCGCCAGCTTGACCTGCACGGACCCGTTGTGCGTCTCGATCGAGCCGGACACGTGGCCGTCGGTGAGCTCGGCGCGCACCCGGCCGTTGTGCGTCTGCAGGGCGACGACGCCGCGGCAGCGGCGCAGGCCGATGTCGCCGTTGTGCGTCTCGGCACTGACCGGCCCAGCGCACTCCTGCGCGGTGATGTCCCCGTTGTGGGTCGATAGATCCGAGCCACCGCTCAGGTCGCGGACGCGGATCTCGCCGTTGTGGGTCTGGGCCGCCAGCGACAATCCAGCCGGCTGGCGGACGTCGAAGGAGACGATCCCGACCCAGTCGCGATCCCGCGGCTCCGCCCACTCCCAGCCGAGCCGAACGGTGTCCCCCTCGCGGCGGCTGAAGACCCGGATCGCCTGCAGACAAGCCCGTGCATCCGCAGCATCGCGACCGCCACCGCGGCGGTACACGCGCACGTCGATCGCGGCCGACCCGGTTCCGGAGACGGCGACGAAACCGTTGTGCGTTTCGCAATGCAGCGACGAGGCGGCTTCGGGCTCGATCGACAGCGTCTGCTCATCGTCGAGCCACACGGCGGGCTCGCGCCAACCGAAGGCGCAGGAAGACGTGATCAGCAGGGCGATCAACGGCAGGGACCGAACCATGAAATGAGCTCTGTCGGACATGAGGAGCACTCGCGGAGCTGTTTCCACTTTGTGGGCTGCGGGCATGCGACAACCGGTCGCCGGTACTCGCGAGCCCTTCGAAATGTTGTCCTGCCACACCATCGGTCGCGCCGTCAACGGGCCGGGATCCCTTCCGGCGCACAGCAATTGCCGGCCCGCACGCACCGGCACAGCGGCACCGCCAGCAGCGCGCCCAGGGTCGGGGCCACGAGGTAGATCCACAGCGGCTCGAGCGGGCCGGCGACCAGCGCCGGCGCGAGGCTTCGCGCTGGGTTCATCGAAGCACCACTGATCGGCCCGGCGAACAAAGCCTCCAGCCCGACGGTCGCGCCCACCGCGATGCCGGCGATCAAGCCGCGTTCCTTGGGCCCTTGCGAGACGCCGAGGATGACGAACATGAGCAAGAACGTCAGCACCACCTCGAGGACGAACGACTGACCGTAGGACCCGGCGGGGACGGTCGCGCCCAGGGTCGCGTGCTCCGGAAACAGGACGCGCAGCAGACCGGAAGCCACCAGCGCGCCGAGCAGCTGCATCGCGACGTAGCCGCCGAGCTCGCGGGCAGGGAGCCGCCCCGCGGCCCAGAACGCGATGCTCACCGCCGGATTGAGGTGCGCACCGGACACGTCCCCCACCGCGTAGATCATCGCCAGCACGACCAGCCCGAACGTGATCGCCACCCCGAGGTGTCCGATGGCGCCGGTGGAGGCGTCGATGACGATCGCGCCGGTGCCCGCGAAGACCAAGGCAAAGGTGGCGATCGCTTCGGCGACCCAGCGGGAGCGGCGGCCGGGCTCGGCAAGCGCGGGCGGTGCGGGCACGGGGTCGGGCATCGGGCCAGATGCTACGGGACCCGGCGCGGCCACGGCCGCAAACTCGGAGCATTCCGCGACCCGAGCGTCGGTCGCGGGTCCCGCGGTCGCCGGCGGCCGCGCTGAGCCCAGAGGCCAGTGTTGTCTTCGAGCCTCCGGGAGCTGCGTTGTCGAAGTTCCAGCGGCATCGAGCCTTCCGAAAGGTTGTCGCCGCGCGAAGAGCTGCGGACCCCGAGGCTCAGCGCGGCCACGGCCGCAACCAAACTCGGATGCCGCTTTTCCCGGAGCGGTTTGGAACGTCCGACCCATCCGCCGCCGCGCTGAGCCAGGAGGCACTGTCTCTCCGAGCCTCCGGCGCCGCGGCGACGTCGCCATGGCAGCGGCGTCGCCTCGAGAATGTTGTCGAAGCTCGAAGATTCGAGGCGCCGGAGGCTCAGCGCAGCGTTGGAGCCTGAGGTGAGAATCGAACTCACGACCTACGCTTTACGAAAGCGTTGCTCTACCGCTGAGCTACTCAGGCAGCCGTTGGCTCCCCGCCCGCCCGAAACGGCGCCGGGGCGCGCCGGCAAGTTACCGACGCGCCCCGGCGCAGCCAAGAACGCTTGGCGAAGATTCGCCGCGATCAGGAGTCCACCGACGGCCGCACGCGCAGGGCTTCGATCAGCTTCGCCTTGCTCTGGGCATCGACCTTGGCCTTGCCCAACGCGCGCACGGTGGCCGCCCTGAGGCCGGCTTCCGCGTCGCCGGTCGCGACCTCGACGAGCGCGCCGAACAGATCCTGCGGCGCCGCCGGAGTGCGGCCGAGAATGTTGCCGATCGCTTCGGCGCACGCGACCTTGAGGTCGTCGCTGCCCTCGCCGCGGATCGCGGCGAGCAGCGCCGTGGCGTCCTCGACACCACCGCCGTGTCCGATGGCCTGCGCCGCCGGCACCGCCACCGCGTCCTCGCGGGTCAGCTGCTGTGCCAGGCTCACCAGGGCGCCGCTGATGTCGACCTTGTCACGGGCCAGGCTCTGCAGCGCCGTGCTGGCGGCCACCGCCGCGCGCGCCGCGCGCTGCTGGGTCGCGTCGAGCTCGACACCTTCGAGCGCGGAGTTGACGGCGTCGCGCACCGAGTCCGCCGAGACCGGGCCTTGGATCGCGCCGTCGATGCGGTCGCCGAAGCGCTCGGTGGCGGCGTCGACGTCCTCGGCGATGACCAAGATCTTCGCCTTGGCCATGTCGTTGTGCTTGCGGATCAAGCCGATGATCGCCTCGGGCAAGGCGTCGGACGTGTTCTCGCTGAGCACGACCACGTCGACGTTGGGGAAGCGGTACATCTCGTTCATCGCGGCGACCGCCGAATCGGCGACGTCGACGCGCGTGCCGCGCGGCAGGCTGGCTTCCATCACCGCGGACTGCGTCACCGGGTTGGAGTCGATCACGCGGATGTTGAGCACCGCCTTCTCGCCCACCGCTTGCGCCAGCTTGTCGACCACGTTGCCGGCGGCCGGCACTCCGGCGCCACCGACCTTGGCCAGGGCGAGGGCGGCGGCGTACGACACTTCCTTGTTCGGGCTGGAAACAGCGGCGACGAGCGGCGAGCCGTCCAGGTCATCGCGGCTCTCCATCTGGCCGAGCAGCTCGATGCCGGCGACCGCCACCGGCCCCATGCCGCCCGCGATCGAGTCGTTGACGGCGCGGCGGACGACGTCGACGCCGGTCGCCGCGGCGGTGTTGACCAAACCGGCGACTTGCCCGCCGAATCCAGCCAGTGCCTCGTCGTCGGGGTTGCTCGCCAACGACTCGCGAATCGCCGCGGCCTGCCCGAGGTAGGCGCGCGCCAGCAGCGTCTGCGCCTCTTCGCTGTCCGGGGCGATGGCCAACGCGTCGTGCGCGGCCTTCTTGGCCAGCTCGAAGTTGTAGAGCACCGCGGGCACGTCGTGCGCGGCCAGCTCGCCATCGCCGAAGCTCCAGGTCACGGGCGAGCGGTCGTCATCGCGCACGCCGCTGTCGCTCAAGTAACCCTCGGCCTGACGCAAGAAGCTGCTCAACGCGTTGCCGCTCGCACCCATGCGGTCCACGACCGTCGCCGCGGTCTCGCGGATCACATCACTGCTGTCGGTGGCGGCGACGTGCTGCAACGCCGGCACCGCGCGCTCGTCCTTGATGTTGCCCAGCACGGCGACCACGTTGCGGCGCAACAGGTCGTTGTCGCTGCGCAGCAGCTCGATCAGCGCCGGCGTCGCGTCACGGCCGATCTCCACCAGCGCCGCCTGCGCGGCGATCTGGCCCTTGTCCGCATCGGCGTCGCCCAATACCCGCGCCAGCGCCGGCACGGCGAACTCGGCGTGGTCGCCACGCAGCTTCAGCACCGCCTGATAGCGCGTCTGGAAGTCCGCAGCTTCGTCCGTCGCCTGCTCGACGAGCGCCGCGATCGCATCCGCGTCGCGCGAGCGCTCGGAGCGACCGACCTTGGCGAGCTCGAGCATGTGGCGCGCGAACTGATTGATGCCGCCGTCCTGCTCCAACAACAGCGCCTGCCACACCGCGGCGTCCGTCTTGCGATACAGATCGAAGGCGTCCTCGTGGCTGGGATCGGCCGCTAGCACTTCCTCGAACTTCTGCTTGGCCTGCTCGAGCTCACCGAGCCGGTAGGCCTTGACGCCCTCGGCGAACGCGTCGTTCTGCGCCGAGGCGAGAGTGGTGGTCACGAGCGCCGCTGCGATACCGGTGAGCGACTTGGCAAAAACACGAGCCATTTGAACGGAGCTCCTTGGGGAGGTGCATCCCTGCCCGGGGCAGGGCTGAGTGCGAGGGAGAGGCTTACAAGGGTTGTTGCGTGGCCCTGGAGGGCTAGGGCCGTCCGCCCCACCGAACGGGCATCGGCTGGGGCAAGAGTCGCGCCATCCTAGGGTTAGGCTCGCTCCCGTCAAGGCGGCGGAGAAACCGGCACCGGACGGGGGCGTAGCTTCGGCGAAGCATACCTCGCCGCCGCGGAGAATCCGTCGCCAGAACCGCTCAGCCCCCCTCGCCGGAGCCGGGCGCCCGGTGGGAGCGCGGGTTGCGCGGCGCTACCATCCGCGCATGGCCGGTCCGAATATCCTCATCGTCGACGACCAAGCCGCGGTCCGCGAAGAGCTCGCCTACGCCCTCGGCTACGAGGGTTTCACCGCCATCGAGGCGGCCGACGGCGAAGCCGGGCTGGAGGCCCTCCGCGAGCACGACGTCTCCCTCGTGCTGCTCGACATCAAGATGCCCGGGCTGGACGGCATGCAGGTGCTGTCCCGCATCAGAGAGCGCGCGCCCGACCTCCCGGTCGTCATGATCACCGGCCACGGCGACATCGAGACGGCCGTAGTTGCCATCAAAAACGGTGCTTACGACTTTCTGACCAAGCCGTTCGACACCGACCGGGTGCTGGTGAGCATCCACAATGGGCTGAAGCTCAGCGCCCTGGCCGCCGAGAACTCGGCCCTGCGCCAAGAGCTGGCCCGCGAGTTCGCCATCCTGGGCTCCGGCTCCGCGATCGAAGAGGTGCGCCGGATGATCGAGCGGGTGGCCCCGACCGAGGCCCAAGTCCTGATCACCGGCGACAACGGCACCGGCAAGGAGCTGGTGGCGCGCCAGGTGCACGCGCAGTCCAAGCGCGCGCAGCGGCCGTTCGTCGCGCTCAACTGCGCGGCGATCCCGGCCGATCTGCTCGAGAGCGAGCTCTTCGGCCACGAGAAGGGCGCGTTTACCGGGGCGAGCCAAGCGCGCGAGGGGCACTTCGAGGCCGCCGACGGCGGCACTCTGTTTCTGGACGAGATCGGCGACATGGCGCTCGAGGCGCAGGCCAAGCTGCTGCGCGCTCTGCAGGAGCAGGTCGTCGTCCGGCTCGGCGGCTCGAAGACGATCCCGGTCGACGCCCGCGTGGTGGCGGCGACCAACCAGGATCTGCCCGCCCTCGTCGAGGAGGGCAGGTTCCGCGAGGACCTCTATTACCGACTCCACGTGGTGCGGATCCACGTCCCCCCGCTGCGCGAACGGCGCGAGGACATCGACGAGCTGGCCGGCCACTTCCTCGCCGAGGCCTGCCGGCGCAACGGCTTGAAGAAGCGCAAGCTGTCGGCGCAGGGCCTCACCTATCTGCGCGGCCTGGCCTGGCCGGGCAACGTGCGCGAGCTGAAGAACCTGCTCGAGGCCGCGGCGATCCTCGCCGACGGCCCCACCATCGAGCTGGATGTGCTGGAGACGATGGCGGTCTCGGCCAGCCGCCCGCCGCCGGGCGAGGAGATGTTCGCGCTGGCAACCCTCGAGGAGTTTCGCGCCGCCTCCGAGCGCGAGTTCATCCGCCGCAAGCTCGGCGAGAACTCGGGCAACATCAAGCGCACCGCCGAGCGCATCAAGATCCAGCGCTCCAACCTCTACAAGAAGCTCGAGCGCTACGGACTCAAGTGAGACCGCAGCTCCTGGCGCTGCGCAGCGTCAGTTCTGCGGCAGCCGAATCTCCTGCCCCTCGCGCAGCTTCTCGGGCACGATCCCCGGGTTGAGGTCGAGGATCCGCCGCACGTAACCCGCTGCGGCACGGTCAGTACCGGTCTTCTGCAGCGCGATCTTCCAGAGGTTGTCACCGGCCTGCAGCCGGTAGCTCTGGCCGGTGTCCGGATCGAGCTTGGTGCCGGCCACTCGATGGTCGACGCGCAACGCCAAGAGCTGCTGGTCGTCGACCCACGGCAGCAGCACGACCCGGCCGGTGGGCATCCGGTCGTAGTCGAGATCCTCGTTGAGCGCCTCGGCCATCCCCAGGTGGTCCAGGCTGCCACACCAGCGCAGCACCAGCGCCGAGAACGTGTCGCCGGGCCGGACGGTGACCTCGCGGAAGTCGCCGACCCGCCGGGTGAGGGCCGCCTCGCGCTGTCGCTCGGAAGTCTCCGCGAGCTGCGCGTTCTGCTCGGCCGACGGCGGTGCCTGCACGCCGGCGAAGCCATCCGGGCTGATGATCACGCCGTCGTCGACGACCGTGCCGTCGTCGCCGGTCTCCCCGCCCACTGGGGGGCCATCACCGTCCACATCGCCCGACTCCGGCGCGGCGTTCTCGCCCTCGGGATCACCGGCGCCCTCGAGCGCCTGCACCGGGTTGAAATCCAGCACCTGCTCCAGATCGACCGCCGCGGTCGACGGGTCACCGCCGCCGGCGAGGGCGGGCGTGGCCTCCTCGCCGAACACCACGGCGACGACGAGGATCACGACCAAAAGCCCGGTCACACCGTAGACCAAGATGGACTCGTTGCGCTTCATCAGATCCCTCCCGAGCGTTTCCCGGGGGCAAGGCCTCGTGGTGCGGTCCGCCGCCCGCGGAATTCCGCACTGTCGTTGCCGCCGCGCGCTGCCGCGCCCGTCGGCTGAACCCCCATGGTACGGATGCCGGTAGCCCATGTCACGCCTCAGGTTGTGTTTCGACCCGCGCGGGCGGCCGCCGGGGCACGGCAAGTGGGTGGAGCTGATCGACGGGCACCGCTAGGATCGCCGCCTTGCGCACTCTTTCCACAGTCTTCGCGGCCGCCGCGCTGGCGGCGGGCTGCGCTTCTCCGGACACCGCGGATGCCGCCGCGATCGAGCGCCGGCTGCCGAACTCGGTGAGCCACGCTCTCGAGCAGCAGGCGCCGCCTCGGGTCGAGGCGGTCTACACCGACGGGGTCGTCACTCTATCGCTCCGCAACACCGACTTCGCCGAGGCCTCGGCGGCGGCGCAGCGACCGGCCAACCTGAAGTACGCGCCGCAGGACGACTTCAACCGCCTGATCGCGGCGTGGGATCAGCTGCAGTTCTTCGACCGCGCTTCGGCGGCGGCGCAGGGCCGCCCGAAGGCGCAGCTCGCGCTGCGCATCAACGGCAGCGAGTGGGTGCGCACGCGACAGGACGGCAGCAGCGACGTCGCCGACATCACCGCGTTCAACGGCTGCGTGGCGGCCTTCCAGCAGGTCTACAACACGACGCTGTCGTTCCAGGCGATCAACAACCTCCCCGCCGAGCACTTCGAGGCCGAGCGCGACCGAGCGCAAAAAAAGCGGGCGGAAGCCCTGCGCAAGCTGGGGCAGCGGTGAGCGAAGCTCCGGCAGCCCTGGCGATCATCCCCGTTCGTCTGGGCAGCCAACGCCTTCCCGGCAAAGCCCTTCTCGCGGACACCGGCCGCCCCCTGTTCTTGCACACGCACGACCGCGCCGCGGCGGCGCGCCGGTTCGCCGCGGTGGTGGTCGCCACCGATGACGCGCAGGTGACCGAGGCGGCCACCGCCGCCGGTGCCGCGATCGAGCCGACGAGCACGACGCCGCGCACCGGGTCGGAGCGCTGCGCCGAAGTCGCCGAGCGGCGCGACGAGGCGATCGTCGTCGACATCCAGGGCGATTGGCCGGAGGTTCTGCCGGCCGACCTCGAGCGGCTCGTCGCCGCGGTCGAGGCCGGCGCGGCCTGCGCGACGCTGGCCGCGCCGCTGCCGGACGCGGTGCGCGACGACCCCAACGTGGTCAAGGTCGTGCGCCGCTTGGACGGGCGCGCGCTGTACTTCAGCCGCGCGGCGCTGCCGCATTCGCAGAACGGCGGGGCGGTCGACCGCCTGCGTCACGTCGGGGTGTACGCCTTCCGGCGCGATGTCCTGCGCCGCGTGCCGGCCCTGCCGTCGAGCGGACTGGCCGAGACCGAGGGACTCGAGCAACTGCGCTTTCTCGAGAACGGCATCGAGATCCAGGTGCTCGACGCCGGCAACGAACCGTGGGGAATCGAGACCGCCAACGACTACGCCGCGTTCGTCGACAGATGGCAGCAGGGGATCGCTAAGACATGACCAAGTTCATCTTCGTCACCGGCGGCGTGGTGTCGTCGCTCGGCAAAGGCCTGACGTCCGCCGCCATCGGCTGGATCCTGGAACGCCGCGGCTTCACCGTGTCGGTGCAGAAGCTGGACCCCTACATCAACGTCGACCCCGGCACGATGTCGCCGTTCCAGCACGGCGAGGTCTACGTCACCGACGACGGCACCGAGACCGACCTCGACCTCGGCCACTACGAGCGCTTCACAGAAGCGCGACTGACCAAGGACTCCAACTACACGACCGGCAAGATCTATCGCTCCGTCATCCGCAAGGAGCGTCGCGGCGACTACCTGGGCCACACGGTGCAGGTGATTCCGCACATCACCGATGAGATCAAGGCCGCCATTCGCAAGGGCGCGTCCGGCAACCCGGACGTCGCGATCACCGAGATCGGTGGCACGGTCGGCGACATCGAGAGCCTGCCGTTCCTCGAGGCGATCCGCCAGTTCTCGCTGGAGGTGGAGCGCCACGACTCGATGTTCATCCACCTCACCCTGCTGCCCTACCTGCGCGCCAGCGGCGAGCTCAAGACCAAGCCGACCCAGCAGTCGGTGGGCAAGCTGCGCGAGATCGGCATCCAGCCGCAAGTGCTGATCTGCCGCACCGAGCAGCCGATGACCAGCGAGATGGGGCAGAAGATCTCGCTGTTCTGCAACGTGCGGCCCGAGGCGGTGATCGAGGAGCGCGACGTCGCGCACACGATCTACGAGGTGCCGCTCGATCTGATGCGCGCAGGCCTGGATCAGCGCATCCTCAGGAGCCTGCGGCTCGAGCCCAGACAGGACGCTTCGGTCGACGACTGGCACGACCTGATCGAGCGGGTCAAGTCGCCGCGCGAGCAGGTCGAGGTGGCGGTCGCCGGCAAGTACATCGAGCTGCACGACGCCTACAAGTCGATCTACGAGTCGCTCAGCCACGCCGGCATCGACAACCACGCGCGCGTCGTGCTGCGCAAGGTCGCCGCCGAGAGCCTCGCCGACGGCGACGCCGGCGAGGTGCTCTCGGGCGTGGACGCGATCCTGGTGCCGGGCGGCTTCGGCGAGCGCGGCTTCGAGGGCAAGATCGAGGCGATCCGCTACGCGCGCGAACGGCGCATTCCGTTTCTCGGCATTTGCTACGGGATGCAGGCCGCCGTCGTCGAGTACGCGCGCAACGTGCTCGGCCTGGAGGAGGCGACCACCAGCGAGTACTCGCCCGACGCGACCGAGCCGGTCATCAACCTGATGGAGGAGCAGAAGGCGGTCTCCGAGCTCGGTGGCACGATGCGATTGGGGGCGTTCGACTGCACCCTGCGGCCGGGCACGCGCTCGCACGACGCGTACGGCACCGGAGTTGTGTCCGAGCGCCACCGCCACCGCTACGAGCTCAACAACCAGTACCGCGCCCGCTTGGAGGAGGGCGGCATGCGGATGGCCGGCGTCAACGAGCGCTTGGACTTGGTCGAGATCGTCGAGATCCCCGAGCACCCGTGGTTCGTCGGCGTGCAGTACCACCCGGAGTTCAAGACCAAGCCGCTGCGGGCGCACCCGCTGTTTCGCGACTTCGTGGCGGCCGCGATCCGCGAGCAGAAGGCCCGCGGCTAATCCTCAGACAGGGCGCGCGGAGACGCGGCGCGCGGCGCGGTCGGCGCACCCTCTTCTACGGCCTGCCGCACCCAGCGCAGAGCCTGCCGCGCAGCACGCACCTTGGCCAGAGTGTCGGCGAGCGCGTCGGCGGCCACCGCCCGGCTGTCGCCCGCCAGCGGATCGGCCGCCACCCATTCGCCCAGCGCGCGCTCGGCATCGCGCTTGAGCCCCGCCAGCTCGGAGCAGAGATCGCCGAGCTTGGCTCCGACCCGGCGGTCTTCTTGATCGAGCTGCGCCACGCAGGATTCATCGGCATCGACCGGCGCGGGGCTTCGCACCCAACGGGCAAATCGGGCGAAGCGAGAGAATCGAGCCGGACTCCGTACTTACGCGTCGGTGGTGAGGTCGAGGTGGAGGGTGTCGCCGGCGAGGGATCGCATGCGAGTGATGGTGTCGTCGAGGCGCAGGATCCGGTCGATGGTGTGGACGCCGGGGGGCGGCGGCGCGGCCTTGGTCTGCGCGATGGCGGCGGCGACCATCCAGCCGGCGGCGGCGAAGCCGTCGCTGACCCGGAGCCAGCCGGCGCGGGGGGTCTCGGCGCCGCGGTCGGCGACCGCGGCCAACTCGACCGGCACGGCGCGCCAGCGCAGCGCCACGCCGCGCACCAGCCACAGCGCACGCCCGACCAGCCATCGGGTAGGGGCAAAGCGCAGCAGAGGCCACGGGCCGAACAGGGCGAGTAGGCGCTGCACCGTGACCGGCAGGCCGGGGCGCGGCACGACCAGCGAGCCGGTGCTCGGCGCCCCCGGCCCCCAGTGCGCCAAGAGGGCATCCGGCAGGCCCACACCGAGCGCGTGGAACTCCTGGCCGTGGAAACGAAAGCGGCCACCGACGGTCAACGGCGGGTCCTGCACTCGCTCGCCTTCCTCGTAGCGCACCGCCGGCTCGGCCAACGAGGCTGCCATCAGCGCGCAGACGCCGTCGCCCGCCTGCGACCACGGGCTGTAGCGGACACCCACCTCCAGCCGCCGCGGTGGCGGGCCGCCGGCCGCAACCGCTGCCGCGAGCAACGTCGAAAGGCCGGGGAACACACCGACCCCGAGGATGGCGCTGCCGGTCGGGTCGGGCACTGCGCGCGCCGCGAGCCACAGCTCCTCGACCACGCGTGGATCGGCGGCCAGCGACCAATAGTGAATGCCCGACAGCAGGCAGAACTCGGCGGCCTTGGCGGGCGGCGCCGCCCGGCCATCGGTGCAGTCGACGACCGCGTCGAACCCGTGCATCGCCGGGCGCGAGGCCGAGTCGAGGATGTCACAGGCGGTCGTGCCGTCGCGGCCATCGCGCGAGCCGATCGCGACCTCGACGCCATCGACGGCGCGCAGCGCACGCACAACGCGCTGGCCGGTGAACCCGAGACCACCGAGCACGAATACACGCATTGGCGCTGCAGCCCTCGCTACGGAAGACGCGGACTCACGTCACCGCGTCTTCGCCGGTGATCTGCTTGCCGATGATCAGCGCGTGGATGTCGTGCGTTCCCTCGTAAGTGATCACCGACTCGAGGTTGCACATGTGGCGGAACGTCTGGTACTCGTCGGTGATGCCGTTGGCGCCCAGCACATCGCGCGCCTTGCGGCAGATCTCCAGCGCCATCCAGCAGTTGTTCCGCTTGGCCAAGGAGACGTGGCTGTGGTGCAGCTGTCCGGACTCCTTCAGGCGCCCGAGCCGCCAACACAGCATCTGCGCTTTGGTGATTTCGTTCACCATCCAGACGAGCTTGTCCTGCACCAGCTGGAAGCGGGCGATCGGACGATCGAACTGAATCCGCATCTTGGCGTAACGGAGCGCCTCGTCGTAGACCGCCATGGCGGCGCCGACGACACCGAAAGCGATGCCGTAGCGCGCCTGGTTGAGGCACGACAGCGGTCCCTTGAGGCCGACCGCACCGGGCAGGATCGCGCTCTTCGGCACGCGGCAGTCTTCCAACACCAACTCGCTGGTCACCGACGCGCGCAGTGAGAACTTGTTCTTGATCTCGTTGGCGGAGAAGCCCTTGGTGTCGGTGTCCACCAGGAAGCCGCGGATCTCGCCATCGAGCTTGGCCCAGACCACCGCGACCTGCGCGACGTTGCCACTGGTGATCCAGTACTTCGATCCGTTCAAGACGTAGCTGTCACCATCTTCGACAGCGCGCGTGATCATTCCGCCCGGGTTGCTGCCGTAGTCGGCTTCGGTCAAGCCGAAGCAGCCGATCAGCTCGCCCTTGGCCATGCTCGGCAGGTACTTCTGCTTCTGCTCCTCACTGCCGTACGTGTAGATCGGCCACATGCACAGCGAGCCCTGCACCGAGACGAACGACCGCAGCCCGGAGTCGCCGCGCTCGAGCTCCTGCAAGATCAGCCCGTAGGCAGTCGGCGACAACCCCGCGCACTCGTAGCCGACCAAGCTGGCACCGAGCGTACCGAGCTCGCCGAGTTGCGGCACCAAGTGGGACGGGAACCGACCCTCGCGGTTGTGCTCCTCGATGATCGGCATGAACTCCGCGTCCACCCACTCGCGGACGGTGTCCCGCACCATCTTCTCTTCGTCGGTGTACAGCTCGTCCAGCTGATAGAAGTCGACGCCCTTGAACCGATTCATTCGTAACGACCGTGAACAGAAAAAGGAGCGCAGGATAGGGAAGCCAACGGTCGGAAGGAAGCCGTGCCAGCCCGACCCGACGAGTAGCATTCCACGCCGTGGCGACCGCGGAACGAACCCCGGACCCAGAGCCCGCTCCAGGCGATCCACCCTGCCTGGCGTGCGGCTATCCCCGCGGCCCGGCGCCCTGCGCGCGTTGTGGCGGGCAGGTTCTGGAGACACCGCTCGGCCCCCCGGTGCGGCCGGGCCGGCGGCTCGCCCCGCTCGACCTGGTGCAGGGATTCGCCGAGTTCTGGCTGTCCGCCATTCGGCTGCTGACCCGGCCGGAGTTCTTCGGCCGACTCGGAGCGGCGGGCGCCACCAACGCGGCGGCGATGGCGGTCATCGCCGCCGGCGTCTGGTGGGGACTGGTGCCGCTGGCGCATTGGCTGGCGGCCAGCGACTGGGGGTGGCTGGAGCCTGCGCGCGACAGCCTCGGCTTCGCGCGCGGCACCCAGCCGTTCGTCCTCACCGTCGTGCTCGCCGTGCTGATCGTGCCGGCGGTGCTGCAGACGCTGACCGCGCCGTTCCTCGAGCCGCTGGCCGAGGCCGTCGAGCGCTCGATGGGGATCGGCAGCACCGCCTCCGCGGCGCCGCGCGGTCTGACCGGCATCACCGCCAACGTCCGGGCCTCTGCGCAGGTCCTGGCGATGCAGCTGGTCGTGCTGGTGCCTTGCGTGCTGCTCTCATTCTGCCACCTCGGGCTGGCGGTCGCGCTCTGCGCGAGCGCGTTCCTCAACGCACTGCTGTGGTTCGAGCTGCCGTTCGCCCGCCGCGGAGCGAGCATCGAGCAACGCGTGCGCACCGTGCGCCGCAACTGGCCGCGCGCGCTCGGCTTCGGACTCGCCTTCCAGGTCGCGCTGCTGACGCCGTTCTTCAACCTACTGCTCCTCGCGCCCACTGCCGCGGTGGCGGTGTCCAGCCTGTATCTGCGCTTCGACAAGCTGCCGAGCCTGGCGCAGCCCGCACCGCGGTCACCCGCTCGCGACTGAGCGGCCGTCGCACCCGGGCCAGAGCGGAAACTCGCTCCCGGCGGCAGGGGCGCTGGCGTATGGTCCCGGGATGCCGGAGAAGATCATCGTCACCAGCGCCTTGCCCTACGCCAACGGGCCCGTGCACTTCGGCCAAGTCGTCGGCGCCTACCTGCCCGCCGACATCTACGTGCGCTTTCGCCGCATGTGCGGTGACGACGTGCACTACGTCTGCGGCACCGACGAGCACGGCGTCGCGATCACGCTCAAGGCCGAGCAAGCCGGACAGGGCTACGAGGCCTACGTCGACCACTGGCACACCGAGATCCTGCGCACCCTGCAGGCGGTCGGCATCGAGTTCGACATCTTCTCCGGCACCGGCCACCACCGGAATCCGTACCACCGGCCTCTGTGCCAGGAGATGTTCGAGGACCTACGGCGGAACGGCTACGTGTTCGATCGCACCGAGGAGCAGTACTACAGCCCGACGCTCGAGCGCTTCCTGCCCGACCGCTACATCGAGGGCACTTGCTACGTCTGCCAGCATCCGGCCGCCCGCGGCGACGAGTGCCCCAAGTGCGGTTCCTGGCTCGACGCGCGCAAGCTGATCGAGCCCAGAAGCACATTGGACGGCCAACCTCCGGTGCTGCGCGAGAGTCGGCACTGGTATCTCGATCTGGCGCGAATCCGCGATGAGTGGTTGCAGGGCTGGTTCGAAGGCAAGCGCGGCCAATGGAAGGACAACGTGCAGAACTTCGTCGAGGCAGCGCTCGGCGATCTCCGCGAACGCCCGATCACGCGTGACCTTCCTTGGGGGGTGCCGGTGCCGCTGCCCGACACCGACGGCAAGGTGCTCTACGTCTGGTTCGACGCCCCGATCGGCTACCTCTCGATGAGCCAGCAGTACTTCGCCGAGCGCGGCCGCGCGGCGGAGTTCGAGCAGCTCTGGAAGTCGCCGGACACCAAGCTCTACCACTTCATCGGCAAGGACAACATCACCTTCCACGTGGTCGTGTTCCCGTCGATGCTCTGGGGGAGCAAGGCGGGCTGGGTGGTGCCGGAGAACGTGCCGGCCAACGAGTTCTTCAACCTCGAGGGCAGCAAGTTCAACACGTCGCGCGGCTGGTACATCCCGGCGGACAGCCTGGCGTGGCGCGTGCCGGCCGACGCCCTGCGCTACGCCCTGACGGCCATGATGCCCGAGACCGCCGACTCGGACTGGTCGTGGACCGAGTTCCAGGCGCGCGTCAATGGCGAGCTGGCCGACAACCTCGGCAACTTCGTCTCTCGCACCCTGCGGTTCGCCGAGCGCTTCACCGATGGGATCCTGCCGCCGCTGGGCCCGCTGTCCGCAGCCGAGGCCGCGATCCTCGGCGCGACCGAGAGCGCCGCCGTCGAAGTGCAAGGACTGTTGCACAAGTTCCAGTTCCGCCGCGCGTGCCAGCGGCTCATGGCCCTCGGCGCCGACTGCAATCGGTTCTACGACCAGGAACAGCCATGGGCGACGCGAAAGACGTCGCCCGAGCGCTGCGGCCAGACACTGCGAGTCTGTGCCGAGCTGATCCGCAGCCTGGCAATCCTGTGGGCTCCGGTCCTCCCGCGCACCGCGCGCACCTTGCTCGACGCGCTCGGCGTGCAAGGCGAGCCCCTGCTGGGCGACGCCGGCGGGGCCCGGCTGGCCGAGGGACCGTTGCACGTCGGCGCGGTGCCGGTCCTGTTTCCGAAGGTCGCGGACGAGGAGATCGAGGCCGAGCGCGCCCGCTTGCGCGACTTGGCGGCGGCGGCCACCGCCGCGACGCCAGCGACGAAAGACCGGGTGCCGGCCGTGGAGGCCTTCGCGCCCGAGATCGCGTTCGACACGTTCGCCGCCACCGACTTGCGCGCCGGCACGGTGCGCAGCGCCGCCAAGCACCCCAAGGCCGATCGACTCCTGGTGCTGACCGTCGACCTGGGCGCGGAGCAGCGCGAGATCGTGTCGGGGCTGGCCGAGGCTTACGCCCCGGAAGAGCTGGTGGGCAAGCGGGTCACCGTGGTCGCCAACCTGGCGCCCCGAAAGCTGCGCGGTATCGCGTCGCACGGCATGGTGCTGACCACCGAAGACGCCGACGGACGCCCGCTGTTGCTCGCTCCCGCCGCCAAGACCCCGGACGGCGACCGGGTGAAATAGACCCGGCGACGCCCCCCAACGGGCGCCCGAAGTCGGCGGTGCTTAAACGGCGGCGGGAGTGGCCGTCGCCACTCCCGCACTCGGTCGTTTCCACCACCCGCCCCGCCGCTGCCCAGGCGCAACTCCCGGGCACGACGAGCGATGGGCGGACTCGGGCGATCAGGCCCGACGAGTCGCCCGCTTCTTGGTGGCCTTCTTGCGAGTTGCCTTCTTCTTGGCCTTCTTCTTGGCCTTCTTCTTGGTGGTCTTCTTCTTCGCAGCCTTCTTGCGCGTGGCCTTCTTCTTGGCCTTCTTCTTGGTGGCCTTCTTCTTCGTGGCCTTCTTGCGCGTGGCCTTCTTCTTGGCCTTCTTCTTCGCCTTCTTCTTGGTCACCTTCTTCTTGGCGGCCTTCTTCTTGGTCGCTTTCTTCTTGGTGGCCTTCTTCTTCGCCGCTTTCCGCTTGGTCGCCTTCCTCTTGGTCGCCTTGCGGGCGGTCTTCTTCTTGGTCGCCTTCTTCTTAGCAGCCATTCGCTCGGTCCTCTGTTCTGGTTTCAGAGTTGGGGTGGCCCGGAGCGGGCCTGCGTGGACGGCACGCCGCCGATGCCACGCCCATCTCCCGGTAAATCGTCACCAACACATGCGAGATTCACCGAAATCTCGCAGTGGCCGGGGGATAACGCGATCCCGCATTCGGGACGAACTTTGCGAATCGCTACTCAGACCGCTATCCGTGGCGTGCCGAACGAGAGAATGAGCAATTCGCTCCAACCGCGTCCCAACATGCGGTTTTCTCTTTTTTTCTTGCGCGATTCGAGCGCACGAACGGCGCTCGAAGCCTCCGGTGCCGCGAATCGTCGAGCAGCGACAACACTCTCGAGGCGACGCCGCCGACCTGGCAACGACGCAGCCGCCCGTGCAGCTTTGGCCGCACTCCTCGTGCGAGTGTCATCGGCGCGGATGACAACGGCGGCGTACACGACAACGGCGCACCCGTGATGGGTGCGCCGCCGGCAAACACGACACGCGACCTCGGCGTGCGCGCGCGATCAGTCGAACAGGTTCTCCAGCTTCCGCTTGGCGTCGTCGCCGTACTCCGAGTCGAGCTCGGGGCCGCCGCCCTCGTCGCTGCGCCGCTGCGCCTGCTCGTAGATGGTCGCCAGCTTCTTCGCGGTCTCGCTCGCGTACAGCCGCACCATGCCGATCGTCGTGCGCTCGTCGAACAAGATCGTCAGCAACGTCCGGTCGCCGACCAGCGACAGCTGGATGTTGTCCCGCTCACCCTGGTGGAACAGTGCGGAGAACTCGTCCTCGCCGAGCAGGCGGGCCATCTCCTTGGTGGCGGCGAACGATCCCGCGACCAGCGCGGAGATCGTGTCCATGTCGACGGTGTTGACCTCGCCCGCTCTGGTGACGAGGTGGCCTTCCTTGTCGATCAGAACGGCGCACTTGGCCCCCGACAGACGCAGGAACTCGTTGAGCAGCTTGTCGATCTGATCGATGTCCTCCTTGTAGAAGGTGAGCCGATCGTGGCGCAAACGCTCATTCGCACTCATGCCGTTGCCAGACATCCGATCACCCCTGCTGCTGCATGAAGAAGAAGACTGCCCCGGCAACGGCCCCGGCCAAGAACAACGTCAAGACCACCGCCATCGCCACACCGCCGCTGCGCCCCGAGCTCGCCTCGCTCTTGTTCGGGCGCTGGCGCTGCCGGCTGCCGCCGTCGCGCTGACCGCCCTTGCGCTGCGGCGCGCTCCGCCCCCCGCGCTGGCCTGCCGCCTGGCGGGTCGGACGTTGGCGCTGCTGGCCGCCGCCCTGGCCCTTGCGCCGCTGCTGGCCCTGGCCCTTGCCGCCGGGCTGCGGCTTGCGACGCCGCTGCGGCTGCTGGCCACCCTGCGCCGGCGCGCCTTCGGCGCGCGCCGCAGCGGCCTGCGGCTTGGCAGCGGGCTTCGGCGTCGGGCGCCGGTTGTCCATCCGGTCGATGCTCTCCAGCACGAGGCCGGCCAGCACCTTGAGCGTCGGGAAGACGCCCTCACCCGTCGTCGCCACCGCCTCGAACGTCGGCACGCTGAACTTGTTGAGCTGCCGGTCCATCTCCTCGACGGACAGCGCCCCCGGCAAGTCGCGCTTGTTGTACTGCAGGACGTGCGGAAGCTCGCGGATGTCCTTGCCGTACTCGCGGAGGTTCTCGATCAGGTTGTCGTAGCTCTCGATGTTCTCCGGCATCTTCTCGGGATCCGAATCCGCGACGAAGATGACGCCGTCGACACCTTGCAGCACGAGCTTGCGCGTCGAGTTGTAGTAGACCTGGCCGGGAACCGTGTACAGCTGGAACTTCGTGCGCATCCCGGCCACGTTGCCGAGGTCGAGAGGCATGAAGTCGAAAAACAGCGTCCGGTCGCCGTCCGTTGAGATAGACGTCAACTCGCCCTTGTTCTCCTCGGGCGCTTTCTGGTGCACGATCTCGAGGTTGGTGGTCTTGCCACTCATGCCCGGACCGTAGAACACGATCTTGCAGTTGACTTCCTTCAGAGCGAAGTTGATCTGAACCATGCTTGTCCTGCTCCTGCAGGCACACCGCCCCGATTCCCACGGTGATGCGGACCGAACAGCCGGCCTGCGGTGACCTGCGGTCCTCTTCGGTCTTTCGCGCGACTCGTCTTGAGGGCACTTCGCGGTGCCGCGCTCAGATCGTCACAAATCGACACTCGACCGCGCCGACGACGGGACGGTGCGGTCGACCCGCAGGCCGCCCCCCGTGCGGGATGCGGCGCCGGGGAGCACGCCCGCCGTGTCTCAGACCTGGATCTTGGACACTTTGCGCAGCTTCTTCGCCGCGGCGTCGATGTCCACGTAGCAGCGGTCGAGATCTGCGAACTGGTTGGTGATCACAACCAGGAACGCCTCACCCAGCTCGACGAGCACGACCTTGCCGTGCGTCGAGTTCAGCGTGAAGCGGGAGAACGCCGTCGGCATGCCCGCCTCGCCCAGCGAGCGGCGGGTCGTGGTGATCAAGAATGAGCTCAGCCCGGCGACGACGTCGTCCAGGAACTCCTCGCCGAGCGTGCTGGCGACCATGATGCCATCGCCGGTCAGCACTGCGGTTCCCTTGATGCCGTCGACATCGCCCATCTTCTGCAGGATCTTGGCGATTTGACTCATCAGCCGGCAACCTCAGCGGTGTAGAGAGACTTGGCGACCAGCTCCTGCAGGTCGTTCATCACCCGAGAGAGCGGGGTGTTGGACGTGCACAGCACCGCCGCGACCACGTCTCCGTAGCAGCAGATGCAGACGTGACCGAAGTCGCCGTCGACCACACCCTTGGAGAAGTTGCCGAGATCCATCCGCTTGCACGACCGCTGCGCCGCCTGACTCACGACGCGCGACAACTTGAGGAACGGATCCTTGCCGTTCTTGATCCGGCCCTTCACCAACGCCTTGGCACCCTTGATGTAGGTCGCCTTGATGACGCCGGGGATCTCCGCGATGCTGCCCAGCGAGTCGCGGATCGAGCCGACGTCGGCGTCCTGCGCGGCGCCCTTGGCATCGCGCGGCGGCTCTCCCACCGGCCCGCGGGCCAGCAACCGGCGCCCCTCGACCTCGAGGAACAGCTGGTCGACGTCCTCTTTCTGCCCGCCGTCGGCCTCGGCGTCCGCACGACGGAACAACGCCTCGACTTCGAAATCGCTCGAGTCCAGCTCGCGCAAGAACTTGAGGTGGTGCACCGCGCGGTTGAGCGCACCGACGCGATACAGCACTTCGGCCATCAGCTTGTGCGCCCGGGCGTTGTCGCGCTCGAGCGAGATGACCTTGCCCAAGCAGCGCACCGCCTCCATGCCATCGTGCGCCCGTAGGTCGCGGTAGAAGCCCTCCAACCGCGCGCGCGCCATCACCAAGTACGCGCCGGGGTCGTCCGGGAACCGGCGGACGCCCTCTTCGCAGGTACCGAGCACGGCGCCGTGGTCGCCGAGGTTGAGATACAACCCGGCGAGATCGCGGTACAGATCCGGGTCGGGGCTCTTGTTGAGCCGAGTGCGCAGCTCCTTGATCCGGGTCTTGAGGTGGCTCTTCTTCGCGAAGTTGTTGAGCTTGCGCAGCTCCTTCGAGTCGGGGAACAGCGCGAGCCCTTCCTCGGACACACGCAACGTCTGATCGTGCATGCCGAGGTTGATGTAGACCTGGCCGAGATCCACGTACGTGGTCGGGGACGGCGTCTCGCGCGCCTTGGTCTCCAGGCGCTTGAGCTCTCGCCAGATCTTCAGGCGCTGTAGCAGCTTGACCAACTAGACTCCCGTCACAAGGGCTCGACCGCGACGCGCGGGCGGCAGACACCGCCGTTGGCACGACGCCGAGTGAACTATCGGCGGATTCGCACGCATCACTGGAATCGGACGACTCGCGTCGTGGAATCCGGCAGGTAGACGGACTCTGCGTCCGCCCCGAGCGGGCCCCGGAACAGACCACCGTCACTGAACTCCCAGGCGATCTGCATGGTCTCCGCATCCAGGGCGATCAGCACGTCCTGCCGGCTGCGGTCGGACGCGACGACCCTCGCCGTGACGAACACCCGCGACCCCACTGCCAAGGGCCCGGACAACCGGGCACCAGGCAGCTTGAACTGAGCCGCCTCGGCGCCATCCAGCATGCTGAGGCGCACGATCCGATCACCCTGCGCGAGGACCACGACGCTGTCGCCGACCACGGCAATCTCACCCGTGGAAGGCGTACGCCCGACGTCCATGCTCCAGATCAAGACTCCGCGCTTTTCGTCGACCAGCGCGACTCGACCCTCGACCGTGCCGTAGGCCACCCGGGCGGGCGCCAACAGCGGCGACGAGCCGAACCCGGGCAATCCCGAGTACTGCCGCAGGACCGCGCCACTCACCAGGTCGATCAGCAGCAGCTCGCCGGCGGTGGTTCCGACCCGGACCAGACGCCCCTCGGCAGCCGGCAGCCCGGCCGCCGGCGACGGCATCGTCGCCCGCCAGAACTCGCTGCCGTCGTCGGCGTCCAAGCACACCAGCCCACCGTCGATGTCGAAGAACAGCACGCGGCCGTTGACGACGACCGGATCGGTAGCGGCGGTGACGCCGTTGCCCGACACCCAGCGCTGCAGCCCCGAAAGGAGTCGGCAGACGATCTCGGACTGGTTGGTGCGGAAGTAGAAGTGATCACCGACCACGGCCGGGCGGCCCACGACTTCGCGCAGGTCCTCGAGTTGGACGCCGGGCAGGCGGCCGCCGCCGTCACTGCGCGCCACTCCCAAACGACCACCCTGTAGACCGGCGACGAGGTAATCGCGCCCCACGCCGGGTGCGGTCTGCACGGGCGCGCCGAAATCGATCACCGCGGCGGGCACGACGCTGAGCACGTGATGCGAGACCGCCGCTTCGGCGGCCCGCAGGTCGACGACCACCGGCTTGAAGCCGGGGTGCCGCAGCATGAAGCGCTCTTCGATCTCTTGTTGGCAGAACACCACGGCGGGAGTGCGCAGCTCGACCTCCGCGCCGTCCACCACCTTGACCAGCGGCCTGCCGCCCTGCGCGATCACCGCGCCGGCCGGGCGCGACGTCAGCATCACCGGGATGCGCGCCCGCTTGGCGACCTCGGTCATGTCGTACTTGCTGGTCAGCTCGAGCAGCTTCTCGCGCGCCTGGCGCCAGTCGCCGGCCAGCACCAGCTCGCGAGCGACGCGCTCCAGCGCCGCGGCGTTGCCGATGTAGGTCCGCAGGTCTCCGATGACCTTCTCCAGCTTCTTGTCCTGGGCCCACTTGACGTCGACCGGTTCGGCGGTCTCCTCGACCAGCGAGCGGCACAGCTCGAGCTGCTCGAGAGCCGCGCCGAGGTCCTCGGCGCGAAACTCGGTCAAGTAGCGGTCCCACGCCAGCTTGTAGCGCAGGCGCAGCTTGTTCTGCTCCTCCTCGCGCTGGCGCCGGTCGGCACGCAACTGCTCTTCGTGCGCCAACCGCATGCTCTCCAGGCGGGTGATTGCCGAGCGCACGTCCTTGGAGACCAGAGTCCACGGGTGCGAGTCCATGAACTCCTGGTAGACCGCGACCGCAGCGTTGTAGTTCCGCTCGCGCACCAAGACGTCGACGTCGATGGCGTTGAACTTCTCGCGCGCGTTCTGTTCGTACAGGAACCAGGCGCCGATCAGCCCGAGGACGATGCAGATGCCGACGCCGACCAACGCGATGCTGCGCCGCCGCGAACGGCGTCGCTCGTCCAGCTCGTAGAGCGAGCGGATGCGGTCGGAGATGTCCTTGCGCGACCGATCGATCATCAAGATCTTCTGCAGATACTTGACGGCTTCGATCGGGTTGGCCTTGGCGACGAGATCGTCGGCGATGGACTCGTACAGCTCCATCACGCGCCGCTGGTCGCCGGTCTTGGCGTAGACGTTGACCAGGCTCTTCTTCAGCTCGACATCGCTGGGGTTGTCGTGCAGCAGCCGCTCGAGGATGCCGCGCACGCGCTCGACCTGCTCGATCTCGAGGTACAGATCGACCAGCGCCTTGGCCTCGGCGACGGTCTGCGCGTCGTCGCCCTTGAACTCGGACGAGCCGACGGTGAGCTCGACGATGCGCTCGCGCGTCGCCAGGTCCGTCGGCAGCATCTCGTTGACGCGCCGCAGCAGGTCGACCGCCTCGACCACGTTGCCCGCCGAGGCGTAGTACTCGGCCACACACTTGAGGTGGTAGCCGGCGAGCTCGAACTCCTGGGTCGACTCGTAGGCGTGCGCGGCGAGAGCGTGGGTCTCCGGCAGACCGACGTCGAGCGAGATCGCGCGCTCGTACAGATTGATCGCGTCTTGCAGACGGCCCTCGGCGACGCACTCCTTGGCGGCATCGACCAGGTCGCTGGAATCGAGCCGCTTGATCATCTGCTCGTCGAGCAGCTGCGCCAGGCTCTTGTAGACGTGGAACGACGACAGCCCGGTGATCTCGATCAGGCGCTCGACGTTGCGCTTGCCGTCCACCAGCTCGTGCACCGACAGGGCCACGTCCTCGAGCTTGAGGATGTTGGGACTCTCGTCGGTCGGCCGGAAGATCTCCTCCGGACCGGGGACGCGCTCTTGGATGAACGCCCACTCGTCGATGCGGCGGGCGGCCTCCATGATGAGGCTGTCGGTACTGAAGAAGAAGCGCTCGTTGACCGAGCCCTCCCGGCCCTCGAAGCCGGTCGCTCCCTCGAAGAACTCGAACTTGGCCTCGCGCCAGAAGAAGAGGTCGTAGATCTCCTCCTCGAGCTCCTGGCGGAACGACTCCTCGAAGTCCTCTTCCGACACGTAGCCGCCGGCGAGCAGACTGTCGACCACCGAGACACCCTGGCTCGCCGCGTGGTCGCGGCTCTCCTGCACGACCTCCTGCTGCAGCTGGCCGCTGCGCGTCATCGTGCCGAGCACGCGGTCCAAGACCAGGTGCTCGTTGAAGTAGAGGGTGACGCCGCGCTGATCGAAGTACAGGGCCTTCCACGTCCCGGGCGCCTGAATGCTGAGCATGCCAACCTTCTGGTTGAGCGCCAGCATCTGGAAGACCTGAGCCAGGTCTACGCTTGCCAGATCTCCTTTGAGCGCCATAGTTCGTTCGCGAGCTGTGTCCTCGGTGCGGGCCCCCACCGGTCGGTGCGAGACTCCGCCTTCGATATCGGCACAGCACTCCCGACGTGTTGAGGTCAGTCGGCGGGGGCGCGGCCACGAGGCACCGTCTCGCCGAGCCTCCGGCGCGGCGGCGCCGTTGCGAAATCCGACAGATCCCGGCGCGCCAAATCCTCTCGCACAATCGCCACGCAACGGGGACAATCGTGTGACCTCGCGCGCGGACGAGCCCCGCGAGGAGCGGCAAGAACCTCGACACTCGCCCCCACGACCCCGAGATCTCCACATGCGTGAGACTGCGCTCCGTGCTCTGCACGAATCCCTCGGTGCCCGACTGGTGCCGTTTGCCGGTTGGCAAATGCCGGTGCAGTATGGCAGCGTGCTGGAGGAGGTCGCGTTGGTGCGTGGCTCCGGCGGGCTGTTCGACCTCGGTCACATGGGGCGCGTGCGCATCGAGGGCAGCGACGCCGAGGCCTTCCTGCAGCGCCTGCAGACCAACGACGTCAGCGCGATTCCGAGCGGTGGCATCCGCTACGCCACCATTCTCGACGACGACGGTCTCACGCAGGACGACATCCTGGTCTATCGCGAGCCGAGCGAAGACGCGTTCTTCATGGTCGTCAATGCCGCCAACACCGACCACGACCTGGCGATCATGCAAGCGCTCGCCGCCGAGTTCGGCGATGTTCGGGTGATCGATCAGACCGACGGCCTCGGCATGTTCGCCATCCAGGGGCCGCGGTCGCAGGACATCACGCAGACCCTGACCGACTTGGATCTCGGCGCACTGAAGTACTACCGGTGGACGCGCGGTTCGGTCGATGGCGTCGAGGTCGGCCTGTCGCGCACCGGCTACACCGGTGAGGACGGCTTCGAGGTCTACGCGCCTCAGGCCGAGACCGAACGGCTGTTCCTCGCCTTTCTCGCCGCCGGAGAGGCACACCGGCTCGCACCGATCGGGCTGGCGGCGCGCGATATCCTCCGCCTCGAGGCGGGGATGTCGCTCTACGGCCACGAGATCGACCGCACGACCAATCCGCTGGAGGCCGGGTTGGGGTGGTCGGTGAAGTTCACCCACGACTTCGTCGGGCGCGCGGCGCTGGAGCGCATCCGCGACGCCGGCGGCCCGCAGCGCACGCTGGTCGGTCTGACCACCGACAGCCGCCGAGTGCCGCGCCAGGGATACGCGATCGCGAGCGGCGGCGAGACGGTCGGCACGGTCTGTTCCGGCGCGGCATCGCCGACCCTGGGAACCAACATCGCCACCGGCTACGTGCCCACCGCGCAGGCCGAACCGGGCACCCGGTTGGAGTTCGTCGTGCGCGACAAGGCCGAGCCCGCGACGGTGTGCTCCCTGCCGTTCTACAAGCGCGCGAAGTGACGCCCACGCAGACGCGGCCCAAGCACGCGCCGCTTGCCTGGCGGCGACCTCCCTCCTAGTGTTGCGGGCCGGTCTCCACAGACCGGCCCAAACCCCTCGCCACCCCAACCCTCCCGCTCGCGGGTCCCGCAACCACGATGCGTCCGAACGATCGCCAGTACCTCAAGAGTCACGAATGGTGCAAGACCGAGGGTGACCTCGCCACGCTCGGCATCACCGACTTCGCCGTCGCCCATTTGTCCGATCTAGTGTTCTTGGACCTGCCGAGCACGGGCACGGCCGTCACCGCCGGTGAGCCGTTCGGCGAGATCGAGTCCGTCAAAGCGGTGTCCGACCTGATCTCTCCGGTCAGCGGCGAGATCGTCGAAACCAACGACGCACTCACCGACAACCTGGAGCTGCTCGGCAGCGACCCATTCGATGCGGCGTGGATGGTCAAGGTCAAGGTGTCCTCGGCCTCGCCGGAGTTGGTGGACGCGGCGGCCTACGAGGAACACTGCCAGCAAGAAGACTCCTAGCCGCGGCGAGCGGTGCCCAAACTGCGGGTGGTTCGCGATGGGGCGCTGCCGCCCCCGCGCAACATGGCGATCGACGAGGCCGCGTTGTTGTGCGGTCCACCGGCCACGTTGCGCCTGTACTCCTGGGCACCGGCCGGTCTGTCGCTGGGCTACTTCCAGGCCGCCGCGCCGTTCCTCGAGCTGCCCGGCGACCACGTGATCGTGCGCCGCCTCACCGGCGGCGGTGCGATCTACCACGATCAGGAGCTGACGTTCTCGCTGACCGCCGACGCCGAGCTGCTGGGCTCTTCCGTGGTGGAATCGTACGAGCGCGTGCACGGCGCGGTCGTTCGTGCGCTGGCCGAGATCGGAGTCGACACGCGCATGCTGCCGCACGGCGGAACCTGCACCGCGCGGGCCCGCCCGGCCGAGTGCTGGTGCTTTGCGCAGCCCGGTGGCCTCGACTTGGTGACCACGACGGGGGCCAAGATCGTGGGCTCGGCCCAGCGACGGCTGCGGCACCCCCGACCCCGGGTGCTGCACCACGGCTCGATCCCTCTGCGCACTCCACCGGCCCCCGCGTGCGGCGCCATCGCCGATTGCGTCGAGCCGGACACCGCACTCGCGCCACTGCGGGACGCGCTGGTGGACCAGCTGGCACGGGCGCTGCGGTTGACCCCGCGCGTTGATCAATGGACCGAGCGCGAGCTCCGCTGCGCCGATCAACTCGAGGTGACCCGGTACACCGACACAGCGTTCGTCTGCCGGCGCTGAGTGGGGCCCGCTGGCAGCCAACCGCCGATTGTGTGAAACTCCTGTCCGACTGCTCACATGAGAAAAGGCCGCAAAGAGCTCCTGGTCGTCGGCGACCGTGTCCTGATCGAACCCGGTGAGGACGAAGGTCGCACCAAGGTCGGGCTGCTGCTGCCGGCAACGGTCGTCGAGAAGGAGGACGTCCGTGGCGGCAGAGTGGTGGCGATGGGGCCGGGCCAACCGTTGCCGCCGCCGCAAGACGACGCCGAGCCGTGGAAGACCGCGCAGAGCACTGCGCGCTACTTGCCCATGCAGGTGGAGTCCGGTGACTACGCGCTGTTCTTCCGCAAGGCAGCCATCGAGATCACCTTCGAAGACACGCGATACCTCGTGGTGCCGCACAGCGCGATCCTCGTCCTGGTCCGCGAGACCGCGGTGCCGGACACCGTGCCGGACGACCTCTGACCGTGGGGCTCGACCTCGACGGCTGGCTGGAGCGACGCGGCCTGTCGCGTGCCGAGCGCGTGCTGTTGGCGGCGATGGCCAGCATCGCCGCCGCCGACTGGCAACTGCTGGCCCACTGCATCCACGCCGGCCGCAGGGAACGGCTCGAGCGCCGGTTGCTCGAAGAGACCTTGCTGCAAGCCGTGCTGTTCTTCGGCTTCCCCAGAGCCGTCACCGCGTTCGGTGAGCTCGACCGCGAATGGCCGCGCGCCGGCACGGCCGACAACGAGGCACTGCCGGCAGAACAGCAGCCCACCGCGGGACGCGCGCTCTTCGACCGGATCTACGGCGACCGCAGCGCCGCAGTGCGCGCAATGCTGCGCTCGCACCACCCCGAGCTGCACGACTTCGTGCTCACCGCCGCCTACGGCAGGATCCTGACCCGCCCCGGTCTCACCTCCCGCCAACGCGAACTCCTGGCGGTCACCGCCCTGCAGGCGACCGACCAGGTCCCGCAGCTGATCGCCCACGCCCGCGGCGCGCTACACTGCGGCGCCGACGAGCACGAGGTCCGCGAAGCCATGCTCGGCGGCGGCGCCCCTCCCCACCTCGCCGACGCCCACCTGCACCGCATCTCCAAGCCCGGCGCACGTACGGAGCCAGGCTCCGATTCATCACCCGGCGACGCCGGGTGATGAATCGGAGCCTGGCTCCGTACGTGCGCCGGGCTGCGTGCGCTCTGTCACTGGGTGTCGGCGAAGTCCTCGACGGGGGGGCATGCGCAGACCAGATTGCGGTCGCCGTGCACGTCGTTGATGCGTGCGACCGCCGGCCAGAACTTGTGGGCGCGGCACCAGTCGCTCGGGAACGCGGCGCGCTCTCGCGAGTAGGGCCGATCCCACGCGTCGCTGCAGACCTCGGCGGCGGTGTGCGGAGCGTGGCGCAGCAAGTTGTCGTCGCGGTCGGCGTCGCCGCGCTCGATCTCGCGGATCTCCTCGCGGATCGCGATCATCGCGTCGCAAAAACGGTCAAGCTCCTCTTTGGACTCGCTCTCGGTGGGCTCGATCATCAGGGTGCCGGCCACCGGCCAAGACATCGTGGGCGCGTGGAAGCCGTAGTCGATCAGCCGCTTGGCGATGTCGGCGACATCGATCCCGGCGGACTTCTTGAACGGGCGCACGTCGACGATGCACTCGTGCGCGACCAGTCCGCTGTCGCCGCGGTAGAGAATCGAGTAGGAGCCCTCGAGCCGCTTGGCGATGTAGTTGGCGTTCAAGATCGCCACCTGGGAAGCGCGGCGCAGCCCGTCCTTGCCCATCATCGCGATGTAGGCGTAGCTGATCGGCAGGATCGAAGGGCTACCCCACGGCGCGGCGGCGATCGCACCGATCGCCTGCTCGCCACCGGAGGCCACCACCGGGTGGCCGGGCAAGAACGGCGCCAGCTCGGCGGTCACGCCGATCGGCCCCATCCCCGGCCCGCCGCCACCGTGCGGGATGCAGAACGTCTTGTGCAAGTTGAGGTGGCACACATCGGCACCCACGTCCGCCGGCCGACACAACCCGACCATGGCGTTCATGTTGGCGCCATCGAGATACACCCGACCCCCGTGCTCGTGGACGATCGAGCACAGCTCCATGATCGAGCTCTCGAACACACCGTGCGTCGACGGGTAGGTGACCATCATCGCCGCCAAACGATCGCGGTGTTCTGCCGCCTTCTTTTGCAGGTCCTCGACGTCGATGTTGCCGCGGTCGTCGCAGCGCACCGCCACCACGCGCATGCCCGCCATGATCGCGCTCGCCGGGTTGGTGCCGTGCGCCGACGTCGGGATCAAACACACGTCACGGTGGCCCTCGCCGTGCGCGGCGTGGCGGGCCCGGATCACCAGCAGCCCCGCGTACTCACCCTGCGAACCCGCGTTGGGCTGCAGCGAAACGGCGGCGAACCCGGTGATGTCCGCCAGCCAACCCTCCAAGCGCCGGTGCAGCTCTGCGTAGCCTTCGGCTTGCTGCAACGGCACGAACGGGTGCAGCCGCGAGAACCCGGAATAGCTCACCGGCATCATCTCGGCGGTCGCGTTCAGCTTCATCGTACAGGAGCCCAACGGAATCATCGCCGCCGTCAGCGACAGGTCGCGCGCCTGCAGCCGGTGCATGTAGCGCAGCAGCTCGGTCTCCGAACGGTAGCGGTGGAACACCGGATGGGTCAGGAACGCGCTGCGCCGCGCCAAGGTCGCGGGCACACCTCCACCGCCGCTCGCAGCCTCGACGTCGAACCCCGGCGGCACGCCGCCGAACGCGCGCAACACATCCGCGACGTCGCCGGTGCGCACGGTCTCATCGAAGGCCACACCGACCGTGCCATCGCCGAAATCGCGCAGGTTGATGCCGGCCGCCTCGGCCGCCGCGAGCACGTCGGCCGCCGACCGGCCCGCGGGACGCACGCGCAGGGTATCGAAGAACGACGCATTGCAGACCTCGTGACCGGCAGCCCGCAGGCCATTGGCCAACGCCGCCGTCCGGCCGTGCACCTGACGCGCGATCGAGGCCAGGCCGTCGGGCCCGTGGTAGACGGCGTACATCGACGCCATCACCGCCAACAACACCTGGGCAGTGCAGATGTTGCTCGTCGCCTTCTCGCGGCGAATGTGCTGCTCTCGCGTCGACAGGGCCAGCCGCAGCGCCGGCCGGCCGGCAACATCGATCGACACACCGACGATGCGCCCGGGCATCAATCGCTTGTGCTCGTCCCGCGCAGCCATGAACGCAGCGTGCGGACCGCCGTAGCCCAGCGGCACACCAAACCGCTGTGAGCTGCCCACCGCGATGTCGGCGCCGAACTCCCCCGGCGGCGTGAGTAAGGTCAGCGCCAGCAGATCCGCCGAGACGACGAACAGCGCGCCGGCGGCATGCACGCGCTCGGCCAGCTCGGCGTAGTCCTCGATCGCGCCGTCGGTGGCCGGATACTGGACCAACACTCCACAGACATCGGCCGCGGGCTCGAACTCGGCGTGATCGCCCACTTCGACGTCGATGCCCAGCGGCTCGGCTCGAGTCCGAGCGACCTCGATGACCTGCGGATGGCACCGGTTGGAGATCAAGAAGCGGTTGCGCTCGGCGTCGCGGGCCAGCACGCGGCGACACATGGTCATCGCCTCGGCCGCCGCGGTGGCCTCGTCCAACAGCGACGAATTCGCGACTTGCAGACCGGTCAGATCCAGCACCATGGTCTGGAAGTTGAGCAAGGCCTCCAGTCGCCCCTGCGAGATCTCCGCCTGGTACGGCGTGTACTGCGTGTACCAGCCCGGGTTCTCCAAGATGTTGCGCTGCACTACCGGCGGCGTGTGGCTGTCCGAATACCCCATGCCGATGTACGACCGCAGCACCTGATTGCGGGCGGCCAGCGCGGCCAGATCGTCCAGCACCTCCGGCTCGGTGCGGGCATCGGGAATCGACAGCTCCCCGCGACTGCGGATCTGCTCCGGCACTGCGCGGTCGACGAGCTCGTCGAGCGAGCCGAACTCGAGCCGCCGCACCATCTCATCGATGTCGGCGGCACGCGGACCGAGGTGGCGGTCGACGAACGCGTCGTGTCGGGTGGGAGTGTCGGGAGCAGGCTGATCGGAGGTTCGGGCCATCGGAGAAATCGGGCGACTGGGGGCGCGCGATTCTAGCAGGCCGATGGCGAACGCTCCGCCCGCCGGCTCCTCGATTCCCGATGCCCGCGCTGGCGCGCGCGTCTCGGAGCGCGGATTGAAGGGTCCGGCGAGGGCGCCCGCCTCAGCGCTGGCCGATGTGCTTCTCGACGAGCTCGATCAGCTCGTCCGGCTCGAACGGCTTGCGAAAGTAGTCCGCCGCCCCCATCTCGGAGCTCTTCTGGTTGCCCCGCGAGTGCTCGCGCGCGGTGAAGATGATGACCGGAATCGACAGGGTCTCGCCGTCCCTCTTCAGGCGAGTCAACGTCTCCCAGCCATCGATGCCCGGCATCATGATGTCGAGCAGAATCAGGTCCGGGCTCAGCTCACGCGCCTTGGCGATCCCTTCTTCGCCATTGGTCGCGGACTCGACCCGATAGCCGGCGGCCTCCAGCACCATCTGGGTCGAGACGATGATCAGCTTCTCGTCCTCGACGATCAGTACCGTTCGCTCCATCAGGTCCTCACTTGCTCCGGCGCGGCGCCCGGTGCGGCGTCGCCCGCATCCGCTGATGCGTCTTCCTTGTATGTCGGCAGACGGAAGCAGAAATCTGCGCCTTTCCCGAGCTCGCTGGCCAACTCGATGCGGCTGCCGTGCGCCGCGATGATCTCGCTCGCGACGAACAGCCCCAGGCCGGCGCCACCGTGATGCCTTGTCAGCGGGTCTTCGACCTGGAAGAACTTCTCGAAGATCCGGCGCTGGTAGCGAGGGTCGACGCCGATGCCGTCGTCCCGAATCGAGATCCGGACCTCGTCGCCCTCCGATGTCGTGGTGACTTCCACCAGGCCGCCGTCCGGCGTGAACTTGAGGGCATTCTCGACGAACGCCTGGATCGCACGCCGTAGGTCGGCCCGATCGGCGCGAATCTCGACATCCGCGTCCGCGCCGACCGCAAGCCGCACACCGCCCTCGGCGGCCAGAGCCTCGAACGGAGCGACGGCGTTGCGGATCAGATCGGGCACCGCGATCACCTGCAGATCTTGGCCGTAGTCGTTGTCGTCCAAGTAGCCCAGGTTGATCAGCTTGTCGATCTGCTGCTCCAACCGGAGACTCTGCTCTCGAATCGCCGACGCCGCCTCGGCTTGCCGCTCGTTGAGATCGCCGAGCGAGCTCTTGCCGAGCATGGTGGCGAAGGTCTTGATCCCGGTCAGCGGCGTGCGCAGCTCGTGCGCGACGATCGACAAGTACTGGTTCTTGAGCTGGTTCGACTTGAAGCCGGTGGTGATGTCGTGCAGGTAGGTGATCACACCTGCGAACTCACCTTCGTGGTCGCGCATCGGCGTCGAGATCGCCCGGATGTAGAGCAGATCCCGCTCGGTGTGGTGCACCTCGAGAGTGCGGGCGACTTCATCCCTGGTCACCGCGACACCGTCGTGATCGGTGCGCAGCGGTCCGATCAGCTCGGGGTGACCGGACAGATCCGCCAGGGAATGGCCCAACGCTGCCAGCGCGTTGATCCCGAGCAGAGCCTGCGCGGGTGGATTGATCAGAGTGACCTGCGACCGGCGGTCCACGCACAACACGCCATCGAGGATCGCGCTCTCGCCGCTCATCCCTGGCCCACGCGAGAACGCCTCCGAGTCAGGCGAGGTTGTTCTTCACCTCGGCCAGCGCGTCCTCTTCGGTCTCGAAGATCGCCAAGTGCTTCGAGATGCGCATGATGTCGAAGATCTTGATGATGAACGGCTTGATGTGACAGAGGTACAGCTTCGCACTGTGCGAGGAAGTCACGTTGTTGGCGACGATGATCAGACCGACTCCACAGGAGTCGATGATCTTGACGCTCTCCAGGTTCAGCACGAAGTGCTGGTAACCCTCTTCGATCTTGCCCTTGATCGTCTCCTTCAACGACTCCTTGAGCGAGTCTGTCACGTAGAAGTTCAGACTCCGGTCGTTGAACGAGATGATGACGGTCTTGTCTTCCTTGAGCGCGGTGACGGACAGGCCTTGGCTCTTCTTGCCAACGATTTCCATCAGATCCCCTTGCGGCGAGGTTGCGTGTTCCGACCCTGCAAGCGCGGGGCGGCATGTCCCCTCTGTCGGCCAGAGGTGCTTCGTGAATTGAGCCGTGTGCCGACTTTCGCAACCGGCGCCCTACACTCGCGCCCTTGCCAACGACGGTTCAGCGGTTGCGTCGCCGATAACGAACCGCGACGTTGCGACGCCCCATCTCCTCGAGGAGCTCCGGACTCTTCTTCAAGCGGAGCTGGCTCGCCTTGTTGGCGACCGACGTCACCGACCGCCCCAAGCGTCGCGCGAGCTCCAGGTTGTCCAGCCGCGGGTACAGCTGAACCAGGGTCTCGATGTCGGCGTCCGACCAGCGCGGCATTCGACTGCGTCCGTCCGCCGGCTTCTCGTCTCGTGCCGCCAAGAAGCGCTTGTCCTTCGACAGGCACAGCTGCCGCGCCTTGCGCTCGATCGCGGCCTCCGGCCGAGACAGACAGACCTCCAGGTCGCGGTTCGTTCTCGATCCGTATAGCTGCTTGAGCCGGGCGAGGTCGGTCGGGGTCCACTCGTCGCGGCGCAGGTCGGCACGCAGCCGCCGCACACGCTCGCCGATCTCGCGCTCGGTGCGGCCGGTGATCAGCGCGATGGTGTCCAGGTCGTGGACACCGTACGCGAGCCGCAGTCGCGCGTCGTCGTCCCCGGTCCACGGGCCCCGGCGCCGGTGACCACCGAACAGCGCCACCGCACGCCGTCGGACGCTGGCCACCGATCGCCGCAACAACTCCGCGACCCGGTCTTCGGCGCAACGCGGGTAGAGCACGGCCAACCGTTCGAGCTCTTCGGTCGACCAGTTGCCGCGCTTGCCAGCAGCCACATCAACCCCTTCCGCTCAACCCTCGCCGCCGTCGCGCTGCAAGAATCGACTCCAACGCTCCCGCGCGCGGTCGCGCCCGAGGGCGCGGACCTTCGCTGCACTGCTGAGCGACAGCGCCTCCTGCACCATCTCCTGGCACTCCTGCACCGGGAACGACCGCACCATCAACTTCACTCTTGGCAAGAACACCGGCGCCATCGACAGCTCGCGAAAGCCCAAGCCGAGCAGATAAGGCGTGAAGTAGTGGTCGCCCGCGATCTCGCCACAGATCGACACCGGCTTGTCCGCCGCGGCGGCGCCTTCGGCGATCTTCGCCAACACGCGCAGCACCGCGGGGTGGTAGGGATCGTAGAGCGCCGCCACGCGAGGGTTGTCGCGATCCACCGCCAGCAGGTACTGCACCAGATCGTTGGTCCCCACCGACAGGAAATCGACGTGGGGCAGCACCTGATCGAGGATCGAGACCAACGCCGGCACCTCGACCATCACGCCGATCTCGATGTTCGGGTCGTACGCGATGCCCTCGTCATCCAGGTCGCGGCACACGTTCTCGACGACCGCACGGCACTTCTCGACCTCGGACAGATTGGTCACCATCGGCAGCAAGATGCGCGCACGGCCGCTGGCGCTGGCGCGCAGGATGGCATGGATCTGCGTGTAGAAGATGTCCGGCCAATCCATGCTGATGCGCAACCCCCGCCACCCGAGCACCGGGTTGCGCTCGTCGGGTGTGCGGAAGTAGTTGAGTGGCTTGTCGCCACCGACATCCAGCGTGCGAAAGGTCACCGCCTTGCCCTCGGCCCGCTCCAGGATGACGCGGTACATCTCCGCCTGCTCCTCCTCGCCGGGGAACTGGCGGCGCTCCATGAACGCGTACTCGGTGCGGAACAAGCCGATGCCGGCCACCGCGTTGAGCTCGACGTGATCCAAGTCACGCGCGCTCTCGACGTTGACCATCAGCGACACCTCGGCTCCGTCGGGGGTGATGGAGCTGAGGAACCGAACCTCGAAGACCCGGCGCTCGCCCTCCGCCCGCTCGGCCTGCAACTGCCGGTAGGACTGGACCTCCTCGTCATCGGGGTCGAGGATCAGGTGGCCGGACTCGCCGTCGAGCACGACGACCTCACCGCTGTGCGTGCTGCTCAGCGCGTCGCCCACACCGAGCAGGGCGGGGATGCCGAGCGAGCGGGCCAAGATCGCGCCGTGCGAGTACTTGCCGCCGCGCGCGGTGACGATGCCCTTGACGTGGGCGCGGTCGAGCACGCCGGCGTCCGAGGGCAAGAACTCGTCGGCGGCGAAGATGTAGTCGCGATCCTCGCTGGTATAGACGTCCCGGTCGCGCCGCAGCAGCGCGCTGAGCACCTGCCGGCCGACGTCCCGCAGGTCGGCCCCGCGCTCGCGCATGGCGATGTCCTCCATGCTCTCGAACACCTTCTCATAGCGCCCGATCACCTGGCGGACCGCGGCCTCGACGTTGATCTTCTCGGCCTCGATGGCCCGCACCCAGTCGGCCTTGAGGGTGGCGTCGTGCAGCAAGGCGAGCTGAGCGTCGTAGATCTTGGCGTCGTGGTCGGACAAGCTCGCCGCCAGCTCGTGGCGCAGGTACAGGATCGACTTGGAGGCCGCGGTGATCGCGTCCTCCAGCCGCTTGACCTCACTCCGTGTCTGATCTTCCAACACCGAGTAGGACGGGATGAAGTCGAGATCGGCGTGGAACTGCACGATCGGAGCGATCGCGATCCCCGGCGCCGCGGCGACTCCTTTGATCTTGCGAGACATCGCGGGGACGGTTTTCCCGGAGCCGGCCGCCGAATGCAACAGGGCTTCATCGCCGCCCCACGCCGTGCCGATGAGGGACGGGACGAGCCTTGACTTTCGAATGGCGCCGGCAATGCACATCAAGGGCGAACAGAGCAGCAACCACCCCAACGGGGAATCTTCCAGCCCACTCGGCGCGTTGAGCCGACCGAACGACGGGCACCTCGATGACGCCGAAGCCGATGCCGAGGAGCTCGAAGCCCTGCACGACGACGACGAGGGCTACGAGGGCGACACCTACGAGGAAGAGAGCTACAGTCCGCCGCCGCGCCGGACACGGCGGGCCACCACGCCGCCGCGCTCCGTGTCGAGCAACGGCCCACTGGTGATCTTCGGCTCGCTGATCGCGGTTGCCGGCGTGGTCGCCGTGGCTGCCTGCGCAGCAAACGCGGAAGTCCGCCAGGTCCTGCAGAACACCGGCGTCCAGCCGCTGTCGATCGTCGTGCTCGGCGTCGTCCTGCTGATGGTCGGCAAGCTGGCGCGCCGCGTCGAACACCAGCAGCGCACCGTGGCGGCTCTGTTCGACGCCGTCGAGAACACCGCGTCCCACGCGCAGGAAGCGCTGGACACGCTGCTCGAAGCCGAACACCAACGCGCCAACGGCAGCGCCTCCGGCGACGAACTCCAGCAGGCCTTGCACTTCATCCAGCGCCAGGAGGAGAAGATCTCCAACCTGTCGAAGGCGACCAAGATGTACGGCAAACCGCTGCTCGAGATCACCAACCAGCTGACCGAGTCCGGCCGGCAGATCGGTGACATCGAGAGCAAGCTGGTCGCTCTCAAGACGATCGTCGAACAATCCAGCAGCCGACTCGAAGGAGCAGTGCGCGAGTCGGGGTCGCGGCCGGCGGGTGGCCAGGCGTCGGCGATGCCGGACGAGGGGTTGCGCCACATCGAGGCGATGCTGCGCGACCTCGCCCAGCGACTGGTCAGCAACGGCGACGAGATGAGCGCCGAGATCCGCGAATCGATGCGCCGCTCGCTGAAGGCCGTCGAAGAGCTGCGCGAGGAGCTGCCCGCCGAAATCGGCAAGGAGACCGCCAAGTTGTCGGCCACGGTCGCCCAGGTCGACCAGAGCGTCGCGCAGACTCGGGATGCCATCGTCAACGAGCTGCACGAGCTCGGCCAGGCACTCGACCAGCACGCGACCGCCAGCGGCAGCGGCAGCGATCCGGTTGCCGCCGGCGTGCTGCAGAGCATTCGCACGGAGATCGGCGCGCTGACCGAGTCGATCGCCAACCTGCGCCTTCGTGCCGCCGCCGATGGTGAAGGCCATGGCGACGCCGACCAGGCCGCCTCCGGCGGCAACGCCGGCAAGAACGTGCAGGGCGCGATCGCCAAGCTGAAGAAGATGCGCAAGTAGCCAGCCGCGCGTACCGCGGCAGAGCAACGGAAACCGGCCCCCGGTAGTCGGTGCCGACGGGCTATGCTCTAGCGCGGTGTTCGACAGCGCCGCAGCCAGCAAGACCAGTACGATCGAGGGCCGCGCGCGGCTGCCTCTGCGACACGCCGCGGCCGCGTTGCACGCCGCCGTCGCCGCGCAGCGCGATGCGCCACCGGCGACCAGCACGTCGATTCTCCGGGTCGAGCGGGCGCTGAGCGCAACCGACCCCCTGGCTTGGCTCGCCGCGCAGCCGGAGCCCGTGCGGCTGGCGTGGTGCAACCGCAGCGGTGAGCTGCAGCTGGCCGGCTGCGGCACGGCGTTGACGGTGGAAGGCGCGGATTTCGACTGCCTGCGGCGGCTGCCACGCGGCGGCACCGCCGGTAGCCACGCCGATCTGCGCTACCTGGCCACCGCCCGGTTCCGCACCGATCGCGAAGCCAGCGACGAGTGGCGGCCGTTCGGAGTGGTCCGCGCGTACTTGCCGCGCATCGAGATGCGCCGCGCCAAACACGCCTGCCATCTCGCCGTGCACCTCCGGGTCGGCGCGCGTTCTTGGCACAGCGAGATCGACTCCGCCCTGCGGGCGATCGAGCGGCTCCGGCTGCCGATCACCGCGCCGACGCCCCACCCGATCTGGGTGGAGCAAGAGGAACCCGAATCGTGGTGGTCCCCAGCGGTCGACGCGACCCTCGCCGAGATCGACCGGGCTCGCGTGGCCAAGGTCGTCCTGGCGCGCACCCGGCGCCTGCGCGCCGACGCCGCGCCGTGCGCCGTCGACCTGCTGCGCGCGCTGGCGGCGGAGCACCCGGCGACCTACCGGTTCTGTGTGCAGGTCGACGGGTCGCACGCGTTCTTCGGCGCGTCGCCCGAGCGCCTGTATCTGCGCGTCGATCGTGACGTCTGGAGCGAGGCGATGGCCGGGACCCGGCCGCGCGGCGCATCACCCGAGGCCGACCGCGAGCTGGCCGACCAACTGCGCAACAGCACGAAGGACGGCCTCGAGCACGCGCTGGTCGGCGAGCACGTCTGTTCGGTCCTGGAGCACTGGGCCGAGCGCGTGCAGCGGTTGGGCGCCGACGTCGTACCGCTGACCAACGTGCAACACCTGCGCACCGAGTTCCGCGCGCGCCTGTCCGGCCCGGTGGAAGACGCGACCTTGATCGGCGCGTTGCATCCGACTCCGGCGGTGTGCGGCCTCCCCACCGGCGCCGCCTTCGAGCAGATCGAGCGCCGCGAGCGGTTCGACCGCGGCCTGTACTGTGGCCCGATCGGCTGCCTCGGTCCGACTGGCGCCGAGTGGGCGGTCGCCATCCGCAGCGCCTTGTTGCGAGATCGCGATGTGCGCTTGTACGCGGGCGCGGGCATCGTCGCCGGCTCGCGCGCCGCCAGCGAATGGCGCGAGACCGAGAGCAAGCTGCGTGCTTTTGCCCCGCTGCTGCACCGGGCACCATGACCACCGTCGATCCGCGCGCACTGCCCAACATCAACGCACTGTGGTGCTGGCTGTTGGTCGACGAGCTCGTGCGCGGCGGCGTGCGTCATTTCGTGGTGGCGCCTGGCTCGCGCTCGACTCCACTGGTGATCGCGGCGGTCCGCAATCCCGAGGCGCGCGTGTTCGTTTGCCGTGACGAACGCGGTGCGGCATTCGCGGCGCTCGGAGTGGCGCGTGCGACCGGCGTCCCGGCGGCCGTGATCACGACGTCGGGGACGGCGGTCGCCAATCTGGCGCCCGCGGTGGTGGAAGCCGCCGCCGACCCGACCCCCCTGCTGCTGCTGACTGCAGACCGGCCGCCCGAGCTGCACGATTGCGGCGCCAACCAGACCACCCGCCAGACCGGCTTGTTCGGCGACCACCTGCGCTGGTCGCTCGACCTGCCGGCGCCGAGCGACACCGTCGCCGCGCGCTACGTGGTCAGCGCCGCCGCCACGGCGCTCGGCCGGGCACGCGAGCAGCGCGGACCCGTGCAGCTCAACTGCCGACTGCGCGAGCCGCTGGCGCCGGTGCAAGAGGCCTGGAACCAGGACTGCCTGGCCGGCCTCGAGGATTGGCTGACCGACCGACAACCGCTGACGGCGTGCTACCCCACCGACCGCCCGGCGGCCCTGCCGATCGACGACACGCTCGCCGACCTGTTGAACCCGCGTCGCCGCGGACTCGTGGTCGCCGGCGGCGGCGCCGGGCCGCGGGACGCGGTGCTCGACCTCGCCCGCGCGCTCGGCTGGCCGGTCCGCGCCGACATTCGCAGTGGGCTGCGACTGGGCCCCAGCGACCCCCTTCTGCTGCCGCACGCCGAACTCTGCTTCGGCGCGGACTGCGCGCAGCCGCCGGAGATCGTCCTGCTGCTCGGCGATCGACCGACCGCGACCGCACTCGGCCGCCTGCTCGAGTCCTCCGGCGCGGCGCTGGTCGTCGTCGGCGAGCAACCCGTGAGGGTCGATCCGGGCCATCGGGCGCGGGCGTGGGTGCGCGCCGAACCGGGGCCTTGGGCCGAGGCGACCGCCGCGGCACTGCTGGGCGGCGGCGCGCCGCGTGCGGACCACGTGCCCGCGACGTGGCGCCAGGCCGACGCGGCGGTCGGCGCGGCGCTCGATGACACTCTGGAGCGCTCGCCGCTGGCAGAACCGTGGATCGCGCGCTGGCTCAGCGCGCACCTCCCGCCGCGGTCGTGCCTGTTCGCCGCCAACAGCTTGGCGATCCGCGTCCTCGATCAGTACGGCGTCCGCGGCGGCCCGGAGCTGCGCATTGCCAGCAATCGCGGCGTCAGCGGCATCGACGGATTGCTGGCGACCGCGGTCGGCTTCGCCCACGCCACCGGCGAGCGCACCACGCTGCTGATCGGCGACCAGGCGTTGATCCACGACCTCAACAGCCTCGTTCTGCTGCGCGAGCTCGCCCCAAAGATGCTCGTCGTCCTGCTCAACAACTTCGGCGGCGGCATCTTCCACCAGCTGCCGATCGCCGCCTGCGACGGGGTGTTGACGCCGTACTTCGACGGCGGTCACGGCTTCGGCTTCGGTGGGGTCTGCGCGGACTTCGATCTGGCCTACCGAGCGGTCGACGATCGCGCCGCGTTCGGGGAGGCGGTCCGGGCCGCCCTGAAATCCGACTCGCCCGCAGTGATCGAAGCGCGGATCGACGCAGGCAGCAGCGCTGCATTGCAGCAGTCCCTCCAGCGGCTGGCGGCCGACGCGGCCACCGGCGCGCGGCGATGACGCAGCCTGCCGGCGTGCAGGTGGTCTGGTTGCACGGCTTTCTCGGCTGTGCCGAGGACTTCGCCGAGGTCCGCCGTGCTCTGCGCCCCCGACTGGCCGGCATCGCCATCGACCTCCCCGGCCACGGTCGTTCGCCCGATCCGGTGCTCGACACCGACTTCGCCGGCGGCGTGGAGCAGGTCCGCCGCATGCTGCGCGATCGCGCGATCGATCGATGCGCGCTGGTGGGCTACTCGATGGGCGGCCGTCTCGCGCTGGCACTGGCGGCCGCCGATCCCGACCTGGTCCGCGCCGTGGTCGCCATCGGCGCACACCCGGGCCTGCGCTCGCCGGCCGCGCGCGATGCCCGCCGCCGGGCCGATGCCCGGCACGCCGCCGCGCTGCGCGGCGGCCTCGACGCGTTCCTCGATCAATGGTACGCGCAGCCGCTGTTCACATCGCTGGCGAACGCGGCCGGCTTCGACGCGGTGCGGGCCCGGCGGCGCGGCGGCGACGGCGAGCAGCTGGCGCGCGCCCTCGAGGTGTTCGGCACGGGCATGCAGCCCGATCTGCGCCCCGGGCTGCACGCCGCCCGACGCCCTCTGCTGCTGATCGCCGGTGCGCTGGATGACAAGTTTTCGGCGATCGGCCGCGCGCTCGCCAGCGAGCTGCCCTCGGCGCGGTTCGCCGCGATTGGCGATGCGGGACACGCTGTGCCAGCCGAGGCACCCGGACCACTGGCCGCTATGGTAGACGAGTTCCTCAGCCTGCATCTCGCCCCGCCTGCATGAGTACGGACATCGCCGCGGTCTCGTTGTCGGACTACACCTTGCCCCTGCGCCGCCGTCTGAGCATCGGCGACCACGAGCTGCGCGAGCGCGCTGGCGTCGTGCTGACGCTGACCGACAGCGACGGAACCCGAGGCCACGGCGACATCGCTCCCTTGCCGGGGATCCACGGCGAGACCTTCGCCGAGGCACGGGCGGCGGCGGACGCGCTGAGCCGTGGCTTGCCGGGGACCGACAGCGCGGACTCCAGCGCGCTGGACAAGATGACGGGTACCCCCGGTCTCATGCCATCGGTGCGCTTCGGCTTGGAATCGGCCTGGCTGAACCTGCGGGCGGCGCAGCGCGGCACGGATCTGGCGCACCAGTTGAGCCCGGCGCCCGCCGCCGAAGTGCCGGTCAACGCGCTGCTCGACGGCGACTTGGCGGCGGCGCGCGGCGCTCTCGACGCCGGTGAGCTGCGCGGCTACGCGGCGGTCAAGGTCAAGGTCGGCCGGCGGCCGCCGGACGAAGAGCGCCTGCTGCTGTCGCTGCTGCTGACCGAGCTGCCCGAGGGAGTGCTGCTGCGACTCGACGCCAACCGCGCCATGCAGCTCGGTGATGCGTGCGCGTTGGTCGACGGCATCGATGTCGATCGGATCGAGTACTTCGAAGAGCCGCTGCGCGACCCCGCCGAGCTGCGCACCCTCCACCGCCGCGCCGGCGTGCGCATCGCGCTGGACGAGAGTCTGGACATTCCGCTGGCAGAGGGCGAAGAGGACTGGCGGCACGGCCCGGGAATCACGACTTGGGTGCTCAAACCGTCCCGCCACGGCGCGCTGCTCGAGTCGATGAAGATCGGCGCGCGCGCCGTGGAGCGCGGCATCGGTTGCGTGGTGTCCTCGTGTTTCGAGAGCGGCCTCGGCCTGTGGACCCTGACCCACCTCGCCGCGTCGATGGTCGAGCAGCGCGCCGCCGGCCTGGCGACCGACCGATGGCTGGCAGCCGATGTGATCGCGCCGCGCTTCTCCTCGGCCGGGGGAACGCTGCGGCTGTCCGATGCGGTCATGGCTCCGGCCGACGCCAACGGCCTGCAGCGTTGAGCGCTCCGCGGTCCCACTTGGCCGAGGCGCTCGCCGGCCGGACGGACGCGACCTGGCTGGACGACGGCGAGCGGTGCTACGCGGTCCGCGATCTCTTGACGCAGCGGCGGCCTTCGACCGCGGTGCTGCGAGCGCGCGCCGATGCGCGCGGGATCGCGGACCTGTTGTCCACCTGGGACGGCGGCGGCACCACCGCGCTGGTCCCCCCCAGCGAGCCACGGGAAGGGGCGATCGCGCGCCGGTTGACAAAGTGTGTGGCACCGCCGGGGATCGCGACGGTGATCGCCACGTCGGGGAGCAGCGGCACTCCGCGGCTCGCGGCGCACTCGCTGGCGCAACACTTCCGCGCGGCCGATCGATCCGGCACTTGGCTCGGCTTGGAAACGGGAGACCGCTGGCTGCTGACCCTTCCACTGCACCACGTGAGTGGGTTGGCGGTGCTGTTCCGCACGCTGGTGCGCGGCGCGCAGTGCGCACTCATGCGAGATCGCGAAGGGCTTGCCGCAGCGCTGCGCCGCGCGCGGCCGACCCACGTCTCACTGGTCGCCACCCAACTGCAGCGGCTGCTCGACGAGGACGCGGTCGACGCGTTGCGGCCGGTGCGCACGATCCTGCTGGGCGGCGGGCCGGTGCCGCCCGCACTCCGGCGCCGGGCGATCGAAGCGGAACTCGCCCCGATCGTCAGCTACGGCGCCACCGAGACCTGCGGCATGCTCGCCGCCGAACGCGAGCCGGAGCACCTGCTGCGCGCCGGATGCGCGGGCCGACCGATTCCGGGCTGGCGCGTCGCGCTCGACGGCCGGGGCCAGATCATCGCGAGCGGCGACGCGCTGTTCGCCGGCTATCTCGAAGGCGACCGACTGCAGCGCGGCGTGAACGACGACGGCAGCTACTCCACCGGCGATGTCGGCCGGCTGGATGCCGACGGGCGCCTCTACGTCGACGGCCGCATGGACGAGGTCTTCATCTCCGGCGGCGAGAACGTCCACCCCGCCGAGATCGAGGCCGCGCTCCTCGAGCTCGACGCCGTCGTCGACGCCGTCGTCGTCCCGGTCGAAGACGCCGAGTTCGGCCACCGCCCCGCCGCCTACCTCGCGCTGCGCCCCGACGCGCCGCCAACCGCCGCCGATCTGCGCCGGCGACTCCAGCGGCGCCTCGCCCGCTTCAAAGTCCCGGTCGCCTTCTGGCATCTGCCGGACACCGGCGGTCTCAAACCAGCCCGCGCCGCCCTCCGGCGCCACGACGCACCCCGCCAGCCCGTGCCGTGAAGATCGAGCCTGACTCCGTACCACCCGCGCGATGCCATGCGTTCAGTGGGCGTGGACTTCGGCCAGGGGGGGGTGCATGGCGGGGGTGGGTCGTAGGCCGAGGGCTTGGAGGAAGGACGCGGCGACGTTGGCGAGGGATCCGCGCTGCTCGTTCCAGAGGACGCGGTGCTTGGTGGGCGGGACGATGAAGAACGGGACCGGGCAGTGCGTGTGTGAGCCGAAGGGCCGGCCGTCTTTTTCGACGCAGTCGGCGTTGCCGTGGTCGGCGGTGACCAGCACGGTCCAGCCGTGCTGGCGCGCGCTGGCCACGATCTGGGCGAACGCGGCGTCCACCGCGGCCGCCGCGCGTTCCGCCAGGTCGATGCGGCCGAGGTGCCCGACCTGGTCGAGGTTGGCGAGGTTGGCGACGATCGCCTGGCGCGACGGGTCGGCCATCGCCGCGGTGACCTGCGCGGTCACCGCGGCGGCCCCCATCTCGGGCTGACCCGGGATCTCGGCCTCGGCGATCGTCGGCACGCAGACGCGCTCGCCTTCGCCGCCTTTGGTGAAGCCGTTGAAGAAGAACGTCACGTGCGGGAACTTGCACTTCTCCGCGACCCGCACCGAGCGCACGCCAGCGTCCTGCAGGACGCTCGCCACGCCCGCGCCAACCGTCTCCGTGGGGAAGAACACGTGCTGCACATCGACGCCCTCGCCGGGGTCGACCAGCATCAGCAGCGGTTGGGTCTCGGCGAGCACACCCGCCAGCTGCCGCGCGCGGTCGGCGCGGTGGCTGGTGATCAGCACCGGCTCACCGGCACCGATGCCGCGGCCGCCGGCGAATGCGTGGGCCGGGAAGTCGGCCTCTCCGCCGGTGCGCGCGACGTGGTCGCGGACGGTGTCGAGATCGCCGATCGGCAGATCCGCAGAGCTCGCCAACGCCGCGGTCGCGACCCGCGTCACGCTCAGGTCACCGCTGCGATCGCAGCACCACTTGCGACCGATGACGATTCCGGGCCGACAGCGTTCGACCCCGGCAAGCCGATCCAGCAACCCGGCCAACAGCTCCGGCGCACTGCCGGCCACGGAGTCGACTCCGTCCAGGATCGGATGCACCAAGATCTCGGCCACCCCCGCGGCCGCCGCGGTATGCACCGCCTGCTCGATCGACCGGACCAGACCGTGCACGCCCGCGTCCGACAACAGACCGACGACGTGCAGCACACCGGCTTCGACCGCAGGCGCCCATCCCGGATCCGCCGCCCAGGTGCCGCCGCGAAAAGCTTCATCGATGCGCCGCGTCATGCAGGGCACGACACGCCCCGCACCCAAGGTCATGTGGCCGGACTCGGAGTTGCCGACCTGCCCTTCCTCGAGCCCCACCGCGGTTCCCGAGGCCTCGAGCACGGCAAATCCATGCTCGCGCATCGCCGCGAACACCGTCGGCAGAGTGTCGGGACGCACCGCGTTGCCAGCACTCTCACTGGTGTAGCCGGCGCCATCGAGCACCAACAGACAGGCCTTGTGCTGCATCATCACGTTGCCTCAGCGGTCCTCGTTGTGATGCCGGGTAAAGCGATCGAACTCCGCCCAGTAGTCGGGGAACGACTTGGCCACGCACCCCGGGTCCTCGATCTCGATCCCGGCAGACACCAGCGAGAGCACCGAGAACGCCATCGCCACGCGGTGGTCGTCATAAGTGTTGATCCGGGCAGGCCGCAGCGGCGCGGGGTGGATGACCAAGAAGTCGTCGCCCTCCTCGACCCCGACCCCCAATCGCTCGAGCTCGCGCGCGGCGGCATTGATGCGATCGCACTCCTTGACCCGCAAGTTGGCGATGTTGGTGATGCGCGTGCTTCCGGTCGCGACGGCCGCCACCGCCGCCAAGGTCAGCACCACGTCCGGCATCTCCTCCATGTCGATGTCGATGCCGCGCAAAGGCCCACCGGTGATCACGATGCGATCGCCGCTCATCTGCACCGTGCACCCCATGCGCTCGAAGGCGCGCGCCAGCCCGACATCTCCCTGCGCGGAGCCCTCGCCGATGCCGGGGATCTCGACGGTGGTGCCGGTCACTGCCGCAGCCGCGAGGTAGTAGGACATGCCACTGGCGTCGCACTCCACCGGAATCGTGTCGCCGGTAGGACGACCCGGGTGCACCTCGATCAAGGTGGGCTCGACGCGCTGCGCGCGGATGCCGCAGTCGCGCATCATCGCCAACGTCATCTCGACGTAAGGCTGCGACACCTGGTTGCCCCGGATGCGAATGCGCACCGGTCCGTCCGGCTGCTGCGCGGCCAGCAGGCAGAGCGAGCTGGTGAACTGCGACGAGATGCCACCGTCGATGGTCCACTCGCGCGCACCCACGACCCCACCGCGGACCCGCGTCGGCAAGTGTCCGGGCTCCCCGAGCGGCGTGTGCTCGACTCCCATTCCGGTCAGCGCGTCGAGAATGTCCTGCATCGGCCGCTCACACAGCCGCGGCACACCGGTCACCACCGTCTCGCCCTCGGCGCTGACAGCAAACCCCAGCATGAACCGCGCCGGCGTGCCGGCCCCGCCCATGAAGCACGGCTCCGCCGGTGCTCCGACTCGGTCCGCCTCGCGACGCACCGAGAACCCATCGTCGACTTTGGCGACCTCGAGCCCGGCGAAGGAGTCCAGCGCCTCGCTCAGCCGATCGGTGTCATCGCAGTGCAGACCGCCGACGACTCGGGTCTCGCCGACCCGCGAGGCGGCCAGCAGAAGCGCCCGGTTGGTGAACGACTTGGATCCCGGGATGCGGGCGACGAACGGACGCGCGCTCTTGTGGCGCAACGGCGAGAGAGTGGAGAGGACTTGCATGGTGATCGGTCAGGGGAGTTTGGCGGAACCAGCGGGCCGGCTCGACGGCGCGGTCACCGGTCCCTTCAAGCGAATGCGGCGCGGTAGACACTCTTCTGCGTCGGAGTCTTCGATGCGACCGCCGAGCTCGGCGAGCGCGGCCGCGCCACGCGTCGCCGCGTCGATGAACAGCCGCGTCTCGGACCGCTGCGGCGCATCCAAGAGCTGCGCCGCGCTGCCGGATTCGACCAGCCGGCAACCATCCGGGAAGGGCCACAGGAAGTGGACTTCGTCGGCGATGCGCCGCGCCAGCTCGACGTCGTGGGTGACGATGACGACCAAACGGCGCCGGGAGAGAGTGCGCACCAAATGCTCGAGTCGCGCCACCGCCAGCGGATCGAGGCCGGCCGACGGCTCGTCCATCAACAGCACGGCGGGGTCCAGGGCCACCGTGCGCGCGATCGACAGCCGCCGCAGCTGGCCTCCGGACAGGCTGACCGCCCGCGTCGCGTGGTGCTCGGGCTCGAGCCCGACCTCGGCCAGCGCGCGCGCCGCTCGCTCGTCGATCTCGGCCTTGGCCAACGACGTGGTGCACTGCAGGGCGAAGGTGACGTTGTCGAACGCGGTCCCCGGAAACGCCACCGGCGTCTGCAGCACCAGCCCGACCTGCTGGCGCAGGTGGTGCACGGAGAGACCGCGCTCGCGCACGTCGCGGCCGCGCAGCCGGACGACGCCGGAGAAGCTGAGGTCGGGATCGTCTTCGTCCTCGCGAATCGCACAGCGCAGCAGCGTGGTCTTGCCACATCCCGACGGGCCGAGGATGACCGCGGTGCCGCGCTCCGGCAGCGCCAGATCGAGGCCGTCGACGATCCGCACGCCACAGCCGACCACCGAGACTCGTTCGAACGTCAGCATCACCGAACTCCGTGCTGCAGTCGCGAGATCGTGGCGAACACCGCGACGTTGATGGCCAGCAAGACCAGCGCCGCGGAGTACGCGCGCGGTTCGCCGCCGGGCACGTTGCGCGCCATGTTGTAGACGTGGACCGCGAGCGTCGCACCAGGGTCGAGGATCGAACCCGGCACTCTCAGGGACACTCCGGAGGTCAGGACCAGGGCCGCGGTCTCCGCCGTCGCCCGTCCCAACGCCAGCGCGACGCCCGCCAACAAGGCCGGCCGCGCCGCCGGAACGACCTGCCGCCACAGCGTGTCCCAGCGCGACACGCCGAGCGCCAGACTGGCGCGGCGCAACGCCGTCGGCACCCGCTCGAGCCCGGCGGTGAAGGCCACCGTCATCACCGGCGCCAGCATCAGCGCCAGCGTCAACGCCCCGCCGAGCAGCGAGAACCCCAGCCCCAGGCCGCGCCCGAACAGGGTCCAGCCGACCAAGCCGATCGCCACCGACGGCACGCTGACCATCACCTCGAACCCACCGCGCAAGCAGCGCGCGGCGCGCGGGCGACGCCGCAACCCCTCCGCGCACAACACCGCCGCCGCCAGCGCCAGCGGCGCGGCGATCGAGATGGCCAGCACCGCAACCAGGACGGTGGACAACACGACGGCACCGATGCCGCCGGCCCGACCGCTGTCGCGCGCGGCGGCGACGGCGAAGTCGAGCGAGAGCTCGCCGAAACCGCCGGCCACCAGGTCGACGACCATGGCCGCGCACAGCAGGCCGACCAACGCCAGGCAACCCGCGCCGAGCCACTTCACGACATCCTCCGCGCCTGCCAGCGCACCGCCGCCAAGCTGGCGATCGCCGCCAGGGAGACCACGGTCAGCGCGACGAGGTGCAGCGCCTGGTTGTGCTCGGCACGCGCGTAGTCGAACTCCTGCACCAGCGTCGTGGTCAGCGTGCGCACCGGCGCCGTCAACCCCGACGGCAGCGCCGCCACGTTGCCGCACACCATCTCCACCGCCAACGCCTCGCCGAGACAGCGCGCCAGGGCAACGGTCGCCGCCGCCGCCAGGTGAGGGCGCGCGACGCGCAACGCCAACCGCGCAATCACCTGCTCGCGCCGCAGTCCGAGGGCGGCCCCCGCCGACAACAGCGTCGGCGGAACCTGCCGCAACGCCGCCAGCCCCAAGAGGGCGAACGTCGGCAACACCATCACCGACAACACCAACACCGCGGCGAGCAGGCTCGGCCCGACCAGCGGCACCAGCCAGACGGTACCGAACAGGCCGAACACCACCGAAGGCGTGCCGCCGAGCACACCGAGCGTGGCGTCGCCAAGCCGCTGCACGCGACGGCCGGCGAAGAAGTGCAGGTAGATGATGGCGCCGAGCCCGACCGGCACCGTCACCGCCAGCGCCAAGACCGATGTGCACAACGTGCCGGCGACCAACGGTGCCAAGCCGAAGGCGCCGTGCGTGGGAAACCACTCCGCTCCGAGCAGACTGCCGGCGCGGCCGCTGGCCAGCAGGTCCCAACCGACGGCGGCCAGGAAGACCACCACCGCCGGCAGCGCACAAGCTGCGAGCAGTCCCAGCCCGCCGATCGCGGCCCAGCCGGTGCGCGGCTCGCCGCCGGCGCGGTGCAGCACGGTCAGCTGAGCCATGATAGTACGCCCAATTCCTCGCCTTCACTCGGGCTTCGCGCAGGGCACGAAGGACAGCGACTCGATCAGGCGCGCACCCTCCGCACCGGCCAGGAAGCCGCAGATGCGATCGGCGATCGGCGACTCCGGCGGGAACAGCACGTAGAGCGTGCGCCGCACCGAGTAGCTCCCGCTGGCGACCGACTCCAGAGTCGGCGCGACGCCGTCGAGCTCCAGCAGCCGAATCGGCTCGCCCATGGTGACGGCGGTCAGCGCCTCGCCCACGCTGACGTAGCCCAACGCGTCCGGGTTGCCGGCGACCAGACGCACGCCTTGCGCGTTGTCGCCGACGACCGCGTCGGCGTCCACCGCCCGGCTGTCGAGGTCGAAATAGTCCAAGAACACCGCCAGCGTCGCACGGCCCTCGGCCTTGCTCACGACGTGGACCGGAGAGTCCGCACCGCCGACCACAGCCCAGCTCTGCGCAGCGCCGGTGAACAGCTGCCGCACTTGCTCGGTCGTCAGGCCACGCACGGGGTTGTCCCGGTGCGCGATCAGGGCGATGCCGTCGTAGGCGACCGGCCGGACCTGGATGCCCACCGCCTCTTCCGGGTCCAGGTCACGCGACGCCATCCCGCCGTCGCTCAGACCATCGCGGACGTCGCGAATCCCGCGGCTGCTGCCCCCGGTCTGCACGTCGAGCAGAAGCGCGGGCTGCGCCTCGGCCAGGCGGTCGGCCACTGCCTGCAGGATCGGCGCCACCGTGCTCGAGCCGGTGACCAAGAAGCGCTTCTCGGCACCGAACGAGACCGACGAGATCGCCGCCAGGGCGAGCGCGGCAACGGCCAGGAACACGTATCTCATCGCAGCACCACGCGGCAACCCACATGCCACGGGAACTCGGCCGCGGCGGGACCCGGGCGCGTCCGGACGCCGGACGCGGCCGTAGCGTTCTCAAACGCGGGGCCTCGGAACCAAGGCCACGGCGAACCACGGTGCTACGACACGTGGTCGGCAACCAGTTCGTAGAATTCCCAGTAGTTGCCGTCCGGATCCACCACCCAGAGCTTGTTCTGCACCGAGTGGCAGCACTTGGTGCGGGTCTGCTCCTTGTGGATCAGGTCGCGGGCCGCCAAGCGACTGCGCATGACCGAAAGATCGCCATCGGCACCGAGGCGCACCCCTAGGTGGCCGACGCGATTGCCGTCGCGGACCTCGTCTTTCGCGTTGAGCGCCAGCACCAGGGGTGGATCATCGAGAGTAAAGCGCGCGTAGCCATCACGGACCTTGTCGGGCGCCAGCGCGAACACGGCCTCGTAGAAGGCGGTCGAAGTCTCCAGATCACGAACGTTGAGGGCGATGTGCAGTCGGTTGTTCATGGTGTTGCTCCCGGTGCGTGCCGCGCAGCCCACCGGGCCCGGAAGACGGACGCCGCCGCGCGTGCCAACATAGCGGACCACGAGTTGCAGCTGTCGGTCCGATCAAGAGGCGTACCGTGACCACCGAACCCGAGCCCGACAAGCTGCTCTTCACCCCCGGCCCGCTGACGACGAGTGGCACCGTCAAGCGCGCGATGCTGCGCGACGTCGGCTCCCGGGATCGCGAGTTCATCGATCTCGTCGCCGGAGTCCGGCGCCGCCTGGTGCGGCTCGCCGGCGGCGGCGATGCCCACGACGCGGTGCTGGTGCAGGGCAGCGGCACGTTCGGCGTCGAGGCGGTCTGCTGTAGCGGACTTCCCGAGGGTGCGCGGCTGCTGGTGTTGGCCAACGGCGTCTACGGCCGGCGCCTCGCCGAGATTGCCCGCATCCACGGCGTCGACACTGCCATCGAGGAATGGCCCGAGACCGAGCCGGTGGCGCCCGATGTCGTCGCCCGCCGGTTGGCGGCGTCGCCGGATTGCAGCCACATCGCCCTGGTCCACTGCGAGACCACGACCGGCATCCTCAACCCGCTGGCCGAGGTCGCCGAGGTCGCCGCCACGCACGGCGTCGGCCTCATCGTCGACGCGATGAGCTCGTTCGGCGCGGTCCCCATCGACGTCGATCGCGATCGCATCGACTACCTGATCGCGTCGTCCAACAAGTGCATCCAGGGCGTGCCGGGCTTCGCCCTCGTCGTCTTTCGCCGCGACGCGCTGCGCTCGGCAGAACGCGCGCCGCGCAGCTTGACCCTCGACCTACACGCGCAGTGGCAGGGCCTGCAGCGCAACGGCCAGTTCCGCTTCACGCCGCCGACGCACGCGATCCTCGCGTTCGCGGCAGCCCTCGACGAGCTCGAAGCCGAGGGCGGCGTCGCCGCCCGAGGCGCCCGCTACCGAGCCAACCAAGAACTGTTGCGGGACGGAATGCGCGCTCTCGGCTTCGACGAGCTGGTCGCCCGCGACCATCAGAGTCCCGTCATCACCGCCTTCCGCAACCTCCCCGACGAGAAGTTCTCGTTCGCCGCCCTGTACGAACTCCTCTCGGCCCGAGGACTGCTCATCTACCCGGGAGTCCTCTCCAAGGAACCCTCGTTCCGCATCGGCACGATCGGCGCCCTCGACCAACAAGACGTCCGCCGCTTGCTCGCCGCCATCGCCGACGCACTCCACACCATGCGCGGGTAGTACCGAGTCTGACTCGATTTTCTCGCTACCCCGCCAACCACCCGCGCAGCCGGCGCGCCACTTCCCGCGGCGCGATCTCCGGCCGCGGCAGTCCGCGCCCGCCGCGCGGCGCGGTGCGCACGTGGACGAACGTCAGCTGCCGCGCACCCGCGACCGCATCCCCAACTGCATCCAGCTCGACCGCGCGGTGCACCTCCGGGTAGCCACATGCGGCAGCGACCGCGCCGATGTCGACCGAGCGCATCACCGTCTGCTGGCCGCCGGTGGAGTCGTGCACGCCGTTGTCGAGCAGGACGTGCGTCAGATTCGGCGGCCGTTCGTAGCCGATCGTGGCGAGGGCGCCCAACCGCAGCAGGGCAGCCCCATCGCCGTCGAGCACGACGACCCGGCGCTCGGGGCAGGCCACCGCCAGGCCGAGCCCGAGGCTCGAGACACATCCCATCGAGCCGACCATGTAGAGCTGGCTTGCGCGATCGCCGAGCGCGTAGAGCGCCCTGCCGGTGAAGCCAGTCGTCGCCAGCAGCACGTCCCCCGAGCCGGCGGCGGCGCGAACGCGAGCGAGCACGTCATCGACGGACTGCGGCCTCCAGGTGGCCGGCATCGGCTCGGGTCGCAACGTCGGGGGCCTCATCGGTGCGGTCTCGTCGAGCGCCTCCTTGGCGAAGCTGCCGCGGCGCACGATCAGCCCGTACGGCGTTCCGTGCTGCTGCATGTGCGCGAGCGCGCGTGCGAACATCGCCGACAACTCCGAGGCATCGCCGCTGCAGATCTCGAACGGCAGCCCCATCTGCGTGAACAGCGCCGGCGTCATCCGGCCCATGACCTCGTGTTGCGGCTCGTCCGGCGCGCCGTCGGGCTCGCCGCGCCAGGTGGTGACGAACAGGCACGGAATCGCGAACGGGATCGACAGCGAGGTGAGCGGGTTGACCGCGTTGCCGAACCCCGAGTTCTGCGACAGCACGATCGCCCGCCGCCCGCCGAGCTCGGCACCGGCGGCGATCGCGACGGCATCGCCTTCGTTGGCGGCGCCGACGTAGCGAAACGAGGCCTCGCCGAGAGCCGCATTGATCAAGCCGGTCAGGATCGAGCAGGGCACGCCGGTCGCGAAGTCGAAGCCCGCCTCGCGCGCCTGCCGCAGAAAGCCGCGGGGCTCGATCATCGCCGCCCGACCCGGTGCGCGATGACCGCCGCGTCGGCGACCCCCTTCTTCTTCTGCCACGCCGCCGCGACCGCGTTCGGATCGAAGATCTCGGTCCACCAGCCCTGCTCGTCCAGCGCCTCCTCGACCAGCGGGGCCCCCACCGCGCGCCAGTAGCGCACGTGGTCGTACTTGCGCCAGCCGCCGCGCGTGTGCCAGCGGGGTCGGTGGTTCAGCTCGTCGGGGATCGGCCCGCGCGGCGGATACTTGCCGGCCTTGACGTCTTCCGGCGGCACTTCGCTCTCGATCGGCTCGCCGACCCAGTCGGGCGCGTGGTGCGCCGTGATGTGGCCGTGGAACGGCCGCGCGGTGATCGACTCGGGCGGCGCGGCGTAGGCGGCGCGAATGAACCCGGGGTTCAAGAACGGCGCGATCACCAGCCCGGTCTGCGAGCCCACGGTCGCCGCGCCCCAGCGCCGCGTGTACTCGTAGAGGAAGAAGAAGTGCAGACGGTGTAGGCCCTCGTCGACACCGAACTGCGCAGCCTGGCGATAGGCGTGGCGCACCCTCTCCTCGACCGCCGCCAGCACGTGTGGCTGGAACATCGCCGGCACGCCGCGCAACAGCGAGGCGACCAGCGCGTCCTCGTAGGCCTCGGGCGGCAGCTGATCGGCGCGGATCTGCGCGGCGAAGTCGCCCTTGCCGATGCCCGCGTGCTGCCCCATGACGTTGACCACTCCGCCATCGAGCAGCTTGCCCTTGGCGAGGAAGGTCTTGTGCTTGAGCGCGGTCATGTAGCCGTCTTGCCACACCAGCGCGGACTCCACGCTGCTCCGACAGCCATCCGCACTGTCGGGCGGCAGCGCACTCGTGCTGCTGACCCGAATCGGCAACCCGGCGATCTCGGCCAGGCGCTGGGCGATGATCACGTCCAACCGCTCGGGATGCCCGCGCACCCGCAAGTCGAAGCGCGCCTCGAGTGAGCGCAGCACCGCGGTCACCGCGCGGCTGTCGCGGCCGCCGGACAGGCCGACGGTCGCCCGCTCCCACAGCGGCGCGACTTCCGCCAGCAGCTCGACGATCGAACGCCGGCCGGCCTCGAGATGATCCGCGGCGATGGCTGGGTCCGGATGGACCCAGCCGGACAGCACGTCGAGCCGGCGATGCCGCACGCCGTCGCGGTCCGCGCAGATCTGGGTGCCCGGCGCCACCACACGCACCCCCGCGTAGCCGGATTGGTCCGCCGGAAACCAGCCCAGCGCGAACCGCGTCGCCCACTCCTCGGCGACCGGCCGCAGCTCCACGCCGAGCGCGCGCAGCGCGCCGATCCGATTGGTCACCGCCCATACGTGCTCACCGCGATGCTCGAACCAGTTGGACTGCCCCAGGCCGTCGACCTGCAGGCGCAAGCCCCCGGTCTCGGGCTCGTTCCAGACACACGAGAACGGCGGCGCCAGCTCGGCGAGGACGGGCTCGGGATCCCGCGCCAGCCGATCCGCCAGCTGCAGCAACGGCGCGCGCTCGCAGCGATGATCCAGCACGCCCGCCGCCTCGAGGTTGAGCGGGTAGTCCGGCGCGACCGCGAAGCGCTCGCCGTCTTCGTCGCAGAACGCCCGCCGCCAAGTCGGCACCGGCAGCTGCGCCAACACCACCTCGGTAGCCCCCACCGACCAGTGCCGCAGCGCCGGACGCTCGGCGAGCACCGGCTCGAAGTGCGCACACAGCCGCTCTCCCACGGCCGCCGCGGGCTCCGCCGCACCCGTCCGCCGCCAGACCAACACGATCTTCATTCGTCGCCTCCGCGCTCGCGCGCCACGCCGCCGCTGGACGGTCTCACTGCCCTCGCCCCGGCGCCGCGGGCGCCACTCTCGAACAACCGCGCGAACGCGCCGCCGCGCGCGGCGAGCTCGGCCGGCGGCCCCTGCTCGACGATGCCACCGTCGGCCAACACCACCACCCGATCGGCCCGCCGCGCGAGCTCGTAGTCGTGGGTGACGATCAGCGTCGTGCGCGCTGTTGCCAACCGCAGCAAGGCGTCGATCACGACGCGTTCGTTCTCCTCGTCGAGCCCCGTGGTCGGCTCGTCGAGCAGCAGGATCGGCGTGTCGCGCAACGCGGCCCGCGCGATCGAGACGCGCTGCCGCTGGCCGTGCGACAAGGTCGCGCCGCGCTCGCCCACCACCGTGTCGTAGCCCTCGGGCAACGCCCGGATGAACTCGTCGGCGCGGGCCAGGCGCGCCGCCGCCTCGATCTCGACGCGCTCCTTGCCCTCGGTGCCGAGCGCGATGTTGTCGGCCACCGACGCGGCGAACAGCACGGTCTCCTGCAGCACGACGCTGATCTGGCCGCGCAGCGACCGCAAGGTGAACTCCCGCACATCGTGACCATCGAGCCGCACGACGCCGCGGTCGGGGTCGTGCAACCGCGGCACGAGGCCGAGCAGCGTCGACTTGCCGATGCCCGACGCGCCGACGAACGCCACCGTCTCGCCCGGCGCGATGTGCAGGTCCACCCCCGCCAACACCGGGTGCCCCGCGAGATACGAGAAGTCGACCGCGTCCAGCCGCACGTCGCCGCGCAGCGCCGGGGCCGGCCGCGCGTCGGGTGCGTCGCGCACATCGGGCACTTCGCCGAGCAGGGCCAGCACGCGTTCGCCGGCCGCAGCGCCTTTGGCCAAGCGCGCCGAGTACTTGGCGAAGTCCTTGATCGGATTGAACGCCCGCTTGAGGTACGCCAAGAACACGATCAGATCGCCCGGCGTCAGCTCCTTGTCGAGGATCAGCTGGCTGCCGTAGAAGAGCACCAGCGCGGTAGCCACCGAGGTGAGCACGTCGACCGTGCGGTTGAGGCCGGCGGCCAACTTGGCGCCCTTGAGATCTTCCTTCTGACTCTGCGCGTTGCGATTGGAGAAGTCGTTGCGAAACGCGTCCTCCAGCCCCAGCGCCTGCACCGATTCGATGGCGTCGATCGACTCGGCCGCGGTGGACGCCATCGCGCCCTCTCGCCGCCGTTGCTTGCGCGCCACTTCGTGGATCTTGCCGCCCGTGCGGATCGTCGACAGGGCGAACAGCGGCACCGCCGCGAACGCCACCAGCGCCAGCTGCCAGTGCAGCAACAGCATCGTCGTGACCATGCCGACCAACACCAGGACGTTGGCCAGCATGGGCAGCAGCGCGGTCGCGGTGACGTCTCTCAACAGACTGACGTCGCGGGTCACGCGGACCAGCATGTCGCCCCGGCGCGACCGCGCGTGGAACGCGACCGACAGTCGCTGCACGTGCAAGAACACTTCGTCCCGCACGCGTCGCAACACACGGTTGCCGATCTTGGAGAAACCGACCTTGCGGTAGTAGTCGCACATCGCCCGCAGCAGCGTCATCGCCACCAGGGCGACGGCGGCGATGGCGATCAACGCCGTCGGCGACAGGTCGTCGATCCATGGCAGCGAGTGCAGACCTGCGGGCGCATCCGCGGGAACCACGCGGTCGAGGACGAACTTCAGCGGCCACGGCTCCGCCAACCGCAGCAGCACGCTCGCCACCAGCGCGGTGATGGCGCCGGCGACCAGGGGCTTCTCCCGGCCGGCGTACGGGGCGAAGTGGCGCAGCGTCTGCCACAGACCCGGCAGCGACTCGGTGACCTTGCGCTTCTTGCCCATCAGAACTTGAACCGTGCCGACAGCTCGAGCTTGTGCGCGGCGTCGTTGTTGTCAAAGGCCGCACCCGGATCGAAACGACCGGCGATCAGCTCCATGCGCGCCCACTGCGAAGGCCGATAGCCGAGCACCAGATCCACACCGACGCCGAGGTCGGTCGAAGTGCCGTTGGGGCGCGTCCGCAGTTTGGTGTCGATCAACCGGTCCACGGCGCGGTCCTGGCGGTAGACGTGCGCGATCACATCCGCCGAGAAGCGGCGGTGTGGGCGCACACCGACGGCCATCGTCCACACCTCGAGGTTGGCGAGCTCGGGTTCGAGCACTTCGCCGTAATAGCGGAAGCTGGTGACGCCGCCGAACTTGCCGTTGTTGTCCTGGATGCCGGACTGGCGGAAACCCATGCGGCCGGGATCGTCCTCGCCGGTGCCCAGCGCGTAGCCCGCGGCGACCGTCGGCCGCCAGCTCAGGTCGAAGCGATACATCAGACCGACGTCGACGCCGTAGCCGTCGATCTTCGTCGATCCGGCGTAGCCGCTCGAGTGGGCCAACTCCAGCCAGTGACCGAGCCCGCGCCACGGCTTGGCGAACGAGCGCAGGCCGACCAGGAACGGCTCGAAGTTGCGCGGATTGGAGTCGATGCGCTGCAGGACGTAGGCGGTGACGCGGTGGTCGTCGTCGAGGTGATAGCGCGCCAGCGCGCCGAGGAAGTAGTTGTCCTCCAGCCCGTTGTCACCGGTCAGGAACTCGCGCCCGGCGGCGGCAAACGCCTCGACATCGAAGCCATCGACCAGCCAGCGCACGCGCGCACCGTCGAGGATCTCGTCGTACAGCCACTCGCGATCACCGTCGAAGTCCTGCCGCCCGACCTGCAGGCGCAGCGCGTCGCTCGGATTCCAATAGGCGTAGGCGCGCGAGATCCGCTTGGACGTCGTGCCGCGGTCGGGATCGCCCTCCTCGAACGAGTGACTGGCACCACCCTTGGCCTCGAACAAGACGAACGACCCGCGCTTGTCGAAGCTCCACAGCAGGTCCAGCTTGCTCTCGGCGCTGAGGTCGGTGCGGTCCCGATCGCGGCTGCGGCGCAGGTCGTACTCGTCGCGGCGCTCGACCTTGAGGGCGAGGTCGCCGCCGAGCAAGACCCGCTCGCCGAGCGCAATCGAGAACGGTACGCCCTTCTGGTCGTCGGCGCGGAACAGCGCCAGCGGATCGTTGGGATCGATCTCGTCGTCGTCGTCCACGTCGCGCCAGCGCACCTCGGCAGCGCTGCCATTCGGCAGCTGCAGCGAACCGATGGTCAACCGCTGCCTGGCTCGGTCGTACCCCGTCAGCTCGCCCTCGATCTCGAACTGCCTGCGCGGCTCGAGCTGGCGCACCTCGCGTGCGCGAACGCGCTGGTCGCGGGTCTGCCGCGTCTTGACCCGCACCCAATCGCCGGCCGCGATCGGAAACCGTGGCGTGGGCTCGCGCTCGGCGTCCTCGAACTCGGTCTCCGCCTCGACGTCCACTTCGAGGCCCAGCACCCCGAGCCGCGTGTCGTGCAGACCGACGTCGGCGGACGCCGGTGCCGTGATCGTCATCTTCTCGGCCTTGTCGGATTCCGAGCGCTCGAGCGCGGTGACACTGCGCACCCGCGGCACGCCGTCCTGCACGTCGCCCTGCACCTCGACCCAGGTGCCGACCGCGACCTCGCCCCCACTGCGCTGCGGTGGGCCGGCGCAGGCGGCGGCCAACACGCAAACGACCACTGCGCGGGGCGCCCCCGCGGTCACTGCTTCGCCTCCGCCACGCGCGCCGCCAGGTGCAGGAGACTCTGCGCCTGCTCCGGCCAGTCGGCGCGCAGCTCGCGGAACGGCCGCACCGCTTGGCGCAGCAGCGCCGCGGCGAGATGCCAGGCCAGCGCGGCGGGGGGCGCACCGCCGCCCGCCTCGTAGCCGGCGAGCAGCGCGGCGCCCAGGCCATCGAGCCTCTGCTCGGGATCACCTTGGCTCGGATCCAGCCCGATCTCGTGGGCACAGTACTCCGCGAGATCACGCGCCGCGGGCGCCGCGGCCGCGCGGTCGAAGTCGACCACTCCCAGGTCACAGGCGGCGTCCAGCAGCTGGCCGCGGTGGAAGTCGCCGTGCGCGAACACCGGCGCGACCGCCGCCGACGCACGGGCACCGAGGCGGTCGAGCACGCGCGCCGCTGCCTCGCCGAGACGCGGCTGGAGCAATTGCAGGCCGTCGACCGCGGCGCGCGCCTCACCCAGCACCGCGCCCGCATCGCACTCCGGCAGCTGCGGAGGGCAGGCAACGCGGTGCAGACGTGCCAGCAGCGCACCGACGCGCTCACCGAGATCGGCCTGACGGCCGGCGGGTCGACCGTCGATGGCCTCTTCGATCGCCAACCGCTCGTGCACGGCCTTGGCCCGGGCCGGACAGCGCACACCGCCGGCAGCGGCCGCGTTGAGCGCCGCGACGGCGCGCGCCGCGATCGGCTCGGCGTGCAGTCGCACGAAAGCGGTGACCTCGGGCCCACCCCGCCGCGCCTCGTCCACCGTCCCCAGCCGCCACCGCAGCACCGCCCGCCGCTCGGGCTTGTAGCGGACCAGCTCGGCGTGGCTGCGCCGCTTGGAGACCCGGTAGCCCGGCGCGATCCACTCGGCGCGGTGCTCCTGCACCAGCGCCTTGGCCCGCGACGCCCGCAGCAGCCAACGCAGACCGCGCAGCGCGCGATCGACCGGAAACGCCATCAGCAGCACGTCATCGACCAGCGCCGGAGTGCCGCGCAGCCCGGCGTGCACCGACTCCTTGCGGCCGCGCAGCCGGCGCGCCTCGTTGGCGAGCCGCGCCGGGTCGGCGCACCGAGCGGTGACCCAGGTCGCATGCTCGCCGTTCGCGTCGCGCACGCATACTCGCCAACCGACCAACGAACCGTGCTGCGCCTTGTAGCGCACGTAGTCGGCGGAGGCGGTCTGCACCTCCGCGTCGGGTGCGAGGTGCTGGCGCACCGCCGCCAACAACCACGCGCGATCGAGCGCGCGCGCCAGCGCCGCCGATGCACCAGTGGGCAACGGGCAGACCGTCATCGCGCCCCGCTCGGAGCGAGGTTGGCCGGCAACACGCGGATTCTGCTGCACATCGCGGAGCAAGACCGTCGCGAACGCAACCGACATGCCGAGGACACGCGGCCAGCCGGTGTTGCGTCCGAAGACGCTTCTGTCGTCCGGCGCGACAGCTGAGTGGGCACGGCCTGGGTCACGGCGGCGACTGTAGCGTCAGCCGCCCCGGGGTTGAGCACGGCCCGCGGAAGCCACCTGCGGAGATTCCCGTGCGGTCGTCGCGCCGGTGCCCGTTCGCGTTTCAGAGTTGGAACGACGAGGGGTCGGTGAGCGCGGTGATCCCGCCGCTGCCATCCAGTGCGATCGCTGCGTAGTGGATCGTCAGCCCGACGGGCGCCAGATTGGCGAACGGGTTGGGGATCGCGGTGGTACTGCCGTCACCATTCACGATGGGCGCCACGAACAGCGGACTGCTGAGCGTCGCGGCCAACAGTGGGTCTCCGCTCAGCTCGAGCAACCGCCCGTCGCCGGGAATCGTCAGCGGCCCCGTCCCCGTCGACAAGCCGATCAGGGCGACGTTGGCCGCCCCGGCGCGGTGGACGTCGAACCACGCCGGCGAGGTCCTGGTGTTCCAACCGTTGGCGAGCACGGTCTGCGGCCGGAAGCCACCGGCGTACACGTTGTTGACGCCGAAGTCGTCGGCCAGGTAGGCCATCGCGAAGTTGTGGTAGCGCGCGTTGTACGCCACCTCGGCCGAGTCGGCATCGCCTGGATTGGGCGACGCCTCGACCCGCGGCAGCCAGGTCGCCCCACCGTCCGTCGACAACGCGGCCCGCGCCTTCTCCGGAAACACGCCGCCAGTCCACACGACGACGACCTCATCGGCCCCGGACGTGGCCAGCCGCGGGAACTCACCGCTGGAGCTGGACAGCTGGACGTCGGGTGCCCAAGAGAGTCCGCCATCCGAAGACGCGGCGGCGAACACCTCGTCGAAACCGAAGCGATTGTCGTCCCAGGCGGCGACCAAGTCGCCGTTGCCGGTGATGACGAGCTGCGGATTGTCGACGTCGACGAGGTTGACGATGTAGCTGCCCACCAGCACGTCGCCGCCAAACGAAGCCGCGCCGTCGACGGAGACGTTGGCGCGCAGCGATTCGGGCGCGCCCTTGGGGCGTTCCTCGAGCCAAGCGACCGCGACCATGTTGCCGGAGACCGCCAGGCAGGGGATGTCCTCGGCGTTGCCGCCCACCGAGCTGTCCAGCTGCAGGTCCTGCGCCAACCACGTGGCCCCGGCGTCGGTCGACTTCTGCAGATACACGTCGTCTTCGCCCAACCGATCGTCGACCCAGGCGACGTACAGCGTGCTGCCGTCGGCGACCGCGTCGACGTTGTCGACGTCCGCCGCACCGGCGGCGATGCCCTGCGGGACCACGGTCGCTGGAGCAAACGTCTGGCCACCGTCGGTGGAACGGACCAGAATCAGGATCTCGTTGCTGAGCAGGGTCGCGTCGATCGACAGCAAGACGTGCACGCTCGCGGGCGAAGTCGCCCCCACCGCCAACCGGTGGTCGCGCACGGTGCCGATGCCGACCGGCACCGACTTGTCGATGCGCTGCTCGGGCGCCCAAGTGGCACCACCGTCGGTGGAACGACTGAAGTAGATCTCCCGGTGGTTGGCGCCGTGGCGCTCATCCCGCCAGATGACGTAGGCAGAACCGCCGACCACCAACAGATCGCCCGACTCGAGATCCTTCTTGGCGCCGGTGCCGTCGCCATCCACTCTCACCGCCGCACTCCAGGTCGTGCCGCGCCCGTCGGAGCGCGCGGCGTACACCGCGCCGGCCTCGGCCCAGGCGACCACCGACACATCACCGGCGCTGGCGATGACCGGATCGCGACTCAGGGTCGACGTCGGGTCCAACCGCTGCGGGCTGCGCGGCACCTGGCCGAACGCCGTCTGGACGCAGAAGACAACGGTGAGAAGCGCGACAGCGACACGGTCCATCAGTTTCCGACTCCGATTGTGCAACGTACGGTGCGGCGCCAGTGTAGCAGTCGCCCCCGGGCGCGCTGCGGCCCCGCCATCCGCCTGGACGTAACGATCCTGCGAACATGGGCCCCGGGCGACGAACTACACTGCCACCGGATCGATGTCCCGTCCCCCGATAGGCCCGCCCATGCCCACCCCGCTCCGTCGTTCCCTGGCCGGCGCCGCCGTTGTCACCGTGTTGTTCGCACTGGCCGCGCCGGCGCAGCCGTCCTTGCCGTTCGTCTCGGAGCTGATGGCCGCCAACGCGGGCGCGCTGCTGGACGAGGACGGGGACGACTCCGACTGGATCGAAATCTACAACCCCGGCAGCGGGGCGGTCGACCTCGCCGGGTGGTCGCTGACCGACGACCCGACCGCGCTGGCCAAGTGGCGGTTTCCCTCGACCGTGGTCCCGGCCGGGGCCCACCTCGTGGTGTTCGCCTCCGGCAAGAACCGCGCGCGCGCAGGAGAGGAGCTGCACACGAACTTCAAGCTGGCGGCGCAGGGCGAGTACCTCGCCCTCGTCCAACCCGACGGATTCAGCATCGCGAACGAGTTCGCGCCCGCCTTCCCGCCGCTTCGGACCAACACCAGCTACGGCAGCGCGCCCGCCGCCAACCCACAGCTGCTGATCGCCACCGGCGCTCCCGCAACGGCGCACGTGCCCACCAGCGGCGCGCTCGGCCTCGGTTGGACCGAGGGCGAAACGCCGGCAGGCTGGAGCACGGGTACGACCGGCGTCGGCTACGAGACGACCGCGGGCTACGAGACCCTGATCGGCCTCGACCTCGAGTCGACGATGTTCCAGCGCAACGGCTCCGCCTACATCCGGGTCGATTTCGACGTCGCCGATCCCGCCGCGCTGACGTCGTTGACGCTGCGCATGCAGTACGACGACGGGTTCGTCGCCTATCTCAACGGCGCGCGCGTCGCCGCGGCGAACGCTCCCGCCGCCCTCGCCTGGAACTCGATCTCGACGACCAGCCACCCCGACGCCGAGGCCGTTCTGTTCGTCGACTTCGACCTCTCGGCGCACTTGGGTTTGCTGCAGACCGGCAGCAACCTGCTGGCCATCCACGGTCTCAACGTGTCCGTCGGCAGCAGCGACTTCCTGATCCGACCGGAACTCGTCGCCGGCACCGGCTACGGCGCGACGCTTGCGCACTTCTCGACCTCGACTCCGAACGGGTTCCCCACCAGTCCCGGTGTGGCGGGCTTCACGGCCGACCCGACGCTCAGCGTGGACAGCGGCTTCGCGTCGGCGCCGTTCGATGTCACCATCAGCAGCCCGACGCCGGGCGCTGCGATCTACTACACCACGGACGGCAGCGCACCGAGCCCGACGACCAGCAGCCTCTACGGCGGCCCCATCCGCATCGCGCGCACCACGTGTCTGCGCGCGGCGGCGTTCGGCGTCGGGCTGGGCGGGTCGCTGACGGCGACCAAGACGTATCTCTTCGTCGAGGACATCGTCCACCAGCCGGCGACGCCGGCCGGTTGGCCGACCGCCTGGGGCGGAACCGCACCGGGGGCCGACTACGAGATGGATCCCGAAGTCGTCGACGACCCGCTCTACAGCGCCGAAGTGCGCCGCGGCTTGGTCGAGATCCCGAGCCTCTCTCTGGTGCTCGACCCGGGCGACCTGTTCGGCAGCAGCGGCATCTACTCCAACCCACAGCGCTCGGGCCGCAGCTGGGAGCGCGTCGTCGACGCCGAGCTGATCCATCCCGACGGCACGCCCGGTTTCTCGGTGACGTGTGGGTTGCGGATCCAGGGCGGCCGCAGCCGCGATCCGATCTACAACCCCAAGCACTCGTTCAGCCTGCGTTTCCGCGACAGCTACGGCGCCGGCCGGCTCGACCACCCGGTGTTTCCCGGCTCGCCGGTGACCAGCTTCGACAGCCTGCAGATCCGCCACCAGTGGGGGCACAGCTTCGTCCACTGGGCCGGCACGAGCTGCCGCACCTGCGGCCCCAACAACCTGTGGGCCGGCGGGCGCGAGCGCGCCTCGCTGCTGCGCGAGTTCTGGGGCAAGGAGCTGTCGCGCGAGATGGGCAGTCCCGATGCCGGCCGGGGCCTGCAGGTGAACCTCTACCTCAACGGGCTGTTCTGGGGCGTCTACAACCTGCACGAACGCCAGGACAACGCGCACTACGCCGCGTGGCACGGCGGCGACGAAGACGACTACGACGCGCTGTCCGGCGGCTCGGTCCGGCAGGGGACGCGCGCCTCGTGGAACCGGATGCAAACGGTCGTCAGCAACCGCGAGTGGTCCCAGATCCAGCAGGTGCTGGCACTGGACAACTACATCGACTTCATCATCTTCACGCGCTACGGCGGCAACACCGACATCGCGGCGGGCAACAACTGGCGCGCTGCCGGTGGCGGGCCCAACGATGCGCCATGGCGGTTCTACCAGTGGGATATCGACCACATCCTCGAGTCCGTCACGGTGCGCAATCCGTCGTCGACGGCCGATCCCGCCGGCCTGCTGCCGACGCTGCGCGGGATCGAGGAGTTTCGCGTTCGCTTCGGCGACCGGGTCCACAAGCACTTCTTCGCCGGGGGCGCGCTGACCCCGGCGCGCACCGCCGCACAGTGGTCCCGGCTCGCCGCCGAGGTCGACGACGCGATCGTCGGCGAGTCCGCGCGCTGGGGCGACTACCGGCGCGACGTACACCCGTTCCAGTTCGGCCCTTATCCGCTCTACACCAAGTACGAGCACGTGGTGCCGCATCGCAACGAGCTGATGCGCGACTTCTTTCCGCAGCGCACGGAGATCGTCCTGCAGCAGTACCGCAACCAAGGTCTGTACCCCGACGTCGAGGCTCCGGTGCTCTCGCAGCACGGCGGCACCGTCGCGGCCGGCTTCTCGCTGACGCTCACCGCGCCGGCGGCGGAGATCTACTTCACCACCGACGGATCGGATCCCCGGCTGGAAGGCGGCGCGATTTCGCCGAACGCCACGCTGTACGGCGGCCCACTGACGGTCACTCGGAGCCAGACGGTCAGCGCCCGCGCCCTCGACGATGGTCAGTGGAGCGCGCTGGCGCGCGCGCCGTTCGTGGTCGAGACCTTGGTGCTCAACGAGCTGCTGGCCAGCAACCAGACGGGGGCGGTGGACGAAGCCGGTGAGCACGAGGACTGGGTCGAGCTCTACAACAAGGCGCAGGTCACCGTTACCGCGAGCGGCCTCTACCTGTCCGACGACCCGAGCGCACCGACCAAGTGGCAGATCCCACCGGGCTTCACCGTCTCGCCCGGGCAGACCCTGCTGATCTGGGCCGACGAAGACGGCAGCCAGGGCCCACTGCACGCCAACTTCAAGCTCGCGGCCACCGGCGAACAGCTGTTCTTGTTCGCCGACGACGGCATCACCCTGCTCGACTCGATCTCCTTCGGCCCACAGCTGACCGACGTGTCCACCGGCCGTTGGGTCGACGGCGATCCCCGCTGGGTCACGTTCCCCGACCCGACTGCCGATGCCGGCAACGCGATCGCGGGCTGCGGCACCCGACGCTACTCGGCCCTCGACGCCGCGCGCCAGACGCTGCTGCTCAGCGCCACCGGCACGCCCGCTCCCGGACAACCCCTGTCGCTGATCGCCGCCGGCGGCCTGGCCAACGCGCCGTACTGGCTGCTGCTCTCGACGTCTCCGGCCGAGAGCGCGCTGCCCGCGGTCAGCACCTCGCTGCTGTTGGTCTCGCCGCCCGTCGCCCTGCTCGCGGCACCGGTCGGCGGTGTGACGGGTGTCGCACAGTACACCTGGGACCTACCGCCGATCCCGGCCCTCGCCGGGCAGTCGTTGGTGTTGCAGGCGTGGGCTGCGAGCACCGGGGGCATCGCGGGCAGCAACGGCGTCGAGGTCGTGGTCTGCGGCCCCCGATGACCGCGGGCATTCACGCGCCCCCGGACACGACGACGCCGCGGACCAGCGGGCGCGCGAGCGGGCGCGCGCATCGCATCAGCCGTCCAGACCGAGCGCCCGGCGCACGCTGTCGTGATCGACCTCGCCCCCGGCGAAATCGTCGAACGCCTTCTCGGGAGGCGTGATCAGGTGGGCCGCGATGAACGGCGCGCCCTCCTCTGCCCCCTGAGCGGCGTCCTTGAAGCAGCACTCCCACTCCAGCGTCGCCCACCCGCGGTAGCCGTACTTGCTGAGCAGCGTGAACGCCGCCCCGAAGTCGACCTCGCCATCGCCGAGGCTGCGGAATCGGCCGGCGCGGTCCTGCCAGCCCTGATACCCACCGTAGACCCCGACCCGCCCGTTGGGCCGGAACTCGGCGTCCTTGACGTGGAAGCAGCGGATGCGCTCGTGGTACAGGTCGATGAATTCGAGGTAGTCGAGGCACTGCAGCACGAAGTGGCTGGGATCGTAGAGCAGACACGCCCGCGCGTGGTCGTCCGCCGCGGACAAGAACGCCTCGTAGCTCGCGCCGTCGTGGATGTCCTCGCCCGGGTGCACCTCGAACGCGCAGTCGACGCCGCACTCCTCGGCGTGGTCGAGGATCGGCCGCCAGCGGCGCGCCAGCTCGGCGAAGCCCTCGGCGACCATCCCGGCCGGTCGCTGCGGCCACGGATACACCGTGTGCCACATCAGCGCGCCGGGGAAGGTCGGCATCGCCGACAAGCCGAGGTTCTGCGACGCGGTGAGACACTTCTTGACCTGGTCGGTCCCCCACTCCGCCATCGCCGCCGGAGTGGTGACCCCCTCGGGCGCGAACACCTTGAACATCTCCGCGTAGGCGGGATGCACCGCCACCAGCTGCCCCTGCAGGTGGGTCGCGAGCTCGCTGATCTCGAGCCCGTGCTTCTGCGCCGTCGCGCGCAAATCGTCGCAGTAGGCCTGGCTCGCCGCCGCCTGCTCGAGATCCATGCAGCGACCGTCCCACGACGGCAGCTGCACGCCGACGTAGCCGAGGTCGCTGGCCCAGGCGCAGATCGTGTCGAAGTTGTTGAACGGAGCCTGGTCGCCCATGAACTGGGCCAGAAAAACGCCGGGGCCTTGCATCATGTCAGGTGCCTTGGGTGGCAGGTGTCTTTGTGGTTTTCGCCCGCCTCACGACCGGATCGCGACCCAGCGGCGGTTGCCGGCGGACTTGAGCGCCGCGTCGAGCACCGCCTGGACCGCGACCCCGTCGTCGAAGTCGGGTGAGAAGCGCTTCCGCTTGGGCAGCGCGGTGACGAAGTCGGCGAGATGGTGCACGAAGGTGTGCTCGTAGCCGATGATGTGCCCGTCGGGCCACCAGTTGGCGGCGTAGGGGTGGCTCCCGTCCATGCACATGATCGTGCGAAACCCCTGGGCGTCGCCGGCATCGTCGAAGGAGAACAGCGAGAGCTCGTTCATCCGCTCGAAGTTCCAGACCAGCGTGCCCTTGGTGCCATTGATCTCGATCCGATTGTAGTTCTTGCGGCCGGGGGCGACCCGCGTCGCTTCGAACGAGCCCAGCGCGCCCCCCTTGAAGCGGGCCATGAACAGCAGCGCATCGTCGACCGTGACCGCGGCGGTCTTGCCGCGGCCGGTGGTCGACGGCCGGCGCGGAGTGAAGGTGGCGGACGCCGCGCAGACCTCCTCGAACTCCAGCCCGGTCAGAAAGCGCGTCATGTCGACCAGGTGCGCGTTGAGGTCGCCGTGCGCGCCGGAGCCACACACCGTCGCGTCGGTGCGCCACGACGCCGGCACCGTCGGATCGCAGAGCCAATCCTGGAGGTAGACCGCGCGGACGTGGCGCACGGCACCGAGCTCACCGCGCTGAATCAACCGCCGCGCCAGACTGGCGGAGGGACTGCGCCGGTAGTTGTGCCAGAGACCGACGGCGACACCGCGTGTCCTCGCCTCGCGCGCCATCGCCTTCGCCTGGGTCAAGTTCAACGCCAGCGGCTTCTCGCAGAGCACGTGCTTGCCAGCCCGCATCGCCGCCATCGCCAGCTCGTAGTGGCTGTCGTTGGGGGTGGCGATGTCGACGAGGTCGATGTCGTCCCGGGCCAGCACCGCGTCCAGGTCGGTCGACGCCTCGGCAAAGCCCAGCTTCTCCCGGGCCGCCTCGACCCGCGACGCGTCCCGGCCGACGACGACGCGCGGCACGACCCGGTAGGGCAGGTCGAAGAAGTGGTCGACCTGCCGGTAGGCATTGCCGTGCGCCCGCCCCATGAACGCGTGGCCGACCATCGCCACGCCCAGCTCGCGGCGCGCGGCGCGGCGCTTGGTGGCCTTCGCCGCCGTCCCACCCAGCTGAGAACGTCGCTCGCGCGGAGCGGCCTTGCGCTTCTTGCCGGCCATGCCCGGCAACCTACCGCCGCCCCCCACCGCCACACAAGGCAGAGCCAGGGCGTGCCGGCAATCGACTCGGCCCGGCAGGGCGGTAAGCTCGCGGTGTGTCTTCGCCCGCCAACGCCGACCTGATCGCACGCTGGGCGGCCGAGCCCGCGCCGCTCCTCCCCCTGCTGCACGCGTTCCACGATCGCGACGGCTACCTGTCCGAGGACGCGCTGCGGGCGGTGGCCAGTGGCCTGCGCATTCCGCTGGCCGACCTCTACGGCACGGTCACCTTCTACCACCACTTCGGCCGCGAGCCCGGGGCGCGGGCCGCGGCCCGCGTCTGCGACGGACCGGTGTGCCGCCTGCGCGGTGCCGACGATCTGCTGGCGGAGCTGCGCGGCGGTGGCGGCACGGCGATGCCGTGCGCGGGCCGCTGCGACGAGCCCGTGCCGGTGCTGCGCGGCGATGCGGTGTTGGTCGGCACCACCGCCGGCGCCCTGGAGGCGCGCCCGACGCCCCTGCCACCACCGAACCCCGGCGGCGTCGACGAGTGCGTGTTCCGCGACATCCGCGAACCCGGCGTGGCGACGCTCGAGGGCTATCGCCGCCGCGGCGGCTACCAGGCACTGCAGCGCGCGATCGAGTCGGGCGCCGACCGGGTGCTCGACGCGATCACCGACAGCGGCCTGGCCGGCCGCGGCGGCGCCGGCTTTCCCACCGGCGTCAAGTGGCGCGCGGTGCACGATGCCGCGGGATCGCCGAAGAGCATCGTCTGCAACGCCGACGAGGGCGAACCCGGCTGCTTCAAGGACCGCGCCCTCATGGACCACGATCCGCACGCGATGATCGAGGGGATGGCGATCGCCGCGGTCGCCACCGGTGCGACGCGCGGCTTCATCTACCTGCGCTACGAGTATCCGCAGACCGAGCACATCCTCGAGCAAGCCATCGCCGAGGCGCGCGCGGCCGGCCTGCTCGGGCCGGCGATCGGCGGCAGCGAGCACGCGTTCGAGCTCTACGTGCGGCGCGGCGCCGGCGCCTACATCTGCGGCGAAGAGACCTCGCTGCTCAACAGCCTCGAGGGCAAGCACCCGTTTCCGCGCAACAAGCCGCCGTTTCCGGTCACGCACGGCTTCGAGGACCTGCCGACCGTGGTCAACAACGTCGAGACGCTCGCCTCGGTGCCGCGCATCCTCAGCCTGGGCGCCGACTGGTATCGCGGGCTCGGCCTCGGCGAGCACGCCGGCACCAAGGTGATCAGCCTGTCGGGCGACATCGCCCGGCCCGGCAACTACGAGATCCCGTTCGGCCTGCCACTGCCGGTGCTGCTGCACGAGTGGGCCGGTGGCGCTCCCGGTGGGCGCAGCATCCAAGCCGTCACCATGGCCGGACTGTCGGGTGGCTTCTTGGCCGGCGACGACCTCGACGTCACTCTAGACGAACCCTCGGTCAAGGCCCGCGGCTCGATGCTGGGGGCCGGCGGCATCATGGTGTTCGACGACACGCGGGACATGGTGGCGGTGGCGCACGACGCGATGGCGTTCTTCCAGCACGAGTCGTGCGGCAAGTGTTTTCCCTGCCGAATCGGCACCGCGCGGCTGACCGAGCGGCTCGCCGGGCAAGCCGGCCCCGCCGCCGAAGAAGCCTGGATCGCGGAGGTCAAGGACATCGGCGCCACGATGATGGCGACCAGTGCCTGCGGGCTCGGCATGGCCGCGCCGCTGGTCACCGAGAGCCTGCTGAAGTACTTTCCCGAGCGCGTGCAGCAGCATCTGCACGAAACCCGGAACCGAGCATGAACGGCGACCTACAGCGCGACCACTCCGACCGTCAGACGCTGCAGCTGGACGGCAAGACGGTGGCATTTTCCACCGGCGAGACGGTGTACGACGTGGCCCGGCGCAACGGCGTCACCATTCCGACGCTGTGCTACGACGAACGCCTCGACGCCTTCGGCGGCTGCCGCATGTGCGTGGTGGAGATCGAAGGCGCGCGCAACCCGGTGGCGTCCTGCACCGCGGTGGCCCAACCCGGCATGGTGGTGCGCAGCGCGAGCGCCGCGGTCGAGAAGCACCGCAAGACCCTGCTCGAGCTGGTCGTGTCCGAGAACCGCGAGGTCGACGTCGACCCGCTGCGCGGCTACGCCAGCCAAGAGCTCGGCATGCTGGTCGACCAGTACGAGGCCCGCGGCGGGCGGTTTGCCGGCGCCCAGTCCGGCCAGAGCCGCGACGACGACCACAACCCGTTCATCCTGCGCGACTACGACCTCTGCATCTCGTGCTATCGCTGCGTGCGGGTGTGCGCGGAGCGCGAGGGCGACTACGCCATCAGCGTGCGCAACCGCGGCTTCGCCACGCGCATCACCACCGAGTTCGACGGCGCGCTGGAGGACTCGAGCTGCACGTTCTGTGGCCAGTGCGTGCAGACGTGCCCGACCGGAGCACTCGCCGACCGCAAGGCCCTGCGCCACGCCGGCGACGACGTCGCGGTGGAGAAGACCCGGACCGTGTGCCCGTATTGCGGCGTCGGCTGCTCGGTCGACCTGCTCGCCAAGGGCGACCAGCTGGTCGGCGTGCAACCCGCGATGGATGGTCCGGCCAACCTGGGTGCACTGTGCGTGAAGGGCCAGTTTGCCTACGACTTCGTCCAGCATGGCGATCGACTGCGCGCGCCGATGGTGCGCGCCAGCGATGGCACCCTGGTGGAGACCTCGTGGGACGAAGCGTTGGACCGCGCCGCCGCAGGCTTCCGCAGTGCGCTGGACGAGCACGGCAGGCATTCGGTGTACGCGATCGCCTCCGGCCGCGCGCCGAACGAGGCCGCGTTCATGCTGCAGAAATGGGTGCGCGTCGCCTACGGCACCAACTACATCGACAACTGTAGTAGAGCTTGACACTCTCCCACGGTCGCCGGTCTGGCGGCCACGATCGGGCGCGGGGCGATGTCGAACCCGCTGGCCGACATGGAGAAGCCCGATGTGATCTTCTGCATCGGCACCAACATGACCGAGTGCCACCCGGTGGCGGCGACGCGCTTGAAGCGGGCCATCGCGCGCGGCGCGCGGATGGTGGTCGCCGACCCGCGGCGCATCGGCCTCGCCGACATGGCGGAGCTGTATCTGCCGATCCGCGTCGGCTCGGACACCGCGCTGTTGCTGGCGATGGCGCACGTCATCGCGCGCGAGGGCTTGATCGACGAGAGCTTCATCACCGACCGCACCACGGGCGGCGAAGAGTTCTTGGCACACGTCGCCGACAAGACGCCGGAGTGGGCGGCGGAGATCTGCGGCGTGCCGGCCGCCGACATCGAGCGGGCGGCGATGCTGTACGGCAAGGGCCAGCCCGCGGGGATCTACTACACGCTGGGCATCACCGAGCACATCTGTGGCGTCGACAACGTGCAGAGCCTGTGCAACCTGGCGCTGATGACGGGCAACCTCGGGGTCGAGGGCGGCGGCATCAACCCGATGCGTGGCCAGAACAACATCCAGGGCGCCGGCGACGCCGGCGCCATTCCCGCGAACTACCCGGGCTTCCAGCCGGTCACCGATCCCGCCAACCAGGCCAAGTTCGAGCAACTCTGGGGCACCAAGGTCGACCTCGACAAGAGCGTGACCAAGATCCACGCGCTGGAAATGGTTCCGGAGGGCAAGATCCGCGCGATGCTGATCACCGGCGAGAACACCGTGGTGTCCGACGCCGATCGCAAACACTGCGAGGCCGCCCTGCGCGCCCTCGACCACCTCGTGGTGATCGACATCTTTCCCACCGAGACCGCGATGCTCGCCGACGTGGTCTTGCCGGCATCCGCCTTCGGCGAGACCGACGGCACGGTGACCAACACCGAGCGGCGGGTGCAGCGGCTCCGGGCCGCGGTGCCGGCGCAAGGCAGTGCCATGCCCGACTGGTGGATCATCGCGCAGATCGCCAAGCGCATGGGGCTGCGCGGCTTCGAGCACGAGTCGGCACAGCAGGTCTTCGACGAGCTGTGCAGCGTGTCGCCGATCTACGCCGGCCTCGACTGGGAGCGCGTCGCCGAGGGCCGCTACCACTGGCCGGTTCCGGATGCAGCGCACGAGGGCACGCCGATCCTGCACCAGGACGCGTTCAAGAACGGCCGCGGTATCTTCCGCGTGATCGACTACCGGCCACCGGCCGAGCAGGTCAGCGAGGAGTTCCCCGTGTGGCTGACGACCGGCCGCCGGCTGCAGGCCTACCACACGCGCACGCAGACCGGACGGTCCGCCGGCATCGAGTACTTCTTGCCCGAGGAATACCTCGAAGTGCACCGCGACGACCTGGCCCGCTACGACCTCACCGACGGCGGCTGGTGCGAGATGACGAGTCCGCGCGGCTCGCTCCGCCTCCGCGTGCGCGAGGCCGCCAACGCGCAGCCGGGGACCGTGTTCTGCAGTTTCAGCTTCAACGACGTGCCGGTGAACTTTCTCACGGGGTCGGGCTACGACCCGGTGACCAAGACGCCGGAGGTCAAGATCAGCTGCGTGCGCCTGGAGCCGGTGGAGTCGGGAGCGCCGGCCGGGGCAGCGACTGCGCGGTAACGACCCTCAGCACGGCCGGGGCCGCAGCCAAAGACCGAGCGCGTCGCGCCAGTAGCGGACCCGGGTCGTCGCCGCGCGAAGATTCTCGGGCCCCGGACGCTCAGCGCGGCCAGGGCCGCAGCCAAACGTGCGAGCCCGCGGCGAAGTAGCGGAGCCCGCGCATCCAGCGGTGCCGGACGGCCGCGCTGAGCGCAGACGCCAGTGTTGTCTTCGAGCCTCCGGGAGCTGCGTTGTCGAAGTTCCAGCGCCATCGAGCCTTCCGAAAGGTTGTCGCCACGCGAAGATTTGCGGACCCTGAGGCTTGCGAACGAGCGCGTAGAGAAACCCGTCCAGCGACGGCACCATCGCGCCGGCGAACTCGAGTGTGCGGAGCGCATCGAGCGCATCTGCCAGCAGCTGCAAGCCCTCGCGATCGAGCTGGAGCGAGGGGGCCCGGGGTGGGAGCGGGAAGGGCACGAAGGCCGCAACCTCTTCACCGGCCACCGTCGTTCTGAGATAATTGCCTGTCTGACGGGTCATTGCGACGACTGGGAGGATCGTCGTGCCGCAGCCCTCGAAACAAAGACTTCTTTCTTAGTGGCTCTGGCTGCGAAAGAAACCTTTCGTGCCCTCGACACCTGTGCGCACGCTCGAGCAGCATCACGACCCGACCTCAGTGGCGCCAGGACAGGGCACCGGACAGCGCCGCGGGCTGGATCGGATTCCCCTGCAGCGCCAACAACCACTGGCCGAAGATCGGAGTGCCGCCCACCGCGACCAGCGGCAGCGGCAGGACGAACGCCCCATAGCCCGTCGCATCGACGGCCACGGGCACCACGGCCTCGATCGACGTGCGCAACGAACAACTCGGAAGCCCTAGCGTCGCCAGTGGCAGCGGCAGCGGCACTCCGCTCCACGACGTGGACGACAAGCCGAGCAGCAGCGCCGACGGGGTGCTCGGCGGAGCCGCGCTCAAGTGCAAGCGCGCCAAGCCGCTGCTCGGCGCCGTGATGCCCATCACCGGCGCCGAAGGGGTACGCCCTGCGCAACCCGGACCGGTGCTCGACACTCCGGGGGGCGCGCCGCTGTAGAGCGTGACCCTTCCCGTCGCGGACAGGGGGTTCGTCGGGGTGAACGGCGGTTTGTAGTCCTGTCCGTTGGACGTAAACACGGGAAACGGACTGCCTGGCTGTGGGCCGCCAATCGCAACGCTGAATCCGAACCGGGTCGTCGCCCCGGGCAACCCCGGCGGGAACAGCTGCGTCACGATGCTGCCATCGCGCAGCGACAGCCAGTACACACGGCCGCCGGTGTTCTGGATCGGCTCGTTCGATCCCACGAGGAGATCGGGCATACCGTCGAGATCGAGGTCACCGACCGCTAACGAGATCCCGAAGCCCGTGGTCAATGGCCGGCGCCAAGTGAACAGCGGGGTGCCATCGGCGCCGGAGAACACCCGCACCATGCCGTTGAGCACAAGGCTAGCGCGACTCGTGCAGACGAAGTCCAAGACCCCGTCCCCATTGACATCGCCGCAACCCGCGTTTTTCCCAGAACCAATCCCATCATCGAGCAGATCACCGGTGCCTTCGACCAGAAACGCGCCGGTGCGCCCCGAATAGACTCTCCCCCACCCCGCGTTCGTCACCAAGCGGTTGGTCCCACCGATGATGAAGTCGTCGCACCCGTCGCGATCGAGATCGCCAAGCACTCCAAGCCCCCAGTGGGGCGTCGCCACGCTATACCGTCGCTGCCCCGTGCTGGAGTACACGTGCACCTGTCCGTTCGGAGGCTCTCGCGACGCGCCGACGACCAGGTCCGAGCACCCATCCCCGTCCGTGTCCAACCCGCCGGCGAGGTAGTCGCCAAACTGGTTGGTAAAACCCTGCGGCTCCAACACCTGCCACAGAAGAGCATCGGTCCGGCCACTGCGCACCTCCAGTCGCATGGCGTTCGACGACGGTGGATGGATCGCAACCACGTAATCGCGGATCCCATCGCGGTCCACGTGGCCGGCATCCGCGATGCGAAAGAACCTGGGATCCGGCGCCGACCCGTAGTACCGGATCACCGACCCGTCCCGGCCGGACATGAAGTAGATCCGACTCTGGATGAACAGCACCGGCAGCTGATACCCCTCACCCGACACCGCGAAGTCCTCGTAGCCGTCCCCGTCCAGATCGCCGTCGAGGAAGAACGTCGTCAGGCCACCGAGCCGCTGGGCTCCCGGAACACCCGTCTGCTGCCACAGCTCGGTCTGCGCCGAACCGACGGACACGGCAAGAAGGAGTATCAGGACTCCGCGCGCTCGCATTCTCGGCGACCTCTAGCTCACGTGGACCCAGGCGGCCTCGGACGGGATTCCCTGCGTCGTGACCGTCTGGCTGGAGATGAAGAACATCATGTAGTAGCCGCGCGGCAACCTTCCGGATTGCTTGGTTGGCAAAATGACATTGATCACGTTGCCATCGGCATGGATGAAGTTGAGTTCGACGCAGCGCTGGTTCGGGTCGGCGTGGTGGGTGACCGAACCCGGCCGCATCAACACCACCTTGGCGATGCTGACCCCATCCTGGTTCATCGCGTACGAGACCGGGTAGGTACCGCCGTACTGGAACGTGTACTCCGCCGCACTGCCGGGGGGAGGGTCGATGACCGGCCGCACGCCTCCGCACGCGATGTAGTCGGGGACGAAGACGCGATAGTCCGTCGGGATGGGGTTCGGGGCCTTCACCGGCGTTCCCGCGCACGCGCCGGTCGCCTCGGGCAAGTATGCACGCGAGTCCCCTCCCGCGGTGATCACCTTGCCACTGGGCAACAACGCCGCGGTCGAGTGATAGTCGCGAATGATCGCGTCCGCGGGCTGCGGCGACCACCGGCTGCCCGCAGGTTGCGAACCGTCGTAGATCTCGGGAATCAGAGCCGGCTGTTCCGAGCACTGGCTGACCAGCGACTGCGACTCACCACCAACGGCCAAGACTCTCGTATCCGGCAGGAGGACGGTGTTGGGGTACCACCGCTTGTGGGCCATGCTGTCGTCCGCCGCCCACACCGGGTTGGCGGCGTTGGCATCCACGTTGTCGGCCGTGGCCCACAGGTTGCTCCCATTCCTGCCTCCCAAGCTCAAGATCCGGCATTCGTCGCCGCCGAGGAGCAACGGCAGCAGCACGCTGCTGCCGTAGTCCCGGTAGGCGCTCTGGCGCCCGCCCGAGCCCCACGAGCTGAGGTCGTTGTGCCACGCCAGAGGCGCCCCGCCCGGGGAGACGTAGTGGCTGATCCGGTTCGACACGCGCTCCATGCCGGCGATGAAGATCCTCCCCAGCTCGCCGGGGCCGGTAGAGGTCAGCAGGTGAGTTCTGGGGTAAACCGAGAGCAACGACACCTGAGGTCCGGCAAACGTGTTCGGAAACGCCGATCCGGGAGGAGCAGGGTCCCAAGCTCGCGAGGACGGCTCGAAGACCTGATAGCTGTTGATCAGCTTCCCGGGCCAACCCTTGGTACCGTTTGGGTCATCCAATCCCCCGCTTACGAAGAGACGATCCCTATCGTCCACGGCGTGCGGCCCCATCGCGACGACCGACGGGTACCACCGCGGCTCGTCGAGGTCGGGCAACTCAATCCAAGTGCCCCCGTCGGTGGGGCTCAGCGACGTCGGTGGCTCCCACAAGTAGGCGAGCTTCGATCCACCCCAACCAGGGCAGCCCGGCGTGCCCTCGTGGCACCCGGTGCCGCCGACCACCAGCAGATTGCCGTTCGCCGTCCAGGCATGACCCGCGCAGAACAAATCCCCTTTGTCGGGCGTCAGCTGTTGGCAGAAGTTCTCGGAGTACATCGCGAAGTTCTGGATGTTGGTGGTCGGGTCCACCAACGCATAGAACATCACACGCGCGCCCGCAGGCGGCCCCGGCGGATGGTCATGGTCCCAGACCAGCAGCCAGCCGCGCTTGGGCCCCTTGGGAATCACCGAGAGGTGAAGCGCATTCACCGTCTTGTACGTGTGCGAGTGCGCCGGCGAGGCACACGTGAACCCTCCGCCCGTATCGTGCAAGAGAGGACTCTCCCAAACCCCCTGCGTACACGGCGGCGAGCCATTGCCCGACTGTCCGTGAGCCGGCGTGCACAGCGCCGCAGTCAGAAGAGAGATAGAGAGACCAGTTTCCTCGCGCATGACACCTCCTGTGTTCGCAACTAGTCTCGTGCGCTGTTCATCCGTCGTCAATCCCCATAGCACAACGCGATCCTCCAGATCCTCGCGCGCTTTCGCTCGTCTCTCCACCGCTCGCAAACAGTGACTCCGAGCGCGATTGCGCGCAACCACGCTCCTGCCTCCCGCCCCTACCGCGCCGCGCCGAACAGCACCCGCAGGTTCCTGTCCGCGCCCCCCGCGGACTCCCAGCCCAACACCAGATCGGGCACGCCGTCGAAGTTGAGGTCGCCCATTGCCGGGAAGAGCGGCACACCGCGCAGCTGGGGTGGGCCGACGATCTGCACCTCATTGCCGGTGCGAATCTCCGATAGCACGCCGATCAGCGAGAAGTCGCCGGTGCCGCTGTTGTCGAGGACCGCGACCTCGTAGTCGGGGCCGGGTTCTTCGGTGACGACGACGGCGTCGAGGGCGCGGTCGCCGTTGACGTCGCCGACCAGGACGTGGCGCGGCACTCCCGGGGGAAGCACGGCGGTGTTGAGGTTGGGCTGGAAGGCCGCCAGATGCACCTCTTGTGGTTTGGCAGCGTCGAAGCTGCCGTCGTTGAGGAACACGCGCAAGACATCGGTCGACGCAACCGCCAAGTCGTCCTGGCCGTTGCGGTCGAAGTCACCCGCCGACAGGGCTTCGGGCTGGTCTCCGGTCGTCAACGCCGACAGCGCCGTGCTGCTGAACGACGGCACCAGCAGATCGTCCGTCGGCGACGGCCCACCGGGCTCGTGCCGATAGAAATCGATCCGCGGGGTTCCGGTTCCCGGCGGGGCTCCGCGGACGGCCACCGCCAGCTCGAGCGCACTGGTTCCCTGCGCGAAGTCGCCCAAGGCGCCCGCCGTGAACTCGGGAATCGCGCTCTGCAGCGCGTCCGGCAGATGAAAGGGGAACGTCGCCAAACCGGAGTCGCCGCTGCCACGCAGCAGCGCGATACAGAAGGCCGAGTTGGAGGCCGAAACGGGATCTTGCAGTGCCAGCAAGACGACGAGGTCGGTCAACCCATCGCGGTCGACGTCCGCCGCCATCAGCCGCGAGCGCGGATCCAGCTCCCAGTTGGCGGCACCGGGCACGTAGCTTCTCAAGCTCCGGCTCGACGGCACCGGACCCGAGTCCGGCAGCAAGAACGACACGAACCCGTTCTCCAAGAGACACGCGACCGCATCGGTGGAGCGCGCGGCATCGGCAGGCACCCGCACGATGGTCCCCGGGACCAGCGCCGACGCGCCGAACTCGCCGCGCCGCGAAAGCGCGCCGACGCCGTCGTTGCCCGACCAGCGGTAGCCGGCAGCGGTCAGCTGCATCACCTCCAGGGCCGTGCGGCTCGGATCGTTGGGGTCGACGGCGTCCCCCGAGAAGTTGCCGAGCGCCAGCCCGTAGATCGCCGTCGGCTCGATGAGGGCCGAGTCCGGAGCACGCAACAGCAGTGGCGGCCCCGGGTCGGCGACCCAAACCGAAACGCGCTCTTCCGGGCCGACCGTCGTGATCTGCTGGTGCTGTACGAAGACCCCCATGACCCGTGCGCTGCTCTGCGGCGTCGGCTCCGCCGCGGTGCGCACGCGGACCTGGCGCAGCCCACGCAGCGGCTCCGCCGTCCGCTCGACCGCGCCGGAGACCTCACTGATCCGCGCCCCGTCCCAACGCAGCACGCGCAACAGCTGTGGGATCGAGCCGTCGGTCGTCGCGACGACGATCTCCCCGACCTGGTCGCCGTCCAAGTCACCGGCATCGCTGGCGACGATCTCCTTGGCGCCCAACAGCGAAAACACCTCTTCGACCAGCGGAGACCGGTACGAACGCGCGGTGTCGGGCGACAGCACGACGATGGTCGGCCGGGTCGAGACGCTGGCATCGATCCCCTCGAGAACCAACCCCAGTGTCTTGGCCGCCCCCGAGCCTGTCAGCGGATGGATGCCGACGGCGCGGGAAGCGGTACCCGGGACGTAGCCCGGCACGCGCACCGGTGTCGCGATGACCTCCTCGAATCCGCCACGCCCATCGCCATATGCGACGGTGAGTCGCATCTCGACGCCGCCGCGCGCCATCACCAGATCCTGGTTGCCGTCGTCATCGACGTCGGCGATCTCGAGCGTGTCGAAGGGAGCCTGGACCGTGATACGCGGGTCCGGAAGCGCCGGCTCGAACGACCACACACCGGCCGCAACCCGGCTGTAGAAGATCGAAGTGGCTCCACCCGAGCCAAGGGCCTGCAACACGACCAAGTCATCGCGCCCGTCCCCGTCCAGATCACCGCCGCGGCCGAGCGCGGCCTCGCCGATGAAGTCGATGGTCGACGGCACCAAGTGCAGCGGCACCTCCGGTGGCGACCGGCTCTCCAGGATGGTGTGGCTCGCCGACCGGTTGACGTTGCGGTTGATGACGATCAGGTCCTCATCGCCGTCATTGTCGTAGTCGCCGGCGCAGACATCGATCGGAACGCGCGCCAAGGCCATTCCCGGGAGCGCGGCCGGCGCGACCCGACCGGCGCTCGAGAGCATGCCGTTGCCCTCCGAGAACAACAGGTCGTAGTGCGGCACGCCGCCGACGTCGTGGATCACCGCCCAATCATCGATACCGCCACCCTGACCGATCGGTGTGTCGGCCGCCGGCGCAGCCGTCAGCAGCGCGCCCCGCGGACCGAAGTTCGGCCGCGGCCGCCGATAGACGAACACGTCGCTGAGCTCGTGCTCGGCGATCACTCCATCCTCGAGCTCGGTCACGACCGCCACGGCCGCGGCTCCGGGACGCCCATCCGGACTCGGTGGAGCGAGCAGGTCGAAGCTCGATGAGGTCGATGCCTGGATCGCAGTGCCGGGCACCTCGATGATCCGCCCGCCCTTGCGGAAGCGGATGGTGACCTTCGCGAAGTTGGGCACCGGGGTTGCGCCGAGGTACTGCAGCGGAACCATGCCCTGGCCGACCAGAGTCAGCCGCGCGCCCCCCTCCCCCGAGCCGAACGCCGGTGAGACGCCGATGAGCTCGGGGCGGTAGTAGATCGACGTCACCTCGGGCCAGGTGCCGCCGTCGTCGTCCACGCCGACGAGCAACATCCGGCCGGGCGCGGGCACGCGCGGCGGCACGATGTCGACGAAGAACTCCTCGGCCCCGGAGATCTTCTGCACGAAGCCGGCAATCGGCGTGATCGGTGTTGCCCGGGTCGCGTGCTGAATCAGCAGATTCTGCAGCTGTTCTTCACCGGGGTAGCCGCTGACCCGCAGTCGGACCCTGCTGTTGCCGATCACGGAGGCGAACTCGTTGGCAGCGCTCGACTCCACCTGCACCTCACGCTCCCGCCTCAACGTGTACGGGATCGCCGGCGCCACCGGCTCGCCATCGACCAAGACCCAGAGCGTGGCGTTGACGTCGGCCTTCGCGCCCGCCGGCCGCTTCAGGGCGGCCTCCCCGATCTCCTTGTGCGAGTCCTGGAACAGGATCTTCGTCAGGCCTGCCGTCGACCGCTGCACGACCGCGGCGAGCGGTGAGACCACGCCCAACGCGCGCAGCTCGACGGAGAAGCCGGCGCCGACCGGAAGCTCGTAGTTGTTGATGTCGACGGTGCGGGTCACGGCCTGCAGCGGCAAGCGGAGCGGCCCCGAGGCGACCGACACGACCAGCGCGGGCGCGGCGCGCGGCGACTGCGGATCCCCGCTGCTCGTCCCGGCGATGAAGCCGGCGACCGCACCCGCACCGCACGCAGACAGCAGCGGAAGCAGACCCATGGCCAGGGTGGCGGTTGCGAGGGAAGCGCGCATGCTCTCCCCTAGAATACCATTGACCGGAATCAGGGGCGGGGCAGCCCACTGCCATGGGACGAACCCACGTCCGGCCAAGCGCCCCCGGCTTCAGGGAAGAGCCAGCGCCGCGCGCAGCGCGTCGAGCTCGTAGGGGTGCCGAAAACTCGCCACCACGGTCCCTTCGGCGTCGACCACGTAGGTGATCGGGGTGATGTGCGACCAGCCGGCGCCGTGGAACGCGTCGACGAATGCCGCGTCGGCCATCAGGATGGGGTGCCGGTAGCGAAAGGCCTGCAGAGTGCGCTCGGTCACCGCGGCCGGAAACCCCTGCACCTCGTCCACCATGATCCCCAGCACGGTCGCGCGCGCGGGGTGGACCTCGTCGACCAGTGCGCGAATGTCGGCCTGCTCGGCGTCGCAGCCGTGGCACTTGGAGCGGAAGAAGTTGAGCACCGCGGGCTTGCCCCGCAGGGCCGCGTTGTCGAACCGCACGCCGTCACGACTGGTCAGCGAGAAAGACGGCAGAGCGGCGCCCTCCATCCGCGCGATGCGGCCCGAGGTGTAGCTGCGCACGCCCGCCATGACGCCCAGGTAGAGCAGGTACGCGCCTGCCAAGAGCGCCGCCGCCATCGCCAAGCGGCGCACCGACACTCCGGACGCAGGGGCAGCGGCCGGCACTCGATCCGATCGGTCGTGGTCGGCGCTGGTCATGACGCCGCCCATCATGCGCGAAGCCCGCGCCGGATCCTCGACTTTCCACTCCGCCGCCAGCACACTGCGCACCGGTCCAGACGCGCGCATGCCCCGTCCAAAGAAGACTCGTCCGAAGAAGACTCGACCGAAGAAGGCCCGCCCCAAGCCAGCCGCCAAAGCCCGCGGCCGCGAGTCGTCGCGGTCCAAGTCCACCGCCGAGGCGATGGCCAAGAAGCAGCGGGAGATCTCGGTCTCGGAGTTCTTCACCAAGAACCGCCATCTGCTCGGCTTCGACAGCCCGCGCAAGGCACTGCTCACGGCGGTCAAGGAAGCCGTCGACAACAGCCTGGACGCGTGCGAGGAAGCGCGATGCGCGCCGGATCTGCGCATCGCGATCCAGCGCCACCCCAAGCGCGAGCAGACCTACACGATCGAGATCGAAGACAACGGCCCGGGCATCGTGCCCCAGCAGGTGCCGAACATCTTCGGCAAGCTGCTCTACGGGTCCAAGTTCCATCGGCTGCGCCAGAGCCGCGGCCAACAGGGGATCGGGATCTCCGCCGCCGGCATGTACGGACAGCTGACGACGGGCATCCCGGTGCGCGTCGTCAGCCGCACCGGGCCGCGGGCGACGCCCCGCGAGTTTCGCGTGCGCATCGACACCGCCCGCAACAAGCCGGTTTCCGACGAGCGCAAGACCAAATGGGACGCCAAACGGGGCACGCTGGTCGAGCTGACGATGGAAGGCGAGTACCGGCGCGGCCAGCGCAGCGTCGACGAGTTCTTGAAGCTGTGTGCGGTCACCAACCCGCACGCCGAGATCCGCTTCACCGACCCGGACGGCAATGAGACCGTATACGAGCGGGCGACCGACGAAGTCCCGCCGGAGACCGCCGAGATCAAGCCCCACCCCCACGGCGTCGAGCTGGGCATCCTGATTCGAATGCTGCAGGACAGCAGCCAACGCTGGCTGACGGCGTTCCTCAACCAGGAGTTCAGCCGGGTGGGCAACAAGGTGGCAAAGGAGATCTGCGACCGCGCCGGCGTGAGTGAGCGCGCCAATCCCCGGCGGATCGCCCGCGCGGAAGCCGATCGCCTGAAGAAGGCCATCGACGCCACCAAAATCATGGCCCCGTCGACGTCGTGCATCGCGCCGATCGGCGAAGAGCTGATTCTCGCCGGCCTGCGCAAGGAGGTCGAAGCCGACTTCTACATCGCCAAGTCGCGCCCCCCGGTGGTCTACCGCGGCCGACCGTTCGCCATCGAGGTCGGGCTGGCGTTCGGCCGGCCAGGGGACACGCTCGAGGTCACCGACGAAGGCCGGATCGTCGAGAGCAAAGCGGCGAAGAAGCGCAAGCCCGACGACGGCTTGATGGGCTACGCCGACGAACCCGCCCGCCTGATCCGCTACGCCAACCGAGTCCCTCTCCTGTACCAACAGGCCGCGTGCGCGATCACCAAGTCGGTGGTCGCGACCAACTGGCGCAGCTACGGGCTGCAGCAGCCGCGCGGCACGGTCCCCGTCGGCCCGCTGGTGATCCTGGTGCACATCGCCTCGGTGTGGGTGCCCTTCACGTCCGAGTCGAAGGAGGCCATCGCCGGCTATCCGGAGATCCTCAAGGAGATCCGGCTGGCACTGCAGGACTGCGGCCGCAAGCTCGGCACCCACATTCGCAAGGGACGGCGGCTGGCCGCGGAGCACAAGAAGCGCAGCTACATCGAGACCTACATCCCGCACATCGGCGAAGCACTCCGCGAGATCTTGTCGCTCAGCGACGCACAGACGGCGAAGACCGTGGCGAAGCTGACCGAGGTTCTCCAGCGCAGCAGGAAGCTCTGACTCATGGCCGCGAAAAAGTCACGCAAGAAGAAGGCGGTACCCAAGAAGAAACCGGCGAAGAAGAAGACCTCCAAGGCAAAACCCAAGAGGGGCAAGGCGACGAAGAAGAAGCCCGCCACGAAGAAGCCCGCCACGAAGAAGGCAACCAGGAAGAAGACTCCAAAGAAGAAGGCGACCAAGAAGCAGCCGACCAAGAAGGCCACCGCCAAGGCCGCGCGGCGCAAGGTCCCCCTGTCGCGGATGGACAAAGTCACGATCCGCAGCATCGACGACACGGCCACCGGCGTACACCGCAAGATCGCCCGGCTGGGCAAGCCGATGATGCGCTTTCCGGTGCGCACTCTCTCCAACGTCCGCTACGACCGCCGTATCGGCCACTTCCAACTGGGGCGCAAATCGAAGGAGCGCACCCTGACGGTCAACACCGTCAAGGTCTTCGCCCAGTCGCTGAAGCTGATGGCGTTCAGCAAGTACATGGTGGGCATCGACGATCACGCCACCAAGCGAGAGGCCTACTACGTATCCAAGAACTGGGGCGATGCCAAGTTCAAGGATCAGCCCGAGTCGGACACCGTGCTCGACGACATCGAGGCGATGTTCTCGCTCGAAGGTGTCAACCGCGAGCAGCTGCGCTTCGTGCCCGAGGAACACGGCGGCCGGGTCGCCGGACAGCTGGTGGTGATCGACCGCGACCCGGAAACCGGCGCCCCGACCCGCATCGACTGCGCGGCCACCGGCACCAGCGCCTGGAGCATCCCCAACTCGGTCGAGCACTTGAAGTTCGAGACCGACGCCGAGTTCGTGCTGGCGATCGAGACCGGCGGCATGTGGAACCGCCTGCATCACCACCGCTTCTGGCGCAGTCGGCGATGCATCATCATCGAGATGGGCGGCGTCCCGACGCGCGCCACGCGCCGCTTCACGCGCAAGCTAAGCGACGACCTGAAGATCCCGGTGTACGCGTTCGTCGACTGCGATCCCTACGGCATCTCGAACATCTACCGCACCCTCAAGGTCGGCTCCGGCAACGCCGCGCACCTGAGCCAGTTCTTCTGCGTGCCCAAGGCGTGCTTCTTGGGCGTCACGCCGCAGGACATCATCGACTTCTCGCTGGAGGACGCGACGCATCCGCTCGCCGACGTCGACCGCAAGCGCGCCAAGGACGCGTTGAAGAACGACCCGTTCTTTCGCGCGCACGCAGCCTGGCGCCGCGCCATCGAGCAGCTGCTGGAGATGGGAGTCCGCGCCGAGCAGCAGGCGCTGGCAAAGTGGGGCCTCAACTACGTCATCGACGAGTACCTGCCCGCCAAGCTCGAACGGCGCGCGGCCTTCTTGCCCTGAGCGCGCGACAGCCGCGCCGACCGCGGCGCCGCGTGCGTCCATGCCATCGGTGGATCTGAGCCCGCCTGCACTGGGTGGCGCCGAGTCGCCCCTTGCGAGCACCCTGGCATGACGCCAACATCACCGGTAAGTGCCGTCTCCATCCGACGCGGGCGCGCCGCGGCCTCCGAACACCGAGGAGCTGCTGGTAGAGCTGCAGCGGCGCGAGCACCAGGCTCGCGTGATCGGCGACTTCGCGCAATCGTTGCTGCAACAGAAGACGCTGCACGACGTCGTGTGGACGGTCGTCCGGCAGGCTATCGCCAAGCTGGAGTTCGAGGACTGTGTCGTCTATCTGCTCGACGCCAGGCGCGACGTACTGGTGCAAGCCGCCGCGCACGGGCCCAAGAACCCGCGTTCCGATCAGCTGTTGAACCCGATCGAGATCCCCGTCGGCGAGGGCATCGTCGGCGCCGCCGCGGCGAGTCGCGAGATCCAGCTCGTCGGCGACGTCCGGCAGGATCCGCGCTACATCGTCGACGACGCCGCGCGGTGCTCCGAGCTGGCGGTGCCGATGCTCTACGACGACCGGGTCGTCGGCGTGCTCGACTCGGAACACTCGCAGCCGCACTACTTCGACCAGGGTCACGTGGACATCCTGCGCATCGTGGCGTCGATGACGGCCTCGTGCATCGTGGCCAGACAGACCATCGAGCAACTGCGCGGCGCGGTGCGGCGGCTCTCTTCCGCCGAAGAGAAGCTGGAGCAACAAGCGGCGGACCTGCGCGCCGCTCGCGACCGCGCCGAACACGCCTCGCGGGCGAAGACGATGTTCTTGGCCAACATGAGCCACGAGGTCCGCACCCCGCTGACGTCGATCCTGGGTTTCAGCGAACAGCTCGGCCACGATCTGGGCGAGGTCGCGACTCCCGAACAGCGCGACGCCGTCGACACGATCGCGCGCAGCGGCCGCTACTTGCTCTCGCTGGTCAACAGCATCCTCGACCTGAGCAAGATGGAGGCCGGGCAAGTGCAGGTCGAGCTTCGGGCAACCGACCCCAGGGCGTTGCTCGACGATGTTCGCACCCTCTTACAACCCCAGGCAAACTCCCGCGGACTGACCTTGCGCACGTCGGTGTCCAGCGCCGTTCCCGCGACCGTGCGGACCGATTCGACCCGACTGCAGCAGATCCTCATCAACGTCGTCGGCAACGCGATCAAGTTCTCGGCACCGCACAGCGGTGACATCGACATCCATGCCAGCATCCAGTCGGCGGGTCCGCAGAGGCAGCGCCTGGCGCTTCGCGTCGAGGACTGCGGACCCGGGATCCCGGTGCACAGGGTCGCCCGCATTTTCGAGGAGTTCGAGCAAGGGGACGCGCCCAGCGATCTGCGCGACGGTGGCGCCGGCCTCGGCCTGCCGATCTCGCGGCGCCTGGCCCGCCTCCTGGGCGGCGATGTGACCGTTGAGGCGCGCGACCACGGTGGCTCGCGCTTCACCATCACGGTCGCGCTGCGCGGCGACGAGCAGGACTCGAGCCGCGGCGGCAACGGCCCGTCGAACCAGCGCGGCGCCGGCCACGTCCTGCTCGTGGACGACAGTCCGGAGGTCCAGCGCCTCGTGCAGCGCTACCTGCGCCTGAACGGGTTCGAGGTCAGCGTCGCCGGCGACGGCCAGGCGGCGCTTTCGACGTGGCAGGAGAATCCCGACTTGTCCGCGATTCTGATGGACATGCGGATGCCACGAATGGACGGCTACGCGACCACCGCCGCCCTTCGCAAAGCGGGCTGCGCGGTGCCGATCATCGCGCTCACCGCCCACGCCATGCGCGACGACGAGCTGCGCTGCCGTCAGGCCGGGTGCACGGGCTACCTGACCAAACCGTTCGCCCTCGCCGACCTGCTCAGCGCGTTGCACGGCCACACCGTCGCGAGCGACTGAGGACCGTTGAGCCTCCGGCGCCTCGAATCTTCGAGCTTCGACAACATTCTCGAGGCGACGTCGCCGACATGGCAACGTCGCCGCCGCGCCGGAGGCTCGGAGAGACAGTGCCTCCTGGCTCAGCGCGGCGGCGGATGGGTCGGACCTTCCAAGCCGCTCCGGGAAGAGCGGCATCCGAGTTTGGTTGCGGCCGTGGCCGCGCTGAGCCTCCGGCGCCTCGAATCTTCGAGCTTCGACAACATTCTCGAGGCGACGTCGCCGACATGGCAACGTCGCCGCCGCGCCGGAGGCTCGGAGAGACAGTGCCTCCTGGCTCAGCGCGGCGGCGGATGGGTCGGACCTTCCAAGCCGCTCCGGGAAGAGCGGCATCCGAGTTTGGTTGCGGCCGTGGCCGCGCTGAGCCTCCGGCGCCTCGAATCTTCGAGCTTCGACAACATTCTCGAGGCGACGTCGCCGACATGGCAACGTCGCCGCCGCGCCGGAGGCTCGGAGAGACAGTGCCTCCTGGCTCAGCGCGGCGGCGGATGGGTCGGACCTTCCAAGCCGCTCCGGGAAGAGCGGCATCCGAGTTTGGTTGCGGCCGTGGCCGCGCTGAGCCTCCGGCGCCTCGAATCTTCGAGCTTCGACATCATTCTCGAGGCGACGTCGCCGACATGGCAACGTCGCCGCCGCGCCGGAGGCTCGGAGAGACAGTGCCTCCTGGCTCAGCGCGGCGGCGGATGGGTCGGACCTTCCAAGCCGCTCCGGGAAGAGCGGCATCCGAGTTTGGTTGCGGCCGTGGCCGCGCTGAGCCTCCGGCGCCTCGAATCTTCGAGCTTCGACATCATTCTCGAGGCGACGTCGCCGACATGGCAACGTCGCCGCCGCGCCGGAGGCTCGGAGAGACAGTGCCTCCTGGCTCAGCGCGGCGGCGGATGGGTCGGACCTTCCAAGCCGCTCCGGGAAGAGCGGCATCCGAGTTTGGTTGCGGCCGTGGCCGCGCTGAGCCTCCGGCGCCCCGAATCTTCGAGCTTCGACAACATTCTCGAGGCGACGTCGCCGACATGGCAACGTCGCCGCCGCGCCGGAGGCTCGGAGAGACAGTGCCTCCTGGCTCAGTGCGGCGGCGGATGGGTCGGACCTTCCAAGCCGCTCCGGCGAGAGCGGCATCCGAGTTTGGTTGCGGCCATGGCCGCGCTGAGGACCCTACGGCTTGCGGCGGCGGGCGAGCTCGCCCTCGAGCGTCGCGTAGGTGCCGTCGAAGGACGCGGCGTCGTAGCTCAGCCCACTGAACATCGACAGCTGCGGGCACTCGGCGCAGGCGGGGTGCAGGCGCTCCTCGACCATCCCGGTGCGCATCTCGGCGAGCACGGGGTCGGCGAAGATCTCGGCCAAGTCCTGGGTCTCGTGCACGCTGCCGACGTCCGGCCGCCCCAACCCACAGCACGGCGCCACCGTGCCGCCCAACGTGATGAACAGCTCGCGCCACAGATACTTGCACCAGTAGCGCCGCCCTTCGGGCGCCGGACGCGTCACGACCTTGGGCGTCAGCGGAAACGCCGTCGGCGCCGACACCGACACATCCTCGCCGGTGCCGAACAGCTGCGGCAGGCGCACACTGACGCCCAGTCGCTTGGCCTCTTCGGCGGCGGCGCGCAGCGCGTCGTCGGTGCGCTCGGGCTCGCGCTCGGGCGCGAACTTGCGCCAGTGATCGTTGTAGGCGATCAGGTGACCGACGCCGAGGCTGTCGATGGCGTGGTCTTTCGCCAAGCGCACCATGTCGACCAGCTCGTCGACCCAGTGCAGCGTCAACACGGAGTGGACCTGCACGATCGGGCGCTCGGACTTCTCGAGCCCGGCGCGCCAGGCGGCGAGGTTGCGCAGCCGCGCGGTGATGTCGTCGAAGTCCGACGGCCGCCGCAGCATGTTGAACGTCTCACGGCTGGCCCCATCCATCGACACGATCAGTTTGGAGGTGACCGGCGCCAAGTTGGCGAGCGTGGCCTCGGTCAGGTAGCTGCCGTTGGTGTAGATCTCGGCGAACACGCCGTACTCCGCGCACAGGGCCAAGAACTCGTCCCAGTGCGGATACATCATCGGCTCGCCCACCACCGACGGCACCACCTCCTCGATGTAGGGAAACACGCGCGCGGCGAAGCGGCGCACATCCTCGATGGAGACGTGCAGCACGCGCCCTGGGTCGTTCTTGTCCTTCCAGGCGCGCGGCGGTGTGAACTCACAGTGCGGACAGCGCAGGTTGCAGTCGGCCGTGAGCTCGAGGGTCAACCGCATCGGGTAGGCGTCGTACGCGCCGAGCCCGCGGGCCTCGGCGTCGAGGACCTTCTTCGTGTTCGCGCGTCGTGGATCGTCGGAGCGGTTCATGATCGGCGGCCTGCGCAGAAGTGTAGCCTTGCCGCCCGCCAACAGGAGGAGTCGCCTCAGCGGTCGGTGAGCACGTAACCGAAGCGCTGCATCAGCGGTCCACAGACCCGCTCGACCGTGCGGATGTCCTCTTGCGAGAGCTCCCGCTGCCAGCGGCCGATGGTCGCCGCCGGCGTCGCGGCGGTGCCGTGCGAAGCGAACACTTGGCCGGCGTCGAGCTCGGCGTCCAGACCGTTGACCCAGGGTAAACCCAACCAGGCGAGAATCTCGGCAACCCGCGGCCGAGGATCGGCGCGCAGGTCCTCGTAGCGAACCTGTAGGGCGCCGTCGAGCTGCTCGAGCACTCCGGAGTAGAGCAGCCGCCAAGAGTCGGCGAGCGACTGCGCCGACACGCCGACGAGCTTGGGGTCGTCGCGCGCAATGTCGGCGCGCTTGGCGAACGCCCACCACGAGCAGAGGACGTCGCGCGGGTCGCGCACCAAGACGAGGTAGCGCGCGTCGGGCCACACCCACCGGGCAGTCGCCGCCGCGCGGGGGTCGGGGAGCTTGTCGCCCCAGAACGCGTAGTCCCGTCCGGCGAACTGGGTGGCGTAGAAGTCCTCGCAGATCGCCTTCACGTGGCGATGGAAGACGGTGACGAACGTGTCGACATAGTCGGCGTGCACCAACCCCCGCATCTCCACCGTCTCGTTGGTGAAGAACTCGGCACGGCGGTTCACCGGCACCGCGGCGAGCTCGGCACAGAAGTAGAGGAAATCAATGACCTTGGCTTCGTTGGTCAACGCGATCCCCGGGTGCTGGCGGAGAATCGAGTACAGCCAGGTCGATCCACAGCGACCTGACCCGACGATGAACAGCGGTGATGGCATCGGGCCTCGGTCAGAATCGTGCGCGGCACCAGGCGGCGTGCAAGTCCGTGGCGCCGTTCCTGGCCGAACGAGCCGCGCCGAGCGTCACCGCGCCGGCGCTGGGGCGTCGGTGTTCGCGGCCGGCGCCGGCGGCGTCTCGGCCGCCTCCATCTCCAACATCGCGTCCCTGGTCGCCGGCCGGCCACCGCACACCTCGGGCAACTCTTCCGGCTGAGGCGCTTCGACGACGTCCATCGCCTGGCCTACGCTGGGGGGCGGGTCGCGTTCGAGCCAATCCAAGACCTGATTGAACGCGTCCGCGACTTCGCCCAGATGATCCCCGTTGCGCAGGTGCACACGGAACGAGACGTCACCGCTGCGCAAGCGCTCCATCGACTTGATCAGCCGGTAGCTGGGCCCGGCGATGCGGTGCGAGAATCGCAGCGCGTGATGCAGGACGATCGCCGCCGATACGACGACGAAGCCGAGCATCGAGACGAACAACGGCACCAGACTCGGCAGGTGGGCGTCGGTCTGCATCGCCTCGCCCAACAGTCGCCGGCAGAACACCGCCACGATCAGCGTTGCCACGGTGAGAGACAGGGTGGGCAGCAGTGCCACGGACAGCACGATCCGCCTCTGCACGTCCTTGTTGACGACGATGATCTTGCGTCTGTTCTTGCTCATGGTGTTCTGCCCACGGGCGAGCCTTTGCCGCCAGCTCCGCTGCGGCTGCCCTGTTTGATCGGCCAAGCCGGCGAGCCGAGTTGAGGTATCGCCCTGATCCGGAGGTCCCCGGGTAGTGCCGGATGCCGCGTCGCATCCGGCGCTGCGCAACCCTCGAAGCGCGCCCAGCGGCCGGCGTCGGTTCGCGAACTCGCGCCGCCGTCGGCGGTTCGACGCCGGCGCCGATCGTTTCCGAATCGGGACTAAACGCGAGTCGGTCGACAGGCCGAAAAGGCAGCGGGGCCGGAACGACCGGCTGCTACCTCCGGAAGGGGAGTCCTTGTGAGTCTCACACCCAGACCAGGAACACCATCAGACGGGGCCACCGTATTTGCCGTTACATCCGGCAAGGGTGGCGTGGGCAAGACCTCGCTCTCCGTCAACTTGAGCGTCGAGTTCGCCAAGCGGAACCTGCGCACGATCATCGTGGACGTGGATCTGGGGCTCGCGAACACCCACATCGTCGCCGGCGTCAAACCCGCCAAGTCGCTCACCGACTACCTCAGCGGCGACGCGGAGCTGGTGGACATCATCGCGCCGGGGCCCGGCGGCCTGAAGCTGATCTCCGGCGGCAGCGGTGTCCAAGAGATGGCCAACCTCGACGAGGCCGGCCGCAAGCGCATCGTCGACGCGGTCCTCGAGCTGCGCCCGTTCTGCGACGTCATCCTGCTCGACACCTCGGCGGGCATCGCCCGTTCGGTGACCGACTTCGTCGCCGTCGCCGACCACACGATCGTGGTGACGACCCCCGATTTCGCGGCGATCGCGGATGCCTACGGCATCATCAAGACCGCCGTCCAGGAGCAGTATCGCTCGAAGCTACACCTGCTGGTCAACCGGGCGCGTTCGCCCGAAGAGGCCGAGCAGGTCTACAAGAAGCTCAAGGACTGCGCCTATCGGTTCTTGGGATTCGACCTGAACCTGTTGGGCCTGGTGCCCGAAGACACCATCGTCGAGGCGGCGGTGGTGGCGCGGAAGCCGTTCTGTGAGGCATACCCGGACAGCGTCCTGACGCGCTACGTCAAGCGTGTGGTCGCATCGCTGGAGCGGCTTCTGCCGACAGCATCGGGCACCCGCATCTGAGCGCAATTCGGCGACGGGGCATGAGTTCGGCAGCGCGCTTTGTCGAAGGGAAGAGGGAGCAGATGACCGGCTTGAAGAATGAACAGAAGGACGTGAACGTGAAGAGCCAAGAGCGCGGAACGAACACGGTGGTCACGACCGAGACCGGAGGAGAAGGGACGTTGGGCAGGCAAGCCAACAAAGGGATCCTCGCGGATCGCATCGCCAGGGAGCTGAACGTTCCCCGTCGCACAGCAGCGCGCGTCCTCGACGCCGTGCTCGACTCCGTTCGCGATCTTCTCCGCGGCCGCGGCAAGGTGGCAGTGAAGGGGTTCGGGACGTTCGAGCGACGGATCCGCAAGGGCCGCGCGTACAAGCACCCGCTGACGGGCGAGAGCATCGCGGTCGCTGACAAAGAGACCATCATGTTCAAGCCCAGCGACCAACTGATCGCCGACACGCGCACCGGCAGCGCCCCGCGCCCGTCCCGCAACCGCGGCGACAACAGCGAGCTGCTGGTCGACGGCGAGAACCGCGACCGCTGACGCAGCGGCTTGCAGCGAGACGCCGGCGGCGAGGTCGATTCTCGGCGCCGGGCGTTACGCTGTCCGGTCATCACCGGTATGGTCCGAGGCCCTTAGGACCAGCCAGCCGCAAGCCCTCCGGCTGACCACACCGTCCCGATGGCATCTTCCGACAAACAGGCATTCGATTGCGCCTGCGTGCAGTTCAACGTCCAGCGCGGCGAGGTCGAGGAGAACCTGCGCTGCGCGACGCAGCTGCTGCAACGGGCAGCGGAAGCCGGCGCACGCCTGTGCGTACTGCCGGAGATGTGGACCACCAGCTTCCTCAAGGAGATCACGCCAGGCATCGTCGAGGCTTCCCTGCAGGCCGAGCGTGCGGTGCAGGAGCTGTCCGGCGACCTCGGCGTGATCGTCGTCGGCGGCGGGATCGAGCCGGAGGCCGGCGACTTCTACAACCGCGCGCTGGTCGTGGATCGCGGTGAGGTCCTGGGCTCGTACCGCAAGATCCACCTGTTCTCGCCCAACGCCGAGAACCGCCACTTGTCCGCCGGTGATACCCCGCTGATCGCGGACACTTCGCTGGGCCGCGTCGGCGTGCTGATCTGCTACGACATCCGCTTTCCCGAGCTGGTGCGCTACTACTTCGAGCGCGACGTCGCGATCATGGCGGTGCCGTCGCAGTGGCCCGAGGCGCGCGCCACGCACTGGCGCACGCTGCTGAAAGCGCGCGCGATCGAGAACGAGATGTTCGTGATCGGCTGCAACCGAACCGGTCAGGAGCCGTCACTGAAGAACGACGACAGCCTGACCTTCCCCGGCGACAGCCGCATCATCGACCCGATGGGCGAGACCCTGGCCGGCGGCGCCGGCGAGGACGAGCCGGTGGTGGCACGCGTCGAGCTGCGCAAAGTGCGCACCATGCGGCGCATCCTGCCGGTGCACAAGGACCGGCGGCCCGACGTCTACGAGCGTCTCAGCCACGAGCGGCCGCGCCGATAGCGACGGCCGCGATACCTCTGCATCAGCCGGCGTACGCGCGCAGCTGCCGCACCTTGGATGGCCGCTGCAAGCGGCCCAACGCGGCCTTTTGCAGCTGCCGGACCCGCTCGGCGGTGATCCCCATGTCGGCGGCGATCTCACCCAGCGTCTCGGGCTCCTTGCCGTCCAGACCGAAACGCCGGCGCAGGATGGTCAGCTCACGCGAGGGCAGATCCGCCATCACGCGGTTCAAGCACGCGCTCAGGTCGCCGTCGTCGAGCGAGTCCTCGACCGGCACGGCGTCGTTGTCGGCCAACAGCTGTGCCAGCGTCGCGCCGTCGTCCCCGGCCATCTCGGCGTCCAGGCTCATCGTGTAGCGCTTGACACCGAGCAGCTCGCGCACGCGGTCGCCGGTCATGCCCAGCTCGGCGCCGATCGACTCGGCCGAAGGATCCTCGCCGGATGCCTGCCGCCCCGACTCCGCCACGCGGCGGATCTTGGTCAGTGCCTTCTGCACCCAGACCGGCAGCCGCACGGTGCGCGACGAGTTGTAGAGCACCTTGAGCAAGGCCTGATGGATCCAGTACTGGGCGTAGGTCTTGAAGCGGACCTCGCGCCGCCAGTCGAATCCCTCGATGGCCTGGAACAGCGAGGCGTTGCCCTCCTGGATCAGGTCGACCGTGTCGACGCCCATGTTGCGGTAGCGCTGCACGCAGCCGAGCACCATGTACAACGCGCCCTCGACGTAGAGGTTGCGGAGCTGCTCGTAGTCGTCCAGCGCGGCGGTGAGATTGGCGGCGGCCGCCGGCCGCAGGCGGCTCGCCCCGGGGGGCAGCTCGCCACGACCGCGGGCCAGCACCTGGCGCGCCGCGTCGTCGTCGGCGCCGGTCTCCCGCAGCGCCGCGACCGCGCGGGCGCGCACGAAGTCGTAGCGCCGCGCCATCGCGAACTCCTCGGCCCGCTCCATCTTCGGCAGCGCCTGCACCTGCGCCGAGTACAGCCGCGACCAGCCACCGCGCGACCCGACCGCCCGCAGCGGCACCCGCTGCTCGCCCGCCGGCAACGCCAGCGAGAGCTTCTTGGCGCGGAACGTCTTGACCAAGCGCGTCACGGTACGCTCGAAATCACTAGTCGGCACGTCGAGCAGCTGGTCGAGCTGCGCGAGCGTGACCGCGTCACCGGCGCGCAGACGCACCGGCTCCCGATCCGGCTGGCGGTGTTCGAAGCGAATCATGAGTTCTCCTTGGTCAACGGTGTGTGGACTGACCTACAACTAGTGGTCCAACGCTGGTAGAGCGCACCGCGCTCCCGGATCCCGGAAAAACGAGCAAGTCCCAAGACCCCTAGGGAACGCCATTTACGAGGATCCGCACCGCGGAGCCAAAGGCCGCGCTTTTGGCCGCGCCCCGCCGTCCGGCGGTCGCGGCCTCCCACGCCAAAATGGCAGATCCGGAGTGATTACCGACGGCGGCTGTCGAAATTCAGGAACGGCAGAAAACAGCGCTCCGCTACTTGGGCGGGCCCCCGTCCTCGGCGAGCGTCGCCAGGACGCCCTCCCAGTGCTCGGCGTCGGCCTGGGCCCCATCGACCCCGTCGGCCGCTCGCGCGCGGCACAGCAGCAACACCCGCTCCACCGCCTCGCGCCGGCGGAACAGCGCCCGCGCCGGCGGCCGTAGGTTCTCGGCGGCGGCGCGCAACCGCGGCTCCGCCTCGTCGTGGCGGTCGAGATGGAACAGAGCCAAACCCCACAAGCTCTCGGCGTTCCAACGCAGCCAGTGATCCCCCATCAGCGCGCGCCGCATCTCGGCGCACTCGGCCAACACCGGCGCGGCGGCCGCCCAGCGTTCGAGATCCGCCAGCGTCGCACCCCACAGCGCGAGGTCGGAGGCGAGCCTCGCGCTGGGTTCCGCGCCCGCAGCGCGCTGCGCATCGACCACCGCCTGCAGCCAGGGCACCGCCGCCTCGAGCCGTCCGGCCCCGCGCAGGACCACGCCCATCCGGCGCTGCGCGGCCAGCCGGCTCGGATGGCCTTCGTCATACTCTTGCTCGGCCCAGCGCCACACCGCGCGCGCCAGGCGCTCGGCCTCCGCGTGCTGTCCCAGCCCCATGCAGACCTCCGCCAGCAGACCGTTGCTGCGCTGCAGAACGGCCGGCGCGGCGCCCAACGCGGTGTAGTCGGCGAGTGCCTGGCGGTGCAGCTCCGCCGCCTCGTCAAGGTCGCCGCGGTAGCGCCGAATCTGCGCCAAGTTGAACACCATCTCGGTGGTCTCCGCGCGGGGCTGCGGCAACCGCGCCCGCTCGTAGGCCAGAGCGCGGCGCGCCAGGTCCTCGGCTTCGGCCAGCTGATTGGCGTTGTAGAGCACGGTCGACAGCGCGCGGCGGCTGGTGTGCGCCAGGTGGTGCTCCTCTCCCAACAAGCGCTCGCGCACGGCCAGCGCCTGGCGCAGGTCGCGCTCCCCCTCGCGCCGCTCGCCGGCCTTGAACCGGGCGAGGCCGTAGTTGTGCTGCAGCGCGGCGATCGAGAGGTGGTCGCCGTCGTGCATCTCCCGCAGCACCTCGATCGCGACCCAGTAGGCCTCCGCCGCCTCGGCGTTGCGCCCGGCGGAGGACAGCGCCAGCCCCAGCATGTCGTGGGCGTGGGCCACGTGCTCCCCGCGCGCGCCGGCGTCCGCCAGCATCGCGACCGCGCGCCGCGCCGCGGCCTCGGCCTCCGGCAGCTCGCCGAAATGGCGCAGCAGGTCAGCCTCGGTGTAGACGAACCGCGCCATCTCGGCCACGGGGTCGCCCCGCCGCTCGGCCGCCGCACGCGCGTCGCTCAAGGCGTCCATCGCCTCGCGGTAGTCGCCGCGGTCGTGCAGCAGCCACGTCCATTCCCACAGAACGTCGGCGACCTCGGCCGGGGCCGCCGCCTCGCCGGTCGCGACTCCGGGAATCGGTACACCGCGCAGCTCCAGCGCGCGCGCGAGATTGGCTTCGGCAGCGTCGAACAGCCCGAGGCGGCGGAACGCGCGCCCCATGGTGAACCGCAGCGCCGCCTCCACCGCCGGCACCTCGGGCGGCGACCGCGTCAGCTCTTGGTCGAACTCCTGCAGCAGAGCGCGCACCGTGTAGTCGGGCCCCTTGTGCTCGTGCGGGTTGGCGGTGCCCAACAGGTCCTCCATCAAGGACAGCACCGCCGTGGCACGCGCCGCCTGATGCTGGGCCCGACCCTCGGCCTCCTGCGCGCGCTGCATGCCGACCAGCGCCGCGGCCCCGCCAGCCACCAGGGCGACGACCACCGCCGCCGCCGCCGCCACCGCGGTCCGGTTGCGCCGGCCAAACTTGCGCAGCCGGTAGAGGGCCGAAGGCGGGCTCGCCTCCACCGGCAGATCGGCGAGGTAGCGCCGCAGATCTTCCGCCAGCGCGCTCGCCGTCGGATACCGGCGGCCCCGCTCCTTCTCCAAAGCGCGCATCACCACCCAGTCCAATTCGCCGCGCAGCATCCGCCCCAACCGCCGCGGCTCGGTCTTGCGTTGCTTGGCAATCGCCGCGAGCCGCTGGTCGAGACCACTGATACGGGTCGACGGCTTGGGCGGGTCGGACTCGCGAATCCGACGCACCATCTCGTCGTAGCCGCGCCGGCGCGCGTCCTCCATCTCGAACGGCAGCGTGCCGGTCAGCAGCTCGTAGAGCATGACGCCGAGGCTGTACACGTCGGCGCGGGTGTCGACGTCCAAGCCCGAGAGCTCCGCCTGCTCGGGCGCCATGTACTCCGGCGTCCCCACCATCTGGCGCAGCTCGGTGAACAGCGTCTTCTGCGTCAGCTCCTGATTGGTCGCCTTCGCGATGCCGAAGTCGATGACCTTCGGCGCCGCCACCCCGTCGCGCACCGAAACCAGCACGTTGCTGGGCTTGAGGTCGCGGTGGATCACGCCCTTCTGATGTGCGTGCTGCACCGCCTCGCACACCTGCTCGACGAGCGCCAACCGCTCCTCCACCGACAGCCCGGCCTCATCGCAGTACTGCGTGATGGGCACGCCGCGCACCAGCTCCATCACGAAGTACGGCCGGCCGGTCTCCGTGGACCCCGCGTCCAGCACCTTGGCGATGCCCGGGTGGTCCATCATCGCCAACGCCTGGCGTTCCGCCTCGAACCGCGCCACGACCTGCCGAGTGTCCATGCCCAGCTTGATGATCTTGAGCGCCAGCCGGCGCCGCACCGGCACCATCTGCTCGGCCATCCACACGCTGCCAAAGCCACCCTCGCCGATCTGCTGCAGCAGCTTGTAGCGCCCGATCACCTGGCCGGACTGCTCGACCACGGCCGCCCCCGCATCGGCGAGGAATCCGTCGGCCTGGCCCAACGCCGAGAGCAGACTGTCCACCCGCGCGCGCAAGCCCACGTCCGCGCCGCACTCGGCATCGAGCATCGCGCCGCGTTGGTCGGACGGCAGCTCGAGCGTCCGCTCGAACAGCTCTTTGGCGCGATGCTCTTCGGTCGACATCTTGGGGCCTCTTCCGGGTCGGCGCGGTGGCCAACCCGATCCGACCACCATACGGACAGGGCGTGTTCCGTGGCTCGCGACACGCCGCAAAACCACGGCATCCCGCCGCGACTCTTGAGCGACTGCACGGCACCCGGTAGGCCAGCGGAACGATGCAGTGTCTCTCGATGATCCCTATCGCGCTCCTCTGCGCCCTGGGCGCCTGCCGCACCGGTCTCCTCCCCGCCAAAGCGATCCGCACCCAGCTCGAGCGCCGCAATCAGGAGCTGATCGCCCACGGCGAACGCGGCGACCTCGCCGCCGCGGCCGCCATGCACGCCACCGACACCGTGCTCGTGCCCCCCAACGGCAAGATCCTGCAGGGCGAGGCGGCCCTCCGCGCGCTTGCCGCCCCGGCCGGCGCGACCGTGCGTGACACGCGCATCGAGACGGTCCAGGCGGGCGGGACCGCGGAGCTGGCCTACTCGGTCGGCACGTTCGAGTACACGGTGGATCGCGACGGTGCGAGCAGCTCGGTCACCGGGCCGTTCGTCATCGTTTGGACGCGCGACGCGGACGGGGAGTGGCAGGTGCAAGTGGACATGTGGAACCGCTCGCGCTGAGGGTGCCTCGCGCACCACTCTCTCGGGGGGAGCGCCGAATCAGCCCCAGTCGCGCAAACTCGCGACGCGCACCGACGAACCGCTACTTGGCCCCTACGACCGCATCGACGCCGTTCGAGGTCACGAACCCCGTGGACACGGTTTGGTCGAGCGCATAGCCCTGAATGAACACCGATCGTCCAACCAAACTCGGGATGTTCGCCAACGGCAAGTTCCATCGTGCGGTGCCCTGCGGGTCGGACAGCCCGCTGAACACGATCTCCGGCGACGCAAGCACCTGACAGGCGGTCGGCAACAGCGAGAGCGGGAGCGGCGTGCCGAGCCAATTCGAGTTGGACGTGCCAGCTGAGAGGAGCACCGGCACGCCCGCGCCGGCGCCACTCAATGTCAAAGCCATTCGAGAGCCGATCCACGGCAGCGAGTCCGGACTCAGCGACGCTGGGCCGGAGAACCCTGCGCATCCCGCGCCGTAGGTAGCGACAGTTGCCGGAGACGTCGGGCCATATGACCAGAGTTGGCGCGCATTCGTTAGAGGGTCGTTGAGAATTGACACCACTCGACGCCTCTTGGTGTCGAATACAGGTCGAAAGGTGCCCGCATTGTACACCCCTCCGGGACTTGTCACCAACCTCTGGGACCAATTGCTCCCGTCCCATTCCCAGGTGTCGGTCCAGAATTGCACCCAAGGCACCGTAAAATCAACTCCCCCGAAGAGCACAGCAACCTCTCGCGCACTATCCCAAGTGAGCGATGGCTCACGCGCGCCGGGTGCCAAGGCCGGAGACAACTGAGTCCAGGTCGATCCGTCGTACTCCCAAGTGTCACCAAGCGGGTATTGTCCAGGGAAAACACCCCCAAACAACACGACGCGCCTACGCACTGGATCATACGTCATTCCAGAGCCGACCCTTGGACTAGGAGCCACGGGCGTCGTCACGCTGATCCACTGCAGCCCATCCCATTCCCACGTATCTGCAAGCATGATGGCGCCTGCGAGCGTGGAACGAACTCCGCCAAACATCACAATTCGCTTCCGGTCCGTGTCATACGCCATCGCCATCCCGGACCGCGCAGGCCCGCCAAAACCCAACGGCTGCCAGCGGGACCCGTTCCACGACCACGTATCACCGAGGCTGAGCGATGCAGAACCCGTCCATCGATCGCCCCCGAACAGAAAAATGTCCCGCGCATCCGGCCGGTAGCAGATGCCGTAGTCCCCTCTATCGCCAGGCGATACTCGCGGTGTGCGTCGAGTCCATGTAGAGCCCTGAAAGGTCCACATTTCATCGTAAAGTATCCCCGCGCCATATAACAAGAGCTGGTCCGTCGGCTTATGGTAGGCGAGCTGCCCGTTGTATCCCGTCGGCACGGGCCCGGACGGAACTTGGCTCCATGAAACGGATTGGGCATACGTAGGCCAAACCGAACAACCGACGGTCATGGCTACCACAGCACGTGTGTACCGCATTCCATCTCCCTTCGATTCAGATTGCCTGGCCGCCGACGCGTCCACAAAGTAACCACGGGGTCCGCCGCTGCAACCAGCACCGCTTCGACTACGCCGACCGCACGCCACGCGCACGCCACCACGCGAGCCCCCCAAAGCCGACGACAACGAGCAACAGCCACCAGACAATAGGGGGCACGGGAGCAGCGTCGGTCGACGGCGCAACCGACGCGCCCTCGCGGGAGAGCCCTTCGTCCGCAGCGACGCCGGATTCACTCACGACGTGCAACACCAACGGCGTGCCGAGCTCAGCCGGCGGGAAACACGCCGCGCCCTCGCACGGCGCATAGCGCACCACAAGTCGGGTCTCGCGCTCACCGAGCTCGGCGTCCAGCGCACAGCGCAGCACGACCGACGCCGCCCACTCGTCGTGCACCACCCCCGCCGGCGGCGGCTCCGGCGCCACCACGCGCCACTCCAGATCACCGGCGTGCTCGACGCGCAGCGCCGGGGTCTCGAGCTCGGCGTCGTGCAGCGCGTGCATGCCGGTCGGGATCTGCAGCCGAACTGGAATCTCGACGCTGCCACCGACGGGCAAGCGCGCATGATCGGCAACGACCAACGCGAACCCGTTGGCGGCGCTCACCACGGCGGCGGGACCCGCGTCCCCGGCGGGGACCGTTTCGGGCGGGGCCTCGGGCGCGGGCGCAGGTGGAGCCTCCTCTCCTGGCCCCCGCACGGGCAACGGCATCGGCAACGGCGCGCCGACCTCGAGGGGACACACGACATCCTGGACGAAGTCCGCCAATGGAGCCCCCGTATCGGCGTGGTGCAGCGCGGTGCCGATCCGCACGCGAACGTGCAGGACGCCCGGCTCCGCATCGCCATCGAGCTGCACCGGAATGTCGACGCGGATCACGTCGTCGTAGCGCGGGGGGGCCACCGTGCCGGGCGGCCGCGCGCGCGCCCGCGGCGGCCGGCGCTGCCAGGTGCCGAGCTGGACCGGGCCCTGGGCGGACTCGTAGAGCACCTCGAAACGGGTGGCGACGGGCAGCACCGCGTCTCCGCGCAGCGCGATCACCAGCGCCAGCTCGCCGCTCTGGCCGGGGGCGAAACGCCGGGGAGTGTAGGCCGGGATCACCGAGGCGTGCTCGCGGCCGGTCAGCGCGCGCATCGCTGCCGAGGGCTGCTCGTCCTCGGCGCCTTCCTCGGCCTCGCCGACGGCCATCCCCGGTCGCGCGGTCTCGTTGGGCGGCTGCCCGACGGCATCGCCGGCCGCCACCAGCACCGCCGCCAGGGCCGCGGCCAGGGTTCTCGTGGGTTGACGGCCTGCACGCATGACGCCCCCATTCTCACCGCGCGGAGCACCCGCGCAACGACCCCGCAGCCGGGCGGCGTTGCACAGCCCCCGAAGATGCACCAAGATGCCGGGCCGACCACGCCTTGCGAACGTCCGCGCGGCGCGCTCGAGACCCCACCGACATGAGCACCTCCGCCGCCGTCACCGAACAACAAGTCCTGACCGCGCTCAGCGCGGTGCAGGACCCCGACCTGCGCCGCGACATCGTCGCGCTGGGCTTCGTCAAGGACCTGCGAATCTGTGGCGGCAACGTCGCCTTCTCGGTCGAGCTCACCACGCCGGCGTGTCCGGTCAAGGACCAGCTGCGGGCGCAGGCCGAGGACGTGGTGCGCGCGCTGCCGGGAGTCGCCGAGGTCCGCGTGCAGATGACCGCACAGGTCACGACCAGCAAGCCGAGCTACGACGACCGGCCGGCGATCCCCGGTGTGCGCAACGTCCTCGCGGTCTCGTCCGGCAAGGGCGGGGTCGGCAAGTCGACCGTCGCCGTCAACCTCGCCTGCGCGCTGCACGCGCTCGGCGCGCGCACAGGCATCCTCGACGCCGATCTCTACGGCCCAAACGTGCCGATGATGATGGGAGTGCGCGGCAAGCCCGAGGGCGCCAAAGACAAGATCTACCCCTTCGTCAAGGACGGCGTGCAGGTGATGAGCATCGGCCTGCTGGTGCCCGAGGAGCAGCCGGTGATCTGGCGCGGGCCGATGCTGCACAGCGCGATCAAGCAGTTCTTGTTCGACGTGCTGTGGGACGACCTCGATTACTTGGTCGTCGATCTGCCGCCCGGTACCGGCGATGCGCAGCTGTCGCTCGCGCAGCAGGCGCACATCGCCGGCGCAATCGTCGTCACCACGCCGCAGGAGGTCGCCGTGCACGACGTGCGCAAGGCGATCCGCATGTTCGACACGGTCAAGGTGCCGGTGCTCGGCGTGGTCGAGAACATGGCGTACTTCCAGCCGCCCGGTCAGGAGCAGCAGTTCGCCATCTTTGGCGAAGGCGGCGGCGCGCGGATCGAACGCGAGTTCGACGTGCCCCTGCTCGGCCAGCTGCCGATCGACCTCGCCGTGCGCGAGGGCGGCGACACCGGTGCGCCGGTGGTGCGCTCGCACCCCGACAGCGCGATCGCCGCCGCGCTGCGCGACGTCGCGCGCCGCGTCGCGGCGCGCATCAGCACGGCGAACGCCCAACCGCCAAAGGCCCCAGGAGCCCCGAGCACGCCATGAGCCCCGCTGCCAACTCACCGCGCTTCGACGCGGACACCACCATGGAAGAGGCGATCGCCGCCGATCCCAACCTGCCGGTGGTCTTGATGCGCTTCCACATCGGCGGCTGCTCGCTGTGCGGCTTCGAGCCGGAAGACACGATCGCAAAGGTCGCGGAGGACAACGGAGTCCCGCTGCAGCGTCTGCTCGACGCGATGAACCATGCCGACGACCCTGCTGTCTGACTTCGACGGGGTCTGGACCGACCAGGCGCTGGAGGCGGAGCACGTCAAGATCCACCTGATCGCCGAGGCGGCGCGGCTCGCCGAGCGCAGCGCCGACATCGCGCACGCCGACTTCGCCCGCTTCGAGACGGCGGTGCGCGCGCGCCCCGATGCCTACGGCTGGGCGCCCGACGGCCGGATCACGGCCTATCTGGACGAGGATCCGTTCTGCGTGCCCAACTCGCTGACCACATTCGTCGACACCGCCGACGACGACGCGGCGCGCGCCTACCGCGAGGCGGTGTTGGGCAACGGATTCGCCGACTTGAGCGCGTTTGCCGATCGCTGCTTTCTCGACGGCATGCGCTCGTTCCGCGACCAGCACCCGCCCGGGCTGGTGCCGCACGCTGCCGCGGTGATCGATGCGCTGCACGCGGCGGGCGTGACGGTGGTGGTGGTCTCCAACTCGCCGACGGAGAAGATCGTCGAGTGGTTCTCGCGCGCCGGCGTCGACGCCGGCGGCGATGCCGGCCACGCGGTCCGCGTCCGCGGCCAGGCCGGCAAGCAGACGCTGGGCCAGCAGGGCGAGTGCATCGACGCCGGCGGCCGCCGCGTGTGCGTCGACCGCCCGCTCTACGCGCGGGTGATCGAGGAGGAGAACCCCGACGTCGTCATCGGCGACGTGTTCTCGCTCGACCTCGCGCTGCCGCACGTGCTGCGCACGCGCGGCGCCGCGTGCGCACCCCACACCACCGTGCTGCGCCGCCACCCGCACACGCCGGCGTGGGTGCTGCAGCTGCAAACACAAGGCATGATCGACCACGTCGTCGACGACGTCGGCGCTCTGATGGAGATCTGCACGTGAGCTGGCGGACTGCGGTCCTCGCGGTTGCCGCGACGCCATTCCTCGCAATCGCGCAAGGACCCGACCGCGGCTTGGCGCCCGGCACCATGGCGTTGGTCGAGACCGCCCCGGTGGAGACCACGCTCGCGCACGCCGATCTCCCCGCCACCGCCGCGGTCTGGCTGCAGATGATCGGAGCGGCCCGGACCGAGGTGGTCGTCGGCTCGTTCTACGCCAGCAATCAACCGAACGGCCAGCTCGAGCCGATCGTCCGGTCGCTCGAGGCCGCCGGCGCACGCGGCGTCGCGGTCCGGTTTCTCAGTGACCACGGCTTCTACGACACGTATCCGGACACCATCGACCGGCTGCGCCGAGCCCCGGGCGTCGACGTGCGACTGCTCGATCTGCGGGCACGCACCGGCGGCGTGCACCACGCGAAGTACATGGTGGTCGACGGCGTCGACCTGTGGGTCGGCAGTGCCAACTTCGACTGGCGGGCTCTCGAGCACATCCAAGAGCTCGGCGTGCGCGTGCACGACGCGGCGGTCGCGCGCGCCTTCGTGCACGTGTTCGACGTCGATTGGCAGCTCGCGGGCGGCACCACGGCACGGGAGGCGACGCGGGCAATGACGCCGCGCGCCGCCGCCGTCGCACTGCGCTTCGGCGACGCGTCGGTACAGGCGCAGCCGGTGTTCAGTCCACTGGCCTTGGTGCCGAGCGGAACGCGCTGGGACCTGCCCGCGCTGCTCGAGCTCATCGACGGCGCCCAGCAGAGCGTGGCCATCCAGCTGCTGTCCTATTCGCGGCGTACGCGCGGCGGCGGCACGTTCGATACGCTCGACGCCGCCCTGCGCCGCGCCGCGGTCCGCGGCGTGCAGGTGCGGCTGGCGGTCGCCCACTGGGCCAAGGGGCGGAAGTCGATCGCCGACCTGCAGGCGCTGCAGCGCGTCGACGGCATCGAGGTCTCGCTGCTGACCGTGCCGCCAGCGCGCACGGGCTTCATCCCGTTCGCTCGCGTCGCCCACGCCAAGCTCATGGTCGTCGATGACTCCGCGGCGTGGATCGGCACGAGCAACTGGAGTGGCGACTACTTCTCGGCCAGTCGCAACGCCGGCCTCATCCTGCGCGGCAGCGCGATCGCGACCCGGCTCGCGCAGTGGCTGGACTCCAACTGGAACAGCGCACTCGCGGAACGGCTCGATCCGGACGCGCACTACGGTCCGGTCGCGGTCGCCGAGCCGCTGGCCGAGATCGACGACGAGGGCAAGTGGCCGCCCCCGACCGAGCTGTACGAGGTCGAGCGCGTCGTCGACGGCGACACGGTGCACGTGCGCATGGACGGCAACCGCGTGCGCTTGCGGTTGCTGTCGGTGGATACCGAAGAGAAGAGCGATAGCGCCGCCTCGCCCACCAAGCCGCGCACCCGTTACGGGGTCGAGACCGCGCAGTGGGCTGCGGAGCTGTTCGCCGCACTCGCCACCGAGAGTTCGCCGGCCCGCGTCGGTCTGCGGTTTCCCGGCGGCACCCCGCAAGCCGACCGATACGGCCGCTTGCTCTGTCACGTCGTGCTTCCGGACGGCACCGACTACAACCTGCAGTTGGTGCGCGAAGGCCGCAGCCCCTACTTCAACAAGTATGGCAACAGCCTCTTGTGCCACGAAGCGTTCGCCCGCGCGGAGCAAGCCGCACGCAAAGCGCGGCGTGGCGTCTGGGATCCAGCGACCAACGCCGGCTCGGCGGCGCGGCCCTACGATCTTCTGCTGCCGTGGTGGCGGGCGCGCGCCGCCGCGATCGATGCCTTTCGCCACCGGCAAGCGGCGGAGCCGGACCGCTACATCGCGGCCGAAGATCCAAGCGCCCTGAAGCGCGCCGCCGACAGCGGCGCGACGGTGACGGTGTTCGGCACGCTGGAGAAGGTCGAGGACGCGGCAAACGGCGGCCTCGCGGTCGTCTTCCGCGGCCAAGGTACCGGCCCGGGACTGCGCGCGTTCGTGCCACCGACGATTCGAGCAGCGCTGGAGCCCGCGCTGCGCGCTTCGCTACGCGAGCTTCAAGCCAACTTCTGGTGGGTCGAGGGCAAAATCGAGCGCACCTCGCACGGCCACGCGCTACGTGCCCCAGCGGCGGAGCGGTGGCAACAGACCGCGCCAACCACGGGCCGCTGAGCGGGCACGAGTTGCAAACATTGGGGCCAGAATCTTGCCCCGGTGCTCCCCTGATTGAAGGGACGAGGATTGCCGATGACGACGCGATCCTCGGGGTCAAACCCAGCTCAAGCTGCCAGACGGATTGGTCGATGGCAGAATTTGCCATCTGGGTGCCATCCCTGCTAAGATCGTCCTATGGACCCGAAGACCGACGAGATGACCTCGATGAACGTGTCGCTACCCGAGCAGCTTCGCTCGTTCGTGACGAAGCGTGCCGCCGGACGGTTTGGGTCTGCGAGCGAGTACGTCCGCGAGCTCATTCGTGAGGACCAACGGCGGGCCGAACAAGAACGGCTTGAAGCGCTGCTCATGGAAGGACTCGAGAGCGGGGAACCCGTCGAGGTCACGCCGGAGTTCTGGGAACGCAAGCGTCAGGACCTGCTCGCCCGCCACTCTCGGAAGAAAGGCTCGTGAAGAAGCTGGTCGTCCGCCCGCAAGCTGAGGCGGACATCGACCGTGCGGCTGAGTTCTACGCGACCCAAGAGAACGTCGAACTCGCTCTGCGCTTCTACCATGCGGTGGACCAGACGCTTGAGGCCCTCATCGAACAGCCCCATCTCGGCTCTGTTCAGGACTGGGTCGTAAGTCGACTTCGCGGCTGTCGCCAGTGGCCGGTGGCCAAGCCGTTCAACGTGCACCAAGTGTTCTACTTGCCAAGTGATTCCAAGATCGAGGTTGTCCGCGTTCTGCATGGCGCGCGCGACCTGCCAAGCATCATGGGTTGAACCCCCGTGCGGCTCGCACGATTCGGGTCGTAGCCCTACCCGAGGCGACACGCTTCTGCCGTGCGCCAAACTCGTACCGCCGCGCCGAAACCGCCGGGTTCGCATCTTGCCTCCTCGACCGTGCTGGCCAAAATACCGTTCCGCCAACCCATCCCCAGAGCCGCCGATGTCCACCGTCAAAGAGCTGTCCGACTCCGATATCAACGACGTCGTCAACCAAGCCGAGGTCCCGGTGCTGATCGATTTCAGCGCGACCTGGTGTGGGCCGTGCAAGGCTCTGGCCCCGACCATCGACAAGGTCGCGGCGGAGTACGGCGACCGCCTCGCGGTCTACAAGGTCGACATCGACCAGGCGCCGAACGCGACCGTCAACTTCGGCGTGCGGGCGGTGCCGACGTGCCTGTTCTTCCGCGGTGGCGAGGTCGTCGACCGCTTCCAGGGCAACCTGGATCTGCGCCACGTCAAGGAGATGGTCGACAAGGTGCTGGCCTGAGCTGTCGCCCGCCGGGCGGTCAGCCGCTCTTGCCGAACGCGTTGCGCAGGTTCCACGCCAGCAGGAGCACGCCCGCCGGCAGGCACAGCAAGACGTACAACCATCGCCGCGGCGCCGGCAGCACTGTGTACGGCCGCAACAGCCGCACGCCGGTGTCCGGCAACTCCGCGCGGAGCTCGTAGTCCCCGGCTTCGACCGGCGTGAACTGCACGCTGCCGTCGGCGCCGGCGATCCCCAGCCGGACGACGTCGCCGCCCGGCATGCATACGTCGACCGGCACCGCGGCGATCGGCGCCCCCGACGCGTCCTCGACCACCACACGCACGGCATCGCCGGGCACGGCGATCTCGGGCGTCGGGGTCAGCTGCTGGCAGAACAGCAGCGCGGCAGTGAGGAAGCACATGGGCAGGAGCAGGGCTAAGCTGACGGCTACGCGGATGGACCAGCCACCTCAGATCGTCGACCTCGGGCGCGCCCACTACGCGGAAACCAGGGACCGCATGCTGAGCGTCGCCGCCGACGTGCGCAAGGGCGGGCGGGGAAAGATCTTCACCGTCGAGCACGAGCCGGTCTACACCGCCGGCCGCGGCACGCCCGAGCCGCTGCCACCCGGCGTCGTCGCGGTGGAACGGGGCGGCCAGATCACCTATCACGGCCCCGGCCAGCTGGTCGTCTACCCGGTCATGAGACTGCCCGAACGCGATGTGCGCGCGTGGTTGCGGCGCCTCGAGCGCTTCGGGGTCGCGGTCTGCGCGCGCTTCGGCCTGGCGGCGACGCCCTCGGTCGACGGCACGGGGGTGTTCGTCGCCGGCGCCAAGCTGATCTCGATCGGGGTGGCGATCCGCGGCTGGGTGAGCACGCACGGGATCTCGATCAACGTCGCCATGGACCTCGCGCCGTTCGCGAAGATCCGCCCCTGCGGCCTCGACCCCTCGATCATGACCGACCTGAGTCGGGCCGCCGAGCGCCTCATCACGATGGCTGCGGCGCGGACCGCGGTGGGCGATGCGATCGAGACCCTGACCGAGATCGGGGCGCGGGGCGCGCGATGACGGGCACGATCGACCTCAGCCCCGACGGCGCGATGCTGCTGGTGCGCTTCCAGTACCGCGAAGACCTCGTCGACTGCATGCGCACCATTCCTGGCCGCCGTTGGGATCGCGGCAGCAAGGTCTGGCGCGTGCCGGTCAAACGACTGGAACAGGTCGTCGACACGTTTCTGGCGCACGGCTTCGCCATGGCGCCCGAGGTGAGCAGTCTGCTGGCGGGAACTGCGGGGTCGGTCGCCGCCGAGAGCGGCGAGGCGACGCTGTTCGGCGCCGACACGCCACCGGTCAAGGAGACCCCGCCGGCGCTCAGCCTGTCGATCCTCAACGAGCGCGTGCGCGAGTCGGTGCGCGGCGCGTTCCCGGATCCCGTCTGGGTCGTCGGCGAGATCGTCGACTACGACAAGAACCAGGACCGCCGGCACGTCTTCTTCTCGCTGGTCGAGAAGCGCGAGGGGCAGGACACACCCGCGGCGCAGGCGGAGGTCGCGCTGTTCGCCAAGACGGCGACCGCGCTGCGCGCCAAGCTGCAGCGCGCGCCGGAGCCGCTGACCTTGCGCGACGGCCTCGAGATCCGCGCCCTGGTGCGCGTCGACATCTATCCGCAGAGCGGCCGCTACCAGCTGATCATCGAGGACATCGATCCGGCGTTCACCCTCGGCGCGATCGCGCTGGGGCGCGAGCAGATCCTGCGCGAGCTGCGCGCGCTCGACCTGCACCAGCGCAACGTGTCGCTGCCGCTGCCGCACCCACCGCTGCGGATCGGTGTGCTGGCCAGCCCCGACTCCGACGGCTGGAACGACTTCGCGGTGCAGCTCGAGGCCTCCGGCATCGGCTTCGAAGTGACCTGCTTCGCGATCCGCGTGCAGGGCCGCGCCCTGCGGCCGACGGTGCTGCGCGGCCTCGACTGGTTTGCCGCACGCGCCGCCGATTTCGACGTGCTCTGCATCCTGCGCGGCGGCGGCTCGCGCACCGACCTGGCCTGGTTCGACGACCGCGAGGTCGCGCTGGCCGTCGCGCGTCATCCGCTGCCGGTGGTCTGCGGCATCGGCCACCAGCGGGACCAGTCGGTGCTCGACGTGATCGCGCGCTCGGAGAAGACCCCCACCGCCGTCGGCGCCGCCCTCGTCGACCAGGTGCTGCGCGCCCGCGCCGAGCTGGCCGAATGCGCCCGCACCCTGGTGCTGGGCAGCAGGCGTGCGCTCTTGGCCGCCGAGCAGCGCGCGGCGCGCGCCGGCCACGCTCTGCTTTCGGTGCTGCACCGCCGCCTGGCCGGCGACCGCCAGCAGCTGCGCAACGCCCGCGAACGCCTGCACCGCGGCAGCCGCGCGGCGCTGCGGCACGGCCGGCGCGAGCACGACGCCGGGCGGCTGCGCGTCGCGCGCGAGACGCGGCGCGCGATCCAGCGCGCCCGCGACGCGCTCGAGCGCCAGCAGACGCGCCAGCGCCTGCTCGACCCCAAGCGCGTGCTGCAGCGCGGCTACGCCTTGGTCGAGAGCGTCGCGAGTGGCATCGTAAAGAGCGCCACCGAGCTGCCACCGGGCACCGAGATCCACATCACGCTGCGCGACGGCCGCGTCCACGCGACCACCACCGACAGCGAGACCCACCGCGAATCCCGAAGAGAACGATCATGAGCAAGAAGGCCAAGGGCAAGGACGCGGAGGCGCCCTCCTACGTTGCCGCGACCGAAGAGCTGAATCGGATCCTCGGCGAGATCGAGGCCGGCGACGTCGACGTCGACGTGCTGTCGGAGAAGGTCGAGCGCGCCGCGATGCTGATCCGGGTCTGCAACGAGAAGATCAGCGGGGCCGAGTTGAAAGTGCACCGCGTGCTCGAGGGACTCGAAGACGTCGAGGCCGACGATGCACCGCCGCCCGAGGCGGACGCCGGCGAGAGCGCAGCCGAGTGATGGGCGCGTTCGTCGATCTGGCGGGACTCGACTGGACCACGATCCTGCTGCTGTACGTCGTGCTGCTGGTGAGCCTGGTGTTTCACGAGGCGGCGCACGCGTTGCTGGCCCTGCTCGGCGGCGACCGCACCGCCTACGTCGGCGGACAGGTCACCCTCAACCCGATCCCGCACATCCAGCGCGAGCCGTTCGGCACCGTCGTTTTGCCGCTGGCGGTGCTGGTGATGAGCGATGCGCGGATGTGCATGGGCTACGCGCATGCTCCGTACGATCCAGCGTGGGCGGCGCGTTACCCCAAGCGCGCGGCGCTGATGGCGGCGGCCGGGCCGCTCTCCAACTGCCTGCTGGCGCTGCTGGCGTTCGCGGTGCTCAAGGGACTCGTGCTGAGCGGGGTCGCCGTGCATGAGTCGCGTGGCTTTCACCCGTTCCAGATCATTTGGGCACTGCCGGAGTACGACTCGGGCGGCATGACCGCGGTGATCAAGATCGCATCGACGTTCCTGTTCTTGAACATCCTGCTGGCGATGATCAACCTCGTGCCGCTGCCGCCGTTCGATGGCGCGGGCGTGGTCGAGGGGTTGTTTCCGCGGCAGACTGGGGCTTTCTTCGAGATGGTGCGGGGGCAGCTGGTGTTTGGGATCATTGCGATCGTGCTGGTGTGGAAGATGCTTGATTACGCGTTCTTCGACACGATGCAGTGGATCTGCAACCTGCTCTGAAAGTACGGAGCCAGGCTCCCGTTCATCACCACCGCGCCGACGCGGCCGCACCACCGATCAACGCCGCCTCGACGCGCGCGCCGGCGTCGACGCACGGCGACATCAACCGCTCGTAGGCGAACTCCGGGTCACGCGCATCGACCGTGCGCATCAAGTAGCCCACCTCGTCGTCGCAGAGCCCGAACAGCAGGAGATCGGGAACCCCGGTGCGCCGCCGCCAGCGCTCGGCGAGCGTCGGCTCGACCTCGCCCGGAACCGACACCGCCTGCAATGCACCGAGCCGCAGATAGCCGACGGTCGTCCGCATGTGGTCGTCGTAGGCGCGCCGTGGGATCGCCAGGGTCAACCGCCCGAGCAGCAGACCCGGCGACGTCAGCGGTAGGTACACATCGCGCCGCCGCACCTCGATCTCGGTGACGGGCAGCGGCCGCGCCGCGGCCAACGCGCGCTGCGCCACCTCGAAGAGCGCGGCGCCCATCTCCGCCACGCCCTCCTCGCCTTGCGGCTCGGGCGAGATCATCGCGCCGAGCGCGCCGTTGACGAAAACCGGCTGTCCCAAGCCCGCGGCCGACCAGGCGTCGCACAGTGAGCCGACGAAATCGGCCGACACCATCGTGTTGCGGCGGCGCAGCGCCTCGGGGTGACAGGCCATGTGCAGCAACGCCGCCAACGGCGCGCCGGTCGCGCGGTCGCGCGCCTGCACGACGGTGAACCGCCGGTCGAACAATCCCGTCCGGTTGCTGTTGCGCACCAGCCCGCGCGGCGGCAGCAGCGCCTCCCCGCGGATCAACGTCGCCGGCCGCAGCCGCTCGGTCGCCAGCTGCACGGCCTGACAGACGCCGTCGCGCACGCGCCGCAAGTAGTCACGGTCGCGCCCGGACGTCAGGAAGTAGTAGCCCCAAAACCCGACCAGATCGGGCGCCGCGTGGGTGTGGCTGCTGCACACGAACACGCAGCCGTTGCGAAAGCCGGTGATGCCGCTCTTGATCCACTCGACGTCGTCCCGCTGTAGGCCGAGGTTGTCGACGCCGACCAACGCCACCCGGACCCCGCCGGCCCGGATCACCATCGCGCGCGCCTCGAGCCGCGAGTGCACCCCGGTCGCCGGCCGCGCCAGATCGAATCCACCCAAGTACAGGTCGCGCTCGGGCGTGATGTCGACGGCGGCGGCGCCGACTTCGACCTCCCCAACCGAAGCAGCCAATGCCATCTCCGCCGGACGCGCCGGCATGGCCTCTTGGAACAACCCCGCGCACCCAGTCAAGCCGACCAGCCACCCCACGCCGACCGCGCGAAGCTGCCGCGCCGCGCTGCTACTTCGTGCTGTCGGCGACCCGACCGAGCGCGTCGTGCGCTTGGCGCAGCGCGCGCAGCACCTCGCCGTCCTCACGGTAGCCGAACACGCGTTGCAGGCTTTCGACGTGGGCGAGCAGCAGAGCGCGGTCATCGAGGTCCGACAGGTAGGCCGACGCGCCGCTACTGTAGCCCGTGACGCGCAGATGGCGAACGCAATCGGCCTTGGTCAAACTCTCACCACCGCGCAGCGGGTCGACGAGCACCGGGCGCGCGCCGTGCACGCGCACCAACCAATCCTCGGGCAAGCCGACGACGGTGACGCGCAAGCCCGCGCGCCGGCCGACGATCGCATAGAGCAACGCCAAGACGAGAGGAGTCGCCAGCCGCCGCTGGGTGGCGACGTCGATGGCGACCGCGTCGAGATCGTACAGACTGGCCGACTCCGCGGTGAACTCCAGCCGCTCCGCCATGTATGCACCGAGCGAACGCGCCGCGCTCGCCGCGGTGCGGCCGCGCACCTTGCCGCGCAGCTCGCGGCCGAAGGCAGCCACCGCCCCCTCGTAGCCGGCCCGGTCCAAGTCCTCGGCGCGCGTCAGCGACGACAACAACAACAGCCCACTCTCGAGCAACGATCCCGCCCCGATGCGCGCCGGCCTGCCCTGCTCGATGGCGCGCGCGAAGCTGCGGACCTGCGCACTCCAGGCGCGTAGCTCGAGCGTGCGCAGCAGCGAGCGCGCGCGCACGCGCAGCCGCGCATCCGAACCGATGGCGACGCGCCGCAGGACGGGCACCGCGGGCTCGCCCCAGCGCAGCAGCTGCTCGCGGCAGGCGGCCACCACGCGCGGCTCGGCGTCCGCCAACAGACTGACCGCGGCCTCGATCGCGGCGGGCAGAGGTTGTGTCTGTTCGGAAGCCATGGACTGCACTCGACCGGCGCCGCCAATCCTGCGCGGCGCTCGGGCTCCCAGTCTAGCAGTCCCCCGAGAAAGTGCCGCGCTCCGGCGGCCGTCGCCGATTGCGATGGCTCGAAGGGAGGGCCGGCATCCGCCGCCGGGATCGGGCTAGAATCGCCCGACTCTCCCATGGCCCACCCGCTCCTCCCGCTCGCGTTCGCCTGCGTCATGATGTCGATCCCCGCCCAAGCCCGGCACGGCGAAGTCTCGTTCGCAACGCGATCCGAAGCGATCGCCCGCCATGCCATGGCGGCGACCAGCCAGCCCCTCGCGACGCAGGCCGCACTCCAGGTCTTGCGCAGCGGGGGATCGGCGGTCGACGCGGCGATCGCGGCCAACGCCGTGCTCGGTGTCGTCGAGCCGACCGGCTGCGGCATTGGCGGAGATCTCTTCGCGATCGTCTGGGATGCCGCAAGCGGCCAGCTGCATGGGCTCAACGGGACGGGCCGCTCGCCGCGCGCGCTCACCGCCGCGATGCTCGCCGAACGCGGCCTCGAAAAGATTCCCGCGCACGGCCCGCTGCCGGTGACCGTGCCGGGATGCGTCGACGGCTGGTTCGCCCTGCACGATCGGTTTGGCCGGCTGCCGATGACCGCGGTGCTGGCGCCGGCGATCGGCTACGCGCGCGATGGGTTTCCGGTGTCCGCCGTGATCGCCGCGGCTTGGGCGCGCGGGGTCCGCGCGCTGCGCGACTACCCGGGCTTCGCCGAGGTGTTCACCATCGACGGGCGCGCGCCGCGCAAGGGCGAGCTGTTCCGCAACCCTGCCCTGGCGACGACGCTCGAGCGCATCGCGGCCGACGGGCGCGACGCGTTCTACGACGGCGAGATCGCCGGCCAGCTGGTCGACTTCCTGGCCGCCGAGGGTGGCTTTCTGAGCCGCGAGGATCTCGCCGCTCACCGGTCCGAGTGGGTGACGCCGGTGTCGGTGTCGTACCGCGGCTTCGAGGTGCACGAGCTGCCACCCAACGGCCAGGGGATCGCCGCGCTGCAGATGCTGAACATCCTCGAGAGCTACGATCTCGGGGCGATGGGCTTTGGCAGCGCGGACTACGTGCACCTGCTCGTCGAAGCCAAGAAGCTCGCCTTCGAAGACCGGGCCCACTGGTACGCGGACCCGGCGTTTGGCGACCTGCCGGTGGAGCGCTTGATCTCGGAGGAGTACGCCACCGAGCGGCGCGCGCTCATCGGCGAGCGCGCGGCGGCGCGCTACGACACGGGGATCGCCGCGCTCGAACACGGCGACACGGTCTACCTGTCGGTCGCCGACGCCGACGGCAACATGGTGTCGCTGATCCAGAGCAACTACCGGGGCATGGGCTCCGGCATGACGCCCCCGACCCTCGGCTTCTGCCTGCAGGATCGAGGCGAACTGTTCGATCTCGAGCCCGGCCGCCCCAACAGCTACGCGCCCGGCAAGCGGCCGTTCCACACCATCATTCCGGCGTTCGTCACCCGCGACGGGGCGCCGTACTTGAGCTTCGGAGTGATGGGCGGCGCGATGCAGCCGCAGGGCCACGTGCAGATCCTCGTCAACCTGCTCGACTTCGGCATGAACCTGCAGGAAGCCGGCGACGCACCGCGCGTGCGGCACAGCGGCTCGTCGCAACCCACCGGCGAACGGATGACCGATGGAGGCACGGTGCTGCTGGAGCCCGGCTTTCCGGCGTCCTTGGCGGAGGCCCTGCGCGAGCGCGGCCATCGCGTGGAGGTCGCGACCGACGGCTTCGGCGGCTACCAAGCCGTGCTGCGCCGCCTCGACAACGGCGTCTACGTCGGTGCGACCGAGGCGCGCAAGGACGGCCACGCCGCCGGCTACTGAGCGCGCGGCGTAGCGTTTTGCTCAGTCGACGCGATAGGTGGCGCGCCAGTCGGCGTGCTCCGCGACCTCGCCGCGTAGCACCTTGAAGAACGCGTCCTGCAGCGTCTTGGTCACCGGCCCCGGCTCGCCGGTGCCGATGGTGCGACCGTCGACCTCGCGGATCGGCGTGACCTCGGCGGCGGTCCCGGTGAAGAACGCCTCGTCGGCGAGATAGAGTTCGTCGCGGGAGAAGCGGCGCTCCTCGACGGCGATGCCGCGCTCGCGCGCCAGCGTCAGCAGCGCGTCGCGGGTGATGCCGGCGAGGATCGGCGACGACAGCGGCGGCGTCACCAGAGTGCCGTCGTAGATCGCAAACAGGTTCTCGCCCGACCCCTCGGCGCAGTAGCCGTCCTGGTCGAGCAGGATCGCCTCGTCGTAGCCGTCTCTTGCGGCCTCGCTCTTCGCCAAGATCGACGTGATGTAGCCACCGGTCACCTTGGCGCGCACCATGTTGGTGTTGACGTGGGTGCGCGTGAACGAGGACACGCGGCAGCGGATGCCGCGCTGCAAGCCTTCGTCGCCGAGGTAGGCGCCCCACTCCCAGGCGGCGATGCCGACGCGCACCGGGTTTTGCGGGGCGTAGATCCCCATCCGCCCTTCACCGACGAACACCACCGGCCGCAGGTAGGCCTCTGCCAACCGATTGGCGGTGAGGGTCTCGATGCAGGCGTCGACCAAGCGTTCCGCGGTGAACGGGATCTCGAGGTCGAGGATCTTCGCGCCGTCGAACATGCGCGCAACGTGCTCAGCCAGGCGAAACACCGCCGAGCCGCCGTCGGCCTGGCGGTAGGCGCGGATGCCCTCGAACAACCCGAAGCCGTAGTGCAGCGTGTGGGTCAAGAGACCCAACTGCGCATCGGCCGGCGCCCGCAGCTCGCCGTCGAGCCAGACGCGCGCCTCTGGCGCCAACACACTGTCAGGGGCAGCGCCCGGCTGCCCACCCCATTTGCTAGTCACGATCGCAGTACCGTATCGGCGGCGCGGGACGCCGCAACGCAGGAACGAAAACGGCCCAGGCCGTCGGCCCGGGCCGTCCAAGTGGTGCCGAGGACAGGACTTGAACCTGCACTCCCTGTGAGGGGAACTAGGCCCTCAACCTAGCGCGTCTGCCAATTCCGCCACCTCGGCGAGCGGGGCGGAGGACGATACCCGGGACTGCCCGAGTTTCAAGACCGGCCGCGTCTTAGCGGAACGCAGCCAACGCGCGCCCCGACAGCTGCAGATGGCGCGGCTCCAGAGTCAGCTGCAAGTACGCCGAGCGGAACAGCCGGGTCAAGCCGATCGCCTCCGCGATCGATGCGCGCGCATCCGCGCTGTAGTTGGTGCGCTCGCGCCGCCACATGTCGTCGAGCTCGGCGTCGACGTCGCGCTCGAAGGCAGCGCGCTCCGACTCGGGGATGCCCGCCATCGAGCCGTGCCGCGAGTACTTCTGGCGGAACACCGAGAGCTGGGCGGTGGAGCGACGCTGCTGCGCCCACTCCGGATCGGGCATGCCGCCGCTCTGCACGATGTCGCGATCGTAGCCCTGCAGCACGCGCTCGATCTCGTTCGACTGCAGGAAGACGAGGCCGTTGACCGCATCCGGCACGTCGCGCAGATACTCGTCGAGGTCGGGGTTGCCGAGAATCGACGGTGCGGCCGACAACAACCGCGCCTGCATCATGTCGCGGATCAGCGGACCGGAGTTGCTGAGCACGAAGAACGGCGGGTAGACCAGCGTGGCGATCGAGCCGGTCCCCGGGATCTGCGGGTTCAAGAACTCGCGCGCCGCGTCCTTGCCGATCGAGCCACCGACGCCGAGCGGCAAATCGTATGCGGTCGTGAACCCGAGCAGCTGGAAGTTGTTGGTGATCTTCTCGACCAGCTCGGTGAGCACGCCTTCGCGTCCGCTCTCCATCCAGAACACCCAGGCGACCTGCGGCACCGGCGCCGGGTCGGCGACCGCGATCATCTCGGCCGTCGCACGATCCACTTCGTTGGCGCGGAACACGAAACCGGTGCGCGGACTGAGCGCGAGCGCCATCGTGTCGATCAGCGAGTTCATGCTCTCGAAGTCGTCGGTGCGCCGCAGCAGCTCGTCGATCTCGGTGCGTTCGGTCTCCGTCAACGCGCCGAACATCTCGCGCATGAAGTCCCCCGCCGGCATGCGCATGGCCGCGAACGCGCAGGCGTTGGCCGGCACCATGCTCATGAACGGGCGCAGCCACTTGCGATTGCTCTGCCGTTCGGTCTGGAAGAAGTTGCCCTGGAACGCCGTGTGCTTGTTGCGGTCGAGCTCGATGTCGGCGAGCAGCGACAGCGAGTCCGGCTCGAAGATCAGCGCGCCCGTCAAGTAGAGCCAGGAGCTCAGGTTGAAGAACGACGCCAGCACGCGCTCGTTCATGTCGGTGGGATGGTGCGGGTCGGGCCAGCGGTCGTCCCACGTGATCGATGGCAACCCGAAGTAGCGGTCGGGGCGCAAGTAGAACTCGATCGCGTTGGCAGCCTGGTCGGTCTGCTCTTCCCATTCGCGCAGCCGGCGCTCGACTCCGTCCCGGTAGCTGGCCGACGCCCCGAAGCTCTCGGCGTCCGCCTCGCCGGTGGCGATGCCGTAGCTGCGCTGCACGAGCTCACGGTCATTGCCAGCGATCACGCAATCGAGGTATCGCGCGGCGTAGAGCGGCGGACCGCCCTGCGCCTGCAGCACGAACATCGGAGCCTCGTAGCTCACCTCGAGGCCGCCCTGCCGGACGCGTTCTTGCGCGAAGCCGTAGCGCAGCGCGCCGAGCGCCGCTTTCGCCTGCCAGGCGACGCGCGCGTAAGCACACCATGCCGCGCCACCACCGGTCGCGTCGCCGAGCTTGCCGGCGATCTCCAGCTCGTTGCCGATGACGTGCTCGACGATGTCGAAGAAGCCGCCACTCTGCGCACGCACCGACGCCAGCTGCGCGCGCACCTCGTCGAGTGCGGCGGTGATCTCCCCGCGGCCGTTGAGGTCGCGGTAGGTCGGCCCGCGCACGACCTTTTCGTACCACCCCGGATGACCGGCCAAGTCGCCCCAGAAGTGCGGCTCGGGCGCCTCGACGAAGTCCTCGTCGAGGTCCAGCTTGCGCAGAAAGAAGTCCACGTCGCGCGGCACGATGTCGCGCATGTCGCGCAGCGAGCCCTCGAGCGGGTTGAACACGAACACGGCGATGCTGGCGAACAGCAGCAGAGCAACGGCCAGCAGGGTGATGGCGGCAACCTTGAAGAACTTCTTGGCGCGCATGGTTCGCGTCACGTTAGCGGCTGCCGCGAACGATCCCAGCGGAGCCGATTGCAATGGGACGATTCGCCGGGCGCCGGTCTTCCCGTGAATGGACTCGGGCGAAGATCCTGTCTACGCTGGCCGCGCCGCCGATGCCGCTCCCGACCCCCAGCGCCCGTGCCCGCGCCGTCGCCGAATCGGTGACGCTGGCGATCTCCGCGCGGGCGGCGGAGCTGCGCGCCGCCGGCGAGGACGTGATCTCTTTGAGCGCCGGCGAGCCCGACTTCGCCACGCCGGAGCCGGTGCGCCGCGCCGGAATCGCGGCGATCGAGAGCGGGGCAACGCGCTACACCGCGACCTCCGGCTTGCCCGCACTGCGCCAGGCGGCAGCCGAGTGGCTGGCGCAGTTCGATCTGCGCTACGACGCGGAGCGGGTCATGGTGTGCGCCGGTGCCAAGGCGGCGCTGCACATGGCGCTGACCACTCTGCTCGAACCGGGGCAGCCGGTGTGCATCCTGGCGCCGTACTGGGTGTCGTATCCCGATCTGGTCGGGGTCGCCGGCGGCCGGCCGGTGATCGTCGATCCGGTGCCGGAGCAGGGCTTCGTGCACACCGGCGCGCAGCTCGACGAGGCAGCGCGGAGCGCTGGGGCGGCGGGCGTTCTGCTGAACTACCCCAACAACCCCTCCGGCGCCGTGCCGACGCGCGCCCAGCTCGAGGATCTGGTCGACGCCGCGGTCGCCAACGACTTGTGGATCCTGTCCGACGAGATCTACGCCGGGTTGATCTACGGAGATCGCCGCCACGTGTCGCCGGCGGCGATCGAAGCGGGAGCCGCGCGCACCATGGTCGTCAACGGCGCGACCAAATCGCACTCGTTCACCGGTTGGCGGCTGGCGTTCTTGGCGGGTGACGCCGAGGTGATCGCCGCCGCCGGCAGGATCCAGAGCCAGGTGCTCGGCAATCCGTGCACCATCAGCCAGCACGCCGCGCTCGAGATCTGCGCGCTGGATTACACCGAGGAACGCGCGGCGCGCATGGCGGCATTCGGCGCGCGGCGCCAGCTGGTCATCGACGAGATCGCGCAGCTCGGCGAGCTCTCGCTGCAGGCACCGGGCGGCGCATTCTACGCGCTGGTGGACGCGCGGCGTATGTGCGCGCGGCTGCAGATCGACGATCTCGAGCTGAGCCGGCGGCTGCTCGACGAGGAGCGGCTGGCGCTGGTGCCGGGCAGCGCATTCGCGATCCCTGGCTTCATCCGCATCAGCTACGCCGCGGCGATCGACGAGCTGCGCGAGGGCATGGCACGGCTGCGTCGCTTCGTTGAGCGAACGTCGTGAGCGACAAGAGTCAACGGCCGCGGCCGCAGCACATCGCCCGGCTCGACGCGCTCCAGCCGCAGCGCGGCACACTGGTGACCGCCTACGGAGTGATCTCGTCGGTGCGCGAGGGGCGCACACGCAAGAACGACCCGTTCTTCGACCTGGTGCTGGCCGACACGACCGCGCGCGTGCGCGGCAAGATCTGGTCGGATGCTCCGGCCGGCGAGCAGATCGGCGCGCTCGCCGGTGGGACGCCGGTCAAGGCGCTGTTCGAGGTGGACGAGTATCAGGGGGCGGCGCAGGCCAACATCAAGAAGCTGCGCGCCGCGACCGACGACGACGAGGGCTACGACGAGGAGGCTCTGTTCGGCCCGGGCTGGCGCCACGTGCGCGATCTCGTCTGTCCGACGCTGGTGTTCGACATCGAAACCGTGCCGGCGACCCACCGCCGCGCGCTGCCGACGACGGTCGCCGAGGCGCTGGCGCGCCACGCCGAGCGCTTCGACTCGGACGAGGCCAAGCTGATGGGGCTTTCGCCGCTGTTCGGCAAGGTCGTTTCGATCGCGGTGGGCAACGGCGACCTCGACCCCAAAGACCAACCGGTGACCGTGCTCGCGGTCCCCCGCGACGGCGCCGCAAGCGACGACCTGCCGGAGTGGATTCGCCCCATGCCCGAGCGCGACTTGCTCGAGGCGTGGTGGTCGCTGGCGGCGCTGGCCGAGACCGTGGTCAGCTTCAACGGCCGCGGCTTCGACGTGCCCTTTCTGGTCGTGCGCAGCCTCCTCCTCGACGTCCCCGCGCGCGTCGACCTGCTGGGCAATCGCTTCGGCCTACGCCCGCACCTCGACCTGCACCGCGTGCTGGCGCACGGCGAGCGCATCGCCGGCCCCGCCAACCTGGACGTGCTGTGCTGGGCACTGGGCATCGAGAGCCCGAAGGAATCGATGGACGGCTCGATGGTGGCACCGGCCTACGAGGCAGGCCAGCTGCAGCGCATCTGCGAGTACAACGCCCACGACGTGCGCGCGACCACCGCGGTCTACCACGCCATGCGCGACCGCGTCCTCCGATTCCGCGACGACTGGTAGCCCAACTTCCGCAGCTCGACGATTTTTGAGGCCAATTCGGAGCCTCGGCGCGGCGCCAGCCCGCTATCCACCGTCGCGGCGGCGCAGATCGGCCGTGTAGTGCCAACCCGCCCCGTTGATCGGTGTGGCAGGGAGCACGACAACTGTGTGCGAGGCGGCGGACGTGTACCTGCGACGCAAGACGGTCAGAAAGAACGGCAAGACCCACGAGTACTGGCTCCTCGTTCGGTCGGTGCGGCACGGTCGTCGAGTGCGGCAGGAGGTGATCGCGCAGCTGGGCAAACTGGATGCGAAGGGGCGACGCCGGGCTCGTGCGCTGGCAGATCGGATGACCGGTCGCCGAATGCACCCGAGCCTGTTTGAGCCACCGGTGACAGACGACGACCCGGTCGAGTCGATTCGCTTGAAGGAGGTCAGCCTCGACCGGACACGCCGCTTCGGCGACGTTTTCGTCGGCCTGGCGCTGTGGCACGCACTGAAGTTCGACGACGCACTCTGGGAGCTCATGCCGCGGGGCCGTGAAGATGTCCCGTGGTCGACGATGGCGGCAGCGATGGTCATCTGTCGGTTGTGCATGCCCTCCAGCGAGCTGCACCTGGCTGAAGTCCTGTACCGCCAGACCGCGCTTGACGACCTGCTTGGCCTGCCGGAAGGCAAGGTCAACGACGACCGGCTCTACCGGGCTCTCGACCAGATCCTGCCGCACAAAGAGGCGCTGGAGCAGCATCTCCGCGCACGGCTCGGCGAGTTGTTCGACGTTCAGTACGACTTGCTGCTCTACGACGTGACCTCGACCTACTTCGAAGGCCTCATGCTGGGCAACCCCCAGGCGCAGCGTGGCTACAGCCGAGATCACCGGCCTGACTGCAAACAGGTTTGCATCGCTCTGGTCGTGACCAGACAGGGAATCCCTCTTGCGCACGAAGTGTTCGACGGCAATCGGACTGACGTCACGACGGTCCGCGAGATCGTCGAGACGATGGAGCGGCGATTCGGTGCTGCTGATCGCATCTGGGTCATGGACCGCGGAATGGTGAGCAAGCGCAACCTGAAATGGTTGAAGGAGGGAAGGCGACGGTACGTCATCGGCGCATCGCGTTCGGACCTGCGCCGCTTCGAACAGGAGATCGTCGACCGTCGAGACTGGCGCAGCATTCGTGAGGATGTCGAGGTCAAGCTCTGCCCGAGCGAGGACGGGGAGGAGACGTTCATCCTGTGTCGCTCCCAGGCGCGCATCGAGAAGGACGCCGCAATTGTCGCGCGAGCAGCCGAACGCATTCGCGCGAGGCTTGCGTCGCTCGAACGCCGACTGGCGGCGTCGAAGAAGTCGATCGAACGGGACCGCGTCAATCAACAGATCGGACGCATCTTGGCCCAGAACTCGCGGGCCTCCACGTGCTTCTCGGTTTCGTTGATCGAAGCCCCGGATCGACCATCGGGGCTTGCCGTGGAGGCTTGTGAGAACACGAACTGGGTGGACCAGAGCGCCGGGTGCTACCTGCTCAGGTCCAACGTGACGGGTTGGACAGATGAGGAGCTTTGGCGGACGTACATCCAGCTCACTGATGCTGAGTCCGCGTTTCGGATCCAGAAGTCCGAGCTGTCGATCCGCCCGGTGTGGCATCAACGCGAGGACCGGGTCAGGGCGCACATCCTCGTCTGCTTCCTCGCCTACGCCTTGTGGAAAACGCTCGAGCTCTGGCAGGAGAAGGCCGGACTCGGCAACAGCCCGGCCGCCATCCTCGAGGAGCTCCGTCAGGTCCAAAGCGCAGACGTGCTCCTGCCAACTACTGACGGCCGCGAACTCCGGGTCCGCTGCGTGGTCACCCCCAACGAGGCGCAGGCGCACCTGCTCGACCGGCTCGGCATCCAGCTACCCAGGAGGCTATCCGTCCCCGCGCCACTCCGTTCGACCGCGATGTAGTGCCAACCAATCGACGTAAGTCGTTGCTTTTCAACGTGACGACCCGTCGAACTGCGGAAGTTGGGGTAGGGGTGACGGTACGGAGCCTGACCTGAAACTCACCCAGCCTCGGCGATCGGTATGAGCTTGTACCCGAGGGATTTAGCGTTCTGTCGGAGTCCGACGATGCGTCGCTGGGTGAAGCGCTCCTCGTAGGCCTTGGCGCCTTCGTCTACGTAGTCCTGGCCGAACTTCAGCATGCGGTAGATGAGCAGGGCCAGTTTGCGGGCGATGGCAAAGATGGCGACGTTGCCGTCCTTCGCGCGGGCGATCTTGCGGAAGTGTGCGCCGAGAGCTGTCTGAGTACGTTGGAGGGACAGGGCGGCCATCCGGAGGACCGTGGCGATCCTGCTGACCGCGATGTTGTTGCGGTGCTTCTTGATGCGCTTTCCACCCGAGACGGCTTGACGTGGGCACAGGCGTAGCCAGGAGACGAAGTGCTTCTCGGTCGGGAAAGCTTCGAGGTCGTAGCCGACCTCGGTGAGCACGATCATGGCCGTGCTCGGGCTGATACCGTCGATTCGCGTGAGATCACACCCGACGAGCCGGCAGAGGGCATCGCGAAGCTCCCGGCCGCCCTTCGTTCGGATGCTCCTCTCCTTGCGGGGGTCTGGATGCTCGGGGACGTCGGCCGTCTTGGCTTCCTCCGGTTGCAGGTCCTCGATCATCGCCATCAATCGCTTCTCGACCGACTCGATCTCGTGGTCGGTGTGCTCGAGCATCCGCAAGCCCGAAGCGAGAGTGAAGATGTGCTCCTCGATCCAGGTCCCTTGCAAGTGATCCGCGAGCTCCTTCTCGGAGATCTTGCAGCGCGGATCACGCAGTCTGGCGAGCGCTCGAGGGTCGCGTTCACCAGCGAGAATCGCGCGGATGATCGCGAGGCCGGTCTTGCCGGTGATGTCCGTTACCGCGCGATGGATCGCCACGTTCATCTGATCCAGTGACCGCTGCATCAACTGCGTGTGGCGCGTGCGCTGCGCGATCAAAGACGCGGCATGGCGTTGCAGGGTCCGCAACGCACAGATGTCCTTCGGAGGCCGGAACGAAGCGCGAATGAGGCCATAGGTGTGTAGCTTCTGCAGCCAACTGCAATCGCTGGCATCGGACTTGGAGCGGCCCGGCACGTTCTTCACCTCGCGGGCATTCGCGAGGATGACCTCGAAGCCTCTCGACTCGAGTAGCTCGTAGACGGGAATCCAGTAGACATAGGTGCTCTCCATCGCGACGGATCGCACTCCGAGCTCCTCCAGCCAGTCCGCGAGCGCCTCTAGCTGGGGCGTCGTCGTTCCGAATCGCTTGATCGGACGACTGCCGTCGGGTGCTGCTGCGCACACCCAGTGCTCGCGGCTGCCGATGTCGATTCCGGCGGCGTTGGGCTTCACGACTGGCAATACTTCCGCTGCGGGCTTCTTGCCCTTCCTCGTTCTGCTCTTCCCAGCCATACTTCATCCTCATTGTTGTGGTGGGCCCGGCCCGAGGCGGCGATCAAACGAATCTGACCTGCGGGAGTGGGCACGGCGACGTGCCCCTCACCAGTGAAGGATGGCCAACTCGGACCCAGACTGGCTCTGGGGCAAACGTGCTCCAGTGGCTATTGGGGGCGTAGCTGCCGGGCCCCTCACACGTTCCCCTCCCCCTTCCTCAGCGGCTAGTTTCCTGCCCTGAAGGGCCGACAAATCTGCCGGGGCAGGACTGGCTCCGTACCGTCACTCTCCTCACGATCTCGCCGCTGTCGCGTGTCCCGCCGGCAGTCTCGACGACGTAGTGAACGTGCGGGGAGACGTCCGCGTCCGGGTAGCCCGCGGGCACGATCGTGTCGATGACCAGGCGGCCGTCGCGATCGCTAACGAGGCTGGCGAACAGACGTGGGTTCTCCGAACCGTGCACCGGATCGTAGATGCCCGCAGCGTCGGTCTGGTACAGGTCCACGCGCGCGTCGACGACGGGCGTACCCGCCGCTTCATGAATCGTGAGCTCGAGCCGCAGGCGATTGCCGGGCTCCGTGCTGCGGACAATGGTCGCCGTCGACTCGCTCGCGAACTCGGCCAACAGCTCGCGGAGCGCCGCGCGCGGTTCGGGCACGGCGAGCAGCGGGGCGAACGCGTCGTCGCTCAGAACCCTGGAGGGTGTCGCGAAGCCGGCGACCAACGCGGCACGCAAGCTCGCGAGACACGGCTGCGCTTCACCCGCTCTTGCGGCGATCCGGGCCGCGTCGAACAACGGCTGTGCGTGTGGCTTCGCCGCGGTCTGCACGTTGCGCCGCACTCGAGCGGCCAGGACCATGCGACACTGCGGGCAGCGGCCCGGCGTCGCGAACACGATGCGATCGCACGGCAGGCCGCAGGGCGGGCACTGCCACACGTCGGCAGCGACGAATCCTGGCAGCACCGATGCGTACTTGATCGTGCAGCCACGGAGCTCGGTGGAAGTCGGTGCCGGGTCGCGACCCTCGCGCAACGCCGCGACCGTCGCGGCGACGTAGTCGATGGTCGCGCCTTCGTCGTCGACAGTCCCCGAGTAGCGCAGCACTCCGGAACCGTCGATCACGAAAATCTGAGGTGTCGCCTGCGCTCCGTAGCGGTGACCCGTCGCGCCCGATGGGTCCAGCAGGTAGGGGCGGCGGTGGCCGACCGTCGAGCGCCACTCTCGGATCGCGTCGACCCACTCGTCACATTCTGCGCCGGAGTCGATGGCGAGCCACACGAGGTCATCGCCGGTCACACCGGCGACCGACGCCGGCAGTCTCGCCGACTCGTGGTAGCGTGCAACCGTCGGGCACGTGTGGCTCGTCCATTCGAGGACGACGATTCGCCCACGGTACGACTCGAGCCGATGGCGTCGGCCGTCGACGTCGGTGAGCTCGAAGTCGGGCGCGGCCTGACCGAGGACCGCCTCGGGCAGCGGCGTCTTCATCCGCCGCTCCATCGCCGCGAGCACGGCCGCGAAGGCCGGGTCTTCGTGCAGGTTCGACAGATCCGGGTCGCGCCGCGCGTGCTCGAAATCGAGGAACCCAACTTCAACCGCGGAGCGGAGCCGGTCGAGTGCCAAGTCCGTAGCGCCGCGCAGCGCATGGATGCAAGCGGCGTTGTAGGCAGCGCTGGGGAAGTCCAGTGCGTGCTCGTACGCCCGCAGCGCCGCGTCCAGCTTCTGCTGCGCGTGCAGTGCCGTTCCGAGCCGCAACCAAGCGCGCTCGTCGGCCGGGTCCCGCTCGACGAGCGCGGCGTAGGCTCGCTCGGCCTCCTGCCAGTCGCGCTTGTTGAACGCCTCGGCCGCGCGCTGCGACAGCGGATCGCCCACTGCCCCCTCGATCAGCGCACGTTCCTCGGCTGCCCGCTGCGACCGGTCTTGGGTGGCTGCGGCCAGTGCCGGTATCAAGACCAGGGCTGGGACGAGCGAGCGAACGAAGCCATGTGCCATCGGATCTCCGTACCGAGCCTGACGGTACGGAGCCTGACTCCGTACCGTCACTTCAGGACTTCGGTGATGTCGATCAGGTCGAGGTTGTCCGCGCCGCGGACGAAGTCGCAGAGGAGAGGGGCGTGTCCGGCGCCGATCAGGACCAGCACCCGCGCGTCAGGATCGCTGGCCAGTGCGGCGACGTTCGCGAAGATCGCGAGGTTGCGCGCGTACCATGTGCCGACCGCCTGCGCTCCGACCATTGTGTCTCCACCGCCGATCTGCGCCATGCGAAGGTAGACGGCGTCGTGCTCCGCGGCGCGGTCGGGGTGGTTCGCCCAGCGGAAGATGTCGACGATCGGTTTGGCCATGACCTCGTCCAGCGTGGCCTGCATCTTCCCGCGCCACTCGCCCAGCAGCGCGGCGGCGGCGGGGTCGTTCTGCTGCGCGTACTGCATCACCGAGCCAATCGCCATGTCCTGCCGATGGTCCACGGGCCAAACGCGCTCGTGCCCGAGTGCGTCCGCGAGGCGGAACGCGACCTGCACGATCTCGTTGCGATCGGGCTCCAGCGTGCCGGCGCGGTACTCCGCGTAGCGCCGCGCCAACTCGTCGGCGCGGTCCGGCACGGCCTCGACCGCGATGTGCGTCGGTTCGAAGGCAGCCAAGAGGTCACACAGCTCCTGGAGCTGCTGCTGACGATCCTCGGAGAGCACGTCGTCGACGTTTGCGTTGACCACGTCACGGCCGGGGTTGGCCATGTGAAACGTGCCAAGGACCGCGACGGCGCTCTGCTCGCGGCGCGGCTCCGAGAGAACGAAGCAGGGCGCGGAAGCTGCCAACAGGACAACGGAGATCAAGCGCATGCCAACCATCGTCCCGAGATTACGAGACGTACGGTGTCAGGCTCGCTTTTCTCACTTGGCGGCGGTGCATTCGCACGCCGGCAGGTTTGTAATCGGGCCGTCGAGCAGGCCGAGGCCTCACGCCCCTCCACGGATTCGGACGTACGGGGACCTGGTCGTGGCCAATCACGCGCCAATCGCAATCAGCGGGCTGCCCCGCCGCGGATGTGCCTCGCTGGCGCTCGGTCGAGTGGCCGATCGGTGCTCGCTCGGATCCGTGGTATCGTGGCAGAGTGCGCCTGTGGCTTGGGGGCTGGCGCGTCGAGGATCCTCTATCTACCAAAGGAGCACCAGATGAAGCTCACATTTGCCTCACTCACGGCGCTCTTGGCGTGCGCCATCCTCATCAGCGCCTTCAAGCCGGCAGAACTCGCAAGTCACACCTGGCCAGCCGGACCCCAGAATAACGACCTAAGAGCCACCGTCGTACGTGCCGAGTACTTTCGCGAGGGTGGCAATCGCTACCTATACGATACGGTATGTCATATCACGAACGTGAGCGAGTCCCAGCCGATCACACTTGGCAATGTGAGTATCCTCGACGCTAGCGGCAACGTCACCGCGACTTTCTCTGGTCTCGCGGGGGCGATCCTGCCGAGCTTTGGCAAGGTCAGGCTTCCGATCGACAACAGCATCCTAGGGCTCGCACGCCAAGGGGGGATAGCCCCGCGCGGCATGAGTGTCCTTGTCCGATGGCGCGGCCGCGCGCGCTCATTGAAGCTCACCGCAGACATCGAGCGCTATCCGTCCGGCAATGTCCAGGATCGTGGCCTTGTCAGTGTCCAGGGCTACGACGTGATCCAATAGGGAACTACTCCACGGCGATCCAACGCCATCGAGAATCTCACGACCAAGTCTCCTGTACCGCCGGAATCTCACCGAGCTCGACGGCAAACTCCAGGCCTTCGGGCCGGACGGAGTAGTGCTCCGTCAGCCTCGTGCGCTCCCTCGGCGCTCCGCTGGGCGGGGGATTGACCTCGCGATGGCGTGATCACGGCGCCGAGCAAGACGAAGAACAGGGGACACCTGACAGCGTGGATCATGGCGAACCTCGACCTCCCGGGCGTGATCTTATCCCACGGGTAACCGGGTTGACGGTGGGGCTCCCAGAATGCAGCGTCCCAGACCTGGCCTGCGGCACAGAACCCGCACACTCGCGTCAGAGGCGCAGCGCGTTGACGCAACCGTCGGGCAGCGCCTCCATGCAGAGCTCCTGCAGCTTGCGGCGCACAGGAAGCTCACGGGCAGAGGTGAGCACGTAGAGCTTCCACAGCCGCGGGTAGCTCGCCTCCAGGTCGCGCAGCCGCGGTAATTGATCGGCGAAGTCGGACAGCGGCACGATGCGGTCGCCGCTGCCGGGGAGACGCACCAGCGTGCGCGCCTCTTTGAGCTGCATCGCGCGCGCCGGACAGTACAGGATCACGTCCAGGTCGAGCCCGAGGACGGCGCGGGCGCGCTCCTCGACGTCGCGCTCCCACGCGCGCCGGGTCTCGGCGGCGCCGGGTTGGAAGTAGTGCTCCAGCAGCGCGTCCTGTACGCCGCGGTTGAGGTACATCGGCAACACCAGGACGCGTTTGGGCAGTTCGCGGCGGGCAAAGCGGCGGGCGAAGCGCAGCAGGCGCGCGTCGCCGGCCTCGCCGGCGCGGGTCAGGTGGTCTAACAGCGACTGGTCGGTGGCCTCTTGCAGCGCGGCCGCGGTCAGCTGGCCGCTGCGCATCGCCAGCTCGACCATGCGGGCGATCAACGCGCCGGCGGCGACCTTGGCGTGGTGGTAGTAGACGCGCTCGGAGAAGTGGTAGCGGATCTCGAGCAGCCGGATCAGCTCGGACATGATGTCCTCGCGCAGCATCCCCTGCTTTTCGCAGTCGACGAACAGGCGCTGGCTCTGTCGATCGACGCGAAAATCGCCGACCACGCGCTGGTCGTAGCGCAGCTCGAGCCCGGTGTAGTAGGCATCGCGCCGCAGGTAGTCCATCAGATCGCTGTCGATGGTGTCGGACAGCACCTGACGCCAGAACACCGGCACCTCCGGGCCGCGCCCGGCGAGCACCGCCAGCACCGCATCGCGCACGCCTGCGCGTTCCAGCACGGCCCCGACCTCGGTATCGCCCAAGACCCGAGCAAACCGATCAGGCGTGTCGTGGCGCGGTAGCAAGCCGGTCTGATCCTCGATGTTGTGGCCGAACGGCACGTGCGTGATGTCGTGCAACAGCGCCGCCAAGCGCAGCACGCGCCGCGCCTCGCCATCGACCGCCGCGCAGCTGCTGTCGCGCGCGGCGTGGCGGTTGACGGCGTCGAGCAGCCGCTCGGTCATGTGCAGCGTGCCGATCGAGTGCTCGAAGCGGGTGTGCGACGCACCCGGGTACACGAGATAGGCCGTGCCGAGCTGCTTGACGCCCCGCAGGCGCTGGAACTCGGCGGTATCGATCACCGAGAGCTCCTCGCGGGACAGCTCGATGTCGCCGTGCACCGGATCGCGCATCACGACGGTACCCCGTCGGGGATCGGTCACCGACACCTCCGCCGAGGACGAGCGCGCGCGAACATGCCGGCAGGATGCCGCACCGGCGACGCGAACGCCAGCCGCGCGACGCGACGCGGCTACTGACCAGGCGCGCCGGCGGGCACCGCCAGCGGCAGCGGCGTCGCGCCGGCGACGGCGAGCCGCTGGACTTCACCGAGCACCGCCCCCACACCAACGCGCACGTCCAACAACGCCGGTCGCGGCAGGGTCCACGACCACGACTCCCCGGCGGCCAGTGCTCGGCCGGCGTCGCGAGAGCTGCCGCGCTCCAACACCAAGCGCAGCCCCGCCCCCGCGGTGAACCGCAGCGCCGCCGCTTGCTCGACATCGGCCGCGAGGCAGATCAGCTCGCCGACCTCATCCCGGTCGGCGGTCGCCTCCAGCCGAAGGCACCCGGGCGCGATCACCGTCAACGGCCCGCGCCAGTCGGCAGATGCCCACAGCGAAAAGCGACCATCCTCCCCCGTACGCGTGTGCGCGGTCCCCGCCAGCAGCGCCGCGGGCGACAACAGAAACGCATCGTCGCGGTGACGCCCGGCGTCGCCGGTGCGACCCGCGAGCACCCACGCCGCGGCGATCGGCGCGCCCGCGCCATCCACCACGCGGCCGCTGACGCGACGCAACGCCGGCGTCGGCACAGTCACCGCACGCGGCGCGGCACGCAGCGGAACGGAGGCGGTCAGCCCCGTGCCGGTCGCAGCGCGCACCTCCACCGCTTGCGGAAGATCGTCGAACGACCACCGCTCGTTCACCGGCGCTCGCGGCTCGAGCGCGGCCATGAAGAACGGGTAGTGGCGCAGCGCCGTGCTACCGGCCGCCGCGCCGGAGGCCGGCAGCACGGACACGGTCTCGGCGCCCTCCGCCGCGAGTCCCACGTCGAGGCGCGCCGCCGGCCGCAGCACGAAGGCGCCGCGCACCGGCTGGCGCGCGTCGACTTCGCGATAGTGGGCGGCGTATCCCTCGGCGCGCAGCACCAGCGGCAGACCGCTGCCGCCGCGCAGCCCGCTGACCGCAAACCGGCCGGCGCTGTCGCTGCGGGTGCGCTGCCCGGCGAGCCAGATCTCGACGCCGGCAACCGGCGCGCCCTCGACGTCGGCCACCACTCCCTCGAACCCGTGCGGTCCGTCGAACGGGAACGCCACCACGCGTTCGTCACCGTCGAGTCGCACGACGCGATACTCGTCGTCGGCGTCCCCCGCCGCGCCGAAGCGAATGCGCGCCAGCTGCGGGCCGCGGCGGGCAGCGGGCAGCCAAGGCAGCGCCGCCGTGCCCGCCACCCACTCGACTTCGACTTCGGCGTGAGTTCCGTCCGCGCGCGCCAGCACGGGCCGCGGGGGCGCGACCGCCGGCGCGTGATACTCGCCCCGAACGCTCACCGACACCACCACCGTCGGCAACGCCCCCTCCGGGCCCCCGCGCAGCACGGCCGGCGCCGCCGGCTCTTCGCCCGGACCGTTCTCCCCCGACCCCTGTTCTGCCGGCTGCACCGGGCCGGTCGAGATCATCAGGCCGGCAAACGCCGTCGCGCCGGCCAACAGGGCCGCGAGCAGCAGCAGGAGAACGTGAGCGCGGCGGTGCATCGCGAAAGAAAAGTCGGCCGCGAGGCCACAAGGGATGGGCGCGGCGGTCCGTCAGAAGCATAGCTCGCACGGCTCGGCCGGTGACACGCACCGCCGGCCCACCGCACGCCGTGCCCACCGGTTAACGTCCGCTGCCATGGCCCGTCTCGCCGTCGCCCTCGACTACCGCCCAGCCATGCTGAGCTCGGCCGGTATCGGCCGCGCCGTGCGCGAGCTGGCGCGCGCCCTGGCCCGGCGGCACGACCTCGAAACACACCTGTTCGCGCACTCGTGGGCCGGGGTGCGGCGCCCCGACCCGCCTCCGGACGGTGCCCGGCTACACCGGCGCCGGCTGCCGGGCCGCGCGCTGCCCGCGCTGGCGCGCTTCGGCGTCGACGCGGCACGACTGGCGGGAGGCTGTCGCGTGTTCCACTGGACCGATTACATCCACCCGCCGGTGCGCCGCGCAGTCGCGGTGCTGACCGTCCACGATCTGGCGTTCGCGGAGGACCGGCGGTTCCACGGCCGGCAGTCGGCCCTGCTGCTCGAACGCACGCGCCGCGCCGCCGCCCGCGCTCGCATCGTGCTGACGCCGACGCGCGCCACGGCGGACGCCGTGCTCCGCCACCTCGCCATCCCCGAGACGCGCGTGCGCGTGATTCCGTTCGGCGTCGATCACGTGCAGCCGTCGGCGCGCACCGCGGCACCGGGTGACGTCCGGCCGGTGGTGATGGTCGGCACGATCGAGCCGCGCAAGAACCACGACAACGTTCTCCGCGCATGGCGACAGATGACCGCGGCGCCGCCGCTGGAGATCATCGGCGCGCCCGGTTGGGAGTGCGAGGCAATCGTCGGCGCGCTGCGCGCGGCCCACTCCAGCGGCCAGCTGCGCTGGCGGTGTGGACTCGACGACGCCGAGACCTTTGCCGCCATCGCCGGCGCCCGCGCGCTGCTGTATCCATCGGCGCTCGAGGGCTTCGGCTTTCCGCCGCTCGAAGCGATGGCCCTCGGTGTGCCGGTGATCGCCGCCGACATTCCCGCCCTGCGCGAGACCCTCGGCGATGCGGCGTGGTATTGCGACGGCAGCGACCCCAGGTCGATCGCGGCCGCGGTGCAGCGCGTCGACGCCGACGCTGCAGAGCGCCGCGCGCGCTGCCGTCGCGGCATCGAGCGCGCGCGGCAGCTGCGCTGGGACCGCTGCGCCGCCGCGCACGCCGCCGTCTACCGCGCCGCCGCCGCGCACGAAGCGATCGAGGCAGGCGCATGAGCCGGCGCCTCACCGTGGTGTTCGACGCGTCCCCGCTCGCGGCGGAGCCACCGACCGGGGTGACGCGGTCGTTCGCGCTCACCTTGGCCGCCTACGCCGAGACGGCACCACACCGGTGCGTCGTGCTGTGGGCACGCGATCGAACGCCGCCCGACTGGTTGCCGTCCAGCGTCGACGTGATCGAAGTCCGCGCCGGACCGACCGCCCGCCAGCAACACCTGCCAGCACTGCTGCGCCGCCTGGCCGCCGACCTGCTGCACTCGCCGGTGGCGGCCATCCCCCTGCGCGCACCCTGCGCCGTCGTCGCTACCGTGCACGACGTGCCGTGGCTGGCGGCCGCCCGGTTCCCCGAGCTGCGCGACGAGCCGGGCTGCTCCTGGCGCCACCGCCTGGCGCTCCGGCTCGCCGCGCGCCGCGCGCAGGCACTGCTCGTGCCCAGCCGCTCCACCGCCAACGCCGTGCGCACTGCCTGCGGACCGGCGGTGGACGACAGGCTCTGGCTCGCCCGCCACGGCATCCCCGCCACAACGGACGCAGCGCCGATCGAGCGCCACGGTCCGCTGCTGGTGATCGGCGACGACCGCGCGCGCAAGAACGGGCGCAGGATCCGCGAGGCACACCGCCGCGCGCGCACCACCGAGCCGAGCCTGCCGCCGCTGCGGCAGATCGGACCGGGCTTCGAGTTCGTCTCCGAGGCGGACAAGAGCGAGCTGTTGCGCAGCTGCCGCGCGCTGGTGCACGTCGCGTTGCACGAGGGCTTCGGCCTGCCGGTGCTCGAGGCGATGGCCGCTGGCACACCAGTGCTGTGCAGCGACATCGCGGCGTTGCGCGAAGTCGGTGGGCACGCGGTGTTGGCGGTCGCACCGACCGACTGCGACGCCATCGCCGCCGCCATGGTGCGCATCCATCGCGATGCGCCGCTGCGCAGGCGACTCGCGCAGCGCGGCCGGCAGCGTGCGCGCCGCCAGACCCCTGCGCGCGCCGCCGCGGCATGGCGCCGCGCGCACCGCGCCGCACTCGCGCAGAACTCCCTGCAGCCCCTCCTCACTACACCCTGATGCCTCCACCAACCGCGCAAGACCTCGACCCCTCGATGTTCGGCCTGTTTCGCAGTCGCGAGCCCGGCACCGGCATCTGCCCCACCGGTATCGAAGTGCGCTACCGCGAGGAGCTGTCCCTCGAACGCGCCGACGAGTGGGTGCGCTACCGCCAGCGCGCCGAGCGCGCGGACGACGGCACGATCCTGCACGAAGAGGCCGGCACGCTGCGGCCCGCGCCCGACGGCGGCTGGGAGGTCGCGCTGGCGATGAACAGCGGCCGCCTCGAGCACGGGCGCGCGCTCTGGGAGCCCTCGACCCTGCGCACCGACAGCGAGCAGTTCTTCAACGACCGCCTGCAGGTGCGGGCGACGCGCCGCGTCTTGCGCTTCGACGCGGACGGGATCGACAAGGAGCTCTGGCTGGCGACGCCGGTATGGCCCGCGCTGCGGCGCCACATGTGGGGGCGGCTCGAACGCGTCTGATGCGGCGCGCTCAGTCGATCCCCAAGTGCTGGGCCAAGAACGCGTACTCGTTGGCGGCGTGCTCGATCTGCATCCACGTCGGCTTGCCCGCGCCGTGGCCGGCACGGGTCTCGACGTGGATCAGCACCGGCCGGTCGCAGCCCTGCGCCCACTGCAGAGCCGCGGCAAACTTGTAGCTGTGCCACGGCACCACGCGGTCATCGTGGTCCGCAGTGGTCACCAAGGTCGGCGGGTAGCAAGTCCCGCGCGCCACGTTGTGCACGGGGGAGTAGGCGTGCTGCGCCGCGAAGTCGCCGGCGTTCTCACTCAACCCGTAGTCGGTCGACCAGTTGCGGGCGTTGGCGCTGGCGACGTGGTAGCGCAGCATGTCCAGCACCCCCACGGCCGGCAGACACGCGCCGAACAGCTCGGGCCGCTGCGTCATGCAGGCGCCGACCAGCAGGCCGCCGTTGCTGCCGCCCTGGATACCCAGCCGCGAAGACTGCGTGTAGCCGTTGGCGATCAACCACTCGGCGGCGGCGATGAAGTCGTCGAACACGTTCTGCTTGGCCGCCCCGGTGCCCGCCAAGTGCCAGCGCTTGCCGTACTCACCGCCGCCGCGCAGGTTGGGGATCGCCAGCACGCCACCCATCTCCAGCCACGCCACGCGGCTCGCCGAGTAGCGCGGCGTCAGGGCGACGTTGAAGCCGCCGTAGCCGTAGAGCAGAGTCGGCCGCCGGCCGTCCCGGCGCAGCCCCTTGGCGTGCGTCAGGAACATCGGGATCCGGGTCCCGTCGGCGCTCTCGTAGAAGACTTGCTCGGTCTGGTAGCGGCTGAGGTCGACCGCGACCTTCGGCCGCCGAAACAGCGTGCTCTGGCCCGATGCGATGTCGAACGACCAGACCTCGGGCGGCACGGCGAAGCTGGTGAAGCTGTAGAACGTCTGCGGCGCGGCGGCCTCGCCGGAGAACCCCGACGCCGAGCCGATTCCCGGCAGCTCCACTTCGCGCTCGAGCTCGCCATCGGGCGTGTAGACCAGCACCCGGCTCTGCACGTCGTGCAGGTAGCTCGCCACCAGCCGTCCACCGACGTGCGAGACTCCACGCAGCGCATCCTCGCTCTCCGGGATCACTTCGCGCCACGCTTGGCGCCGCGGATCGCGCAGGTCGACCGCGACCACGCGCGAGTTGGGCGCCCCGTCGGTGGTCTGCAGATAGAACACCGGACCGTCGTTGCCGACGTAGCCATACAGCGCCTTCCACTCGTCGACGATCGGCGTCGGCGCCGCCTCGGCCGCCTGCAGGTCGACCACCGACAGCAGGTTCTCGTGGTAGCCGGCGCGCACCGACAGCACCAGGTAGCGACCGTCCTCGGTGGCGGTGGCGCCGGTGTTCGGCCGCAGCCCGCGGTGCCGCGGCATGTCGCTGACATCGTGCACGAGGACGTCCTCGGTCTGCGCCGTGCCCAGGCGGTGGAACCACACCGACACCGGCTGGCGGTCGTCGCCGCGGCCGTCGGCCCCGATCGGGTAGCGGCCGTAGTAGACCCCCGACCCGTCCCGCGCCCAGCTGATGCCCGAGAACTTGGTGTAGGTCAGCCGGTCCTCGAGGTCGGAGCCGTCCACGGTGCGAAAGAACCAATCGCGCCAGTCCGAGCCACCATCCGACTTGGCATAGGCGATGACCGATCCGTCCGGGCTGATCGATCGGCCGGCGAGCGCCACCGTGCCGTCCTCGCTGAACTCGTTCGGATCGAGCAGCACGCGCGGCTCGGCGTCGGCGTCATCGGCGACCAACACCACCGAGTGGTTCTCCAGGCCCGGGTTGTAGCTGTAGAAGGTGCGTCCACCGCGCACCGTCGGCACGCCGAAGCGTTCGTACTCCCAGAGCTCGGTCAGCCGGTCGACCAGCGCCGCCCGGTGCGGCAGCGCTTCGAGATAAGGCACCGACACCGCGTTCTGCGCGCCCACCCACTGCTCGACCGGCGCGCTGCCGAGCTCTTCCATCCAACGGTACGGGTCGGCGACTCTGGTGCCGTGGTAGTCGTCGACCTGCGGGCCGCGCGCGGCGACCGCTTGCCCGTGAATCGAGACGGCCGCGTCGTCGAGCGCCGGCGTGCCACACGCCGCCGGCATGAGGAGAATCAAGAGGGCTGCACTGCGCATCGGCACAGCGTCCGCGCGCGCGTGCGCGGCGTCAAACACCGCCGGGTCAACGTCCGGCGACGATCGCCAGCCCTGCCGTGACGTCCGCGACGCCGGCGAACGCGCCACCGGCGCGCCCGACGACTGCCTGCGCGGCGACCTCGACGCCGAGGAGCGCGGGGCTGGCCGGAATGGCGATCGGGAACGACGCCCGACCCGCACCGCTGGCGGTGCCGTTCAACGCCGCCACGGGCTGCAGCCAGAGCTGGCAGCCTCCGATCGCGATCGCGGCGCGCCCGCTGCCGAGCAGCAGCAGGACCGGCGCGTTGGCCGGTGTGCTGCCGACTTCGAGACCGAGGGACGCGCCGAGGCGCGGCACGCCGTTGCCGGTCAGCGTCGGCGGGGAACCCGTGGCGCATCCCACCCCATAGCTCTCCAGCAACGCCGCGCCGATCGGGCCGAGGCCGACCTCGAACAGCTCGCGGCCCACCGCTTGGCTGCGCGCGGCGAATACCAAGCGGGTGCCCAGCCGGGTGAACTCGGCGGGCGCCGACGAGCCGGCGCCGGGATCGAGGTCGGCGAGCAGCCCGGTCCCCGCCGCGGTGCCATCCGTGCTCCACAGCTCGGTGCCGACGGCCGTGGTCGCGGCGAACACCGCGTGCCGGCTCGAGCCCGCCGCCTGGAAACCGCTCGGATCGGAGCCGCCGGCGCCGGGCACGATGTCGAGCAGCAGCCGGGTACCGGCGGGCGTGCCATCGGTGATCCACGGCTCGCGGCCAACCGCCGGCGTGGTGGCGGCGAAATAGGCCACGTCCGCGGCGGCACCGAAGTCGGTGACGTCGGACGAGTCCCCGCCCGGCACGAGATCGCCGAGCGGCACCGTGCCCGCCGGCGTACCGTCGGTGACCCAAGGCTCGGCGCCGGAAACGCCATCGTCCGCGACGAACAGCAGCCGGTTGGCCGACATCGGAGCCAGCTCGCGCACGTCGCCCCATGCCGCGCCCGGCCCGATGTCGCGCAGCATCTGCGTGCCGGCCTCGGTGCCGTCCGTCACCCAGAGCTCGCGGCCGGCGACGCCGTTGTCGGCGACGAAGTAGAGCAGATCTCCGGACGGCGTGATCTGCGTGGGAAACGCGCTGCCAATCCCCGGTTGGATGTCCTGCACCGGCCGCGTGCCGGCCGCCGTGCCGTCGCTGCGCCACAGCTCCGAACCGATCGACGTCTCGGTTCCGGCGAAGTAGACGAGCCCGCGGTGCGAGGTCATCTCGCGGATCTGCGCGCTGCCGGTGGGATTGACCCGCTTGACCAACGACGTGCCGGCGACGGTCCCGTCGGTGATGTAGAGCTGCTCCAACAACCCGGCGCGCGCTGCGATCAGCGCCCGGGAGTCGAGCCCGGCGATGCCGTTGAGGCCGACCGAGCCGGGGAACACCGGGCCGCCGACCGTGCCCTGCGGCGTTCCGTCCGAGGTCCACAGCTGCAGCCCCGAACGGAAGAACAACCGTCCCCCGACATCGGTCAAGAACTGCGGATCGCCCTGCACCGCCGCCGGCAGATCGTGCAGCAAGATGGTGCCCGCCTCGGTTCCATCGGTGCGGTAGACGTCGGCACCGGTGGCCGTGTCGGTGGCCACGAAGTAGACCAGGTCGCCCGACGGAGTGAAGACGCGCGGCGCGGAAGAGCCCTCGACCGCGGGGTTGATGTTGAGCAGCAAGCGGGTGCCTGCCACGGTTCCGTCGGTGATCCACGGCTCGTCGCCGGACTGGCCGTCGTCCGCGGTGAACACCACCCGACCGCCGCCGACCGCGGCGAGATCGTAGAGCACTGGCGATGACAGAAGGCGGCGCGTGCCGCCGGGCGTGCCATCGGTGTACCACAGCGAGCGGCCGATCGGGTCGACCGCGATGAAGACGATCGCGTCGCCCGACACCGGCTGCATCTCGGTCAGGATGGGGATCGATCCCATCGTCCCCGGAAACAAATCGGCGACCATGAACGTGCCGCTGATCGTGCCATCCGTGCGCCACAGCTCGCGGCCGGCCGCCGGCGTGGTCGCGCTGAAGTAGAGCAGCCCGCCGGCCACGGTGAAGCTGCGCGGGTCGGTACCGACGCCATCGGCCAGCAGCGCGGTCCCGACCGCGGTGCCGTCGCTATGCCACACTTCGCGCACGCCCGTCGGGCTCAACGCGGCGAAGAACACGCGCGCGCGATAGCGGATCAGCTCACTCGGATCAGCGCTCCCGGCACCCGGCATCAGCTCGGCGACCCGCTCGACGCGACCGGCGGCCGGATCGGCGCGCCACAGTTCGCGCCCTTCGCCCGGCGCGGCCGCCGAGAAGAGCACGTCCCCCGTCGGCAGCGGAACGACGTCGCGCGGGCTCGACGACAGGGTGCCGGGCCAGATGTCACCGAGCATGCGCGTGCCCGCGGTGGTGCCATCCGTGACCCACAACTCACGGCCGAAGTCGCTGGTGGCCGCCGGCAGATAAACGTCTCCGTGCGCTGGATACATCTCCAGACCGAGGACGTTGAGCGAGCCAGCAGCGCCGGGCTCGATGTCGCGCACCAACCGGGTCCCGGCGGCAGTCCCGTCACTGAACCACAGCTCGCTGCCGGTCACTCCGTCGTGGGCGGCGAACACGACGTCGTTGCCCAGCGGCGTCAGCGCGGAGACGAACGACTGGCCCGTCGGATTGATGTGCTTCACGACGAACGTGCCGGACGCAGTGCCGTCGCTCACGATCAGCTCCGGCCCGAAGGTGGTGCCGTCGACTCCGACGCAGAACAAGCGCGCACCGACCGCCGCCAGCCGCGCGCTGGTGAACCCCGCTGACGACGAGGTGAACCCCGCGCGGCCGGCGTGGATGTCGGCGACCATCGCGGTGCCCGCCGCGCTGCCGTCGGTCTTCCACAGCTCGACTCCCCATTGCTGCGTGTAGGCGACGAAGAACGCCTCGGCGCCGGTCGAGGTGAAGTCGGCGGCGAACGAGCCCGGATCGGTGGTCAGGCCGCGGATGTTGCGCAGCAGCTGCTGCGCCGTCGCGCTCTCGCCGGCGAACAAGGGCGCGCAAGCGGCGACCAAGAACGGAGTCCATCGACGGGCTGACGGCATGCGTGACCTCCTGGGGGGCAAACCTCGGGCAAACACGGAGACCGCCGAGGATACCCGCCGGACTCGGTCGCAGCGGCGTTGGCGCAGCAAACCGAGGAACGTCTCCCGACTCCGTGCAGGAGTCCAGTGCCGCTTCGTGCGTCGAAGCGCCCACCATGCGACTTCCGCCGACCTCCTTCGCCCTCGCCTTGGCCTTCGCCGCGGCCCCGGCTCCATGCCAAGATTCGACCGCCCCCGAAACGCTGCGCGCGCGCCGGCACGACAAGCTCGCGGCGCCGTTCGTGACCCGCGCGGAGTGGCACACGGATCTGGACAAGGCGCGGCAGGTGGCCGCCCGCGAGGGCAAGCTGATCCTCGCCCACTTCACCCGCAGCTACGTGCCCTGCGGCACCTCGATCCGCTGCGAGCGGCAGGTCCTTTCGGCACCCGAGTTCGCCGCGCTGGCCAGCGACGTCGTGCTCTACTGCCACGTCACCGCGCATCTCGATGCCGGCTACGACCAACTGCTGTTCGCACACGGCGGCAGCGGCTGGCCGCACCACGCCGTGCTCGACGCCAGCGGCCGCATTCTCGGCCAGCACCCCAGCTGGCGAGAGAAGTCGGTCGCGGAGCTGCGCGGCCTCGTCGACCGCGCGCAGAGCTTCCTGCAAGCCGAACGCGAAACCGAGAACACGGTCGCCGCCGCCTACCGTCGCCTGCTGCTGCGCGGCGTCGAGCAGCGCACGCTCGACCTCGATTCCGCCCGCCAGCTCCTGGCCCGCGCCGGCGCGCTGCCGCCCGCCGACGCCGACCGCGTCGCCGGCTATCTGACCGACCTCGAAGTGCTCGACCTCCTCGCCGCGCACGACCGCTTCGACGAAGCCGGCCGCGCCGACGTCGGCCGCCAGCTCTACGCGATGTGGCGCGCCGGCAAGCGCCCGGTGGCCCGCAACCCGTCCCGCGACTTCTGGGGCGGCATCCTGCTCTACCTCGAAACGCGCGACAAGCCCGACCTCGACCTCTACGCGGAAGGCCTCGCCGCGCTAGAGAAGGCAGTCGGCGATTCCCGCGCCTACCGCGACTTCCTCGCCGCCCGCCACACCACCCTCACACGCTTGCGCTGAAAGTACGGAGCCAGTCCTGCCCCGGCAGATTTGTCGGCCCTTCAGGGCAGGAAACTAGCCGCTGAGGAAGGGGGAGGGGAACGTGTGAGGGGCCCGGCAGCTACGCCCCCAATAGCCACTGGAGCACGTTTGCCCCAGAGCCAGTCTGGGTCCGAGTTGGCCATCCTTCACTGGTGAGGGGCACGTCGCCGTGCCCACTCCCGCAGGTCAGATTCGTTTGATCGCCGCCTCGGGCCGGGCCCACCACAACAATGAGGATGAAGTATGGCTGGGAAGAGCAGAACGAGGAAGGGCAAGAAGCCCGCAGCGGAAGTATTGCCAGTCGTGAAGCCCAACGCCGCCGGAATCGACATCGGCAGCCGCGAGCACTGGGTGTGCGCAGCAGCACCCGACGGCAGTCGTCCGATCAAGCGATTCGGAACGACGACGCCCCAGCTAGAGGCGCTCGCGGACTGGCTGGAGGAGCTCGGAGTGCGATCCGTCGCGATGGAGAGCACCTATGTCTACTGGATTCCCGTCTACGAGCTACTCGAGTCGAGAGGCTTCGAGGTCATCCTCGCGAATGCCCGCGAGGTGAAGAACGTGCCGGGCCGCTCCAAGTCCGATGCCAGCGATTGCAGTTGGCTGCAGAAGCTACACACCTATGGCCTCATTCGCGCTTCGTTCCGGCCTCCGAAGGACATCTGTGCGTTGCGGACCCTGCAACGCCATGCCGCGTCTTTGATCGCGCAGCGCACGCGCCACACGCAGTTGATGCAGCGGTCACTGGATCAGATGAACGTGGCGATCCATCGCGCGGTAACGGACATCACCGGCAAGACCGGCCTCGCGATCATCCGCGCGATTCTCGCTGGTGAACGCGACCCTCGAGCGCTCGCCAGACTGCGTGATCCGCGCTGCAAGATCTCCGAGAAGGAGCTCGCGGATCACTTGCAAGGGACCTGGATCGAGGAGCACATCTTCACTCTCGCTTCGGGCTTGCGGATGCTCGAGCACACCGACCACGAGATCGAGTCGGTCGAGAAGCGATTGATGGCGATGATCGAGGACCTGCAACCGGAGGAAGCCAAGACGGCCGACGTCCCCGAGCATCCAGACCCCCGCAAGGAGAGGAGCATCCGAACGAAGGGCGGCCGGGAGCTTCGCGATGCCCTCTGCCGGCTCGTCGGGTGTGATCTCACGCGAATCGACGGTATCAGCCCGAGCACGGCCATGATCGTGCTCACCGAGGTCGGCTACGACCTCGAAGCTTTCCCGACCGAGAAGCACTTCGTCTCCTGGCTACGCCTGTGCCCACGTCAAGCCGTCTCGGGTGGAAAGCGCATCAAGAAGCACCGCAACAACATCGCGGTCAGCAGGATCGCCACGGTCCTCCGGATGGCCGCCCTGTCCCTCCAACGTACTCAGACAGCTCTCGGCGCACACTTCCGCAAGATCGCCCGCGCGAAGGACGGCAACGTCGCCATCTTTGCCATCGCCCGCAAACTGGCCCTGCTCATCTACCGCATGCTGAAGTTCGGCCAGGACTACGTAGACGAAGGCGCCAAGGCCTACGAGGAGCGCTTCACCCAGCGACGCATCGTCGGACTCCGACAGAACGCTAAATCCCTCGGGTACAAGCTCATACCGATCGCCGAGGCTGGGTGAGTTTCAGGTCAGGCTCCGATTCATCAATCGCGGCCCCCGCTACCGCGCCTTGCCGCCGGCTTGGACCTGCGCGATGGCCGCGGTCGCAGCCGCCGCAATCTCCGCATCAGCGTCGTCGACCCACTCGATCAGCTGCGGCAACGCCTCGGGCACCCCGAGCCGGCCCAACGCCGCGATCGCCAGCAGCCGACGCGCGCGCGGCTGATCGGCGGAGGCCTGCTGCAGCAGCGCCGCCGCGGCGGCCTGGCTGGACAACTGCGGTTGGCCAGCGGCGACGCGATCCCAGTGCGCCTTCTGCTCGTGGTAGAAGCGCACCGCGCGCAGCGCCTCGGTCGCCGCGGCGCGCACACCGGCATCGGCATCGCGCAGCGCGACCAGCAGGGGCGGCACGGCGCGGAGGTCGCCGAGGCTGCCGAGATAGGCGCAGGCGGCGGCGCGGACGGCACCCGGCTCGCGCTGTAGCACCGGCAACACTTGCGGCAGCGCGGCCGCCCCGAGCTGCGGCGCGAGCTTGGCCAACACCACCTCCAGCACCGGCGCTCGATCGCTCTGCAGGGCCCGGGCCAAGTCCTCGACCGAGAGCTCGGCGCCGCCCGTGCGCAGCGCGGCGGCGATCTCCTCGGCGACTTGCCGGTCGACCGTCCGGCCGAGCGCATCGAGCAGCGTGCGGTGTTGGGCGGGCTCCGGCGGACCGGCGAGCCATCCCAGCGCGGCCTTCTGCAGCTGCGCTTGCCCGGACAACAAGAGCTCCCGCCAAAGCGTGCCGACGCGCTCGCCCTCATAGGCCGCCTGCCGGGCGGCGCCGAGCACCGCACGCGCTGCGTCGTGCAGCAACTTGTCCGCGCGCCCCGCACGCAGCGCGCGCAGGCAGACCTCCGCGACCAGGTCGACCAGAGCTGGAGTGGCCACGCCGTAACCCTGCGCGCTGCCTCCCGCAGCAAAGGCGCGCGCGGCAAACTTGAGGTCGTTGCTTGCCCGAGGCCGAAGCAGCTCGATCCACTGGGCTTCGTCGAAGCCGTGCCACGGCTGCCAGACGTTGCCGCGCCACGCGCCGGCGATGAGCCACTCCGCCCCGGTCGGCCACCGGCGGGCCTGACGGGTACCACCGGGCGTCAGCGGCAGCGCCTGCTCTACGCGGGACGCATCCACGCCGGGGACGTAGGAGTCCTGGTGATTCCCAACCATGGAGACCACCGCCTCGGTGATCTCTGCCAGGCGCACGTCGCCCTGCCGGGTCAGCCACGCGACCACGCCGTTGCGAAACCGGTGCTCGCGCGAACTGTCCTCGACCGGCCACACTGCCAATTCGTGCATCAACGCCGCCACGCCGGGGGCATTGGACTGTCCGCCAGACTCCAGCAGTCCGCTGAGACAAGCCTCCCAGTGCTTGGCGACTGCCGGCCGGCTCAACCACGCCCGCACCAGCGCCAATGCATCCGGTGTCGCGGCCCGACTCGCCCGGTACAGCACAGCGGCAACGGCGTCGCCGTCCCCCCCCGGCTGCACACCGGAACGCTCTGCCCAAGCGCGAATCAACGGCCAGTGCGCGGCACCCGTTGGCAGCGCGTTGAGCAGAGAAGGGTCGAACGGCATGCCCTCGATCTGCCCGAGGACCTCGGCGACGTCGTCCGCGGCCGCGTGGTCGCGCAGCCACTGGTAGACCAGATTCGGGTGCAGTGCACGGAGCTGGTATGCACTCACGACCACGGGCAGCGCTGGCCGCTGCCACGCGTTCATGTAGAGCTTCAGTAGCTGGGGGATGAGACCGTTCGAGAGAGTACCCGCGGACTCACCATCGACCGAGTCCCGCAACGCGACAAGCATCGCACCGACGCGATCGACGTCCTCGGCGGACCCGATCGAGACCGGGACGCGCGGCTCGTACGTCTGGCCGTTGGACAGAACCAAGGCGTCGCGCTGCGCCCCCGTCAGCGGCCCGCTCGTCAATCGATCCATCAGCAGGTGGCGAGACGAACGGGTCTGCATTGCGATTGCACGCAGGACGCGCACCGCCACCCGGCCCTCGGCCGGATCGACGCTGTCCAGGGCGAGCCCCAGTCGCGGCACCAGACGCTCGACGAACGCCGACATTCGCGCGCCCTCGCAGAAGTGCAGGTGCCCCCGCAGGTACTCGAGAACTCGAACTCTGACCTCGACGGACTCATGGTCCAACGCCGCGACCAGCTGGGCCGGCCGCAGCGTCACGCCGTGCTTCGGCAAGCGGTCCACGACAGCTTGGACCACGGCCGCATCCGCATCGACGAGGAGTGCCGCGTGCTCTTCAACCAGGTCGGGCGCCACCACTCTGCTGGCTTCCGCGAGCACGAGCCGGTGCTCCTCCGGTGCATCGCGCTTCCGGCGCAGGAAAGCCGCCGCACGCGTCCCCCCCAACTGCCACAGAACTTGCGCAAACACGACGCTGCGAGGGGCGCCGGCGTACGGTTGATCCAGCGCGGTCGAAAGCGCATCGATCACCGCGGGGACCGCCGCTTCTCCCAACCACAGCAGATCCTGCACGAGCTCCGCCTCCTGCCCCGGCGTGTCGGCAATGCGCGCGCACAGCGCCGCCGCGCGCGCGTGCAGCTCCCGCGCCCTCGCCTCCGCCTCCAGCGGCTGCGCCAACAGCGCCCGCGCACGTTCCGCCACTCCATCATCGGCAGCCACTCCCTCCCCACCGATCGCGCGCTCCAGCAGCGCGCGCACTTCGGCCTCGTCGACGCCGAGCCGCCGCTGGATCACCGCCGCGCGCAGCGCCGCGTGCCGGCGCACACCATCCCCCTCGGCCTCGTCATCCGCGACCGCGAGATAGGCGGCGAGGGCACCCCGCGCGTCGTGCTCTTGCTCGTCCAAGACCACCGCCCGCGCCAACGCCTCGGAGACCGGCAACTCCTGCGCGGCGCCGGCCGGCGCCAGCGCACACACGAGGAGACACCACCAATGAAGAGCTCGCTGCATGCGCACGACTGGAGCCTAACCGCGGTCCTCGGTTGTCGGGCTCGGCTCGCGCCGATGTCGAGAAACGATCGAGACCCCGCCGGCACCGGCGCGCGAGCCACCCGCCGCCCACGCTAGCGCGAGCCCAGGACGACGCGGATGTCGCGCTCCTCACCACCGTCGCGCACCGTGAACACGACGGCGTCGCCCGGGTCGTAGCGAAGCCGAAACCACACCAGGAACGAGCGGCCCGCCATGCGGTCGCGCACTCCATCCACCGCCACGACGACGTGGTGTGGCCGCAGGCCGGCCGCGTACGCGGCGCTGCGCGCCGCGTCACGGCCAAAGAACGGCGTCACCGCCATGCCGTCGGCCTCGCCGCGCGCCGCCAGCGGGAAGAACCCCGGGTCGGCGCCGACGTTGCCCTGGGAGATCGACATGCGCCAGTCGAGAACCGTGCGACGCCAGCCGGATGCCAGGCGAAGGCGACCGTGCATGGCGCGCGCACCGCGCAGCCAACGCAGGGTGATCTCGCCCGCCGGGTCGGCGCCGCGGTGGAGCACCCCGCGAAAGTCGGTCTGGCTGAACAAGCGCCGCCCGCCGGCCGCCGCCAAGCGATCACCGACCTCAACCCCCGCCGCCGCCGCGGCCGAGTCCGGCGCGACAGCGGTCACCAACAGCCCGTCATCGCGATCCAAGGTGATCCCGACATTCTCCGGCAGCGGCCAGACCGCCATGGCCCGCGCCTTGTCGAACCGCGCCTCGTCGAGCGCCGGCTGGCGGAGCACCTCGGCGACCTGGTGACAGTGCAAGCAGGTCTGTGCCGCCGCCTGCGGGTTGCGCTCGCGCCAGGAGCCGTAGCCGGCCAGCTCGAGCGGCGTGCGCGCGGCGCGGTCGGCGGCGACCGGCGGTCCGTCGATGCCCCAGCCTTCGCGGCGCGGGTCCGAGTGGTGATCCAGCACGCGGCGCAGCGCGTTGACGAGGGCGGGCGCGCTGATGCGCGTCGCGTCCGACACGTGGTCGCGGCCACCGAACACGCCGTACAGCTCGGCGCGCGGCGACAAGAAGTACCCCCACCAGGACAAGTCCAGATCCTGGAACCCCTCCACCGGCAGCCGCGTCAAGTCGATCTGCGCCGCGTCGGTCAACCGCACGGTGACGAACCGCGAGAGCAGGGGCGAGAGCTCCTCCCCACCTTCGAGCACATCTTGGTCGAAGGCGGCGCACTGCTGGCACGGCAGGCATCGCAAGGTGACGAACAGCGGTCTTCCGCTGTCGCGTGCCTCGCGCAACGCCGTGGGCAGATCGTCGCGCCAGACGACTGCGTCGGCGGGCTCGGGCCAGGCGCCGCGCGGAGCACCCAGCACCTCGCTCCACGGCACTACGCCCGACTGGGCGGGCGTGCTCACACCCCAGAGAAGCGCCGCCGCAACGGCGGCCGACAGCGAACGCTCGGCACCGAAAGCCCACATGCCAACGGGAGTATCCCGACCGTCGACCGGGTTCCACCATCGAACTTTGTCGGGAACCCACGCCGCATTCGAGACACTACGTTGGCCTCGATGTCCGATTGCCCCGTTCCGCAGAGCCACGCCCCCCTGACCCGACTGGCGGGGTCGGCGCGCCCGGCCGCGCCAACGGGCCCCGCGACGGACCGCTTCGTCGCGATCTACGAGCAGCACTACCGCCGCATCGCCGCGCACATCTATCGCCGGCTCGGCCAACGCGATGCCACCGACGAGCTGACCGCCGAAGTGTTCTTGGCTGCGTTTCGCAACCGGCGGCAGTTCCGCGGCGATGTCGGCATCGAGTTCTGGCTGCTGGGCATCGCGACGTTCACGGTCTCCCGCCACCTCCGACGGCGCACTCTGGAGCGGCGCACCCGCGCGCTGCTGGCGCCACTGTTCCCCACGCACGCCGCGCCCGATCGGTCGGCCGACAGCCGCGACGAGCTGCGCCACACCCGCGCCGCGATCGACTCCCTGCCGGCTAGCCAACAAGCGGTGGTCTCGCTGCATTGCCTCGAGGGGATCCCGTTGAAGGAAGTCGCCAAGACCCTCGCCATCGCCGAGGGCACGGCCAAGTCGCGGCTGTCCCGGGCTCGAGCCACTCTGCGTCAGGTCCTCGACCGCCGGAGCACTCCATGGCGCTGACCGTGGCGGAGCTGGACGCCGCGCTCGCCCGCTTGGCGGAGCAGCACTGGTTCGGGTCGCCGGCGCCAGCGCAGCTCCGCGAGCAGCTCCGCGCGCGGCGATCGACCGAGACGCGGCGGCGCCGCCGTCAGCTGTGGCTGCTCGCACCGGTGCTGGCGGCGTGCGCCGGAGCGGGCTACGCCACCGCACGCACCTTGCGCACGCTCTCGGTCGAGGTCCGGTTGCTGCACGACGGGACGGAGCGCGGCGGCGGCGTGCATCGCGTCGTGGTCGACGAGAACGGTCCACGGCCGATCACCGTGCAGATTCCGGGGCAGGGCCCCCTCGAGCTCCGGCTCGCGCTGCCGCCGGATCTCCTCAACGGCGACGCAACCGGTAGACGCCTGCAGGTGCTGTTCACCACCGATCCCGGCAGCGGCGACCACCGCGCTACAGACCGCCGATGAGCGCCAGGCCCGCGTCGCTCACCACGAGCTGCGCCGGCTGCGCGACCGAAGACACCAGCGCCTGAAGGTAGAACGACCGGCCGAGCAATCCCGGCGACGGCGGGATGTCGGCGGCCCAGCCCCAGCCTCCGCCGGGCAACGCGACCAGTGGAGAGATGACGTCGGGACTGACCAGCAACCGGCAGCCTGGAAGGCCGAACCCGCCGAGGTCGAGCGGCAACGCCACCGCGCCCCACCGCGAGATCGAGCCACCGACCATCATCAGCCGAGCGACCGGAACACGCGTCGGACCGGGGACGTTGGACACCGCGACTTCGAACCGCTGCCCCGACCACGGCAGCCCGCTCGCCATGGTGGTCGTCAGAGCGGGTAAGCCCGCGCCGCTGCAGCCCGGCCCGTTGGTCTGAAACGAAGCCGCGACCACTGGCTCGTACACCCAGGTCTCGTCCGTTGCCATGCCGGGGAAGCCGCCGAACATCACCACCTGGCCGCGCGCTTGGTCGTAGGCCATCGCGAAGCCCGACCGACCACTCGGCGCACCCACCGGCGCGCGCGCGTCCCAGCGCACCGCCCCACCATCGAACTCGTAGGTGCCGAAGGCATAGCCCGACGGCGGCCCCCCGGGCGACCCCGACGACGGCCCACCACCCCAGCCGACCTTGACCATGCGATCGCGCCGGTGGTCGTACTCCATGCGCCAGAACGACGGCGACGGACCGACCGCGACCGGCGTCCACCCGTTGCGGCGATCCCACGACCAGGTGTCGTTGAAGAGCACCGGCGGCACGGTCCCTCCCGACATCAGCACGCGTTGGCGGCGCGCGTCATAGGCCATGTGCGCGGCGCGGCGGCCCGGCGGCGTGACCACCGAGCCCTGCCGCGTCCAACGCGCGCCGTCCCAAAACCAAGTCTCGTCCATCGGCAAGGAACCGCCCCCGAAGACCAGGACGCCCCCCGGTGCGGTGGAGATGGCACTCTCGGCGAACGACCCCAGCGGCGGGGACTGCGCGGCGGTGGCGACCTGGGTCCAGCCGCCGTTCCACCGCCAAGTCGACGGCAGACCAGCATTGTCGAACAGCAGGACGAGAATGCCGCCGCCCACCGGGTCATGCGCCATCGGCGGACTGAAATGTCCGAAGCGCACGGGGTACGGCACGCGCTGCCAAGCGGAGCCGTCCCACTCCCACGCATCGGCGATGGTGGGCCCGGCGTCGCCGATTCCACCGACCATCAGGCAACGATCGCGGACCGGGTCGTATGCCATCGATGCCTGATGCCGCGGCGGCGGACTGGCGCCGATCGCGAGGCGACGCCACTGCGTTTGCGCACGCAGATGAACCAGGGGCAGCAAGGCGAGACCGAAGAGGAAGACCGACCGCGCCGCGGCCGAGGGGTGTTGTTTGGGATGCCTCATGCGAATCAACCTCGGAGCTGCAGCCGCACGCGTTCGCGGGGCCGTGCGTCCGAGGCGCCGCGCTCCTCGCCACCGGTTGCCGCTCGCCACCAATCGACCGCCGAAAACTCGTGCACTTCCGCAGAGCCGCCCGCGGACCGCGAGATTGCGCGGTTCGTTGCACCCGGGCCGCCAACCCGAACGAGTGATGAGCACGCCACCAGTGACTACGGCACCCGCCCACGAACCAGCGAGCTCTGCAAGCATGAACAACACCCACTCCCCATCGTTTTTGCGCCCCAGGCGATGCGCCGGCGTCGGCATCGCGATCTCCGCGTTGGCGCTGGCCGGTTGTGGATCGGGCGGCGCGGGAGATCCCAACAATCGCGGCCCTTTCTCGGTACGGAGTGTGACCACCGGCTTGGGTCAGGTCTATCCGCATCGCATCCGCCAAGTCGGCGCCAACGGCACGGCGACGACGGCGGTGGTCAACATCGACAGCATCGACGTCTTGCGGCGCAACCAGACGCCGACCAACCCGGTGCTGCCGGTCGCGGCCTTCGGCACCACGGCGACGCTTCCCGACGGCCGGGCCGGCAATCAGTACCTCGCGATCTCGTTCAGCCACGCGCTCGACGAGCAGAGTGTGCTGAGCACACAGCTCGCCGCCCAGACGAGTGCGGGCCTGACGACGGCGATCGCGCTGACGACGTACGACGAAGACACCGAGCGCACCGAACCCCTCGCCGGCCGCGCGTTCGTCGGCGGCAAGACCGTGGTCCAACGCGGCGGTGGCCTCGAGCTGGTCACCGCCGTCGTCGACCGGGGCGGTCGCTTGGAAGTCGTCGACCCGGTGGCCAACGGCTTCCCAAGCGGCTTTCCCGGCGATACAGCACTGGTCGCACCCTCGGCGTTCGTCTTCGTCGCCGACAAAGACGGTGATCTGGCGACGTTGGAGACCTTCCCGCGCGACCGGCTGCTGCGCATCGGCGTCTCCGCCGCGGTGCGCGATCTGCACGGCGCGCCGCTGACGCACGAGGTGCAGACCGCGACGACGGTGGGGCCGGACCCGCACCCCGCCGACGTGCTCGGCGTCAGCGCCGGTCGGCCGCCATCGATCCAGCCCGGCAACGGCGAGACCGGCGTCGATCCCGCCACCGAGATCGTCATCCAATTCGACAAGCCAGTGCGGCCGAGCAGCGTCGGCGCGCTGTTCGTCACCGGCAACCCGACGCCGCCGGCGGGCGGCGTGACGCTGGCCGCCGAAACGGGCGGCAAGCGGTACACCGTGCCCTACCACGCCGACCCGGTGTCGTTTGGCGACTTCACGCGCTACGCGCTGCGCCCGGCGTGGCCGCTCGAGGGCGACACCAAGATCACGGTGACCGTCAATGCCGCGACGGTGCGGTCGCTGCACGGCATGGCCCTCGGTGCGGATGCGACCACGGATTTCACGACCGGCGCGGGTCCGGATCTGGTCAATGCACCGGTGGCGCCGGAAGCGCTGTACATCGGCTTGTCGGGCTCCAACCCGGGGGTGTCGGTAATGGACCTCAACGGCTTCGGCCAGGGCACCGGCGATCCGGCAAAGTCGCGGTTCTCCCTCAACCCGAACCTCGGCCAACCGGTCTTTCCCCCGCTGCAGCCGGGTTCCAGCGCGATCGACGGCGGCGGCGCCGGCGTGTTCACGCTGACCGAGAGCGCGCGCGGGCAAACTCGGCTGGTCCGCGACCCGTTGCTGGTGCACGTGGGCGACATCCAGATCGGGCAGCCCCTCGATCTGGTCTTCAACAACGAGAACATCAACCGCAACGCCAGCGGCGCGCTGCAGGACAACCCGATCGTCGGCGTCAACCAACCCGGCAACACGATCTCGCTTGCGCCGCACCCCAACCCCCCGCGGCTGGTGTTTCCGCCGCCCAACCCGGCGCGCGGCATCTTCACCGACGAGCCGACGGTGACGTCCACGCAGGGCCCCCCGGGTCGGATCGTGCTCGCCTCCCCGCCGTGCTTCGCGTCGCCGGTCAACCTCCTCGGCAAGGGCAACCCGAACGCGAACACTCCGGGCCAGATCGGCGTCTTCGGCGGCGCCGTCCTCGGTGTGTTCGCAGGACCACAGCCACCACCGGCCTCGCCGCCGCCGCCGACACCGTTCTGCCCCTACAGCTCCCGCCAGCAGGTCGGCCACTTCCTCTACGTGCTCGACCGGGATCAAAGGAAGGTGTTGGTGCTCAACAGCAACCGCATGACCGTGCTCGACTCGATCCACACCAGCGACCCGACCGATATGGCGATCGCGCCCGACCTGCGCGTTCTCGCGGTCACCAACTTCGGCTCGGACTCGGTCACGTTCATCGACATCAACCCGCTGAGCCCCGGCTTCCACCAGATCATCGGCGAGACCAGGGTCGAGCCCGGGCCGACGAAGGTGGCCTACCAACCCGACGGCGAGGCCATCCTCGTCCTCAGCCCCGGTGCCAATGCACTGAGCCTGCTGCAGCCGGACTTCTCGGTGCGCAAAGTGCTGAGCGGCTCGCTGAGCGAGCCGATCGATCTGGCCGTCACCGAGCGCTACTCCCTGACCGGCAACACGTCTCAGCTCTACTACGCCTACCTGCTCAACCGCGACGGCACGGTGGCGATCTACGAGTCCGGCCCCGCGGGCATCAACGGCCTAGGCTTCGACGACATCACCGGTCAGGTGCCGGGAGTGCGGTTCGACGGCGCCACGCGCATCGTGCACGATCCTCTGGCGGGCATGTCGGGCGCTCTGGTCGCGCACCGCGATCCCCGCGGCCTCGGTCAGATCTCACGCCTCGAGCTGACGTCGTCTCCGATCGGTCCGCGCCCGACCGCGCCGACGGCCGGTGGAGTGACGCTGCCGCCGACCTTCCGGCAAAAAGTGTGGCGGGTCACGCAGCGCTACGGCGGCGGCAACCCGTCCACGCCGGTGCGCGAGCAGCTGTCCGGCAACGCGCCGGTCGATCTCGCGTACGACGAGATCTTCAACTGGGGCGCAGCACCGGACCAGGTGAGCGGCAGCTTGTTGAAGTCGTCCAATCCCCTGGGCCATTCGGGCAAGGGCACCGTCAAGCTCAACGGTCCACCGCGCCCCGCCCTGGAGCCGAAGTTCTTGTTCGTCGGCCTCGCCGACGCCGGCGTGGTCGACGTCCTCGAGGTCGGTAGCGGGCGCCGCGTCGCGACCGTGCCCGCGCCCGGCGTGCAGGTGCTCGGCAGCTACTGGCGGCAGTGACCGATCACCGGCGCCTCACGCATCGAGGTCGAGGCGGTAGCCGACGCCGTGCACCGTCAGCAGGAAGCGCGGCCGGCGCGGGTCGGCCTCGACCTTCTGCCGCAGGTGCAGCACGTGGGTGTCGATGCCGCGGTTGGACACGTAGCGACCACTGCCCCAGACGGCATCGAGGATCTCGGCGCGCGACACCGCCCGCCCGCGGGCCCGATACAGGAGTCCGAGGATGCCGGCTTCGCGGGGCGACAACGCGCGCTCGCCACCGTCCTCATGCAGGATCCGATACGCTGCCAGATCGATCTTCCGATCGCCGAGGCGAAACGGCGCCGGTGCATCATCGACAGCCTTGCGCCCCCGGCGCAGCTGCACGCGCACGCGGGCGACGAGCTCGCGGATGCCGAACGGCTTGGTGACGTAGTCATCGGCGCCGAGCTCGAGGCCGAGCACCTTGTCGGACTCCTCACCCCGCGCGGTGAGGATCAGGACCGGAGTGTCGGTGTCGCGCGCGCGCAGACCGCGGAGCACGTCGAGCCCACTGCGCCGTGGCAGCATCAGATCGAGCAGCACCAGATCGAACTGCTCCTCCGCCAGCCGTCGGGCACCAGCCTCGCCGTCCGACGCGGTGTGCACTTCGAAGTCCTCGCTGCGCAGCGCGGCGCGCAGACCATCGCGCAGAGTGGCGTCGTCCTCGATCACCAACAACCGCGCCCGCGTCACGCGATCGCCTCCGCCGGCGGCGCGGCCGGCACCGACAGCTCGAAGCACGCGCCCGGACCACCGTCGAACGTGTCGACCAACCGCAACGTCCCGCCGTGCCGCGCGGCGATCGCGCGGGCCAGGTGCAGGCCGAGACCGACCCCCGGCGGTGTCCCGCTCGCGCTGCCCGGACCGCGGACGAAGCGCTCGAACACTCGCTCCCGATCCCCCGGCGCGATGCCCGGTCCTCGATCGCGGATGCGGATCAGATGGCCACGGCCGCGGCAGGGCCACAGATCGAGGGTGACGAGGCCGCCGTCGGCGGCGTACTTCAGCGCGTTGTCCAACAAGTTGAGCAAGACCTGCAGCATGGCGTTGCGGTCGACCTCGCTCCACATCGGCTCCTCCGGCGCGGTGAGCTCGAGGCGCAAGCCATCCCGCGCGGCGAGCGACTCCAGCAGCTCCACCGCGTCGCGCACCACGGCGACCAGGTCGTGGCGCCGCACGTCGCACGCCAGCTCGCCGCGCTCGCCGCGCCCCAAGTCCAGCACGTTCTCGATCAACAGCCCCAGGCGCCCGGCTTCGCCACGCAACCGCTGCAACCAGACCGAGCGCTCGCTGATGCCGACGCGCTGCTCGACGAGAAGCTCGGCGATCAAGCGGATCCCCGCCAGCGGAGTCTTCAGCTCGTGTGTTACCAGCGTCACGAACTCCGCTCGCAACCGCGACGCTTCGGTCTCGCGCCGTACTGCGCGCGCCGCCAACAGAGTGGCCGAGCCGCACAGACACGCCAGGGCGACGACCAACAACGCCCACCCCACTGGCCCGTCGAAGCGAGCGGTCGCGACGGTCGCGGCCGGCGCCATGGTGAGCAAGCCGGGAACGGCAACCGCGGTGCCCTCGGGGCTGCGGTCGACGGCAGCCTGCGGAGCGAGAACATCGACTGCGGGGCCACTCTCGGCGCGCGCGATCTCGGTCGCCAGGGCAAGCGCGGTGTCGGCGTCGACCAGCGCGCCGCGCCCACGCTCGCGATCGACCCATAGCAGCTTGCCGCGCACCGCACGCACCGTGATGGCCGCGGTCAACGGCGCGACCGCGCGCAATGCGGTCTCGACTTCGGCCAGCTGTGCGCGCCGCGTCGCGGTGTGCTCGACGGCGGCACCGAGAGTGGAACGCTCGCCGGCGGTCAACGCACGGGCGGCGAGCATGCGATCGAGGATCGCGAGCGCGTGCCAGCGCGGCAGCAGGCAGAGCGTGGTGCGCAGAGGGCGACCGGCTGGACGGGGCGAACCGGCGAGAGCACGGAGCAGGAGCGCGGATGCGCGCCCCTCCGCCGTCGGCAGCGACAGGTCACCCGCCAGCAGCTGATCACGGCCGCGCGCGTCGCCACCGCGGTGCAGCGCCCAGGCGAGCCACAGCCGCAGCATCGGCGGCAGCTCCCCGGCCGCTTTGCGCAGCGCCGCGATTGCCCCCGGCCGCCCGCGCTCGCATTCGCTCAACTTGGCCGCCAGCACCGGATCGAGCCGCAGCCGCCAATCGTCGCGGGGCGAGGGCTCGACCCACTGCAGCTCCGGCGGAATCGCGAGCCGGTCGCCGGCCGTGGTGAACCGCGCCGCCGGCGGCCAAGTCCGCCAGGCGCCGGCATCGTGCCACTGCGCCGCGAGCGCGCGCGCCGCTCGAGCGGCGGCGTCCCTCGCGGCCAACAGCTCGCGCTCGCGGTGGACGCGGAGCGCCCGCTGCGCGTCGACGACGACGACCGCGATCAGGGCCACACCGGAGACCAGTGCGACCACGGTCCAACGGAATCCTCGGGGTTGGTTCGACGACACGATGACCGCCAGCTCTCGCCAGCACGGAGCTGCAACGGTAGGTCGACCCCGCCGCCCAGTTGTCGAGAAACGGTCGCGGCCGCGGACCGCCGCCGTAGAGTGACGGTGATGCGCCGGCGCACGATGCTCGTCACCCTCGGGGTCGCTGGCGCGCTGGCGGCGTTCGAGGCCGCGCTGCAGGCGATCGCCCTGTTCGTTTGGCTCGGTGCCGGGCCTGCCGCCGATGGCGGCGACGGGCCCACTGCGCTTTGCGTCGGCGACTCGTTCACCTACGGCCTGGGCGCCAGCACCACCGAGGACGCGTGGCCCGCCGTCGCCGAACGCGCCTGCGCCGCCGCCGGCAGGCCGATCGGCTTCATCAACGGCGGCTGGGCGGGACAGACCTCACGCGACGTCTTGCTGCGACTACCGCGCCAGCTGAACCGCCACCGGCCCGCGCTGGTCTACGTCTGGGTCGGCACCAACGACTTGTGGCAACACCCAGCGGAGGTGACGCCCGACGAACTCGCCGCGGCGCGCGCGGCCGGCGGCGACGACGGCTTTCCCTGGCGCTGGCGCACTCGCCGCTTCGCCCGGTTGGTGGCGGACTGGTGGCGCGGCGACGGCGACCGGGCGGCACCGCCGTTCGCCGGCGCCTGGCACACCGGCGACACGGTCGTGTGGTTCGGCGAGGACGGCCGGCTCTGGCTCGACGGCGTCGACGGGCAGTGGGTGCTCGAGGATGGCGACCTGTTCGTGGTCGGCGACAGCGGTTGGCGCCAACCGATCGAGTGGAGCATCGACAACGATCAGCTGCGCATGCGCGTGCAGGCGTGGCCGACCAGTCTGACACTACAGCGCGGCGCGCCCGACACCGCGCGCGAGGCACCGCGCCGCGCTGCAGCAGCCGGCGACCTACACCACGCTCTGCGCGAGGAGCTCGCCCACCGACGCGCGGGCCCCGGCGACCGGGCGGCCGCGACTCTCGGTCGCCACCTCGACCGCATCATCGAGTTGTGCCGTGACGCCGGCGCGATCCCGGTGCTGCTGACGTACCCCGGCGGCGCGTTCGCCAAACCTGCGGTGCAGGCCTGCCACACCGCGGTGGCACGACGCTCTGGGATCGAGTTGCTGTCGACGCACGCGATGTTGGGCGTAGAGAACGAGGACCGAGCGGAGCCACACTACGTCGCCGACGGCCACCTCAGCAGCCGCGGCTACGCGCTCGTCGGTCAGGCGATCGCCAGCCACGCGCAGACTACTCTCGCCGTGCGTTGACGCGCGCTGCATTCGCTCACCACACGAGGTGAACGTCGCTTGCCGCCGAGGCGGTGATGCTCGATGCATTGTTCAGCGCGATCGCGGCGAACGACAACACCGAGCCCACTGCCGACGGCGGCGCCAGGCCCGGCGGCAGAGTCAGCTGCGCGTCGCCGCGCCCGGTGGCGTCCAGCACTCCGACGAAGCCCCGCACCAAGCCGCCCCCCGACAGGCCCGCCGCCGTCAGCGGGTCGAAGTTGATCGGCACCTGCGTGCCGAACAGCGGAATGCCCGGAACGGTACCCGACGCGCTGACCAGGGCAGCGTAGAGCAAGCCACCGCGCGACGACGCGCCGCGAACACCGATGTCGATCGAGCCGCCCGTCGAGATCGGCAGGCGCGCGACGGCGGCCCGCCCGGAGAAACCCGCGGCGCGCAGAGGCAATACCAGGCGCGAAGGGCGCGCGGCGTCGTGCGCGACCTCGATGTCGTAACTCTCGAAGTACGGCACCGTGTGCATGTCGGTGCGGCCCGGAGGCCGGCGATAGGTGTGGTTCTCGAGGACCAGCAACCAACGGTGGCCGATCGGCAGCTGATACTGCATCGCCGCGAAGTCGATCGACAGCTGCTGGGGACCGCCGGTACGGCCGCGCAACAGCGCGAATCCGTCCGTGATCCAGCGCCGTGCTCCGCTGGGAGACTCGTCGAACAACACCGCGTGCAGCTGCAGGTTGGCGGCGGCCGAGTCGATGTGCACGTCGAGCGTCGGCACGCCGACCAGCTCGGTCTCGACGGTGACGGCCGAAGACCGATACGCGACCGTGTCGAGCGGGATATCCGCCAGGACCGCGCTGGCGACGTTGTTGGTCTGCAGCCATGCCGTCGGGCCGTAGCCGGCGGGCACGCGGTGCCGGATTCGATCGGTCGCCTCGGCCCCGGCGGGCGCGGTGCTCGAGAGGTTCTCTTCCGCCGCCAAGTAGAACACTTTGGCCGCGGTCGCGCCGGTGTCCGGGAACTGCGCGTAGTGCCGCGTCTGCCAAGCGCTACCGATCGCCAGGTATTCGGCGGGATCGGCGGGTGGCATGGAGAGCTGGAAGCGCGGCAGCCGCGCGATCTCGTCGGCGCGCCCTTTCAACAAATGATCGAACCAGCGGCGCTCCTGCTCCTCCCGCGTCGCGCGCTCGAGGTCGTTGAGCGGCGAGCCGTGCTCGCCAGTCGACACGTGCACCAGGCGCGGTGTCGCCGCTGGCATGCGGTTGATCGCCGCCGCCATCGGGTTGACCGGCGCCCACCAGTCGTACCACGCGTTGTGCGCGTACACCGCCACCGTGCTGTCCACGATCAGATCGGGGTCATCGCGCCAAGGCGTGTAGATCGCCGCGCGCCACGCGGTGAAGTCCTGATTGAGGAACGCCTGGCGGCCGGCAGCGAGGAACGCCGGCTCGAGCAGCGGCCCCGGCCGAAACCATTTGAGGATCATCCGGCCGGAGAAGGCGGCGCCGCCACCCGGCGCGATCGTCTCCGCCATGTCCGGGTTGAAGGCTCCGGGCGACACCGCGGTGATCACCGGAAAGTGCGTGTGCGCTCCGCGCGCGGCCAGCAGGGGCTTGCCACTCCATGCCGCGGCCGCCCAGCTGTGGGACGCGCCCTGCGACGTTCCCCGCACCGCCAGGCGCGCGAAGTCCAACAGCGGACCCAGCCGTGCCGCCGCGAATTGCAGCACCTCGACCATGTCGCCCTTCTCCAGACCACCGACGATGGTGCCGCCGCCGGTCGGATTGAGACCCGGGGTATCGCCCTGGCCGCGCACATCGTACGAGATGGTGACGTAGCCCCGCCCGGCGAACTCGATCGCCGGCAACCGCTGGCCGCGGCGGCTGTCTCCCCAGGACGGAACCAGCAGAAGAGCCGGCCAGCCGGTGGCCGGCGGCGCCACGGCAGCGGGGTCGGGATAGCGGAGGTCGACGTACGTGCGGTAGCCGTCGGCAAAACCGAGTGGCAGCGACAGCGTTTCGGCGACGGAGAAGCCGCCGACCGGGGGCGGCGGATCCTGCGCCGCGGCCAACGTGGCCAAGCCCAAGGCGAGCGCGATCGAGGGCGGGCGTCGCGCGCCAATCCGTTTGGTCGAGTAGCGTTGCATCGGTGGTGCTGTTGACCGCAGGGGGCGCCGCGTCCCGCGATCCTGCCGATCGGATTGGCCCCTCCGCCGCTGCCAAACCGATGCCGCTACAACCAGCCCGCAGGCGGTTCTTTGCCGGCCAAGGACCGGTGTCCCAGGATTTGCGAAACTTCTTTCGACGTCGCAAATGCCGCCTTTGCAGGGACTTGACGACTGCCCCACCGCAACATCTGCTGGCCGCACACCTCCTGTGAAGCGGAAGCGTTTCCCCCGATGCCCACCCCCCTTCCCCCCGCAAACTCGGTCGAAGACCTGTTCGTGGAGTATCGAGAGAGCGGCGATCCACAGCTGTTTGCCGAGCTGTTCGACCGCACGAGCGGCGACATGGTCCGGCAAGCGCGCCGGACGCGGGCAAACCCTGCCGACATCGAGGACCTGGTCCAGGAGACCTACTTGTCCGCCATCCTGTCCGCGGCGCGCTTCGACCCCGGCCAGTCGTTCGTCGGGTGGCTGCGCGGGATCATGCAGAACAAGGTGCGGATGTCGCGGCGCACCCAGCGGCGGCGCGGCACGACCCACCTGAGCGGTGAGGTCGTCGATGGCGAAGACCCGGGCGAGAACGCGGCGCTGCAAGAGGCGCGCGAGACGGTGATGCGGAGCGTCGGAGCGCTGCCCTCCACGTACCGCGAAGTCGTGCACCTCTACTACGTCGAGCAAGTGCCCGCCAATGCCATCGCCTCGCGCCTACAGCGCACACCCAGCACGGTGCGCACGCAGATCGCGCGGGGTATCGAACAGCTGCGGACCGCGATGCCCGCCGGCATGACCGCGGCGGCGCTGGGCATGTTCGGCATCGAGCGACTGGCGGCGCAGGCAGTGGCAAAGTACGCATCCGGAGCGGCCGGCGCAGCGGGCGCGCAACCGCCGGCGGCAACCCCGCTCGGTGTGCGGCAGTGGGGGTGGACCGCGGCTGCGGTCGCCGCGGTGATCCTCGGTGCCGGAGCGTGGGCGTGGTGGCCGGCGCCGAGCAGCGCACCGCCGGCCGCGCGCGCGCCGGACAGCGCGGCCGGGGACAACCCGGGCACTGGCGGTTCCGCAACGCCACTGGCCCGCGCCGCGATCGGCGACGCGGCGCCCCAAAACACCGACACTAGCACCCCCGAGAACACCGAGATCGACGTCCGCGTGCGCGCAGTCGACGCCGCGCACCGTGGCGTCGAAGGAGTTGCCATCGGGCTGGCGCTCGCCGAATCGGCGGAACTGCCGACCCTGCGCACTACGTTCCACAGTGTGCACCGCGCGGTCACGGACGGCGGCGGCTACGCGCGCTTCCGCGTCCCCGCCGGCAGCACCGTGCGCGTTCGCTTCAGCGACAGCCAGGGGTCGGTTGCCCGCACTCTGCGCGAGGATACCGATTGGCGCATCGAGCTCGGCCGCCACGCGATCGTGCGCGGGCGAGTCGTCGATCAGCACGGCGAAACCGCCCCGTACGCCCGTCTCTATTGTTCCGAGAGCGGGGGGCGCGCGCTCTATCCGCCGATGCCCCTCGCGGAGGCGGGCGCCGACGGCAGCTTCGCGGTCGCGCTGGCGCAGAGCCGCCGCACTCGGCTGTGGGCGGAGACGGTGGACGGCGGCGTGTCGCCGTTCGCCAGGATCGACCTGCGGCAACCACCCGCCGAACCGGTGGTGCTCACCGTCGCCAACGGCCAGGGATTGCGAGGAGCTTTGAGCGGGACCGACGCGCGCCACCCCGCGCTGGTTGCGGCGTACCCGTTGGCGCCAGAAGCGCGCCGCTTCCCGGCTCGCTTCTGTCGGCCGGACGCCAGCGGCAAGTTCGAGTTCGCCGCGCTGGCACCGGCGCGGTATCTGCTCTGCGTGAGCGACGGTCGCGGCCACCAAGCCCGGCTCGAGATCGCGGTCGGCGAGGTGCCGCCGGCGGAAGTCGACCTCGCTCTGCTGCCGGGCGCGACGGTGCGCGGACAGGCGATGGCCGCGGATGGCGCCGCCCCTCGTGCGCTGATCGTGGCCGCCGTGGACCGCCGGCTCGATGCCGCCATCGGCTGGCGTCTCGCGCGCACCGCGCATGACGGCAGCTTCGCGCTCACCGGCGTGGGAGCGGGTCCAACACTGTTGGCCGCGTTCGACGCGCGGACCGGCAACACCGCCGCCGTCGAGCTGCGCGAGCTCACTCCCGACGCCACGCTGATCTGGAACCCGAAGGTCGGCGCCGCGCCGGCAACCAACTTCGACCTCGAACGCCTGCAAGCGCAGCTGAGTTGGCTGCTGTCGGCTGCGGAGGCAGCACCGCCGACCAACGCACCGGCGCCGCCGGACCCCGTGTCCGTGCGCGGCACCGTCGACCCCACCCTGCTCGAGAAAGAGCAGCGCTTCTGGGTGGTGATGACCTCGACCGTCGCCGACGAAGCGCGCCGCATGCACACGCTGCCGGTCGAAGCCGGCTCCGGCGCTTTCGCCGGCAATGACATCGCGCCGGGCGAGTATCGAGTCGAGCTCTGGAGCTCGGCGCACAAGGCGCCCCACCACGTCTGTACTCTCGAGGTCCCCCGCCACGGCGTGGCGGCGTTTCGCATCACTCCCGAGTAGGGTTGGGCAAACCGGGAGGGGGCGGCCGCGCGGCTTCCTGCTACGCTGCCCCGCCTTCCGATTCGATGCTCACAGCTCCGGAGCGCACCCGCCGACCGGTGCGGGAGGAGACCCCTCGGAGAGCGCGGTGGTAGAACACGACACCGATCTCTCGGTCCCCGCCTACGTACCGATGCTGCACGTCGCGGTCGCGGCGTGGCAGCTCGGTCCGGAGCCCTCGGGCGCCAACCGGCGCCAGCTGTCGCTGCTGCGGGCAGTGGCGAGCCACCTGCTCGAAGGGGAGCGGATGACGATCCTCTGCGCGCCCGATGCCCCGGAGCTGCACCCGGCGCCCGGAGTCGAGGTCCGCCGGGTACCGATCCCCGCCGCTCCGACCTGGCGGCGCGTGCTGGCCGAGCGCCGCGCCCTGCCCGGGATCCTCGCCGACATCGGCGCGACCGTGCTCGACCTGGGCACCCTGCCAGTGCCGCACCGCCTGTCGTGCCCGGTCGTGCTCACGGTGCACGATCTGCGCGACCTCACCAGGTTTCGCCGCCGGCCACGCCGGCTGGCGCGCGCGGCGTTGCGGCGCAGCGCGGCCCGCGTGGACCAGCTGGTGACGCCGAGCGCGTTCACCGCGCGGGCGCTGCGCGCGGCGCTGTCCGAGACGGCACCTCCGATCACCATCGTCCCCGGCGGCGTCGAGGAGGCGTTCTTTCGCCACGTCATCGCCGAACCGGCGCAGCCGTACTTCCTGCACGTCGGTCACATCGAACCGCGCAAGAACCTGGCGATGCTGCTCGAAGCCTACGCGCTGTTTCTGGAGCGCGCTCCCGGCCAGCCGACGCCGCCCGCCCTGCGCCTGGTCGGCCGCGACCACGGCCACGCCCGCGCGCTGCGCCGCCGCATCGCGCAGCTCGGCCTGCGCGGCCGCGTGCTGCTCGACGACTCGGTCGACGAGCGCGCGCTGATCGACCTGTACGGCGGCGCGACGGCGATCCTCTTCCCTTCGCTGTACGAGGGCTTCGGCCTGCCCGCGCTCGAGGCGCTGGCCATGGGGCAGCCGCTGATGGTGAGCGACCAGGGGGCGCTGCCCGAGATCGTCGGCGGCGCGGCGCGCGTCCTGCCCGCCGATCAACCCGAGGCGTGGTGCGCAGCGTTGCTCGACGCCTGGCAGACCGAGCCGACCGAGGCACAGGCGCGCAAGCGACGGCTGCGGGCGCGCGCGTTTCGTTGGGACGATGCGGGGGCGCGTTTGCTACAGGTTTGGCGGCGGGCGCAGCGGCTGTAGGCGCCCGGGCACCAGTGCACGGCAATGTTCCGTGCGCCGGGCAGTGGTCAGCGTACAATTCCTGCGGCCTCGACCATCCACCAGAGCTTCTCCTGGAAGTGCCCCGGGCGGAACCCCCTCCGGCGGAAACGGATGTTGCCACTGGCGTCGATCACGAACAGCCACGGGACCGAACTGATCCCATATAACCTCTCGATCGACCCATCCGCGTACGCGATCGTAAACGGGTAGCTCTTTTCCGCCACCAAGGTCGGTACCTTGTCCTTCTGCGTGTCGACGCTGACGGCGATTACCGCCACCGATTGCTGACTCAATCGCTCGTATTCCTTGTGGAGCTGATCGAGCTCGGCAAGGCAGGGACCGCACCAGGTCGCCCAGAACGACAAGAGCACGACTTGCCCCGAAAAGTCCGAGAGGGAGACCTCCTTTCCGTCCAGGTCCAGCAATCCAAAGGCCGGCGCCCGTTGTACAACCTCTTGCTCGAGCAAGCGCTTCCGACGCAGGCCCACTCGTCCCTCAGCAAAGGCGGCGACCCGTGATTCCAACCAGCTCCGACGCTCCACTGCGGGATTCGCTAGCATGGCTTCGTTTTCCAACATGGCTTCCAATTCGGTCTCGAGCTCCGGGGCCAAATAGGCCGCATATCCTGCCTGCTCCAAGGCCGCCTCGACGTGCCCGCGCTCCGCCAACACTCGAGCATGCGCCCACCGAAGTTCTGCTTCGCCGTAAGCACTGTGGGCTGGAAAGAGTGACGCGCCCGCCAGCGGCTCAATCGCCTCCACGAGCTTTGTTCCACCGAAAATCTCCTCTGCGTGGTTGGCTGCCTGATCCCACTGACTCAGCTCCACGCGCGCCAGAAGGGCCACTTCGTGATAGATGCGCGCGGCGGACGCCTCGAACTCGTCGGTCGCTCGCTCCGTGGCGGCAACGAACTCAATGCCTCGGTCAGCAAACTCCGCAGATTGCGCGGCGTCAAACGGCAGCAGTTCACGGGCTATGACATGTCGCAACAGCAACAATCGCCTCGGGTTGCCGATCAGCTCAACTTCCTTCCCCGTGAGTTCGTCGAGAATCCGCCCCGCGGCAACGACATCTTCTTTCTCGAACCGCGTAGGGTTCTTGAACATGCGCTCGAAGATATAGTAGGCCGCCGACTGACACCAGCTTACATTCTCCGGAAAATCTCGCATGTACTGAGCAAAGAGCCCGCAGGCCTTCGACACATCAGCTTCTTCTCTCGCCTCTTTGAGCTTGGCTTGCTGAGCCATTAGCCCGCGCGGGATGCGCTCAATTGCTTCGAGTCGCCAAGACTCTGCTTCCTCTTCCCTTCCGAGCCGCTTTTCGCCGGCGAGTATCGTATAGTAGAACTGTTCATCACGGGCTTCGACGGGAACTCCGCGCAGCAGCTTCATCTGATCGCGCACAATTTGCAATTGCTCGGTGGCGCTCCGGGTTTTTCCAACTGAGTCCCAGTAGAGCGCGTAGCCCCGAAAATGGCGCGGGTGCCGCTCGATCAACTTGGCGAGGCCGATTCTCGCCTGCTCGAAGCGAGCAGAGTTATAGTGATCGACGGCACGACTGAACATCTCTGCCGGTTGCTCGACATCCGGATGCTGAGCAGCAGTGCATATGGAAGCGAGCACGATGATCGGAAAGGTGAGGGTTGAGTGCAGGTCCATTGACGGGCTCCATGGCGAGGTTGTCTGGCTTCTGAGATTGCCTGAACGCCGAAATTATCTAGATCAAACCACTAATTGGGGACACCAGCCCGAACGTGGATGACGCGATTCACGGTACCTCCCGGGGCGACTTCGAATGGTCCGTCGATACGGGTGGCGCAAGTCGGGTGCTGCACCTCGAGCAGCAACCTGCCTGCTCCGGCTTTGAGCTGGAACCGTCCGTCAGGCCCGGTACGCGCGAGCACGCGACGATAGCTATCCTCGGCGAGGATCTCGCGGTGCGCAGCCGAACCACCAGATAATGTCACCAAGGCACCCTCCAACGGTTGGGCTGCCTCGCCGACGGTTACGATGCCTCTGATACTGGCCTCCGGTTGGAGGTGTAGAACAAGAAGCTCAGGCTCGGGCCTACTGACTGCCTTGGCGAACGCTGGCGCGTAGCCCGGAGAACTGGCTTGAACTATGAACGCCGCCGCGGACTCGAGGTTGGTACCGGCCGTACTCCAGTATCCGTCGCCTGCAGAAAAGGTGTAGCCTTCGCGTGCCCAGGTCGAGCCGGCAGCCGAACCGGGCTTCTCGCCCGGACCCGGCAAAGCTTCCAGTAAACGCACACAGAACGACTCCACGGGTGTCCCAGTGCGCGCGTCGAGCACGCGACCGGCGAGCGAACCTGCCCGCGAGATCTTGACTCGTATTTCTTCGGGTCGTGGATGGCCGAGCTCGATTTCGCTGCCCCGATAACCTTCGGCGTAGCTCGAAAGCACGAGCGGTCCTACCGGCAATTGCCCGAAGTAGAAACGGCCACTGGCATCGCTCGCGCTATGCATCTCGAGACTAACCAAGTCTTCCCCGACTCGCTGCAAGGCGTTGAGTCGGATTCCTGGCAGCGGTTGCCCCTCGTGATCGACTACCGTGCCTTGCACCGACTGTCCTTGCGCAAGAACGACGCGCGCCGACAATCCCGCCGGGAGCAGCTGGCGAACATCCGGGGCATAACCCGTCTTGCTCGTAACAAGCAGACGCCTCCGCGAGGGTAGGTCGAGTAGCTCGAAACTCCCATCATCCCGCGATAATCCGTGAACCCGAGCGGAATCATTTGGCCCTGCACCGAAATAGACCTCCGCGCCGGACAATGGGCGTCCCATTTCGTCGAATACGTGGCCGCGCAAAGCAACTCCGGGCTCCAGAACAAGATCTCTCAGCATCAAATCCTTCGATCCAATTGCTATTCGGGCGGTGGAACGTGCGTACCCCGGATAGCTGGCGAAGATCTTGTCGTAACGACGTCTCGCGTCGAGCAGGAGCTCGTAGCGCCCATCTGCATCGGTTGTCGCATCGGGATTGTGCGAGTAGAACGTGCGCACGCGCGCCCCGGCAATGCCATTGCCTGAGCCGTCTCGCACGCGGCCCTGTAGCACGACGCGCGGTCGCAGCTGAATCTGCGCCCGATTACAAGATCCACTTCCGCCCGTACGAAGCGCAACGCGCGCGATGGCGTAGCCTGGTGCCTTGGCGAAGACGTAGACCAGCGGCAGGTTCGATGGCCCGGGTATGGAGAAACTACCGTCTCCATTGCAGTCCTGCAGAGCATCCGGTGAACGCCCAACCTGCGCCGCAGCGACCGGCAGACCGCCCGCGCCTAAGACACGCCCCACGATCACGCAGTCGAGCAAGACCACCCTGAGGGTGATGTACGGCGCTTCTACTTGGTCACGAAAGATGCGCGACCTCAATGGCCAAGATTCGTAACCCAGTCCGTCGACAAAGAACTCGACGGTAGCCGCTTCCGTTGGCCGTTCGAGTCTCCAACAGAAACGACCGTTCGCATCGCTGCAAAGGACGTGCTCCCGTTCTGGATCGTCCTCGGAGTTGAATCCAACCCACATCCGCGCCCGAATGTCCACGCCTGCCAGCGTTCGGGAGCCGGCATCGAGGACCGTACCTCGGATCAAGAACGGTGCGGCCTCGGGCTTAACGAGCAACCTGGGCGGACCCATGACCGGCGCGTGGCCGGCCGCCACGTCGCGATTTGCCGGACCGTGACCCATTCGGTCCTGCCGTGAGTTAGCGAAGGTCACAGGAACGACCTGGTCGCTGTCACCGAGCCGCTGGGAGAATGCTCCCGGCAGCAAAGAGACACCGACTGCGGCCGCCAATAACAACACACCCGAGCAGAGTGTCGCCCCGGCGCCCCCCACCGCCAACGGCTTAGGCTCGCCGCAAACGGGTGTGGGCGGTGGGGTGAGCTGCGGCACAAGCACCCACACCCATACGCTACGCGCCCCGTACTGTCGGTCGAGTTTGGCACGGAGTTGGCGAATTGCTCGGCGGAGGCGGCTGCGAACGGTGTTGACGGGTAGTCGGAGCCTGGCCGAAATCTCCCGTGGCGGCAGCCCCTCGAAGTACCGCAGCAGGACGACTTGGCGCTGCGCCGGCTGCAGGGCGTGGACCGCATCGAGGATGTGTCGCGCTAGATCGAGCTGCTCCGCCTGAGCGCTAGCGGACGGTTCCCAACCCTCAGCGGCCCTGGCCTGTTCGCGTTCCCTGCGTCGCCTCTCCCTGCGCATCTGCAGGCGGTTGCGGTTGCGCAGCACCCCGGCCAACCACGCTCTCAACTCCCAGCCAGCCGCCGGCGGTCGTTCGATTGCAGCCAGCATGGTCTCCTGCACCAGATCCTCGGCGAGTTCCTCCTGGGCGACCAGGGTGCGGGCCAGGCGACGCAGAAAGGAAGTGTGATCGATCAACCGGGGATTGCCGCGCACGGGTTCCATCATCTGTCAAAGATCGGTTTGCCGCCAAGTGCCGGACCGATCCGCGAAATCCCCGTTGGGCGCCGGAACTGGCGCCGAACTCTCGGCGCCACCGCCGCAACGGTATGTGTGGTTCCATGATCTGCGAAGCTAGAGTTCTCCACACCCGTCGCGCCGTAGCGGTGTGGAAGACTCGCGCGATGGTGCAGCCGCAGGAGTCGTGTCGGGAGTCTGGTCATCGGCCGCAAGAGAGCTTAGGGTCCCCCGGCGTGCGACGGAGAGGTTTCGCGATCTGCCGCAATGGTGGCGCTTCGAGCGGCCCCTCATTTGGTTCTGCGACTCTCCTCCCGCGTGGGGGACCCGATTTAGGAGATTGGCGGCGTGAGAAATCACGGCCCCGAAACACGAACCGTTTTGGCGACTCGCCTCCTCAGGCGGACTGCGCGGGTAGGGAGAGTCCTCTCGTCGACACTCACTCGTTGAACATGGAGGGGACATGAATCGATTCGTTGGATTGGATCTCGGCTTGAGGAGCAAGCACCGAGCCGTCGTTCTGGATGGTGCGAAGTCTCGGGGCAGACCGTTTTCAGTCGAGAACAGCCGTGAGGGTATTGACCTTCTGCTGCGCCGTGCACAGGAAGGTGCCGAGGGTCCGGTGAGCTTCGTGATGGAACCAACGGGGTTGGCGTGGCTGCCCATCGCGGCGCACGTGAACGCCGCAGGGTTCCAGATCTACGTGAGCAAACCACAGAAGCTGAGCGACCTGCGGAAGTTCTATAGCAAGCACACCAAAACCGACGTAGTAGACGCCGAGGCCGCTGCGCGTCTGCCGCAGATGGATCCAAAGGGCGTCCACCAGCTGCGTGTTCCAACTGCCGACGAGACGACGATCCGTCGACTCGTGAAGCGGCGTGAGCGGTTGGCGCGCGAGCTCAGCGACCACAAGCGTCGTGTGCACGCGATACTGGTACTGGCGAATCCCAGCCTCATGAAGGCCTTGGGGGCAGAGAAGTTCAGTGCCGCTAAGATGGGGTTTCTGCGGCGCTACGTCGATCCGGTGAAAGCGGTCGGCCTTGGGAAGAGTCGCTTGGAGCGCTTCTTGACGAAGCGATCCAAGGGAACGCATGACCCGTGCTTGGTCGACCGCGTGCTCGAGTCCTGCCGACAGGCCGCCGAGTACTACGCTGAGCTGCGAGCTGCGGGGCAGATGCCGTTCGACTACGAGGCCATCCAAGAGGATGTGGTGTACGAGCTGGATGAGATCGAGCGCAAGAACACGGACGTTCGCAAGCTCGACGCAAAGATCAAGAAGCTCTACCTGGGCGTCGATCCTGACCGAACACTCGAGCAACTGCGCGGCGTCGGTCCCACGATCGCTGCGGCCATCGAAGCCTTGGTAGGCGACATCGCGCGGTTCTCGAACGGCAAGAAGTTCGTGAGCTACTGCGGACTGTGTCCACGCCGGAAGCAGACGGGCATGAGCGACCCCTCGATGCCAATCACCAAAACCGGCCAACGAGTACTCAAGAAGTACCTCTACCTAGCAGCTGACGTCGCTCGCCAGTGGGATCCGGATTTCGCGGCGTACTACGCTCGCCGCTACGCCGCAGGTGATCACCACAACCTCATCCTCATCGCATTGGCTGGCAAGATGGCGCGCCGCGTCTACGCCCTCCTGAAGCGTCGCGACAGCCAGCGCGCCGATGACAAGCCGGCGTCGACGCAAGTCCGCTACGTCCTGCGAGACGCCGACGGCAACGAGCTCACGAAGGTTGCCGCGCGCGCGCTCATCGCAGCCAAGTTCACGCGCAGCATCGTCGCGCCACAGCGGCATGAGCGCGACCAACGGCGACAGGGACGAGTGGGGACTCCGACGACGAGGGACTTGAGTGGCCGCCCAATGGACGCCACAGGCCTGGCCGTGGAATCCCCACGTCAACCTCACCCGATCGGTGATCTCATGCAAGAACACTTCCCTGGTCTTGTGGAAGAGTCCTGAACAAGCCGTGCACACGCGATGTCGAGCCCCAGCGAAAACCCCTTGACATGACTTAGGAGATATCAAACACCTCCCTTGCAGTTCGTGCAGGCGCTGTAAAGAAACGGGTCGTGCGCGCGCGATCGCGCGAACTTCATGAGCCGCGTACCCTCGTCTGTCGGCGTGGTCGAACCGCAACTCGCATCGTGGAGGTCTCCCACGATTATCCAAGGCGCGCCGGCCGGCACTTGGTTCTACTCTCGACGCACTGCCCTACCCCGCGAGCCCGGCGACGTGCGCCGCCGCGCTCTCCTCGAGCGCCTGCAGGTCGTAGCCACCCTCGAGCGTCGACACCACCCGTCCACCGGTGGCGTCACCGACGACTTCCAGCAGCCGGCGCGTCACCCACTCGTAGTCCTCCGCCTGCAGGGCGAGGCCGGCGAGCGGGTCGCGCGCGTGGGCATCGAAGCCGGCGGAGATCAACAACAGCTGGGGGTCGAACTGCTCGAGCCGCGGCCACCAGCTCGTCTCCAACGCGCGGCGAAAGCCCGCCGTCGCCGTGCCCGCCGGCAGCGGCGTGTGCACGACGTTGGCCGCGGGCGGCGGCGGGGTGCCGGGGTAGATGCCCTCTTGGAAGGACGAGCAGAACAGCACTCGGGGGTCGCCGGCGACCGCGTCTTCGGTGCCATTGCCGTGGTGCACGTCGAAGTCGACGATCGCCACTCGCTCCAGCTGGTGGCATTCCAACGCGTGGCGCGCCGCGATCGCGACGTTGTTGAACAAGCAGAACCCCATCGCGCGGCCGCGCTCGGCGTGGTGTCCGGGCGGCCGCACACCGCAGAACGCGGCGCGCTGCGCGGTGGACAAGACCCGGTCGACCGCGGCGACGCAGGCGCCGGCGGCGCGGTAGGCGGCCTCGAGCGAGGCGGCCCCCATCGCGGTGTCGGCGTCGATCTGCACCAGGCCTTGCTCCGGCGCGTGCTGCTCGATCGCGTCCACCAACGCCGCCGTGTGCACGCGCGTCACCTGCGCGCGCTCAGCGGCCGGCGCGTCGACGTGCTCCAACACGACCCCGGCGGCGCGCACTCCGCGCGCCACCGCTGCGAGCCGCTCCGGCCGCTCGGGATGCGCGACGCCGGCCTGATGCCGGGCACAGGTCGCGTGACTGAAGACGGCGATCGTCACGGTGGTCGGCCGCTTCAGGACACCAGCAGCATCGCGCCGTAGCCGAGACCGGCGGCGGCCGCGACCGCCAGGGCGACGAGCCCCCACCGCATCGGCGTCGACATCTGCTGCAGATCGTCGCCCAACAACCCGCTCTTGCCGCGCGCCGTGGCCTGGTACTGCAGCACGCCGCCCTGCCGGTTGGCGGCGGAACGCGCCTGCGTCGAGCGCGGCGGCGACGCGGTGCGCGGCGGCGGCGGGGCCTTGCGCACCTCGACCACCTCGTCGACGAACTCCAAGACCTCGACCTCCTCGGCAGCCGGCGGCGGGGCGTCGGCCGGTGCCGGCGGTTTGCCCTCGGTCACCCCGTCCCGGGCAGCGGGCGTCGATCCCGCAGCCGGCCGCGACGGCGGCGGCGGCTCGACGAACCCGGTCCGCGGATCGCCCTCCAGATCGGCGCCGGGCATCCCGGTGCCCTCGACATCGCCGAACAGATCCTCGCCGGCGGCAGGCTCGTCGCCGTGCCCGGCGCCCGCACCCGCACCATCCGAGAACCGCAGGACCGTCTTGCCGATGGCGATCTCGTCGCCACTGCGCAGCACCCGCCGCTGCACGCGCGAGCCGTTCAAGAACGTGCCGTTGCTGCTGCCGAGGTCCTCGATCTCGACGACCGTGCCCTGCACCACGAGCCGCGCGTGCCGGCGCGACGCCTTGGTGTCGGCGATCGTGACGTCGCACTGCGCGACGCGGCCGATCACGAGGCCATCGCGAACGTCGACGGTGTTGCCGTCGGGAAACACGAGGATACCAGACATCTTGCGGAGGCGGACCTTGGCTGTTTGCAGTGGCGGGCCGGGGCGCGCCGTGCACGATAGCATCAACCGACAGCCCGTTTTAGAAAGACATCATCGAGCGTTCAGTGGAACCCGCCGTCTCCACCTCCGGTCTGTCGGTCACGTTTCGGCGCGGTTGGCGACGCACACCGGTAGCCGCACTCCGCGATCTCGAGCTCACTGCCGCCGCCGGCGAGATCGTCGGCGTGCTCGGCCCCAACGGCTCCGGCAAGAGCACCTTGCTCGCGGTCCTCGCCGGGGTCCAACGACCCAGCGCGGGCCACGCCCGCGTGCTGGGCACCGCGCCGACCAGCCGCACACTGACCGGCCGTGTCGGCTACCAACCGGAGGGCCCGCTCCCGTTCGCCAACCTGTCGGCGGAGACCTTCCTGACGCTGACCGGGACACTGATGGGCTTCGACCGCCGCACCGCGCAGATGCACGCCACCACGCATCTCGACCAGCTCGGCCTCAGCGCGGTGGCAGACCGACGCCACGGCACGTTCTCCACCGGCATGCGCCGCCGGCTGGCGCTGGCGGCGGCGTTGATGGCGACACCCGAAGTCCTCCTGCTCGACGAGCCGACTTCCGGCCTGGATCCCGATGGCTCGCTGATGGTGCGCGATCTGATCCGCGCCCGCGTCGACGGCGGCGCCACCGCGCTGATCGCATCACACGATCTGCAGGAGATCGAGCAGCTGTGCGACCGGGTCTACGTCCTGCACGGCGGCGAGTGCCGGGCCAGCGGCGCCCTCGACGCGCTGTTGGCGACCGGCGCCCGCGAGCTCGTGGTCCGGGGGCTGACCGATGCGGCGATGCCGACGGTCGAGCACGCCATCGCCGGCGCGGGCGGCGAGCTCGTCGAGGTGCGCGCCGAGCGCCGGCACCTCTACTCCCTCTACCGGCGCCTGGCGGCCGGCGAGCCCGTGGCCGGCGAGCGCGCGCCCGACCGGGAGCCGGAGCAACGGTGAAGGCCGTAGCACTCCTGGGCGCGCTGCACACCGCGCGGCACGTATGGGCCCCGGCGGCGCTCGGCCTCGGCCTCTCCGCCCTCGGCGTGCACAGCATTCCGGTCCTGGCCGACGCCGGCATCGACCTGCACAGCGACGCCCGCCTCTGGCTGCAGCTACCGGTCCTGCTGGTGGCGATCGCCGGCGTCGCCGCGGCGCTGCAGGGGTGGCCGCTCATGACCCGCGACCGCGCGGGTGCCGGGTTGGTCGCGCGCCTTCACCCCGCTGCGGTCGACGGCTGCCTGCCGATGGCGGCCGGTGCCCTCCTGGTGCTGTCGCTCGCCCTGCCGATCGTCGGCATCGCCTTCCACGGTTTGTTGGCATTGTCGGAACGCGACGCGGGCCCCGTGCGCGCGCACGTCGCGTTTCTGGCGCAGGGGCGGCCGATCCTCGGCCCGGAACAACCGGTGCTGCGGCTGCTGGCGAACTCCGACCGGAGTCTGTCGGCGGTCCGGATCAGCCCGTTGGCGGTGCACGCGGGGCAAGGGGATGCGGCGGCGGCCGAGATCGCGGTGCGCGCCGATGGTCGCCCACTGCACGAGGGGACGCTGCGGATCGAGGGAAGCGGCGCCGGCCTGCACTTGCAGTTCGCCGATACCACCGTGAAGGAGCTCGAGATCGAGGGCAGCGGCGACGGTCTGTGGCTGCTGTGGCCCGAGGGGTCGGTCGTCGGACTCGGAACCGGCCGGTACCCGGCCTGGCTCAACGCGGCCCTGGCCGCCTTGACGTTCGGTCTTCCCTGCGCGCTCGCCCTGTTGCTGGCCATGCTGTTGCGCCACTCGATGTCCCTGGCAGTGGCGATCCCGGCGGCGGCCGGCGTCCTCCTCGTCGCCAGTCGGAGCGAGGCGCTGCCCTCGGCACGGGCGATCGACGCATACGGCGGGCAACGCTGGCTGCCGGCGGAATCGTTGGGCGGCCCATGGGCAATCACCATCTGCCTGGTACTCGGGGCGATCGCGATCGCCGCGCGCCGGAGACGCTGACATTCCGAGAGCCGCACCGAGCGGAAATCACTGGGAATACCGTTCGATTCCCGTTGCATGATGGTCACAGGCCGTCTTCCGACACCTTGACTCCCTGGCCACTACCACTGCTCGCGTCCGCCGTCGCCTTCGCCGGCGCCGCGGCACTGGCACCGTCCGCGGCGGGGCCCGCGGACCCGGGCCTCGGCAATGCCGGCCTCACCGACTGGGGCCGCGTGCTGGCCAGACCCGCGGTGTTGCCGGCCCTGTGGTCGGCGATGGCCCGTCACAGCCGCGCCGGCGAGCTCGGCGCTGCCGTGGCACGTGGCCGGCGCCTCATGCAGCTCCTTCCGGAGTGGACCGACGGCCACGTCTACGTCGCCGACCTCCTGGCGTTCGAAGGGGTCGAACGGGCGGTGGATGCCGGAGAAGCCGCCGACCGCCTGTTGACGGCGGTCGCGATGCTCGAGGACGCCGCCGCGCGCCGCCCCGACCAGGCCGGGCGGCTGCTGCTGGCTGCCGCGGTACTGCTGCGGATGCGCGCAGAAGACGAGCCCACCGTTGGCGCAGCAGTTCGAGACCGCACCGGGCAGACGCCGCTGCACCTGGGGGAAGCATTGATCGAGCGCGCGCGTGCGCGCGATCCGGGGCTGGATGCCGAGGTCGAGCACGGCTACGTCATGGTGCGCATGATCGGCTTGGCGCTGACCCAGGAGCAGCCGGCACGAGCGCGGCGACTGGCCACGCGCGCCGCGCGCTTGTTCCGCGGAGTCGAACCCCGCTTGGCCGCCGAAGAACGCGCGGGGCTTGCCAACGCCATCGCGGACCTCTCGCAGAGCCTCGATCTGCTGGTTCGATGGCTGGACGGCGACCCGGCGGTCACGCGCGCACAGGTCGCGGCCCATCCACTGCTCGCCGAGCTGCTGCCGTGATGCTGCGCGCAACACGGTGGCGCGAACTTCGACACCCGACTCCGAGCCGGAGTCGCGCGACGACTTCTTCAAGTCCCGCTGCGGAATTCGACGACTCACGGCCAAGGGGGTGGTCCGCGCTCCCCCGCCACCATGTTTGACTGGCTCGTCGACGCTTTCACCGCGTACCCCTACCTCGGGGTCGCGGTCGCCTTCTTCTTCTGCAGCATCGGACTGCCGCTGCCCGAAGAGCTGGTGTTGATCGCGGCAGGCTACGTCTGCTTCCGCGGCTGGGCGGAGTGGCCGTGGATGATGAGCGCCAGTGCTGGCGCAATCCTGCTGGGCGACCTGCTGCCCTTCTTTCTCGGCAAGACCTTCGGAACGAGACTGCTCCGCCTGCGACCACTGCGGCTCTTGGTCAACAAGCGTCGCCTGTCGCGCTTCGACCGCTGGTTCCGCCGCCGCGGGGACTTGGTGATCTTCTTCGCCCGGTTCATCGCCGGTCTGCGCGTCGTCGCTTACTTCACCGCGGGCACGATGCGGATGTCGTACCGCCGGTTCTTGACGCTCGACCTGCTCGGCATCGCCCTGGTGGTGCCGACCTTCATTTGGATCGGCTACCGCTTCGGCCACATCATCGATGACGCGATCGAGCGCGTCACCCAGGTCGAACGCGGCATCCAGATCGCCGTCGTGGTGTCGATCGCACTCGCGGTGCTGCTGTACTGGGTCCGCTCCCACCGCCGGAACGCACAGATCGCGGGCCGCCGCTCGGAGACCTACGTGGAACCGACGATCCAGCCGACCCCGCGGGAGGCGCCGGCGGACGAGGGCGCGGCCGCGCCGGACCGAGCACCGCCCGCAAACGCGGGATCCGACGGCCACGCCCCGGCTGCCGGCGACCCCGCTGCGCCGCCTCCCGACGGCCCCGAACGGTAGTCCGCATTCGCTTGTCGGGACCGGAGGCGGCAGCTATCGTCCCCGTCCATTTTTCGCCCGGATCGGCCTCGAGCCGCCGACCAAAGACCCCGTTTTTTCCATGCTGACCACCTGGACGATTCTCTCCCTCGCCGTCGCAATCGGCGCACTGATCTACGCCACCAACATCTACCGCCAGGTGATGGCGCAGGACCCGGGCGACGACAAGATGCAGAAGATCGCGCGCGCCATTCAGGAGGGGGCCAAGGCGTTTCTGCAAGCCGAGTACCGCTGGCTGGCGGCCTTCGTCGGCATCGTCTTCGTCTTGATGCTGGTCTTCCACGACGACTTCGGCATTCGTCAGGCGATCCCCTTCTTGCTCGGCGCGGGGGCATCGGCCATCGCGGGTTACTTCGGTATGCACACGGCGACGCGCGCCGCCGTGCGCACGACGCAGTCCGCCAAGACCTCGCTGACGCAGGCGCTCGACGTGTCCTTCAAGTCGGGCACGGTCATGGGACTGACGGTGGTGGGCATGGGCCTGGCGGGCATCACCTCGCTGGTCTTCATCTACAGCTTGATCGACGGTGACTTCAGTGGGATCAACGAGATCTTGGCGTTCTCGTTCGGCGCGTCGTCGATCGCGTTGTTCGCCCGCGTCGGCGGCGGCATCTACACCAAGGCCGCGGACGTCGGCGCCGACCTCGTCGGCAAGGTCGAGGCCGGGATCCCCGAAGACGACCCGCGCAACCCCGCCACCATCGCCGACAACGTCGGTGACAACGTCGGCGACGTCGCCGGCATGGGCGCCGATCTGTTCGAGAGCTACGTCGGCGCCATCCTGGCGACCCTGGTCCTGGCGGCGAGCGTCGCGGGCCTGACCGCGGCCGGTGAAGCCGACCAGGCCAACGCCTACAACCTGATGGCCTACCCGCTGGTGCTGGCCAGCCTGGGTGTCGTCGCGTCGATCATCGGCACCTTCCGCGTCAAGGCGCAGCACGAGTCGGAGCTCGGCGATGCGCTGTTCCGCGGGCTGATCACGGCGTCGGTGGTCTTGATCGTGCTGATGGGCGCGTTCACCCTGTTCTTGAACCCGCAGCCGACTCTCGCGGACGGCACGCGGGCCAGCAAGTGGGACGTCTACCTGTGCATGATCGCCGGCCTGCTGATGGGCGTCGTCGTCGGCAAGGTCACCGAGTACTACACGTCCGAGCAAAAGGGACCGGCGCAGAACATCGCCAACCAGAGCAAGACCGGCCCCGCCACCAACATCATCTATGGCCTGGCGACCGGCATGGCGTCGACCTGGCTGCCGGTGCTGCTGATCGCGGTGGCCATCTATCTGTGCAACGGCTGGGCGGGTGTTTACGGCATCTGCATCGCGGCGGTCGGCATGCTGGCGACCTTGGGCATCTCGCTGGGAGTCGACGCCTACGGGCCGGTGGCCGACAACGCCGGCGGCCTGGCCGAGATGGCGGGTCTGCCGCCCGAGGTGCGGAAGCGCACCGACGCGCTGGACGCGACCGGCAACACCACCGCCGCGATCGGCAAGGGCTTCGCGATCGGCTCGGCCGCGCTGACCGCGCTGGCGCTGTTCAACACCTACACGACGCGGGCGGCGGAGATCGCGGCGAGCTCGCAGAGTGCCGCGGTGACGCTGAGCCTCGACAACTCGACCGTCATCATGGGACTGCTGATCGGCGCGATGCTGCCGTTCCTGTTCTCGTCGATGGCGATGAAGGCGGTCGGCGCGGCCGCGAACGACATGGTCGAGGAAGTGCGGCGGCAGTTCCGCGAGATCCCCGGCTTGCTCGAGGGCAAGGCCGAGCCGGACTACCAGCGCTGCGTGCGGATCTCCACCGAGGGCTCTTTGCGCCAGATGGTGGTCCCCGGCCTGCTGGCCGTGTTGTCCCCGATCGTCGTCGGCCTGATGTTCGGCCCCGGCGCGGTCGGCGGGCTGTTGGCCGGCGCGCTCGGCGCCGGCGTGATGATGGCCTTGTTCATGGCCAACGCGGGCGGCGCGTGGGACAACGCGAAGAAGTACGTCGAGGGCGGCGCACACGGCGGCAAGGGATCGGACGTCCACAAGGCGACGGTCATCGGCGACACCGTCGGCGACCCCTTCAAGGACACCGCCGGCCCCTCGATCAACATCCTGATCAAGCTGATGTCGATCGCGTCCGTGCTGGCCGTCCCGCTCTTCTTCTGAGGACGGACGCGGCGGCGACCGCCACGCGCAACCCCCCACCGGAGCGGCCGATCCGGCCCCTCCGGTCACCGTCACGCAGAAATCAGGGGGAGGTTACGGCTCTTTCGCCGACTGTTATGGTGGGGCCCAGAGCCGAGTGGACGCCACTCGGCGCCCCCGCAACGACGCACCCGTCAGGAGTACGAACCATCGAATCCAAGGAACTGGCGCGCGAGATCGCCCAGATCATCGTCGACAAGCAAGGGGAGGACATCGAGATCCTCGACGTCTCCGGTCCACTGGTCATCGCCGACCACTTCGTCATCGCCAGCGCCCGCAACGCCCGTCACGCCCGGGCAATCGCCGGCGAAGTCCTGCGCAACATGAAGCGGCACGGTCGCTTCTGTCGGAACAACGCAGGCATGGACGGCGAGGGCTCCTGGGTCCTGCTCGACTTCGACGACGTCGTGGTCCACATGTTCCAGGCCGAAGCCCGCTCCTTCTACGACCTCGAGGGGCTGTGGGCGGATGTTCCACGCCTCGAGTTCACGCCGGCGGAACCCCGGGGTGGCGCCGCTCCCGACCTCGGCTGGGAGATCCAACCGGACGCCAACGGCGGTGCCGACCGCGTGCGCTCCTGACGGATCACCCAACCTGCGCGCCACCGCAACCGGGGAGACCTCTCAGGCGGAGCCCGCCGCCGTGCCGATGGTGACCTGGAGCGCACCCTCCGCCGGGAGCGCCGCGTCTGGACAGATCGCGGCACCGGTGAACACTGGACATCAATGCCGACACCGACCGTGGAATGGCGGGAGTTCGACCCCACCGCACTCGAGATCGCCAAACGCGAGGGCCGACCGATCGTGCTGGCGATCACCGTCTCGTGGTGCGCCCACTGCCGGGAGCTGCTGACCACGACGTTCGCCCACCCCAAGGTCACAGACCTCGTGCAGTCCTCGTTCGTCGCGGTGCACGCGGACGCCGACCGACGGCCTGATGTCAACGAGCGCTACGGCGCCGGCGGCTGGCCGACGGTCGCCTTCCTCACCCCGGATGGCGATCTGATCGCGCACGAGCTGTACATGGACGCCGACCCGCTCGCCGAGCTGTTGGCGCAGGTGCGGGATCACTACGCCGCGCACGGTGGCGAGATCGCCGCCGGTGTGCGCGAAATGTGGCAGCACAAGCAGGCCTCGCACGAGTCGGCGCCGACGGGGGAGCTGTCGCTGGAGATCGTCGACCACGTCTGCAACGCGATCTACGAGCGCTTCGATCATCGCTTCGGCGGTTGGGGCGAGGGCTCGAAGTTCCCGCACCCCGAGGCCATCGACTTCGCCCTGGTGCAGATCGCCAAGCGCGCTGACGACCGCATGCGGCAGGTGGTCACCGTCACCCTCGACCGGATGATGGAGGGCGCGATCCACGACGACATCGACGGCGGCTTCTTCCGCTACTCGAAGACTCCGGACTGGCGCACGCCCAACTACGAGAAGGTCCTCGACGCCAACGTGCAGCGCATGCGCTGCTACCTCGAGGCGCACCAGCTGCTCGGCAACGACAGCTATCGCGAGGTCGCCGAGGGCACCGTGCGCTGGATGATCGAGTTCATGCGCGACGAGGCCTCCGGCGCGTTCTTCGGCAGCCAAGACGCCGATGCCGGCTACTACGCCTTGCCCGCGAGCGAGAGGGCAAACGCCAACCGGCCGAGCGTCGACCGAACGATCTACGCGCACGCCAACGCGATGGCGGTGTCCAACCTGCTCAAGGCCTCGGTGGTTCTCGAGCGTGCCGAGCTGCGCCGTTACGCGATGCAGGCGCTCGAGTTCCTGCAGCGCAATCTCATCGACCGCGACGGCGAGGTGTACCACTACTGGGACGGCACCTACCACCTGCCGGGCATGCTGTCCGATCAGGCACACGTGATCCGCGCGCTGATCGACGCATCGCAGCTGACCGGCGACGCCGACCTACTGCTACCGGCGGAACAGATCGCCGAGAACGTGATCCAGCGCCAGCGCGCGCCGGGCGGAGGCTTCTACGACATCCGCCGCGAGCCCGCCTACCGCGGCTCGATGCAGCGCCGCAACCGCAGCATCTTGGAGAACTCGGTGATGGCCGAGGCCTTGGTCCGGCTGTCCTACTTGTCGCGCCGTGGAGAGTTCTACGACGAGGCACTGCGCACGCTCGAGGCGTTCACCAGCGACTACAAGGAATACGGCTACTACGTCGCCGGCTACGGCCGCGCCATCGACTTGATCTTCTACGCGCCGCTGATCGTCACCGTGGTCGGCAACCGTGCCAGCGATGCCACCGACGCCCTGCGACAAGCTGCGCTCTCGGGCTACGTTCCCTCGAGGATCGTGCAGATGCTCGACCCGAAGGACGACCCGATCTTGATCGAGCGGGGTGGCTACCCGCAGACCGACGTCGCCACCGCGTACCTCAGCGTCGGCAAGACCAGCATCGCGACGGAGAGCACGCCGGATGCACTGCGCGCCCGGATGACCGAGATCGAGAAGCAGCGCCGCGACCACGGCTGAGTCGCTGCCCGAGACCGGAGCGGCGAGGCTCGGGTTCTGGTCGAATCCTGCCACACGCTCGGAGTCGGCGAGTAATCTCCCGGCCCATGTCAGCTCGCCTGCTGTCCTCAGTTCTGGTCATCGCTGCGTGCGGCCTCGCGCAGGCACAACCCCGCGCCCAATCCGCACCGAACGGTCCACGCGTCGAGTCGGGAGCGTTCTCGATCGACTTCGCCGAGCGTGGCGCCGGGATCGTCGGTTGGACCATCGCCGACCCTGCCGGCGCGCGGGCCGGTGGGCCGGCCGAACACGCACTGATCGATCCCGAAGTCGCGGCAGCGGCGACTTGGCCGATGCTGTCCCTGCGTCTCGACGGCGACGCGCAACCGCCGACCTATACCGCGCGGCGCGATGGCGACACCACCGTCGTCTTCACCGCACCGCAGCGCGCCGACGGCCTGGAAGTCGAGGTCCGCTATCAGGTCGACGGCGACCGGTCGACGCTGGCGATGACCGTGACGCTGCGCAATCGCGGGACTGCGCCGATCGCACTGACGCCCGGCATCACGGTCGGCCCCGGGCTCGGCTACTCGGTCGGACGCCGGCCTGAGCTGTACGAGGAAGGACGGGTCACCGACATGCTGCCGTTCTTCTTCCGCGACGGCAGCATCTACGGCGCCGGCGTCGCCAGCGAGGAACCGTTCGAGAGCACGTATCCGGAGGAGGGCACCGGCCTTGCCGGCGGCGGCCTGCACAGCCAGTTCTTCTTCGTCGCGGTCCGCGACGCCGCGTCACAACCGTTCGAGCAGGCGCGGATCGGGCGAGACCCGGCCGACGGGGTGGCCAACCTGATCGCCGCCGAGGACTTTGAGAACTACCCGAGCGTGACCCTGATCCGGCCCGGCGTGACGCTGGCAGCCGGAGCGGAAGACGTCGCCGAGTACACCGTCTACGCGGGCCCCAAAGACCGCGCCCAGCTCCTGGCCGAAGACCCGAGCCTCGAGCCGGTCCTGTTCCACCACTTGTGGGACTGGCTCGCCGCCGTGTGCCTGGCACTGCAGAGCATCCTCGCCTGGCTGCACGGACTGCTCGGCAGCTGGGGTCTCGCCATCGTCGTGTTCGCCATCCTGTTCCGCATCGTCACCCTCCCGCTGTCGATCTACGGCCAGCGCCAGCAGCTGCTGATGAAGGACAAGATGGCGGAGCTCAAGCCGCTCGTCGCCGCGCTCAAGGAGAAGCACAAGAAGAACTCCGAGGCGCGCGACGAGGCGATTCTCAAGCTCTACAAGCAGCACGGTGTCAGCCCGTTCAGCCACTTCAAGGGCTGCGCTCCGCTGCTCGTGCAGCTGCCGGTGCTGATCGCCCTGTTCAACCTGCTGTTGACGTCGTACGACCTCCTCGGCGAGTCGTTCCTGTGGATCGACGATCTCACGCTGACCGACCGGCTGCTGCCGCTGGGGTTCACCTTGCCGTGGTTGGGGAGCTACGTGAACTTGCTGCCGATCATCATGCTCGCCGCCCAGCTGTGGACCGCGCGCTCGATGACCGCCGGCGACGAGGGCGGCGGCGGCGCCGCACTGTTCTTCATGCCGATCGCCCTGACGATCCTGTTCTACCCGTTCCCCGCCGGGTGCATGCTGTTCTGGACCACCGGCACGCTGTTCCAGCTGTTCGAGCAACGGCTGGTGCGGCGCTGACGCGCCGCGAGCCGAATCAGAACCAGTCGGGGGCGGCCTCGGTCTCGAGCCCCATGCTCTCCATGATGAGCATGCGCACGTACGCCGGGTCGATGCTGAACTCCTTCAGCGTCTCGTAGCACGACCCGGCCTTGACCGACATCAGGGCGACGGCGACGTGCTCGGGCAGCACTTGCTTGGAAGACAATTCGTCGGCGCACTCGCGCGACCGCTCGAACACGGTGCGGCAGTGGCGGTTGAACGGCTCTTCGCCGTCCATGGCCGGCTCGCGCGGCAGGCTCTGGACGTACTCGGAGAACATGTCCGGGTCGACGTTGAGGTCTTGGAAGATATGGAACAGGCAGACCCCACGGTCGACCGTCAGACCGTAGATCAGGTGGCCCGTCGCCACCGACTCGTCGCCGAGCCGCTCGGCGAGCGCCTTGGCTTCCTCGACGGCCTTGACCGCCTTCTCAGAGAACCCATCCAACATTGTGGCCGAAGCTTTCGACAAGACTGGCGTGGCTGTAGTGCAGTGCGGCGACCCAGGCAAGTGCGGGCCGACGCAGCATCTTGGTGCATCACCGGCCGCTGCGCAACGCCGCGCCCGCCGCTTGGGCCAGGGGCTGGCCAAACCGCAGCCCGCCCGCGAGTTGCGCCCCTCGTGCGTCAGGCCTGGGCGGCGCGGCGCGCGGCGCGCCGCGCCGCCGCCTGGCGGTGGCGGCGCTCGTCTTCCGCCGTTTCCAGCTCCAACCGCGGCACTTCGCGCGGCGCGCAGGTGTCCGGATCGAGCGATACGAAGGTGAGGTAGGCCGAGACGACGTGGTCCCGGTTGCCGCTGGCGCGGTCCTCGCGGAGGACCTTGACGCCGACCTCCATCGAGGTCCGGCCGGCGTAGTTGACCGACGCGAGCAGCACCAGAATGCCGCCAACCGGAACCGGCCGGTGGAAGTCCAGCTGATCGACGCTGGCAGTCACGACCGGCGTCCGCGCGTGGCGGCCGGCGGCCACCGCAGCGCAGACGTCGACCCAGTGCATCACCCGCCCCCCCATGACATTGCCGAGCGGATTGGTGTCGTTGGGCATCACGATCTCGGTCATCTCCACGCGGGAGGCGGAAACCGGCCGGCTGGCTTGGCTCATCGACGCAGGCTAGCCGATCCGCGGCGCGATCCGGGGCGCGATCAGGGGGTCAGAGAAACCCGCAGCGCGGCCTCGCGCGGCGCGACGCCGGCATCCCGAGGAGTCCGGATGGCGACCGGCCCGCGGGCCCCGACCAGCAGGCCGATGCCCTCGGTCAGTGGGTGCACGCCGCGGAAGACGTCGTCGAACGAGAACGGCACGCGCTGGTAGACCCGCCCCTGGTGGTCGACGTGACCCAGCCATTGGCCGTGCGTATTGGTCACCTGGAAGAACGGCGGCGGCGCCGAGGGATCCTCGATCTGCAGCTGGGTCACCGCGCCGACCTGGCGTCCGTCGACCCACAGCTCGAAGGTCTGCAGGCTGCGCACCAGCCGGGGGGCGTATTCGGGCACCGGGGGCAGCCCGGCGCACGCCGACAGCACCACGAGCAGCAGCCCGGCCAGGATGACACTGCGGAGAGACGTCAATCGAGAATCCAAGGAGCCCCGCCACCAAAGCGGACCGCTCCATCCCTGCCTTCGGCTGGGCCGGCGGCGGTGCTTTAGACCCCGTACCAAGGGGCGAGAGCGGCCAGGCCACCGAGGGCTGCTTCTACTTGCCCCTCCGCTGTGGATTCCTACCGTGTAGCCCCGCCCAGAGGAGCCCATCCATGTATCCGACTGTCCGCGACCGCATCCGCGCCGAGCTCGACGACATCCGTTCCAGCGGCCTGTACAAGGTCGAGCGGGTGCTGGAGGGGCCGCAGGGGGCCGTGATCCAGGTCGGTGGCGCCGAAGTCCTCTGCTTCTGCGCCAACAACTACCTCGGGCTCTCCAGCGACCCGGCGCTGATGGAAGCCGCCCAACATGCGCTGGACCGTTATGGGCTCGGCCTCTCCAGTGTGCGCTTCATCTGCGGCACCCAGGATCTGCACAAGGAGCTGGAGCAGAAGGTGTCGGCGTTCCTGGGCACGGAGGACACGATCCTCTACACGTCGTGCTTCGACGCCAACGGCGGCCTGTTCGAGACGTTGACCAGCGCGGAGGACGCGATCATCTCGGACGCGCTCAACCACGCTTCGATCATCGACGGAGTGCGGTTGTCGAAGGCCAAGCGGTTTCGCTACGCCAACAACGACATGCAGCAGCTCGAGCGCTGTCTGACGGACGCGGCCGACGCGCGCTCGCGCATCATCTGCACCGACGGCGTGTTCAGCATGGATGGACACATCGCCAACCTGCCGGCGATCTGTGATCTGGCGGACAAGCACGACGCACTGGTGATGGTCGACGACAGCCACGCGACCGGATTCTTCGGGCCGACGGGACGCGGCACGCCGGAGTACCACGGGGTGCAGGACCGCATCGACGTCATCACCTCGACGATGGGCAAGGCCTTGGGCGGCGCATCGGGCGGCTTCACCTCGGGCCGCAAGGAGATCGTCGAGCTGCTGCGGCAGCGATCGCGGCCGTATCTGTTCAGCAACACGGTCGCGCCCGCGATCGTCGGCGCGACGATCGCCTGCCTGGACCGGCTGTCCTCGACGACCCAGCTGCGCGACAAGCTCGCCGCGAACACCGTCCACTTCCGCAAATCGATGACGGAAGCCGGCTTCGAGATCATCCCCGGCGAACACCCGATCGTGCCGATCATGCTGGGCGACGCCGTGCTGGCCAATCAGATGGCGGCCAAGCTGCTCGAGCACGGCATCTACGTCATCGGCTTTTCGTTCCCGGTGGTGCCGAAGGGACAGGCGCGCATCCGCGTGCAGGTCAGCGCCGCGCACGAGGTCGAGCAGCTCGACCGCGCCGCCGCGGCGTTCGTCACCGTGGGGCGCGAGCTCGGCGTGCTGCAGTAGCGGGGCCAAGAACGCGGTGAAACCCGATCTCGACAAGTTGCGGGAGTCCGGCCGGATCTCGGCGCTGGCACGCGAGACCTGCAAGCAAATGATCCGGCCCGGGGCGCGGCTGGAGGACATCGCCAACCGTGCAGAGGAGATCATCCGCGAAGAGGGCGGCGAGCCGGCGTTCCCCGCGCAGCTCTCGCGCAACAACATCGCCGCGCACTACTGCTCGCCGCCCGGCGATCCGACGACGGTCCAGCCCAACGACATCATCAAGCTCGACCTCGGCACGCACGTCGACGGCTACGTCACCGACAACGCCACCACGGTGGACGTCGGTGCGCCCGGCTCCGCGCTCGTCTCGGCGAGCGAGATGGCGCTGGAGGCAGCGATCAGCGTCATGGGCCCGGGCGTGTCGATCACCGAGATCGGCCGGCAGATCGAAGCCACGATCAAGCAGTTCGGCTTCAACCCCGTCTACAACCTGACCGGGCACGGCGTCGCGCGCTTCGTGATCCACTGCGCGCCCAGCATTCCCAACTACCCGGACACCGGCGCCGGCCGATTGAAGGCCAACCAGACCATCGCCTGCGAACCGTTCGCCTGCGACGGCAAGGGCTACATCGACGCCAAGGGCAAGGCCGAGGTGTTCGGCTTGCGGCGCAAGCCGAAAGCCCGCGACCGCCTGCCGGACGACATCCAGGCCGCGCTCGACGCTTGCGCCGGGCTGCCCTTCGCCCGCCGCACGCTGCTGCGGCACCTGCCCGATCCCGCCCGCGTCGAGCAGAGTCTCGCCCTGCTGAAGAAGCAGAAGCTGCTGATCGAGTACCCGCCGCTGGTCGAGCACGACGGCGTGCGCGTCGCGCAGACCGAGCACACCATCTTCATCGGCGAAGGCGGCGCCGAGGTGCTCACGTTGGCGCGGAGCTGACGTGCCCGACAGGCCGCACACCGACCGGCAGGTCGCGGCGGCTCTGGGCATCGCCGCGCTGGCGCTCTACGCGCTCACCCTCTGCCCGACGATCTACATCGGCGACGCCGGCGAGCTGGCGGCGGTGGCCCACTGTTTCGGCGTGGCCCATCCGCCCGGCTATCCGCTGTTCACCCTCCTGTACGGAGCCGCGGTTCACCTGCTGCCGTTCCTGGAGCCTGCCCTGGTTTGCAACGCCCTGTCGGCTGGGGTATCGGCGACGACGGTCGCACTGATCTTCCTGATCTGCCGGCAGCTGGGGCGCTCTCGGCCGGCGAGCGCCGCGGCCGCCGTCGGCGTCGCGGTCGCGCGGCAGTTCTGGTACCAAGCCGTCAGCGTCGAGGTCTACGCGCTCGACGGCCTGCTGCTGGCTGCCAGCGTCTGCGCCGTGTTGCGGCTGGGCCAGCGTCCGCCGCCCGGGTGGTCCGGCGGGGCGTGGGTGCTGACCGGCGTGCTGGCCGGTTTGTGCTGCGGCCACCGCCCGGTCAACGCCCTCTATCTGCTGCTGCTCGCGTTGTGGTTGGAGCGGCAGTGGCGCGCCGCGGGAGCTCCTGCCGGCGGCTGGGGACGCGCGCTCTTGGCGGTCGCGGCCAGCGGCTCGGTGTTCCTCTATCTGCCGCTGGCCGCGCTGCGCGACCCGCCCCTCAACATGGGGGATCCCGACAGCTGGGAGCAGCTGTGGCAGGTGATCACCGCGGCCCCCTATCAGCGCCACGTGCACGGCTTGACCGATCCGCTGTCGCTCGAGCGGCTGGGACACGCCCTGGCACGCATGCCGGCGCAGCTCGGCGTCAGCGCACTGGCCGCCGCTGTCGGCATCCTCGGCATCCGCCGCTGCGCGCCGAGTCATCGGTGGCTGCTGCGCGGCGCGGTGCTGACCATCGCCATCAACTTCGCCTTCACCAGCACCTACCACATCCTCGACGACGACGGCTTCTTTCAGCCCGCGCTGCTCGGCCTCGCAGCGCTCGCCGCGTTCGGTTGGGACCTCGTCGGCACCCGGTGGTCGGTCACCTCGCGCTGGGCGTTCCCGGCCCTGGCCCTGCTGCCGGTGCTGTGGACCTACCGGGTCATGGACCTGTCCGGCGTCGACGCGGCGGAGCGCTACGGCCGCGACCTGCTGGCCGGCGCCGCCCCCAACGCCTTGATCCTCCTGCAATCCGACACCGGCCGGGCGACGACGTCCTACCTGCAGGCGGTGAACGGGCTTCGCCCCGACGTCGCGGTCCTCACCCCCACGATGCTCTTGCCCTGGCACATCGACGAGGTGCGCGCGCGCGCCCCGCGCTTCGACCTCCCCGCGCTCGACCCCCGCGTCGAGCCCTGGGTGTGGTTGCAGCGCCTGGTGCAGCGCCAGCTCGAGGCCGGGGACCCGGTCTACCTGAGCAGCCCCGGAGACGCCCACCTCGACCGCTTGCTGCAGCCCGACCACTTGCGCCGGGCCGACCTGGTGCCCGAGGGCCTGCTGAACCGCATCGTGCTGATGCCCTTCGACCGTCATGCGGTCGCCGATGCCGGCCAAGAGTTCTGGCGCAGACGCCCGATTCCCGCCCTGGACACCGGCCGGCAGGATCCCCAGTTGCTGATCCTGCCGGTGCACTACGCGAGGGCCCGGATGCTGCTCGGCATCGAGCTGCTGCGCCAGAATCGGGTGCCGGCGGCGGCCGCTGCCTTCGACGCAGTCGCCGCACGCGACACCGACCCGCTCGAAGAGGTCGTTGCGGGCGCCTATCGGACGATCGGCCGCGACCTGCAGCCGCGGCGCTACGCCGCGCGCGCGCGCACGGCAGCCACCGCCCTGCGCGCGGGGGCCAGCCCGCCCCAAGTCCTGGGCGGTCTGCGCTAGTCACCATGGTTGAGAGTTGTTGGGTTGCACCCATGTCCACGAAGGGGCGCGCTTCTGTCTGACACTTGCCGACGGCTACACCGAGTAGTCGCGGCGACCACGAAACCGGAGAGCCAAAGGTTGCCACCCGGGTCGGGTTGCATCGCGCACTGGCGCGCCTCGGGACCGAGTTGAGCTCGGCAGCGGGTTGAGATGGAAGCCTGCGGCGCCACGAATCGTCGAGCAGCGACAACATTCTCGAGGCGGCGGCGCATGGGTCAGGTCTTCCGAGCTGCTCCGGCACAAGCAGCATCCGAGTTTGGTTGCGGCCGTGGCCGCGCTGATCGCGTGCCCGGACCGATGATGCACTGCACTTCTTGCACGCCGAGTCGCAACATGCAGGCCCGGTAGCATGCACTCTCTCGAGCGCGCGCCGTGCTCCCGCGGCCCCACGCTGGCTCCCCGGGTGTGGCACGGACTTTGCACCTCCGACTCTCCGAACCAACCGAGGAACCTCGATGACGTGCGACACTTGTGGCAACCGATACGACAAGTCTTTCACCGTGACCACTCACGACGGGAGCGAGCACACCTTCGACTCCCTCGAGTGCGCCATCCACGCGCTCGCGCCGACCTGCGCACAGTGCGGATGCCGGATCATTGGCCACGGAATCGAGGCTCCCCAGGAGAGGATCTTCTGCTGCGCCCACTGCGCCGAGCAGCAGGGCGTGCACGAGGCGCAGGATCGCGTGCGTTGAGGCGCCGGCCCGCGGTGACTCGGTCTCGCCGTGAAGCGTCGGTCGACTGGCCGAGTAACACGGCTCTGCATCGGGTCACGGCGTAAAGTTTGACGAGGCAGCGACTCGGGAACCCGTCGCTTCAAGACCCCGGACCGACCTTCTCGCGCCACCAATCGGGGCCACGCGGCGCCGTGCACTCGAGCGCGGTGCGGTCCCAGCCCGCCAGCTTCGCGGCAGCGGCGTGGGTACTCTCGAGGAACGACAAGAGCTCGGCGTCCGGATCCGCGGCATTCCGCACGGCGTCGTAGGGCAGGACGAACTCGCCCAGCTTCGCGAGCCAGTAAGCCGCCGCGGGTTCGACCTCCGCCTCGGCGAAGCCATCGGGTGCCGGATATGCGTACGCGTAGAAGATCGGCGTCTTCGACTCGCGATTGCCCGGCCAGAACCCGCAGCTCGTCACTTCGTGCGAGTAAGCCTCCCGCGCGACCACGTCCGGAAAGTTCGGGATCCCGCCCGGGTGGGCCGGCGCGGGACGCCCCGAAAACCGGGTCACAGCCAGGTCGAGGCTGCCCCAGAAGAAGTGCACCGGGCTCGCCTTGGCCAGATAGGCGCAGCGAAAACGGTGGAACACGCGATTGGCCTGCAACAACGCCCGCCACAGAGCACGCACCTGCTCTCCGTCGTAGGAATCGTGCTCGGTGTCCTCCGGGAACGGGGTCGCATTCGCGATCTCGTTCGGTGCCGGATGGATCTCCACCGGCATCTGCACCGCCGCCATCGCTTCCATCACCTCCGTGTAGAAGCGAGCGACGGAACGAGGCGAGAGCGCGATTGCACGGCGCTGGCCCGTCGTGGTCGTCAGGACGAGCTCATCGGCGAGGAAGTCGAACTCGAGCTCGAAGCCCTCCGCACCGTACGGCACCAGTGACGTCGTCAGGCCGCACGAGGACACGTAGAGCGGCACGCTCCAGCTGTGATTCAGCCAAGGCGACTGCACCATGCGGATCTTGCCGACGATCTGCGTCCGGAGATGCAGGGTTTCGAGGGTATCGGTCCAGTCGTCGAACGGCAGAGCCGGCCAGGAGTGCGATGCGGGTGGAGGATTCACGTCGGTTGCTGGTGAAGACTTTACCCTCGCCCCGCCCGGGAGAGTGGTCGGGAGGAGTGGAGGGGCGGGGAGAATCCATCCGTGACGCGTTGGCGCCGGCACTCGACCTGGTGGTCGGGCGCTAGGCGCAGCCCGGCCATTTGCGCCGGGCCGACTTGGTCCCCGAGGGAATCGCTAAACCGCGTCGAGCGGATCCCCTTCGACCGTCATGCGGTCGCGGACGCCGGCCACGACTTCTGGCACGCGCGCGAACACGGCAACCACCGCTCCCGGAGCCGCGGGTCTCGAGCGCGGATCAAAAGGGGCGGCAACGCTCGCATCCAACCGCAGAAGCAGCTACCAAAAGCGGCGTGGTTGCCCGCCTCGAGACACCCAAGTCCCCGTCGACCGTCCAGCTCCTGACCCAGATTCTCGGCGTCCTCGCCGTGCTCTACCTGTTCTTGGTCGGCATCGGCGCCATGGGCACCGCGTTCAAGGGCATGGGCAAGGGCTTCTCCGAGGAGCTGCTCAACATCGGCGCGGACACCTCGCCGCTCGTCTGTCTGTTCGCCGGCATCCTCGCGACGACCCTGGTGCAGAGTTCGTCGACCACGACCTCGCTCGTCGTCGGTCTGGTGGCGGCCGGCGCGCTGCCGTTCGAAGCGGCGATCTACATGGTGATGGGAGCCAACGTCGGCACCACCGTCACCAACACCATCGTCTCGCTCGGCCACATCACCCGCTCGGCCGAGTACGAGCGCGCGTTCGCCGCCGCGACCGTGCACGATTTCTTCAACCTGATCGTGCTGGTGGTGCTGTTTCCGCTCGAAGTCGGCACCGGCTTCTTGACGTGGGCCGCGGATCACGCGACCGCGGCGTTCGAGGGTGCCGGCGGAACGGTGCTCTCCAACCCGATCAAGGCCATCACCAAGCCCGCGATCGGCGTCGTCGACGGCCTGGTGCTGGAGAACAAGCCGGCGCTGGCCATCGCCGGCGTCGTCTTGACCTTCTTCGGCCTGTTCATGCTGGTCCGCCTGCTCAAGTCGATGATGCTGACGCGCATCGAGACCCTGTTCGACCGGACCGTGTTTCGCAACGCCCCGGTCGCCCTGGTGTTCGGGCTCTTGCTGACCATCCTCGTGCAAAGCAGCTCGATCACCACATCAGTCGTGGTCCCCCTGGTCGGCGCCGGTGTGCTCACGATCCGCCAGGCGTTTCCCTACACCATGGGCGCCAACATCGGCACGACCTGCACGGCCGTCCTGGCCTCTCTGGCGGCCTACGCCGCCGTCGACAGCGGCGCCGACCTGAGCAAGGCGGAGGCCGGGATCCGCCTGGCATTCCACCACGTCCTGTTCAACGTCTTTGGCGTGGCCCTGGTCTGGCCGATAAGAGGAATCCCCGTTGCCATCGCCCAGACGTTCGCGCGGCTGACGATGCGCAACCGCGCGATCCCGGCGGTCTACATCATCACCGTGTTCTATCTGATTCCGTTCTTCGTCGTTTGGCTCGGGCGTTGATCCATGTTTCGTGAACTCCTCAACCTCCTGCGCCGCGACAGCTTCATCGAGCAGGCGCTGCAGTCGTGCTACGACATGCTCGACCTGTGCGGCTCCATGGTGCAGACCTCGGTCGACACCCTGCGCAACAAGGACGTCGCGCACGACGGCGACGACGTCTACGAGCTCGACAAGCGCATCAACGCATTCGAGCGCGAAGTGCGCCGCAAGGTGTTGACCCACCTCGTGCTGGGACACCGCGCCGACAGCGCCGCCGGCTTGACCTTGGCCTCGATCGTGATCGACATCGAGCGCATCGGCGACTACTGCAAGAACATCGTCGACCTGGCGCGCGACCACGAAGAGCGGCTGCAGGTCGCCGAGCACGAAGACGAGTTGGTCGCCATCGAGCGCGCCGCGCTGGGGCTGTTCGAGCGCACCGTGCCGGCGTTTCGCTCCGGTGACGAAGCCGAAGCGCGCAATCTGATGAACGCGTACAAAGCCGACGTCTCCAAGCAGTGCCGGCAAATCGAGGAACAGATGGTGCGCGGCGACACGTCGCTCGGCGTCGCCGACGCGGTCACTCTGGCACTCTACGTGCGCTTCTTGAAGCGCATCAGCGCGCACTCGAAGAACTTGGTGTCCTCGATCGTCAACCCGGTCGAGCGCATCGGCTACGGCGAGTAGCGCCGCCCGTCAGCTCGGCGCGGCGCTCATGTCGGGCGTCGCCTCGGCTTCGCCGAGGATCTGCTCGGCCACCCGGTCGGCGGCATCGCTCGCCGGGATTCCGGTATCGCGCGCCATGCTCCACACTTCGCGCAATGCCTCCGGAATCCGCTCGACCCGGCGGTTGCTGGCCGCCTCGTCGTAGCCGCCGCGCTGCAGCGACACCGCGATGTGGATGATGCCGCCGGCGTTGATGACGTAGTCTGGGGCGTAGAGGATCCCCCGCTCTTCCAGCCGACGGCCGTGCTCGGGCCGCAGCAGCGGGTTGTTGGTGGCACCGGCCACGATCTTGCAACTCAGCCGGGGCAGCGTCTGGTCGTTGATCACCGCGCCGAGCGCGCACGGCGCCAGCACGTCCACGTCCAGCTCGAGGACCTCGTTCTCGCCGACGGCGGTGACCCCGAGCTCGCCGACCAGAGCCTCGACCCGATCGCGGCGCCGATCGGCGACGAACACCTCGGCGCCCGCCCCGACCAGGAGACGCACCAGCGCGGATCCGACCGAGCCAACGCCCTGGACCGCCACCTTCACGCCCTGCAGCGCGCCGTCACCGCGCTGCCACTGGAGCGCCTCGCGGATCCCCAGGAACACGCCGTAGCCGGTGAACGGCGAGGGGTCGCCACAGCCGCCGGCATCCCGCGAGACGCCGGTGACGTGGCGGGACGCCCGGCGGATGATCTCCAGATCCGCCACCGTCGTGTTGACGTCCTCGGCGGTGATGTAGCGCCCGCCGAGCGCATCGATGAACCGGCCCATCGCGAGGTAGAGGGCCTCCGACTTGGCGACCGCGGGATCGCCGATGATCACCGCCTTGCCGCCGCCCAGGCCCGTCTTGGCCACCGCGGACTTGTAGGTCATCCCCCGCGCCAGCCGCTTGACGTCGAACAGCGCGTCGTCCTCGCTGGCGTAGGGCCACATGCGCAGGCCACCCAAGGCGGGCCCGAGGGTGGTGTCGTGCACGCAGATGATGGCGTGCAGCCCGGAATCGGGGTCGACGGCACGGACGACACGCTCGTAGCCCTCGACGGGGATATCGGAGATCTGCATGAGCCGCGCGACTATAGGCGCGGCCCGCACCCGTCGCCACGAAAGCATATGCGCCGAAGCGCATCGAGAGGTGCGCCGCCGCACCCCCTGGGCCGCTCACCAGGGCAGGTTCGTGCCGACGTACTCCTCGCGGATCGCCGGCAAAATATCCTCGACCTGCTGCGGGTCGAGCCCGATCCGGTCGTACGCGTCTTCGAGCAAGGTGGGCGGCGTCAGCCCTTGGGTCGAGCCGCTGCCGGCGCTCCACGCCAGGTGGTCGGCGACGTGGATCAGCGAGGACAGCGACTGGTGGAAGGGGTCGCGCTCCGGCGAGTGGTGGTAGCGAATGGCGATCGTCAGGTCCTCGGGCAGCAGCCACTTGATGGCGAGCACACTGCCGATGTCGGCGTGGGTGAAGCCGAGCATCTCGCGCTCGACCTCGAGGTCGGGGCGGGCCGCGCGGTGCGCGTGCTCGAGCACGTCCATGTACGCGTCGTGCGCCGACTCGTAGAGGATGATCTTGCCGATGTCGTGCAGCAGACCACAGATGTACAGATCCTCGACATCGACCCCGGAGTAGCGCGGACTCGCGCGCCCGATGCACCGCGCGGCCACCGCGGTGAAGATCGAGTGCTTCCAGAACGCCTCGGGATCGAAGTGGTCGTCGACGTCGCGGCTGCGCGCGAAGACGCTGAACACCGCGGCCTTGAGCGCGGCCTTCTTGGTCATGCGGAAGCCCATGATGGACACCGCTTGGCTGACCTGCGACACGCGGATCTGGAGCCCGAAGTAGGCCGAATTCACCAGGCGTAGGAGATTCGTAGCGACCGCGGGGTCGACCTCGATCACCTTGGCGACGTCCTCCGCGGAGGAATCCGGATCCGCCATGACCTGATTGAGCTTGACCAGCACCTCCGGAATCGTCGGTAGGTCGATGGTCTTGTTGACCAGATCCAGGATCGAGCTGGTACGGCCTTCGATAGTCATGGAGTCTCCTAACGCCCCTCTTCCTCCCTTGATCGGAACGGTGTGGCGCATCCCTTGAGGCCGGCGCTGGGACGATCGACGACTCAGCGCAGCCTCGGTTTGCAACCGGGGAAACGCTCTCCAATGATGCTCGGCCTCGCGCTTCTCGCCTCTCACTCTCCGACTCGCCCGAGACCAAGCCACCCCAACGCCCGAACGCCCCGTGAAAATCGCGTTCCTCTGCCAGCGCGTGCCACACCCGCCAGACCGCGGTGACCGGATCACCACGCACCACTTCCTGCGGCATTTTGCAGCAGCCGGCCACGAGCTGCGCGTCGGCTGCTTCGCCGAGGAAGCACGCGATCTCGAAGCCGCGGCCGAGCTGCGGCGGCGCGAGCCGCGCGTCTTGGAGGTCTGCGCCCCGCTGGTCCACCCCGGCCGCCGCAAGGCGGCCAGCCTGCGCGGACTCGCGCGCGGCCGCGCGATCAGCCTGACCTACTTCCGCCACCCGACTCTGGCGACGGCGGTCGAGCGCTGGTTCGCCGAGGACCCGCCCGACCTGGTCTACCACTACTCGGCGTACATGGCCCTGTACAGCCTGCAACACCCCGCACCGCTGCGCATCATGCAGTTCGCCGAGCTCGACTCGGACAAGTGGCGCCAGTTCGCGGCGAAGTGCCGTGGCCCCGCGCGCTGGCTGTACGGCCGCGAGGCACGGCTCTTGCTCGAGTTCGAGCGCCGGGTCGCGGCCGCGTTCGACGCCTCACTGGTGGTGTCGGAGGTCGAACGCGCGCTGTTCGAGGAGCAGATTCCGGGCATCCAGCCGGCGGTCGTGCCCAACGGGGTCGATGTCGACCACTTTCGTTCGCACGGCGACGGCGAGCGCGACCCACACGGCCTGATCTTCACCGGCGTGATGGACTACGAGCCGAACGTCGACGGGGTCTGCTGGTTCGTGCGCGAGTGCTGGCCCGCGGTCCGGGCGCGCTTTCCCCGGGCACGCCTGTGCATCGTCGGCGCGCGCCCGAACCGCGCGGTGCTCGACCTCGCCCGGCACGACGGCATCGAGGTCACCGGGCGGGTGCCCGAGACCCCGCCCTACTTCGACCGGGCGGCGGTCGCGATCGCCCCGCTGTGGTTGGCACGGGGGGTGCAGAACAAGGTGCTGGAGGCCCTCAGCATGGGCTTGCCCGTGGTCGGCTCGCCGCAGGCGGTGCAGGGACTCGGGGCGGTGCCCGAGGACGTGCTGCACGTGGCCGACGACCGGCAGACAACGGTCGACCGCGTCTGCGCCCTGCTGGCCGACCCGCCGGCGGCGCGCGCCATGGGCCGGCGCGCCGCCGACTGGGTCCGCGCGCACTACCGCTGGGACCACATGTACGAGCGCATGGACGCGGTCATCGACGCCGCACGCGCGCGCCGCCGCAGTGGACCGGAAGGCGCGCTTCGATCGGCGCCCGCTTCGGGATAGCCTCGCGGCCAATGCTGCAGGTCGAGGAGCTGACCGTTCGCTACGGTGCGTTCGTCGCGGTAGACCGCCTGTCACTGCAAGCGGCCGAGGGCGAGATCGTCGCGCTGCTCGGACCGAACGGCGCCGGCAAGACCTCGACCGTCAGCGCCATCGTCGGCTTGCAACCGCCGACCTCGGGCACGGTCCGCATTTGCGGCGTCGACACCACTGCCGAGCCATCGCGGGCCAAACGACTCCTTGCCTACGTTCCCGAGGTCGCCAACCTCTACCAGGCCTTGACGCCCGACGAGTTCTTGGCGCTGAAGGGGCGGCTGTTCGGGGTGACCGAAGCAGAGATCGCCGACGCCATTCCCGAGCTGCTCGACGGCTTCGGACTGCTGGAGCGCCGCCACGACGCGATGTACGAGTTCAGCAAGGGGATGACGCAGAAGGTCGCCCTCGCCGCTGCCCTGCTCACGCGCCCCCGCGTCATGGTGCTCGACGAGCCCCTCTCGGGACTCGACGTCGAAACCACCCTGATCGTCAAGGAGGTGCTGCGCACCTTCGCCGAGCGCGGCGGCACCGTGCTGTACTGCAGCCACCTGCTCGATGTCGTCGAGACGCTGGCCCACCGGGTCGCCGTGCTCGAGCGCGGCCGGCTACGCGCCCTGGGCACCATGGCAGAGCTGCGCGCAGCGGGCGGCACCGACGACGCCCGGCTGGAGCAACTGTTCCAGCAGCTGACCACGACTGCCGATCCCGCGACCCGCGCGCGGCAGCTGTTGGACTGGCAGAGCTGAAGCAACGTTACGGCAGGGCGTCACCGGTCCGCGGCATCGAGGAGGCACCCGATCGCCGGGTCCACGACCGCCGCTACGATCTCGCCGATGAGACTTGCCCCCTGCACCGTGATCTGCGCCTCCCTCCTCGCCGCGGCCGCCGCCGCCCAGCCCGCCTGGCTGCTGTCTCCCGGTCAGGCCAATGGGCCGACGGGAGCCACGCTGGGAGGTGCTGCCACCGATGGCACGAGTTTCTACTTCTTCGGCGGCCACCTGGGACCGGCGTCGGCGATCAGCCCAAACCGCTCCAACGAGCTGTGGCGCTACGACGGCGTGCAATGGACCAACCTGACGCCGGCGAGCGGCTCACCGCCGGCGCGCGAGCGCCACGCGATGACTTGGGACCTGCGGCGCGGGGTGCTGGTGGTGTTCGGCGGGCGCGACCTCGCCGACACACCGCTCAACGACACTTGGGAATGGAGCCCCGCGGGCGGTTGGACCCAGCGCGTGCCTGCGGTCAACCCGAGCCCGCGCTACTGGACGCGGATGTTCTTCGACTCGCGCATGGGGCGGACCGTCTTGTTCGGCGGCTACGACAACACCAACTACTACGCCGACACGTGGCTGTGGGATGGTGTCAACTGGACGTTGGCCACCCCGGTGACGTCGCCGGGCCCCCGCGCGCGCCACGCCATAGCCTACGACCTCGCCGGCGGCCGCGCGCTCTTGTTCGGGGGGACCGACAACAACCCCAACGCGCTGCGCGACACGTGGCTGTGGAGCGGCGGCAACTGGACGCAGGCCCCGACGTCGACGATTCCCTACCGGTCCGGCTGCCTGCAGGCGGCCATGAGCTACGACCTGATCCGCAGCCGTTTCGTCATGGCGGGCGGCTTCAACAGCGCCGCGACCAGCACGCCGAACGGCTATCTCGACCAAACCTGGGAGTACGACGGCACCGACTGGATCAACCGCGGCACCTTCTCGGGCTTTGCCGCGCGCGCCGGCGCGGAGTCGGTCTACGTGCCGGCCTTGCAGCGGAGCTACCTGTTCGGCGGCTTCAACAGCTCCGGGCCATTCCCCAACCCCGTCGTGGCGACGATCGACAACCAGCTCTGGGAGTACCAGACCAACGCCATCGCGGCGTTCCAGGAGAGCGCCACCGCGCTCGGCTGTCCGACCAGCTTGGGCGCGCCGCCGACCCTGACCGCGAACGCGCTGCCGTGGGTCGGTGAAGTTGCGCAGGTCGCGGTCGGCAACGTGCCCGCCGGGGCCCCTGGAGCCAACATCATCGGAGTCCAAGCTCTCTCACTGCCACTGACCTCCATCGGGGCCGTGGGCTGCTTCCTGCACGTCGGCAACCCGCTGATCCTGCCGGCACTGCCCGGCCCGACGCTCGCCATCCCGGTGCCGGCCAACACCGCGCTCGGCGGGGTCGGATTCTTCCTCCAAGCGGCGGTGCTCGATCCGGGCGCCAATCCGGGCGGCATCGCGACGAGCGCCCGCGGCGATGCCGTGATCGGCGTGCGCTGACGCCCCGCCAGTCCACGCGACTGGCGACTTTTTCTCGGTCCCGGTCCGAGACCGGGACCTCTCGATGCGCGCGCTCGGTTCGCGACGATCGCGGTGCCGTTGGCGTCCCGATTCAGGACAGCCCGCAACCACCCAGCGGTAGGGCGGAGCTTCCCGGAGGGGGCCGCGATAGCCCTCGACGCGCCGAGTCACAGTCTCCTTTCGCGACACCCGACCGCGGATCGCAACGCGCCGTCGGGCCGGGGCTGCAGCGCCGGCGATTCCGCTTCAGTGACCGCCCGGGCTGGCCGATCTGCGCCACGGGGACCCGACGGAGCGCAAGCTGAACGCCCACAACCAATACCGAGCGAACGAGCGCGGCAGCGCCCTGGTCTGGGCGATGCTGTTCGTGATCATCACCACCAGCATGGTGGTGAGCCACACCGCCTTCATGGCGGCGCGGCGCGGCGAGCGCGACGCGCGCTTCAACCGCGCCTCGCTGGCGGAGACCTTCGCCCGCTCCGGGCTACAAGACGCGATCGGTTGGTTCCGCAGCCGCTCGAGTCAGCCGATCTCGGCCTTCGATCCGACCCTCGATCCGACCGCCACCCCACCGCGGATCGAGACGATCGATCCGACCATCGGGCTGGTGCGCGAGTTCGAGATCCGCGGCGACCTCTGGGGTCGCTACGAGATCCGGCACACGGAAGTGAGCGACATCAGCTCGCAGCGCGGCGACCTGGCTCCGGGCAGCGCCTGGGAGATCGGCGTGCGCAGTTACATCTTTCGCCGCCGCGACCCGGCCGCGCCGTTCGATGCCGAGCCCAACCTGCAGGTGGGCAGCACTTCGGTCACCTCCGAGCTGCGCTGGTTGCACGTCAACCCGCCGGCGCCGGCCGCCCTGTGTGTCGACAGTCCGGCCGACGTGCGCATCGGCGCGCAGGCCGAGATCGACGGCAGCGGGGGCGCCGCCATCGCCTACCTCGACCCGGCCGTGACCATGTCGCTGGACACCACCTCGCTCGACGCCGAGGCGACTGTGACCGGAAGCCCTGCCGAACTGGCGACGACCGTGTACGACGCCAACTCCGGCGCGGTGTTCGGCATGCGTCTGGACGAGCTGCGCGCCTACAGCGACGCCCTGTTCGACGAGGGTGGCCCGGATGCCAACGCCTGGGCGCTGGTCAAGTGGCTCGAAGAGGACGAGACCCGGCGCAGCGGCAAGCTGGTCTATGTCGCCGGCGGCCTGACCCTGATCGGCACGATCGCGCTCGAAGACGTCCTGTTGGTCGTCGACGGCCCGCTCTACGACCACCTCGGCCACCAGACGGTGATCGACGGCGTGCTGTACGTGACCGGCGAGACCAAGAGCGGCGAGGGGATCCTCAAGGTCAACGGCGTGATGATCTCCCGTGGGTTCGTCAAGCTCGGCGACTACCGCGACGTCGCGGATATAGTGCTGCGCTACGACGCCGCGGCGATCGAGCGCGTGCGCGCCAGCGTCGGCCGCTACCGCCAGCGGCGCGCCGGAGGAGCGAGCCTGTGAGAGCCGGCTCGCGACGGCGCATCGCAGGCAGCTCGTTCATCGAGCTGCTGTTCGCGATCGCGATGGTCAGCGTGTCGGTCACCCTGCTGGTGCAGCAGGTCGCGATCTCGGTGCGCGAGGTCAACGAGGACGCCGAGCTGCAGTTTGCGTACGGCAAGGCCATCGGCCTGCTCGCCGAGCTGCAGTCCGACATCGACCAGCGACGGATCACCACCCTGGCCGACCTGGATGCCATGGCGCGGCCGGTGCTCGACCCGTTCCTCACCACGCGCCCCGTGGCATCGCCGGCCGACATCATGTCCGGCAACAGCAAGACTGCGCAGGGCGAGTGGCGGTGGTACCGGACCATCGAGCTGGAGGTGATCCCCGGCGTCGACCGCAGCCGCTACGCCCGCATCGAGCTGCACCGGATGAATGACCGCGGCACCGTGCTCGTCGCCGGCGGTACCGCGGGCATCGTCAGTGTGCCGGTCACCCACAACCCCTCGGTCAAGAACTACGACGTGTACGTGCTGGCGCTCGCCGAGGCCCCATCGCTGTGGATGCCGCTCCCCGCCCTGCGCGCCCAGCTGCAGACCACCGCCAGCTCGATCGAGAGCGCCAATCCGAACGTGCGCTTCCGCCTGCACTGGATCAGCAAGATGGGCTACGGCCGCAACGAGCTGTACGTGCCCTACGTCAACCAGCAGACCGCGGCCGATGCCGCGGCACCGTGGGCGTACTGGTACCCGGGCAAGCTCGCCGCCGGCAACGGCGCGAGCACCCTGTACGCCGCCGAGCTGTTCAGCGGCCGCGTGCGGACCGAGACAGGAGTCCTCAACGGCTACGACGTCGAGGTCAATCCGTTCCCACACGCGGTCGCCGACCGCTTCAACCACTGCATGCGCGAACCAGAAGCGCGCGCCCTGTTCGAGCAGCGCGTCCTCGCCGGCCTCGAGAACGAGGACGAGCCGCCGTTGCAGCTGCTCTTGGCCGACATGGCGGCCGACCCGACGCGCTTCAAGAACGCACTGATCATCAACCTGCACGGCGAGGGACTGCCGTTCCCGCCGGTGCGCAACTACTCCGACCCGGCGGTCCGCGAGGACATGCCCGACGTCAGGGTCGCCACCCACACACGGCGCCTGCACACCATTCGCCAAGGTGGCGGCAACCCGGTCGAATTCCGCGTGCACGCGTACAAGACCGACCCGACCGCGGGAGCGCTCGTGCTCGGCGAGCCCATCGTGCTGGAGATCGCCGGTGGCGACTTCAGCGGCGACTTGGTCGTCGACAACCAGACCGGCGGTGTGCACCCCGATACGGGGGCCGCCGGCACCCCGGCCGGCGGAAAGTACGGGTTCGGCACGGCGCTGAGCTCTGCCGCCGCGGCCCGCGCCTACGAGATGTACTACGAGGTCGGATACAGCGCCGTCCCGACGCCGCACACGTTCATCAAGCTCTACAACACGCCACTCGCCTGCCCGGATGTCGGCGCCGAGGGCATGGCCTCCAACTCGTGGCTCTACGGCACCGACTACGTGCCGTCGCCGGTGTGGAACACCGGCGGCTACATGAACCTGCTCAACGAGGCGTCGCCGTCGCAGCCGAAGAACACGATGCGCTGGCGCATCCGCATTCCGCAGACCGCGCTCGAGCGCGAGATGCCGAACGCGTCGGTGATCACCGGCACGACCCGCATCGGCACGGACGCCACGACCGGCCGCGTCTGGCCGACGCCGAACCAGCCGGAGAACGTGACGATCACATACGCCTGGTGGAGCACCGACCCGAACGACGTGCCGATCACCGAGCGCTACCAGTTCCTCGGCGACCCGCGCCACAACCCGTACATCGACAACACCCAGCTCGGCACCGCGTTCAAGAACGGCCACAACTGGTGGTTCGACGATCTCGAGTCGCCCGCCAACGGCAACATGCAGGGCGTCTGGCCGTCGCTCGACGGCTCGCGCCTGGCCGACGGTCTGAACGGCGTGATCGAAGACGCGCCGCGCATGCTGCAAGTCTGGCGCGACGTCCTGCAGCAGACGGGGGCGGTGTTCATCAACCCGGGTGGACGCCTCGCCGGCCGACTCTTGCTCGGAGGCGAGATCGCGCTGCCCGGCGGCACCGACGCGGTCAACCCGGTGCTGGTGCACGGTGACTTCTACGGCGCCGCCAGCCCGGTCGCCGTCGACGACATCAGCAGCCCATCGACCTTCGGCGCCAGCGAGCGCTTCGGCCGACCAGTCCTGGTCGATTCCACCTCGCCGTTCTGGGTCAAGCCGTGGATGGCGGAGCTGTTCCGGCCGAGTGACCTGCTCGCCTTCCGTGCCGACGGCAACCTGCGCACCAGCAGCGGTATCCACCGCGAGGTCCGCTGCACGACGAGCCTCTCGGGACTGCCGATGGGGACCAGCTTCGAGCAGCCCAGTGGCAGCACCCTCGGGGACGCCGGCGCCGCCAGCCTCTTGCAGAAGGGGGCGCCGGACAACGCACTGGCCGCGACCCTGTCGGCCGGTGGCGCCGCCACGCTCGTCGCCGACGTCGACACCCTGGCCGATCGGCTCGGTGTGATGACGCCGTCGTCAGTCAGTGCCGAGCTGCCGTTCACTCTCGCCGGCACGATCACTTCGATCCTGCCGCAGCGCGCCTTCCCCGACGTCTACCCGGACCACTCGGCGGCACTGCTCGAGAGCTTCTCCACCGCCGGGGCCGAAGGACACGGCGCCGCCGTGATCGCGCTCGACCACCCGGTGACCACCGGACTGACCGCCTACTTCGTGCCGTTCGGCGAGTCGCCGGCGTCGGCCGCCGACCACCAGGCCGCGTGCTTCCGCGCGTTCCTCTACGGGCTGCGGGCACTGCACGTCGCGGGTGCGCCGCGTCCGCTGGCCACGGTCGCGAACCACACGCCGGTGGTCGAGTTCGTTACCCCCGATCCCGACGAGATCCTCGTCAACCCGAGCGTCCTGCCACTGACGTGGTCGACGTCGTTCGTGCGGTTCGACCGCGAGCCGTTCACGGCTGCCTACCCGGACCCGGCCGACGAGCAGGAGCCGGATCTCTACTACGTGATCTCCTATCAGAACGTCGCCAACGGCCTTTGGTTCCACGCCATCGATCAGACACCGGCGACACCGGGATCGCCGCCCGACGCCATCCTGCGCCGCTTCGCCGACGCGGGGCCGGGCGACGAGTCATATCTGATGGTGCTGAGTGCCGATAACTTCCCGGCAGGAGACTACGTCGCTCGGGTCGATTGCTTCCACGCAAGCGGCGAGCTTCACCCGTCGCACCACGAGTTGGAGTTCACCGTGCGGAGGACCACGCCATGATCCACCATCGCCGTCAATCCGAACACGGACTGTCCCTGGTCGAGATCTCCGCGGTCTGCGTCGCGCTCGTGGTGATGTCGGCCGTGATCGTCGAGTCCCTGCGCGGTCTCGCCGCCTCGCAGAACTTGGTCAAGGACAAGATGCGGGCCGCCTCCCTGGTCGAGCGCGTCGCCGCCATGATCGAGAACGACGCGGGCCGGGCGATGCAGCTGTACACCGAGGACGGTGCGTCTCGCGCCTACCTGGCGCGGATGGGACTCGGCGACCGCACACCGTTGAGCGGCAACCGCATGCCGGTGTTGTCGCCCGACGCCAGCTTCGGGATCGACCCACCCGACGCGGTCTACACCGGCAACGTGTTGTTCCTCGGTGTTCGCGACGGCCACGCCCTGGTCGACGCCGCCGACGTCGGAGCACCGACGGACCTGCTCCGGGTGGACGTGCTTCGCCTGGTCTGCTGGTTCCCCGAGGCCGGACCCGCGGGCCAACCGGATCTCAGCCGCTGGACCAGCGCTCCGATGGCTCGCCTTCCGGACCTGATGGCGATCACTCCCGTCGACCGGCGCACCCGGCTGGCGCTGGGTCTGTATCAACAGGGCGTCCGGTACACCTGGGACCCGCACGAGCCGGCGGCGACCGCGTTCCGCACGATCGAGCCCGACGGCAGCACACTGCTGATGCCTGTAGACGAGCGGCTCGCCGGCGACCCCACCGAGACCGAGCTCGGCATGTTCAGCCGCCGCAACCTGATCGTCGCGCGCAACGGCTGCGTCGCCGCGCAGGTGCCGGCGTTCGCGCGGGCGACGGCGACGTTTCCGCACGGCTTCGAGACCAAGATCAGCGGCGACGCGTCCGGCGGCCTGCTGATCGTGCGCCTGGTGGCGTCCACTCCCGAGGGGCCGCAGCAGCGCATCGCCGCCGCGGAAGCGACCCGCCAGATCGGGTTCCGCGAGGAGTGATCGGCGATGGAGCGAGGCGCGCATCATTCCAGTTGTAGCCAATTGCGGGCACCGACTGCCCAACGCGGCAGCGCGCTGATCTGGGCGCTCCTGTTCGTGATCATCACCACCAGCATGGTGGTCAGCCACACCGCGTTCATGGCGGCGCGTCGCGGCGAGCGCGACGCCCGCTACAACCGCGCATCGCTGGCGGAGACGTTCGCCCGCTCGGGGCTGCAAGATGCCGTCGGTTGGTTCCGCAGCCGGTCGAGCCAACCGATCTCCGCTTTCGACCCAGCACTCGACCCGTCCGCCAACCCACCGCGCATCGAGACCATCGATCCGACGGTGGGTCTCGTGCGCGAGTTCGAGATTCGCGGCGACCTGTGGGGCCGCTACGAAGTGCGGCACGGCGAGGTGAGCGATATCAGCACCCAGCGCGGAGACTTGGCCCCGGGAAGCGCGTGGGAGATCGGGGTGCGTAGCTACGTCTACCGGCGGCGTGATCCGTCCGTCCCGTTCGACGCTGAGCCCAACCAGCAGGTCGGCAGCACGAGCATCACATCAGAGCTGCGTTGGCTGCACGTCAACCCGCCGGTCCCGGCCGCGCTCTGCGTAGATGCACCCGGCGACGTGGTCATCGGGCCGCAGGGCTTCATCGATGGAACGAGCGGCGCCGCGATCGCCTACCGAGATCCGGCGACTCTGCCGGTCGCGATCGTCGATTCCACGACCATCGCCGACCCGACCACGGTGACGGGGAGCCCGAGCGAACTCGCGGCACCGGTCTACGACGCCGGCAGCGGCGCCGTGTTCGGCATGCGGCTCGACGAGCTTCGCGCCTACAGCGATGCGATCATCGAGGCCGGCAGCCAGCGCGCCAACATGCACAAGCTCGTCGAATGGCTGCACACCAACGAGCAGAACGGCGAGGGCAAGCTGGTGTTCGTCGCCGGCGGTCTGCGGTTCATGGGCGACCTGACGCTCGACGACACCCTTCTCGTCGTGGACGGCGATCTCGACGACGACGCGGGGTCGGTGGCGCACTTGAACGGTGTGGTCTACGTCACTGGGAGGTTTCGCGCCGGCGACGCGAAGATCCAGATTCGCGGCGTGACGATCGTCCGCGGTGAAGTCAGGTTCGGCCACGTCAACAACACGAACAACGACGTCCGGTTGATCCACGATCCCGCCGTCATCGAACGCGTTCGCCATATGGTGGGCCGCTACAGACAACGCCGTGCCGGCAGCGCCGGCCTGTAGCGCGGTTGCCGGACAGCCGGCACGAGGTGTCACGTCACGGCGAGGGACGCCACGGTGGCGCGTTGACCTGAAACGCGCCGATGTCGACCACGCCGCCGACCACGCTGGCGAGTGGCACGGACGTCCCGGCGCCAACCGCAGGGCTCGCCGGTAGCAACCGGAAGTCCTCGGCAGCCCCCACCGCGCCCGGCCTGCGCACGAATCTCGGGTCGGCGAACACGGCGCTGGCGCCGGGAGCGCCGCCCGCGACGTTGCCCCACAACAGGTTGTGCGTGACCCGTACGGTGCTGGCGAGGATCGGCGAGACCGCGGTGCCGACGCCGATCGCCGGGGACGGGCACGCGGTCACGATGTTGTTGGCGACCAGCGAGTTGCTGACCCCGTCGTCGACGAAGATGCCGAACGTGGCCGAGTTGGGCGCCTGGCAGGCACCGTGCACGACGTTGTTGTAGATGTGCAGGTCGTCGAGCTGCCAACCCGAACGACCCTGCCGCAGCCACTGGTTCCAGACCACGATGCCGCCCCGCCGCGTCCAGCTGACCGTGTTCTCGAACACCTCGATGCCCGAGCTCCGGCCCGATTCGTACTCGACGAACGGCGGCAGGTCTCCGTTCGCGATGAGGATTCCGACCGCACCGTCCTCGCTGCCCGCGGCGGTGCCGCCGCGTTGGCCGAGATATTGGTTGGCGTTCTGCAGGCCAGAGCCATCCTCCGGATCGTAGTAGCCGACGTGTCGGACCACGTTGTGGAAGATCCGCGTGGCGTCCCCCTCGTTGGCGTAGATCGCCGCGGCGCGCATGTTCTCGAGGTCGTTGTCGTAGATCAGCCCGTCGCGCGAGCTGAACTTGAAGTCGATCCCCGCCATCAACGAGTTGCGCAACCGATTGCCGTAGACCGAGAAGCCGTGCACTTCGGCCAACGACACCGTTTCGGTCTGCATGCTGAAGCCCTGACCGAGGGCCTTGTTGGCCCAGAGCCCGAGGTTCGACTGCCGCACGTCACAGTGGGCGACGGTGATGTCGAACACCGGTGGGTCGACGCGCTTGCCGTTGACCACCTTGATCGCCGACAACGCGTTCCACTCGGTGGTGAGCCCTTCGAACCGCAGGTGCGAAGACCGCCAGGCGTAGACCGCGTCCCCCGCGATGCCGCGCACACGAATGCCCGAGACCGTGATGTAGTTGCACTGTGCAATCGAGATACCGCGGTCCAGATAGTTTCCCTGGCCCGGACCGAAGCCCGGCGGTAGTCCGCGCTGGTCGAAGGGGAACGCCGCCGCGCCCACCACACCGCCATCGATCACCGCCGGCACCGGTCGACCCGCGCCATCTTCCGCACACCGGATGATCGTCGGCCGGCTGGGATCCGGAGGCACAGACCCACCACCGTTGATGCCGCTCAAGGTCAGGGTCTCGCGAAACGTCCCGGACAGCCAAAGCTCGTCGCCACCCGCCGCGTCCAGCGCGCGCACCCCCCGGTGCAGCGTTTGGAACGCCGAAGCCGGCGATCTCCCGTCGGCGTCGTCCGAGCCGCGCGCCGCGTCGACCCAGTACGTCACTCCCGATGCCACTGGCGGCGGTCCGCCGGTGCCCGGCGGGCCGCCCGGGCCGGGCGGCGGCGGCCCGCCCCCGGTCCGCGACGAGCCGCCGCAGGCGGTGACCAAGCAGAGGGCGACGAGTAGGAGACGGTGCATGCGGTGCCCCGGCGCGCGGTAACGGAACGATTCCCGGGCCCCTATACCGATAGCCGCCGCAGCCCGCCGCGTCACGCCCCTGTCCGGTTGACCGCAACCGACCGATGGCGCTCGGTGCCTTTCGGGCCCCATTCCGACGAGCCGGAACCGGTCGACTCAAGCGCCCTTGCCAGCGGGCCGATGCAAGCGATATGCGCGCTCCTCTCCCCGCGGTCCTCGCCCTGCTGCCGCTGCTCGGCTGCGCCGATCATCACGCATTCGAACAATCACAGCTGGTGTTCGCCCGCTATCAGGACGCCTTGTTCGCGGGCGACCGCGCCGGCCTGCGCGCGGTGCTCAGCCGCGAGTCGCGCCAGCTGATTCCCCACTTGCCGATGCACCGCACGACCGGGAAACAACGGCTCGTGGTCGTCGCGCACGAGCGCCGTGATCCCGAGATCCTGCTCACCGTGCGCGACCCCAACAGCGGCGACGCCGAGCGCACCTTCGTCTTGGTGCGCGAGGACGGCCAGCTGCGCGTCGACCTCGTCGCCACCACCGCGTTCAACCACGAGCGTCGCTTCAACCCGAACGGCAGCGTGCGCATCGACCCGCGCCGCATGACGCCGGACGAGCTCGCCAGAATCCCCTCTCTGCCGGCCAGGCCGATCCGGTAAGGTGCGCGGCTCGCGCGCCCTTGCGGCGTGACGCAACCGCAGCACCATGAGCGATCCAAGAAAGACCCTCATCCTGGGCTCCGGCCCGGCCGGCTACACTGCAGCGATCTACGCGGCCCGGGCCATGCTGAACCCGCTCTTGCTGAGCGGCAACCAACCGGGCGGCCAGCTCACCATCACCACCGATGTCGAGAACTACCCGGGCTACCCGGACGGCATCATGGGGCCGGAGATGATGGAGCAGTTTCGCCGCCAGGCAGAGCGCTTCGGCACCGAAGTCGTCCAGGAGAACGCCGAATCGGTGGACCTCGCCAAGCGTCCCTTCACCGTGCGCACCAGCGCCGATTCCACATTCGAATGCGAGACGCTGATCATCAGCACGGGTGCGTCGGCCCTGTATCTGGGCTTGGAGAACGAGACCAAGCTGCAGGGCCGCGGCGTCTCGGCGTGCGCCACCTGCGACGGCTTCTTCTTCAAGGACAAGGTAGTCCACGTCGTCGGTGGCGGCGACTCGGCCTGCGAAGAGGCGACCTTTCTCACGCGGTACGCCAGCAAGGTCTACATGGTCGTGCGCCGCGACGAGCTGCGCGCCAGCAAGATCATGGCGCAACGTGCGATCGACAACCCCAAGATCGAGGTCCTCTGGCAGCAGAACGTCACCGACGTCTTCGACGTGGAGAAGGGCGCCGTCGACGGCCTCGAGCTGACCCACTCGGCCTCCGGTGAGAAGCAGCGGGTCGACTCCGACGGGCTGTTCTTGGCGATCGGCCACAAGCCCAACACCGACCTGTTCAAGGGCCAGCTCGACATGGACGACAACGGCTACCTGCGCACGGTTCCCGGTAAGACGGCGACCAACGTCGCCGGCGTGTTCGCCTGCGGCGACTGCCAGGACAGCTACTACCGCCAAGCGGTGACCGCGGCGGGCACCGGCTGCATGGCCGCGATCGAGGCCGAGCGCTGGCTCGAAGAGCAGGGCTGAAACTTCGCCCGGCGGCGGGACTATTCGGTGGTGGGAGACACGAATGAGACCATCAACCGATCCACAGATCGTCGCGCTTCTGGGGTGCCTGGCGCATCTCGAGAGCCGTGCGCGGCGCGACCGATCGGCCCGGGGCCCTGCGCCTTGGGTCGAGGACGCGCGCGCGGCACTGCTCGATGAGATCGGTCGCCTCGCCATGGCAGACGGGCTGGCGATCGAGCGTCAGGGCAACACCCTGGTCGCCGTGAGTATGGTGGGTTAGCTGGTCTGGAGATCAAGTCGAGGGTCTTGTTCGGACCCTCCCGACCGCGAGCCGGCCACGAGGGCCGGCTCTCGGTTTGTACGCGTCGCGCCCAGCACCCTGGGAAGGCACGCGCCGCGGGCGGCCGATCCGATACCCTGGGCCGGCCCATGCCCGGTCCCGCCCGCCGCGCCCCGCGACACCCGCCCGTCGACGCGCTCGCCCCCACGCTTCTCGCCGCCCTGTCGCCATGGTTGGCGGCCGAGCCAGTCTTCGCACAGGAAGAGCCGACGCCCACCGAAGAGGTCGCGCCGCTGCGCGCGCGCATCGACGCGAGCGTCCAGCGCGGCATCGAGTACCTGTTCTCACGCCAGCAGCGCGACGGGTCTTGGGCATACCAACAGCAGCTGTTCCGCGGTGGACAGACGGGCTTGTGCGTCTATGCACTGCTGAAAGCCGGCGTCGACGGCGAGCACGCGACGATCCAGCGCGGACTGGCGTACTTGCGGACCTGCCGCCCCACGCGCATCTACGCGATCGCGACCCAAGTGATGGCCTTGGCGCAGGCAGGTCACAGCGAAGATCGCGCGCTCATCGAAGAACAGCTCGACACCATTCTCGCACTGCAGACGCGCGGCTCATGGGACTACCCCAACGGCGGAGCCGGTGCACTGCACCGCGTCGTCGACCTGTCGATCACCCAGTTCGCGTTGCTCGCGATGCGCGCCGCCGCGTCCATCGGCATCGCAGTGCCGGGCAAACACTGGCTCGAGTCGCTGTCAGCGACCTTCGACTACCAACACCGACCGACCACCGTCGACGGTGTGGAGATCGCTGGCTTCCACTACAAGCTGACGGACGTCGCCGAGACGGCCTCGATGACCACCGCCGGGATCACAGCGCTCACGCTGATCTCCACGCATGCGCCGAGACTGAGCCGCAGCCAACGCCGGGCGATCGAACAGTCGACCCAACTCGCCGTCGCCTGGCTGACGCACAACTACTCCGTCAGCACCAACCCCGGCGGCGCCGCCCTGAACCTCCACTACTACCTGTACGGCCTCGAACGGGTGTGCTCGCTGCTCGAGCTCGACAAGCTCGGCGACCACGATTGGTATCGGGACGGCGCCGAGTTCCTGGTTGACGGCCAAGCCGACAACGGCAGCTGGCGCTCGCGCCACGCCGAAACGGACACTTGCTTCGCTCTCTTGTTCCTCGAACGGGCGTCGGCCCCGGTGACCGGCAGCAAGCGCGGGCGGAAACGGCCGGAGGTCGTGGCCGAAGCCCCGGAGAACGAGCTCGGCGTGCGCGCCGTCGGCGGCGGCGACGGGACTCCGGTCGACCTGTGGCTCTCGAGAATCGGACCTACACCGACGGCGGATGCCGGCGACGTGTGGCACGTGCATCGAGTCGAGTACTTCGCGAACGGAGAGCCGCTGGCGGCGCTCGAGGGGAACGCCAGCCAGCCCTGGCAAGGCGAGGCCTACGCCGCACGCCACGTGCCCGAGCGCAACGGCAACCAGACATACGAAATCGTGGCATCGGTCTCCGCGAACGGCGAGGCCGACGGCGCGGCCACTCTGCGACAGACCATCGAGGTCGCCGCCAAGCACGTCCTCGAACCCTGGATGCTGCGCGTGCCCGGCGACGCCGCCGCCGATGTTCTGCAGAAGGCGGAGGTCGCCGAGATCGAGGCCAGCAGCGAATGGAAGAAGGAGCACAGCGCGGGCAAGGCCTTCGACGGCATGACCAGCAGCAGCTGGCTGAGCGCTGCGGACGACGCCGAGCCGCGGCTGCGTATCGATCTGCGCAAGCCAATACGGGCGCGCGTTCTCGTCCTCGAGCCACCCGCGGCGCACGCCGATCAGGCGTCGCGCTTCGACCTCCCGCGCCGATACCGGATCACCGTCAACAACCGAGCGCCGGTCGAAGTCGAGGCGGTCGCCCATCCCAGCCAGCCGACCTACTTCGACCTCGAGCGGCTCACCCGCATCAAGCGACTCGAGATCGCGTTTTCCGAGCGCAGTCCCGGTGCCAACCACCCGGGCATCGCCGGTCTGGCGCGAGTGCTGCTACTCCCCACACCCTCAGAGGCCGCCGGGGGCAAGAAACAGTGATCGAGCCAACCGCCTTCGGATCTCGACCCGAGCCGACGTGCACGGCATTCTTGGGCGGCGCCCGATGAGCTACTCGCCCCACGAACGCCGGCTCCTGTCCCGTTACTTCTCGGTCGTCGACAAGAGTGCACACGCCGACGTCTATCTGGTGCGCAATCTGCCACCGGAGGTCGCGGCGACGCTGAACGGGGTCTACTCCCGCAGCCAGCTGTCGATGCGTGACAACTTCCTCACCCGGCTGAAGAAGGGGCTGCAGGAGGCCGGACGCACGCTCGAGGACCTCGACGTCGGCGAGGCGCCCCGCGACGTGCTGACGGACGTGCTGGCCGACAAGTCCGGCACCTTTCTCAAGACCTACGCCATCGATCACGGCCACAACTCGCTGCGCGAAGGGTCGGTGCTGCACATCGCGGTCGAGAACGTCTCGCAGCTGGTCACCCGCTTCATCCAGCGCGAGCGGCGTTGTAGCTTCGAGGAGTCGTCGACGCGCTACATCTCGTTCAGCAACGAGAGCCACTGGCGCGACCCGGACGTGATGGCAGCCGGTGGACCGGCGGCCGCCGCATACGAACGGACCATCGACACCACCTTCGCGCTCTATCAGCGCGCCACCGACATGTTGCTCGGCCACCTCGAGCGCAAGCGGCCGCTGCGCCCCGACGAGAAGCCGGGAGCGTATCGGCGCGCGATCAAGGCCGAGGCGTTCGACGCGGCGCGCTATCTGCTCACGCCGGCGCTGCTCACCAAATGGGGGATGGTCGTCGACGCGCGCACGCTGTCGGACATGATCAGCGAGCTCAAGAGCCACCCATTGCACGAGTTCCGCCTGGTCGGCGAGCGGCTCAAAGAACAGGGAGACCACGCGGTGCGCACCTTGCTGGCGCACGCCAGAGCGGACGAGTTCACCGCGTCGCTGTACGAGGTCTTGCCGGGCCTGGCCGCGGAGTGCGCTGTGGCGGCGTCAGCAAGCAGCGCCGGGGTCCCGGCGGCGACACTGCTCACGTTCGATCCGGAGCTGGATACGCGCCTGCTGGCATCGCTGCTCTACGAGAGCGACCACCGATCGTTTGCCGTCTTGCAGCAATACGCCCGGTCGATGACCGACGCCGAACGCAAAGCGGTCTTCGCCCGCGCCCTCGCCCGGCGCGGCCGACGCGATCCGCTGCCACTCGCGTTCGAAGGGGCACAGCCGTTCGAGTTCGAGCTGATGGTCGACTTCGGCGCCTATCGGGACATCGGCCGGCACCGCAAGGGCCTGCAACAGCAGCAACCCCTGACCACCGAGCACGGCTTCGTCGTGCCGCCGTTGATCGACGACGCCGGTTTGGGCGACGAGTTCCGCGCAACTCTGGAGCAAGCCGCGGCAGACGCAACCGTGGTTGCGCGCGCGCACGGCGCCGCCAGCGGCTACGTGACGCCCTTCGCCTTCCTCCAACGAGTGCGGCTGCTGTTCGACCCCCGTCAGGTGGCGTACTTCATCGAGCTGCGCTCGGGCCCCGAGGGTCACTTCGCCTACCGGCACATCGCCATCGAGATGTTCCGCGCCGTCGAACGCGTCTCACCCCTGTTCGCCAGCCTGATCCGCGCGCAGATCGGCAGCGCGTTCCTCGGCCGGATGGACGCAGAGCAGGGAGCCGATGACCGGCGCCGGCAGCGCATGCAGCGCGCCGGGGACCTACCCGCCGAAGATCCCGCGTGAGCGCATGCCGGCGCGGCGGCGCCGGCGTGTCGATTCCGCCGGGGCACGGTGCTTTGCACGACGGTGGACGCGGTTACCATTGATCCGCCGACCGCGGTTTCGCCGCACACTGTTCAACCCCTCTCGAGCAATGTCCAACGCCAAGTTTCGCGCCCCTGCCGCGACCAACGAACCGGTCCTCGACTACGCCCCAGGCTCCTCCGAGCGCAGTGCGCTGCAAACCGAGCTGCAGCGCCAGGCGAGCGAAGAGATCGAGGTTCCACTGATCATCGGCGGCGAAGAAGTCCGCACCGGCAACACCGCGCAGAACGTCTGCCCCCACCGCCACTCACATACCTTGTGCACCTACCACCAAGCCGACGCCGAGACCGTCGCCAGGGCGGCGAAGGCCGCCGGCGAGGCCGCGGCGGACTGGGCGGCGATGAGCTGGGAGCACCGCGCCGCGATCTTTCTGCGCGCGGCCGACTTGCTGGCGGGCCCCTTCCGCATGCGGCTCAACGCCGCCACCATGCACGGCCAGAGCAAGTCGGCGCACCAAGCTGAGATCGATGCCGCGTGCGAGCTCATCGACTTCTTCCGCTTCAACGTCCAGTTCATGCAGGAGCTGTACGAAGAGCAGCCGATCAGCGCACCGGGCACTTGGAACCGCGTCGAGCAGCGGCCTCTCGAGGGGTTCGTGTTCGCAGTGACGCCGTTCAACTTCACTTCGATCGCGGGCAACCTGCCGACCGCGCCGGCGTTGATGGGCAACACCGTGCTGTGGAAGCCGGCGTCGTCCTCCGTGTACTCGGGCTGGGCGATCATGGAGCTGCTCGAAGCCGCCGGCCTGCCGCCCGGCGTGATCAACTTCATTCCGGGATCGGGCAGCGCCGTCGGCGCGCCGGCGATCCAGCACGAAAACCTCGCGGGCGTCCACTTCACCGGCTCGACCGAGGTCTTCCGCGGCATGTGGAAGAGCATTGGCAACAGCATCGGCGAGTACAAGTGCTACCCGCGCATCGTCGGCGAGACCGGCGGCAAGGACTTCGTCTTCGCGCACCCATCGGCCGACGTCGACCGGCTGGTCACGGCGCTGGTCCGCGGTGCGTTCGAGTATCAGGGGCAGAAGTGCTCGGCGGCGAGCCGAGCCTACCTGCCGTCGTCACTGTGGCCGCGGATCAAGGACCAGCTGCTCGAGACCGTGCACGGCATCCCGATGGGGCCACCCGAGGACTTCGGCAACTTCATGAACGCGGTCATCGACCGGGGCGCGTTCGACAAGATCAAGGAGTACATCGACTTCGCCAGCGACTCCGGCAACGCCGAGATCCTGGCCGGCGGCGAGTGCGACGACTCCGAGGGGTTCTTCATCAAGCCGACGGTGGTCCAGGCCCACGACGCGGCGTTCAAGACGATGGTCGAGGAGATCTTCGGACCGGTCCTCACCGTCTACGTCTACAAGGACGGCAAGCTCGACGAGGCGCTCGAGGCGTGCGACCAGGGCTCGCCGTACGGGTTGACCGGAGCCGTGTTTGCCGAGGACCGCGCGGCGATCAGCGCGATGTCCGACCGGCTGCGCAACAGCGCCGGCAACTTCTACATCAACGACAAGCCAACCGGTGCGGTCGTCGGCCAACAGCCGTTCGGCGGCAGCCGCGCGTCGGGCACCAACGACAAGGCCGGCAGCAAGCTCAACCTGACGCGCTGGGTGTCGACGCGCACGATCAAAGAGACGTTCTCAGCCCCGACGGACTACCGCTACCCCTACATGCAGAGCTGATCTGCGCGCTGACCGAACCGCATGCGCCCCACCGACGAGCACCTGTTTGCCAGGTTTCGCGCCGGTGACCCGCACGCGTTCGCCCATCTGTTCCACCGCACCGCCCACCGAGTCCACAGTGCGGCGTTGAAACTCCGGGTCCCGGGGGCGGACGTCGAAGACGTCGTGCAAGAGACGTTCATCGCCGCCTTCTTGCACGCCGACGAGTTCGACACAACGAAGGCCTTCGCTCACTGGCTGCAGGGCATCCTGCGCCACAAGGTTCTCGACGCCCGCCGACGCAGAGCCCGCCGCAAGCTCGACCCCACGCGCCTGAACTGCAACGAGGTCCGCGCCGATCGTGACGAAGCCGCGACCCGCGAGCTGCTGGCCGACTTGTCCGCATCGATCGAGGCACAGCCTCGGAAGTACGCCGAGGTCCTGCGTCTCCACTACCTGCAGGCACTGTCGGCCGACGACATCGCGGCGCGGCTCGACCGGCCGGCGAGTACGGTCCGCACGCAGATCCAACGCGGCACTGCGCGGCTGCGCGATCGATTGGGCCGCCACGCACCACCGGGAGTCCTGGTCTTGCTGGCGTTGCCGCACCTGACCGCGCAGTCGCGCGGTCCAGCCGAGGCCGGCGCGCCGAGCACCGCGGCACCCGCCCCTCGGGTGCCAACCAACAGCGCGCGATGGATGGCCCTGGCGCTGCTGGCGGTGCTCGGAGTCTCCGTTTGGTACTCGGCCGATGACCGACGACCGGCCACCGGGCGCACGCCGAAACCGGAATCGCCCGGGTCCACTTCCACCGCCGTGGCCGCAGCGACGGCGCGACAACCCGCGCACCCCGGTGTCGGCAGGGACGAAAGCGGACCAGGACGCGGCCATGCACTCGAGTTCTCGCTGGTGCGCGCCACCGACGGACGCCCCATCGCCGGAGCCACGGTCGCCCTCGAGGAGTGGGACGGACGCCACGACAAGTCCCCCGCGGCGACGCTCGAGAGCCTCCGGCACGCCACGACCGACGCCGAGGGGCGAGTTGTGTTCGACGGCGTACCAACCGGTCTGGTGCGGCTGCGCTACGGCGACACCGGGTTCACTCGCTTCACCGTCGAACGGAGTGGACACCACCGCATCGAGATCGGCTTCGCCGCGACCGTCACCGGGCGGGTGGTCGACGCGGAGGGTCGGCCGCGGGCGGGCGCCGAGGTGTGGAGCGCGACCGGCCCCGCCGCCGCCATGCCCGCGGCGTTGATCGCCCGCAGCGATGCTCGGGGCCGCTACGCCGCCACGTTCGTGCACCGCGCCGACACGCTGCTGTGGGCCCGAGCCGGCGGCGCCGCGGCCTCGCCGATGGCGTCGGTCGCCCTGACTTCCGCCGCCCACCACGACCTCGACCTACAACTGCGTGAGCGGCCGTGCCGCGTGCTTGCCGACGTCGTCGACGCCGGCGGCGCACCGCTGGAGAACGCCACGCTCGGCCTCTACCCGAGCGGTGACGCCCGCCTGGTCGACGCCCCCGCGCTGAGCCGTAGCGACGCGCAGGGGCGGGCTCGGTTCGATGGGATCGCCGCCGGCGACTACGTCCTCGTCGCGGTCGGTGCCGGCGACGCGCTCGGCTGGCAAGCGCTCCGCGTGGACGGCACTCGAACCTCGACGAGAGTCCAGCTACATCGCAACGGCGCGCTGGCCGGCCGCGTCACCGACCCGACCGGCCGTGGCATCGCCGACCTCTCGGTCGCGGTACGACCGGCCGGCGGCGCTCTCGAGAACAGCGACGCCAACCTCTTGTGGCGCACGGCCACCACGGACTCCGATGGGCGCTATTCGGTGGCCGCAGTGCCAGCCGGTGACGCGCTTCTGGTCGTCGGCGACGCGGCTGGAGACAGCGTTTGGGGTACCGAGCGCCGCGAACTGCATCGCGGTGACAACCACTGGGACGTCGCGATCGACATCGCATCCGTGCGTGGCACTGTCGACGCCGTCGGCGGAGAGCGCCTCGCGGGCAGCGTGGTGCAGGCGATCCGCATCGACGGCGGCCTGCGCCGGTGCACGGCAATGACGACGACCGACGCCAACGGCGAGTTCGAGCTCCCGCTGCCGCGCGGCTCGGACTTCGTCCTCGCCGCTTTCAGTCCCGGGCGCGGACCCCGCGGCGGCAACTTGCCGGTGGTTTGGCTTGCGCTGCAAGCCCCCTCGACCCCGCTCCAGCTGACCGCGACCGAGGCCCGGCCGACCGGCCGTGTGCGCGCAGCCCTCGTCGAGAGCCGGGCGGGGAGCCAAGGACTCAGTCTGCGACTCGAGCCGATCGGCTACCCGTGGCCTCGGGCGTGGCCGCTCTCGGTCGAAGCACCCCTCGAGATCGAACGAGTACCCGCCGGCGCGTACCGCGCATGGCTGTGCGGCATCGGCGGCGAACGACACCTCGGCACCATCGAGCTCGGCCCCGGCGACACCCACGATTTCGGCGAGCTGTCGCCCCTTCAGTTCGGCGTGGCCTGTATCCGAGTGCTGGCTCCATCGGGATCGGCGCCATTGCGCGGAGTGGAGCTGTGCGTGCGCGACCTCGACGGCCGCACCGCCCACCGCGCGCAGCTCGGTGCTCCGGCGATCGACCTCCGGCTCGCTGCCGGTGAGTACCGATTGAGAGCACGCGCGGACGGACACACCACGGGCCCGCACACGCTGATCATCGAGCCGCACCGCGAAACCCGACGCTCTGTCACTCTCAGGCCGGCAGCGCAATGCGACATCGTCCTGCGCACCGGCGACGGACCCGCCGCGGCGCCGCCGCGGCGAGCGCGGCTGCGCATCTTCGCGCCCGGCGGAGAACTGATCGAAGACCTGCGGGCGACCTCTACGGCCGGCAGCCAATTCGCCTTTCGAGCGCTCCTTCCACCCGGGAACTACACCCTGCGCGCCGACACCAGCTGGGGTGCAGTGGCGGGCAACCGCATTGTCATCGCGGAGTGCGCGCCGCTGCGCATCGATCTGCAAGCCCGCTGATACCTGCTTGGTACCGCGTTGGTACTCGGTCTGCAGCGCCCGCGTGAGGCGCCACCCAGCCGCGGGCGCTACATTCGGGCTCGCGCGGACGCTCCCCGCGCCCCACCCTCTTGCCTCGCTCAGAGGAATCCGTCGTGAAGCAACTCTGCGTCTCCACCATCGTCACCGCCACTCTGTCCACCGCGGCTCTCGCGCAGCCGTCGGGCTTTCCCGACTACAACGGGATCGTTCAGCAGATGACCGCCGCGGCCAACAACTTCCCCGCGATCTGCCAGCTGTTCGATCTGAACGCGACCTACGGCACGCCGCTGACCGTTCGCGGCAACCGCCTGTACGCGGTCAAGATCTCGGACAACGTCGGACAGGAGGAGGACGAGCCCTCGGTCATGATCGTCTCGGCCCACCACGGCAACGAGTACGGCACTCCAATCGTGGCGCTCGACACGATCAGCCGGCTCACCAACGGCTACGGCGTGGACCCCGAGATCACCCGACTGGTCGATGACAACGAGATCTGGGTCGCACCGGTGTGGAACCCGGACGGCTACTGGCGCTCGCGGACCAACGGCAACGGCATCGATCTCAACCGCAACTATCCGTTCTTGTGGTCGTCGCGGTGCAACACCGGGATCAAGGGTAGGGCACCCGCCTCCGAGCCGGAGACGCAAGCCATGGTCGCCTGGTCGGAGGATCAACGCTTCACCAAGGTCCTCGACTTCCACAGCTCCGGGCGCGAGACCTTGTGGGGCTACGTGCCCAGCTGCGGCCAACACGTCCTCGGTTCCTACCTGCAAGCCGAGGCGATCGCGCTGTCCAACGCCTCCAGCTACGGCGGCCGCAACCGCGGGCCCAGTTCCAACGGCGAGCACTACCAATGGCAGCTCGGCAACTACAGCAACTACGCGTTCTTGACCGAGATCAGCACGACGCAGTCGCCGTCGATCAGCAGCGCGCAGAGCGAGGCGACGCGGCTCTGGCCGGGCACGGTCTGGTTCATTCAGCGGCCGATCCCGGTCTCGGGACACGTCACCGACGCAACGTCGGGCGCGCCGATCCAGGCCGACATCCGCTACGTCGAGAACCCGTTCACCCTGGGCGAGCAGAACCGCAGTGAGCCCCGCTTCGGCCGCTACCACGCGTTCTTGCCGACCGGCACGCACACGCTGCGCGTCTCCCACCCCTGCTACATCACGCAGGACGTGCGCGTCAACGTCACCGCGAGCGGCGCGCAAGTGGAGATCAAGCTGGCCCGCGCCCCGGGCTTCGTGCTGGCCACGGCGACGCCGCGCAATGGCAGTGGCGTGAACATGACCTGCCTCAGCAGCACCGCGACGCCCTCGATCGGCCAGGACTGGCCGCTGCAGATCGACACGACCGGTCTTGGTCGCGCCCAGTTCGCCGCAGTGGTGGCGACGACTGGCGCCGGCAACGGCCCGGTCGTCTCGTTCGGCGAAGTGCTGATCGACCCGTTCACCCCGCTGTTGTTCTCGATTTCGGCTCCGGCCGGCGGCAATCCGGTGCAGATCGGAGTCCCCGTGCCAGCCAGCACCGGCCTGTTCGGGTTGGGCGGCACCGTGCAGGCCGTCGTCGGCAACGAAATGTCGTTGCTCGGGCTCTGCAACGCGCTGGACTTCACGATTGGCTGCTGAGGCGGAGGGCTCAGCGCGGCCACGGCCGCAACCAAACCCCAGAGGCCAGTGTTGTCTTCGAGATGGGATGAGAGGGTCGATCCCTCCGACGCAGTCGCCACACAATGGCGCTGCAAAATCAAAGGAGCAGATCGACCCATGACCAAAGTTACCGCTCAGACCTCCCCCGTGACCATCGGTCTCGACATTGGCGATCGGAACATCCACTACTGCGCACTGGACGCGTCGCGGACGGTCGTTGCGCGGGGCAGTTTCCCGACGACGCCGACAGCGCTCTCGAAGGCGCTGAGCGACTTCCCGGGCGCCAGAGTCGCTCTCGAGGCCGGCTCGCAGTCGGCCTGGATGTCTCGGCGGTTGCGCTCGGAGGGCTACGACGTTCACGTCGTGGACCCGCGCCGAGTGCAGCTGATCGCCAAGGATCCTCGCAAGACCGACCGGCGCGATGCCGAGACCCTGGCTCGCCTGGAGGCAGGGATGCCCGAGTTGCTCGGCACGATCCACCACCGCAGCGAGCAGGCACAGGCCGACCTGTCGGTCATTCGTGCGCGCGACCTGCTGGTGAGGATGCGGACGATGGCAGTGCAGCAGGTCCGGAGCCTGGCGAAGGGCTTCGGCGTCCGGCTGCCGTCGGCATCGACCGCGGCGTTCCCGAAGCGAGCTCGCGAGTCCATGCCGGTCCTGCTACTCACTGCGGCGGAGCCGCTGCTGGACTTGATCGCCGACCTGTCCCGCCGGATCGACGAGCTCGACAAGGCGCTCGTCGAGGCGAGCCGCGAGCGATACCCCGAGGTCGCCGTCGTGCAGCAAGTCAACGGCGTGGGGCCGGTCACAGCGACCGCGTTCGTGCTGACGATCGAGGATCCGACACGATTCGCCGAAAGCCGCCGCGTGGGCTCCTGGCTCGGCTTGTGCCCAAAGAGCTTCGCGTCGGGCGACAGCAATCCGGAGCTGTCGATCAGCAAGGCTGGCGACGGCTATCTGAGACGGCTTCTGGTGCAGTGTGCGCACTACATCCTCGGCCCGTTCGGCAAGGACTGTGACCTCCGGCGCTTCGGGCAACGCCTGATCGCCCGCGGCGGCCGCGGCGCGAGGAAACGCGCGGCGGTCGCGGTTGCCCGCAAGCTCGCGCTACTGCTGCATCGGCTGTGGCGTCATGGCTTGGTCTACGACCCACTCCACAACAGCGACCGCGTAGCTGCCCACACCGCGGTATGACCCAACCATGATCGCCCCACCCCCAACCAACCGAATACCGTGGAGGAACCTGGCGTGATGCCGCTCCTGCACTGCTGAAGACTCACCGCCCGATCCCGGCGACAGCGACCGGAGGCTTGGCCCTCGAGGCCGTTATCGAGAAAGCTGCGCCGGGTCGGACGGATCTCATCGTGCACCGGTCTCGGACGAGGCCATCAGAGTGCGTATGGAAGCCTGCGGAGTCCGAAGCTTGTCGCGCAGGGCGGCGCCAAGGCGCCCAGATTCTCAAGAAGAACAGATCCACAGACAAAGAGCTGTTGACGGGATCGCCCCTCTCATGGAAGCCTCCGGGAGCTGCGTGGTCGAAGTTCCAGCGGCATCGAGCCTTCCGAAAGGTTGTCGCCGCGCGAAGATTTGCGGACCCTGAGGCTCAGCGCGGCCACGGCCGCAACCAAACTCGGATGCCGCTTTTTCCGGAGCGGCTTTGAAGGCCTGACCCATCCGCCGCCGCGCTGAGCCAGGAGGCACTGTCTCTCCGAGCCTCCGGCGCGGCGGCGTTGTCGCCATGGCAGCGACGTCGCCTCGAGAATGTTGTCGAAGCTCGAAGATTCGAGGCGCCGGAGGCTCAGCGCGGCCACGGCCGCAACCAAACTCGGATGCCGCTCTTGCCGGAGCGCTTTGGAAGGTCCGACCCATCCGCCGCCGCGCTGAGCCAGGAGGCACTGTCTCTCCGAGCCTCCGGCGCGGCGGCATTGTCGCCATGGCAGCGACGTCGCCTCGAAAATGTTGTCGCAGCTCGACGATTCGAGGCGCCGGACGCTCAAGAGGCCGTCGCCTTGCCGGCGGCGTCCTCCTTCTTGGCAGAGACGCCGCCTGACACCAGAAACGCCATGACGGCCGAGCTCGGCGCGTCGAGGCTCTGCACGCGATCGCCGGGCACGACGATGAGATTGCCGGCGAAGTTGTAGGACTGCGGCAGGTACACGGCGACGTGATCGGTCGCGCCGAGGAAACTCAGGTCGTCGCGGGTGACGAACCCCACGACCGCCGCGCCGCCGTCGAGGCGCACCATCACCGGCCGGTCGAAGCTCTTCTCGTCGCCGACGAACGCGCCGAGCAGATCCCGCACCGAGCCGTGCAGCAGCTTGACCAGTGGCACCTTCTCGACCAGCTGCTCGAGCCAGGTGATCAGCTTGGCGCCGAGGTAGTTCGAGGCGAACCGTCCCAGCAGGGTGACTCCAGCCAACGTGACGAGTGTGCCGAGCACGTACTGCATCACGTCGCTGACTGCCGGGCCACCGACCGCATCACCCACCCACTTGACCAGTGGGCCCATCGTGGTCGCGACCAACCAGATCACGTAGCCGGTCACCAGGAGTGGGATCAGCACCAGCGTGCCACGCAGGAAGTACTTGGTCAGCGAGGCCATGTGGACTCCATCGGCGAAGGACCGGGGCAAGTTACGCGTTTTGCGCGGCCCAGTCGCGCCCGTTCGCGGAGTGAATTGCCGGGACGCCACGTGGCTGGCTAAGCTGCGCGCATGCTGTCCAAACTCGGCTTCGCGCCTGGCTTCGCCTTGTTGGTGAGTGCCCCACTCGTCGTAGCGGCAGGCTGTGGATGGCCGCTGCGCACCGCGATCGTGTCGGAACGGCACGGCGTCGTCGCACCGATCGCCGGCTTCGAAGATGTCCGGGGCATCGACGGCTACCCCAGCGACGCGATCCAGGCCAACTTCGACGCGGCCGTTGCCGAGCTGGCGCGCACGGATCCCGGTCTGCGCGGGCGGCGCGCCTACGACATGCTCGTGCTGAGCTCTGGCGGGGTCAACGGCGCCTTCGGCGCCGGCATCCTCACCGAGTGGTCGCGGCGGGGGGACCGGCCCGACTTCTGGCTCGTCACGGGCGTCAGCGTCGGTGCCTTGCTGGCTCCGTTCGCGTTCGCTGGACCCGCTTTCGATGCGCGCATCGAGCAGCTGTTCCGTCGCATCGAGCCGCAGGACATGCACCGCGAGAAGGGGCTGCTCGCCTCGGTGCTGTGGGACGAGTCGCTCGCCGACAATCGACCGCTACGCGCTTCGATCGCCGAGGCGGTCGACCGGTCCCTGCTCGAAGCCGTCGCCACCAAGCACGAACAAGGCCGCCGGTTGTTCGTCGGATCGACCAACCTCGATGTCGGCGACTTCGTCGTCTGGGACATGGGCGCGATCGCCGTGCGGCGCACGGACGAAGCCTTGGAGTTGTTCCGGCGCGTGTTGACCGCTTCGGCGTCGATTCCAGTGGTCTATCCGCCGGTCCGGTTCACGCACGACGATCGCGACGAGCTGCACGCCGATGGGGCGGTGATGCGCCCGCTGTTCGTCCCGCAGAACGTGTTCGACGGCTACCTGTCCGCGGAGCGCGCCGGTATCTCGTGGGACGACGTGGACGTGACCATGTACGTGATCCACAACGGCTCACTGCGTCCGTGCCCGGTCGACGTCCAACGCGACACCCTCGGCATCGCGCTGCGCACGGTGACCATGATGAGCTACACCATGGTGTCCGAGCACGTGCTCCATCTCTACCTGCTGTCGCGGGCGTGGGGAGCCGAGTTCCGCTTCGTCACCATGCCGGACGGACTCGAGCTCGCCGTCGACAATTTCACGCCAGAGGACACGGATCGGCTGTTCCTGCTCGGAGCGGGATTCATGCAACGGCAGGAAGCCTGGAGAACACAACCACCGGGTTTCGTCGTGCGCGAAGACCTGAACAAAGTGCAGCCCTCCGGCCCACCCCAACCAGAGCCACGGATGCCCGATCCGGCAGTCACACCGGGGGCGGACAGCGACCGCCTGGATCGCATCGAAGCACAGCTGCAACACATCGAGTTCCAGCTGCAGAAGCTGCTCGACGCCAAATGACGGCGGGCGCACGAAAGACGCGTCACGCCGGTCAGGAGTGTGCCGGGTCGCCGCGCGTCGCGCGGTGCTGGCGTTGCACCATTTGGTAGTACGCACCGCGCCGCGCCATCAAGTCGGCGTGCCGGCCACGCTCGACGATCCGACCGCCGTCGAGCACGAGGATCAGATCCGCAGTGGTAATCGTGGACAGCCGATGCGCGACGACGAACGTCGTCCGCCCGCGGAACACCGCGCGCAACGCGCCTTGGATCGCCTGCTCGCTCTCGGTATCCAACGCGCTGGTCGCCTCGTCCAAGATCAGGATCTGTGGAGCCGCCAAGATCGCGCGCGCGATCGACAACCGCTGGCACTGCCCGCCGGAGAGCTTGACGCCGCGCTCGCCGACCACGGTGTCATAGCCATCCGGCAACGCGGTGACGAATTCGTCCGCATTGGCGCGCCGCGCCGCCTCCTCGATCTCGGCGTCGGTTGCCCCCTGCCGCCCGTAGCGGATGTTCTCGGCGATCGTGCCGTCGAACAAGAACACGTCTTGCTGCACGACACCGAGCCGTTCGCGGTATGAGCGCAGCGTGTAGTCGCGCAGGTCGGTGCCGTTGAGCGTGACGCGGCCCCGGGTCGGATCATGCAACCGCGCCACGAGGTCGACCATCGTGCTCTTGCCCGCTCCGCTACGCCCGACCAGCGCAACCACGGACCCACCCGGCACCGCGACGTCGATGTCATGCAACACCGCCTCTCCATCGCCGTAGCCGAAGCTCACGCCTTCGAAACGGAGCTCCTCGACGACAGTCGGCGCCGGCCGCGCAGCGGGCTGATCCGGCATCTCGGGCGGCATCGCCAATATCTCGAACACGCGCTCCATCGCCGCCAGTGACCGCTGCAGCTCGGAGAAGGAGTTGACGATCTGCCACACCGGTGTCAGCAGCATGAACGTGTACCACTGAAACGCCATGATGTCACCGACGCTCGCCGTCGAGGTGATCTGCAGATAGCCGCCGAACCAAACGATGATCACGTTGACCGCCGCGAGCATCAGCCCCCACGCGGTCCACAACACGAGCTCTCGGCGGTGCGCGAACAGCTGCTTGCGCACCATCGTGTGTCGCCCGACCGAGAACGCCAACAGCTCGCGTCGCTCGCGTTGGAACGCGCGCACGACGCGGATGCCCCCCGCCGCCTCACTGACTCTGGCGTCGACCGCGGCAGCGTCCTTGCGCAGATCCCGGTAGATCGGGCGGATCCGGCGCGCCGACCAGAAGCTGACCAACGCGATCCCTGGCAACACCGCCAGTGCGGTCAGCGCCAAGCGCCAGTTCAGCGCGAACAGGATGCCGAACGCGATCAACAACCGCACCGCCGACACGCCCGGCGAGATCAAGGCGAGCTGCAACAGTCCCGTCGTCGTGTCGACGTCGCTGGTGACCCGCGAGATCACGCCCCCGGTCTTCATCTCGTGCAGCGTGCGCACCGGCAGGTGCAGGATGCGCTCGTACAATTGGCGCCGCAGCGACAGGGTCAGGCGAACGTTGAGTTGGCGCTGGTGGTAGTTCCGCATCAACTGCAGCAGCTGGCCGACGACCACCACCGCCAAGAAGATCCCGCCGGCCCAGTGCAGCGCACGCAGGCGCTGCTCGGTCGTCATCTCGACCGGCAGCAGCACGCCGTCGACGATGTGTTTGAGGAACAGCGGATGCAGCGACTCGAGCCCGGCGACGACGAGCGCCAGAGTGACGTTGCCGCTGATCGCCCCCCAGTGCCCCTTCAACCAGCGAAAGTAGCGGCGCAGCCCACCGCGCGCCGACTCCGCTTGCGGCAGCATGGTCGCCAACCGCTTCTCGAAGAAGTCACGACGAAAACGCAGGTAGCGGCGGCGGGAGGAATCGCGCATGACGCAGAATGCACGTACGGAGCCAGGCTCGCAATCATCACTTCGCGGTGCCTCGCCGGCCATCGGCCGGCGAGGCACCGCGAAGTGATGATTGCGAGCCTGGCTCCGTACGTGCTAGACGGTCGCCTTCGCGATGCGGTGGTAGTGCGGGAGGACGTGGGTGACGTCGTCCAGGCCGGCGACGACCTCGATCCGCCGGCGATCGACACCAGCTGCCGTGAGTCGGTCGGCCTCGGCTTCGGTCGCGACCAGCGATAGGAGTGCGGACTGGCAGCCGCCGATCGCGACGTCGAGGCGATTGATGAAGTCGTAGGGCTTGGGGTAGGGCGACCACGCCGCAAACCGCGACCAGGTCCAAGGCCACGAGCGGGCGCGCCGCGCTGCCGTCGGGTCGAGACCGTTCTCCCAGGGCGTCGTGCAACACTCGGCGCACCGCGCGGGGTCGCGCCACGCGGCGCAGGCGGCGCCGGTCTCGTCGACCAGTGTTCCCCGGTGGCACAACAGGCTGGCGACGTCGACGCTGGCGAGGCACGGCACGCCGAGCCGTTCGGCGATCCATGGCAGCAACGCCGAGCTGCCCGCGCCGAGCGCGAGGACGTGCGCCACGTCGGGCAGCCGGGCGCGGACGGCACGGCCGAACTCCCGCTCGGTGGCCGGATCCGACACGCGCGCTTGCACCGCGGCGAACGGCGGCATGCGGGTGGGCACGTCGAGCACCTCCACCGTCTCGGCAAGGTCGTCGGCACGCTCGACGGAACCGTTCGAGCCCACCGGACGCAACCAACGCACTGCGTGCCCCGCGCCGACCAAGGCAGTCGCCAACCGCGCCGCGCGCCGCTGACAGGCCGACGGCCCGCCCGAGGTGCGCCCACTGACCAACAGAACATCCACGGCGGGCGGACCGTAGCCGTTGGCGTCAGGTGGGCCAAGCCCGGGTGGCCCCGCGCACCGCGGAGCTCACCGCCGACGCGACACCCACCACGCCGCGACGCACCCGGCGAGTCCACCGAAGTTGATGGTGAACGGAATCCAAACGAAGAGCTGCGCCGCACAGAGCCACGCCGTCCGTGCGACCGGCTCCATCACCACGCCATCGCCGCCACCGAGCTTCTCGTAGTGCGTGCCCCAGTTCTGGGAGACCGCGATCACGGTGAGGACCACCACCGGTACGCGCGCGATCACGCCGTAGATCGCATTGACGCGGGCCAGCGCGGGCCAGACCCGCGCAACGAGAACCGCGGCGACCACGTAGATCGCGAAGTTGATGGGCAACACCTGCGGGAACGCCTGCTCGGGGCCACCGAGCGCCCCCAACGACACCACGCCCAGCGCCACGGCGCCGACGCTGATCGCGGCCACGATGCCGGCGGCGCGACCGGGACGTTCTGGCGCGCGCCCCTGTCGGGCCAGGCGCGCTCCGAAGACTGCCCCGAACACGAAGATGAGCCAGACGATGCCGATCAGCGCACCGGGCCCGCCGCCCTCGCTCGACGCCCAGAGCGCACTCCAGCCGTTGAGCTCCGCGAAGAGACGAAACAGGGTCACCGCCAGGGTCACCACCCCGGCCAGGCCAAGCAATCGGGACATGCCAACACTCCCGTCCATGGTCAACAGAAGGACGCGGTCAACGGCCGGAAGCCGGCGGAGTTTCGCGAACGCGCTCGAATGTCAGTGTTCAGAAGCGCGGCGGCAATCGCAACGGGGACCCCAACTCGGTATCGTGCCGCGGCCATGCGCTTCAGCTCGGCGATCAGCACGGCGACAGAGCTCGACGAAGCCTGCGCCGCCGCCGCCGCGGACGCGCGGGCCGGGATGCAGGGGGTCAGCACCGACGTCTGCTTCGCCTTCTTCTCCGCGAGCTACCAAAACCTCGAAGCCGCCGGTGTCCTGATCGCCGAGCACACCGGGGCGGCCCGCGTCATCGGCTGCAGCGGCGCTGGGGTCGTCGGCGGAGGGCGAGAGGTGGAGACCGAGCGGGCCGTGAGCCTGACCTTGGCGTCACTGCCTCGGTGCACCCTGCACACCGCCCACGTCGAACACGCCGACCTGCCCAGTCCCGATGCCCCGCCCGACAGCTGGGCCGACCGCGTCGGCAGTCCGCGCGACGACACCCGAGCACTCGTCGTGCTCGCCGACCCGTTCAGCATTGCGGTGCCCCAGCTGCTGGCGGGGCTGGACTTCGCCTACCCCGAGGCGCCGGTGATCGGCGGGTTGGCGAGCGGCAGCCGAGTGGCGGGCGGCCACGCCCTGGCCATCGACCGTCGCGTGGCCCGCGCCGGCGCCGCCGTCCTGGCGGTGCGCGGCGCGGCAGTTGTCGAGGCGCGCGTCGCGCAGGGCTGCAAGCCGTTCGGCAAGGTCGGCCGGATCACCCGCTGCGAGGGCCACGAGCTGATCGAGATCGACCGCGTGCCGGCCGGCAAGTTCTTGCACGCCCAACTCGACGGCTTGGGCGCCCGCGATCTCGAGCTCGCGCGCAGCGCGCCGCTGTTTCTCGGCATCGCGATGGATCCGTTTGCCGCGTCGCCGCCCGCAGCCGGCGACTACCTGCTCCGCTTCATCACCGATTACGACGAGCGTTCGCGCCGCCTGCGCGTCGCCGGCGAACTCGGCACCGGCAAGGCCGTGCAGTTCCACTTGCGGGACGCCGACGCCAGCCACAGCGACCTGGAGCAGGTGCTGGCCGAAGCGCGCACCAGCCCGGCCGGCGCGCTGATGTTCTCGTGCACCGGACGCGGGCAGAAGTTCTACGGCGACGCGGACCACGACTCGCGCGTGTTTCACTCCCGTTTCGCCGGCACACCGCTGGGCGGGTTCTTCTGCAACGGTGAGATCGGCCCGGTCGGCGGCACGACACACCTGCACGGCTACACCTCCTCGTTCGCGTTGTTCTCGCCCGCGCAGTGATGCGACAGGTCAAAGCCCTGGTCCACACCTGGCTGCTGCTCGACTTCTTCGGCGACAGCCGCCGCACGGGCAGCCCCGGCAGTAGCCTGACGACGACCATCTTCGGCCAGTCGTTTCTCGGACTGGCAATGGCGGGGCTGTTGTTCGACGAGCACGGCGAGCACGCGCTGGTCGCGTACGCCACCGCCAACCTCAGCCTTTCGACGCTGCTGATGGGCCTGTCGGTCCTCGGCGACACCGACCGCCTGCAGCGCGAACGCGCCGACCACGCACTGTTGCGCACGGCCCCACTGAGCCCTTACGCGATCGCCCTGGCGCGCGCCGCGCACGCCAGCTTCACCCTGTTCGGCATCGCAATCGGCATCTCGCTGGCCCCGGCCATCCTGATGTTCTGGGTGGCAGACGGAAGCCTGCTGGCGGTGGGCGGCTATCTGGCGCTCGCGTGCGCGCTCGCCGCGATCGCCGCCGGCGCGCTGTCATGCCTGCAAGCCGCGGCCGCGCGCTGGCTCGGCGCCGGCCAGGCGGCGCTGCTCGGCGGCACGCTGAAGGCCGTGCTCCTGGCGTTGGGCTTCGTCGGATTCGCGCTGTGCCTGCGCCACCTCGGCGGCACCGCCGACGACATCCCCGGCGGCCGCGCCGCCGCCGACCTATGGCCGCCGTATTGGGCGGGTCGCCTCCTCGCGGGGCATGACCCGGCGCTCAACACGCTGCGGCTGGCCGGCTGCGGCGCTGTGCTCTACCTGCTTTCCATCTTCCTCCAGCGACCGACCCGACGCCGGCGCGCGGGGCGCAGCCGGCGATGGAACGGCCTGCATCGACTCGAGCGCTGGCTGGTCGGCGAAGGCCCTCTGCTCGGCGTGACCGCCTTCACCGCCACGATGCTGTACCGCAGCGCCAGCTTCCGGGCCAAGGTGCTGCCGTTGTTCGGCTTGCCCGCCGCGATGATCGGCCTGTCGCTGGCCGGCGCCGAGGCCCGCGGCCAGCTGATCCTGATCGGCATCGCGATGCAGTTTCCGGCGATCTATTCACCGCTGCTGGTGGCGTTCTTGGCGCATGCCGACCAGGAGCGCGGACGGTGGGTGTTTGCCACGAGCCCCCCCGGCGAGTGTCTCGGCCTGGCGCGGCAAGCGACCACCGTCGTGCTGGTCACCCGGGTGCTGCTGCCGCTGCACGCGATCGGCGTCGTGGCGATGGCCGCCGCCGGCATCGCGCCGCTCACCGCGGCCAACCTCGCGCTGTTCTCGCTCGGCAGCGGTGCGGTCGCCGCCGCGCTCGCGGCCCGCGGACTGCGAGCCCTGCCGTTCACCGACGAGGGCAACGCGCCCCCAATCGAGAGCAATGCCCTGTTCGGCTTCGCTGCGATCTTCGGCCTGATCGGAGGCGGCTTCGCCACGGTCGCGGACTCCTCCGTCGGGGCGGTGATCGCACTGGCGGCGGGGGCGTTCGGCCTGCAGCGATGCCTCCGCCGCCCGGTGACCGAGACCACGGCACCCGTAGCGCGGACGCCAGCCGACTCCGGCACCACCACCGAGCCCGCCGAACCCGCCGAACCCGCCGATTCGGGCGACGGCCCGCCGGCGCGCACCCCGCGACAGGCCGCGCCAGCCACCGATCTCCGCCGCGAGCGCTGGGCGATCCTGGCGCTCTACGGCTTCCTCTCGATCGTACCGATCCTCATCGGCACCACGTGCTCTTGACCGCAAACGCCCGTCGGGACGGGGGTCTCACCCCCACCAACCTCTTGACTCCCGCGGCCGCACTCACCTAGCCTATGCGGAGTTCGTCCTCAGGAGCCTTGCCATGCCCAACGCAAAGAACACGGAGGACCGGGTGCTCGTCGCCCTCGCCGAGCACCTCCAACCACGCCCCGCCGCGCCTCCGCCCGCGGCGAGTGCAACCGACGGGACCCCCCCGACGGAAGAGGTTTGCAGCGTCGACCCGATGTGGAGGACGGATCGCTACCGTCTGGTGACGCCGTACTTCTCGTCGAGCCGCGACCTGGGCCGACACGACGCATCCGCTCACTGAAGCGAGACGAGCTGGGCGAGCTCGACGGGCAGGGCCGCCTCGAGCGTGAGCGACCGCTCCGCGAAGGGGTGGTACAGCCGCAGGCGGTGGGCGTGCAGCGCGTGCCGGTCGAGGATCAGCCGCTCGCGGTCCTCGGCGGCCAAGCGCCCCTCGAGGTGCGCGAGGAACAGCTGTTCGTCCTCACCGTAAATCTTGTCGCCCACCAGCGGGTTGCCGATCGCCGCCATGTGCACCCGCAGCTGATGAGTGCGACCGGTCTTCGGCCGCAGCTCGACCAAGCTGAAGCGGCCGGTGCTGCGCAGCACGCGATAGTGCGTCAGCGACGGAAGGCCGGTGCCGTCGCGCCGCGCCTCGAGCTTGAGGCGGACCGCCGAACGCGCCGCGGGTCCGATGCCGAAGTCGATCGTCCCCTGCGCCGGCGTCGGCTGCCCGTGCACCACCGCCAGATACTCCTTCTCGACCTCGCGATCCTCGAACTGCCGCGCGACTGCGCTGTGGAACTGCTCGTCGAGACCGACCACGACGACTCCCGAGGTCTCCCGGTCGATCCGGTGCATCAGCCGCGGCACCACAGCGACTTCGCCATCACCCGCGGCCTCGCGGTGGTACTGCCGGTGCAGGAAGTGGATCAAGGTGCCATCGACGGTGCGGCCCGCCGGGTGCACCGCCATCCCCGCCGGCTTGTCCACGGCGACCATCCAACGGTCGCGGTAGATCACCGGCACCGCGTCCACTGCCGGCATCGCCGGCCCCGGGTCGATCGGGCGGGGGATGCGCACGACGACGACGTCGCCACTCTGGACCCGGCGCGAAGGACGGGCGCCGGCGCGGTCGAGGCGCACGTATCCTCCCTCGATCAGCCGGCGCACACTGGCGCGCGAACGCCACGGCAAGACGCTCGCCAGCGCGACGTCGAGGCGTTCGCCGTCGCGCTCCGGTGGGATCAGGATCTCGAGCTGCTCGAGGGGGCGGCTCAGGTCACGCGGCGGCTTGCCAGGGAAACGCGGCAGCATGGCCAGCGGCCCGGCGTCGGAATCACGCCTGCACTTCGGCGCCGTCGGTCTTGGCCGGCACACTCGGCTGGCCGGTCAGCGCGCCGCGCACGGCCTCGGCGGTCGCCGGCTGCGCCGGTGCCTCCGCGGCGGGGCTGTTGGTCGCGGTCTGGCTGGTCGCCGTCGACTCGCTGGCCTCGCTGGTCTCACCACTCTCGCCGGCGCGCACCTTGGAGCGACGCATCGGCCGCGAGCGCTTGGGGCCCTGAGCCTTGCGGGCCGCGCGCTGGATCGCCTTGATCCGCTCGCGCTCCTCGCGACGGCGCTGGTCGCTGCGCTTTTCGTGGTTGCTGTACTTCTTGGCCAGGCGAAAGATGCCCGCATAATTGCACTGTCGCTTGAAGCGTCTCAGCGCGGTTTCGAGAGTCTCGTTCGGGCGGACCTGGACACGAATCATGTGGAGCTTGTGTGCTTCGTACAGCTTGGTTTCGGGCCTTGGAGCGGAGACGATGACGCGCTTCATCCGCGACGCGGCGCATCACTCAGCCCCCCGCCCCCGCGAAGGGGCCCAGTGAAGGGGGCGAAAGGATAGCCTTCATCGACCGGTGAGCAACGGCCGTTGACACAAAAGCCCCAGAAAGCCCCGGACCGCAGCTCCGATCGCATCGAGCTCATCGGCACGATCAAGCGGTTCTATTTTCGCAATACCGATACGGGGTTCGCGGTCGTGCGGCTCGAGCCGGACCGGGGCAACGCCGTGAGCGCCGTAGGGACCCTCGCACAACTTGCTGAAGGGCAGAGGGTTAGAGTGTTCGGCAAGCGGGTCGAGCACCCTCGTTTCGGGGCGCAGATCGAGGTGGAGGCGGCCGAGAGCGTGGTGCCTTCCTCGGTGGAGGGCATCCGGGCGTACCTGGCGTCCAGCCTGGTGAAGGGGGTCGGGCCGGCCATGGCCGAGCGCATCACCGATCGGTTCGGCGCGGATGCGCTGCGGGTGATCGAAGAGGAGCCGCAGCGGCTGCGGGAGATCAAGGGGCTGGGGCACAAGCGCATCGACGAGCTGGTCGGCGCGATCCGGGATCAGCGCGACGTCCAGCACGTCATGGTGTTCTTGCGCACGCACGGGCTGGGGCAGGGTCTCGCCGTGCGCATCGTGCAGCGCTACGGGCGGGGCGCCTCGGCGCTGATTCAAGCCAACCCGTATCGGCTCGCCGACGAAGTCATCGGCATCGGCTTCGGCACCGCCGACCAGCTGGCGATGAAGCTGGGGATCGCCGCCGACGCGCCCGAGCGGATCCAAGCCGGCGCGCTGCACGCGCTCGGGCAGGCCGCGATGCGCGAGGGCCACTGCTTCTTGCCGGAGCCGGCCCTGTGCGAGCGGGCCGCGGCGCTGCTGCGCTGTGAGCCGGAGGCCGTCGCCGCCCAAGTGTCGGCGCTCGCAGCGGAGAACAAGGTCGTGCTGGTGCGTGCCGGCGCGCAGGGCGACCGCGCGATCTACCCGCGTGCCCTGTACCAAGCCGAGGCGGGCGTGGCGCGGGCGCTGCGTGCGTTGCTCGCGACGCGCGCGGCGCCGCGCTTCGACCTCGACCAGGCGCTGGCGTGGTTTGCCGAGACCGACAGCCTGGCTCTGCCCGACGCGCAGCGGCAGGCCGTGCGGCACGCATTCGCGCACCCGGTGAGCGTGATCACCGGTGGGCCGGGCGTCGGCAAGACCACGGTGATCCGCGCGATCCACGCGCTGTGCGTGCGCCACGAGCTGCGCATTCTGCTCGCCGCCCCCACCGGCCGGGCCGCCAAACGGCTCGAGGAAGCCACCGGCCACCCGGCCAGCACGATCCATCGGCTGCTGGAGTTCCAGCCCGGCGTGCACCGCTTCACGCGCGACGAGGACACGCCGCTCGAAGGGGACGTCTTGGTCCTCGACGAAGTGTCGATGCTCGACGTGAGCCTGGCCTACAACCTGCTGCGCGCGGTTCCGCCGGGCGTGCACGTGGTGCTGGTCGGCGACCAGAACCAGCTGCCCGCGGTGGGCGCCGGCAACGTGCTGGCGGACGTGATCGCTTCGGCCGCGGTGCCGGTCACCGCGCTGACCGAGATCTTCCGCCAGAAGCAGGACTCGCGCATCGTGCAGACCGCGCACGGTCTGCTGCGCGGCGAATGCCCGGCCGCGGACGGCTCGAGCTCCGACTTCTTCGTCGTCGAGGCCAAGAGCAGCGCGCACGCGCGGCAGCTGGTGCGGGAGATCGTCACGCGCCGCGCACCGCGGGCGTTCGGTCTCGACCCCGTGCAGGACGTGCAGGTGCTCTGCCCGATGTACCGCGGCGATGCCGGCGCGGACGCGCTCAACGAGGAGCTGCAGGACGCGCTCAACCCCGACCGGCCCGAGCTTTCACAGGGCGGCCGCCGGTTCCGCCTCGGCGACAAGGTCCTGCAAGTGCGCAACGACTACGACCTCGACGTCTTCAACGGCGACACCGGCAGGATCGTGCACCTCGACCCCGAGAGCCGTCGCGTGCGCGTTCGGTTCGGCGAGCGCGAGCTCGACTACGCGTTCGCCGATCTCGATGCGCTGGTCCCGGCCTACGCCATCACCGTGCATCGCTCGCAGGGCAGCGAGTACCCGGCGGTCGTGATCCCCGTGGTCACCGACCACTACCTCATGCTGCGGCGCAGCTTGCTCTACACCGCCATCACCCGCGGCAAGCAGCTGGTGGTGCTGGTCGCGGCACCGCGGGCGGTGCAGATGGCGGTCGACAACGCCGAGGAATCGACGCGCCACAGTGGGTTGGCCGCGCGCTTGCGAGAAAATCGAGCCTGACTCGGTACTCTCGGTTGGCGCATGAGCTTGGACCGCGAAGCTGCCTGGCAGCACCTGTGTTCTTGGACCGAGACGGCTTCGCTGCGCAAGCATGCGCGGGCGGTCGAGGTGGTGATGCGCGCGGCGGCGCACCGCTACGGTGCCGGTGAGGCCGACGTCGAGCGGTGGGGGATCGCCGGGATGCTGCACGACGCGGACTACGAGAAGTGGCCGGACGAGCACCCGCAGAAGATCGTCGCTTGGCTGCGCGAGCGCGGTGAGCCCGAGCTCGCGCACGCGATCTCGGCGCACTACACGCAGTGGGGCGTCGCCTACGAGTCCAAGCTCGACGTGGCGCTGCTGGCGTGCGACGAGCTGACCGGGTTCGTGATGGCCTGCAGTCTGGTCCGCCCCGAGGGCGTCGCCACGCTGACGCCGAAGAGCGTGATCAAGAAGCTGAAGGACAAGGCCTTCGCCGCCAAGGTCGAGCGCCACGAGGTCCATACCGGCACCGAGATGTTGGGCGTCGAGCTGCGCGACCACATCCAGTTCGTGATCGAGGCGCTGCGGCCGGTGGCCGCCGAGCTCGGCATCGAGGGGCGCGCGGCGTCGCGCTGACGCGGCACCGGCGTCGTCGCAGCGCGACGCCGACGTTGGGTTTGCGCAACACAGGACCGACCGGCGCAGCGCAGGGCGCGGCTCTGGCGTCCATCGCAGCGAGGGCTCGCGTCCGCTAGGACCAAGTTGGCACGCGACGTGCTCCCGTTCTGGTGGGGGTAACCGAGATGGGTTGTTCGAGATCTGCTGCTGGATCGTCGCGTTCTTCTGCCTGCTGACCGCTGCCGTGCTGTCGGTGCACAAGGACCGCGCGATGGGCGCTCCGCGGCGCCGCACCACCGCCACCGCGACCAGCACCGCTCCGGCGAGAGCGTGCCGCCGCCGCGGCGGGCGGGCGCGCGCCGCCTGCTGACTCAGCCGCCGGCCAACGTCGCGCGGAGCTCGTCCCAGAACTGCCGCACGTTGTCCTTGCGGATCGCGCGCGCCGGGATCTCGAGGAAGCCACCGTCGGGCAGCACGTCCTCGCCACGCGCCAGCCCAGCGAGGATGCGCACCGACTCGTAACCGTAGCGATACGGGTTTTGGACGACCGTGCCGTGCACGTGGCCGTCGACGATGCCCTGCAGCGTGGCATCGTCCTCGTCGAACGCGACCAGGACGACCTCGCCGAGCTTGCCCGCGCCGCGCAGCGCTTCGAGACACGCCGGCGTGTTGTAGGCGAACAGACCGACCATGCCGTCGAGGTCCGCATACGCCGACAACGCGTCCTCGGCGTTGGTCTTGGCCTTGGCCTGCTCGAACTGATCGGTGCGGGTGTCGAGGATGACGAAGCCGTTGCCCGTCAGCTGTTGGCCCGGCGGATCGCGCCGCGACGGGTCGTGCGGGCGCCCCAAGAGCTCGTCGATGACGCCCTGCCGCCGGCCCGCGGCGTTGTCCTGCTCGAGGCGGCCGACGAAGAGCATGATCTCGCCGCCGTCCGGGAGTGCTTCGCGCACGAGCTTGCCGCACATCCGCCCGGCGTCGTAGTTGTCCATCCCCACGTACGCGAGTCGCTTGGTGGACGGCGCATCCGAATCGTGGGTGATGACGGGCGTCGCCGCGCACGCCTTGTCGATCAGCGCGGCCTGGTTGTCCCCGTCGATCGGGCTGACCGCGATGCCTTCGATCTCTTGGGTCAGCAGGTCCTCGATGACCCGCTGTTGCTCGACGACACCGTTGGGCATGCGCACGTCGACCTCGCAGGCGAATTCGGCGGCTGCGGCGCGCGCACCGGCGGCGGCGATCGACCAGAAGTCCACCGGCCCGTTGGTGACGTAGGCCACGCGCGGCGCCGCCGCACCGGCGGCGCCGGGTGCTGCGGGCTGCCCGCAGGCGATCGCGCACCACAGCGTCAGCAGGCAGAGTAGCGAACGCGCGGGCGGCCTCATTCGGGCACCTCCGCGATGGCGCGCAGCAGGGCGTCGTGGATCGCACCGTTGGTGACGATCACCCCTTGGTTGCGCTCCAGCTGCCGGCCGCACGAGAAGTCGAGTGGCGCGCCGTGCACGTCGGTGACCCGACCGCCGGCCTCGGTGCAGACCAGCAAGCCCGCGGCGTGGTCCCAGATCTTCTCGCGGTAGTCGCCGCGCGAAAACCGCATGTAGGCCTCGGCGTCACCACAGGCGACGACCGCGTACTTGCACTGGCTGTCCAAGCGGACCGGCTCGGCCTGCGTGCCCAACGCCTCGGCCACGCGCGCGGCGCGGCTGTGCGAGCTGTGCGCCTTCTCGACCGACTCGCAGTAGCGGACGCCTTTGACGTCGGTCACGCCGCTGACGCGCACCGGCTGCGGCGGGCCATCGTCGTCGAGCCCGCGGCGCGTGGCGCCCTGGCCGCGCACCGCGCCGAACACGACGCCACGCGTGCCGCCCACCTCGAGGTTGGGGCAGCCGAGTGCCGCCACCTCGACGCGGCCGTCCACGATCAGTCCCAGCGCGACCGCATACTGCTCGCCGCGCAAGAAGCCCTTGGTGCCGTCGATCGGATCGAGTGTCCAGAACCTGCCCGACGGCGTGCCACCGCCGTGGTCGATCCAGTCACACACCGCGCCGGCGTCGGCCTCGGGCCGCACTTCGGCGACGTGCCGGACGACCCGGTCGGCGAGCGCCTGGTGCTCGCCGGAGCGCAACGCATCCGCGGCCTCTTCAGCGACGACGACGTCGTCCGGAAAGGCCTCGCGCAGCGCCCGACAGATCAGCGCTTGGCTGGCAAAGTCCGCCACCGTCACCGGGCTGCGGTCGTTCTTTTCCAACACCGCACCGGCCAGCTGCTGCTGCACCGACCGGCAGACGAAGGACGCCTGCATGACGGCGTCGATGGCTGTTTGGAGCTCTCGTTGCAAGGGTCTGGATCAACCTCCGGCGCCGACAGTAACCGCGTCCCGACCGCCACCCAACCGCCGATCTCGCCCGTCGCCGCCGGGCGGCCAGCCGGCTACGCTGCCGCGGTGGGCTTCGCCGATCGCATCGCCGAGTGCAACGCGCACGACCTGCGCCGCTACGTGCCGTTTTCGATCGGTGAGACCCGCGTCGGCTGGGTGCGGCAAGACCGTCTCGCGATCCTGGCGGAGTGCGGCCGCGACCTGCACACGAGCCCCGGTGGCGTCCAGCTCGACCCCGGGTTGACCACGGTGGATGCGCGCAGCGCGGCGCTCGGCGAGACCGTCGACCGGCTGATGCAGCGCGGTGAGATCCGCGCCTGGCGCGGCGAGCGGTATCCGATCGGGACGCGATGGGGCGCGCCGGCGCTCGCCCACATCGAGCGCGCCGCGGTGCCCTGGTTTGGCGCGCACGCCTACGGCGTGCACGTCAACGGCTTCGTGCGCACGGCCGGCGGCCTCGAGATGTGGATCGCGCGCCGGTCCAGGGACAAGCCGACCTATCCGGGCCTGCTCGACAACCTCGCCGCCGGCGGCCAACCGATCGGCCTGTCGCTGCACGACAACGTCGTCAAGGAATGCGGCGAAGAGGCCGCGGTCCCCGCAGCACTGGCGCGCGGCGCCAAGCCCGTCAGTGCGGTCACCTACGTGCACGAGAACGACACCGGGCTCAAGCCCGACTGCATGTTCTGCTTCGATCTCGAGCTGCCCGACGACTTCGTGCCGCGGCCGGCGGACGGCGAGGCCGAGAGCTTCCACCGCTGGCCCCTGGACCGGGTCGCAGCCCTCGTGCGCGATGGCCGGCAGTTCAAGTTCAACTGCAACCTGGTGATCATCGACTTTCTGCTGCGGCACGGGGCGATCGCCGCCGACGCGCCCGAGTTCCTGCCGCTCGTGCGCGGCCTGCGGGCGTGGTGACCGGCACCGAGCGCGACACCGCCGACGCGTTCGAGCGCGCGCCGCACCGCACGACGATCGGGCTCGCCGTGCCGGTGACCGCCGCGCTGGTCGCCGAGCCGCTCAAAGGCCTCGTCGACACCGCTTTCGTGGCCCCGCTCGGCGTCGCCTCGGTGGCCGCCCTCGGCGTCGGCACGACCGTGCTCCCCGCGGTCCTCTGGGTATTCCAGTTCACCGCCACCGGCGCACAGACCGAAGTGGCCCGCGCCGACGGCGAGGGCGACGCCGCGCGCGCGCGCTCGATCACCGGCACCGCCCTTCTGCTCGCCGCGATCGGCGGCGCCGTGCTCGCCCTGTGCGGCATGCTCGCCGCGCGGCCGATCGCGCACTGGATGGAGGCACGCGGCACGACCCTCGACGCCGCCACGACCTACCTGCGCATCACCGCCCTCGGCGCCCCGGCGATCCTGCTGACCCTCACCGCCAGCGGCGCGCTGCGCGGCTGCCGCGACGTGCGCACGCCACTGCGGATCGCGATCCTCAGCAACCTCGTCAACGTCGGCCTCAACGCGCTGTTGATCCCCGGCCTCGGCCCGATCCCCGCATTCGGCATCGCCGGCGCCGCCTGGGCAACGGTCGCCAGCCAGTGGCTGGCGTGCGCGTGGTCGCTGTCCGCCATCTTCGCTCGACTCGGCCGCCCGGACCGCCTCGGTCTCGCCGACGCCGGACAGCTGCTCGTCGTCGGCCGCGACATGATCCTGCGCACGTGCCTCTTGATGGTGTTCTTGGTGGCGACCACGCGCACCGCCCAGCAGGCCGGCGACGACGCCGGCGCTGCCCACCACGCAATCCGCCAAGTGTGGATGTTCACCGCCCTGGCCCTCGACGGCTTCGCGTAACTGTTCCGGCAACCACGTCTGCAAACGCTCGAGTCGTTCGCCACGATGCGGCCATGTCGAAGCGAGCAAGTCGTCGCCGTGAGATCCGGCAGGTTCTCGCGCTCCGCGAGCAGGAAGGGTTTTCGCTGCGTGCGCTCTCGGAGCGGTTCGGTATCCCGATCGGGACGCTGAGTTGGTGGTCGCATCGGTTGCGATCGGAGGAGAGCACTGGGTTCGCGGAGGTCCGAGTCGTCGATCGCGATGGTCGGGGCCGGACGAGTAACGACGAGGGCGAGAGCTCGAGCCTTGTGCGGCTCAGGTTCCCGGCGGGCGTCGTCGCGGAGTTCGAGGGCGCGATTGCTCAAGACATCGCGTACCGCTTGCTGGACTCTGTGGCCGACTGATGCTGGCCTTCCCAGCGGGCGTGCGCGTGTACGTCGCCAACGAGCCAACCGACATGAGGAAGTCGTTCGACGGGCTGAGCGCGATCGTCCAGCACAGCTTTCATCGGGATCCGTTCGATGGCGACGTCTTCGCGTTCTTCAACCGGCGTCGCGATCGCGTGAAGATCTTGTTCTGGGATCGCAACGGTTTCTGGATCTCGATGAAGCGACTCGAGCGCGGCACGTTTGACAGTTGGCGTCCCAAGAGCGGCGACGCCACACATGTCGAAGTCGAGCGCGCACAGCTCGTGATGTTGCTCGAAGGGATTGATCTGAAATCCGCCAAGTTTCGTCGGCATTACTCGCGCTCTGTTCGTATCAATGGTCGCGATGGGCGGTCGCAAGCAAACGGTCAACGTCGACGCACTGGATGAGGCGCAGCTACGTGCCTTGATCCCGGATCTGCTCACGCAGATCTCGTCGCTGAAGTCGCAGATGTCCGACCTTCAGCGCATGCTGTTCGGTCGCCGCTCGGAGAAGAGCCGCTACATCGACCCGCGACAGCTGCTGCCGTTCGCGCAAGAGGCTGTAGAGGAAGCGGGAGCCGACGCCAAGGCGGCCGAAGAAGAGGCCGAAGAGATCACCGTCCCCGAGCACAAGCGCAAGCGCACCAAGCGACGCAAGGACTTCCCAGAGCATCTTCCGCGGCAACGCTCCGTATTCACGATCGAGGGCGAGGACCTGCTGTGCCCTTGCTGCGGCAACGGCCGTCGGGAGTTCGGCGAAGAGGTCTCGCAGGAGCTCGAGCGCATCGAGCTCTCGTTCGTCCACCAGATCGTGAGGAAGAAGTACTCCTGCGCGACCTGTCAGGGCTACGTCGTCGTCGCCGCGGGCCCCACCCGAGTCCTCGACAAAAGCATCCTCGGCCCCGGCTTCCTTGCGCAGATCATCTTCGACCGCTTTGCCAACCACATGCCGTACGCGCGGTTGGAGAAGAAGTACGCAGCCGAGGGGCTCAGCCTGTCGCGTAGCGTCCTATGCACTTCGGCGATGCGCTGTGCCGAGCTCCTGAAGCCCGTGTTCGATGCCCATGTCGAGCAAGTTCTCGAGAGCCTCGACACCTCCGTCCTGCAGGTGGACGACACCTACGGCAACCAGCGCAACGGCCGAAACCCCGGACAGAAAAAGATCCACGTGTGGGCGTGGCGCGATCAACACGCCGGGGTTTTCTACACCGCTACGGACTCACGCAATCGCGGCAGCCCCAAAGAGGTCTTGGGCGACCGCGGTGGTCGGTTGCAGTGCGATGGCCATGACTGCTACAGCGATCTCGATCCAACCAGCATCGCGCGCATCGGATGCTGGGCACACCTTCGTCGCTACTTCGTGAATGCGCGGAAGCTCGGCGACTCGACCACGGAGAAGGCTCTGGGCTGGATCGGCAAGCTGTTCGCGATCGAGAGCGTCGCCAAGAAGGGCAAAGATGGTCGACCCTTCACGGATGACGAGCTGGTCGAGGTCCGTCAGCGCGACTCTCGCCCGATTGCGAACGCGCTCAAGGCTTGGCTCGAGCAGATGCACATCGACCAGCCGAGCCTCCCGAAGGGGCCGCTCATGGAGGGAGTTCGCTACGGGCTCAACCAGTGGCCTGCTCTCGAGCGCTTCCTGACCGATGGCCGCATCCGCGAGATCTCGAACAACGGTTGCGAGCGTGCTCTGCGTGCAGTCGTGATCGGCAAGAAGAACTGGCTCTTCTTCGGATCCGAGGACGGCACCCAAGCTTCACTCATCCTCTTGAGTCTCGTCCAGTCGTGTCGAGAGCATGGCATCAGCCCGCTGCTCTACCTGCGGGATGTGCTTCACGCGATCTCGACCACTCCTGCCTCCCAGGTCGGTCAGCTGACTCCGCGTGGCTGGATGCTGGGACGGCAACGGCGTGCCCAGATCGCCAAAGCCGACAACGCGATCGACAACATCGTGCGTCAGTTGTTCGTGGGCTCGTAGCCCAGCCAGCTACGGACGGTCACCGTCGTGGCCGGCGCCGGTGCCGACACCCGGTGGCCGAAGTTTCTGTTCATGCGCCGGTTCGGCGCGGCGCGAAGAACGTGCGTGCCGGAACAGTTACGGCTTCGCCACCGCGGCGCAGGTGCTGGTCGGCGCCTTCGCCGGAGCTGCTCGGCTCGACCTCGCCCGCCGCGCTGCCCGCACCTCGCTGGCGTGGGGCGTGCTCACCGGAGCCATGCTCACCGCCGCGATGTGGGCCTCGACCGACTGGGTCGCGGCCGAGCTCGTCCCCGCGGCCGCGCACGGCGTCTTCGCCTCGGCCTGGTGGATCGCGGCCGTAGCCCAACCACTCAACGCGGTCAGCTTCGTCACCGACGGCATCCACTGGGGCTCCCGCCACTACGCCTACATGCGCAACGGGATGCTCGCCGCCAGCGCGATCGGCATCGGGACGCTTGCCTCGGTCGACACGTCGGCGCCGACCGCGCTCGACGCAATCTGGTGGACCACGGGCCTGTGGATCACCGTGCGCGCCGTGGTCGGCCTCGCCCGCCGGCCGTCGTAGGCGATGGGCCTTCGCCGCCGGCCAACACTCAGAGATCCGCGACGTTGGGCGCCCAAGCCGTAACTGGGTCGAGGCCGATCGCCTGGCTGTACCACCCTGAAACACCCTGCGCCAAGGCGGGGACGACCCAGCTCCCGCGATAGACACCCCCCATGTTCGCCATTGGGACCGGGTAGGCCAGGTGGGTCAAATGAAAAACTCCCTTAGCATGCTGACGATTAGGATAGAGCACGAACATTGGAGTCCCGGTGGAGTTCAGCACCGGGTCGAGCAACAAAGACAGCGAAAGGGGAGAGTAGTCTGGCGGAATCCAGGCGAACTGATTGACCGTCGTGCCAAACGCCGAGGTATCGGCATCGGGGCCCGATAGCATGAACATCCCGTAGCGCTCCCATAGAGGGTTCGGCAGGGAGTCATTGCGAACCAATACAGTGCCATCGACCGCGGCAACCGATGAATAGAGGCCCGTCAAGAATTGGACAGATGGTTGAGTTGAGGCACCGGGAGTGCTGAAGTTCGGCCAGAAGTGAATGTCTCTTCCCCCGGTCCTGAGTTCGGAAGTGATCAAGGCCCGCGCCCGCCCATCCTCATCGACAAGAGTATCAAGATAAAGGTGGGTGCCCATGCCTGAGGGCGGCTCGGCCACCGGGAACGCCGAGCCTACGGAACCAGTCACCATATCGATCGTAGCCGCAACCAACTGGCTCGGTGACTGGCTCGCACCCCAGTAGATCACATATGGGACTGAGGCACCTTGGAGCCAAACCAACTCCGCCGTGAGATCCAGCGAGGTTGTCGGCACGTTCGCACCCCGAGAGTTGGCCGTTGACGGAGGCACGTTGGAACTGCCGATAAAGACGTCGAAGAGCGTTGGCCTGGGCACGCCGCCGGGAAACAAGTACGCGAAGCCAGTCAGCCGCGAGCCGGGCGCGACGTTCGTCTGTCGAGGGAGAATGGTGACGCCCACCGCGCCCGACCCGGACCCCGCCAGAGCTGACCCAAAATTCGGCGCCGTGGTCGGCCCATCCCAGGTGAATGGGAATAGCCCGCTAGCGAAGGCAGCCAACCCGATAAACCGGGGCGACGTGAGACCTGTTCGGACGATGTCCGCGTCGAGCGCAGCCCCCAAGCTGGTCGTACTCGGCGTTCCCGAGCCGAGAATGGGCTCGGTCTCCATGTTGTAGACCTGCGTGGGTTGGTATTGCGCGGTGGCAGTCGACGAAAGGACAGCGAGTGCAAGGGGGTCTTCAGGAATTCGTGTGGGTAGACGGTGACTCCCTCTTCCTCAGGATCAAGAGCTGACGGGCGCTCACCCTTCGCTCCGCGCCGAGTAGCCGCGGGGGGTTGCCCCCCCGCAGCTCTCACAGAACCGGACTTGTGGGTCACACATCCGGCTCTTCAGGACGGTATCCCCCAAAGGGGCCGCCAGTCGTAGCGGCGCTCGTCCCAGAGCTTGGAAAGCGACACCAGCCGCTCAGCAAACCACTGATTGGGATAAGCGCGTTTGATCGCTCCCGAGTTGCTCTGCCACCACGTGCCACGCCGGCCAAACGCGGTGCGTGCAGCCGACTGCCAGCTGCACCCACGGGCGACAAGGTCTCGGAAGAGGTATCGCGGTCTCTTCTTCTGCCGAATGATGATCGCCCGCAGGCGTCGTCGAATATGGCCATCGAGATTCCGCAAGGTCCGCCACGCGGCCTTCGTGATCAGCTTGAAGTAGCCGATCCAACCACGGAGGTAACGGTTCAGTCGTTCGATGCACCAGGACAGCCGACCACCCCAGGACCGCGGCGTAAGCTCACGGATTCGGGCGTCGATGCGATCCAGAGTGCGACGGGACAACTGCACCGTCAGCCAGCCCTTTCGAGTTGCGCCTACGCGAAACCCGAGGAAGTGCCGGCGATGGGCCAGGTCGACGGAACTCTTCGCTTCGTTCACTTTCAGTCGCACGCGACGTTCGATGAACCTGCGAATCGAAGCCATGACCCGGTGTCCTGAGCGCTCGCTACCGACGTAGATATTGCAGTCGTCGGCGTAGCGCACAAAACGCAACCCGCGTCGTTCCAACTCCCAGTCCAGTTCGTCCAGGACGATGTTGGACAGCAGAGGTGATAGCGGGCCGCCCTGGGGCGTTCCTTCTTCCGTGATGACGCGGGTGCCATCTGGAAGAACCACGTTCGCTTTCAGCATCAGGCGGATGATCCGCAGCACCCGACGGTCCTTCACCTTCTGAGCCAGCCGGTCCAGGAGGCGTTGGTGATGGACACGGTCGAAGAACTTCTCCAAATCGATGTCCACCGTGTACCGCCGACCCTGCTTCACGTAACCCGCTGCTTCGGCGATCGCTGTGTGGGCTCCCCGCCTCGGCCGGAAGCCGTGGCTGCTGTCGTGGAACGTCGGGTCGTAGATCGGCTCCAGAATCTGGCGCACGGCCTGTTGGACCCAGCGGTCGATCACGGTTGGAATCCCGAGACCCCGCTGCCCACCACTGGGCTTCGGGATCCACACCCGACGAATATCGCCGGGCGCGTAGGTCTCCATGAGCAGAGCATCGCGGAGTTTCGGGAGCAGGTGTTTCGCATGACGCTTGACCTCTGACACCGTCTGTCCGTCGACGCCCGGGGCGCCCTTCTTGCTTACGACATGTGCCAGTGCGCTTCGCAGGTTGCCCTGCTCCGCGACCAGCTCCAGCAGATGGCAGTAGCCGTCCGCTGGCGGTGGAGCCGATTCCGATCGATGGCTGCAATCCGTCGTAGGCACCGACGTGGACTTCGTGGCAGATTCGTCTGCCCTTCCGGCCACGCCGTCCCCTTGCGGGCTCTCGGCGAAAGCGAACTGCAGTTGCCGTGGTTTCGGCTTTCTCATCCTGTCACCCCCTTCGCTCCACCGGCATTACCCGGCTTCATCACTACTACGGGGTGATCCGACTTCGCTGCATGCCTTGGTGGGTCGTCGTTGCCTCCTCCCCACCTACCGCTCGAAGCGGACACACAGAGATCTCCCTGGGTAAGAACGCAGAGTTTCGCGCCGCCGCCGGTTCCAGTACTCCGAGGTCGCGACTGGATATCGGGCGTCACGTTGGATGGCACGCTGACCCAGACCTCGAGAGCCTTACGGAACTTCGCTTTCGCTCGGTGCTGCGCTGCGTCTAGGGCTTCCATCCCACACGACCTCGCGGGAACAGCACGGCACGGTGTCCGTCCTGTTCTGGCATCCCGGATCAACACCGCGCACCGCCCTCTCGGACGGCACACGGCTCCCCTTTCTGCCTCGTGCAGCTGCCTTCGACTCATGGTTTCCTCCAGTACGGATCCATAAAGAACTTTCATCTTCAACTCTGCGCCCATGCCAGGCGCAACACCCTCGGCGCCGGCCTTGGAGGGTGCGACCGACGCCGAGGGTGACGGAGCTGCGGGTGAGCGAGGAGCGATGCTGGTGGCGTGCGCCGGTAGATTGCACGGATGCGCGACCGTGATCTCTACGCCACGATTCTTGGGCTGAAGGCACCGTGGAAGGTGACCGACGTCGACTTGGACCCGAAGCTCGAGCTGGTCGCGGTGAAGGTCGAGGCAGGCAATCGGTCTGTGCTGATCTGCCCGGAATGCGGCAAGGACTGCCCGGGGTATGACACGCGGCATCGCCGCTGGCGCCACCTCGACACCTGTCAGTACCAGACCATCCTCGAAGCGGAGGTGCCGCGGGTGGAATGCGCGGAACACGGCGTCCGACAGATCGACGTTCCGTGGGCAGCTCCTGGCTCTCCCTTCACGGCGCTCTACGAGGCTCTGATCATCGACTGGCTGAAGGAGGCCACGATCTCGGCGGTCGCTCGACGGCTCGATCTGACCTGGGACGAAGTCGATGGCGTGATGAAACGGGCGGTCGACCGTGGCCTCGCACGGCGCGAGAAGCGCGACCTCATCGCCATTGCCGTCGACGAGACCTCGTTCCAGAAGCGGCACGAGTACGTCACGGTCGTCACGGATCTCACGACCTCCGATGTCATCTATGTCGCGGACCACCGCCGAAAGTCGTCCCTGGACGGCTTCTACAAGGCGGAAGGCGCAGAGCGGCTGGCCGGCCTCGAGATCGTCGCGATGGACATGAGCAAGTCCTACATCGCGTCGACCAGGGATCACGTCCCCGACGCCGATCGCAAGATCGCCTTCGATCGTTTCCATGTCTCCAAGGCTCTCGGCGATGCCTTGAACAAGGTCCGGTGCGACGAGCACAAGGCTCTGTCGGCAATGGGCGACATGACCCTCACGCGAACCAAGCACCTCCTGCTGCGACGCGGCGACTCGCTCGACGACCATCAGGAGGAGATCGTCGACATCCTGCGCCAGGCTGGCCTGAAGACCGCCAAGGCTTGGGCCATCAAGGAGGCCGCCACCAAGCTCTGGACATACCTCAGGCCCGGCAACGCACGCAGAGCCTGGAAGAAGTGGATCGGCTGGGCCATGCGCAGTCGCATCGAACCGATGAAGCAAGCGGCCCGGATGATCCGCGATCATCTCTGGGGCATCGTCAACGCCGTGACCCAGGGCGTGTCCAACGCCCTCAGCGAGTCGATCAATGCCAAGATTCAGCGTGTCAAGAAGATGGCCTGCGGCTTCCGCAACCGCCACCGCTTTCGCAACGCCATCCTCTTCCATCTCGGCGGCCTCGACCTCTATCCAGCTTCAGCTACCCACACAGATTCCTGAAGCGCCGTGCAAGGAGGGTTCGCTTCATGGCGCTTCTGTCGTTGATCTGGTTGTGGTGACAAAGGAGTTCGGCTGGCCAGCGAAGTTCATTCCGCCAAGGGTGCTCGCCCGTCCCCCTTTCTTGAGAGATTCCCAACGGGCCAGTAACCGTGATGGTGAACCCACACCGAGGGCACTGGGGGAACGGCGCGACCGGAGCGACGCGCCGGCACTACAACCGAGACCCGGGCGGACGGGGATCGCGCCGATCGACGTCGGCCGCGGGATGGTCCGTTGTTCGTGACGGCCGATGTCGAGGAGCTGTCCGCGTTCGGCGCCGCGGAGACCACACCCCGCGGAAGAAACTAGGCGGGAAGAGCTTCCGCCGACGATTTCTAGCAAGACCTCTTCAGGTCGACCCTCCGGGTTCTCGAAGCATCTCGTATCCGCGCAACCCCGCGGGGAACGACACGAGAGAGACCATGGAGACTCACCCCCAAGCCGAACGCCGCCTGCCGCTCGGGCCGCTGATCGCGTTGATCGGTGCCCACGTGGCCCCCACCCTGGCCGACAGCGGCTTCGCCGTCGATCTGAGCCAGGTCCACCTGCTCGCCCTGTGGACCCGCTTGCTCGGCGCGATGACCACCCCGCGTCGCGGCAAGGGCTCCGCCGACCACGAGCCCAGACGAGAAAACCTATTCTGGGCTCAGGTCGCGCTTCTCTTCTGCCGATGGATCTGTCATGGCCGACCCGTCAGGCGCCACGATCCGCTTCCACAAGAATCAGGTGGAGGTCTCGGTCCCGACTGGCTTCGACCGCGGCCAGCTCGAGGCACTGCTGGGCGCGGTGCGCGCGCAGTGGGGCGACCTGCTGCAGGAGTTCGAGCCCGAGAAGCCGGTACCGACCGCGAAGTCGCTGCTCGAGCGCTCCTCGGCACGGACCTACGGCGAGAAGGCCGGGGTCGTCGCCCTCTGGCTGCAGGAGTACAAGGGCTGGTCGCGGTGGCGCAGCGGCGACATCGTCGAGATCCTCGAGCAGGCGGGCGAGTCGGCGCCGGCCAACATCACCGACACCTTGAACCAGAAGGCGCGCAAGAAGCTGTTCGCGGTGGACAACCGACGCTGGCGGCTCACCGAGCGCGGCGAGGCCTGGGTTCGGTTCCAGCTGCTCGGCGAGCGCATCGACGACGATCCCGAGGACGACGCGTAGGCTTTGGTCAGCGCCGCCAGACGACCCGCGCGTCGCTCTGCTGGCCAAAGGCGTCCAGCGCGCTCACCGCCACCGCCTCGAGGCCGTCGCGCAGCACACTGGCCCGCGTGTGGTTGACCGGCAGCTGCGCGGCCAGCAGCCAGCGGCCGCGCCGGCGTTCGTACACACAACTCCAACGCGCCCCCGCCGGCGGCGACAGGGTGATCACAAGGTCGGGACCGTCGGTGACCGCGCGCGCCGACGGCACCGGCGGCCGATCACGGCCGAGCCAATCGGCGGCCGGGACCAACGCGCGCTCACCGTAGACCTGGCGGCGCAGCGCTGCGCCGACGTCGCCGCGCAACGCCTTGAAGCTGAAGTGAACGTGCCCGCTCACTCCGGGCACGCGACGGGTCCAGCCGATCTGGTCGGCGATCTCGTCCACCGGCCAACCCGCGGTGATGGTCTTGCTGGTGTAGCTGCCGGGCCAGACATGCCGGCCGCGCGGGTTGTGCTCCGCCCAGTAGCGCAGCAACACCGGGTAGCTCTGCGCTTTCTGCGCAATCGGCCAGTACAGCTGTGGCGCCAGGTAGTCGCACCACCCCTCGTCCAACCAGCGGCCGACGTCGGCGTACAGCGCCTCGTACTGATCGATGCCGGCGGAGATGCCCGCCGGCACGCCCGGCCGCGCGATGCCGAACGGGCTGATGCCGAACAGCACCCAGGGCTTGAGCTCTTTGATCGTGCGGTAGATCCGCTCGACCAGCCGGTCGACGTTGCGCCGGCGCCAATCGCTCCGACTCAGGCCACCCCCTTCACTGCGGTACAGCTGCCACGTGCGGTCGTCCGGGAAGTCGACGCCCTTCTCGGGGTAGGGGTAGAAGTAGTCGTCGATGTGGATGCCGTCGATGTCGTAGCGCCGCACCAGGTCGCGCACCACCGCCACGGTCTGGCGCTGCGCCGCCGGCTCGCCCGGGTCCATCCACTGCTGCTTGCCGTAGCGCACGACCGCCCGCGACTGCGCGCGCTGCACATGCTTCGCGCTCGGCGCCCACTTGGCCTGGCTGTGGCGCGCCCGGTACGGGTTGAGCCATGCGTGCAGCTGCAGACCGCGCGCGTGCGCTTCCTCGACCGCGGTCGCCAGTGGGTCCCAGAACGGATCCGGCGGCTGTCCCTCCACCCCCGTCAGCCATCCCGACCACGGCTCCAGCGGTGAGTCGTAGAGCGCGTCGCACATCGGCCGCACCTGCAGCACGATGGCGTTGAGGCGCAGTGCCTCGGCGCGGTCGAGCACGGCCATCAGCTCGTCGCGCTGCTGCTCGGTGGACAGACCGGGGCGGCTGGGCCAATCGATGTTGGCGACGCTCGCCACCCACGCGGCGCGAAACTCGCGTGGTGCGAGCGCATCGCTGCCCACGAGCTCGCCGACCGCGGGGACCTGCGCATCGATCGTCGGCACCGGGGTGCCGACGGCAAACAAGAGCCACACCGCCGCCAAGAACCGCACAGCCGGAGAGTAGCGATTCACCGGCATCGGCGCGACCGACGCGCGCCGCAAGGGTCAGCGTTTGCGGATCTCGACGGCGGCCGGGGCCAACGCCCGCTGGCGCATCCACAAGAACGCGGTCGGATCGGCGGCACTTTCGAGCAGCGCCTGCCGCCAAACCCACGCCGAGTCGGCCAAGCGATCCGCGATCGACCGACCACCGTCGGCCAGGGGATCGTGATCCGAGGTCTGGATCGCGAGCCGCTCGCGCAGGAAGGCCGCGAGGAGCTCGGCCCGCGCCAACACTCCGGCGGCCGCCGGGTCGAGCTGTTCGAGCGCCGCTTGCGCAGCGACCACTCCCGCGGCGCCGTGGCTGCGCAGCACGCTGTCGAGCGCAGGCGGCGGCTCGGTGCGCGCCCACTCGGACACGTCGGCCACTGCCCGCCGCACCTGGCTCGGATCGATGCGCTGCTGCTCGCCCATTCCAGCCAGCTGCAGCTCGGCGATCGACGCGATGGCACGCGCGTGCGCACCCGACAGGGCACCGCCCACGAACTTCTGCTTCCGCGACCGGTCCCTTTGATCGACGACGAAGACGAACACCGCGAACACCAGCGCGAACGATGCCAGCGTCGCGAAGCGCCGGCGGCGGCGGCTTCGGGCGGCGACACGCGCCTCGGCACGCCGCGCGCGCCGCTCGGCACGCCCCTCGCACCAAGCCTTCCAGGGCGCGCCGCTCGCCAGCTTGCTCAAGCCCAACCGTGTCTGTGGATGGCGCGCACAGCGACGGGCGGTGCGCACCGCCGAAGCGGCGACCTTCTCACCGGCGACGCGCGCCCGGCCCCCGAATGCGTGCGCCGCCTCCTTCAGACGCGCCGCGTTCGGCACCGACCCGCGCACCCCGTGCATCACCGCCCGTGCCGCGACCATCGCTTCGCGCGCCAACACCCTTGCCGAATCCGCCAGCTCTCTGGCGTGATCGGACGCCTCACCGTCGTCGACCGGCGCTGCATCCTCCGGCCCCGACGCGGGCGGCGGCACCTCACAGCGGTTCGGGTCGACGCCGTCGAGAAACGCCGCGAGCAGGGCATCGACACTCTGGTAGCGCTGGTTCGGGTCCTTCGCCAAGCAGCGCCGCAGCACGGCGGCCTGCTGCGGCGGGACCTGCGGTGGGAATTCGGGCTCCGCCTCCTCGTGCTGGCGCAGCACCTCCCATTCGGAATCACCGCGAAACGGCAGCGTCCCGGCGGCGCACTCGAACAGCATGATGCCCAGCGAGTAGATGTCGCTGCGCGCATCGCCGCGCCCCTGCAGCATCTCCGGCGCCATGTAGTACGGCGTGCCGCGCCCCATCGACATCGTGTTGCGCGACTGCGCCACCAGCTTCGACAGGCCGTAGTCTCCGACCCGCGCCACGTCGCCGTGCAGGAAGACGTTCGCCGGCTTCAGGTCGAAGTGCACCAGCGAGTGGTCGTGCAGCGCCTGCACGCCGCGACACGCCTGCAGCACGTAGGCCAGGCAGCGCTCGGCCGGCTCGCCGGCGTCGATCGCGTCGCGCAGCGTGCGGTCGCCGGCATACGCCATGACGATGTACGGCAGCCCCCCGACCTCGCCCCGGTCCTCGATCGAGACCAAGTTGGGGTGGTCGACCTGGGCAAAGTGGCGCACCGAGTCGAGCTCGGCACGGATCGCCCGCCGCACGTCCGGGTCGTCGACCTTGAGGAACTTGATCGCGTAGTCGCGGCCGATCGACTGCTTGCGGGCCCGAAACACGAGGCCGAACATGCCGCCGCCGAGCTTCGACGTGATCTCATAGCCCGGGACGAAGCCGGGCTTGCGATAGTCGCGGTAGAACGCCTCCCACGCGGATTCCGGGTCGGAGCGGGGTGGTTCGGAGCTGGGGGGCGAAGGCGCCATGCCTGGGTAATGATACGTTTCGGGGTCGGGCGGCCGGAAAAAGCGCCCGCGACTACGCAGCGCCGGTGCCAGGATTCGCGTTGCGATCCAAAAAGCGCGGCCTTGGACCCGCCGACAGCGGCCCTCTTGGCAATTGGTCGCACCCGAACGACCTGCTCGGACCGCCAGTCCGGCGCCACCGGGGACTTGGCCGCACCGGGTTACCGGCAGGCGACCAGGAGGTAGGCTCGGCCGACCCGGACGCATGCACCGCCGCCTGGCCATCCTCACATCGGCCGTCCTCGCCCCGGCACTCGCCGGGATCGGGCGCGCCCCGCCACAGCCGCTGCCGCGCGACGAGGGCGTTCTGCTCGAAGCGCTCGACCGCTGGACGGCCGCGTACGTCGCCGGCAAGCTCGACCTGCGGGATTGGTATTCGCGCGGTGGGACGACCATCGCCCTCCGCGCCGGTCTGGTGCCGCGCGAGCGCGGGCGGGACCTGACCCCGCTGTCCGAGCTGCAGCTGCTGTTGGATGCGGCGGCACGCGCCGATTCGCCGGCGACGATGCTGCGGGTCCTGCGCATCGGGGCGTCGGGGCTGACCGACTTGCGCTGGGCACCGCGGCACGCCGCCCCCCTGGTCCGCACCATGGCGGAACGCACCCTGCCTCGATTCACCACGGCGTCGGCGCGCGCCCTGGTGCTGGCCATCGCCGCCGGCGAGGCTTCGCCCGAGGCGAGGTCGAGCCGCGTGCACGCGCTTTCGGCTGCCGACGGTCTGCGCGCGGCCGCGCTGCGGGCCTGCGGCATCTACGGTGACGCGCCGGCCAAGCGCGTGTTGGTCGGAGCACTCCGCGCCGACAACCCGACCGCGCGGATGGCAGCCGCCGCCGGCCTGCGCCGGCTGCGAGAAGGCCGCGCGGCGGCGGACTTGATCGGCGCCTTGCAGGCGGAGACCGACGAGGCCGCACGCATCGAGATCGTGCGCGCGCTGCGCGACGTGTTCTCGGCCCACCAGGCCACGCTCGACACGCGATTGCTCCGGCGCGGGGTGCGCGCGGTGGTCGGCGCCGTCGGCAGCGCGACGTGGCGCGGCGACTTGGCCCTGGTCGACTTCTTGCGCGCGTTTCGGTCGTCGGCCGCCATCCCGGTGCTGATCGACGTGCTCGCACGCCACCTCGACGACGACCCGGAGACCGCGGCGGGGCGATCGGGACTGCTGCGCAGCGCCGCCCACGACGCCCTCGAGAACATGACGGGCGCGCGGATCGCGGCCACCGACGTCGCCGGCTGGCGCGCATTCTGGCAACGGCGAGGGCAGGGGTTCCGCATGGCTCCGCCGAAGCGCGCGCCGGGAGGCGGCGGCGGCCGCACGGTCGCCGGCGGCTTCTTCGGCATCGTGCCGGTCGGCACCGCCGTGGTGTTCGTCATCGACGTCTCGGGCAGCATGGAAGAGCCGTTCGCCGGTCGTGGCCCGACCTCCGCCGGGGCCCGCCCCATCACCAAGTTGCAGGCAGCCAAGCGCGAGCTCTCCGCCGCGCTCGACGCCCTGGCGCCGGACGCCACCTTCAACATCGTGCTGTTCTCCGAGCAGGTCCACGCCTGGCGCGAGGACCTGGTCCGCGCCGACCCCGTGCACAAGGCCGAAGCGCGGCGCTTCATCAACCGCCAGAAGCCCCGCACCTCGACCAACCTCTGGGGCGGCCTCGACCGGGCCTTGGGCATCCGCTCGGTGACGCTCGGCGCCCGCTACGCGCGGTCCGTGGACGAGCTGTTCTTGCTGTCCGACGGCGCGCCGAGCTCGGGATCGATCGTCGACCCCGAGCAGATCTTGATGACGGTGACGCAGACCAATGCGGTCTCCAGCGTGCGCATCAACACCGTGTTCCTCGACTCGACCGCTGCGCCAGCGCCGATGCCCCAGGGCCTGCAACCCGCCATGCCGGGCTGGATGCCCCCCGCCGAGCTGATGCGAAAGCTGGCCGAAGCCAACGGCGGCCGCGCGGTGCAGCCGCGCTGACCGGCAGCGAACGCCACTCGCGCGAAGAGCGACGCGACAGCTACGCTCTGCGCGCACCGTGCTTCCAGAAACGCGAACCGAGCTGCGCGCGACCCTGCGGCTGGCAGCACCCGTCATCACTGCCCAGATCGGCATGGTGGCGATGTCGACAGTCGACGTGGCGATGCTCGGCCGCGTGTCCGAGCAGGCGCTGACTGCGATCGCACTCGCGCACAACTACACGTTCGTCTGGATCATCTTCGCCTTCGGCACGCTGCACGCGCTCGATCCGCTGATCAGCCAGGCACTCGGCGCGACGCAGAAGGCACGGGCCGCGGCCGACGCCGAGCGGACCCGCGGCGAGCTCGCGGGCCACGTGCAACGCGGCTTGGTGCTCGCCGCCGTGCTGAGCATCCCGGCGGTGCTCGCCTGCGTGCCGGCGGAAGCCGTGCTCTTGGCGATGCGGCAGCCGCCCGACGTGATCCCGTTGGCGGTCGAGTGCATCGACGCGTCGGTGCTCGGCATCCCGCCCTTCCTGGCGTTCATCGTGCTGCGGCAGACCATGCAGGCGATGTCGCGCGTGCGCGCGGTGGTGGTCACCGTGTTGGCCGCCAACGTGCTCAACGCGGTTCTCGACTGGGCGCTGATCTGGGGCAACTGGGGCGCCCCGAGCCTCGGCGCCGTCGGCTGTGCTTGGGCGACCACGGCCTGCCGCACCGCCATGGCGCTGGGCCTCCTGCTCGGTGGCGGCCCGGCGCTGCACCGCTTGGTCTGGCCGCTGCGCCGCGACGCGCTCGCGCTGCGTCCGCTGCGAGGCGTGGTCCGCATCGGTGCGCCGGTGGGCATGGCACACCTGCTCGAGTACGGCGCGTTCTTCACCACGGCCCTGCTCATGGGCAGCCTCGGCCGCACCGAGCTCGCCGCCCACCACATTGCGATCAACATGGCGGCGCTGACGTTCATGGTGCCGCAGGGACTGGCCGCCGGTGCCGCGGTCCGCGTCGGCTACGCGGTCGGCGCCGAAGACGCGCCGCGCGCGCGCCGCGCGGCATCGGTGTCGCTCGGCAGCACCGTCGTGGTGATGTCGGTGTTCGCCATCGTGATGCTGTCGGCGGCGCCGTTGCTCGCTCGGCTGTACACCGACGAAGCTTCGGTGCTGGCGCTCACCGCGAGCCTGGTGCAGATCGCCGGCGTGTTTCAGGTGTTCGACGGCGTCCAAGTCGTGGCCGCGGGCGTGCTGCGCGGCATCGACGACACCCGCAGCCCGGTGATCGTGCAGGCGATCGGCTTTTGGGTGGTCGGGCTGCCGATCGGGTGGGGGCTGGCCACCGGCCTGGGACTCGGCCCGATCGGCCTGTGGTGGGGACTGGTGATCGGTCTGATGCTGGCCGCCGTATTTCTGACGCGGCGGGTAACACAGCGCTTTTCCCGACCACTGGCCGGTGTACGACTCGGCCCGGAACCCAGCGGCCAAACCCGCGAATCACGGCGCACCGGAACCGAATCCTCCGGTTGCACTGGATCGGTGCAAACAGGACGATCTGCTCAGGAGTAAACCCTCAGACCATGAAAATCACGATCCCCCTGGCGGGGGTGCTGCTGTGCGCCGCGAGTCTCGCGGCGCAGGACGCCGCCCCGCCGCAAGCCGCCGATGCCGACGCACGGCTGGAGGCACTCCAGAAGGAGTTCCAGTCCGTCGTGCGCGAATGGCGCAAGGCGGTCACGGCGGCACAAGAGGCCGCCGAAAAGGCCAAGGAGAGCGGCGAGGCCGTTCCCGCCATCCCCATGCGACCGGACTTCAGCACGCTGCTGCCGAAGTACCAGGCCGCCGCCGAGGACTTCGCCGGCACCGATGACGCGGTGAAGTTCTTGGTGCCGCTGATCCAGTACTCGGCGCAGTCCGAGCCGGAGGTGGCAAAGCAAGCGGTGCAGACCTTGGCCGACGCGCACGCCGCGAGCTCGGCCATCGCCAAGGTCGCGCCGATGATGCAGTACCTGCCGGACATGGTGGGCAAGGACACCGCGCAGTCGCTGATCGACGCCGTGCGGGCCCAGAACAAGGACCCGGACGTCATCGGCTACATGCTGCTCGCCGAGCACGCCGACACGATCGACAACGCGGACCGCGACTCGGATGAGTACGGGGCGGCGAAGGCCGCGCTGCTCGCCGCGGCGGAGAACGTCACCGACAAGCGCCTGCGCGGTCAGCTGACGCAGAAGATCGACCTGCGCGAGAAGTACGGCGTCGGCAACACCGCCCCCGACATCGAGGGCATCGATCTCGACGGCGTCGAGTTCAAGCTGTCCGACTACAAGGGCAAGGTGGTCTTCCTCGACTTCTGGGGCGATTGGTGAGGCCCTTGCCGGGCCATGTACCCACACGAGCGGTCGCTCGTGGAAGAGATGAAGAACAAGCCGTTCGCTCTGATCGGCGTCAACAGTGACGACCTCCCCCGCGCCAAGAAGGCGGTCGAGGAGAACGGGCTCAACTGGCGCAGCTTCCAGAACCAGCCCGAGGGCGCCGAGCGCCCGATCTCCGAAGACTGGGCCGTGCAGGGTTGGCCGACGATCGTGGTGCTGGACGCCGACATGGTGATCCACTACCGCGGCCACAACGGCAACGAGGCGACCGAGATCGCCAAGAAGCTGGTCGAAGAGATGACCAAGGCCGGCGAGTGAGCCGACGCGGGGCGCTTTGCGCCCCGCACCGCGCGGCCCGCAGGCGTCAGCCGGGGCCGCCCGCCGCGGCGCGGCGTCCGCGCCACGCGGCGCTGTCGTAGACCCGCGGGTTGACGACATTGGCGGCGCGCCGACCGTCGAGGTGGGCGAGCACGTTGTCGACGGCCATCAGCGCCATCGCGTTGCGCGTGTCGTGGCTCGCGCTGGCGATGTGCGGCAGCAGGACCGCGTTCTCACAGGCGAGCAGGCCATCGGCGAGCTCGGGCTCGGCCTCGTAGACGTCCAAGCCGGCGGCGGCGATATCGCCCGCGCGCAACGCCTCGACCAGCGCCGCCTCGTCGACCACCGGTCCGCGCGAAGTGTTGATGAGAATCGCCGTCGGCCGCATCGCGGCCAGCTCGGCCGCACCGATCAGGTGGTGGGTCTGCTCGGTCAGCGGCACGTGCAGGCTGACGAAGTCGCTGCTGCGCAACAGCTCGTCGAGAGCCACCCACTCGACGCCCGCCGGCAGGTCCGCCGGGGGCGCTTCGCGCCCCGTGGCCAACACCCGCATGTCGAAGCCGGTCGCGCGCCGCGCCATCGCTCGGCCGATCCGACCAAAACCGACGACGCCGAGGGTCTTGCGCGCGCCCGCCGCGCCCGGACCGACATCGGCCCCGAGGAACGCGTTGGGACCCCAGATGCGAAAGCGGCCCCCGCGCAGATAGGCTTCCGCTTGCGGCAGACGGCGCGCGGTCGCCAACAACAAGGCGAAGGCCAGGTCCGCGCTGGTCTCGGTCAGCACGCCGGGCGTGTTGCTCACCGGGATGCCGAGCTCGGTCGCCGCCGCGACGTCGATGTTGTTGTAGCCGACGGCCATGTTGGCGACGCCGAGCAGCCGTGGCGCGCCTTCGAGCATGGCGCGGTCGACCGACTCGGTCAGCAGGCACACCAGCCCACTCGCCGCGCGCACGCCGGCCTCGAGCACGTCGCGATCAACCCCGAGTTCGTCGTCGGGTTGGCCGACCTCGATCCCCACCCCGGCCTCGCGCAACCGCGCCATGCCGCGTTCCGGCAGCCGGCGGGCGACAAAGACCCGGCGAGACAAAGGCGGCGGTGTCATGCGGCGCGCCAGTGTAGCCTCTGAGCAAGCTCGCTCCGACGTGGCCGGGCGCCCTTGCCATGGGCGGCACGGCCCCCGCTCTCCCTCAAGTCCACCCCGGCTTTCCGCCGACAGCAAATCCATGAAGCAAAGCGCAGCCTCCGCGGTGCACCACCGCTGCGCGTCCCTCGCCGCGCTCCTCGCGCTCGCCAGCTGCTCCGTCGCGCCACCCTTCCCGGTGGAGACCATGGTGCAGGAGTGGGCGGCCTACATGAACAGCGATCACGTGCTGGTGCCCGGCGATCAGCTGACCATCAGCGCGTTCGACAACGAGAGTCTGACCCAGGAGGTCACGGTGTCCCCGTCCGGGGTCGTCACCCTGCGCCGCCTGCCGGGCTCGCTGCGGGCGGCCGGCCGCACGGTGTCCGAGTTCCGCGGGGCGGTCGAGCAAGCCTACGAGGAGATCCTCACCGGCGTCGAGCTCTCGATCAACCTGACCAACCCCAACCCGGCGACCGTGTTCGTCGCCGGCGAGGTCTACAACCCGGGGCCGGTGCCGTGGACCTCGAGCCTGACCATCGCGCAAGCGGTGTCCGCGGCCGGCGGGTTTCAGATCACCGCCAAGCCCACGGACGTACTCGTCGTGCGCAAGGAGCCCGCCTCGGGCGCGCCGCGCACCGTCCGCGTCAACGTGGACGCGATCCTGTACGGCAAGTCTCCCGATTTCCCCGTGCTGCCAGGTGACGTCGTCTGGTGCCAGACCTCGGGCATCGCCGACGCCGGCAACTGGGTCGAGCTCTACATCCGGCGGCTGTTGCCGATCGGCGTCACCGGCGCGGCGATTCCGATCGAAGGCAACTGACGGCGACGTGATGAATCGGAGCCTGGCTCCGTACGTTCGTTATCGCGTGTTATGGGACTCGGGTGCCATCGCGGGCGACCTGGCCGACCAGTCGGGCCGGGTTGCCGATGACCAGGCCGTGCGGCGGCACGTCTTTGGTGACCACGGCACCCATGCCCACCATGGCGAACGCGCCGATGGCGACGCCCGGTCCGATGGTCGCGTTGGCGCCGATCGAGGCACCGCGGCCGACGCGCGTCCGCTCGGTGTGGTCGCCGGGCGTCGATGGCAGCAGCCGCTTCAGGTCGACGTCGGTGGCGCGCGGCGCGCGGTCGTTGGTGAACACGACGTGCGCCGCGATCAGCACTCCGTCCTCGATGGTGACGCCCGCGCAGACGTAGACGTGGGCGTTGATCTTGACCAGGTCCCCGACGCGCACGTCGTAGGCGAGGTAGGTCTTCTCGCCGATGATGCAGTCTCGGCCGACGCGCGCGCCGCGACGGATGTGCACGCCGTCCCAAACTACGGTGCCCGGCCCCAGCTCGACATCGTCTTCGACCAACGCGGTTGGATGCACCACGGCGCCGGGTGTGGAATCACCGCTCATATCAGCTGCTCCCGGTGGAGGTGTGCAGCGGAACCCAGCGGCCGGTGCGCGCGGACCGATAGGCTGCCTCGATCGCCCGTAGCGACTCCACCGCGTCTTGGGCGGTGACCAGCGGCGCCTCCTCGCCGCGGATGACGGCGGCAAAGTTGCGCAGCTGTGCGGCAAACGCGGACCGCTTGTCATAGCCGTCGCCGAACTCACGCCACGCGCGCTCGCCGTGCGCCCGCCAGCGCGAGCCCGCCCAACCAAGCTGCAGCGTCGCCCGGGTGCCCTGCAACCCGACGTAGTAGTCGTTGCCCTTGTCGACGGCCCAGGACAGATCGACTTGCGCCACCGCCGAGCCAGCGGTCTCGATCACCAGTCGGACGGTGTCCTCCACGTCGATCCGCGTCGTGCGCCGCCCGAAGTGACCCCAAATGCGCACCAGCGGGCCGAGCAGGAAGCGCACGATGTCGACCGCGTGGCAGCCGTTGTCGATCAGCACGCCGCCGCCAGCCACCGCGTGGTCGGAGTTCCACCGGCCCACCATGTCGACGGGCGCGCAGAACGCGTTGTCGAGCAGCACGATGTCGCCGAGATCGCCGCGCGCGACCATCGCCCGCGCGGCCTGCATGTCGGGCACGTAGCGGAACTTGGAAGCCATCATCAGCGCCACGCCGGCGCGCGAGGCCGCCTGGAACATCCGCGCCGCCGACGCAGACGAGGTGGCGATCGGCTTCTCACAGAGCACCGGCAGGCCGGCGGCGAGCAGCTCCAACGCGAGCGGCTCGTGCGTGGCCGGCGGCGTCAGCACCAACGCCGCATCGACCCCGCCGGCCGAGAGCATCGCGCCGACGCTCGGTTGCGCGACTCCACCACACCGCGCCGCCGCGGCCTCGGCCGCGCGCGGATCGCAGTCGACCACGGCGACCACGTCGAGGTCGTCGGCCTGCGCGGCGACCGCCAGGTAGTCCTGCGCCACCGCACCCGCGCCGACGACACCGATCGCCAAGGCGCCCACGTCAGGCCTCGACCCGCGGAGCACCGGCCGCGCTCGCCAGGGCGTGCGCCAATCGGCGCACGTCGTCGGACGAGTAGTGCTCGTTCCAGGGCAGCACCAGGACTCTGGCGAGGAACTCCTCGGTCCCCCGGCGCATCGCGGCGGGCGGTGCCGGCTCGACACCGGCGCGCTCGTAGACCGCCCGGGTCACCGCGAACCGTCGCCACTCGCGGAACACGCGGCACTGGTAGGCGGGCTTTTGGATGTAGTGCGGCTGCGCGGCGATGCCGCGCTGCGCCAGTCGTTGGCTGAGGCCGCGCGCACCGCCGGCCACTCGAGCGGGGTCGACCTGCAGTGACATGCGCCAGTAGGAGTGGGCGGCGCCCGGCGAGAGCGGAGGATGCGCGAGTCCGGCCACGCCATCGAGTTCGGCCAGGAACGCCGCCGCCGTCTGCCGGCGCCGCGCGACGACGGTGTCGAGCTTGCCCAGCTGCGCGCAGGCCACCGCCGCCTGCAGCTCGGTCATGCGGTAGTTGAGGGCCGGGAAGTCGTGGTCGGGCCGTGGCAGCCCGTAGCCCCATCCCTTGTTGACGAACTGGCGCACACGCTGCGCCAGGCCTTCGGTGGCAGCGAGCACGATCCCGCCCTCGCCGGTGGTGATGTGCTTGGACTGCTGCAGGCTGAACACCGCCAACGGCGCGTGCTGGCCGGCCATGCCCCGCGCATCACTGGCGAGATAAGCCTGCGCGCAATCCTCGATCACGACCAGGTCCCGAGAGCGGGCCAGCTCGAGGATCGGCGCCATCTCACACGCACGGCCGAACAAGTGAGTGACGATGACCGCGCGCGCGCGCGGCGTCAGCGCGCGTTCGATGGTCTCCGCGGTGACGTTGCCGGTCGCCGGATCGACGTCGCAGAACGCCGGCACCAAGCCCTCGTAGAGCAAGGGCATGATCGCGCCCATGTCGGTGATCGCGGTGGTCACGACCTCGTCGCCGAGATCGAGGCCGAGGGCCGCGACCGCGGCGTGCACGGCAGCCGATCCGGATGCACAGCACACGGCATGCGGCGCTCCCATCCGCGCGGCGAACGCCCGCTCGAAACGCCCGGCGAACTCACCGCGCGTGACGTTGAGCACACCGCTGTCGATGACCCGAGCCAGCAGCTCCAGCTCCTCCGCGCCCATGGTTCGGCCGGAGGCGTCAGCGTCGCGGGGCAGTCCGTTGGGCGTGGGAGTCATGGGACGGGCCACAGTGCCGGAGCGGGTCACCGCGGGGGAGCGCGAAACTAGAAAGCGGACGGCCACGAGGCAACCCGCCGGTGCGCTTGGGCAGCATCCCGCCGGGGCGGATTCTCGTTGCGAGACATCACGTTTTGGCCGCCAACTGCCGATATTCCCTGCAGACCGCCGGCGTCATCCCCTCGACCGATGCTCCTCCAGCACAGACGCGCCTTCGCCAGCCTGATCTACGGCTTCGACATGGTCGTGCTGTACCTCGGGGCCGTTGTGGGCCATTGTGCGGCGGGCCAGCCGTTGCCCGGGGTCTGGCATCTGCTCGCCGAGCTGATGCTGACCGGCGTGGTCTGGACTTGGCTGGCGGTCCAGCTCGATCTGTATGCGTCCCGCCGGACGACGACCTGGATCCCCGAACTCAAGCACCTGCTCGTCACGGCGTTCTTGACGCTGTCGTCGCTGGTGCTCGTGCGCGTCGTCCTCGGCGGAGCCGCCCAGCTCGAGCCGACGCGAGCGCTGATCGTCGCCATCGGCGCCATGGTCGGTCTGCGCATCGCTTTGCGCAGCGCGCTCTTGATGCTGCGCAGCCGCGGCCACAACACGCGCAACGTGCTGTTCGTCGGCCGGGGCTCGACGGCCCGCCGCATCGCGGACGACTACCGGCAGCACCCCCACTACGGCATCGTCATCCTCGGTGAGCTCAACTTCACCGGCGAGGACCACCTGCGCGCCGCGGCCGGCGTCCGGCCGCTGGGGCCGGTCGCCAATCTCGAGCGAGTGCTGCGCGAGCACGCCGTCGACGAAGTGCTCATCTGCCCGTCCGACGGGGTCTGGACCACCGAGGTCAAATCGGTGCTCAAGTTCCTGCAGACTGCCGGCCTGAACTGCCGGGTCGCACCGGATTTCCTCGGCATTCCGCTCGAGCGGACTTCGGTGACGGCGACCGGCGATGTCCCGACCTACACGGTGCACACCGGCTTTGGCGACCGCCACCGACTCGGCGTCAAGCGCGTGCTCGACCTGGTCGGCGCCTCGGTCGGCCTCACCCTGCTGTCCCCGGTGCTCTTGGCCATCGCCGTCGCCATCAAGCTGAGCAGCAAGGGGCCGGTCTTCTTCAAGCAGACGCGGCTGGGGCTGCACGCGCGGCCCTTCACCCTGATCAAGTTCCGCTCGATGGTGGTCAACGCCGAAGAGCTGAAAGCGCGCCTGGCAGCGCAGAACGAGCAGGCCGGACCGGTGTTCAAGATGAAGCACGACCCCCGGATCACCGCCGTCGGCCGCTTCATCCGCAAGTACAGCCTCGACGAGCTACCTCAGCTCATCAACATCGTGCGCGGCGACATGAGCATCGTCGGACCGCGGCCGCCCTTGCCATCCGAAGTCGATCAATACGACTGGTGGCAGCGCCGCCGCCTGTCCGTGCGCCCGGGACTCACCTGCATCTGGCAGGTGTCGGGCCGCAACGCGATCAGCTTCGACCGCTGGATGGAACTCGACATGCAGTACATCGACGGCTGGTCGCTGGCGATGGACTTGAAGATCATGGCCAAGACCGTCCGCGAAGTGTTCCGCGGCGGCGGCGCCTGACGCCCGACGGCAGGTGCAGGTACGGAGCCAGGCTCCGATTCATCACCCGGCGGAGCCTGGCTTCGTTCGAGCGCCGTGGCCGGGTGATGAATCGGAGCCTGACCTGAAACTCACCCAGCCTCGACGATCGGTATGAGCTTGTACCCGAGGGATTTAGCGTTCTGTCGGAGTCCGACGATGCGTCGCTGGGTGAAGCGCTCCTCGTAGGCCTTGGCGCCTTCGTCTACGTAGTCCTGGCCGAACTTCAGCATGCGGTAGATGAGCAGGGCCAGTTTGCGGGCGATGGCAAAGATGGCGACGTTGCCGTCCTTCGCGCGGGCGATCTTGCGGAAGTGTGCGCCGAGAGCTGTCTGAGTACGTTGGAGGGACAGGGCGGCCATCCGGAGGACCGTGGCGATCCTGCTGACCGCGATGTTGTTGCGGTGCTTCTTGATGCGCTTTCCACCCGAGACGGCTTGACGTGGGCACAGGCGTAGCCAGGAGACGAAGTGCTTCTCGGTCGGGAAAGCATCGAGGTCGTAGCCGACCTCGGTGAGCACGATCATGGCCGTGCTCGGGCTGATACCGTCGATTCGCGTGAGATCACACCCGACGAGCCGGCAGAGGGCATCGCGAAGCTCCCGGCCGCCCTTCGTTCGGATGCTCCTCTCCTTGCGGGGGTCTGGATGCTCGGGGACGTCAGCCGTCTTGGCTTCCTCCGGTTGCAGGTCCTCGATCATCGCCATCAATCGCTTCTCGACCGACTCGATCTCGTGGTCGGTGTGCTCGAGCATCCGCAAGCCCGAAGCGAGAGTGAAGATGTGCTCCTCGATCCAGGTCCCTTGCAAGTGATCCGCGAGCTCCTTCTCGGAGATCTTGCAGCGCGGATCACGCAGTCTGGCGAGCGCTCGAGGGTCGCGTTCACCAGCGAGAATCGCGCGGATGATCGCGAGGCCGGTCTTGCCGGTGATGTCCGTTACCGCGCGATGGATCGCCACGTTCATCTGATCCAGTGACCGCTGCATCAACTGCGTGTGGCGCGTGCGCTGCGCGATCAAAGACGCGGCATGGCGTTGCAGGGTCCGCAACGCACAGATGTCCTTCGGAGGCCGGAACGAAGCGCGAATGAGGCCATAGGTGTGTAGCTTCTGCAGCCAACTGCAATCGCTGGCATCGGACTTGGAGCGGCCCGGCACGTTCTTCACCTCGCGGGCATTCGCGAGGATGACCTCGAAGCCTCTCGACTCGAGTAGCTCGTAGACGGGAATCCAGTAGACATAGGTGCTCTCCATCGCGACGGATCGCACTCCGAGCTCCTCCAGCCAGTCCGCGAGCGCCTCTAGCTGGGGCGTCGTCGTTCCGAATCGCTTGATCGGACGACTGCCGTCGGGTGCTGCTGCGCACACCCAGTGCTCGCGGCTGCCGATGTCGATTCCGGCGGCGTTGGGCTTCACGACTGGCAATACTTCCGCTGCGGGCTTCTTGCCCTTCCTCGTTCTGCTCTTCCCAGCCATACTTCATCCTCATTGTTGTGGTGGGCCCGGCCCGAGGCGGCGATCAAACGAATCTGACCTGCGGGAGTGGGCACGGCGACGTGCCCCTCACCAGTGAAGGATGGCCAACTCGGACCCAGACTGGCTCTGGGGCAAACGTGCTCCAGTGGCTATTGGGGGCGTAGCTGCCGGGCCCCTCACACGTTCCCCTCCCCCTTCCTCAGCGGCTAGTTTCCTGCCCTGAAGGGCCGACAAATCTGCCGGGGCAGGACTGGCTCCGTACCTGCACCTGCCGTCGGGCGTCAGGCCTTGATGACCAGGCCGGTGGGTGGATCCGGGAGCTTGGATAGCACGTCGCGTGTGTCGACGATCAACGGCGCTTCGCGCGCGACCAGGGCCCAGTCGATGGCCTTGTGATTGGTGACGACGATCACCGCGTCGCTCTGGCGCAGCGCTTCGGGCGTCAACGGCACCGATGCGAGCTCCAGGTCGTACTTGCGCATTCCACCGAGTCGAGCGACATGCGGGTCGTGGTAGCTGATGTCGGCGCCGTGCTGCAGGAGGCGCTCGATGATCTCGGCGGCCGGGGTCTCGCGCACATCGTCGATGTCCGGCTTGTAGGCGACCCCGCAGATCAACACCCGCGCCCCCTTGACTGCTTTGCCGACCTCGTTGAGTCCCTCCATCGTCCGTTGCACGACGAAGCCGGGCATCGAGCTGTTGATCTCACCCGCCAGCTCGATGAACCGAGTGTGGTGACCGAACTCGCGCGCCTTCCACGTCAGGTAAAACGGATCGATGGGGATGCAGTGGCCGCCGAGGCCGGGCCCGGGATAGAACGGCTGGAACCCGAACGGCTTGGTCGCCGCCGCCTCGATCACGCGCCAGATGTCGATGCCCATGCTGAGCAGCACCGGCTTGAGCTCGTTGACCAGCGCGATGTTGACCGCGCGGTAGATGTTCTCCAGCAGCTTGGCCGCCTCGGCGACCTCGGCCGACTCGACGCGCACCGCCTGCGCCACCGCGGCGGAGTAGAGCTGGTGCGCCAAATCGCCGCTGACGTCGTCGAGCCCTCCCACCAGCTTGGGGATGGTCTGCGTCGACACTCCTTCGCGGCCAGGGTCCTCTCGCTCCGGGCTGAAGGCGAGAAAGTAGTCGACCCCGCATTCCAGCCCCGTCGCGTCCAGCAGCGGTTTGCAGTCGCCGCGCGTCGTCCCCGGATAGGTCGTCGACTCCAGCGACACCAGCTGGCCGCGCCGCAAGACACCGGCAACCATCCGCGTCGAGGACACGATGTAGGTCATGTCGGGCTCGTTGTGCGGTCCGACCGGTGACGGCACGCACAGGATGATCGCGTCGGCCGCGGCCAAGTCCTCGGCGCGCGCGGTCGGCGTAAAGCGGTCGGAGGCAGCCAGCTCTTGGGTGAGATCGGTGCCCAGGTGCTGGAGGTAGGCCTCGCCGCGCTCCAGCATGCGGATCTTCTTGACGTCGGTGTCGAAACCGAGGACTTGGAAGCCGGCCGCGTGCATCACGCGCACCAACGGCAGACCGACGTAGCCGAGGCCCACGACGGCCACCGTCGCGGAGCGGTCTTCGATCTTCTTTGCCAGCTCGGCGGCGTACTGGGAGCGAGGGTTCATGGTCTTCCGACGACTGGACGAGGCCCGGGCCGGCCGTGGCGGCGGTGCATCATGCCCATCGCCGCGCCGTTGGCAAACCGCCCGCGGACCACCGGCGATTCGAGCCGGGGCATCACCGCGCCTCCGGTGGCCGCTCGGCGATCGCCCGGGCGATCTGACCACCGAGCTTGGCGCCCTCGGCATGGGCGTCGTGCTGCGCCAACACGCGCTTGCGGCCGGCGGCTCCGAGCCGATCGAGCAACTCGGGGCTGGCGCCGAGCGCCTCGCCCATGGCATGCACGAGCTGATCGACGCTGCCGGCGGTCACCAACCAGCCGTTGGTGCCGTCCTCGACCAGCTCCGGAATGCCGGCGATGCGCGTCACGATCACCGGCCGCCCGAGCGCCAGCGCTTCCATGATGACGACCGGCAGCCCTTCCGCGAAGCTCGGCAACACCAGCGCCCGCGCCGACACGATTTCGCGCAGCACCTCGGCTTCGCCCAACCACCCGGTGATGCGGATCGATCCGCGCAGACCCGCGCGCTGGATCAGCTCCTCGATCTGCGGTCGCATCGGCCCATCGCCGACCAGCACCAGCTCGAGCTCGCGCCCCGCCGCCACCAGCTGCGCCGCCGCTTCCACCAACAGCGATTGTCCCTTTTGCTCGCAGAGTCGACCGACACAGACCAACCGCGGAGCGGTCGGAGCCGGCACCACCGGCGCGCCGAGGAACCGCTGGTCGACACCGCAACGCACCACGGCGATCTTGCGCCAGTGGTCGTACTCGACCTGGCGGTAGAGCTGGCTCTTGCCGAAGTCGCTGATCGCGATCGTGAACGCCGCGCGCCGGATCTTCTCGCCGAGCGCGATGAACTCCGGCTTGTCGAACTCTTCCGGCCCGTGCACCGTGAAGCTGTAGCGCGACCCGCCCAGCGCATGGATCAACATGGCGACCATCGCCGAGTTGGTGCCGAAGTGGGCGTGGATGTGCTGGGCGCCGGCCTCGCGCAGCCAGGGCAGGCAAACGCAAGCCTCGGCAAAGTAGACCAGGTGCCGCAGCCGGCCGCGGTCCGAGCGCCGCCCCAGGCGCCAGGCCAAGCGCAGGGACGCCAACCAACGGCGGGGCGCCGTGACCGCGGTGCCGACCACCGCGCGCAGCAGCGGTAGCGCGCCACGACCCAGGATCACGTGCGTGAGCTCCGCTTCGCGGCGATCGGCCGGATCGGCGAGGGTTTCGTCGACGCGGCGCACCGAAATGCGCTCCACGTCACACCCCAACGCCTCCAGCGCGTGGATCTCGCGGCGGATGAAGCTGTGGCTGACCTTCGGATACTGATTGACGAGGTAGGCGACTCGCACCCCGAGCAGAGGCGGTGCATCGCTCTTCCGTCGAACGCCAGCGCCCGCGGCGTCGGTGTCTTCGGCGGTCATCGAGGGGGCGCAAGTCTCCTCCATGCAGCGTCTTTCGACCAGGGTGGATCGCCGAGTTGAGCCGGGAGCCAGCTGCGTATGATGCCGGCGCCATCGCCGAAAGAGCCCCGCCGAAAGAGCTACTCAGACGCACGCGCGTCTGCCGAAGATAGACCCGGGCCGACGCCGCCCTGCGCACCGCACCGTGGGACAAGACTTCGCAATCCTGGTCCTGTTCTTGACCCTTGGGTTCACCCTCTGGGGCGGGTTCGTCATCGGCCCGCAACGGCTGGTGCCGGTGCTGCTCCTGCTCGGCCCGCTGTTCTTGCCTGCGTTCGCCGAGTACGACCTGCCCGGCGTCCCCACCCTCGACCGCACGACCTGCGTCACCGCGGCGGCGGGCCTGCTGTTCCTTTTTTCACCACGCGAGAACTGGCGACGCTTCCGGTTCCTGTGGCCGGATCTCTTCCTGCTGGCCTACGTGGGCTGGACGGCGCTCAGCGTCGCGCTCAACCAGGGCGCCTACGCGGCGGCATCGATGCTGCTGACGCAGCTCTTGACCCTCGTCGTGCCCTTCTTCGCCGGCCGGCTCTACCTGCAGCGGGCCAGCGACATGGTGAGCCTGGTCCGGCTCGTCGTGCCCATCGTCATCGTCTACCTGCTCTTGATGGCCTTCGAGGCGCGGATGTATCCGCGGTTCCAGCGCTGGGTATACGGCGAGGAAGTCATCGGCCTCTACCGGCTGGGCATCTACCGGCCCATCGTCTTCACCCAGAACCAGCTCGAGCTGGGCCACACCCTCGTGCTGCTGACCCTGCTGATGGTCGCGGTGCGGCGCGCCGGCGAGGAGATCTACCGCCACGCCGGACGCTATCTCGACTTCGGCATCATCGCGGGCTGCATCGGCGTGCTGATGTCGCTCAGCCGCGGACCGATCATCGGCCTGGCGCTGGTGCTGTTCGCGCCAGTGCTCCTGCGACGCCAGGGCTGGTTTGCCTGCTTGCTCGGCGGAATCGGGATCGGGTTCTTCGTCTGGATGCTGCAGCCCGGCGTCTCGGGCATCCTGGCCGGCTTGGCGCTCACCGACGCGTCCAGCGAGTCCGGCCAGACCCTGTTCTTCCGCTTCCTTCAGATCGAGACGTGGAAGCCGATGGTCGAGGCCAGCCCGATCTTCGGCCACGGCGAGTCCTTCGCCCGCGAGTTCTGGGAGATCATCGACGGCGAGCTCCTGCTCGCGGTGCTGCACTTCGGCTACCCCGGCATGCTGCTGCTGTCGGCGTTCTGGCTGTCGAGCATCTGGGTGATCGGCCAGGGGACGTTTCCGCGCCGTGTCCTGTTCCAACAAGTCGGCGCCGGCCTGGTGCCGGTGCTCGGTTGGCTGGTGTGCACGGCATGGGGCGACTCCTTCCTGCGCACCCCCCACTACCTGATCATGGGCGGCCTCATGGGCATGCTGGCCGGCGCGCAGCGGTCGGCGGAAGAGGACTCGCTGGCCACCAATCCGATCCGCACGATCCGACTGCGCTACGGGTAGCGCACGTACGGAGCCAGGCTCCGATTCATCACCCGGCGGCGCCGGGTGATGAATCGGAGCCTGGCTCCGTACGTGCGCCGGGATGGGTGTGTTCTGCGGTCAGAAGAGACCGCGGACGGAGGTCGGCAGTACGGCTTCGACGCCGTTGAGGCACACCGCGCCGACCCTGCCGCCGTACTCGGGGATCTTGGCCAGCCAGTAGGCGGCCTGCTCGGGCAGCGCGCGGCCGCTGCGCAGCACGGGGATCGTCGCGTCCGAGATCGCCACCAGGTGGCGCGCCTCGGGGGCGAGCGTCAGCGGCGGCGAGTCGAACAGCACGACGTCGAAATGCGACTCGACTCCGTGCAGTAGCCGGCCGAGCTTGGACGGATTGATGTGCGCCGTCGGGCTGGCGACCGTTGCGCCGGCCGGCAGCACGTGGAAGCCGACGCGCGGCAGCTCGAAGACCACGTACTTGAGCTTCACTTGGCGCTGCAAGACGCCGGCAAGCCCGGGCCCGCGGGGCACCAGCCCCATGCTGCGCAGGTAGGGCGCGCGGAGGTCGGCCTCGACCAACAGCACGCGGGCACCGAGGCTGTTCGCCAGGTAGTAGGACAAGCCGGTCGCGGTCGTCGAAGCGCCATCGCCCTCGACCAAGCCCGCCACGGTGAAGATGCGGATACTGCCGTGCGCCGGCCGCGGGTCGGCCAGCTGGACGCGGTTCCACAGCTCTTCGCAGTACGGCACGAGCGATTTCAGCGACCGCTCCCACTCGTCGTTGGGACGCGGCCAGCTGAGAAACGGGCTGCCCTCGCGAGGCTGGGCCTCGACCGGGATGTCGTTCATTCCCAACCCCTCCGGCGCGCTTCCTCGAAGCGCTGCAGATTGCGCGAGGTCAACAGCGGCAGGGTGACGACATCGCTGCGCCCCAGGGCAAAGGCGACGTCGGTGTGCCGCACCATCCGCCGGCTCAGCCGCACGCGCACCAGCAGCATGGTCACCGCGAAGATCAGCCCCGCGGCCATCGCCGCGAGCAGGATCTTGCCGCGCTTGGGCCCCTCCTTGGTGCGCGGCAGCAAGGCGGAGTCGACGACCCGCAAGTTGGTCAGCCCGCGCGTATCGAGCTCGCTGGTGAACTGGTAGGTCTTGGCCAAGCCGCGGAAGTCCTCCAGCGTCTTCTCGGCCTCTTCCAACCGCGCGCTCAGCGCGCTGGCCTCGCGCTGCAGCTGCTGCGCTCGGGTCAGCTCGGCCTCGCGCCCTTCGATGTCCGCTTCGAGCGCAGGGATCTGCGCCTTGGCCTCGATCAGCTGCACGCGGCGATCGCGGATCATGCCGGCGATCTCCAAGTAGCTCTGGTTGGGCTGATTCTGATAGATCGGGCCTTCGCCGCCGGTCTGCTGGCTCTCCCGGTCGGCCAGCAAGTCGCGAATGCGACGGTCGAGGGTCTGGTAGGCCTCGGTCCCCGGCTTGTGCTGGCTGCGCAAGCTGCGCAATCGCTGCAGCTCCGCTTGCCACGATTGGCCCGCCTCGGGCGAGAACACCGGCTCCACCGGAACCCGCTCGGTCGGGCTGAGATTGTCCAGCTCGGCCTGCAGCGAGTCGATCACGCTGCCATTCTCGGACAGCGCCAGCTTGGCGGCGCGCAGCGCGGCGCGGAGTTCGGCCAGCGCCTCGTTGAGCGATTCGATCTCCGCCGTCATGTCCAGCGAGCCGTGCTCGCTCTCGAAACGGCTGACGTCTTCATTGGCCGCCTTGGTCTCCGCGGCAGCCTGCTCGACCTTGTCCGCGACGAGGTCCTGCCCCGCCGGCGGTGCCACGACCTCGCCATAGCGGGCGATGCTCTCTTTCATGACCGCCGCCAGGATCCGCTGCGCGGTAAAGCGGTCGGTGTGCAGGTACTGCAGCTGGATCGTCGTGCCGCGCGCGGCGTGCGTCACCTCGAGGTTGGTGTCCAGCGCCTCGATCGCGGCCTCGCGCAGCTCCTCCTCGCCGAACTCACCGAAGTCGACCGCGCTCGCGGACAAGAACCGCGCTTGCACGCGGTGGACCGCATCCATCAGCCGGGAGAACAGACCGGAGTCGGCCTCGTCGCCGGCCGGCGGCTGGTATGGAGCGAGGATGGCCTCATAGCCGAGCGAGTCCACCAACCGCGCCAAGACGATGCGCGAGCGGATGATCTCGACCGCCGTCACCACCTGGTCGGGCAGGATCCGCCCCGTGCCCAGCAGAGCGGCCGCGGCGTCGGTCGCCGTCCCCGACAGCTCCGCGCCGTGCACCATCAGCCGCGCCTTGGAGGCGTAGGTGTTCGGCTTGCTGAGCGCGTAGACGAGCCCGACGAAGCCGAGCAGGAAGGTCACCAACAACACGGTGTACTTGCGCGCCCAGACCGCCGAAGCGTAGTCCAGCAGGCCGCGTTCCGGGTTCCGCCACCGCATCTCGAACACGGGCTGGCGGCGCCGTGCGCGCTGTACTGCGGGAAGGTTGGCCGCAGGGGGGTCTTGCGTGGTCTCCAGCATGGGTGGTTCGTGCACCTCTGCTCCGTCCTATCGGCCCCATCGGGGACCCAAGTGTGCTCGATTTGGCAGCGTAGTCGAAATCACGGCAGATCGTGCACCCCGCGATCTGCGGGATACCATCCCCGCATGGATCAACTCAGTCGAGCGGACCGACTGCGCCTGATGCGCTTCGTCTGCTCGTTTGCCTGGTCGGACCTGCAGGTCACCGACGCGGAGCGCAAGCTGGTCGCCCACCTCGCACAGCGCCTGCAGCTGAGCGACGACGAGCGCGCCGAGGTGCAGGGTTGGCTCAAAGTCCCGCCACGGCCGGAGCAGGTCGATCCTCAGGAGATCCCCGCACAGCACCGGTCACTCTTCATCGAGGCGGCGCGCGCGACCATCTCGGTCGACGGCGCCGTGACGGATGCCGAGCGCGAAGCGTTCGACCTGCTCGAGCGCATGCTCCGCGAGCCGTGAGCCCAGGGGACCCCGCCCACCCCGCCCAGGCTCAATCCGCAAACCGATACCGCACGATCGCCCACAGCGCCGCGATGCCATCCCGCCACGTGATCTTCTTGCCCTCACCGTAGTTGCGGCCGGCGTAGCGGATCGGCACCTCGAAGATGCGCACCTTCATGCGCGCAAACTTCGCCGTCAGCTCCGGCTCGATGGTGAACCGGCGGGAGCGGATCTCGATCCGCTCCACCACCTCGCGGCGGAACGCCTTGTAGCAGGTCTCCATGTCGGTGAGGTTGAGCCCCGTCGACATGTTGCTCAAGAACGTGAGGAAGCGGTTGCCCAGGTAGTGCCAGAACAGGTGCACGCGGGCGTACTCACCCACCAAGAAGCGCGAGCCGTAGACCACGTCGGCGTCGGCCTCGTAGAACGGCCGCATCAGCGCCGGATAATCGTCTGGGTCGTACTCGAGATCGGCGTCCTGAATGACGATCACATCGCCGGTGGCATGGGAGAATCCGGTCTTCAACGCCGCCCCTTTGCCGCGGTTTCGATCGTGCTTGAAGACGCGGATCGCAGGCTGGCGCTCGGCGAGCGTGTCGAGCAGCTCGCGGCTGCCGTCGACCGAGCCGTCATCCACCAGGATGACCTCCTTGTCGACCGGTACGGCCAGCACCCGCTCGAGGATCACTTCGAGCGTCTTGATCTCGTTGTAGACCGGCATCACCACGCTGAGCCGCAGCGGCGGCCGGGGAGACGCGGACTCTTTGTTGGGCGAGTCGGGGGCAGAGGTCATCGAGGTGGGCGCGCGGCCGATAGGGTCAGAACGAGAGGAACGGCGCGCGGTCGTCGTCGCTGAGCGCCGGCGGAATCGGGCCGGCGGAGCCGGCGAGGTAGGGAGCCATCATGGCATCGGCCACGGACTCGGGGTGACAGAAGCTCTCGACCTCGCGCGGCGAGGCCAGCCACTGCTGCACCACACCATCGAGTTCGGCGGCGAGCAAGAACGCCGACGAGGCCGGATCGTGCGCGTACAAGCTGCCGTCGCGCTCGCCTTCGACCAACAGCTCGCGGAGCTGCGCCCGCACCGCGCGAAACACGGAGCGCAGGTCGTCGCGCACCTCGGCGGTGAACGTGGTCAAGAGCTCCGCCCGCAGGGTGCGCAGCAGCGCCGCGTGCGCCGCGTCGGCAAAGTGTGAGCGCAAGAACGCGATGACGAAGGCGCGGAGCCGCCGCGCCCCGCTGCCCTCGCGCGTGGCCTCGGCCAGGGCGCCGCGCAGCGTCGCCCGCCACTGGTCGACCGCAGCGAAGAACAGCTCTTCCTTGCTGCGGAAGTGGAAGTAGACGCCTCCCTTGGTGACGCCGGCCCGCCGGCCGATCGAGCTCATGCTGGCACCGCCGAAGCCGCGCTCGGCGAACTCGACCGCGGCCGCGTGGAGCAGCTTGGCGCGCAGAGCAGGGTCTTTGGGTCGGGCCACGCGGAGCGGTTTTGAAATACTGGTCAGAATCTAGTTCTGTGTCGGCCGCCCCCGCCGCACGGGGGGACGCCCTTCACCGCCGTGATTCAAGCATATCCGGGTTGAGATTCCACCGAGAATCCAGTTTTGACATTCTCTTCGGCATCCATAGAGGATCGCGCTTGCTGGCGGCCGATGACTCCGTACCCTGTCCGCCCCTCGATGCCCGCCCACCGGATCACCCCCGCCCCCAAGCCGACTTGGCTGAAGGTCCCGCTGCCCGCTGGCGAGACCACCGCTGCGCTCCGCTCCATCCTGCGTCGCCGCGGTTTGCACACGGTGTGCGAGGAGGCGCGCTGTCCCAACATGGGCGAGTGCTGGGACGGCGGCACGGCCACATTCATGGTGCTGGGTGACGTCTGCACCCGCGGCTGCCGCTTCTGCGCGGTGAAGACCCACGCCAAAGGGCAGCCAGTCGACCCCGACGAGCCGACCAAGGTTGCCGAAGCCGCCACCGCGATGGGGCTTCGCTACGTCGTGCTGACCATGGTCGACCGCGACGACCTGCCCGACGGCGGAGCCGCCCACGTCGGCGCCACGGTCGCCGCCCTCAAGAACCGCGACCCGGACGTCCTCGTGGAAGCCCTGACCGGCGATTTCGCCGGCGAGGACGGGCCGCTGGCCACGCTCCTCGACAGTCCGGTCGACGTGTTCGCTCACAACGTCGAGACGGTGGCTCGCCTGACTCCGCGGGTGCGCGACTTCCGCTGCTCGTACGAACGCTCGTTGGCGGTGTTGCGGCGCGCCAAGGAGCTGCGGCCCGGCGTGGTCACCAAATCGTCGCTGATGTTGGGCCTCGGCGAATCGGAAGCGGAGGTCGAGACCGCGATGGACGATCTCCGCGACGCCGCCGTCGACGTCGTCACCTTCGGGCAGTACCTCCGCCCCACACTCAAGCACCTGCCGGTGCGCGAGCACGTCTCGCCCGGCCGGTTCAAGGCCCTCGAGCGCCGCGCACTGCGCAAGGGCTTCTTGTACGTCGCGTCGGGACCGCTGGTGCGGTCCTCCTACAAGGCGGCCGAGTTCTACATCGAGGGCATGCTGCGGCGCCGGAAGTCCGCGGAGGAGACGAGCCAGCTGTCATGACCACCAAGACCCTCACGATCATCGAGAAGGACGGCCGCACGGCCAAGGACAAGGACCCCAACTTGCCTCCGGAGCAGCTGGAGAAGCTGTACCGGGTCATGGTGCAGACGCGGATCCTCGACGAACGCGCGCTCGCGCTGCAGCGGCAGGGCCGCATCGGCTTCTACCTCGTGTCGACCGGGCAAGAGGCCAGCCACATCGGTTCCGCCTTTGCGCTGAAGGACAGCGACTGGTTGTTCCCGGCCTACCGCCAGCCCGGCATCATGCTGCTGCGCGGCGCCGACCTCGACGACGTCATCTGCCAGTGGTACGGCAACGACGGTGACGTGTGCAAAGGCCGACAGATGCCGGTGCATTACAGCCTGCGCTCGATCAACTTCTTCTCGATCAGCTCGCCGATCGGCACCCAGCTCACCCAGGCCGCCGGCGCCGCGATGGCGGCCCGGCTGCGCGGCGACGACACCGCGTTCATGAGCTTCTGCGGCGATGGCGGCACCAGCTCGAACGACTTCCACTGCGGGCTCAACTTCGCCGGCGTCTACAAGGCGCCGGTAGTGTTCGTCTGCGAGAACAACCAGTGGGCGATCTCGGTGCCGGTGCAGCAACAGACCGCGTCGGAGACCATCGCGGCGAAGGCCGAGGCGTATGGCATGCCCGGCGTGCGCGTCGACGGCAACGACGTGCTCGCGGTCTACCGCGTCTGCAAGGAGGCGGTCGAGCGCGCGCGGCAGGGCGAGGGCCCGACCCTGGTGGAGACCGTGACCTACCGCATCGGCTCGCACAGCTCGTCGGACGACGCCGACCGCTACCGTGACAAGAAGGAGTGGGAGCGCTGGAAGAAGCGCGACCCGATCGCCCGGTTCCAGGCCTACCTCAAGCAGAAGGGGATCTGGAGCGAGAAGCTCGAGACCGAGTGCCACGAGCAGGGCAAGGACGAGATCAACGCGGCGATCAAGCGCGCCGAGGCGCGCTCGGCGCCGGCACCCGAGACGATGTTCGACGACGTCTTCATGAACCCGACCGCGCAACTCGCCGAGCAGCGCGAGTCGTTGCTGTCCCTGGAAGGCCCGGCGGAGGAAGAGCAGGGCGCCTTCCCGCTCTGAGCAGACGAGAGAGGACGACAGATGACCGCAACGGAAACACCCAAGGGATCGAGTATGAAGACCATGACCTTGCTGGAGGCCGTCAACGACGCCCTCCACCACGAGATGGCCAACGACGACCGCGTCGTGGTCTTCGGCGAGGACGTCGGCCGCAAGGGCGGCGTCTTTGGCGTGACGCAGGGCCTGCAGGACAAGTTCGGCGAGCCGCGCTGCTTCGACACGCCGCTCTCGGAGTGCGGCATCATCGGCACCGCGGTCGGCATGGCGGTCTACGGCATGCGACCGGTCGCCGAGATCCAGTTCTTGGACTTCATCTATCCGGCGTTCGACCAGATCGTGTCGGAAGCGGCCAAGATGCGCTACCGCAGCGGTGGTGAGTACACCTGTCCCCTGGTGATCCGCGCGCCTTCGGGTGGCGGCATTCGCGGCGGCCACTACCACAGCCAGTCCAGCGAGGCGTACTTCTGTCACACGCCGGGGCTCAAGGTGGTGATGCCATCGACGCCGGCCGACGCCAAGGGGCTGCTGGTGGCCTCGATCCGCGATGAAGACCCGGTGATGTTCTTCGAGCCGAAGAAGATCTACCGCGACCTCAAGGTCAAGGCCGAGGTGCCGACCGGGGAGTACGTCGTGCCGCTCGGCAAGGGGCGCATCGTGCGCGAAGGCACCGACTGCACCGTCATCGCGTGGGGCGCCATGGTGCAAGTGGCCGAGAAGGCCGCAGCGCAGGCCGACGAGCAAGGCCGCAGCATCGAGATCGTCGACCCGCGCACCCTGGTGCCGCTGGACGAGGAGCTGATCCTGGAGTCGGTGCGCAAGACCGGGCGCTGCGTGGTGCTCTGTGAAGCACCCCGCACCGGCAGCTTCGCCGGCGAGATCGCGGCCATCGTCGCCGAGAAGGCCATCGAGCACCTCGAGGGCCCGATCGCGCGCGTCACCGGTTTCGACACACCGTTTCCCTACACCCTCGAAAACCTCTACATGCCCGATGCCCGCCGCGTGCTGCGCGGCATCGAGCGCACCTTCAGCTGGTAGATCCCCTTCCGCGCACGGAGAACACAAATGTCAAAGTTGGAGTTTCGGCTTCCCGACATCGGCGAGGGCATCGCCGAAGGTGAGATCGTCGGCTGGAAGGTCGAGGTCGGACAACAGGTCAAGGAAGAGGACGAGTTCGTCGAGGTGATGACCGACAAGGCGACGGTGATGATCACCGTGCCGCACGATGGCGTCATCGCCGAGCTGCGCTGCAAGGAGGGCGACGTCGTGCCGGTCGAGAGCGTCATCGCGGTGATCGACACCGCGGCGGCGGGCGGCGGCAACGGCACCGCCGGTGCCGGTACCGAAGCCACGGCTCCCGCAGCCGAGACCCCGACCGAGGTACCGCGGCCGGCCGCGCCAACGCCGGAGGCGGCAACGCCCGAGCCGGTCGGGGCCGCCGCCGGCGGCTTCGAGCAGGCATCGCCCGGCAAGGTGCTCGCCGCACCGGCCACCCGACGCCGCGCGCGCGAGATGGGCGTCGACCTGCACCAAGTGCAGGGCACCGGCCCGCGCGGTCGCGTCACCAATGACGATCTGCAGGGGTTCCTCGAACAAGGCGGCACGGCCACCGCAGCACCGGCGCCCACCGCGCCGGCGGCGGCGCCCGCACCGGCCGCGGCACCGAGGACGCCGGTGGCGATCCCCAGCTCGGGCAGCGAAGAGCGGGTGCCGTTCCGCGGCCTGCGACGCAAGATCGCCGAGGCGATGGCGCGTTCGAAGAGCACCGCCGCGCACTTCACCTACGTCGACGACATCAACGTCACCGACCTCGTCGCCTTGCGCCGCGAAGCCAAGGCCGAGTTCAAGGACAAGGGCGTCAACATCACCTACTTGCCGTTCATCATGAAAGCCATCGTCGAGGCGATGAAGCAGTTCCCGATGATGAACGCCGCCCTCGACGAGAGCACCGACGAGCTCGTCATCAAGCACTACTACAACTTCGGCATCGCCACCGACACCGACGCCGGGCTGATCGTGCCGGTCATCAAAGACGTCGACCGCAAGTCGATCGCCGAGCTGGCGCGCGAGATCCAGGAGCTGGCGGCCAGAACGCGCGAAGGCAAGGTGTCGGTCGACGACCTGCAGGGCGGCACGTTCACGATCACCAACGCCGGCAACATCGGCGGCCTGTTCGCCACGCCGATCATCAACTTCCCCGAAGTGGCGATCTGCGGTGTCCACGCGATCAAGAAGACGCCGGTCGTCACCGCCGACGGCCGCATCGAGGTCGGCGATGTGATGTACCTCTCGGTCAGTATCGATCACCGCATCGTCGACGGCGCGATGGGCGCCCGCTGGATGAACGTGATCAAGGAATGCCTGGAGAGCCCGCGGCGCTTGCTGCTCGGACGGTTGTGAGCATGGCCAAGAGCTCCAAGCAGGCCGCGTCGAAGAGATCGGCGCGCACGCGCAACGCGAGCAAGGGGCGGCGCTCGGCCAGCAAGAAGACGGCGGGCGCGCACGCCGCCGAGGCGGGCGCCGCGGCGGCGCCGCCCGGCGAGGGCCACATGGTGTCCATCCTCGGCGAGGATGGCGTCCTGCGTGGCGACTGCCCGGTGGACGACGACACCCTGTTGTATCTCTACCGGACGATGGTGGAGGTGCGCGAGTTCGATCGCCGCATGTTGATTCTGCAGCGCCAGGGACGCATCGGGTTCTACGGCCCCATCCTCGGTCAGGAAGCGGCGACCGTGGGCTCCGTCGCCGGGGTCGAAGAGCGCGATTGGATCTTCCCAGCGCTCCGCGAGGGCGCGGCGGCGATGATGCGCGGCCTGCCGATGCACTCCGCGATCGCCCAGCTGATCGGCAACGATCTCGACCGCTGCAAGGGCCGGCAGATGCCGTGCCACTACACCTTGAAAGAGGGGCGCTACATCGCGATGTCGTCGGTCGTCGGCACGCAGATCACGCACGCGGTCGGCGCGGCGATGGCGGCAAAGACCCGCGGCGACGATTGCGTGATCCTCGGCTACCTCGGCGATGGCGCCACCAGCACCAACGACTTCCACGCCGGCATGAACTTCGCGGAGGTCTATCGAGCGCCGGTGATCCTGTTCTGCCAGAACAACCAGTGGGCGATTTCGGTGCCGGTGACCCAGCAGCACGCCTCCGAGACGATCGCCGCCAAGGGCAAGGCCTACGGCATGCGGAGCGTCCGCGTCGACGGCAACGACGTGCTCGCCGTCTACCAAGTGACGCGTGAGGCCGCGGCGCGCGCGCGCGCCGGCGATGGCCCGACGTTCGTCGAGGCCGTCACCTACCGGCGGCTGGGGCACAGCTCGTCGGACGACCCGTCGCGCTACCGCGACGACAAGGAAGTCGAGGCGTGGGAACGCCGCGATCCGATCGAGCGCTTGCGACGCTACATGCAGAAGCGCGAGCTGTGGGACGACGGCAAGGAAACCGCCCTCGTCGACGAGATCGCCGCCAGTGTCAACAGCGCCATCCGCGAAGCCGAACAGGGCGGCACACCAGCGGCGGAAACGCTGCTCGAGGACGTCTTCGCCGACATCCCGCCGGGCCTGCAAGACCACTTCGACCGCGAGCTGCCCGCATGACCGCCACCGACCCCCAGACCCCTTCCCGTTCGACCTCCGATTCCATGAAGTACAACGTCGTCGTCATCGGCGCCGGTCCGGCCGGCTACGTGTGCGCGATCCGCTGCGCACAGCTCGGCTTGAAGGTCGCCGTCGTCGAGAAGGAAGCCCTGGGCGGCACCTGTCTCAACGTGGGTTGCATTCCCAGCAAGGCGCTGATCGCGGCTGGCAGCCTGGTCAAGAAGATCAAGAACGCCCAGGTCATGGGGATCAAGGTCGAGGGCCTCGGCCTCGAGGTCGAGACGCTGGTCAAGTGGAAGGAGGGCATCGTCGGCAAGCTGACCGGCGGCGTCGGCGGCTTGCTCAAGAAGCACAAGATCGACGTGCACAGCGGCACGGCGTCGGTGATCAGCCGCAACGAAGTCGCGATCGAAGGCGGGGACGGCAAGAAGACCACCGTGCAGACCCAACACGTCGTGGTCGCCACCGGCTCGGTGCCGATCGAGATACCGGGCTTCCCCTTCGGCGAGCACGTCTGGGGATCGACCGAGGCGCTCGCGCCGGCCGCCATTCCCAAGCGGATGCTGGTGATCGGCGGCGGCTACATCGGCCTCGAGCTCGGCCTCGTCTACCACAACCTCGGCAGTGAAGTCCGCGTCGTCGAGTTCATGGACCGCGTGCTGCCCGGCATGGACGCCGAGCTGTCGAAGGAGATGGGCCGCTCGCTGAAGAAGAAGAAGATCCCGGTCCACCTCGAGTCCAAGGCAGTCGGCTTCAAGAAGACCAAGGCGGGCCTGAGCGTAGAGGTCGAGACGAAGGGCAAGACCACGACGCACGAATGCGACGTGATCCTGTCGACCGTCGGCCGCCGGCCGCTGGCCAAGGGGCTCGGCCTCGAAGCGGCCGGCGTGCAGGTCGACGAGCGCGGCTTCATCGCGGTCGACCACCAACGACAGACCAATGTGCCGGGGATCTGGGCGGTCGGCGACGTCGCCGGCCAGCCGATGCTGGCGCACAAGGGCAGCCACGAGGGCCTAGTGGCGGCGGCGGCGATCGCCGGCGACAAAGGCGCCGCCTACGACCCGGCCTGCATCCCGGCCGTGATCTTCACCGATCCCGAGATCGCCAGCGTCGGCCTCACCGCCGAAGAAGCCAAAGAGGCGGGATTCGAGGTCGCCGAGGGCAAGTTCCCGTTCGGCGCCTCGGGCCGCGCCATGTCGCTCAACATGACCGACGGCTGGGTCAAGGTCATCGCCGACGCGAAGACCGACCGCCTGCTCGGCCTGCACATGATCGGCCCCGAGGTCACCGAGCTGATCGCCGAGGGCGCGCTGGCGATCGAGATGGGCGCCACGATCGGCGACATCGCGCAGACCATCCACGCGCACCCGACCTTGCCCGAGACCATCATGGAAGCCAGCGAAGCGGTCCACAAAATGGCCGTCCACATCTTCCAGTAAGTACGGAGTCCGGCTCGATTTTCTCGCCTCGCCGCCCCACCGCGGCAGGCCGCGCCCCCACCACCCGCGCAGACGGAGGATCGAGCCACACCTGGTACTTTTCAGTACTTTCGCTGCGGGGCCGAGGGCCGAGTGGGGTTGGGAAGGGCGAACGCCGTCCGGATGAGTGCGACGGCCATGACGACCCAGCCCCATGACCCGAGCACAACTGCTGTGCGGCGTCCTCGCCGTCCTCGCCTGCTTCTCCACCGTAATCAGCGCGCAAACGACCTGGACGGGTGCCGCGAGCAGTGCTTGGGGCGACCCGGCGAACTGGACCAACGGTGTTCCGAATGCGAGCACGGACGCGACGATCGCGGCCGCCACCGCGCTGGGTGCGTCCACGGCAGGGGAGCCCACTCCACCCCAGTGCCGCGCGCTCGCGATCGAAGCGGGCGCCAACCTCGTCGTCGACGCCACCGCCCCACTCGAGGTGTACGGCGCCCTCAGTGGCGTCGTCGCGGGCAATGGCACGGTGCGACTGCTGGGTACCACGACGTCCGACTTGTCCGCGGTCACCTGCCCGCAGCTCGAGATCGACCGCGGCAGCGGGACGGTCACGATTCGCGGCAGCAACGTCACCGGCAACCTCACCCTGACGTCGGGCGTCCTGCGCACCTACTCCGCTGACACCCTCCGCGTCACCGGTGACGCCCTGATGCTGGCCGGTACCCTCACGCGCTGGTCTTCCGGCGGCGTCTTCGACGTCGACGGGGACGCCACATTCGCAGGGACCAGCGTCACCGCGCCGCCGAACACGATGCGGTTTGCCGGCAACCTGTCCACCGACGCCGCCTTCGCTCCCACCAGTGGCACCGTCGTGTTCGATGGCGCCGGAGCCCAGTCCTTCCAGTCCTCGACCGGGACCTCCGTGTTCTCGACTCTGACGATCACCGGCCCGGCCGTCACCGCGAGCAACGCGCTGCGCTCGAACGGAATCCTCACCGTCAACGGCGCCCTCGCCCTCGGCGCCAACACTCTCGACGCCAACAGCAACGTCAACGGCTCCGGCACGCTCGATCTCGGCACCGCCAACCACACCTTCGCCGGCAACTTCGACCTGCGCAACGCCACCCTGCTGAGCACTGGCGACCTGGTCTTCGACGGCAGCACCGGCACCACCGCCTACTCCTTCAGCCACGCCGGTACGGTGCATGCCGCCAAGACCGGCAACGGCCTGCTCACCATCCGCGGCACGGTCACGGTCGGCACGCTCCGCCTCACGTCGGGCACCCTGCGCACCTACTCCGGCGACACCCTCCACGTCACCGGCGACGCCCAGATGCTGGCCGGCACCCTCACGCGCTGGAGCTCCGGCGTCTTCGATGTCGACGGCGACGCCACCTTCGCCGGAACCAGCGTCACCACGCCGCCGGACACGATGCGGTTTGCCGGCAACCTGTCCACCGACGCCGCCTTCGCTCCCACCAGTGGCACCGTCGTGTTCGATGGCGCCGGTGCCCAGTCCTTCCAATCCTCGACCGGGACCTCCGTGTTCTCGACTCTGACGATCACCGGCCCGGCCGTCACCGCGAGCAACGCGCTGCGCTCGAACGGAATCCTCACCGTCAACGGCGCCCTCGCCCTCGGCGCCAACACTCTCGACGCCAACAGCCACGTCAACGGCTCCGGCACGCTCGATCTCGGCACCGCCAACCACACCTTCGCCGGCAACTTCGACCTGCGCAACGCCACCCTGCTGAGCACTGGCGACCTGGTCTTCGACGGCAGCACCGGCACCACCGCCTACTCCTTCAGCCACGCCGGTACGGTGCATGCCGCCAAGACCGGCAACGGCTTGCTCACCATCCGCGGCACCGTCACGGTCGGCACGCTCCGCCTCACGTCGGGCACCCTGCGCACCTACTCCGGCGACACCCTCCACGTCACCGGCGACGCCCAGATGCTGGCCGGCATCCTCACGCGCTGGAGCTCCGGCGTCTTCGATGTCGACGGCGACGCCACCTTCGCCGGAACCAGCGTCACCACGCCGCCGGACACGATGCGGTTTGCCGGCAACCTGTCCACCGACGCCGCCTTCGCTCCCACCAGTGGCACCGTCGTGTTCGATGGCGCCGGTGCCCAGTCCTTCCAATCCTCGACCGGGACCTCCGTGTTCTCGACTCTGACGATCACCGGCCCGGCCGTCACCGCGAGCAACGCGCTGCGCTCGAACGGAATCCTCACCGTCAACGGCGCCCTCGCCCTCGGCGCCAACACTCTCGACGCCAACAGCCACGTCAACGGCTCCGGCACGCTCGATCTCGGCACCGCCAACCACACTTTCGCCGGCAACTTCGACCTGCGCAACGCCACCCTGCTGAGCACTGGCGACCTGGTCTTCGACGGCAGCACCGGCACCACCGCCTACTCCTTCAGCCACGCCGGTACGGTGCATGCCGCCAAGACCGGCAACGGCCTGCTCACCATCCGCGGCACCGTCACGGTCGGCACGCTCCGCCTCACGTCGGGCACCCTGCGTACCTACTCCGGCGACACCCTCCACGTCACCGGCGACGCCCAGATGCTGGCCGGCACCCTCACGCGCTGGAGCTCCGGCGTCTTCGATGTCGACGGCAACGCCACCTTCGCCGGAACCAGCGTCACCGCGCCGCCGGACACGATGCGTTTTGCCGGCAACTTGTCCACCGACGACGCCTTCGCTCCCACCAGTGGCACCGTCGTGTTCGATGGCGCCGGAGCCCAGTCCTTCCAGTCCTCGACCGGGACCTCCGTGTTCTCGAGTCTGCTGATCACCGGCCCGGCCGTCACCGCGGCCAACTCCCTGCAATCGAACGGAACCCTCACCGTCAACGGCGCCCTCGCCCTCGGCGCCAACACTCTCGACGCCAACAGCCACGTCAGCGGCTCCGGCACACTCGATCTCGGCACCGCCAACCACACCTTCGCCGGCAACTTCGACCTGCGCAACGCCACCCTGCTGGGCACCGGCGACCTCACTCTCGACGGCAGCACCAGCACCACCGCGTATTCCTTCACGCACCCCGGAGCGCTGCACGCCGCCAAGACCGGCAACGGCCTGCTCACCATCCGCGGCACCGTCACGGTCGGCACCTTCCGCCTCGAGTCGGGCACGCTGCGCACCTACTCCGGCGACACCCTCCACGTCACCGGCGACGCCCAGATGCTGGCCGGCACCCTCACGCGCTGGAGCTCCGGCGTCTTCGACGTCGACGGCGACGTCACCTTCGCAGGAACCACCGTCACGACCCCTCCCGACACCATCCGTTGTGCCGGTGACTGGTCGGCCGACGCCGCCTTCGCGCCGACGTCGGGATCGGTCGTCCTCGATGGCACCGGCGCGATGTCCGCGCCGACACCCGGCACCGGCCTTTCCTTCGCGACTCTGCGCCTGGAGAACGGTGGCACCAGAACGGTGGGCTCGGCGCAACTCTCCGTCAGCGCCAACTCGTTGACCATCGCGACCACGGCAGTCCTCGATCTCGGCCAGAGCCAACTGTCGCTGACTTGCCCGACGGTCTCGGTCGACGGTAGCGTCAACCTCGACGACGGGGCACTGCTCGAGCTGGCGCCCACCTGCGCGGTGACGATCAACACCGCGGGGGCGCTCCGCGCCGTCGGCATCCCCGGAACTCCGGCGACGATTCGCGGCCTCGGCGGCAGCGGCTACGGCCTCACGATCCACGGTGGGCTCACCGCCAGCAACGTCGCGTTCGAGGACATGGGCGCGAGTGGGGTCGTTGTTTCGGCGAGCGCGACCTTGGCTCCCGCCCCGGACGATCTGCGGGTCGCGACGTTCCGCAACCCGGCGGCGACTGGCGCGGTCCTCCTCAACCTGCACCGCACGGCACCGACCGAGCTGCGCTACACCACCTTCGACAACCCCCTCGGCGTCCAAGGCGCGTTCAACGTCACCACCCCGGCCGGCGGCGCGCAGCTGACGTTCGTCAACTTCGCTGGCAACCTGGCCGGCGACGGTTTCGAGAGCGATCCCTCCAACCTGATCGAATGGGCAGCGCCGCAGAGCACCGATCTGCTCAGCTACACGGCGACGCCCGGCGTCGAGGAAGTGACGCTGGACTGGGTGACCGGTGCCGAGCCAGAGGTCGAGTCGTTCGTCCTCGGCCGTTCGCAGAGCCCGACCGGCCCGTTCGCGACCATCGCGACGCTCGCCGCGACCGGCCCCACGGCTTACCAAGTGCTCGACCCCGGCCTGACGGCCGGCGTGACCTACTACTACCGGCTCGCGGAGACGATTCCGGCGGTCGGCACGCAGGTGCTCGGCGTGCGCAGCGCGACTCCGCTGCCGGCGACCACCCAGCTCGCCTTCGACGTGCTGCCGACCCCGACGGTCGACGCAGGCACGACCTGGCCCGCGTTCAGCGTCCGCATCGAGGACTCGCAGGGCAACCTCGTGCCCAGCGCCACCGACCCCGTCACCCTGGTGACCACCGGTCCACTGAGCGGCACGCTGACGCAGCTCCCGGTCAACGGCATCGCCACCTTCGCCGACTTGTCGGCTACGCAGGCGGGACCGATTCCCTTCGACCTGGTGTCCGGCAGTCTCACAGGCCTGCTCGACAATCTCGTCACTGTCGAGGCGGCCGCCCCGCAGGACCTCCTCTTCGACACACCGCCGGCTTCGCCGGTGACGGCTGGCGGAGTCTGGCCGGCGTTCTCGCTGCGGATCGAGGACACCTACGGCAACTTGGTCACGAGCTACACGGACCTGGTCGCGGTCTCGATCAACGGCGGCACGGGCACACTCAACGGCGACCAGCAGATCAACGCGGTCGGCGGCATCGCAACCTTCGATTCACTGACCTATGACACCGCGGAATCGGTGACGGTGGCGTGCGCCGCCGCGGGACTCGGCGGCACCAACGTCGTCACCGCACCCGTGACGGTCGAGGCCGCGGCGCCCACGCAGCTGGTGTTCGTCGATCCTTCGCCGACGCAAACGGCCGGCGTCGTGTTCGACAGCTTCTCGGTCGAGATCCGCGACCAGCTCGGCAACCTCGCGTCGACAGCCCCCAGTGAGACGATCACCCTGAGTCTGGCCAGCGGCACGGACACGCTGTGGGGCACCCTGACCGCGATCGCGAACAACGGTGTCGCGAGTTTCTCCGACATCTCGTACACGAAGGCAGAGGTCATCGCGCTCGACGCATCCAGTGCGAGCGGACTGCTGCCGGCCAGCTCCGCGCCGATCACCGTCGAAGCGGCAGCCGCCGCAACGCTCCAGTTCGCCACGCCGCCACCGGCGGTGGCCAGCGAGGACGCCATCGTCCCGGCCATCCAGGTTCAGGTGGTCGACGTCTACGACAACGTCGTCACTCAGGCCGTCGATCCGGTCACCCTCGCCGCGGCAAACGTGCTCGGCACGCTCGGTGGCACCACCAGCCAGGTGCCCAACAACGGAGTGGCGACCTTCGGCGACCTGGTATTCGACACCCCGCAGACGGTCGACTTGGCGTTCGACAGCACCAGCCTGGCATCGCTGCCGCACGTCCTGGCGGTGATCCCGTTCCACTCGGACTTGGCGTTGCCCGCCGACGCGATCTCGGTCACTCCCGCGAGCCCGAGCTCTGGAATCGCCACTCAGGTCTCGATCGCGGTCAAGAACGGGGGCCAGATCAACGCAACCGCCGCGGTACAGCTCTACCGCGGCGACCCCGACCTCGGCGGCGTGCTGCTCGGCCAAACCGGTGGTGTGATCGGTGTCGGTGACACCGCGACCTACGGCCTGCCGTGGACGCCGGGCGCGCCCGGCCTGCACAACCTGTTCGCGGTCGTCGTCAACCAGACCCCGCCAGAAGCAACGCCGGGCGACAACCGCGCCGCGCTCCTGGTCGCGGTGGACGCACCACCAGAGCAACTGGGCATCAGTGGCGGTGAGCGCCTGTCGTACCCGGGCGACAACGCTTCGGTCACCCTGACGGTGCAGAACACCGGCGCCGGGGCGACCGCCATCACGCAAGCCACGACCAACAGCAGCTGGTTGAGCCTGGTCACCGATCTGTCCGGCGTCACGCTGGCGCCCGGCGAGTCCGTCGCAGTGCTCGCCGATCTGAGTGTGCCCCCCGGCACGCCGGCGCCGCCGCTCGGCGGTCAGCCCGACGTCCACCCGATCTCGGTCGATGTCGCGACCGCGACCGGGATCTTCAGCGGCTCCCTGGACGTCAAGCTGTTCGACCAGCCGGCAGCCTCGCTGACGGTTCGCCTGGTCGACGCCGGTACGAGCGCCGTCATCGGTGGTGGCCTGGTCTCGTTCCAGGACCTTCCGGGCGTGGTCTCCACGGACGGAACCGGCGAAGTCACGGTGAACCTGCCTCCGGGCGCGCGCGGTGTCGCCGCCTACAAGCAAGGCTACCTCGCGGTTTCTCGCACGTTCTTGGTGCCGGACGGTGCCAGCACGGTCGAGATCCCGCTGACCGCCGGCGCGACGCTCGAGGTCGCGGCCGTGACGCCGCAGCCGCTGAGTTCGGCGGAGGTTCAGGCGCGTGGGGTCAACATCAACGACCCCATCAACAACCACATCGTCGACTTCGTCGTGGCGATGGAGATCGGCGATCCGATCATCGCGACGAACGTCGAGGTACCGCGCACCAACTACACCACGCCAACCCGAATCACCATCTCTCGAGAAGTGCAGCAGCCACCCGGGGGAGGCGGTGACAAGATGCTGCTCGGCATCCTCGACTTCCATGGCGGCGGCCGCCGCACGGAGACGTGGATGATCATCGCGGGCGACATCTGGACGCTGAAGAGCTTCTACGACGTCACCATGGTGGTGGTCAATCGCTCGGACGCCGAGGACCCGACCGATGTCCAGCTGCGCAACGTCACGGTCGCGCTCGACGCGCTGCCCGGTGGCCTCGGTCTGCCCGATCTCGACGGGGTTCCGCAGAGTCTGACTCGAACCCTCGCCGACCTCGACGCCGGCGACGTGGACCAGGCATCGTGGGTGGTCCGCGGTGACGAGCCCGGCACCTACGCCGTGTCGGCGACGACCAACGGTGACCTCTACGGCTTCGGCACGCTGTTGTCGTCGATCGCCACGGCCGCGGTCAGTGACGCGTTCGTCGTCACCCTTCCGCTGCTCGCCTGTGACTTCCAGACCCCGACCTCGGTGACCGCCGGTGGCAGCTTCCCGTTCGGCGTGACGGTGACCAACCAAGGCGCAACGGTCGCCAACCTGGTCCGGGTCAACGTGTACTCCGACAACTTGGTCGAATGCGCGCTGGCCCCGACACAGTCCGAAGCCACGCTCTCGTACGGGTCCAGCGGCCAGATCACGGCCGCGGCAGTCGACTTGGGCGACCTCGACCCCGGCACCAGCGGCCAAGCGACGTTCGACATGATCTCTCTGGTCAGCGGCCAAGTCTTGCGGCTGAACATCGAGACCGGCTGCGGCGAACCGACTCCTCACGTCGAGGTGCTGCCGGATCCGCCGACGATCACCTCGCAACCACAGGACCTCACGGTCTGCGAAGGCGCGGTGGCGACGTTCTCGGTCGCCGCGAGCGGCGCCGTGCCGATCGGCTACCAGTGGCGCAAGGACGGAACGGACATCGCCGGCGCAACCACGCCGAGCTTGAGCTTGAGCCCGGTGAGTACGACGGACGCCGGCAGCTACGACGTGCTGGTGACCAACCCGGGTGGCAGCGTGCAGAGCCAGCCGGCGGTGTTGACCGTGCAGGCCATTCCGCAGGCAGCATTCACCAGCGACCTCGTCGGCGGTAGCGCCCCACTCATGGTGTCGTTCACCGACCTGTCGACCGGCACGGTGGACAGCTGGCTGTGGAGCTTCGGCGACGGCACCACGTCGACGGCGCAACACCCGGTGCACACTTACGCGGCACCCGGCCCGTACGACGTCTCGTTGACCGCGACCGGCGCGTGCGGCGCGAGCACCGAGACCAAGAACGGCTACATCACCATCGTCGACCCGGCGCCGGTGGCGGCGTTCTCGGCCACTCCGACATCTGGCCCGGCTCCGCTCGCGGTGTCGTTCACTGACCAGTCGAGCGGCGCGATCACCGCTTGGTCGTGGAGCTTCGGCGACGGCAGCGCCTCGTCCGCCAGCTCCCCGCAGCACGTCTACACGACGCCGGGGACCTACTCGGTTTCGCTGACCGTGTCCGGCCCGGGCGGCACCGATACCGCGACACGCGCCGGATACATCACCGTGGACGAACCACCGCCGGTGATCCTCTCGTTCGACGCGACGCCATCCATCGTCTCCGACGGCGACACCGTGACGCTGGTCCCGGTGTTCAGCGGCGGCACGGGCGTGATCGACCAGGGCGTCGGTGCCGTGACGTCGGGCCAAGCGGTGACCGTCACTCCGACACCCGGAGCGACCACCGCCTACACCCTGACCGTCACGAATGGCGCCGGTGTCGCGGTGACGGCAACGGCCGCGGTGACCTCGTATCCCCTGCCGGTGATCACCAGCTTCACGAGCTCGGCGAGCATCGTCACCAATGGGACCGCGGTGGACCTGGCGTTCGTCTTCGCCAACGGCACCGGGCAGCTGAGCGATGGCGTCACCAGCCAAGCTGTCTCGAGCGGAGTCTCGCTCTCGGTGACGCCGCCCGACGATGCCACCACTACCTACACGTTGGTGGTCACCAACCCCGCCGGCGCTTCGGTCCAGGCCGTCGTCTCGGTCCAGGCAGTGCCCCCGCCGAACATCGAGAGCTTTGTGGCCTCGCCGACGCTCGTCATCAATGGCGAGACTTCCGTGCTGACGGCGCGGTTCTCCGGGGGCCAAGGCGTGATCACGCCCGGCCCGATCCCGGTGACCAGCGAAGTGCCGGTCACGGTGACGCCTCCGCCTGACGCGAACACGCTCTACGTGCTAGCGGTCACCAGCCCGACTGGCGAGACCGTGATGGCCGCGGTGACGGTGACCGCGGTGCCCGCATTGCCGCAGATCCTGAGTCATCCGCAGGACCAGACCGTGGCGGCTGGAGCCGACGTGACGCTCTCGGTCGTGGCGAGCGGCAGCAACCTGAGCTACCAGTGGTGCAAGGACGGGATCCCGCTGACCGGCGAGACGCAGAGCACGCTCTTCTTGGCGTCGGTGAACAACGGTGATGCCGGGCGCTACACCGCCAAGGTGAGCAATGCCGCCGGCACCGTCGCCAGCAATCCCGGCGTGCTGACGGTGCTCGGCACGTGCCCTGACTGCGACGGTGACGTCGTCCGCATCGATCAAGACTTGGTCGCCGACTTCAACACTTCGCCGCCGACTTGGCAGGGCGACCCCGCACTCGCGCCGTACGTGTCGTTCGACACCAGCGGTCCGACGCCGGATACCTGGCGCCTGATCGTCGACACCGGCACCAAGCGTCTCGAGGTCATCGACGGCGCGACGATCACGACCGGCACCGTGGCGACCCGCGGCAAGCAACGGCCGGCGCCGGGGGTTCGCGTGCAGACCAGCTGCACCGTGTTCCTGGATGACGATGCGGCGATCGACGTGCACGCGCACAACGCACAGGCGGGTGATCTCGAGATCATCGCCGATGGCGAGATCGACCTTCGGGGCGTCGTCGTGAACCGCGCGCAGACCGCCAACGGCCGCTCGGGCCGCATCTTGATCGCCTCGCGTTGCGGCGACGTCAAGCTGGCCGTCACTGGCCTGGTGCGCTCGGATGCCGGCGGTGACGTCCATGTGTTGACCGGCGGTGACGCGGCCGCTGGGCGCGGGGGTGACATCTCGATCAACGGGTTGGTCGAAGCCATCTACCGCGCGGCGCCGGCCCCGGCGATTCGCGTCGCCTCGTTCGATGGCAAGATCACGGTCACCGGCACGACGCTCAAGCAAGTCGCCGTGCAGGGGCGGCGGATCAGCACAACGGGCGTCGTGGTGCGCACCGACCGCGACAACATCGCCGATCCGGGCCGCATCGAAATGCAGGCGCAGGGAGACATCGTCGTGCTGGGCAACACGATCCAGCACTTCGCATTCCCCAACCCCGGCACGATCGCCGTGAAGATGCTCGGCAACCACGGTGGCGGCCAGATCGACATCCGCTCGCTCGGCGGCCGTATCGTGGCGGCCGACCGCGCGTTCGACAACGTCAACCACGACAATGCGAGCGCGGTCAACCGGTTGTGGGCCGCACTCGACATCAACCTGTTTGCCAGCGGCGCGATCAACAGCACGCCGGTTCCGGGTCCGCAGGCGCGCCAGATGCCGGTCGTCGATGTGAGCATGGCCGGCAACGCGCAGGGCGGGATCAACGAGATCCGCTCGTTCGGCGGTCAGGTCGCGCTGCTCGGAGCCGACACGCTGGTGCTGGCAACGGCGTGGAGCACCGCGGGCGTCGACGGCACCAACCTGCTGACCTCGTGCACACCGCTGGCCAACGGCGGGACGGTCCTGCCGGCTGACCCGGTGACCTCCGACGACGCGGGCATGTGCGCACCGGCGGTGCCGCCTGCGCTGTTCAGCGACGCGAGCGGGCTCGGCGCCGGCTGGTGAGGCCGGCCGGGGGGCGCCCGGCTCAAGCGAGCGCGGCCGCGCGCCGATGCAACGGTACCCCCCCCTTTTTGGAGCTCAATGGGCCTCGCCCTCAAGAAACGACTGGTCCGCGCCTGGCGCGGTGGCCGCCCCGCGGTTCTTCCACCCGGCCACAAGCTGCGCGCGCTCGAGGCCTGCTTGGCCTTCAGCGTCGCCAACAACATCGTCGGCGACTACCTCGAGTTTGGCGTGTTCGAAGGGGCTTCGTTCGCGCACGCCTATCAGTACCACCGCCAGGAGTTCGGTCGCTACCGGGCGGCGCGCGCAGACGACTGCGCGGAGTTCCTCGCTGCGGAGAAGCGCTTCATCGCGTTCGATTCGTTCGCCGGCCTGCCCGACCACGACGAAGCGCACGCCCCACTGCACTGGCGCGGCCAAGGCGTGATGGCGTGCGACGAAGCCCGATTCCGGCGCAACCTGCGCGCGGCGCGGGTCGACCTGGACGACGTGGTCACCGTGCCGGGGTTCTACGAAGACTCGCTGACCCCAGCCACGCGCAGCGCACACGCGCTCCAACGCGCCGCGGTCATCAACATCGACTGCGACCTCCACGCATCGACCGTCGCCGTCCTCGACTTCATCACCCCACTCGTCGTCGACGGCACCGCGCTCTACTTCGACGACTACTTCTACTACAAGGGTCACCCCAAGCGTGGCGAGCGCGGCGCGTTCGAAGCTTGGCTGCAGCGCAACCCACACCTGGTCGCCACCGAGCTGTGCAAGGTGCCCCCCGCCGCCGCCTTCATCCTCAACACGGACTGAAGGTACGGAGTCAGACTCGGTTTTCTCGCTTCGCGCCGCCGCGAGAGCAGGAAAAATGCTGCCGCAGCGGCCACGAAACGGGGTTCTGCTTGGCATGACTCCACCAGCCAACCCCCCGTTGCGACTGGCGCTCACCGCGTCGGCATGCATCCTCGCAACTCCCCTTCTCGCGGCCCAGTACACGGGCGAAGCACCGACGGTTCTGAGGACTTCGACAGTTCCCGCCTCGGTCTTCGGCCCCACGGTCGCTTCCATCGCCCAGATCGAGCTGACGCGCATTCGCGCTTGCTGTACGCATCGCTGACCGTGATGCGAACGTCGTCGACCACGGGCTGGGACCCGATGACCGGCATCCTCGACCTTCGTCCGACCCCACCGGTCTTCACCGAAAACGGCGATGCCGCGGCACTCGTGACCACGGGCGATGATTTCTCGCTGTCGATCTCCGATGACCGCCTGGTCGCGGCGTACGATTCTCCTTCGGGGCCGCTGTTCTCGGTGCGCGCCTCGATTTCGGTGCCGTTCCCACCACCGACGCCGCTGCTCGGTGGCCCGACCGGCTACGCCGACTCGAAGCTTTGGCGTCGCGCGGGCGTCGAGCAGTATGCCGGCATCGGAAATGCCGGCGACATCCAGACCTGGGACCTGGACCGGACCGCGTTCTTCTCTCCTGGGACGATCGCGCTATCGAATCCCCGGACCGTGATCTCAGCGCCAGCGTCCGGATTCCTGCATTCGCCTGAGCCGCTGACGACACCGTCGGGCGATGGCTCTGCCTTCCTGTGTGGCATCGGAAACGCAGGGGGATCGACCGCCGCCTACGTCTCCGGGATCGACGACCAGGAACCGCCGAAGGTGTTTCTCGACCGCGGCACGTGGTTGGCGAATCCGGGGAGCAACGGTGGAACCACACTGTGGGCCGAGTCCGGACCCACTGGGTACGGCGGCTTGCTTCGCGTAGACATCGTCGCGACCAACTCGCAGATTCTCGCCGCTGGCACAGCGGCGCAGCTGCAGACCTGCTGTTGGGGAGGGTGCTACGACGAGGGAGCCATCTGGGCAGGGGGGATGGTCTACGGCCCGCTCGCCTCGGGACCGACCTCCTTGATGTCGCTGAATGGCGCGATCGGACTGGCACAGCCGTGGCTGACACCGTTTCCACTCACCGCGATCCAACCGGAGTTCGGCCTCGCATCCTTCCAAGCGACCCTTCCGCCGCTGGCAGCAGGTGGTCGCTTTCACTCCCAGCCGGTCTTGATCGATCCCAATGGGGTGATCTCGCTGGGCAACACGGGAACCTACGAGTTCCGCTAGACGGCGGTTCCAGCGACGCCGTCCCGAGGTGCGTGCAGGCCCGCGACGATCGCGGCGGAGGGGATGGCGGGAGGGGAAGCGAGAAAATCGAGCCGGACTCCGTACTTTCGGTGGGTGCTTGGCTTTTCGATTGTGGCGCTGGCGTTGCTGGCGCCGGTCGTGCAGGAGAGGCCGCCCAACATCGTGGTGGTGGTGGCGGATGATCTGGGGTGGGCGGATGTCGGGTGGCATGCGGAGGAGATGCGGACGCCGACGCTGGATGCGCTGGTCGCGGAAGGGGTCGAGCTGGATGCGCACTACGTGCAGCCGCAGTGCACGCCGACGCGGGTCGCTCTGCTGACCGGGCGGTATCCGAGCAGGTTCGGCGATCACTGCACCACGGCGTCCAACGAACGGGCGCTGCCCGCCGGCACGGAGACGCTGGCGTCGCTGCTGCGCGCGCGCGGCTATGCGACGTTCTTGTCCGGCAAGTGGCACTTGGGGTCGAAGCCCGAGTGGGGTCCCAACCACTACGGCTTCGAGCACGCGCATGGTTCGCTGGCGGGGGCAGTCGGGATGTACGACCACCGCTACCGACTCGACACCCCGTTCGCACGAACTTGGCACCGCAACGGTGAGTGGCTCGAGCAGACCGGGCACGTCACCGACCTGTGCACCGACGAAGCCGTGCAGTGGATCGAGGCGCACAAGGACCAGCCGTTCTTCGTCTATCTCCCCTACCACGCGGTGCACACGCCACTGGTCGAGCCGCAGCGTTGGGTCCGGGCCAATGCCCACATCGAGCACCCGGATCGCCGGTTGCTGGCGGCCGCGGCGTCGCACCTGGATGCCGCGGTCGGCAGAGTCGTCGCCGCGCTCGACGAGCACGATCTGCGCGAGCAGACGCTGATCGTCTTCACCAGCGATAACGGCGGCCTGCGCCGGCATCGCGGCAACGCCTATCCGCCACCGGATTCCGCGCTGGAAGTCGTCAGTAGCAACCGACCACTACGCGGCTGGAAGACCGAGGTGTTCGAGGGGGGCATGCGCGTACCGGCGTTCGCGCACTGGCGCGGCACTCTGCAGCCGGGCGTTTGCCGGCAAGTGATGCACGCCGTCGACTGGCTGCCCACGTTGGCCGCGCTCGCCGGGGTGACGGAGACACCGGAAGCCCTGGACGGGCAAGACGTCTGGCCATGGCTCAGCGCTGCGGATCGAGACCCCGCGCCGCGCACCTTGTACTGGAAGTGGGGCTCCCGGCTCGCACTGCGGCACGGTGACCACAAGATTCTGCGCAATCGTGGCGACGGCCCGTTCGCGCTGTTCGACCTGGCCGCGGATCCCGGTGAGCGCGACGACCTCGCCGCGAGTCGGCCGCAGCTGTTGCGCCAGCTCCACGGCTTGCTCGCCGGCCAAGTCGACCGCGACGCGCAGCCCATGGCGTTGCCAGCGCCGGGCGGCGACCAACACCAGCACGATCTCGTCGTCTACGGCGCCACTGCCGGCGGCGTCGCCGCCGCCGTCGCCGCGGCCCGGCGGGGCCTGCGCGTCGCCCTGGTCGAGCCGGGACAGCACGTCGGCGGGCTGACGAGCGGCGGGCTTGGCGCGACGGACATCGGCAACAAGGCGGCGATCGGCGGCATCGCGCGCGAGTTCTACCGGCGCGTGCGGGCGCATTACGCCGACGACGCGGCGTGGACCTGGCAGCGCCGCGAGGAGTTCCGCGGCCGCGGCCACCGGCCGGAGGAGGACGCCGCGTGGACCTTCGAACCGCACGTCGCGGAACGCATCCTGCGCGCGATGCTGGCCGAGACCGACGCCACGCTGTTCTTCGACGAGCAACTCGACCGCGACGGCGGCGTCGAGCGTGAGGGAGACCGGCTGCGCGCGTTCCGCACACGGAGCGGCACCCGTTTCACCGGCCGTGCGTTCATCGATGCCAGCTACGAAGGCGACCTGATGGCGGCGGCGGGCGTGTCGTACACCGTCGGCCGCGAGGCCAACCGCACCTACGACGAGACCCTCAACGGCGTGCAGACCGCGCATGCCCGCCACCACCAGTTCACCCATGCGGTCGACCCGTGGATCGAGCCCGGCAATCCCGACAGTGGACTCCTGCCCGGCGTGCAAGCTGATCCGCCGGGCGAGGACGGCACCGGCGACGACCGCGTGCAGGCCTACTGCTTCCGCATCTGCGCCACCGACGTGCCGGAGAACCGCGTGCCATGGCCGAAGCCCGCCGGCTACGACGCCAAGCGCTACGAGCTGCTGTTGCGCAACTTCGAAGCCGGCGACCACCGCATCCCGTGGCACCCGGTGGCGATGCCGAACCGCAAGACCGACAGCAACAACAACTTCGCCGTTTCCACCGATCACATCGGCGCCAACCACGCCTACCCCGAGGCCGACGCGGCCACCCGCGCGCGCATCGTCCGCGATCACGCCGCCTACCAGCAGGGCTTGCTCTGGACTCTGGCCAACGACCCGCGCGTACCACCGCAGGTGCGCGCCCACTTCAACACCTGGGGACTCGCCAAGGACGAGTTCGTCGACAACGGTCACTGGCCACACCAGCTCTACGTGCGCGAGGCACGACGCATGGTCGGCGAAGTCGTGATGACCGAGCACCACTGCCGCGGCGCGCGCCGCGTCGAGGACCCGGTCGGGCTCGCCGCCTACACGATGGACTCGCACCACGTGCAGCGCTACGTCACCGCCGACGGCACCGTGCGCAACGAGGGCGACGTGCAGGTCGGTGGCTTCGCTCCCTACGGCATCTCTTACCGTGCCATCGTGCCCGCGCGCGAGGAGTGCACCAACTTGGCGGTGCCGGTCTGCCTGTCGGCCAGCCACATCGCGTTCGGATCGATCCGCATGGAGCCCGTGTTCATGGTGCTGGGTCACAGCGCGGCAGTGGCGATCGCGTTGGCAATGCCGGACGACATCGCGCTGCAAGACGTTGGTTATGCAACGCTGCGCACCGAGCTACTGGCCGACGACCAGGTGCTGGACTGGCCGGCGACGCGCTGAGTCGCACTTGGCCGTGCGGTCAGCCGCAACGACTGCGGTCGGGTGCGTGACAGCGGCACCGTCGATCGCACGACGATCCTATACTGGCCGATGGCCACGACGCGGGCCGCCGCGCTCCGACCGAGGAGCCGAGGAGTCACCACCAATGCGCTCGACTTTGCTCTCGCTTCTGCCGTACACGTTGGCGGCGTTCGCAACCCCACTGCCGGCGTCCGACCTCAAGTTCGACGGGCGGACCACGGTGGTCAAACTGATGGGCGATCGCTTGCAGATCGACGTCAGCGGCGGCGCCAACCTACCCGTCACGCTGCTCCTCGACGTGTCCGCAGGTCCGACGGTCGTGTTCGGCGTCAGCGTGCCGCTCGGTTTCACCCCGGCGCTCGCGGTTCTGCCTCTCGGCCAAACCGACGCCGGCGGCAACCTGTCGCTCGCCCTGCCGCTGCCATCGTTTCCCGGCCTCGCCGGCGCGCAAGTGTTCGCCGTCGCGGTCATTGCCGATCCGAGCGCCCCCTTCGGTCTCGACGTCAGCAACGGCGCCGACCTGACCCTGCGCGATCGCGACATCGACTTGGCCGGCCGCTCGATGCGCCTGTTTCCGCACTTCCAACACGTCGCCGCCGTCAACGCCGGCAGCTCTCTCCAGCTGGGCATCGATCCGACCCGCTACCCGTTCATCGTCGGCAACACCGCCGACGTCTACGTGGTCGCATCCAAGACGCGCAGCCAGTGGCTGGCAGATGACACCCTGACCGACGTGCGCGGCGCCCCGCAGGCGGTGACGTTTGCCGCCGGGACGATCCAGGCCAATACCGTCACGCTCGACGCGGGCACCCTCGCCGGCCCGGACGTGACCCCGGGCAACGGCGATCTGCGCATCGGCGTCCCCTACGACATCGTCATCGACTTCAACCGAGACGGTCGTTTCAACGGCACCGATCTCGCCGACGGCTACAGCGACCGCGAAGCCGGCTTCTACATCGTGCGCGACACCACCGTCGGCAGCGTCGGACCCGCCACGCGCGTCGGGCCCGGCACCGGAGCGGGCGGCCCGTACGCGGTGACCGAGATCCAGTACGACCTGGGCGCGACGTGGGTTCCGGTCGCCGGCAGCCCAACGACCTTCCTCCGCCAGGACGTCTACTACCCGACCAACATCGCCCAGCTCGGCCAGCTACCGCTCATCGCGATCAGCCACGGCAATGGCCACAACTACCAGTGGTACGACCACCTGGGCTACCACCTTGCCTCCTACGGCTACGTGGTGATGAGCCACAGCAACAACACGATCCCCGGCACGCTGACCGCCTCGTTGACGACGCTCGACAACACCGACGCGTTCCTGGGCAGCCTGGCCACCATCGGCGGCGGTGTGCTCGCCGGTCACGTCGACGGCGACACCATCGTCTGGATCGGCCACAGCCGTGGTGGAGACAGCATCGTCCGCGCCTACGACCAGCTGATCGACGGCACCATGACGATGACCAACTACGACGCCAGCGACATCGTGCTGCTGTCGAGCATCGCCCCGGTGCAAGACGGCGGCCCGTCCAGCTCCAACCCACACGCGGTCCCCTACCACTTGTGGGTCGGGGTCGCCGACAGCAACGTCCCCGGCTGCGCGTGCCGCGACCGCGAGCAGTGGTACATCATGCACGACCGCGCGCAGAAGTCGCGCCAGTCGATCAGCCTCTACGGCGTGGGCCACGGCTGGTTCCACGCGCAGACCAACCAGAACCCATGGGTCACCGGTCCGTGCCAGCTCGACGAACCGAAGACCCACGAGATCATGCTCGGCTACGTGCTCCCGTTGGTCGAGTACCACGTGCGCGGCGACGTGCCGTCGAAAGACTTCTTGTGGCGGCAGTGGGACCGCTTTCGTCCGATCGGCGTGCCGTTTGGCGAGTGCAACATCGTCAACCTCCAGTTTCAGGAGTCGCCGGACAGCGGCAAGCACATCATCGATGACTTCCAGAGCGGCGCCGGCGTCGCGCTGGCGAGCTCGGGAGCCACGGTCACCAGTGATCTGCCCGAGCTGTTCGAGGGCAGATACGACGATGGCGACTTCGGCTTCGACGCGCTGCCCACCGATCCGATGAACGGTTTCATCATGGCGAGCGCGTTCGACACGAGTGCAGGTGCGGTGCTCGGTTTCGACGGCACCGGCGATTATCACCTGACCTACTCGCTGCCGGCGGGCCAGCGCAACCTGCACGCGTTCGACCACCTGTCCTTCCGCGCAGCGCAGACCACGCGCCATCCGCTGACCACCGCGCGCCTCGAAGACCTGAGATTCTTCGTCACGTTGGTCGACGGCACGGGGGCGCAGAGCTCGATGAACATCGGCGCCTACGGCGGCGGCATCGAAGAACCCTACCAGCGCACGACCAACCCACCGCCAGCAGGCTGCGCCAGCTGTATCGGTGCGGTCCCCGGCTGGAACAACGAGTTCGAGACGATTCGGCTGCGGCTGACCGACTTCCTCAACAACGGCAACGCGATCGACCTCGCCGACGTGCGGCAGATCGTGTTCCAGTTCGGTCCGAGCTGGGGCTCGCCAGAGGGCCGCATCGGACTGGACGAGATCGAATTGACGGTGCGCTGACACGGAGTGGAACGATGAAGAAGACCCTTTTCTTTGGGTTGATCGCGGTCGCGGCCGCGCTCGCCGTCACCCCAACCGGCGCCGTCGTCGACCGCGGCGGACCCGATCGCGACCATCCGCCGCCGATCCCCGATCAACCGCACCGCATCGGCGTCGGCCTGCTGCACGCCGAGCGCTTCGATCTGGGCAAGCCCCAGGCGCACTTCTGGCGCGCCGAGCGCCCGCTCTACGACTCGGGTTGGTTGGTCGTGCTCAGCGTCGATCCGACGCTGGTGTTCGCCCGCCAAACCGAGGAGCCCGTGCTCTACGTGGGCGGGCAAACGGCCGAGCGCGTCAACAACGGCTCCGACTCGGGCCGCGTGGTGGCGATCGTGCCCGGCGATTTCCAGCTCACCGAGGCGGAGATCTTCTTCGGCACGCCGATGATGCCGGAGCGCGTCGACTGGCGCGTCATCGAGCGGGAGATCGGGGTCGCCCGTTCGGCGGGCGTCACTCCACCGAGCGCGGACCAGGTCGGCCGCGCGCTGCAGAACGCGCGCCGCCACGACGATCACCGCATGCTGTATCAACGCGCGATCGAGCTCGTCGCCGAGCACTCGCCGGTTGAGCAGGACCTGATCCGCGGCTTTCGTGTGCCAGCGGCCGAAGACACCCGCCCGCCGCGCGGAAGGTGAGCGGCAGCCACGCCGGCCACCGGCTCGCGGCGCCGAATGAGTGAAAGAAGCGGCGGCACCAGGGGGTTAGGATCGAGAGCCCCCATGCACGAACCGCCTGCCGAAGAGCCCCATCCCCAGGCTTCGCCCGATCCCAGTACCGATCGCCGCACCCTGGCCTCCGGGGCGCTGATGGCGGGAGGGTTGATCGCCGGCTACGGCACGTTCGCGGCGATCGCCGGCCGCTTCCTCTATCCCGCCCGTTCGCGGCAGGTGGCCTGGCAGTACGTCGCCCGGGTCGCCGACCTCGAGGTCGGTCAAGCGATGCGTTATCGGACCCCGCAGGGAGCCACCGTCAACGTCGCGCGGCGCGGCAGCGGAGGCAGCGCGGACGACTTCGTCGCGCTGTCGAGCACTTGCCCGCACCTCGGCTGCCAGGTGCACTGGCAACCGCAGCACAACCGCTTCTTCTGCCCGTGCCACAACGGTGTGTTTTCGCCCGACGGGGTCGCGACTGCAGGTCCACCGGCGGACGCCGGCCAACGTCTGGCGAGCTACCCGCTCCGCGTCGTCGAGGGCCTGCTCTACGTGCAGGTCCCCGTCGAACGCCTCGCCCGCGCCGACGACACCGGAGGCCCGGACGAGGGGCCCGGCCACGACCCCTGCCTGCGGCACCGCTTCGACGCCCAAGCCTGATCATGACCGGACTCTCCGCATGGTTTCGGGAGCGGGTCCCGATCAGTGGCGACCAGCTGCGCGAGCTGACCAACGAGCCGGTCCCCAACCATCTCAAGCGCTGGTGGTTCTGCCTCGGTGGAACGCCGCTCTACCTGTTCGTCATCCAGATCCTGACCGGGATCTTGCTGGCGTTCTACTACGAGGCAGCGCCGGCCACGGCCTACCAATCGGTCGACTACATCACGCACGAAGCCGCCTACGGCTGGTACGTGCGCAGCCTGCACAAGTGGGCGGCGACGCTGATGATCGCCGCGGTCATCCTGCACCAGATGCGGGTGTACTTCACCGGGGCATACCGCAAGCCGCGCGAGCTCAACTGGATGATCGGCATGTGCTTGCTGCTGTGCACGCTGATGACCGGCTTCACCGGCTACAGCTTGGTGTACGAGCAGCTGAGCTACTGGGGCGCCACGGTCGGCGCCAATATCACCGAAGCGGTGCCGCTGATCGGCGGCTGGATGAAGCAGATGATGCTGGCGGGCGACAGCTACAACGCCCACACGCTGTCGCGCTTCTACGTGCTGCACGCCGCCGTGCTGCCGGCGACCATCGTGCTGCTGCTGTTCGTGCACATCACGCTGATCCGGCTGCAGGGCATCTCCGAGTTCCGCGACCCCAAAGCGCCTCGCGAAGAACGCCGCTTCTTCAACTTCTTCCCCGACCACCTCTACACCGAGCTGATCATCGGCCTGGTGCTGATGATCTTGCTCAGCGCGCTGGCGACGATCTTCCCCGCCGCCATGGGCGAGCGGGCGGATCCGCTGAGCACGCCCGAGGTGATCAAGCCCGAGTGGTTCTTCTACGTCACGTTCCGCTGGCTCAAGCTGTTCTCCGCCACGGCGGCGATCCTGAGCATGGGCTTCATCGTGTTCGTGATGTTCCTGTGGCCGTTCATCGATGGCTGGATCCGCCGGCGCTGGCCGGGCTCGGAGGCCTCGGTGTGGATCGGCATCGCCGGCGTGATCGCGATCGTCGGCCTGACCGTATGGGAAGGGGTCGCGGCCCACTGAGGTGGGCGGCGCCACCCCGCGGTTCCGCGACTGCCCCTCTAGACCTGACATGACGCTGAAGACCAAACAGATCATCATCGGCACGCTCGGCATCCTCTTTCTGGTGTCGCTGATCTTCGTGCAGGGCATGGAGGTCGCGCGGCGCGAGGCCGAAGTCGGCCTCCGCGCGGCACCGGTCGCGGTGCCGGCCTCGTCCGAGCGCTGCGTCGCCTGCCACCGCGAGTCCAACCCCGGCATCGTCGAGCAGTGGGAGGGCAGCACCCACGCCGAGCGCGGGGTCGGTTGTTATGACTGCCACGCGGCCGACGAGAACGACGTCGACGGCTTCGCGCACGAGGGCTACCACATCGCGACCATCGTCACGCCTCGCGACTGTGCCCGCTGCCACGTGACCGAGGCCGAGGAGTTCGGCCGCAGCCACCACGCCAAGGGCGGCAACATCCTCGCCTCGCTCGACAACTTCTTGGCCGAGACGGTGGAGGGCGCCCGCGTGCCATTCGACCCGCACAGCGAGACGCCCGGGCGGCCGGACGTGCAGCAGGTCAACGGCATGGCCAGCGCGTTCTTGGGCTGCAAGCAGTGTCACGGCAGCAAGGTGGCGCTGCAGGCGACCGACGGCTCGCAGCTGACCCTCGACGACTTCCAACCCGACGCCGACGGCCGGCCGACCAACCTCGACGCGGTGGCACGGGTGCAGAAGAGCAGCGACGGCAAGCCGTTGCTGCATCCGGAGACCTGGCCCAACACGGGCATCGGCCGCATCAACCTCGACGGCTCGCTCGGCTCCTGCTCGGCGTGCCACAGCCGGCACGACTTCTCGCCGCGCCGCGCGCGGCGGCCCGAGAACTGCGGCAAGTGCCACCTCGGCCCCGACCACCCGCAGAAGGAGATCTACGAGGAATCCAAGCACGGCGCCGCCTACCGCGACCTCGAAGCGCACATGAACATGGATGGCGACTCGTGGGTGCTGGGTCAGGACTACTCACAGGCACCGACCTGCGCCACGTGTCACCTGTCGGGCCACAGCAAGAACGGCGGCAAGATCACGCACGACCCGGGCATGCGCATCTCCTGGACCAATCGCCCGCCGATCAGTGCGGTGATGGACACCGACATCAACCACAAGGTCGTGCGCGAGACCGACCCCGAGAAGCGCCGTGGCCTGATCGCCGACTCCTGGCAGGACAAGCGCGACCGGATGCGGCAAGTCTGCACCCACTGCCACACCGGCGACTACGTCGACGCGTTCTACAAGCAGTACGACGACTTCGTCGTGCTCTACAACGAGAAGTTCGCCAAGCCCGGGCAGGCGATCATCGCCGCCCTCCACGAGCAGGAGCTGCTGACTGCCACCAGCTTCGACGAAGAGATCGAGTGGACGTGGTTCTACTTATGGCACCACGAGGGTCGCCGCGCGCGGCACGGCGCATCGATGATGGCGCCGGACTACGCGCACTGGCACGGCATGTACGAAGTCGCCGAGCGCTTCTACCAAGAGCTGATCCCACAGGCTCGGGAGCTGGCCGACCACGCCGAGGAGGAAGGCAACGCCGACGCCGCGAACGCGGTGCGCGCGGTGATCGACGGCATTTTGGCGCGGCCGGAGCATCGCTGGCTGCAGGAGGGCAAGTGATGGCCGCCATCGACCGGCGCGCGTTCTTCAAGAGTGGCATCGTGGCACCGGGCGTCGTCGCGTTCTCACCGCGCGACCGCGAACGCGCCCGGCAGGTGGCCGCCCAGGACCCGCAGCGCAAGCACGCCGATCTGACTTGGGGCAAAGCGCCGTGCCGCTACTGCGGCACCGGCTGCGGCGTCGAGGTCGGCGTGGCCGACGGCCAGGTCAAAGCAGTGCGCGGCGACGCGCAGAGCCCGGTGAACAAGGGGCTGTTGTGCGTCAAGGGCTACCACCTGCCCGCGATGCTCTACGGCGAAGACCGCCTGCTGTACCCGCAGCTGCGGCGCGACGGCAAGCTCGTGCGCATCGGCTGGGACGAGGCCCTCGATCTGATCGCCGAGAAGTTCCAGGGCGCCCTCGACAGCCGCGGCCCCGAATCGGTCGCGGTCTACGGCTCCGGCCAGTGGACCGTGTTCGACGGCTATGCCGCTCTGAAGTGGGTCAAGGGCGGTATGCGCAGCAACAACATCGATCCCAACGCGCGGCTTTGCATGGCGAGCGCGGTGATGGGCTTCATGACGCAGTTCCAGAGCGACGAGCCGATGGGGTGCTACGACGACCTCGACCTCGGCGACGACTTCGTGCTCTGGGGCAACAACATGGCCGAGATGCACCCGGTGCTGTTCAGCCGGATCCTGGAGAACAAGCGGCGCAACGGCGGCGTGCGCATCATCGACCTGGCAACCCGCCGGACGCCGACGTCGGACTGGGCCGATCTCTACGTCGAGTTCGCGCCAGGCGCGGACCTCGCCATCGCCAACGGCATCCTGCACCTCCTGCTGAAGAACAACGCCATCGACACGCGCTTCGTCGAGGACAACTGCGTCTTCATGCGCGGCATCGAGGACGTCGAGGAGATCGGCTACGGCTGCTACGGCGAGCAGGCCGAGCGCTACGGCTTCAAGGACAAGGGGACGCCAGCGACCCTCGACGATCTTCGCGCCTTCGTTGCCGAGTACACACCGGAGCGCGTCGCCGAGCTCTCCGGCGTGTCGCAGGGCCAGCTCGAGGCCTTGGCCGAGGTCTACGGCGACCGCAACCGCGGCACCGTGAGCCTCTGGTGCATGGGCGTCAACCAACACGTGCGCGGCACGTGGATGAACAACCTGATCAACGACCTGCACCTGATCACCGGCAAGATCAGCCGCCCCGGTTCGGGACCGTTCAGTCTCACCGGCCAACCTTCCGCGTGCGGGACGGCCCGCGAGGTCGGCACGCTGAGCAACCGCCTGCCGGCCGACATGCTGGTCACGATCGACGCCCACCGGGCCAAGGCCGAAGAGATCTGGGGCCTGGAGCCCGGCACGATCAACCCGGTGCCCGGCTACCACGCGGTCGACATGTTCCGCGCACTGAGCCGTGGCGATGTCACCGCCATGTGGATCCAGGTCACCAATCCATGGGTGACGATGCCCAACCTGCACCGCTTCGAGCGCAAGCCGGGCGACGGCCGCTTCGTCGTGGTCAGCGACATCTATCCGACGCCGACGACCGACGTCGCCGACTTGGTGCTGCCATCGGCCGCGTGGGTCGAGCGCGAGGGCGTGTTCGGCAACTCCGAGCGCCGCACGCAACAGTGGAACCAGCTGGTGACTCCTCCCGGCGAAGCCAAGGAAGACGCGTGGCAGATCATCGAGGTCGCCAAGCGGATGGGCATGGGGCATCTGTTCCCGTGGCCGACCGACGGCTCGACGGATTGGCACGAGCCGATGTTCGAGGAGTACCGCTCGTTCGGCCTCGGCCTCGGCAAGGACCTCGCCAGCTACGCGGATCTGAAGAAGACCCGTGGCCTGCGCTGGCCGGTGGTCGACGGCCGTGAGACCCGGTATCGCTACGCCGCCGGCCACGACCCGTTCGTCAAGAAGAGCGAGGGCGTGCACTTCTACAAGGCGAAGAAGTTCGGCGAGAAGGCCGCCATCTGGCTGCGGCCGTACCACCCGCCCGCCGAGGTGCCTGACGACGCGTATCCGTATTGGCTGTGCACCGGCCGAGTGCTGGAGCACTGGCACACGGGCTCGATGACGCGCCGCGTCACCCAGCTGCACCAGGCGGTGCCGCGCACCTACGTCGAGCTCAACCGCGCCGACGCGACGGCGCTGGGCATCAACGGCGGGGACCAGGTCAAGCTGACCAGCCGCCGCGGCGAAATGACGTTGCCCGCGGTGGTCGACGGGCGCGGCAAGCCGCCGCGCGGGACCGTCTTCGTGCCGTTCTTCGACGAGAGCTCGCTGATCAACGAGCTGACGCTCGACGCGATGGACTGCATCTCCAAAGAACCGGACTACAAGAAATGCGCGGTCTCAGTGCAGCGAGCCTGATCATCGCCCTGCTCGGTGGCTGCGCCGAAGAGGCGTCCACGCCTGGACAGCCGACCGCCGCGATCAAGACCGAGGCGACGGTGCGCGCCACGCGCCGCGCGTTCGACGGCGCGCCACCGGTGATCCCCCACCCGGCGATGGGCGCGGCGTGCGATTCCTGCCACACCGACACTGGCACCGCGGTGCCTGGCGTCGGGTTCGCGCCTCCGTCGCCGCATGCCCAGCCCGACGGCCCCAGCGCGTTCGCCCGCTGTGAGCAGTGCCACGTCTTCGTCCATACCGACGCGGTGTTGGTCAAGAGCGCGTTCGCGGGCCTGGAGCAGGACCTGCGCGCCGGCGAGCGCCTCAACCCGCTGGCCCCGCCGGTGATCCCGCACCAGGTTCTGCTGCGCGAGAACTGCGCCGCCTGCCACACCGGTCCCGCGGCTCGCGAGGAGATCCGGTGCCCTCACCCCGAGCGGGTGCGCTGCCAGCAGTGCCACGTGGAGACCCAGACCCGCGACGTGTTCACGCGCGACGGCTGATCCGCCCCTTTTTTCCCGAGGCGAGCGCGCGCTGGCGAACGGCTTGGGCACGCGGCCGGAGCACGGCAGAATGGCCCGGCTTCCCGCACCCGAACCGAGAAAGGCCGCATGCCGATTCGCAACGACTTCAAGCCCGGCGAGTTCTGCTGGGTCGACCTCTCCGCTCACGACCTCGACGCCGCAACCACGTGGTACGGCAACCTGTTCGGCTGGACATCGATGCAGCAGGACACGGGCGGGGGCCCGCCGTACTCGTTCTTCCTGCGCGGTGAGGCCGCCGCCGGCGCGGTCGGCCAGATGAACGACGAGATGAAGGCGCAGGGCATTCCACCGATGTGGAACAGCTACGTCTGCGTCGAGGACTGCGCCGCCACGCAACAGCGCGCCGCCGACCTCGGCGCGACGATCACCGTGCCGACCACCGAGATCCCCGGCTACGGCAAGCTCTGCTTCATCCTCGACCCCGAAGGGGCCTCGGTCGCCATGTGGCAGCAGACCGGCGAGGCCGGCCCCGGCGTCGCCGTCGGCGAGCCCAACAGCCTGTCGTGGAACGAGCTGATGTGCCGCGACGTCGCGGCCAGCCGCGAGTTCTACGGCCAACTGTTCGGCTGGAAGTTCGCCGACATGCCGATGGGCGACGTGGTCTACACGATGATCAAGTGCGGCGACCAGGACGCGGGCGGGATGATGGCGATGGACGGCCCGCAGTTCGAGGGCATCCCGAGCCACTGGTTGGTGTACTTCGCGGTCGCCGATTGCGATGCCGCGACCAAGGCCGTCGCCGACAGCAGCGGTGTCGTGCGCGTTCCGCCGACCGAGATCCCGGTCGGCAAGTTCAGCGTGGTCGCCGATCCACAGGGCGCGACGTTCTCGCTGATCCAGCTCGCGCCCAAGTGCTGACGCCGGTTGCCCCTGGAGCTAGCCGGACGATGCGCTGGGACCAGCGCGACAACACCGGACTGCAGGTGCCCGCAGGGCGCTACGCCGTGTCGGTCAGCTGCACCAGCGCGCAGCTCGCGGTTTCCAACGCGCTGCTAATCACGTTGCCCTGACCGAGGCGCCAACCTGCTCGCGCAGCCGCACCATTGCGGCCGCGCGGGCCCCAGCTACGTTGGCTGCCGCGACTCCGAGATGGCCGACCGCGATCCGAACTCCGCAAAGCCCGTGCAGCGCCGATGGATGCGGCGCGGACTCCTGTTGATCGGCTCCGCAATCGTCGCGGTGCTACTCGCGGAGCTGTTGTTGGCCGTCGCCACGGACGTGCCCGTGCGCGGCTTCTTCACGGTGTACGACCCCGTGGTCGGCAAGCGCTACAAGCCGGGCTACTCGGGATGGGTCATCTACCCCGAGTACGAAGCGTTCATGCGCATCAACTCACGCGGCTTCCGCGGCCCCGAGCCGCCACCTTCCATGGACGGCTGCGTGCTCTTCCTCGGCGACTCGTTCACCGAGGGTCAGGGTGTCAACGACGGCGAAGAGTTTCCCGCCCTGGTGCGCAAAGCCCTCGACGAGCGCCACGGCTCGCACACCGTGCCGGTCGTCAACGCCGGCATGGCCGACACCGGCAACGGCCGCTGGATCCACCTGCTCGAGAACGAGCTCGCGGGTGCCCGCCCTCGCCTGGTGGTGCTCGAGGTGTTCACCAACGACATCCCCGACAACGTGCGCGAGGGGTTGTTCCGCCTCGACGACGACGGTTTGCTGCAGCCGCTGCCCGCGCCGCCGCCGCCGCTCTCGCGCCGCCTGCAGCCGTGGATCGAGTGGATCCCCGGCATCGAGTATTCCCGCTTGCTCGCCCTGACCCGCATGCTCAGCCACCAAGCGCGGCGCGGACACCAATCCCCCGGCGGGGATGGCGCGGCCGGGACCACCTCGGCAGGCGACGAGTCGGTCACCGCGGGCAAGCCCGGCCAGTTGTTCGTCGCCCTGGTCGAACGCGCGCTGCAGATCTGCCGCGACCGCGGCTGGCCGACGGCGCTGATGGCGCTCGACTTCAAGGGCGCGGGTCTCGATCGCCTGCGCGAGTTGGCTCTGAGGTACGAAGCGCCGTTCTTGCCGATCCGCAACCGCGACGCTCATCCCGAGTACTACTTTCCGGTCGACGGCCACTGGACCGCGGAGGGGCATCGGTTTGCCGCCGACTTGATCCTCGACAAGCTACTCGCCCCCGACAGCCGCTACCTGCGCGACGTTCGGTAGCGGACGACCGAACGCCGCCACTCTCAGCGGTTGATCGGCAGCTCCTGGATCCAGTGAAAGCCGCGCTCGAGCTCGAAGCGCTTGGCCACGACGCGCACTTCCAGCTCACTCTCCTGCCACGGTCCGGTCAACACCAGCATCGGCGCGACCTCGTCGACCTGACGCCGGTACCCCTGCATCGACTTCGGCACCGTGATGAGGCGCTGCACGGTCTGCTCGCCACGCTCCACCGACCAAGTCGACCACGATGGCTCATCGGCATCCGGCCCGGCTGCCCCAGCGGCGAGCGCGGCCACTTGGAGCGTGTCGGCGTCGTCTCCCGGCTTCAGTCGGATCCACTCGGTGCGCCCTCCGGGCCAGCGAATCCAGCCTCGTTCGCGGGCGTCGATCGCCAGCAGCTCCCAGCGCCGCGGGTCTCCAGGCTCGACGTCGACACCGTCGATGCGCATGCCGTCCACCAGCCACACGCCATACAGCGGTGGCCGCTCCAGAAACGCGCGGCGCTGCTCCCTCGCGGCCATGTTGCCTTCGTGGGTGGAGTACAGGTGCAGCGCCAGCCACGCGGTGCCGAACACCGTCAGCGCCACGCGAAGCCCTCGGTTCGCGACCAGCGTGTGGTCGGCCGGCGGCACGGGCCGGTTGGTCAGGAACATCCGCACCAAGCGCCGTGCCTCGGGGACCATCAGCGCCAATGCGAACAGCAAGAGGTGCGACGAGAACAGCTTGACCGGCACGTCGTACATCCAGTTGAGGGCGACCACGTTGGTCATCACGGCAACGGTGACGAAGCTGCCGAGCAGCGACGTCCGCCGGGCGAACAGCAACAACCCGCCGAGCGCCTCGCCGATGCCGCTGAACACCTCGTACGGTTTGGAGAACCCGATGAAGTCCCAGACCAGCCCCATCGGTGACATGTCGCCCAGCGGGAGCATCATCGCCTGCAGCGACGGATAGATGAACTGACCCGCGTACAGCTTGATCAGCCCGTAGACCAACATCCAGAAGCCGAGATACCAGCGCACGCCGAGGTGCAGCCAACGCGCCAGCGCCGGATGCGCTCCGTGCCGCCGGACGACGCTCCAGAGCAGCGCGAGGACCGCCGCGGCCGCGAACCCCACCGCTGCCTTGATCCAGTCGTGGGCCGTATCGCCGCTGCCAGTGCGCTGGTGGATGACCTCGATGCCGACCGCATCCCCAACCGACGACGTGATCGCGCGCCACCAACCGTCGTAGCGACCCCGGGCGAAGCCCTCCTCCGGGCTGCCGGTGAAGAAGTCCTGCACGGCGGCCACCCATGCGATCTCTTGTCCTTCTTTAGTGCTCCACTCGATGACCTGCGCGACCACCTGCCACAGGTTGGAGAACGGAAACGGCAGCGCGTAGAGCACGAAGTACAGTGCGGCAAAGCGAAACAGAAACAGCCGCAGCCAGCTCCAGGAGGCAGCCGGGGCTCCGCCCCCGGAGGCCGGCGGCGTTCGTTCGAGTGCGTCGACGTTCACGCCCCCACTCTACGGAGGGCCGCCGGTGGTATCCGGAGGCGCGGGAGATCCTCCCGGCGCCGGCGACGGGGAGCGCCAATCGAAGCGAACGCGCCCTGGCACCGCTTGTTGCAGCCAAGCGCGCATGCCGGAGCGCAGCCCCGGCGTGATGGTCAGCAGCAGACGAAACAACGGAACGTGCCAGGTGCCGCGGCTCACTCGCGTGTGGTTGGTCAGGTAGACGCGGCTGCCGCCGCCGCGGGGCTCGATGCGCAACTCCACGCGCGCCGTCATCGGCACGACCTGGTCGGCCAGCTCGCGCACCAGGAGGGTGGGCGGCTCCGCCCGCGTCGTGCGCACGCGCACCTTCGAGCTGCCGAGGTCCTCGACCCACACCGGCAGCCCGTCCTCCTGCGGCAGCACCTGCACGGAACGCGCCATCTTGGCCGCCATGGGATGCCGCTCGATGTCGGAGAGCGCGGCCCACAGCGGCTCTGGCGCGAGGTCGACATCGCAGGTTCCGGCGGCACGGAAGTCCGGGGGGAGCAGTGCCCCGACGATGACGGCACAAACGATGACGGCGAGCAAGGCCAAGGCGATCCAGATCCACATGCGTTCTGACTCCTCGGTCAGCGAGAGGACGACAAGGCGACGGTGACTCCCAGCGGCCCCCCGCGTCGAGAAATCCGAGAAAACCCCGGCGGCACACCGCCGCGCATCACGGGTCGAGGTCGTCCAGCACGCTGGGTCCCAGCTCCGCCCGCAGCCGCCGCATGGCGCGGTTGAAGCGCAGCGAAACGGCGTTCGCCGACTGGCCGAGCAGGGCCGCGACCCTGGCGTTCTCGAGCTGCTCGATGCCGCGCAGTACGACCACTTCGCGATCGGCGTCGGGCAGAGCCTGGATCGCGTGTAGAACACGTTCGACTTCGTCGGCATCGGCAGCGCGCGTCAGTGCCCCGCGCGTCGACGCCGCCCACCGGCTCGGCGAAGCCGTCTCGCTCGGCGCCGCGCGCGCGCCGCGCCGAATGTGCTGCCGCGTCAGCTCGTTGACGCGATAGAGGAGGGTCGTGGCGAGAAACTTGACCAGCACCGGGGTCTGCCGTGCGCCGCCCATCCGGAGGCCGGGCAATGCGGGCAACGCCACGGTCCACACATCGTGCACCACGTCGTCCGGCTCGACGGCCAAGTTCCTGCCGGACAGCCGGTACCGCGCTTGGGCGCGCAGCAGCGGCGCGAAGCGCACCACCAACCACTCGACGCTCGCCGCATCCCCCGCCCGGGCGCGCTGCACGTGCAGAGTGGTCGGATCGTCCGGCATCGCTTTTTTTGGCGGTCGGCTGACGTTTGCCGGCGGCGGCGGCCACTGTCAGCATAGTCATGCCGATGCCCGACGCCCACGACTCCGACGATCCGGCGATCGCCGCGGCGTTCCTCGATCTCTACCTGCGCGACCGTGCCGGCGGCGTGGAGCGGTCCGTCGAAGACTATCAGACGCGCTTCCCGGGGCACGAGGCGCTCATCGCCCGCGAGCTCGAGGCCCTACAGCAAGAGCCGGACGGACCGGCCGAAGCCCACGGCGATGCCGCCGCGACCGACCCGGACGACGGCCGCCGGATCGGGCACTACGAGCTGCTCGACGAGCTCGGCCGGGGCGGGCAGGGCGTGGTCTACCGCGCCCGCGACGTGCGTTTGAAGCGCACCGTCGCGCTCAAGCTACTCGACCGCGCGGCACACCGCGGCTCGCCATCGTGGGCGCGCTTTCGCCGAGAGGCCGAGGTCGCCGCGCGGCTCGACCATCCCGACATCTGCTCGGTCCTCGACAGCGGCGTGGTCCACGCCGGCACCCCGCGGCAGGTGACCTACATCGCGATGCGCTGGATCGACGGCGAGAGTCTGGCGCAGTGGAACGCCGCGCGCCGGGGCACACCGCCGGACCGCGCGCACGCGCTGGAGATCGCCGGCTGGTTCGAAGGCATCGGCCGCGCCCTGCAGGCCGCGCACGACGCCGGAATCGTCCACCGCGACATCAAGCCCGGCAATCTGATGCTGACTCCCTCGCACCGTCTCGTGCTGCTCGACTTCGGCCTGGCGCGCCGGGACGAGGAGGATGGCGAGGGACTGACCGAGTCCGGTGACGTGTTCGGCACGCCCGCGTACATGTCGCCCGAGCAGCTGCGCGGACAGAACCGCCACCTCGATCACCGCACCGACGTCTACTCGCTGGGCGCGACGCTGTTCGAGTGCTTGACCGGCAGCCCGCCGTTCGCCGCACCGACGCGCGAGGCGCTCTACCACGCGATCACCGAGTTCGATGCGCCGAGCGCGCAGCACGCGAATGCCGCAGTGCCATCGGACCTCGCCGTGGTGGTGGCGACGGCACTGGAGAAAGACCCCGCGCGCCGGTACGCCAGCGCCGCGGCGATGGCGGACGACCTCGGCCGCGTGCGCCGGCACGAGCCCATCCGCGCCCGCCCGGTGCCGGCGCGGGTCCGGGCGTGGCGCTGGGTGCAACGCAACCGCGCCGTCGCCACGTTGGGTGGCGCACTGCTGATCGTCCTCGCGGTGTCGCTGGCCGTGATCGCCGCCAAGAACACGCAGCTGGAGGCGGAGCTCACCGACGCCCGCGCCGGCCGCCTCAGCAAGCGACAGCGCGCGGTGCAAGAGCACGTTCAACGCGGGTTCCAGACCCTGTTCCGCGCCGACCCGACCGGCGCGGGCGAGTCCTTCGACCTGGCGTTGGCCCTGGATCCCAAGAGCGCGGCCGCGCTGATCGGCCGCCTCTGGATCGAGCTCGACGATCCCGACCGCGCCCTCGAGGTCCTCGATGCGGTCGGCGAGGCACAATCCGACCGCGATCTCGCGTGGCTGCGCGCCTTCATGCTGGAACAAAAGGGCGCTGACGATGCCGCACGACGGGCATACGCCCTCGCCGGCGACCACGACACCGACGTCACCAGCTTCCTGCAGGGGCTGCACGCGGTGCGCAGCTTCTACGCCCGCGACGCCGCGAGCGCGCGCGCCGCCCTGCCGTGGTTCCGCAAGGCGGTGCTGCAGGCACCCGCGCCGCAATTCCACTACACCCACTCCGTGCTGCACGCCGCCGCGCTTGCCGGCGACCGCACCGCGATGGACGAGGCGGCGGCGATGCTCGAGCACCACTGGCCGCAGGCACCATCGACGCACGAGGCCATCGCACAGTTCTACATGCCGGTCGACCGCCCACGCGCAGTCGCCGCGCTCGAGTGGCTGCTGCGCACCCAACCTGACGCTTCGGCCTGCATCGGCATGGCGCACGTCGCGCTCGCCGACGACGAGCTCGACGATGCCCTGGGCTGGTACGACCGCGGCATCTCGATCCAGCCCGACTTCGCGATCACGTGGCTGCTCCGGGGTCAGCTGCACGAGCGCCTCGGTGATGCGGCCAGCGCGCGCCGCGACTACCGCGCGGCGTTGCAACGCAACGCGGGGCTGACGCCCGCGACCGAGGCGCTTCGCGCGCTGGAGAAGCGCGCGAAGCGCTAAATCACTCGATCACGTGCTCGACAATCCCAGTTTCGTTGTCGGTGTGTCTTGCGAAGACACTCTCTCCACTCTCGGTCTGGACGCGAACGCCGACGGCATCCTCGGGAACCCAGAGCAGCTGGGATCGGGTCACAGGCTCTCAGCGCGGCCGAGGCCGCAACCAAGGACCGGGCGCGTCTCGACAGTAGCGGAGCCCGCAGTTTCAGTGGTGCCGGACGGCCGCGCTGAGCGCAGACGCCAGTGTTGCTTTCGAGCGTCCGGGAGTTGCGGTATCGAAGTGCTGACGCCAGCGGGCCTTCGGAGATGTTGTCGCCGCGCGAAGATTCTCGGCCCCGGACGCTCAGCGGCGGTTGGCTTTGTCTCGTCGGCCTCGCTCCGCACCGATCCGCCACGCGTGGTCCTTGGCGGCGACCTCGTCGGGGGAGCGCAGTCTCCAACCGAGCCGGGCGGCGGTGACCTCGTTCGGTGTGTAGTCGGTGTTGAGGGTGCCGTTTTGCACGAGGATCTGGCGGACCTCGTCGGGCAATTCGGCCCCGTAGGGAACATTGCGGACCTTGGGCCGGTACGCCCGATTGTCAGTCCGTAGTTGGATGTTGGCGAAACCGCGGCGGACCCCGTTGACTACGTAGTCGAACTCGCAGTCTTGGTCGCTCTTGACGACGATGCGCTCTCGGCTCTTCTCCCAGATCGTCAGTTGCGCGAAACTGCGGATCGGCGTCACCTGCACCGTGATCTGGGTGGCTTCTGACACCAGTTGCCAATCTTCGGGAATTGGAATCTCCGCGTGCCCGTTGTGGAAGCGCGTCGTACCTCGAAAGTAGGTTCCGGCCTCGTTCCCTTCCAGGCACACGAAACGGATGTTGACGGAGGGGTCCGTTGGGTGGGGCTGCACGAAGGACTTGGCGCCCGTCGCGCCGAAGTCACCAGAGGAGAATACGCCGTAGCTGGGGCCGAGCCGGGCTTTGCCATGCACTCCCGCGAACGAAGTCGATTGCTCCGCTATGCCCAAGACTCCTTCGTAGTTCCCGACGCCCTCGACCCCCACGCCTTTGTCCCCGTGGCCCACGCCGAGTACGCCCTGAGAGTCATCGTGGTCGGCGTATCCGACAACGCCCGTGCCGACGCTGCTGAAAGACAAGCCGGACACACCCACACCGGCGTTGTCGTTGGACCCATACACCCCGAAGCCCAGGGTCTTGCCGAGGTATCTCCCATGGACGCCAACGGATGCAAACCCGTAGGCAGCTCCGAGTACACCGTTGCCGTAGTTGCTCGCCTTGCTTTCACCGAACAACGCTGCCCCGTCCTCCGATTCGGACACACCGTGCACGGCGTACCCCTGCCCCGTCTTCAGGCTGTTGACTGCATGAATGGAAGCTGGTGCCGAGTTCCACACGAACAACTGGCCGCCCTGAACGTGTAGCAGGCCCTGTGGGAAGGGCGTGCCGATGCCGACCGCGTTCGTGGTCGTGTAGAGGTTGCCCTGGTTCAATTGCCATTGCGCGGCTCCACGCTCGGCGAGGACCAGGAAAGAGCCCAGCGACATCGGCCAGACAACGGAAGAGACAAGTCGTTGGAATCGTTGCATGATTTCTCCTTGATTTTCTCGTTGGGTTCTGCTGATCAGGGGGTTCTGCTGATCAGCGTGGTCCGGGAATGATTGTCACGGAAAACTCGGGTGAGGAATCGGCGGTCATCGCGAGTTGGCGCCGGCGGCGTTCTCGGCGGCGAACCGCAACAAGCGCTCCTTGGCGGCAACCTCCTCGGGGTTGGCTAGATCCCAACCCAGTCGTCCGGCCGTCACTTCATTGGGCGTGTAATCGGCGTTGAGTGTGCCGTTTTGGACCAGGATGCTGCGAACCTCGTCCGACAGTTCGGCACCATAGGGAACTCCGGCAGCCGTCGGGCGATACGCTCGATTGTCGATTCGAAGTTGGAGTTTGGCGAAGCCTCGTCGGACACCGTTGACGACGTAGTCGAACTCGCAGTCTTCGGTTCCTTTGACAATGATGTTTTCGCGACTCTTTTTCCAGATGGTAATGCGCGCCGAACCAAGGCGGGGAGTCACTTGCACAGTGATGCCGGCGTCGTCCGACACGAGTTGCCAGTCTTCGGGGATTGGGATCTCGGCATGCCCTTTGTGGAGGCTCATGGTTCCGCGGAAGTAGGTCCCGGACTCATTCCCCTCGAGACAGATGAGGCGGAGGTTGGTGGCGGGATCGGTGGGATGGGGTTGGACGAAGTACTTGTTTCCCGTGGCTCCGAAATCGCCCGAGGAGAACACTCCGTAGCTCGAAGTGCTCTGGACTGAGCCGTGTACGCCCGCAAATCCGGTCGATCTCAGCACACGCCCAAAGACCCCTTCGCGGTTCCCGCGACCCTCTGCGCCGATTCCGTTGTCTCTCGTAGCGAAGCCAACAACCCCTCGCGCCTCCGAACCGTGGGCACTCCCACTGACTCCATAGCCGTCGTCGCCGACGAACCCGTAAACACCTGCTCCTGGTGCGAACGTGACGCCATAGACGGTGTTGGATCCGAGGCTGGGGTTGGAACCTCCGCCCGTCCTTGAGAGGCCTTGGATACCAATGGATGCTGCTCCGCTGGCGACTCCGAGGACACCAACTCCGTTGTTCTTGGCCTTGGTCTCGCCGTACAGAGCAGCGGATTCTCCTCTCGGGCCGCCGCTCTCGTTCGATGCGTGTACGGCGTACGCCTTCCCATTCTGGAGGCTGTTGATCGCAAGAATCGAGGCTGGCTCGGAGTTCCAAACGAGCACCGGCTTGCCTTGGACATGCAGAAGGCCCTGGGGAAACGGCGTACCAACACCCACCCTGTTGGTCGTCGTGTAGAGGGTGCTGCCGTTCTGTTGCCACTGTGCCGCTCCGCGTTCGGCGAAGCACATCAGGCTGGCGCCCAGCGCCAACGGCCAGCACGAGGTGGGAAGACGTTGGGATCGGCGCATGAGTTGTGCCTTGGCGGGTGCTGCAGCGAGTACGGGGCTCGAAAGCGAGGACATCGGGGCTCCTGGTTCGATTCGGTTTCCCTGCACAAACCCGGGCCGGCGGTTCCGTTACTGCGCCTTCGGTTTTTTTGGCTCTGCCCTCGTTCGGGGACCAGGCCCACGGCCGAGGTCAGAAACAATTGCCGGATCCGGCGACGATTCGCCAATGCTGCGCCACTCCCTCTCGAGACGATCGGGAGATATCTCGAGTTCCGAGCTGACGTTGCCGCGGTTGCACGGCTCCAAGGAGAGTGCGCATTGTTCTGCTGCCCGCAATCGGCCTGGTGGCGGCGACCATCGTGGCCCTGACATACTGCTCGATCACGGCACGCTCCGTCCACGAGGAGACCACTCCACCTGCGGTCGGCGTGGCCGCGCCGAGCGGGGCGGCGGTTCGTGAGGTGAGCGCACCCGACACGGGACGGCACACCGCTGCGACTCCGCCTGCCCCGCAGACCTCCGGCGAGCCCGATCTAGCGACAACGCAAGGGGGAACCCTCGTCGTGCGCGTGGTGCGCGATGGCACGACGTTGCCCGTCGTGGGCGCGGCCGTGCGGATCCTAGGCGATGAGCATCGGACCGACACAGACGGTACGGCGACGTTCTCGCTGACCGCTGGCATGCAACCCATCGACGTTTCGCCGCCGGGGCAAGACCTGCTACCCGAGTCGGGGTGGGCCACGGTCGTCGCCGGTGAACACGCCGAGGTCTCGATCGGCCTGCGCACGCGCCGTGCCCTCACGTTCTGGGCGCGCCTGTTGTGGGCCGACGACGGCACTCCGCTGCCCGGAGTTGCATTGACCGCCCACCGCTGTGCCGTTGCCGGAACGATCGCGACCGATGGTGATGGACGCTTCCAGCTGCAGGGCGACCCGGAAGGCGGCTGGGCCGAAGCGCACATCGAGGGTGGCCCACCGCTCACCATCGCTCTGGTGCGCGGACACGAGACCCCCGAGCGCGAACTCGTCGTGTGCGTGCGACGGCCGGCGCGCCTGGAGGTCGCGATCGACGGCGGGGGGCGCGCGGCCGGCTTGCGTTTGGCCCTGGACTACGCCGCGACCGCCGTGACGGTCCCCGATGGAGTCGTGCGCGGACCGTTGAGGCGCGAGGTCGCCCGCGAAGTCGGCGCCGACAACACCGTGCGCCTCGAGGGGCTTCCATCCGGCATCGAGCTCCGTGCCAGCCTGCGCGATTCCGATGGCGGCGAACGATGCGCCACGCAGCGCTGGGAGCTGAGGCCCGGCGACAATCGACGCCGCATCGCGATGTTGGCGTCGGGCAGCCTGACCGGCAAGCTGGTCGATCAGCGTGATCAACCGATCGCGGCGACACGCATCGCCGCGCTGCGTCCCGATGCCGACGATCCACCGGAGACGATGCCGTGGTGGCGTTTGCGGGGCGGATTCGTCCACGACGCCACGTCCGACAGCGACGGAGAGTTCGCGTTCACCGATCTTCCCGCCGGCTCCTGGCTGGTCGGGGTAGCGCCGCCCGAGCTGTCACTCGGTGCCGTGCGCGGCATGCGGATCACACCGACCGCAACCGTTGCCGAGGTCGTGCCGGGTCGGGAGACTGCAGTGACTCTGCGGGCAACGGCGGGCCTGTCGATCCGCGGCTCCGTGGTCGCGCCACGGGCGGCGACCGACGTCCGACTGGAAGGCATCGTCATCACCGCGTCACCGCGCCGCGGGGCCGCGGTGATCGGCCGAACCGACGCGGCGGGGCGCTTCACGGTGCAGCCGTTGCTGCCGCAGGCGTACACACTGTCGGTCGACGCGGAGCTCGAGAGTGAGCTTGGCACCAGGGCACCGGTCGAGGCGATGGCCGGCGACACCGACGTGACGCTCCACCTGCACCCCATTGCCGGCACGGTCGAGATCCTCGCGCTCGCCGCCGGGCGTCCCACCCGCGCGTGGATCACCGCGCGGCAGCGCGGCGGTGATCTGGCCGTGGCGACCCGCGCGCGGCTCGACGGCCGCGTTCGCTTCCCGGGGCTTGTGGCCGGCACCTGGGACCTGACCGCGAGCGACCGCGCCGGCCGCGCCGCGCACGGCGAGGTCGTCGTCGTTGCGGGCGTGGAACAGACGACCACTCTCGGCCTCGAGCCAGGCGCGACGCTCGTGCTGCGCCACTCCGCGGGCGATGAGGCCGTCGCATTCGAGGTCTCGCGGAACGGCCGCGTTCTCTACAGCGATCCTCTGGGAGCCGCGGGTGCGCCAGGCGTGGTGCGCCTGACCGTCGCTCCCGGCTGGTGGAGCGTGCGCCTCTTCACGTCCAGTCGCGAGCTCGCCACGACCCGACTCCGCCTCGCCGCCGGCGAAGGACGAGTCGTCGAACCGTGAGCGACGGTGGTGCTCCCAAGCCCGGCAGCTCTCCGCGCGGCGCGTGACGCAGGACCGTGCGGTCAGGCCCAGCGGCACCAGCGGCGGCGGGGCGCGACGATCGGCGGCGGCAACGGTCCGCGCTGCGCCGCGAACGCCTCGCGCTCCAGACGATTGTCCTCGTAGCGAAGACCACCGATCACCCACTCGTCCAAGTACAAGCGGGCGAACGCGGCCTCACTGCCAGTGCGCCGCACCTGGTCTGCGTGCACCAGCTCGTGCACGAGCAGACGGAACAGCGACTCGCCGGCCCGCGCCTCCCCGCGCGCGAAGCGGTCGAGGACCAGCTGCGGCATCGCCGGACCGAAGTACAGCTCGCTGCCGAACGCCATGCTGGCATGGCCATGGCGCCAGCCGGTGGCCGGCGTGCGCGCCTCGTCGCGAAAGCGAACCGCCGTCAGGTCCAATCGCGGGAAGAGCGGCGCCAAGCGGCGCATCAACGGCGCCGACAGCCGACGCCAGGGCCGGTGCGCACTGGCGAGCTCGGCGCTCTTCTTGGCCGCGAAGTAGGCCACGACGCGCGGGTCCGTGTGCTCGACCAGCCGGTCCGCGACCGCGCCCATCGCGTCCTTGGCGCTGCGGGCACCGTCCACCGCCCGGGCAGCCGCTCGTTGCAGGCCGCCCCAAACGCCACCGCCCTGCGGGGGGGCCGCGGCGAGCGCGCCCGTCGACAGCAGGACGGCCGAGAGGCGGACGAACGCACCGACACGCACCGTCAACGGCCGCTTCAGCGCATCGCCGCGGCGACGAAGTCGGCCTTCTTCTGCTCGCTCCACTCGTCCCAGTCGTCCTTACAACCCCCACAGCAGAAGCCGACGGTGTAGCCGTTGAAGGTGACACCCTCGACGTCGGGGTCGACCGCCTCGGCGGCGATCGGGCACATGGTGTTGACGAACGTGCTGCCGGACGGCTGCGTCGTCGTCGCCTCGGTTCCCTTGCAGGCGGCGAACAAGGCAACGCAGAGGGCGGCGGACAAGAGGGGTCGCATGGTCATCGCTGGTCTCCGTAACAGAACCAGCCATCACGCGAGCGTCCGGGCCGCCCGTTTGCAACCTAAAAGACCACTCAGAATCCGGCCACGCCCTCGAGCTCGTCGGCGATGGCGCCCGCGTCGTACACCTTGCGCAGCGACTCGACGATGATCGCCGGGTGCACGGCGACGGTGCGCGCCACCTCGTCGGTGTAGACGAAGCGGTTGCCCAGGCTCTCGATGTTGCCGTCGAACACCAGGCCGACCAGATGGCCTTCCCTGTCGACGATCGGGCTGCCCGAGTTGCCACCGATGATGTCGCAGGTCGAGACGTAGTTGAACGGCGTGGTCAGGTCCAGCTTGTCGCGGGCCTCGAGCCACTCCTTCGGCAGGTCGAACGGCGACTCGCCGCCGAACTCGGTATGGCGGGCGTAGAGCCCGTAGGTCGAGGTGAACCACGGCGCGATGGTGCCGTTCATCGGGAAGCCCTTGACGACACCGTCGGACAAGCGCAGCGTCAGGGTCGCATCCGGCGGGATCGCGGTGCCGTAGACCGCGAAGAACGCCTCGCCGATGCGCTTGCTCTCGACCGCCTCGCGCTGCCGCAGCTCGCGCATACCGTCACCCCCGGCGGCGAACGCCTCGGCCTTCTGCGCGCAGATCTGCTCGAGATTGGTCCACGCGTCTCCGTACTTCTCCTGCAGGGTCGGGTTGGCGGCAACAGCGGCGCGGACCGCCGCTTCCGCATCGCGCTTGATCTGCATGACGTTCTCGTTGCGCAGGCCGTCCAGGTAGCCGGTGTACGCCTTGCGCGCGTTCTCCAGCGACAACCGCTGCGCCACCGCGCGCGCATCGCCCGCATCCTCCGGCATTCGGTCGAGCATGGCATGGATGCGCTCCAGCGTCGCCGGATACTCGACGTCGCGGCGGAACTCCATCTGCGCGATGGTCTCCAGCCGGCCGGTCGAGCCCGGGTTGCCGGAGACGAACACCGCCTCGCCCTCGGCGGGGCCAGCAGTCTTGAACTTCAGGTAGTGGGCCGACGTGTCGGCCGGCTTGCCGTCTTCCCAGGCGCGGACCAGCGTGAAGTCCAGTGAGTAGCGCGGGAAGGTGAAGTTGTCGGGGTCACCGCCGAACTTGGCGGCCTGCATCTGCGGCGTCGCCACCAAGCGGATGTCGTCGAACACTCGGTACGAGTAGACGTGATACACGCCGCCCTGGTAGAGCGACACCAGCTCGTGCTCGTGGTCGGCATCGGTCTCGCGCGCGGCGGCCAAGATCGCGGCGCGGTTGCGCGCCAGCACGGTCTGCTGATCACCGTCCTCCAGCCCGGCGTTCATCTCAGCGGTGACGTCGCGCATGCCGACCACTTGGCGCACTTCGAGACCTTCGAGCGGCACCTCCGCCTCGAGGGAGCTTGCGATGTAGCCGTCGCGCAGCCAGTCCTGACCTTCGGGCGAAGCCGAGGCGATGTTGCCCCGGGCGCAGTGGTGGTTGGTCAAGATCAGGCCGCGCCCACTGACGAACGACGACGAGCAACCGCCGCCGAACTTCGCCGACGACAGCCGCAGGTGGTCGAGCCACTCCTGCGACGGCGCGAAGCCGTAGCGGGCCTCGAAATCGGCGGCGGGGACGTTGTCGAACGGCCACATGCGCCCCAGCTCGGAGTGCTGCCCCGTCGATGGGGCATCCCCGCGCTGGGCGGCGAGGCCGGCGACAACGGAGAGAGAAACGAGAACGGCACTGCAGCGTCGGATCATCACGGCGGTCGGTCTTCGGTGGGGTCGGGGGGGAGGAGCGCGGCGAGGATAGGCGACCGGCGCAAGCACGCCAGGCGGAAGCCGCAAACCGGGGAGCCGGCCGCGGGTCGGCCGCCGCGGGTCGGCCGCCGCGGGTCGGCCGCCGCGGGTCGGCCGCCGCGGGTCGCGGTCAACGACAGGGCTGCGCGACGACGGCGGGCGACATCGCGACGCCGCCCGGCGCCGCCGGATCCAGCACGATCACCTGACTCGCGAGCGTCAGCGCGGTGCCGTTGCGCGCCACCGGCAGCGGCAGGGACCAACCCGCCGCACCGATCCCGCCGACACCGGGCGGGCCGGACAGGAGCTGCGGGAACGACGCCACCAACCGCGTCGGGTCAATCCAGAGCGTGCCTCCCAAGAGCGGCAGCCCCGACGAGAGCGCCGCGGTGGACAACACCAGTGCCGCGGCTCCGCCGCCCCGCCCCCCGGCAGCGACGTAGCCGAACGCGGCATTGCCGAGAAACGGAAACCCACCGACGGTGAACAAGCTCGGGATCGCCGCCCCGGTGCCAGCAGTGCCGGCGCCGATCGTCCCCGGCCAGGAGCACCGCGACAGGCCGAGCGCGATGCCGATCGCGTCGCCCGGAACCGTCAGGGTGAACAGCACGCTGCCGTCGGCGCTCACCGCGCCGAACGGCGTCGCGCCAGGAGACGCCGACAACTGGCCGACACCGTTGATGGCGACCGACGATTGAAACTGGTATTGACTGCCCGAGGTGAAGGGGCAACCGCCGATCTGCGGCAAGCTGCCGACGTCGAGCACGTCGCCGAACAACGATGCGGTACCCCCGCCGGTGTTGCCGAAGCGGTAGCTCCCCCAGGCCGTCTCCATTTCGGCAGGAGTGCGCGTGGCCGCGATCGCCGCATCCAGCTGCGCGATGCCCCACGTTCCGTTCAGCTGCCCCGTCGTTCGCCCGCCGGCCTGCCGCAAACCGACCGTGAACTCGTAGTCCGGGCCGGCGCGACTGGACCAAAAGAACAGCTCGCCGTCGGCGCTGACGACACCGCGCGCCGCGCCAGCGGTGACCACACCATCGGCGGCAACCGCGTAGCTGCCGGATCCCGTGGCCGCACTGCTCGCCGGCGCGCCTCCCAAGCTCAGATCGTGCTGGGTACCGGCCTCGGTGTAGGCCCCCACCCCGTCGAAGGTCGCCGTGCCGATCCAGGCGCTGGTCGAGAACCCCGCGACTCCGTTGCGGTTCACCATGCGAAGCAGGTGGTAGCGACCGGTGAGCGTCGCATTGCTCTGGCCGCTGGAAAGGGCAATCGCCAGGGCGATCGCGGCATCTGACTCCTCCTCACTGTTGCGGCCTACCAAGAACGCGGAGCCGTTGGCGCGCAGGAACGCCGACGTGAGATCCACTCCGGGGCTGGCCGCATTCCAATCGAACGCGATCACGCCGTCTCCACGTACCGCGTAGGTCCCGCTGCCGGTGTCGCTGCTGGCTTGCACGCTCCCGCCTGGGCAAATCGCCTCGTCGGTGACCGAGAAGCCCGCGCTGCCGTCGAGCGCGAGCGTCAGCGAACCACCCGACGCGACGATCGTCGGTACGGCGCTGCAACCGCAGGCATCGTCGAAGTCGAGCTCGAGACCGGCGAAGTGATAGGTCTCCGCCAGCGGCAGCACACCCTGCGCCGCGACCGAGGTCGACAGGAGAAACAGCAGCGGGAGCGTTCGCATGGCGAAATCGTCCTCCCCCCCGTCTCGCCCGACAAGCCCCGCGGGAGCTACGAGGCGGTGGACCCGGTCCTCGCGACGAGCGTCAGCTACGCTGTACCGCATGCAAGGCATGCGGGCTACGCTTCTGATCGGGGCCGCCCTTCTCGCGGCCGCCGGCTACGCGATCGCGACCAGCACCGGCGCTCGCCCTTTCATCATCACACGCACCGACTGGGCGGCGCCGCACGCACCCTCGACCATGGCGGACACTCAGGCGCCGATCGGGGACTCCGCGCAGCGCGTGCGGACCGCGGCAACGCAGGAGCGCGATGACCAGCCGCACGATGCCGCCTCGGTCGACGGCGCGGCCGTGGTCTTGCGCGGCCGGTGCGTGCGCAGCGAGGACGGCGCGCCGCTCGCCGAATGCACGGTCGCGGTCCGCCGCGCCCCGGCGCGCGCCGCACCACCGGAGTGGCCGGCGCTCGACACACCCGCTGCCATCAAGACCGCGGCCGACGGGGTGTTCGAGCTGGCGATCACGCTGGCCCACCCCTACGACGACGTCGCGCTGCGGATCACCGCCGCCGGCCGCACCCCGCGCGAGGGGAATTGGCCCCGGCCGGCGCCGGGTCGCACGATCGACGTCGGCGACGTGCCGATGCACCGCGCGGTGCGCGTGCGCGGCACCCTCGTCGACGAGAGCGGGGCAGTGGTCGCCGACGCCGGAGTCCTGTTCGCGATGATCGACCTCACCGGCACGCAGCGCACCGTCGTCGCCGAAGACATGCTCCGCGCCCGCACCGACGCGCGCGGCGCCTTCGCGTTCGCCGCCCCGGCCTACGCCGGTGAGTGGTACGTCGGCGTCGAAGAATCGGGCGCGTTGGTCGAGCCGCGATCGGTCAAGCTCAACGGCGACGAGGAGTCGCTGCCGCTGCGGATCGTCGTGCAACGCCCCGACCCGCGGTTCACGATCCGCGGCCGGGTCGTCGACGAGTCCGGTCGGCCGCTGGCGGACGTCGGCGTGTCCGCCAACGGCGACGGCTACGTCGGGCGCGGCCGCAGCGACGCGGACGGTATGTTCGCGATTCACCGCGCCGGTCCCAGCCACAACGATGGCGTCGCCGGCGCACGCCTGCACACCAGCGTTCGCGGAGGCCTCTTCGAACGCGTCGCGCCCGACCCGGAGACACGGGTGGCGTGGGGCACAGGCGACGTCGAGCTCGTGTTGCGCCGCAAGCCCGACCTCGACTTCACGGTGCGCGACGCGCGCGGCCGGCCGGTCGCCGACTACGCGTTGTTCGGCCTGCGGCGCGGCCGGGAGGGTTGGGTGCGCACCGTCGGCCAGGCGCGCCGAGGCGGCCACGCGGACGGTCGATGCACGATCGAAGGCATGACCCCCGGGACTTGCGGTGTCCTGGTGGTTCCCGCCGACCGCCGACTCGCACTGGCCGGCCCGGTCGAGTTCGAGGTGAACCCGGCCCAGCCGCATGCCGAGATCTCGGTCACCGTCCCCGACGCGGTGCCGCTCGAGGTCGTCGTCCAGGACCCAGCCGGCCGCCCGATGGAAGGCTCCGCGGTCGAGCTCATCTGCGCCCTCGACCGCGCCGCGCCCACCGCCGGCGGCGCGCTCCCGGCGGTCGGCGACGCGGACGTGCCGCGACGAACACCATCGCACCTGGTCATCGCGCAGGCGATGACCCCCGCTGACGGCCGGGTGCACTTCAGCGCGCCGCCGGGCTCGTGGTGGCTGCGCGCGCAGGGCACCACACACCTGGGCCGCGTCCAAGCAGTGGAGGTGGGCATCGCGGCCACGGTGCAGCGCATCACCGTGGAGAGCGCCGCCGCCGTCGACGGCCAACTCGAGCCTCTGGAGGCGGTGACCACCCTGCGCGACCTCGCCAGCCGTGGCCGCGAGCCGGTCGCCGTCCTGATCACCCCCAGCCAGGACGAAGACGCGAAGCCGCGCACCGCGGAAGTCGACGCGAGCGGGCACTTCGAGCTGGGTGGGCTCGGCGCGGGCGCGCACGACTTCTCGCTGCGCTACTGGCTCGAGACCAGCCCGGTGCACGCCGACTCGGTCGTCCTGCCGCTGGGCACCGAGACCTTGGTTCCCGGCGAGCCCCGCGCCCTGCAGTGGTCGATCGACGCGCTCCTACCGGCCACCGTCGAGGGACGGGTGTGGATCAACGGCGAACCCCTGCGTGACGTCCACTGCTTCGTGCGGCACCTCGCACCCGGCGAACCGACCTCGCTGCGCATCGCCACCGATGGCGAGGGCGCCTTCCGCGCGACGGTACCGGCCGGCAACTACGGCTTCTCGGTCACCCTGGCCGCCGACCCCGGCCCGGGCTGGCTCCACCTCCAGCTGCCGGACCGCTTCTCGGTCGCCGCCGGCGAGTCCCGCAGCGTCGACGTGCGCGCCACGGTGCGCGCGATGCGCGTGCGCCTGCTGGCACCCGACGAAACGCCACTGCCGGACCTGCAGGTGAAGCTCGACCGCAAAGACTTCTACATCCCCGGCAGTCTGCGCACCGACGCCGACGGTTGGCTGACGCTGAAGCGCGCGCCCTGGGACGCGTTCTTCGTCTCCGCCGAGGTCGATGGCGAACGGCGCCGTTTCGGCCCGATCGATCTGCCGCGCGAGCAGCACACCGGCGAAGTCGTCGTGCGCGGCGACTGGTGACGGACTTGCGGCGCAGCTCTACACGTCGTAGCGCTCGCGGGCTTCTTCGGTGATGGCCTCGACATCGAGGCCGAGGTCGCGCTCCGCCGAAATCAAACTGGTCGTAACACCCTTGAGCAGGCGGGCGCCGGGGTTGGTGCGCGGGTACACGCGCAGCACCAAGGCAACCTCGATGCCATCGTAGGTGGCGACGATCTCATCCGCGGCGATCCGTTCGCGGCCGACTTCCAGCTCGTGCAGCAGGTCCGTACCGAGTGGCTCCGCCGAGATGGTGGCGAACTCGCCAAACCGCCCGAAGCCGCAGAGCCGCGTCAGACCGATCAGGTTGGCCTCGCGGTAGCGCGTGTTGTGGCAGGTGACCACCAGCGGTGGCGCCAGCACGACACCGTCGTCGCCGAGCACCGGTTGGCGCGACTCTTTGATGCCTTGCCACAACGCCTCGGCCTCGGCCGCGCGCAGCTCGTAGTACTCCAGGCACTGCAGGAAGTACATCCGCGGCTCGCACAGACACACGGCCAGATCCGAGCTCAGCGACGTGCGCGAGCCGAACGGAGCCGGCACCCAGGGCGGGCAGTGACTCTTGGATATCGCGCGCGAACCGATCCGGGCCGGCGGATGCTCACCCAGCCGCCGCCGACGGCGCAGCGCCTCGCGGCGGTTGTGCAGGATGCTGGACGACATGCGGGCGAACGCGGAGTTGCCGAGCTTGGCGCGGGCGACGCCGGCGGCCGACAAGAGGTGGGCGCCGTCGTGGCGCAGGGCCACGCGCACCGCGGACCGAAAGGTCGCGGCCTTTCCATCGGCGAGCGCCACCGGCCGCACGGGGTTGCCTTCCCAGTCGTGCAGCACGAGCCCGCCGGGGACGAACAGGCCGCCCTTGTCGTCCAGGTCACCGGTCGACTTCTCGGCGTCGACCGGGGGATGGCGGCCGTCGCGCAGCAGCCCCAGCATGCTCCACAGCGTGTCGATGCGGATGCGCAGGATCTCGCGCATCAGCTCGCTGCCGAGCAGCTCTTTCTTGGTGACCGCCATCGCACCTCGCCGCCGACACCGGCCGGCGCGGTCCGATCATGACGCTCCGCGGCGGCGGCACAAGATCGAGCACGCGACATCGCGGCGGGCGTCTGGCATCGTGGCGCACCACTCTTGCGCATGCTTCCCCGCGCGATTCGAACTCCCGCCTGCCTTTCGACGCTCGCCGCGCTCGCCGTCGCCACCTATTGGCCGTGCATCGCGGGGGAGTTCGTCTACGACGATCGGCTACTGGTGGCGACCAATCCCGCCGTGCGCGGGCCGGTGGACCTCGCCCAGCTGTTCGGCTCGCCGATGTGGGCCTCCACCACCAACCCCAGCGATGCCTATTACCGGCCGCTGACGATGCTGAGCTTGGCGCTCGACGACGCCGTCGGCCACGGCGATCCGCGCGCGTTCCACGCCACCAGCCTCGCGCTGCACGTGCTGTCCAGCTGGCTCCTGTTCGCGATCGCCCGGCGCTGGCTGGGCACCGCCGCGGCGCTGGGCGCCGCCGCGCTGTTCGCCGTCCATCCAGCCGGCAGCGAAGCGGTGGCGTGGATCTCGGCCCGCGGTCCACTGCTGGCCGGGACGCTGAGCCTCGCCGCGGCACACTGCTGGCTGCGCCGCACCGGCGGCGGCCGCGCGGCGGCAGCCATCTGTCTGCTCGCTGCCCTGCTCGCGCACGAGCTCGCCGCCGTCGGCCTGCTGCTGCTCGCGTTGGTCGACCGCTGGCAACGCGGCGATGCCACCGGCTGGCCCTGGCGGCTGTGGCCCCTGGCCGCGGCGGCCGCCGGCGCGGTGCTGGTGCGCGCCCTCGCCATCGGCGTGAACCTGCCGCCGGCACCGGACGTGGTCGTCAATCCGATGGTCGCCGCCGACTGGGGCACGCGCGCCGGCACCGCGTTGGGAACCGTGTTCGAGGTGGCCCGTCTCCTGGTCTGGCCGGCCGCACTGTCCGTCGACTACTCGCTGGCGACGCTGCCGCGCGGCGGCGCTCCGTGGGGGTTGCGCAGCGTTGCCGGCGGCGCGCTCGTCGCCGGGTCGATCCTCGCGCTGTGGCGCGGTCATCGCCGCGCGGCGGTGGCCAGCGGCGCGCTCGCGCTGGCCGCGGTCGCCATCGCCGCGACCCCACTCAACGCGTTGTGGCCCACGACCTCGCTGCTCGCCGAACGCTACCTCTACGTGGCGACCGCACCGGTCGCGGTCGGGCTGGTGGCGGCTCTTGGACTCGCGCTGCGGCGCTGGCGCGGCGCAGCGCCTTGTCTCGTGCTCGCAGTCATCGCCGCGGCCGCCGCGCGCACGGCGTACCGCGCCGCCGAATGGCGGAGTGGCGTGGACCTGTTCGAAAGCGCGCTGCGGGCGAACCCGGACAGCGTGGTCGCGCACAACAACCTCGCCGAGCTCTACCAAGAAGGCGGCGACGCCGACGCGGCCGCACGCCACTACCAGCAGGCTCTGGCTCTGTACCCCGCGTTCGTGCCGGCGCGGATCGGACTGCTGCAGCTCGCGCTCGCGAAGGGCGACGTCGCGGGTGCCGAGACCCAGTTGCGCGCCGCGCGGATCGCGGCAGCGGATCACGCTCTGCTGCCGCTCGCCACCGGTCAGGTGCGGATCGCGCAGGGCGACCTGGCCGGCGCCGCGCGCGCGCTGGCGGCGGGCATCCAACGCTTCGGCCAGGACACGCGGCTGAAGAGCAACCTCGCCGCGGTGCTGTACCGGCAAGGCGATGCGGACGGCGCCGAGCAACTGTGGCGACAGGTCGTCGAGACGAACCCGAGCGACTACTTGGCCCACTACAACCTCGGCCGGCTCTACCAGCTGGCCGGGGATCGGAAGCGCGCGGAGCCGGCCTACCGACGGTTCTTGGCCACGGTGCCCGCGGGGACACACTCCGGGCTGACCGAACTGGCAGCCGACTACTTGCGCCGGCGCCAGCCGTGACGACGCACCAAGCCCTTCGACGCCATCACTTGCGTTGGCCCTTCAGGGCCGCCTCGAGCGCAGACCACCGCGGATGGTCGGTCAGGTGCTGCAGCGACTCCAACGCCGCCACCTCGGGGAGCTGCGCACCCTCGCCGAGCGCTGCCAACAACCAATCGATCGCCTGCCCGGCATAGGCGGCGGCCACGGTGGCGCGCTTCGCCGCCGACATCGATGCGTCGTCGGCCGCCAGCGGCACGACCGACGCGAGGTAGTCCGCGGCATCGCGGCGCTGCTCCGCGGTCGCCAGCCCACTCTCTACCAACTCCGTAGCGGTCGACGCGACGCGACGATGGTCGCCGAGCTCCCGCGCCACCCAGAGGCTGGTGAGCATGAAGTCCGACAGCCGCGCTCGGTCCGCGGCACGCTCGGGTGCCACTGCGAGCACTTCTCGGGTCAACGCAATGGCTTGGCCATAGGCGTCCAGACTCTCCTGCAACCGCTGCTGCTCGTAGTGCAGGTAGCCGAGGCTGGCATAGGTGGCAGCGAGACCGCTGGCGTGCCGCGGCGCCTCCGGCTCGCGCCCGTAGAGCACCGCTTGCGCGTCCCGGGCCTTGAACAGAAGCGGCTCCGCCGCATCCACCCGGCCGCCCTCCATGTGCCACTGCGCCAGCTCGATGGCGGCAGCGGAGAGATTGGTGAACAGCTCGCCGTGGCCCGGCAGCAGCCCGACCAGATGCTCGATCTCCTCGATCGTCGCACCCAGCAGCTCGCCGGCGGAGTCGGCGCCGCGCGCGCGCAGCACTTCGGCCAATCGCTGATCGCACATCACCGAGGCGATCCGCGGCGACAGGTCCTCCTCGTCGGCGGCCACGGCCGAGTCCAACGTGGCCCGCGCCTCGCGCAACACCCGCTCGGCATCCTCGTACTGCTCTGCCAACACCTGACTCTCTGCCAAGCCGATCATCGCCTCGGCGACCGGCACCCTGCGCCGCGCATCGTCGATCGCGGCGAACTGGGTGCGCACCGCGTCCAGCTGACGATGACCCGCCTCGACCGCCGCACCGTGGTCACCCTGCACGGTGGCGATCGCCGCCGTGGTGCGCCACACCAAGCCGGCCGCTTGTTGGTAGCTCGCGCCGGCGCCGGGGCCGATGCCGTCCAGCATTTCGCGTGCTTCGCTGCAAGCGCGGTGCGCGGCGCCGATCTGGCCACGGCCCGCCAGCAGCGCCCCCCGCGTCGCCAGCGCCGCCGCCAGCTCGGCGTCGGCGCGTTCGTCCGCCACGACCTCTTGCAGCCGGCGGGCCGCGGCAACCGCCCGCTCGCTGAGCTCGAGGCCCTCCTCCCAGCGGCCCAATCGGCTCAGCAGCGTCGCGGTACGGCGCGCGGCCGTGGCGCTGCGCGACAGCAGCTTGGCATCGTCGGTCCTGGTGGTGAGGAAGCGCTCGTAGAACGACACCGCGCGCTCCAGGAGATCGCGCCGGATCGCCGCCATGTAGGGCACACCGGCCAACCGGTCGCCGCCGACACGCTCGAGCATGTACTCCACGGCCTCGAGCGCGGCGGTGAAGTTGTCTTCCGCCAGCGCCAGCGCGCGCTCGACGCGCACGCGGGCGTTGGCCTGCTGGATGCCGAAGCCGATCGGCGCACCGACCACCAGCAGCACGCCCAGCACCCAAGCGGCGGCCTGGGCCGGGTCGCGCTGCACGAAACGGCGGATGCGCAGCAACGGACCCGCGGGCCGCGCCTCGATCGGCCGGCGTTCGAGCACGTTGGTGAGATCGCGCGACAGGGCCGCCGCCGACGGATAGCGCCGCGCGGGGTCGGGGTCCATCGCCGCCAGACACACCACCTCGAGATCGCCGGGCACGGCGCGGTCGAGCGCCCGCGGCGGGCGCACGCGACCGACGGCGACGCGGCGCATGAGCTCCTGCGGGGTGTCGGCCTCGAATGGCAGGGTCAGCGTCAGCAGCTCGTACAACGTGACGCCGAGCGAGTAGATGTCGAGGGCGACGGAATCCAACCGACCGCCTCCGGCGACGACCTCCGGTGGCATGTACGGCACCGATCCCATCTGCGAGCCGGTGCGCGTCAGCCGGTCGACGCCATCGCCGGTGGCCAACCCGAAGTCCAACAGCAGCGTCTGGCCGGCCGGCGTGAGCATGATGTTGGACGGCTTGACGTCGCGGTGCAGTACGCCGCTGCGATGCGCGTGCTCGAGCGCGTCGGCAACCTGGCGCACCAGACGCGCGCACACTTGCTGCCAGCTGCCGTCGAACACGGCGTTCGCGGTCCGTGGGTCGTCGCAGAACAGTTGACGGAGATCGGCACCACTGCGCGGTCCGCCAGCCCGTTCGGCGAGCGACGCGACCACTTGGGCCAGCGACACGCCATCGACGAACTCCATGGCGAAGTAGGGCACCCCATCGTGCTGGCCCGCCGAGTAGACCTTGGCGATGCCCGGGTGGTTGAGCCGCGCGACGACGCGCACTTCGCGCAGGAAGCGCTCGCGCGCGCCCTCGAAGTAGACGTGTTCGGGGCGAATCAGCTTGAGCGCTACGCGGCGCGCCAGCGCCTCTTCTTCGGCGAGGTAGACCACCCCCATCCCGCCGCGGCCGAGCTCCTCCAGCAGCCGAAAGCCGGCGATCCGCTCGGGCGGGCGCGCCGCTCCACCGCTGCCCGGCGCCGGCAGCAATCCGGCACCCTGCAGCACGCCGATGCGCTCGCGCAGCGCGGTCGCCAGCTCCGGCTGCGCCGCGCATGCGTCTTCCACCGCGGCGTCACCGCGCGTCTCGTACTCTTCGAGAACGGCGAGCAACAGGGCGTCGATGCGCGATTCGTGCTCCGGCGCCGGCTGGGTCGTGGACACCAGGAGCCCCCGTCAGCGCGGGACCAGGCCGAGGTCGACCACCCGCAACCGGTAGCCACCGCCGAGCTGCGCCATCGCGGCATCGACGGCGCCGAGATGCGAGGTGTAGAACGGCCCGCCGGTGGCGTAGTGGTGGGTCAACACCAGCACCGGCTCGCCGTTGACCAACAGGAACGCCGGGTTGCCGCTGTCTCCACTGATCAGAGTCTCCGAGAACTGCTGTCGCAGCGGGTCGACGGGTGTCGTGTGGAAACAGTACGAGGCGCCGGGACCGGTCGCGGTCATGTCGCGCACCAGTGCCTTCTCCTCCTGGTCGATGTGCAGCATCGGCAGTCCGCCGGTGCGCGCCAGGGCACTGCCCCAGGTCGGCGCCAAGACCGGGTAGTGCCGGATGATCGCCGGCACATCGGCGTCGAGGACCCCGACGCCGATATCGACGGCCGGATAGGCGACCGCGACCAGCTTGCGCACCACCGTGGTGCCGTCGGCGGCGACGAACGCGATGTCGTTGCTGCCCGGCGCGGCGCTCAGCGGATAGTGCTTGGCGAACACGACGTGGCGCGGGCTCACCAGGGTGCCGGCGCGCCGATTGGCGTGCGCCGCGTTCCACGGGCTGAGGCCGGTGAGATCGTAGGGACCGGTCCAGCACGCCGGATTGCGCACGAAGGTCAGCGTGGCGAAGTCCTGCGTCGTGTAGATCGGCTTGGCGGCAGCCGGGGACGCCGCCACCCGCAGCAGGGCGTCCACCGTCCACGCCAGCTCGTCGTACAGCGGGCGGCGGGTCGTGCCGACCACCGCGTTGGAGACCGCGAAGCCCCGAGGCCCGGCCGGATCCAACACCCAGTACTGGGCGTAGAGCGTCAGTCCCGGCGGAACCCCCGCCGGCAGCGCGAACAGACCGCGCACCGTCGCGGGAAGCCCGGTGACCCCACCGGTCGGCGCCGGCACGACCAGACTCGGCACCGGTACCGCGACCCCGCCGAGCAGCGGCGCGTGCAGCGGTGCAGCGCCGGCGACGAGCACCGCGGTCGAGCCGGCGAGCGCGTTCTGCATCGTGAGCAGCAGAGTGGTGCCCGGCTCGAGCGTGCCCGAACCGGAGAGCCGCGGCTCGCCGTGCGCGCCGCCGACGGCGAAGCCGAGGTCACACCAGGGCACGCACGACCACGACCAGCAGTCGCCGAGCGCGCCCGACGCGGCCGCCCCACCGAACAACAGCACCCGCCGGCGCCCGGGATCCTCGACCAGACTGTGGCCCGCGCGAGGCGCGGGACCCGGCGCCGGGCGCGCGACCCAGCCGCTGCGCTCCCACTGCCAGGCATCGGCGCGCGCGCTGCCGTCGTCGCCGCCGAACAGCACGACGCGGCCGCGGAGCGGATCGAACGCCAGCGCTGCCGAGTGCCGCGCCGGGGGGCCGCTGGCGGCGACCGGCGACCACGCGCCCGCGCTCCACGCCCACGTGTCGCCGAGCACTCCCGCGGCATCGCGCCCGCCGAAGAGGAGAACGCGACCGTCGAGCGCGTCGTAGGCCGCGCCGGCGTCGCGCCGCGCGGCGGGGCCGCTGGCCGACACCTGCGACCAGCTGGCGCCGTCCCACGCCCACGAGTCGCCGAGCACGCCGCCGGCGCCTTCACCGCCGAACAGGACGACGCGGTTGGTCGCGGCATCGAACACCATCGCGTGGCCGCGGCGCGCCGGCGGCCCCCCGGTCGCGGCGCGCGACCACGCCGCGCCGTCCCAGAGCCAAGTGTCGCCGAGCAGCCCGCTGCCGTCGTCGCCGCCGAACAGCAGCACCCGCTGCCGGGCGGCGTCGTAGACCATGGCGTGCTCGCTGCGCGCGGTGGGACCGGCAGCGGCGGCGGAACTCCAAGCGCTGCCCGACCACAACCAGGTATCCCCTGCCGGCACGCCATTGACCCGACCGCCGAACAGGACGACCTGCCCGCGCGCCGAATCCGCCGCCGCCGCGTGCTCGGTGCGTGCCTGCGGAGCAGTCGCCGGCAATGGCGACCACAGATCTTGCGCGCCGGCTGGCGCGACGCAGGCGAGCGCCAGCACGATGCTGGGCGAGAACGACGGAGAACGGGTCACGGCGCGCGCATCATACGCAGCCGGCTCGATCAGCGCTCGACGCGGGCGACGAAGCCCCATCCGCCGCTGTAGTCCTCCACCTTGAGGACCAGGTCGTTGTCGCCGGAACGCAACGTGATCGGCACCCGGTCCTGATCCCGCCCCACCCCGCGCAACACCGCGTTGCGATGGACCCGCTCACCGTTGAGGAAGACACAGACCGCATCGTCGCTGCCGAGCACCAGGACCGCATCGCCCGCGTGCTCGCATTCGATCACCGTCTTCGCGTAGGCGACGGCGTGATCCGCTCGGTCGAACAGAGGATCGAGATCGGCCACGCCATCGCCAAGGAACCGCAGGTCGAGCGGCTGCCACGCCACCGTCCCCGCCTCGGTCTCGTACGAGGAAGCGTCCCAGTCGCGCTCTGGCGGATAGACCGTGTCGATGCCCTTGCGATCCACCGCGGCGAACGGCCCCACGACGTGCCATTGGCGCAGAGCCGGCAGATAGGGTTCGAACAACACGGCCGCGACCTCACCATCCCGGGACAGGCGGAGTTCGACCTGCCGCATCCCCACTCGTGGCAGACCGGAGAGGTCGGCTGGGCCGGCGCTCCACACCGTCTGCTGGAGTGGTTGTCCGAGTGGGACGCCGGCGGCGTCGAGCGGCGTCGCTTGCGCGAACTGCCACTCCGGCGCGTCGAGGGAGATCTCGTGCCGGCCCGACGACAGCGGCCGCGCCGGAGTGACCGGCAGGCGGCGCGGCTGTGGCCGGCGCTGCGGCAGCTCCGACCAACGGCGGCGCAGCGGCCGTGGCGGTTGCAACCGACCGGCGGGATCGTCCAGGTAGAAGAACGCCAGCGCGCTGTAGTCGGCGCGCGGACAATCGTTGTTGCCGCCGTGCTCGAGTTCGAAGCGCAGGCTCTGCGCGAAGGGCACCGGATCGCGCACGTGCCAGCGCGCGGCCGTGATGCGGCCCTCACCATCGATCACACTGACGCCACCGAACCGGTGGCCGAACGGCCCTCCGCGGAAGTACCACGCGCCGGAGAAGTAGTCCTCGGTGCCGGTACCCGCGAACGCCAGCCGGCCGTCGACCGTGATCCGCTCGTCGCCCTCGAGGTAGCTCAAGCCCTGCCCGGAATCCGGAGCGAACGACATCACCACGCCGGCGAAGTGACCGGCGCCGGCCCCTGCCAGGTCGAGCACGCGAAACGGCTGCCCGTACTCGGTCGCCGCGCGGTGGAACCGAGCGTGCAGGAAGCACTCGCGGTGATCGACGGGCAGCGCGACCGCATCGACGACCAGTCTTCCCTCGACCGGCGGCTCCGTGCGGTCGCCGCAGTGCTCGATGGTGAACTCGAGCCGCTGCTTGCACGGCATCGGCATTCGAAAGAAGCGTTCCGCCCCGGCGGAACCGACGACGCCGGTCTCGAGGCCCGGCCCTCCGGCGCCACCGAAGCCGAACAGGTCGGCCAGCGGAGCGATGACCGCCGGCGGCGCACCGTCGACGCTCGCCAGCAGCCAAGCCGCGCGCGGCGGTGGCCAAGCCGCCATCGACAGCCGCACCTCGACCACGCGCACCGGCCCCGCCACCTCCAGCACCGGCTCGCGGCCTCCACCAGGCACCGAGAAGTCGACCGAGTGGGTCGCGATCGGGGCTGCCTCCGCCGCCGCCTCGGAATCGACCTCCCTCACCCCGCGTTCGATCCCGACGTGGTAGTAGAGCTTGCTCGCATCAGTGCTGCCGGCCGCCAACACCATGCGGAAACTCCGCCGGAAGGACCGGCGCACGTAGCTGACGAAACCGCCTCCGCTCGGCCCCGCCAGCGCTTCACTGCCCTCGGGCTGCCAGGCGAAGTAGTCGGCAAACGGGCCGCGCCACGCGACCTCACCATCGAGCTCGAGCCGCACCTCCCCCGCGGGGTTGGCCGACCAGACCCGGCAAACGGCCCCCGGCCCCTCGGCCTTTGCCATCACCAAGTCACCGTCGTCGAGCCGCCCGACGAAGTGTCCGTGATCGACGTTCGAGCCGGCGGGATCGCGCGAGGAGAACTGCTGCGCGCGCAACCCGGCGAGCGGCGCGGCGAGCCCTGCCAACCGCTCGGGCACGGGTTGTGCCACCAGCGCGAACAGCACCAGAGACGCAGTCGGCAGCGGCATCCTGGGACGCGATCATAGCGGTGGTGACGCGCCGAGAGGGCAGGACTACTCGGGACCCGTCCGGATCCGGACCCGTCTCATGCTGTCCACCACCCTCACGCTCGCTTTGGCCTCGCTGGCGGCGGCGCTGGTCCAGCCGCCCCATCCGACGATGCCCCGGATCTCGCACGGGCGCCTGGTCGACGTCTACGGCGAGCGCGGGCCGGGTGACCGCACCATGGTGCTGCGCACCGCCGGCACGGTGATCGGCGCCGACCTGCCGCCCCAGGGTGGTACCGACGCGCTGTTCACGTATGTGGGGATCGATGCGGGCAACGGCCGGCCGCGCGTTCTGATCCGTTGCCCCGTCGACACACGCCCGTTCGCCGAAGCCGTGGCGGAGCTGCGCAACGGACGCGCATGGCTTGGGGTGCGCCGCGCGCATGGAGCACCCCCGCCCATCGTCCGAGTGCCCCTCGGGGACGCCATCGAAATCGAGCACGCCGAAGCAGCGGTGGTGGACTGGGCGCCGCGCTCAGGCCTGCGCGTCGTCGAGCGCTCGCCGCACCAGATCATCCTGCACGCCACGCCAACGCATGCGGCAGCGGGCACCACGATGTCCCTCGTCGTCGACGGAATCGAGCGCGCCCGCGTTCGGCTCGACACACCTCGGCGCGCACCGGTCCCCCTGGCGTTGCTGACACAGGTGCCGATGCGACTGGTGAGTGCCCGCCCCATCGACGCCGACGTCGCGGAGGTCGGACTGTTCAAGGCGGGCGTGCAGCACGACATCGACGCCGGCGACGCACTGCGCCTCGAGATCGCGGGCCAACCCTACTTCGCCACCGTGCTCGCCGACCCGAGCGACGACCGTGAACGGCCAGCGAAACCGTTTGTCACCGCACGCGTCACGCCGCTGCCCGCCTTGCTGCGCGCCGACCCGCGTTCGCGCGCCGACTACCCGGCGCAACCCCGCAGCCCCGCAGGCCGCGGCTGGCTCCGCGACAACGCGCCGACTCTGATCCTGCTCGCCGTGCTGAACCCGCAGCGGGATCCACCAGAGAACGGGATCGCATTCGACCCACCGCACACAGGCCCGCAACCCGGCGACGGAGTGTTGCCGCACGCGAGCCTGCAGCTGCGCTTCAACCTGCCGCTCGATCTGCGGACCCTGCACCTCTACTGCAACGTTTCGGTGACGCAGGGCGGTGATGGAGCCGACGGGCGTCGCCCCGTCGCGGTGCGCGCGTTCGTCAACTCGAACGACCCGTACGGCCTTCGACTGGAGCCGCCGCTCGGCTTCTACCTGGACGAGCGCATGCGAGAGGAGAACGCGGGGCGCGCTTTCGCGGACAAGCCGCACCGCATGCAACTGCGGCTCGACGCGGTGGACGGTCTGCAGTCCGTAGGAGCGACTGCGCTCCAGCACTCGATCGTCGCCCCATTCGCCCTCGACACGAGCCGCGGCGCCGATGGAGTTCCGGTGCACGCCGACAACCTCGTCGGCGGCAGCGTGTTGCGGTGATGGAGGGGTCGCGACGGCGAGAGCGTTGTCGTCTCGCGCGCGGGAGACGCTAACCTCACGTCTCATGGAGACGACAGTGCCCGGTTCGATTCCCACCCCTTGGTGGCTGCTCGCATGCATCGCCCTGCTGCCCACGCCGATGCCGGGCCAAGCCGATCGCGACAGCTCACGATCCATGCTGCGGGTGACGCTGGGCGACCCACTGCCTCCGCTGGAGGCCGCGCTGGCCTCCGCGCCCGTGCAGGTCTGGCTGCAGGGCGAAGACGCCCGGCGGGCGGGCCTCTCGGCGGCTCGCGCCGGGGCGATCACGGGCGCGCTCCAGCTCGCGGCGCCGTGGGTGCCCAGGCGAGTCGAGTTCGAGTGCGCCCGCGGCAGTGGCACCGTGTTCGCGCACATGATGACCCTCGGCAGCGTCATGGAGGCACTGCAAGAATCGCACGCGCTCCCTGCGCAGGATGCGCGGGACCTGCGCGAGGCGCTGGAAGATCGGTTGCTGGCGAGCCTGCACGGGTTGCGAGGCATGGCAATGAGGGCCGAGATCCGACTGCGCTCGGCAACGGCAGCACGTCACATTCACGACAACGTGGTAGAGCGGCTCGACGCCGAACTGCCAGACGTCGAGCTGCTCGCGGATCTCGGGATCTCGGTCGATGACGACGTCGACACCTGGGCAATCGAGGTCGACATGGCCAGGATCGTCGAGCTCTTGGGGCCGGACCTGATCGGCTTGTCGAAGACCGAGAGCGCGCGCGATGATTCGGTCCTCGCGCGCGCAGCCAATGGCCACCCGAGGGTTGCGATTCCGGCTGCAGCTCGACTGCGAGGACGACTACTGGCGCGTGGAGTGCACCAGCACGGGCGCGCCGCCGACGTCGGCGAGCCTCCCACTTGGCGCCGGCGAGCTCGCCTCGTTCGAGTGGGACACGCGCGCCTTCTCGGCAACCGCATCGACCTACGCCGACCTACTGCAAGAGCTGAGGACCTCACCCATTGCGAAGCGCTTGCCCGCTTTGGAAGCGGAGTGGTTGCCACTCGCCGCAGACGCCGAGGCCGGCCGTGAACCGTTCGGCAGTAGCGTGGGAAGTGGAGGTCTGCGCCTCGGCGACGACGGAGTCGAACTCTCGTGGCGCGCGCGGGGGACGGAACGAGCGGTGGCCGACTCCAACGCGATGGCGGAGCTGATGGCACGGCTGCCGGACGCCGTGGAGCTGTGGGTCGGATCGGCCCTGCATTCGTTTCCCGAAGCGCTGCTCGCGGGGCTCGCCAACGTGATCGATCGAGCGATCAACCGCGCCCTGCTCCGAGATCTGGAGGAGGGAGAGACGGGGGCACTCGAGCCACCCGCGTCGGTCGCGCCAGTCGCCCGGATGCACGAGGCGCTCGCCCCCTCACGTGCCCAGTTTCTACCGGGCTTTGCGGTGATCACCACCACCGACGGCGGCGTCGGCCCCGCGGAATCGCGGCGGCGCCCAGCACCAGCATTCGCGATTCTCAGCCGGCCCCGCTCCACGAACTCCGGGCTGTGGTTCGCCCGCCAGCTGCTCACGCCACTGACGGAGTTCGATGGGATCGAGCTACGACTGGGTGACGAACGCATCGACGTCATCCTCCCGGACGGGGCCGGTCCCGACCTGCAACCACACGCGGTGATGCTCGGCGAGATCCTCGTGATCTCGACCTCCGAGCGGTTGACCAATCGCCTGATCCAGGGCGGCAGCCGGTCCTGGCCGGAGGACCGCAGGTTCTGCCTGCAGACGACGGGCGCGCGCATCGGTGATCTGCTCGATACGGTGACACAGCTACTCACGCATGGGCGGAGGACTCCCAAGCGCGAAGTCGGGGTTGCCGCCTGCCGCGCGGCGGGTTCGTTGCTCCGGCTCTTGGGCCACGTCGAGATCCGATCCGAGGCCGGCGGAGAGCACGCCGAAACGCGGGTGCGGGTCGCGTTCGCGAGCGCCGAAACAACGACGCGCGACGCGGTGTTGACGCGTGCTCGCGCGGCGCGCGGGCAGATCGCAGCGGAGCACATGCTGGTGGCGCGCGGCAATGGGACGTACGGCGGCCGCCCGACGACGTTTGAGTTCGCGTACGCCGCCGACGGCAGGTTCCGGCAGCGAGTGTTCGGGCCGCTCGGCCTCGACAGCCTGTACGACGGCGTTTCGAGCTTCCAAGACACTGGATGGGGGTGGGTCGAAACCGGCCCCTCAGAACTCGCCTTCTCCGTCGGCTGGGGAGCTGGGGTCGGGGGAGCGTTTCTCGTCCCCGACGCGTTGGCCGGTGTCGAAGTCGCCGAGGTCACCGACCAACACGTAGTGCTCGAGCTGCTCATCGACGGCGCGGTGTACCGACCCAGGATCGGCATCGATCGCGAGACGTGGCTGCCGCGCTGGGTCGATCCCGTCCAACCGCGGCCACCGAGTCAAAGCCGTCCGACACGACTGTCCGACCTTCGCCGCGTCGGCGATTTGGTCTTGCCGCACGAGATCGTGGTCGACGACTCGGAGGACGCGTCGAGCACGCGCTACCACGTGGATACTTGGCGCTTGGCACCGATCGACGGACGATTCACGCTGCCCGAACAACTGGCAGGACCGTGGTTCGCGCCCGATGCCGAGCCGCTCGAGCTGACCCCGCGGGGTGACGTGCTGTGGTGCGAGGGCCGGATCGGCGACCAGCAGGGGTGGTTCCTGCTAACACCGCTCCTGGAACTGAGCTGGCTCGATGGCCCGCTGTTCGATGCCCTGGTCATCGCCGGCGCCCCGCAATCAGGCAATGGCAGGGCGCTGGAGGCGAGAGACGTGCAGTGCGGGCCGCTTCGGGCGGCGCGCGGTGTGTTCGACCGGCTCGATCAACCGGTGCCGGAGGCCCCCAACGGCAGCCGCGTGCTCGGGTATCTGGGTTCGACGATGCTGGCCGGAGCGTGCATCACGTTCAATCTGCAGAGTCATGCCCTGCGGATCGAGCCACCGGGGTCGTTCGATGGGGACGGCTGGGCGGACATGCAGTCGATCGCCACCCACAGAGTCTTCGCCGCCGGGCTTCCTGGAGGCGTCCGCACGTGGGCAGCACCCGTCACCAGCAAGAGCGCCACGGTCTGGATCAAGCCGCTCGAACAGGTGCGGCTCGCAGCGCTGTCTCGCGGAGCGGACGGCCCACTGCACAACGGCGCGTTGCGGTGGGTTCAGTTCGGAGCGCTGCGCATCGAGCCGCAGCAGACCGTGCTGATCGACCGCCTCACCCCGTGGGCGGACGATCCGACCCCGCTGGTCGTCAGCTTCGCCCTGCTCCAGGGTCAGATCTTGGAGATGGACTTCCCCAACGGGCGCTACCGCCTCGTGCCCGCGCCGGAGTGACCGGAGCCGGTTCGTGCCGACGGAAGCGACCAAACGCCGCCGCGTCCGCCGCATCCTCAAACGAGGCGCCCTGACCGTCCTCGGGCTGACCGCCAGCTACTTCCTCGCGGTCTGCAGTCTCGGGGCCATCGCCGTCAACCGCGACTATCGCCAGGCCAGTACCGGCGTGGACATCTGGGTCTGGAACCAAGGCGTCCACACCGACCTCGTGCTCCCCATCCGCAGCGCGACCATCGACTGGACTGCGTTCGCGCCGCTCGAGGATCCCGCGATCCTGCGCTTTCAGCGCTACGTCGCCATCGGTTGGGGCGACCACGACTTCTACGTCCTGACTCCGCGCTGGGACGACCTCTCGATCGGCACCACGTTGAAGGCGGTCTTCTGGCCCTCCGCCACGGTCATGCACGTGACCTACCACGCTCTCACTCCGCTCCCCGGTCCACGCTGCGTCAAGCTCACCCTCACCGCGACCGAGTATCGCGAGCTGGTGACGTTCATCCGCGCGAGCTTCCGCCTGGACGCCAGCGGCCGGCCGATGCTCCTGAAGGGCGAGAGCTACTGGAGCTCAGACGCCTTCTACCATGCCGAGGGCAGCTACCACCTGCTCGACACGTGCAACAACTGGACGAACCGCGCCCTCAAACACATCGGCGTGCGCACCGCCGCGTGGTCACCGTTTGCCTACGCGATCTTCGACCACCTCGAGGGCCGCTGACCCCACCGCACTGCGAGCCTACCGCACTTCGACGCGGTGCCAACTCGCGGGCAGTCCCTTCTTGGTGTCGAGCAAGATCTCGAGGATGGCTTGCCGCTGCTCTCGAGTGAACGGCCAGGAACGACGACCGAAACGGCCGGTGAGAATGCGCCACATCCTGGTGTAGACCGCGTCCAGCACTGCCGGCGGCAGCGTGTCGAAGGACGGCGAGTAGATCAAGTAGCTGCACGGATAGCGGAACAACCGCTGCTCGAGGTCGAGCTCGCGCAGCGAGCGACCGGCGCGATCGCGGGGCCCCGACGCTGCGAACTCTTCCGCGAACGCCGACGTGCCGCGCAACCGCCCGTCGAGCCGGGCCTCATCGCGCAGCAGGACGGCCTCGAGGACGTCGGCCGCGATGCCGTGCAGATCGCGGCGCAACTTGGTGTCGCGGTCGCTGTCCGGCAGTCTTTGCGCGTGGCGATGTTGGGCGCGCTGCGCCTCGTATCCCGCGCGAGCGAGCACGTTGTGCACGTGCGCCTGATGCTCGAGCACCATCAGGGCAACGAGATCGCTGTGCGGCGACAGGTAGCGGTCGGGGTCCACACGTGCCGGCAGCACCTCGCGATTGGCGCCGGCTTCGACATCGAGGACGGGGGCCTCGTTCGGATCGGGCCGCGCCGATAACGTGACGTTGCCCATGTGTCGCTGCGCACCGTGCGTGCCGGTGACGTACCAACCACCCCAGCGCTCGGCCAAGGGGCTCTGGTGCGTGGTGACGAAGCCGGGAGCGGCCTGCAGCGGGTGACCGGCGGCATCGGCGAACACCGAGCGCACCAAGTGCCCGGGCCAGCCCGCCGTGCGGCCGCTGGCGTGACAGGCCAAGCAGAGCTCGGTGTGCCGCTCGAACCGCGGCTCCAGGGCTTGCTGGTCGAGGGTGTAGAACACCGGGCCCAAGCGCGCATCCATCACCGTCACTTCGAGGACGCTGCCGCCCGGCACGAACCCGACGTAGGCGTCTTCGCCGAAGTAGACCGCGCGCGGGTTGTCGGGCGAGATCCGCTGGTGCTGCAAGCTGGTCTTCGAAAACACCAAGGCCTGCGAAGAAACCGGCACGGCCAGCGCGTCGAGCAGCCCCCGCAGATAGCCGTGGGTGGCGTCGCGCCGCAGCTCGACCTCTCCCGCCGCCAAGCGCTCCTGCAGGCGGGTCACCGCGTCGTCCGCGGTCCGCTCGCCGTAGCGGATCGGGGCGCCGCGGTAGAGGGCGTCGGCCTGCGCCGGCAGCCCCACGGCCAACCCCAGCAGAGCAGCCGCCCGCCAAGCGCGGTGCAGCCGCTCACATCCGGACGAACTCGCCATCGTTCTCCGCCGCGAGCTGACGCAGGAACTCCTCGCCCGCACCGGTGCCCGCGAACACGGTGTGGATTCGGATCCGCCGGCCGCGGTTGAGCTCGCGCACGATCTGCAGAATGCGCGCCGGCTCGACGACCTCGCCGCCCGAGGGCAGGCCGTCGGAGACGACGAAGAGCTCTTCGAGGCCGTCGGGATCGGCGCGCTCGGCTTCCGCCGCGAGCACGTGCAGGATGCCGCCGAGGATGTCGCTGCCGCCCTCCGCGCGCAGCCCGGCGAGGAACGACGTCAGCGCTTCGCGCTCGCCGCGGCGGCGCCCCGCGGTTTCCTCGAACCGGGCCGTCGTGGTCTTGGTGAAGGTCAGCAGCGAGTAGTGCGTGCCCTTGCGCAGTCGCGCCACCGCCGCCGCGATCTGTCGGCCAGCGAGCTCGAGTCGGGCCACCGCGGCCGCCGCAGGGTCGGCGGGATCGGGCACGGTCTTCTTCATGCTCGCCGACGCGTCGAGCAAGAACGCGACGTCGCGGCCCATCACCGGCACATCGCGCATCGTCGCCCGCGTCCGCCGCACGCCCGCGCGCGGCCCCGCCGGCCGCAGCCGGACCTGCGCGCCCTCCCGCTGCCAGAACTCACGCCACCCGCGCACATCGTCGGCCGGCAGGTTCGCTCCCGTGATCTCGCGCAGCCGCCGCCAAACCCGCTCCTGCAGCAGCGGAACCCGGCGCCGCCCAGTCGCCCCCGCCTGGCGCTCCATCAGTAACAACAGTGCATCGACGCCCTCGGCACAGGGATGCGCCGCCAACAGATCGACGACCGCGATCGACACGCGCCAGTCGCGGCCCCGCAGAAACGGGGCCAGGTCGGCGACCAGCTGCGCCGGCGACGGGCGGGCCGAGGTCAACGCCGCTTGCAGCGCCACCAACAGCTCCTGCCGCACCATCGCGTGCGGCTCGAAGCCCAGGCGCTCGACCACGAGCGCGTAGGTCTCGGCGCTGGCCAGCCGCGCCAGCGCGGCGGCGGCCGCCCGGCGCGGCCGCGGGTCCCGGGTCCGCAAGTAGCCAGCGACCAGGGCGTGGTCGGCGGCTTCACCGTGTTCGCCGAGCAGGCGCAACGCCGCGGCGGCCACGTGCGGCATGCGCTCCGCGCGTGACCGGTCGGCGATGTGCGCGCGCAGCCACTGCCACGCCGGTGGCGGAGCGGCCCGCAACCAAGTCCACAGCGCGTCATCGCGCGCCTGCAGCACGAGCGGCTCGAAGGCGCGCTCGCCATCCGCCATCGCGGCGGCGCGCAGCAGCGGCCAACACAGCGCCGGCGTGAAGCCGTTCTCGGCCGCACGCAACAGCCGCGCGTACATCTCGGCGTGGGTGACGCGCAGACTGCGCGGCACGTCGACGGCGAACGCGGCGATGGCCGCGGCATACAGCGGATGCTCGCCGGGGTAGATCGGCACCAGCTCGTCGAACGGCACCGCGCGCTGCTCGACCGCGCTGACCCACTCGAGCAGCGACTCCGCCAGGGCTTCCGACTTGACCGTATCGACGAAGGCCGTCGCTGGCCCGTCCTCCACCGCCGGCACCTGCGCCACCGCGACCGACGGTACGACCAGCGTGATGGCGATCGCGGTGCACCAGCGCTCCGAGAACGGCCTCACAGAATCCAGCATGGTCGTCGTGGATGTCGTACTCGAAGGTGCAAGAAGGGGCGCCGATCGCATGCTCAACCGCGCTTCCAAGCCGGGCGGTGGCTGATGCCGAGCGCGATGATCTTTTGGATCAGCGACTCGTAGTCGATCCCAGCGGCCGCCGCCGCGGAGGCGAAGTCTTCGTGACGGCAGACGTCGGGGTTGGGATTGGCTTCCAGGACGTAGGGCTTGTCCTCCTGCGAGAGTCGCAGATCGATGCGGGCGTAGCCGGTCAACGACAGCGCCTTGTAGATGCGCTTGGCCTGCCGCTCGATCTCCCGCTGCACGGGCTCGTCCAGCTGCGCGGGACCGGCGCTCAGACCGATGCGCTTCTGGTACTCCAGGTCCCACTTGCCCTTCGCGGTCAGGATCTGCGCCGATCCTTCCGGCATCGCCTCGAACGTCACCTCCCGCACGGGCAAGACGGTCAGCCGCTCGTTGCCAATCACCCCGACGTTGAGCTCCCGCCCCTCGATGTACTGCTCCGCGATCGCCGCCGTGCCGATCGTGCGGTGCACGAAGGCGACGCGCTCGACGAGGGCATCGAAGTCGCGCACTACCGACGCCTGCGCGATCCCCATCGACGCTTGCTCGGCGACCGACTTGACGATCAGTGGAAACTGCAGCCCGCGCGCGCTGCGCACCGCCTTGCCGTAGCGGAACACCGCGAAGCGAGGCACGCGGACGCGGTGATAGGTCAGCACTTTCTTCGACAGCGCCTTGTCGCCGGCCAAGAGGAGGCCCCGCGGATTGCAGCCGGTGTAGGCCGCGCGCTGCAGCTCGAGGTAGCTGACGACGTGCGCGTGGTAGGCGCCGACGTCGAGAAAGTGGGTCAGCAAATTGCAGCAGACGTGCGGCTTGTGCTCCTCGATGGCGCGCCGGATCGGCAACAGCTCGTCGCCGACCCCGAGCTGGATGACCTCGTGGCCGAGGTCCCGCAGGGCGGCGCGCACGTCGAACTCCATCAGCCAGTTGTTGGCTTCCTTCTCCGGCACACCATCCATCGAGTCCGGCGGCACCAGATGCTCGTGCATCAACAACAACACCCGCAGCTTCTTCACCGCGTGAACTCCCGCCGCCGGCCGGCGACCAACCCCACCGTCAACGACGCCAGCAAGATCGCCGCGTCGGCGCGCGTCTGGCGCTCCGACTTGGCCAGCCGCAGGCCGTGGCGCCGGCAACCCGCAATCATCTCGCGCAGCGCCTGATCGACGACGTAGCGATACTCGCCGGTCACCGACGCGACGCGGGTGCGCAGATAGTGGCGGTGTCGGCGCAAGAACGCGGATGCGGCGGGACGCCGCGGCCGATCGACACCGAACAAGCGATGCAGGTGCTCGTCGAACATGCCGTCGGCATCGATCTGGTAGCTGCGCTGCTTGCGCTCGTAGTACTCACGCAGAGTCATCGTCAACCGCGGCAGCGAATCCACGCGCCGGCGGGTGCGCACCGTGGCAGGCTGCGTCGCGATGCGCTCCATCAACGTGTCGACGTACTCCAGCTTGGCGAGCACCGGCCAGCCGGCGTAGCGCTGGCGCCAGCGCGAACCCGGCTGCAACCAAACGGCGAAACACTCGGCCCAGTCCTCGGCGGGGTGGCTCTGTGAGTACCAGTAGTCGAGGTTCTGCACGAACGCCTTGCTGTCCGGCTTGGGCCGATAGGTGTCGTGATACGGCTGCGAGAACTTGCCGAACACGTCGCTCCAGCCGCGCCGGTGGTGCAGCTTGTAGGCGTTGTCGATGGCGTGACCGGTTTCGTGACGCATGAGCTTCATGCACCAGGTGTGGGAGCCACCCTCGACCTCCAGCATGTGCCGGTGCTCGATCCGCGCCAACCGCCGGTGCGCCAAAAAGAACGGGATCGCGAACCCCGGCACCCGATCGGGCGAGAACCAGTCCGAGGAGAGCCAGACATTGGGCCGAAAGCGCAGTCCGCGGCGCTCGAGGTCGCCGTACAGCCGCTCGACGCGCGCGGCCAGCGCGGTGTCCTCGATGCGCAGGTCGAGATCGCACAGGCGCACGTCGAGCAACCGCTCGTAGTCCAGCGCTTCCCACCACATGCGGCGCACCCGCCGGCGTCTGACAGTGGTCATTCGTCGTCGCCCCCTCGCCGAACGAGCTATCGCACTTCGAACGCGGCCCCGTTGGTCAAACGGAAGCCACCACCACTGCGCACCGCCGCCTGGCAGTGCACGCGGAACCCGACCTGCGCCGGCGCGCGCAGCGCGAGCGCCAGCGTGCCGCCGGCGGGCACCACCCCGATCGTCGCGCTGGCCGCTCCGGCGAGCGACGGCCACGAGGTGCCGAGCCCGAGCGCCGACCACGACAGCAGCGGAAGACCGACGGTGGTGTTGACGAAGAGCACGACCGGCGAGCCCGGATCGCCGCGCACGGAGAGATTGAGCGGCGCGCTCGGCGGTGGATTCGGGTCGAGCGCGAGCGCCGGCACGTTTGCCGGGGACAGCCCCAGACTGCCCCAGATCTCGCCACCCGCCGGCACCGTGCGGCTCGCCGCCAGCGGGTCGAAGCCCGCGGCAGTCGCCGCGTAGCTGTAGGTCGCGGCCGGCAACGTCATCTCGAAGTAGCCGTCCGAGGCGCGGGCCATCGTGAAGCGCCCGTCGCCAAGGCCCACCATGCCGCCGCCGATGCGCGCCGCGGTGCCGCGCGCGGCATCGTAGAGCACGCCCTTCAGGGTGCCATTCACGCTTCCGCCGCTGGGTCGGTGGCGGCCGAACCCGTGGTGCTGCTGCAGCGCGAACAAACAGTGCAACGCCAGCGTGTCGCGCGCCGCCGGATCGCTGATCGGTACGATGTCGATCGGGCTGGTCATGAAGCCGCCCTCGAGCAACGCCGCGGGCATCGCTGTCAGGCGCAGCACCGCGAAGTTCGCCGACTTGGTGCCTCGATTGGTCAGCCGCCACGCCGCCAGGGCCTCGGTCTGCACGACGTTGCGCAACCGACCTCCTGCATTCGCCTCTTGCCCGACCATGCAGAACGTCTCGGTGCCGTTGGCGGCACTCGACGTGAACGCGTTCATGTGGATCGACAGAAAGCTCGCGGCACCGAAGGCGTTGGCCATGTTGGCCCGTTGGCACAGGCTGATGAATCGATCGTCGGTGCGCGTCATCAACACGTTCCAGTCCCCACCGCCCGTCGCGTCCTGCGTGTCCCGGTCCAACCACGCGCGCAGCTTGAGCCCGACGTCGAGGTTGATGTCCTTCTCCTGGTAGCCGAAGCCGATGGCGCCCGGGTCGCTGCCGCCGTGGCCCGGGTCGATGCACACCGGCACCGCGGCACCGGCACGGCGGGTCGACGGCGGCAGCGCGTACGGCGGCATGACGGCCATATCGGCGAGCGGTTTTGGCTGCGTGCTGCCGCGGGGCACCCACCACGACGTCGTGCCGAGCAAGCGGTGGCCGTCCTCGACGCCGCGGACGAAGTAGAGGTTGCCGGCGGCGTCGAACCGCGGAAAGGCCCCATCGCCCAGCTGCAGCTGACCCGATGGCGCCGCGGACCACCCGGTCACCAACAGACCGGTGGCGGCCGACAGCCACGCTTCCTCGCCGCTCGGAGCGACGGCGACGCGCACCACCGTGCGTTGCCCGGCAAGCGGGACCACCGCGCTGGACCACACCAGCAGAACACAGCACGCCGACCAGCGGATCACGGACATGCAACCACCTTAGGGCCGCCGGACGAGAAGTGGCTCGGTTTCGACCGCGGTCAATCGCTCGGTGCCCCGGGATCGCGCCAGCGGCGACGGGCCGCGACCCAGCGCTTGAGGACTTCGTCGGTGGCCACGCCGGCGAGCAGCACGACGCCGACGATGGTGAACTCGAGCTGATCGGGCAAACGCAGCAGGTTGATGGCGTTGTAGAGGGTGCGCATCACCGCCGCGCCTGCGATGACACCGAGGATCGAGCCCTCGCCGCCGCGCAGGCTGCATCCGCCCAGCACCGCCGCTGCGATGGCGTAGAGCTCGAAGAAGTTGCCTTGCATCGCCGGCGCGACCGAGTTCACGTCGAGCGCGAACAGCACGCCGCCGAGCGCCGCGCACAGCGCGCAGAGGACGTAGGCGAGCACGACCAGGCGCCCCGTCGCGATGCCGCTGTAACGCGCGGCCCGCTCGTTTCGGCCGAGCGCCAGCATGTGGCGTCCCCAGACCGTGTAGGTCAGGAAGCCGCCCGCTGCCAACCCGAGGACGATCAGGAACAAGAACGGCGCCGGTGCCCGAAGCGTCGACAGCACGCCGAGGTCACCGACCATCGCAGCGACCCCGATCGATGAGACCGCGCCCGACATCAACGCCCCGGCGCGGGCGGTGCCGGGCACCGCCTCGCCCTCGAGGCGCGCACGGCGCCAGCGCAGCAGAGCACCGGCGACACCGAGCGCACCCAGCACCGCGACGACCAGCGCCAGACTGCAGGGCTTGCCGGTGGCCAGTGTGCGCAACCCCTCGAAGGCGGAGCCGAAGCCCTGGGTGCGATCATCGGTCATCCAACGCGCCAGTCCGCGGTAGATCAGGAGTCCGCAGAGCGTCACCACGAACGGCTGCAGTCGCAGCTTGGTCACCAAGAAGCCGTGGCCGCAACCGATCGCCGCACCCACCAACAGCACGGCGGCGAGCGCAGCGCCGACCGACCAATCGTGCTGCACCAACAACCAGGGCAACATGGCGCCGACGAGTCCGACCACCGAGCCGATCGACAGGTCGATTCCGGCGGTGATGATCGGGAACGCGACGCCAATCGAGAGGATGCCGTACAACGCCGTGCGCCGGATCAAGTTCTCGAGGTTCGCCTCGCTGTAGAAGCGCGGCTCGGCCAAGACCATCGCGAAGACGATCGCCGCCAGCAGCCCCAGGATGCCGAGAACGCGGTTCAAGATCGGCCTCCCGTCGCCAACTGCATGATCGCCTCCTCGGTCACTGCGCCGCCGGAGAGCTCGCCGGCGAGACCGCCCTCGTGCATGACCAGGACCCGGTGCGCCAACCGCAGCACCTCTTCCATCTCGCCCGAGGCGAACACCACGGCGACGCCGTCGGCGGCGAGCCGTTCGACGAGCGCGTAGATCTCGTGCCGCGCGCCGACATCGATGCCGCGCGTCGGCTCGTCCAGCAAGAGCACGTCCGGGCGCAGCGCGAGCCAGCGCGCCAGCACCACCTTCTGCTGGTTGCCGCCGGACAGCAGGCCGACGGGATGCTCGGGCGCCGGGGTGTCGATCGACAGCTCCTCGATCAACGCCGCGGCAGTGCGGCGGTGCTGCGCCGCGGCGACCATGCCGAAGCGCCGCGATCGCGCCCACGACGCGACCCCGATGTTGTCGGCGACCGCCATCTCCAAGAACAACGCCTGCGCCTTGCGGTCTTCGGGAACCAGCGCGATGCCGGCCGCCAATGCGGCTGCCGGACCTCCGACGCGCAGGGCTTTGCCACGCACTTCGATCTCCCCGTCGAGCGCTGGCTCGACTCCGAACAAGCACTCCAGCAGCTCGGAGCGCCCGGCTCCAACCAGGCCGGCGAGACCGACGATCTCGCCGGCGCGCACCGAGAAGTCGAGGCGCTGCCGCGGCCGACCCGGAACGCGCAGGGCCCGGACGGCCAGCGCCACCTCGTCGGCCGCGGAGCGCGCGGTCGGTGCACGCACCTCGAGCTCGCGCCCCACCATCAAACGCACCATCGCGGCGCGCTCGATCTCGCCACGGTGCAAGACCCCGCTGTTGCGGCCGTCCTTGAGCACGGCGACGCGGTCGGCGAGCTGCTCGATCTCGGCCAGACGGTGGCTGATGTAGACCACACTGACGCCGCGCGCGGCGAGATCGCGCACCACTCCGAACAGGCGCTCGGTCTCGCGCTGCGACAGACTCGACGACGGCTCGTCCATGATCAGCAGCCGCGCGTCGACGCTGAGTGCCTTGGCGATCTCGACCAGCTGCTGTTGGCCGATCGCCAGACTGGACACGCGCACGTCGGGGCCGAAATCCGCCCCGATACGCGCCAGCGCTTCCCGTGCGCGGCGGCGCAGCGCGGCGCGGTCGACCCAGCCGAAGCGGTGCGGCTCGCGCCCCAAGAACAGGTTGCCGGCGACATCGAGGTTGTCGGCCAAGTCGAGCTCTTGGTGGATCAAGACCACGCCGAGCTCCAGCGCGCGGCGCGAGTCCTCGATGGCGACGCGCTGGCCATCGATCCACACCTCACCCGCGTCGGGCTGCTCGATGCCGGCGAGGATCTTCATCAGCGTGCTCTTGCCGGCGCCGTTTTCGCCGAGCACCGCGAGCACCTCGCCGCGGCGCACGTCGAGGTCGACGCCGCGCAGCGCCCAGACGCCGGGGAATCGCTTGGCGAGACCGCGCGCCCGCAGCAGAAGCGGAGCGTCGGCCGCCGGCGGGGTGGTGGCAGGCGGGAGTGCCGTCATCGGCAGCCGGCGAACGAGGGCGGACGAGGGTCTGGCACGGGCGGGCGAAGGGCTCACCCAGAGCGTAGACCAGCGCGGTGGCGGAAAAAGCCGACGCCCCGGCGCGCGGGCCGTGCGGTACAGTAGAGGCGACGATGACGGACAACACGTGGACGGACGCGCTGGACCGCCAGCTCGCCGCCGGTCGGTTCGATGCCGCGCTGCAGGACATCCTGACCCAGTTCGGCGCCGACAGCGGCACCCTGCACTTCCTCGGCGAAGACGGTCAGCTGCACCTGCGGGCGCATTCCGCAGGCCTGCCGGAAGCCGTCTTGGCCGTGATCCGCGCGATCCCGGTCGGCAAGGGAATGGCGGGATTAGCGGTAGAGCGCAATGCGCCGGTCGACGCGTGCAACCTGCAGACCGACACCAGCGGCGACGTCCGCCCGGGAGCCAAGGCCACCGGCCTGCAGGGCTCGATCGTGGTGCCCGTGCGCGACGGCAGTGCAGTGGTCGGCGCGCTCGGCATCGCCAACCGGTCACCGCGCTCGTTTACCGACGAAGAGGTGGCCGCGCTGCTGGAAATCGCGACACGCTGCGGCGCACACCGCGGCTGACGACGCGACTTTGCCCGTCCTCCACGGGCGCACCCGCGTCTCGCCGGCGAGACACTTTCGCGCCGGTGAATTGAATCGACAGAGCGGTGCGGAGAAACGGCCACTGCGATTCGGGCATGCGCGGCCGCGCATCCACCGACTCTCAGCGATTCGCTGAGCGTTTGGCGCGCGGCTTGTAACGCCCAATCGCACGATCACCGAATCCGACAATATTTCCGGTTCCGGAATGCAGTGGCCGGACGTTCAGTCGGAGGACGAGACGAGAACGGAACACCGGGCTTGGCCCGTGGCAATTTGCCATATTGCGGATCCTGGGGCCTGCCCACCGCGTTGTGTCGCCTGCCTTCGTCTCACCCACCACCCACGGTGATCGGCGCTCACGAAGAGGAGGACCGATGTCGAGAAACCCACCACGTCGCGCACTGCCGCGCGCCCTGGCATCCCTGGTGCTTGCCGCGACGCTCGCCTCGGCTGCGCGAAGCACCGCCCAGGACGCCGCGCGCGTCCCGTGGCGGACCGACCTGGTCGCCGCGCAGGCGGAGGCGCGCCGACAGGGCAAGCCGTTGCTGGTCGTCTTCCACCAGTTCGACGAATCCGGCAACCGCCAGATGCTGCGCGACATCTATCGCGACGCGACCTTCGTGCGTGCCTGTGAGCGCGTGGTGCCGGTGCTGGCGTGCAAGTTCGAGCTGCGCGACGGGGCGAAGGTCGCCGCCGAGTTCCAACAGCCCGCCCAACAGCTTGCGCAGGCCGAGGTGGCAGTGCGCAAGATGATGTTCGGCTCGTCGGTCGTGCTCACGCCGCAGCACATTCTCCTGCACCCCGAGGGAGACGTGGTCTGGCACAACGTGCGGGTGTGCGACCTTGCGCACCTACTGTCCGGCATCAGTTCCGCGCAGGGCACGCTGAAGCACAGCGACAGCAAGCGCCTGCGCACCGCCGTCCGGCGCGCCAAGGAGCTGGCCAAGACGGCGACGAACACCGCGGAAGACTACGGCCAACTCGAGGCCATGATCCGGCAGAGCCCGACCGCGACCGCGACGGAGATCTACGCCGGGATCGCCAAGCACGCCGCCCTTTGCGAGCGGCTGCTGGTGGACACGACCACGGGCCTCGCGCCGGGCGCGGGTCGCCAGCGACTCGGCATGGCCACCGCCTACCCCGCTGCGCTGCGGCCCGCCGTCGAGCGCGTACGGCAAGGCCTCGAAGAGCGCGACAACCGCTTCGCCGGCCGCGAGGTCGAAGTGCTCGACGGCGCGCTGCCCGTGCTCGGCCAACTCGACGATTTGGCCAACGCCCGTTTCAGCGACGCCGTGCTGCGCACGCCGGCGACCGACGAGCACGAGCTCACGCTGCTCTGGCTGTTCCTGCCCGACGACGACGACCGCGAACGACAGTTCGGCGTCCTGCGCGCGGCGGCGGCAGAGCTACAACAGGAGGGAGTGCGGGTGCTCGGCCTCGGTGCCAGCATCGATCCACAAAAGGACCTGAGCGCCATCGACGCCGACGACTTCCCGTTCCCGGTCGGCACCTTCTACTACGACTACCGGCGGCCGTTCGCCGGCGTCGAGATGTTCCCGGCAGCGGTTGTCCTCGACCGCCACGGGCAGATCATCTACCGGACGACGTCCGAGCAGATGGCCGCCGACTACGAGTGCTTCTTGCCGACCGTGCGCGGCATTCTGCAGAGCGGCTACCACGGCGAGTAGCGGCGCAGGCCCTGCGGCGCTCAGCCGCCGGCGACGCCCATCTCGGCGAGAAGGTGCGGCGCCGGCATCACCTGCTCCATGATCCAGAGCACGTAGCGCATGTCGACGCTGATGTTCCGCGACACCTCCGCGCGCCAGCCGTAGTCCCCGGCGACGTTCTCGAAGACGCGATCGAAGTTGAGGCCGACCAGCTCGCCTTTGCCGTTGATCACCGGCGAACCCGAGTTGCCACCGGTGGTGTCGCCGTCGGACAGGAAGCACACCGGCACATCGCCGATCTCCGGGTCGCGAAAGCGGCTCTCACTCCGTTCTGGCGCCGCGGCGAGCAGCGCGGAAGGGCTGGCAAACGGCTCTTCACCGGTCTCCTTGGCGACCACGCCGGCGACGGATGTCTTCGGCGTGTAGCGCACGCCATCGCGCGGGGCATAGCCCTTGACGTTGGCGATCGACACGCGCAGCGTGCTGTTGGCATCGGGATAGAACGCCTCGCCGCGCCATCGCTGCTGCGCCTCGATCCAGCGCCGCCCGGCAACCAAACGCCGGCCGAGCCTCTCCTGCGCGCGCAGCGAGCGCGCGCGCGCCTCGGAGTGGAGACCCCGCGCCAGGGCGACCAGCGGATCCTCGCTCGCTTCCACCGCCTGCCAACCGCGGCCGAACAGCTCGAGGCGCGCCGCCGCGTCGAGCATCGACGAACGCGCGACCATGTCGCGCAGCAATGCTCCGGTCGGCACCTCCGGCGGCGCCGCGCACAGCGCTTCGGTGCCGGCGATGCGCTGCCCCTCGGGCAGCGCGCGCGCCTCGTCGAGCAAGACCTCCAGCACCGGCAGCTGGACCAGTTCGAGATCGCGCTCCAGCCGGCCGGCGGCGAGGCCGCGCAGACTCGGCACCGGGGCGTCGCCCTCGGCGCCGGCCGCCGCCGGAGCCGCCGCCGCGGCGCTCAACGCTCCCGCGGCGTTCGCCAACCCTGCCAACAGCGGGTTGAGGAACGAGCTGCCGAGCAGGCCGATCACCGTGTCCTTGTGCAGCGTCTCGCGCTCGGCCAGGTCAATCGCCATGACCTCGTCGAGGGCGGTGCCGAACTGGGCGCGGCGCTCTTCGGTCTGCGCGACCCAGCGGCGGAACGCCTCCTCCTGCGCCAGCTTGGCGGCGACTACCCCGTTGCGCGCCAGCCCGCGCACCATGCCGAGCGCGTTCTTCTGCACGTTGGCCAAGCTCTTCACCATCGACGAGTAGGCCAGCGCCTTCTCCTCGCTCTCGGCACCGGCCCGCGCCAGCACGTCGAGCACGGCGGAGAACGCCCGGTAGCGCAACGGATACGTCAGCGTCTGGCGATCCTGGACCGCGACCGAGGTCAAGTAGCGTTCGGTCTGGCCGGGATAGCCGAGGATCATCACCAAGTCGCCGGCGGCGACGCCCCGGGCGGAGACCGCGAGATGGTGCTCGGGCTCGAACGAGACGTTGTCGGGGCTGTGCGCGCGCGGCGATCCGTCCGGCGCGACGTAGGCGCGGAAGAAACAGAAATCACCGGTGTGCCGCGGCCACTCCCAGTTGTCGACCTCGCCGCCGAACTCGCCGACGCTGCGCGGCGGCGCGTACACCAGTCGCACGTCGGTGAGCTGCGTGCGGTAGTAGAGGTGGTAGCTCTGCCCTTCGAGGAACGAAGCGACGTGACACGTCGTGTTGGGCTCGCGCTCCCCCTCCGCGACGAGCTCGGCGATCACCTGGCGCGTCGCGTGCCAGCGCGACAGGTCGTCCGTCGCCGCCGCTTGCGCGGCGTGCACCTCCGCGCTCACGTCGCGGATGCGCCGCACCACCGACACGGTCATGCCCGGGGCGGGCAGCTCGTCGGCACGGGTCGCCGCCGCGAAGCCATCGCGCAGGAGATTGCGCTCCACGGTGCTCAGCCGCTGCACCGCGCCGAAGCCGCAGTGGTGGTTGGTCACCACCAATCCCTCGCCCGAGACGAACGAGGCGCTGCAGCCGTTGATCTGCACCGCCGCCGACAGGACGCCGCCGCGCTCGGGATGCCAGAACTCGTCCTTGTCGAGCTCCATGCCGCGCGCGCGCAGCGCGTCCCAATCCATGGCCAAGACCTGCTGCGGCAACCATTGGCCCTCGTCGGGGGCGCGCGGTGGATCGCCGAGGCTGGTGGCCGGAACCACCACACCGAACAGAGCTGCGAAGACGATGCGCGGTTGGGAGTGGATCATCGGGTTTGGCGACAGAGCATGGGCGGCGTGCCGGCGCGCGTAAAGGGCACGATCGGCGCGACCACCGACCGCGCGGGCGTCAGTAGCCGATCGTCAGATCCTGCGCGTTGCTCAGCGCGACGCCCGGGGCAAGGCCGAAGTGCGCCGCTTGGGCGAACATCGTGACCCCGACCAGCACGGGCACGTTCGGGATCGCAAAAGTCCACTGCAGAGGAGCACCGGTTCCCGGCGGCAGCCCCAACAGCTCACCCGGCGGCGCGGTCACGTCGACCAACAGCTGATAGCCCAACCACGGCGCCGAGGCCGGTGCCGCGTAGGCGAAGACCGCGGCAGAGCCGTGGCCGGTGACCGATGGGTCGACGGTGAGCGCCATCACGCCGCCGAGCACCGGCGCTTGCGCCGTGAAGCTCGACGGGTTGCCCTCGCTGCGCGGGCGCGCCAGCGCGCTGCCGGTCAACAGCTGCGAGCGCCAGTGCTCGAGCGTGCAGCGCATGCGGCGGACTTGCTCCGGCGTGAACTCCCACATGCAGAGGTCGTCGACATAGCCCATGTAGTTGCGCACCGGGTCCGGCGTGCCACACGAGGTGCCGCTCGCCGGGCAGCCACTGGCGAACACGGCCTGCGGCGGCGTATCGCAGATGCGATCGCCACTCGTGTAGCACGCCGCGGTGCCGCAGCCGAAGTCGTGCGGGTGGAACAGGCCCAAGTAGTGGCCGATCTCGTGCGTCGCGGTCCGGCCGGCGCCGAACGGCGATGCCAGCGGGTTGACGCCGAACACGTCGTAGTGGACCACTACGCGGTCCTCGTTCGCGCCGACCAGGCCGCCGCTGGCCGGCAGCGCGGGCACGTAGCCGAGAATGCCGAAGCTGCCGATGTTGTTGGTGTAGATGTTGAGGTAGCGCGACGGGTCCCAGGCCAGGCTGTCGTAGTAGGCGCCCGCGTCGGCGAACCACGTGTTGTTGACCGAGCGGGTGATGCCGCTGGTCGGGTTGCCGGCGGGGTCGACGCGCGCCAAGTAGAACTCCAGGCCGGAGTCGGCGCCGAGCGCCCCCGGACTTCCGGGCAGCGCGCCGAAGTCCTCGTTGAGCACGCGCACCTGACTGTGGATGCGGGCATCGGGCAGACTGCCGCTCCCGTTGGTGGCCGAGATCACGTGCACGACCACCGGGATGCGAAAGCGCGGGCCGGGGCGGTAGCGCTCGAGCGGTCGGGTGATCGCATCGGAGCAGTCCTGGGCACCGGTGTGCAGCCGAGCGGCACCCGTCGGCGGCAACGACGCGGCGGCGCGCGCCGCCGTCGGCCGCGTACCGCAGCGCCGCGGCGCGTCCTGCGCCGCCAGTGGCGCTGCCAGCGGCACGACCAAGGCACCCACCAGCAGCACCGGTGCCAGCTGCACACGGCGGCACCGGGAATTGAATCGCGCGACAGTCACAGGCCCGCGCAGTCTACCAGGCGGTTGGACGGGACGTGGCCACCACGCTATGACTGCGATGCCCACCGACCTGCACCCGAGACCACGAACGATGCGATTCAACACCCTCCTCGCCCTCCCTTTGGCCGGTGCCCTCGCGCTGGCCGCCTGCTCACCGGAGACCGAGAGCGGCGCTCCGGCACCGGATCCGGCCCCCGCCTCGCAGCCCGCCGCCAGTGGCGAAGTGCCGAGTCCGGTCGGCGCCATCCTCGCCAAGGCCGACGCCCTCGACGGCACCGAGGACCAGACGGTCGGCCGCTGCGCCAACTGCGCGCTCGGTATGGACGGCAAGGCCGAGAACGCGCTCGAGTACGAGGGCTACACGCTGCACCTGTGCTCGCCGCACTGTAAGGACGAGTTCTCGAAGGGCACCGAGGCCAAGGTGCTGGCACTCAACGTGCCCGCCAAGTAGCGATCGCGCGCGAGCGGCGCGCGGCCGGCTTACCCGGCGCGCGCTTCCTCGACGCTGCGGTCGCGGAACAGCAGCACGAACAGCACGAGGACCACGGCGGCGCCCAACGCCGGCTGCCACCAGAACGTGGTCCAGTCGGTGACGGCAGCGTCACCCTCGCCGGTGGTCAAGGCGGCGTGGCTGCGCCCCATCAGCTGCGCGCCGATCCCCAGTCCCAAGCCCTGGGTCACGACCACGAGGAAGCTCTGCGCCTGCCCGCGCACTTCGGGAGAGCAGCGCTTGTCGACGTAGATCTGTCCGGTGACGAAGAAGAAGTCGTAGCAGATCCCGTGCAGCAGGATGCCGGCGACGATCATCCACGCCACCCCGCCGTCGGCGGCACCGCTGAACAGGCCGTAGCGGGCGACCCACGCCAGCATGCCGACCGCGAGCATCCACTTGACGCCCAAGCGCGCGAAGAACAACGGCATCAGCACCATGAAGACGACCTCTGCCACCTGGCCCCAGATCATCACGCTGGCCGGCTCGGCGAACTCGGTGCCGGCGAAGAGGTTGCCGAAGCTGTAGTAGCCGGCGAGCGGGATGCAGATCAGCCAGGAGCAGACGATGAACACGGCGAACGCCGGCGAGCGCAGCAGCGGCAGCGCGCCGAGACCGAACGTCTCCGCCAGCGACACCTTCTTGCCCTTCGCCGGCGGCGGCGTGTTCGGCAAGACGAAGCTGAACACGCCCAGCGCGATCGACGCGCCGCCGGCCACGTAGTACTGCGTGGCGGTGTAGTCCGCCTTCAGCACTTTGCTGACCAGGTAACCGGCCGCGATCCAACCGATCGTGCCGAACACCCGCACCATCGGAAACTGCTTCTCGCGGTCCACGATGTTGTGGAACGCGATCGTGTTGGTGAGGCCCAGGGTGGGCATGTAGCACAGCATGTAGACCAGCACGCACAGCACGAAGGTCTCCGCGTCGGTCGCCAGCGAGGGCACCGCCAGCATGATCGCGCCACCGACCACGTGCAGGACCCCGAGCACGACTTGGCTGGCGAAGAATCGGTCGGCGATCAAGCCGAGGAAGATCGGCGCCACGACGGCGGCGATCGGCCCCATCGTGTAGACGTTGCCGATCATCTCGCCGTCCCACCCCCGCGCCGTCATGTAGGTCGCGGTGGTGACGAACCAACTCCCCCAGATGAAGAACTGGAGGAACATCATCGTGCTCAGGCGCAGCATCGCGGACCGGCCCCGTGAGGGTGCGAAACGGGAGGGAGGGACGCGCCCGATTGTGCCGCCGCCGGCGTCGCGCACCAACGCCGCGCTGCGCCGAAGTCGCGGCGCCGCGGTTTCGACTCCGCCCTATTGACGCGCGGCGCGCCAGCGCCGAGCGTGCCAAGCCTCCGGCGCCTCGAATCGTCGAGCGGCTACAACACTTCCGAAGGCCGGTTATCGTCACGAGTTCCATACCACAACTCCCGGACGCGGAGAAGCAACACTGGCGTCTGCGCTCAGCGCGGCGGCGGATGTGTCAGACCTTGCAACCCGCTCCGGCGAGAACGGCATCCGAGTTTGGTTGCGGCCGTGGCCGCGCTGAGCTTCCCTCGCACCCGACCCCACGCCCGCCGTGACCAAGCCCCTCGACCCCGCCGAGCTGTCCGCTCAAGCGCTCAAGGGCGGCGGCGCGGTGCCGCTGGCGACACTGCTGGTGTCGCTGGTTCCGGTCGCCGCGCTGCGCGAGGTCGCGGCCCGCTTCGGCGTGGCACCGAAGGGCTTCCGCGTCGAACGCGCCTCGGCGCCAGCGCTGGCCAAGCTGCTCACCACCTCCGATGACGTCGAGCAGCTCGACGCCGTCTGTGCCGCCCTCGTCGCGCATCTCGGAGGCGCGGCCAAGAAGCAGCACAAGCCACCGGCCACCGAGCGCGTCGAGCAGCACGAGCGGGCCTTGGCGCACAAGCAGGCCGAGATCGATCGCCTGCAGCGCGAAGTCGAACGCGCGCGCACGACCGCCGCCCGGCATCGCGAGCGCGAGGCCGAGCTACAGCGCGACCTCGACCACGAGCGCGCAACCGGCGCCCGGCGACGGGCCGAGCTGCAGGCGCTGCGCGAGAGTGCGGCACCGAACCCGAACAACTCCGGCGACGACGACGTGCACCACCGCCTGCACGAGGCGCTGCGCGACCTCGGCACGCTCGAAGAAGCCGAACAAGACCAGCGACGGCGCGCCGCAGCGCAGGCAGCGCGGATCCGCACTCTCGAACAAGAAGTCGAGAAGCTGCACGCCGCGCTGCCGAAGGGCCGGCGCAAGAAGGAGCCACCGCCCCCCCCACCGCCCGTGCCGGACACTTTCCGGCTGCCGGTGTTGGCACCGTCGTTCTACAAGTCACTCGAGGGCAAGGACCGGCGCGCGATCGCGCAAGCCGTGCACGCGGTGTTGCTGTTCTGCGTCGAGGGCCCCAGCTACCCCGGGCTCGAGGTCAAGCGACTCGAAGCCAGCGCGCTGTGGAGTCTCCGCGCCGCGCGGAAACTGCGAGTCCTGTTCAAGCTGCACGATCAGGGCACCGCCGAGTTCGTCGAGCTCGTCGACCGGGAGGAGCAGTACACCACGCTGCGCCGCCGGCGCGACCGGCCCGGCTGAATGAGACCGCACCGTGCCACTTCCCGTGTATCTCGAGCCCGGGGGCAGAATCGCGTTCGCCGACCCGCACGCTGCCGACGCCGACGGGTTGGTCGCCGTCGGCGGCGACCTGTCACCGCAGCGCCTGCGCGCGGCCTACGAGCGCGGCATCTTCCCGTGGTTCGACGCATCGGTGCCGCCGTTGTGGTGGAGCCCCGATCCGCGCGGCGTGCTGCCGTTCGAGCAGCTGCACGTCTCACGCAGTCTGCGGCGGCAGCTGCGCCGCGGCGAGTTCGAGCTGACGTGGAATCGCGCCTTCGCCGACGTGATCCGCGGCTGCGCCACCGCCCGGCTCGACGGCACGTGGATCCTGCCGGAGATGATCGCCGCCTACCTGCAGCTGCACCGCGACGGCGATGCCCACAGCCTCGAAGTCTGGCGTGACGGCGCGCTGGTCGGCGGCATCTACGGCGTGCAGCGCGGCGGCTTGTTCGCCGCCGAATCGAAGTTCCACACGGTGACCGGCGCGTCAAAGGTGGCGCTGGTCGCGTGCGTACACACGGTGTATGGCGCGGGGATCCGCCTGTTCGACGTGCAGTTCACCACCCCGCACCTGCGCTCGATGGGCGCGGTCGACTGGCCGCGACACCGCTACCTCGCGGCCGTCGCCGACGCAGCGCGCGAGCCGGTGGATCTGCGCGCACCACCGATCGTCACCGAGTAGCGGCGCCGACCCGGCCGCTACAGCAGACCGCGGATGCGCTGGTCGAGTGCCGCCTGGTCGGCGGTGAAGCTCGCCAGCGCGGCGTCGGTCAGCAGCCCGTCCCAGCTGGCGGTCTTGGCCCGGACCCGTTCGATCCACGGGGCGTAGGCGGGGATCTTGCCGTCCGCCGCGATGCGCGCGGCCTCGTCGCCCGACAGCTCGGCAAACAGATCCCCGGCACCGTGATCGCGCAGCAGACCGAGCATCTCCGCGCCGGTGAAAACCCGCGCATCCACCTCGGCGAGCTGGTGGACCGCGGCCGCGAACGAATCGCTCAGCGTCCACAGCGCATCCAGGCCCTCGGCCTCGGCGGAGCGCCCCTCGCTCAACTCCACGACCGGATCGGCTGCGGTGCGATCCTCGACGTCGGCGGGATCGGGATCGCGCTCGAGGTACGCCGCAGCGACCGCGGTGGGCATGGTGTAGACGTCGAGTCCCGCGAGGTCGAAGGCCTGGTCGCCGTTGCGCATCGACGCGCCGATCTGGCGCACGTCGCAGCCGCGCTCATCGCGCAAACGGCGCATCAGCCGCTGGCTGGCGAGCGTGGCCTTTTCGCCCACGTTGTCCCCACTGCCGAGGCCGGCGCCGGCGACGAAGGCGTTGCAGCGTCCCATGAAGACGTTGACCCAATCCGGCCGCGCCACCGCACCGATCAGGTAGTTCTCGCGCGCCGAGAATCCCAACGTGAAGTTGATGCGCACGCCGTCGTCGTGCAGCCGCCGCGCCGCCAACACCCCCTCCGGCGTCAGCGGCACCTTGACGATGAAGCGCTGCGGGCAGATCGCCGCGTAGCGCTTGCCATAGCGGTAGCTGGCCTCGGCGTCGCGCGCCAAGTTGGTGTGCAGCTCGACGCTGACGTCGGCATCGAACGCCCGGACCAGCTTGAGGCCGTGCACGGCATTGAGGATGAAGGCGATCTCCTGCACCAGGAGACCGTCGTCGAGCCCGGTCTCGGCGTCCTTCAACAGGGCAGCGGCGCGGGGGACCAGGGCGTCGTAGATCCCCTTCTGCACCTCGTTGTTCAACAGGGTGTTGTTGGTGGTCAACGCCTCGAACTCGGCCGCCCACAGCGCCCGCGCGGCATCGAGGTCGCCGGTATCCAGCCAGAGGGTCGTGCCGACCTCGGTCAACCGTCGCCAGGCCGGAACGCTCGGCACCCCGGTCGCCTTCTCGGTCGCCGCCACCGAAGGCTCGCTGACGCAAAACTCCGCCACGGTGCTGGCCAACTTGGAGTCGTGGCCGGGACACGTCGATTCATGGACGCTCATCGCAGCGACGGATGGTAGACGACGGGCTCGCCGCGTCCCAGCGCGTTCAGTCGTGGTAGGCCTGCAGCGGCTTCACGCCGAGGGGTTGCTTGGCGAGCCACTCCATCCCCTGGATGGTCGCCGACGCCGCCGCCAACGTGGTGATGCACGGCACCTTGAACGACACCGCGCTCGATCGGATCAGCCGGTCGTCGCTGCGCTCGATGCGGCCCGACGGCGTGTTGATGATCAACGCGACCTGCCGGTTCTTGATCATGTCGACGACGTGCGGCCGCCCCTCGTGCACTTTGCGCACGCGCTCGGCCGGGATGCCGGCGTTGACCAGCGCGCGCGCCGTGCCCGAGGTGGCGAGGATCTTGAAGCCGAGGTGGTGCAGGCGCGTGGCCAACGAGAGGATCAGCCGCTTGTCTTCGTCCCGCACCGAGATGAACACCGAGCCCGAGGCAGGTAGGTCGATGCCGGCGCCCAGCTGCGCCTTGGCGAACGCGGGCCCGAAGCTCGCGTCGATCCCCATCACCTCGCCCGTCGACTTCATCTCCGGGCCGAGCAGGGTGTCGACGCCGGGGAACTTGTTGAACGGGAACACCGGCGCCTTGACGCTGAAGTGCGTTGGCACGATCGGCTCGGTGAACCCCATGTCGGCCAGTCGGTCGCCGAGCATCGCCCGCGCCGCCATCTTCGCCAGCGGCCGGCCGATCGCCTTGCTGACGAACGGCACGGTGCGCGAGGCGCGCGGGTTGGCCTCGATCAGGTAGACGTTGGCGCCCTTGACCGCGTACTGGACGTTCATCAGACCGACCACCTCCAACCGGCGCGCCAGCTTCTCGGTGGCGCGCTCGATCTCGGCGAGGATGGCGTCGCTGAGGGTGTAGGGCGGCAGCGAGCAGCTGGAGTCGCCGGAGTGGATCCCGGCCTCCTCGATGTGCTCCATGATGCCGCCCACCACCACGGTCTCACCGTCCGAGATGGCATCGACATCGACCTCGATGGCGCCCTCCAAGAAGCGGTCGACGAGCACCGGCCGCTCGGCGGAGACTTCGGCACCGTTGTCGCGCATGTAGCGCCGCAGGTCCGCCTCGTCGTAGACGATCTCCATCGCGCGCCCGCCGAGCACGAAGCTCGGCCGCGCCAGCACCGGATACCCCAAGCGGCCCGCGATCTCGACCGCCGCCTCGACGTCGGCGGCCATGCCGTTGGGCGGCTGGCGCAGATCGAGCTCCTCGACGACGCGGGCGAACAGATCGCGGTCTTCGGCCGCCTCGATCGAGCCCACCGACGTGCCGACCAAGGGTGCCCCGGCGTCGGCCAAGCCGCGCGCCAAGTTCAGCGGCGTCTGCCCACCGAATTGCACGATGATCCCCTTGGGCGAGATCCGGTCGACGATGTTGAGGACGTCCTCGTGGGTCAGCGGCTCGAAGAACAACAGATCCGAGGTGTCGAAGTCGGTCGACACGGTCTCGGGGTTGCTGTTGACCATCACGGTCTCGTAGCCGCGCTCGCTGAGGGCGAACGCCGCGTGCACACAGCAGTAGTCGAACTCGATGCCCTGCCCGATGCGGTTGGGCCCGCCGCCGAGAACCATCACGCGCTGCCGATCGGGATCGACGCGCGCCTCGTCCTCGCCCTCGTAGGTCGAGTAGTAGTACGGCGTGTAGGCCTCGAACTCGGCCGCGCAGGTGTCGACCAGCTTGTAGACCGGCTTGATGCCCTGCGACAGCCGGTGTCGTCGCACCTGCCACTCGTCACAACCCGCGCCGCAGGCGGCGGCGATCTGCCGATCGCTGAAGCCGAGGCGCTTGGCCTGCCGCATGGTGTCGGCGTCGATTGCGGCAAGCCCGGCAGCACCGCGCTCGACCAGCACCCTCTCGTAGTCGAGGATCTCGATGATCTGATCGAGGAACCAGCGGTCGATCCTGGTGTAGTCGTAGAGCTCCTCCAGCGTCATCCCGCTGAGCAGCCCGGTGCGCACCCAGTCGATGCGGTCGGGACCGGTCTTGGCGAGGTGCGAGCGGATCACCTCGGGGTCGCAGTTGACGGCACGAGCGGCGGCGTGCGGCTGGCCCGGCTCGTTGCCGAGACCGGTCCGGCCGGTCTCCAGCGAACGCATCGCCTTCTGCAGCGCCTCCTTGAAGGTACGGCCGATGGCCATCACCTCGCCCACCGACTTCATCTGCGTGGTCAGCACCGGCTCGGCGGTGGGGAACTTCTCGAAGGTCCAGCGCGGGAACTTGACGACGCAGTAGTCGATCGTCGGCTCGAAACAGGCCGGCGTCTTCTTGGTGATGTCGTTGGGGATCTCGTCCAGGCTGTAGCCGACCGCCAGCTTGGCCGCCATCTTGGCGATCGGGAACCCGGTCGCCTTGCTGGCCAGCGCCGACGAGCGCGACACGCGCGGGTTCATCTCGATGATCGTCATCCGCCCGTCTTCGGGGTTGATGGCGAACTGGACGTTGCTGCCGCCGGTGTCGACGCCGATCTCGCGGATCACCCTGATCGCGGCGTCGCGCATCAGCTGGTACTCGCGGTCGGTCAGCGTCTGCGCCGGCGCCACCGTGATCGAGTCGCCGGTGTGGATCCCCATCGGATCGAAGTTCTCGATCGAGCAGATGATGACGACGTTGTCCTTGCGGTCGCGCATCACCTCGAGCTCGAACTCCTTCCAGCCGAGGATCGATTCCTCGATCAAGAGCTCGTTGTTCAAGGACAGGTCGAGGCCCCGGCGGCAGATCTCCTTGAACTCGTCGAGGTTGAAGGCGACGCCGCCGCCGGTGCCGCCCAGGGTGAAGCCCGGGCGGATCACGCAGGGCAGCCCGACCCGATCGAGCACCGCCAGCGCCTCCTCCATGCTGTAGGCGAGGCCGGCGGCGGGCATCTCGAGGCCGATCTTGGCCATCGCCTCACCGAAGCGCTGGCGGCTCTCGGCCTTCTCGATCGCGTCGCGGCTGGCGCCGATCATCTCGACGCCGAATTTCTCCAGAACGCCGAGATCGGCGAGCCGCATCGCCGTATTGAGAGCGGTCTGGCCACCCAGCGTCGGCAGGACCGCGTCGGGCCGCTCGGCCTCGATGATCTTGGTCACCACCTCGGGCGTGATCGGTTCGACGTAGGTCCGGTCGGCGGTCTCCGGATCCGTCATGATCGTCGCCGGGTTGCTGTTGATCAGGATGACCCGGTAACCCTCTTCGCGCAGGGCCTTGCAGGCCTGCGTGCCCGAGTAGTCGAATTCGCATGCCTGACCGATCACAATCGGCCCAGAACCCAGGATCAGGATGGATTCGAGGTCTTGGCGGCGAGGCATCGGACTTGGGCGCGAGAACTACAGCAAAACCGACCCGGGGTGGCGAGCACAAAACGAGGCGTGCCTGGGTGTCCGCCGGCTTGCTGATCGCGACCGCGGCCGCCCAACCGCCAGCGGCATCGACGGCTCGCGTGCAGCCGGCATTTCGCGCAGGAGTCGCCGAGATCTCGAGCCCCACGGTGATCGCTCTCGACGACGGCCGCGCGGTCCGGCTGCAGGGCCTGGACCTGCCGGCCTCGGCCGTGCGCCCGGACGGCGCCGGCGATCGGCTGGCCCGCTGGCTGCGCAGCGCGCTGGTCGGACAACGCGTCTGGCTGCAGCCCGAGAGTGAAAACGCGAGTGACGACAAGGTCGCGCTGACGGCGACCGTACACCTGGAGAGGGACGCGCCCTCGATCAACGCCGAAGCGCTGCGCCGCGGGCTGGCGCTGCTTCGCTGCCGCACACCCGAGGTGCTCGCGTTCGATGCGCTGCGCGACGCCGCGCGCGAGGCGCAGGACGAGCGGCTCGGCCTGTTCGCGGACACCGAGCCCCGCCCCGAGGAGATCCCCTATCTCAACGGCGCCGTCCTGGGACTGCACTACAAGTTGCGGCGCCAGCACTACCGGCGCCACATCGACGAGCTCGCCGATGCCGGCTTTCGCCACCTCAGCCTCCTGCTCTCGACGTTCATCGAGGATGCCGAAGCCGACCGCATCCGCCTCGACCACGAGCGCACCGTGCGCGACGAACGCCTGATCGAGACGATCCGCTACGCCAAGGGCAAGGGCATGTCGGTGATGCTGTTGCCGATCGTGCTGCTCGAGAAGCCGCGCGACAACGACTGGCGCGGAACCCTGCGTCCCCGCGACGAGGGCCGCTTCTGGCTGAGCTACGACGCCATGCTCGTCCACTATGCGGACATCGCGCAGGCCACCGGCGTCGACATCCTGTCCGTGGGCAGCGAGTTCTCCTCGCTCGAGCACCGCACGCGCGCGTGGCGACGGATCATCGCGCACGCGCGCGGGCGCTTCACCGGGTGGCTGACCTACTCGGCCAACTGGGACCACGTGCACGCGCCGCGCTTCTTCGCCCAGCTGGATCTGATCGGCATGACGGCGTATTTCTCGCTGACCCATCGCGTCGATCCGAGCCGCGACCAACTGCGGCAGGCCTGGCGCGCGATCGGCGCCCGGCTGCAGCGCTCGGTGGGGATGCTGGGCAAGCCGGTGATCTTCACCGAGCTCGGCTACGCCAGCCAGGACGGCATCAATCGCGATCCCTGGAACTACGTGCTCAACGTCGACGACGTGGACACGGCCGAGCAGGCGGACTGTTTCGCCGCCTTCGTCGACGTCGCGCCGGGGTTGGCGTTTCTGCGCGGCGCCTATTTCTACGACTACTTCGACGACGGCGGCGCCGAGGATCACACGTACAGCCCACGGGGCAAGCCCGCGATGGCCGAGTGGCGGCGCTGGGCCGAAGCCGAACAGTCGACGCGAACGCGCTAGCTCCGCGCGACGGCGGATCGAGCAGGGGGGCTGTTCACTTGAAGTCCGGTCGCCGATACTACCCTTGCCCCGAGTCCTGTGTTGGCGCCCACCATCGGGCGTTCCCTGCTATGAGACCGTCCTGTCTCTCCGTTTTCTTTGCGAGCGTGTTCTCGGCGGCGCTGGCCGGCCAACCGTTGTGGGTGTGGTCGCCCGCGCCAACGCCCGTAGCACCTCCAATTCGCGGCAACTACGCGATGGCGGGCCATCCCGGGCTCGGCATCGGGGTCTTGTTCGGCGGAGCGGACGCCAACGGCTGGTTGGCGGACACCTGGATCTGGGATGGCAGCCAGTGGAGCCAAACCGCGAGTGTCGGCCCCACGCCACGCGGGAGCCATGCAATGGCAGCCAACGACCAAACCGTCTTTCTGTTTGGTGGGAGCAACGGCACCGGCAAGCTCGGCGACCTCTGGGAGTTTCGCGCCGGCGTTTGGCAACCCGCGCAACCCGCGCCGGGACCGGCCGCACGCGAGCTGTCGGCAATGGCCTGGGACGAGCGTCGCGGTGAGCTGGTGCTCTTCGGCGGCCGATTCGGCGGCAGCCTGGTCGGAAACGACACGTGGACCTGGAAAGCCGGCACCTGGACCCGGCACTCCACGGGACCGCTTCCTGCAGCGAGGGAAGACCACGCTATGGCCTACGACCCAGTGCGGCGCCGCGTGGTGATGTTCGGTGGCGACTCCAACGGCCTCACGCTGCAGGACACCTGGGAGTGGGACGGAGTCCAATGGACGCAGGTTCGATCCACCCGCTTTCCGTTCGGACAAGGCCGGCTCGTGATGACGTACTCGCCCGCGCGGCAGAGAGTCATTCTGGCCGGCACGCGCAGTCTCTTCGACTGGGAATGGGACGGGTCGGACTGGGCGCCCGGTTGGCCGTCCACGGCCTCGACACGCGGCAAGGGAATCGCCCAGATCAGCGCCAGCCACGGCGTGCTGTTCGCCGGCCTGCCGAGCGCGAGCGCGACCGGCGACACATGGGTCAGCGGTATTCCGACGACGACGCTGTTCGGTAGCCCGTGCGGACCGGGGCCTCAACCAACGCTGGTCGCCGGCGCCGCCCGCCTCGGTCAACCGAGGGCTGTCACTGTCGACGATTTCCCCGCCATGCGCGGCGCCGTCTGGTTGGTGGGTGGCTCGGATCAGCAGTGGGGGGCGGTGCCGCTGCCCGCGTCGCTGACAGCGTTGGGCGCACCAGGCTGTGAGCTCCTCGTGAGCGGCGACTTGGTGACCCCGTTCTACAGCCTCCTCGGAGGCCGCCTTACCTTCATGCAGCTGGTACCCGCCAACCCGGCGCTAGTGGGCGCCGCGGTGTTCGACCAAGTGGTGGTCTTCGACCCACTGGCGAACCCGGCCGGCATCGTCACGACCAACGGGGTCAAGAGCGTGATCGAGGGTCCAGTCCTGACGAGTCTGGTGGAAGAGTTCGACAACGAGACGAACCTGGACCGCGCGGCTTCTTCGGGATCGTGGGTCGGTGGAGCCGCGGTCCCCGGGGTCATCGGCGGCAACGGCCGACTCGGCCCCTTCGACCCGAGCGACGGTGTGCTGGTGAGCAGCATCCCGGGCGCGATGGTGTACGAGTGGAGCACGGATCAACAGACCATTCCCGGCGTCCGCACACTGACCGGTCGGGACATCACGGTCACCGACGGGGTGTTCGACTTCTCGCGCTTCGATGTGGCGGCGGGAGTTACCGTGCGGTTCGTGGGCAGCAACCGCGCGCGCATCTCGGTTCGTGGGCGCGCGCACATCGAGGGCCGCGTCGAGCTCAACGCGCCGCCGGTGCCGTTGATCAGCCGGGTCGCCCCCCCACTCGGCCAGGTTGGCGGAGTGGGTGGACCGGGTGGAGCCAGCGGCGGCAGCGGCGCCGACGCCGGGTCGGGCCTGGGCCATACCGCTGCGTTCAACGGCCGCCCCGGCGGCGACGTCGCGCTACCAGCCGGGCACGCCTACGCGGCGCGCGCCGCGACCACCGGTGGGCGCGGCTCACAACAGTTCCCCGCGGACGGCCTGAACAGCTCGGTCACCTACGCGATCCACGCCGCGCAGTTCTGCGGCCAGACCGCCGCGGGTGGCGGGGGCGGCGGTTTTGGCTCACGCGGCACCAGGGGGCGTGCAGTGTTCAGCGGTTCCGGCGAACTTGGACCCGATGGAATCGAGGGAGTGGCGTTCAGTCCGCATCCACTTCCGCCGGGCTCGCTCTCCAGTGAGCACTTCGCCATCGGCGGCTCCGGTGGCGGGGGCGGCGGCTCGCACCCGCACTTCTCGTTGCTCGGCACTCCCCCGGTATGGCGCGCCGGCGCAGCCGGTGGGGGCGGCGGAGGCACGCTCGTCTTGCGCTGCGGCCATGAAGTCAACATGGCCCCCGGCAGCTTGATCGAAGCCAAAGGCGGCGACGGCGGCAGCGGCCAGCTTGCCGCGCCACCGCACGCAACCGGCGGAGGCGGATCGGGCGGTAGCGTGCTGGTGCAGACGGGCGGGCTTGCCACGATGGCCGGCTTGATCAACACGCGTGGTGGCACCGGCGGCTTGTTCGATGAGCGGAGCATCTATCTGGCCACGATCCAGGGCGGCGATGGCGCAGCCGGACTGGCGCGAGTCGAGGTGCCGCAACCCAACCCACCGATTTCGGTCGCCGGCGTAGCGATCCCGGTAGGGTCGTTACTCAGCGTCGGCACGTTGGCCGAGACCGACAGCCAGGTCGCGTGCCAATCCAGTTGGTACTGGACCGGCCGCGCGTTGCCGGTCACGGAGTGGGTCCGGTATCGAATGGACGCGACCATCAACGGGCAGCAGGTCACGTTCAGCGATGACCCGGCACTCGGCAGCCTCGCCAGCGGGGCGGTGGGATTGTTCGTCCAGGCGGCGACGATCGACCCAGCGACGGGGATCGTCGATCCGTCGAGCATGGGGCCTTGGCGGCAACGCGTCGGAGGTGCGGCGGCCAGCCTGCAGAGTGATGGTGGCAACGCCTACCGGTTCGTCATCCTGTTCGATCGTGCAGTTGCGCAGCAGGTGCAGGTCGACCGGGTTGCCGTGGACTTCCGCGGGTAGGACCGAGCAAGGAAGCCGGTCCAGGCGTTTACTCCGCCCCATCCCGGCCGTATCGACTGGTGCCCCGAGTTCCGCGGCTCCGCAGCCGAGGAGAGCCCTCTTGCCATTCGTGCGATCGCCGTTCTTTGCCGCCCTGTTCCTCGCCGCAGCCTCAACGGCACTCAGCGCACAACCGCGTTGGGTGCCAGCGGCAACGCCCGTCGCGCCTTCGATTCGAGACGACTACGCCATGGCCGGCCACCCGGGCCTCGGGTTCGGCGTCCTCTTCGGTGGCGCGAACACGACCAGTTGGCTTGCCGACACGTGGATCTGGGATGGCAACCACTGGAGCCTGGTGACCCCGTCGACCAACCCCGCGCCTGCTGCGCGCAGGCGTCACGCCATGGCGGCCAGCCCAACTTCTGTCTTCATGGTTGGCGGAAGCAACGGAAGCGGCCTTCTCGGAGACCTTTGGGTATTCAAGTCGGGCGCCTGGCGACCGACGACAAGTCGATTCTCATCGTCCGTCATGCCAAAGCGCGAACGGGCGGCCGTGACTTGGGACCAAAGCCGCGGCGAACTCGTGCTGTTTGGCGGCAACACTGCGCTTGGGATGTCCTTGGGTGACACCTGGACTTGGCAGGCCGAGACCTGGAACCCGCAGACTCCGGCCCAATCCCCGCCGCCGCGATACAACCACGCGATGGCGTACGACCCCATCAGACGCCGCGTCGTGCTGCATGGCGGCGAATCAGGTGGCACGGTACTCTCGGATACCTGGGAGTGGGACGGCGTCACGTGGACGCAGATGGTTCCGACTCGGCGCGGACCGGGAGCCGTCGGGGGATTGGCGATGGCGTACTCGCCCGTTCGCCAACGGATCGTCTTGACCGGCGCGACCAACCTCTTCGACTGGGAGTGGGACGGCACGAACTGGGCGGCGGGGTGGCCTCTACACGCGGGGAATCGGGGCAAGGGGATGGCCCAGTTCAGCGCGGGTTATGCCGTGGCATTCTCCGGAGCACCGCCTCTTGGAACCACGAGCGAAACTTGGACAAGTGGCACCTCGACGACTGCCACTTTCGGCAGCGCATGTGGATCGCCACCACGGCCCCTGCTGTCAGCGAGCACGGCGACCCCGGGCCAACCTCGAACCATCATCGGCGACAACCTCCCGGCTCCGCGCATCGGGGCTTGGCTTGCGGGCGGCTCGGACCAGACCTGGGGTTCCGTGCCCTTGCCGTTCTCGCTCGACCCAATCGGCGCACCCGGCTGCACGCTTCTGGTCAGCGGCGACCTGGTAACCCCGTTCGCGTCGATCACGGGATCCCGCATCACTCTCACGCAAAACGTACCTGCCAACCCGGCCCTCGCCGGTGCCGCTGTGTTCGATCAGCTCGTGATCTTCGAACCGCTTGCCAATCCTGCCGGTGTCGTCACGACCAACGGAGTCAAGACCGTGATCAAAAACCCCGTATTGACAACTCTGGTCGAGGAGTTCGACGACGAGGGCAACCTCGACCGAGCGGCCTCTTCGGGAGCATGGATCGGCGGGGCCGCGCTGCCAGGCACCATCGGTGGAAGCGGGCTGCTGGGCGCCTTCGTCCCATCGGACGGCGCTCTGGTGAGCAGCACTCCCGGCGCCGCGGTGTACGAATGGAGCACCGATCGACAGACGATTCCCGGCGCCCGCACGCTGACCGGTCAGGACATCACGGTCACTGACGGCAACTTCGAGTTCGCTCGCTTCGACGTGCCGACTGGCATCACGGTGCGCTTCGTCGGTAGCAACCCGGTGCGGGTTCTGGTGCGGGGACAAGCACAGATCGACGGCCGAGTCGAGCTCAACGCGCCACCGGTACCGGTGGCGAGTGGCGCCTCGGCCGGTCAAGCCGGCGGAGGGAGTGGACCGGGAGGAGCGCGTGGAGGGAGCGGAGCCCGGGCGGGAAGCGGACAGGGTCACACCGCGGCGTTCGATGGCCAGCCCGGCGCCGACGTCGTCCTCCCCGCCCGTCACGCGTACGTGGGACGTGCCCCGACAACCGGGGGACGCGGCTCCCACCAGTTTCCCACCGACGGCTTGGACAGCTCGGTCACGTATGCGATCCAGGCGGGACAGTTCTCCGGCCAGATCGCCGCGGGCGGCGGTGGCGGTGGGTTTGATGTCGCAGGTGCCAACGGGCGCGCCGTGTTCAGCGGTTCGGGCGAAGTAGGCCCCGATGGTGCCGGTGGAGTTGCCTTCAACGCACACCCGGTTCCGGCAGGCACGCTCTCAAGTGAGCACTTCGTCATCGGTGGCTCTGGCGGCGGAGGCGGCGGCTCACACCCGCACTTCTCGCTACGCGGCACTCCTCCGGTGTGGAAACCCGGGGCTGCCGGCGGAGGCGGCGGAGGCGCTTTCACCTTGCGCTGTGGCCACAGGGTCGGCATGTCACTCGGTGGCGCGATCGAGGCCAAGGGTAGCGACGGTGGGAGGGGACCGCTCGGCAGTCCCCCGGTCGCCACGGGCGGAGGCGGCTCGGGTGGTAGCGTGCTGGTTCAGACGGGCGGCACCGCCTCGTTGGCTGGCTTGATCGACACGAGCGGTGGCGCCGGCGGCTTGTTCGACGACCAAATCGTCTATCTGGCCACGATCCAAGGCGGCGATGGCGCAGCCGGACTGGTGCGAGTCGAGGTGCCGCAACCCAGCCCACCGATTTCAGTCGTCGGCACCGCGATCCCGGCGGCGTCGGCAAACAGCATCGGGACGTTGGCCGAGATCGACGTTCAGGTGGCGTGCCAGTCCAATTGGTATTGGACTGGCCGGGCGCTTCCGGTCGCGGAGTGGATCCGCTATCGCGTGGACGCCACCGTGAATGGAGTCAAGTACGCGCTGAGCGACGACCCTACGTGTGGTCAGCTGGCAAACCGCGGCAGTGTCCATTTCTTCGTGCAAGCTGCCACGCTCGACCCGGCGACCGGCGTTGTCGACCCGGCCAGCATCGGACCCTGGCGGCAATACGTCGGCGGCCCAACGGCCAGCCTGAACGCTGATCGCGGCAACGCCTACAGGTTTGTCATTCTGTTCGATCGAACGTTCACGCAGCAAATCCAAGTCGATCGGGTTGCCGTCGATTTCCGCGGATAGGACGAGACCCTCGCGCGAAGCGAGAAAACCGAGCGGCGCTCCAGGCTTTCGTGTGGATAACTGAGGCGGGATAGAGGTCGAGGCCTCCGAGGTGGAACATGATCGCGGCCCCGAAACGCTCGCGGTTGCGGAACCCGCACGCGGCCGCCTTCACGCGTTGGATCTTCGCATTGATGGACTCGGCGGTGGCGTCGATGACGCCAGCGCGACGGCGTTCACGATGCCCCAGAGGTGGTTGCGAATCGTGCCGGCGGCGCGCTCGATCGGCTCGATCCGGCTGCGCATCGCCCAGCCGATCCACTTCCTCCACGCCTTCTCGGCCCAGCCTCGACGCACGTAGTGCCACGGCTTGGCCGCCGCCTCTTTGATGGGCCACGCACGCGCTATCCTCAAACGGAGACGACGCAGGATGTCGAGCGCGTCACCCAGCGCCTTCGCGACGTGGAACCGATCGAAGCAGATCTTCTCGTCGGCAGCGGGCACGTGCTTGCGCGTCGACGAGATGTAGCCCTTCCACATGTCCATCGCGACGATCTGATCGCATCGAGCTAGTCATGTGTCAACGTGGCGTAGAAGCCGTCGGGCGAGCTCGTCTTGCGGTCGTCGGCGACATACACCACGTTCGAGCTGTCCAGGTCCGTGACGACCGTCACATACTCGTGGCGATTCTGGAACGAGGTCTCGTCGGCGCCCACCGCGCGCAACACACGCGGCTCTCGTCGAGCCAGGCCGCGAGCCACCGCGCGCTGCATGATCCCATCCACCTCGTCCCAGGTTAGCCCGAGGCGCCGGGCTACAGCGGTCGTGTTGATGCGCGGGACCTGAGCCACGAGGAGGCCTGGTACTGGCAGGTGTCGAGGTGGCGCCAACGCCGCTGCCGCGTGTCGTAGCCAGGGCGCGATTCGCCAACTCCGGGCACACCAGCGCAGAGCGACCTTCGGCCTCAACGCTCACAGCCACCAACTCGAGCTTTGCATCGAGCTCAACATCAGTCACTCTCCAAGGCGCCGTGAGGCCGAGAATCGTCGCGTAGAGGTCGCGGTCGCACATCCGCGAAACTCACCGGACGCTTCCTTCAGCGCGCTGCCTGCTCTCCTGAAGAGTCGGCAGAAGGCTGGGCGGCCCTGGAGCTCCGAGGTGGGAGAGCGAGCAAGGCTCCTGCGAGTCGATCGCTGAGCACGAAGTGGCTTGAGGCTGTCCTTGCGGCTACGCAGTTGCTGCTCGAAGTAGACGGCTCGTGCACGACAACTCGGGTTGTCTCGCACCAGACGGAACTGGAAGGTGACGTCGTTGAGGATCTCCACAGATACTTGACTCTCTCCATTATTTGCACTATCAATAGTCTCCACGAGGGCCCGGCCATGGCGAACAGCACCTTCATCCACCGAGCGCAGACGCGTCAGCAAGCAGACTTCGGCTTCATGACGGCCTTCCTGTCCTTCAAGCCCCACCTGGCTCCGGACCGGCGACGATTCGGACCGCTGATCACCATCGACGACGCGGTCCTCTCTCCCGGAGCGAAGGGCTTTGGCTTTCACCCGCACCAGGATGTCGAGGTCGTGACCTTCCTCGTCGATGGCGAAGTGAGGCACATCGACCCCAACGAACCGGCGCACACGGGAACGCTCCGGTCGAAGGGCGTCCAGATCATCACCGCGGGCACGGGCATTGTTCACAACGAAGAGAACCACTCGCCCGACGAGGAGATGCACGCCCTCCAGATCTGGTTCAGGCCGCGGGAACGCGGCCTCGATCCCGCGTACTCCAAACGCCAGCTTGACCCCGCAACCTACACGAACCGTCTGGCCCTGATCTTGTCGCCCGACGGTGAGGGTGAGAGCTTGATCGTCCAGCAGGACGTCTGGCTGAGCTACGCGCTGTTTGAACAAGCCGAGAAGCTGCGCTACCCCATGCGTTCACCGGACAACGGCGCCTACGTCTTCACAATCGAAGGCGAGGCCCGCGTCGAGGATGAGGTTCTCCAAAAGGGCGACGCCTTCGCTTCCCTTGAAGCAGAGTCTCTTGCCATCGCGGCCGAAGCCGGCGCCGAGCTGCTCGTCTTCGACCTTTCCATGGCCGAATCCAAACGCTCCCACAAGTCAACCTGATCAACCCCCGAACGAACACAGGAAGGACCACCATGACCCAACAAGACTTCACTCCGGACAACTCCGCGATGCTCCTCATCGACCACCAGGTCGGCACGATGGGCTGGGTGCGCTCCGTCTCGCTCGAGGAGATGGAGATGAACGCCATCATCCTTGCCAAGGCCGCCAAGGCGATCGGCATGCCCGTGGTGCTCACGAGCAGCATGGAGGACGCTCCGCAGGGCGCGCTCATGCCGCAGCTGCAGGAGATCCTGCCCGATGAGTATGCGGCCAGGATCAAGCGTGGCGGAACCGTCAACTGCTGGAAGGACCCGGACTTCTCTGGTGCGGCCAAGAAGACGGGCAGGAAGAACTTCATCATGGCCGGCGTAACCACGGACGTCTGTTTGGCGCCGCCGGCGATCAGCGCGGTCGAAGAGGGCTACGGCGTGAAGGCTGTTCTCGACGCTTCCGGTTCGCCCACGAAGCTGGCGGACGAGATCGCGTTCCGCCAGATGGAGCAGGGTGGGGTGTACCTGACGACCACGAACGCGCTGATCGCAGAGCTCGCCAAGGACTGGAGTTCAGAGGCCGGCACGGCGCTCATCCAGATCCTCGGTGAAGAGAAGCTCTCGAAGATGTCCTGACCAAAGGGGCAGCCCCGGTGATCCAAGTGACTCGAACACCACGACAGAGGGGCATGGATGCTTGGCGCTCAACAGGAGCCACAGCCCGCAATGCCGTCTGACTACACGCTGCACGACGCCACAGGACGTCTCTTCGCACAAGTGTTCGGGATGATGCGCCGAGAGTTCGATGCCGAGCTCCGGGAACATGGCGTCACGATCACCGAGTGGGTAGTGCTCGCATCGCTTCACTCCGGTGGCGTAGAGACTCCATCCGACATCGCTCGCTATGGCGAGATTGACCGGTCCGTGGTCACGCGAGCCCTGGACCGTCTGACGGAGAAATCTCTCACTAAGCGGGATCTGAACCCTGAAGATCGGCGCTCATTCACGATCCGCTTGACACCGGCGGGAAGGCGTGTCGCGAAGGCGCTCCTCGACGCGAACAAGCGAATCAACGAGCGTTACCTTCGCGGGTTGTCGAAGGCCGAAGTACGCGAGCTTCGACGCATGCTGAAGCACATCCTCGGGAATGGGCCAAGCCCGATTGATGTCGCGACACGAACATCGGTCGAAGACGCTTGATGGCTCGCGATCCTCCGGTCGAGGGAGCGCGTCGCAACCCACACGAATCCCTGAAGACCCAATCGAGCCACACCGTACGTCTACGGCCAGCCGATGATTGCGGTGCCGGCGTTCGACAGGGCGACGCCGAGGGGGTTGGCGCCCGGGTCGGTGACGAGCCACTGCGCGAAGAACGAGAGTCCCGCCAGCGACGAGACGGCGGGTACCGCGATCGCTTGGCGTGCCGTCCCGGTCGAGGACGCGGGGCTCGAAAGAGTGAGCTCCGGAGCGACCAAGACCGCGCAGCCAGGCGCACCGGCACCGGTCAGGTCGAAGGGCAAGGCGGTCGGGCCGAACACGGTGTTGGAGCCGCCGAGCATCAACACCGCGGGCGCGCGGCGCTGAGCGAACGACAGCTCGATGTCGAAGGTGCGGCCGAGCTCGGGCAGGCCGATCGTCGTCAGCTGCGGCACTCCCGGCTGGTTGAACTCGTAGCACGACGCCTGCACCGCCCATGGTGCAGACCCCGTGGTCCAGGTCGTGGAGCCCAGCGGCCGCCAACGATGTGGCACGGCGATCCCCGCGGTGAGCTCGGGGCGCAGCACGCGATCGTCGCCGAACACGACCCACAGCCGCTGCCCACCGGGAGCGGCGAGTGGCTCGAAACGCGCTTGGTACAGCCCCTCCGTCGTGCCGACCCGCGCCGCGCCGACCCGGTCGGGAAAGGGCGCAGGGACGCCACCGGCGTCCTGGTGCACGGCGACCGAGATGACCAGCGGCGCGCCCGTTCCCGCGGCGGTCTGTAGCTCGACGCCAGTCAACAACAGAAACTGCGGCAACGGCACATCGATCGCGACGGCGTACTGCCGGTCGTCGAACTGACCAACGAGCGTGCCGCTCGGGTTGGGAGCGTGGCAGATCTGCACCAGCGGATCTCCGGTGCCAGTGCCGGCACAGCCGGCACCGAAGCCGGCGAAGCTGCCGGGCATCGCTCCGCCGAGCAGGGGGTAGGGCAAGTTGCGCTTCTGTGCCGCGGCCGCCAGCACCGCGTAGTTCGGGGTGCCGTTGGCGAGGTTGCCGTCGTCGTCGTCGGCTTCGAACACCGCCCGCACGGCCGCCGGCTGGTCGTCGGCGTTGGCCACCATCGCCGCCAACACGATGCGCTCGGCCTGCGCCGTCCCGGCCACCGCGCCGAGCGCGGCGCGCAGGCCCTCGCGCACGTCCCAACAGAAGCCGCTCCAGACCTGCCCCTGCTGGTGCGTGGACCCCGACGGCGGGTAGGTCGCGTTGTTGGCCACCGTGCTGGCATGCTGCCCGGGGCCCGAGAAGTCGTGCCCGATGATCGGCTGACCACTCCAGAATGCGGCAACGATGTCGGCGCTGCCCTCCGACAGACCTTGAGTGCGCGAGGTGCCGCCGAACGCGAGGTCCAATGCGTGTCCCCATTCGTGCGCGATCACCGTGCTGTAGGCGGCGTTGGCACAGCCAGAGCCGACGCGAAACTGCAGCGTGTTCTCGAAGTGAGTGGCCCCGCAGACGCCGCCGATGTTGACCATCGCCGTCACCGCGTCGAGCACATCCAACTCGGGGAGGTCGCCGAGCACCGAGCGCACCCACTCGTGCACGCTGTGGATACCCCAGTAGCACGTCGACTGCGCCAACTCGAAGCCGGTGGCGGACGGCCCAAACACGGTGACCGCGACCGGCACTCCGGGAGTCGCCGCGACCGCGGCCGCGTAGCTCGCCGATTGCGCCGACGCGATCGCCCCGACGCGGCGGCCGGCCAGCCGCACGTGCACCGTCACCGGGGCGGCACTCGGGTGCGGTATGCGGAAAGCGCCGCTCGGATCGGTGTAACTGACCGCGCCTCCGTCGACGCGGACTTCGACTCCGGCAAGCGGGATCAGCACCGGCGCCGCGGTGGGCAAGAGATCGGTGTTGACCCAGCCGGACACGGTGCCGACGACATCGGTGGTTTGCGCGCGCGCGGCGGGAACCAACACGGCGGACGAAATGACCAGAGCTAGGAATGAGCGACGGTGCATGGTGGAAGAGAAACGCTGTCTTCACTCCGTATTCGCCGCCCTCGGGCCAGGTCACTCGCTCCGGGGAAGTGCCCGGCCACTCTGCACCGCGCTGCCAGTGGCCTTCTCCAACGCCCACCCAGTTTGGATCGAGGAGCGCATCCTGCCGCTGGGGTCCGGACCTGGCTTTCCGGCGACGGAGAGCGAAGCGAGAATGACGAGCCTGACCCCGGGGTCAGAGGCGGGTCAGAGGCCGAGCCACAACCACGCCCCATTGGTGAGGCCCACGCCGCGACCGCTGCTGCCTGGGCCAAAGACCGCTTGCACCGCGACCGGGAGTCCGTTGAGCGCCGGAGTAGCGGGGATCCGCATGGACGTCGACCATACGCCACGGGGCACCTGCACTGCGGCGAAGGCAGCCATGGAGGCCGCGCCCAGGAACAGGGTGCATGGTGCCGGTTGGAGCGAAACTGGTCGGACTTGCGCCGACAGCAAGACCACGCCAGCGCTGCCGGGAACTGCGCCACCACGTACTTGGGCGGTCTGGCCAAGAACCGGGTCGTCCACCCGAAGCCACGCGCCGCAGCCGCCTCCCAAGTTCCGCGCGAGCGCGCCGGGGTCCAGAACCCAGGGCTCACTCCCGAGTGCGTTGGGCCCGGAGGCCGCGAACACGACTTGGCCGCCGGCAAAGCCCAGGTCGACTCCTGCGCGGGAGAACGAACCCAGCAATCGAGTTCCTTGCGCACTGCCGTCGGACCACCAGATCTCCTGCGGGCCGACGGGAGATTGGGTGCGAAACACGACGTGGCGCGAACCTACCGCGGCGACGTCGTAGTGACGGAGTGCCAACGAGGGGACCAAGTCGGCGACCGGCCTGGTCCCGCGCGCCGTACCGTCCGTGGACCAGAGTTCGCGACCGCCAGCGCCCTGGTTGGCATAGAAATAGGCGCGACTACCCGCGCGAACCGACATTCCGGCAAAGGGCGGGAAGCCCCAAGCGACACCGGGGAACGAGGAGAGCGGGCCGGGCTCTATGTCGAGCAGGAGACGAGTTCCCTGCAGCGTGCCGTCGGATCGCCACAGCTCGGTGCCCGTTGCGCTGTCCCAGCGGCTGAACAACACTGCATCATCGAGAGCTCCGAGCATCGTCGGTGCACCCGCGGACAAAAGCTGCGTTCCCTGCGTACTCCCGTCCGTTACCCAGAGCGCCGCCGGCGCGGAGGTTGCGAAGAACACCCGATGACCGAGCGGGATCATGGAATGCGGCCCGGAGCCGCTCGAGCCAGCGCGCAGGTCGGCCAGTAGCCGCGTGCCAGCCGGCGTGCCGTCGGTGCGCCACAGCTCGCTCCCCGATCCCGGCGTTCGAGCGGAGAAAACGGCGTAGTCGCTGGCCGCCGTGATGTGCGCGGGGTTGGAGGACAGAGACCCGACCCACAAGTCGGCCAGGGTCGTGACTGCCCCATCGCTGAACCACAGTTCGGTACCTGTCGCACTCGCGGTCGCGGCGAACACGAAGGTGTTGCCGAGCGCGGCGACGGAGCTCGGCCAGGAGCTGCCAGAACCCCGCTCGATGTCGAGCAAGAGCCGAGTACCCGCGGGCGATCCGTCGGTGACCCAGGGCTCCGTTCCGGTCGTGGGATCGCCTGCGGCGAACAGAACCAGGCCGCCCGCGCGTTGCATAGTCGAAGCGCCAAGCGGCGACGATCCCCGTGGCCCTGGCACGATATCCGCGACGATCGCGGTGCCCGCCGCGGTCCCGTCGGTGCGCCAAAGCTCTTCGCCATGGGCAGCGGTCGTCGCCCGAAAAAGAGTGACGCTGTACAGGTCGGTGAAGTCACGTGGGTTGGAGCCGAGCGAACCAGGCGGCCTGGGCAACAGGTCGTCGACCAAGTGAGTACCGCTGGCGGTCCCGTCGGTTGCCCACAGCTCTTCACCGTCGACGCCGTTGTCCGCGGCAAACAGGGCACGTTGACCGCTGCCATCGAGGGCGAACTCCGCCGATGACGGCAGTGACGACTCCGATCCTGGCCAAATGTCGGCCAGCAGCCCCGTGCCCGTGGGCGTACCGTCGGTGACCCACAGCTCGGAACCGATGGTCGGTGTTTCGGCTGCGAACACGACGCGACCCGCGACCTCGAGGCCAGCCGACGCGGTCGTAGTCGACAAGGTGATGCTTCCTCCCGCCGTGCCATCGGTGAAATGGGTGCCCGATGCGGAGCCGATTACGAGGTCGTTGCCGAACGGGATGAGCACGTGCACTCGGATGTAGGACCCGACCAGCACCGTTCCCGTCGCCGTGCCGTCGGAGACGTACAGAAGCGTGCCGGCCAAGCAGAACAGCCGGTTTCCGGAGGCCACAACCTGAAGGGCGCCCACCGCGGGACCGAACCCCATGACTCGCTGTGTCCCCGCGATGGTCCCATCCGTGCGCCACAGCTCCGGCTCCAGATTCGCGGATTCGTGGGCGAAGTACACGAATCCGCCAAGGGCCGGCCCCAGCCTGCTGATGGAGGACCTGCGCGGGAGTCCGGCGATCCGCTGCGTGCCGACTGCGGAGCCGTCGGTGCGCCACAGCTCTTGGCTGCTGCCCTGGCCGATCGTGCACACAGCAAAGCCTCCGACAATCACGGGACGCGCAACTTCAGCCGGCAGAGCAGCGACCACGCCAGTACCGACAGCGGTGCCGTCCGAGATCCACAACCGACTCCCCGCCGCCGGCAACGCCGGATCGGGCGCGACGAAAAACACGCGGCGACCGAACGCGACGAGCTCCGCCCCCGCAAGGCTGTCACCAGGCCCGAGGTCGACGACCATCCGAGTCTCCCCGGCAGTCCCGTCGCTGGCCCAGAGCTCACGGCCGTAGACGCCATCATCAGCCGTAAAGAACCAGTCGGCGTCGGTCGCCGTGACCGACTGCGGGTCGGAAGAAGTTTGCACCAACCCGCTCCGGATGTCCTTCACCAAAAAGGACGAACCCGCCGTGCCGAACGTCCCCATCAGCTCGCGTCCCGCCGGCGAGGCGGCACTGAACAGAGTCAGCGGCCGCCTGCTGGCAAAATCACGAGCGGCGGAGCCGGGGTTGGGAAGCGGCGTTGCGTTCACATCGAGCAAAACCGATGGTTGCTGCGCAGAAACGACGGACAGCAACAGCACAAAACCAAGAACCCTGCAGAGGTGAGACGACATCCATCCCCATCAAATCGAGAGGCGACAGCCTGAGATGCGTCGTTTCATTATATGCGGGAACCTTCCACCGGTGGTGTAGGCAGCCGCGATCCTGAGTACTGTGCGATGATCGAACCACGCTCGATTGACTCCTTGCGCGCCGGTGATTTGGCGCTGCTGGGGATCCCCTGGGATGAGCATTCGTCGTTCATGCGCGGGCCGGCCGAGGCGCCGGCGCGCATCCGGCAGGTCTTGCACTGCGGGGCTGCCAACCTGTGCACGGAGGCGGGGGTCGATCTCGCCGTGGATCGACGGCTGGTCGACTGCGGCGACGTCGACGTCTCGACCGCGGCGGACGCGAGGATCACGGGCGCGATCGAAGCGGTGCTGGAGCGCAGCGCCAAGCCGCTGATCTTGGGGGGTGATCACGCGATCACTTGGCCAGTCGTGCGCGGCATCGCATCGTCGAGGAGAGGACTGACGATCCTGCACATCGACGCCCACCCCGACCTGTACGACGAACTCGACGGCGACCGCGAGTCGCACGCGTGTCCGTTCGCCCGCATCATGGAGGCCGATTGTTGCGATCGCCTGGTCCAGCTCGGCATCCGCACGGTCAACCCACACCAACGCGCGCAGGCGGAACGATTCGGCGTGGAGATGTTCGAGATGCGCCACTGGACGCCACGCACGCTGTCCCAGCTGCGACTCCAGCCACCTCTGTACCTGTCGATCGACCTCGACGCTCTGGATCCGGCGTACGCTCCCGGCGTGTCCCACCACGAGCCCGGCGGCTTCAGCACGCGGGCCCTGCTCGACATCATCCAGTGGCTACCGGTGGCCCCCATGGGCGCCGACGTCGTCGAGCTCAACCCGCGCCGCGACCACCACGACATGACGGCGATGGTCGCGGGCAAACTGGTCAAGGAGATCGTCGGCAAGATGCGGGGCCGCTGAGGCCATCATTCCAACATCGACGCCAGCCGGGCCGCCGCGCGCTGCAGCTCGGGCGCGGTCGGGTGAGCGAACTCGAGCGCCCGATGCTGGAGCGCGTCTTCCACCCCCCGCACCAGGGACAACTCGTGCAGAGCGGGCCGCTCGACGCGGCGCAGCTGCGCCGCCAGGGCCGCGGCAAACGGGGTGATATCGTCGAACCCCAACCGGTACAGCTCGAACCAATCCCGGTAGCTCACCGTGTCGAGCTCGGCGTCGCGCAGCCGCTCGACCAACAGATCGCGCACCGGGGCGAGGAGGCGGCGTGCCGCGGCGGCGCCGAGCGCTTGCAGGGCCCGCGTCGGCGAGTGGTCGTAGCGGTTGAAGATCAGGTTCGCGCGCGGGTCGGCGAACGCGCGGCGCAGCACGGCCACGGCCTCGGGCTCGGTGCGGGTGACCAGCAGATCGAGCCAGACGACCTCGCCGGCATCGACGGCCGCCTCGCTGCGTTCCAGCAGCTCCGCCAGGGCGCGGGGATCGCCGTGCCGCAGCGGCACCGCGAGCACCTCGCCGGCGTCGGCCTGACCGCGCGCCGGGCTGCGCGCGTAGAGGTCCCATGACAACCTCTGCGCCATCTCGACATCGAAGCGCCACAGCAGGTCAAGCAGCTCGACGAGCAGCATGCGATAGCCATAGGCGTCGGGCTTGGCGCGGGAAGCAGCGTCGACCTCGCGCGCACACGCCCGCAGCGGCTCGAACGCCCCGACCTCGCCGGCCAGTGCGTACGGCCGTAGCAGCGCGACCAGCGTGTGCGGCGAGGTGGCCGCGATTGCCAGCTGCAGATCGTCTTCGAGCATCGCCGCGCGCAGCTCGGCCGGCAACGCGGCCAATCGCTCCTCCGTGAGTTCCCGCAATGCCGCGCGACGCGCCCGCCGCGCCCCCTCGGTCGCCGGCGCGGACTGACCACCTTGCAACGCGTCCACCAACGCCTGCTGCACCGCAGGCGCTTGCGCGTCAACGCCCCTCTGCAGGAGGCCACCCAACGCAGTCCGCAGTGCGACGATTGCACCGGGACCATGCGCCCGCACGTGCGCCGCCAACCGCGACGCGGGCAGCACTCCGTCGCGCAACGCCACGCGCAAGTCGTCCATGGTCGCGACCCCCAGCAGGGGAAGCCGCCCCTGTCCACTGCCGCCCTCGCTGACCTTGACGACGCCGTCGTCGGGATCGCGGAACAGGGCCAGCACCAGATCCTCGCCCGGCTGCCACGTCAGATCATGCCGGCAAGAGACGACCATCTCGTCGAACGCCCGCGAGAGCCGCACGACGGGATCCACCGCCGGCCCGACCAGCACCTCATGCACTTCGAACGCAACCGCGTCGGTGGAGACCGACACCACCGTCCCCCACAACAACCAATCGGCCCGGGCGGCAGCATCTCCAAAGGGCGGCGGCTCGTCGTAGTCACGCGCGGTCCCGTCGTCCCGCCGCTGCAAGTCCAACACCCACGCCCCATCCCGATCGGTCGCACCGGCACCGAATCCACCCCACCAGACGGTGGCGGCGATCAGCGCGAGCGCCGCAGCCCCACCCCACCGCCACCACCACCGGCGACGCGCCCGCGACACTCGCCGCGCCAGGCGGTCGAGCGCGCGATCATCGACGCGCAACAGGGCGCCGAGAACCGCTTCGAGAGAGTTGTCGTTCATCATCGTTCTCCGCTGACCGCCAACGCGCGGCGCAACCGCTCGTGCGCGCGCCGCAACCTGCTCTGCACGGTGCCGCGCGGCACATCCAACACCGCGGCAATCTGCTCGTAGGTGAGTGAACGGCTGTAGCGCAGCAGCACGACCTCCTCGAGCTCGTCGGGCAACGCCGCGACGGCGACGCGCAACGAGGCAACGCGCGGGTCGAGGTCGGGGCCGGGGCCGGGCGCGGGCGGTTCGCCAACCAGGGACCCGGGCCACCGCCGGCGCCGGGCACGCGCCAGCAAGTCGGTCGCCGTCACGCGCAGCCAAGCCGGCACCGCGCCGGGCTCACGCAAACGATGGTGATTGCGCAACAGCCGCAGCAACACCTCCTGGGCGATGTCCTCGGCGAGATCTTGCGACGCTCCGCGCACCCGAAGCCACGCCAGCAGCCACGCCCCGTGCGTGGCGACCAACGCATCCGGGGCCGGCACGACCGCGGTCCGCGCAGAAGCCCCGGCGGAGGCCACGGTGCGGGTCGGCGGGCGGGGCACAGGCATGCACCCTCATCAGAGGGGCGGCGCCGCCGTTCGGTACGGAAATCCCAAACTGCAGCCCTTCCGTGGTCCGGCACGGCCGCAAGAAAGTCAGGCAGAGCTCTTCAGGAAGTTCTCGATCGGTTTTGCGTTTCGATCCAGCGGATGGCCGCTGCGCGTGCCCCAGTCCTGGCGCCAGGATAGCACCTGGTTCAGCCGCAACTTCTGGGGCAGCCAGCCAACCAGCATCGCCGGCGTGTCTCGGTCGAAGTTGAAGCGCGGTCGCGTGAAGTTGCGGTACGCGATGTAGATGTGCAGCTGCAGGTTGAGGAAGCAGCGCTTCTTGCTGACCAGCCAGGACTCGCGCCGCAGACGACCGTTGAGGTCGCGCGCCATTGCCTCGGTATGGTTGATCGCGAACAGCGGGTTCCAGGTCTCGCGCGGCAGCGTGCTTGGTGTTCGCCGGTGCTCGAGCCGCGCGCCGAAAATGCCCCTCGCGAGTCCTGAGTAGGTCGTTTTCTCGTCCGTTTCGAGCAACACGGTGGTCAACCGAGTGCAAGCGCGCGCGCCCCGGCACAGCGCATTGCGCGTTACCGCGCGCGAGCGCGACGGCCGCCGGCCAAACCGCCGCGCGTCGGCCTCTATCGCTCGCCGGCGCGCAGCCGGTTTGGGGCCACCTGGGCGGATCGGGGCCGACCGCGCTGCGAGGATGAAGCGGCTCCCGCGCTCGATCAGGACAGGCAGCGTCAGGGGCCGCGTGTTACGGCGGCCCTCGTAGCTCTCGAGTTCGTCGAACTGCAAGCTCGAGCCCACCGGGAGGTCGCCCCGTAAGTTGTTGTTCAGGCGGCGGACGTGACGACCGATCTTGCGGAACTTCATCTCGGTGTTGCGCGCCGTGAGCCCGGCCAGGCGTGCGGTCTGTCGCAGGCCCAGGCCAGAGCAGAGCAACATGACGATCCAGGCGTTGCGGTCGGGCTTGTGGTCGCGGTAATCCATGCGGAACGTCTGCCGCGAGAAGCCCTGCCGGCAATGGCGGCAGCGGAAGCGCGGCACGCCTTGGGCGCGGCACTTGGGGTAGTAGTAGCCACGGCGTACGAAGAAGCCGGGCCGCGGGCTGCGGTTGTGTGGGCAAGCTGAGTTGGGGCAACGCGGGGGAACGAACATCGGCGACCTCCGGGACACAACGCGGGGGGGACCAAAGGGCACCGTTGCGCAGCTGGCCCTGCGTCACTTCCAGTGACTCGGAAGAGGGCTCCGGTTACGTCTCGGTCAGCGTCTCTCAGCTAGCCAGGCCCACGGAAGGGCTGCAGTTCTGGAATCTGCGTTGCCCGTCAGTCGGACTCGCGGCGCGGCGCCGCGGCGACATCGGCCATGCCGATGCGCATCGGGCCCGCGGACTCGTTGAGGAGATCGTTCTCCATCTGCAGGCCGCCACAGTCGGTGACCACTGACGCATCGTGTGCCTGAACGCGCGCGTGCGCCGCCTCTTCCACCTGCCGTAACGCGGCCTGCGCGACGGTGCCGAACGACCGCAGCAGCGCCTCGGCCTTGTCGCGCACCGAACCCTCGGGGTCGTTGAGCGCGAGGTGGGCCACCCACTCGATCACCGGACCCTCGGGGTATTTCGCCAGGGCATCGACCGCGCAGGAGCGAATCCCGCGCACCGGCGCCTGCAGCGCCTGGATGATGTGCGGCAGAGCCTCGGTGCAGCCGGTCTTGCCGAGGGCGGAGACAATGCTGTAGCGCATGTCCGGATCCTCCAGCTGGCCGACCAAGCACTGGACGACCTCCGGCGTCGGGTGGGCGGCGAGCACGTCGGCGGCCAGCGCCCGGATCCACCAGTCCTCGCTGCTGGCGACAACGCGGCTCAGCGGTTGGACGAACCGCTCGTCGCCGATGTCGGCAGCGAGCGTGAGCGCGCCGACGCGCACGTCCATCGACTCGTCGGTCATCAACGTAAGGAGCGGCTCGACCAGCTGATCCTTGATGCGCAGCAGCGACTTGACACAGCGTTCGCGCAGCCAGTAGGCGAGGTGTGGCGCTTCCAGCAAGAACGAGCGGATCGCCCGCGCGCGGTCGGGCATCTGGCCGAGCAGCTGTACGGCGGCGTTGCGCACGGCGTCGCGCTCGTCCGCGAGCGCCGGCAGGACCTTCTCCTCGATCTTCGAGCGCGGGTCCTGCGCGAACTTGCCGAGTGCGCGCACGATGATCGCTTGCTCGGCGCCGGTCTCCTGCGGCAAGCGGTCGAGGAACGGCTCGACGATGTCGGCGTTGCCGGTCTCCGCCAGGGCACGCAGTGCGCAACGGCGCACACCCTTGTCTTCCGAACGCATCAGGTCGATGAGCTGCAAGAAGACGCCCGGGTGCGCGGGCTCGCGCGCCAAGACCCCGGCAGCCTGCACGCGCAGCTCCTCGATGGGATCGGCCAGCAGCCCCTTGATGACCTGCATCTGGCTCAGCCAGTCGGGGTGCTGCTCCAAGAGCTCGAGGGCGATCTCGCGATCTCCCTGCCGGCGCGACACCGCCAAGGGACCGATGCGCTTGAGCGCCTCGGCCGGCTCGGTGTCGATCAGCATCTTGACGATCTGTCGGCGCGAGCTCCCCGGCTGGCGCGACAGCTCGCCCAAGAGCGCCTTGAACACATCGCCGCCCACCGCACCCGACGCCACCGAGCGCATCGCCAGCTCGCGCACCTCGGTTTCGCGGTGCATCAGCATCCACGACAGGTCCTTGGGCGACACGCCGTGGCCCTCGAGCTGGCTGATCAGCTGCAACAACTCGTCCCGGCCGCGGTACAGGGACTGCTTGAGCTTGCGCAGAGCGCCTTCTCGGGGGTCCGACTTGCCAAAGAGGGCCATTACTTGAACCTCCGCTGCGGTCGCAGCATCTCCAGGTCATCGATGTCGGACGTGCTCTCGCCCTTCTCGGACTTGAGCCGGTCGATCTCGCGACCGATCGTCGCCGCATCGGAGCAGTAGGTGCGCGCCGTCTCTTCGGTGATCCGGCCCTGCTGCAAGTGTTCGATCACGTGTTGGTCGAAGGTCTGCCAACCGCGCGGCCGCGCGTCGGCGATTGCGGCGTTGAAGGTCTTGTCGCCGTGCTCGCCGTTCACGATCAGCTCGCGCACACGCAGACTCGAGCCCATGATCTCGAGCGCGGCGACGCGACCTCCTTCGGCCCGCGGCAACAGCCGCTGGGCGACGACGAAGCGCAGGGTCTCGGCCAAGCGCGTGCGGATCATGACCCGCTCCTCGACTTCGAACATGCCGGCGAGGCGGTTGATGGCCTGGCCCGCGTCGATCGTATGCAACGTGCTCAGCACGAGGTGCCCGGTCTCGGCGGCCTTCAGCGCGATCTCCACCGTCTGCCGGTCGCGCATCTCGCCGACCAGGATCACTTTCGGCGCCTGGCGCAGGGCGGCGCGCAGACCGTCGCCGAACGTGGCGAAGTCGGTCTGCAGCTCGCGTTGGTTGATGACCGCCTTCTTGATCCCGTGGCTGAACTCGATCGGGTCCTCCAGGGTCACCACGTGCACGGCCCGCGTGCTGTTGATGCGATCGATGATCGCCGCCAGCGTCGTCGACTTGCCCGAGCCCGTGCTGCCGGTGACCAACACCAGGCCGTTGCGCAGGTTGGGGATGCTCTCGAGGATCGGCGGCACGCCGAGCTTCTCCAGCGTCGGGATCTCGCTGGCCAGCGCCCGCAGCACGACCGACAGATTGCCGCGCGCGCGGAACACGTTGACGCGAAAGCGCCGGCCGTTGCTCAAGCCCAACGCGCAGTCGGCCGAGCCGGTGGTCTCCAGCGTCTCGTGCAGCGCGGAGTTGGCGCCCAACAGCGCGGTCGCGATCTGCTGCGTGTGCGTCGCGGTCAGCGGCTCGGTGCGCGCGCCGAGCGGCATCTCGATCAGCTCACCGTCCACTTCGAGGTGCGGCAAGCGGTCCGGCGTGAAGTTGATCTCCGATGCATCCGGGTGATCGACGAGCAGGCCGACCAACAGGGTCTCCAGCTTCTCGGCGTCCATGACGTCTGCCGGTCAGAGCCGGCGGCCTCCGCCGGTCGCCGTCGTCGGCCGCGGCTGCCCCTGTTGTTGGTTCTGCTGCGCCTGCACCTTCTCGAGCATCTCGCGGTACTCCTCGGGCACCACCTTGAGGTACTGCACGAAGCGCTCCTTCTGCACGCACCGCTCGAAGGCGTCCTCCGGGTCGACGATGCCGCGCTGGATCAAGTCGTCGATGGCGTCGTCCAGCGTCTGCATGCCGAGCCGCCGGCCGGTCTGCAGCACGTTGATCAGCTGGTGCGTCTTCGCCTCGCGGATCAGGTTGGCGACCGCCGACGTACCGATCATGATCTCGAGCGCGCTGACGCGGCCGCGGCAGTCGGTGCGCTTGAACAAGGACTGCGAGATCACTCCCTTGAGGGTGTCCGCCAGAGTCGACCGCACCTGCTCCTGCGCCGCCGTCGGGAACACGTCGATGATGCGATCGACGGTCTTCATCGCGTTTTGCGTGTGCAGCGTGCCGAACACCAAGTGGCCAGTGGAGGCGGCTTCCAACGCCAGCGAGATGGTCTCCAGGTCGCGCATCTCACCGACCAGAATGATGTCGGGGTCCTCGCGCAACGCGCCGCGCAGCGCGGCGTGGAAGCTCTCCGTGTGCACGCCGACTTCGCGGTGCAATACGTTGCAGTGCACGCGGCGGTGCTTGAACTCGATCGGGTCCTCGATCGTGATGATGTTGTCGCGGCGGTGTTTGTTGGCGTAGTCGACGATCGCCGCCAGCGTGGTCGACTTGCCGCTGCCGGTCGGCCCGGTGACCAGCACCAGCCCCTTGGCCATCATCGCGAACCGCCGGCACACCGACGGCAGGCCGAGCTGATCGATGGTCATGATGCGGCTCGGGATCTGGCGGAACACCGCGGCCACGCCGTCGCCATGGCGGAGGAAGTTGGCGCGAAACCGACCGATGCCACTGAGCTCGTAGGCGAAGTCGACGTCGCCGGTCTCCTCGAACTGCTTGAGCTTGTGCTCGGGCGCGATCTCGCCCAGCATGTCCATCAGCTCGTCGGGGTCGAGCTCCTTGTACTTCACGGGCTCGAGGTCGCCGCTGATCCGCAGGCACGGCGGTGAGCCGGAGGCCAAGTGGAGGTCGGAAGCCCCCTGGGCGTTCATCAGTCGAAAAAAGGCATCGATCCGCGCCATCGCTTGTCTCCGTCAGCGGCCAAAGGCAAACCCGCATCGAGAGCATCGGCGCGCCGGCGCGCCGACATTGAGTCCGCCCGACCCGGCCAAAGGCGCCCGCGCCCGACTCAGGCCGGGGCCAGCGCGGTCAGCGGCAGCAGCTCGCAGCGCGAAGCGCCGATGGCGGTGGGCAGGATGAAGCGCACCCCGTCGTGCTCGGCCTTCTTGTCCCGCGCCAAGAACTCGGTGAGCTCGGCGAAGGGCGGCAGCGGCGTGGCCGCGAAGCCGTAGGCTTCGAGCAGGGCCCGGCACCGCGCCGCGTCCGCCGCCGGCAGCGCCTGCCTGCGCTCGGCGAGCGCCACCGCGAAGTGCAGGCCGCGGGCGACGGCAACGCCGTGTGGCACGCTGTAGCCAGAATGCGCTTCGAGGGCGTGGCCGAGCGTGTGACCGAGGTTGAGCAGGCGCCGCGCGCCGCGCTCGTCGGGGTCGCGCTCGACGATCGCGATCTTGGCGCGCACTGCCGCGGCGATCACCGCGACCATGGTCTCGGGATCGCACGCCAGCACCTGGTCGCGCCGCGATTCCAGCAGCGCGAACAGATCGGCGTCGAGGCCGATCGCGATCTTGAGCGCCTCCCCCAGACCGGAGCGGAGCTCGTCCTCGGGCAGCGTGGCCAGCAGACGCGGGTCGATGCGCACCGCGCGCGCCGGCCAAAACGCCCCGGCGAGATTCTTGCCCTCCGGCAGGTTGATGGCGGTCTTGCCGCCCACGCTGCTGTCGAGCATCGCCAGCAGGGACGTCGGCACCTGCACCAGGTCGACGCCCCGGACGTAGAGCGCGGCGGCCAGCCCCGCCAGATCGCCGATGCTACCACCGCCGAACGCCACCACGCAGCCGTCGCGCCGCAGCGCGCGGCGCGCCATCTCACGTAGCACGCGTTCGAGGACGGCAAGAGTCTTGCAACCCTCGCCCCCCTCCACCAACAGCGGCGCGCGCACGCCATCCAACAGCGCGGGCCAATGCCGCGCCACTGCTGCATCCGCGATCACGACCCGCGGTTGGTCCGCGCCGACCGCATCCAACCGCGCACAGCCGACGGTGACCTCCACCTCGGTCGGCGGGCGCGCGCCGAGCGCGCAGCGCAGCCGCATCACCGCACCGCGGCGGCGCCGACCGCGCGCTCGCGACGCTTGCGCCGGCGGCCGGCCAGCTCGGCCTCGTGCAGCGCGCGCTGCTGCCGATCCCGGCGCGCCATGAAGAAGAAGATCAGCACCACCGCGCCGACCAGCGCGGCGAACGACTTCGTGATCGGGTTGCTCAGCGCGTCACCGCGCAGCTCGAACCGCTCGAGATCGGCGGCGACGAACAGCGGCGTCCAGCGGACGTCGCCGCTCAACGCTTCGTAGGAGTAGCGCTTGAAGAAGTAGCCGTGCACCACCGCCGAGTGGTTGCGGCGCCACGACGCATCGAGCCGGCGCGGCAACCAGACCGGCACGGTCTTGCCGCCGAGATCCCTGATCTGCACCCACGCCTCGGTCCAGGACTCGATGCCGAGCGGGTTGACCTCCGCCGGCTGGACGCGCGCCTGGATGAAAGTGCCGAGAATCCGCATCGGCGTGCCGGCCGGGACCTCGCCGGAACGGATCGCGTCGAACTGGTCCTTGGTGTTGAACGGAGCGATGCGCTGCCACCACTCGGAGGAACGCTCGCCGGCGCGGTGGATCGCGTAGCTCGCCAAGTGCCAGAGCGGCTCGTCCTGGGATTCGTCGAGCCTGCGGCTGACGTCGAAGCCGTGCTCGAGATCGTCGTCGACGCGCGCGAGCACCTCGACATCCAACGCCTCCACCGCGTCCCAATCCGCGTAGGCGCGGTACAGCTCGGGACCGACCAATACCGGTGCCCGATCCAACTCGACGGGCAGATGGGTGTCGCGCAGCTTCATGAAGAAGCCCTCCATGCGGACCCAGTCGCCGACCACCGGCTCGGGCTGCGGCAGCGTCGCCACCGAGAACAAGACGCGCTCGTCATTCGCCAGCCGCAGGCGGCCGTCGTAGCGCTGGAAGCCCCGCTTGGGGTGAGGCTTGGCGTTGGACAGGTACTCCAGCTCTCCCTTGTACCAGAGGTACTGGGCTCGGTACTGGCCCGGCGACGCGCGCAGCTCCGCGATCGGCACCGCGTGCTCGGGCATGCCGAGCTTGCGCGCGACCGACGGGGTCACTTCCAGCGCCTTGGACAGCAGATGCTCGAGCGGGGCGTCTTCGAGCTGCAGGCGCCGCGCCCGACTGTCGTCGCCGATTTCGGCGACGAGCGCTGGGTCGAGCTCGGGCACCGGGGTCGCGTCCCAGACCTGCTCCACCGCCGAAGTCTGGCCGACGGTCGACACCGAGGGGCGGTAGAAGAACACGACGAACACGACGATCGCGAGCACGAAGCCCATCACCGCGATGCGCAGCCACTCGCCGGTGGCCACCGCCTGGGCAGCTCGTCTGCTGTCGTCGTTCGCCGTCATCGTCGCCAAGAGTCTAGCAGGCCCACAACGCTGCCCGCCGCTCGTGGATCGTGCCAACGGCGATCTGGCGGCTCCGGTTCGCCAACCCGCTGAAGCAATCGACGCGCTTTGGCTCCGGACCGCGCGGCGGGACCGGGCCGCCCCGACTCACTCGGGCTTGTCGAACAGGCCGCCGAGATGGAAGTTGGCGATGTCCGACCGATCGACGATCGAGGCCGCGGAGACGCCCAGGGTGATGGCGATGACCTCGGAGATCTCCTCCGCGGTGGCTCCGTGCTTCTTCGCCTTCTTGAGGTGGCCTTCGAGGCACCCCTTGCACCCGAACGCCAGGGATGCGGCGATCGCGATGAACTCCTTGGTCTTGATATCGAGTTGCGTTTTGCCGTAAGTCGCCTTGTAGAAGCCCATGTAGAGCTGCTTGATGTCCGGCGTCAGCAGGGCGTAGCTGCGCATCGCCGAGCTGGGCAGGCGCCCGTCGGCGTTGACGTCGGAATCATCGGTGACTTTGGGGCCGTCGTTCTGGGACATCCGAGTTCTGCGGCGAAAGTTGGGGGGAAGGGAGTTTCGGTGACGGACGAGCGAGTTCAAGCCGCCAATACGAGCGGCCCGCGGAATGCGTCAGGGAAACTTCCCGACAGTTCCGGCGGTCAGCCCTGGTGCAGGTGCAGCTGCAGCTTGACCAGGGTGTCGCGGTCGCGCGGCTCGCCGATGCGCTGGAACGCCTCGTCGAAGGGCATCCACGCGAAGTCGCCCACCTTGGGGCCGGGCGTCACCCGCGCCGGCGGGCGCCCGGGGCTGCCGGCCTGATAGGCGAAGTTCCACTCGACCATGCCGACGTCGCCGAACAGCTCCTTGGTGGGCCGAGACAGGTCGATGACGTGCGTCGGCCGGCGGATGCCGGTCTCTTCCGCCACCTCGCGCAGCACCGCGTCGCGCATGTGCTCGTCGGGCGCGATGCTGCCGACCACCGGACCCAGGGGCCACTCGACCACCGGCTTCTGGCGTAGCAGCAGGTACTCGATCTGCTCTTCGAGGACCTGAAACACGAAAACCCTGACGTGATGCTCCAGCGCGAACATCGCAAACCCTTTTGACGACACCCCTCCTATCGGGAGCCGAAGGGAGGGGTACTGTCGAATCGCTGGACTTTTCTCGGCCAGATTCGCCGATTCGTCAACCGTCCCGCCGGTCCTCGCCACCGCCCGGCGCGCCGAGCAGCCCCTTGAGACCGGCGGTTCCGCGACCCGCACCGAGTGCGGCCGAGACGAACGCCAGCGAGTGTGGGAGCGCGTCTCGATTGTAGCCGGAGCGCCAGCCGTGATCGCCGCCGTCGACGCTGCGCCAGGTGTGCGCCACCCCGGCGTCGTCGAGCAGCTCGTGCAGCTCGACGTTCGGCGCGTGGAAGCCGTAGCGGTCGTCGGTGCCACAGTCGAGGTAGACCTTCATGCCGCCCAGCTCCTTGCCGTCGAGCTGCTCGGCGATCAGCAGCAGGTTCTCTTGGTCCCAGCGCTCGCGATCGATCGGGTCGCCGAACACCTTGCCCAGCGCCCCCTTGGCACCGCCCCACCGCTTCAGCCACGGGAACCGGTCTTCGAGGTCGCCGGGGTCGCGCGGCATCAGCGCCGCCGAGTGGGCGGCGACGACGCCGAACAGGTTGGGGTGCCGCAGGGCGATCTTGAGGGCGCCGTAGCCGCCCATGCTGACCCCCATGATGGCGCGCCGATCGCGCGCCTTCGCCACGCGGTAGGTCTTCTCGAGGTGGTCGAGGAGGTCGACGGTGATCGCGTCCTCCCAGGCGCCCGAGGCGACGCCGTTCATGTAGAACGAGTTGCGGTCGCCCTCGGCAGTGACGAACACAGCGGGCGGAAACTCGCCGGCACCGACCATCGCGTCGAGCACCGCGGCGCCGCCGCGCCCGTGGAAGCTCTCGTGGTTCTCGAACATGCCGTGCAGCCAGACCACGAGCGGGTACTCGCGCTCCGCGTTCTCCTCGGCGGCGTACTCGGCGGGCAGGTAGACCCCGTAGGGGAGCGGACGCTCCAACGCCTCGCTGGCGAAGGTCGCGACCTCGAACGTGCCGTGCTCGAGGGGCGGCGGCGGGGGCCCCCTGCGCCCGCCACGCTGAGCGGCGGCGGCAGAAACCAGCAGAGACAACACCAACGCGGAGGGGATTCTCGACATGATGGAAATGGGGTGGTGGACCGATCCGCGCCTGCTTACGAACGCCGCCGCAGATCCGCGCCCACAGTTTTAGCAGAGCTCCCGCCGATGGACGGCCCGACCCGGAGATTGACCGCGCTGCTGGCGCCGCTGACGAACTACGAGCGGCAGCGGCCCGATCGCCCGCGCTGGTCGCTCGACGGCATGCGGCGGCTGCTGGCGCTGGCCGAGCCGCTGCCAGCGGCGCCCCTGGTGCAGATCGGCGGCTCGAAGGGCAAGGGCACCACCGCGGGCTACATCGAGGCGTTGGCGCGCGGCGCCGGCCTGCGCACCGGCGCCTACGCGTCGCCGCACGTGCGCAGCCTGCTCGAGCGCGTCCGGCTGGATGGAGCTCCGGTCGACGAGGCTCGCCTGCGCGACGCCCTGCTGCCGATCGTCGCCGCCGTGCGCGAACAGGGTGAGCCGGCGACCTTCTTCGACGTGATGACCCGCGCGGCGCTGACCTGCTTTGCCCGCGCCGGCGTCGACATCGGCCTGCTCGAGGTCGGCCTCGGCGGTCGACTGGACTCGACCACTGCCGTCGACGTCGCCGCCTCGATCGTCACCGCGGTCGAGCTCGAGCACACCGACCTGTTGGGGGACACCATCGAGGCGATCGCCGGCGAGAAGTCCCACGTGCTGCGACCGGAGAGCACCGGCTTCACGAGCGCGACCGGTGTCGCGCTCGACGTGCTGCGGCGGCGCGCGCGGACCGTCGGCAACGACCTGCGCGTCGCCGGCAGCGATTTCGGCCTCGACGGCACCCAACGCACGCGCCACGGGTGGCGCGGCACGGTTTGGACCGGCGAGCAGCGATCGCCGTTCACCCTCCCCGCCGCCGCCGCCGGCTTCGAGCTGCCGGCCTTCGCCCTCGCCGTGGCCACCCTGCGGCACCTGTTCCCCGGACTCGAGCTGCCGTTGGACCCGGCGCCGCGGCCGGCGCTGCCCGGTCGGTTCGAGCAGGTCGCGTGTCGCGATGGCGGTGTGGTGATTCTCGACGGTGCGCACACCGAGGACTCGATGCGGGCGCTCGCCGACGAGCTCGCGGCCCGGTTTCCCGATCGCCGGGCCGGCTTGCTGTTCGCCTGTGCCGCCGGCAAGCGCTGGCAGCAAGCGCTGAAGTGGCTCTTGCCAGTGGTCGATAACGTCCTCGTAACGGCGCTGACCGGTACGCGCTCCGAGGATCCGAAGGCGATCGCGGCGTGGCTGCAGCAGGCCGGTGTCCGCGGCGACGTCGTCGACGACGCCGCGGCCGGACTGCGAAGCCTGACCGCGAGCCACGACCTGAGGGTGGTCACCGGCTCGTTCTACCTGGTCGGTGCCGCCGCGGACGCAATCGACGCACTCGGCCTCACCAGATGAACAGCCAGCCCAACCCCGGCAGCCCGGCGACGATCCCGGCGATCGTCGAGGACCTCTTCCTCACCGGTGCTTTCTTGATCAAGGGGCGCATCGCCAACAAGTACCAGCGCCTGCGCAAGATGCTGGAAGACGCCGACCACACGTTCTTGGCGATCGAAGAGGCGACGATGGTGTCGCTGCGCGGCGGCGAAGTGATCCGCACGCCCAGCGTGATGGTCAACCGCAGCGAAATCATCTTCGCCCACGAGCTCGTCGACACGGCCAGCGACGACGGCATGCGGCAGCTGGCAACCAACCAGAAGAGCGTGCGGATCCGCGCGTTCCACAGCGGCAACGTGCAGCTCGAGCTCGCCGGCCTGATCGACCGCGGCGCTTACCAGATGCACAAGTCGCGGCACTGGTACTTCGTGATGCAGGACCCCAAGATCCGCGGCCTCAACATCGAGGCCAACGATCAGCTCAAGGTCTTGGAGTCGCTGCCGTACATCATCGTGCGCAAGGACAAGCTGTCCTACGTCTACGACTTCAGCCGCGGCTGAGGCTGAACCCGGGTATCCTCGGCGCTCTCTCTCGCCACCGCTCGAGGACCCAGTGCACGGAACGCTCCCCCACCACATTCTCGCCCCCGTTCTCGCCGCGACCATCGCCGCGGCACCGCTGACCGCCCAAACCGGCGAGCCGATCGACGAGGACGCGATCGCGCTGCTGCGCGAGCAGGGTCTCGAGCAGAGCCAGGTCATGGAGCTGCTCAGCTGGATCTGCGACGTGCACGGCCCGCGGCTGACCGGCTCGCCGAACCTGCGCCGCGCGCAACAGTGGGCGGTGGAGACCCTCGCGAGCTTCGGGTTGCAGAACGCGCACACCGAAGAATGGGGGCCGTTCGGCATGGGCTGGCGACTCGACCACTTCCACATGGACGTGATCGGCGACAACCCGTGGCCGGTGCACGCGTGGCCCAAGGCGTGGTCGCCGGCCACCGACGGCCTGATCGAAGCCGACGTGGTGCTCATCGCCGGTCTGGAAGCCGAAGCCGTCGAGGCGATGGACTTGACCGACAAGATCGTGCTGATCGAGGAGCCGCGCGAGGTGTCCGAGCCGTTCGAAGCGCCCGCCAAGCGACACGACGCCGAGTCGCTGCTGGCGTTGGCGGACAGCCGGCGCGCCACCGGTTTGGGGCCCGGCGACGTCAGCTTCGCGCGCGGCTTCAACCGCAGCCGCGCGGTCCGCCAGCTGGTCGAGAGCAAGAAGCCGCTGGCCATCCTCGACCGGTCCTACAAGGGCGACTACGGCACGATCTTCGTCACCAGCGCGTCGGTGGCCTCGCCGCCGGGCACGCCGCGCGCGCAGCGGCCGCGCGCCTGGGCGCCGGGCGATCACCACGTCATTCCGCAGATGACCCTGGCGGTGGAGCACTACAACCGCATGTGCCGCCTGTTGCGCAAGGGACTGCCGGTGCGCGTGGCGATGGAGCTGCGCACGACCTTCACCGATGACGACCTCATGGAGCGCAATGTCATCGCCGAGATCCCGGGTGGCGCGCTGCGCGACCAGGTGGTGATGCTCGGCGCGCACTTCGACTCGTGGCATTCGGGCACCGGATCGACCGACAACGGCGCCGGCAGCGCGGTGATGATGGAAGCAGCGCGCCTGCTGCAGACGCTGGTGGACCGCCGCGGCACGCCGCCGCGCCGCACCATCCGCATCGCGTTGTGGAGCGGCGAGGAGCAGGGCCTGCTGGGGTCGCGCGCCTACGTGGCCCGACACTTCGGCAGCGCCGAGGAGCCGACGCCCGCGCACTCGCAGATCAGCGGCTACTTCAACCTCGACAATGGCACCGGCGCCATCCGTGGGATCTACACGCAGAGCAACGCCGCGGTGATGCCGATCTTCCGCGCCTGGTTGCGCCCGTTCCACGACCTCGACGCCTCGACGGTGACCCTGGACAACACCGGCGGCACCGACCACCGGGCGTTCGACAGCGCCGGCATCCCGGGGTTCCAATTCATCCAGGACCGGGTCGCCTACAGCACCCGCACCCACCACAGCAACATGGACAACTGGGACCACGCCGTGGCCGGAGACCTGCGGCAAGCGGCGACCATCGTGGCCGCCTTCGTCTGGCACACCGCGCAACGCGACGCCCCCCTCCCGCGCTGACTGAAGGTACGGAGCCAGGCTCCGAACCTTCAGTTAGCGTGATGGAATGGAGCCTGGCTCCGTACTATCGCCAGTGGGGCCGGATGGCGTGGTGGTCGTAGAACGCGCGCAGCCTGGCGTAGGCGCGATCGCCGGGGCGGAGGCCCAGGAAGCGCGCCGCGTTGCCGCCCATGATCGCGGCTTCGAGCTCTGGGAGGTTCTTGCGCACGGCGGTGCGAAACCGGTCCGGGTAGTGCTTGCTGTAGCTCCGGGCGGCGTGCATGAACCAGTCGCTTCCGTACATCAAGCGCTGGCCGACTTCGGGCTCCTGCTCGAGCACGGTGCGCAGGACGGTGAAGTAGGGCGCGATGTCGTCGGCGGCGCGTAGCTTGAAGTTGCCGAAGTCGGCAAAGACACCGTCGTGCTCGGCCATCAAGGCGATGATGTGCTCGGCCCAATCGTCGTCGTCCTGCAACAGCGAGCTCGCGCCACCGAAGTGCGCGAGGTTGAGCCGCAGCTCGGGGTACCGCGCCAGCACCCGCGCCCAGTGCCGCGGATGCGCGGCGTCGACGAACACCGGATGCGAAGCGTTGCTGGTGTTGCAGTGCGCCATCACCGGCACTTGCTCGCGTTCGCACCAGGCCAGCAGCCCGTGCATCGCGCTCTCGATCGCAGCGGCGAACTCGGCGTCTTCGTAGCCGAGCTGCCGCCACATCGAGTCGCCGACAACCGCCTCGTACATCGCGCCGTCGTTGCCGATCGGGCGGAAGCCCATCGACGGGTAGAGCTTCACGCCGACGCATCCGTACTTCTCCACCGCCAGCTGCGCCAACCGCAGAGCCCGGCGGTCGCCGCTGACCGCATCGCGGAAGGGGTCGAATGCGACGAACGGCAGCACGCGCCCCTCGGTGAGCAGCGCGATCTTGGCCATGATCTCGATTTGCTCCTCCAGCCGCGACACCGCGCGCCCCTCCAGCCAGAAGTCGAGGTCGACCATCGCCGCGACGAACACATCGACGCCATGGTCGCCGTGCCAGTCGAGCAGAGTCTTGGCGTTGTCATACCGCGCCGCGGTGAAGCGGCGCACGTAGCTGTAGGGCTTGGCGACGTCGAGGACGCGGCCCCAGCGCCGTTGCACGCCGCGCCAAAACCCACCCGGGTCGATGGCGACCGTCGCCTGCTCGACGGCGGTCGCGCTGACATCCTCGACCTCCTCCGTCAACACACCCGCGCGGCGCAATGCCTCGGCCGGCGACAACGTCAGCGGCGGCACCGGCGGCGGGCCGGTGTGCTCACGCTCTGCCAGCTCGGCGTCGAGCGCGCGCAGCTCGCGCTCGTGACTGTCGGCGAAGAAGACGATCCAGTGGTGCACCGCCGCGGTGAGCGGCCGGAGCATGCGGCGCTCGTCGCCGTGCTCCTCGTGCAGCAGCACCTTGTCGAGAAAGCCCTGCACGGGCACGTCCTCGCCGTTGAACAGATGCGCGTGCACGTCGATGACCAACGGTGCCGGCGGTTGGGCGCGCGGGCTCGCGGCGACCGAGGGAAGCCCACAGCACACCGCGGTGACCAATTCAGGCAAGAAAGCGGGTCGACGGCGCGCGCTCGGCATCCGTGCACTGGATCGCAGGATCCACAGCCGCGTCAACCGGCGGATCGACCGGCTCCATCTTTGCCCGGGAGATCCACGACAGTCGCGCCGAGCTCGGTGCGCAACCGGGCCCGCGCCCTGGCCAACAGCACGCGACAAGCCCCGACGCTGCGACCCAGCCGCGCCGCCACCTCGCGATGCGACAGCTCCGCGCCCAGAGACCAGATCAGCACGCGGCGCTGATCGCGCGGCATCCGGCGCAGGACCACGGACACCGTGCGCAGCCGCTCGCGGTGCACCGCCACTTGCTGCGGTGTCGGCGTCGCCGCGACGGGATCGCCGCAGATCGCCTGCTCTCGGTCGGCACTGCGACTGTTCGCAAACAGCGTGCGCCGCACATCCGCTCCACGCCGCAACAGGATCGTCAACGCCCAACTCTCGAACTCCCGCAGTGTCCGCCCACGGAACGATGCGATCGACGTGCACACCTCGACCCATGCCGATTGCACCACATCCTCGGGCGAGACCTTGGCACGCAGCTCGCGCGGCACCAAGCGGTGCGCGGCGCGCTGCAGTTGCGGCTCGATGGCCGCCAGCAGCGCAGCGCCTTCGACCACCTGCCCACCGTGCACCACACGGAGCCGCAGCACTGCCCGCGCGCTCGGTCGCCACCGATCCGCCTCGCCCCCGGATCCCGTTCTGCCGACGTGTCGTCGCACGGGCACAAGGCGGCCGACTGGCTGTCGGGCGGCCCAAGAATGGCGCGGTGGCGAACCGAGCCGGCGCGCGTTCCAATGACAGCGGGCAAAGATGAGCCTGACCCCCAGTGACCTCGGCCCTCGCTTGGCCGCCCACGAACGCCGCCTGCGGCTGCTCCTGCGCCACCTCGCGGGACGCGCGATCCGCGCACGCGTCGAGGTCGACGATCTCCTGCAGGAAGTCTACCTGCGCGCGCTCGCGCGCCGCGACACGCTGCCCGCCACCGACGACGACGCCAGCCTGGGCCGCCTGCTGGCGCAGATCGCGCGCCACACGGTCATCGACTTCGCCCGCGCGCTGCGCGCGGCCAAGCGGCGCGGCGGCGAGGAGCGGCTGGCGCGCAGCGACTGGAGCCGGGCCGGGCACGACCCCGCGGCGCGCACGCCTGGACCGCGCACCCGCGCCGGCGTGGCGGAGATCGAGCACGCGATCGAGCAGGCCTTCGCCGCGCTCCCGCCCGACCACCGCCGCGTCCTGGCGCTGCGGCAGCTGGAGGGCCTCTCCGCCGCCGCCGCCGCCCGCCGACTCGGCCGCTCCGAGACCGCGGTGCACTCGCTGTACCGGCGCGCGCTGCAGGCGTGGGAGACCAACATCCGGCGCGCCGGCTTCGAGCCCGAGTGACGCAAAACGCGCCGCCCACTCTATGCTTGGCCGGATGTCCGCGGGATCGACCGACGCGACCGGTAGCCGCGCCTTGCCGGCCCCGTTTCCGGTGCTCTGGGACCGCTGCGTCGGCATCGCGTTCGCCGCGTCGGGCACCGCCATCACGCTCCTGCTGCGATCGACCCAGCCGGATCCACGCGGCTTCGGCACCCACGAGCAGCTCGGCATGCTGCCGTGCTCGTGGCCGGGCGCGGTCGGCATGCCCTGCCCGACTTGCGGAGTGACCACCGCCGCGGCCCACCTGGTCCACCTGGAGCCGCTGCAGGCACTCGTCGCACAACCGTTCGGCGCCGCGCTCGCGGCGGCCGGCCTGTGGCTGGCGGCGAAAGGCGCCCTCACCGCCATCACCGGCCGCCCGTTGGTCGAGCGCATGGCGCGGTGGCCGCACGGCCGCTTGCTGCTGTGGACCGCTGCGCTGCTGCTCGTGTCGTGGGCCTACAAAGTCGCGACGTATTCGCCCTGACGACGAGTCGGTGCGATCATGAGCGGCGGGCCTCCGTCCGCCCCCGCCACCCGCTTCCCCGTCGCGCCGCGCGCCTTGCACACGCCGCCACCTTCAACCGACAGCCCGGCCCCCAGCTGGACCGGCCCGATCGTCATCGGCGCGATCACCACCGTCTTGACCCAGCTGATGGTCAGCGTGTTGGCCGCCGTCGTCCCGGCCGCGGCGTCCTGCTGTTGCATGTTCGAAGCGATCCCGCTCGGGCTGATTCCGGCGTGGCTGGCGGTATCGCGCGATCCGCGCCTCACCCCCGGTCAGGGCTTCGCCGTCTCCTTCATCGCCGTCGGCATCGGCTCGCTGTGCGTCGCGGTCGTCGCCAGCCTGGAGCTGCGCAGCGTGGACACGACCGCTTTGCGCCACGAGCTGATGCAGATGATCGCCCAGTGGGCCGAAGCCTCCGGCCAACCGATGCCGGAGGCCGAACGCGCGGCGAGGGCAGAGCAGCTGATCGGAATGCGACAATACGTCCCCGCCGTGGTCGCCACCGTGCTGACCGTGTTGGCGGGAATCACCGGCATGATCGGCGTGCGCTTCGCACGCCAGAGAGCACGGATTCCGCGATGAACTCCGAGATCGCCCGGGCCCAGCGGTTTCGCGGGCTGCACACCACCGGCTGTTTCGCGATGCCCAACCCCTGGGACGTCGGCAGCGCGGTCTATCTCGCCCGCCTCGGCTGCAAAGCGCTGGCGACGACATCGGCGGGCTTTGCCCACTCGCTGGGCCGCCCCGATCTCCCCACCGCCCTACCGCTGGACGACGTCCTGCAGCACGTCCGCGCGATCGCCGGTGCAACCGCACTGCCGCTCAACGTGGACTTCCAGGACGGCTATGCCACCGAGCCGCACGGCGTGCACGCCAACGTCGGTGCATGCCTGCGCGCCGGCGCGGCCGGCCTGTCGATCGAGGATTCCACCGGCGACGAGGCCGCGCCGCTGTTCGAGCTGCCGTTGGCCATCGAGCGGGTGCGCGCGGCCGCCGCGGCGCGCGACGCGACCCTGCCCGGCGCCGTGCTGACGGCGCGCTGCGAAGCCTGGCTGGTGGGCGACCGCGACCCACTGCGCACCGCTCTCGACCGCCTGATCGCGTTCGCGGACGCCGGCGCCGATTGCCTCTACGCGCCCGGCGTGCGCGATCCCAAGCACATCGGGGCCCTGGTCGCCGCGGTCGCGCCGAAGCCGGTCAACGTGCTCGTCTCGCGCCCGGGCGCCGGCCTCAGCGTCGCCGCGCTCGCCGCGCTCGGCGTGCGGCGCATCTCGCTGGGCTCTGCGCTTGCGCGGGTGGCCTGGGATGCGTTCCGCATCGCCGCACACGAGCTGGTCGAACACGGCACTTTCGAAGGCCTCGCCGACCGCGGCGGCTTCGCCGATTTGGACAGCGTGTTCGGTGCCGCCGGGCGTCAGCCGCCGGCGGGCTCGGACAGCTCGTCGACGAGCGCGAGGTAGGACGCGTAGCGACTCGGCGCGAGCGCACCCTCCTCGAGCGCCGCCCGCACTGCGCAACCCGGCTCGACCTGATGCAGACAGTTGCGGTAATCACAGCGCCCCACGAGCGGCGCGATCTCGCGAAAGTGGAACTGCACGGCTTGGCGGTCGATGAAGAACAGACCGAAGCCGCGAATCCCCGGCGTGTCCAGCACGTGGCCGCCTCCCGGCAACGCGATGAGCTGGGTATGCGTCGTGGTGTGCCGGCCCTGCATGATGCGGCTCATGCTGCCGATCCGCAGGTCGAGCCCCGGACAGAGCGCGTTGATCAACGACGACTTGCCGACGCCCGAGGCACCACACAGCACTGCCACGTTGGCGCGCAACAGCGCGCCGACCGCGGCCAGCGATTCCTCGGTGCGCGTCTCCGGCTCGACGCTGGTCTCGAACACGCGATAGCCCAGGGCGCGATAGAGGTCGACCCATGGCTTCCGCCGGTCGCGCCGGTCGCGGTCGATCTTGGTCATCACCAGCACTGCCTCGATCTTCTCGGCCTCGGCGCCAGCGAGGATGCGATCGACGAGCTCCGGCTGGAACTCGGGCCGCACGACCGCGGCGGTGACCACGACCAGGCTGATGTTGGCGGCCAAGACATGCTCGCGCCCCTCGGCCCCACGCCGTGCCCGCGACAGCTTGCTGGTACGCGGCAGACGTTCCTCGATCACACCACCGTCCTCAGTGAAACGCACGGCGACACGATCGCCCACCGCCACCGGTTGGCGGCGCGCCGCGGCCCCCTCGAACATCCGTCCTCGCAGCGGCAGGGGGTGGACGGTGTCGGCGACTTCGACGTGACACACCTTGGCATCGACGCGGAGCACGAGGCCGGTCTCGGTCACCGGTTCGCCAGGTGGTGTGGACGAGGACAAGGTGGCGGCATCCTAACACCCCGCCGCGCACCTCCGCCGACGATCGAAAGCAGCACGGGTCGCGACGACGGCTGGATAGACTCCGCGAATGGCGCGCGCTGACGACCACTCGCCAACGGAGCCACCACTCGTCGGCCGGCTGGCGCCGAGCCCCACCGGCGTCCTCCACCTCGGCAACGCCCGCAGCTTCCTGCTCGCCTGGCTATCCGTCCGCAGAGCCAAGGGCTCGCTGTGGATGCGCATCGAGGACATCGACGGCCCGCGCGTCAAAGCCGGCGCTGAGGCCGCCGCGCTCGACGACCTTCGCTGGCTCGGGCTCGACTGGGACGGCGCGCCGCTGCGCCAATCCGACCACTTGCCGCGCTACCGCGCCGCGGTCGATGCCCTGCTCGCCAGCGGCGAGGCCTATCCGTGCGTGTGCACGCGGACCGAGATCGAGGCGGCGGCCTCGGCGCCGCACGAGGACTGGCAGGACGCGACCCCCTATCCCGGCACGTGCCGGGACAGATTCGCATCGATGGCGGAGGCCATTGCGCAAACCGGCCGCGAAGCCGCCGTGCGCTTCCGCGTCGACACCGACGCGATGCCATTCGACGACACCTTCTGCGGCCGACAGCCGGGACGGATCCGCGGCGACTTCGTCATCGCCAAGCGCGACGGCGGCCCCGCCTACCAGCTCGCCTGCGTCGTCGACGATGCCGCCACCGGGGTCACCGAAGTGCTGCGCGCCGACGACCTGCTGGCGTCCACACCGCGCCAGCTGCTGCTCTACCGCGCCCTCGGCGCAGCGCCGCCGCGCTTTGCCCATGTCCCACTCGTGGTCGGCGAGGACGGGCGTCGCCTGGCCAAGCGGCACGGCGACACCTCGCTCCGCCACCTACGGCAACGCGGAGTCGAGGCCACCGCCGTCGTCGGTCATCTGGCGCGACTGTCCGGCCTGGCGCCGGACGACACCCCCTGCCGCCCGGCAGACCTCATCGCGGGTTTCGCGCTGCGGCGCGTGCCAAAGCACGCCGTGGTCGGCACCACGGCGCCGTGGGACGGGTGAGGCCTCTCACTTGATGAAGCCGCGCTTGCGCATCAGCGCGTCGACCACCGGGTCGCGGCCGCGGAACTGCCGGTACGCCTCCGCCGGATCGACGGTGTTGCCGACCGAGAACACGTGCTCGCGCAGGCGACGGCCGACCTCGGTGTCGTAGGCGCCGTCCCCCTCGGTGAACGCCTCCCAGGCATCGGCAGTCAGCGTGTCCGACCACAGATAGCTGTAGTAGCCCGCCGAGTAGCTGTCGCCCGAGAAGATGTGCAAGAAGTGGGTCGGCCGGTGCCGCATCACGATCTCGTCGGGCATGCCGAGCTCCGACAACGTCGCGTCCTCGAACTGCTTGGCGTCGATCGCAGCGCCCGCGGTGTGCATCCGCATGTCGACCAACGCACTGGCGAGATACTCGGTCGTGGCGAAGCCCTGGTTGAAGGTCGCGGCGCGCTCGATGCGCTCGAGCAACTCCTGTGGCAGCGGCTCGCCGGTGCGGTAGTGCAGCGCGAAGCGCGACAGGATCTCGGGCGTGGACAACCAGTGCTCGAGCAACTGCGAGGGGAACTCGACGTAGTCCCTCGGCACGCTCGTGCCCGACAGGGACGGATAGTCGACGTCCGAGCACAGCCCGTGCAGGGCGTGGCCGAACTCGTGAAACAGCGTGGTGGCGTCGTCCCACGAGATCAGCACCGGGTCGCCCGGCTTGCCTTTCACGAAGTTGCAGTTGTTGGAGACGATCGTGGTGACTTCGCCGTCGAAGCGCTCCTGGCTGCGGTAGGCGTTCATCCACGCGCCGGATCGCTTGCCGGAACGCGCGTAGGGGTCGAAGTACCACAGCCCGACGTGCGCGCCGGTGGTCTTGTTGGTGACCTCCCAGACCGTCACGTCCGGGTGGAACACCGGGACCCCATCGATCTGCTCGAAGGCGAAGTCGAACAGCTGGGTCGCCATCCAAAACATCGCGTCGCGCATCTTGTCGAGCTGCATGTACTGCTTGACCTCGTTCTGGTCGAGGTCGTAGCGCGCGACGCGCACCTTCTCGGCGTAGTAGCGGTAGTCCCACGGCGCGATCGTGATGTCGGCGCCCTCGGCATCCGCCAAGGCCTGCATGTCGCGCACTTCCTCGGCGACGCGCTCGATGGCCGGTGTCCACACCGCTTCCATCAGCTCGGTCGCGCGCGCAGGCGTCTTGGCCATGGTGTCCGCCAACCGCCAGTGCGCGTGGCTCGCGTAACCGAGCAGCTCGGCGCGTTCCTGGCGCAGGGACAGAATCTGCGGAATCAAAGCGTTGTTGTCCGTATCGCCGCCGTTGTCGCCGCGGCTGACGAACATCTTCCATGCGCGCTCGCGCAGGTCGCGGCGCGACGCGTAGCTCAAGAACGGGTCCACCGACGAGCGCGTGTTGGTGATGACCCACTTGCCCGCCATGTCGCGGTTGGCCGCGCTCGCCGCCGCCGCGTCGATCACCGACTGCGGCAGGCCGGCGAGGTCGGCCTCGCTGTCGAGTACGAGCGTCCGCCCGCCCTCGTCCTCGAGGACGTTCTGCCGAAACTGGGTGAACAGCCCGGCGAGCTCCTGATTGATCTCGGCGACGCGCGCCTTGGCATCGCTGCCCAGCTTGGCGCCGGCGCGGACGAAGTCCTTGTGGTAGTCCCAGACCAACCGCTGCTGCTCGGCGGTGAGTCCCAGGTTCTCGCGGGCGGCATGGACGGCTTCGATACGGGCGAACAGCGCGCTGTTCTGCGTGATCTGGTCGGAGAACGCCGCCAGCTTCGGCGCCATCTCCAGCTCGACCTCCTGGAACTCGGGACCGTTCATGTTGGCTCCCCAGATGCCGTAGATCGTGCCGACCCGGCTGAGCGCCCGACCGGCACGCTCCATCGCCGCGATCGTGTTGTCGAAGGTCGCCGGCGCCGGGTCGGCGGCGATCGCGTCGATCTCCGCGAGGTGCATCGCCATGGCGGCTTCCAGAGCCGGTGCAAAGTCCGCGACTCGCACTTCGTCGAACGGCGGCACGCCGCCGTACGGACCCTCCCATTCGGCCAGCAGCGGGTTGGAGACCGCGCCCGCGGCGCCCGTTTGGTCAGCAGTCGTCATCGAGTCGGGAGTGGAGCAAGCAGCGCACGCAATCAGCAGAATGCCAGCCGCGGCGCGGAGAGAGAGTACGGACATCGTCATTCGCGAATCCTGGGCAGAACCGCCGCCACGCTACCGCACGGCGCCGCGCGGAGCCACGTCGACTCGCCGCCCGGCGACCGCCGAGCTATGTTCGGCGCGTGCGGATCACCTCGACGAAGAGCCCGCTGATCCAGCGCTACCGCGACGCCGCGCGGGGTGCCGATCGGGCACACTTGCTGGCCGATGGCGCGACCCTGGTCGAAGAAGCCCTCGACAGCGACTGCCAGGTCGTGGAGATCGCGTACTCGCCGAGCCTGGCCCGCAGCGCGCGCGGCGCCACCCTGCAAGCCCGGCTGGCCACGACAAATGTGCGGTTGCGCGAGTGCAGCGACGCGGTCCTGGCGCGCATCTCGAGCACCGACTCGCCGCAGGGGGTGGTCGCCCTGGTCGCCCGGCCGGCGCACGCGCGCGCGGCGCTGCTCGGGCCGGGCACCCCGTTGCTGCTGGTCGCCGCGGGAGTGCGCGACCCGGGCAACCTCGGTGCCCTGGTGCGCACGGCGGAGGCCGCCGGCGCCACCGGCCTGGTCACCACCGGCAGCGGGGCCGATCCGTTCCGCGACAAGGCGGTGCGCGGCTCGGCCGGCAGCGTGCTGCGGCTGCCGGTCTTGGCGGGCGTCGCAGCAGCCGACCTCGTCGAGTGGCTCGCAGCCGCCGGCGTCGCCTTGGTGCTGGCGCACGCCGGCGCCGACCGCTCGGTGTTCGACGTCGATCTACGCGGCCCGACCGCGCTGGTGCTCGGCGGCGAGACGACCGCGGTGCCGGAGCCGTTGGCGGCGGCAGCGCAGTGCCGCGCGTGCATCCCGATGCGCCCGCCGATCGACAGCCTCAACGTCGGCGTCGCTGGGGGAGTCCTGCTGTACGAGGCGTGGAGGCAGCGACGATGAGTCTGTTCGAACGCTCGGCGGACGCGCCCGTGCCGCCCTCGGCGCCACTCGCCGAGCGCATGCGGCCGCGCACCCTCGACGAGTACGCGGGCCAGCTCCACGTCGTCGGCGAGGGCCGCAAACTGCGCGCAGCCGTCGAGCACGGCAACACCGGCTCGCTGATCTTGTGCGGCCCTCCCGGAGTCGGCAAGACGACGCTCGCCGGTCTGATCGCCGCCGCGTCGGAGCTGTACTTCGAACCGTTCTCCGCCGTGCTCTCCGGCGTCAAAGACGTACGCGCGGCGGTCGCCGAGGCCCGCACGCGGCGCCAGCGCGAGGGCCGCGGCACGATGCTGTTCGTCGACGAGATCCACCGCTTCAACAAGGCGCAGCAGGACGCGTTCTTGCCGCACGTCGAGAAGGGCGACATCGTGCTGATCGGCGCGACGACCGAGAACCCGTCGTTCTCGGTGATCTCCGCGCTGCTGTCGCGCTGCCGGGTCGTCGTCCTCGAGCCCCTCGACGACGACGCCATCCTCGGGCTCGTCGACCGCGCACTGCACGACGCCGAGCGCGGCCTCGGCGCGCGGCAGCTGCAGCTGACCGATGACGCCCGGACCGCGCTGATCCACCTCTCGGCCGGCGACGCGCGCCGGGCGCTCAACGGCCTCGAAGCCGCCGCCGAGGCACTCGCCGCCGGCAGCCGGATCGAGGCCGCGACCGTGCACGAGGCGTTCCAGCAGAGGGCGCTGCGCCACGATCGCGCCGGCGACCACCACTACGACTTGTTGTCCGCCCTGCACAAGAGCCTGCGCAACTCCGACGCGCAGGCGTCGGTGTACTGGCTGGCGCGACTGCTCGAAGCCGGCGCCGACCCACTGCAGCCGGCGCGCCGCATGCTGGCGATGGCGGCCGAGGACATCGGCCTGGCCGACCCGATGGCGCTGCAGATCGCGGTCGCGGCGTTCGACGCCACCCATCGCCTCGGCCTGCCCGAAGCCCGGCTGCCGCTGACCCAGGCAGCGGTCTATCTCGCCGCCGCGCCGAAGAGCAACCGCGTCCTGCGCGCGATCGACAGCGCGGCGCGCGCGGTGCGCGAGGGCGCCCAGCACCCGGTTCCACTGCACCTGCGCAACGCGCCGACCCGGCTGCAGCAGCAGCAGGGCCACGGCGATGGCTACCGCTACGCGCACGACACCGATGCGGGGGTCGCCGCGATGCAGTGCCTGCCCGAGGCACTGGCCGGCAGTACGTTCTACCAGCCGGGGGACCGAGGCTTCGAGCAGCGCATGCGCGAGCGGCTCGACGATGCCGACCAGCTGCGCCGCAGCGAAGCGCCGCCGGCGGAATGACGGTCAGCTACGGCATCGCCGGCTTCTCGTACGCGGATTGGCGCGGCGTGGTCTATCCGCGCGGCTGCCGCGATCCGCTCGCGTTCTGTGCGCGCTACGTCGACTGTGTCGAGATCAACTCGACGTTCTACGCGCTGCCGGATGCCGGGCGCTGCGCGTCTTGGCTGCGCCGCACCGAGAACACGGGTGTGTTCTTCACCGCCAAGCTGCCGCAGCGATTCACGCACGAGCTGTCTACGGATGCAGCCGACATCGCCGCCACCCGGGCCGGGTTCGCGCCACTGGCCGACGCCGGCGCGCTCCGCGCGCTGCTGTGGCAGTTCAGCTATCGCTTCGACGCGCAGGTCGCACACCGCGACCACCTGGCAAGGCTGCGGGACGCCTTCGCCGATGTCGCCCCGCCGATCGTCGAAGTGCGGCACAAGTCGTGGGCGGATCCGGCGGCGTTGCAGCACCTCGCCGAGCTCGACGTCAGCGTCGCGCACCTGGACTACCCAGGGGCCAGCTCCGGCTTCGGCCTGTGGTGCACCGGCGTGCTCGGCCCCGCGCAGCTCGCCTACCTGCGCCTGCACGGCCGCAACCCGGCATGGTTCCAGAAAGGCGCCGGCCGAGATCAAGTCTACGACTACGACTACTCGGGCGATGAAGTCGAGCAGCTGCAGCGCCGCATCGCCGCGATCAGCGCCGATGCGCGCCACACGATCGTGATCGGCAACAACCACTTTCGCGGCCAGCAGCTCAAAGTGGTCCTCGAGCTGATGGCGAGCCAGTGCGGCGGACCGGTCGACGTGCCGCCGTTGCTGACCGAGACGTACCCATCGCTGACCGGCATCGCCAAACGGAGCAATCGCGGACTGTTCGGCTAGACCCGCTTTGCCAAGCGGTGTCAGCCCGGGCGCACTCCGCGCGCGCGCAGCTTGAGCAGCAGCTTGGCCTGGGCTTCGACGAACGCCTGCCGCGCGGTCTCCGCCGAGGAGTAGCCCAGGTCGCGCGCGATCTGCGGGAACGGCAGACCATCCACCAGCCGCAGGTCGAGCAGCGCGCGGTGGCGCGGCGGCAGCTCGTCCATGGCCACCCGCAGCAGGCCAATCTGCTCGGCCGCGCCCGCGATCGACTCCGGCGCGCGCTGGCGAGTCGGGCTCTCGGCGTCGCCCGCGGGCGCCTCCCGGCGGCGATCGCGACGCGCCGCCTCGTGGTGGCGCACGGCGTCGATCAACCGATTGCGAGCCACGGTCGACAGGTAGCGCACGGCCTCCTCTTCACTCTCGAACTCCATCGCCGCGGATTCCCGCGCCACCGCCAGCAAGACGTCCTGCACGACGTCCCCGGTGCTGAACACCGCCATCATCCACGGGTGACGCGCACGAAAGTCACCCTGCAGCTGCCGGTGCACGCGCGCGCGCACCTGCGGCAGACAGCGCTCGATCAAGTCCCCACAGCGCACGCCCAAGAGCCCTCGTCAAAAGAGATTGATGGTGGTGGCGTTGGCCACTTCGAGCTGGCCGACGGCATTGAGAGCCGCCCACTGCAGCACGCCCGACGTGCCCGCCAGGGTCGGGGTCACCGGCAACGGGATCTGCATCTCGAACCAACCGCCACACGCGCCGCCGATCGCATCGAGCAGGGCGAAGCGCGGGTCGACCACACACGCGCTGCGTTTGCTCAGCTCCAGTTGGTTGGAGACGCCGAGTAGGAGCACGCCCGGGCTCGACGGCACGATGCCGCGCGCAAGGGTGCGCAGCACCGGCCCGCCGGCGCCATCGCGAAACACCGTCGCATTCATGGTCATCGCAAACGGCCAGCTCGCGCAAGGCGGCAGCGGTGAACCAAACGCGAGGCCGCCGTAGCCCGAGGACGACTGCGCCGGCCCCGGATCGGTGATGCATATCCCTTCGACGTCGTCGTTGCCACCGACTCCTGCGCCGCAAGACACGGGCTTGGCGGCACCCTCGGTCGGCGTCGAGTACTGAAAGACCACCGCGTAGGTCCCAGGCGAAGACGCCAGGTCGAAGAACATCAGCGGGTCGCTGCGGCTGACGGATGCGACCAGTGAGAACACGACGAAGCCGCGCGCACGGTCGATCGACAGACCAATGACGTCGGCGGACGATCCGATGCCGAGTCGCGATGGGGTCAAGAATACCGTCGGCGTAACCCAGCCACTGCCCGTCCACCGAGTGCTGAAGATCGCACCCGCGGTTCGATCAGCGACGGACGTGCCGGTCCACCAGCACGATGGCACATCGGCGACCGACGCCGGCGCGACGGAGAAGTAGAACGTCGGCGCGAGGCGCGCGAACGCCGGCAGCTTGCTGTAGAGGTGGGCATCGAGCGCATACAGCGGCAGGTGCGCGTCGGTCGCGTCCACGTCGATCCCCCCGGCCGGGGGCACGAGCTCGGCCGCGTCGAGGGCGCGCTCGACGGTGTTGACCCAGCGCGGATCCAAGCTGCTCCCATCGAAGACGTGGGCGAACAAATCGCCGTCCGCGCCGGTCTTCGGCGGCGGCTGCAGGCTCTCACCGGCAACGACACCGGAGGCCGTCGGCGTCGCGCCCACGTTGAACAAGAGCGCGTACCAGCGATCCGCCTCGACCGCGACGAACTGGGTCGTGGCGTCGACCGGGATCTGGTCGAGACCGACCGAGAACGCGTCGATGTCGAGCGGGTTGGCCGGAGCTCCACAAGCACTGCTGAACTCGAACAGCGGGCGGTAGCGGAAGTCGGGACGGCCCGGCCGCGGTGCCCAAGGGCGCGGCGTACGGTCGAAACCGGTGCGCCGCACTTGGATCTGCTCGACTCCGGTTGCCGTGCCAGTCACCGAGAACGCCACCGCAACTCCCGCCGCTGGCCCTTGCGAAAACGGTGTCTGCGCTCCGCCCGTGGCGGCCGCCAACACGAAACACGTGATCGGGATCGTCGGTCTCATCACTTCTCCTGCGGAGCTGGCAAACTCGAATCGGGTTGCGGCGCCGGCTCGTCCGGCGACAGGTGTGATGCCAAATCACGGAGCACGGCACGCATGGCCGCGACCCCGGACGCATCGAGGACTTCGGGCATCTGCTCGGCGAGCTGGGTGAGCGCTTGCGGCGAAGTCACGCGCTGGCGCACGGCGTCGGCCAGCAGAACGAAGGCCTCGATCGATCGACCGGATCGCAGGGCCGCTACCCGTCGCCGCAGCACCCCGCTGGCCGCGCCGGGAGTCGCACCAAGCACCGCTTCGGCGGCCGCGAAGGCGGCGTCGGCCGCGGCGGGATCACCCGCCCGCAGCTGGGATAGCCCCTCGCGCATGCGCACGTGACCGATGGCCAAGCCGCGCAACCGACTGGCCGGCGGAATGCGTTCCGCCCACTCCAACGCCGCCGCCAGGTCATCCCGCTCCTGCTCGACCTCGGCCAGCTCGTACATCGTGTTGGCCAGCTCGGGCCGGAGCCCGTGCGCGGCCCGCAGCGCCGACCGCGCTTGGTCGAGCTGCCCCAGCCGACGGTGCGCGATGCCCAGATGCAGCAGGTCGCCGTGCTCACCGGGCGCCCGTCGCACGGCCGCGCGCAGCAGCTCCACCGCGCCGGCGAAGTCGTCGAGCTCCAACCGGGCGAACGCCGCCAGCGAACGGCCGCGCTGGCTCGGAACCCCGTACTCTCGATCCAGCGACGTGGCGTGCGCCAAGGCCGCGCGGGCGCGCTCGCGATGCCTCCCCATGTCGCCGCCGATGCGCGCCCTGACGATCTCGAACACGAACACCATGCCGCACAGCTCTCGGCAGGCGCGCGAGTCGGCCAGCACCGGATCGAGCCATCGCCGGCAGGCGCGGGGATCGGTGGCGTCCTTCTGTCGGCGGATGAAGTGCAACGTCGCGGCAAAGCGCTCGTCGGGAGTGCGCGGTTCCACCGTGAGAGAGACCACGGCCAGCGGATCTCCACCACCTGTCTCGACCACGCCGCGGTAGGCGCGCGCCAGCTCTGCAAACAAGGTGCTGTCCGGACGGGCGCGCGCGACGTGCGCGGCGTCCGCGGCCGCGCGGGCGGCATCGCCGTCCGCACCCCGGTCGCTCAGCAAGGCCGCGCGCCGGACCCGCATCGGCACGTCGTCCGGGGTGAGTGCGAGGATGGCATCGAGCGCGTCGAGGTTGCGCTGCCGCTCCGCGGTCTCGACTTCGCCACGCCGCCCCGGACTACCGACGAACGGCGCCCGCATCCCCAACTGCGCCGCGTGCGCGAGGACGCGCCGGTCGCGCTCCGCCGCGCGGACATCGAGCGACAACGAAGTGAAGGGCACGACGACGCTCAGCGCCACGCCGGCCGCGGCCACCGACGCGGCCCGCGCCGGGTGGCGGCGCGCGGAGCGCCACAGCCGTCCCAACGCACCAATCGGCCGCGCCGCGACCTGCCGCCGGTCCAAGACTGCGCTCAGGTCAGCGCAGAAGTGACCGACCGTGGGATAGCGCCGGGCTGGTGCGAACTCCATCGCGCGCTCCACGATCGCTGCCAAATCGCGGTGCAGACCCTCCTGTAGCCGAAGGATCGGCACCGGCGCATCGCGCAGCAGACGCGCGAGCACGCGCTCGGGGGTATCGCCGAACGGCGGCTGCCCGGCGAGCAGGTCGTACAGGGTCGCGCCGAGTCCATAGGTGTCGGAGGCCTCGGTCGCCGGCTCGCCCCGGGCCTGCTCCGGCGCCATGTAGAAGGGAGTCCCCACTGGCGAGCCGCCGGACAAGCTCGCGTCACCGTCCGCCTTTGCCAAACCGAAGTCGAGCAACACCGCGCGGCCGTCCTCGCGCACGAACGCATTGGACGGCTTGACGTCGCGGTGCACGAGGCCGGCGCGGTGCGCGGCGGCGAGCCCGCGGGCCAGATCGGCAACCCAGCCGACCGCGATGCGCGCGAAGTCCGTTTCACCGCTCGCAGCGTCGATGCCATGCTCGCTGAGCCGCCACGGGCGCCGCAACCAATCGCCCGGTGCGACCGACGCCCGCCGCTCCTGTAGCAAGTCCCACATGGCCCGCCCCGCCAGCCGAGGCATCACCAAGAACAACAGTCCTTGCTCGGACTCCCCGCGGTCGTAGATCGGCACGACGTGGTCGTCTTGCACCGCGGCCAGGGTCTCGGCCTCGCGCAAGAAGCGCTGGCGGCGCGCGGCATCGAACGCCAAGCCGGCGTGCAGCAGCTTGACCGCCACCTCGCGGTCGAGCTCGTGGTCGTGGGCCGCGTAGACGACCCCCATCGCGCCCGCACCCAACCGCTGGCGCAACTCGTAGCGATCGGCGAGGACGGTGCCGGCGAGAACGCCGTGCTGGCGGGCGGTCTGCTGTAGGCGCGGCAGGTGCGAAGCGAGGCCAAGCGTCTCGGCCACCGCGTCGCGCAGCGTGGGAGCGTCCGCGCACAAGGCGTCGAGGTCCAGCGTCACGCCTTCGGCGATGTCGGCCAACGCCTGCTGGACCAGAGCCAGCAGGCGTTGATCGCTACTCACGGTCGGTTGGTTGGCGTCCATGGCCGAACACCCGGACAGGGCTGCCAGTATAAGCCCGGAGCGGCCTCAGAAGATGCAGCGCACGTAGGTCTTGACGCAGCTGTAGAGGCAGTTGCCGAAGTTCTTGCCGATGCACTTCGCAACCGCCTTGGCGTAGGACTTCACACCGAACACGATCTTCCAGACCTTCTGGATCAGACAGCTGACGATGTTGCTGGGGATGCTGGAGAAGCAGCCGCCGATGCAGGCCTTCGCGCTGCTGTAGCAACCACCACGCGACGCGACCACGGCCACCGAGACGGACTCGGTGAACCAGGCGTTGCCGCTGCCGTCGGCGACCAAGCCCTGAAACGCCAGCTGCAGGCCGGTGAGCGCCGGGTTGTTCGGCAGGTAGAACGTCAGTGGCTGCAAGCCGCTTGCGTCGAGGGGCCCCTGAGCCAGGACGGCGGTGGTGCCGAGATCGAGCCCGAACGCACCCTGCACGCCGGGGATCTGCACCGGGTTGCCGGTCGCCAGGGCGGCCAGGATGACGCCGGTATCACCGGGGTTGCGCGCCAGCGCGATCGCATAGCCACCGTCGAGCACCGGTGCGTCCAGCCCGAGGATGTCAGCGCCGTCGCGCACTGCCTCGCGGATGCGATAGCTGCCCTGCTGGCCGGCGGACACGTACGCGTGCGAGGCCAAGAACGGCACCACCGCCTGGATGTCGTCATTGGGCCCGCTCAGGCTGGGCACCAATCGCGGCGCCCCGAAGTTCGAAAACGGGTCCGGCCGCGAAGCGACGTAGATGTTGAAGTCTCCGGCCGCGCCACCGCCGGTCCGTGGCCGGTTGGAGCTGAAGTAGAGATGGAGACCGTCACGCGTCAGGGTCGGCGCGCACTCGTCGTACGGCGAGTTGACGCCCAAGATCTCGACCGGCGCCAACCAGGAGCCGCCGGTACCAGTGCTCACCGACGCGTAGAGGTCGGCGCCGCCGGGCCCACCGGGACGCTTGCTCGCGAACAGCAGCTGGGTCTCGGGAAAATCGATCCAGGGATCGCTGTCCCAGAACGGCGAGTTGACTGCGGAGAGATTGACGGCCACGCCCGAGAACGGCGCCTCGTCGTCCGGCCGACTCGCACACCAGAGATCGAGGTCGCCGACCCCCCCGGCGCGGTCCGAGGTGAAGTAGAGCACGTCGCCGAACGCGTTGAGCGCCGGCCACCCCTCGTGGCTCGCGGTGTTCAGCGGACCAACCAGGCCGTCGCTGGTCCACGGCGTCGACTTGTCGGGCCGGCGCAGCGACACCAGGTCGCCCTTGGCACCGACCGCGTTCTCCTCGAGCACGATCTGGGTGCCGCCGAGATTGAGCGTCGCCGCATGCCGGCTCACCCCGGCCACGTTGAGCGAGGGGACCAGCGCGGAGCGCTGGAACGACGGCGGCTGCGGGGTCTGCGCGGCCATGCCGGCGGCGAGCACGGCGGGCACGAGCAGGGTCGTGGGGGACAAACGACGGGGATCGAGGATCTTCATTTGGGTCTCCTTGGCTGAGTGACGCCTGCCTCAGCGATGGAGCCGTGCGAACCCCAAGGTCGATTCTCGGAAAAAGCAAGGGCGCCCGACACGGTCGCCCGCGGCGATCGGGCGGCGCCCCTTTCAGCGAGCGAGTCCCGACGATCCGATGACGCGGTCGTAGAGCTCGAGATGCGCGGCCAGGCACTCGTCCAACGCGTAGCGCTCCTCGCACACCGCGCGATTGGCGGCACCCAACTCCCCGCGCAGCGCGGCCGACTCGATCGCGCGGTCGAGCGCAGCCGCCAGCGCGGCCCGATCGCCGTCGGGGACCAACAGGTCGCGGTTGGCTTCGGCGACCATGTGCCGGATGTCGCCGACGTCGGTGGCCACCACCGGCAAGCCGCACGCCATCGCCTCCAAGACGACCAGCGGCATCTGCTCGGTGCGCGAGCTCATCGCGAACACGTCGAACGAGCGGTAGGTCGGCGCCGGATCGCCGAGATGCCCGGCGAAGCGCACGCGGTCGCCGACGCCGCACTCCTGCGCGGCACGTTCGAGCGATTCTCGCTGCGGCCCATCGCCCACCAGCACGAGCTCCGCCCGGGCGCGCTGCCGGCATCGGGCAAACGCCTCGACCAACGCGCCGAGGTTTTTCTCCGGCCGCAACCGGGCGACGCTGCCGACCACCACCGGCCCGCCGGCCGCCGCACCCTCCGCTTCGCGGCGCGGCGCGGGGTGGAAGAGCTCGAGGTCCACGCCGTTGGGCAGATAGCGCACCAGCACCTCCGGCAGTCGCCAGCGCTGGCACGCGACGCCGCGCAACAACATCGAAGGCACCACCACCGCGGCCGCAGCGCGCGGCAGCAGCGCGCGCCGCACCCACATGCGCCGGCGCTTGAGACGCACCGCCTCGTCGACGCCGAATCCCTCCTCGTGGTGGATCAGCGCGCGCTGCCCGGCCCAACGCGCGCCGAGCACGCTCTCGATCGAGCCCCAGTTGTAGGTGAGCACCAGATCCGGGCGCAGCGCGCGCAGACGCGCGGCCATGCGCCGGCCGGTGGCGGCGAAACTACCACGTGGCGGCGCCGGCAAGAGGTCGAGGCGCGCCCGCTGCACGCGCTCCGCGGCGCTGATCCGGCCACTCATCGAAACCACCGTGTGCCGGTCGGGGGGCGCCAACCGGTCCATCAGGGTGGTCGCGCGGACCTCCATCCCGCCCGGATCGAAGCTCGGGAAAACGTGCAAGAAGTGCCGCCCGGTCATCGCCACCAGCTCCGCAGCCAGATCTTGAACGCCGGCCAGCTGGCGCCGGTGAGGGCCCGCGCCTCGGCCAGGCGCGCCCGCGCGCGCGCGCCCTCGCCGCGGCGCGCGAGGTGGTACGCCGACGCGACCCGGACCGCCGCGCGCCGCCGCGCGATCCGCGCGGGCAAGTCCTTTGGCCCACCGCCGGCGGCGGCGACCTTCTCCATGATGCGGTCCAGGCCGTGCACGAACCGCTCGTCGTCGGACAGGCTGCCACTCCACACTCGGTAGTGCACCAGCGGCGCGTCGAGATAGCGCACCGCGCCCACGCGCGCGATCCGCAACCAGAGGTCGTAGTCCTCGGTGGCGATCAGGGCGCGGTCCTCGTCGAAGCCACCGGCCTGCTCGAACGCTGCGCGCCGCAGCAGCACCGAGCTGCAGATGATCGGATTGTCGAGCAGCAGACCCGCGTAGGAGATCTCCGCCGGGATCTCTTGGCCCGCGTGCTTGCGTGCGCCGAGCTCGCCATCGCACAACAAGCGGGCGTCGCAGCAGCTGAGCACTGCCCCGGTCTCGTCGGCGTGCTGCAGCTGACGCGCGAGCTTGTCGGTGGCGAAGCGATCATCCGCATCCAAGAAGGCGAGCCAGCGCGCGCCGGTTTCGCGCACGCCCCGGTTGCGCGCCGCGCCCGGCCCGGCGTTGGCCTGCCGGATGCAGCGCACGCCGGCGCGGTCGGCCACGGCCGCGCTCTCGTCTTCCGAGCCATCGTCGACGACCACGACCTCGAGCGGCACGGTTTGTCCGCGCACCGACTCCAGCGTTTCGGCCAGCGTGGCGGCGTTGTTGTAGCAGGGGACGATCACGGCGACCCGCGGCTCAGCCACGGCGCCACCTCAGCTTGTCGAGAATGCCGCCGGCGATCTCCCGGACGTAGACCCAGTCCGCCACCCGCGGCACCAGACACTGCAACACCCCCGTCCCCCCAGAGGACCGGTAGGCGAGCAGCGAGTAGACCGACGAGCACAGGTAGGCGATCGAGGAGGCCCAGGCGGCACCGATCGCGCCGTGCTGCGGAATCCAGGCGAAATCGAGCGTCAGCATGATCGCCAGCACCAAGGAGCACGCCACCAGACAGTGGTTCAAGTGGCCGCGCGCGGCGAGGTCGTTCTGCAGGATCTTCGCCACCGTGTAGCCGGCGGTGCCGGGCACCAAGATCGTGAGCGCAGTCAGCACGTCGCCGCTCCATTTCTCCTCCCAGCTGTCGGGCATCAGCATGGAGAACACCGGATCGACCAGCGTGACGATCACCACCGAACCCGCGATCGCCACCCACAGCGACAGGCGGCAGAGGACGGGCGTGAACTTCCTCGCCTCGTCGTGCGTCGACGCCGCCACCTTGCTGAAGAAGAGATCGCGGGTGGCTTCCGGAAAGTGCCAAACCAGCTCGGCAAAGCCCACTGCCAAGCTGTAGTAGCCGGCCTGCGCCAGGATCGCCTTGGCCGCCTGTTCGTCGCTGAGCATCGCCGCCGGCACGAACAGCATCGGCACCATGAGCAGGTCGATGCGGTGGTTGAGGTAGGTGAGCACCGACGTCAAGTTCGCCTTCCAGCCGAACGTGATCGCGGCGCGGAAGAACTGCCAGTGCATGCGGGGACGCCAGCGCACGACCTTGCGCAGCATCCACACGGTGGTACCCGCCAACAGCATCGCCGCCGCCAGTCGCGCCAGCGCGATGCTGGTCGTCACCACGGCGCCGGCGGCGTAGTAGAACACCAAGAACAGCGGCAGGAACACCACCGAACCCAGCAGGTTGACCAAGTTGTAGTTGCGGATGTGGTCGACGGCGATCTGCACGCTGTTGAAGTAGCTCGACATCAACAGGAACGGGACGCACAGACACACCGGCAGGACCCACGCCAGCTGGAACTCCCACTCGGGCTTGATCGCCGGCATCACGAACTGGGTCACCAGGATCGCGACCAACGCGACCGTGCCGCCCCACACCATCGCCACCAAGCTCGCCGTCTCGCCGACCTCCTCCTTGGTGTATTCCTTGCGCCGCAGGAAGTAGACCGACGATGTCGCCAGGCCGAGGTTGGCCACCGACATCATGATGAACGGCAGGGTGCCGAGGATGTCGGCCGCGCCCTTTTCGTCCGGAGCGTCCTCGAGGATCTTGAGGAGCACGAACCCCGCGCCCTTGTCGAGCACGATGATCAGCATGTGCACCATGAAGGTGAACACGACCCAACGGCGAAACCTCATTGAGGTCTCTCCGCGTGGCCGGACAGCCGGCCGATTCGTGCGTCACCGTGTGCGATCATGACCGTGGCGACCGTGGCGAGGCGAGTTCCGCCCTCCCCATCCGCGCAGAAAAGGATACCCCGCCTCGGCCCGGCGGCCGGGCACAGTTTGCCGGCCCCCCGCCGGGCGATTCGCCGTTGGCACGGCGGCAACGCGCCAGGCTGCTACGACCGGCTCCAATCAAGCGCCCGCCGCTACACACGCTTCGACGTCGCCGACCAGAGCCGCAAGCCGCTCCGCGCTCAGGTCGAACGACACTCCCGCCGCACTCAGGAGTTCGGGCAAGCGCCGCCGGCCACCGAGCCCCAACCCGGTCCGGTAGTCCTCGACCGCTGCGCGGGGATCGTTGCGGTAACGCTGCCAGACCTGCAACGCCGCGATCTGCGCGATGGCGTACTCGATGTAGTAGAACGCGTGGCTGAACAAGTGGCTCTGGCTCGCCCACTGATAGTCCAGCGCGTCTTCGATCTCGCCGTAGTCGATGCCCGGCGCGAAGCGGGCGCGGATCGAGCGCCACTGCTCGACGCGCGCCTCGGTCACGGCGTCCGGATTGCCGTAGAGCCAGTGCTGGAACGCGTCGATCGACGCGATCCACGGCAGGATGCGCAGCACCCGCTCGAAGTGGGACGCTCGCGCGCGGCGCGCATCGTCCGCGCCGTAGATCGCGTCCAGCTCTTCGAGCGCCATCAGCTCCATCGACATGCTGGCCGTCTCGGCGAACTCGATGCAGCAGTCGCGGTAGTCGAGCAGCGGCTCGTCGCGCGACAGGATCGCGTGGAAGGCGTGGCCACCCTCGTGCAGCATGGTCTGCACATCGCCGTGCGTGCCGACCGCGTTGGCGAACACGAACGGTAGGCGCACGTCTTCCAGCGTGTACTGGTAGCCCCCCGGCGCCTTGCCCTTGCGGCTCATCAGGTCGAGCAGCTCGCCGCGGACCAGCACATCGAACTCCTGAGCGAAGCGGGGATCGACCCGGCCGAACGCGCGCGAAACCACGTCGATCAGCTGCTCCTCGGTCTCGAACGGACGAAGCGGTGGGCGGCCGGTCGGGTCGACGTCGAGATCCCAAGGGCGCAGTCGCTCGATCCCGAGCGCCGCCGCGCGGCGCTGGTCGAGCCGCCGCACCGCGGGCACCACAGCGCGCTCGATCGCGTCGTGCAGCGCCAGGCACTGCTCGGCGCCGTAGTCCAGCCGCTGCAGCTGCGCGAACCGATACGGCGTGTAGCTGTCGAAGCCGGCGTTGCGCGCCATGCGCGCCCGCAGCGAGATCAGCTGGCCGAGGATCTCGGCCAGGCGCGGCCAGCTCGCACGCCGCACTTCGAGGCTGGCGAGGTAGGCCTCGCGCCGCAGCGCGCGATCCGGATCCTCGAGATACTGCGCCATCTGCTGCAGGGTGTGCTCGCGGCCGCGGAAGTCGACGACCAAGCTGCCCATCAGCTCCTGCTGCGCGGTCTGCAACTCCGACTCCTCGGCCTCGAGGGCGGTGTTGGCCTCGCGGAAGATCTCCGCCGCCAGCCGCCGGCGCGCCAACAACAGATCGTAGTGCGGCCCCAGATCGACGGCGCCCGGCGCCGCCAGCAGCTTGCGGTCGAGGCCGTCCTTGAGCACCTTGATCCGCGGCGCGACGTCGCGCTCCAACATCAGATAGCGTTCGCGCCGCTCGCTGTCGTCGGTGTGGCACGTCATGTCGATGTAGCGGCGCGCCAGCTCTCCCGCGTAGGCGGAGAGCAGCTCGCTCTCATCGATCAACCACTGACCGATCTCCTCCGCCGACGCCAATGGGCGCTCGGCCAGCTGCGCGAACAACGGCTCGACCTGCGCCAGCGCGCCGGCGTCGAGGCCCCCGGGCACGAAGCCCCTCGGTGGGCGGGAGAGTTCCAGTGGCATCGACGATGGGGACACGACGGCTCTTGAAGGGCGAAATGCCTGTGGTTTGGGCGACAACGCTGTTGCGAGAGGGGGACACAACCGCGCACCGAGGGACCTTGGAGGGGCGATTCGGGCCCCGAGTGCGCGACTTGCGGCGTTGGCACGGCAATTGACTAGACCCTGGTGCCATGCGCAAGCAACTCTGTCTGTTGTCCCTGTTCGCCGCCCTGCTCAGCGCGGCCAGCTGCGGCGGCCGCCGCCGCGCGCCGGACCCGGTACTGCCGGTGCACTTCGTCAGCGTCGAAGTCGAGGTCTACGACCCGGCCACCAACCTGGTCTGGGAAGGCGTCGAGGTGCGCATCGCCGAAGCCGAGCTCGAGTGGTCGGGGCTGATCCTGGCCAACCCGGACCCGAACGACTTCTACCTGTCGGACGCGTTCGGCACCGTTCTCTTCACCGAGCACGAGATCGCCTTCGCCGATGTCGGCTTCGTCGAGGACGGCTTCGGCCGCGCAGTCCTCGAGCCCGAGTTCGACCGCGACGAGGCGATCGTCACCATCGAGCTGGCCGCACCGGGATTCCCCGTGGTCTACGCCGACGTGCTGCTCACCTGGGACGAGAGCGACGTGTTCGTCTCGATCCCGTTCGCGCCGTTGCTGCCCGCGCAGCTCGCCGCAGCAAGCTCGAGCGAAGGTGACGAGCGCACGGCCCCGCGGCTCGGCGGCGCCGCCCGCCTCGGCGACGCGCCGGTCGACCTGCGCACCGCCGATCAGGACTCCGCCGAAAACTGAAGGATCAGGAGAACCGCGCGCAATCGCGCAGCGGGCTCGGCGGGAGATCATCGCGCAGCGGCGACTCGTTGAACAAAGACGGCGCCAGATCGTTGGGCGCGTCGGCGTGGAACAGCGCCGCCAGCGCCTGGTTCTGCGCGCGGCCGACGTCCAGCTCGAACTGGCCGCCGCCGTACATGCGGATGCCGCGGGCCTCGCAGTACGCGTAGTAGCGCAGCAGCTCCGCAAGGAAGCCGAAGCGCGACGGCTTGATGTTGACGCAGCGGGGCTCGTCTTCGCGGGCGATCAGATCCGAGAGCGCGTGCTGGTTGGCATCCCAAGTGACGCGGTGCACGTGCGGCGCGAGCGCCGCCCGGGTTTCCTCGGTCCACTCGGGATCTTCCAGCCAGACCTTCGGCAGCAGCTCGGCGATCCACCGATATTGGGCGGCGTTTGCCGGCGGCCCCTGGAACGCGCCGCGGTACAGCCCTTTGAGGTCGACCACGTCGATGCAGTCGAGTGCCGCCAGCTGCTCGATCAACGAGCGATCCCACGCCGCGGACAGATCCACCTTGAAGCGCGCCGCCGGGTAGAGCGCACGCACCGCCGACAACCGCTCGAGGCTCGGCGGGTCGCCGAGCGCCAGCGAAACGACGTAGCGAACCGGCGCGACCTCGCGGCCGAGCACAGCGCCGAGCGTGGTCTCCGCCTGCGCCAACGCCAGCGCCAGCGCCGCGCTCTCCAGCGCCCAACGCCGATACAGGCTGTGCGCGGCATCCGCCGGCGGCGCCGGAAACACGTCGATCCCGTCGATCCGGTGTGACAGCTCGGCCAGGGTCCAACGTCCACAGAGCGCCGCGATACCCCTCGGCTCCGCCTGCCAAGCGCGCTGCGCAGTGCTGTCGTAGATCACGTCCTCGCCCGAACCGACAAGGCCGCCGCCGCGCAGCTCGACGACCGTCGTGTGCCGGGGCCATCCGCCGGCGACCGGCAACCGCGCAGCGCGGTGCTGTCGATCTCGACCGGGAGCCGCAAGACTTTCGCGATGTCCGCCTCGGTCAACGTCATCGCGGCGAGCATACCGTTCCGCCACTCTTGACCGCGATCCGTCGTTCGCCTCGCATGCGCCGATGGCGCGCGACGAGCGACCGTGGGCCGGCACTGCACCGGCCCGCGTCGGGCTGCTGGGCAACCCGTCCGACGGCTTTGGCGGCAAGGTGCTGTCGTTCGCGATCGCCGACTTCGGTGCCCGCGCCGAGCTCGGGAACGCGCGCGGGATCCAGCTCGGCACGGGCGACGCCCCTGCGGAAACCGTCGGCGACCTCGACGCCCTGCAGGGCGCGCTGGCCGCGCGCCGGTTGTCGGGTGGAGGGCTGTTGCTGGGCGCGGCCACCGCCGAGCTCGCCGCCGCCGCCCCGTCGGTGCGCGCGCTCGTCGACGCCGGCGTGGGCTTGCGCTTTTGGTCGGACGTGCCGCGCCAGGTCGGCCTCGCCGGCTCGAGCGCGATCGTGATCGCCGCCCTCCGCGCGCTGTGCGCCGCAAGCGGGACCGACATGCCGCCGGCCGAGATGGCCGAGGTCGCGCTCCGCGCCGAGACTGCGCGCCTGGGCATCGCGGCGGGACCGCAGGACCGCGTCATCCAGTGCTACGGCGGCCTGGTTTGGATGGACTTTTCCACCACCCGCACACCGTCGTCGTACGTCGCGCTCGATCCGGCGCTGCTGCCGCCGCTGTTCGTCGCCTGGGACCGCGCGCCCGGCACCAGCTCCGGGGTGGTGCACGACGACGTGCGGGCCCGCTGGCAACGCGGCGAGCCCGCCGTGGTGCAGGCCATCCAACGCTTTCCACGGATCGCCGAGCGCGGCGTCGCGTGCCTGCGCCGCGGCGACCTCGACGGGCTGCGGGCGTGCGTCGACGAGAACTTCAATACCCGGGCCGCAATCTGGCAGCTGGCGGCGCGCGATCACGAGATGGTCCGGCTCGGGCGTGAGCACGGCGCCGCCGTCAAGTTCTGTGGCTCCGGCGGCGCCGTCGTCGGCCTGCCGCGCAGCGAACGGGATCTACCCGTGCTCGCCGCCGCCTACGAGCGGGCGGGCTTCGGCTTCGCACAACCGTCGATTGCCCCCGCGCAAGAGGAGTAGAGCGCGGCCTACCGGCGTGCCCGCGCCTTGGGCGCGGCACGGCGCGCGACTACGATCCGCGGCGTGCGAGCCATCGTCCTCGCCGCCGGCTTCGCCACGCGGCTCTATCCACTGACGCGCGACCGCGCCAAGCCGCTGCTCGAGGTGGGTGGCCGCGCGGTGCTGTCGCACGTGCTCGACCGCGCGGTGGCCCTGCCCGATCTGCGCGGCGTCGTGGTCGTCAGCAACGCGCGCTTCGCCGCGCAGTTCGAGCAGTGGGCGGCGAGCTACCCCTGCCCGGTGCCGATCACGATCGTCGACGACGGTGCCACCGACAACGACAACCGCCGCGGCGCCCTCGCCGACCTGCGCCTCGGCATCGACGCGGTGCCGCCGGAGGCGCGCGGCGAGGACCTGCTGGTGATGTCCGGCGACAACCTCCTGGACTTCGAGCTCACCGCGCTCAACGACGCATTCACGGCACACGGCGATCCGGTCGTCCTGTGCCGCCGGATGCCCGAGGGGGTGCCGCCCGGCCGGCACGGCGAGGTGTGCGCCGACGCCGCCGGCGTGGTCACGTCGTTTCGCGAGAAGCCCATGGACCCCCGCTCCGACTTGGCGGCGACCAGCCTGTACCGATTCCCCGCCGATATCGCCGGCGACCTCGCGCGCTACCTCGCCACCGACAACAACCCGGACGCCCCGGGCCACTTTCTGAGCTGGCTGGTCGGACGCCGCCGCGTCCGCGCGGTGCCGGCCAGCGGCCGGCTGTTCGACATCGGCGACGCCGACAGCCTGGCGCGGGCGCGGCGGGAGTTCGGCGCGGAGCGCGAGTAGCGGCCGCGTCGCCCACCCTACTGCCGCAGCACGCGCACCAGGTGCACGTGGAACAGCAAGACCGCATCCGGCGGCACCATGCCCGGCACACCGGTTTCGGCGTACGCCAGCTCGGGCGGAATCCACAGGCGGTACACGGCGCCGGGCGCCATCCGCAGCAGCGCCTCGCGCCAGCCGGCGATCACTCCGTCGACGTCGAACTCCGCCGGCGCACCCCGCGGGTACGAGCTGTCGAACAGGGAACCGTCCGCCAACCAGCCGGCGTAGTGGACGGCGACGCGATCGCTCGGCGACGGCGGCGCACCGCCGCCTTCCTGCAGCACTTCGTAACGAAGACCAGTGTCGGTCTTCTGCATCGCCGATGGATCGGCCCCGGCGAACGCGGGCACGGCCTGCGGGCGAACGATGCCCAGCAGACGCAACCGCCAATAGCTGGGACGGCCGACGGGCATCGTTGACGGGCGAGAGCGCGGATCGCGCGGATAGGTGATCTCGTCCGGTGCGCGGAACAAGACCGTCGAACCCGGGCGCATCAGCCGCAACGCCTCGCGGTGCACCGGCAGCGGCAAGTCGGCGAGGCGCGCTTCGGTCGCCGCGCCGTACAGCGTGCTCTCGACCAGATCGCCGGCGTGGTTCCACACCGTGCAGTGGTAGCGCACGGTCTCGTCGTCCCCCGGCGCCGTGCCGGAGCCTTCGCGCAGCACGTCGAAGACCAGCCCGAGGTGCGCGTGCCGCTGCCGATCGGGACGCAGCCGACGAAACTCCGGAATGCGACGCACCGACAGCATGCGACAGTCGACGTGCAGCGTGGCGTCGGGCGGCACCGGGTCCATGCCCATCTCGCCGTAGCCGATGTGTGGCGGGATCTTGATCAGGTGGTGCGCACCGGGCCGCATGAGCGCGACGGCCTCGTTCCAGCCCGCCGTCGGCAGCCCACCGACCACCACCGACGCGGGCGCATCCGGCGTGGCCGTCGCCACGACCGCGCCGCCGGCGACCTGCTTGGTGTAGTGCAGCGTGACCTGGTCGGCCGGCCCCGGTGGCGCTCCCTCACCGGGCTCCAGCACGCGGTACTGCAGGCCCGAGGCGGTGGTTTGCCATTCGCCGGTGTTCCACGGATCGGCCTGGGGCGGCCCCACCGCCTGCTGCGGGGCCGGCTCGGGCACCACCTTGGTCGGCGCGTCGGACCCGGCAGATCCATCGGGCCCGGCGGGCGCGCACGACAGCGCGACCGCCAGCAGCAGCACACCACTCGTTGTGTTCAATCTCGCCGGCGTGACCATCGCCGAGAACGATCGCACGAACCCCCGCCGGGCGCTCGACCAATTCCGCGTTGCGCGCGACCGCCGCCGGCGGAATCGTGTGCAGTCGCCATGCCATCGGCCCCGACGCCCACGGCTCCGCTCGAGCTCGCGATCTCCGATCGCGCCGGGCTCGCCCACCTCCACTGCGGCACGCCGCTGATCCAAACGCTGCGCATCCACCGCGCCGGTTTGCCGCCGCTCGACGAATGCAGCCTGGAGCTGCGCGTCGAGCCCGCGCTCGGCGAGCCCCTGCGCCTGCCGGCGTCGGCGTTGCAGAGCGAACCACCACCGCTGCCCCTCGACGCCGCGCGCCTCACCACGATCCGCGAACCGGTGCCCGCGATCCTGTCGGCGGCGCTGCAGCGGGGCGAACGCGTCGTCGCCGACACGCGGCGAGAGTTCACTGTCCTGCCGGCCACCGAGTGGTGCGGCGGCGCCGCGCAGCCGGAGCTGCTGGCGGCGTTCTGCCAGCCGTCACACCCGGCCCTCGACACCCTTCTCGCCGACGTCGAGCTCGACGCGCCCGCCTACGTGCAGGGCGACCCGGAGCACAGCCGTGCGCGCGCGCGCACGCTCCTCGATGCGCTGGCCGCGGCCAAGGTGCTCCGCGCCGCCGACGATCCCGATCCGCTGCAGCCACAGGCCCTGCGCAGCGCGGGGCAAATCCTGGCGGCCGGCAACGCCAGCACGGCGGAGCTGGCCACCTTGTGCGCCGCGCTGCTCGAGCGCGCCGGCCTGCACCCGCTGCTCGTGGTGCAACGCAACGGCATCCTGCTCGGCTCTTGGCTGAGCGCGGAGACCTTCCGCGCCGCCGTCGTGCCCGAAGGCCTGGTGCTGAAGAAGCGGCTCGACCTGGATCTGATCGAGGTGTGGACCCCGCAGGCGCTGTTCGCCGATGCGGGCGCCGACTTCGACGCGGCCGTCACCGCCGGCCGGCGCGCGGCGCGGGATCTCGACGCGCACGAGTTCACCCTCGACTTGCGCCGCGCGCGCGCCCTCGACATCGCCCCACTGCCGGCGGCGGCGTTCGACGAGGAGGAGTACCCCGAGCAGCCCTCCGTCGCTGGTACCGCTACCACCCAGCCGGCGCTCGCCGCGAACGCGGCCTCGGCAGAGCCCGCCAGCGCTCCGGCAGCCCAGGCCACACCGGCGTCGCGCCTCGACCTGTGGCAACACCGCCTGCTCGACCTCTCGCTGCGCAATCGCCTGCTCAACCACCGCGAGACCCTGCGCACCGTGCCGCTGCTCTGCCAGCACCTCGCCGCGCTGGAAGACGCGCTGGCTCAGGATCGGGTGTTCCGGCTGGCGGGGCGGCCGGCGCTGGCCACCACCCACACGGACGCGCTGCAGCAGGCGCTCGACGATGCCCTCGAGCAGGGCGTGCTGCACACCGATCTCGCCGAAGACGCGGTCGAGCCGCGGCTGATCAAGCTGCAGCGCGAGGCGCGCAGCAGCTTCGAGGAGGGCGGCGCCAACCTGCTCTACCTCGCACTCGGTTTTCTGACCTGGTACGAAGCCCCGGCGAGCCAGCAACCCCGGCGCGCGCCGCTGCTGCTGCTGCCCCTCGATCTGCTGCGGCCCTCGCGACGCTCGGGCTTCTCGGTGCGGCTGTCCGGTGAGGAGCCGCGTGTCAACATCACCCTGCTGGAGAAGCTGCGCAACGACTTCGGCCTCGACGTCGGCGGCCTCGAGACTCCCGCGGAGGACGACACCGGGATCGACGTCGAGGACATCGTGCGCCGCGTGCGCCAGGCAGTGCTGCCGTTCGACCGCTGGGACGTCGAGGAGACCGCGGCGATCGGCCTGTTCTCGTTCACCAAGTTCTTGATGTGGCGCGACCTGCAGGAGCACCGCGAGCTGTTGAGCCGCAGCCGGGTGATGCGCCACTTGGTCGAGCGACCGGCGGAACCGTTCGAACCCGACGCGGTGTTTCCCGAACCGGACACGCTGGACGCCCGCTCGCCGGCAGAGACCTACTGTCCGCTCAACACCGATTCGTCGCAGCTCGCCGCGGTCTTCGCCGCGGCCGAGGGCCGCAGCTTCGTGCTGCAGGGGCCGCCCGGCACCGGCAAGTCGCAGACCATCACCAACCTGATCGCGCACTGTCTCGCCGAAGGCCAACGCGTGCTGTTCGTGTCCGAGAAGATGGCAGCCCTGCACGTCGTGCGCCGGCGGCTCGAACGCGTCGGCCTCGGACCGTTCTGTCTCGAGCTGCACTCCAACCGCGCCAAGAAGAAGCAGGTGCTGGCGCAGCTCGAAGAGGCGCTCGAGATCGGCGGTCTGCGCGAGCCCGAGGAGTGGCAGTCGCAGGCGGACCGGTTGTTGGCGGCGCGACAGACGCTCAACGCCTACTGCGAGACTCTGCGCGCGCGGCGGCCCGCCGGGGTCTCGGCCTTCGCCGGCCTCTCGGCGGCGATCGGCCACCGCGGCGCCGCCACCGTGCGGCTGGAGCTCGGCACCGAGGACGCCGTCGACGCGACCCGCCGCGCGCAGCTGGATGCCGCCGCGGAGCAGCTCGAGCTGGCGGCGCGCGGCATCGGCGCGGTGCCCGGCCACGCCTTCGAGCACTGCGGGCTCGACGACTGGGACCGGGGACTCGAACGCCGGCTCGAAGACACCGCGGCACGCTTGACCGAGCGCGCCAGGGCCCTCGAGCAGGACGGCGACCGGTTGCTCGAGAACCTCGGCGCGTCCGCCGAACCGCCGAGCCGCGCCGGCCTCGAGGCCGCGCTCGCCCTCGCCGAAGAGATCGCCGGCGGACAGGCCGGGCAGGCCGCGCTGCTCGAGGACGCGGCACGGGCGGACCTCGCCGCGGCACTCGGGCGCGCGATCGAGGCCGGCGGGCGGCGGGACGCCGCCCGCACGGCACTCGGCGCGATCTACGACCGCGGCCTGCTCGATCTCGATCTCGAGGCGCTGGCCGCGCGGTTGGCGCGCGCCGACAGCGCTTGGTTTCCGTTGTCGTGGTGGCGCCGGCGACCGGTGGTCAAGGCGCTGCGCGGCGTCCTGCGCGCGCCACAGCTTCCCCACCGCGGCGAACTCGCGCAGCAGCTGCAGCAGGCGCGCACCTGGCGCGACGACGAGCGCGCGTGCGAGGCAGCGCACTCGATGCTGCAACGCGCGTTCGGCGAGCGCGCGGCCGAGGCGACGCCCGATTGGCCCGCGTTCAGCACCGAGCTGGCATGGGCACAGCGGACCGCCGCGGCCGCCGCCATCCTGCAACAGAACACCGGTGTGCCACCGGCGACTAGCCTGCGGCTGGCGGTCGCCGGTGCCGACCGCCAGGCGGCGCTGCCCGACCTGCAGCGCGCGACGCGCACCTGCCGCACGACCCTCGAGGCCTTCGACGAATGCCGCAGCGAGGCCACGACCCTGCTGGCGCTGGACGACGCGGCGTTCGGCGCGCCGGAGCAAACCGGCTACGCCGGCCGGGCCGCGGCCATTGCCGGCCGCTGGCTCGAGCAGCGCGGCGCCCTGCGCCCCTGGACCGCTTACGTGCGCGCCCGCGACGCCGCCGCCGCCCTCGACCTGCAACCGTTGGTGGACGCACTGGCGACAGGCAGTTGCGCGCCCGCCGACGTCGCCGCTCGCTACGCCGCGAGCTTTTGGGACTGGTGGGTCGGCGCGCTGCTCGACGCCGAGCCGGAGCTGCGGCGGTTCCAGGGCCACTTGCACGCGCACGCGATCGAGCAGTTCCGCGACCTCGACGCCGCGCTGACGACGCTGGCGCAGCAGATGGTAAGCGCTCGGCTCGCCGCGCGGATGCCGCGCACCGCGGGCGGCACCGCCAGCGCGGGCTCGGAGGTCGGCGTGCTCCAGCGCCAGCTCAAGAAGCAGCGCGGCCACTGGCCGATCCGCGTGCTGCTGCGCAGCCTGCCACACCTGCTGCCGCGGCTGAAGCCGTGCTTCTTGATGAGCCCGCTGTCGGTCGCCCAGTACCTGTCGTCCGACATTCCACCGTTCGACCTGGTCGTCTTCGACGAGGCCTCGCAGATTCCGGTGTGGGACGCGATCGGCGCGATCGGACGCGGCGCCCGCCTGGTGGTCGTCGGCGACTCCAAACAGCTGCCGCCGACCACTTTCTTCCACCGCGCCGAACAGGACGAGGACGTCGAGATCGACGAGGAGATGGTCGAGGAGCTCGAGAGCATCCTCGACGAGTGCATCGCGGCGCAGCTGCCGACGCGCGACCTGCGCTGGCACTACCGCAGCCGGCACGAGAGCCTGATCGCCTTCAGCAACTACCACTACTACGGCAACCGGCTGTTCACCTTCCCCTCGCCCGCCGACCGCGACGCGCGGATGGGCGTGCGCTGGCGCCCGATCGACGGCGTGTACGATCGCTCGAAGACGCGCACCAACCGGGCCGAGGCCGAGGCCGTCCTCACCGAGATCCGCAGCCGCATCGCCGCCGGCGACCAACGCTCGATCGGCGTGGTGACCTTCAGCCGGCCGCAGCAGACCCTGATCGAAGACCTGCTCGACGAGGCGCGCGGCGAGGATGCCGCGCTGGACACGCACCTGGCACAGGAAGTCGACGAGCCGCTGTTCGTCAAGAACCTGGAGAACGTGCAGGGCGACGAGCGCGACGTGATCCTGTTCTCGGTCTGCTACGGCCCCGACGCGCGCGGCCGGGTCTACATGAACTTCGGCCCGCTCAACCAGCCGGGCGGCGAGCGGCGACTCAACGTCGCCATCACCCGCGCCAAGCAACAGGTGCTGGTGTTCTCCACGCTGCAGCCCGAGCAGATCGACCTGACGCGGGTCAGCAGCACCGCGGTCGGCGTGCGCCATCTCAAGGCCTTCCTCGAGTACGCGCGGCTCGGTCCCGAGGCGCTCGGCACGTCCAGCGCCGCGCACGCGGGTGCCGACTGGGACTCGCCGTTCGAACGCGACGTGCACGAGGTGCTCGAAGAGCACGGCCACACGGTGCACAACCAAGTCGGCTGCTCCGGCTACCGCATCGACCTGGCGGTGACCGCGCCCGACGCGCCGGGCCACTACGTGCTCGGCATCGAGTGCGACGGCGCGACCTATCACTCGACCGCCTCGGCCCGCGACCGCGACCGCATCCGCCAATCCGTGCTCGAGTCGCTGGGATGGAGTCTGCACCGCATCTGGTCCACCGACTGGTTGTTCGATCGCGACGCCGAGGTGCGCCGCCTGCTCGGGGCGGTCGAGGACGCGCTGGCGCGTCGGGCGGCGGCGGAGCCCGCGCAGCAGCCGGACGCGCCCGCGCCGCAGCCAAAGGAGGCCGAGCCCGAGGCCCCACCGCCAGCCATCGACGAGGGCAGCGCTCCGGCGCGCGCCACGCCGGCGCTCTACGACGAGGTCGAGCTGCCGGCGATCGCCGACGACGAAGGGCTGTACGACGAGACGCACGAGGCGGCCGCGCGCGAAGCGGTGGCCACACTGGTCGCCAGCGAGTCGCCGGTCGCCCTCGAAGTCGTGCTGCGGCGCCTCGCCGGCGCGTTTGACGTGCAGCGAGTGACCGCGAAGGCGCGCGCGCGGCTGCAGGCGCTGGTCGACGGCGCCGGCGCCGACAAGGAGCTGCTGGCCGACGGCCGCGCGTTCCTGTGGAGCGCGGGCAGCCACCGCCGCATCGCCGGCTACCGCGTCCCGGGCGACGAGGGTCGCGGCGAACGCGACATCGATGACATCCACCCGGCCGAGATCGCGCACGCCGCCGCCGAAGTGCTCGCGCTCGGCATCAGCCTTGGCCGCGAAGATCTGGTGCGCGACACCGCCCGCCGCTTCGGCGCCAAACGGGTCGGCCGCCAGATCGAAGAGAGCGTGTCGACGGCGATCGACCTACTGGTCGCCGAGGGTCGCGCCCGGCTCGACGGCGAGCGGGTCGTGTTGCCGGACTGAGCGTTTTTGCGGCCGGTTGCGCGACGGGCGGGCCGCGCCGCGGGTAGCGTGTCGCCAAGTCCGCCTCTCACAACGATCCTCTGCTCGCCATGTCCGACACCACCCGCCGCACGTTCCTCCGCCAGTCCAGCACCTTCGCCACCGGCGCCGGCCTCACCACGCCATTGCTGGCCGGCGGCCTCGGCGTGCACCGCGGCAACGACGAGATCCGCTTCGCGGTGGTCGGCTGCGGCGGCCGGGGCTCCGGCGCCGCTGCCCAGATCATGAGCACGAAGGGCAACACCCGCATGGTCGCCGTCGCCGATGCATTCCCCGCCCAGACCGAGGGCCGCCTCCGCGCCCTCCGCGAGCAGCACGGCGAAAAGGTCGACGTGCCCGCGGAACGCATCTTCGGCGGCCTCGACGGCTACAAGGCGGCGATCGATCAGGACGTCGACCTGGTGGTGATCGCCACCCCACCCGGTTTCAAGCCGCAGCAGTACGAGTACGCCGTCGCCAAGGGCCGGCACGTGTTCATGGAGAAGCCGGTCGCCGCCGACGTCGCCGGCGTGCGCCGCGTGCTCACCGCCAACGAAATGGCGAAGAAGAAGGCACTGATGGTCGGCATCGGCCTGCAACGGCGGCACGAGGAGAAGTACATCGAGTGCGTCAAGCAGCTGCAGGACGGCGTCATCGGCGACATCAACCTGCTGCGCGTCTATTGGAACGGCGGCGGCATCTGGCACCGCCCGCGCACCGCCGACCAGACCGAGATGGAGTATCAGGTCAACAACTGGTACCACTTCATCTGGGCATCGGGGGACCAGATCTGCGAGCAGCACATCCACAACATCGACGTCGGCTGCTGGGTCAAGGGCATGTACCCGATCGAAGCCAACGGCATGGGCGGCGGCGAGCGCCGCATGGACGGCGACCGCACCAAGTCGCAGATCTTCGACCACACCTTCGTCGAGTTCACCTTCGAAGACGGCACCAAGATGTACAGCCAGGGCCGCCACCTCGGCCGCGCGTTCAACCAGGTCGCCGAGTTCGCGCACGGCAGCAAGGGCACCGCCAACGTCGGCCACTCGATCGAGGTGTTCGGCCGTGAGCCGGTCAAGATGCGCGGCAAGGGCGGCGGCCACCAGCAGGAGCAGCACGACCTGATCGAGGCCCTGATGCGCGGCGAGATCTACAACGAGTGCGACTACGGCGCACGCAGCACGTTCACCTCGATCCTCGGCCGAGAGGCCTGCTACTCGGGCAAGGTGATCCGCGCCGACGAGCTGCTCGCCAAGGGCCGCGACTACGCACCCGGCATCGACGACTTCACCTTCGAGTCCGAGCCGCCGGTGATGCCCGGCGCATTTGGGCGGTACCCGGCGCCGGTGCCGGGGGAATACGAGCCGTTCGTCTGAGGGCGGTCAGAGGTACTGCTCGATCAGGCGCCGGAACTCGCGCAGGCCGGAGAGGCTACGCAAATCGGGATCTTCTGTAAGGACCTCGACCGGTACCTCGACGCTCTCGGCCTGCGCATAGCGCAGCGCTTCCTCCAGCGAGACCAGAGCGGCGTCGGCGTCCTCAGCCAACGCCTGCGCACAGGCAATCGCGTGCAACACTTGGAACTGCTACGTCGAGCGCGCCGCGCAGCATCAGGTTGATGCGATGTTGTTGACCCGGCTGTCCTCGCCGAGCTGGTCCAGCAGCCACAGCCGGCTCTGCGCGAACGACAGCGGCAGGTCGCCGTCCCGCGGGGCCCTCGGGATGCCGGTCACGGCCGCGCCTCCCCACCGGTCACGCCGGTGGCACCGGGGGCGTGGGCACGGGGCACAGCGCGGGCAGCGGGCATGGGGGAGCGGCGTAACCCTCGGCGTTATCGCCAACAACGTGGGCCGGGCTTGGGGGGCGGCGCCCTTCATGCGCGTATCTGGCAGCTATGGCCGGCGGACGCGGATCTTGGCCTCCGTCGCGACGACGAAGCACCCGACCGCGACCCTCCCCCGCCCGCACCTCGCCGCGGGCCCGACCCGGGTCCGGCGCGAGCCCGAGAAGACCGTGCTCTACCAGGTGCTGGCAGCGCACCTCGGCCCTTCCTCGCCCGCGTCGAGGCGGATCCCGACCGCGGCGACCTCGTCGTGTCCGGAAACTCAAACGAGACCGTTTCAACCCGCGCACAGTTGGGACTTCGCGTTGGATCCCCGCGTGCGCAAGCTGCCGGTCGACGGGGATCAGCTGCGGCCCGATTCCGCCGGAAGCGCTGGCGGCCGAGGTCCGCTCGGCGCTGCTGGAGTGTCGCTCGCCGGGGCGCTTCTTCGTCGAGCTGTTCGAGGCCGGCGTGCTGGCCGAGGTCTTGCCGGAGCTCGCCGCACAGTTCGACGGCCGCCCCGCGGGCCCGGTGCGGCACCACCCGGAGATCGGCCGGGCGCTGACGGTGTGCCGGCTGCACTTGGAGCTGCGTCGCTTCGACGATCTGCGTCCGGGCACGCTCGCCAAGATGTACGAGCGCGAGTTTCGCGCCGCTGACTTCCCGGTCGAGCTCTGCGCGTTGGCGGTCGGTGCCGACTCGGGCGGGCGGCTGGGTCTCGAAGCGGAGGGGGAAGTGGTGGCGGAGCGCGTCGCGCGCGACGTGCGTTGGCTGCGCGAGGTCTGTGTAGGCGTCGACGCCGCCGCTCTTGCGCGTGCGCACGCGGGCGACGTGCCCGCGCTGCGCCGCGCGCTGCACGAGGCCCGCGCGCGCGATTGCCGCGTCGCGCAGGCCGGGCTGAAGGAAGACGAAAAGAGAGCTGCGTACTCAGCCCTCGGTTCGGACTACGCGGTTCGCGTGAGCGATATCTGACCACTGTCAGAGCGATACTCAAGCCAAACGTACTCCGGCGAATTCTCCTCCGTGAGGATCACGTTCTTGGAGAGAGCAGTCCCCAGACCACGAATGAAATCGACCAAGGCGTCCAACCGCGCCTGGGAGTCGACCTCCTTGGGATCGACGTCCAGCTCGATCTCTTCGGAAGTGAAGAAATGACAATGCAGCGCGACGCCGCCGGCATCGATCTTCAAAAGGTGCCCGTAAGTGGGATCATCCAGGATGTCCGCGACACGTGCGGGGAGGACGGCTGGTTCGCCATCGCGTTGAGTAGTTGACACGGAAACCCTGAGCGCTGACGAAGCCTACGAAAGCCTCCCAGTCTTCCTCCTCGGTCTGCTGGACGTAGATGTCGCGGAGGCTTCCGTCGCAGTGAAATGCATTCTTGCAGACATCCCACATCATTGGTCATCCACTCGATTTGGTCATGACGGCGGCCGTTCGTCACGCGACGAGGGCGCACCGAACCCAAATGTCGCTTCTCACGCTCCGAACGTCAGAGAGTTGGCGCGAGCCAGGGTCAGGCTCGCGAGATGTTGCGCACCCGCCAGCGACGATCAAGACCACCATAGCTCCGTCCGGACCCAAGCCAAAAGCTCAGCCAACCCGATCGCTTCGATGCCTCGCTCCAGCGGGTAGCGATCCCCGCTCGGCATCACGTAGAAGCGGGCCGTGGCGCCGACGTCTTCCGCCGCGAGACGGAAGCCCTTGCTCACTTTCGGCGACAGCGTGCGCTTGATCTCGATGGCGACGGTCCGATCCCCCGGTCCCTCGAGCACTAGATCGATCTCCGCCTGCGCGCTGGTTCGGTAGTAGGTCGGCGTCCAGGTGTCGGGCACCAGCGCGAGCACGTTCTCGACCACGAAGCCTTCCCACGAACCGCCGCACACGGGGTGACCGAGCAAGGTGTCGACGTCGGGGACATTGACCAGCCGGTGCAAGAGACCGGAGTCCCGCACGTAGACCTTGGGCGAACGGACCAGCCGCTTGCGGCTGTTGCCCGACCAGGGCGCGAGCTGCCGCACCATGTACAAGTCCGTCAGAACGTCGAGGTAGTTGCGCACGGTGTTGCCGGAGACGCCGAGGCCCGCCCCGAGCTTGGCCGCGTTCAACGGATCGCCCTGGCCGTGGCCCAGCATCGTCCACAGGCGGCGCATCTGTTCGGCGGGCAGCCGCGGCCCCAGCTGCGGGATGTCGCGCTCGAGGTACGTCGAGATGAAGTGGGTGCGCCAGACCCAGCTCGCAGCGTCGTCGGTCGCTAGGTAGCTCCGCGGGAACCCGCCCCGCAGCCAGAGCGCTTCGACGTCCGCGTCGCGCGCCCCGACCTCCGACCAGACGAGTGGCCTGAGCTCGAGGAACTCGATACGCCCCGCCAAGGATTCGGACGACTGGTGCAGCAAGTCACGGGATGCAGAGCCCAAAACCAGGAAGTGGCCGCTCGGCTCTCCGGCGCGAAGCCGCTCGTCGACCAAGCTGCGCAGCAGTTGGAACAGCTGCGGCATCCGCTGCACCTCGTCGAGCACGACCAGACGCCCGCGCTGACCGCCGAGGAACAGCTCGGCATCCGCCAACTTGGCGCGGTCGGAGTCCCGCTCGAGATCGAGGTAGACGTGGTTGTCATCCAGGCGTGCCGCCAGGTCGATCGCCAGCGTCGTCTTGCCCACCTGCCGCGGGCCCAGCAGCGCCGCGACCGGCGCTCGGGCCAGAGCGCTGCGCAAGGACTGCTCGAGCTGGCGACGAATCATTCGTGTAATTGTTCATCCAGTCTTCCTTTTTGCAAGGAGAACGCAGTTCTCGAACGGGGAATCCCGCGAATCCTTGCGGCGACGACACCCCCGCTGAGCACGACTGGTCGAGTCTTCGACAACAAGCCAGGCCCAACCATGACGGACAGCGACAGGCGCTCATGGACGACGGCAGCGCGTGCGACGTAGCGGCAGGAGTTTCTCCAGCCGCTCGGGGCTGAACTCCGGTATGCGCAGCCCGCTTGCGCAGCAGCCGAAGCACGCGCTCCCGCAGCGTCTTCACCAGGCGCTGGATGTCGTCGTCGGTGGGGGGCTCGGTGTCGCAGAACTCGGCGCGGTCGCTTGGCTCGTCGTCGCGGAAGTCGATCGAGAAGACGCCGTCCGGCCAGCCGGCAGCACGTGGTCGACCAGGTGCGCTGCGGTGTCGGCCATGCGCCGCGCCCCACACGACGGGCAGAATCCGCGGCGCTTGCACGCGAACGCGACCAGGTCGTCCTTCCCGCAAGCCACGCAATGCGCGCGGCAGAAGCCACGCGCGAGGATGCCGCTGTCGAGGAACGCACGGAGCTCGCGGACCACGAAGCGCGGCAGGTCGCCGCGGTCGGGGTCCGCCTCCACCCGGGCGACGAAAGTCTCGAAGTGCGCCGCCAGCACCTGGTAGAGCACGGTCTTCCTTCTCGGGCTCGCGACGGACGCGAGTCGGGCCCGCGGCCGCGCGCGGGCGGGGCAGGGTCGGCGACGCGGGTCTGGCGCCACGGGCCGAGCGGCCGGCGCTCCGCAGCGATAGAATCGCACCAGCGTCCCATGCCGATCCCAATCGTCCTCAGTTTCTTGCTCCTCGCCGGCCCGCTGTGCGCCCAGTCGATCCAGCTGGTGAAGGACATCAACCAGACCGACTTCGGTGGGGCCACCTCCTGGGATCGGCGGCGGTCGGCGGTGGAGGCGGGTGGCTACATCTACGCCGCGGGTCTGCGGCCGGACGTCGGCGAGGAGGTGTTCAGGTTTCCCGTGGCCGGCGGGCCTGCGTCTCTGGTCGCGGATCTCAGGCCTGGAACCGCTAGCTCGTTCCCGGTTGACCTTATCCAGATCGGGCCGCACGTCGTGTTCCGGTCGACGGGTGCGAGCGGGGGCTACGGGCTTTACCATAGCATCGCCGCGACGGGCCAAACAAGCCAACTCGGCCCGCCGACGGCTGCCGGCGGCCTCGAACCGATCGGACCTCGGATCTACGTTTCCGCCGACGACGGTGTCACCGGCAGTGAGCCCTGGGTGACGGATGGCACGGATGCGGGCACCGTCCTGCTCGTCGACGCCGAGCCGGGTCCCAGCGGCTCGTTCCCCGGTGGCTTCGTCCAGTTCGGCAGCGACGTGGTGTTCTTCGCGCGCAACGGCTCGGACACCGTCCTCTGGACCACGGACGGCACGCCCGCCGGGACGCGCCGCGGTCCCGCAATCCCGCAGATGGGGTTCGTCTCCAGCGCGGTCGCGCTACCGAGCGGCGAGCTGATCGTGATCACTCGGCGGCCGAATAACCGCGACGAGATCTGGCGCACCGATGGCACCATCGCGGGCACGTTTGCGCTGCGTACCGGCTTTGTGAGAGCGGCCGAGCTCACCGAGGCCGGCGGTCGTGCCTACTTCCGCGGCTGGCAAGAAGGCGGGACCACAGGCGAGGAACTCTGGACCTCCGACGGCACGGTGGCGGGGACGATCGAGGTCATCGACCTCTGGCCCGGGGTGACGAGTTCGGGTCCCAGCGACCTCACTGCGTTCGGCGGGCGGTTGGTGTTTGCGGCGCGGTCGGGGCTGTCGCGCTATGGTCTGTACACCAGCGATGGGACGGCCGCGGGAACCTTCGAGCTGCAGGAGATGCCGGTGTATCGGGTCGGGGCGAACGAGATTGCCGTGATCGACAACCAACTGGTCTTCCCCGGGCGCGACCCGGCGACGGGAAGCGAGCCCTGGGTGAGCGATGGGACGATCGCCGGCACGCGCTTGCTGGTGGACCTGGTTCCCGGGCCGGTCGGGTCGTTCCCGATCGGGCCGACCGCGGTCAGCGGTGGCTTGCTGTTCGCGGCCGACCCCGGCCGTGTCGGCCACGAGCCGATCGGAAGCGATTTGACGGCTGCGGGGACTCGCCTGCTGACCAACATCTGGGGACCGCCGTTCACAAGGTCATCCAACCCGAGCGACGCTTTGGATTTCTTCGGCACCACCCTGTTCGTTGCCAACGACGGGATCGTCGGCAGCGAGCTGTGGCGCTCCGACGGGACCGAGGCGGGCACGGTCTTGGTCCGCGATGTGCGCGCTGGGCTGCCGTCTAGCCAGCTGAGGTGGCTCGGCATCGCGGGGGCGTGGGCCTTCTTCAGCGCCAACGATGGCACGGGACGTCAGCTGTGGCGAACCGACGGTACGACGGCGGGGACCTCACGTGTCGGCAATGTCGAGCCCGTCAGTCGCTACACGGCCGCAGTCGGCGACGTGCTGTACTTTGTTGGCCGCACGGCCGCGGCCGGCACCGAAGTGTGGCGCACGGACGGGAGTACAGCGGGCACCGCGATGGTAGCCGACCTGACCCCTGGCCCCGCGAGCAGCGCCTCCCTGATGCTCGAGGGCGTGGGTGGGCTCGCCTACTTCCGGCGCACGATGCAGGGCGGGCGCACCGAGCTGTGGCGCACGGACGGCACCGTGGGCGGCACCATTGCAGTGCACCCAATCGCAGCGTGGGCACCACACCGTGCCTATCGGGGCGAGCTGTTCTTCACGGGCCCGTTTGGCAACGCCGGCATCGAGCTGCTCCGCACGTCGGGCACGACGGCCAGCCTCGTGGCCGACATCTCTCCGGGAAGTGGCGACTCGTATCCAGATCACCTCACCGTGGTCGGCGACACGCTGTTCTTCCAGGCGAGCGTTCCTGGGATCGGCTTCGAGCTGTTCAAGACGGACAGCACCGCAGCGGGCACGACCCTGGTGGCTGACACCGTGCCGGGGTCGACGAGTGGCGATCCGCGCCAGCTCGTTCCGTGGGGTCGCGACGAGCTGCTGTTCGAGCAGCCGATCGTCAATGGGTTCGGCCAAGAGAGCGGCGCGCGGCTGTGGCGCAGTGACGGCACCGCGGCGGGTACTGCGCCGCTGACGAGCCCCTTCACGACCGGCGGCTACCTCGGTCTGTTCTTTCCAGCGATCGCGGAGCTCACCGCCGCGGGGCAACGCCGCGCTTACTTCGTCGGCTTCGACTCGGCCACCGGCAGCGAGCTGTGGCAGACGGACGGCACGCCGGCTGGCACCAGCCTGGTCGTGGACATCGCCCCGGGTTTGGCCAGCTCGACGCCCTCGGGACTGACGCTCAGCAGCGGCCGGTTGCTGTTCGCGGTCGACGACGGCATCTCCGGCCGGGAGCTGTTCGCGGTCGACCCCGGCGCCACGGTCCAGTCGGTTGGTCGTTCGTGCGCGGCGCAACCGGCGCTCATGTTGCGCTTGGCTTCCGACGACCCGGTGCTTGGCGGCGCCGCCGTCATTCGCGGCGCCGGCGCCGCGCCTGCCAGCGCGGGCGCGGTGCTGGTGGGACGTCCGCTCCCCGTGCCGGCTCCGCTCGCCGGCAGTTGCTCGCTCTACTTCGACCTCGCCAGCGCGGCGGTGCTGGCTCCAGTGACCGCGGTCGCGGGGACATTCCAGGTCGGCGTGCGCATCCCGAGTTCGACCGCGTTGCTGGGCGTCCAGGTCGTCTTGCAGGCAGCGCTGGGGCCGAGCGCCACGCCGTTGGGCGCCGACGTGACCCAAGCGCTGCGTTGGTCGCTCGGGCGGTAGCGCTGGGCGAACACGTTTCCATCCACGCATCGAGCCTCCCGTCGCCCGAGCCACACCTGCAACCCGGTCTCGGCATACGCCCAGTAGTCGATGCAGACCGGTGGCAGCTCGCGGACGTCGTACTGCGCCCGCAGCGCCGAGAACCCGAGCGCGAACGCCAGGGTCGCGAAGCTGACGACCGCGCCGATCGTCGTCGTCAGCCGTTTGGTCCAAGTGGAGAGAGTCGATCCGATGTCGGTAGTTGCCATTCGGCCGAGCACTTCCGACCAGCACCCTCGTGTCATCCCCAGGCGCCCTGCCCGCGTAGGGTGCCGCGCGCTACAATCCACCACCTCCCGAACCCCGCCCGACCCCGATGCGCATCCACCTCTTTCGCTCCATCGTCTTGGCGTCGCTCGCCGTCGCCGCCCCATGCCAACCCCCATTGACGCTCTCCGGTGACGCCGGCTCGCTGCCCGGGCCGTTCAACCTGGAGCTGACCGGCGCCAGCATCGGCAACGTCGGCGGGATCTTCCTCGCCGGAACCTCCGGGCCGACGCCGCTGTCGGCGGTCAACCCCGGGGATCCGCGGCAGCTCGCCGTGGGCTTCGCGCCACAGCCGTTCGTCATCGTCGGCGCCTTCCTGCCCCCCAACGGCACGCTGACCGCGCCGACGTTCAACGCGCCCAACAACCCCGCGCTGCTCGGCCGGCCGATCTACATGCAGGGGGTCGCCGCCGGCTTCACCCAGATCATCGGGTCGATCAGCCAACCGCAACCGGCTTGGTTCGGCGCGGCCTCGAGCTTCGTCGATCGCAACACGCAGTTCGTCAACCTCGGCGGGCGCTGCACGACCGCGCTCGTCGAGCGCGCCGACCAGCGCACCATGCTGACCGGCGGCGCGTCCGGCGCGCTGTGGGCACAGGTCGCCACCGACACCACCGAGATCTACGACCCGGTGACCGACAGCTTCGTGCCCGGGCCGACGATGTCGGCGCCGCGCTCGGTGCACACCGCGACGCAGCTGCTCGATGGGCGCTACCTGATCGTCGGCGGCGTCGATCAGGCCAACAACCCGATCAACACGTCCGACATCTACGACCCCGTGGCCGACACGTTCACCGCCGGGCCCAACATGGCGCTGCCGCGTTTCCTGCACACCGCGCACCTGATGCCCGACGGCCGCGTGCTCGTCGTCGGCGGCATGACCTTCAACAGCATCACGATGCTGCCGCAGATGATCGCCTCGGCGCAGACCACGACCGAGATCTACGACCCGACGACCAACACGTTCAGCCCGGGCCCCGCGATGGCGACGCCGCGCGCCGGCCACGCCACCGCATCGCTGTCGAACGGCCGCGTGCTGGTGACCGGCGGCGTCGGCTTCTTCACCGTGCTGGGTCAGCCGGTGCCGACCCTCAACACCAGCGCCGAGGTGTTCGATCCGAGCTCGATGATGTTCGGCTCGCCGAGCAACATGGCCAGCCCACGCGGCGTGCCGGTCGTGGCCGAGCTGGGCAATGACCGCGTCCTCGTCGCCGGCGGCCACAGCGTGCTCAACCTGCTGGCCGTGCCCCCGGTAATCGGCACCGCGACCAACACCGCCGAGATCTACGACGGCGCCACCAACAGCTGGAGCCCCGCCGGCAACATGGCCCAGGCACGCGGGCTGGCGAGCGCGATCGACCTCGGCGGCGGCCGCTTCCTCCTCGCCGGCGGATCGCAGGGCGACATCCCGACGCCGATCGCGATCGATGGCACCGAGATCTACGACACCGCCACCAACGCCTTCACCCCCGGCCCCAAGATGGCGGTGGCGCGCGCCGCGTACGCGGTGCGCATCAACCACCTCGGTCAAGCACACATCCTCGGCGGCGCCAACGGCGCCACCGCCACGTGCCTCGACACGACGGAGTGGTACTACCGCTGACGGTCGCGCCGCGCAGCTTCGCGTGGCACGAGACCGGCACGCTGCTGGCCGAGCTGTGGCGCAGCTATGATCTGCGCGCCGACCTGACGCGCCGGGCGTTCGTCTCTGCCGACGGCGGAGTGCGCTTCGAGGTGCCCGCGGTGCAGCCGATCCCCGACGGCGTCGAGCGGCCGGTCGACTACCTCGCCCAGCTGCCGCCCGTCCTCGGCCAGCACCTGATCGTCTTGCTGCGCGCCGGCAGCGCGGCGCTCGGCTGGTGGGAGGGCGACACGCTCATCGCCCACAAGGCGTTTCGCCGCTACGTGACGCGCGGGCGCGGACACGCCCAAACCGCGCATCTCAGGAGTAGGGGCAAATCGCGCTACGGCTCACGCCTGCGGCTGCAGAACGCGGCCAAGCTGCTGGCCGAGGTCGTGGAGCGACAGACGCAGTGGGTGGCCGCGCACGGAGCGCCGGACCTGGCCTTTCGCGGCTGCGCGACGAGGCAGTGGGCGGAGCTCGCACATGCAACGCCGACGCTGCCGATCCCAGCCGAGCGCTACCGCAAGATCCACTTCGATTTGCGCGAGCCCGGTCATCGCGAGCTCCTGCGAGTGCGACGCGCGCTACTGGGAGGGAAACTGGGCCTCGCCTGAACGCCACAACGCGCGTGGGACGTACCGAGGGTGCCTCCTGCGCGGGGCCGCTAGAACTTGCCGCTGTCGTTCGCGACTTCGGTTGGAATCTCCTGAATGACGTCCCAGTGCTCAACGATCTTGTCGTTCTCGACGCGGAACAGGTCGTAGAACGCCACGTGTTGACCACCGAACGACCCTTCCGACGCAACGAACACGAAGTTGCCTTCGGCCACCACGAAGTGGCTCTTTGCGTAGGACATGGGATGGCCGGCTTCAGCCATGGCAGCAAGTCCCGCCTTCAGCCCATCAAGACCGTCGGCAACGTGACTGTTGTGCTGAATGTAGGTCTCGGTGGAGATGAAGTCGGTGATCCTCGCCATATCCCCGCCCTGCAGAATCGTCTTCACGAAGTCGACCACCAACGCCTTGTTCTGCGCGGTCTTGTGGCGATCGGTGATCTCAGTGGCTCCGTCGGTCTGGGTTCGGCCCGACGGGTTGCGCGGCGTCACCGGGGTCAGATTGTCCCAATGCTCCACTACGCGGCCATCCTCGACGCGAAACACGTCGAAAGACACCAGGTGCTCGCCGCCGAATAGGTTGGCGTTGTTGTAGGTGTTGTGCGCGACGACGAGATCGCCTTCGGCGATCAGTCGATGCGTCGTGGCCGTGATGCCGCTGTCTTTCAGCGCAGGAATGAAGCCGACGAGGACTTCTCCCCCGTTCGGAATGGTGAGGTTGTGCTGAACGAGGTCCGGCGCGATGAGCGTCCTCGCCGCGTCTTGATCGAAGTCCTTGAACAACGATGCCATCTCGGCGACAGCCACCTTTTTGGCGCTTTCTTCTCGGGTCATGTCCGCTCCTGAGTCGGAAACGGCGGCGGGCTCGACGGAGGCGCAGCCGAAGGTCAGTAGGGCCAGCGCAGCCAGCCCAGGGGATCTGTGTGTGATGGTCATGCTGGGATCAGCTCCTTGCCTGATTCATTCGCTTATCTCACTTCGCAGATAATGTTCAGCGAGATTCTGCGCACGAAGAAGATGCCTGTCAACCTCTCGTCGATAAGATTCTGCGATGGCAGGCATCCCTCGAACGAAAGCGGACAAGGACCCCGATGTGATGGCGTTCGGCACGCTCCTGAGCGCATACCGGAGCGTCGAGCGGGTTCTGAAGACTGAGCTGAAGCGTCGTTCGGGCATGTCTCACACGTGGTTCGATGCCCTGATTCGAATCGCTCTCACTCCAGAGAAAGCCATCACGATGGGAGAGCTTTGCGCGCTCACGTCGCTCAGCTCGGGGGGCATGACCCGGTTGATCGATCGCCTCGTTGAGGCCGGGTACGTCGAGCGACGAGGCTCCTCAGCTGACCGACGCGTTCAGCTGGCGGCGATTACCGCCAGCGGAGCCAAAGCTCTCGACGCCGCGGCGTTGGTGCACAGCGCGAACATCCGGGAGCACTTCACGGGCAAGTTGTCGGCCCGGGAACTCGAGACGTTCCTTTCCATGCTCGATCGAATCCGGATCGAAGGATCACCCTCATGCAGCAGTGAGCAGCAAGAAGCCAAAGGGGCATGACCAGTCGCAACCAACCGGTCGCACCGCTGCCCGCAGCGCGCCACGACATCCGGCTCGCTTGAGCGCATCAACGGGCGGGGCGAAGCTCGCCCAACGCAAGAGGACCGCGTCCCACGCCGAGGCCCTGGCCCAACCACCCTGTCTTGTTATTATCAGGGAAAGGAGAAACTTGGTATGCAGTGGTTTCTGGTCCCCACGGCCATCACCGTGGCGCTCTCCGCGCCGCTGAGCGCGCAAACCACCTGGATCGTGGATGCCGCCGGCGGGCCGGGCGCCGCCTTCACCGACCTCCCGCCCGCGTTCGCGGCGGCGACCAGCGGCGACAAGATCCTGGTTCGCACCGGCACCTACAGCGGCGCGACCACGAGCGCCGGCATCAACGTGCAATGCGAACCGGGTGTTCGGCTTGGTTCCGGTCAGACAGTCCGCATCGTTGGACTTCCGGCCACCGAACGATTCTCGATCGTCGGCCTGGGCACAGGAGCAACACCCTTGGCGATGAAAGTTCTCGCCGTCGCCGACTGCGACGGCCAGGTCGTGATCGATCGCCTGAGTCACCTGCGCGGGCCGACACTGTTCTTTATCAACGGGCCGGTGGTGAGCATCCGAAACAGCAAATGGGTGAGCCTCAACTCGAGCGCGATCACGGACATCTGGCCCATCGACATCGACGGGAGCGAAGTCCACATCACCAACTGCTCCCTGCAGGCGATCGCCAACGGCTTCTCGAACACGATCGGCTTCAAGGCTCGCAACAGCTTCATCGCGATCAGCGAGACCGACGTGTTCGGACACAATGGCACACTCGGCACTGAAGAATCGGCCATGATGCTCGACGCGAGCATCGTCCTCGTCACCGGTAGCGGGGCACGCAGCATTCGGGCAGGACTGTCGTGTGGCTTGTTGCGGCCGTGCGTGCCTACGCTGTTCGAACCGGCCATCGTCGCCACTGGAAACACCATTCTGGTGAGAAACCCGACCGTGCCCATCGGCATCGTGCAGTATGCGGTGCAAATTCCACTGGCGTTTCCAGCACTGGTCAGCAACGGCGCCTCTCTCGGCAACACGATGAACAACACCCTGTGGCCGCACGCCACCGGCAACGCCATCGTCGTGACCAGCGTTCCCGGACCGCTGCGCTGGACCCAGCTGGGCCCGCTCTGGATCGAGGCGAACCACGCCGTGCTGTTCGCGGGGCCGGTGTCGGCTGGCCAACCCGTGCAGATCGACGTGCCGATCAGCTCGACGCTCTTTCCCCGCGAAGAGATCCTGAGCGTGCAGGCACTGGTGATCGATGCCTCGACGGGGCAGGGGCTCCTCTCGAACGCGAGCTGCGTAGGGCTGTTCTGAGCCTCAGGGTCCGAGAACGTTCGAGCGGCAACAACCTTTCGGAAGGCCCGTCGTCGCCGGGACTTCGATACCGCAACTCCCGGAGGCTCGAAGACAACACTGGCCTCTGGGCTCAGCGCGGCCGCCGGCGACCGCGGGACCCGCGACCGACGCTCGGGACGCGGAATGCTCCGTGTTTGGTTGCGGCCTCGGCCGCGCTGAGCCTCCGGCGCCACGAATCGTCGAGCGGCGACAACATTCTCGAGGCGACGCCGCTGCCATGGCAACGTCGCCGCGGCGCCGGAGGCTCGGAGAGACAGTGCCTCCTGGCTCAGCGCGGCGGCGGATGGGTCCGGCCTTCCAAACCGTTCCGGCGAGAGCGGCATCCGAATTTGGTTGCGGTCGTGGCCGCGCTGAGCCTCAGGGTCCGCAAATCTTCGCGCGGCGACAACCTTTCGGAAGGCTCGTTGTCGCTGGAACTTCGACAACGCAGCTCCCGGAGGCTCGAGGACAACACTGGCGTCTGCGCTCAGCGCGGCGGCGGATGGGTCGGACCTTCCAAGCCGCTCCGGGAAAAAGCGGCATCCGAGTTTGGTTGCGGCCGTGGCCGCGCTGAACGGATGGAGCCGGCGACCCAGTGACATCGGGCCTGCAGCCGCGCCCCGTCTCGAAGTGAGACTCCGCGTTTGGCACGCGCCGCCGGTTTCGACCAAGCTTCTTGACCCGTGACCCACACCACCCCTCCTTCCCCCGACCGGCGCCTCGCCGACCGACGGCGGCGCCCCACGCCGATGCTGTCGCGCTACACCTTGGTCGGCCGGCGTCGCGGCGGCCGGCGCGCCGGCGAGCGGCACGAGTGCTACGCCGATCGGTTTCCGTCGTGGGCGTGGCTGCTGATCGGCGGGCTGGGCCTGCTCTCGGTCGTCGATTGGGCGTGGACGGTCGCGCACCTGCAGCGCGGCACACCGGAGGCCAATCCCCTCCTGGCGTGGACTCTTCAGTGGGGCGGGCTGTGGGCGTTCGCCGCGGTCAAGCTCGGAGTGACTGCCGCGGTCTGTGCCGCGCTGCTGCTGCACTGCCGGTTTCGGCTCGCACAGCGACTCCTGCCCGTCGCCGTGCTGTGCTACGTTGCGGTGATTGGCATTCACATCGGCACCGAGATGGCGACGCGGGGCGCGTGAAGCCGCCGCCGGGTCGATCCTGATCGCCGCGGCGGCGGCACAGTCCGCTGCGCGGCCGCCCAACGTCGTGTTGATCCTCGCCGATGACGTCGGCGTCGAGGCCTTTGGCTGCTACGGCGGCACGGGCTACGAGACGCCGCGCATCGACGCGCTGGCCGCCGGCGGGATGCGGTTCACCCAGTGCCACAGCCAACCGCTGTGCACGCCCAGTCGGGTCAAGCTGATGACCGGCCGCAGCAACGCGCGCAACTACGTCGCGTTCGGCGTGCTCGATCCCAGCCAGCGCACCTTTGGCCACGCGCTCGCCGACGCCGGCTACGACACCGCGGTCATCGGCAAGTGGCAGCTGCGCGGCACCGAGCTGTACGGACCGCCGCGGCAAGACGCCGGCGCGATGCCCGAGGATGCGGGCTTCGCGCGGCACTGCCTGTGGCAGGTGCGCACCCTCGGCCACCGCTACTGGCGCCCGACCCTCACCACCGACGGCGTCACGGCGGAGCTCGCCGCGGCGCACTACGGCCCGGATCGGTTCGCTGCCTACGCCGAGCAATTCATCCGTGAAACCACCGAGCGCCCGTTCCTGCTGTACTGGCCGATGGCGCTGGTCCACTCGCCGTTCGTTGCCGCGCCGCGTGATGGCGCGCCACCGCCCGATGCGGAGGATCGCGGGCCGGAGCACTTCGCCTCGATGGTCGCCAAGCTGGACGCGCTGGTCGGCGCAATCGCCGACATCCTGCGCGAGACCGGCCATGCCGAGAACACCCTGCTGCTGTTTACCAGCGACAACGGCACGCACCGCAAGATCGACTCGCAGACGGCCGCCGGCACGGTGTCCGGCGGCAAGGGCAGCACGACCGACCGCGGTACGCACGTCCCGTTCATCGCGTACTGGCCGGGGGTCATCGAGGCCGGCAGCGAATGCGACCAGCTGATCGACTTCGCCGACGTGCTGCCGACGCTGCTCGAGGTCAGCGGCGCCGACTGGCCCGACGAGATCGCTCTCGACGGGGAGAGCTTGGTCCCGCTCCTGCGCGGTGGGCCGGTCGACGCGGGACGCGTGCGTGCGTTCCACTACTGGCCGCGGCCATTGTCGCGCCCCGAGGAAACCGCGATCCGGTTCGCGCGCAGTGCACGCTACAAGCTCTACGACGACGGCCGGCTGTTCGATATGCGCGAAGATCCCGACGAACAGGCGCCGCTGCCAACAGCCGAGGACAGCGCCCTGCGAGACGTGCACACACGGTTGCGCCGCGCACTGGACGCGATGCCGTCGCCGGACCCAGCGTTGCGGCAGTTTCGCTGAGGCCGATCGCGCGAGGTGGCCGTCGCGTCAAACCGCCGCGGCGAGGATCGCGATGTTGTCCTGCCCACCCGGGTGACCGTCGACACCGCGCAGCGCTCGCCGGACGACACCGTCCAGGAACGCATCGAGGTTGCCCGCCGCCGCGCACCACTCGGCGCGAATCAACGCCGGCGTGACCGAGGTCTCCGGGCTGCGATAGTGGCACTCGTCGATCCCGTCGGTGTACGCCAGCATTGCCTCACCGCTACCCGCGGCGAACGCGAACCGGTGGCCGCGATCGAAGGCGAGGCTCTCCGGCCGCACCGGGGACACGAACGCCATCTCGCGGCGGTGCAAGGGGTCGGCATCGAGGTCCGCACCGACTAGCGCGATGCTGCTGTCGCCGAACGACCAGCCGAAGCCGCGGCCCTCCCGCCGGTCGAGCACCGCCACCGCGAACGACGTCTCGGAGGCGTAGTCCTGCCGCGCAGGCTGCGCCGCGACCCGCGCCAGCACGCGCTCGAGCTCCGCTGGGTTGGCGGGCACTGGCGCGGCCTCGAGCACCAGCGCGCGCAGCAGGTCATGGCTCGACTGGTGGCCGAAGTGCGCATCAGCCACCGCAAGCAGCACGCGGTCGCCCTCGTCGATCGCCAGCGCGGCGTCCTCGTTGGGCACCGCGAGGTCGCCCTTGTACTCGCGTGCCGGGGAGTCGACGTCGGCCCCCACCGAGATCGCCCCGCGCGCGCGATCGCCGCAGCGCGCCACGACGTGATGGCCATAGGTGCAGTGATCTCGACCCAGCAACAACAGGGTCGAACGCCGGCAAGCTTCCTGGGCGGTCATCGGTGGACCTCCGCACGCGGTTGCGCGAAGACGCGCACGCTAGCAGGCACCGCGGCAAGGTGCACGCCCAACTGCGAGGTGGATTGGCGGCCGATGACAGGGTCGCGTATGACACGAGCGTGAGCTTCTACCTGATGGTCGCCGGCGCACTGCTCGTCTGCACCTTGCTCCTGGCGGTCGTGCTCTGGACGGTGCTGTACCTGGCCGGAGTTCGGCCCACGCGCTTCTGGCGGCGCGTGCTGTGGGCTCACCTCGGGCTGGCCGTGCTGCACCTCGGCCTGACCGTCCCGCTGACATTCGGCTGGCTGGGCAGCCACATGGCGGGAACGCGGCGCGACGAAGCCGGCTACACCGGTCCGCGGGCGGACGCCGACGGCAGCTGGCTGGTGCAGACCCGCGCGTCGCTGGCAGCGGGCGATGACCGGGGCGATCCGCTCGGCGAAACCGTGACCCTGACCGCGGGCGACGGCTTGTCGCTGCGGGCGTTTTGGGTGCCGCCGACGCGCTCGCCGGCGCGCGCGACGGTGGTCATGGTCCACGGTCTGTTTCGCGGCGGCCTGGAGCTGGAGCCGGTCGGCGCGATGCTGCGCGAACTGGGCTGCGCGGTGCTGCTGCTCGAGCTGCGCAACCACGGCGGCAGCGGCGAAGCCGTCACCACGTTCGGCGCCGGGGAGGCGCAAGACGTCATCGCCGCAGCGGACTGGGTGCGCTCTCGACCGGGAAGCGCCGACGTGCCGTTCGTGCTGTTCGGCGTCAGCCTGGGCACCGCCGCGATCGGCATGGCCCTGCCGCACTTGCCGCGCGTCGACGGCGTGATCCTCGACGCACCGATCGACTCGGTGCTGCAAACCGCCGACCGCATGTTCGCCACGGCGCCGAAGCCCGGACGCCGCGGCCTCCACTTGCCGCACCCCTTCCGCTGGCTGGTGCTGCAGAGCCTGCAGCTGTGGTCCGGCGTTCGCTTCGCCGACTGTTGTCCGGGCGACGGCCTGCGCCAGCTGCCGCCGACGACACCGGTGCTGCTGGTCGGCGGCGGCCAAGACCGTCGCGTGCCACCCACCGCGGTGCACGCACTCTTCGACAGCCTGCCCACCCGTGCCGAGGCCAAGCTGCTGTGGATGCATCCAACGGCGACGCACGGCCGCGTCTGGGTGACCGACCCGGCGGGCTATGCCGATCACCTGCGCCGCTTCCTCGAGCTCGTGGAGAAGGCGTGACCGCGGCGGGGGTCACCGAGCTCTCGCTCCAGCTGCCGCACCGGCGCCTCGCGGCGCTGGCCTTCGGTCCGAAAGACGGGGCGCGCGTGCTGGCGCTGCACGGCTGGATGGACTCGGCGGCATCGTTCGCGACCCTGGCACCTCTGCTCGCCGATCTGCGGGTGGTCGCCCTCGACCTCACCGGTCACGGCCGGTCGGACTGGCTGCCCCCCGGCACCAACTACCAGTTCCTCGACTGGGTCGTGGACGTGCGCGACGCGTGCGACGCGCTGGGCTGGGATCGCTGCGCGATCCTGGGCCACTCGCTCGGCGCCGGCTTGGGTGTCGCCCTCGCCGGCAGCTGGCCCACGCGGGTGACTCGGCTCGCGCTGATCGACGGCGTCAGCCCGCGCACCCAACCGGCGGCGGAGGCACCGGCGCGGCTGGCCGAGTTCGTCGGTCGTCGCGACGCCAATGCCGCCCGTGAGACCCGGCGGTTCGACCGCATCGAAGCAGCCGCGGCGCGGCTCGCCGAGGCGCTGGACCTGCCCGCTGCGGCCGCCGCCTTGCTCGCCACCCGCGCCACGCGGCAACTCGACGACGGCGGTTGGACTTGGGCCCGCGACCCGCGCATCGCCGTGGGCCCGCCGCTGCGCTTGGCCGACGCACACATGCAGGCGTTCTTGGCAGCGGTGCAGTGCCCGGCCCTGCTGTTGCGCCCGCGCGGCGGCTACCGGTTTCCGCCCGGTGTCCTGGACCGCGTCGCAGCGACGATGCGCGCGCTGCGAATCGCCGAGATCGACGGCGGACACCATGTGCACCTCGAGTCGCCGGCAGCGGTAGCCGCTCAGCTCGCGCCGTTCCTCGCCGGCTGACCTCAGGCCCTGTGGCGTCCAGCGGTTCTCCACTTGACAAGATACCTGGCATCGCATAGTAGTGGGGCCATGTCGGATCCAGTGCCGGCCAACTGGGTGACGCAGCTGCGCAAGGGCTTGCTCGAGCTCTGCCTGCTCAACTCCCTGTGCCGCGGCGCCCAATACGGCTACGACCTGGTGCGCGCGCTCAGCGCGGTCGACGGGCTCGTCGTCCAGGAGGGCACCGTCTACCCGATCCTCAGCCGGCTGCGGCGGGAGGGACTGCTCGAAGCCACCATCCGCGAGTCGGAGCAGGGACCGCCGCGCAAGTACTACTCGTTGACGCCGGCCGGCCGCGCCGCCTTGCGCGGCATGAATGCCTACTGGAGACGACTGACCACGCAGATCACCACGCTGACGGAGTCCACCAAATGAAGCGCCTTCACGCCCAAGCCCGCCCACTCCTCGACGGCTATCTCGACGGCCTGCGCCGTGCGCTGCGCGGCAGCGCCGATGCGGCGGAGGTCGAACGCGACGTGCGCGACCACATCGAGGTCGCCCTCGCCGGTTCGCGCGAGCCGGTGTCGGCGCCGGTGCTGCAAGCGGTGCTCGAACGAATCGGCGAGCCGGCCGGATGGGGAGCGCTGGCGGCGCCCGCGGCCGACCGTCCGCCGGCCGCATCGGTGCTGCCCGAGCGCCAGGACTGGCACCTCGCCTACCTGTCGCTGGGTCTGCTCATGCTGGCGTTCGCGCTGCCGCCGTACTGGTGGATCGGCGTGCTCGGCGCCTTCGTCGCCGCCCGCGCCTCGTATTCGCTCAGCGCGAGCCAACGCGCCGATGCGACGCACGCCGCGCAACAGTGGCTGCGGTGGCCGGCGATGCTGGTGGTCTACGTTCCGCTGCTCACGGCCGCCGTGGTCTGGCCGGCGATCGCGGTACGGTTCGCCGCCGACGCGGTGGTCGCCAACCCCGAGCTCGCCCTGCAGCTGCCGATCGAGTTGGCGTGGGCCGCCGAGCGCATCGCATGCATCCGGCTGTCGCACTTCGACCCGGTCGCCACGTTCCAGCACGTGGTGCGCAGCGGCCACTACTTGATCGCGCCGGTCGGTCTCTGGCTGATCGCGGTCTCGTGCGTGCTCGCGGCGCGGCCGCGCCCGCTGGTGGCGTTCTTGAAGCCGCTGCTGGCAGAGTGCCGCCACCCGGCGCGCGCCGTGTTCTTGGCCGGCGGGCTGCTGTGTGGGTTCGCGGCGCTGCAGGCGATGGCGAAGTTGACCGGCTGAGGCGGCGCTACTGCCCTGGCTCTGCCGGCGGTGCCAAGCCGTACTTGCGCTCCAGGGCTTCGTCGCCTTGCACGAGGGTGACGTGCTGCGCACTGCGGCTCACCTCGAAGGTGAACCGGCGGTCCTTCTCTTCGTCGGGAACGCGGTAGGCGAAGTCGACCAGGATCGCGCCGCTGGCATGCTCCTCGGCGACCCAATCCGTGACCGTGCGGCCTCCGCTGTCACGGCGCTGGCGCTCGAGGATCTGGTAGTTCGAGGCATGACTGCCCAGGGTGTACGACGACTTGGCGGCGTCGGTCGCGCGCAGCACCGTCGGCGACAGCTCGCCCAGGCCCAGCTCGGCGGCAATCCACGCGCGGTTGTCGTAGGCCCAGTAGCCGCCCAACCCGAGCGCGGCGACGGTCAGCAGTGCGGTGACCTTTCCCATCGAAGTCTTCTCCGTTCGACCTATCGGTACACCCTCAGCACATCTGCAGCGCGGCACCGCGAATGGGCGTGCCTTGTCGGCCCACCGCGCGCCGGTATGGTGGCTTCGCCCGTCTCGAACTTGGACCGCAGGAGCTCGCCATGTATCTCGCGATGCACAACTGGATGCGCGTCGAACCGGTGGAGCAGGCGCTCCGCCGGATGGCCAAGCACGGCATCGAAGCCATCGAAATCAGCGGCGAGCCCGACCGGCACGACACCGCCGCGATCCGGGCACTGCTGGCCGAGCTCGGCATGCGCTGCTTCGGCGCGGTGACGCTGATGATGCCCGGTCGCAATCTGCTCGCCGCCGACGCCTCGGTGCGCGCGACCACCGTCGACTACATGAAGGACTGCATCACCATGGTGTCCGAGCTCGACGGCGAAGAGATGTCGATCGTGCCGGGCACGGTCGGCAAGATCATGCCCGATGCGCCGCCGGAGCAGGAATGGGCCTGGGCGGTCGAGGGGCTGCGCGAGATCTACGACCACGCGCAACACCGCGGCGTGCGCATGGCCATCGAGCCGATCAATCGCTTCGAGACCTACTTCATCAACCGCGGTGCCCAGGCGATCGCCCTGGCCGAAGCCGTCGGCCCCGACTGCGGTGTCTGCCTCGACGTGTTCCACATGAACATCGAGGAGACCGACATCTACGCAGCGATCCACGCCGCCAAGGACCGGCTGTGCGACTTCCACGCCGCCGACAACAATCGGATGGCGCCGGGCATGGGCACGCTGGATTGGCCGAAGATCGTGCAGACGCTCGACGCCGTCGGCTACCAAGGGCCCCTGTCGCTCGAGTTCTGCCCGCCCATCGATCGCACCCCGGCCAACCCGTTTCCCGACGCGGTCGATCCCGACCCGCGCGGGCTGCCCGAAGATCTGCGCCGCTACGTCGAGGAGCACGGCAGCAGCGTGCTCACCGAGGCGTTCTACGAGCGCCAGGTCGCCACCGCGGCGGAGACCCTGCTGCCGCTGATTCGCTGAAGCGTCGTGGCATGAAGATCCGCGCCATCGAGGCCATCTGGCTGCGCTGCCCCCTGCCGGAGGAACGGCAGCACACCTCGGACTTCGGCCGGCTGCGCACCTTCGACGGGGTCCTGGTGCGCGTCGAGGCCGACGACGGCGCGGTCGGCTGGGGCGAGGCCAAGAGCGCCGTCGGCAGCGCCGGGCACTGCGCCGCGCTGGTCACCTGCATCGAGCAAGAGCTCGCGCCGGCGCTGATCGGCGAGGACTCCGGCGCGATCACCAAGCTGTGGGAGCGGATGCACAACGCCGAGCGCGCCCACTACGCGCTGCAACACGGACGGCCGTTCTCGCGGCTCGGCCGGCGCGGGCTGCACGTCGCCGCGATCGGCGGCATCGACATCGCCCTGTGGGACCTCCTCGGCAAGCGCCTCAGCGTGCCGGTGGCGAGCCTGTTGGGCGGCGCGTGCCGCGACTCCCTGCCGGCCTACGCCAGCGGCGGCTGGGCCGACGCCGACGGCATCGGCGCCGAGCTCTCCAGCTACGTCGACCAGGGCTTTGCCGCGGTGAAGATGCGCGCCGGCGTCATGGACGGCGCGGTCGCCACCAGCGTCGCCCGCGTGCGCCGCGCCCGCGAAGCGCTGCCACCGACGGTCGCGCTGATGGTCGACGCGCACGGCACCTTCTCGGTGCCCGAGGCCAAGCAGTTCTGCCGCGCCACCGAAGAGCTCGGCCTGCGCTGGCTCGAGGAGCCGGTCGCCAGCGACGACCGCCGCGGCGCCGCCGCGGTGCGCGCCGCCACCGGCACCCCGATTGCCTACGGCGAGAGCGAATCGACGCGCTTCGATGTCCTCGAGCTGATCGAGCACCGCGCGGTCGACGTGCTGCAACCCGACGCCGCGATCGTCGGCGGCATCACCGAGATGCAGCGCATCGCCGCGCTCGCGTCGGCACACCGGCTGCAGCTCGCTCCCCACCTGTGGGGCGGTGCTGCGTGCACCGCCGCCGGCGTGCACGTGGCCTTCGCCAGCCCGAGCGCGGTCACCCTCGAGTTCGGCATGGGCGCGAATCCACTGCTGCACGACTTGATCGAAGAAGACTGGACGCCGGTCGACGGCCGCGTGCCGGCGCCGACGCGGCCGGGACTCGGCATCACTCCGCGCGAGGAATTCGTCGCCGCGCACCGGGTCGAGGGGTAGCGCGCACCGCAACCGCGCAGCGCTCCGGCGCGACGCTACGATCGGGCCATGTCCCGCGCTCTACCTCTGCTTGCCATTCTCGCGATCGCTGCCTGCCAAACAGCACCGACAACCGACGCACTTGCCACCGACGCCACCCCGTTGACCCGCTCCATGGACGCGCTGGCCACGCAGATCGACGAACTCCGCCGGGAGCTCGGCCTGCTGGCGAAGCTCATGGGCGAGCGCGAGGAGCGCGCGCTCGTCGCCGACTTGCAGCGGCAACATCTCTTGGCCCAACGCGAGGTCGCGCGGCTCGCCCAGCGCTACAGCGAGCAGGCGAGCCCGCTGCTGCAAGCGCGGCGCGAACTCGCCGACCTGGAGGCGCAGCTCGCGCGCCTTCCAGGCCTGCCGGCGAGCCGCTGACCGATCATTCCTGCGCCGCGAGGCGGCGCTGCCTCAGGGCAGCAGCGCGAAGGGCACCGCCCGACTGGCGTGCACCAGCCCCGCCGCGTTCAGCACGGTGTACGCATGGTGCAGAGTCCTCCCCGCCAGCGCCGGGATCGGCGGCACCAGCACGAGCACGCAGGCATCGCCTTGCGGATCGAGCAACCCCACCGGTGGCTGAAGCAGTCCATTGGCAGGCAAACCCGCGGTGACCACCGTGTAGGCATCAATGTTGAGCGGGATCGTCAGCCCCCCCACCGAGAAGCCCGGGCGAGTCCCCGACAACGACCCGAACATCGCGAACACCGCGCCGCCCAGTGCGGCCGGGGCGTCCAACACCAGAGTCTGTGCCACGGTACTGGCGGTCGACGCACTGTGCGCCATCGTGTCCGCGCTCAGGTCCAAGGTCGCGGAAGTGTGCAGGTACAGATCGCGCGCCGACATCACCGCGAGGTCGACCGCACCATCGCCGTCGACGTCACCCATCGCGCGGAAGTCGCCGTAGAACAGCAGAGGCTGGGTTGCCAGGGTGGCCCGGGTCGCGCCTGAGTAGAAGGTCGCAACCCTGCCGCGACCGATCGTGAAATCACGCACCCCGTCTCCATCGAGATCACCCACGGTGGCGACGGTCTGCGGGCCGAACCGACTCCACCGCGCCAACGGCGTCGGCAACAGCGCATCGCGCAATTCGAGCCCGGGATTCATGAGCGACTGATCGATCGTGAAGAACTCGGCCCGCCCGTCGCCGTTGACGTCGTCCGCCGCGGCGAGTCCAGCGCTCACGAGCGACGCCAAGACGGCTCCCGTCCGGCTGGAGTGAACCGTCACCGTTGTGATCCGCCCGCCGAGAGCGACGACCCCGAAATCGACCGCGCCGTCACCGTCAACGTCACCGAGCGACACCGGCCTGGTCCCGACAAAACCCGCGGACGACGTGTAGCTCAGCAAGACACGGCCGGTGCGCGCGGAGACCTGCTGAATCTGCGTCGGTCCCGCCGAAGAGGAGTACACCAGAGCGAAGTCGCGAACGCCGTCGCCATCGACGTCGCCGGTCGCGACCGGTTGCGCCTCGCGGACGAACGGTACGGTGCCGCTGTAGGAGACGCCGTACAGCGGCTGGGACGTCGCGCCGGACACCGCGGAGGCTGCCGACGCAGTCCCCAGCACGTAGTCCGCGCGGCCGTCACCGTTGAAGTCGGCGAGAGGAGCATCGGCAACCGCAAGGACAGAGGCGCGGTGCGTCCGGACGAGGGTGCCATCGGCTCCCGAGAACAGGTGGACGGAATCGCCCGCAGTCGACGACAGGTGCAAGAACCAATCCGTCACTCCGTCGCCATCCGCATCTCCGGCGGGGGCGAAGGTCGCCCTGTCAGGCGTGTCCAGCTGATAGCGGAACAGAGCAGATTGCGCCGGAACTGCGGCCGACACCACGAGAACCCCAAACCCGAAAATTCGACTCATGAGTGCATGATATGAGTGCGCGCGGTGGCCGAACAGGCCCCCGGCGGTTGGAGGGCACGGGTAGACACCCCGCCACGTTCTCGCGCGCCTTCCGGTCTGCCGGCGAGCAGACCGCTGCCGCTCACTCCTGCGCCGCCAGCGCAGGCGCGGCAGGCACTCGGCACGGCTCACCGCGCAGGTCCTCGACCCGACGCAGGCGCCCGATGTTGGCCGACACTGCCTCGTGGAACACTTCGAGGCCCTTCGCCGCGCCCTTCTCCGCCGCCGCGGCGAAGTGCTCCGGCGACAGATCGGGCCGGCAGTCGGGGTCTTGCTGCAGCTGCTGCAGCTCGCGCCGCAGCGGCAAGAACTGCTCCACCACCCCACCGAGGACGGCGCGCTGCAGCAACTCGAACGGCGGGCAGCTCCAGCACGGGTCCGGGATCGGATGGGGAATGCGCAGCTCCTCGCGCAGGCGCACCGGCACGAAGATATTGATCCAATCGCGCACCAGGCACTCGCTGGTCAGACGGCCGATGACATCGATCGCCTTGCCGCCCAGCAGATGCAGCGACGCCGCGGGACCAAACTCCTCGAAGGCGGTCGCGTGCAGCAGCCCCCAGAAGGTGGAGTACTGCAGCATCCGCTGCCGCTGGTGCTCGCGCGCCAACCACACGGCGCAGTTGCGGAAGTAGCGCGCGATCTTCTGGAACTCGGTGTCGGGGCTTTCGGCATCGAGGCCATTCAGGTTGATGTCCATCCAGTGGTGCCAGGTCGAGTCGACCAGCACGCGGCCGACGTCGACGGCATCGCCGTCGTAGGCACCGATGACGCCGAACCGCCGTGCCGGCGCCGGCCCCTTGGCGTGGTTGTAGGGCGGGTCCGGCAAGGTGTTCGCCCAGGCGATGACTTCGGGGCTCGGCTGCGCGCCACCGGCGCTCGGATACTCATCGCCGGACGTACCGGCGAAGGAGTAGGTCGCGCCCAAGTCGATCTCGTGGTCTTCGTAGATCCAACCCTCGTGCGCGTGGTCGGGCAGCACGTCGATCACGCCGAGGTCACCGCCGCACAGCACCGGATGCGGACGGTAGCGGCGCTCGAAGATGAACGGCGCCCACACCGAGTAGCGCTTCCAGTCGATGACCTGCGGAACGTCGTCGCTCTGCGCGCCGGACGGGATCACGTCCGGCGTCGGATCGATGCTGGGATCCTGCGCGGGGTTTTGCGGGCGGTGGGTGTCGAGCCGCTCCGGCCCGTTGATCGGCGGCACGCCCTGGGCATTCGACCAACGGCGCATCGACCGCACGCGCGGGATGCTGCCGCACATCGCCGCGCCGAGGTAGTGATGGTCGCCCATCGCCAACACGCCGCCCCCCGCGTTCATCCACTGCGTCAGCACCGCCAGGTCTTGGTCGGTGCTGGCGTACGGGCTCGAGCTGATGTTGCCATCGTCCGACGAGCCGTCGTTGCCGGGCGCGAAGCCGAAGCACCAGACCTCATCGTAGTCGTCGAGCACGTGATCGCCGTTGACCTGACTCGAGAAGCGGAAGTTGGTGTACTTGGCCTCCTTGGCGCCGGGAGTGCTGTCGACGAGCAGGGTCGAGCCCTGCACACCGAGGCGGGCCAGGTCGACGTCGAAGCGGACGTAGCCGTCGACGTTGGCGCGGATCAGGTCGATGACTTTGCCCACACCGAAGCTGGTCGTGAAGCTGACCGACGTGTCGGCGACGATCAGGACGCGGACGGTTGGCCGGAGGGGGAAGAGGGGGAGCAGGTTCTCGAAGGGAACGCGCTCGGCGATGACGAGGTCGCGGGGATCGAAGCGGATCTGCATTGGGGGTCGAAGCTCCAGAGAGTCAGAGGCTCGACCGGACAACGCCGCCGTGGTCGCGCGTCCGCCACGATCCGCGCGGTTTCTGCCGGTGGCGCTCGGTCAGCGACCGAGTTGCAAGGCCAGGGGATTGCTGACGTCGAACCCGACTCCCCCGGCGACCACCGCTTGCAGGTCGACGCGCAGGCCCGACAGCGCGGGCAGCTGGGGCAACGGGAGCGACGCCGACCAAGTGCCGGCAATCACCGGCGCCGCGGTCAGCGCGACGGCTCCCGGCAAGCGCAGCGCCCAGGCGCAGCCGGGGCGCAGCACACGCACCGGCGCAGGCACGTCACCGAGCACGACGGCGAGCGCGCGGTTCGGCGCCGCGGTGCCGCGCAGCGGCATCACCGCGCCCAGCACCGGGTCCGCGCCCAACAGCGCCGCCGCGGGCAGACCGCAGCCGTGCCCGACCGGGTGGGCGGTCGCACCGGGATCGAGCAGCCACGGCTCGACGCCGTTCTGCGCGTCGGCGGCGGCAAACAAGAGCTTGCCGTCGGCCAACATGAGGAGCTCGGGTGAGTTGTTGGGGTTGCCCGAGCTCAGAGAGGTCACGACGCGGGTGCCCGCCGGAGTGCCATCGGTCACCCACAGCGTCGGTTGGTACGGCTGCTGCCAGGCCCGAAACCACGCGCGGCGGGAACCCGTCGCAACGAACCGCATCGGTCGCGACGCGTTGGTCGAATCGGCAGTTCCCGGCGCCAGGTCGCCCAGCGGCACGGTGCCGGCGGCGGTGCCGTCCGACGCCCAGGGCTCGCGCCCGATCGCCGGATCGTTGACGCGGAACAGCAACTTGCCCGCGCCGGCCGCGAGCGAGTCCGGGTTGCCGCTGAAGACCCCCGGCATCACGTCGCGCACGAGCCGTGTCCCACCGGCGGAGCCGTCGGTCACCCACAACTCGGTGCCGTTTGCCGGCGTCGAAGCGACAAAGAACAACTGTCCGCCCGCGACCGTCAGCTGCCGGGGCAGCGAGCTGCCGCCAGCGACCAAGTCGGCGAACACCGCCGTCCCCGCCGCGGTGCCATCGCTGCGCCACAGCTCCTCGCCCAGAATCGGGTGCCGCGCCGCGAACCAGAGCGCCCCCTCGAAGACGACCAAATCGCGCGGCGCCGAGCCGGTGCTGCCGGGCACCAGGTCGAGGACGACGGTCCCGGCGGCGGTGCCATCCGTGCGCCACAGCTCGAGACCGCGCTGCCCGTCGTTGGCGACGAAGAAGACCGATCCCGACAGCGGGGTCAGAAACGATGGACTCCCGTTGTGCGGCTCCTGGAACTTGGCGCAGCGCCCCGGCCACAAATCGACCACCAAGGCGGTGTTCGCGGCGGTGCCGTCGGTGCGCCACAGCTCGACCCCGGTGTTGCCGTCGTCTCCCGCGAACAGCATGCGGTCGCCGAACGGCGTGAGCTGGGCCCCCGAGATCCCGGGCGCGACCAACGTCGTGCCGGCGGTCGTGCCATCGGTGGTCCACAGACCGCGGCCCCCACCGTCCGTGGCGAAGAAGTACGCTCGATCCTCGAACACCGCAAAACCGGTCGGGTCGGAGCTGTAGTTGTTGGTGAACGGCGGCTGTCCGACGCGAATGTCGCGCAGCAAGAAGGTCCCCGCGGCGGTACCATCGGTGCGCCAGGGCTCGCGCCCCGACGTCCCGTCGACCGCGGTGAACAAGGCGGTGCCGTACAGGTCGACGCCGTCTTGCGGGAACGATGAGTGAAAGCCGAACTGCGGGTTGGTCGTCGGGTTGACGTTGAGCAACAACGATGGCGACTGCGCGACGGCACAGCTGCCGACCAGCAAGACGAGGGCGGTGCGTAGCATTGGAGGGCCTCTTTGGGATGGGGGGCAGACCGCGTCCGGGGCACGAGAGTCATGGCGCTACGACGCACCTTTGCGTGGGTTCCGCAGTCGGCAAGGACGCAACGGTCCCCAGGGCTGCGCGCGCCTTCGACGTCACTGCAGGATCACGCGCATTCCATTCGAGGCGGCGAGACCGAGGGGAGGACAAGGCGGCCCACCCGACACCCACCACGCGAACTGAGCCGCGAAGCCCACCCCGACCAGGCCGGCGCGGTTGGGAACCCGCACGGCGACTTCCGCGCCGCCGATCGGGTCGCTCCGCACGGGGATCGCCAGCATCCACGCACTCGCCGGGTCGACCCAGATGGCGATCCCCCCGGCCAGCAGCGGAGTTGCCAAGCCGAGCGCACCGAAGTGCGCGATGCCCAGCCCGGACGGTGGTGCGTTGCCGCATGTCACCGCGAACGTGGAGCCGACGAGCGGCGCTGCGTCGACGCCAATCGGCAGTGGACCGGTACAACCCGGGCTCGACCAACCACTCGCCGTCGCCCCCGACGGCAGCAGGTCCAACGCGGCGATCGTCGCGTCGAACTCGCCGCGGTGGACCTGCTGAAACCCGCCGGCGGTCACCGGAAAGGCGGCGCCATCCGAGTTGCCGACGACGACGGCACCATCCAGAGCATCCAGAACGACGCCCTGCAGACTATCGGTGCCGTCGGGTGCACCCAAGAACGTCGAGTAGAGCAAACGATCCCCGCTCCTGGCGAGCTTGCTCACGAAGCCGTCTCCCCGCAGCGGGAGCGCGAAGCTCGAGAGCGCCGGCTGGAACGACCCGAACGTCGTCGGAAAGTTGGTCGAGGCCGAGTGCCCGACGACGACGGCCTCGTCGCGCGACGTCACGGCGAGCCCCCAGACGAAGTCCGGCCCGCCTCCGCCGAGATAGGTCGCGAAGTTCACGGCGCTGCCGACCGCGTTCAACTGCGCGACGAACGCGTCGGTCGACCCGTTTGCCGCGGTGTCGAACGCGCCGGGCGTAGCGAGGCCCGACGAGGACCTGGTGAAACCCGCCACCGTCAGCGCGCCGGACGGACCGATCGCGAGCGCTTCCAGCCATTCGGCATCGTTGCCACCGAAGTAGGTGGAGAAGAGCAGAGCGGACCCGCTCGAATCCAGACGGCTGACAAAGCCATCGGCACCGCCGGACAGAGTCCTACTGTGGGCTGCGGGCGTGGTCGGGTAGTCGGCGGACAAGGTCTGGCCGGCCACGGTCGCGAGCCCGAAGCGGTCCACCACCACCGCCGAGCAAGTCTCGTCGCGACTCCCGCCGAGGAACGTCGAGTATGTCAGCGCGCTCCCGGTCGGCGCGAGCTTGGTCACGAAACCATCTCGCCGACTGCTGGGGGCCGGCTGAAGGCTCGACGGCGTCGTCGGGTAATCGGGAGAGGTGCTCGTGCCGACCACGATGACGCTGCCATCGGCGGCGATCGCCAGCCCGTTGCCCTGCTCGTTGAAGCTGCCGCCGATGTACGTCGACTGCAGCAGCCCTTGACTCGACAGCGCGAGGCGCGCCACGAACACGTCGTCGCCCGCGTTCGCGGTGCGGTCGAAGGCGCCGGCCGTGGTCGGGAAGTCCGTGCTGCGCGTCCGGCCCGTCAAGACGGCAGCTCCCGATGCATCGACGGCGACGCCGAATGGGCGCTCATCCGCGCTGCCACCGAGAAACGTGGCATACCGGAGCTGCCCACTTTGTGACACGTGTGCGACGAAGGCGTCTTCGCTTCCGTTGTGGGTGCGATCGAACGCGCCCGGCCTCGTGAACAAACCCAGAGACCAAGTGCCACCGACGACGATCGCGTCGCCCACCGCATCCAGCGCGACGTCGGTCGCGTAGTCGTCTTGTTCGCCGCCGTAGTACGTGGACCAGGACAGGCCGGGGTCGATGATCAGCGTTCCCGCTCCGCGCACGCCGGTTGCGAACCCGAACGAGCGGTCGCCGAGCAGGCGGAACCGACACGAGACCGGTCGCTGAGTGCCGTCGCGCTCCTCCCACGCTACCGGAGCCGACTGCCGGAGCACGCCGCTCGGCAGGGCGAGCAGCAAGTCTCCGTTCGCGTCGATGGAGAACGCGCCCGCAGCGTCACCGTCGATGATGATGTCCTGCGCGTCGACGCCCGGCCGCAGCACGAAGTCGTAGTGCACGCGACCATCGGAGGCCTTGCGCAGGATGGCATCGACTCCATCGTAGAGGCCGCGGTAGCACACGGCGTCGAACGAAGGCACATCGTGCCGCCAACGCGTCGCATCGTCACCGAGCACGAACGATAGCTTCTCCGGCCGCGGGCCCACGCCCTCGAGCCGGCACCCCGCGGCGGCGCCGCGAAAGGTGAGGCGCGCGCCGCTGCGGTGGTCACTCGGAAACCGCAAGACCAGCGCGTCGCGGCCGACGCCGACCACCATTCGATCGCCCCGCGCCGCATAGGCGACGTCGGCGCGCCACTGACCGGCGTTGGCGACGAAACCGGCCGGCAAGATCCGGCGGGCGTCCGCGCGCACGCCACCGGCGCGGAGCCGTTGGGCCGCGCAATCCACGGTGATCGCGGACGACGACGCCGACGCGATCAGCGCGATCGCCGGCAAGGCAGGCCTGATTCGGGCGCGGCATCGCATGATCGTCCACCTAAAGGCCATGGCAGGGACCTCCGCCCACGATACCCGACGTTGGAAGCGCCTGCCGATGACTCGCAATCCGGCGTGCGGAGTCCGCAAACCGGCTACGATCGGAGCCCAGCCCATGCCCAAGATGGTCCGCATCAATCACGTCGCCCTCGTGGTCGACGATCTCGCCGCCGCGTGCCGCTTCTACGAGGACGAGTTCGGCCTGGAGGCGCTGCCGGCGTTCAAGTTCGACTACCCCGCTCAGTTCTACCGGATCAACGACCACCAACAGCTGCACCTGACCGAATGGCGCGACCGGCCGTCGTTCCGCGGGCACGTGTGCATCGAGATCGACGACTTCAACGACTGCTTCTTCCGGATGAAGGCGCGGCGTGCGATCGACACGCGGCCGTGGGGCAAGGTCCGGCGCCTGCCCGACGGGGGCATGCAGATGTTCGTGCGCGATCCCTCCGACAACTTGATCGAAGTGTGTTGCGCGGCCGACTACGAGGTCGATCCCGCCGTGTTCGCCGATGCGCTGACGGAAGACGACCCCGGCCTCTACCGCTCCGGCCGGGACGACGACCGCGGCTTCAAGAGCGACGCGGCCACGCTCTTTCACGATTCGTGATCGACGGCCGGCCGCGCGTCCTGTTGTTGGAGTCGATCCACGACGACGCACTTGCCCTGATCGAAGAGGCAGCGACGGTCAGCATCGCGCCCGAGCCCGAGGCACCGCCCGACGCGGAAGTCGCGGCGGCGCACGCCATCGTGACCCGCGGCCGCGGCCGGATCGACGCGGCGCTGATCGGCCGCGCACCACGATTGAGGGTGGTGGCGCGCTGCGGCGTCGGCCTCGACAACGTCGACGTCGACGCGGCGGCCGAACGCGGCGTCACCGTACTGCACGCACCGGGCAGCCTGACGACGACGGTCGCCGAGCACACGCTCATGCTGATCCTGGCGGCCAAGCGGCAGCTGCTCGACGCCGCCAACGCGGTGCGGGCGAACGACTGGCAACGCCGCGCGCGCTACGCCGGCACCGAGTGCGCCGGCGCCACCCTCGGCGTGATCGGCCGGGGCGCCATCGGCACCCGCGTCGGCGCGCTGGCGACCGCGCTCGGCATGCGTGTGCTCCACTGGAACCGCGGTGCGGGCGCGGACACCGACTCCGCATCCCTCGACGCCCTGCTGCGCGCAGCGGACGTCGTCTCTCTGCACCTCGCCCTCAACGACGACACCCGCGCGTTCTTGGACGCGGCGCGGATCGGCCGCCTGCGCCGCGGCAGCATCATCGTCAACACCGCCCGCGCCGGACTGATCGACGGCGACGCGCTGCGCGCCGCGCTCGACAGCGGACGCGTCGGCGCTTATGCCGCCGACTGCGCGGAACCCGATCCACCCTCGCCCGACGATCCCCTGATCACGCACCCACGCGCAATCGTCACCCCCCACGTCGCCGCCCTCACCGAGGCGACCTACGCGCGCATGTGCACCCGCGTGGCCAGCGCGTTGGTGCGCTGCCTCGCTGGCGACGAGTACGACGAGCACTGCCGATTCGAACGGACACGGCCGTGAACGGAGAGTTCCTGGCGCGTGACGAACGGAGTCCGGTTCGTTTTCTCGGCGCACGTACGGAGCCAGTCCTGCCCCGGCAGATTTGTCGGCCCTTCAGGGCAGGAAACTAGCCGCTGAGGAAGGGGGAGGGGAACGTGTGAGGGGCCCGGCAGCTACGCCCCCAATAGCCACTGGAGCACGTTTGCCCCAGAGCCAGTCTGGGTCCGAGTTGGCCATCCTTCACTGGTGAGGGGCACGTCGCCGTGCCCACTCCCGCAGGTCAGATTCGTTTGATCGCCGCCTCGGGCCGGGCCCACCACAACAATGAGGATGAAGTATGGCTGGGAAGAGCAGAACGAGGAAGGGCAAGAAGCCCGCAGCGGAAGTATTGCCAGTCGTGAAGCCCAACGCCGCCGGAATCGACATCGGCAGCCGCGAGCACTGGGTGTGCGCAGCAGCACCCGACGGCAGTCGTCCGATCAAGCGATTCGGAACGACGACGCCCCAGCTAGAGGCGCTCGCGGACTGGCTGGAGGAGCTCGGAGTGCGATCCGTCGCGATGGAGAGCACCTATGTCTACTGGATTCCCGTCTACGAGCTACTCGAGTCGAGAGGCTTCGAGGTCATCCTCGCGAATGCCCGCGAGGTGAAGAACGTGCCGGGCCGCTCCAAGTCCGATGCCAGCGATTGCAGTTGGCTGCAGAAGCTACACACCTATGGCCTCATTCGCGCTTCGTTCCGGCCTCCGAAGGACATCTGTGCGTTGCGGACCCTGCAACGCCATGCCGCGTCTTTGATCGCGCAGCGCACGCGCCACACGCAGTTGATGCAGCGGTCACTGGATCAGATGAACGTGGCGATCCATCGCGCGGTAACGGACATCACCGGCAAGACCGGCCTCGCGATCATCCGCGCGATTCTCGCTGGTGAACGCGACCCTCGAGCGCTCGCCAGACTGCGTGATCCGCGCTGCAAGATCTCCGAGAAGGAGCTCGCGGATCACTTGCAAGGGACCTGGATCGAGGAGCACATCTTCACTCTCGCTTCGGGCTTGCGGATGCTCGAGCACACCGACCACGAGATCGAGTCGGTCGAGAAGCGATTGATGGCGATGATCGAGGACCTGCAACCGGAGGAAGCCAAGACGGCCGACGTCCCCGAGCATCCAGACCCCCGCAAGGAGAGGAGCATCCGAACGAAGGGCGGCCGGGAGCTTCGCGATGCCCTCTGCCGGCTCGTCGGGTGTGATCTCACGCGAATCGACGGTATCAGCCCGAGCACGGCCATGATCGTGCTCACCGAGGTCGGCTACGACCTCGAAGCTTTCCCGACCGAGAAGCACTTCGTCTCCTGGCTACGCCTGTGCCCACGTCAAGCCGTCTCGGGTGGAAAGCGCATCAAGAAGCACCGCAACAACATCGCGGTCAGCAGGATCGCCACGGTCCTCCGGATGGCCGCCCTGTCCCTCCAACGTACTCAGACAGCTCTCGGCGCACACTTCCGCAAGATCGCCCGCGCGAAGGACGGCAACGTCGCCATCTTTGCCATCGCCCGCAAACTGGCCCTGCTCATCTACCGCATGCTGAAGTTCGGCCAGGACTACGTAGACGAAGGCGCCAAGGCCTACGAGGAGCGCTTCACCCAGCGACGCATCGTCGGACTCCGACAGAACGCTAAATCCCTCGGGTACAAGCTCATACCGATCGCCGAGGCTGGGTGAGTTTCAGGTCAGGCTCCGATTCATCACCCGGCGGCGCCGGGTGATGAATCGGAGCCTGGCTCCGTACGTGCGCCGAGAGAATCGAGCCGGACTCCGTTCGTCGTGCCAGAAACTCTCCGTGCGCTCGTTAGGGGCAGCCGGTGCGGAAGTTGCCGATGCGCACTTGCAGGCCGTTGCTCAGCTCGAACGCGCCGAGGGCGGGGCCACCGGCTGCGGTGACGGGGGCCTGCACGAAGACGTCCGCGCCCTCGAGCGCGCCGAGCGCTGGGATCGGCAGAGCGAACAGCGCACTGCCGGCGGGGTCGAGCACGACCGGGCCGAGGACGGCGGCCACCGGCATGCCCGTCCGCAGCACGCAGCCCGACAGCGCGAGATTGCCGGCCGAGGCCGACAGGAACAGGGCTGCGCCCGCACCGGGCTGGCCGCCGTCGATCTGGATGCCGAAGGTGGCATTGGGGATCAGCGGCATCGCCGGGCTGCCCGCCGGCCACAGACTCGGCGCGGTTCCACACGCACCGCCGAGGTCGGCGACGCGCAGGTGGGTCGGCACCGAGTGCGTCATCACCAGGGCGCCGGCTCCGGGGCCGGGCCGGGCCTGGTCGAGAGTGATCGAGCCCGGGCCGGGGCCGGCGTCGGACTCGAAACCGAAGTTGTAGATCGTGTTCCACTCGATCGCGTTGTTGGCGGCCGCCAAGAACGCGATCTCTCCGCCGGAGACGGAGACCACCCAATCGTTGCTCGGATCCGCGTCGAGGTCGCGGAACCGCGGATTGAAGACGCGGGCCGCGGGGCAGATCGGCATGCGGAAGCTCGCGATCCCGCGCGCATTGTCGCGGTTGTGGACCGCGACCTCGTAGCGCCAGAGGCCGCGGGCATCGGGCCCGATCGCGCGCACGCCGACATACACGCGACCGTCGTCCGCACCGTTGGCCGCGCCCACGACACTGGCCCCGCTCCACTGGTGAAGCACCGAGCCCTGCATCAGCCCGCCGACCTCGATGAAGTCCCAGGCGACGCCGTTGAAGCTCGGCAGGACTCGCCGCGATCCGAGGTTGTCGGCCCGCAGCGCCTCCGCTTCGCCGGCGACGAGCACTTCCGCCGCATAGAAGTACGAGGCACCGGCGACCAGCAGCTCCGCATCGTCCACCTCGACCCGGTGCGTGACCGGGTTCATCGCGTTGACCTGCTCGCGCGACAGACTGCGCATTCCGTCCATGTTCATCGGCGGTCCGACGTCGGGCTCGCCGCGGTCGAAGTGGGAGCCGACCGACTGCCAGGCCACCAGCCACGGGTCGATCTCATCGGCGGGGCCGAGCTGGAACCGGTCGCTGTTCGCGCGCACCCGATAGGTGTCCGAGCAGTTGAGGCCGAGCGTCGCCGTGCCCGTCGTCGTACAGGGGCCGCACCCCGGCGCGCTGACGTTGGCCGCCCCAATGCCGTGCTTGACGAAGCTGCGGTCGGAGATCTGCTCGAAGCGACCGTCGCTCTCGCGGCAGACGAGAAACCCGAAGTACGGGTGGCGCGGGTCCATCGGCTCGAGCCAGGTGACCGGCACGCTGCCGGTGTTGCAGACCGTGACGTCCATCGCCAACCCGTTGCGGCCGGTGGGGAACGCCCCCATGCGTCCGGCCATGGTCAGCTCGGCGACCGAGGTCACCTCGAGGTCGAGGCCGGCGATGGTGTTGGGCTGTGCGGCGAGGGCGACCGGCGGGGCGAGGGCCAGGGCCACGGTGGCGAACGCGTGTCTCATGCGGATCTCTATCACTCGGGGGGCCACGGAAGGGACGCGCCGATCAGTCCGACGTTACGCGATTTGTCATTCTGTCATTCCGGCACGTCTGGCTCGGTCGACCTCAAGCCAGGTGCGGCGCAAACCGCTCGGCGAGGCGCCGGTAGATCGGCCGGCGAAATTCCATTGTGCTCTCGGCGAGCTCCGCCAGCGGCATCCAGCGGTAGGCGCGAAACTCCCGGTCCACCGCACGCTCCAGCGGAATCTCGGCATCGCCGCGCCAGGCGAACAAGAACCAACGCTGCGCTTGTCCGCGGCCGATCTTGTCGTTGCGCAGCTCCTCGGGAAGCTCGTAGACCAGCCAGTCGGGATACTCGTCGAGCAAGCGCACCGCGCGCGGGTCGATGCCGGTCTCCTCCGCCAGCTCGCGCAGAGCCCCGTCCACCGCTTCTTCGCCGGGGTCGAGTCCGCCCTGCGGCAGCTGCCACGCGCCCGGCACATCCGCGCGTTCGAGGGCCAACACCAGCCCGCGCCGATCGACCAACACGGCGCCGACGTTGGCGCGGAACACGACCTTGCGCGACACGGCCAGCAAAGTAGCCGCCGCACACGGAGAGTTGCAATGCGCGTCCGCCGGCGAGAACGTGTGAGCATGCAGCTGCTGCCGTTTCCCGAGCGACCGCGGGGCCGCGCACGAGCGAGAGACGCCACCGACGCGCTGCGGACCGAGCTCCTGCGCTTCGACGAGTTCGGCTCGACGACGCGGGCCGAGCAGCTGGCGGTCGAAGGAGCACCGCCGACCGCCGTCTACACCAACGAGTTCTGGACCGCCAAGCAGCGCGCGGCCTGCAGCCTGCACGAGATCTCCTACCGCGCCTGCTTCAAGCCGCAGCTGCCGCGCTTCTTCATCGAACGCCTGACCCGACCCGGCGACGTCGTCTTCGACCCGTTCATGGGTCGCGGCACGACGGTGCTCGAAACCGCTCTGCTCGACCGGCGCCCTCGCGGCATCGACATCAACCCGCTGAGCAGGATCATGGCCGCGCCACGCCTGGCCCCGCCGTCGCTGGCCCAGGTCGAGCGACGCTTGGCCGAGTACACGTTGACCGGACGGGCCGAGCACCCGGACGACCTGCTGGTGTTCTTCCACCCGGAGACGCTGACCGAGATCGTCAACCTGCGCGCGATCCTGCTGCAGCGCGAAGCCGACGGGACCCTCGACGACGTCGACGCCTGGGTGCGCATGGTCGCGCTCAATCGGCTGACCGGGCACTCGGGGGGCTTCTTCTCGGTCTACACCCTGCCGCCCAACCAGGCGACGTCGGTCGCGTCCCAGCGCAAGATCAACGCCAAGCGCCAGCAAGTTCCACCGCGAAGGTCGGTGCCGGCACTGATCGCGCGCAAGACCAAGACCTTGCTGAACCGTTGCACCGCCGAGGAGCGCGCCTGCCTCCGCCGCCGCGGACCGCAAGCCAGGCTGTGGACCGGCGACTGCACTTCGACGCCACAACAAGCCGACGGCTCGGTGCAGCTGGTCGTGACTTCGCCGCCGTTTCTCGACATCGTCCAGTACGCGAACGACAACTGGCTGCGCTGCTGGTTCTGCGGCATCGATGCCGCCGAGGTCGGCATTCCGATCTACGGCGCGCTGGACCGCTGGCGCGCAGCGATGGCGGCCGTCTTCGTCGAGCTGGCGCGTGTGCTGTCGCCGGGCGGCCACGTCGCGTTCGAGGTGGGCGAAGTTCGCAACGGCAAGATCCGTCTCGAGGAGACGGTCCTGCCGATCGCGGTCGAGGCGGGGCTGGAACCGGTACTGGTGCTGATCAACGCTCAGGAGTTCACCAAGACCGCCAACTGCTGGGGCGTCGACAACAACCGCAAGGGCACCAACAGCAACCGGATCGCGCTACTGCGCAAGCCCTGACGACGGCGCGCTACCGGGGTGACGCCGCCTCGAGGCGGGCCGCCAACGCGTCGATCTCCGCCCGGCGCGCCATCGCCTCGCGGGGACGCCCAGCGCGGGCCTGCTGCAGAGCACGCGCGGCGGCCTGGTGATCGCCTTGCTCGACGCACGCGCGGGCTACCTCGCACCACGCGTCGGCCGAGTCCGGATCGAGGCGGGCCGCCGCCTCGAAGTAGCGGCGCGCACCGGTCGCGTCTCCGCGATCCCACCAAAGCGCGCCGGCACACAACTGCATGCGCACCGACTCGGGGTGGCGCAGGACTTCGCGCCGCACCAAGGTCTCGTCGTCCTTCCACACCGTGCACCGCTGCCCGGCGTGCAACGCAGACGCCGCGAGCCAGGCCGCGCACACACCGGCGGCGATGGGCCGCCACGGTGACCTCCGCCGCCGCTCGAGCATGTCGGCGATCGCGGCGACCGCGAACGCCACCGCCATGCTCGGCATGAAGTAGGTGCGCTCGGCGAACATCATGAAGACCGGGAACGGGATGTTGGTGACGATGAAGCTGAATCCGCAAAACGCCGCCACGGCGAGAAGGGCGAGGGGTGCGCGGCGCGCATTCCACAACGCGGCAATCACCGCCACGCCCACCAAGAGCCCGACCGTCACCGACACGATGGCCCACCCGTCCTGCCAACCCGACACCACCGGCAGCATCGCCGGGCCGTAGTCCGCGGCCAACCCGAACGGCGCCACCACCAACCACAGGCCGTAGCCCCAAGTCAGCAACCCGGTGAGCACGCGCGAGGCGGCATCGGCGTCGAGCAGAGGGTTCTCCAAGAAGCCGATCGAGGGATCGACGACGCCGGGCATCCGCGCCTGCGCGTGCACGCGCAAGGCCAGGTAGACGAGCGCGGGCAGCAACGTCACCGCCATCACTCCGACCACCTCTTGCCACCGGCCGACGCCGCGCTGGCGCCGCCGCACCCGCGCCGCCCAAGCGAACAGCGGCGCGAACCCGACCCACGCGAGCGCGCTCTCCTTGGAGAAGAACGCCACCGCGAACAGCACCGCAGCGAGCACCGCGCGCCACGCCCGCGCCCCGCCGCGGAGCTGCAGTGCCGTCTCGAGCACGAGCGTGGCAGCCATGCCGAAACCGAAACCGAGCAGCTCGGCCCGCCCGACGAGGTTGGCGACCGCCTCGCTGTGCAGGGCATGCAGACCGAACACCGCGGTGCCGAAACACGCCGCCCCCGCCGACAACGACAACCGCCGCAACGCGACGAACAACAGCAGCGCACAACCGACGTGCAGCAGCACGTTGAGCAGGTGCGCGACCACCGGATCGTCACCGACAAGGGCGTGGCGCAGCGCGAAGCTGAGCGTCGTCACCGGCCGATAGGTGTACGACACCGGCGTCCGGTGCGGCCAGTAGTGGTTCTCGAAGTACTCGCGCAAAGGCCGCAGCTCCGCCACCAGCGGGTGCGTCGCCTTGCCGTTGTCGCCCATCGCCGCCCACCGATCGTCCCAAGTGAAGTCGTTGGTCAGCGACGGCGCATAGACCACGAACGTGGCCAGCAGCACGGCGAACAACCAGACTGCGGAACGGGACTGCATGCTTGGCGGAGGGGGAGGCAGTGCCGGGCGCCGACTGTGGCGAGAACCGACACTCTCCAAGATCGGCCAACGCGGGGGCCGGAGTTGAACCGGCGTCGGATCGGGCCGGCCGCGTCACTGGCCGGAGCTGACCGCGACCCCCGACCCATGCGAAGATCTGCCGGCTCCGCAACTGGCCCACAGCGATCCATGATCTTCCGCAAGCGCTACCGCTACCGATTCGGCGACATCGACCACGCCGGCATCGCCTACTACCCGTCCCTCCTGCACTACTTCCACTGCGCCTTCGAGGACTGGTGGGCCGACGGACTCGGCAAGAGCTACCCCGCGGTCATCGACGAAGAGCGCTTTGGCTTGCCGGCCATCAACATCCAAGCCGACTTCTTTCGGCCGATCCGCTACGGCGACGAGCCGCAGATCGCGCTCGGCGTGCTGCGGCTGGGCACGACCTCGGTGAAGCTCGGCTTCTGGATGACGCTCGCCAGCGGCGAGCTGGCCTGCCGGGCGGCGATCACCACCGTCTCGGTCGATCTCGATCACATGAGCAAGCAACCGATCCCGCCCCACTGGCGAAAACGCCTGGCGGCCTACACGCTCGAAGCGCTGCCCGAGCGCGACCACCGCGAACCGCCGGCGGCGGAAGCTACAGCTCGCGAATGAAGAGGTTGCGGAACCAGACGTAGGGGTGCTCCGCTCCGCCACCGTGCGCGTGCCGCTGCAGGCCGATGAAGCCGCGCGGAGCGCGCTCGGCGAACGGCGGCCAGCCGTGCGTCGGCACCGTCTCGGTGTCGACGTCATACAGCAATTGGCCGTTGAGCCGGACGGCAAGGCGCGAGCCGACGAAGCGCACGTCGTAAGTGTTCCAGCTGCCGATCGGATGCAGCGCTCGCACCCCGGGCGCCACCGAGTGGTAGAGCGAGCCGGTGAACTGCCAGGGTTTGAGCTCGGAGCCGGTCTCCGCTTCCCAGTTGAAATCGTCGAGGATCTGCACCTCACAGCCACTCTGCGCCGCGTCGCCTCCCTTGCGGTCACCGCGCAAGAACAGGCCGCTGTTGGCCATGCGCGCGAGCTTGAAGTCCATCCGCAGCTCGAAGTCCCGGTAGTCCTTGCGCGTGCGCAGGTAGCCGGACGAGCCGGTGAACGCGAGCTGGTCGCCGTCGATGGCGAAACCACGCGGCTCGCCGACCGGCTCCCATTCGAACGGTTGCTCCGGGTCGAACAGCGGCCGCCACCCGGCGCCGATCGCGGCCTCGGTCGGCGTCAGCGCGCCCTCGTCGTCACAACGGAACAGGGACGGATCGAAGTCCGGCAGCGGCCGGATCGCCAGGTTGCGAAACTTGGCCATGCCGGCCTTGGGGTCCTCGCCGCCGCCGCCGTGCACCTGGATGCCGATCAAGCCCCGCGGCGCGTACTCGTCGCCGGCCTCGGGGAGCGCGAAATCGGTGATCTGCTCCCCGTTCAACCACGCCTGCAAGCGCAGATCCGAACCCACGCAGCGCACTTCGACGCGATTCCAGGCGTCGCGCCGAAACAGCGCCTTGGCCGCCTCGTTGTGCTGCAGAAAGCCGTCGGAGTACACCGCGCCGACCTCGCCGTCGTCGCGATAGTCGAGCGTGATCTGCGCGCCCTTGCCGCCTCCGCGCGGCACCATGCGCACGAACACGCCCGAGTCGAACGGATAGGTGAGCCAGACGTCGCAGACGAAGATGAAGTTCGCGTAGGCGCGCTCCGTGTAGAGCAGGCCACCCTCGCCGTCCGGGCCCTGTCGCCCGACGATGGCACCATCCTCGACCGACCACACCGCCTGGCCGTCGTAGCGGCCGCCGGTCGTCACCCAACCGTCCAGCGACGCACCGTCGAACAAGACTTCGAAGTCCGACGCGTCGAAGTGCTGCTGGCCGAAACCGCCGCTCGCCAGCGCCCAAGCCGCCAGCGAAACCCAGACCACCCGTGCCGTGCTGCGCATGGCTCCTGCGTACCCGCGGACGGACAAACCACAAGTCCGCCATCGGTTTTGCGGAGGCCGGCGGGCAGCCGGGCTCTTGCCTATGATGCGGTCCGTGCACGAGATCCGCTTTCGCTTCGACCGGGACTTCATCGCCGCCGGGCTGCGCCGGGACTTCATCTGGCGCGCGGCGCTGATGTTCGCGGTGTTGATCGCCACCTTCGCGGTCGTGGTGATCGTGGTCATGGACAATCGCCCCACGCTGTTGGCGATGACGATCATGGCGGCCGGCCTCGGCATCGTCAGCGCGCGGCTGCTGGCGGCGTTTCGCGGCGGGGTCGAGCGCACCTACCAGCTGTGGGTCAAGCAGTCGCCGAGTATGGAGGTGTGCTATCGCCTCGATGACGAGGCGATCCACATCGAGCTCGACCACGCCACCAGCCGCTATCACTGGGGCGAGTTCAGGCGGCTGTGGCGCTACTCCGACGTCTGGCTGCTGGAGATCGTCTCGATGGCGAGCGTCTTCTTTCCGGCGCCGGCCGCACCACCGGACGCGTGCGCATTCTTGGTCGAACGGTGTCGCGCGGCGGGAGTGCGCGTGTGAGCGACCCGGCCGGCGACGAGGATCGCGGCACACCGCAGCTCGACCGGCTCTTCGACGCCGACTACGCGTTCTTCGACGCCGCGCGGGTGAGCCCGGAGGATAGCCGCGACGACGCCGCGCTGATTGCCCACTTGCTCGGTCTACGCCCTGGCGAATCGGTGCTCGACCTGGGTTGCGGCTACGGCCGCGTGGCGATCGAGCTGGCGCGCGGCGGCGCCTCGGTGAGCGGCATGGACCAGAGCGAAGAGCTGCTCGCCTTGGCCGCCGAGCGGGCGCGGGGCCGCGGTCCAAGTCGACTGGCGCCGCGGCGACATGCGGCAACTCGACACACCCGAACAGTTCGACGCCGTGGTGTGCTGGTTCACGACGTTCGGCCTCTTCGAGGACGACGTGCTGCGCGACATCTTGCACCGCGTGCGGCGGGCGCTGCGCGACGGCGGCCGCTTGCTGCTCGAGGTGCTCAACCGCTCCCGCTTGCTCGAACAGTTCGAGCCGCACACGGCGGTGGAACGCGACGGCGCCGTGATGCTCGACTTCAACCGATTCGACCCGCTCACCGAGCGCACGTGGCACCGGCGGCTGATCGCGCGCGGCGCGGACCGCCGGTGGAGCGAGTTCTCCATGCGTCACTTCACCTTCACCGAGCTTCGCGATTGGCTGCTCGCCGCCGGCTTCGACAGCGTCGCGGGCTTCGGCGGCGACGGCGAGGTGTTCGACGAGCAGAGCACGCGGATGATCACCGTCGCTCGGTGACGGAACCGCGTGCCTTCAGATTCCTGTGATTGTCCGGTTGCGGCGCGTTTCAGGCCAGGCAACGACCGATCTCGAATGTGCTATCGTCTCGGTTCGGGTGAGAAACCGCGGTGTCACGACCGCCCACCAGTTCCAGAAGGACCACGAACGTGTTGATCGACCCCCAAGCTTGTCTCCGCGCCCTGGCCTGGGCGCTCGCCACGCCTCTCGCCGCCCAGATCACCGTCAACCCGTCGGGGTCCGGCCAGTTCACCGACCTGCAGGCTGCCATCGACGCCGCCCCAGCGGGCGGCGTGGTGCATGTCCAGGGAGGTACTTACGGCAACGTGACCGTGCGCCGCTCGGTGACGATCCTGGGCGCTCCCCGCTTCTCGATCTTCGTGCCGCATACGGCACTGCAGACCACGACTCCGGGCAGCTCGCGGGGCGCCAACGGGATCGACCTCGACGGCTCCGGCAGCGACACCCTCACCCTGTCCGGATGCTCGATCAGCGGCATCGTGGGTGGCCTGACCAACTTCGCCGGCCACGGCATCGGCGGTGATGGATTCACAACGGTCCGCCTGGTCGACTGCGTGGTGCGCGCCCCCGATTTCGGCACGATCAACGGCACCGCTTTCGGGGAGCCGGCGATCGCTCTCGACTCAACCGCCGTGCACTTGACGCGGTGCTTCGTGCAGGGCTCCCCATCACTCCTCTACGACTCGCAGGTGGCCCCCGTGGACGGGCCACCGGGCATCGTGACGCAGGCGGCGGTGACCGCGGTCGATTCCGTTGTCCTCGGTGGCGCGGGCAGCGACTTCTTCTCGCAGGTCGTCGGCTGGTGGCCCCTCTGCCCCTGCCCGAACCTGCGCGGCCACGGCGGCCCCGGCATCCAAGCGTCGCCGGTGTACCAAGTCGGCGGCACCATCCAGGGCGGCCGAGGCGGGACCCATTACGAGCTCGGCCAGATCATGGGCTCGCAGCCCGACGGGCCTCCGGTCGTCGGCACCCTGATCCAGGTGCCGGTCGACATGCGCACCATCACGCCGCCGCGTCTCGGTCAGACCTGGACGTTCGCGGTCAACCGCTCCTACGCAACGCTGCTGGTGGGGCTCGCCGCAGCCAATCCGACCACGGTGCCGGGTTTCGGCGTGCTCTTTCTCGATCCGTCCGTGCGGCCGGTGCCGGTCGTCGTCAGCGGCTTGTTGGCCTCGATCCCAGTGCCCAACAACCCTGCTCTGGCCGGGCTACCGGTGGCGAGTCAATTTGTCGAGCGACGGCTGTCGCTCCAGCTCTCGAGCCCGGTCCTCGAAGTCGTCAGCTTCTGACGCTTCGCAATCGCTGTTTCGGCCTCCGCGGTGCGACGACAACGCAGCAGTGGACGCCCGCCGCGCGTGGCTAACATGCGGCGGTGACATCACTGCTCGATCCCGCGACGACGGCGCGGCTGCGCCGCCTGTGGAGCCTCGATCCCGAGGTGACGTTCCTCAATCACGGCTCGTTCGGTGCGTGTCCGCGCGAGGTGCTCGACGCGCAGCAGCGCTGGCGTGACGAGCTCGAGCGCGAGCCGGTCCACTTCATGCTGCACACGCTCGAGCCCGCGCTGGATCGAGCACGCGGGAAGCTGGCCGACTTCGTCGGCGCCGACGCCGAAGACATCGCGTTCGTCGCCAACGCCACGACGGGCGTCAACGCGGTGCTGCAGTCGATGCCGTTGTCGACCGGCGACGACCTGCTGGTCACCAACCATGCCTACAACGCGTGTCGCAACGCGCTCGACCAGGTGGCGGCGCGGCACGACGCCACGATCACGGTGGTCGATCTGCCGTTTCCAGTCCGCGACCCAGGTGAGATCGTCGACGTCGTGCTCGCCGCGACAAACGAGCGGACGCGACTCGCGCTGCTCGACCACGTCACCAGTCCGACGGCGCTGGTCTTGCCGCTGGAGATCCTGATCGGCGAGTTGCGCGAGCGCGGCGTCGAGACACTCGTCGACGGGGCGCACGCCCCGGGCATGCTGGCGCTCGACCTTCGCGCGCTGGGAGCCGCCTACTACACCGGCAACTGCCACAAGTGGATCTGCGCGCCCAAGGGGGCGGGCTTTCTCTGGGTGCGGCGTGACCTGCAGGCGCAGGTCCGACCGACCGTGATCAGCCACGGCGCCAGCGGCAAGCGGACGGACCGGTCGCGCTTCCTCGCCGAGTTCGACTGGACCGGCACGCACGACCCCACTGCGTATCTGACGGTCCCCGATGCGATCGACTGCATCGGCGGTCTGTTGCCCGGCGGTTGGCCAGCGGTGCGGGCTCAGAACCGCGCGCTGGCGCTCGCGGCGCGCGCGCACCTCTGTGCCGCGCTCGAGATCGAGCCGCCGGCGCCAGAGGCGCTGATCGGCTCGCTGGCGACCCTGCCGTTGCCGGGCGCGACCGCGAGCAGGCCGCGGAGCTGGCAGCACGTCGAGCCCCTGGGGCACGCGCTGACCAAGCACTTCGGCATCCAGGTGCCGGTGTTTCCGTGGCCCGCGCCACCGCGGCTGGCGTTGCGCATTTCGGCGCAGCTGTACAACGACCTCTCCCAGTACGAGGAGTTGGCGGCGGCGCTGACCGAACTGCTTGGATCCGGCGGCTAGCAAGGTGATGAAACGGAGCCTGACCTGAAACTCACCCAGCCTCGGCGATCGGTATGAGCTTGTACCCGAGGGATTTAGCGTTCTGTCGGAGTCCGACGATGCGTCGCTGGGTGAAGCGCTCCTCGTAGGCCTTGGCGCCTTCGTCTACGTAGTCCTGGCCGAACTTCAGCATGCGGTAGATGAGCAGGGCCAGTTTGCGGGCGATGGCAAAGATGGCGACGTTGCCGTCCTTCGCGCGGGCGATCTTGCGGAAGTGTGCGCCGAGAGCTGTCTGAGTACGTTGGAGGGACAGGGCGGCCATCCGGAGGACCGTGGCGATCCTGCTGACCGCGATGTTGTTGCGGTGCTTCTTGATGCGCTTTCCACCCGAGACGGCTTGACGTGGGCACAGGCGTAGCCAGGAGACGAAGTGCTTCTCGGTCGGGAAAGCTTCGAGGTCGTAGCCGACCTCGGTGAGCACGATCATGGCCGTGCTCGGGCTGATACCGTCGATTCGCGTGAGATCACACCCGACGAGCCGGCAGAGGGCATCGCGAAGCTCCCGGCCGCCCTTCGTTCGGATGCTCCTCTCCTTGCGGGGGTCTGGATGCTCGGGGACGTCGGCCGTCTTGGCTTCCTCCGGTTGCAGGTCCTCGATCATCGCCATCAATCGCTTCTCGACCGACTCGATCTCGTGGTCGGTGTGCTCGAGCATCCGCAAGCCCGAAGCGAGAGTGAAGATGTGCTCCTCGATCCAGGTCCCTTGCAAGTGATCCGCGAGCTCCTTCTCGGAGATCTTGCAGCGCGGATCACGCAGTCTGGCGAGCGCTCGAGGGTCGCGTTCACCAGCGAGAATCGCGCGGATGATCGCGAGGCCGGTCTTGCCGGTGATGTCCGTTACCGCGCGATGGATCGCCACGTTCATCTGATCCAGTGACCGCTGCATCAACTGCGTGTGGCGCGTGCGCTGCGCGATCAAAGACGCGGCATGGCGTTGCAGGGTCCGCAACGCACAGATGTCCTTCGGAGGCCGGAACGAAGCGCGAATGAGGCCATAGGTGTGTAGCTTCTGCAGCCAACTGCAATCGCTGGCATCGGACTTGGAGCGGCCCGGCACGTTCTTCACCTCGCGGGCATTCGCGAGGATGACCTCGAAGCCTCTCGACTCGAGTAGCTCGTAGACGGGAATCCAGTAGACATAGGTGCTCTCCATCGCGACGGATCGCACTCCGAGCTCCTCCAGCCAGTCCGCGAGCGCCTCTAGCTGGGGCGTCGTCGTTCCGAATCGCTTGATCGGACGACTGCCGTCGGGTGCTGCTGCGCACACCCAGTGCTCGCGGCTGCCGATGTCGATTCCGGCGGCGTTGGGCTTCACGACTGGCAATACTTCCGCTGCGGGCTTCTTGCCCTTCCTCGTTCTGCTCTTCCCAGCCATACTTCATCCTCATTGTTGTGGTGGGCCCGGCCCGAGGCGGCGATCAAACGAATCTGACCTGCGGGAGTGGGCACGGCGACGTGCCCCTCACCAGTGAAGGATGGCCAACTCGGACCCAGACTGGCTCTGGGGCAAACGTGCTCCAGTGGCTATTGGGGGCGTAGCTGCCGGGCCCCTCACACGTTCCCCTCCCCCTTCCTCAGCGGCTAGTTTCCTGCCCTGAAGGGCCGACAAATCTGCCGGGGCAGGACTGGCTCCGTACTTTCGGTAGGCTTCGGGGATGTTCCATTCTGCGAGTTGTCTGGCTGTCGCGATGGTCGTGTGCGCTCCGTTGGTCGCGCAGGGGGACGCGCGGATTCACACCGTGCCGATCCGGGACGGGGTGGCGATGCTCGAGGGGCGCGGCGGCAACATCGGTGTCTGCTGACCTGAAACTCACCCAGCCTCGGCGATCGGTATGAGCTTGTACCCGAGGGATTTAGCGTTCTGTCGGAGTCCGACGATGCGTCGCTGGGTGAAGCGCTCCTCGTAGGCCTTGGCGCCTTCGTCTACGTAGTCCTGGCCGAACTTCAGCATGCGGTAGATGAGCAGGGCCAGTTTGCGGGCGATGGCAAAGATGGCGACGTTGCCGTCCTTCGCGCGGGCGATCTTGCGGAAGTGTGCGCCGAGAGCTGTCTGAGTACGTTGGAGGGACAGGGCGGCCATCCGGAGGACCGTGGCGATCCTGCTGACCGCGATGTTGTTGCGGTGCTTCTTGATGCGCTTTCCACCCGAGACGGCTTGACGTGGGCACAGGCGTAGCCAGGAGACGAAGTGCTTCTCGGTCGGGAAAGCTTCGAGGTCGTAGCCGACCTCGGTGAGCACGATCATGGCCGTGCTCGGGCTGATACCGTCGATTCGCGTGAGATCACACCCGACGAGCCGGCAGAGGGCATCGCGAAGCTCCCGGCCGCCCTTCGTTCGGATGCTCCTCTCCTTGCGGGGGTCTGGATGCTCGGGGACGTCGGCCGTCTTGGCTTCCTCCGGTTGCAGGTCCTCGATCATCGCCATCAATCGCTTCTCGACCGACTCGATCTCGTGGTCGGTGTGCTCGAGCATCCGCAAGCCCGAAGCGAGAGTGAAGATGTGCTCCTCGATCCAGGTCCCTTGCAAGTGATCCGCGAGCTCCTTCTCGGAGATCTTGCAGCGCGGATCACGCAGTCTGGCGAGCGCTCGAGGGTCGCGTTCACCAGCGAGAATCGCGCGGATGATCGCGAGGCCGGTCTTGCCGGTGATGTCCGTTACCGCGCGATGGATCGCCACGTTCATCTGATCCAGTGACCGCTGCATCAACTGCGTGTGGCGCGTGCGCTGCGCGATCAAAGACGCGGCATGGCGTTGCAGGGTCCGCAACGCACAGATGTCCTTCGGAGGCCGGAACGAAGCGCGAATGAGGCCATAGGTGTGTAGCTTCTGCAGCCAACTGCAATCGCTGGCATCGGACTTGGAGCGGCCCGGCACGTTCTTCACCTCGCGGGCATTCGCGAGGATGACCTCGAAGCCTCTCGACTCGAGTAGCTCGTAGACGGGAATCCAGTAGACATAGGTGCTCTCCATCGCGACGGATCGCACTCCGAGCTCCTCCAGCCAGTCCGCGAGCGCCTCTAGCTGGGGCGTCGTCGTTCCGAATCGCTTGATCGGACGACTGCCGTCGGGTGCTGCTGCGCACACCCAGTGCTCGCGGCTGCCGATGTCGATTCCGGCGGCGTTGGGCTTCACGACTGGCAATACTTCCGCTGCGGGCTTCTTGCCCTTCCTCGTTCTGCTCTTCCCAGCCATACTTCATCCTCATTGTTGTGGTGGGCCCGGCCCGAGGCGGCGATCAAACGAATCTGACCTGCGGGAGTGGGCACGGCGACGTGCCCCTCACCAGTGAAGGATGGCCAACTCGGACCCAGACTGGCTCTGGGGCAAACGTGCTCCAGTGGCTATTGGGGGCGTAGCTGCCGGGCCCCTCACACGTTCCCCTCCCCCTTCCTCAGCGGCTAGTTTCCTGCCCTGAAGGGCCGACAAATCTGCCGGGGCAGGACTGGCTCCGTACTTTCGGTAGGCTTCGGGGATGTTCCATTCTGCGAGTTGTCTGGCTGTCGCGATGGTCGTGTGCGCTCCGTTGGTCGCGCAGGGGGACGCGCGGATTCACACCGTGCCGATCCGGGACGGGGTGGCGATGCTCGAGGGGCGCGGCGGCAACATCGGTGTCTGCTACGGCGAGGACGGGACGTTCTTGATCGACGACCAGTTCGCGCCGATGGTGCCGCAGATCCGCGCCGCGGTTGCCCGGCTGACGGACACTACGATCCGGTTCGTGATCAACACGCACCACCACGGCGACCACACCGGCGGCAACGAGCGGTTCGGGCGCGCGGGCGCGGTCATCGTCGCGCATGAAAACGTGCGCAAGCGCATGTCCGCGCAGCAGCTGGCCGAGGGCGGGGAGCGGGCGGCGGGCGACAGCAAGGCGCTGCCCGTGGTGACGTTCGCGGGAGGCGTGACCCTGCACCTCAACGGCGACGACGTGCAGATCTTCCACGTCTCGGCGGCGCACACCGACGGGGACGCGATCGTGTGGTTTCGGCGCGGCAACGTGATCCACATGGGCGACGTGTTCTTCAACGGCGCCTTTCCCTACATCGATCTCGACAGCGGGGGCACTCTGCACGGACTGATCGCCGCCGTCGACCGCGTGCTCGAGATCGCCGACGGCGAGACGGCGATCATTCCCGGCCACGGCAAGCTGACCGACCGCGATGGGCTGCGGCAGTACCGCGAGGTCCTGGGCACGATCCACGCGCGGTTCGCCGATCTGGTGCGCGACGGCAAGACCTTGGACGAGGTGCGGGCGGCAAAGCCCACGGCCGAGTGGGACGCGACGTGGGGCACGGGGTTCATGAAGCCCGATCGCTTCCAGGAGATCGTGTACCGATCGGTGCGCGCTGAGCTCGACGCCCGAAAATGACGCGCCGCCGGGCGCGATTCCGCCCCTGACAAGGGCCGGACGGGTATCGGCCCCGGTGCCGCTTGATCGTCCATGCGTCAGGCCGCACAATAGCGACGCGTCTGCCCACCTTGTCTCCGCGCCGACGCCCCACCCCGGCCGGAGTCCTCCAAAAACCTCTGTACGAGGCTGTCCATGCGGAATCTCTTCGTTCTCCCTCTATCCATTCTGTACGCAGCCGGTGCCGGTGCCGCTGCGACCGCGCAAGAGGCCGCCGCCTCCAACGCACAGATCTTTGCCATCCCGGGCAGCGACGCCATCACCCGCCTGCAGATGCAGGACGGCGAGTGGGTTGCCGGCGTAAGCCGCGACGGAGGCGCCTCCTGGCGCACCCTGCCGCAGCCGAAGTTCACCATCTCCACCCAGCTCGCCGACTTCGACCCGGCGATCGGTGACCCGCCGGTGCCGGGCCTGCTGGCCGCCATGCGGAGCAACGAGCTGCACCTCGTGCAGTTCCACACCCCGCCGGTGCAGGAGTTCCGCGACGCGATGAGCACCGCCGGTGCCGAGATCCTGGTGCCGATGGCCAACCAGGCCTACCTGGTCCGCATGAGCGGGAGCGCCGAGGCCGCGATCGCCGGCTTCGACTTCGTCCGCGCGGTGTCCGCCTACCACCCCGCCTACCGGCTCGAGCCGGCGATCATCGCGAGCCTGACCGCCGACGCCGACCTGCCGGCGACCCGCTACAACATCATCGCGGCCAACTACCGCACCGACATGGACGCGCTCGAGCGCGCGGTCGAGCGCGTCGGCGGCACCGTCGAGATGGTCGACGGCTCCCTGCTGAGCGCCACCCTGACCGGCGGCCAGCTGCTGCAGGTGGCCAGCGAGAACACGGTCATGTGGATCGACCGCTGGACCGCACCTGAGTACGACATGAACAACGCGCTCGCCCAGGCCGGCGTCGCGCCGCTGCACGGCTTGGCCACGCCGATCGACGGCAAGGGCATCCGCACGCACGTCAACGAGGGCATCCAGCAGAGCCACCCCGAGTTCGCCGCCCGCGCCCCGTACCGCACGGCGCCGATCTCGGTGACCCGCAACGGCTCGTCGACGCACGGTACCAACACCGCGGGCGAGGTGTTCGCCCAAGGTCTCCGCGCGCTCTTCAAGGGCAGCGCCCCGTTCGCCCAGGGCTACTACTCGGCCTCGGTCGGCAGCTACAACACCCTGGCGCAGACCTTGACGCAGACCCACCAGGTGCTGTCGTCGACGCAGTCGTGGGGCGGTGGCCGCACCACGAGCTACACCTCGACCTCGGTGCAGGCCGACCTGTCGGTGTTCAACTGGGACATCTGGAAGACGCAGAGCCAGAGCAACGCCGGCGCGCGCCCGTCGCGCCCCGAAGCGTGGGCCAAGAACATCAACAGCGTCGGTGGCTTCAACCACTTCAACAACAGCTCGCCGGCCGACGACTGCTGGTGCCGCACCGGCAGCATCGGCCCGGCCTCGGACGGCCGCATCGGCGTGACCTTCACCGGCTACTACGACAGCATCAACACCACCAGCACCAACAGCGGCTACACCAACAACTTCGGTGGCACCTCCGGCGCCACCCCGATGGTCAACGGCTTCGGCCTGCTGGCGATGACGATGTTCAGCGACGGCCTTTTCGGCTACCCCGGTGGCACCTGGCAGGAGCGCTGGAACCTGCGCGCGCACGCCTCGACCGTCAAGGCGCTGATGATGGCGACCACCCGCCCGCTGCCGACCAACCGCGCGACGCGCGTGCAGCAGGGCTGGGGCTTCCCCAACATCGGCGACATGTATGCCGAGCGTGACAACCTGCTCGTCATCGACGAGGAGAACGCCACCCTCACCGGCCCGTCCCGCGACGTGCTGAGCCAGGGCCAGAGCCGGACCTACTTCGTGTATGTCGCACCGGCGACCAACGCGTTCCGCGCCGCGCTCACCTACACCGAGCCGCCGGGCAACCCGGCCAACCAGAGCCGCCACCGCCTCAACGACCTCGACGTCGAGGCCTTCGCACCGGACGGCACCCGCTACGCCGGCAACCTCGGCCTCGGCAACTCCAACGTGAGCCCGGCGGCGCCGACCGGCAAGAACAGCCTCGACACCGAGGAAATGATCATGCTCAACTCGCCGCAGAGCGGCGTGTGGACCGTGAAGGTGACGGCGGACGAGATCCTCGCCGACTCGCACATCGAGACCGCGGCGACCGACGCCGACTACGCCCTGGTGGTCCGCGGCGTCAGCGGTGGACGCGATCTCTCCGGCATGGTGATGGATGTGATCTCCAACCAACCCGGTGATTTGCGCGTCTCGCTCACCGGCGTCCCGGCCAGTGGCTGGAGCACCGGCTTCACCTTGATGTCCGTCGACACCAGCCGCCACGCGGCGATGGGCAACGTGCTCGGCCTCGAGGCCGACGCCTTGACCGCCAGCATCGTCGGCTTCGCGCCGAGCGCCGGCAACGTGTTCGCGTTCACCAACGCCGGCCCGTCGGTGTATCCGTACACCACGTTCACGTTCCCGGCCGCCATCGCGCAGATCGCCTCCGGCCTCGTCATCGACGCGACCGCCGTGCTGATCGACAACCAGAACAACGTGGTCGAGGTCTCCAACGTCGACCGCCAGCAGGTGCAGTGAGAAGCACCGCGGTCCGCGGCCAACGCCGCGGACCGCCCCCACCCGCCGGGCTGGCTTGCCAGGCGAACCACCCGGCACCCCGGTGCACTCCTCGGTCGCGCGACGTATAGTCCCGCTGCGATGCAGGAGTCTCCGGGAACCCGACAACACCGTGGCGACACGCTCCTGGTAGAGGTCGCCCGCCGCCAGCGCACCGGCTCCTGGGCACGCCGCGCGGCCACTCTGCTGACCGCGCTGACGATCACCGCCGCCGTCGCTCTCGCCGCGGCCCGGCTCTTGTCGTTCGATCCGAGCGGGGCGCTCTACTGGCTGCCCGTCTGCGCTGCCCTCGCCGCGCTCACCGCCTGGTGGATGACTCCGCGGGTCGGAACCCGCGACGCCGCGCGCTTGATCGACCACCAACAGCAGAGCAGCGACCTGTTCTTGACCTACGCCGGCCTGGCCAACGGCCCCGAACACCCCGACTACCGCGCGCTGGTCGACGCCGACACCGATCGACGGGCCCAGACGGTGCAGGCCGCCGCGGTGGTGCCCTGGCGACCCCGTCGCGGCGCGGCCCGGGCGACGACCGGGATGCTCGCGTTCGCCGCCGTCGCCCTCTGGCTGCCGCCGCTGGACCGCGCGGCGACCGAGGCGGACCAGGAAAGGAGAGACAACTCGGCCACCGAGGCGCAGCGCGAGGCGGCCGCGGCGCGCCGCCAGGCACTGCGCAAGCGCCCGCTGGACCGCGCCCTGTCCCCCGAAGTCGATGCCGAGCTCGCCGCCTTGCGCGCCGCCCTGCGCGCCATGAAGCCGCGCGACCCGGAGAACCAACGCCGCCTGCGCCAGCAGCGGCAGACCATCGGCGACCGCTGGCAAGAACGCCGCGCGAACCAACAACAGCGGGCGGGCGGCTCGGGCCGCCAGAGCATCGGCCGATCACCATCGAACGAGCAACGGGCACTCGCCGAAGCCGTCCGCCGGGGCGACAGCAGCTCCGCCAAGCGCAAGCTGGCGGAGGTCCGCGAGCTCGCGCAAAAGGCCAGCCGCGGCGATCGCAGCGCGGCAGCCGAGGCGCGGACCGCGCTGCAGGAGCTGCGCGAGACCGCGAGCGGAGAGCTGGGTGCGAGCGAGCTGGCCCAAGCACTGACTCGCGCGCTGCAGGAACTCGAGTCGAGCGAGGAAGGCAGCAGCGACGAAGCCCTGGAGGACGCCGCGCTGGAACTCGAGGCTTTCGCGCAAGGAATGCGCGACCTCGCCGAGCTCGAGCAGGCGCTGGACGCGCTCCGTCTCGCCGAGCAGCTGCAGCAGCTCGGTGCTCTCGACGGCGAGGTCTGCGCCGAGTGCCAGTCGATGGGCGAGGCCGCCGAGTGCCTGTCCGAGTCGTTGGCGCAGTGTCAGGCCGAGCACGTCTGCGGCGAGTGCAGTGGCCAGGGGTGTGGCAGCTGCAACGGCACCGGCACCCAGCCCGGCCCGGGCTCGGGCGGACGCGGGTTCGGTGGTGGCGGAGTCGCCGAAGCCGAGGGCCCGACCGGCTTCCGACCGTGGCGCGTCCCGTCGGCAAGAGTGGCGGGCCGCATGCTCTTGCAGTGGAAAACCGAGCGCGCCGCGGACAGCGGTGAGGCCCGCGAGGACTACGCCGAACTCCTGCGCGCGGTGCAGAGCGGTGCCAGCGAGGCGATCCTGCGCGAGGACGTTCCGCCCGGCTATCACGATTCGATCCAGGGCTACTTCAACCGCCTGCAGGCCGGCGAGAAGAACGGGGGCAAGTGACGCGAGGCCGCGCGCTGGCGTGGGCCGCAGCGGCCGGCATTGTCGCGCTGTGGACCGCCCTCGCCTGGCCGCGCGCGGCCGTCGTGGTGTACTGCGCGCACGACGCGGTGTTCGCCGAGCGCATCCTCGAGCGGTTCACCGCGCAGACCGGCGTCGACGTCGCCGTCGTCTACGACACCGAAGCCACCAAATCGCTGGCGCTGGTCGACCGGATCGCGCGTGAGGCGAGTCAGCCGCGGTGCGACGTCCTGTGGAACAACGAGGTGCTGGGCACTCTCCGGCTGGCGCGAGCCGGCCTGCTGCAGCCCTACCGCGGCCCCGGCTGGCAGCGCATACCGCAGGCCCACCGCGATCCGGACGGGCTGTGGACCGGCTTTGCCGCCCGCCTGCGGGTTTGGATCGTGCAACGGGGCAAGCTCACCGCCGAGCACGGCGCGGTCGAGGCCCACGTCACCGCCGCGCTCGCCGACGGCGACCTCAGCGCGTTCGCCATCGCCAACCCGCTGTGGGGCACGACCCGTGCCCACTACACCGCGCTGTGGCGCGCGCACGGCGGGCCCCACGTGCGCCGTTGGCACGACGCCGCGGTGGGCGCCGGCGCCGTCATCGCCGCCGGCAACCGCCGGGTCGCCGCCCTGGTCGCGCAGGGAAGGTGCCGCGCGGGCTTCACCGACACCGACGACTTCTTCAGCGAGCTCGACAACGGCAGCCCCGTGGCGATGGCGCCGGTCGAAGTCGACGGGCATCCCGTGCTGATCCCCAACACGGTGGCGATTCCGCGCGGCGCCCCGCATCGCGCGCTGGCCGAGCAGCTGGTCGACTTCTTGCTGTCGGCGGAGACCGAGGACGTCCTGGCCCGCTCACCCTCCCGCCAACTGCCGCTCGGCCCCATCGACGACCCGAGCGAGCTGCCGGCGGAAGTCCGCGCGTTGCTGCCGCTGCGCGCCCGCGCGGTCAGCTGGCACGGCGTCGAGCGCGACGCCGCCGACTGCCTGTCGTGGCTGCGCCAGGAGTACGGTCAGTGAGCGTCGAAGCCGGCGCCGCCGCTGCCGCGCTGCGCGCCGGTGCCGCCGCCCTCCTCGCCACTGCCGCCGGTTGCGCCGTCCTGGGCGGGCTGCGTAGAGCGACGCCCTCGGGCCGAGCCGCGGCACTCGGCGTGCTCGGCGCGCTGCTGGTCACCCCCTGGGTCTGGCTCGGCTACGGCTGGTCGTCGCTGCTGCTGGCCCCGCACCGCGCCATCGCCGAGGGCGCGTTGGTGGCACTGCTCGCCGCCAAGCTGATCCCGGTCGCCGCCGGAGTGCGCGCCGCCGCGCCGCCGCCGCCAATGCGCGCCACCGGCGAGTTCTTGTTGTCGGTGCACGGTGCCGCGAGCCGCGCGCGACAGACGTGGTGGCGGTCGCGGTTCGGCTCGCTGCGGCCGGTGCTGTGGACCGGCGGCGTGGTCTTCGTCTTCGCGTTCGGCGACTTCGAGCTGACGGTGCTGCTCGGCCTCACCAGCTGGACCTCCGCCCTGTTCGACGCCCATGCCGGAGGGCAGCCGGCGGTCACCGGCCTGCGAGCAGCCGGGCTGCCGTTGGCCGTGGTCGGGATCCCGGTGTTGGCGATCGCCACCTCGGCGCGCGCCACGGCGCGCGAAGCCGCCGGGCCGAGCCCGGCCGCGGCCCGCAACCACCACGCCGTCACGTGGACGGTGCTGGGCGGCGCGCTCGTCCTCGCCCTCCTGGTTCCGGCGTGGGTAGTCACCGGCCGCGGTGTGAGCGCCGACGCGTGGACCGGCACCTTGACCTCGGCGCGCACCTGGAGCGACCTCGGCCGCTCGGCCATGGGCGCGGCCCTCGCGGCCTTCGCCGCGCTGGAGCTGGCCGCCGCGGCGTGGCGCTCGCGCGCGCGCGCCTGGCTTGCGCCGCTGCTGTGCGCTCCGGGGTGCGCCGGCGGCCTGGTCGTCGCTTTGACCGTGCAGAGCGGGATCGACTCGATCGGACTCGGCGCGCTGCACGGCACACCGCTGCCCTGGTTGGCCGCGCTCACCGTGATCGCCATGCCGCCCGCGGTGCTGCTCGTCGCCCTGGATACCAGCCGCCGCGACCGCGCCGACGTGCACCAAGCGCGGCTGCTGCCGGCGGGACCCGGCCGGCGCGCGCTGCTCCGCCGGCTGACCGGCGCGCCGCGGGTGCTGGCGTTCGCGGTCCTGTTCGCCACGCTGACGTTCGAAGTCGTGGCCAGCGCGGTGCTCGCCCCTCCCGGCGCACCACCGGTCGCCGTGCGGCTCTACAACCTGATGCACTACGGCCACAGTGACGCGCTCAGCGCCAGCCTGCTCATCGCGATCACCGCGGTCTGGACGGCGCTGGCTGCCGTCACCATGCTGTGGGCCGGGTCTGGGCGAGTGCCGCGCCAGGCACCCTGACGCCATGAGCAAAGGACCGAGCAACGCATCACCGGTGCTGTGGACGCTGCGCGACGTCCGCGTCGGTACGCGAGACCGCCCACGCCTTTGCCTCGACGAGTTGCGCGTCGAGCGGGGCGCGACGTTCGTGCTCGGCCACTCGGGCGCTGGCAAGACCACTCTGCTCGACCTGCTCGTCGGCTTCGCGCGCGCCGATCGCGGCAGAGTCCAATGCCACCTCGAGCCGCCGCCAGGGGTCGTGCGGTGCGCATGGGCCCCGGCCGACGGCGGCTTGTGGCCGCACCTGGACGTGCGCGCGCACTTGCAGTACGCGCTGCCGCGGCCGCCCGCGCCACAGCCCTCGGTCGATCAGCTGCTCGCCGACTTCGAGCTGACCGAGCTGGCGCGGACTCTCCCGCCGCAGCTGTCCGCCGGCGAACGCGATCGGCTGGCGGTGGCACGGGCGCTGGCGAGCGGCGCCCCCATCGCGGTGCTGGACGAGCCGTTCTGCCACCTGGGGCCAGCACAGGCTGCGCGCCTGCACACCCGGCTGTTCGCGGTCGCGCGCGCGCGGGACACGGCGCTCGTCATCGCCGGCCACGATGCGCAAGCGGCGGCCACCTTCGGCGAACGCGCGATCGCGCTGGCCGACGGCCGCGTGGTCTACGACGGCCCGATGGAGACCCTCGACCACGCCCCGCCCAGCCGTGCCCTCGGCGAACTCCTGGGCCCGCTCAACTGGCTACCGGCCGATTCCGCCCACCGGTGGCTGGCCGCCGGCGCGTCGCCGAACGGCGCGGTCGGCATTCGACCGCACCGGCTCGCGCTGGATGCCGACCCGGCGGGGCCGCTGCGCCTGGAAGACAACCGCGCCGAGCGCGGCATCACCGCTTCGCGCGTGTCCGACGTGACGAGCGGCGAGTCGGTCGTCCTGCGCCATTGCGGGCGCGCCTCGATCCCGGCCGGCACCCGCGTCGTCTTGCGCCAGCTCGTCTTGCTGGCGACCCTCCTGCTCGGGTTCGGCGCCGCCGGCTGCGGCGGCCCATCCGATGAGGCGCCGCCCGGTGTCCGACAGCTGTCGATGCCGCCGACCGGCACCAGCGTGCCGGCTCCGCGCGGAGTCGCTGCCGACCGCGACGGCCGCTGGTGGGTCCTCGACAACGTCGGCCGCGTGCTGCTGTTCGCCGCCGACGGCAACTTGCTGCGCTCGTGGTGGATGCCGGCCCACGACGTCGGCCGGCCGGAGGGAATCTGCGCGACGGCCGACGGCCGCGTGATCGTCGCCGACACGCACTACCACCGGCTGGTGTTCTTCGACCGCGAGGGCAATGTCGTCGCCATGCGCGGCCGCCACGGCACCGGCCTCGGCGAGTTCGGCTACCCGGTGCGCATCGTCCAAGATCCGCATGGCTTCCTGTACGTCGCGGAGTACGGCGGCAACGACCGCATCCAAAAGTTCACCAAAACCGGTGAACCCATCGCGGCGTTCGGCGCGTTCGGCACCGCGCCGGGCGCGTTCCAAAGGCCCAGTGGACTGTGCTGGCACGACGGCGTCCTCTATGTCGCCGACGCAATGGGTGCCCGGATCCAACGCTTTTCCGACAGCGGCGAGTTCCTCGGCGTGCTCGAGACCGTCGAGCTGGACCTGCCGTACGACCTGTGCCTCGGACCCGCAGCCAATCTGTGGCTGGTGGAGTACGGCGCCGGTCGGATCACTGGCGTGCGCCGTGACGGCAGCCTGCTGGCGCGCTACGGCCGCGCCGGCTCGGGCTTCGGTGAGCTGGCCACCCCCTGGGCGCTGGCTTGGGTCGACGACGAGCGCCTCATGGTCGCCGACACCGGCAACCACCGCCTGCTGGAGGTCCGGCCATGAGCGCGCGCCCCACACCGTGGGAGCGGCTGCGGGCCGGCTGCCATTGGGGCTGGCCGATCGGCTATCTGACGGTGCTCGGCAGTGCGATCCTCGGCGCGACACTCGCGCGGCGCCTCGAGCTCGGCCAACCCTGGTGGCTCGCCGCCCTGCCCGTCGTCGTGCCGTGGCTGTGGTGGGTGCATCGCCGCGGCCGCAACGATCTGCACGGTGCGCGGGCCGTGTTGGTCGTCACAGCCCAGCTCTTGCTCGTCACCCTGCTGCTCGGCAGCCTTGCCGAACCCCGCCTGCTGCGCGTCGACCCGCGCCTGTCGGTGGTCTACGCCATCGACCACTCCGCGTCCATCGGAGCGAATGCCAGCGACGAAGCCATCGGCTTTCTGCTGCGCGGGGCCAGTGAGAAGCCCGAGCGCGACGAGGTCGGGCTGTTGTTCTTCGCCCGCAACGCCGGCGTCGAGCTGCCGCCGTCGACGGCGCTGCCGTTCGAGGGAGTCAACGTCGAGGTCGCCCGCGACGGCACCGACCTCGGCGAGGCCCTGTCCACGGCAGCCGCCATGCTGCCGCCCGACCGCACGGGTCGGATCGTGCTGGTCAGTGACGGGGTCGCGACCGAAGGCGAGCTGTGGAGCGTCGTCGATGCCCTGGCGGCGCGCGGCGTGATGGTCGACGTCCTCGGGATCGACTACGGCATCGAGGACGAGGTCTGGCTCGAGAAGCTGGAGCTGCCGCGCAACGCGATCGTCGGCGACACCATCGAGGCGGCCGTCGTGCTGTCTTCGTTGCGGCCGGGCGCCGGCCAGCTGGTGCTCGAACAAAACGGCACCGAGGTGCTGCGGCAGCCGATCGACTACGACACCGGCAAGTCGCGCTTCGCCGTGCCACTGATCGTCGATGCGACCGGCTACTACGAGTTCGTCGCCCGCGTCGAGCCCACCGCCGAAGCCGACGGTTTCGAAGCCAACAACGTCGCCACGGCTTCGCTGTATCTCGAGGGCGAGGGCCGGGTGTTGATCGTGCAGAGCGGCGACCCCCGCGATGCGGCCCTCTGGGTCGAGGCCGCCCGTGCCCAACAGCGCATCGTCGACGTGACGACGCCGGCCGGAGTTCCCGCCGAACCGATCGCGCTGCTGCCCTACGACTGCATCGTGTTCGTCGATGTCGCCCGGGACGGCTTCGATGCGCGTCAGCTCGAGGCGCTACACGACGCGGTGTTCCACCAGGGCAGCGGCTTCTTGATGGTCGGTGGACCGGACAGCTTCGGCCCGGGAGGTTGGCGCGCATCGCCGATCGAGGAGCTGCTGCCCGTGGACCTCGACATGACGTTGCGCAAGCAGATGCCCAAGGGGGCGCTGGCGGTGATCCTGCACACTTGCGAGTTCCCGCAGGGCAACACCTGGGGAAAGCGCATCACGCTGCAGGCAATGCAGGTGCTCCAGCCCGGCGACGAGGTCGGCGTGCTCGCCTTCGAACGCTCGGGGGACGGCTGGCTGTTTCCGCTGACTCCGGCGCGCGAGTACGAGCGGCTGGCGCCCAGGGTGACGGGGGCGCTGATCGGCGACATGCCGGCCTTTGCCCCGACGATGCAGCACGCGCTGACGGGCTTGACAGCATCCGACGCCGCCGCCAAGCAGGTGGTCATCATCTCGGACGGCGACCCCACGCCGCCGACGCCGGAGCTGCTGGCCGCCTACCGCGCCGCCAACATCCGCATCTCCACCGTCGCGGTGTTTCCGCACGGCGGTGGCGCCGCGTCACCGGACGCGCGCCGCATGCGCGACATTGCCACGCAAACCGGCGGCCGCTTTTATTTGCCCGCATCGCCCAACGAGCTGCCGGCGATCTTCATCAAGGAGGCCCGCACCCTGCGGCGAGACGCGATCCAGGAGAAGACGTTCGTGCCGACCATCGAGACCACCGCGCGCATGGTCGACGGTCTCGGCGCACTGCCTCCGCTGCACGGCTACATCTTGACGACCCCGAAGCCGCGCGCTCTGACCGTGCTCGAGGGACCGGACGAAGCCGAGCCCGATCCGGTGTTGGCGCGGTGGCGCTACGGCGTCGGCGCGGCGGCAGCGTTCACCGCGGATCTGGCGCCGCGCTGGGGCCGCGATTGGGCGGCGTGGGAACACGGTCCGCGCTTCGCGCAAGCACTGATCACCGACATCGCCCGGGCGCGGACCAGCCGCGCCCTCGCGGCGCGCAGCATGCCGCTCCGCGACGAAGGCCTGATCGAGGTCGAAGACCTCGCCGAGCAGGGCAACCCACTGGACCTCATGGCGGTGGTCGAGACTCCGCAGGGCTCGCTTGAGGTGATGCTCGACCAGGTCGGACCACGCCGCTACGAAGCCCGGTTTCCGCTGACCGGCGTCGGCCACTACCGCGCCTCGATCCAGGCGCTGGGCGCCGGTGAGGGCGGGCGGACACACACCGGCTTCGCCGTGCCGTACGGCAGCGAGTTTCTCCGCTTTCGCGCCGATCCCGCCACCCTGCGGCAGATCGCCAGCCGCACCGGCGGCCGCATGCTCTCCGGCGACGAGGGCGGCGCAGAGCTGTTCGACCGCCGCGCGGCGGCACCGCGCACGCAACGGCCGATCTTCGACCTGCTGCTGGCCACAATCATGGTGCTGCTGCCGCTGGCGGTCGCGTTCCGCCGACTCCAGCTGCCGCGCCGCGAACCGATCGCTCGCCAGCAAACCGTGCGCGACCTGCTCGAGGCCAAACAGCGGCACCAACAGCCGACCACGCCGGCCGCACCCACTGCGGCGCCAGCGACGCCGACGCCGGCCGCAACACCCGCGGAACCGGGAGCCGCTCCGCCCGCACCGCCGCGCACCGCACCGGCGCCGCAGCCCACCGAGACCGACGACGACGAAAAGCAAACGACCATGGCCCGGCTGCTCGCGCGCAAGCGCCGCAGCAACCTCGACGAGGACGACCGATGACCGATGACCTGCGCGCCGAGACCGAGCAGTTCCAGCACGACGCCAGGCGCATTCGCGCCGAGATCGAAAAGGCCATCGTCGGCCAGGACAGAGTCGTCGAGTGCGCGGTCACCGCGATCCTCGCCGGCGGCAACGTGCTGCTCGAGGGCGTGCCCGGCCTCGGCAAGACCGAGCTGGTCAAGTCGTTGAGCCGCGTGCTGGAGCTCGACTTCCGCCGCATCCAGTTCACCCCCGATCTGATGCCGGCCGACGTCGTCGGCACCAGCGTGCTGGTCGCCGACGACCGCGGTGGCCACCGCTTGGAGTTTCGCAGCGGCCCGGTGTTCACGCAGCTGCTGCTCGCCGACGAGATCAACCGCGCCACGCCGAAGACCCAGGCGGCGCTGCTCGAGTGCATGCAAGAGGGCTCGGTCACCAGCGGCGGCGAGACCCGCATGCTGCAGCAGCCGTTCTTCGTCCTGGCGACACAGAACCCGATCGAACACGAGGGCACCTACGAGCTGCCCGAGGCGCAGCTCGACCGCTTCTTGTTCAAGGTCGTCGTGCCTTTCCTCGACCGCGACGGGCTCAACGCCGTCCTCGACCGGACCACGCTCGGCCAGCGCCAGGGTCTGGAGAGAGTCGTCGACGGCGGCCGGCTGCTGCAGATGCGCGGCGTCCTGCAACGCGTGGTGGTCGCCGCCGAGGTCCGCGACTACGCGGTGCGGCTGGTGCTGGCGACCCACCCCGACCAGAACTCCGCGCCCGAACGAATCCAGCGCTACGTCCGCTGGGGCGCCAGCCCGCGCGCCGCACAGGGCCTGCTCGCCGCCGGCCGAGTGCGCGCGCTCACCGCCGGCCGCGCGCACCTGGCCTGCGAAGACATCCGCCACTTCGCGCGGGAGGTGTTGCAACACCGCGTCCTGCGCAACTACGACGGACTGGCCGAAGAGATCGCCACCGCCGACCTGGTCGGTGACGTGGTCGAACACGTCGCGGAGACCGACTAGAGATCGATGGCATCCGCCACCCAGCTCACGACGCTGCTCGACAACGACCTGCTGGCGCGGGTCGAGCGCCTGCGCCTGCTCAGCGGTCGCCGCTTCACCAATCGCGGCCGCGGCGAGCACCGCGCACGACGCGGCGGCAACAGCCTCGAGTTCAAAGATTTCCGCGACTACGCCGCCGGCGACGACATTCGATTCCTCGACTGGGGGTTGTTCGCCCGGCTCGGCCGTCCCTACACGCGCCTCTACCACGACGAGGAGGAGCTGTGCGTAACGGTGCTGATCGATGGCTCGGCATCGATGGCCGCCGGCGGCAAGCTGCGGCTCGCGCAGCAGCTGGCGGCGGGGCTCGGTGTGATGGCGCTGACCGGCGGCGAGCGCGCCCACGGCTACGTGTTCGACGCGCGTGACGGTGGCCTCAGGCAGCTGCGGCTGACCCCCGGCCGGCGCTCGATGATGCGCTGGTTCGCCTTCTTCGAACAGGTCGAAGCCGGCGGCGCCCTGCCCATCGAACGCGGACTCGACGCCATGCTCAGGGTGCATCGTGGTCGCGGCCTGCTGATCGTGTTGTCCGACTTCCTCACCGCCGGCGAGTTGCGGCCATCGTTCAACCGCGCCCACGGCCTCGGCCTCGAGGTCTCCGGCCTACAGATCCTCGCGCCGGACGAGCTCAACCCCGAGCTCGGCCACGATGTGCGCCTGGTCGACAGCGAGACCGGGGCGGTGCTGGACGTCACCGCGACCGAGTCGCTGCTCGACCTGTACCACGGCCATCGCGCGGCGCTGCAGCGACAGATCGAGTCGCTGTGCCGCCAGCGCGGCGGCCGCTACGCGTGCCTGGACGCGAGCACGCCGGTCGAGCACGCCTTGCTGGACACTCTGCGCCGGAGGGGATGGCTGTCGTGACCGCCATGACGGCCGCCATCCTCGGCATCGACTGGCCGACCATCACCGCGCCGAGCGCGGCGTGGTGGTCGTTGGCAGCGATTCCACTGGTGTTGCTCTATCTGCTCAAGCTGCGCCGTCCCCCGCGGCGGGTGCCGTCGCTGTTGCTGTGGCGCGCGGTCCTCGCTGACCAGCGCGTCAACGCGCCCCTGCGCAGACTGCAGCGCAACCTGCTGCTGCTGCTCCAGCTGGCCCTGCTCTCGCTGCTGACCCTGGCCCTCATGCAGCCGGTGATCGGCGGCGACGCCGCGCGAGAACGCGTCATTCTGCTGATCGACCAGTCGGCCAGCATGGCCGCCGTCGCACCCGGCGAGGCCGAGACCCGGTTGGCGATGGCACGGGCCCGCGCCGTGGAGCGGATCGACGCACTCGCCACCGATGGCTCGATGGCGCTGATCGGATTCGCCAAGACTGCCAAGCTGGCCCATTCGTTCAGCAACGACCGCCGCGCGCTGCGCGCGGCGGTCGACGAGATCAACGTCGAAGACCGCGCCGATGAACTCGGCGAAGCGTTGCGCATGGCCGCGGCGCTCGCCCAGACCGTGGCAGTCGACCGCGTCGTCCTCATCAGCGACGGGGTCCTGCCGGACACTACCGACTTCGCGCTGCCGTTCACCCTCGAGTTCGATCGGGTCGGCGACCGCGTGGAGAACGCGGGAATCACCCACCTGGGCGCCAGCCGCGATCCGCGGGGCGGCTGGCAGATCCTGGTCGTCGTCGAAGGCACGCCCGGCGCGCGCGCCGACCGGCTGGTCGTCACCGCCGACGGTGCGCCCATCGTCGACGAGCCCGTGGCGCTCCAGGCTCAGACCGCCGAGCGGTTCGTGGTCGCGTTGCCAGCCGGCGAAGACGACGACCGCGTGCGCACCATCGAGGTCGAGCTGCACACGGGGGCTGCCGACGCGCTGCGGGCCGACGACCACGGCCTGCTCGAGCTGCGCCCACAACGCCCCCTGCGGGTCGCCGTCGACGGTGACCAATGGGCGTTTCGCCACGCGCTCGCCGCCCAACCGATGACCGAGCTGCTCGAGGCGGACGCACCGGACGCCCCCGACCTGGTCGTCACCGCCGACGAGCGCCGTTTGCGGGACGACGCCGTCGGCTTCCTGCTCGGCGTCCCCGACGTCCTGGCCGAAGTCGTCGAGGTGCTCGACGGCGGCTCCGCGGTCGTCGATTGGGACCGGGCGGCCCCGCTGCTGCGGCACGCGCTGCTCGACGATCTGCTGGTCCTCGAACAGCCCGCGTGGCGACCGTCACACAGCGAGCGCGAGCTCGAGCAAGCCGGCTACGAGGTCCTGGTACACGGCACCCGCGGGCCGCTACTCGTGCGCCGAGGCCGCGACCCCTCCGCGGCGCAGGTGTTCGCCATGCTGTTCGATCCCGAGCAATCGACGCTGCCCTATCGGGTCGCGTTCCCGGTGATGTTGGCCAACCTGAGCGGCCTGGCACTGCAGGCTGCCGGGCTGCGCGACGTCGAGGCGTTGCGCGCCGGACCGCTGCCCGCCGTCGACGTCGGCACGACAGCCAACGCGGTCGCGCTCGAGGCACCCGACGGCAGCCGACAACAGCGCGCGGTCACCGGCGGGATCGCGCTGGGTCTGTCGGCGCCGCGCTGTGGTTGGCACACCGTGCGTGTTGGTGACGCCGTGCAGCGGCGGTTCGGCGTCAACTTGCTCGAGCGCCGGGAGACGCTGCTCGAGGCCCGCGAACAGCTGATGCTGGATGAGCTGACCGTGCGCGGCGCCGCCGCGGACCTCGATCCCGCCCGGTCGCTGTGGTCCTGGCTGGCACTGCTCGGCCTGCCGCTGCTGCTCGCCGACTGGTGGTTCTACCGGCGCCGGCCGCGGTATGGTACCGCCGTGGAGCAAGGTCGAACTCCGGCACGCTGATGCAGCGGGCTCGCAATCTCTCGCGTCGGATGCGCGCCGCCACGGCCATGCTCGCCGCGGTCTCGCTCGCGTCGCTCGGCGGTGGTGTCCGTGCCCAGCGCGTCGTCGAAGCACACTGGGGCTTCGACGGGCGCGTGGTGCCGGGTCAGTTCAACCCACTGACGTTGGTCGTCGAGAACGACACCAACGCCCCCGTCGAGACGCAGCTGACGCTGTGGCGCAGCAACGGCTTGTCGCAGATGGGCGGCACGCTGGTCGAACCGTGCTTTCTGACCCCGGGCTCCCGCCGCGTGGTGCAGTTCTTTCCTCTGGTGCTGCGCCACACCGAGCTCTGGGAGCTGCAGTTCCGCGGGGCGCGCCTGCAGCGCGAGAGCGTCCCCGGGCTGCGCCTGGGCCACGGTGCGGTCGCCGTGCTGCGCTCCACCAGTGGAGTGCGCGCCGCGCGCGGCACCATTCCCGAGTTCCCGGCGGCCTGGTTTCCGGCGACATCCGGAGGCGCGCAGACCCTGCGGGAAGCCGTGCTCGACCATGCGCCGACGTGGGATCCACCGCGGCAGCGGGCGTTCTTGCACTGGCTGCGCGCGGGCGGGCGACTCCACCTCATGCGGCGCGGCGGCGCGTTTCCCGAGTTCGAGGGGATCCTCACCCCACTCAACCTCCCGTTGCAACGCTTCGCCGTGGGCAGCGGCACGGTGATCCGCTACGACCGCTCCGCGGCGGGACTGGTGCCGGCGATGCTGTCGCTGCACACCGACACGACCACTCTCGAGGAGATCGAGGACATCAACCGGCGCCGCGCCGAGGAGAACAGCGCCTACTCCCTGGCAACACCGATCCTGCAATCACTCCGCGGCCTGGTGCCGGTGCGCCACAGCTGGCCTTTGATCTTCGCCGTCGCGGTCGTGTTCTTGCTGCTGGTTGGCCCGGTGCACTGGCGCTTGGCGCGGCGCGGACTGGACTACCGCATATCGATCGCCGGCCTGCTGACCTGCGTCGCTCTCTTCACCTGGCTGCTGATGGTGATCGGCGCCCGCGGGCACGGCGAGCGCAGCCGCGTCCTGACCCTCGCCGTGGCGACGCCGATGGGAGACGGGGAGCACGCGGTGACCCAGTACACACAAGTGTTCGCCACCGACGGTGCGCTCTACACGCTGTCGGAATCGGGCGACGGCGCGCTGCTGTCCACTGCCCAGGAACAAGAGGCCGTCAACGCCCTGATCGACAACGGCCGCGCCGGCGCCATGCGCGTCGACATCCCGATGTTCTCGTTTCGCTCCCTGGTGCGTCGTGCCAGCCTGCCCGGCCCTGACTTCTCGCTCGAGGTGCTCGACGCCGACGACGAAACCGCGGAGCAGGCCGCCGGCCCGGCCCGCGTCTCCCGGCTGCGGGCGGTCGGCGCGCTCCCCTCGGTCACCAAGGCCTGGCTGATCGAGGCAGGCGGCGTCCGCAACCTGTACCGCGACGGGAACGAGCTCGTCGCCGAAGGGGTTTCGTTTCCGCTGCAACACTTCGTCGGCGAGGACCGCGTCTTGCGCGCCAGCCATCACTTCGCCGGCTCGGACGACGACAGCGTGTCGGAGCGGCTGCAAGCTCTGGCGCAACAGCATGCGATCACCTTGCTGGCCGAGCGTTTCGGTCTCCTGCGCCCGAGCGCGTTCCGAGCGCTCGTCGAGCGGCCCTCGGCGCTCTGCGTGCTCTTGGCCCCAGCGCCGGAGTCGTTCGCGCTGCGCGCCGAGCCCGAGCTGGAGCCGGAGGAGGGCTACGTCTTGTACTTGATCGAGCTGCACACGGACCACTGATGAGCACGACCACTCCTGCTGCCGACGACGCCTCCCCCGCTCTCGTGGTCCGCGGCGTGAGCTACTCGTTCCGCGACCGGGTCGCCGTCGACGGCGTCTCGTTCGACGTCGCCAGCGGCTCGATCCACGGCTTCGTCGGCCCCAACGGCGCCGGCAAGACCACGACGCTCAAGATCATCGCCACGCTACTCGAGCCGAAGAAGGGGCGTGTCGCCGTCTTCGGCGACGACGTCACCAAGAAGAAGTTCAAGGTGCGGCGCAACCTCGGCTACATGCCCGATCACCTCGGCGTGTACCGGCAGATGACGGTGTTCGAGTATCTGGACTTCTTCGCCGCCGCCTACGGACTCAGCCGCGACAAGCGCGATCCGATCCTGCGGGACGTCTTGCAGCTGACCGACATGCACGGCCGGCGCGACGAGCTGATCCGCTCGCTGTCGCGCGGGATGGAGCAGCGGCTGAGCCTGGCTCGCGTCCTGGTGCACGACCCCAAGCTGCTCCTGCTCGACGAACCGGCGAGCGGACTCGACCCGCGCGCGCGGATCGAGCTGATGGACATCCTGCGCGAGCTGGCAGCGATGGGAAAGACCGTGCTGATCAGCTCGCACATTCTCGGCGAGCTCGCCGACCTGTGCGACGCGGTGACGATCATCGACCGCGGCAAGGTGCGCTACTCGGGCAGCATGGCCGCACTGCTCGAGCAGAGCGGCGAGCGCAAGTCCTACCGCGTCGAGCTCGCCGCGCCCATCGCCGGGCTCGCGGACGGGTTGCGCGCGCTCGACGGGGTCGGCTCGGTGACCGAGGATGGCGCCACGCTGCTGATCGAGAGCGCGCCGGAGGCCGCGGCCGAAGCCCTGGATCCGCGCGCGCTGCTGCGGCGGTGTTGGACGCCGGCGGCGTACCCAGCGGATTCCAAACCGCGCGCCGCCGCCTCGACGAGGTGTTCATGGACCTCACCCAACCCGGAGTGCAGGAGTAGTGCTGAAGCTGCAGGCGCTGACCCTGGCCGAGCGCGAGCTGCGGGTGGAGATGCGCACCGCACGCGGCTTCCTCGCACGCGGGCTTGTGCCGGCCGGCCTCGCCACGGTCATCGGCGTGATGGCATTCAACCGGATCACGTGGGACGCCCCCGGCCGCACGGTGTTCGGCTGGCTCCTCGGCTTGGATTTCTTCGCACTGTCGATGCTCGGCGTCGCCATCGCGTCGGGGCTGATCAGCGAGGAGCGCGAAGGCCGCACGCTGGGCCTGCTGCGCATGGCCGGCTTCGATCCGATCCGCATCCTGGTCGGCAAGCTCGCCGCGTCGCTCACCGGAGTGCTGCTCGTACTCGCGGTGCAGGCGCCGTTCGCGATGCTGTCGGTGACCCTCGGGGGCGTGTCGGTGTACCAGGTCGGCCACGCCCTCGCCACGCTGTCCTCCTACGCGATCCTGGTCTGGGGTTTGGGCATCTTTTGCTCCTGCTTTTGCCGCCGCACGCGGGCCGCCGCGTCGATGGCATCGACCCTGCTGTTCGCGTGGCTGTTCGCGCCGTGGATCGCGATGTGGTGGAGCTCGAGGAGCGGCGTGTTGACCCTCGAGTCGACTCTCTCGTACTTCTCGGTGCCGACCGCGCTGGTCGAGGTGGTAGCCACCGGCTTCGACCTACACGGCGGAGATCGAATCCGCGATCTCTGCGTGTTCAACGTCGGCGTTGGCGCCGGCTTCTTTCTGTTCGCTTGGGCACTACTGCGGTTCGCCCCGTTGAGCGATGAGGCACCGCCACAGCGCGGACTCGGCTTCGGCTCTACCGCGGCCGCCAACGCCACCCGGCGCTCGCGCCCCGGCGCCGGCCGCGGAGCGCTGTATTGGAAGGACTACCGCTTGCTCGGCGGTCGAATGGGGTTGCTGGGCCGTGCGATCGGCTACGCCGCGTTGTTCTCGTTTGCCGAGCTGTTCCTCGGCCCCTCGTATCTGAACGAGCGCCGGCTGGGTGTGGTCATTTGGATCTGGGTCATCGAGTGCGGCACGCTGGCCAGCCGCATGTTCGGCGCCGAGTGGCAGCACGGGACCCTGCCGTGCCTCGGCATGTTGCCGTACTCCGTCGAATCCGCGTGGTGGGTCAAGGTGCGCGCCGCGGCAACACTGCTTCTCCCCGCCACCGCGCTGGTGCTCCTCTCCACGCTGGGCATCGTCAGCGAGCACGGCATCCCCACCGACGCCGAGGCGTACGTCGGCCTGGCGTGGTTCTTGTCCGCGGTCTGTCTCGGTGCCGTGACGGCGACATACCTGTCGCTGCGCTTGCGCCGCGGAGCGTTCGCTGCCGCGGTCCTCGGCGTGTTCCTGCTCAACGGCCTGCTGACCTCGTGCCTGTTCTCCGGCCCGGGGATGGGGAGCGCGGGTGGTATGTTCGCGTTGCTGGCCTGCGGAATGTTGTTCTGCGCGTTCGCTGTCTTCGGTGCGACCACCGCTCGGCTGCGCACTTTGATCGGCGAATGATCCGGCCGACGCTGATCATGCTGACACGGTCGATGCGCGAGGACGCGCGCAGCGGCTCGACCTACGGCCTGCGCTGTTGCGTCGTACTGGTCATCATCCTGCAGGTGGTCATCGCGCGCGCCACGCAGATGTGGTTCGGCGCCCCGGGGCGCACCCTGTTCTGGACGCTGGCGTACCTCAACGTCGTGACCATCGTCCTGATCGCGATCGGCGCATTCGCCGCGGTGCTCACCAACGAGAAGGAGTCGGGCTCGCTGCCGCTCTTGCGGCTGGCCGGAGTCGGGCCGCTGCCGACCGTGCTCGGCAACTCACTGGGAGTCCTGCTGCGCAGCGTGCTGGCGCTGATCGTGCAGCTCCCCTTCGCCGTGCTGGCCGTCACGCTGGGCGGCATCGCCGGTGACCAGGTGCTCGCGACCTTCGGGGCATTGTTGGCCTTCTTGGTGCTCTGCTTCGGCATCGGGCTCTTGTCTTCTGCACTCTGCATGACGACACACGCCGCCGCCCGCGCCACGGGGTGGTCGATCTGCTGTCTGCTCCTACTGCCCGTCCTGGTCGAGCAGGCCGGCCGGCTGACCACCGAGCTCGCCGGCCTCGCCGCCGATACCCCGCTGCCGATGCTGCTCGCGGCGATCGAACGTGGCCTGCGGGACGTCTCGATCCTCGACACGATCGCCACCGTGGTCCGCACCGGCTACGCCGGTGGCTGGCCCGAACGGATGATGACGGTGCATCTGCTCGGCGGTGTCGCGCTCGCCATTGCCGCCACGCTGGTGTTCGCGCTGATGCCGACCGAGACCGAGCGCGCGGCGCGCGCAAAGTCGCACCGCCGCCGTTGGCGTTGCCCGGCGTTGCGCATCCGCGCGGTGGCCAGCCGCGACTTCCAGTTCATCGCCGGCGGTTGGCGTGGCATCGGGCTGCGCATCGCCCTGTACGCGATCGCGACCGCCGTGGTGGGCGGCCTGTTGTGGGAGCCCGGCCTCAGCAGCGAGGGCTTCACCTCCTACTGGGGCATGACAGTCGTGCTGGTTGCCTTCACCGGTGCGTTCTTCGACGCCGGCATGATCGCCAGCCGGGTGTACCGCCAAGAGATCAATGACCGCACGCTGTTCGGCCTGGCGTTGCTGCCGGCGTCGGTCGGCGGATGGGCCGCAGAAAAAGTGGCGGGCTGCCTCGCCGTGCTCTGGGTGCCCTTCGTCCTCGCGGTGCTGGCCACCTTGATCGCTCAGGGCGCAGCGATAAACGACGGCCCGATCATGCTGGCGACCTTCACGTTCGCCGCGATCGGGTGGTTGCTGGCGACGGTCGTCGTCGTGCACGTCACTCTGTATGTGTCTCTGTTCGTGCCGAGCGGCGCCTTCCCCATCGCGCTGATCGGCGGCGCGGTGCTCGTCAGTTTGCTCGCCGGCGTGCTCGGCCCCGGATTGGCCGGGATCCTGCTCTTATGCGCGGTGCTCGGCACCCCGGCGTTGATCGCGATCATCGTCACCCGGATCGGTGCCCGCCTGCGGGAGCTCTCGACCCGCTGACCCTCATCGGTCAGTACAGCGACAAAGAGCTGCCGTCCTCCCAGCACACCGCCGGCTGGTCCGCACACCGTCGCACCCCGAACCACCAACGCTCCGCCGGCCGAGCGGACGCCACTCGAAAGCGATCGCGCCACGGTGCCCGCACGGCCCCGGAACCATCGGGGCCGGCCGCCAGCAGCGCGGCGCACAGCTCGGGCCACGCGCGGCGGCGCACGTGCATTGGATCGAATCCGTACCACTGCGGGCGCATCGGTACGAACCGCGCGCGATGGTGGCTTGCCAATGCCTCCAGCGCCTCCTGCAGGTGGCGAGCACGCTCGACGACGACCTCTCGCGGCAGTTTGCAGCTCGGCACCAGCAACCGACGCAACAGCGCGAACTGCCACCGCCCCACCTCGACCCCGGCGAACACCGGCATACCCGCGACGGTGACCTGCGCGCCCCGCGCCGTCAGTCGCGACACGGCGGCCTCGACCCAGTCGACGATCCGTGCGACCTCGGCGCCGTACAGCACGTCGTTGCCGACATCCATGACCAGCGCCGATTCCGGCGCCGGTGGCAGCGCGTCGAGCGCCGGCCAGAGGCCACAATGCTCGATACCCGGCAGTCCGCGCCAGAGCATGCGGCTGCGGATGCCGAACGAACGACCGAAGCCGAGCGCGGCGACGGCATGCACCGGCCCGCGCCGGCGCGCCGTGCGCAGCAGAATCGGTGTGATCCGCGTCAGGTTGCTGGCACCCAGCGCGATCAGCCTCACGGCAGCTCGCGAATGCGCAGATTGCGATAGTCGACGCGCGCGCCTTCGGCCTCCAGCGCCAGATAGCCCTCGGCGGGCGCGCAGCCAGTGCCGCCGTTGACCTCCTCGCCGTTGACCCACAGCCGGACCTCGCCGTTGATCGCGCGGATGTAGTAGTGGTTCCACTCGCCGGCGGGCCGCGTGAGCCGCCGCACCGGGAAGCTGCGCGCACTGTCCGGCTTGCCGACCGTGTAGCGCGTGCCATCCTCCGCTTCGTACTCGATCTGCGGGGTGAACGCGGTCATCGACGATTGGCCGACCGGAAACACGTCCCCGTGGCTGGTGAACCAGTCCGAGCGATTGCCTCGGTTCTTCAGCCAGTTCTCTTCGTAGCCCAGATCGAGCACCTGCACTTCGATGCCACTGCGCGGCAGAGTGCCCGGCGGCAGCTCGGTGAACGCCGACTCGGGACACCAAAGGAACACACCCGAGTTGCCCGCGTGCGTGTGGTGCTTCCACTCGAGCACGAGCTCGAAGTTGCGGTAGACCTTCTTGCTGCGCGCCCCGCCGAGCGGCTTGCCCGAGCACACGATCATCCCATCCCGTTCGGTCCACGTGTCCGCCTCGCCATTGACGTTGACGAAGTCGGCCAACGACAGCGCCTGCCAGCCGACGCCATCGATGAACGCGCGGGGCGGGCCATCGCCGTCCTGCGCGGTGGCCCAGAGTAGGGACAGTGCGGACGCGGAAACCGCGAAGACAAGGGAGGGGACTCGGCGCATCATCGAAGGAACGGGAAACGGTTCTTTGGGCGGCGCACGATACCCGAAGAACAACGAGAAGGCCTTCGCGCACGGCAGCTGGTGCGCCCGTGTTCCACCGGGTCGAGCTGCCGGCGCGGCGGTATACTGCGACGCATCATGGCAACAAGAAGGAGCGTCGGGGGTCGAGTGTCGCGGCAAGATATGGCGTCTCGGGCTTCGCTCTCACTGGCCTTGCTCGTCCTCTGGACACTCGGGCACGTCGCTCATGAGGCCCGCGAGGCCCGCTCGCGCGACGCAAGCTGTTCGCCGCGAGCCCCATCGACCGACTCCCGCGCCACCGCCCTGCTTCGCGACCTGCCCACCGCGTTCGTGCCCAACAGAGGTCAGTGGGAGCCAAGCGCGGTCTACCGGGCCGAGTTTGGCGGGTTGTTGGTGACGCTGCGCAAGGACGGCCTCCGAGTGTGCGTGCACGACGCCACGCGGTCCCGCGGGGTCGCGGTCGGGATGACCTTCTTGCACGCCGAGCCGGGTCACCTCGTCGGTGAGCGGCGCCTACCGGGCGTGCACCACTACCTGCTGGGAAACGACCGCGATCGCTGGCACCGCAACGTGCCGCTCTACGCGGCGGTGCGCTACGACCAGATCTACGACGGCATCGACCTCCGCGCGCGCGAGCACGACGGCCACTTCGAGTACGACCTGTTGCTCGAGCCGCACGCCGACTTGTCGTCGGTGCAGATCGACGTCCGCGGTGTCACGGGACTGCGGCTCGACACCGGGGGCGCCCTGCTGCTCGACACCGAGCTCGGGCCCATCCGCATGACGCCCGCGCGCAGCTGGCAGGACGGACCGGCGGGCGAACGGCTTCCCATCGAAGTGCGCTACGTCTTGCTGGGCCCGCGCCGGTTCGGGTTCGAGGCCCCGGGACGCAACGAGGATTGGTCGCTCACCGTCGACCCCGGCCTCGTTTGGTCCACCTTCGTCGGCGGTTTCTCCGCCGACAGGGCGCACGCGCTGGCGCTCGACGACCAGGGCCAGTGGACCATCGGCGGCAGCACCGGCTCGCCGAACTTCCCGGTCACCACCGGAGCGTTCGACACCGTCATCGGGGGCACGCAGGACGCGTTCGTCGCCAAGCTGTCGTCGGACGGCTCGCGCTTGCTGTTCGCGACCTACCTGGGAGGTACCAACGGCACCAACTCCCAGGTGCTGGACCTCGCGGCGACCGCCGCGGGCACTCTGATCACGGGGGGCACCAACGAAAGGGACTTTCCAACCACGGCAGGGGCTTTTGACACCACCCACAACGGATTCCACGACGCGTTCGTCACCCTGCTGTCGCCGGCCGGGTCGTCGCTCAGCTACTCGACGTTGCTGGGAGGAGGGGTGGACGACTGGGGCCACGCCATCGCGGCCGACGCACAGGGACGAGCGACGATCGTGGGATCGACCGGCTCCAGCGGTTTCCCGACGACGGCCGGTGCCTACGACCGGACCTACAACGGCGGCTTCAGCTACGGCGGCTACGCGCCGGCCGACGCCTTCGTGACGCGGCTCTCCGCGACGGGCGACAACCTCGACTTCTCGACGTTCTTGGGCGGCCCGAACGTCGACTCGGGCGCCGCCCTGGTCCTGGACGACCAGGGAGCTCCGGTCATCGCAGGCAGGGCAGGCGACGGGTTTCCCAGCACTCCGGGTGCCTACCAAACGTCGCCGGCGGGCGGCGGCTCGGACGCCTACGTCGCGCGACTCTCCGCGGACGGGTCATCACTGGTCGCCTCGACCTACCTGGGCGGCTCGAATGGCGAATGGCCAATCGCGCTGACTCGAGACCTCCGCGGCAGGCTCGTGGTCGGGGGCACCACGTTCTCCAGCGACTTTCCGACTACCCAAGGCGCGTTCGACCGGTCGTTCGGCGGCGGCGGGCAGCCGGACGCGTTTCTGGCGGCACTCTCTCCCACGGCCAGCGCGCTCGCGTACGCCACCTATCTCGGCGGCAACGGCATGGACGAGATCACCGCGATCGCGTTGGATCCGACCGGCGCGCCGGTCGTGGTCGGCAACACCGGCTCCAGCGGTTTTCCGATCACCGAAGGCAGTCTGCTCTGGCAGTTCCGGCCGACGCGGGACGCGTTCGTGACGCGCCTTGACCCGACGGTCTCCGCGCTGACGTACAGCACGTTTCTCGGCTGGGCCGGCAACGATGACGCGGCCGCCCTCGTGATCGACGAGCACGGCAGGGCGACCGCGGCGGGCAGCACGCAGTCGCCGAACTTTCCCACGACCAGCGGCTCGTTCAGCCCGGTCTACAACGGCAACGGGGACGCCTACGTCAGTCAGTTGGACCTGCTGCCCACCGGAGTTGTTTCGTTCGGTGCATCGACGGCGGGGTGCGAAGGCGCGGTGGTCGCCTCGGTCACCGCGATGCCGCGCATCGGCAACGCGAACTTCGCCCTGACCTGCGGCCGGGCGCCACCGAACCGCGCCGGTCTGCTGCTCATCACGGGAGGGCGGCGACCAGCCGGCGTGCCGGTGCTCGGTGCGATGATCTGGGTCGATCCGACGCCCTGGTCGGTGGCACTGG